>NZ_OZ244942.1:2895000-3583420 GCF_965222285.1 Tepidicaulis sp. | reverse complement strand
CACGAGTTTGATCTCGCCGGTCTTCGGGTCGATACGCGCGCGGATTTCGTTTTCCGAACCGTAGCGCGAGCGGGCCGCCTTCTGAATGGCCTCGGCCATTGCCTCGAGCACGATTTCCCGCTCGATAGACTTTTCGCGCGCCACTGCATCGGCAATCTGCAAAAGCTCCAGCCTGTTTGCGCTTACCGCTTGTGCCATCTGCTCTCTCCGCCTTCGCCGCTCATCCGTGCGGCCGTCGTTTCAGACTCTCTTCGATCAATGCATCGGTCATGACGAGTTTGGCTTCACGCAACTGCGCAAACGGCAGGCCGATCACCTGCGGCTCGTCATAGCCTTCCACATCCATTTCAAGCAGCACTTCGTTTTCTTCAAAGCCCTGCAGAATGCCCCGGAACCGCTTGCGCTCGGCGAGCGGTTCGGACAATTCGATTTTCGCCTCAAAGCCCGCCCAGGTTTCGAAATCCTTGGGCCGGGTCAAAGGCCGCCCGATACCGGGCGAGGAAACTTCCAGATGGAAGGTCCCGTCAACAGGGTCCTCCACATCGATCAGCGCCGAGACGGCATGGGACAGCTCTTCGCAATCTTCCACTTTCATCGTCCCGTCGGGGCGCTCGGCCATGATCTGCAGCGTGCGCCCATTGGCGCCCGACAGATGCACACGCACGAGCTCATAGCCCATATCGGCCGCCAGCGGGGCGATGAGACCGGCAATGCGGCGCTCCAACGCGCCCGTAGCGATCATATGCGATTGAACCGGCGTTTCGGCCCCGTTCATCTCACTCAAACCATTCGTCCCGACAATTCCGATCCGCTTCTCTTTCGCTTGTCTGCCGGCTCTTCGGCAGCGTCATGCGCCAAACAGGGCTCCAGATAACAAAAAAAGCGGGGCCCAACTTTTCCGAAACGGAACCGTCAGGGCATCCCACTCTCTTTCATCCGGTCTAACCAGCGCCAGACCAGCTATATGAGAAGCAAGCGCTCCCTCCAATATAGCCATAAACGGCTGATCGGCAAGTGCTTTCTGGCCGTTTCGCCTGAATGAGGCAGGGGCCGGAGCCTTTTCCGCTCCCTACCAGCTTTCGCCGAAAGGCCGGATTTCCACATTGAAAGACCAGGCCGAGCGGGGCTGGTGGGCGGTGTGAAAACATTCCGCGGCAATATCCTCAGGCTCGATAAAGAACTCCCGGGGCTTGTCCTTGAACATTTCGAGCGCCCAGGGCACCGCGATCACCGCATCGATGGTGATATAGGCGACATGGACGCCTTTCGGGGCAACAGTCCGGGCAATGGATTCCGTCAGAATGCGCTGCGCCGCCTTGGTGGGGGCGAAGCCTGCGAAATTCGGCACGCCGCGATGGGCCGAGGTATTGCCGGTACACAGAATGACGCCGCTCCCCCGCTCCATCATGGAAGGGGCGGCAAGCCGGGCAAGATGGTAGAGCCCCATCGTATTGGTGCGGAAATTACGCTCCAATATTTCCGGCTCGATGTCGAGAAAGGAGCCGAAGGCACCGCCCGGCGCATTGTGAATGACGATCTCGGGCGTGCCCATTTCCTCGCAGACCCGGCCATAGGAAACGGCGAGGTCCTCCGGGTTGCCGACATCGCAAACATAGGCCCTGGTGCCGGGAACGGTTTTTTCATAGGCCGCCAGCCGCTCCGCGCTGCGGGCGAGCATCGCCACCTCATAGCCGCCCTCTGCAAAGCGGCGGGCAAGGGCAAGGCCGGTGCCCGGCCCGACCCCTGCAATGAGACAGGTTTTCTTGTCGCTCATCGCTTTTGCTCCTCAAGCTGTCTGGCGCTTCAACGCGTCTTCCAGAAACCCGAGCCGGTCATTGCCGAAATAAAGCGCCTCGCCCAGCAGACAGCTCGGCGTGCCGAAAAGGCCTTTCTCGGCGGCATGATCGGCGGCTTTTTCCAGCTCATCCGCCCGGGCGGCATCGCGGGCCTCTTCCATGAGCCGGGTGCCCGGCAGGCCTGCTTCATCGAGCACGGCAGCGATCAGGCCGGGCTCCGAGAGGTCTTTGCCCTCGCCCCAAAGCGCTTCGAAAATGAGATGGGTATAAGGCGCGATGAGGTCTTTATCGCGCGCGGCCAGCGCCCCGCGCAAAAGGAGCCCGGCATCGGTCTGACGCAGCTTTGCAGCAGGGGCGAACGGAATACCGTATTGGGCCGCCCAGCGCCCCATATCCTGCATCGCGTAAGCGAGCTTGTTCTGACACTCCATCGTGGTCGGCCTGTTGCCCACCCGCTCCATCAGGCCGCGCACCGGGACCGGTTCATAGCGCAGCACCGCGCCCGTGCGCTCGGCCAGCGGGCGGATTTGCGACTGGGCGAGATAGGAATAAGGGCTCATGAAATCGAAATAAAATGCCAGGTCTGCAGCCATGACTCGTCCTCCTTTGGTTGCGTAATGAAACCATTAAAGATTTGAGTTTTGTTTTGCAACCAAAATCCGCCTATACTCGCCCCATGGCCCGCAAACGCTTCGATGAAATGCCCTGCTCCATCGCCCAGACCCTCAATCTGGTCGGCGACTGGTGGACGCTGCTCATCATCCGGGACGCGTTTTTCGGGGCGCGGCGCTTTGCCGAGTTTGAAACCAGGCTCGGCATCGCCAAGAACATTCTGGCAAACCGCCTCTCTCAGCTCGTCGACAACGGCATCATGCGGAAAGTGGATATCGGCCAGACCGGCACCCATTACGCCTATGAGCTGACGGAAAAGGGCCGCGACCTTTTTCCCGTGCTCACGGCCTTGCGCCAATGGGGCGATAAATGGGTATACGGGGAAGGCTGCGCGCCGATGGACGTCATCGAGCGCAAATCGGGCCGTCCGCTGGCGCGCATGTTGCCCCTCGGCGCGGACGGCGAGCCCGTCGCGCTTGGCGATCTTGAAATCCGCTTGAAAGAGAAATCCTAGCGCGGGCGCCGGCGGTAGGTGAGATAGGAAGGCACGCGGCCTGCTTTCAGCGCCTTTTCCTCATAGCGCGTGCCGGGCCAGCCTTCGAAGGGCTGGCGCCAGTCGGCCGGGCGTTCCGCCAGCCAGTCGAATTCCGCATGGCGCACCGTGTGGGCAAGCGTCCAGCGCACATAATCGGGAATGTCGCTGGCGAAATGAAAGAGCCCGCCGTCTTTCAGCACGCGGGCGAAGCGCGCGAGATTATCGTCACTGACGAAACGGCGTTTCTTGTGCTTCTTCTTCGGCCAGGGGTCGGGATAGAGAAGATAGATCCGCTCGACACTCGCCTCGGGCAGCGCGTCCAGCACATCGCGCGCATCGTCGTCATGAAGGCGCACATTCTCAAGACCGCGCGCGTCCACTTCTGCCAGAAGTTTCGCCACGCCATTGACGAAGGGCTCGCAGCCGACAAAGCCGGTCTTCGGATTTTCTTCGGCACGGAACGCCAGATGCTCACCGCCGCCGAAACCGATTTCCAGCCAGAGCGCCTCCGGCGTGAACGGGAAAAGCGTGGCAGGCTCGATGGGCTTTGAGACATCCACTTTGAGGCGCGGCAAAAGCTCATCGACAAGACGCTGATGGTGCGCGCGCAATGTCTTGCCGCGGCGCCGGCCATGTAGCGTCTTTTGGGGCAGCGTTTTTTCAGGCGGCGGTTTCTGGGATTGAGCGGTCATTGCTCTGTTCAGCTTATGGCTCTCCTTGCAAAGAAGAGCGTGCCTTCTCGTCAAACTCATGTTGTCACCCCGGGCTTGTCCCGGGGTCCATGCAGCTGCCCGGCATGCGTCAAGCGCGATGGATCCCGGCACGGGGGCCGGGATGACAGCTGCGGAAAACCGGCAGACCAGTGCGCCTGCCGCTTCCTTCCGAAAGAAACGCCGCGCTTACGGCAGTTCCTTCTTGATCGTCTCGGCGAGATCCGTCTTCTCCCAGGAGAAGCCGCCATCGGCATCGGGCTCGCGGCCGAAATGGCCATAAGCTGCGGTGCGCTCATAGATCGGGCGCGAGAGCTGCAGATGCTCGCGGATGCCGCGCGGCGACAGATCCATGGATTTGCCGAGCGCGGTTTCAAGCGCGCTTTCTTCCACCTTGCCCGTGCCATGCGTGTCCACATAAAGCGAGAGCGGCTTCGATACGCCGATCGCATATGAAAGCTGGATCGTGCATTTTTCGGCAAGACCTGCGGCCACGACGTTCTTGGCAAGATAGCGCGCCGCATAAGCTGCCGAGCGGTCGACCTTCGTCGGATCTTTGCCCGAGAATGCACCGCCGCCATGGGGCGCTGCGCCGCCATAAGTATCGACGATGATCTTCCGGCCCGTCAGACCCGCATCGCCGTCCGGCCCGCCGATGACGAAGAGGCCCGTCGGGTTCACGTAAAGCTCTTCTTCCGGGCAGGCCCAGCCATCGGGCAGCACTTCGGTGATGTAAGGACGCACGAGCTCGCGCACTTCTTCCTGCGTCAGCCCTTCGGCATGCTGCGTGGAGACAACGGCGGAGGTCACGCCCACCGGCTTGCCGTTTTCATAGCGCAGTGTCACCTGGCTTTTCGCATCGGGACCGAATTCAGGGCGCTTGCCCGAATGGCGGTCCTCGGCCATGCGCTTCAGAATGCGGTGGGAATAATAGATGGGGGCCGGCATCAGCGTCGGCGTTTCGGTGCAGGCATAGCCGAACATGATGCCCTGGTCGCCCGCGCCTTCGTCCTTGTTACCATCCGCATCAACACCCATCGCAATGTGCGCGGACTGAGCGTGGAGATAGATCGAGACATCGGCGGTCTTCCAATGGAAACCGTCCTGCTCATAGCCGATTTCCTTGACGGCGCGGCGCGCCACTTCCTCGATCTGCGCATCCGTTACACTATCCGGGCCGCGCACCTCACCGGCGAGCACGATACGGTTCGTCGTCGTCAGCGTTTCGCAGGCCACGCGCGAATAAGGATCGGCTTTCAGATAGAGATCGACTACGGCATCGGAAATCCGGTCGCATACCTTATCGGGATGCCCTTCGGAAACGGATTCACTGGTAAAAAGATAACTCGCGCGCGCCAAGTGCCTCTCCCTCATTGGCTGCCGGGCCCAAAGGCGGGCTCAACAGAAAACCGGCGCAACCTGCGCCGGCGCCTGCGTGTTGTGGCAAGCAATGGGGAAGCGGTCAAGACCGAAAGACCACCAATCGCGCCGGGGCCCGCGCCAATGGCAACCAACTTACCTAGAGGCTTTCGCCCAGCTCTTCGCTCTTGCCGAGGGTTTTGACGAGATCGAGCACCCGTTTGCGCACGGCGGGCTCACGGATGGAAAAGAAAGCCGAATTGAGCTGAATGCCTTCGGACGTCGCCAGCACATCGAGATCGAAACCGGCTTCCTTCGTGTCGGAAAAACCGTTCGAGGCACCGTTCTGCGCCGCCGCCTCCAATCCTTCGAAGAAGAAATCCACCGGCACGCCCAGAATGCGCGAGATTTCGAATAGGCGGCTCGCGCCGATCCGGTTCGCACCCTTTTCGTATTTCTGAACCTGCTGGAAGGTCAGCCCCAGCTGCTCGCCCAGCTTTTCCTGGCTCATGCCGATCAGCATGCGGCGCATCCGCACCCGGCCGCCCACATGAATGTCGATCGGATTGGGAGATTTTCGTACCACCGCTGACCCCTTTACTACTGCCCCGGCCGCCGGTTCCTTGTCCGCTCCGGGCATTCCCGCATCTACCGCCAAATTATCCATGCCTCCCGCTCAACACAACCTAAGGTTTAGCTGCCGCGCGTTTTCTTCCACCTCCACCCCGGCACAGCATGGAAGAATCACGAGTTTATGTCGTTGTCAGTAAAACACAACCACCGAGACAGGACCGGGTGCAATCGGCCGGACGGCAGTCAACTTCCCGTTACGCCAGCCTTATCTCCTCAGGCCCGCCGGAGCCGGGCTTCCCGGCCGAGCACCAGGCTGAGCGCGGCAAAAAGCATGAGCACCAAGAGCCAGTCGCCGAACCTTGCATAAGGTGTCGGGGCCAGGGCCTTGGGCAGCGGCCGGTCAAGCACCCCTTCGGTTTCGATGGCGATGGTGCCGAGGAGCCGGCCATAAGGATCGATCACGGCCGAGATGCCGGTATTGGCGGCGCGCACCACGGCAAGCCCCTCTTCCACGGCTCTCAGGCGCGCCTGGGCAAGATGCTGGTAAGGCCCGCCGGATGTGCCGAACCAGGCATCGTTCGTCACATTGACGATCCAGCCGGGGCGGACACCTCGCGCCGTCACCTTGCCGGGAAAGATGATCTCATAACAGACAAGCGGGCTGACGGCGGGCGCATCCGGCACGGCAAGCGTCATGGGGCCTGGCCCGCTTTCATAGCCGCCGCGAAGGCGCGTCAATTGCTCAAGACCGATCGCCTCCAACAGCCCCTGCATCGGCAGATATTCGCCGAAGGGCACGAGATGCGCCTTATCGTAGGTCGCCAGAATGTCCCCTTCATCGCCGATGACATGCACGGCGTTGAAATAATCATCGCGCTGGCCGGGCTCTTCGGCAGGTTCCGAGCGTACCGCACCCAGTATAAGACTTTGGCCGGGCTCCAGAAGCCGCCCGAAAGCACGGCGCAGGATCGGCTCGCGCTCCAGCAAAAAAGGCAGTGCCGATTCCGGCCAGATGAGATGGGTAAAGTCGGAGGGCGCCGCCGCGCTGAGGCGCATATATTGGCCGACAATAGAGGTGCGGTTTTCCTTCAGCCATTTCTGGTCCTGGGGAATGTTGGGCTGAACGACGCGCAAACGCACCCCCGCCACCGTCTCCTCCCCCGCCGTTGCAAGACGCAGGGCTCCGCCGATCCACAACAGCGCCAGCACCAGAAGCGCTGCCATAGGCGCTTGCCAGATCGACCGCGAAAGAGCGCTGCGCTCATATGCAAAGCGCGGGTCGTAAGCGGCAAGCCCGCAGGCGGCCAGAAACACCACGAAGCCGAGACCGTAGGGCCCGAGAAGCGCCACGGACTGCATCATCGCCTCGCTCACCACCGTGCCCTGCGCCATGGTGTTCCAGGGAAAACCGGTCAGCACATGGCCGCGCAGCCATTCTCCCGCCGTCCAGCAGACGGCAAGGACCGCAAGGCGGCCATAGCCCGCCACCCAGAAGAGGCGGGCGAGGGAACAGGAAAGCCCGGTGAAGAGCCCAAGGCCGATACTTAAAAAGAGAACCGCGAAAGGCGCCATCCAGCCGAAGACATCCGCCTCGACATAAAAAGCCTCGGCCACCCAATAAAGACCGAGGAGAAAAGTGCCGGTGCCGAAGGCCCAGCCAATGCCAAAGGCGCTGAAGAAGGACCGCCAGAAGCGCGCCTTCTCACTGCCTTCCTCCGCCCCTTTGCTTTCGGGGGCCCAGCGGCCGAAGGGTGCGACCCCGTCCAGCATCCAAACAAGGCTTGGCAGTGTGAGAAAGAAAACCGGCGGAAAAGAAAAAGGCTCGAAGGCCAGCGCGCTGAGCGCCCCGGCCAGCAATGCCAGCCCCATGCGCACGAGAAGCGAGCGGCCCGACAACCAAGCCGCATAGGTCTCGAGCCCGCGAGCCCACCTTTCCGCCCCCTCATCGCGCTGCATTTATGTCTGCCCGTTTTCCGGGGAGGCGGGCTTACCGGCCTCGGCATCCGTTCCGCCGGGTGCGTCCTCTCCTGTGCCATCGGCAGAGGCCGCTTCCTCTTCTTCCTTGCCGCGGGCGGGCAAATGAATGCGCAGCCGCTTGATGCGGCGCGGGTCGGCATCGCGCACTTCGAACTCGAGGCCGAGCGGATGGGAGATCAGTTCGCCGCGCTGGGGCACACGGCCCACCAGCGTAAAAAGCAGGCCCGCCAGCGTATCGGCATCGTCCTCGAATTCCTCATCGACGAGCTTCATGCCGATCATGTCTTCCAGATCCTCGATCGAGGCGCGGGCATCGGCCATCAGCGTGCCATCGTCGCGCCAGACGAAATCGGGCGCTTCGGGCTCGTCATGTTCGTCTTCGATGTCGCCGACGATTTCCTCAACCAAGTCTTCGATGGTAACGAGCCCGTCCGTGCCGCCATATTCATCGATCACGAGGGCAAGATGCACGCGGGTCGATTGCATCTTCAACAAGAGGTCGAGCGCGCGCATGGAGGGGGGCACGAAAAGCGCATCGCGGCGCAGAGAAAGAAGCGAAAAGGCGCCGCGCTCACTTTCATCCTTCGCCATCCAGGCAAGCACGTCCTTGATATGCAGCATGCCGATGGGATCATCCAGCGTCTCGCGGAAGACGGGCATGCGCGAATGGGCGCTGTCCCCGCAGATGCGCAGGATTTCTTCCAGGCTGGCATTTTCCTCGATGGCCACGATATCGGCGCGCGGCACCATGACATCGAGCACCCGCTTCTCCCCGAAGGAGAGCGTGTTCATGAGCATGTGCCGCTCGATGGGCGTCAGCCGCTCGCCTTTATCATCGCGCATGCGCACGAGATAGCGCAGCCGCTCGCGCAGGCTTTTTTCCTCGCCGCCGCGCAGAAGGGTGAGCAGTTTTGAGAATGGCCCGCGCGGGCGCGGGGCAGGCGGGGTTTGCGCGGTGAGTTTCACACCGGCCAGATGCTCACGGGTCAGATCGCTCATGCCCGCTCTCCTGCGCGTACTGGACCAGGCGCATCATCGGCATAAGGGTCGCCGACACCCAGCTTTGCCAGAATCTGTCTTTCATACGCTTCCATCGTCTCGGCTTCATCATCCGACTGATGGTCATAGTCTAGCAAATGAAGCAGCCCGTGAACGGCCAAATGCTGCAAATGGGCATCGAATGTCTTGCCCTGCTCGCCTGCCTCGCGCGCCACCGTCTCAAAACCGAAGACGATATCGCCGAGCGCAAGGCCCGCTTCCCCGCCCGGAAACGCGGGCGAGAGCACAGGCGGCGCGGGAAAGGAGAGCACGTTGGTCGGCTTGTCCTTGCCGCGGAATTTGCGGTTGAGACTTTGCACGAAAGCATCGTCGGCCAGCAGCACCGAAAGCTCGGCGCGGCCCGCCTCTGGCGGCCAATGGGTTTCGGGGAAGGCCAGCGCCTCGGCGAAAGCCGTTTGAAAGGCGCGCAGGAGAAGTTCTTCCGTTTCGATCTGCCAGCCGCCGCTTTGGTGGCCGATTTCCGTTTCAAGCAGGGGCGCCCGGCTTTGCGTGCCGGGCGGGCGACTGCTTCCAGACCCGTCTTCCATCACTCTCCCGCCTTCACTTTGCCGCCGGTCCGCGTGAGCAGCGTTTGCTCCTGGGCACCGTATGCCTGAACGATGCGCGTGACCAGCGGATGGCGCACCACATCCTCATTGGTGAACTGGACGGTCGCAACGCCTTCCACCCCTTTGAGAATATGCAGCGCCTCATTCAACCCCGATTTGGCGCCGAGCGGCAAATCCACCTGGCTCGGATCGCCGGTGATCGCCATGCGCCCGTTTTCGCCGAGCCGGGTCAGAAACATTTTCATCTGCACGGGCGTGCAGTTTTGCGCTTCATCGAGAATGACGAAGGAATTGGCCAGCGTGCGCCCGCGCATGAAGGCGAGCGGGGCAACTTCGATCTCACCGGATTCAATCCCCTTCATCACCTGCTCGCCGGGCAGCGTGTCGTAAAGCGCATCGTAAAGCGGGCGCAGATAAGGATCGATCTTCTCGCGCAAGTCGCCGGGCAGGAAGCCAAGCCGCTCACCCGCTTCCACCGCCGGGCGCGAGAGAATGATCCGGTCCACTTTCTTCTGCATCAGCATGGATACGGCCATGGCGACAGCGAGATAGGTTTTCCCCGTACCGGCAGGCCCCACGCCGAAGACAAGCTCATGGCGTTTGAGCGCGTCGATATAGGTCCCTTGCGTGGGTGAGCGCGGGGCAATGAGCCGGCGGCGCGTGACGATCTGCAGCGCTTTATCGGAGCCCGAGCCGCGCGCCTGATCTTCCTTCGGCGCCTTGGCCATGCGGATGGCGCCGTCGACCTCGCCCGCCGTCACTTCCAGCCCTTCTTTCAGGCGGGCATAAAGATCGCGCACGATCATCTCCGCCTGATCGCGGGCATCCGGACTGCCGGAAATAACGAGCTGATTGCCGCGCGCCGTGGCTTCCACGCCAAGGGCGCTTTCGATTCGCGCCAGGTTCGCATCATGCTCGCCGAACAATTCGGTCAAATAGCGGTTGTCGTCGAAATCGAGAATGAGGCTGCCGGAGCTGCTTTGTGTCGTCGCCTGAGATGCCGTCAATAGACCCTCACGATATTAGGCCCGGAACGAGGCGGGAGCCCCGCGATCATTCCGCTGCCGCTGCCGTTTCAACAAGTTCACCGTCCAAACTGTTCGCCCCGCCGCGCAGTACCTTGACCGGCACGATGGCGCCGAAAACGCTTTCCGGCGCGCTCACCACCACCGATTGCAGATAGGGGCTGCGGCCCACAAGCTGGCCCTGCTTGCGCCCGCGCCGGTCGAGCAGAACCGGCATGATGCGGCCCTCGCATGACGCGTTGAAGACAAGCTGCTGCTCGTTGAGCAGGGCCTGCAAGCGCTGCAGGCGCTCGGATTTGACGCCCTCGGGCAATTGCTCTTCTTCGCCTGCCGCGGGCGTGCCGGGGCGGGGCGAATATTTGAAGGAATAGGCCTGGGCATATTTCACTTCGCGCACGAGATCGAGCGTTGCCTCGAAATCGGCTTCCGTCTCGCCTGGAAACCCGACAATGAAATCGGAAGAAAGCGCGATGTCGGGCCGCGCCGCGCGAATGCGCTCGACAAGGCGCACATAGCTTTCCGCCGTATGCTGACGGTTCATCGCTTCCAGAATCCGGTCCGAGCCCGATTGCACCGGCAAATGCAGATAAGGCATGAGCTCGGGCACATCGCCATGCGCCTCGATCAGCGCGCCGTCCATATCGCGCGGATGGCTCGTCGTGTAACGGATGCGCTCGATCCCATCGACCTTGGCCAGATGCCGGATCAGTTTGCCGAGCGGCCAGTCGGCGCCGTCCGGCCCTTGCCCGTGAAACGCATTGACGTTTTGCCCGAGAAGCGTGATCTCGCGCACGCCCGCCTCTGCAAGGCGGCGCGCTTCCGCTTCGATGCGCTGAACGGGACGGGAAAACTCGGCGCCGCGCGTATAAGGCACCACGCAGAAAGTGCAGAACTTATCACAGCCTTCCTGCACGGTCAGGAACGCGGCGCGGCCGCGCGCCAGCGTCTTTTTCTGTTCGGCGGCGGGCAGCGCGTCGAATTTATCTTCGACCGGAAAATCCGTTTCCACCTGGCCGCGCGTGCCGCGCTGGGCCTCGGCCATGAATTCGGGCAGGCGGTGATAGGCCTGGGGGCCGAACACCATATCGACGACGGGGGCGCGGCGGATGATCTCTTCGCCTTCGGCCTGCGCCACGCAGCCGGCCACCCCGATCATGGTTTTCAGACCCTTGGCGGCGCGCTCTTCTTTCAGAACGCGCAACCGGCCGAGCTCCGAATAAACTTTTTCGGCGGCCTTTTCGCGGATATGGCAGGTATTCAGGATCACGAGATCGGCGTCTTCGGCCGTTTCCGTTTCGCTGAATCCCATAGGGGTGAGAACGTCCGACATGCGTTCGCTGTCATAGACGTTCATCTGGCAGCCATAGGTCTTGATGAACACTTTGCGCCCCGAAGGGGCCGGGTCTTGCGGCAAATGATTTGCCTGGTGCGCCGCGTCAGAACGATCCGCCACTGTTGGCTGTTACTCCTGTTGCCATGAAGCGCCGCGGGCAGGGCCGGTGGCGCTGAAATGCCATTTCGGGCACATATAACCGCCTTGCGCCCACATTACCATGGCGCCGGGTGAGAAACGATAGGGGAAAGGTTAAGGGCGGACCGTACCGGCTTTACTCCGCCGCAAGGCGGCCCGGCTCGGAATCGCCGAAAAACGCCTCTTTTTGACCGCTCACCGCAATTTCCTCGCGGCCCATAATGGCATTCACTACCCCTGCCGCCGAGCAGGCCTGGCAATAGGCCGCCAATTGCTTGCGGTTGCCCCCCTGGCCCAGATGCACCGGCTCATGAAACGCCACCACCACATCGATGGGCCCGAGGCTGAACGCCTCCCAAAGATGAGGGAAAAGATCCATATCGCCGTACCACGCAAAGAAGGGGCGGAACTTGCGGGTCATAGGCAGGCCGGCGAGCCTCGTATAGGCCACCGAAAGCGGCTGCACGAGGACCGGTTCCGCCTCCTCGCCCTGCCCGACGGCAAGCTGAGCCACGCTCATCAGCGCGCTTTTGAAGGGGAGAACCTGATTGCCGTCCCCGGAGGTGCCTTCCGGGAAAAGCACCAGCGTGTCGCCATCGGCAATGCGCTGGAAAATCTCGTTGCGCTGCTCGCCCACCTTGGCGCGCGCATCGCGGTCGACAAAGACGGTGCGCTGCAGCCGGGCGAGCGTGCCGAAGAACGGCCAGGCGCCGACTTCTTTTTTGGCCACAAAGGAAAGCGGCAGGACGGACCCCAGCACCGGAATATCGAGCCAGGAGACATGGTTGGAGGCAAGCAGGCAGGCGCCGTCCCGGAAGGGCTCGCCTTCCACATGCACCCTGATGCCGATCAGGCGGCAGAGCCAGCGGTGAAAGAAATTCGGGATCTTCTTGGCGACAGGCAGATCGAGTTTCAGCGCCAGCCATTGAAACGGCATGGCCAGAAGCGAAGAGCCGATAAATCCGGTCAGCAGGATCGCTGCGCGAAATGTGCCCATCGAAGCGGACCCTCCCCAGGCCCCGTTCTCGTCCGGCCCGTCACCTTACTGACCGCGGGCCGCGAAACACCGTTTCAGCCGGCTCAGTTCTCCGGCTTTTTCAGCGGAACCCCATAAAGCTCCAGCCTATGATCTACCAGTTTGAAGCCGAGCTCGCGTGCGACAATTTCTTGAAGCTTCTCGATTTCCTCATTGTGGAACTCGATCACCTCGCCGGTCTGCAAATTGATCAGGTGGTCGTGATGGTCTTCCGTCACCTGTTCGTAGCGCGAGCGCCCGTCGCGGAAATCGTGCCGCTCCAGAATGCCCGCTTCCTCGAAAAGGCGCACGGTGCGGTAAACGGTGGCGATGGAAATGCGGTCATCCACCTTGGAGGCGCGCCGGTAGACCTCTTCCACATCCGGATGGTCGTCGGCGACAGAAAGCACGCGCGCAATCACCCGGCGCTGGTCGGTCATGCGCATGCCTTTTTCCATGCACAGATTTTCCAGCCGGTGGCTGTCATCGGTCGTGTGTTCAATGCGCTCCGTCGATGTCATGCAGGTTCCGTTCACTGTTGCATCGTTAATCCAAGCCCGGCTCCGGCGGCGCTCGCCGTCAAAACCGCGGGCGGGTGAACCCCGGCGGAATTAGACCATTAGTTTACCGCCTGTAAAGACGGATGTCACCCAAACCGGCCGTCCATCCGTTTTGGGATAAAACCCTCAAAAAGCAGAGGTTTTTAGCTCTGCGCGCCCCCCGTGCCGCCGCCATCCTTTGCAAGCGCGCGGCGCATGATCAGCGCGTTCGCTCCCGCACCTTCTTCGGCGCTGTAATAACCTTCCCGCTTGCCGCTCACCTCAAAGCCCGTTTTGACATATAGGGCGCGGGCAGGCGCGTTTTCCTCGGCAACTTCCAAAAAGCAAACTTCCGCGCCTTTATCCTGCGCGCGCCGAAGCGCGTCTTCGACCAGAAGCTGTCCGAGGCCCGCGCCCCGGCGGTCCGGCAGCACCGCGATGGTGAGAATTTCCGCTTCACCGGCCACCGCCCGCATCAGAATGAAACCGCAAGGCGCTTCGCCCTCAAAGCCCATCAGCGCAAAGGCGCCGGGCATCGCCAGAAGCTCGGCCAGTTCCTCTCTGCCCCAGGGACGGGGAAACGACATTTTATGCAGCGCCGCCATGACGGGAATGAGCGCCGGGCCTGCCTCTTCCACGCGCAGGCTCATCGGAGCGCCCCGCCGGCCTTGGGCAGCTTGGCATCGGCCTCGCGCAGGTAAAGCGGTTCGGGCGGGGCCCCGAGGGCGGGCAGCCCGGCGCGGGCCACATGCGCCTTGGCAAGGCGCGCGGCGGCAGCGGCCTGCGGCAAGGCCGGGGCGCCTGAAGCACGAAGCGCGTGGCTATCTTCCAATGCCTCGGCAAGCAACGCCGAGCCTGTGCCGACAAGGCAAAGCGGGCGGCCCGACAGGTCGCCGGGCAGCGTCAGCCCGTCCAACTTTGCCAGCGCCGGGGCGCTGGCGGGGGTCAGGTCCGTTTCGAAAAGCTGCAAATAGATTTCCCCGCGCCTGGCATCGAAAGAGGCGGCGATAAGTTCGCCCTCGCGCGCTAGGGCAGGTTCCGCCAGCACCTCGAGCGAGGTGAGGCCCAGAACGGGCAGACGCAGCGCCGCGCCGAGGCCGCGGGCAAATGAGAGCGCGACGCGCGTGCCGGTAAAAGTGCCGGGGCCGATGGTGACGGCGATAAGATCGAGATCGGCGGGGACGATCCCCGCCTCTTCCAGAACTGCCTCCGCCATCGGGGCAAGGGCTTCGGCATGGCCTTTCGTCATTTCTTCAAAGCGCGCGAAAAGAGCGCCGCCCTCCATCAGAAGAGCGGCGGAACAGGCCGGCTGGGCCGTATCGAGGCCGAGAATGTTCATGCGCATGCCGTGCAGCGGGGCGGGGTCAGACCGCGCGCACTTCCGTTACTTCCGGCACATAGTGGCGCAGCATGTTTTCAACGCCGTTTTTCAGCGTCTGGGTCGAGGCTGGGCAACCGGCGCAGGCGCCTTGCATGTTCAAAAGCACGACGCCGCTGTCATAGCCGCGGAAGGTGATATCGCCGCCATCTTGAGCGACGACCGGGCGCACCCGCGTTTCCAGAAGCTCGATGATCTGATCGACGATCTCCGCTTCTTCTTCAGTGTAATTGGCCTGCGGCACGGCAGGCTCTTCAGCCCCGCTTTCCAGAAGCGGCGCGCCGGAGGTGAAATGCTCCATGATGGCGCCGAGAATAGCCGGCTTGATGTGCTGCCATTCCGCATCCTGCTTCGTGACGGTGATGAAATCGGCGCCGTAAAAGACACCCGTCACGCCTTCGATTTCGAAGAGACGGGCGGCGAGCGGCGAGCGCCCCGCTGCTTCTGCATTCGGGAAATCGGCGGCCTGCCCCTCACCCAGCACGTCCCGGCCCGGCAGAAACTTCAGCGTGGCGGGATTGGGGGTCGATTCGGTCTGGATAAACATCGCTAAAAACCTTTTTGGGGTTAAGGACTTACGTCCGTTTCCAAGGCCGCTCGGGGCCCATGCCTTAGATGGCCCAAAAGAGAGCGGGTTTCAAGCAAGCGCTTCGAGCTGTTCTTGCGTCAGATTGCCCGGCACAACGGTGACGGGGATCGGAAAAGCGTTGTCCGAGGCCGCCGCAACCAGCGAAACCAGCGGGCCCGGCCCCTCTTTGCCCGTGCCCGCGGCGAGCACGAGAATGGCGATCGAGCGGTCCTCGCCGATGAGCTGCTTGAGCTGTTCGGCCTTTTTGCCTTCGCGGATGACAAGCTCGGGAAAACGGCCGGTCTGCTCGTTCACCTGGGCTGCGAGGCGGTGCAGCACGGCCTCGGCCTCCTGGCGCGCTTCCTCGCGCATGATGCTTTCCACGCCGAGCCAGTGCTGAAAATCGCCGGGCTCGAGAATGGCGAGCAGCGTCACCACCCCGCCCGTATGCAGCGCCCGGCGGGCGGCGAATTGCAGCGCGACCTCGCTTTCAGGCGTGCCGTCCACGACGACGAGAAACTTGCGCATGGCGCTGGCGCTTTCTTGCGCGCTCTCTCCTTCCGGAGCGGCGCCGGGCATGTCTTTTGTATTCATGAAATCATGCTGCCTTGGGCCGCGCGATCCGGCAAGAATTTTGATCGCCGATTACTTCAAGAGAATGTTGGTGATTTCGCGCAGCTGCGTGCGCGCCCTGAGAAGGTAAAAACCCTGCGCGGCCAGATGGTTAGGCACGATGACGCCGTCAGGCGCGCCGTTCGTCACGACCAGCGGGTCCAGAAGGGCGGCTTTCCTGAAAGAGGTCAGCATTTCCGCCCAGGGCTGGTCGAGGCCGCGCTCTTCGATGACCGGCGCAAAATCTTCGCGCAGCGCGGAGAGGATCAGGTAATAGGCGTAAAGCTGGCCCTTCACATTATAGAACGTGTCATCGGCGCCGAAATCGATGAAGAGCGCGGGATCGTCCACCGCCGTGTCGAGCGCGGAGGAAGAAGAACCGATATCCGAGGCGATCCGGTCCAGCGTCGAGAGAAGGTTGTCGGAGCGGCGGTCGAACACCGCCTCACCCGCCGCCAGGCGGCTGTTATAGCTGAGAAGCGCGCGGCGCGCGTCGCGGTACTGGCTTTCCGCGCTGGCCCGCGGCCAGAGCGAGACCGCCGGGTCCCAGATCCAGGTTTCGGCGGGATATTGCAGAAGGCCGCTCACCTTCGAAAGGTCCGCATCGGCCTGGCTCGAGCCACGCAAGCGCCCGAGCTGGTCCGTCAGCTCGAAGGAGAAACGGGCCAGCGCCGACATCACGCCCGTCTGGTAATTGGGCATATTGTCGAGCAGCACGCTTGGAATGAAGAAAGGATCGTTCGCCGTCCAGCGCTTGTCGTTCACCTCGCGCTGAATGAGCGCGGCCATCATGGCGACGGCCTTGGAGCCGCCATCGGTCATATCTTCCGCAGGCGGACGAAAATCCACATCGTCTTCGATGTCGTGAATGAGGAAAGCGCCGCCGATATAATAAAGGACGAGAAGGACGGCGAAGATGGCGAGGCTTTTGCGCAGCCAGCCGCTTGTCTTCATCTTCTGCCAATCGGGCTTCGGGGTTTTCAGACCCGGCAGGGAGCTGCGCCGATACATCCATTTATGACGCATTCTGTCGCCAAAATCGGAAAAACGCTCGCGCAAACCCATGAATCTCATCCTTTCATTCCCATGCTCAAAGATGGGAATTGGCCGCGGGAAGGTCAAGCAAGGCCGGGTATGGCCTGAGGAAGCACCCAGCCTATCAGATAAAGCCGACGATCCGGCGCACTTGCGCCATCACCGGCTCGGTCATGGCGCGGGCCCGCTCGGCGCCTTTTTCCAGCACGCTGTCGAGATAAGCCGGATCAGCCTTGAGGCGCGCCATTTCGCCGGTAAGCGGGGCAAGTTTTTCCGCTGCAAGTTCGGCAAGCGCCGGTTTGAACGTGCCGAAGCCCTTGCCGCCGAATTCGGCGATGACGGCGGCTTTGTCCATGCCGGCAAGCGCGGCATAGATGCCGACGAGATTGTCCGCTTCCGGGCGCTCTTTCAGCCCCTCGACATTTTCCGGCAGGGGCTCGGGATCGGTTTTCGCCTTCTTGATCTTTTTGGCGATGTCATCCGCCGTGTCGGTCAGCGTGATGCGGGCCATGTCGGAGGCGTCCGATTTCGACATTTTCTTAGAACCGTCGCGCAGCGACATGACGCGTGTTGCCGGGCCCATGATCAAAGGTTCGGGCTGCGGGAAGAACACTTCTCCCTCGCCCAGAAAGTCGTTGTTGAATTTCTGCGCAATGTCGCGGGCAAGTTCCAGATGCTGTTTCTGGTCATCGCCCACCGGCACATGGGTCGCCCTATAAGCCAGAATGTCGGCGGCCATGAGCACGGGATAGGTGTAAAGGCCGACGGACGCGTTCTCGCGGTGCTTGCCCGCCTTTTCCTTGAACTGGGTCATGCGGTTCAGCCAGCCGATCCGCGCCACACAGTTCAGGATCCAGGTCAGCTCGGCATGGGCCGACACTTTCGACTGGTTGAAAATGATGTGCTTTTCCGCGTCGATACCGGCAGCGATATAGGCAGCGGCCACTTCGCGCGTATTGGCGGCCAGCTCGGCCGGGTCCTGCCAGACCGTGATCGCATGCATATCTACGACGCAGTAAACGCATTCATGGGTGTCCTGCAGGTTCACGAAATGGCGGATCGCCCCGAGATAATTCCCCAGATGCAGATTGCCGGTCGGCTGAACGCCGGAAAAGACACGGTTGGCGGGCGCTTCCATCAAGCTGGCTCCAATAGGCGCGGGCGCGCGGAAAGTCATCGAAATCCGGGCGGGTTATCGCCTCTTTGCCCGCCAGTGGCAAGGGGTGTGGCAAGAGATGCGGCCTTCCTCAAGCGGCCCGGCGCTGAAAGCCCCGGCGGAACTCGCCCCAGGTCATGGCGCCGGTGAGCTGGCAGAACGCCGCAAAGAGCCCTGCCCCGCCCGCAACGAGCGCGCCGAGTGCCAGCACCTTCACCGGCAAGGGCCCCGTGAGATAAGGCGCGGCGAGCCCCGCGCCGAAATAAAGCGCGCCGCTCATCAGTGCGCAGGCCAGCGCCAAAAGCGGCAGGCGCTTTTTCAGCCGGGCATCGGCCTTAAAATGACCGAGCGCGCGCAAGCGCCACCCCAAAAGCCCTGCATTCACCCAGGCCGAGAGCGTGGTGGCGAGCGCAATGCCGACAAAGCCGATGAGATAAAAGAGCGCGAGCGAGCCTGCGATATTCACGCCGATGCCGATCGCGGCATAGCGCATGGGCGTCACCGTATCCTCGCGGGCGAAAAAGCCGGGGGAGAACACTTTGATGAGCACGAAGGCGGGCAGGCCGAATGCATAAGCCCCGAGCGCCAGCGCCGTTGCCTCGGTGTCGGCGGCGTCAAACGCGCCGCGCTCGAAAAGCACCTGAATGATGGGCCCGGCGATCACCGCAAGAGCGGCAGCAGCGGGCAGCGTGAGCAGCATGGCGAATTCGAGCGCCCGGTTTTGCACATTCATCGCCCCCGGCCCGTCTTCGGCGCGCAGGCGGCGGGAAAGATCGGGCAGAAGCACGATGCCGATGGCGATGCCCACCACGCCGAGGGGGAGCTGATAAATACGGTCGGCGTAATAGAGCCAGGAAATGGCGCCCGCCTGCAGCGAAGCGATGATGGTGCCGACCATCAGGTTGAATTGGGTAATGCCGCCCGAAACGACACCGGGCACGCCAAGGCGGACAAGACGGCGCACACCGGGGGTCAGCCGGGGCCAGCGCAAATGGAGCGCCATGCCCGCGCGCTTTGCCGCCCAAAGCAGCATGAGAAATTGCGCGATGCCCGCAATGGCCACGCCCCAGGAGAGCACATAGCCCGGATTGTCCGTATAAGGCGCGCCGATGAGAATGGCGCCGACCAGCACGATGTTAAGGAGGATCGGCGCGGCGGCAGCGGCCATGAAACGGCCGAGCGAGTTCAAGACCGCCGAGAAAAGCGCCACGAGCGACATGAACAGGAGATAGGGAAAAGCGATGCGGGTAAAGAGCACCGCCATGTCGAACTTGTCGGGATCGGCGGCAAAGCCCGGCGCGATCACATACATGAGCCAGGGCATGGCGATTTCGGCCAGCGCCGTTAAGAGAACCAGCGCCGTCAGGAGCACCGCCAGCGCCTCTTCCCCGAAACGGCGGGCAGCGTCCGGCCCCTCCCCTTCCAGCCTTTTGGCGAAGAGCGGCACGAAGGCGGAATTGAACGCGCCTTCGGCAAAAAGGCGGCGGAAGAGATTGGGAAACTTGAAGGCGGCGAAAAACGCATCCGCCACCGGCCCCGTGCCGAGGAAGCCTGCGATCAAGATATCCCGGACGAACCCCAACACGCGGGAGATCATGGTCATGCCGCCAACTGTGGCGGCCGCGCGGGCCAGGTTCATGACAGGTCTTCTTCCCTTCGATGGGCCGTTGATGGCTTTGCGCGCAGCATAGCCGGATTCGGATTTGGCGCCAGAATTGGGATAACAGTTTTGCGGTAGGCACATGACCGTGCCCGGAGGCACTATCCTTGGCCTTACCTAACAGCCCATCTAACAGATTGTCCTGTGACCGGGCAGGCACAGCAGGCGCATAAAGACGCGCCGCGCGTCCATCGTGAACGAAAAGTCTCGGCCTGCGCATTGACCTCTTATCCAGGTCCGGCTATTCCCACGCTCATGCACAAGAAACCCACATATTCGATCACCCGCGGTACCGCGCGATGTGGCTGGAGGAAGGTTTCGACGTGCTGAAACGCCTGAGAAAATCCGTCCGCCAAGCCCCATCCATCCGGTAGGGGCTTTTTTTGTGCCTCTGCCGGAGCTGCAGCTCTGACAGAGGTTATGATGATTACGCCGCCGCCTGCCCAAAACCCGACCGCCTATAACCGGACCGCCGCCACGGGGCTGGGTCTTGCGCTTTATCTTTACACCGCCCGGCGCTTCGAGGCGCCCGCGCCCGCCGAGCTTGCCTTCTTCATCCGCGCGCTGTGCCTTTTGACCGCCTTTGAAGTGAGCCTCGTTGCCGGGCTCGCCGCGCTTTACTTCGACACGGGCGAAGAGCGCGCAAGGCGCCCTGCCCTTCTCACCGCCGCGCTCTGGACGGGCGGCGTTTTCGCCTGCAACTGGCTGGTGAGCGCCTTCGTGCGCGCGGGCACCGAGGCCTATGTGGCCTTCGGCCTGCCGCCGCTTTACGGGCCGGTTATGTAAGGGAAAACGAAAGACAGCAAAGCCTAAGCAGCGCTTTGCTTGTCTTTCTGTTTTTGCGGACGGGCTTTTTTCATCGGGTCTTCCAAAGCTTCGATGAGATGGCGCTCGACGGCTTTCAGCTTATTGGCATTTGTCACCTTGTGGCCGACGAGATCCTTCACATAGAAAACGTCGACCGCGCGCTCACCGAAAGTTGCGACCTGGGCCGAGCCGATGGTGAGGCCGAGATGGAAGATCGTGCGGGTAAGCGCATGAAGGAGCCCCGGCCTGTCGAGACCGTTCACCTCGATCAGGGTAAACTCGTCCGACCCCTGATTATCGATATAGACTTGCGGGCTGATGGAGAAGGCTTCCACCCGCTTTTGGCGCTTGTAGCGGCTTTCGATCGCATCGGGTGCGAGAATGTCGCCGGAGAGCACCTTGCGGATCGTCTCTTCCAGGCTTTTGAGACGGCGCGGCTCTGAAATCGCACCCATCTCCGCGTCATGCACCCAAAGCGTGTCGAGCGCCATGCCGTCGCGGGTCGTGAAAATCTTCGCTTCGAGAATTTCCGTTCCCGCCGCAGCGCACGCCCCGGCAAAGCGGGAGAAGAGACCCGGATGGTCCTGCGCATAAAGCGTAACCTCCGTCGCATCGCTTTTCGGATCGGGCCGGGCGAAAACGGCAAGACCGTTATCGGCGGCCTCATGGATCATTTGCGCATGGCGCAGATGCGTGGCGGTATCGAAAGAGAGCCAATAAGAATCCGGGTGGCGGCGAAAATATTTTTCCCGGCGTGTTTTCGGCCAGTCGCCAAGAGCCTTTTCGAGTTCCGCCTTGGATTGGTCGATGCGCTGCTTGCGGTTGATCTGCTGCTCGCCGCCCATCACCGCGTCGGTTTCATAATAAAGCTGGCGCAGAAGCTGGCTCTTCCAGCCGTTCCAGGTGCCCGGCCCCACGGCGCGAATGTCGGCCTCGGTCAGGATTTCCAAAAGCTTCAAGCGCTCCGGGCTTTGCACCAGCTCGGCGAAATCCTTCAAGGTCTTGGGGTCGGAAAGATCGCGCTTCTGGGCGACATCGGACATGACGAGATGGTTCTCGACGAGCCAGGCGACGGTTTCCGTTTCGCCGGGCCCCATGCCGAGACGCGGGCAAAGCTTCTTGGCGATCTTCGCGCCGGCTTCCGAATGATCTTCCGGGCGGCCCTTGGCGATGTCATGCAGGAACATCGCCGCATAGAGCACATTGCGGTTATTGATCTTTTGAAAAAGCTCGGCGGCAAGCGGATGTTCGTCCGCAAGCTCCCCGCGCTCGATCTCGGAGAGAATACCGATGGCCCGCAGCAAGTGCTCGTCCGCCGTATAATGGTGATACATGTTGAACTGCATCAGCGCGACGATGCGGCCGAAATCGGTGACGAATTTCCCGAGCAGGCCCACCTCGTTCATCTTGCGCAAGGTGCGCTCCGGGTCCTTGCGGCTTGAAAGGATTTCAAGGAAGAGCCGGTTCGCTTCTTCATCGGCGCGCAGTTCGGCCTTCACGAGTTTCAGCGAGCGGGTGACGAGTTTGAGCGCGTCGGGGTGAATGAGCAGCCCATGTTCTTGAGCGACATGAAAAAGCCGGATGAGATTGACCGGGTCTTTTTCGAAGAAATCCTCCGAGGTGACGGTGAGCCGGCCCCTATCCACCGCAAAGCCCTGAATGTCCTTCTTGCGGCGCAGCGCCTGCATGAAGCGGCCGATGCCCGGCTTCTTCTTCTGCTCCTGCTCTTCGAGCACCGTGCAGAGAATGCGGGTGAGATCGCCCACATCTTTTGCGACGAGAAAATAGTGCTTCATGAAGCGCTCGACGCCTTTCAGGCCGCCATGCCCCTGATAGCCGAGGACGCGGGAAAGTTCCGGCTGAATGTCGAACGTGATGCGCTCTTCCGCCCGGCCCGTGAGGAAATGCAGCATGCAGCGCACGGCCCAGAGAAAATCATCCGCGCGCACGAGCGCATTGAATTCCTGGCGCGTGAAAATACCGACCTTGGCCAGCTCGTTCGGGCTTTTGAGCTGATAGATATATTTGGCGATCCAGAACATGGTGTGGATGTCGCGCTGGCCGCCCTTGCCGTCCTTCACATTGGGTTCGACGAGATAGCGCGAGCGCCCGGAACGTTCATGGCGCTCGTCCTGCTCGGCCAATTTCGCCTCGACGAATTCCACCGCCGTGCCTTTGGCGACGTCTTTAAAGAAGCGCTCTTCCAGTTCCTCGAAGAGCTTATGCTCGCCGATCAGAAAACGCGCCTCGAGAATGGAGGTGCGGATCGTCATGTCTTCCTTGGAAAGGCGCACGCTTTCATCGACCGAGCGCGTGGCATGGCCGACTTTGAGCCCGAGGTCCCAAAGGATGTAGAGCATGTATTCGACAAGGCTCTCGCCCCAGGGGGTCTGCTTGTACGGCAGCAAAAAGAGAAGATCGACGTCGGAGCCCGGCGCCATGGTGCCCCGGCCATAGCCGCCCACGGCCACGACGGCAAGACGCTCGGCCTCCGACGGATTGGCGACGGGAAAGACCCGGGCCGTAGCAAAGTCATAAAGCGAGATAATGACGCTATCCATGAGCTCGGCCAGCGCGCTCGCGCAGGCCCGGCCCTTATAGGTCCCGCCTTCCAGGCGCTCGCGGCAAAGCGCCCTGCCCGCTTTCAGCTCACCCCGAAGCCGGTCCACCACCTGCCGGCGCACCGCCATTTCATCGCCGCCCTGATCGGCAAAGCCGATAAGCTCGGCGGTCAGCGCCTCACGGTCCGAGATAGCGCTGGGCGCGGCAGGTTTGTCGGCAGGTTTCGCTGCAGCTTTTGCGGCTTTGGGGGACATGAAAGCTCCGGGTGGTCGGATGGTCCGTTTGTCAGACCGCCTTCAAGGGCGGTTCTTTCTTATGTATAGCACGCCAGCGGCTTTGCGAGGCCGCTGGCGCGAGGGAGGAGAGAGAGGCAGCCTTACGAGGCAAGCAGCCTTTATGCGCTTCGCAAGCCCCGCGCCAAAAGCAGCCTTACGGTAAGGGCGCAGAAATACGCGCTTTTTTCGCCGGATTTATCGTTCCGGTATCGTAACAATGGCGAAAACTTGGGCGCACCCAGCCCGGTCCGCCTAAAATCCGGGCAGCCTGCCGTGTGAGTAAATGGCTTAACGCGGCGCAGAGGTTTTCCGCCTCCCCCATGCCCTTTCTTCGCCAGATGTGAATCGCAATCACGGGCCGGCTTGCGCTTTCAGCGAGTCACCGGGGCACAGCACGCGCATAGTCCGTCCACGGACTTATCCACAAGTGCGGCAAAAATCCCCTTTTGACACGTTTTTGCGTCCAAAAAGCGGCTTATTCGCCGTTTTCGGCGAGTTTTTGCGCTTTTAGCTCATAAAGCAGATCCAGCGCTTCTTTCGGGCTGAGCTCGTCCGGATTGACAGCCTCAAAGGCCTCTTCCAGCGCGCCTTTCTTCGCCCCGCGCGAATCCGCTGGCCGCGGCGCGGCGGAGAAAAGCGGCAAATCATCCACAATGCGGCCCGCGCCGCGTGTTTCCGCCCCGCTTTCCAGCACATGCAGCACGTCATTTGCCCGGGCGATGACGGCAGGCGGCAGGCCGGCAAGCTTGGCGACCTGAATGCCGTAGGAGCGGTCGGCGGCCCCCGGCCCCACTTCATGCAGGAAGACCACATCCCCCTGCCATTCCTTCACCTTCATCGTCGCATTGGCAAGGAAAGGCAGCTTTTCGGCAAGGGCGGTGAGCTCGTGATAATGGGTGGCAAAAAGCGCCCGGCAGCGGTTTTCCTCATGCAGATGCTCGACCGCCGCCCAGGCGATGGAGAGCCCGTCAAAAGTCGCCGTGCCGCGGCCGATCTCATCCAGAATGACGAGCGAGCGGGGCCCGGCCTGATTGAGAATGGCCGCCGTCTCCACCATTTCCACCATGAAGGTGGAGCGCCCGCGCGCCAGATCGTCCGCCGCCCCGACGCGGGAAAAGAGCCGGTCCACCACCCCGATATGGGCAGCAGAGGCGGGCACGTAGGAACCCATTTGGGCCAGAATGGCGATGAGCGCGTTCTGGCGCAGGAAGGTGGATTTACCGGCCATGTTGGGGCCGGTCAGAAGCCAGAGCCGGCGCGCCTCCCCCTTATCGCCGGAAAGATCGGCGTCATTCGGCACAAAAGGCCCCTCACCTGCCTTTTCCAGCGCTGCTTCCACGACAGGGTGGCGGCCGCCGGTCACTTCAAAGGCAAGACTGTCATCGATCCTTGGGCGCGTGTAGCGCCGCTCTTCGGCCAGATCGGCAAGGGCGGCGGCCACATCGAGCCGGGCCAGCGCTTCGGCGGCCTGCGAAATCGCCGCCGCTTCTTCCTTCACCGCCTCGGAAAGCTCCGAGAAGAGCTCCATCTCAAGGGCGATGGCGCGGCCCGCCGCCTCGGTAATGCGCGAGGCAATGTCGGAGAGCTCGACCGTGGTAAAGCGCACGGCATTCGCCAGCGTCTGGCGGTGAATATAGGCGTCCTTATGAACGCCGGTCATGAGCGGGTCGGCGTGGCGCGGCGAGACCTCGATATAATAGCCCAGCACGTTATTGTGCTTGATCTTGAGCGCGCCGATGCCCGTCTCTTCGGCATATTTCGATTGCAGGCCCGCAATGACGCGGCGGCTTTCATCGCGCAGCACCCGGCATTCATCGAGCGGGGCGGAAAAGCCTTTGGCGACAAAGCCGCCATCCCGCGCGAGAAGCGGGAGATCGGGGCTGAGCGCCGCCGTCAGCCTGTCCTGAAGAGCCGCCGCCCGCCCTTCCAGCGCCGCGCGCTCACGGGCGATTTCCTCCGGCAGGGCCTGCGAGGCAGACGCCAAAAGCGCGGCGATCCTATGCGCCCCAGCCAGCCCGTCTCTTGCGGCGGCAAGATCGCGCGGCCCGCCGCGACCGGCAGTCACGCGCGAGAGCGCTCTTGCCATGTCCGGCACGGATTTAAGCTCGGCGCGCAGGCGCGATCTCAGCTCCCGGGCCTCCAGAAACCAGCTTACCGCATCGAGCCGGGCAATGATCGCGGCAGGATCGGTCAGCGGCGCCTTCAGCCGTTCGGCGAGCAGCCTTGCGCCCGCGCCCGTCACCGTGCGGTCGATCACGGAAAGCAGGCTGCCGCGCGCCTCACCCGACAGCGTGCGGGTCAGCTCCAGATTGGCGCGCGTTGCCGCATCCATGGCGAGAAAAGCGCCGCTGCGCGCCGGACGCGGGGCTTTGAGGCGCGGCATCTTGCCGACCTGGGTCAGTTCCAGATAATCGATCAGCGCGCCGGCGGCCGAAAGCTCGCCCCGGCTGAAATGGCCGAAACCGTCCAGCGCGCTTACCTCCAACAGCTCTTTGAGCCGCCGCTCGGCCCGCGTGCTGTCGAAAAGGGAAGGATCGAGCGGGGTCAGCGCGGCGCGCGTCTGGCGCAAGGTTTCGGCAAGCGCCGGGTCGGTGAAAAGCGGGTCGGGCAGGAGAAGCTCGCCCGCCTCGAGCCGGGCAAGCTCGGCGCCAAGCTCGCCGGGGGCGATGCTGGTCACGCGGAAATCGCCCGTCGAAATATCCGCCCAAGCAAGACTGAGCTTGTCGCTCGCCCCGAGCCGTGACAGCGCGGCAAGATAATTGTGCCGGCGGGCATCGAGCAGCGTGTCCTCGGTCAAGGTGCCGGGGGTAACGAGGCGCACCACCTCGCGGCGGACGACGGATTTCGCTCCGCGCTTTTTCGCTTCCGCCGGATCTTCGGTCTGCTCGCAGATCGCCACTTTGAAGGAAAGGCGGATGAGGCGCTCGAGATAGGCATCGGCGGAATGGACCGGGACGCCGCACATGGGGATATCTTCCCCTAAATGCTTGCCTCGTTTCGTAAGCGTAATGTCCAGCGCTTCAGCGGCTTTCACCGCGTCCTCGAAGAAGAGCTCGTAGAAATCGCCCATGCGGTAGAAGAGGAGGGCGCCCGGGTTATCCTTCTTGATCTCCAGATATTGCGCCATCATGGGCGTGACGGCTTTCACCGGCTCGCTGCCGGCGGCGCCGGCGGCTCCCGCCGTGCCCGCGCGCTTTTCCGTCCCCTCGTTTTTCTCGACCGCCGCCATGCTTACCCTCGGAATGAAGGGGCGCAATCTAGCAGATTCTTCTTAAAGGTCCGAGATATCAGAAACTGTCGATCAAATTGGGTTGATAACCTTCACCACCCCTTTGGCTTACGAATTGTCCTACCATTAGATGCCACAAGCGGGTCCGGAAATTGTGATCTCGCCAGATGGGATTTGCGAACATGTCGAACGAATGACGCTACATTCTTCAATTCAGCATTAGGCTGCCCACCATCTAACCAAACCAAACCCACTTTTAGCCCTAGTTCGCTAGTTACAATTCGAACCGGCTCAATCAAATCGGTATCTTGGGACAGGAGCAGCGCTAAATCATATCGCCCATGCCATCCATCATTTACAAGGTGGACGGCCAAATTCACATCAGACCCCTTCTCTTCTGTGTCATGAATTTCAACAAACTGACGCGGATTCGAACCAACGACCGGCCTGCGTTTTGTCTTTGATAGAAACTTTCCATAATGCAAACGAAGGGACGGGAGAGTTGACAGTGCACTAAAGAGTATTTGTTGACGCCGCGGCGCATCGGGATCACCTGCCCGGGAACTCACTCTAGCAGTAAAATATCTAATCGACTCAAGCTGATCTTGAGGACGTAATAGTTCTTCAGAGAGTTTTTGAAGGTTTAGCCATTTGTATTGGGTGCCTTTGAGAGCACGATAATACAAATTGAAGCCGTCTACATAGACATAGACTCGCAAGTTCCCCCTCCCAAACGACAAAGGCCGTCGAGACTTTCGCCCCAAACGGCCCTTGAGCTAACGGCACGCCGCTAGCGGGTATGTTGTAAATATAATCAGCCGGTCTTCTTTGTCAAATTTATTCTTGACATTTTCCATAAACCGAGTCCGCTCGATACATAGTTTTAACGTATTGATTTTAAAAGTTTTTGCCGACTCGGTGTCGCCTTTTAGCGCACACGCGCTGTTCAATTAATTGGCAGAGTATAGCCCAAGAGGCACACTTAGAAAGCCCGAAATTTCACCATAAAACTCCTTCCCAATGTCGCCCCTTAACCCAGCCGTTAACCCTTTCAGGCATTGTCTTTCCTCAAGAAGCACCGGGCGTTTCCGTAAAAAAGAGCGGGCGGGGGGTAGCGGGGCAGAGCAATATGCGTTAAGAACGCCGCGCCCGATCATTTCAAAAGTTGCGCAGATTGGCCATGACGAGAAACAAAAAAGCATTTACCGACGAAGAAGCGCTGCGTTTCCACGCCCGGGGCAAGCCCGGCAAGCTGGAAATCAACGCCACCAAGCCCATGGCCACGCAGCGGGATCTCTCGCTCGCCTATTCGCCGGGCGTCGCCGCGCCGGTGCGCGCCATCGCCGAGAACCCGGACACCGCCTACGACTACACCTCCAAAGGCAACATGGTCGCGGTGATCTCCAACGGCACGGCCATTCTCGGTCTCGGCAATCTGGGCGCGCTTGCCTCCAAGCCCGTGATGGAAGGCAAGGCGGTGCTCTTCAAGCGCTTTGCCGATGTCGATTCCATCGATCTTGAAATCGAAACGGAAGATGTCGACGCCTTCATCAATTCCGTGCGCTATCTGGGGCCTTCGTTCGGCGGCATCAACCTGGAAGACATCAAGGCGCCGGACTGCTTCATCATCGAAGAACGCCTGCGCGAATGCATGAACATTCCCGTCTTCCATGACGACCAGCATGGCACGGCGATCATTTCCGCCGCCGGTCTCATCAACGCGCTTTATCTGACGGGCAAGGACATCAAGGACATTACCGTCGTCGTCAACGGCGCGGGCTCGGCGGGCATTGCCTGCCTCGAGCTCATCAAGGCGATGGGCCTGCCGCACGATCAGGCTATCCTCTGCGATACGAAAGGCGTCATCTATCAGGGCCGCGAAGAAGGCATGAACCAGTGGAAGTCGGCCCATGCGGTGCCGACCGACAAGCGCACGCTCGAAGAAGCGGTAAAAGGCGCGGATGTTTTTCTGGGGCTTTCCGTGCAAGGCGCGCTGACCCCTGAAATGGTCGCCTCCATGGCCGACAAGCCGATCATTTTTGCAATGGCGAACCCGGACCCGGAAATCACGCCGGAAGAAGTCGCCGAAGTGCGCGACGATGCGATCATGGCGACGGGCCGCTCGGACTATCCGAACCAGGTCAACAACGTTCTCGGCTTTCCTTACATCTTCCGCGGCGCACTCGATGTGCGCGCAACGACGATCAACGAAGCGATGAAGATCGCCGCCGCCGAAGCGCTTGCGAAACTTGCGCGCGAAGACGTGCCCGATGAAGTAGCCGCCGCTTATCAGGGCGAGCGCCCGCGTTTCGGCGCAAGCTACATTATCCCCGTGCCCTTCGATCCGCGCCTCATTCGCGAGATCCCTTCCGCCGTTGCAAAAGCTGCGATGGATACCGGCGTTGCGCGCATGCCGATCGTCGATATGGACGGGTATAAGAACAAGCTCTCCGCCCGCCTCGATCCGACGCAAGGCTCGCTGCAGGTGATCTACGAGCATGTCAAACGCGATCCGAAACGCGTGGTCTTTGCCGAAGGCGAAGAGGAACGCGTCATCCGCGCGGCGCTCACCTTCCGCGATCTCGAGCTCGGCCATCCGATCCTGATCGGCCGGGAAGAGCGTATCCGCGAGACGATGCGCTCCATCGGATTGGACTCCGGCACGGCGCTCGAAATCGTCAACTCGCGCGTTTCGCACCGCGCGGATACTTACGCCGATTTCCTCTATAAGCGTTTGCAGCGGCGCGGCTATCTGCAGCGCGACTGTCTGCGCATGGTGAACAACGACCGCAACATCTTCGGCGCCTGCATGGTCGAACACGGCGATGCCGATGCGATGGTGACGGGGGCAACGCGCAATTATGCCGTCGCGCTTTCTGAAGTGCTGCGCGTCATCGATCCCTTGCCGGGCTCGCGTGTCATGGGCATTTCCATGATCATCGTGCGCGGGCGCACCGTGCTTGTCGCCGACACGAATGTGCACGACATGCCAAGCGCCGAAGAGCTTGCCGATATCGCGATGCAGGCGGCCGAAGTGAACCGCCGCCTCGGCCAAGAACCGCGCGTTGCCATGCTTGCCTATTCCACCTTCGGCCATCCTTCGGGCGAGCGCTCGACGCTGATGCGCGAGGCGACGGAAATTCTCGACAAGCGCGGCGCCGATTTCGAATATGACGGGGAAATGGCCGCCGATGTGGCGCTCAGTAAAGAGGCGATGGCGCTTTATCCGTTCTGCCGCCTTTCGGGCCCCGCCAATGTGCTGATCATGCCGGCCATTCATTCCGCTTCCATCTCGACAAAGATGCTGCAATCACTGGGCGGGGCCGAAGTGATCGGTCCGCTTCTGACCGGCCTTTCCCGGCCCGTGCAGATCGTCAATCTGGGCGCGACGGTTTCCGACCTCGTCAACATGGCCGCTTTCGCTGCATACGATCTCGACAGCACCTCACGCCTCGTGCGCTAAGGCGCTTCGACAAGGAATTCCCCGTGAAGGCGTTGCCAGAGCCCGGCAGCGCCTTCATAGTATCCGCTCTCGTGACACCACATCATAAGCGGAGGCCCCCATGCGGTTTGCATCCATTCTCGCGCTTTCATTCGCGCTTGCCCCGGCTCTTGCCGGCGGCGCGCTTGCCGGTGAAACGCCGGCGCCCGAAGGGGCGGAAGTTTATTTCATTGCGCCGGAAGACGGCGCGACGGTTTCAAGCCCCGTTACCGTGCAATTCGGTCTGAAAGGCATGGGCGTTGCGCCTGCCGGGATCGACAAGGACCATACCGGCCATCACCACTTGCTTGTCGATACACCGATGCTGGAAGGCGAGGCGCTGGATTATTCCATTCCCGCCGACGAGAACCATGTGCATTTCGGCGGCGGCCAGACGGAAACGAAAATCGAGCTGGAACCGGGCACGCATACGCTGCAATTGCTGCTCGGCGACATGAACCATATTCCGCATAACCCTCCCGTCGCTTCCGAGCAGATCACCATCACGGTCGAATAGACCGGGACGGCGCGCAGACATGCAAAAGGCGGCCTTTCGAGGCCGCTTTTTCATTTGCGCAATGGCGCGCGGATTACTTGTTCGCGAATTTCGTGAAATAGCGGTCGTTGATGCGCGAGACCGGGAAGAGGATCAGCACATCGGTGGTGCCGAACTGGCTGTCCACCACCGCGCCGTCGCCAATATAGCAGCCCGCGCGGATATAACCCTTGATCATGGGCGGCAGGGCGCGCAAGGCGCCGCGCAGATCGATCTCTTCGCGCGTCATGCGGTTCATTTCCACATACTGATCGTCGAGCGCGCGCACATACCACTCATCCGGCGTCAGGAACTCGTGATAAAGATAGGAGAGGGGCAGGGCAAGCTCGTCCGGGTCCGTCGTTTCGAAACTCGCGCAGCCGAACATCACATCGAGCCCATGCATGGCGATGTAATGACCGATGCCGTGCCAGAGCAGTTCCACCGTCGGCTTGTTGCGGTAGGCAGGCAGCACGCAGGAACGGCCGAGCTCCAAAAAGCGCAGGCCTTCCTTACGGGCGCGGGCGAGCAGCGGCTCGATGTCGTATTCGCCGGCCGTATAAAAGCCGCCATGGGCATCGGCCACCTCCTGGCGCAGCAGGCGATAACAGCCGACCACCGCTTGCGGGGGCACGCCGTCACCTTCCCAGCCTTCGGCCAGCTTGTGGTCGATCACCAGAAGGTGGTCGCAAATATCGTCGAACCGGTCCATGTCGCGGCGGGTCGCCAGCGCCGTGGGGTCCGGGGTCGCGGACATTTCTTCGTAGAAAACGTGATAGCGCAGCGCCTGGGCCGCATCGATCTCTTCGGGCGTCTGTGCCAGACGCACTTCCAGCGCCCCGCGCCGACCAAAGGTCGCCGCGCTTGCGCTTGCGTCTGTCTGGGATAGCTGCGTGCCCTGCCCAGATACCGCCTCTTTTGACCGTGCCATGCCCGAACCCATACCAACTCCAGGGGCTGTTCTTTCGGCGGTGATCGTAGTGAGACTGCCCGTCATTTGCACTATCCTTTCATTAACTAGGCTAAGCGTGCAAGGAGCCTGTCCCTTCTTGAACCCGAATTGTGACCCTGTGATGTCACACTTAAGGTCCTGATTCTACTTTTAATTCCCCGCTCTCTGCAGCCCTGGAGGCCGATTCGATGGCGCCGCGCCGCTGCAACCAGGCCAGGAAAAGAAGGCCGGGCAGGGCGGCAAGCGCAGTGAGCGAGAAGAAGACCGCCCAGCCGCTGAGCGCCACCATGTAGCCTGCGCCCGCCGAAAAGACGGTGCGCCCCGTCGCCGCCAGCGCCGTCAACAGCGCGAACTGCGTCGCCGTCACATCGCGGGCCTGACAAAGATGCGAAAGGAAGGCGACGAAGACAACCGTGCCGAGCCCGCCCGTCACCTGCTCGACCGCCACCGCGCCTGCCAGCACCAGCGCATCATCGCCCGCCAGCGCCAACACCACGAAGGCAAGATTGGAGAGAAGCTGCAAAATACCCGCGATCCAGAGGCTGCGGGTCATGGGCAGGAACTTCATCATCGCCCCGCCGAGAAAGCCGCCGACCAGCACCATGGGGAAACCCACGCCATTGGCGATGCGCGTATAGGTTTCTTTTTCAAAACCGATATCGAGCGCAAAGGGCCCCATCAAGGTGCCCGCCAAGGCATCACCCAGTTTGAAAAGCAGCACGAAAAGCAGCAGCGAAACCCAGTCGGGCTTTTGCGCGAACTCGGTGAAGGGACGGATCACCGCATCTTCAAAGCGCTCCTTCGCGCTCATATGCGCCTGGCGCGCCTGAACTTCCGCATTGCCTTCCGGCTCGCGCGCCAAAAGCACGGCGATCATGCAAAGCGCGATAAGCGCGGCCATGGCGCCGTAGCCCGCGCTCCAGACCCAGTCCTGCGAGACACCGGCGCCTTGCAAGGCCGAGACGATTTCCACCGTGCCTGCACCGGAGGCGAGAAGCGCGATACGGTAAGCGGCAACGTAATTCGCCATGCCCGCCGCATATTGGTTTTCATCGAGGCTTTCGATGCGGAAGGCATCGATGACGATATCCTGCGTGGCCGAAACGAACGTCACCCCCAGCGCGGCAAGCGCCATGACAACGGGGGCGGCGGCAGGGTCCACCAACCCCATGGCCGTAATGGCAAGGACGAGCAGCAGCTGACAGCCGAGCAGCCAGCCGCGGCGGCGCCCGAAAAACCGCGTCAAAAGCGGGAAGGGCAGCGCATCGACGGCGGGCGCCCAGATGAATTTCAGCACATAAGGAATGCCGACCAGCGCGAAGAGGCCGATCGTGCCGATATCGACGCCCGCCTCGCGCAGCCAAAGATTGAGCGTGGAATGGGTGAGCGCCAGCGGCACCCCGGCGGAAAAGCCGAGCACCAGAATAACGAGCACGCGCGGCTCTGTATAAACGCTCCAGGCCCGCAGCCAGTTTGCTGCAAAGCGGCTGGGCCGGGCAGGTTTTTGCAGCTCGTCCATATTCTTCCCCCGAAAGCGGGGCTACCATACGTGCCCGGCGTCAAAACCGCGAGGAAAGATGATGGGCAAAATAGCAGAACTTTGCCTGAGACGGGCAGGGGAGGCGGATTGCAAAACCCTCTCCGCCATCGCCTTCACCGCCAAAGCTCATTGGGGTTATGACGACGCTTTCATGGAAGCGTGCCGCGCCGAACTCAGCTTCGATGCGGGCCGGGTCAAAGCCGAGCATATCGTCATTGCCGAACGGGCGGGGGAACCTGCCGGATTTTATTCGCTCGTTGCGAGCGAGGCGCCGGGGGTGGGGGAAGTGGAAGACATGTTCGTTCTGCCCGGCCATATGGGCGCGGGTATCGGGCGCGCCTTGATGGCGGACCTTGCACGCGAGGCGAAGACACGCGGGATGAACCGGCTCGAGGTCGATGCCGATCCTAATGCGCGCGTTTTTTACGAGAAGATGGGGTTCAAGGTCTTTGCCGCCTCGCCTTCCGCTTCCATTCCGGGGCGTAAGCTGCCGCGGCTTTACCTTACGCTTTAAGCGGCAGCGTAAGCCGAGCGCCGGCCCGCCCATTGCGAAAGCGCGGCCTGCAATTCTTCGGGCATGACGGGTTTGGAGAGATAATCGTCCATGCCCGCATCGAGACAGGCCTGCCGGTCCTCGACCATCGCATTGGCGGTAAGCGCGATGATGGGCACATCGGACCATTCAGGGCCGAGCGCGCGGATGCGTTTCGTTGCCTCGAAGCCATCCACTTCGGGCATATGCAAATCCATCAGCACAAGATCGAAATAGCCGCCGGGCTCGCCCTTCAGCGCCTCGACGACTTCCGCACCATTCTCCACCATTCTGACCTTGTGACCCTGGCGCTCCAAAAGCGTGCGGGTGAGAATGGCGTTCAGCTCATTATCCTCGGCAACAAGCACGCTCAGCCCGTCGCTCTTTTCGGCGCTGGCCTCAGACACGGCGGCGGACACTTCTTGTACCGTCTCCACCTCGCCCGCCAGCAAGCGGCGCTTAAAGGAGGACTGGCGCACCGGGCGCACGAGATAGCCGTCAAACGCTTCAGGCGCTGCCGTGCCCGGCGCCACGATGACGAGCGTGCGCGTACCCGCTTCTTCCAGAAGTCTGGTGATCTCTTCGCGCCGTGCCTCGGCATTGCGCTCGCAAATGAAGGCAATGTCGGCGGGGCCGTCTTCCATGGCGGCAAAGCCTTGCGCGACGTCGGCGCCCATATTTTCCAGAAGATGCTGCAAGGCGCGCGAGGTCATCGGCGATGAAACGGCGACAAGCGCGCGCCGCCCGTCAAGATCGCGGGCCGAAGGCAGCGCCGCCTCTTCCACATCGCATTCGAGCGTGAAAGCGAAAGTCGAGCCCACGCCCTTTTCGCTCACGACCGAAATCTCGCCGCCCATCGCCTCGACAAGACGTTTGGAAATGGCAAGGCCAAGGCCCGTGCCTTCGAAGCGGCGGGCAAGGCTGGAATCGGCCTGCGAGAATTCATCGAAGATGCGCGCGGCATCTTCCTCGCTCATGCCGATGCCTGTATCTTCAATCAGCACTTTCAGCCGCGCGCGCCCGTCCGCCGCCGGCATGTCATCGGCGAGCGACACATGAATGAGCACACCGCCTTGTTCGGTGAACTTCACCGCATTGCCGGCCAGGTTCATGATGATCTGGCGCAGGCGGATTTCATCGCCCTTGAGAATGCGCGGCACATCCGGATCGACGATGGAAGCGATGTCGATGTCTTTTTCAAAAGCGCGGGCGGCCAGAAGTTCCGTCACGCTTTCGATGAATTCATGCGGGCTGAAGGGCTCGTTATCGAGATGGATCTTGCCCGCCTCGATTTTCGAATAATCGAGAATGTCGTTGATGATGGCGAGCAGCGAGCGGCCGGAGTCGCGCACCGCCTCGGCATAAGAGCGCTGGGCGGGCACCAGCTCGGTGTCGAGCAGAAGCTGCGTCATGCCGAGCACGGCATTCATCGGTGTACGGATTTCATGGCTCATGGTCGCAAGGAAAAGGCTCTTGGCCTTGTTGGCGCGCTGGGCTTCTTCCAGCGCCTCGCCGAGCTGCTGCTCGACGAGCTTGCGGTCGGTAATGTCCCGGCCCATGGTCTGAATTTCCGCAAGCCGCCCGTCTTCATCGCGGATGGCAAACTCCTCCCAGGCAAACCAGCGCGGGCCGCGCGTGGTGACGACATGCTGGTCGTATCGCACCCGGTAAGGCGGCAAAGCCAGGCCTGCGAAGTCACCGAAATAGGCGGGGATTTCACCTTCAGGCACATCGGGAATAAAGACCGAACCGATCACCTCATCGCGCGGCACGCCGAAAGTCTGGCAGAAAACGTCATTGGCATAGGTCGTAAAGCCGCGCAGGTCTTTTCTGAAAATCACATCGCCCTGCGCATCGATCAGCGTGCGGTAGCGCTCTTCGCTTTCTTTCAGTTCCCAGTTGCGGTCGGACAATGTTTCGAAGCGCGCCTCGAAAGCCGCGCGCTGACGCGCCGCCTTGCGGCGTTCCTGCAGATAAAGCAGACCGAAAACCGAGGCCGCCCCCGCCCCGATCATCCCGGTGCCGGCCATCAGGCCGAGCAGCATATCCGCGCCCATCATGAACTGCGTTCCCCTTTACGCCCCCGCATATAGCTCAAGCAGGGTCTGCCACGCCGCCCGGAGCCGCGGCGCAGCGCGCCCGGCTCTTCAGCGGTCCCTCCAGCCTCGCCCGGAGAAGTTACAAAGGGCTTAAAATGCCCCGTATTGTGCGGGTTTTGGCCTCTTCCGGCCCGTCAGGCGGCGGCCCCGAGCCTTCCTGCGGCAAGCTGGCGGTAGGAAAGCGCCTCGGCGATATGGAGGCGGCCGACGGAGGCCGTGCCTTCGAGATCGGCAAGGGTGCGGGCGACGCGCAGCACCCGGTGATAGCCGCGGGCAGTGAGTTTCATGGCCTCCGCCGCCTCGCTTAAAAGCGCCCGGCCCGCTTCATCGGGGCTTGCCACTTTTTCCAGAAGCTCGCCCTCGGCCTGGGCATTGAGAAACGTGCCTGCCTGAAGGAGCGTGCGCCCCTCACTCTCACCACTTTCGTGACCTACAGTCACATCGCCGTAGCGCTTTGCCTGGATTTGCCGGGCACGGGCGATGCGCTGGGCAATATCGGCGGAGCTTTCGGCAGGGGGCGGCAGCGCCAGATCGGCGGCGGAGACGGCAGGCACATCTACATGAATGTCGATCCGGTCCATCAGCGGGCCGGAAAGTTTGGCCTGATAGTCGCCCACGCAGCGCGGCACCCTGGCGCAGGCCTGGCTCATGTCCCCGGCATGGCCGCAGCGGCAGGGGTTCATCGCCGCGATGAGCTGGAACCTGGCCGGATAGGTGATATGGGCATTGGCGCGGGCGACGACGGCCTCGCCCGTCTCGATGGGCTGGCGGAGCGAATCGAGTACCTGGCGGGAAAACTCGGGCAGCTCATCGAGAAAGAGCACGCCCCCATGAGCAAGCGAGACCTCGCCCGGCTTTGCCCGGTGGCCGCCGCCGATAAGGGCCGCCATGGAAGCGGAATGGTGGGGCGCGCGGTAAGGGCGCCGCCGCGTCAGACGCCCGCCTGCAAGCTGGCCCGCCATCGAGGCGATCATGGAGGTGTCCAGCATCTCACGGGCGCCGAGCGGGGGCAGAATGCCGGGCAGGCGCGCGGCCAGCATGGATTTGCCGGAGCCGGGCGGGCCGACCATCAGCATGTTGTGCCCGCCGGCCGCCGCCACTTCCAGCGCCCGCTTGGCGCTTTCCTGGCCCTTGATATCCTTCATGTCGGGAAGGGGGCCTGCCGCGTCTTCCGCCTTCAACGGCACGGGCTCGGAAAGGGACTGGCTGCCCTTAAAATGATTGATGAGCTGAATGAGGTTTTTGGGCGCAAGCACGCCTGCCGTTTCGGATCCGAAACCAGCCCAGGCCGCTTCGGAGCCGCAGCCATGGGGGCAGATCAGGCCCTTGCCCCTTCCGTTGGCGGCGACAGCGGCGGGCAGCGCCCCCGTCACCGGGGTCAGCGCGCCGTCAAGCGCCAGCTCCCCGATCGCAACGAAACGGGAAAGATCCTCGGCGCCGATGACATCCATCGCCGCCAGAAGGCCAAGCGCGATGGGCAGGTCGAAATGCGAGCCTTCCTTGGGCAGGTCCGCCGGGGCGAGATTGACGATAATGCGTTTGGGCGGGAGACCCAGGCCAAGCGCGGCAAGGGCGGCGCGCACCCGCTCGCGGCTTTCCCCCACCGCCTTGTCCGGCAGGCCGACAATCGTGAAGGCGGGCAGGCCCGGGCCCATCTGCACCTGCACATCGACCGGCCTTGCGTCCAGCCCCCAAAAGGCCACCGTTTCCACATGCGCGACCATGGCTGCTCCGCTCCCGCGCGCTCCAAACGCGCGCTTGGCAAATTCCCCGTTTTGCCCAGGCTAGCGAAGCAGGCCGCGCCAAACAAGAACATTTTGGGAACATGAACGTGTGCGCCGGGCTGCGCACACGCATCGGGCGCATAGCAGTGTAGTGCCCCAACCGACCAAGTAGAAAGATAGCTAGCACTACGCTCAGTTATGCGTCCACAACTGAGCGATGTAGTGCGGCGCAAAAATTCAAAGTTTTGTACTGAGGCCTTGCAAACCGGAATGCTAAATAGAAAACCCCGCCGAAGCGGGGTTTAGGGAGATTATGCTGCTTTTTTCTCTTCTTCAGTCACAGGTTCTTGCCAATTACGCTTGAACCAAGAGACACTCTTTAGAGCTGGGCCCATCACCCTTACAGCCACTAAAGCAGCTTTCTGCATTTGCTCATAGGTCATCCCACCAATCTCCCTTACGGCCACTTTCAGGCTACGTTGTCGAAGTGTAGCCAGTTTCCCCTAACAGAAACTTTCGTTTCCGGCGAATCATTTTCTAGAGCACGAGCCAACCCCATCGCAAGTTGACGATCACCAGAATTTTGCAAATGAACTTTTAGGTGATCTGATTTCAATTCGCCTTCCCGACAAAGTTTAATCGCAGAAAAGAGTAAACCAGCAACGATATCTGCAGCTTCCTGTTCCGTCAGCTCTTCGTAATCATACTTAGGGGCAAGCTGCACCCAAACAGTACGCAACGTCCAACCTGCCGTTTTTGGCAACTGTGCTCTATTGAAATGGGCCATTCCGAGACAATTTGACGCAGAGTCTTTTAGGATAAAAATCCCATAAAACGTACCCCTCGGTCGCCCTTCACACGGCTTGGCAATGATGCTTTCCGCGTGCTGCAAATACGCCTCAGCATAACTGTCATCATCATATTTGATGGCTTGGCTAGCCCATTCATCTTTCAACTGGCCAAAACTTTCAGGCGTTGCCAACTCTAAAAAAGTCTCACTCCCTTTAGAAAACCGCGACACTGGCGTCCTCACCTTTTTATCTTAAATGGGCCGTATCACCCTGCTATGCAATTAGATTAAAAACTCATTTTATTCAAGAATTTGTGTGCGCTAGACGTTCAGCTGCGGCGAACCCCTAAAACTAAATTCTTTTGTTCAGAAAGATAGCCCAAAGCAAAAACGTAAGGGAACAGTCTCACCCCTCCAGCGGCGGGCCTTTCAGTTCCACGACATTACCTTCCGGGTCGCGGACATAGATCGAGGGGCCGTTGCCTTCGGCGCCGTAGCGGATGCCTTCGCCTTCCACCGGCACGCTGAAATGGGAAAAATGCGCGGCCAGGACACTTTCGCTCCAAGGCTCGATGCGCAGGCAGAGATGGTCCATGTTCTGCGCGCTTTCCGGCACCGCTTCCGCGCCCGCTGCGGCGGGAACGAGATCGATGATCGAGGCGCCGGCGCGCAATTGCTTCATCCCGATTTCCGGGATCTCGCGCTCAAGCTCGGCGCCGATCACATCGCGGTAGAAAGTCAGCGTCTTTTCCATGTCGCGCACACGCAGCACGACATGATCAAGACGCAAGGGTTTGAAAGGCGGCGGCATGGCTTCCTCCTTTCTCCTGAATGAAGACGCGGGAGCGCCAAGAGGCTCAGCGCTTTTCCTCGATCGCGTCCCAGACAAGACCGGCAAGGTTGGAACCGTCGAAACGGTCGATCTCCTGAATGCCGGTCGGGCTCGTCACGTTGATCTCTGTGAGATAGTCGCCGATCACATCGATACCAACGAAGATCAGCCCGCGCCGTTTCAATTCCGGGCCGATGATTTCGCACAGTTCCTGTTCGCGCTTCGTCAGGCCCGCTTTTTCCGGCCGCCCGCCCACATGCATATTGGAGCGGGATTCGCCCTTGGCCGGCACGCGGTTGATGGCGCCGACAGGTTTACCGTCCACCAGGATGATGCGTTTGTCGCCCTTGCGCACATCGGGCAGATATTGCTGGGCGATGAGCGGTTCGTTGGAGAGATTGCCGAAAAGCTCCAAGAGCGAGGCGAGGTTTTCATCGCCTTCGGACAGGCGGAAGACGCCCGCCCCGCCATTGCCGTAAAGCGGCTTGACGATAATGTCCTTGAACTCATCGCGGAAGGCGCGGATTTCGGCCTGATCGAGGGTGATGAGCGTGGGCGGCATGACGCCCGGAAATTCCGTCACGAAGAGCTTTTCCGGCGCGTTGCGCACCTCGCGCGGATTGTTGACGACCAGCGTCTTGGGGTGCACGCGCTCCAGAAGATGGGTCGCGGAAATGTAATTCATATCGAAGGGCGGGTCCTGGCGCATCAGCACCACGTCCATGTCGGTGAGGTCGCGCGGGGAAAATTCGCCGAGGGTGAAATGCGCGCCCTTTTCCCGTTTCACGGAAAGCGGGCTCATGCGGGCATAAACCCGCCCGTCGCGCATGGAAAGCTGATGGGGTTCGTAATAGAAGAGCTGATGGCCGCGGGCCTGCGCTTCCAACGCCAGGGCGAAGGTGGAATCGCCGTTAATGTCGATCCCCGCAATGGGGTCCATCTGGATGGCTGTCTTCAAGCCCATGATCCGTCGCCTTCTTTTCGTTCAGCCGCGCGGGCGGTTTGCCGGAATGCAGTGGCGCACAAGATGGCGACGGGCGCGCCCGGATGCAAGGCGCTTGGGCGCTCACAAATTCCGGCGGGGCAAAATCCGGCGGAAACAAAGAACCGGCTCAGTTCAGCTTCTTGCGCAGCCGCTCGAGGATTTGCGCGGCCTCGGTGGCGAGCGTCCAATTGTCCTGGGCGCGGGCAAGATCGATCGTCTGGCGGAAATCCTCCAGCGCATCGCCGTAGCGGGCAAGGCGGGTGTGGAGTTTGCCGAGGTCGTAGCGGATGGCGGCCTCATCGGGCGCGATCCAGCTCATGCGGGCGAGATATTCGGCGCCTTTTTCCTCATCCCCGGCCTGGAGAGCGCGGGTGAGGAGATTGTTCTGGAGCCGTAACAAAACCAGGCGCGGCGTGACCGGCTGATAGTAATCGGGGTCGAGCCGGGCGCCGGGGCCCATGGCCTGTTCCAGCAGAAGGCGCAGCTCGCGGGCACTCATTTCCGCGCCTTTATTGAAGGGATCGAGGATCGCCATTTCCCCTGCCGCTTCGAGGCGCAGGACAAAATGCGCCGGGAAATTCAGCCCCGTTATATCGAGGCCCGCGGCATGGCCCGCATGAAGATACAGAATGCCGAGCGCCACGGGCAGGCCCTTGCGGCGGGTAATGACATCCACAAGATTGGCGTTTTCCGGGGCGTCATATTGCTCGCGGTCGCCTTCATAATGAAAGCCGCGCCCGAGAATTTCCGAAAGCGCCTCCACCCCCTCACGGGCGGAAAAGCTCTGGCCCATGAAGCGGGCCTTGGCGGCGGCGGCAATGTCGCGCAAATGGCGCTCGCAAGCGGCCAGGTCGGCATCGGGCCGGTCGAGCGCGCCCAGCCAAAGGGCGGCATCGGCCAGAAGATCGGCGCGGGGCTCCTGCCCCCAATCCAGCAATGCCTGCCTGAGTTCGCCCCGATGCATGGCCTGCTCCCTTAGCGCGGGCACGCCGGGGCGCACCGCTTTACTCGTTCTACCTCTGCTCCGGCCGAACGGGCATTTACCCTGATCTACTCTTCAAGCGCCGCGCGCCGGTCCGGATCGTCTTTCAATTGTACATGGCTTATGATGTTGCGCACACCCGAGATATCACGGGCATGGTTAATCACGCGGGTCAGCTCGCGCTGATTTTGCGCAATGCCCATCAGATAGACCCAGCCGCGCACCGTTTCGATGGAGTAATTGATCGCTACGATGTCGGTATCGCGCATGATCTGCGAGCGCAGCTTGGAGGAAATCAGCGTGTCTTTTGCCGCCTGCACAAGGCCCGCGCCTTCCTCGATGCGGATTTCGCTGATCACTTCGCGCACGGCCTTGACGCTCCAGGCAATGCGCACGGCCTCCACCCGCTCTTCCGGCTTATCCACGACGCCGGTGAGCAGCACGCGCCCTTCGCTCACCTGCGTCGAGACACGGGAAAAGAGCTTGTCGTCTTCGGCAAGCAGACGGCGGTTAATCTCGACCTGAATGGAAAGATCATCGGCGGCCGCTTCCAGCCCGCGCTCCTGTGAGGCGCCGATGCCGGCCGCCGCGCCCGCACCGATCACCGTGCCCGTCACCGTGCAGCCGGCAAGGCCGAAACCCAGCACCGCCAACAGCGCTGCCCGAAGAAAAAATGAGGGAGAAGAAAATGCGTGCCCGCTTCCTGCCATTGCCTGCTTCACACTCCGCTAAATTGCCCGCGAATCATCCCCAGTCCGAAGCCTTGCGGCCCCGGCAACCGTAGCATAGTGCAAATTGCGGCGGGAGTTGGGAGAGAGGCTAACGGCAGGCGGCATTCAGCTCGGCGAGCAGGGCATTGAGATCGGTGCGGTAATTTTCCGCCGCCTCGGCCAGCGTCATGAACGGCGCCATGGGGCAGCCGGGACAGTGCATGTGCCGGTGCAGAAAAACGGGCAGGGTGGCCGGATGCAGCCGCATCACCTCGCCCACGATACTTTGCGCGGTCAGCCCCGCGTCCTGAAACTCCGTTTCCTTGAGATGTCCGTCCATGAGAGCACTCCTTCCTCCCCAGAAAGCCATAGCAGTATGAGGCGGGCAGGAGCGGGCGTCTTTGCGCGCGCGCAAGCTTCGGTGGGAATCACTCTTTAAGCGGCAGGTCTTCGGCAATGACGACAAGCGCATGCGGGTCGCGCACGGTCAGTTTCTGGCGGCCCAGCTCGACGACGCCGCGTTCCTGCCAGGCGGAAAGCGTGCGCGAGACGGTATGCAGCGTCGTGCCCGTCAGCTCGGCAATATCCTGCCGGGAAACGGGAAAGTCGATCAGAATGCCGCCCTCCACGCGCCGGCCCGCCTGCGCCACGAGCCGGGCAATGCCATGGGCGATGCGCCGCTCCACGCGCTCCGTCTGCATTTCGCGCAGGCGCGACTGGGTGTCCTGCAAGCGCCCGCCCATGGTGCGCATGGCGTTGAGCGCAATGCCGGGATAGGTCTGCGCCAGCTCGCCGATAGTGGCGCGCGTCCAGCCGAGCGCCCAGGAGTCCGTTACAGCCGTTGCGGTGCCCGGATAAGTCAGCCCGCCGCAAACAGCAACGCAGCCGAACATTTCCTTCGGGCCGATATAGCGGATGATGATTTCCTGTCCCTCGGGCGTAACTTGCGTGACTTTCAGCCGCCCGGCGGAGAGCACATAAAAAGCATCGGCTTCCTGATCCTGCTCGAACGCGCGCTCGCCCGTTTCAAGCTTGCGCCAATGAGCCGCGGCAAGCGCCTCATCCTTGCCGGCAGGATCGAGATTACCGAACACATCCACCGCATCGAGCAGCGCCGGATCGAGCTGTTTTTCCTGCGTGGGCATAAGCACGCCTCTCCCCAGTGAAGGCTCCGCGAATTTTGCGGTGCCCGGCAATCTGCCGGTTCTTTGTCCGCCCGCAAAGACGGAAGAACCAAGGCTTTCTATCTTCGCCTCAAGTCGGGGCCGCATTCAACCGCTGCCTGCCGTGCAAAGGAGAATTTAGATGATGAAAACCGCTTTCCGCGCCGCCATGGCCATTCTGGCGCTCACCGCCCCCGCGCAAGCCGCCGAGGTGGAAGTAAAAATGCTCAACAAGGGCGAGGCCGGCATGATGGTCTTCGAACCGGCGCTGGTGAAAGTCGCGCCCGGCGACACGGTGCGCTTCGTGCCCACCAATCCCGGCCATAACGCGCAGTCGCGCCCCGGCATGCTGCCGGAAGGCGCCGAACCTTTCAAAGGCGGCATCGGCAAAGAGATCGCCGTTACCTTCGAGAAGGAAGGCGTCTATGGCTATGACTGCATGCCCCATTACGGCATGGGCATGGTCGGACTTGTCGTGGTAGGCGATCCCTCCGCCAATCTCGCCGAAGCCGAAGCCGTTAAACAGCGCGGCAGGGCCGCAGACCGCTTCGAGGCGCTTTTTGCCGCACTGAAAAACTAACTCCTTCGTCAAGCATCTCCTCCTGCTTAATGAAGGCTCAACGGCCCGCTTCTCCCGGCGGGCCGTTTCTTTATCTGTTTACGGACAAAATGACGCACCGCCCCTCAATGCTACGGCTCTTTGTCGGGGCGCAAACAAGCCTCTCCAATCTTTCCTCATAGTGGCCTCAATCAGCGACGACGACCCGGTAAATGAGCCGCCGCCAGCTGTATGACCGAGCTAGATGAGGAGTTGAAACGATGAAACCGCTGCTTGGAAAAATACCGCTTGGCAAAACATTGCTTGGCACCGGAGCCGCTCTGATCCTGACGGGTATGACCGGATGGGCGGGGATGGCAAACGCCGAAGAGGTGAGCATCACGCGCGATCCTGCCGAAGTGCCCGCCCCCATCGCCCGCACCGAACCTGCAACCATTCAGGTCACGCTGGAGACAATCGAACGCGTCGCGAAGCTGAATGACGGGAGCGACTACCGCTTCTGGACCTTCAACAATCAGGTGCCCGGCCCGATGATCCGCGCGCGGGTGGGCGACACGGTGGAAGTGACGCTGACCAACAATGAAGAAAGCTGGCTGCAGCACAATGTGGACTTCCATGCCGTCACCGGCCCCGGCGGCGGCGCGCACGCAACGCTTGCCATGCCCGGCGAGACGAAATCCTTCTCCTTCAAAGCCATGAAGCCCGGCCTTTATGTCTATCACTGCGCAACACCGACCGTTGCCCAGCATATCGCCAACGGCATGTATGGGATGATCCTGGTGGAACCGGAAGAAGGGCTGCCGGCAGTCGACCGCGAGTTCTATGTGATGCAGGGCGAGCTTTACACGGTCGAGCCTATCGGCACGAAGGGCGAGCTGACGGAAAGCTATGAACGGCTGATCGACGAGCTTCCCACGCACTATGTCTTCAACGGCAAGGTGGGCGGCCTGATCAAGGACAAGCCCTTGCAGGCGAAAGTCGGCGAAACCGCGCGCATCTATTTCGGTGTGGGCGGCCCGAACAAGACCTCCAGCTTCCATGTGATCGGCGAGATCTTCGACAAGGTCTATGACCTGGGCGGCGTGAAAGCCCATACCGAAGATGTGCAGACCGTCACCGTGGCGCCGGGCGGGGCGACGATCACCGATCTCAGCTTCGAGGTACCGGGCACCTATCTCCTGGTCGACCATGCGCTGAGCCGGGTCGAAAAGGGGCTCGCGGGACACATCAATGTGGAAGGTGAGGAAAATCCCGAGATCTTCCGCGAAAGCCTGCCGCAAAAACAGGCGATGGCCGAGTAAGCAAAGATAACCCCGGCGGTACAAACCGCCGGGGTTATTGATTCACGTCATGGCGGAAATCCGCGCTTTGCCTAAATTGGCAATTATGGGATTGCAACACGGAACCTTGAAGATGGCCTTTGACGGCGCCCATAAGACAGCCGCCCCCGCCGCCGCGCTCGAAAAACAAAGCGGCGAGGCGGTGTTTCTGCATGAGGTGCGCGCTTTTCTTGATGAGGCGTTAACGGAAGATTTGCGCGCCGCGGGCCGGGCGACCACGGGCACGCATTCCGACATCGAGGCTTGCCGTCTCTGGCACAAACGTCTTTATGAAAAAGGCTGGATCGCCCCTGCCTGGCCGAAAGCCCATGGCGGCACGGGCTGGGATGCGCGCCAGCGAATGCTCTTCGAGCGTGAATGCGCCGAGCGCGACGCGCCGGTGCTTTTTGCCGGCGGCCTGCGCAATGTCGGCCCGCTTCTCATCGAAATGGGCAGCGAGGCGCAGCGCGCGCGCTATCTGGAACCGATCCTGAGCGGCGCGCATCTTTGGTGTCAGGGCTATTCGGAAGCAGGCGCAGGCTCGGACCTTGCCGCACTTTCGATGAAGGCGGTGCGCGAAGGCGATACTTATATTCTGAACGGCACGAAAATCTGGACGACGGGCGCACATCTGGCCACCCATATGTTTGCACTTGTGCGCACCGCGTCCACCGGCAAGCCGCAGGAAGGCATTACTTTCCTGCTGATCGATATGAAAAGCCCCGGCATCGAGATTCGTCCTATCCAGACACTTTCCGGGGAGCCGGAATTCAACGAAGTGCATTTCACCGACGTGCGCGTGCCCGCCAGCGAGCGCGTGGGCGAGGAAAACGAAGGCTGGCTCGTTGCCAAGCGGCTCATGCAATATGCCCGCAAGAGCAATACGACGACGGGCCTTCTGCGCCGCACCTACCGCCTTGCCAAGGAGCTTGCGGCAAAAGAGAAACTCGAAGCGGCTTTTGCGGGTGCTTTTGCCGAAGCCGAGATCGGGCTCGACGCATTGGAGCGGGCCGAGGAAGCTGCCAATACGCAGCAGCCCGGCGCGCTCAATTCCTCGATGATGAAACTGCTCGCGACCGAGCTTCATCAAAAGCTGAGCGCGCTTTATCTCGATCTTGCGGGATCCGCAGGGCTCGAAGCGCTCGACCCGGAAGAAATTCTGGAGCGAAGTTCTTCCACGCCGCCGCTTGCTCATGCGGGCGCGAAATATTTCGCCACCCGCGCGGCGAGCATTTATTCGGGCACGAACGAAGTACAGCGTAACATTCTGGCAGCAAGCGTCCTCGGGCTCGGCAAAGCCGTTTGAGCCTACCCCGGCGCGAAAGAGAGATGCAATGGATATGACCTGCACCGTTCCGAAACTTCTCTGGCTCGACAGTTTCGAGATAGGGATTCGTGAGCTCGATAAAGAGCACAGGCAGCTTTTCATGGAACTGAACGAGCTGATGGACTGCCTGGAGCAGGTGCCCGCCGATGAAGAAGAACGCGCCGCGCTTACCGCGCGTCTTGCCGCCGTCATCACCCATCACAAAGCCCATTACGCAAACGAAGAAAGACTGATGGAAAAGCGCAAATATGGCGGGCTCGAGACCCATGCGCGCGAGCACCGGCGTCTTGAAAAAGAATGCGACATGATGCTCGAGACCTTCACGGCACTGCCACCCAGCGCCAATGAGGGACGGCGCGTGCTGGCGCTGCGCATCCGCGATGGGCTGCTCGATCATTTCCTGCATTACGATCTGCGCTACAAATCCCACATGCTGGACGCGATGGGCCGCTAAGCCCCCTTAAAGAAACCCATGCGCGCCGAGCACCGCCGCGCCGATCGTGATGGCGCTCGCCGTCAAGAGCACGACATGCGCCCGGTGCACGAGGCGGAAGGTTGCCTCCGGCGCCGCTTCCGCCTTGCGGTGGAACCAGGCGTGAAGAAAAAGCGGCTCGCCGATGAAAAGCACAAAGGTGAAGATCGCCCAGACCAGCACCATGGCATGCATCCACCAGAAGGCGGGATCGAGAAACCGGTCCCAGGCCTCCAGAAGCCAGGTCATGTAAAAACCGCTGAGCCCGGCAAGCGTAACGGAAATTTTCGCCTGGCCTGAAAAACGCCCTTCTACTTCCTCGAAAAGCCGTAGCCGGTCTTCCGGGCGCGCGAAACGCCGCACGGCAGGCAGGATGACGAGCGTCACCATGGCAACGCCGCCCAGCCAATGCACGAGAGCCAGCACATGCAGCGCCCGCGCTAGGGTCAATTGCTCGAACATTCCCGCATTTCTTCCGTTGGTCTTTAAGGAACTTTCCGCCGCTCATCCTGCGGCAATTGGTACCTGGCAGACAAGCATATAATATGCATACTAAATGCATCTATTATGCGGACGGGATCACCAGCCTGCCTTCCCGCCTGTTCTCAGGAGCCGCGCATGACATCGTCAGCCAAGCGGATACGCGCCTATCAGGGACCGGCATTGCTCAGCTTCGGCTTCCGGCCGTTCTTTCTCTTCGCCGGGCTTTGGGCCGTGATCGCACTTTGTCTCTGGACCCTCATGGTGAGCGGCAGCCTGACGCTTCCCAGTCACCTCGCCCCCGCGGACTGGCATGTCCATGAAATGCTTTACGGCTATATTCCCGCCGTCATTGCCGGGTTCCTGCTCACCGCCGTGCCGAACTGGACGGGCCATCTGCCCATAACCGGCGCGCCACTTCTGGCTCTCGTGCTGCTTTGGCTCGCCGGGCGTCTCGCGCTCTTTTTTTCCGCGTTCACGGGCGGGCCCGTCGCCGCCCTTATCGATGCGAGCTTTCTCTTTGCCCTTGCCGCCGTCATCGGGCGGGAAGTAATCGCGGGCAAGAACTGGCGCAACCTGAAAGTCCTCGTGCTGCTTTGCCTGCTCGGCGCCGGCAACGTGCTTTATCATGTGGAGGCCATGCAGCCCGGCGCGGCTTACGGGTATGGCGCGCGGCTCGGCACCGGCGCCATTCTCTTTCTCATCATGCTGATCGGCGGGCGCATCATCCCGAGCTTCACGCGCAACTGGCTCGTGAAGCAGGGGGAGGGACGGCTCCCCGCGCCCTTCAACCGGTTCGACATTGCGGCGATGGTAGCGGCAGGCATCGCGCTCTTGAGCTGGATCGCACTTCCTTTTGAGGCGGCGACTGCCTGGCTTTGCCTGATCGCAGGACTTTTTCATCTTCTCCGGCTTGCCCGCTGGGCAGGCGAGCGTACCTTTGCCGAGCCGCTGGTGAGCGTACTCCACGCAGGTTATTTCTTCGTGCCGCTCGGTTTCTTCGCGCTTGCCGCCGCGCATTTCTTCCCTGCCTTTCTCTTTTACGGCGACGGGCTTCATGCCTGGACCATCGGCGCGATGGGCGTGATGACGCTGGCGGTGATGAGCCGCGCCGCGCTCGGCCATACGGGCCGCCCCCTGACCGCGGGCATAGGCCTCAGCCTCGTTTACATTCTCATCATTGCCGCCGCGCCCGCGCGGCTTTTCATGTCGATCTCGGATGCGCCGCAAACACTGCTCTATTTCAGCGCGCTTGGCTGGATCGGCGGCTTTGGCGGTTTCGTCATTCTCTTTGCGCCGCTTCTTGCTGCGGCGCGCAAAGGAAAGGCGGGATAATTTTGCACCGCACACGGACAAATATTTCTGCCGGACTACCTGAAAATTCCCCGCCCGCACTGGACGGAGTGAAAGGACTTATGTCAATTTTCCTATCGGGAGAAATGTCGGCCGCTCCCGCAAGGCGCCCCGGCGCTCTTTCCAAAAAGCGCGGGGCTTTCCCGCGCGTGCGGCCTTACCCGCATTTCCCCTTCATCAGAAGCGTACCGCGTATCGCACCGCTTGGTGCCGTCGGACAAAACGCGCCGATACCACCACCCGGCAGCAACAGATCTCACCCGGCCCGCACGGGCCTGACGGACATCTAACGGCCGCAAGGCCAGAGGAACGAGAGAGCGCTTGCCATGACCAATACAAAAAAACTCTGGATATCCCTCGCCATTCTTCTCGTTGCCAGTTTCAGCGTGCTTTTGCTGATGGGCCGCGAGATTTATCAAAAAGCCCCGCCCATGCCCGAGCAGGTGGTCTCCACCTCGGGCGAGACGATTTACACCCGCGCCGATATGGAACTCGGCCGGCGTGTCTGGCAATCCATGGGCGGCATGCAGCTCGGCTCGATCTGGGGGCATGGCGGCTATGTGGCGCCCGACTGGAGTGCCGACTGGCTGCACCGCGAAATCATGGCAGTGCTCGATGCCTGGGCGGCGGAAGAAGGCGCGGAAAATTATGCGGCGCTCTCCCCCGAACGTCAGGCTGCGCTCAAAGGCCGCCTCGAAGAGCTCTTCCGCACCAATACCTATGAGCCTGCCACCGGCACGATCACGCTTGCCGAGGAACGCGCCCGCGCCATCGAGAAAGTCTCCGGTCATTACGAGCGGCTTTTCGGCAACGATCCCGCCTTCGAGCCCTTGCGCGAAGCCTATGCGATGAAAGACGACACGGTGCCGGATGCCGATCACCGCAAAGCGCTCGGCGCCTTCTTCTGGTGGACCGCCTGGGCCGCCGGGACGGAGCGGCCGGGTGACACGATCACCTACACGAATAACTGGCCGAGCGAGCCCTTGATCGAAAACCGCCCGCCCGCCAGTTCCTTCGTCTGGTCGGCCTTCTCAGTGCTCTTCCTCCTTGCCGGGATCGGGCTTTTGGGCTGGCATTACGCCGTCTCTCATGGCCGTGAAGAAGAGCCGCACGATCTGCCGCCCTTCGATCCCATGCGCGGCACAGTGGTCACACCCTCGATGAGCGCCACGGCGAAATATTTCTGGGTGCTGCTCGCGCTCTTTCTCGTGCAGATATTGCTCGGCGCCATCACCGCGCATTATCAGGTCGAAGGCCAGGTGCAATACGGTTTCGAGCTGGCCAATGTGCTGCCCTATTCGCTGAGCCGCACCTGGCACACACAGCTTGCGGTGCTCTGGATCGCAACCGCCTGGCTCGGCACCGGGCTTTACATTGCGCCCGCCATTTCCGGCTATGAGCCGCCCTATCAGCGGCTCGGCGTCAACTTCCTCTGGATCTGCCTCATCATCATCGTGGTCGGCTCGTTTGCCGGGCAATGGTTCGCGGTGATGCAGACGCTCGGCCTTGAAAACAATTTCTGGTTCGGCCATCAGGGCTGGGAATATGCGGATATGGGCCGCTTCTGGCAGATCTTCCTCTTTATCGGGCTCGTGCTCTGGCTCGTACTTGTCGGGCGGGCGCTCTGGCCGGCGCTGCGGCCGGGGGCACCGGGCCGCTCGATCACGGGCCTTCTTTTCCTTTCCACCGTCGCCATCGGCCTTTTCTTCGGGGCGGCGCTCGCCTGGGGCGAGAACACGCATATCTCGATGGTCGAATATTGGCGCTGGTGGCTCGTCCATCTGTGGGTGGAAGGGTTCTTCGAAGTCTTCGCCACCGCCGTGATCGCCTTCCTTTTCACGCGGCTCGGCCTTCTCAAATTGCAGACGGCGACAGTCGCCGTGCTCTTCGCCACCATCATCTTCATGGCAGGCGGCGTGCTCGGCACCTTGCACCACCTCTACTTCGCCGGCACGCCCACCGTGGTGCTGGCGCTGGGCGCAAGTTTCTCCGCCCTTGAAGTGGTGCCGCTCGCCTATATCGGCTTCGAGGCCTATCACACGTTCCGCCTGAGCAAGGCAACGCCCTGGATGGAACGCTACCGCTGGCCGATCATGTTCTTCCTCGCGGTTTCCTTCTGGAACCTCGTGGGGGCAGGGCTCTTCGGCTTCCTCATCAACCCACCGCTCTCGCTCTATTACATGCAAGGGCTGAACCTTACCCCGCTGCATGGGCACACGGCGCTCTTCGGGGTTTACGGGATGCTGGGGATCGGCCTCGTGCTCTTCTGCCTGCGCGGGCTCAAACCCGAGCTTGCCTGGAACGAAGGGCTGCTGAAGGTCTCCTTCTGGAGCTTCAATGTGGGCCTTGCCATGATGGCGCTCTTCACGCTCCTGCCGCTCGGCACGATGCAGCTGATCGAGGCGATCAATAACGGTTATTGGTCGGCCCGCTCGGCGGAATTCATGCAGCAGCCCATCGTCGACCTTCTGGTCTGGATGCGGGTGCCGGGCGACACGATCTTCTCCATCGGCGCGCTGGCCCTTGTGGTCTTCGTGATCGGGCTCTGGGTGCGTCCGCGTTATCAGGGCGTGCCGACGGAAGAAGAAGAACGCGCGGCAACCACCAAGGCCCGGGCATAAGCCCCGCGCATGTTGCGTAACAACGGTATGCACGGCAGGATTTTGAAATGATCGAGTTTTATTTTGAGATCCGCGCCGTGCATATCGGCTCCGTCATCTTGAGCGGCCTCATCTTCTTCTTGCGGGGGGTGGGGCTGCACGCTTTTAAAGCAAGCTGGCCGATGGCCGCGCCGGCGCGCTTTACAAGCTACACGGTCGACACGGTGCTGCTCACCTCCGCGATGATGCTGACCGTCATCCTGCAGCAATATCCTATCGCCGATCACTGGCTGACCGTGAAGGTCGCACTGCTCGTCATCTATATCGTGCTCGGCGCCTATGGGCTGAAATACGCCAAGACCCCGCGCGCACGGCTCGGCTGCTGGCTGGGCGCGCTTGCGCTTTATCTTTATATTGTCTCCGTCGCCCGCGCCCATGACCCGCTGGGCATTTTCACGCTGCTTCTCTAACAATCCCACCGGTTAAAAAAGCCAGCGGAAGGCGCGCTCCAGAAAGGCGCGCGCGCCGGTGCGCACGGGCGCGCCATGGGCCATCAGAACCTGGGAGGCGGGCCAGGCGAGCACCCGGCGGAGCGCCTCGCGCGCGGCGCGGCGGCGGATGAAAGCGCGGCGGAATTTGCGTGGCACATGGGGCTCATCGCCCGTCATCAGATCGAGCTTTGCGATCAGCGCCCGCCAGCCGGAAAACCAGCCGGGCGGGAAATGCTGCAAGAGGTCGGTGAAAATCACCGTGCCGCTTTTTTCATGAAAGAACACCGCTTCATCGGTAATGAGATTGCCGGTGACGAGCACCTGGTCGATCTCCCCTTCCCAGGCGGCAGGCGGCGCATCTTCCAGGATGCCGTCAAAGGTAAGGTCTTTGCGTTTTGCGGCAAGGCGCGCAGGTCCCCAGATCTCCGCCTCCGGAAAGGCGCTCTTCCACTCTGCAAGATAAAGATGGTGCAGCGAATTGGGCGCGACGAGAAAACGCACCGTGCCCAAGGCCGCCACGTCTTCCCGCAAGCCTTCGTCCAGCGCAACGGGCGACCAGATGAAAAGGCTCCCGCCGCCTAAGCGGATCACCGCCATACGGAGAGGATAATGGAAACCGGCAACCTCAACTTCCGGCCCTTCCGCCGTCCATATCTCTTCTCCGATCGGCGCGAGCATCTCCATCCCCTTCTTTGCAAAGCGCGCTGTGCACCTGCGCGGCAAGCATGTCCACATACTTACATATGAAAGCACGGCGAGATACTTATATGAAAAGCGCTATACGCAATGGGGCGCACTGGGGATGAGAAAGAATGAGCGAGAAAGACCGGCGGTTCTGGGACAAGACCGCACGCAAATATGCCGCTTCCGCCATTGCCGATGAAGAAGCTTTTACCAGAACGCTCACTCGCGTGCGCGAACTGACACCAAAGGGCGCGCGGGTGCTGGAGCTCGGCTGCGGCACGGGTACGGCGGCACTGCGCCTGGCGGATGCCGCCGAGAGCTATCTTGGCACCGATATATCCGGGGAGATGATCGCCATAGCGAAAGAAAAGCTGGCAGATGCCGAGGACCGCGATCTTGCCTTGCGCCTTAGCTTCCGCACCGCCACCGCCGAAACACTTGCCGAAGAACCGGACTGTTACGACATTATTCTGGGGTTCAACTACATTCATCTGGCAGGCGATCTGCCGGGAGCCCTTGCCCATATCCGCGCGCTGCTTGCGCCGGGCGGGCTCTTCATTTCCAAAACACCCTGTATCGGCGAGGTCACTCCGCTTCTCCGGCCGCTTATTTATCTTGCCATACCGGTGATGCAGCTTTTCGGCAAAGCGCCCGCCGTCACCTCGCTCACCGCTGCCTCGCTCACAGTGGCGATCCGCGCCGCCGGGTTCAGCATCGAGGAAACCGCTTATCACGGTACAAAGAAAAACGACCCGCGGCCCTTTATCGTCGCCCGCGCGCCGCAATAAGAGAGCGGCTTAACGCCAGGCATCTTCGATATGGCGGGGCAGGGCGCGCGGGGAAATCAGCACCGCATCGAAGCGGACATGTTTTTCCCAATGCTCCTTATGCTGAGCGATAAAGGCTTCCGCCGCCCTTGCGATGCGGGCCTGCTGGCGCGGCTGGATCGCCTCGCCCGCCGCTGCCTTATCCTCCCGGCGCTTGACCTCGACAAAAACAAGAAGCTTGCCGCGCGTCATGACGAGATCGGCCTCGCCGACCCCGCGCCGGTAATTGCGCGCGAGCAGGCGGTAGCCTTTCGCCCACAGCCACCAAAGGGCAATCGTTTCGGCGCGTGCGCCCCGGCGCTGCGCCTCCCGTCGCTGCGTCTTGCGGCGCGCCTCGCTCATTCCCGCCCGCTCTCTTTCAGCTCGAGCGCGCGCCGGTACACCTCCTTGCGCGGCAGGCCGGTCATTTCGGTGACTTCCTTTACCGCCTCTTTGAGCGAGAGTTCGTCCATGGCCGAGGCAAGCAGCGTGTCGAGATCGCCCGCCTCGGGCCCGATTTTGTCCGGCGGGCCGACCACCAGCACGATCTCGCCCTTGGGTGCGCCCGCCTCTTCATAATGAGCGGCAAGCTCAGCAAGGCCCGCGCGGCGCACCTCTTCGAATTTCTTCGTGAGCTCGCGCGTCACCGCCGCCTCGCGGGGACCGAACACATCCGCCATATCTTTCAGGCAGGCGGCGAGCCGGCGCGGGCTTTCGAGAAAGATCAGCGTGGCGGGAATATTTTTCAGCTCTTCAAGCACCGTGCGGCGCGCGGCTTCTTTCGGCGGCAGGAAACCTGAAAAGAAAAACCGGTCGGAAGGAAGGCCGGAAAGAACAAGCCCTGCCAGCACGGAAGAAGCGCCGGGCAGACAGGTGACGGCATGTCCTTCTTCCTGCACAGCGCACACGAGCTTATAGCCCGGATCGGAAATAAGCGGCATCCCGGCATCGGAGACGAGCGCCAATGCCTCGCCCCGCGCCAGGCGGGCGAGGATACGCGGGCGCATTTCGGCGGCATTGTGCTCATGGTAAGGCAGGAGCTGCACTTTCAGCCCGTGGATCTGCATCAGCCCGCCGGTGACGCGCGTGTCCTCGCACAGCACCGCATCGGCCTTTGCGAGCACATCGAGCGCGCGCAAGGAGATATCGCCCGCATTGCCGATCGGCGTTGCGGTGACATAAAGGCCGGGGGTGAGGGCCCCGCGCGGCGCCGGTGCCTTTTTCTTATCCGTCACGGAGCATCCTTGCCTGGAAGAAATCCAGTTTTCGTCATCAAGGCGCCAAAGTGCCCGGCAATAGAGAAAAGCGCAATCACCGGCGCGCGGGAGCGGGGCTCCTTATGCAAAACGGGTCCACCTTCGCGGGAAAATGCGCTAGGCTGCGCGCCAGATGCAGTTTGAGGACAGGTTCAGGGGCCGGCGGCAGATGCCGGCTCCGGGTAATTCGGGCGGTTTTACAAGATGATGGTTTCCCGGGCAGTTTCCGCCCTTCTTTCCGCGGCACGCAGCAGCTCTCTTTTTCTTTCTCTTGGCCTTGCCGGCACGGGGCTTGCCCTTTCCGGCTGCGGACAAACGCCGAAAGACGTGCAAGTGACGCCGCCGCCCGGCGAGCGGCCCATCGCCGTGACCCCGCCGCCCGCCGATCTGCCGAAACTCGACACGGGCTCTTTCCTCACCCCGCCTCATATGGAGGGGCGCGAGCCGGTGCGCGTCGCCCTGCTTTTGCCGCTCGGCGCCTCACAGAGCAATGTGCGCGCCGTGGCAGACGCACTGGCTAATGCCGGCCAGATGGCGCTTTTTGAAAGCGGCAATGCCGACATTCTGCTGATGCCGAAGGACACGCGCGGCACGGAGGCAGGCGCGGCAGCGGCCGCCGAAGAAGCGCTGCGCGAGGGGGCGGAAATCATTCTCGGGCCGCTCTTTGCCCATTCGGTAAGCGCCGTTGCCCCGCTCGCCGAAGCGCGCGGCGTGCCCGTCATCGCCTTTTCCACGGACAGCAATGTGGCCGGCGGCAATACTTATCTTCTTTCTTTCCTGCCCGAAGACAGCGTGACCCGCATCATCGATTATGCAGGCCTGCAATCTTACGAGACCTTCGCGGCCTTCCTGCCGCAAACGGCGTATGGCGAGCGGGTGCGCGCCGCGTTCCTGCAGGCGCTCTCGGCCCGCGCGCTGCAGATCGACCGGGTGGAAACTTATCCCGCCGACGCCCAGGCCATGTTCGATCCGGCCCGCCGCCTTGCCCGCTATGACGAGCGGCGCGCGGCGCTGCGCGCGGAAAAAGCCCGGCTCAAGGAGGCGGGCGATACCGCCGCTCTCAAACGCCTTGAGGGGCGGGACACGATCGGCGATGTGCCCTTCGATGCGGTACTGCTGGCCGCAGGCGGCACGGAGCTGAAATCCGCCGCGCCGCTTCTTCCCTATTTCGATATCGATCCGCGCAAGGTGAAGTTCCTCGGCACAGGGCTTTGGGATGATCCCTCGACCCGGCTCGAGCCTGCCGTGCAGGGGGGCTGGTACGCCGCCCCGCCGCGCGAGGCGCGCGATGCCTTTTCCGCCCGCTACCGCTCTTATTTCGGAGAAACGCCGCCGCTCATCGCCTCGCTCTCTTACGACGCGGTGAGCCTGACCTCGGCGCTGGCGCGCGCGCCCGGCGAGGACGATTTCACCCGCGAGGCACTGCTGATCGAGGACGGCTTTGCCGGGGTGGACGGGATTTTCCGCTTCCTGCCCGACGGCACGAATGAGCGCGGGCTTGCGGTTTTCGAGGTCCAGTCTTCCGGGCCCGTGCTGATCGATCCGGCACCCGCCAGCTTCCGCCCCCGCGCCTTTTAACGGCGGGGTCTTGAGCCTCAAACGAGCAATTCGCCGAGCAGCTTGTCGAGCACCAGGCGCCCGCGCGCCGTGGCATAAAGCTGGCCGCCGCGCCGGATGATGAGCCCGTCTTTTTCAAGCAGCAAGAGGCGTTTTTCTTCAATGGTCCGTCTGCTGAGCTTTTCATAACGGGCAAGCGGCACGCCTTCGGAAAGCCTGAGGCCCATCATCATCAGTTCATCGCCCTGCTCGGCGGATGCGATTTCTTCCATGCGCGTCAGGCCATGGCCCGCGCGCATTACTTCTGCCTGCCAGCGGGAGGGCAGGCGCTCGGTTTCCGTCGCGATCTTTTTGCCCTCAACACTGAGCCGCCCATGCGCGCCGGGGCCCGCGCCCACATAATCGCCGTAGCGCCAGTAAACGAGATTGTGCCGGCATTCGGCGCCGGGCTTTGCGTGGTTGGAGACTTCATACGCCCCGAAACCCGCCTTGGCGCACACCTCTTGTGTCACCTCATAAAGCGTCGCCGCATCATCCGCGCTGGGGGGCAGGAGCGAGCCTGCCTTAAAGAGTTTTTCGAAAGCCGTGCCGGGCTCGATGGTGAGCTGATAAAGCGAGAGATGATCGGCAGCATAAGAGATGGCTTCTTCAAGCTCGCGCCGCCAGGCGGCCGGTGTTTGCGCGGGCCTTGCATAGATGAGATCGAAGGAGACGCGCTCGAAAACACCGCGCGCGAGTTTGACCGCCTGAAGCGCCTCGCCCACCGAATGAAGCCGCCCGAGAAAGCGCAAATCATCGTCGCTCAGCGCCTGCACGCCGAGCGAGATGCGGTTCACGCCGCCGCCCTTATAGCCTTTCAGATAGGCCGTTTCGACGCTGGTCGGATTGGCCTCCATGGAAATTTCCGTTCCCTGGGGCATGTGCCAGAGCCCAGCCACCGCATCGATGAGCTTTGTGACCGTCTGCGGCGTCATCAGAGAGGGCGTGCCGCCGCCGAAGAAAAGCGAGGTAAGCGTGCGCGGCCCGGAAAGCGCGCGGAAATATGTCAGCTCACGGATGATAGCATCGACATAGGCCTCTTCCGGCACGTCCCGCATGACATGGCTGTTGAAGTCGCAATAGGGGCATTTCGACAGGCAGAAAGGCCAATGGATATAGACCCCGAAACCGCCTTCGGTTTCGGCGGGAGAAGAGGCGGCGCGGGCGCTATCGTCCAGCGGCAAAGCAGGCATCCGTCAATTGCTTGAAAGCATCGGCCCGGTGCGACATGGCGTGTTTGCGCGCCGGGTCCATCTCCCCGAAGGTAATCTCATGACCCTCGGGCTGAAAGACCGGATCGTAGCCGAAGCCTTTTTCCCCGCGCGGCGGCCAGACAAGCTGGCCATCGACGCGGCCTTCGAAATACTCCACATGCCCGTCCGGCCAGGCAAGCGCGAGCCCGCAGACGAAATGCGCGCTGCGGTCGCTTGCCCCCTTTTCGGCCAGCGCGCGCTCGACCTTTTCCATGGCAAGGCGGAAGTCTTTTTCCGGCCCCGCCCAGCGGGCCGAATAAATGCCGGGATCGCCGCCCAGCGCATGGACGGCCAGGCCGCTATCATCGGCCAGCGCCGGCAGGCCGGAGGCATCAGCGGCGGCGCGGGCTTTGAGCTCGGCATTTTCGCGGAATGTGGCGCCCGTTTCTTCCGGTTCCGGCAGGCCGAGATCGCCCGCCGATACCGTTTCGATACCGAAAGGAGAGAGCAATTCCCCAATCTCCCGCACCTTGCCTTGATTGTGGCTCGCCACGACAAGCTTCGGGTCGGTGAAAAGACGCGCGCTCATAGTTGCTCCTTTAAAGGGTCCGCTCCTTGAGGCAAGCCCGCTTACTTCAGCCCGGCGGCCTCGTTCTGCAGGCGCACGAGATCGGCAATGGAATCCTTGGCAAGGCCCATCAGCGCGGAAAGTTCGTCCTGAGAGAACGGCTCGCCTTCCGCCGTGCCCTGGATTTCCACGATGCCGCCCGTGCCGGTCATGACGAAATTCGCATCCGTGTCGGCGGTGGAATCTTCGGCGTAATCCAGATCGCAGACCGGCGTGCCTTCATAAATGCCGCAGGAAATCGCCGCCACATTGTCTTTGATCGGCGAGGCGGTGAGCATGCCGCGCTCCATCATCCAGGCGACGCATTGCTGCAGCGCCACCCAGCCGCCGGTGACGGAGGCCGTGCGCGTGCCGCCATCGGCCTGAATGACGTCGCAGTCCACCGTGATCTGCCGCTCGCCCAGCGCCTTCATATCCACCACCGCGCGCAAGGACCGCCCGATCAGGCGCTGGATTTCCTGGGTGCGGCCCGACTGCTTGCCCGCCGAGGCTTCCCGGCGCATGCGCTCATTGGTGGAGCGGGGCAGCATGCCGTATTCCGCCGTCACCCAGCCCTTGCCCTGGCCTTTCAGCCAAGGCGGCGTGCGCTCCTCAAGGCTTGCGGTGCACAGCACATGCGTGTCGCCGAAGCGCACGAAACAGGAGCCTTCGGCTTTTTTCGCATAGCCCGGCTCGAGAATAACGGGGCGCATTTCATGGGGGGCACGGCCGGACGGACGCATGGCATCTCCTGCTTTCAAGATGTGAGACTTTAAGGGGCGCACAAGACCGGGCGCGGGCTTATGTGTCAAGCAGGAGCGCACGCATAAGGGCAGGGCAATTGACGCAGCCCCACGGGCTGCCTAGATTTTTAGCCGTCAGATCAAGGCCTTCCGCCTTTTCCGGGGGCCGTTTTGAAGGAAGCGCGCGCCGCGATGGTTGCCATCAAGGACATAAACGACCGCTCCCGCGAGATTTTCCGCGGGATTGTGGAAACCTATCTGGAGACGGGCGAGCCCGTGGGCTCGCGCTATCTCTCGCGCCATCTCGGCGTCGATCTGTCCGCCGCCTCGATCCGCAATGTGATGTCGGATCTGGAATCCCTCGGCCTGCTCTTTTCCCCGCATACCAGCGCCGGGCGCATTCCGACCGATGCGGGGCTTCGCATGTTCGTCGACGGGCTCCTGCAGGTCGGCATTCTCTCCGAGGACGAGCAAAGCCAGATCGAAACCCAGATCACTCAGTCCAATCAGGGCGCGGGCAGCGTGGAAGATGCATTGCGCGAAGCTTCGATGCTGCTTTCGGGCCTCTCGCGCTGCGCCGGGCTCGTGCTTGCGCCCAAAACCGAATCCCGCCTCAAGCATGTCGAATTCGTGCCCATGGATGCGCGCCGCGCGCTGGTCGTCATGGTCACCGAAGACGGGTCGGTGGAAAACCGCGTCATCGATCTGCCCCAGGGCCTGCCGCCTTCCGCGCTGCAGGAAGCGACGAATTTCCTCAATGCCAAATTGCGCGGCCTTTCCGTTGCCGATGCGCGCCGCCGCCTGCAAGCGGAGATCGAGCAGACCCGGCGGGAGATTTCGGAACTGACGAGCCGCATCGTCGAAGAAGGCTTTGCCACCTGGTCGGGCGCGGGCGCACCGGCGTCGGGGCCCGATGCGCTGCTCTCCCGCTCGCTTATCGTCACCGGCCAGTCGCGCCTTCTCGATGATGTCACCGCGATGGAGGATCTCGAACGTGTGCGGCTCCTCTTCGAGGAACTAGAAAACAAGACCGATGTCGTGCAGCTTCTCGGCCTTGCCGAGGAAGCGGAAGGGGTGAAACTTTTCATCGGCTCGGAAACGAAACTCTTCGGCCTTTCCGGCTCTTCCGTCGTCGTCAAACCGTTCCGCGATCAGGACCGGCAAATCGTCGGGGTAATCGGCGTCATCGGCCCGACGCGGCTCAATTACGCGCGCATCATCCCCATGGTCGATTATACGGCCGGTGTCGTCAGCCGCCTGCTCAGCCGCGGACCCTTAAGCTGAAAGGCGCGTGGCAGGCCCATGCCTTGACACGGGCGGTGAGGAAGCGCATCTCTTGCCCGTCTTTCACCGGACACGTTTCGAACCGTTAAGAACAGGACGCTTTAAAGCCCATGAGTGAGGAAAAACCGGCCAAGACCCCGTCTGACGACACGCCGCAGGAAAACGGCGAAAGCGCGCCGGACGCCGGTGCCCAGATGGGCGCGGAGGCGGCGGCTGCCGTCAATGAGGACCCCTCCATTCTGGAAGGCGACGAGGGCGGCAAAGACGCGCTCGAGGCCGAGCTTGCCGAAACCAAGGACCGGCTTTTGCGCCTTGCCGCCGAGCTTGAAAACACGCGCCGCCGCGCCGAGCGCGAGAAGCAGGACGCCGCCCGTTACGGGGCTGCCAGCTTTGCCCGCGACGTCCTGTCCGTTGCCGACAATCTGCGCCGCGCCATCGATGCGGTGCCCGAAGAAGAACGCGCCAATGCCAGCGCGATCATCGAAGGCGTGGAAATGACCGAGCGCGCGCTGCACTCGGCCTTCGAGCGCCATGGCATCAAGCCCATCGCGCCGGAGCCCGGCGACAAGTTCGACGCCAACTTCCATGAAGCCATGTTCGAGATCCCGAATACGGGCCTGCCGAACGGCGCCATCGTGCAGGTGGTGGAGACCGGCTACATGATCGGCGACCGGCTTTTGCGCGCTGCCCGCGTCGGCCTTGCCAAGGGCGAGGCAGGCGGCAATGGCGGCGGCGCCGGCGGCAAGGTCGACACGACGGTCTAAGCCGGCCCGCCTTACCGGCCATTCTCCCGGCAGCGTCATCAAGGTGACATAGAAGCAAGCTAGGAAAGGACCCCGCGAGTGACCCTTGGTCACTATCATCTGTCCTGCGCGAGGTCCCTATGGAACGCACCGCCCCTGCCCGTCCGCTTTTCGAGGAACGCGAGATCGCTATTCTCACCGCCGCGCGCGCGCTTTTTCAGCGCGAGGACTGGGAACTCGTGACGATCGACGAGATCGCGGCGAAAGCACAGATCGGCAAGGGCACGGTCTATAAGCATGTGACGAGCAAGGACGAGCTTTATGCGCGCCTTGCCATGGAGATCGACCGGCGCCTTCTGGCGCGGATCGAGGCGATCGACGATGCCGCGCCGCCGCTCGATCAGCTTGCCGCTTATATCGCCGCCTTCTGGCAACTTGCGGACCTGCCGCCCGAAGAGCGTAATCTCATGCAATATTGCGGGCGGGTCAGTTTCCGCCGCCGCTTGCCCGTACCCATGCGCGCCGATTGGGGCATGATCGAGCAGCAATTGCGCGACCGGCTGCTCGCCATCTTGCGCGCCGGGGTCAGCACTGATCTCATTGAGCCGCGCTCCGACGATTTGCTGCTTTTCGGCGTCCAATCCGCCCTGCACGGGGCGGTGCGCCTTGCCTGGCGCTCGGGCTCCGGCAGCGGGCGGCCGGAACGGGCGGGCGAGCTGATCCGCTTCATCCTGACCGGCATTGCCACGAAACAGGGCCGCAAATACCTCAAAAAAGGCCTCGCGCTTTCCGCCTGAGGCAGTCCCGAACGCCTCGCTGCCACCGGTCTGACGCACAATTGCACACCCGCCTGCGCGGGGATGGGCAAAGCCGTGACTTGAATTCCCGCCCCTCAGCCCGAAGAATGATCCGGACCCGGCGGATTCGCACCGAAAGCCGAAGAGGATCAAGGCCGGGCGAGGGGATGAGGAGGACCTTTCATGCAGGATATGACCGAGCTTTATCTGGCCGCCGCGCTTTTCATGGGGCTGCATCTGGTAATTTCCGGCACCGTGCTGCGCCGGATCATCACCGATATGATCGGCGAGAAAGTCTATATGGCGCTCTTCTCGCTGGCCTCGATCGGCGCCATCGTCTGGCTGGCCATGAGCTACAACGATGCTGTGGTCAGCGCGGACAACACGGTCTATTGGCAGGCGCCGCTGTGGCTTGCCCATTCGGGCGCGTTGATCCTGCTGGTGGCTTTTCTCATCGGCGTGCCCGGTCTTTTAACGCCGAACCCCACATCCGTGGGTGGGGAAGCGGCGGCGGAAAAAGAAGATGCCGTGCAAGGCATGGTGCGCATCACCCGCCATCCTTTTCTCTGGAGCGTCATCATCTGGGCGGCGTTCCATCTGGGAGCGAATGGCGATCGCGCCTCGCAGGCGCTTTTCGGCACCTTTCTCACCGTCGCGCTCGTCGGCACGTTTTCCATCGACCGGAAGCGGGCGAAGAAAATGGGGGAGAGCTGGCGCAAGTTTGCCGGGCAAACCTCCAACCTGCCATTCGTAGCGATTCTGAGCGGGCGCACGAAACTCGCGCTCGGCGAAATCGGCTGGTGGCGGCCGCTGGCGGCGGTGGTGCTTTGGGCGGCGGTGCTGATGACCCATGAAATGGTCTTCGGCGTTTCGCCCTTCCTGCGCTAAGCGGAAGGGCGCTGCAGCGCGCTTTAAAGATAGACGATCATGTTCTGGGGGACAGGCTCGCTCGGTTCCGCCGGCACACTTGCTATCGGCGAATCCCTGCGCTCGCCCATCCTGCGCGGCAGGCGAATCTTGAATGTCGAGCCGCGGCCGGGCTGGCTTTCCACATCGATCGTGCCGCCCAGCCCTTCGACCAGCGATTTGACGATGGCAAGGCCGAGCCCCGTGCCGCCCGCATCATTGCCCTGGCGGGCCACCCGGTAGAACGGGGTAAAGACGCGCCGGCGCGCATCCTCGCTCAGCCCGCAGCCCGTATCGCTGACGCAGAGCAGCAGCCCGTCCGGCCCGTCTTCGTTCAGGCGCACATCGACATAACCCCGGTCGGTGAACTTGATCGCGTTGGAGACGAGGTTCGTCACGATCTGGCGCAGCGCCTGCGTATCCGTGGTCAACGGAATGGAGGGACCCGGCTCGAACTGCACCGAAATATCGGGCTTGGCTTCGGCAAGCGGCGCGATCAGGCGCAGGCTTTCGGAAACGACTTCACGGGCCTCGGCTTTTTCGAGCTTCAGATTGATCTCGCCCGCTTCCATGCGCGAGAAATCGAGGATCTGATTGATGAGGCCGAGCAAGTGGCGGCCCGAGCGGCGGATGTCGCCGGCATATTCGCCGTAGCGGTCGTCGGAATGGGACCCATAAGTTTCCCGCTCGATCACTTCGGCAAAGCCGAGGATCGCATTGAGCGGCGTTCTCAGCTCATGGCTGATATTGGCAACGAAGCGGTCGCGCATACGCATCGCCGCTTCCGCCGAGGTGCGCGCTTCTTCGGCATCGCGCCGCGCGCGGTCGGCCTGCTGGGCATAGCGGATCATTTCTTCGGAGGCATGCTGCCAGACTTTCGCGCGCTGGCGGTCGGCCAGCTGCTCCTGGCGGAAGACCGAGAGCACATAAAGCACCGAGATCGCCGCCGCCTGGCTGCCCAGAATGCTGACGAAGGTCACGGTCAAGGGATCGGTGAGAATATCCGCGCCGGTATAGACGAGGAAGAAGACCGAAATGGCGCAAAGCGAGGCAAAGCCACTCCAGCACATCATCTGCGCGCGCCGCACCGGCTGCGTCGCCACCGCGATCAGATAGGCGATCACCGCCCAGGCGGCAAAGTGAATGCCGTAATCGGTCCCGAGCCCCTGGCTCAGCGAGTTGAGGAAGCCCGCGCCGATATAGGCCATGATCCCCCAATAGAGCCAGAAAATGACCCGGGGAATGTGTTTGTGGCGCGCCGGACTGACGGTGAAATAGAAGATGGTCGGCGCCACGAAAACCGCAAAAAGCGGCACGGCGATATATTCGAAAAGCCCCGCGCGGCCCGTCATGGCGACGAAGACGGATTGATGGATGACCGAGATCAGCGCGGCGGCAGCCACGATATTCAGCATCTTGGCGAAGAAAGGCGGCACCTGCTGGCGCGCGGTATCCGGCGCGCCGTCCGTTTCGAGCGGCATGGCCTCTCCCGGCTTTACGCCGGGCGCGGACTCGGGCACCTCCCCGCGCGCGTCATGCGCCGGGTTGAACCGCCCGTTTTTGATGGCCGTTAGGATCACTGCGCCACTCGCCAAATTTTAATCGAATGGCATCTTGGCCCCTAAGCGGTTACGGCAAGGCAAAGAAAACTGGTTAATAACCTGTTTTTTCATAGGTCTATTGGGGCTTATTGGCGGATTTCCTTAAATCGCGGCCTTAACCCATAAATTTTTTCAGCCAGCGCTCTCTTTGCCGGGGGCCTTATTGGCGGGGCCCCAGTTGACGGGGGCTTTGCCGCCATGCGCCTCTTCCAGGAGCCAGGCGCAAAAGGCGCTCACATCGGCGCGGGCCTCGCTGACAGGCGCGGTGACGACATAATAAGCGGAGCTCGTTTCCAGCATCAGATCGAAGGGCCGCACGAGACGCCCGTCCTGCAAAGCCGCCGCCGCCAGCGCCTCATCGGCGAGCGCCACGCCCTGGCCCATCGTCGCCGCCTCGAGCGCCAGGTGCCCGTCATCGAAGATCGGCCCGCGGGCCGCATCCACGTCCTCCGCGCCCGCCGCCTTCAGCCAGGCCGCCCAGTCTTCGGTCGTATCCTCGTGAATGAGAGTGAAGCGGGAAAGATCATGCGGGCTTTGCAGCGGCGTTTCCTCACCGATCAGCGCCGGACTGAGCACGGGAAAGGCAGCGGCGCCCATGATCTTTTCCGACTTAAGGCCCGGCCAGGTGCCGCGCCCATAGCGGATCGCCACATCCACATCGCCCTTCGTCAGATCCACCATTTCCGGGGTCGGCACGAGATGCAGGCGCAGATTGGGATGGCGCTGATAGAAGCGGTCAAGACGGAGCACCAGCCAGCGGGCGGCAAAGGCCGGCTCGACGCTGACCACCACAGCCCGGTCCTCGGCCATGCGGGTGACGGCGCGCACCGCATCGTTCATCCCGTCAAAGGCACGGGTCAGCGGGCCGAGCAGGCGCTCGCCCGCCTGGGTGAGATGCACCGCGCGGCCCGAGCGGCGGAAAAGCGCGCAGCCCAGCCATTCCTCCAGCCCCCGGATCTGATGGCTGATGGCGGAATGGGTCACGGAGAGCTCTTCGGCGGCGCGGCTGAAACTGAGATGACGGGCCGCCGCTTCGAAGCTGCGCAGCATGGATAGGGGCGGCAAGCGTCTGCTCATGATCTTTCTCCGGGTTTCACCACGCCCCAGCCATAGCCTGCGCCGGGATGTCGCACATGTGAAAATACCTCACATATATCATGAAAAATGATCGTTTGTCATTTTTTGAATGAACCGCCATATAAGCCCCGTAGAGACGAGAGTGCTTTACTCTCAAAGGAGATTATCATGAACCCAATTCGTGGATATATGGATGGAATGGCGGCAAGCTACGCCACCGCTACCTTCCTTACCCCGGTTCAGCGCATGCCCCAGGGCGCGCATGCACCGGCGCGGGCCGCGATGCGGGATGTGACGGCCCGCCCGCAAGGCACGGCCCTTCGCTTCCTGACGTCGCACGCGGCCTCGAAACTGGCCTTGCGTACGGGCGGTGCGGCTCTGGCCCTTCTGGCCGTCGCCGCGCTGATCCAGTAAGCGGTCCTTAGAACACCCATAGACCGGGCGCCCCCCAACGTTTTGCGTTTGCCCGGTTCTTTGAAACCCCTGGCCGGTTCCCCCAATCCCCGGCCGGGGGTTTTTTATGCGCCCTTAAGGCGCCGTCACCCGGCGCAAGGTGAGGTTGAGCCGCCCGCCGCCGGGCAAAAGTCCGCTCGAACCGCCCAATATCCGGTCGATGCCGTGAAAACGCAGCCGCGAGGGCCCTTCCAGGATCAGCACATCGCCTGAGTGGAGGAGAAGCTGGCGGGAAGGGTCGGACCGCTTCAGCCCGCCAAGGCGGAACCTTGCCGAATCCCCCAGCGATACCGAGAGAACCGGCGCATCGAGCGCTACTTCGTCGCGGTCCTGATGGGCGCCCATTTTCGATCCGGGTCCGTAATAATTGATCAGACAGGCTTCCGGCGGGCCGGGATAGGCGGTCAGCCGCGCCCAAAGTTCCAGCAAAAGCTCAGGAATAGGCGGCCAGGGCGCGCCCGTTACCGGGTGGCGGGGCTCATAGCGGTAACCCTTTTCCTTATCCGTCAGCCAGCCGAGCGGGCCCATATTGCTCATACGCACGGACATGGGCTTGCCGGAGCGCGGCAAGCGCGGCTCATAGAAGGGTGCCTCTTTGAGGGCTTCTTCCACCGCGCTTCGCAGCGCCTCCTGGCGGCGGCGCCCCAGAAGTGAGGGGTAATAACGCACCCCCTCCGGCAGGCCCGGAATGGGCTGGGGCAGATCAGCCAAGTTTTGCAAAAAGCTTAAGGACATGGGGGCCTGTCAACTTTCTCACTACTTTTTGATGCAAGACTAGCTTCTTGGGGGATGAGGGTGCCAGCAGCGCCCGAAGTGAGTAAAGATGCTGGACCAGAACAAGCGGCCACACAATAAGCGCGCGCGGATGCGGGATTTCGAAGATGCCCCGCTCGCCGCCTTTCTGCACAAGGTGCTGACCCGGCGCGGGATCACCCAGGCGACCTTGTGGCTGACGGTCATGGTCGTCGCCTTTGCGACCAGCGTCACCGGTCTCTTCTACTGGCTGATCGATGCGCCCCTGCAATATATCCTCATCGGTGTCGGGCTCGCCTTTTCCATGACGGCAGTTACGACGCCGCATCTGGGGCGCATGAGCTTCAAGCGCATGCTGCAGCTTTACGATGCCAATGGCGCCCTGCGCGAAGCGGTGGCGCGGGCGGAAGCCGCCGATGCCTCGAAATCGAAACTGCTTGCGACCGTCAGTCACGAAATCCGCTCGCCGCTCTCGGGTATGCTGGGCCTCGTCGAGCTTTTACAGAAGCGGCGCAACGATGAAAGCCCGGATGAGCATCTGGCGGTGCTGAAGGAAACCGGCGAAGGCATGCTGCGCACGCTGAACGATCTGCTCGATCATGCCAAGCTCGAAGCAGGACAAATGGAGCTCGACCCGGACGCGGTAAACCTGCCGCGCTTTCTGGCGCGCACGAAACTCTTCTGGGAAGGGCGGGCCGAGGAAGCAGGCCTGCATTTCGAACTGCGCCTTGCGCCCGGCACGCCGGAACAGATCCATACCGACCCGCACCGCCTCGGCCAGGTGCTCAACAATCTGATTTCCAATGCGCTGAAATTCACCAAGCACGGCACCATCACGCTGAGCGCAGGGCCGGCTGAGGATAAGAGCGGCGAGGGCGAAAACGCCTTCACGCTCGCCGTCACCGATACCGGCATCGGCATGGACGAGGCGGTACAGGAACGCGTCTTCACGCCCTTCAGCCAAGCCAGCGCGCAGACCGCCAGCGCCTATGGCGGCACCGGGCTCGGGCTTTCCATCTGCCGCTCGCTGACGGAACTAATGGGCGGGCATTTGAGCCTTGAAAGCGCGCCGGGCAAAGGCACGCGCGTGCGCCTTCTCCTGCCGCTAAAAAGCCCGCAGGCGGAAGCGCAGGAAACCCGGCAAGGCGGGCGCATCCGGCACGTGTGACCGGATGGCCGCTTGTTTATCCATCCTAAAAGAGAAAACCGTCAGCCGGTGAAGCGGCCGATCGTGCGCTGCAGGCTCTCGATCTTGATCTGCGTCTGGGAGGAGAGGAACACTTCCGTCCCGGCAATGTCGTTGCCCTGTTTGGCCAGCGCATCATACTCGCGCCGCTCGGCGGGCGAGAGCTCGTTGAAAAGGCGCGGCGGCACGAGCGAAGCGATCTGCCGCGTCGTATTCGTCAACTGGCGAATGTTCGACTCGTTTTTGGGATTGCGGAAGAACTGGCGCTGATAGTTCTGCTCCAGCTTGCGCAAACGTTCCAGCCGCGCCTGTTTTTCCCCGCGCAGCGGCGGTTCCAGAAGCTTGTCGATCTTGTCCTGGATTGCCTTCAGCTTCGGGTTGGAATCGATGTCCACATAGCGCTTACCGAGGATCTTGTAGGATTCCTCGAAAAGCTGGATGCGGCGCTTTTCGAGCCGCTCTGAAAGGCCCGCCGGGCTCTGGTTCCGCTCGATCTGCTGGATCTCGGCCCGCGCCTCGGCCAGGCGGCGGGACTGCGGCTCGGAAATATTCGGGTTGAAGCCCTGAAGGCGCTGGATCTGCTTTTCGATGCCCGAAACGATCAGCTCGTTCTGGCCGGCCGCCTGGGCGCCGATGGTCACGCTGGTGATATTGGAAAGCAGGGCGCTGCCTTTCAGCCCCGGCGCGCTTTGCGCCAGTCTCGTAAAGACCGATCCGCCGCCAAGTCCGGAAATCGCCATATCTTAAAATCTCCGCGTCTTTCGCCGCTCATCCCCATTTATCTGCCGGTCAGGCTAACGCCGAAAGATTAATCGGATATTTACCCCAAAAGCCCGTTAACGCCCCCGCGCTTTTAAGGTATGAGGGGCCCCAAGCCGCTCACTCTCCTCGATCGGGCCTCTGCGAATTGCCCGGGAAAGGGCGGGGGAAGGCGGCAATGTGATTAAATTGTCTCACCTGTGGCCCGAGAGCCTTGCGGGGCCCGGTTGGCCTCCATATATACGCCCTAACCGGTTGAAACCGTTTCCAAATCCATTTAGGGGACCGGCATGGGTGCTATGAAGGCCCAGGCGGTCTGCCGCAAACAATGAGGAAAGATATGGGAAAAGTTATCGGCATCGACCTTGGCACGACGAATTCGTGTGTCGCGGTCATGGAAGGTACGCAGCCCAAGGTTATTGAAAATTCCGAAGGCGTCCGCACGACCCCGTCGATGGTCGCCTTTACCGAAGATGGCGAGCGGCTTGTCGGCCAGCCGGCGAAACGCCAGGCGGTGACGAACCCCGAAGCCACACTTTTCGCAATCAAGCGCCTGATCGGCCGCTCCTATGACGATCCCACCACGAAAAAAGACAAGGACATGGTGCCTTACGCCATCGTCAAAGCCGACAATGGCGATGCGTGGGTGGAAGCGCGCGGCGAGAAATATTCGCCGCAGGAAGTTTCCGCTTTCATTCTTCAGAAGATGAAAGAGACCGCCGAAGCCTCGCTCGGCGAAAAAGTGACGCAGGCCGTCATCACCGTTCCCGCTTACTTCAACGACGCCCAGCGCCAGGCAACGAAAGACGCTGGTAAGATCGCGGGCCTTGAAGTCTTGCGCATCATTAACGAGCCGACCGCAGCCGCCCTTGCTTACGGCCTCGACAAGAAAGACGGCAAGACGATCGCCGTTTACGACCTTGGCGGCGGCACGTTCGACATTTCGGTTCTGGAAATCGGCGACGGCGTCTTCGAAGTGAAATCCACCAACGGGGACACGTTCCTCGGCGGGGAAGACTTCGACATGCGCATCATCGATTATCTTGCCGACGAATTCAAAAAAGAGAACGGCATCGATCTGCGCTCCGACAAGCTGGCGCTGCAGCGCCTGAAGGAAGCGGCGGAAAAAGCCAAGATCGAACTTTCCTCCGCCACGCAGACGGAAGTGAACCTGCCCTTCATCACCGCCGACCAGTCGGGCCCGAAACACCTGACGATGAAACTGACCCGCGCGAAACTCGAAGCGCTGGTCGAAGACCTCGTCAAACGCACCATCGAGCCCTGCAAGAAAGCGCTCGCGGATGCGGGCCTGAGCGCCGGCGATATCGACGAAGTGGTGATGGTGGGCGGCATGACGCGCATGCCCAAAGTGCACGAAGCGGTGAAAACCTTCTTCGGCAAGGACCCGCATAAAGGCGTGAACCCGGACGAAGTAGTCGCCATGGGCGCGGCCATTCAGGCCGGTGTGCTGCAGGGCGATGTGAAGGACGTGCTGCTGCTCGACGTCACGCCGCTCTCGCTCGGCATCGAAACGCTGGGCGGTGTCTTCACCCGCCTCATCGAGCGCAACACGACCATCCCGACGAAGAAGAGCCAGGTCTTCTCCACCGCCGAAGACAATCAGTCGGCCGTGACGATCCGCGTCTTCCAGGGCGAACGTGAAATGGCCGCCGACAACAAGCTGCTCGGCCAGTTCGATCTCGTCGGCATTCCGGCGGCCCCGCGCGGTGTGCCGCAGATCGAGGTGACCTTCGATATCGACGCCAACGGCATCGTTTCCGTCGGCGCCAAAGACAAGGCGACCGGCAAGGAACAGTCGATCCGCATCCAGGCCTCCGGCGGTCTTTCGGACGATGACATCGAACAGATGGTCAAAGACGCCGAAGCCCATGCCGACGAAGACAAGAAGCGGCGCGAGGAAGTGGAACTGCGCAACCAGGCCGAAGGGCTGGTGCATGCCACGGAAAAAACCCTCGAGGACAATGCCGACAAACTCTCCGATGACGTGAAGGGCCCGGTTCAGGACGCGCTCGGCGAACTGAAAACCGCGCTCGAAGGCACGGACATGGACGAAGTTCGCGCCAAGCTCGAGGCGCTGACGCAGGCTTCCATGAAACTCGGCGAAGCGCTTTATGCCGCCAGCCAGGCGGAAGAAGGCGCGGAAGGCGACAACAGCTCCGAGGAAGCTCAGGGCGATGACGTCGTCGATGCCGATTTCGAAGAAGTCGACGACGAAAACAAAAAGGACGCCTCCTAAAGGAGGGGACGCGGCGCGGGGCGGGCAACCGTCCCGCGCGCCCTTTCTGACGGGTGAATGAAATGTCCAAACGCGACTATTACGAAGTCCTGGGTGTCGAGCGGTCCGCCAATGCGGATGAGCTGAAAAAAGCCTATCGCAATCTCGCCAAGAAATATCACCCCGACCGCAATCCGGGCGACGCGGAAGCCGAGCACAAGTTCAAGGAGCTGAACGAAGCTTATGACGTGCTGAAAGACGAACAGCAGCGCGCCGCCTACGACCAGTATGGCCATGCCGCTTTTGAAAACGGCATGGGCGGCGGTTTCCGGGGCGGCCCCGGCTTCGGTCCGGATTTCTCGTCCTCTATGTCGGATATTTTCGACGATCTCTTCGGCGAGTTCATGGGCGGGCGCCGGGGACGGCGCGGCGATGGCGGCCGGGCGCGCGGCGCGGACCTGCGCTACAATATGGAAATCACGCTCGAGGAAGCTTACGAGGGCAAGAAGGCGCAAATCCGCGTGCCCACGCAAGTGGCCTGCGAGACCTGCTCGGGCTCGGGCGCCAAGCCAGGCTCCAGCCCCGTCACCTGTCCGGCCTGTCAGGGCGTGGGCAAGGTGCGCGCGCAGCAAGGCTTCTTCACCATCGAGCGCACCTGCCCGCAATGTCATGGCCGCGGCCAGATCATTCAGGACCCTTGCGCCGATTGCGGCGGGGCGGGCCGGGTGCAGAACGAGCGCACGCTGGCGGTCAATATTCCCGCCGGGGTGGAAGACGGCACGCGTATCCGCCTTGCCGGGGAAGGCGAGGCCGGGCTCCATGGCGGACCGGCGGGCGATCTTTACATCTTCCTCTCGCTGCAGCCGCATAAGCTCTTTCAGCGCGACGGGGCGGACCTCTTCTGCCATGTGCCGCTCTCGCTGACGACGGCGGCGCTTGGCGGAGAAATCGAAGTGCCGACGCTTGCAGGCACCAAGGTGAAGGTAAAAATCCCCGAAGGCACCCAGGCCGGTAAACAGTTCCGCCTGCGCGGCAAAGGGATGCCGGTGCTGCACGCGCGCCAGTTCGGCGATCTTTATATTCAGGTGGGCGTCGAAACGCCGATGAACCTCTCCAAGCGGCAAAAGGAATTGCTCAAAGAATTCCAAGAGGCCTCGAGCGAGGACACGAGCCCGGAAAGTTCCGGCTTCTTTGCCAAGGTCAAAGGCTTCCTCGACGGACTGCAAAACAATTAAGGGCCGCCTCAAGCGGCCCTTTTTCTTTGCCTATCGTCCGGTTTCTCCGGACGGCTTTCATTACAGCTCCTCCCCCGGAAAATTTTATGTGTTTCTGAGGCAACAGTGTGGGCTTGTCATCTTGCTGTCACACGATTGTTAGCCCGCCGTCACACAGGATGCCTACACCTCCTCTCGACCGGGGCAATTTCCGCCTTACGAGGAGATAGATATGTTTAAGAAAGCTCTGCTGGGGGGCGTTGCGTTTGCTGCGCTTTCTCTTGGCACCGCCGGTGCCTCCTTTGCTGGATACGACGTGAACGCGCGTATCGATGCACTTGAAAACGAACTTCGCGCACTCAAGTCGCAGGTCGACGCGCGCGATGCGAAAATCGAAGCTCTGGAAGCCAAAACCACGGGCATCGAAAACTTCCCGAAATTCGACGGCAAGAAGCTGAAGATCACGTCGGCTGACGGCAAATACTCGATGGAACTCTTCGGCCGCATTCAGATCGACGCGTCGATCGCGGACCAGGACGACCTGCAGAACGGCCATGACATCGGCGCCGGCGTTGAACTGCGCCGCACCCGTTTCGGCCTGAAGGGCAAGCTCGGCGGCGATTTCGAATATAAGATCGAAGCCGGCTTCGATGCGCCGAGCGATTCCGTTGATCTGGAAGAAGCCTACATCTCTTACGTGGGCTGGGATCCGGCGGAAATCACCGTCGGTAAGTTCAAAATGCCGTACAGCCTCGAAGAGCAGACCTCTTCGCGCTTCATCTCGTTCCTGGAACGCGGCAACAACAACGTCTTCGCGCCGGGCAAAAACCTCGGCGGCGGCGTGAGCTTCGGCGGCGACAATTACGGCGTCAGCGTTGCTTACATGTTTGCCGGCGATCTCGTCGACGGTTCGGACGATGGCTTCGAAGAAGACAACGGCATCGTGGCCCGCGCCACGGTTGCGCCGATGTTCGACAAGAAGGGCGGCTCGCTCCTTCACCTCGGCCTTTCGAGCTACTACCTGAGCGATCAGGACGGCACGGCCCGTTTCCGTCAGCGTCCCGGCATTCACAATGCCGACCGCCTGGTGGACACCGGCACGATCGCCAATGTGGACGACACCTGGTCGATCAACCCGGAAGTCGCCTTCGTGGCAGGCCCCTTCTCCGCACAGGCTGAATATGCCTGGACGCAGGTCGGCCGCACCAACGGCAACTCCGACATCGACCTGCATGGCGGCTATGTGTACCTGAGCTACTTCCTGACCGGCGAATCCCGCGCCTCCACCTATAAGGCGGGCTCGGGCAAATTCGACCGTCTGAAAACGGAAGGCGCCTGGGAAATTCTCGCCCGTGTGTCTTACCTCGACCTGGAAGACAATGGCCTGGTTGCCGCCGACCGCGGCGAGCAGACGGACTACACGCTCGGCTTGAACCACTACTTCAACCCGAATGTCCGCGCCATCGTCAACTACGTCTATGCCGATGTGGATCACCCCACCGGCGCAACGCAGGACGAAGAAGCCCACTCCCTCGGCGCTCGCCTCGCTGTGGACTTCTAAGAAGCGACCCCTCGCAGTCAGTCGCTTTGCCGCCCGGTCTTCGGACCGGGCGGTTTTTTATTGAGTAATGACTAGCGCTTTGGGCCCAGAAATTAACGAGCCCTTACTTTTGAAACGACCGTTGTTCACTTCATAAAATAAATGTCCTCCGGTCACGGAGGATTTAAGCCGGTCTTAACCCGCCCCGTTACAAAACTGTCACATTCCCGGCATCAAGCCGAAACGAGGGATGGGACAGATGAAGAAAACGAACGCTGTGCTGGCGGGCCTTGGCCTTGCAAGCATGCTCGCAAGCCCGGCCTTTGCCGGCTATGACGTCAACTCGCGCATCGATGCGCTCGAAAACGAGCTGCGCGAACTCAAAAGCCTGGTCGTGGAACGCGACGCGCGGCTGCAGGAACTCGAAACCCGCACGGCCGATCTTTCCGATCTGCCGAAATTCGATTCCAAGAAACTCCAGATTTCCAGCCGTGACGGCAATTGGTCGATCCGCTTTGGCGGCCGTATGCATCTGGATGCGACGATCGTCGATGACGATGTGACGCAGATCGGCAATGGCGCCGAGATCCGCCGCTTCTGGTGGGATGTGTCGGGCAAGGTCGCGGGCGACTGGAAATATAAACTCCAGGTCGGCCTCGAGAACGATCAGGTCCGTATCAAAGACGCTTATATCGCCACGGATGTGGGCGGCGTGTCGGTGACCGTGGGTAACCACAAAGAACCTTATTCGCTCGAAGAACTGACCGGCTCCAACTACATCACCTTTATCGAACGCGCGCTGCCGAACGTTTTCGCGCCGAGCCGCAATATCGGCATCAGCGCCAATACGGGCGGTGACAATTGGGGCGTGGCCGCCGGCTTCTTCACCGATGGCATCAATAATGGCGGCATCAACAACCAGACGACCGACTGGGCCGTGACGGGCCGCACGCATTACGCGCCGATCGCCGAAGCGACCCGCGCCGTGCATCTAGGTGTTGCCGGCAGCTACCGCGGCGTTGAAAACGACACGGTGCGCTTCAACCTGCGTCCCGAGTTCAACGATGGCCGCGGCATCATCAATACCGGCGCCGTCAACAATGTGGACAAGATGATCCAGGTCGGCCCGGAAGCCGCCGTGGTCTTCGGCCCCTTCTCGCTGCAGGGCGAATATCACTGGACGACGGTCGAGCGCACCGCCGGTCTCGGCGATGCGGACCTGGAAGGCGGCTATGTCTTCGCCAGCTGGTTCGTGACGGGCGAGTCGCGTCCTTATAACGCCAAGAAGGGCACCTTCGGCCGCGTGAAGGCGGAGAACGCCATCGAGCTTGCCGCCCGCTATTCCACCGTCGATCTGTCGGAGGCCAGCGCCGCCGCCACGAATGGCGAGGAAGACAACTACACGCTCGGCGCCAACTATTACTTCAACCCGAATGTCCGCCTGATGCTGAACTACGTTCATGCCGAAGTGGACCGGGTCGCCGCCGGAACGGATGAAGATATCGACGCTGTGGTTTCGCGTATCCAGCTCGACTTCTAAGAGGGGCGGGCAGGGGGCTTCCCCGCCCGGACCCAAATCAGGATCAGCCGCCATGCCGTAAGGTATGGCGGCTTTTTCTTTGGGGCGGCCTTGGCCCGAGGCTGCCCCTTAGCGGATTTACGCCTTCCCCTTCCCCTGATATACCGCCCGGGCGCCTTTTTGGGGCGCGACGTGAGATATCCGGGGTATTCCCATGAGCGAGATCAAGATTGCGATTGCAGGGGCGGGCGGGCGTATGGGCCGGCAATTGCTGGCGCAGGTGCTGGAAACCGAAGGCTGCACCCTTTCCGGCGGCACGGAGCCTGAGGGCTCGCCGCATATCGGCGCGGATCTGGGCCTTCTTGCTGGGCGCCCCGAGCCGCTCGGCATCGAGGTTTCCGCCGACCCCTTGGCCGTTTTCAAGGATGCGGATGCGGTGATCGACTTCACGGTGCCCGAGGCAAGCTGCGAACATGCCGCACTGGCCGCCCAGGCGCGGATCGTCCATGTCATCGGCACGACCGGCTTTTCCGAGGAGGACAACGCGAAGATCGCCGCTGCCGCGCGCCACGCGACGATCATCAAGGAAGGCAATATGAGCCTCGGGGTCAACCTGCTGAGCTCGCTGGTGCGCCAGGTGGCCGCCATTCTCGATGCGGACTGGGACATCGAAATTCTGGAAATGCACCATAAGCACAAGGTCGATGCGCCGTCCGGCACCGCGCTTTTGCTCGGCAATGCGGCGGCGAAGGGGCGCGGCGCCGACCTTAAAGAAGTCAGCGATCTCGACCGGCATTCGCAAAAGGGCGCGCGCAAGAAAGGCGATATCGGCTTTGCCACGCTGCGCGGCGGCTCGGTGGTGGGTGAACACTCGGCAATTTTCGCGGGCGAAAAAGAACGCCTCGTGCTCTCCCATGTGGCCGAGGACCGGGCGATTTTCGCGCGCGGCGCGGTGGCGGCGGCCAAATGGGGCCAGGGCAAAGGCCCCGGCCTTTTCGGCATGGCCGATGTTTTGGGCCTCAAAGAGCTTTGAAGGATGAGCCCGGCTTAGCTTTAGCCATCCGGGCGGTTTGATAAAACGGAGTGGAATGTGGGTAATTTGCTGGTGCTGGTCCGCCATGGGCAGAGCGATTGGAACGAGAAAAACCTTTTCACCGGCTGGCGCGATCCGGACCTGACGGAAAAAGGCATCGAGGAAGCCAAAGCCGCGGGCCGCGCGCTGAAAGAGGCGGGCTACACATTCGATGTCTCCTATACGTCCGTGCTTACCCGCGCTCAGCATACGAATGATCTCATTCTTGCCGAGCTCGGCCAGGAAGACCTGCCCATCATCCGCGACCAGGCGCTCAACGAGCGCGACTACGGCGATCTTTCCGGGCTCAACAAGGACGATGCGCGGGAAAAATGGGGCGAGGAGCAAGTGCATATCTGGCGCCGCTCCTATGACATTCCCCCGCCCGGCGGCGAAAGCCTGAAAGATACGGCGGCGCGCGTGCTGCCCTATTTCGAAAAGGAAATCCTGCCGCGCGTCTTGAAAGGCGAGCGCGTGCTCGTCGCCGCCCATGGCAATTCGCTGCGCTCGCTCGTTATGCAGCTCGACAAGCTGAACCAGGACGAGGTGATCGCGCTCAATATCGCAACGGGTGCGCCCATCGTTTATGAGCTCAGCGATACGGGCGAAGTGATTTCCAAGAAAATCCTGATCGAGCGGGATTATTCGTAAGAGAATTCTCTAAAGAGGATTGCTGGCGCGGCGCGCATCGCCAAGACCTTGGCGGATCGCCTCGCCGAGCTCCTTGCGCTCAAAAGGCGCAAGGAAAGCGCCCACCACCACGGCGCGGCCATGGGAGATCAGCGAGAGGCGGGTGTTTTCCTCCGCCTCTTCTTCTTCATGCAGATCGACACGGGCCCAATAGGGCGGCGCGCTCCAGGCCGTGACATTGCCGCGCGCATCGACCTTGCGCACCCTGACCTCGCCCCCCGAAATCTGCACCGTCTCATAAGCGCGGGCGGCGCGGTAATTCAGGCGGAAGGCAAAATAGATGAGCGCCGCATCCAGCCCGAAAAACCCGAAGACCGGCCAGGCCCCCATCATCAAAAACGCCATGCCGGAAATGAAACTGACGCTCCCCACCAGGCCCATCATGACCAGAAAGCCGCGCGGCGAAAGCGAGCGGTGCGGGGTGAGCACGGCATCGAAATAAAGCGGGGGGCGGAGCGGCGCCTGATCTTCCATGGGCTGCATGGGCTTGAAAATAGGCCTGGTCTCCGTGCCCGGCAAGCCCCGCCGGGGAACAGCGAAGCCGGGATTTGACTCATCCCCCCCGGGGGGATATGACAAGCCCATGAGCCACGCCAATAACCCGGACATCCTGAAACGGCTGAAGCGCGCGCAGGGCCACCTTGCCAGCGTCATCCGCATGGTCGAGGAAGGCCGGGACGGGCTCGACATCGCCCAGCAGATGCAGGCGGTGATCCGGGCACTGGAAAACGGCAAGAAGACCATGATCCTTCATCACATCGACCATCACCTGACGGAAATGACAGGCCCGCTGCCGCCGGAGATGGAAGAGGAACTCGCCAAGTTCCGCGAGATCGCGAAATATCTTTAAGGAGAGCCCATGCAAAGCCCTGTGACAGAAAGCGGCGCGCATGATCACGTCTTTCTCGGCGCCGACCACGCGCGCAACGAACGGCGCACCTGGGCCGTCATCGCGCTGACCGCCGCCATGATGGTCGGCGAGATCGTGGCCGGGATCGCCTTCGGCTCCATGGCGCTGCTGGCGGACGGCATTCACATGGCAACCCATGCCGGCGCGCTGACCATCGCGGCGCTCGCCTATCTTTATGCCCGCCGCCATGCGCATGACCCTGTTTTCGGTTTCGGCACCGGCAAGGTGGGGGATCTTGCAGGCTTTGCCAGCGCCGTCATTCTGGCGGTCTTCGCGCTCGGCATTGCGGCTGAATCCGTTTCCCGGCTGATCGATCCCATTGCCATCCGTTTCAACGAGGCCATTGCCGTTGCCGTGCTGGGGCTCGGCGTCAATCTGCTCAGCGCCTTTCTGCTGCATCAGGGAGGCCATGATCACGGTCATAGTCATGGGCATGGGCACGATCACGGCCACGCGCATCACCATCACGCCCATGACACGCGCGACAACAATCTGCGCTCGGCCTATTTCCATGTGCTTGCCGATGCGCTGACCTCGGTGCTCGCCATTCTGGGCCTGCTTGCCGGGCGCGCTTATGGCTGGATCTGGATGGATCCGATCATGGGGATTGTCGGCTCCATCGTGATCGCGCGCTGGTCCTGGACGCTGATGCGCGATGCGGGCGCGGTGCTGCTCGACACGCTGCCCGATGAGGAGTTGCACGCGCATATTGCCGGGCGCATCGAGGAAGAGGGCGACAGGCTTGCCGATTTTCACCTCTGGCGCGTCGGGCCGGGGCATATGGCCGCGATCCTTTCCATCGAGACGGACCGGCCCGAGCCGCCCGCCTATTACAAGCAGAAGCTTGCCGGCCTGCCGCAGCTTTCGCATCTGACCGTCGAGGTTGCGCCGCGCGGCTAAGGCGCGCGTATCAGGCTTGCGGGCGGAGCGGAAATGGCTAGGCTTTGCGCATGAAAAAAGCCGATACCCATACGTTCTTCTCGCGCCTTGCCGCGGCTCTGCCCGAACCCAAGACCGAGCTCAATTACACCAATCCCTACACGCTGGTCGTGGCCGTCGCGCTGTCGGCGCAGGCAACGGATGTCGGCGTCAACAAAGCAACCGAAAAGCTTTTCAAGACCGTCGATACGCCGCAAAAAATGGTAAAGCTCGGCGAGGCGAAGCTGCGCGATCAAATCAAGACCATCGGCCTTTACCGCAACAAGGCGAAGAACGTCATCGCGCTGTCACGCAAACTGATCGAAGAATATGGCGGCGAGGTGCCGCGCGACCGCGCCGCCTTGGAATCGCTGCCAGGCGTCGGGCGCAAGACGGCGAATGTCGTTCTGAATGTCGCTTTCGGTGAGCCGACCATCGCCGTCGACACGCATATTTTCCGCGTCGGCAACCGCACGGGCCTTGCCCCCGGAAAGACGCCGCTCGAGGTGGAAAAGAAACTGGAAAAAGCCGTGCCCGCCGAATTCAAACTTCATGCGCATCACTGGCTGATCCTGCATGGGCGCTATACATGCAAGGCGCGCAAGCCCGATTGCCCCGCCTGCATCGTCGCCGATCTGTGCCGTTTCAAAGGCAAGACGACGGCGGCCTGATTTCACTCAGGCCCGGTTTTACTCGGACATGATATGAAGCGCGAGCCAGACGCTCGGGCTTTCCGGGTCCGTCCAGGTCACCCGGTGGCGGCAATGGGCAGGCAGAAGAAGACAGTCGCCCGCTTTCATCTCCCGCGCTTTTTCTTCGCCTTCGATGAGAAGCGCGGCGCGGCCCGCGGCCAGCATCACCCATTCATCTTGCCGCTGGTCGTACCACTCGCCCTCGGGTGTTGCATGACCAAGGGAGACGATCCGCTCGAGCCGCACGCCCTTGCGGGCCAGCAGCACCTCAAGCGCTTCACCCGGCACTTCCGGGCGCGGCACATCCAGAAAATTGAAAAGAGGCGGCGCCTTGCGCGTCATCTTCCTGCCCCAGTTCCAGTCTCAGTTCCGGCTCAGGCGGGGCGGGCGCCGAGCTGCAGCGCCTTGTTGACGGAGGCAACACAGGCGCCTTTATCCGCCGCGCCGCCGCCCGGCGCGCGCGCATCGATATGAGAGGCGCGCATTTGCGCTCCCTCTTCATAAAAGATCACAAGCAGCGTGCAGGCTTCCCCGCCATAGCGCCAGATTTCGGCGCCGGGCTCTTTACGCACGAAATCGGGCGCGCCGAGCTTGGCGCGGATGCCGTCCGCTCCTGCACCCAAAAGCGAGGCCGGGGCGGGGGCGGGGTCAAGGGCGGGCGGGGCGCTTGCCTGTTGCTGCGGCGCAGCCTCGGCGCGCGGGGCAAACTGCGCGCGGCCCGGGCTTTCACAGGCGGCAAGAAGGAGGGCAGCGCCCACAAGCGGCGCGGCGAAAGAAAAAGATGAATTACGCAAGCCGGATGATCCTCTTATAAACATGCACCATGAAAGCGGTGGCAAAGAGCGGCACGAAAAGATTGAGCAGGGGCACGCTGGCGAGCGCCGCCACCAAGAACCCCGCAATGAGAAGCCGCAGCCGATGCGTCCGGCGCAGGGAAGCGGCTTCCTTCGGCTCAAGATGGCGCAGCGCCACAAGCTCGAAATATTCCCGGCTCAGCAGATAGCCGTTCAAAAGCCAGAAGACCGCGACCCCGACGATGGGAACGAAGTAAAGCGGCAAGGCCAGAAGATTGAGCACGACGAGCACGGCGGTGAATTTCAAGGCGAGCCAGAGCCCCTGCCAGAAGGGCTGGTCCTTGCCCGGCGGGTCGGCGGGATAATTCTTGTCTTCCACCGCGCCTGCGATCTCTTCCAGAAAGAGCCCGGCAAAGAGCGAGGAGACCGGCATCAGCATGACGACAAGCACGATGACGAGAATGAACTGCGCCAGAAGATCGACCGTGGTGTTCGCCCAGGCCCATTCCATATCCGGAATGGCGGCGATGCCCCACTGCGCCCCATAACCCAGCGCGACGAGCAGCGCCAGCGTCAGGGCAAGCGACTTCCAGAGCACGGCGCGGAAGGGGGGCGAGAAAATATCCGACGCGGCGGTCAGAGCGGCTTTGAACATCGGGTCGTCATCCTTCGCTTGTCCGCCTTGGGCCCGGATCGCAGAAGATCCAGGCCGCGGGAGCGGCCAGCTTAGCGGCTTTGGCCTTGATGACAAGCCGTGCGGGGCCCGGCTGGCACCTGCCGCGCCCAGAAGGATCGGCGCTTGTTCCTTGGCGCTGCGTCCCTATACTGCCGCCCCAGTAAACCAAAGACGCATTTTGACGGACAGGATACGGAATGAGCACAGCCCGCTTCGATGTCGCCGGGATCGGCAACGCCATTGTGGATATTATCGCCGAAGCGGGGGACGACTTCCTGGTCGCCAACGGCATTCAGAAAGGCGGCATGACGCTGATCGACGAGCCGCGCGCCGAAGAGCTTTACGCGAAGATGGGACCGGCGGTAGAGGTCTCCGGCGGCTCCTGCGCCAACACGATCGCAGGCATCGCCTCGCTGGGCGGCAAGGGCGCTTATTTCGGCAAGGTGCGCGACGATCAGCTCGGCAAAGTCTTTCAGCACGATCTGAAATCCATGGGCGTGCATTTCGACACCGTGCCGGCCACGGACGGCCCTTCCACCGCGCGCTGCTACATTCTCGTAACGCCGGACGCCCAGCGGTCGATGAACACGTTTCTGGGCGCTGCCGGCGGCATCGGCCCGGAGGATATCGACGAAGACCTGATCAAGGCCTCCGCCATCACCTATATGGAAGGCTATCTCTGGGACCCGCCCCGCGCGAAGGAAGCTTTCGTCAAAGCTTCGGGCATTGCCCATGAAGCCGGGCGCATGGTCTCGCTTACCTTGTCGGATTCTTTCTGCGTCGACCGTTACCGCGACGAGTTCCGCAAACTGGCAAAAGAAGAGGTCGATCTTCTCTTTGCCAACGAAGCCGAGATCATGTCGCTTTATGAAGTCGACACGTTCGACGCCGCATTGCAGGCCGTGCGCAAGGATTGCAAATTCGCCGCGCTGACACGCTCTGAAGCCGGCTCCGTCATCGTGGCGGACGGCGAGGTGCATGTGGTGGATGCGGTGAAGATTCCGAAAATCGTCGACAGCACCGGCGCGGGCGATCTTTATGCGGCCGGCTTCCTTTTCGGCCTGGCGCGCGGCTACGGGCCGGTGCGCTGCGGCCAGCTCGGCTCGCTCGCAGCGTCCGAATCCATCAGCCATTACGGACCGCGGCCCATGACCTCGCTGAAGGAACTGGCGGACGAAAAAGACCTGCTTTAAAGCTTGCGCAGGTAAACGTCCTTGATCGAGTGATCCGTACCCTTGCGAAGGATAAGGTCGGCGCGCTGGCGCGTCGGCAACACGTTCTGATGCAGGTTCGCCAGGTTGATCGAGGTCCAGATACCGTCGGCGACCTTCACCGCTTCTTCGTCCGTCAAATTGGCGTAGCGGTGGAAGTAAGCATCAGGATTCTGGAATGAGGTTTTGCGCAGGTCCAGAAAGCGCTGGATATACCAGTCACGGATCACTTCTTCATCCGCATCGATATAGACGGAGAAGTCGAAGAAGTCCGAAACGATGAGCTCCGGCGCGCCGCCGTCTGAAATGCGCGGGCCTTGCAGCACGTTCAGCCCTTCGACGATGAGCACATCGGGCTGCTCGACCACCACTTCTTCTCCCGGCACGATGTCGTAAGAGAAGTGGGAATAGACGGGCGCGGCGGCGCGCTTGCAGCCCGATTTCACATCGGTGAGAAAGCGCACCAGACGCTTGATGTCGAAACTTTCCGGAAAGCCCTTACGGCCCATCAGCTCGCGCTCTTCAAGCACCGCATTGGGATAGAGAAAGCCGTCGGTCGTGACGAGATCGACTTTCGGATGGTTCGGCCAGCGGGCGAGCAGCTCGCGCAGAATACGCGCCGTCGTGCTTTTGCCCACGGCAACGGAACCGGCAATCCCGATAATGTAGGGCACCTTGGCGTGGTTCTGGCGCAGGAACTGCGAGGTGACGCGGTAAAGGTCCTGGGTCGCGCCCACATAAAGATTGAGGAGGCGGGACAGCGGCAGATAGACCTGGCTCACTTCATCGAGCGAGATGCGCTCGCCCCAGCCGCGCAGCACCTCAAGATCGGCTTCGGACAGGGTGAGCGGCGTATCCTCGCGCAGATCGCCCCAGTCGGCGGTTTCAAAATGCCGGTAGGGGGACAGATCGCTTGTCAGGCGGAGCTTGGCTTCTTCCGCGCTTGCCTGCTCTTTGCCTTTAGCGCTTTGCGCCTCACCCGGACCTGCCGGCGACTTTTGTTCCGCGCTTGTCATAAGGCGGCCCCTTTCAGTTTTTATTGGGCGCAGCGTTCTTGTCAGTCTTCTGGCGCGCTGCTTTTTCGGCAAGGCCGGATGTGCCCTCGCGGCGGGCAAGCGCGGCGTAGACTTCCTGCGGCGTCACGTCCGAGGCGGCGAGCAGCACCAGCCAATGATAGAGAAGGTCGGCGGATTCCGAAATCACGCCCGCTTTATCGCGCGCGGTGGCCGCGATGATGGTTTCCACCGCTTCCTCGCCCATTTTCTGCGCGCATTTTTCAACGCCGCGATGCAGGAGCTTGGCGGTATAGGACGCGTCCGGGTCGGCGCCCTTGCGGGCGGCGATGGTCTCGAACAAGCGGTCGAGCTGACGGCCGTCACCGGCTTCCTGCGCCATCTTATCCTGCCTCTTCAGTTCACTTTAGAGTTCCAGACCGGCCCAAAGCCGCGGGAAACCCGCCTTGCGGGGCGCGTCTTCGTATCAGATTTGTGGCAGAAGCGCCAGCGAAGGGCAAAGGGGGAAAGAGCTCAATGTTGAGGCCGCTTTTTCAGGGCTGAAAAACGCTTAGACCCCTGGGGAATGCCGTTAGGGAAGGACGGGAGAGGGAATGCCGAGAGCGGCCTCAGGCGCGGGTGGCAAGCCCGGCTTCCCCGATCCGGCCCTGCAGCACATCGTCAAGCAGCGCATTGGCCAGATGCGCGCCGCGCAAATCCGCACCGCGTAGGTCCGCGCCTCTCAGATCGGTGCGCAGCAGGACCGCATCCCGAAGATCGCACGCGGCAAGCACCGCATTGGAGAGGTCCGCATCCGTGAGCACCGTGCCCCGCAGGACGGCGCCCGCCAGAACCGCTTTGCCGAGATAGCGCCCGCTCATGTCCATCTGGCTGAAATCGGCGCGCGCGCCGGTCTTTCCGCCGCTCTGTGCCCAGGCAAAATGGGCTTTCAGAATATCGGGCAGATCGTCGGCGGAAGGGCCGGGACGGGCGCGCTGGGCCCGCATCAGGCTGGTGCTTTGCTCGGTCGCCTCATCGAGCGCGGCCTGGCGCAGATCGGCATCGATGAGATTGGCGCCCTGCAGCACCACTTCGTTCATCTCCGCGCCCTTGAAGCTGCAATAGCGCATATCGGCGTTCTGGAAGCTAACGCCTTTCAGCCGGGCGGCAGCAAAATCCGCCCCGCCGAGCCGCGAGCCCGAGAGCTCCGTCCGCTCCAGTTGCGCCGCCTTGAAGGAGGTTTCCGGCTGCGCGGAGAGCAGCTTGCCCTCGGTGCCGATCACCTCGCCCCGGCGTAAGTCCGCTTCCTTGAAAACGGTATGCGTGAGGATCGCTTCGTCGAATTTCGCCCCGCGCAGGTCGGCGCGGGAGAAATTGGCGCGGGTCAGGTCCGCCTGGGTAAAGGAACAGCCGAAGAGGTTCGCCCGCTCGAAATGCGTATCGACCAGGACCGCGCCCTTGAAATTGCAAGCAATGAATTCGGAATCGGAAAAGTCATGGGCCGTGATGACGAGATCGGAGAGATTGCAATCTTTCAGCACAGCGCGCCGCCCGTCGCGCATCCCGCGGATATAGCGGCGGTGCAAAACGTGCAAACGGCGCAGGAGCTCGGGCGTTACCCGGTATCCGGAAAGTACAGTCATGGAGGAGCGGCCACCCATCTTCGGCATGCCGGCCTCCCCCCAGAGCCGGGCAATTCGTCTATGGGCCAATTTGCCTGAAAGGTTCTTAGAAAGTACGACAAAAACAGGCAGGTTTTGCTTAAAAACTGCGACTTTTAGGGTTAAAGCACCAAGGTGACGCTGCGTCTGCTGCCCGCTCAGCCCTGCCAGAAGCGCGGCGCCTTCGCAAATTTTTTCCAAAGTTTTTCCGCCGCCTTCAGATCCTGTTCGGCGCGGCGGCCATGATAGCCGAGGATAAAGCCACCCGCTTTGGCGGCTGCCGTGCGGTGCTGGGCGGCGACGGGCAGGCGGGCCAGCGTTTCCTCCGCCGCCGCTACATCGTTCAGCGCCCCCAGACTGTCCTGCAACGCGCCGAGATGGGTGAGATAGGGCGCGGTTTGGCCGGATTTGAAAAGCGGCTCGAAAACCTGCGCCGCATACCGCAGTTTTTTCAGCCTCTTGCGCAATTCATGGCGCGCGGGCGGAGGAAGTGCCGCGAATTTCCGTCCCAGCTTCCCGGCCTTTGCTGCGGCCTTTTCCAGCCTGGCCGCACCCGCCTCCCGCGCCGCAGCGCCCAAATCTCCTTCCTTTCCCGCCTCGCGCAACGCTTCGATCTCACAGGCAAGGGTGAGCAGGAATTTAGTGAACTCAGGTTCACTGAGAGCGGCGCGTACATGCGTCCAGGCGGCTTTACGCGCCCGCTTCAGCGCCGAGACGATGGGCGCGAGATCCACGTCCAGGAGATCGAGCGCGGCGACCGGGCTTAAAATCTCTTCCTCGAAGACATCGAGATCGCGGGCCTCGCCCAGGATCGCGGCATACTCCTTCGCTTTGGATGAAAGTAGGTTCAACTCTTCGGAATGGTCCCCCAAAAGACCGATCATGGCGCGCAGCCGCCGCAGGCCCACCCGCATCTGGTGAATGCCTTCCGGATCGCCTGCTTCCATGATGGCCGGCTCATTTGCCAAGATCTGGGAGAGGGCGCTCGACAGCGCCGCCTCCAGTGCTTCACCAGCAGTGGCGGTGGCTTCAAGCTCGATGGGCGCAGCCTTGACCGGGGAAATCGCGCCGCCCGAGGCAAGCCTGAACCCGTGTTCAGCTTTTGAACGCAGCGAGAGGCGCAGGGGCACTTCTTCAAGGAGCACCAATGCTTCCCGGTAAAGGGCGAGCGGCGCGCCTTCTTTCAATTCCAGTTCCAGCTCGCGCAGCGGCTCTTTTTCCGCTCCTGCCAGAATGGCCCCTTCATCGAGAGCCAGTTCGATCAGCGCATCCGGGGTTTTGACATAGGCGGTGCGGCGGCGGATATCGGTGGTGAAGACGGGCCGGGGCGGCGCAGCGCCGCAGAGCTTTTCGATCGCGCCCGCCACTTCCTCCGGCAGGAGACCGAGATCGGGCAGGGCGGCGGAAGCACCGACCGGGCTTTCATATTCCGCCCGATCAAGGGCGAGGCCCGTGCCGCGCGGCTTTGCCTTGACGGTCTGGATTTGCTTGGCGCCCGCCTCGCGCACCCGAAGCGTGAAGCCCGCCGCTTTAAGCGCGAGATCAGGCGTGTCGAAATAAGTGGAGCGCAGGCGCTGGCGCTTCACATGGGCGAGGTCGCTCCGTCCCGCCCAGGCCGTTTGCGGCAAGCGGGCAAGGGCGCGCGTATCCAGCAGCAATTTCAGTTCGATCTCGCGCAAGGCCTGCCCCAACTGGTTTCACATGGCCGGTTTCACCTGCCCCATTTCACATGACAGGACTATGACGCGCGCTTGAAGGGGGGCCAAACGGAAATCGGCCGTGACTTGCAGTCAGTGCGGCATGCGTCTCAAAGACGCATCGGTATCCCGGCCTTCGACATATGGACTTTCGCCTCGCCGATCGTGTGATCGCCGAAATGAAAGATCGAGGCGGCAAGAACCGCGCTCGCGTGACCCTCGGTCACGCCTTCCACCAAATGGTCGAGCGTGCCGACGCCGCCCGAGGCGATGACCGGCACCCGCACCGCATCGGAGATGGCGCGGGTGAGCGGCAGGTTGAAACCTTCGCGCGTGCCGTCCCGGTCCATGGAGGTGAGAAGGATTTCGCCCGCGCCGAGCGCCACGACTTTTTTCGCGAACGCCACCGCATCGATGCCGGTGCGCTCGCGCCCGCCATGGGTGAAGATTTCCCATTTGCCGGGCGCGACGGTTTTCGCATCGATGGCAACGACGATGCATTGGCTGCCGAATTTCTCCGCCGCCTCGCGCACGAATTCCGGATTGGTGACGGCGGCGGTATTGATCGACACTTTGTCGGCACCGGCCAGAAGAAGACGGCGCACATCGTCCACCGTGCGCACGCCGCCGCCCACCGTCAGCGGCATGAAACATTGCTCGGCGGTGCGCCGCACGACATCGATCAGGGTGCCGCGTTTTTCATGGCTCGCGGTAATGTCGAGAAAGCAAAGCTCGTCCGCGCCCGCCGCATCATAGGCTTTCGCCGCTTCCACCGGATCGCCTGCATCGCGCAGGCCGACGAAATTGACGCCTTTGACGACGCGTCCGTCTTTCACATCGAGACAGGGAATGATGCGGACCTTCAACATCAGGCAGCCTCTTTCAGGAGCGCGATAACTTCTTTCGGATCAAGACGGCCGTCATAAAGCGCGCGGCCGGAAATCGCCCCTTCGATGTTTTTGCAGCCTGTCTTTAAAAGCTCTTTCACATCGTCGATGGAGGCAAGACCGCCGCTTGCAATCACGGGAATGGAAATCGCCTCAGCAAGCGCCACCGTTGCCTCGATGTTGAGACCCTGCAGCGCGCCGTCGCGGGAAATGTCGGTATAGATAATGGCGGCAACGCCCGCATCTTCAAAGCGGCGCGCCATATCCAAGGCGGTGAGGTCGGAAACCTCCGCCCAGCCTTCCACCGCAACGCGCCCGTCTTTGGCATCGAGACCAACGGCAATGCGGCCCGGATATTTTTTGCAGGCCTCGATGACGAGCTCCGGGTTCTTCACCGCCGCCGTGCCGATGATGATGCGGGTCACGCCTTTTTCAAGCCAGGCCTCGATCGTGCCCATGTCGCGGATGCCGCCGCCGAGCTGCACCGGCAGATCGATCTCTTTCAGGATCGCCTCCACCGCGCCGGCATTGACGGGCTTGCCTTCGAAAGCGCCGTTCAGATCGACAAGGTGGAGATAAGAGAAGCCTGCATCCTGAAAGGCGCGGGCTTGGGCTGCCGGGTTATCGTTGAAGACCGTTGCCTGATCCATCAGCCCGTGCACGAGGCGCACGCATTGGCCGTCTTTCAGATCGATGGCGGGAAAGAGGATCATCTCAGGTCTCCAAAACGTTACGGCTTCCAGTGAAGGAAGTTGCGAATAAGGGACAGGCCGAGTGTCTGGCTTTTTTCCGGGTGGAACTGCGTGCCGATCATATTGTCGCGCGCCACAACGGCGGTAAGCCTGCCGCCATAATCCACCTCGGCCAGAACCTCTCCCGGGTTTGCCGCTTTCAAATGATACGAGTGCACGAAATAAGCGTGGGTGGCGCCGAGGTCTTCCAGCACCGGATGCGCCCCATAAATATGAAGCTCGTTCCAGCCCATGTGAGGAACTTTCAGGTTTTCATCCTCAGGCTCTATGGGCACGACATCGCCCTTAATCCAGCCAAGGCCCGGATGGGTGCCGTGCTCGTGGCCGGCGCTTGCCATAAGCTGCATGCCGACACAGATGCCGAGAAAGGGACGGCCTTTTTTGATGACCGTTTCTTCCAGCGCCTCGATCATGCCGGTCAGCTTGCCGAGCCCCTGGCGGCAATCGCCAAAAGCGCCGACACCGGGCAGCACCACGCGGTCGGCGCTCAGCACTTCTTCCGGGTCGGGCGTGACCAGAATATCGGCGGCAAGGCCTGCTTCACGGGCCATACGCTCAAAAGCCTTTTCCGCCGAGCGCAGATTGCCCGAGCCGTAATCGACGATTGCTACTTTCATGTCCGCCATCCGGAAGGTTCGGGAAAGACACCGAGCACGTCATTGCCTCGGCTTTGCTCCCGCCCATGGGGTGAACGCGGCGCGGTTTGCGCTTGGCTCTTGGCGCCCGCCCGCTCATGTGCCGCCGGCCAGACGCCGCCTTTCAGCGGCAGGCCCCAGGCGGGGGCGGGGCGCGGCGCGGGCAAGGCGCCGTCATAATCACGGAAAAAACGTTCCTCGGCTTCTTCCTCACTGCCCCCACGCACGATGGCGGCAAAGCCCGCGCCTTTGCGGGCAAGCGCCAGGCGGCGCAGCTCATTGCCTTCCGCCGCCACTAAAAGCTGGAGGGCAAAAGAGGCGATCATGATCGGCGTTTCGCCATAGCCCAGATAGACGAGACCCGCGGTTAAAAGAAGCGAGAGGCCGAAATAGCCCGCCGCCTCGAACCAGAGCCGGTGATAAAGCAGCCAGAGCAGCGGTATGGCAAGCGCCGGCCAGGCCATGCCTTCCTTGACGAAGACGATCTGGCGCGTCTCGCGCGTTTCCGCGTCATTGAGATGGACGGTGTAGAACTTCATCCGGAACCTTTGGCGGCGCATCCGGCGGGCGGCCCAAAAGCGCGCCCAGTGCGTTGCGGGTTGCGCGCTTTACTTAGGCGATTAGCGGCGAAAAGACCAGCCCCGCAACGGGCCCGTTGAGCAAACGCTGCCTTAGCCGTTCGTGCCCAGCATGCCCTTTGTCGAGGGGACGGCATCGGCCTTGCGCGGGTCGATCTCGATCGCATCGCGCAGCGAACGGGCAAGTGCCTTGAAGCTCGATTCCACGATGTGGTGATTGTTCTCCCCATAGAGGTTTTCCATGTGGAGTGTGATCCCGGCATTGAAGGCAAAGGCCTGGAACCATTCACGGAAAAGCTCGGTATCCATATCGCCGAGCTTCGGCTTCGTGAAATTCACCTTCCAGATGAGATAGGGCCGGCCCGAGACATCGAGGGCGCAGCGGGTCAGCGTCTCATCCATGGGGATGAGCGCGGAAGCGTAGCGGCGGATGCCTTTCAGATCGCCCAGCGCACGGCGCAGCGCTTCGCCGATGACGATGCCCGTATCTTCGGTCGTGTGGTGAAAGTCGATATGAAGATCACCCTCGGCGCGCACTTTCAGATCGATCAGGGAGTGGCGGGAGAGCTGCTCGAGCATATGGTCGAGAAAGCCGATGCCGGTATCGATGTCGTAATCGCCGGTGCCGTCCAGATCCAGAGAGACGAAGACTTCCGTCTCTTTCGTTTTGCGTTCCACCGTGGCCGTGCGGCCGCCCGTCTCGGCGAGCATGGGAGCATCCTTCATTCAAAGTCCCGGCAGACCCGATGACCCACCAGTTTCGACAGCTTCTAACATGGGCGGCCTGCCGCCGCCACAGGGTTTTGCCCGCCCCGGGCGCGGGGCCCGGCAGACAAGACAAAAAGCCTAGCCGCTCAAACGGTTAGAAAAGGTTAACCATAAAAATCTAGCGGGATACGTGTGAGGTCCTGAAACGCGCGATTCCAGATTAAGGCGGAGGTCCAACCTCTTATTATTAACCAAAGGTGAATCTGTGCGGTAAGCGAAATTTCGCTGCGGACTCATTTGCTTAGGGCACAAAGCTCAGAAAGCCCGGATTTGCGCCTTTCACTTAAGCGCGCAGCCAGGCGCGCAGCCGGGCGCGGGCGGTACGCCGCGCATGCTGGACAGGCTCGGCGGAGCCGTGAATTTGGGCAAGCACGGTCGCCCCTTCCTTCAGCACCATGAGCTCACCGGCCAGATCTTCGGCCTCCAGATAGCCCGCCAGTTCCACAGCAGAAACGATCGTCGCGCGCAGGTTCTCTTTTGCTTCTGCCGCCGCCTGATGGATGGGGTCGGCAAGATCCGGAAACTCCCCCGCCGCGCGCACGAACATACAGCCATTGAAAGGGCCGAGCTCCGTCTCCCCGCCGATCCATTCTTCCAGCGCATCGAAAAGCGCCAGCGGGCGGTCCGGCGGCGGCAAGTGGCTTTCAGCAAGTTTGCGGCCGAACCAGGCGAGGATCTGCCGGTTGCGCGCTTCAAGGGAGGCCAGGATCAGTGCCTGTTTGGAGTCGAAATGACGGTAGAGCGTCATTTTCGCGAGCCCGCCTTGGGAAAGGATGCGGTCGATCCCCACCGCATGAAAGCCTTCTTCGGCGAAGAGCTTCATGGCGCTGTCCACGACATCGTCGCGGCGGGAAGGGCGGGGCATCTCGTATCTCCTCGGGCTTGGCACCGGCGAAACCGGATAAAATCAGTCTAATGAGACGGAGCGGTCTTGTAAAACATCTTTTGAAGCTATAGATAGACCGAACCGTATCACTTGGGAGTCCCCTATGCCTTTTGACGCCGCATCCCCCGCATCGCCCGTGGCCACCCGGCCCGGGGTGCCCCCGCTCAAACGCATTGCCTGGGCGGGGCTCGGCTCATTTCTCGCTATCGGGGCCTGCGGGCTGCTTAGCGAATGGAGCGGCCTTGCCTGGCTGATGGCCCCCTTCGGGGCAAGCTGCGTGCTGGTTTTCGGCCTGCCGGAAAGCCCGCTTGCCCAGCCGCGCCATGTGATCGGCGGACATTTGATCGCGAGTATGATCGGTCTCATTTTGGCAGGGCTGCTGCCCGCCACACCGCTGGCACTTGCCGCCAGCATGGCGCTGGCGGTCGTCGCCATGCAGCTCACGCGCACGGTGCACCCGCCAGCCGGCGCCGATCCCCTGGTTTTCATGATGGCAGGTCAAGGGCTTGCCGAGGCTTGGCCGCAGCTTCTGCATCCGGTGCTCGCGGGCAGCGCTCTCATTGTTTTGATCGGAATTGGCGTGAATTGGCTCGCAGGCCGCCGCCCCTATCCGCTTTATTGGGTCTAAAGGAACGGAGGACACGTTATGAGCGAAGAACGCCGCTATATTACCGATATCGGCTTCACCCCCACGGTGAAGGCGGAGCAGGAGCGGCTGGGCAGCCGCACATTCTACGAAAGATATGAGCAAACCATGGGTTGGCGCGGCGAAGTGAATGAAGATCTGATCCAAAGGCTGGCGAATACGGATTCGTTTTATTTTTCCACCGCCAATGCGGACGGTCAGCCCTATATCCAGCACCGGGGCGGGCCGAAAGGCTTTCTGCGTCCCCTGAACAAACATGAACTTGGGTTCGCAGATTACGCCGGGAACAAGCAGTATATTTCCATCGGCAATCTGAAAGACAATCCGAAATGCTTTCTCTTCCTGATGGATTATCCGACAAGGCGGCGCGTCAAAATCTGGGGCCGCGCGCGGGTGGAAGAGCGCGACAACGAGCTGATCCGCAGCCTGAAACCGGAAGGCTATAACGCGGCGGTGGAGCGGGCGATCATCATCACGGTGGAAGCCTGGGACACGAATTGCCATCAGCACATTCTGCCGCGCTATTCCCCGGACCTGTTGGAGCCGGCTTTCGCGCGGCTGGAAGCGCGGATCAAGCAGCTGGAAGCGCAAGTCCGGGAATTGGGGGGCGACCCCGGCCCGTTCGAACATGTCGGGCTGACGTAAGGCCTGCGGGCAGGCGTGCCGGGCGGGCGCTTCTTGATCTTGGCGGGAAGGGCGCCACATGTTAGGCCGTGCGGGCCGGGAAACCGGCCGGCCTTCCTCGCCCTTCCACCACCCGGACATGACATATGCCTCACGAAAGCTCGCCCCTTCCTTCCTGGCACGGCACCACGATCCTAACGGTCCGCAAGGGCGGCGAGGTGGTGGTCGCGGGGGACGGCCAGGTTTCCCTCGGCGACACGGTGATCAAAGGCAACGCCCGCAAGGTGCGCCCGCTCGGGCCCGGCGGCAAAGTGGTGGGCGGTTTTGCCGGGGCGACGGCGGATGCGATGACGCTGTTCGAGCGGCTGGAAGCAAAGCTCGACCAATATCCCGGCCAGCTCACCCGGGCCTGCGTGGAGCTCGCCAAGGACTGGCGCACCGACCGCTATTTGCGCCGGCTGGAAGCCATGATGATCGTTGCGGATGCGGAAGCATCCCTGGTTCTGACCGGCAACGGCGATGTGCTGGAGCCCGAAGCCGGGGTGATCGGCATCGGTTCCGGGGGCAATTTTGCCCTGGCCGCAGCCCGCGCACTGATGGATACCGAGTTCGGCGCCGAGGAAATCGCGCGCCGCGCCATGAAAATCGCCGCCGAGATCTGCGTCTATACCAATGAGAATATCGTGGTGGAGAAACTTCCCTCCGCCCGCTAGACGCGCGCCACCTGCTTTAAAATTCAGCCGTTTTCGACAGGCCAGCCCATGACCAGCTTTTCTCCCCGCGAAATCGTTTCCGAACTCGACCGCTATATTGTCGGCCAGCACGAAGCCAAGCGCGCCGTCGCCATTGCACTGCGCAACCGCTGGCGCCGCCAGCAGCTCGACGGTTCCTTGAAAGAGGAAGTGCTGCCGAAAAACATTCTGATGATCGGCCCCACGGGCGTCGGCAAGACGGAAATCTCCCGTCGGCTCGCGAAACTTGCTGAAGCGCCGTTCATTAAAGTGGAAGCGACGAAATTCACCGAAGTCGGCTATGTCGGCCGGGACGTGGAGCAGATCATCCGTGACCTTCTGGAAAGCGCCATCACGCTGATGCGCGAGAAGCGGCGCAAGGAAGTGGAGGCGCGCGCACATCTGGCCGCCGAGGAACGGGTATTGAATGCGCTGGTGGGCGCAGGCGCCTCCGAAGCGACGCGGGAGGCCTTCCGGCGCAAGCTGCGGGCCGGCGAGCTGGATGACAAGGAGATCGAGGTCGAAGTAACCGAGAGCGCCAGCGGTATGCCCATGATGGACATACCCGGAATGCCCGGCGGTCAGATGGGTATGGTCAATCTCAGCGATATTTTCGGCAAAGCCTTCGGGGGACGCACAAAACCGCGGAAAATGTACGTCAAAGACTCCCATGACATTCTCATCGCCGAGGAATCCGACAAGCTGCTCGACCAGGACGCCCTGGTGCAGGACGCCATCCGCTCGGTCGAGAATGACGGCATCGTCTTTCTGGACGAGGTGGACAAGATCTGCGCCCGGGCCGACCGGCAGGGTGCCGATGTCAGCCGGGAGGGGGTGCAGCGCGACCTCCTGCCCCTTATCGAGGGAACGGCGGTCAGCACCAAGCACGGCACGGTGAAGACCGACCATATTCTCTTCATCGCCTCGGGCGCCTTCCACCTCGCCAAACCGTCGGACCTGCTGCCCGAACTACAGGGGCGCCTGCCGATCCGGGTCGAGCTGCAGCCGCTGGCAAAGGAAGAATTCCGCCGCATCCTTACTGAACCGGAAGCCAGCCTCATCAAGCAATACAAAGCTCTGATGGAAACCGAAGGTGTGAATCTGGATTTCACAGAAGACGGGATCGACGCGCTGGCCGGGCTTGCCGCCGAAATCAATACGAGCGTGGAAAATATCGGCGCGCGCCGGCTCCATACGATCATGGAGCGGGTGCTGGACGACATTTCCTATACCGCCTCCGACCGGAGTGGGGAAACCGTGACCATCAATAAAGCCTATGTGGATGAGCATGTAGGCGAGCTGGCGAAAAACACGGACCTGACGCGCTTTATCCTCTAGACTCTCTAGCGCGCTGACTCTTCAATCCGGTAGCGGAACAAGTTGGTGAATCCATCTCCCGCACCCCTTTCGCAAGGCGCGAATCCGCGCTGCCTTCAAAGGTGGCGGTGCGCCATTATTCCGCGCGCCTTGGCCTTCCCATTTCTTCGCTGAAAACGAATCCGGCCGACGCCCATCTACCGCTTAGCGCGAGTCAGGCCCGGATTTGCGCGTTTTTTCGAGGAAGCGCAAAAGCGCATCGAGGTCTTTTTCAGGCAGGAACCGGATCTCTTTGGCAAGCAGATTGGCCGCCTCCGTCGCCTTTGGATGAAGGCCGGCGGTGTCGATCGTGACCTTGGGATGAGAGAGGCGGGCAAGGGCAACCAGTTCCTCTGCCTCATCCCAGATAATGCCGAGCGTGCCGATAATCCGCTGGACGAGATCGAAGCCCGGCCGCCCCCGGTACCCGTGCTCAAGGGCGGAGAGATAAGCCGCGCTTACCCCCACCGCCTTGGCAAGTTCCGCCTGGCTGAGGCCCTTGCGCTCCCGGTGGACGCGGAGCTTTTCGCCGAAGGGAGTCATCGCTTGCGTCTCAGCCAGACATAAAGCGCGCCGCCGCCGCCGTGGCGGGGATGGGCGGGCTGAAAACCGGCGACGAGCCCGCGCAGCCGGTCCCCATGCAGCCAGTCCGGCACGAGCTGGCGCAATACGGCTTTGCGCTCGGGCGTGTGATAAAACTCATGCCCGTGCAACGTGTGGCGGGAATGGGGCGCGTTGCCCTTACCGGTGATCACCAGGACAACGCGGGTGCCGCGGGCGCGCTCATCCTGCAAAAAGCGGGTAAGGCGCATTTCGGCGGTCATTTTCGTTTCGCCGTGAAGATCGAGATAGGCTTCCGGTTCGATCTGCCCGCGGGAGAGGCGCTGAGAAGTGCGCCGGTCGAGGCCCGTGAGCGGCGGCGGGCTCGGCGCGCGGACGATTTCGCTCCGGGCGAGTCTTTGCGGGGGCAGGGTCTTCGCAGAGGGCGCGGGTGTGCCGCTTTTCCGGTTTGTGCTTTTCACGGCAGACTTAGGGGATGGATTCGCTTCCGTATCGATTTTGCCGGAGGTTTTTCCCCCGCCTTCTTCCCCATCGAGCAGCGGGGCCATACGGCCCGGCGCGGGGATGACGGTCTCCGTCACCTCTTTCCAGAGTTTCTTTTCTTCCGGTGACAGGGGGCGGGCGGGGCGTTTGCGGGCCATCTCAGCCTCGCGGGGAGCTCAAAGACGCCGCAGCGCCCGCAGATTTCGGCAGGAGCAGAAAGAGCCGGCCTTCCTCTGCCATCTTGCCCGCGATCTCACCTGCGGCTTCTCCCGAGCCCATGAAGATGTCACCCCGGATGGGCCCTTTGATGGCCGAGCCCGTATCCTGCGCCACCATGAGCTGGCGGAAGGGCTGACCGCCCGGCAGTTCCGTCTCGAGCCAAAGGAGGGCGCCGAGGCCATGGACCGCCCGGTCCACCGCCAGCGAGCGCCAGGGGGTGAGCTGGCGGCCTGCCGCGCCAACCGGCCCAAGCGCCGGATCGGAACCCTCGATTTCCTGGAAGAAAATATAGGAGCGGTTCTCGTTCAAGATCGCCTGGCGCTTTTCCGGGTTGTTTTTCAGCCAATCGCGAATCGACTGCATGGAGATATTTTCGCGGACGAGGAATCCGCGCTCTGCCATGACCCGGCCAATGGGCGTATAGGGCCGCCCGTTCTTTGCCGCAAAGCCGACCCGCATGGCTGTCCCGTCTTCCATGAGAAGGCGGCCAGAGCCTTGAATATGCAGGAAAAAAGCGTCCACCGGATCGGCGAGCCAGACGAAGGGCTTAGCGCCCGGGCCTACATTGCCCGCCTCGATGCTCGCCCGGTCGGGATAAGGCACGAAACGCGCGCCTTCCACCCGGCCCCGGATGCGTTTGCCTTCAAGCTCGGGGTCGAACGCGCCAAGATCGATGGTCTGAAGATCCACCGGCTTGCCGCGCAGAGGGGTTTGATAGGCACCGCCCGGCGCGCGGGCCGCTTTAAACTCCGGTTCGTAATAGCCGGTGAACAGGCCTGTCTCTTTTCCGCCCGCTGCCAGCGCATAAGGCGTGAACTGGCTCTCGAAAAACGCGCGGGCCTCTTTCGCGGCAACCCGCTCGGCCTGGGCGCAAACCCCGGCCCAAGCCCCGGCGGGACCCGAAAGCCCGGCTTTGCCGTCCATGCGCGGATCGAGCGGCGCGCTGACGGGCCGGGCGGCAATGACGGGGCAGGTGCGCCGGAAGGCGGCCAGCGCTTCGGCATGATCATCGCCCTGCCAGCCGGGCAGCTCGGCAAAGGAAATCCGGGTAAGAGAGGTTTCCGCCACCGCCTCAGGCCCCTTTTGGGCAGCAGGCGGCTCGGTCTTCTTTTCCTGCTCGGCACAGGCGGCAAGCGCCAAAGCGGCCGTGAAGACGGCCACAAGCGCCGGTTTGGCGGGGAAAAGGCGCGGCGCGGCCCATCGGCAGATCATCGCCTCAGGCGCCGGCTTCCGTCGCCACGACCTGCCAGTTCGGGTCGCGGCTGCGCGTGTCACGCTCGAAGGTCCAGATATCGGTGACGGTATGCACGGTCACCGGATCGCCTTCGACAACGATACCGTCTTCGTTTTTCGTGACGCTCGATTGTTCGGAGACAAATTTGACGCCGATCCGCGCCTTCGTATCGGCAAGCTTGGCGGTTTTGACATCCGCCGATTTCAGCCCGATCAGGGCAAACTCGACTTTCAGTTTCTTTTCTTCCCGCGCGCTGATCGCGCCTTCGAAACTTGCATAGACGCCATCGGAAAGCAGCGGGCGCAGCGTCTCCCGGTCACCTTCAGCATAGGCCGTGACGATCATTTCATAAGCGGCGCGCGCGCCTTCCAGAAACGCTTCCGGATCGAACATGCGGTCGGTCAGCGCGATTTCCGTCAGGCCCTGCTGGGCGCCGGGCTCGACATGCTGCAGGCGCCCGGAAAGCGGACCCTCCTGCGCGGGCGGCACGGCGCGGCCGGGCATGGGAATGACCTTGCCGTCGCTATCCGCTTTGCCGTCGGCTTCTTCCTGCGGGCCGCGGCCATTCGAGGCCGAATAAGGATCGTAAGGCCGGCGCTCATGGCCGGTGCGCTGGCCGAGCACGGAGCGCAGCCGCCAGAAGACCACAACCGCGGCGATCAGCAGAATGAGATTGAGTAGGTCGAAGCCGTTTCCCATGAAACCGTTCCTTTGGTGCGTTTCAAGCGCGGGGCTTCGCGCGAACGCTCGCTTGCTTTCGGCTCTTTCCTCTGGGCTTTTGCCAGCGGCTTTTGCCAGTGGTTTTCGAAAGAGCCCGCGCGCCGTCTTCTCTTATCAACGGCTCACTCGCCGTCCTGTGCTTGGCACGGTCCCTTTTTCACCACATATGTTCTCTATAACCTAGGCCAAGTAGCGACCTAATGCCAGATTATCCGCAGAAAAGTGCGCCCCGCTGCCGCAGGCGCGCAAAGTGTGGCTTTTCCGGCCCGATTTGGCGCAAAAGCCCGCCGCCGGGCGCGTGCACATGAAACGACAGAAAGTCCCTGATCTTTATGCCCTTACTCCTTTTTCTTCTTTTCGTTGGCGTTCCGATCGCGGAAATCGCGGTCTTCATCGAGGCTGGCTCCGCCATCGGCGTCGTGCCGACGCTCGCCATCGTTATCGCCACCGCCTTTGCGGGGACTTGGCTCCTAAGAGCGCAGGGGCTTGCCACTTTCGCCAAGGCGCAGGCCTCGATGAATGAAGGTCAGTTGCCGGTGGAGCAAATGGTGCACGGGCTTTTTCTGGCGGTCGCCGGGATCTTGCTGCTGACCCCCGGCTTCATCACCGACACGGTCGGCCTTTTGCTTTTCGTGCCCGGCATCCGCCTGGCGCTCGGCAAAAAGATTTTACATGCGCTGATGGCGCGCGGGCAGGTGCATGTCTATGGCGCAGGTCCCGGTATGGGTCCCGGGCGCCAACCTCCCGGCCACGATCCTTTTACTCACGATCCCTTTGGCGGCAAGCCCGGCCGGGGCGGACCCATTATCGAAGGGGAAGTCATCGAAGAAGAGGGCGAGGAGAGACGGCCCGGAAAGGGCGAACCCAACCCCAATTCGCCTTGGCGGACTTGAGTTCGCGCGCGGGCGGCGGAGCGCTGCGCGCTTGTGAGGCAGGCCGTTCCGTGTTAGCCCAACCTCCTTTCCTGCAATCGAGAGGCGGATCAGGCAATGAGTGAAACGGATACCAACGCGGCAGAAGAAAACGGGCCGCAGCTGCGCGTCGTAACCCAGTATATCAAGGATCTGTCCTTCGAAAGCCCGAACGCGCCGCACTCCCTCACTCAGCAAAGCGGGCCGCCCCAGATTTCCGTTCATGTGGATGTCGGCGTGCGCAAGCTGGCCGAAAGCGACTATGAAGTCGACCTGAAGCTGAACGTGGATGCGAAATCCGAGGACAAGCAGCTCTTCATCGTCGAGCTCGTCTATTCCGGCATCTTCCGGCTCGCCAATATTCCTCAGGAAAGCCTGCAGCCGGTGCTGCTCATCGAATGCCCGCGTCAGATCTTCCCCTTCGCGCGGCGGATCGTTGCCGATGTGGTGCGCGATGGCGGCTTCCCGCCGCTGATGATCGACCCGATCGATTTCTCCGGTCTCTACCGTCAGCAAATGGCGCAGGCACAGGCCGAAGCAAGCGCCCAGGCAACGCCTGACGCGTAACAGCTGCGGCGCCTGATAGGGGTTTAGTTTTTCGAGCTGGTCCAGAGCGCGGGCGCGCCGAAGCTTGCAACGAAAGCGGCATGGCTTTCGCGTTCGGTTTCGCTGAGACGAGGGCTAAGCGGTTTGGGCCTCGGCTCGCGTTTGGGCAGGCGCGAGAGCATATGCATGCCGGCCTCGCCGCCCGCATCTTTCTGGCCGGCAAGGCCGAGGCCGAATTGCCGCCCGCCCACAAGCTCCAGGTAAACTTCCGCCAGAAGCTCGCTATCGAGCAGCGCGCCGTGTTTCGTGCGGTTGGAATTGTCGATGCCGAAACGGCGGCATAGCGCATCGAGCGAATTTTGCGCGCCGGCGAATTTGCGCCGCGCAATGGCCAGCGTGTCGATGGCCTGTTCATCGGGAAGCGGCGGACGGCCGAGCCGTTTCAGCTCCGCATTGAGAAAGCCCATATCGAAGGCGGCATTGTGAATGACGAGCGGCGCGTCGCCGACAAATTCCAGAAACCGGTCGGCAATATCGGCAAAGAGCGGCTTGTCGGAGAGGAACTCGTTGGAAAGCCCGTGCACTTCCAGTGCGCCTGCATCGACCTCGCGCTGGGGGTTCAGATATTCATGAAAGACGCGGCCCGTCGGCACATGATTGTCGAGCTCGACACAGCCGATTTCCACCAGCCGGTGCCCGTCCGCCGCGCTGATGCCCGTCGTTTCCGTATCGAGAACGATTTCCCGCATGGCTTCCCCTCATCTCATCGTACCCGCGCGCACCCCCGCGCGGGATCCGAGTCTAGCCCATTTGCGCCAGCATCTTGGGCAAAATCTTGCCGGGCCGGCCCTGCAATTTATTCACGATTTCTTTGACCTGCTCGAACGCATGCTCGAGGCCCTTGTCCGTTTCGACGATGAAATCGGCCCCGGCACGCTTCTCCGCGTCGGGCACCTGCTTGGCATGGATCGCATCGAATTTTTCCGCGCTCATGCCGGGCCGGGCAAGCACCCGCTCGCGCTGCACCTCGTAAGGGGCGGAGACGACAACGATGACATCCACCCGCTCGCGCCCGCCCGTTTCAAAAAGAAGCGGGATGTCGAGCAGCACCATGGGCTGATCCTCAGCCATGGCTTTTTGCAGGAAAGCGCGCTGCACTTGGCCCACTAGCGGGTGGACGATGGCTTCGAGTTTTTTCAGTTCTTCCGGTTTACCGAGCACGCGTTTGGAAAGCTCCTCGCGGTCGACCGTGCCGTCCTTCACCGTGCCGGGAAAGGCTTCTTCAAGCGGGGCAACCGCCGCGCCGCCCGGGGCATAAAGTTCGTGCACGGCGGCATCTGCGTCATAGACCGGCACGCCGAGCCTTGCGAACATTTTGGCGGTTTCGGATTTTCCCATTCCGATCGAGCCCGTCAGGCCAATGAGAAGCACATCGTTTTTCATAGCGTTCTTCTTCGTTCAGTCTTCTTTTTGTCCAAGATCGTCCAGAATGAGTTTGCGCAGCGCAGGCGTGACTTCCGGGCGCACGCCGAACCAGGCCTCAAACCCAGGCACCGCCTGATGCAGCAGCATGCCGAGCCCGTCGACAATGGGATTGCCGCGCGCGCGCGCCGCTTCAAGCAGCGGCGTGATGAGCGGGGTATAGACGATGTCCGTCACCACCGCTTCTTTGCTCAGCCCGCTTAAATCGATATCGAGCGGCTCGCTTCCCTTCATGCCGAGCGAAGTCGTATTGACGAGAAGGCCGGCGCCGGGCAGCGCCTGATTGCGGTTTTCCCAATCGACAACGAGAAGCGGGATGCCTTGATCGCCTGCCAGTTTTTCCGATTTCAGCCGCGTGCGGTTGATAAGGCGGATATCGTTGACGCCCTCTTCCCACAGCGCGGCGATAACGGCGCGCGAGGCGCCGCCCGCCCCGACAATGACAGCCGGCTTGTTCTTCTGCCAATCGGGCGCGCCTTCTTTCAAATTGGCGATGAACCCATAGCCATCGGTATTGCGCCCTTCCCATCCCTCATCCGTTTTGACGAGCGTGTTCACCGCGCGCACGCGGGAGGCCATTTTATCGTGGCGGGGAATGGCGGCGAAGGCCGTTTCCTTATGCGGGACGGTGACATTGGCGCCGATAAAGCCGCGCGCATCGAGACCCTGCAATGTTTCCTCAGCTTCTTCCGGCGGCACGGCGAGTTTTTCATAAACGGCGTTTTCAATCCCGTGCTCGGCGATCCAGTGATTATGGATCAGCGGCGAGCGGGAATGGTCCACCGGCCAGCCGATAACACAGACGCGGCGTTCGGCCGTACGGTCCGTAGGCGTGCGTGCAGATTTCTCACTCATGCGAGGATCACTTTTCTGGCGCGCAATTCTTCCAAGAGCGGCAAAAGCGGCAGGCCGAGGATCGTGAAATAGACCCCGTCGATTTTCTCGAATAGCTGCACGCCCACGCTTTCGAGCTGATAGCAGCCCACGCTTTTGAGAATTTTCTCCCCCGCCTGGCGCAGATAATGATCGAGAAAGGCATCGGAAAAATCGCGCATGGTCAAATGCGCGCGGTCCCCATGCGACCAGACGATCTCACCATCAAGCGCCAGGGTGACGGCGGAATGGAGCGTATGGGTCTTGCCCCGGAAGAAGGACAGGTTCTTACGCGCTTCCTTCATGTCGCGGGGCTTGTCGAATTTTTTCCCCTCACAGGAAAGCACCTGATCGGCGCCGATGACAAGGGTGGCGGGCGTGTCGAGGGAGACCGCGCAGGCTTTCAGTTTTGCAAGTTCCATTGCCAGCGCATCGGGCTCGCGCGACAGGCGCTGCTTGGCCTCGTCCTCATCGACGGGCGAGACGCAAATATCGAAAGGCAGGCCCGCCCCGTGCAAAAGATCGGCACGGACCTGGCTGGCGGAGGCCAGAAGAAGCGGCAGATGATCCCCCATCACGCATTCTCCTTGCGGGTATAAAGATTGAGCACGGCGGCGGCCGTTTCCTCGATCGAGCGGCGGGTCACATCGATCACCGGCCAGCCATTACGGCTGTAAAGTTTGCGGGCATGGGCGACTTCCGCGGCCACCGCCTCGCGGTCCACATAATCGGTTTCGGTTTTTTCGTTCAGCGACAAGAGCCGGTTGCGGCGGATCTGAATGAGGCGTTCCGGGTTGGCAACGAGACCGATGATGAGGGGCTTTTTCGCGGTACCCAGTTCCGGCGGCAGAGGAATATTCGGCACGAGCGGAATGTTTGCCGCCTTGATGCCGCGGTTCGCCAGATAGATGCAGGTCGGGGTTTTTGAGGTGCGCGAGACACCGACCAGAATGACATCCGCGTCATCGAGATCGCCGGGGCTCTGACCGTCATCATGGGCCATGGTGAAATTGAGCGCGGCGATCCGGTCGAAATATTCCTGATCCATAATGTGCTGGCCGCCGGGCTTGTGCGAAATCTCGCGGCCGAGATAAGAGCCGAGCGCATTGATCGCCGGATCGAGCACACTGATGCAGGGCACTTCAAGCTCCAGACAGCGCTTTTCAAGTTTCGCGCGCAAATCATCATTCACCATGGTGAACATGACCATGCCCGGCGCTTCTTCGATTTCCCCCAACGCCCGCTCGAGCTGCTTGGGCCCGCGCACCAGCGCATAGACATGTTCGATCGCCCGCACATCTTCATATTGCGCGCAGGCCGCGCGCGCGACCGCGTTCAAGGTTTCCCCTGTCGCGTCGGAGACCAGATGAAGATGAAAAACGCGCCGTCCGGCCATGCACCCTGTCCTTGATTACCGGGCAGGGCAGCGCCGCACCCGGGAATGTCTTTGGGAGAGAAGCTACTGATTGAGACCGGTAGGTGCCAGTTTTTTCCCTGGCGTTCTTATTTGCGCCAGTTGAGGAAGGCGCTGCGCATATTGGCGCCCGGCTTGTGGAAAACTGTGGGTAACGGGGGCAAGGCGGGGGTTAAAAGGGCGCCCAATTTTTCATCCCCGGCAAGACCTTTTCGGCGAACAGACTCGTTCCTCTCTGAACAGATGCGCGCGTGCCCTTGGGGATAAAGAGGATAAGTGCGTAACTGAAATTCCGGCTCCGGTTCATTCACGTCCTCCCCGTTTTCCACAATCGGGAGCCTCATATTCAAACCATTGGAATCCTGCCTGCTTTTTCCTGTCCCGCCGCTTTTGCACAGCCGAGCGGGAAAGGACGCAGAAGATTTTCACCTTACGCTTGATGTGAGCGGAATCCGGACCAAATTTAATCCTCACCATCCACAGGCAACCACTACCCACCACATCCTTCTAAGAGATATTTAGATTGGAAGAAGACTCGTGGATAAACCGGGGACCTCCAATAAGCGCTTTTAAGGAAGCAAGCTTCCGAAGGGACCTGGCAAGGGACGATGCCTGCGGCAACCTGCAAGCTCGCAATTCAAGACGCGAGCATGTAAGCAAGACGGGAAATGAAGACGGCCAGTCCTTCCTATCCGGCTGGCGTGACAAACAGGCAATGACGTGACCGAGCCCAAGAAGAAATTTCTCGCCGCCCTGGAAGGCCAATCCTTCGATGTGCCCCCGATCTGGATGATGCGCCAGGCAGGGCGATACCTGCCCGAATACCGGCAGGTGCGCAAAGAGGCAGGCAGTTTTCTCGATCTTTGCTATACGCCGGATTTCGCGGTTGAGGTCACGCTGCAGCCGATCCGCCGCTACGGCTTCGACGCTTCGATCCTCTTTTCCGACATTCTCGTGATCCCGGATGCGCTCGGCCAGGACGTGCGGTTCGAAGAGGGGATCGGCCCGGTGTTGAAGCCTGTCACCAATCCGCAGGAGCTCTCCGCTTTGAGCAAGGAAGGGCTGCTTGAACATCTTGCCCCGGTCTTTGAAACCGTGCGGCGGCTTTCCAAGGAATTGCCGGGTGAGACGGCGCTGATCGGCTTTGCCGGGGCGCCCTGGACCGTTGCGACCTATATGGTGGGCGGGCGCGGCTCGCCGGATCAGGCGGCGGCAAAGCTCTGGGCTTACCGCGCGCCGGACGAGTTTCAGGTACTGATCGATCTCCTCATCGAGGCGACGGGCGATTATCTTCTCGCTCAGATCGAGGCGGGGGCGGAAGCCATTCAGCTTTTCGATACCTGGGCCGGTTCCCTGCCGCCCGCCCATTTCGAGCGCTGGTGTGTCGAGCCCGTGCGCCAGATCCGCGCGCGGCTGAAAGAGGCAGCGCCCCATATCCCCGTCATCGCGTTCCCGAAAGGGGCGGGGCCGGCTTATGCGGACTATTTCAAAGCAACGGGGGTGAGCGCCGTCAGTCTCGACACGGCGATTGCGCCTGAATGGGCGCGGGACACGGTGCAGCCTTTGGGGCCGGTGCAGGGCAATCTCGATCCGCTGCTTCTCGTGGCAGGCGGGGAGGAAATGAAAACCGCCGCCGCGCGCATTCTCGAAGCACTGGGGGACGGGCCTTTCATTTTCAATCTTGGCCACGGCATCGTGCCGCAGACCCCGCCTGAGCATGTGGCGGAGCTCTTGGACTTCATCCGTAATTTCAGATGAGCGATCCCATGACCGGACGGCGCAAAGTTGCCATCGTATTGATGAATTTGGGCGGGCCGGACAGGCCCGAAGCGGTGCAGCCCTTCCTGTTCAATCTCTTCAACGATCCGGCGATCATCCGCATTCCCAATCCGTTCCGCTTTTTGCTCGCCAAGCTGATTTCGAAACGCCGCGCGCCAATTGCCCGGGAAATTTATGCGGAGCTTGGCGGCGGCTCGCCGCTCGTGCCGCTGACTGAAGCACAAGGCCGGGCGCTGGAAGAGGTGCTGGCAGACCAGGCGGCGGCGGGGGAGATCGAGGCAAAGACCTTTCTTGCCATGCGCTACTGGCATCCCTTTGCCGATGACGCGGCAGCGCAGGTGAAAGCCTGGGGCGCCGATGAAATCGTCCTCCTGCCGCTTTATCCGCAATATTCGACGACAACGACCGAATCCTCGTTCAAGGATTGGATGCGCGCGGCGGGGGAAGCCGGGTTGAAAGCACCCGTTCATGTGGTGTGCTGTTATCCGGCCGAACCTGGTTTCATTTCTTCTTATGTAAGTCTGATCCGTCCGGCTTTGGCAGAAGCAGGCGGGCCGGAAAAAGCCCGGGTGCTCTTTTCCGCCCATGGCCTGCCGAAAAAAGTCATCGAAGACGGCGATCCTTATCAGGCTCAGGTCGAGCAAAGCTGCGCGGCGATTGTCAATGAGCTCGCCATTCCCGGGCTCGACTGGCAAACCTGCTATCAAAGCCGGGTTGGGCCGCTCGAATGGATCGGGCCTGCGACGGATAAGGAAATCGAGCGGGCGGGGGCCGAGGGTAAGGCGCTGGTCGTCGTGCCCATCGCTTTTGTCTCCGAACATTCGGAAACCCTGGTGGAGCTCGATATCGAATATGGCAAACTGGCGCGGGAAAGCGGGGTGCCGGCTTATGTGCGCGTTGCGGCTGTCGGCACCGAGCGGCCCTTCATCGACGGGCTGGCGCGGCTGGTGCTTGAGAGTCTCGCCAGCACCGGTGTGCTCTGCCCGGAAGATGCGCCGGGGCATGTGTGCACGGCCGGGCGGGCGATTGCCGGGATTTCCTGACGGAAGAAAAGCCTTCCAGCGGGGCTCTAGGGATCAAAACTTAAAAGAGTCGAAACCGGAACGATGGAATTTCTGCAGCCCTTTTATCTCTGGACCAAGGCGTTTCACATCATCTCCGTCATCTTCTGGATGGCGGGAATGTATTATCTTCCAAGGCTTTACGTATATCATTCCGAAACCGAAACAGGATCGGTGCTCTCGGAGAATTATAAGCGCATGGAAGAACTGCTTTTAAAGCGCATCGTCAATCCGGCGATGGGCGCGACCTGGCTCTTCGGCATTTTGCTTATTCTCACCATTCCCTCGCTTCTTTCCGAGGGATGGTTTCATGTGAAGCTGACGCTGGTCATCGTCATGTCCGCCTATCACGGGGTGCTGACGAAATGGTGCCGGCTTTACGCGGCCGATGAGCGCCCGCACACATCGAAATTCCTGCGCATCGCCAATGAAGTGCCGCCGCTGCTGACCATTTTTATTGTCATCATGGTGATTGTGCGGCCCTTTTGACACAATTGTGCGTCCGAGACTGTTTGTAATCGGCGGCTTTTGACGTATATTTCTCCCGTTGGCCGATCACAACGGTCCGGCGCGCCGTTTCTGTGGCGCCGCCGCTCATCTCCGGGACAGACATTTCATCACATTTCTGGGCCGGCAGGTGAGAGCGAGAGAGAGCTCACACAAGGCATTGGCCGCTTAGCAGCCGGGCCGGGTGAAGGGTTCCGACTTCCCGCCTTCAGACTTTTCTCAAATCATTCGAAACCGGGTCCGCGCGGTTTCTTTCAAGCTCAAGGTCAGCTTCATGCAGCAGATTAAACTGCAGGATCTCAAGTCCAAATCCCCCACGGAACTTCTGGCGTTTGCCGAAGAGCTGGAAGTGGAAAATGCCAGCACGCTGCGCACCCAGGACATGATGTTCGCCATTTTGAAAAAACTGGCCGAACAGGGCATCGATATTATCGGTGAAGGGGTGGTGGAAGTGCTGCAGGACGGGTTCGGCTTTCTGCGCTCGCCGCAGGCCAACTATCTGCCGGGCCCGGATGACATTTATGTCTCCCCCTCGCAGATCCGGCGCTTTTCGCTGCGCACGGGCGATACGGTGGAAGGGGAGATCCGCGGTCCGAAAGACGGCGAGCGCTATTTCGCGCTGCTCAAGGTCAACACGATCAATTTTGAATCGCCGGAAAAGACCCGCCACAAAGTCCATTTCGACAATCTGACGCCGCTCTATCCGGATGAGAAGATCGAGATGGAGGTGGAAGACCCCACTCTGAAAGACCGTTCCGCCCGCGTAATCGATATGGTGGCGCCGCTCGGCAAAGGCCAACGCGCGCTGATCGTTGCGCCGCCGCGCACGGGTAAGACGGTGCTGCTGCAGAATATCGCCCATTCCATCACCGCCAATCATCCTGAATGCTATCTGATCGTGCTGCTCATCGACGAGCGGCCGGAAGAAGTGACGGATATGCAGCGCTCGGTGAAGGGGGAAGTGATTTCCTCGACCTTCGACGAGCCGGCGGTGCGCCACGTCCAAGTTGCCGAAATGGTGATCGAGAAAGCCAAGCGCCTGGTCGAACATGGGCGTGATGTGGTGATCCTGCTCGATTCCATCACCCGTCTCGGGCGCGCCTATAACACGGTGGTGCCGAGCTCGGGCAAGGTGCTGACCGGCGGTGTGGACGCCAATGCCCTGCAGCGCCCGAAACGCTTCTTCGGTGCCGCGCGTAATATCGAGGAAGGCGGCTCGCTCACCATCATCGCCACGGCGCTGATCGATACCGGCAGCCGCATGGACGAAGTGATCTTCGAGGAATTCAAAGGCACGGGTAACTCGGAAATCGTGCTCGACCGGAAGGTGGCCGACAAGCGCGTCTTCCCGGCCATGGATATTCTCAAATCCGGTACCCGGAAAGAAGAGCTTCTTATCGACAAGGCCGAGCTGCAGAAGATGTATGTGCTGCGCCGGATTCTCAACCCGATGGGCACGGTGGACGCCATCGAGTTCCTGCTCGACAAGCTGAAGCAGACGAAAAATAATGCCGAGTTCTTCGATAGTATGAATACTTGATCGGGACTTACGGTTACTTAGAAGTTAAAACACCCCGGGAATTTTCCCGGGGTGAATCTTTTTAAGGTCCCAATCTTCGTTATAAGAGAATCTTCGGCCCTTTTGAGGACCGAATTCCTCCAATCCGCCGTTTAAGGCAGAAGCACGCTCGCGCCGGTGGTCTTGCGGCCCTCCAGATCCTTATGGGCCTGGACGGCGTCTTTCAGGGCGTAGCGCTGGTTCACATCGATTTTGATGGCGCCGCGCGCGACCGCGTCGAAGACATCGGCGGTGGTGGCGGCAAGCTCCTCGTCAGTGACGAGATAATCCATCATCGAGGGGCGGGTGACATAGACCGACCCTTTTTGGGTGAGAATGCCGAGATTGACCCCCGTGACGGGCCCCGAGGCATTGCCGAAAGTGGCAAGGAGGCCGCGCCGGGAAAGACAGTCGAGAGAGATTTCGAATGTGTCCTTGCCGACCCCGTCATAAACCACGGGCACGCCTTGGCCATCGGTGATCTCTTTCACCCGGGCGACGACATCTTCCTTGGAATAATTGATGACATGGGCCGCGCCATGGGATTTGGCGAGGGCGCATTTTTCATCCGAGCCTGCGGTGCCGATCAGCGTCACGCCCATATCCTTCGCCCATTGGCAGGCAATGAGGCCGACGCCGCCGGCTGCGGCGTGGAAAAGCACCGTGTCGCCTTTTTTCAAAGAATAGGTTTCCTTGAAAAGATAGCGGACCGTCATGCCTTTCAGCATGAGGGAGGCGGCCTGTTCATCGCTCACCCCGTCCGGCACTTTGGCGATGCGGTTCGCGGGGGCGTTGATCGCCTCGGCATAAGCGCCGAGGGGACCTGCGCCATAGGCCACCCGGTCGCCTTTTTTGAGGTTCGTCACGCCGTCGCCGACTTCTTCGACGATGCCGGCCGCTTCCAACCCGAGGCCGATGGGCAGGGGCAAGGGATAAAGGCCGGTGCGGTGGTAGGTGTCGATGAAGTTGACGCCGATCGCTTTATGGCGGATGCGAACCTCGCCCTTGCCGGGGGCGGGCAGCTCGATCTCTTCGAGCTTCATGACGTCCGGTCCGCCGGTCTTGTGGATGTGGATGGCTTTGATCATGGGGCGGTTCCTTTGAAGGGGCGCGGCAAAGGGAAAAGGGAGGCGCGTGCCTCCCTTTCCGTCAGCTGGCCGTCAGCCCAGATGTTTCTTGAAGAAATCGAGTGTGCGCGTGTTCGCCGTTTTAGCGTCGGCGGGATGATAATGCGCGCCGCCTTCACGGGCGAAAGCGTGGTCGCGCTCGGGATAGGTATAGAGCGTGACCTCAGGGTGATCCTGCAGCCCGGCGATAATCTGCTCCTGAGCTTCTTTCGGCACGAACTCGTCCTTGCCGGCCACATGCAGCGCGAGCGGCTTTTTGATGTTCTTTGCTTCGCCGAGCAGGTTTTGAATATTGACGCCGTAATAGCCGACGGCGGCATCCGCATTGGTGCGCGCGGCGGTGAGATAGGCAAGCTGGCCGCCGAGGCAATAGCCGACCGCGCCGACCTTGCCCGTACAGGCCTCCAGTCCGCGCAGGTGATCGATCGTCGCCTGAATGTCGGTCACGCCTTTATCGACGTCGAACTTACCGAAAAGATCGAAAGCCTGTTTCCATTCTTCATCCGTCTTGTCGGTGATCTGGATGCCGGGCTCGATGCGCCAGAAGAGATCGGGGCAGAGCGCCACGTATCCCTGATCGGCCAGCCATTCGGTGATGTCGCGCATCACCTGGTTGACGCCGAAAATTTCCTGAATGACGACGATACCGGGGCCCGAGCCGGATTTGGGCACGGAGAGGTAGCCCGAAAAATCTCCGTCCGGGCCTTTGATGGTGACGTCCTGTCCTGGCAGAAAATTACCGGGCATGTGTATCTCCCTGTTATGGCTTCTAAGTACGGCGGCCGCGCAGGGCGCGCCGGTTCGAGATTGCTGCGCGCAGCTTAGCTGCTTGGCGCGCGCGCGTCAGCGGGCAGCGGCGAGTTGTTTTTCGAACTCTGCCAGCTCGGTGACCGGCAGGGAACAGGTATCGCCGCGGCAAATATAGGCGGTGGGTTTGCCCTCATGTTGCGTTTTGCCTTTGGCGGGGTGGGCATCGGGCAAGTCGTCTCCCGGCGCCAGTTCCTCAAGCACATAATCGCCAAGCGGGGCGCGGGCGGCAGCGGCGCGGAAAGGGGCAATCGCCTCACCTTCGCCAATAAGCACGATCTGCACGAGGTGAAGACGGGTGTCGAGGCTGGCAAGGAACGAGGCAAGCGGGAAGGCGTTCTGTTCCGCTTCTCCTGCAAAGGCGGCAAGGATCTGATCGGCACGCTCGAGATAATGCAGCTTGCCGGTCAGCGCATGAAGCTTGATGAGGAGGCCGGGCATCATGCCGTTGGCGGCGGGCGTTGCATCGTCCTGCACGGTGCGGATGCGGGTGATGAGCGCATCGGCATCATTGGGCGTGAAATAATAGCCGCCTTGAGGCTCGGCCCAGTAATGCGTGTCGAGTTCTTCCACCCAGGCTTCGGCCTGCTCGATATAGGCACGCGCGCCTGTCGCTTTGAAAAGCGCAAGAGCGGCGTCGATCATCGCGGCAAGCCCGTTCGCCATGGCGCGGTGCTGAAGTTTCGCCTGGCGCCAGGAATGGAAAAGCCTTCCGCCCACATACATCGTGCCGGTGATGAAATTGAAGGCGCGCTGGGCAAGCTCCACCCAGTCAGGCCGCTCGAAGGCGGCGCCTGCGCGGGCAAGGGCGGCGATGGCGAGACCGTTCCAGTCGCTCAAGACTTTGTCGTCCCAGCCGGGGTGCACGCGCTTCTCGCGCAAGGCAAGAAGCGTTTGGCGGGTGGGTTTCAGTTTTTCATCGAGGGCGGTGTCGAACGGCGCATCTGCGGCGTGAAGGCGGTTCGGGATGTTCTTGCCTTCCCAATTACCGGCAGGGCTGATGTCATAGGCCTGTTTGAAAAGCGCCGCATCCTCGCCAAGCGCGGCATCGATTTCGGCCTGCGACCAGACATAGAATTTGCCTTCCTCGCCTTCACTGTCCGCATCGAGGCTGGCGGCAAAGCCGCCGCCTTCGGCGATCATTTCCCGGGAGATCCAGGTCACCGTCTCTTCGATGCGCGCGGCATAACGCGCATCGCCGGTGGTGCGCCAGACGAGGGTGAGAAGATCGAGAAGCAGGGCATTGTCGTAGAGCATCTTTTCGAAATGCGGCACGAGCCATTCCGCATCGACAGAGTAGCGGGCAAAGCCGCCGCCCAAATGATCGTAGATGCCGCCTTCGCACATGTGATCGAGCGCCTTACGCACCGGTGCAGCAAAAGCCTCATCTTCCGTGTGCAGATAGTTGCGCCAAAGCAACGTCAGAATGCCGGTTTGCGGAAATTTGGGCGCGCCCTGGATGCCGCCGTTCTGCGCGTCCATCACCTGCAGAAGTTTGCCCGCGACACGTGACGCAAGATCGGGGGGCGGGGTGCCGCGCGCGTCCTTCAAGGAGCGGGCATGGAGCGCTTTCGTCAGGGCGGTGCGATTGGCGTCGACTTTTTGCGGCTCTTCGCGGAAGATGCGCGAAATTTCCTGCAGGATTTGCGGGAAGCCCGGGCGGCCATAGCGCGGCTCGGGCGGAAAGTATGTGCCGCCCCAGAAGGGCTCGCCCTCCGGTGTCAGGAACATGCTGAGCGGCCAGCCGCCCTGTTCACCGAGCATATGCAGGGCGGACATGTAGATGGCATCGATATCGGGCCGTTCTTCGCGATCGACCTTGATATTGATGAAATGATCGTTCATGAGTGCGGCGATTTCGGCGTTCTCGAAACTCTCATGCGCCATGACATGGCACCAGTGGCAGGCGGCATAGCCGACCGAGAGCAGGATGGGCTTGCCCGAAGCTTTCGCCTCCGCCAGCGCCTCCGGGCCCCAGGGCCGCCAATGCACAGGGTTGTCCTTATGCTGGAGAAGGTAGGGACTGGTCTGGCTGGCAAGCTGGTTCTGGGCGCGGGTCTGGGTCATGAGGTCCTTGACGTAAGAAGCGCGGGGACGTGAGGGGCGCAGGATCGGGCAGCCCGTTGCGGGCGCGGGGCAGGAAAACCGCCCCTCCGATATGTAGCGGACGGTATCAGGGCGGCAAGCTCTATGTCGATGAATTGATTGCGAAAATCCTGGAGCCGGGAGGCGCGGGATGAAGCCGGACGGGAAGGGCTCGATTCGGAATGGAAACGATCTTTGCGCTCTCTACGCCGCCGGGTAAAGGCGGAGTGGCGGTGATCCGGATTTCGGGGCCGGATGCGGGCGCAGCTATTGAGAAGCTGAGCGGCAGGGGTCCGGGCGCGCCGCGCCAGGCGGTGCTGCGGCGGCTGCGCGATCCGGAAACCGGGGCCTGGCTCGATGAGGCGCTGGTGCTGTTTTTCAAAAGCCCGGCGAGTTTCACCGGCGAAGACGTTGCCGAGCTCCATGTCCATGGCGGGCGCGCGGTCGTGGAGGCGGTGCTTGGCGCGCTGACGCGGCTGCCGGGGCTCGCACCGGCGGAGCGGGGCGCCTTCACCCGGCGGGCGTTCGAGAACGGGCGGCTTGATCTCACCGAAGTCGAAGGGCTGGCCGATCTCATCGATGCGGAGACGGCGGGCCAGCGCGAACAGGCGCTGCGCCAGATGACCGGGGCGCTAAAAGAGAAGGCAGAGGATTGGCGGGCGCGGCTGATCGCCATGAGCGCTTATGTGGAAGCCGATATCGATTTCGGAGAAGAGGAAGGCGATGTGGGCGCGGGTCTCGGCGCTTCCATTCTGCCGGGGCTTGGCGCGCTCAAATCGGAGATCGAAGCGGTACTGGCCGACGGATACCGGGGCGAGCTGGTGCGCCGGGGTCTGGAGATTGCGATTGTTGGGCCGCCTAATGTCGGGAAGTCCTCGCTGCTTAATTGGCTGTGCGGGCGGGAAGCGGCCATCGTCTCGGAAGAGGCGGGGACGACGCGCGATGTGATCGAGGCGCGGATGGAACTCGCGGGCCTGCCTGTGACGATTGCCGATACGGCGGGGCTGCGGGAGGCGGAGAACGCTGTGGAGGCGGAAGGCGTGCGCCGCGCTTTGGCGCGGGCGGAGGCCGCCGATTTCCGGATTGTGATGGCGGCGGCAAGCCCGGGTGGACACGAGATATTGGGGTCTTTCGAGGATGCCACGCCGGATGATGTGTGTGTGCTCAATAAATCGGACCATCTGGATTCGGCTCCGGAACAGGTCCCTGAACCCGGGCTTTATGGACGTAGAATCCTCCCCATATCGGTAGTGAGGGGGGAAGGGCTGGAAGAACTGGCTGCGCTGATCGAGGAAAAAGTGCGCCGTCTCGCCCCCTCTCTGGATAATCCAGTGATCAGCCGCGAGCGGCACCGCATCGCGCTGCAGGACTGTGTGGCCGGATTGACCGGGGCCGAACGCTGGCTGGCAGAGGATGATGTGGTGCTTGGCGGTGAGGAATTGCGTCAAGCACTGAGGGCGCTCGGGCGGCTGACTGGCCGGGTGGATGTCGAAGAATTATTGGATGTGGTGTTCCGGGATTTCTGTATCGGGAAGTAGGAGACGCCGGGTTCCGTGGCTTTGATGTTTCACGTGAAACAAAAGGAGTCCGGGTTTTGTGGAAAACTGCTGGTGGCAGGTAGCGCGGCTATTCAGCCGCATTGACGCCTCCGCCAAAGGGAGTCAGAACGGGGCCGCACTCTCCATATGGAGTCCCCGTGAGCGGGTGATGAGATGAGCGACGTAACAAGTTCCTATGATGTGATTGTCATTGGCGGCGGCCACGCTGGATGCGAAGCCGCGTCTGCCTCTGCGCGCCTGGGTGCCCGAACGCTTCTGCTCACCCATAAGATCGAAACGATCGGGGAGATGTCCTGCAATCCGGCCATCGGCGGGTTGGGCAAGGGGCATCTCGTGCGGGAGATCGATGCGCTGGACGGTGTGATGGGCCGGGTGGCGGATGCCTCCGGTATCCAGTTCCGTCTGCTCAACCGGCGTAAGGGACCGGCGGTCCGCGGGCCTCGTACCCAGAGCGATCGGAAACTCTACCGCGAGGCGATGCAGAGAGAGATGACCGCGCAGGCGGAGCTCGATGTGATTGGGGGCGCGGTCAATGATCTGCTGGTTGAGAATGGCCAGCTCAAGGGTGTCATCACGGAAGATGGGCGGCGCTACGGAGCGCCGAAAGTGGTGCTGACGACCGGCACCTTTTTGCGGGGGATGATCCATATCGGCCGGAAGCGGATACCTGCGGGCCGTGTCGGAGAGGCACCGGCGCTGGGGCTCTCGGACCGCCTGTACGGGCTTGGCTTTCAGCTCGGCCGCTTGAAGACGGGCACACCGGCGCGCCTTGATGGGAAGACCATCGACTGGGCTTCACTCGAAACCCAGCCGGCGGATAATCCCCCGACACCGTTCTCCTTCCTGACAACGGCTATTACGGTGCCGCAGATCGAATGCGGTATTACCCGGACGGTCCAGGCGACCCATGACATCATTGCCGCCAATCTCGAAGAGTCGCCCGTCTATGGCGGCCGGATCGAAGGCCGGGGCCCGCGCTATTGCCCGTCCATCGAAGATAAGGTTGTCCGCTTTGCGGAGCGGGAGTCCCATCAGATTTTCCTGGAGCCGGAAGGGCTCGATGACGACACGGTTTATCCGAACGGTATTTCGACGGCGCTCCCGGAAGAGATTCAGAAGGAATTTCTGAAGACCATTCCCGGTCTGGAGAAAGCGGTGATCTGGCGGCCGGGCTATGCCATCGAGTATGATTATATTGATCCCCGCGAATTGCTGCCGACGCTTGAAACGAAGAAGCTGCCGGGGCTTTATCTCGCCGGGCAGATCAATGGTACGACTGGCTATGAAGAGGCCGCGGCGCAGGGCCTGATGGCCGGGCTTAATGCGGCACGGGCAGCGGGCGGTGGCGACGCTTTTATCCTCGACCGGGCGGATGCCTATATCGGCGTGATGATTGATGATCTGGTCACCAAGGGGGTGAGCGAGCCCTACCGGATGTTTACATCCCGCGCGGAATACCGGTTGACGCTCCGGGCGGACAATGCCGACCAGCGGCTGACGCCTTTGGGTATGGAGCTGGGCTGTGTGGGTCACGCGCGGCGCGCAGCCTTCGAGGAAAAGGGGCAGGCTCTCAAGGAGGCGAAGGCTCTTTTGACTTCCCTTTCTCTGACGCCGAATGAGCTCGTCAAACGGGGGCTCAAGATCAACCAGGACGGCGTACGGCGGACGGCATTCGATCTTGCGGCCTATCCCGATGTGGGGTTGACCGGTATTGAAAAAGTATGGCCGGAACTCTCGAAACTCGACCCGGCGATCCTGGAGCAGGTCGGGATCGACGCTCAATATGCAGGCTATCTGGACCGGCAGGCGGCGGATATCAAAGCGTTCCGCCGGGATGAAGAGCTACAGATTCCCGCGGATCTGGACTATGGACAAGTACACGGAATTTCGGCGGAAATCCGTCAGAAATTGAAGGATGCGCGCCCCGTAACACTGGGCCAGGCCGGCCGGATTGAAGGGATGACACCGGCAGCCTTGACGGCGCTTTTGATTCACGTGAAACGTCCTGAGAAGCGCCGGGCTGCGGGCGAATGAGCAGCCATACTAAGAATGTCCAGCAAGTCGTTGATCGGGAATCCTTTTCGGCGGCGATGCCTGTTTCACGTGAAACATTAGACCGTCTCGCCGCCTACGAGTCCTGTCTGAGGAAGTGGCAGCGCTCTATCAATCTGGTCTCTGCGAACACGCTGGATGCCCTCTGGGGCCGGCATTTTTTTGACTCTGCCCAGCTTCTTCCCCTTCTACCAGAACGCCTGACGCGGCTTGTCGATCTGGGGAGCGGGGGCGGTTTTCCCGGTGTGGTGCTGGCCATTCTTCTGGCGGACCGGGACGTCGAAATTCACTTGGTCGATAGTGACCGGCGTAAAGCGACGTTCTTGCGCGAGGCGCTGCGCCAGAGCGGGGCCCGGGCCCAGGTTCATACCTGCCGGATCGAGGAGTTGGACGCCGCGGCGCTGGGTCCGGTCGATGCCGTGACGGCCCGTGCCTGTGCGCCGCTTGTCCAATTGCTGGACTGGGCGGCACCTTTTTTCACTCCGCAAACCATAGGGCTCTTTTTGAAGGGTCAAGGGGTAGGGGATGAATTGACGACAGCCCATAAATGTTGGACATTTAGTGCAGAGGAAATACCCAGCCGATCCGATCCGGCCGGTACGATCGTCAAGCTTCAGGGGCTCGCGCGTGGAAACACTTGATCAGAACACGGAAGCGCCTGCCAGCACCGGCAAGCAAATGCCGGATCAGGGCGTGAAAAAACCCCGCGTGCTGGTTCTCGCCAATCAGAAAGGCGGGGTCGGCAAAACCACGACCGCCATCAATCTGGGAACTGCGCTGGCTGCGGTGGGCGAGCGGGTGCTGATCGTCGATCTCGATCCGCAAGGCAATGCCAGCACCGGCCTCGGCATCGATCGGCAGGCGCGTAAAGTTTCCACCTATGATGTGCTGACCGGCTCGGCGGTGATCGAGGATGCGATCGTCTCAACGCAAGTGCCGGGGCTCGATGTAGCGCCCTCCACGATGGATCTGCTTGGCGCGGAGCTCGAGCTTGCCTCCGTCGCGCGCCGTTCGCACCGGCTGCGCGATGCGCTGAACCGGATGCCGCCGGCAGGCCGCGCGCCGGAGCGCGATGCAAACCCCATTCAGTCGCAGCCTTATTCTTATGTGCTGATCGATTGCCCGCCCTCACTCAATCTTTTGACCATCAATGCGATGACGGCAGCGGATGCTATTCTCGTGCCCTTGCAATGTGAGTTCTTCGCGCTCGAAGGTCTCAGCCAGCTGTTGCGCACGGTGGAGCGGGTGCGCTCCAGCCTCAATCCGAAGCTGGAAATTCAGGGCATCGTGCTGACCATGTTCGATAAGCGCAATAATCTCTCCGGCCAGGTGGCCGAAGACGTGCGCGCCTATCTCGGCGACAAGGTCTATAAGACGGTCATCCCGCGCAACGTACGGATTTCCGAGGCACCGTCTTATGGCAAGCCGGCGCTGGTTTACGATTTCCGCTGCTCCGGCAGCCAGGCCTATATGCGCCTTGCCTCCGAGATCATTCAGCGCGAGCAGAAATTGCGCAATCGTCCGGCGGCGTGAGCGGATAGGTGAAGGCGGACGGGGGATATGCAACTTAAACGAGTCTCTTAAGACTCTTAAGAAGCCGGGATAAGCTGCTGAAAAGATTTGGCTTTGTCCTACTTGGTAGCACTGGCGCGGCATTGAGATGAAAAACCCGGGCGCTTAAAGGGCTTGGCAGGTACTACCAAAAGTAGTGCTTTGGGGCTCTCAAATGAGATTTGGGCCGAATGGCCTGGCCGGTATCACGGGATACAGGCAAATGGTGGAGGTAGGCGGTGGCCGACGAAGCGCAGAGCAAAAGCCGGTTGGGACGGGGTCTTGCGGCCCTGATCGGGGAAGATACGGCAATCGATCTTGGGGATACGGAAGCGGCCGAAGCGCGCGGTATCCGCCAGGTACCGATCGAATATTTGCGGCCCAACCCCTTTCAGCCGCGTCACACGTTCCGTGAGGAAGACCTAGCCGATCTGACGAATTCGATCCGTGAGAAGGGGATTTTGCAGCCCATCGTGGTGCGCCCGCTGGAAGGTGAGGAAAACGCCTTCGAGATCGTGGCCGGGGAACGGCGCTGGCGCGCCTCGCAGGCTGCGCAGCTCCATCAGGTGCCGGTGATCGTCCGCGAGCTGACCGATCATGAATCGCTCGAAATCGCCATTATCGAAAACGTGCAGCGCGCCGATCTCAATGCCGTTGAAGAAGCGGCGGGCTACCAGCGCCTGATCGATCAGTTCCAGTACACTCAGGACCAGCTTTCCAAGATGATCGGTAAAAGCCGGTCGCATGTTGCAAACCTGCTGCGGCTTCTGTCGCTGCCGGAAAAAGTGCGCGCTTATATTACGAATGGCGAGCTGACGGGCGGCCATGCCCGCGCGCTGGTCGGCCGGCCGGATGCTGAGGCGCTGGCAAAGCAAATCGTCGAGCAAGGCCTGTCCGTGCGCGAAGCCGAAGCGCTGACCCGGAAAGACGACACGGCCAAATCCGGCGGCGGGCGCGGGACGGGGGCCGGCAGCGCGCCCAAGGAGAAAGACGCCGATACGCGGGCGCTGGAAAAGAACATTTCCGATGCGCTCGGCCTTAATGTCGATGTCGTTCATAAAGGGGAAAGCGGCGGCGAGGTAAAAGTGCATTACAAGACGCTCGAGCAGCTCGATGAGATTTGCCGCCGTCTCGCCCATGGCGGTGGTTCCGGGGGCGGGCTCGTGCGCTGAGCTTGGAGGGACTTGCGCGGCAGGTCCCGAGCCCTTAAGTTTTGGACATGATGACAGTGATCGCAATGAACCTAGCGCTACGACTTATCAACCCGGCCGCATAAGGCGTGCCGGGCCCAGGGTCGTTTTGTCGTTTCATTGCTTGAGGCTGTTAATGTCTTCTCACATTCATTCGGTTCGTTTTCGCCCCTCCGCGCGCGCGGATATGCGGCATGGCGTCTTGTCCTCTCTTCTACGCGGCCTTCTGCGACTTATCGCGGGCCGCCGGATCAAGTGGACAGCCGGCGGCTCGGTGCGGTCCGTCATTGCTCCTTCCATAGGAGCGCCGGTATAAGACTTTCCGACATTTGGAATTGATGACATGACACAAGAAAAGAATTTGCCGCCGCGCGATACGGCTTTGCGACAACATAAAAGCGCGATGCCGATCCAGAAATACCGGGCCTTCGAGCCTATCGATCTGCCCGACCGGCAATGGCCTGGTCGCACGATCACGAAAGCGCCGATCTGGTGTTCGGTGGATTTGCGGGATGGCAATCAGGCTTTGATCGAGCCGATGGACAGCCGGCGCAAGCACAAGATGTTCGATGCGCTGGTGAAGATGGGCTTCAAGGAAATCGAGGTCGGGTTTCCGGCGGCCTCCGACACGGATTTCAATTTCGTGCGCGAGATTATCGAGCAGGGAAAAGTGCCCGCCGATGTTTCCATCCAGGTGCTCACCCAGGCCCGGCCCGAATTGATCGAGCGGACTTTCGAAGCGATCAAAGGCGCGCCGCGGGCTATCGTCCATCTTTATAATTCCACCTCGACGCTGCAGCGCCGGGTGGTCTTCGGCATGGACCGGGAGGGCATTACCGAGATCGCGGTGAAAGGCGCCGAACTTTGCAAGAAGCTGCGCGATGCGATGCCCGAAACGGAAGTGATGTTCGAATATTCGCCGGAAAGTTTCACCGGCACCGAGCTCGACTTTGCCCGCGATGTCTGCGCCGCTGTCATGGATGTCTGGGAGCCGACGCCGGACCGAAAGGTGATCCTCAACCTGCCGGCGACGGTGGAAATGGCGAGCCCGAATATCTATGCGGATCAGATCGAATGGATGCACCGTAATTTGCCGCGCCGGGACAGCGTGATCTTGTCACTGCATCCGCATAATGACCGGGGCACGGGCGTGGCCGCCGCCGAGCTTGGCATTCTGGCCGGGGCGGACCGGATCGAAGGCACGCTGTTCGGCAATGGCGAGCGCACCGGCAATGTCGATGTGATCAATATCGCGCTCAACATGTTCACGCAGGGTATCGATCCGCAATTGGAGATCGGCGATATCAACGAACTGCGCGATGTGGCGATCGAGTGCAATCAATTGCCGATCCATCCGCGCCATCCTTATGTGGGCGATCTTGTTTTCACCGCCTTTTCCGGTTCGCACCAGGATGCGATCAAGAAGGGGATGGCGGCGAAGGAAAAAGCTAATAGTGAGATCTGGGAAGTGCCCTATTTGCCCATCGACCCGCAGGATCTGGGACGCAGCTACGAGGCGATCGTGCGCGTCAACAGCCAGTCGGGCAAGGGCGGGATTTCCTATCTCATTCAGCGCGATTTCAATCTCGATCTGCCCAAGGCTTTGCAGGCGAGTTTTTCGAAAGTCATTCAGAAGTACACGGATGAAACCGGCAAGGAAGTTTCCTCCGAACTCATCTGGGATTTCTTCGAGAAGAAATATCTCACCCGCGCCGAGCCCTTTGAGTTCGTGACTTACCGCACGACGCCGGACCCGCATGCCAGCGAGCGGCGTCTGCTCACGGCGGAGATCAAGGACAAGGGCAAGCTGCGCGAAATTCACGGTAAGGGCAACGGGCCGATCGATGCCTTCGTCAATGCGCTGCGCAGCGACTGCAATGTCGATATGCGCCTGAAGAACTACACCGAACATGCGGTGGGCACGGGCGCGGATGCAGCCGCTGTTGCCTATGTGGAAGTGGAAGGACCGGACGGCTCGACGATCTGGGGTGTCGGTATTCATCCCAATATCGTGCAGGCGTCCTTGAAAGCGCTGATCAGCGCAGCCAATCAGGCCTCCGATATCTGACGATCCTTCGGCTTTCTAAAGAACCAAAAGGCCGGGCACTGCGCCCGGCCTTTTTCTTTGCGCGCATTTACCTCGTCAGCGTCTGCCGGCCCGTGCGCCCTGGCCAATGCGGAAGAGTACCTGGGCACACACTGCCCAATCGGGCATGCCCGTTGTTTTGCATTGCCGGTCGGCTTCTTCGAGCAGCATCAGCGCCCGGTCGAGCCGCGCCCGTGTCCATAAGGAAAGCTGGCGTTTGACGGCGGCTTCTCTTCGGAAGTGAAGGGGCGGGCGGATGGTGCGCAAAAGCCCGTCGCGCGGCGCACCGGCTTCGGCCTGTCCCGTCAAAAGATGGAGCTGCTCGGCATGGCGGGTGACGGCGTTGAGCAGCATGACGGGGCTTGTGTCGGCCTCGCGCGCTTTGATGAGCGCGCGGTCGAGCGAGGGCAGATCGCCGCCAAGCGAGGCGTCCACCACTTCATCGACACTCATCGCCGCCGTATCGCCGACGCAGGCCTGCACGTCTTCCAGCGTCACTTCGCTTTGCTCGGCTGAGCCCATATAGAGTATGAGCTTGTCGAGTTCCTGCAATGTCACGCCCCGGTCGCCGCCGAGATGGGCCTGCAGATAGTTGGTTGCGGCGGCATCGATGCTAAGCCCTGCTTCTTTCAGCCGTGTGCGGATCACGCCTTCAAGTGCCTGAGCGTCATCGGCATAACAGGCGATGGCAGCGCCGTTTTTTGCGTCCTCGAAGGTTTTGCGTAAAGAGGAGCGCGGCGTGAGCTCGCCTGCCGAAACGATGATCAGCGCATCGCCTGCCGGATTTTCCAGAAAGCTTTTGAAGGTTTTCGAAAGCCCGTCCGCCGCGCCGCGCACGCGCACGACGCGCCGCCCGCCCATCATGGAAATGGCGGCGGCTTCATCGGCCAGACGCGCCGGGTCCTGGCGCAGATCCGCATCGCTTATATCGGTCAGGCGGAAGGGATCGGTCAGATCGTCAAGGACGGTCTTGGCAAGCTGGCGGCAACGTTCCTGCACCAGCCCCTGATCCGGCCCGAAAACGAGGATCGCCTGCACCGCCGGATCGGGCTTGCGGATAAAGGCGTCGATTTCCCTCGGCTTCAGCTTCACGGGGCGCGGGTCCTTCTGCAGCTTTCCGTGTCAGCTCCGGCCCTGACGCTCGAAGAAGATGCTGAGCCTGGTATAGATGTCGCGGGCGGTATCGTTCGAGACGCGCTCTTCGGCATCGCGCGTGGCGATGACATTGGCAAATTCGGAATCGACGCGGTTATAAGAGGCAACGCTGAGCGCCGTGCCTTTAAAGACGACTTCGCCCAGTTCTTGATCGTAAAGGGAGAAGGGGGTCGTCATGCGGATGTTGCTGCGGGTCACTTCGGTGTCCTGCTGCACGGCGATGTCGGTTTCATAAATGGTCGGGGTCAGCGAGAGCTGATAGCGGGTGCCCTGATTGCCCGCCGCGCCCATCAGGTCTTCGAGCGTGAATTTCAGATTGCGGCCATAAGACGTGCCGGGGGCGCTGACCGAGACGTTTTGCAGCTTGGCTTTGACGGGCGCACCGCCGGTGCGGTCCGCATAAAGCGGATGAAAGCCGCAACCGCCAAGGGCAAAGCCAGCTACCACGAGAAGAGCCAGAACGGCCCGGCGCTCTTTAAACCACGACATTCACAATCCGTCCCGGCACGACGATGACCTTTTTCGGTGTTTTACCGTCCAGGGCATTGCGCACCTTTTCAAGGCCGAGAGCAGCTTGCTCCACGGCGGCTTTATCGGCATCGCGGGGCACGGTCACCTCATCGCGCCGCTTCCCGTTTACCTGCACGGGCAGGGTAACGGAGTCTTCCACCAAAAGGCTCTCATCTGCAATGGGCCAGGGCGTTTCGGCGAGGATCGTTTCATGGCCGAGCGCCTGCCAGCTTTCTTCGGCCAGATGCGGCATCATGGGCGCGGCCATCTGCACCAGCATGTCCACGGCCTCCCGTTTCACCCATTTGCCGGCTGCTTCATCCTGCGGTTTGAAGGCGGAAATAGCATTGGCAAGCTCGTAAATCCGGGCGACGGCCTTGTTGAATTGCAGCGCCTCGATATGGGCGGTAATTGCGGCAAGGATCTGATGCGCCGTGCGGTGCAGGGCTTCCGCCGCCTCATCGAGGGCCGGCATGGGCGTGCCGGGCGCGGCCAGGCTTGCCGGATCACCGGTGACGATGCGCCAGAAGCGCTGAGTGAAGCGCCAGGCGCCTTCCACGCCTTCTTCCGTCCATTGCACGTCGCGCTCGGGCGGGCTGTCGGACAGCATGAACCAGCGTGCGGTGTCCGCGCCATATTGATCGATGATGGCGGTGGGATCGATCGTGTTACGCTTCGATTTCGACATCTTTTCGATGGCGCCGACCTTTACCGGTGTGCCGGCCGCTTCATCGAGGAAGGGTTTGCCGTCTTTCCAGAAAAGCTCGTCCGGCGCCACCCAGCGCCCGTCCGGGCCCTTATAGGTTTCATGCGTCACCATGCCTTGGGTGAAAAGGCCGGTGAAGGGCTCATCGAGCCCCACATGGCCGGTCTCTTTCATGGCGCGGGTGAAGAAGCGCGCATAAAGAAGATGCAGCACCGCGTGCTCGACCCCGCCGATATATTGATCGACCGGCAGCCAGTAATTGGCGGCGGCGACATCGGTCGGTGTTTCGGCTTTCGGCGAACAGAAGCGGGCGAAATACCAGGAAGAATCTACAAACGTGTCGAACGTGTCGGTCTCGCGCTCGGCCTTGCCGCCGCATTTCGGGCAGGCGACATGTTTCCAGGTCGCATGATGATCGAGCGGATTGCCCGGTTTTTCGAAGCTCACATCCTTGGGCAGTTCCACCGGCAGGTCGGCGCGGGGCACCGGCACGGTGCCGCAAGAGGGGCAATGGATGATCGGGATCGGGCAGCCCCAATAGCGCTGGCGCGAGATGCCCCAGTCGCGCAAGCGGTAATTGACCGTGCCCTCGCCGAGTTTCAAGGCTTCGAGCTTTTCGATGGCGGCCCGTTTGGCCTCGGTCACTTCCAGCCCATTGAGGAAATCGGAATTGACGGCAACGCCGTCTCCGTCGAAGGCTTCGTTTGCCTCGCCAAGTTCGCTCAGGAATGTTTCAAGCTCCGCGCCTTGCAGTTTTTTCGGTGCCACGACGGGCAAAACGGGCAGGGCATATTTGCGGGCGAAATCCATGTCGCGCTGGTCATGGGCGGGGCAGCCGAAAATGGCGCCGGTGCCGTAATCCATCAGCACGAAATTCGCGATGAAGACGGGAACGGAATGGCCTTCGATGAAAGGATGGCGGGCGCGCAGGCCCGTGTCATAGCCTTTCTTCTCGGCGGTTTCGATCGCTTCCTCGCTGGTGCCGAGCTGTTCGCATTCGCGCACGAAGGCGGCAAGCTTGGCGTCTTTTTCCGCAAGCTCGCGGGTCAGCGGATGGCCGGGCGAGAGCGCGCAGAAGGACGCGCCGAACAGCGTGTCGGGCCGGGTGGTGAAGACTTCAAGGGAATAGTCTTTAGACAGACCTTCCACGGGGAAGAAAACGCGCGCGCCTTCGGAGCGGCCGATCCAGTTGGTCTGCATGATGCGGACTTTGTCCGGCCAGCGCTCCAGCCCCTCGAGCCCTTTCAAGAGATCGTCGGCCTTATCGGTGATTTTGAAAAACCACTGGGTGAGCTCGCGCCGTTCGACGGGCGCGCCCGAGCGCCAGCCCTTGCCGTCGATCACCTGCTCATTGGCAAGCACGGTCATGTCCACCGGATCCCAGTTCACATAGCTCTTCTTGCGGGTGATGAGACCGGCCTCGACCATGTCAAGAAACATTGCCTGTTCGTGGCGGTAATAAGAAGGATCGCAGGTTGCAAATTCCCGCTCCCAGTCGATGGCAAGGCCCATGGCCTGGAGCTGGCCGCGCATGGCGGCGATGTTCTTATAGGTCCAGTCGGCGGGATGGACTTTGTTCTCCATCGCCGCGTTTTCCGCCGGCATGCCGAAGGCGTCCCAGCCCATCGGGTGGAGGACGTTGAAGCCGCGCGCGCGTTTGAAACGGGCGATGACGTCGCCCATCGCATAGTTGCGCACATGGCCCATATGGATGCGGCCGGAAGGATAGGGAAACATCTCCAGGACGTAATATTTGTCCTTGCCCGGTGCTTCGCTTTCCTCGCGCGTGCGGAAACAGCCTTGCCGGTCCCAGGTCTCTTGCCATTTGGGCTCGGCGGTCTTGGCGTTATAGCGGGCGGTGTCGGTCGTATCCGGGCTGGCCATGGTCGGGTCGTGCTCTCGAAACTTGGGCAAACGGAAAGGCGGTCATCTTGCCGCGCGGGGCGGGCTCCTCAAACAAGAAGCGCGGCTCCTGCGCCGCGCTTCGTTTTGCCCCGTATTTGGCTATACGGCAAGAGGGCCGTCATAAGTTCCGCTTAGCCTTCGTCTGCTTCCAGCGTGCTGATCCGCAATTGGCGGGCGCGGATCAGGATAGCGTTCTCCAGCTGGACATGGGTATTGGGATCGACGGAAGCGTCTACCCAGCCGCGCTCGCTGTCGCGGGCCTGTTTGAAGACGGAGACTTTCAGCCCGTCGGCGCGCAAGCGGCGGTCGAGAATATAGACCGTCATTTTGAAGCGCTCGTCAGGGGCTTTGGGATCGGAATACCAGTCCGTGATGATGACGCCGCCAAAGGGGTCGGCCGAAGCGAGCGGCACGAAGGCCAGCGTGTCGAGCGAGGCGCGCCAGAGGAAGGAATTGACCCCGATGCCCGCGCCGCCGCCGGAGGCTGCGCCGCCCCCGCCGCCGAATAGCGACAGGCCGTCTTCACCGAAAATGCTCTCCCGCTCCTGTGAAGGGCGGGGATTATTGGGCCCGTAGCCCTTGTCGCTCGACGAGGTGGGGTAGCTTTCGTCCTTGTCCGCGCCGGCACAGGCGGCGATGAACAGGCTCAGGAAAACGGCCCCGGCGATGGAAACGAACGAGGAGGCACGAAACGCCAGTTTGGGCATGGGAATATTCTCTTCTGACTTGTATTCCTGTGGTCTGGCCCGTGGTCTAATCGGTTGATCTGGTCAGCCGGCACTCAATACCGGCTCGCCCATGGACCAAAGTCCCAGATTTGGCAGTTCTTATAGCCTGTTTGCCTTCTCCCGTCCAACATAAGCGGGGCCTTTGCGCGTCATCCGGCAGGTTTCGGCGCTGGGTTTGCGCCGCGCAGGGCGGCTTAAGAGAGGCTTTGAGGAGCGATGTCCCTCACAGGTGTGTGATAAAAACACCACAGATGCCCCGTGGGCGTATGGCAGGCCTGTTGGAATCCCGGTCCTGCGGTTCAGCTTTCGCTTTTCGATTTCCTGCTAAGGTGTTGTGATCTTTACGCAACATAACCTCAAATTTCCCTCAATACCGGTCGGGTTTGCTTGACGTGTGGCCGGGTCATCTTGATTAATCGGGGTACGCGCTTGGGGGGGCATTGCAATTTGTCGCCCGGCGACGAGAGGATCCAAGAGCTGAAACGTTTGCGGAAGGACCGGTTGGACGACTGGATTGAGGGAACGGGAGCACATCCCGGCGACAGCAAATCTGGTAAGAAAATCCGGTTCGCAAAAATACAAGGCTCCGAAGATCTCAAGTTAGACAGCTAACTGCTGAACTGCGAGGAACAGATGAAAAAGACTCTCCTTGGGACGACCGCTCTGGTCACCGCCGGCCTCGTTGCCGGTCCGGCCCTTGCTAGCGACCCGCTCAACGTAACGGTGAGCGGCTCCTTGATCACCGGCTTCTACTTCGTTGACTCCGACAGCGTCGGCGGTGTTTCCACCGACGACACGAAAGTCCCGGTTGTTGCCCGTGACCTGACCATCAACGCTGAAGGCACGCTGGATAACGGCCTCGTTGCCGGTGCCACGCTGATGCTCGAGCTCGGCGATGACGAAGGCGCAGCCGTTCCGGCTAACGACGACGCAACCTTCCAGGAAGTGTTCGCTTACCTTGAGGGCGGCTTCGGCCGTACGGAAATCGGTGCTACCGACTCCGCTTCCTTCAAAATGCACTATTCGTCGCCCTGGTTCGTGCCGGGTAACGGCGTTGACAGCCCGAACATCTTCAACTCGCCCCGTACCTCGGTTCGTACGTCCACGTACGCACTGCTGACGGAAGACGACAACAAGATTTCGTACTTCACGCCGCGCCTTGCCGGCTTCCAGCTCGGTGTGTCCTACACGCCGGACGCCGGTGCGAACAACCCGGTTGCGAACGGCTTCGGCATCAGCCCGCAGAACAGCGCTGTTGAAGAAGTGTTCGAAATCGCCGCCAACTACGCCGGTGAATTCGGCGCAGTGTCTGTCGGCGTTGACGGCTTCTACGGCACGGGCGATGCCCCGGCTGCTGGCGGCGGCGACCCGGAAGAATGGGGTTTCGGTGCCAATCTCGGTTTCGCCGGCTTCACGCTGGGCGGCGCCTGGTACCAGAACGAAGACATTGCCCGCGGCACGCAGAACACGGCTTTCTCGGGTGACGAAACCGAAGTCTGGACCGCTGGTCTGGCTTACGGCTCGGGCCCCTGGACCGTTGGTACCGCGTACCTGGAATCCACGGGTGAGCGTACCGGTCTTGGCGACACGGAAATCGAGTTCTGGCAGATCGGTGGCGGCTACTCGCTCGGCGCCGGTGTTGACCTCGGCCTCGACATCCAGCTGATCGAAGACAACAACGGCACCAACACCGTTGACTCCGAATCTGCTGGTATCGTTCTGGCGATCTCTTTCTAAGACTTCTGAAGTCTTGGGACGGAAGAGAGCGGGCTTTGCCCGCTCTCTTTTTTTGTGCCGTCGGTGGGATGGGCAGATGGCTTTTCCGCGCGCCCGGTTGTTGCTAAAAGCAGCGGGCATGCAATCGAAAGGCATCTGACATGGGCGGCATCATCTGGCTCGCATCCTACCCGAAGTCCGGCAATACCTGGCTGCGCTCCTTTCTCTACAATCTTCTGCGCAACACGCCTACGCCGGCCAATATCAATGAGCTCGATCAGTTTTGCCTCGGCGAGTCCTCCGCGCAGTGGTATGCGCGGCATCTGCAAACGCCGGTGGAAGACGCCTCTCCCGAAGTGGTCATGAAAATCCGCCCCTTTGCCCATGCGGATATGACCCAGGCTTTCCCGGACTCCGTCTTCGTCAAGACCCACAACTTTCTGGGCGAATGGCACGGCATGCCGATGCACAATATGGATGTGACCGCTGGCGGCATTTATGTGGTGCGCAACCCGCTCGATGTCGTGCTCTCCATGACCCATCATTTTGGCCTGACGCTTGATGAAGCGATTGAGCGGCTGGGCAACAAGGGGGCGGCCACGTCGTCAGGCGGGGGGCACGTACCGGAATTTCATTCCTCCTGGTCGGCGCATGTGAAAAGCTGGACGCAGCATCCTAATCCGCAGCTGCTGGTTCTGCGCTATGAGGATATGCTCGTGAAACCCCGGCGCGCGTTCAAAAGCGTAACGAAGTTTCTGGGGCTGAAACCTTCCACCGAAAGGCTGGAGCGGGCGATCCGTCATTCCTCCTTCAAGGCGCTGAAAGCGCAGGAGGAAAAGGCGGGCTTCAAGGAACGCTCGGAACATGCCAAGGCCTTCTTTCGCTCAGGCAAGGCGGAGCAATGGCGCGAGGAACTGACGCCGGATCAGGTGCGCCTGATTATCGATCAGCATAAAGAGCAAATGGAACGCTTCGGTTATATTCCCGAAGACTATAAAGATTAAGTAACGCTCAGCCTGACGTAAAACCGATCCCTGCAATGCCCGCTGCCTTTGTGGGGCAGAGACGGCGCACCGTTTCTTCATTTATCCCGCCCATGGCATAGACAGGGAGCGCGGCTTCTTCGGTAAGCGCCGCAAAGCGCAAAAGCCCAAGCGCTTTCGCCCCGGGATGGCTTTGCGTCGGAAAAACCGAGGAGAGGAGCGCGGCATCGAGCCCCGCGCGGGCGGCGCGCACGAGTGCCTCGGTGGAATGAGCGGCGCAAGTGACAAGCGCGAAACGTTCCAGCGCCCTTGCCGCATATCCCCGTTTCACCTGCCATTCGGACAGATGCATGCCGTCGGCGCGCAGATGCGTGGCAAGGCCGAAATCACCCGCCACGAGAAAGAAGATGCCGCGCCGACGCGCCGCGCGTTCTGCTTCTTTTGCCAGCTTCATGCGTTCTTGCCTAGCCAGCGAATAATGGCGGAAGATATAGCCGCTTCCCGCAGGCAGGCCCTCCAGCGTCACAAGGGGATCGCGCGCGCGCGCTTCATCCGACAGCGCCAGCAGATCGGGCAGGTACGGGGCTTTCGCCCCGAGCTCCCGCACACTGCGCATCAGGCTTGCGGAGGGCCGCGCCATGCATGTCTCCCTTAAAGAAAGGCCGAGATCGGTCTGGACAAGATTAGCAGAATGCCGTTCCTTTGGCCCATCCCCGTAAAGCGGTTCGGAAGGAGCGGCAAATGGCCGGCAGTGTGAGCGACAATCTGAAAACCGTGCAGAGTGACATCGCCAAGGCCTGCAAACAGGCAGGCCGCGCGGAAGGCGCGGTGACGCTCGTTGCCGTCTCCAAAACCTTCGATGCGGAAGAGATACGCCCGGCGCTTGAAGCGGGCCAGCGCGTCTTTGGTGAAAACCGCGTGCAGGAAGCCCATAAGAAATGGCCGAAACTGCGCGAAGATTATAGCGGCATCGAGCTCCATCTCATCGGCCCGCTGCAAACCAACAAGGTGAGCGAAGCGCTGGCCCTTTTCGATGTCATCGAAACGCTCGACCGGGAAAAGCTTGCCCGTGCCTTTGCCAAGGAGCGGGAGAAGGGGACGGACCTGCCCAGGCTTTTCATTCAGGTCAATACGGGCGAGGAAGAACAGAAGGCGGGTATTCTGCCGGACGAGGCGGACGGTTTCATCAAGCTGTGCCGGGATGAGCTTCACTTGCCGGTCGATGGGCTGATGTGCATTCCGCCTGTGGACGAAGAGCCCGCCTTGCATTTCGCGCTTCTGCGCAAGATCGCCGAGCGTAATGGGCTTAGCGCGCTTTCCATGGGCATGAGCGCGGATTACGAGACGGGCATCGAGCTTGGCGCCACCCATGTGCGGGTGGGCAGCGCGATTTTCGGCGCGCGCACGTAAGGTAGAAGAGATCAGATGCCGATCCGCATCTGGCTATCCGGCTCGCAAAGCTGCAACAGTTTCAGCATATCGGCGCGCGATACCGCGACGCAGCCTTCCGTGGGCCCGTAGCCGCCGTCTTCTTCTTCGCGCGCTAAGTGGAAAAAGATGGCGCTGCCTTTGCCGGGCACGGGCGGCTCGTCGTTATACCCCAGCACCACCACGATGTCGTAGAGCCCGTCCTCGCGCCAAAGCTTTTCGGCGCTGGCCGGATAGGGCAGTTTGACGGGCCGGTTGTAGGCCGGGTCCTCCGGCGCATCGCACCAGCCGTTTTCCGGATGGATGGGAGTGATGGGCAAATCGGTTTTCGGCGCATCCAGCCGGTCGGCGCGGTAAAAAACCTCGCGCAGCGGCCAGATGCCGATGGGCGTTGCCCCGTCCCCTTCCTGTTTTTCCTCCGTCAGGCCGCTGCGGCCAAGGGCGCAGGCAAAGCGCAGCGCGCCGATTTCCAGCTTGCCGCGATAAGTGCCCGATTTGGCGGAAACGGTAATGTCCATGATCTGTCCGGCCCGGCTTTTACCTGAGCCTTATCCCAAATTGCGCCTTAGAACCGCTTATCGGTGCGGGTGCCCGTCTCTCCGCTGAAGGCAGCGCCGAAGCCGGCCGCTTTGCCCGCTTCATATTTGTCCAGGGAACGGGCCATGAGTGTCAATGGGTCGATGGCGCCGGGCTGCGGCGGCCAGGCGGGCAGCTCATTGCCGGCTGGGGCGGCGGGCGCGGCAGAGGCAAGCCGTTCAGGCTTTTCTGCGGTCTTTTCCGGAGCGGTCTGAATGGCGGCTTCTGCCGTTTCAGGGCGTTTCAGGGCGCCAGGATCGTTCACGGAGCGCAGTAGCGCATCCCAGCCTTCCTCGCTCAGGCTCGGCAGGTTCGAGGCGGCGGCGCTTTTGGCTTCAAAGGCGCCTTTAGGGGCGGCGGGCGCTTCCGCGGCCTGCGCCAGGATTTGCGGTGCCGCTTCCTCAGTCTCGGCGGCGACCTGCGCGGCGGGTGCCGGATTAATGGCAGCTGCTTCAGCCGGGCGCGCCGCGTTTGCGGCAAGCTGCGGTCCGGCCTCTTCCTCACCGCCCAGCAGGGCCAGCGCGTGACCGCCAATATCCTTGCCGGTCGATTCCTCGATCACCGCGTTGACGAGAGAGGCGGCGGCGCCGATGGGGCCGCCATAAATCGCTCCGCCCACGACTTTTGCGGCGGGCGCAATCTCATCGCCCGTCCATTCCCGGTAAAGGGTGGAGACGACGGGCAGGTGCTGAAGCGGGTTGATAACATCGATGAGATCGCCGAAGGAAAGCCCGTTTTCCGCGCCCTTTTCCTGGCCGGTGACGGCAGGAGGTGTTGCAAGGTTCTGGCGGGCCTCGGCGCTGCGGGTCAGGGATTGCGGGGCTTTGGCGCTTTGGGGCTGCGCCGCGGCGCTTTCCTGTGCCTTGCGCAGATTGGCCGCCCGAAGCTCGGCCAGCGCGTTCGTGCCGCGCTTGTTGCCAAGGCGAAGATAAAGGGGCAGGTCGGCGGCGGTTTCAAGGCTCATGGTCGGTCGCAATACTCAAGGCTGATGTCTGCTGAAAGAGCCGCAAAAAGCGGACCAGACGGGCTGCCAGCTATTTCAACGACTTATGCGGGGAGGGGCCCCGGCACCCCTGCCAGGCGGCAAAAATTGCCGGGTTTTTTCTGCTGAGCGGGCAGGGCTTTAAAGGGTTTTTCTGGAGCCTGGCAGGGCTTCCATGCGAAACTCGCCGTCAGATAATGGGGCGCGTTCCGGCGCTCTTCCTCTGGGCCAGCACTCCCGCGTGGATATGGCCCTTAACGTCCGGCAGTCTGGTTCAGTCATTTCATGGTTTCTTCTTCTCCGCCCAAATCCGCGCCGAAAGGCGCCCCGCTCAGCCCCGATCGGATCAAGGCCGCGCTGCGCGAGGCTGCCGCTCAGCTTGATGCGGGGGATCTGAAAGGCGCGGGCAAGCTCCTTAATGACATTCGCCGCACGGCGCCCAATCACCCGGACGCCCTGCATTTGAGCGGGCTCGTCGCACTCAGGGCGCAGAACCCGGCACTGGCGGAAAAATTCATCCGCCTTGCAGTGGCCCAGGCCCCGTCCCATGCCTTCATGCAGGTCAATCTCGCCAATGCTTTGCGCCGCCAGGGCAAGATCGACGAAGCGCTGGCGACCTTCGCCAAAGCCGCCTCGCTCGATCCGGCCTTTCCGGGCATCTATCTCAACCGCGGCATTCTTTTCTCCGAGCTTGGCCGGAAGGATGAGGCCCGGGCGGATTTCGAGGAAGCGATCAAACGCGCGCCGGGGGAGCCGGGCGGCTATGCCCAGCTTGCCCAGCACCATTTGCGTGCGGGCGATTTTCACGCCATGGCCGAGGCCTATAAGCGCGGGCTCGAAGCGCTGCCCGGCCATGCCCATTTCCTGGCCGGGCTCGCCACCGCCTATGAGCGCCTTTCCGATCTTGAGGCCGCCAAGCCGCTGGCCGATCAGGCCCTTGCCGCGCTGCCGCACACGCCCATGGCGCTCAAAGTCTGGGCAAGCGTAACCCGCCGTCTCGGCGGGTTTGAGGAAGTCAAAGACCGGCTGGAAAAGGTCGCGATCGGCAAGTTTCCGCCTCATGCCGCCCGGCTTATCCATGCCGAGCTTGCCCAGGCCTATGACCGGCTGGGCGATACCCAGAACGCTTATTCTCATTTTGCCCGCCAGAACGAGATGGCAAAGCAGCAGGCCGCCGCTCAAGGCATCGACAAAGCAAACTATATGGCGCAGGTGACGGGCCTCACCGAAGCCTTTCAAACGGGGCTCGGGAAAAACTGGCCGGAGACGGGGAAGGTGACTGAGGGTCACGCCAATGCGCCGGTCTTCCTTGTCGGCTTTCCCCGCTCGGGCACGACGCTGCTCGATCAGATCCTCGATGCCCATCCGGATGTGCAGGTGATAGAAGAGCGCCCGGCGCTGCTCGCCGTGCGCGATGCGGTGGCGGCGCTGCCCGGCGGTTATCCGGGCGCTCTTGAAAAGCTCGATGAAGCGGGCCTTGAGGATTTGCGCGCGCGCTATTGGGCGGCGCTGAGGCAAGAAGGCGCCGAGCTTGAAACCAAGACCGTCATCAACAAATTGCCGCTCAATATCATCCATGCGGGGCTTATTCACCGGGTCTTTCCGGAAGCGAAATTTATTCTGGCGCTCCGCCATCCCCTCGACAGCGTGCTGTCCTGCTTCATGCAGGATTTCGAGGTGAATGCCTCCATGGCGCATTTCCTCGATATCGGCGATGCCGCCCGGCTTTATGAAGCGGTGATGGGGCTCTGGCAGCTTTATGAGGGCCGCTTCGCGCTCGATACGGTCTCCATCAAATATGAAGAGCTGATTGGCGATGTGGAAGGCGCGGTGCGCCCGGTGCTGGCGCATCTGGGGCTTGCCTGGAACCCGGCGCAGCTTGAGCATGTGGCTCATGCCAAGGCCCGCGGCACCATCCGCACGCCGTCTTATGCGCAGGTGACGGAGCCGATCTACCAGCGCGCCGCCGCCCGCTATGAGCGCTACAGTGCCTATCTGGAGCCGGCGGAGCGCCGCCTTGCGCCTTTTGTTGCCGCTTTTGGCTATTCCTGAGCTGGCCCGGTCCGGCAGGGGAGCGGATATTTACTCTAATGAGATCAAACAGTCTCACATGAATGTGATACCCCCGCTCTCGCTCTTGTGACTGGGAGAGCTTGCCTTTACATCACCGGCATGTTGAGCGCAGTTTATTGCTGCACGCCAGAGATGAGGGGCAGATGAGCACCGTCAAAAAGATCCTGATCGTCGATGATGATGACGCCTTGCGCGAATCGCTCGTCGAGCAGCTCGACCTGCATGAAGAGTTTACCTGCATTACCGGCTCCACAGCCGCTCAAGGGTTGGAGCAAGTGCGCTCGGACCATGCGGATCTGGTGCTGCTCGATGTAGGCCTGCCGGATATGGATGGACGTGAGGCCTGCCGGCTGATGCGCAAGGCCGGGCTGAAAGCGCCGATCATCATGCTGACCGCTGCCGATAGCGATTCAGATACGATCCTCGGCCTTGAAGTGGGCGCCAATGATTATGTCACCAAGCCCTTCCGCTTCGGCGTGCTTTTAGCGCGGGTGCGCGCGCATCTGCGCCAGCACGAGCAGAGCGAGGATGCGGTCTTCGCCATCGGCCCCTACACCTTTAAGCCATCGGCCAAGGTGCTGGTCGATCCGTCGGAAAAGAAAGTGCGCCTGACGGAAAAGGAAACGGCGATCCTGAAATATCTCTACCGCGCGGGCCAGAAGGTGGTGGGCCGCGACGTGCTCCTGCATGAAGTGTGGGGATATAATGCCGGTGTGACCACGCATACGCTGGAAACGCATATCTACCGTCTGCGCCAGAAGATCGAGCGCGATCCCTCCAATGCCGAATTGCTGGTGACGGAGACGGGCGGCTACAAGCTCATGCCATAAAAAACCGGGGACATTTCCGTCCCCGGCTTACGATCCTTCTTCCCGCTTGCGCTTATGTGCGCGAGAAGGGTGCGGTCAGGTGGATCAGCACGCCGAAGACGACAGGCACGGCGGCGAGCGCTGCAATGACGAGCGCGGTCGCGCCGAAGAAGATTACCGCCAGTGCCAGCGCCATGACGATATTCAGACAAACAAGCACGGGCTGGAACGAACCGTTGATGCGGCCATACATTGGGGGCTCTCCTCGAAGAAGCGTTAAAGGTTCCCCTGATATGCCTCTTAAGGGCGCGCGCGGGTAGGCGGCGCGGCGCCGCGCGGCGGTTTGCCGCAATTTTCCCTGTTATTATCCCTACTTAGGCGCGGGTCTATCGGCGGGCTCGTCCGCGGTCAGCGCATAAGTGCTGACGAATTCCGGCGGCATGCGCACCGCCCGTCCGCTTTCGATATTGATGCAGACGAAATCCGAAAGGCCGCGCAGCAAGGTCGCGCCTTTTTCGTTGATGAGCTGGAAGCGGCGGCGCAGGCGCAGGCGCCCGTCATTGCCGGTGATCCAGGTGCCCATGCGCAACGCCTCCCCTTCGAAGGAGGGGGCGAAGTAATCCATCTCATGGCGGCGCACGACCATGCCCTTGCCGAGTTTGCGGTAGATCTCGAAATCAAGGCCAAGGGCTTTGGAATGGTCCCAGGCGGTTTTCGCCATGAAGCTCAGATAGACGACATTATTCGTATGCTGAAAATCATCTATATGCTCGGGCTTCACCGTCAGGTTCACGATGAAAGGGCTGGGGTAATCCCATCCTTCGGCCGGTTCGTTCATGCCCGTCATCTTCTTTTCCGTTCTTTACATGCCCGGCTCTACCTAGCAGATTTGACGGGAAGGGGCGAGAGAGCGGCCCTTTAAATGCGTGTGGAAGAAGCGGGCTGCTATGACGGTGGAGCGGGATATCGAGGTTTTGCGGCGCACGGCGCTTTTTGCCCGTGTCGATCCCGTGCGCCTGGAAGTCCTCGCCTTTACCGCCGCCCACCGGCACTTTGAAGAAGGCACGCTGGTGATCGAGCGCGGCCAGCTTCTGGAAGGGGCCTATGTGGTGCTGGAAGGCTCTGCCGTCATGCTGGGCGAGGACGGGGAGGGCCGGCCCATGGCGTCGCGCCTTGACAGGGGGGACATCATCGGCGAAACCGCCTTGATGAAGCCCGTGCCGGCAAAGGCAAGTGTCAGGGCAGGCGAAGCGCTGGAACTGATGGAAATCAGCCGTGCGCTTTTCGCCCGCCTGACGGACGAGTTTCCGGAACTTGCATTGGGCGTCGCCGCCGCTGCGGCGGACAGGCTCGAGGGGATCTCCGGCGCGCTGCGCGGGCTTTTGAAAGAGAAGAAAGAAAAAGAACAGGGACGGGTATGAGCGAGCGCGCGGCGGAAGAAACGAAGAAAACACCGGATACGGCAAGTCTTGGTACGACAAGTAAGGGCAAGCCCTGGCCGCCCAATATTCAAGCCGCGCTGAAACGCAAAGCGCCGGCGAGCGAATATCTCGGCCTTGAAATTCTCGATGCCGACCAAGACGAACGCTGGGTCAAGGTGGCCTTTAATGCGGGTGAGCAGCTCTGCAATCTGTGGGGCGGCATTCAGGGCGGCATGGTGGCGGCCATGCTCGATGATGTGATGGCCTTTGCGGTGGGGCTCGATCTTGATTGGGGGGAAATCAGCCCGACGCTCGAAATCAAAGTCTCGATGCTGAATGCGGCCCGGCCTGGCCGGATTTACGGTGAAGGACGGGTGATCAAGCGCGGCAAGTCGGTCGGCTTCATCGAAGGGGAGCTGCGCGATGAAAGCGGCAAGGTGCTCGCGACCGGCAGTTCCACGGCCACCTTCGTGCGGCTGAAACGCGCCGAAGACAAGAAGGCCGATAAGAAATAGAGCTTAATCGGTAAAGGCGTTCTTCTCGATATAGGCGCGCGCCTCGTCGCTCAAATGCGTCTCGAAGAGCGCGAGGTGATGGCGGATGCCTGCCAGAAGCGCCTCCTTGTCCATGCGCACGACTTCCTGTGTCTCGCGCAGGAAGCTTGGCCAATAGCGCACCACCATCCAGACATTGTCGGCAAGGGCGGGCAGCTCGCTGCGCGGCATGGTCAGATGACCGCCGTCACACATCTGATCGAAAAAGCGGCGCAGACGGTCCGTCGTTTCCTTGTAGATGCCGCGCACCCGTTCTTCCATTTCCGGGGAGGTGCGTCCGTATTCGGCGGAATCCCGGTAGAGATATTGGAACTCCCACATCTCCTCGAACATCAGCCGGTTGAAGGCGATATAGGAGGTGAGCACCGTTTCCGGCGTCCAGCTCAGCCCCAGGCGCCGGGCGATCTTCTGCGTCAGCAATTGCTGATGGGCGCGCACCAGGTCTTTTTTGGTGCGGAAGTGGTACCAGAGATTGCCTTCCGAAATGCCGACATTCTCGGCGATGCGGGCCGTCGTCACCCCGTCGAAGCCGTGCTCGTTGAAAAGCGTCAGGCTGGACGCGAGTATGCGTTCACGCGTGGTGGGCGCCATTTTTCCTCTTGGGTCTTCTTCTTGTCCTCCCAACCGGCCCCGGCATCCGGCGTTTTTCGCGCCCGGTTTCGGGTCCGGCCCTCCAGAGGCGATGGTGAGGGCTTGCGGGAGTAGGGTCAATGCCCTAAATTAGCGCTATCGGATCATTTTCGAAGAGCAGGACAACCTGCCCGCTGGGAAAATCACCGGCCAAGGAAATGTGAGGAACCCCAGGGAGCGGGCGTCGAGGCTTGCCTCATACCCCCCAGTTGAGCTGCCCCCGGCCGGCGTATTTTGGCCAGGCGCCTGCTTCCACCCCCCTTTCCCTACGTCCGTTCTAGATGTCGAAGGTGGCAAGCACCGGCGCATGGTCGGAGCTGCGCTCCCAGCCGCGCGCTTCTTTTATCACTTCCATGGCGGTGGGCGTTTCGGCAAGCGCCGGGGTCACCCAGATATGATCGAGGCGGCGGCCTTTGTCGGCTTTCGCCCAATCTTTCGCGCGGTAGCTCCACCAGGTGTAGAGCTTTTCTTCATCCGGCACGAAGCGGCGCATCACGTCCACCCAGTCATGGGCCTTCATGACGCGGGCCAGATGCTCGACCTCGATCGGCGTATGGCTGACGACTTTCAGCAACTGTTTGTGCGACCAGACATCGTGTTCGAGCGGGGCGACATTCAGATCGCCGACCAGGATCATGCGGGCGTTCTTCTTGGCCTTGTGGGATTTGTACCAGCTTTCCATCTCGGTCAGGAAATCGAGCTTGTGGGCGAACTTCTCGTTCACCTCCCGGTTGGGCTCGTCGCCGCCGGCGGGCACATAGAAATTATGCACGCGCACGCCGTCCCCGCCTTCGATGTCGAGGGTGATGGCAAGGTGGCGCGTGTCGCCCTTCTCGCAGAAGTCGCGCCGCTCTTCATCGCGGAAGGGAATGCGGCTTACCGTGGCAACGCCGTGATAGCCCTTCTGCCCGTGAAAGGCGATGTGCTCATAACCTGCCTTGCGGAAAGCCTTGGAGGGGAAAGCATCGTTCGGGCACTTCGTTTCCTGCAGGCATAGAACGTCCGGCTGATATTCTTCCAGAAACCGTTCGACGAGATTGATCCGCAGACGGACGGAGTTGATGTTCCAGGTGGCAAGCTTGAGCGGCACGGTACGGTCTTTCTTGGTTGGTATGGGCGGAGCGGGAATTATTCGTCAGAAAATATTGTAGGTGCGCCCGGCAAGGCTCACCGGCCAGCGGCCGCGCTCGAAGAGGCGGAAGCGGTGGATGAAGGGATGGGTTTCGTCGTCTTCTTCGGCCACGACGGCGAGCGCTGCGCAATGGGCTGCCTGCAATGCGGCGCCCATGGCGGCGGCGAGCAGTTCCTCATCGTCCTCGCCCCAGATGGCGGCGGCGGTCAGCACGGCCTGGCGGATCGGGTCTTCGATGGCGGAGAAAAGATAGGCAAGGCCGACCTCGAGCGCTTCCTGGCTGAGCTGCTCAAGCGCATCGGTAGTGAGCGCGGCGCGCAGGCCTTCTTCGGCCTCCCAGCCTTCGGTGTCCCAGTCGAGACTTTCACCGGCCGCCGCCGCTTCTTCCCAGGAATGAAGGCGGGCCATATGGACATCCGGAAAGCCGAGGCCATCGAGATAGGCGCGGGCGATTTCGCGCACGGATTTGCGCAAGGGCGTGCCGAGATCGGAAAACCACTGTACGGATTCGGCGAGCCGCGCGAAATCCCTTAGCCGGGCAAGGGCCGGCATTTCCTGGGAAAGGAATTCCAGTTCCTGATCGGACGGGGCGCTATGCGGTTCGTGATCCATCTTGCAGGCGTTCCTGTTTGACCCCTCGGGGCCGCAATCTTGGCGGGCCACCTTATACCGTGAATCGCAGCTGGATGCAGCCCGCGCAGCGGCGTGCTTTTCAAGATGAGGAGAGCCGGGAGAAATTAAATGGGCGGGAACAGGAGCGTGAGGCTGCAAGGGCCCGAAAGCAGTGGCCTGAAAAGAGTCGTGCCCCGCCTTGGGGGGAGGCGAGGCACGATGCGCTACTTACTGTCAGTGCGCGAAGTGCCAGGAGGGGAATACCGGCACTTCTTCAGGGTTGGGGACCACGGCGGGAGAGGGGGGCTTATCCCGGACCGCTTTTATCCAACCCTGCTGAGACTAGAGATAGGAGCCTGCCGCCCCCAGTTCAACTGGAACCGTTCCAGATACCTAACCCGGGGTTAAAAACGATTAACTATTAGCTTTTCGTTTTGCGATGGCCCGGCTGAAAGGCGCGGAAAACAGTCCTCATATTGGTTCCGTGACAATGCAGCTTTGCTGTCCTTTTGAGGGCTCACTTTTCGGTGTCCGGCGATCTTTGGGATGCCCCAATGAAAAGCGGCGCTCCCTGAAGCTGGAAGCGCCGCTCGGTATCCGGTCTAGTCCGGCTTTTGGATTTACATGGCGCCGAGATCTTTGGCGGTGGCGTCGAGCGCCTTGCGGGCCAGCGTGAAAAGCTCGTCGAGCTCCGGCTTGGTGATGGAAAGCGGCGGGCTCAGCACCATGGTGTTGCCGATGGCGCGCATGATGAGATCGTTCTCGAAGCAATGATCGCGGCAGAGCCCGCCGGTATCGCCTTCAAAGCGCTCGCGGGTCTTCTTGTCTTTGACAAGTTCGATCGCGCCCAGGAGACCGACACCGCGCGTCTCACCGACGATCGGGTGATCGGCGAGGGCGTGAAGGTGCTTCTGGAAATGCTCGCCGATTTCACCGCCCGCTTTTTCCACGAGCTTGTCTTTCTGCAGCACGTCGAGATTGGCAAGCGCCACGGCGCTGGCCACGGGGTGGCCGGAATAGGTGAAGCCGTGCGACCATTCCTCACCGGCATTGTGCAAGGCATCGCCGACGCGGGGGCCGAGGGCGACGGCGGAAAGCGGCTGGTAGCCGGAGGTCATGCCTTTGGCCATGGCCATCGTGTCCGGGACGATGCCGTATGTGTGGCTGCCGAACCAGTTGCCGGTACGCCCGAAGCCGCAGATCACTTCATCCGCATGCAGAAGAATGTCGTATTTGCGGCAAATCTCCTGAATGACCGGCCAATAGCTGTCCGGCGGAATGATGAGCCCGCCCGCGCCTTGCACGGGCTCGGCGACGAAAGCGGCGACATTCTCCGCGCCGATTTCCAGGATCTTTTCTTCCAGCTTCATGGCGATATGCACGCCGAATTCATTCGGGTCCATATCCCCGCCCATGCCGTACCAGTAGGGAAAATCGATATGGGCGTGGTTCGGCAGCGGCAGCCCGGCCTGCGGATGCATGGCCGAGATGCCCGAAAGCGAGGCCGCCGTCATGGTGACGCCGTGATAAGCCTGCTTGCGGGAGATGAAGACTTTCTTTTCCGGCTTACCCTGCAGGCTCCAGTAATAGCGGATGATCTTCACCATGCTGTCATTGGCTTCGGAGCCGGAATTGGCGAAGAAGAACCGGTCGAGCCCGTCCGGCGTCACTTCCGCCAGCCGCTCGCCGAGCTCGGCGGTATAAGGGTTCGTCGTCTGGAAAAACGTATTGTAATAGGGCAGCTCTTTGAGCGCCTTATAGCCGGCTTCGGCCAGCTCCGGGCGCCCATAGCCCACATTCACACACCAAAGACCGGCCATGCCGTCGATGATCTTGTGGCCTTCGGAATCGTAAAGATAAACGCCTTCGGCATGGGTGATGACCCGCGCGCCCTTCTTGGCGAGGGCGGCCTGATCGGAAAAGGGATGCACGTGGTGGCGGGCATCCATTTCCTGCCAGCGGCGGGTCTGATTGGAAATCTGTGCGGTTTGCGACATTGAAAACTCCATCCGTTACGGAACGTCAGTTCGAAAAAGGGTCCGGCTTTTTGCGGGAAACTGTGCCGGAAACAATTGCGGACGCGCGGGGCAAGCTGCCCCTGGAGTTCTATGGGTTGTAGCCAATACGCGCGCACAGGATCAAAAGCTCCTGTTTGGTCACGCGGATTTTCTTGATGTCCTGTCGCATGTGGAAAGCCTAGCAGGGCTGCTACAGGTGCTCAAGAGGCGGCAGATGGGGTTTGCTGGGAAAGCAGAAGCCTGGCCATTTCCTTGGCGCGGCGGAAACTGTCTTTCTGATCGAGCGTGAGTTTTGCCACTGTTGCCCCTTCCATCAAAAGGCGCAGATCGCGGGCGCGGTCTTCGGGCGCCTCGAACCCGGCTTCAACACAGAGCCCGGTCACGAAATCGAGAACATGGCGCTTGTGATCTTTGGCAAGTTGGCGGGCCTTGTCGTCCGGGTTTCCGTATTCCATCAGGGCACTAACGAAATAACAGCCGTTGAAACCGGGCATGCCGGACCAGGTTTCCAGCGCATCGAAACAGGCCAGTACTCTCTCTTCCGGGTCGGGACCGGCTTTGGCGCTTTCGGCCACGAGGAACGCGCGCAGAGCCGCATCGCGCCGGCGCAGCGTTTCCAGGATCAGCTCTTCCTTCGTCCCATAGGCTTTGTAGAGCGTCATCTTGGCAATGCCGGCTTCAGCCACGAGCTTGTCGACCGCTGTGCCTTTAAAGCCTTCCCGGGCAAAAAGGCTCTGGGCGGTTTCCAGCAATTGGGCGCGTTTTGGACTGGGCATGGTAAACCACTTCGTCTGATATATATCCCCATAATAGCCAGCTTCGTGTCAATAATCCAGTTTCTCTTGACCAATAGTATACGAATCAGTATACGTCGTCATCAACAACACAGATGAGACAGGGAGAGCGGGATGAGATTGACGGCGGGCCGTGGTGGGTACTGGGCGGCAGGGGTTCTGGCAGGGCTGGTTCTTTTTTTCTGGGTTCTCACCCTGCTCTTTCCGCAAGGGACGGCGCGTCTCCTGGTGGCTGGGCTCAGGGCTTCGGCGGGACTGGAAGCGAAAGTCGCGGAGACGGCGTTCGGGCCGGTGCATTACCTTGAGGGCGGCGAAGGGCCGACCGTGGTTTTGCTGCACGGCATTTATGCGCGCAAAGAACACTGGATCGATTTCTCCCGCGCGCTTGACGGCTACCGCGTCGTCATTCCGGACCTGCCCGGCTTCGGCGAGAACACGGTGCTGGGCGACGGTGCTTATGATTATGACCGGCAAGCGGCGCGGTTGATGGCCGCGCTCGATGAGCTCGCGCCCGGCCCCTTTCATCTTGCAGGCAGTTCCATGGGCGGGCAGCTCACCGGCATGCTGGCGCACCGCTTCCCCAGCCGGGTCCGCTCCATCGCTTTCATCGGCAGTGCGGCTGGCGTCACCTCCCCCGTGGCGAGCGATATGGAGCGGGCCCTTGCCCGCGGCGAGCGCCCGCTTGTGGTGACAAGCGAGGCAGGCTTTGCAAGCCGGATGGACTGGCTCTTTCCCGACGCACCTTACATTCCCGGTCCCGTTTTCAATGATTGGGCGAAAAGCGAAGCGGCCCTTGCAAACGACAATGAACGGATTTGGGAGGAAGTCGGCGCTTCTAAAGCCGAACGGCTGGAAGCGCTTGCCCCTAAGCTGGTGCAGCCCGCGCTTATCGTCTGGTGCCGGGAGGACCGCGTCTTTCACATTACCGGCGCGCAGGCTCTCTCTGATCTTTTGCCCAACGACACGCTTGTTGAGCTCAATGGCTGCGGGCACGTGCCGATGCTTGACCGGCCTTCCGATACCGGTCAGGCATACCGGACATTTCTTGAAGAGCTCGATGTCCCCCGGTCTTAAACGCCAGTCTTAGCGCTGGCTCTAAACATTGAGCAGAAGGTGCTCGCGTTCCCAGGCGGAGATGACCTGCTGATAGGCGTTGTATTCCACGTCTTTGACTTCCATGAAGACGGTGACGAATTCCTCGCCCATCACTTCTTTCAGCTCGCGGTTCGTGTGCAATTTGCCCAGCGCGTCGAGAAGATGCTTGGGCAGCGCGAAGCCGCGGGATTCGTAGGCAACGCCCTCTTTCGGTTTTGAAGGTTTGAGCTCGTTCATCATGCCGAGATAGCCGCAGGCTAGCGAGGCGGCGATAGCAAGGTAAGGGTTGGCGTCGGCGCCGGGTACGCGGTTTTCGATGCGCCGGCCTTTGGCGTCGGATTCGGGCACGCGCAGGCCCACCGTCCGGTTTTCCTGCGCCCAGTGTGTGTTGATGGGCGCGGCGTTCCACTTCACGATCCGCCGGTAGGAGTTCACGTTCGGCGCGATCATCGCCATGGCGGTGGGCAGATGTTTCTGCAGCCCGCCAATATGGTGATGGAAGAGTTTCGTGTCGCGCCCATTGCGTGAGGCGAAAAGGTTCTTGCCGTTCTTATCCACCACCGACTGGTGGATATGCATGGCCGAACCCGGCTCATGCTCATAAGGTTTGGCCATGAACGTGGCATAGACGCCGTGGCGCAATGCGCATTGGCGTACGGTGCGTTTGAAAAGGAAGGCCTGGTCCGCCAGTTCCAGCGGGTCGCCATGGTTGAAATTGATTTCAACCTGTGCGGCGCCGGCTTCATGGATCAGCGTATCGATGTCGATTTCCTGCGCCTCGCAGAAATCGTACATGTCCTCGAAGATGTTATCGAACTCGTTGACTGCGTCGATGCCGTAGGACTGGCGGCCCTTTTCCGGGCGCCCGCTCGCGCCGATCGGCGGCTCAAGCGGATAGTCCGCGTCGATATTCTTGGCGGCGAGATAGAATTCAAGTTCCGGCGCAACGACCGGGTACCAGCCCTGCTCTTCGTAAAGCGCGAGAATGCGGCGCAGCACGGAACGCGGCGCGATGGAAACTTTCGTGCCGTCCCGGTTTACCGCGTCGCAGATTACCTGGGCGGTCGGTTCGTCATACCAGGGGACCATGCGCACGGTCGAAACGTCGGGCACGAGAATGATGTCCGGCTCGATCTCGCTCAGGATTGCGCTTTCATCGATATAGTCGCCCGTCACGGTCTGCCCGAAAATCGATTCCGGCAGGCGCAGGGTCTCATTGTTGTAGCTGTCGAGAAACTTCTTCGTCGGCAGGATCTTGCCGCGGGCGATGCCGGACATGTCCGGCACCATGCATTCGATTTCCGTGACCCGGCGGTCCTTCAACCATTTTTCGATATTCGTTCGCTCGCCCTCAGGCATGTGTCACCTGGTTCTTTGTTTCTTCGTCATGTGCCGCTTCGGCATGGCCGCGCACGGCCTCGCCAAAGGCTTGGAAGAGTTTAAGGGAAACGGGGTTGTTCCAGAACTGCCATTCCGGGTGCCATTGCACGGCATAGGCAAAGGCGGCGGCCTCCTTGACGCGCACCGCTTCAACGGTGCCGTCGGGCGCGCGCGCATCGATCTCCAGCCCCTCGCCCAGCCGGTCGATGCCCTGGCCGTGCAAGGAATTGACCGTAATCTCGCTCTCACCGGTAAGCTGTGCCAGGAAACCGCCCGGCACCGTGCTCACTTTGTGGGCAGGCCCGTATTGCACTTCCACCGGATCGTCTTTCTTGTCCCGATGGTCGAAACGCGGCGCATAGCCTTCTTCGGCCGGTTCTTCATGAATGTGCTGATGGAGCGTGCCGCCGAAAGCGACATTGAGTTCCTGGAAACCCCGGCAGACGGCGAAAAGCGGCAGGCCGCGTTCGATGCATGCCTTGATCAGCGGCAGGGTCAGCGCGTCGCGCTGCTCGTCATGCAGCGTGCCTTCGCGCGAGGCGGGTCCGGCATAATGGCGCGGATGGACGTTCGACCAGGAGCCGGTGAGGAAGATGCCGTCTGCGACAGCGAAAATCTCTTCGAGCGCCAGCGGGTCGGGCATGACGGGAATGAGGATAGGCAGGCAGCCTGCCCCTTCATTCACGGCCTTGATGTATTTTTCGCCTACGGCATGGAAGGGGTGAACGCCCATCATTTTAATGTCGCAGGGAATGGCGACGATGGGCCGTCTCAGGCCCTTGCGGGCGGCATCGTGTTTAGTTTTTTGGATCATGGTGGCATTAAGCTAACCCCCGCTCCCCCTCCATGGTCAAGAGGGGGCGGCGCTCAAGGGTGTGCTTTTCCGGCCATTTGTTTAAGAAAATGAGCGGGATACCGCGCTTGCCGGAAGGCTCAGCGGCCGCCGCCTGAAACCGCCGGGCGGCTTTCGCCTTTGACGACGAAAAGATCGTTATCGGCTTTCTGCCCATACTCGATATTGCGCAAGGCAACGGTGGTCTGAAGGCCTTGGGCGTCCGTTACGATCCATTGGCGCAGATGCAACTCCGGCTCATCGAAGACGAGGGTGATTTCACCCGGCGCTTCGCCCGTTGCATCGGCAAGGGTAACGCGCAGGATGCCCGCTTCCTCTTCCACGCGGCGCACCTCTGCCCGCTCACGCAGGTTCACCGGATCGGAAAGCAGAATGTTGAGCGGGGTCGCGTTCAAAGGGTAGCGCTCGGCGGGCGCCTTTTCGTCTTCCTTGACGATCACCCAGGTGCCGTCGGCAACGACCAGGAGTTCCTGCGGGGCGGCGTATTCAAAGCGCATGCGGCCCGGCCGGCGCAGATAGAAATTGCCCTCCGAAAGCGTGCCGTCCGGATTGACCTGCAGGAAAGCGCCCTGCATATGGCCGACGGAATTCAGATAGCCCGAAGCGCGGTCCACATCGGCAGCTTCCTCGGCGCTGAGGTTTGCTTCCGTCTCGCTTGCCTGCGCATAAGGCGCGCCGACAAGAACAAGCAGCAGAAGTGCAAGCCCTGCAAGCGCGGCGAGCACGAGCTTGATCTGGCGGCGGTTCGCTGCCTGCTCGTCACCGGGATAGCTGTCGTGATGGTATTTATCCATGACGCTCATATAGCGGTCCAATGTGGCGGAAAGAAGGAGGTAGGCGGGCGGCAGCGCGGCATTTGGTTAACCGCGCTTAACCTTCGCCCGCAGCAGCGCCGGGTCAATAGCGCACGCCGTCTCCCGGTTCGCCGATCAGCACTTCGCGTTTGCCGGCATGGTTGGCGGGGGAAACGACGCCTTCATCTTCCATTTTTTCGATCAGCCGGGCGGCGCGGTTATAGCCGATTTGCAAACGCCGCTGGATATAAGATGTGGAGGCGCGCTTGTCGCGGCCGACGATCGCCACGGCCTGATCGTAAAGATCATCGCCCGAGCCGCCGCCATCGAGGGAGAAGGGATCGCCCTCCCCGCCTTCTTCTTCGGCGGTAATGGCATCGAGATATTCCGGCACGCCCTGTTTCTTCAGGAACTTGACGACCTTTTCCACTTCCTCGTCGGAAACGAAAGGCCCGTGCACGCGCGAAACGCGCCCGCCGCCGGCCATGTAGAGCATGTCGCCCTGGCCGAGCAATTGTTCGGCGCCCTGCTCGCCCAGGATCGTGCGGCTGTCGATCTTCGAGGTGACCTGGAAGGAAATACGGGTCGGAAAGTTCGCCTTGATCGTGCCGGTAATAACATCGACGGAGGGGCGCTGCGTCGCGGTGATCATGTGAATGCCCGCCGCGCGCGCCATTTGCGCAAGGCGCTGCACCGCCCCTTCGATTTCCTTGCCCGCGACCATCATCAGGTCCGCCATCTCGTCGATGATGACGACGATGAAGGGCATCGGTTCGAGGGTCATTTCCTCTTCTTCGTAAATCGCCTCGCCCGTCTCCCTGTCGAAGCCGGTCTGCACGGTGCGGGTGATCGTCTCGTCGTTCTCGAGGGCCTCGGCGGCGCGCACATTATAGCCTTCGATGTTCCGTACACCGAGTTTCGACATTTTCCGGTACCGGTCTTCCATCTCCTTCACCACCCATTTCAGGGCGACGACGGCTTTTTTCGGCTCGGTGACGACGGGGGCGAGAAGATGCGGAATGCCGTCATAGACGGAAAGCTCGAGCATCTTGGGGTCGATCATGATGAGTTTGCAATCCTCCGGCGAGAAGCGGTAGAGGATCGAGAGGATCATGGCGTTGATGCCGACCGATTTACCCGAGCCCGTGGTGCCGGCGATGAGAAGATGCGGCATGCGCGCCAGATCGGCGATAATGGGCTCGCCGCCGATATTCTTGCCCAGCGTCAAAGGCAGTTTGGCGCGGCTGTTTTCATAATCGGCGGTGGCAAGCAGCTCGCGCAGGAAGACGGTCTCGCGTTTCGTGTTGGGCAGCTCGATGCCGATGACGTTGCGCCCCGGCACGACGGCGACGCGGGCGGAGACCGCGCTCATCGAACGGGCAATGTCGTCGGCCAGCGCGATGATGCGCGATGATTTGATGCCGGGCGCCGGGCGCAGTTCATAAAGCGTGACGACGGGGCCGGGACGCACATTGATGATCTCGCCGCGAATGCCGAAATCGTCGAGCACGCCTTCAAGCATGCGCGCGTTCTGTTCCAGCGCCTCGTCACTCATGACCTCATCGGCGCTCGGGCGCTTGGGCGCGGTGAGCAGCGAGAGCGCAGGCAGGTTGAAATCCTCGGCAACGAATTTCAGTTTCGGCTGGGCTTCGCGGGCCGCGCGTTTGGAGGGTTTGACCTTGTTTTGCGGGCGGGAGACTTTTACGCGGCGGCGCGCGGCGGGCGCTTCATCGTAAAGCGCCTCATCGTCTTCGTAACCGTCCTCATAATCGTCCGCGTAATCTTCTTCCTCGTAAATTTCTTCCTCAGCGCCGCGCTTGCCGAAGAGACCGGCGCGGGCGCGGTCTTTTTCCTCTTCGCTGAGCGGCGCATAATCGCCCCGGCGCAGCAAGCGGTCCGCCGTGCCGGAGGCAAGATCGGAGACCTGATAGAAGAGAATGCGCAGGCGCGAGGGCTCGACATCCGGGCGGCTTTGCACGCGGCCCGTTTTGCGGGCCCCTTTTTCTTGCGCGGCCTTCACGCGTTTGGCCGGGCGGTTCATTTGTACCTCGGCTTTGCGCTCGGCGCGGGCATCGCGCCAATCGAGCCAGCGCTCCTGCAGCGCTTCGATATGCTCGCCTCTTATGTCGGCGGCAAAAGCGAAAAGCGCGATCGCCAGAAGGCCTGCGAGCAGACCCGACAGGCCGGAGGCGATTTCCTCGCCGATCGCCCAGCTCAGCGAGTCGATGCCAAGCGCGGCAAGGCTGGAGCCGATAAAGCCGCCAAGGCCCGAAGGCAGCGGCCAGATATCGGGGCTCGGCAGAAAACTGAAGGCGAGTGCGGCAAAGATCGCCGCAATGAGCCAGGCGCCCGCGCGGGCCCAAGGCATGGCGGCAGGATCATGACGCAGAAAGCGGATGCCCCAGAGCATGGGCGGCAGGGCAAAGAGCAAGGCGGCAAGGCCGAGCGATTGATAGAGAATGTCGGAGAGGACCGCCCCTTCCATTCCCATCCAATTGGCAGGCTCGGCGCCCGTTGCCCGGTTGAGGCTCGGATCGTTCCCGTTCCAGCTTGCAAGAGCGGCGAGCGCGAAAAGGCTTCCTGCGGCAAGCGCCAGGCCGAACAGTTCCTGCATACGGTCGCGCAAGAAGAGGCGCGTGCCCATGGGAAGCAGGGCGAGCGGGCTGCGCAGGGATTTGAGAACCGCCATATCCTTGTCCTTTGCCGTGCGTGCGGATCGGCGCTTTAGCCGAGCGCGTTTGCGAGCCGTTTCAGCCCGTCTTCGGTCGTGTCTTGCGGATGGACGAGCGCCACGCGGATATAGGCCTCGCCCGGATTGCCCGCTTCATCGTCGCGGGAAAGATATTTGCCGGGCAGCACTTTCACGCCGCCCTTCTCCCAGATCTGCCTTGCTGCTGCTTCCCCGTCGCCGACATCGAGCCAGAGGAAGAAGCCGCCGGCGGGCCGGTAAAAGCCGAAGCGGTTGCCGAGAATGCGCTCAGCCGCATCGATCTTCTTTTGATAAAGCGCGCGGTTCTCGGCGGCATGGGCATCGTCGTTCCAGGCTGCTGCCGCCGCCGCCAGAACCGGCAGCGGGCTTTGCGGCGCGGCGATATTGCGGAAGGAGCGGAAGCGCATCATCAGCTTCTTGTCGCCCGCGCAAAACCCGGAGCGCAGGCCCGGCAGGCTGGAGCGTTTGGAAAGCGAGTGAAAGACGATGACGTTTTCAAATGCATCCCCGCTTGCAGGCACCGGCAGCTCAAGGCAGGCAGAAAGCGCGCCTGCAGGCGGTACCTTGTCGTAGATGTCCGAATAGCATTCATCCATCACCAGCAGAAACCCGTGATGGCGCGCGAGCGTGATGAGGCGTTTGAGATAGTCCTTGTCAGCCACCGCCCCTTGCGGGTTGGCGGGCGAGCAGAAATAGACGATGGACGTGCGCGCCAGAAGATCGCCCGGCAGGCCTTCGAAATCGGGCAGGAAGCCGTTTTCGGCGCGCGCGGCGATGTAGCGGGGCTCGGCGCCCGCGGCAAGCGCGGCGGCGGCATAGCACTGATAAAAAGGATTGGGGATCAGGATCGCGGGCTGCTTGCCGGCCTTTTCCGGCGGGCTTGCGAGGAGCGCGATATTGAACAGCGCCTCGCGCGTGCCGTTGACGGGCAGGATCTGCGTATCGGGATCGACCGCGCCGACCGGCAGATCGAAGCGCCGCCCGAGCCAGCCTGCCACCGCGTCGCGGAAGCCTGCCGTGCCGATGATCGGCGGATAGCGTCCGTAATCGGCTTCATGGGCGCGCAGTTCCTCGCGAACGAAATCGGGAAAAGGATGCTGCGGCTCACCGAGCGACATCATCAAAGGCTCGGCGCCGGGCTTTATGCCGGCCAACAGATCGTTCAGCCGCGGAAACGGGCTTTCCGGCAATGCAGCAAAACGGTCCTGCGCGTCAGCCATCTTTCCCCCGCTTTCCCGCCCGGTACGCTGCCGGACATGCCTTATGCGCCGTCAGTCTGGCGGCATAAGGTTAACATCAATGACTTAAGGGGTGATCTTAAACCGATGCGCGCGAATCCGTCCAGCCTGTTTAACAGGCGCGTCCGGGGAAAAACCTGTGCGTAATCAGCACTTTATCCAGACAATGTGAAGTTTTTTATTAACGTTTCGTTAACTTTTCAGGTGAGCTGTCTGCTTTTCGGGCGGGCGGTATGCAAAACGCCCGGCCTCGATCCTAAGACCGGGAGCCGGGCGTTCTGTCTCCGTGGGCGGAATAGGCCGCTTAGCGCGGGGCCATTTCCGATTCCGGGTTGGCGCCGATCTTGTGGATCGAAAGGTCGGCGCCTTGCGCTTCTTCTTCCGGCGAAAGGCGGATACCGAGCAGCAGTTTCAATGCCCCGTAGACCGCAAAGCCGCCTGCCAGTGCGTAAGCGGCGCCTGCCAGCGAGCCGATGAGCTGGCTCATGAAGGCAACGCCGCCCAGCCCGCCAAGGGCTTCCTGGCCGAAGATGCCGCAGGCGATGCCGCCCCAGAGCCCGCAGAGCCCGTGCAGCGGCCAGACGCCCAGCACATCGTCGATGCGCCAGCGGTTCTGACAGAGGTTGAAGAAGATAACGAAGATCGCCCCGGCTGCGCCGCCGACCAGGAGCGAGCCGATGGGATGCATCACGTTGGAGCCGGCGCAGACCGCGACGAGACCCGCCAGCGCGCCGTTATGGATGAAGCCCGGGTCGTTCTTGCCGACGATCAGCGCGACGAGAATGCCGCCCACCATGGCCAGAAGCGAGTTCATGGCGACGAGGCCCGAGACGCCTTCCAGCGACTGAGCGGACATGACGTTGAAGCCGAACCAGCCCACGCAGAGCAGCCAGGAGCCGAGCGCCAGCCACGGGATCGAGGAAGGCGGCACGCCGACGACGCGCCCGTCCGAGGTATAGCGGCCCCGGCGCTGGCCGAGCAGGATGACCGCGCCGAGCGCGATCCAGCCGCCCACGGCATGGACGACGATCGAGCCGGCGAAATCGTTGAAGGCGGCGCCGTAGCTTTCGCTTAGCCAGTCCTGCAGGCCGAAATTGCCGCCCCAGACGATGCCCTCATAGAAGGGATAGATGAGGCCGACAATGACGGCCGTCGCCATGGCCTGGGTCCAGAATTTCGCCCGCTCGGCAATGCCGCCGGAAATGATTGCCGGAATGGCGGCTGCGAAAGTGAGCAGGAAGAAAAATTTGACGAGATCGAAGCCCTGCTTGGCGAAGGGGCTCCCTTCCGCCGAACCGTCGAGCACGGCGGCGGAAACGAGGAAATCCACCCCATACGCGACCGAATAACCGACGAAGAAATAGGCGAGCGTCGAAATCGCGAAATCGACGATGATTTTGACCAGGGCGTTGACCTGGTTCTTATGACGGACCGTGCCGACTTCCAGAAACGCGAACCCCGCATGCATCGCAAAAACGAGGATCGCGCCCATAAGCACGAAAAAAACGTCCGCACCCTGCTGGGTTGCTTCCATGATGTGCCTCCGTGTGCCACCTGACGGAGAGCTCGGGTCTTTGTTTGCCTTGTGGGAGGCTTTCTCCGAGCCCCAATTTCGGGCAGTGGAAGGTCCCCCCGCTGCCCGGCTTAAGCATTCTTTTAATCAAGGGCCGTGCCAACCGGCCCTCTGGCCTGTGCAATCCGCTAATCGTTAATGATTTGAGGATGTTAGCCTGCCCGCGCGGCATCTGCACGGGTTTTGGGCAATGCCGGACTTGCCTAAATGGCGGTCATTTGCCCAAAGAGTGCTGCCTAAATGAAGGGCAACACGGCGGACCTGCCTGATTTCGCGGCGGTGGGCCGAAAGGGTGGGCCCATAAAAAGAGCCCGGACCTTTTGGGGTCCGGGCTCCAGTGAGGACGGGGCCTTCAATGGTGGTGGCACAAGGCCCCGTCCGACCCCGAGGAAGGTCCCCGTGAGGGGGACCTTCGGGAGGGGCTGGGAGGAGAGGCTTAGTAAGCCTTCGAGCCGGTGCCGAATTCGGGATAGGCTTCCAGCCCGATTTCGGCTTTGTCGAGACCGAGCACCTCGTCTTCTTCCGAGCAGCGCAGGCCGATCGTGAAGCGCAGGGCCAGCCAGAAGGCGAGCGAGGCGACGATGACGAAGGCACCGATCGAGGCCACACCGATCGCCTGGACGGCGAAGCTGGTGCCGCTATTGGTGATCGGCACAGCCATGGTGCCCCAGATACCGGCCAGAAGGTGGACCGGGATCGCGCCCACGACGTCGTCGATCTTCAGCTTGTCGAGCAGCGGAACCGCAACCACGACCAGCGCGCCGCCCAGACCGCCGATGATCAGCGACCAGCCGATGCCCGGCGTCAGAGGTTCAGCCGTGATCGACACGAGGCCGGCCAGCGCGCCGTTCAGCGCCATGGTCAGATCGACCTTCGTGTAGAGGAGCTGGGTGAGCACCATCGCCGCAACCACGCCGCCGGCGGCTGCCATGGTCGTGTTGGCGAAGATGTTGGAGACGGCAACCGCGTCCGCAGCCGTGCCGAGGGCAAGCTGAGAAGCACCGTTGAAGCCGAACCAGCCGAGCCACAGGATGAACGTGCCGAGCGTTGCAAGCGGCATGGAGGAACCCGGCATCGGGTTGATCTCGCCGTTCGGGCCGTATTTGCCGTGACGTGCGCCGAGGATGATGGCGCCGACAAGCGCGGCCCAGCCGCCGACCGAGTGCACGATCGTGGAACCGGCGAAGTCGGAGAAGCCCATTTCAGAGAGCCAGCCGCCGCCCCACTGCCAGGCGCCCTGGATCGGGTAGATGAAACCCGTCAGGATGACCGTGAAGATCAGGAACGGCCACAGCTTGATGCGCTCGGCGAGCGTGCCGGAGACGATCGAGGCTGCGGTGGCAACGAACACCATCTGGAAGAACCAGTCGGAGGAGGCCGCATAGCCGCCGCCATTGCCGAAGGTGGCGCCTGCTTCTGCAAGCGCGGCGCTGTCGTCCGGGCTCCACAGGCTCAGCGAACCGATCCAGCCGCCGTCGACGCCTGCATACATCAGGTTATAGCCGACGAGGTAATACATGATGCCGGCAATGGCGAAGAGCGAGATGTTCTTCGTGCACTGCATGGCGACGTTTTTCGTGCGCACCATGCCTGCTTCCAGCATCGCAAAGCCGGCTGCCATCCACATGACGAGGATGCCGCCCAAAAGGAACAGGATCGTGTTGAAGATAAAGGCGGTTTCTTCGGGCGTTTGCGTGAAGGGCTCTTCCTGCGCAAAAGCCGCGCCGGTGAGGGCCATGGACGCAAGCCCCGCGCCGGCAAGTAGTGTGAGTGTCTGCTTAACTCGTGTCATTTCCATTCTCCTACAGGGCTTCTGCGTCAGTTTCACCGGTACGGATCCGCATGACCTGTTCGACCGGTCCGACAAAGATCTTGCCGTCGCCGATCTGCCCGGTTTTCGCGGCCGCGGCGATGGCATCCACCACGCGGTCGGTGTCGCCGTCTTTCACGACGACTTCCACTTTCAGCTTGGGCAGAAAGTTCACGGCGTATTCGGCGCCGCGGTAGATTTCCGTTTGGCCTTTCTGCCGGCCGAAACCTTTCACTTCGCTCACGGTCAACCCTTCGATCCCGAGCGAGGTGAGCGCTTCTCTGACGGCGTCGAGCCGGAACGGCTTGATGACTGCCATAACTAGTTTCATCTGCTCTTCCCCTTTTTGACCTTTTGGCCTTTCGCGGCCATCCGGCGGTCCCATCCAGATCGCTCTTTCAAGGAGCTGCTGGCAAGGAACTGCCGGACGGCTGATGGGGTTTCATTTTCCAAGAAGCGTGCCGGTTTGCCGGAAGACGCCCTAAAGCGTTGAATCCGTTAAACGAATCTGAAGAATTGCCCGCAAAAGGGGCGCTGAGCAGAGCGCAAATATGCATAATATTTGTGCATAAACTTACCAATGATCAAAAAATATGCAGAAAATCAGTAAAGCGGAGTCGGAGTCCGCACTTTTCCTTTGAAATCGATCAGGTAAGCTTAGGCAAAAAGCAGGCGGGGGCCTTTCAGGGCGCGGCGCGCCTGCCCGCAAGCCAATGAACAAGAACAACCAACACCTGGGGAGGTGCGGAATGTCCGAAACGAAATCCATGTGGCCTGTCGCGGTCAATGCGGCGGCGGGCCTGTTTTTGGCAGGCGTGATCGTCTGGCAATTTGCCGGGGTGCCGGGCGGCGGCGAGGGCGAAGCGCCGATGCCGCAAATGACGTCAGCGCCGGAAGAAGAGATGGCCGCGCCGGAAGACGCTGGCGGGCAACAGGCAGCGCAGGAAGAAACGGGTCCGGCTGCTGTGACCGGCGCGCGCATCGCAAATGCCGACAGCGAGCCCGGTTCCTGGCTTGCCCATGGGCGCACCTATAGCGAACAGCGTTTCTCCCCGCTTGATCAGATCACGGATAAAAATGTCGATGAGCTGGCGCCGGCCTGGGTTTTCGAAACGGGCACGACGCGCGGTCTCGAAGCCTCGCCGCTCGTCATCGACGGCGTAATCTATACGACCGGCAATTGGGGCGTCGTCCATGCGCTCGATGCCAAGACCGGCGAAGAGCTATGGTCGTATGATCCCGAAGTACCGGGTGAGTGGGCGCGCTATGGTTGCTGCGACATCGTCAACCGGGGCGTTGCCGCCTGGGAGGGTAAGATCTTCGCGGCAAGCTTCGACGGGCGCCTTATCGCGCTCGATGCCAAGGACGGTTCCGTCATCTGGGAAAAGAACACCATTCCGGGCGCGCCTTACACGATCACCGGCGCGCCGCGCGTGGTGAAGGGCAAAGTCATTATCGGCAATGGCGGCGCGGAATATGGCGTACGCGGATATTTCAGCGCTTATGATGCCGATACCGGCGAGCAGCTCTGGCGCTTTTATACGGTGCCGGGCGATCCTTCCAAGCCGCTGGAATCGCCCGCGCTTGAAAAAGCGGTCGATACCTGGAAAGGCGGGCGCTGGTGGGAAGTCGGCGGCGGCGGCACGGTCTGGGATTCCATGGCCTATGACCCCGAGCTCGACACGCTTTATGTCGGCGTCGGCAATGGTTCGCCCTGGACCCGCGAAATCCGCTCGCCGGGCGGCGGGGACAATCTCTATCTTTCTTCGATCCTCGCCATCGATCCCGATACGGGCGACTTGAAATGGCATTACCAGACGACGCCAGGCGACAATTGGGATTATACCGCCACGCAGCACATTATTCTGGCCGACATGGAAATCGGCGGCGAAACGCGCAAAGTGCTGATGCAGGCGCCGAAGAACGGCTTCTTCTATGTGATCGACCGGGAAACGGGCAAGCTGATCTCGGCGGATAATTACATCACCGTCACCTGGGCGAGCCATGTCGACCTTGAAACGGGCCGTCCTGTGGAAAACCCGGCGCTGGCTTACGACAAGACGACGCAAGTGGTGCTGCCATCCGCCAATGGCGGGCATAACTGGCACCCGATGGCCTATAACCCGAATACGGGCCTCGTCTATATCCCGACGCAGGAAATCGCCGGCATCTATTCCCTGGAGCGGCAATGGCGCGAAGAGCGCGAATATGAGGTGAAGGAGAACTGGTGGAACCCGGGCCTCGACTGGGGCGATTATGTCGATGCGATCAACGCCATGGGCGAGATCCCGCTGGCCGCCGGTTATCTAAAAGCCTGGGACCCGGTGAAGCAGGAAGCGCGCTGGGTGGTCGATCTGCCTGCTCCGCTGAACGGCGGTGTTCTGACCACTGCCGGCAATCTCGTCTTCCAGGGCACGGCTGATGGGCGCTTCGTCGCTTATACGGCAGACCGGGGCGAGAAGGTCTGGGAAGCCGATATCCAGACCGGCATCATCGCCCCGCCGATTTCCTATGCGGTGGACGGCGAGCAATATATCGCGGTCATGGCGGGCTATGGCGGCGTCGGTATTGCCTCGGGCGATGCGCGCCAGACGGCGGCGGCCAAATATCAGAACGAGGGCCGTCTTCTCGTCTTCAAAGTCGGCGGCAAGGCCGACCTGCCGGAAGTCGCCATCAAGGATCAGTCGATCCCGCCGCATGAGCCTGTGGAGCTGACGGAAGAACAGCTGCGCAACGGCGAAGTCCAGTTCATGGCCCATTGCGGGCTTTGCCACGGCGCGCTTGCGATTTCCTCCGGTGTGGTGCCCGATCTGCGGCGCATGTCGCCGGCGGTGAAGGACAACTTCATGGAGATCGTGCGCGGCGGCATGCTGAAGGATCGCGGCATGGCAAGCTTCGGCGATCTTTTGAGCGAGCGCGATGTCAAAGACATCTATGGCTACATCATCAAGCGCGCACGTGAGGACCGGGACAGGCTGGCGCCCGCCAACTGACCTCTTGATCCTTATAAAGCGAATGGAGACGCCGCCGGTTTTCCGGCGGCGTTTTCTTTTGGGGTTTCAAGGATGCAGCACGCTTTCAAGGCAGCGGCCAAGGCGAAGGAGGCGCTCCTCGCCCTGCGGCGCGCGCATCGCCATGAGGCCCACGGGAAGGCCGAGCGCGTCTTTGCCCACAGGCAGCGTGATGGCGGAAAGGCCGAGCTGATTGCCGAGCGTCGTATTGCGCAGCGCGCTCACATTCGCCTTGCCGTAAGCGGCATCGTCTTCCATCAGCCCGTCTATGGGCGGCGGGCTGAGCGAGACGGTGGGCAGGAGCACGGCGTCATAGCCTGCCGTTTCTTCCAGGTAGAGGCGGCGGAGTTCCTCGCGCCTCTTCCATTTGGCGCCGAGCGCGGCGCTGTCCGGGCCCTTGCCCATGCGGAAGCGTTTCAGCACGGGCGCGAACATTTTCTCCGGCGCTTTCTCGATCGCTTCTCCCCAAAGCGCATAGGCTTCGGCGGCAAGGAGGTTCGGCGCCTGCCAGGTCAGAGCGTTCATCTCGTCCAGCACCGGCAGCTTGACTTCCTTGATATGGATGCCGCGTTTTGAAAAAAGACGCAGCGCGTGCTCCACCGCCTCGCCGATGCCGGGGCTCAAATCCTCAAAGCCGATGCCGCGGGCGATGAGCACATGGGTATCGCGTTTCCTCGGATGGGAAAGATCGGGCGTTTTGACGCCTGCCATGAGCGCGAAGATGAGCGCGGCGTCTTTCACATCTTTGGTGAGCGGGCCTGCGGTATCGAGGCTCGGGGAAAGCGGCACCGTGCCTTGCAATGAGATGCGCCCGGCGGTGGTCTTAAGGCCCGTCAGCCCGTTCCAGCTTGCCGGGATGCGCACCGAGCCGCCCGTATCCGTGCCGATGGACGCAGCGCAAAGCCCGCGGGCCAGCGCAACGCCTGCCCCCGACGAGGAACCGCCCGGCGCGCGCTCGCATGTTTCATCGAAAGGATTGGGCGGCGTGCCGAAATGTGGGTTGAGGCCGAGGCCGGAAAAGGCGAGCTCCGTCATGGTGGTCTTGGCCAATGTGACGAGGCCCGCGCGGGCGAGATTTTCGACAAGGACGGCGTCGCGGGCGGGCATGTTGCCGATGAGGAGCTTCGATCCGGCGGTGGTCTCGCAGCCTTTCGTGTCGAAAAGGTCTTTATAAGTGATGGGCACCCCGTCGAGGGGAGAGCGGCGCAGGCCGCGCTTTGCCCGCTCGGCGGCAGCCGCCGCCTCGGCCCGCGCGCGTGTCGTCAGGACGTGCGTAAAAATGCGCGGGGAAAACGGATCGGCCTCGATCCGCGCCAGAAAATACTCGGTCAGCTCACGCGGATCGAGCGCGCCTTTTTCGATTTCCGCGCCGAGCGCCCGCGCCGGTTTTTCGTGATACGTGCCGCTCATATGGTCCTCTTCTTCCGAACGCTCCTACAATCGGCGGCCCATGGCAAGCGCGAGAGCGGCAAATGGTTGCAGCGGTGGAAGCCCGCCCCGCTTTTGCTGGACATGGGCGCCCGATCGCGTGATTTTGGAGCCATGAGCACAGCGCAGAGCACTAAAAATCCCGAGATGTTCGATATCGCCGTCGTGGGCGGCGGTCTTGTCGGCCTGCCGCTGGCGCTCGGCTTCGCGCAGGCTGGGTTCAAGGTGGCGGTGATCGATGCGCAGGCGCCTGAAGACGTGGCGCGGGCGGAATTCGACGGGCGCGTTTCCGCGCTCTCCCCTGCCAGCCTTGCCATGTTCGGCCAGCTCGGCGTGCTGCCGCATCTTGAAAGCCAGCTTCAGCCTGTCACCGACATCATGGTGACGGATGGCAAAGTGGGCGGGCGCGCTGCGCCGTTCTTTTTGCATTTCGATGCGGCTGACAATGATACCGGTCCTCTCATGTCCATGGCCGAGAACCGGCATATCCGCATCGCCGCGCAAAAGGCGGCGGAGCGCGCGCCGGACACGCTTCATCAGATCGCGCCCGATGGGGCGGAAAGTTTTGCGCGCGATGCAGGCGGCGTCGATGTGCGCCTTGCCAGCGGCCGGGTGATCCGCGCGCGCCTTGCCGTTGCCGCCGATGGGCGCGCCTCGCGGCTGCGCGCCTTTGCGGGGCTGAAAACCGTCGGCTGGTCCTACGATCAAATGGGCATTGTGACGACGGTCGAACATGAGCTGCCTCATGACGGCACGGCGCAGGAATATTTCCTGCCCTCAGGTCCCTTCGCCATTTTGCCGATGCAAGGCAACCGTTCCTCGCTTGTCTGGAGCGAGAAGACGGCGCTTGCCAAAACCATCATGGCCATGGATGAGGATGGCTTTGCGCGTGAATGCGCAAAACGCTTCGGCGATTATCTGGGCGCGCACCGCCCGGTCGGGCCGCGCTGGTCCTACCCGCTCGGGCTGCAGCTTGCCCATGACTATGTGAGCGAGCGCATTGCCCTTGTCGGCGATGCCGCCCATGTGCTGCATCCGCTGGCAGGCCAAGGGCTCAATTGGGGTCTGAAAGATGCCGCCGCGCTTATCGAGGTGGCGGCGGAGACGGCACGGGTCGGGCTCGATATCGGCTCGCTCGCCGCGCTCGAGCGCTATCAGCGCTGGCGCCGCTTCGATGCGGTCTCGCTCGCGCTTGTTACGGACGGGCTCAACCGGCTCTTCTCCAACGATGTGGGCCCGCTCCGTCTCCTGCGCGATGTGGGTCTCGGGCTTGTCGGCAAGCTCGGCCCGGCCCGGCGCTTTTTGATGCGCGAGGCGGCGGGCGGCAGCGGCGATGTGCCGAAGCTCTTGAAGGGCGAGCCGGTTTAAAAAGGCGGCTTCGGGCTTAGCGGTTCAGGCCGCGCTTGGCGAGCTCGGCAAGATAGGTTTGCCATTTCTCGTTCTGGTTGGCGCCGAGCTCGTAAAGATAATCCCAGGTATAAAGGCCGCTATCGTGGCCATCGTCGAAGATCAGGCGCAGGGCATAATTGCCTACCGATTCCAGCGCCTCGATGCGCACGTGCTCCTTGCCGGGCACGATCTTCTTTTCATCGCCCCCATGGCCCTGCACTTCGGCGCTGGGGGATTCGACGCGCAGATATTCCGCAGGCAGATGAAACTGCGCACCGTCGTCAAAGGCGATTTCGAGAAGCTGTTCGCCTTTGTTCAAATTGACATCGGTCGGCCAAGGGCGTCCCTCACTCATGCCGGGCTGCTCTCTTCATCCAGGTTGCGTGCTTCTTCGGGCAGCATGATCGGAATGCCGTCGCGGATCGGATAGGCGAGGCGCGCCTTCTCCGAAATCAGCTCGCCGCGTTCCTTGTCATAGACAAGCGTGCCCTTGGTGACGGGGCAGACCAGAATTTCCAGAAGTTTGCGGTCGATGCCCGGCTGTGAATCGCCTGTCGCGTTTGCCATCTGTCCCTCCTGAGGACTATTGAAGGTTGGTGCCGTCTTCGCTGTCGCCCGCCAGCGCCATTTCGGTGAGCGCGATCAGCATCTGGTTGCGGTCTTCCAGGGTCTTGGCTTCGAGCAGCGCCTGTTTTTCCGCAGGGCCGTAAGGGCTGATGACGGAAAGCGAATTGACCAGCGTTTCGCTGCCCGAATTTTTGATCGCCTGCCAGTCGGCGCGCAGATCATAGCGCGTCAGATAGCGTTTGAGGACATCCAGAAGCCGCTCGCGGTCCACTTTGTCCGCGCCGGTATCGGCGTTGAGATCGTCCGCATAAGGGCCGAAATCGGCGCGTACCTGGCGGAACGGGGTGATCGTGTCGAGCTCTTCTTTCACTTTGAAGCGGCAAATGCCGGTCAGCGTGATGAGCACGCGCCCGTCTTCGGTCTCCGAAAAAGCGGTGATGCGCCCGGCGCAGCCGACCTGATGGATCGCAGGTTTTGCCGACGGATCGCCTTGCGCCGCCATGGCCTCCAGCCCGTCGGGCTGGATCATGCCGATCAGCCGGTCGCCCGCGAGCGCCGCATCCACCATGGCCAGATAGCGGGGCTCGAAAATGTTTAGCGGGATTTGCGTGCGCGGCAGAAGCAGCACCCCGGCGAGCGGAAAAACCGGGAGGCGCTCCGGCAAATCGGCCGGGCTCCGGTATCGGTCGATAAAGCTCATCGGCGGGCTGCTTTCATGATCGTTTCACTGGCCTCAGCTTCTCACATAGAGCTTAGCTGAAGAGGATCGAGGAAAGCCGCCGCCGGCCCGTCTTCGTCACTTCGTCCATCGGGCCGTAAGCTTCGAAAAGCTCGATCAGCTGGGTGCGGGCGGCTTCATCGTTCCATTTACGGTCATATGTAAGCAGGGTGAGCAGCTCGTCCACCGCCCCTTCCCGGTCGCCGCGGGCATTCTTGACCATGGCAAGCTCGAAACGGGCCTCGTGATCCTTCGGGTTCTCGGCAAGGCGTGCCTCAAGCGCGGAGGTATCGACGGAGGCGGCTTCCGCTGCCTTGTCGGCAAGCGCGATGGCGGCCTGGGCCGAGGAAATAGCCGCATGCTGGCGCTGTTCGGGCGGAGCGAGCTCCAGCGTCTGCTTGGCGCGCTCCACATCGCCGCTTTTCAAATAGCATTGGGCAAGGCCGGCAATGGCTTCCGGATTGCCGGGCTCGGCCTGCAGGCAGCCGGCGAAAAGCTGGCCGGCGCGGTTCAGATCGCCCGCTTCGAGCGCCTGATGGCCTGCTTCCAGCATCTGCTCGGCCGGGCTCGGGCCGACGGGGCCTGCCAAGCGCTCGATGAACTGTTTGAGCTGGCTTTCCGGCAGAACGCCCGTGAAGCCGTCCACGGGCTGGCCGTTTTTAAAGGCAAAGACGGCGGGAATGGATTGCACGCGCAGCTGCTGGGCGACTTCCGGGTGCTGGTCGATATCCATCTTGACGAGCCGCACCGCGCCGCCCGCATTCGTCACCAGCTTTTCCAGCATGGGGCCGAGCTGCTTGCAGGGGCCGCACCAGGGCGCCCAGAGATCCAGAATGACCGGCACTTCCATGGAGGCATCGAGCACATCCGCGGCGAAAGTCTCGGTCGTGGTGTCCTTGATCAGGGCGCCTTGGGGAGCGCCCGCACCGCCTGTCTGAGTTGGCATGACCGGTTCCATGAAACTGTCCTTTCTGGCCCCCGGCCGTGGCAGTCGTTTTCTTGGCAATCTGGGTTGAAAGCGCCGCTGGCAGGCGGCGCCTGGCCGGGTGTGTCCTAGGATGTAAAGCGGGAAGGCTTTTCCTGCAAGTCGGGGCTTTTTTTGGCGCTGACGCCCGTTCTCCCCTTTTGGTTTTGCGGCATGCGACGAATGTGGGCGGGGGAGGTCCGGAACGCCCGGATCGCCCGGATCGCCCATTGCGAAACGTCTATTTTGCTTTGATGTTCACCGTTTTTCAAAGCCCCCGGCCTTACGCTTAAGGCGAACCCGGCGGCTTGCCGCCGAGCCGAGGCATGAGGGCAGGCATGAAAGAAATCTTCTCCCGTATCCGCTTTTCCGACATCCGGATGACGACGAAAAGCGCCTTATTGGTCAGTATGTTAATGACGGTTCTGGTGGCGGCCATGGCGGTTTCCACCGAGTGGCAAATGGCCGGTGAAATCGAGCGTCAGGTGAATGCCAAGCAGCAGGATAATTTGCGCGTTGCGGCGAATGAGTTGCGTGAGGCGGTGCCCGAACTTAACGTTTCCTCCGATCACAATGGCGTGATCGATAAGCTCACCATGCCGGCTATTCCCGAGTTCAGCGACCATAAGCTGATCGACCGGATCGGTTATATGACGGGCGAGACGGTGACGGTTTTCGCCTTCGATAAGGCCTCGCAGGATTTCTGGCGCAAGACGACGAATATCGGCGCTTCGGCGGGCAGGCGCGCGGTCGGCACGCCGCTCGGCAAGGACGGCGCGGTCTATCCCGTGATCATGAAGGGGGAGACGTTCCGGGGCGAGGCGAACATTCTCGGCAAGGCCTATTACACGATCTACGAGCCGATCTACAATCCGGCGGGCGATATTATCGGTATTCTCTATGCCGGGGTCGAAAAGGCGGAAGTCGCCGTCATGCGCTCGAATGTGCGTGAGGGCATTTTCATCGTGGCCGGCATCGCGCTGCTTCTGACCATCGGTATCGCCGTCGTCTCTTTCCGGATGATGCTGCGCCCGCTGGTGGGCATCACCGAAACGATCAGCGAAGTGGCCAAGGGCCGCTCCGATATCGACGTGCCTTATTGCGGCCAGGCCGATGAGATCGGCCAGGTGGCGCAAGCCGTCGATGTGCTGCGTGAAAGCGTGGCCGAGCGCCAGCGCCTGCAGACCGAACAGCAGGAACTGGAGCGCAAAGCCGCCGAGGAACGCCAGCAGCTTCTGGCGGGTCTTGCCGGCGACATGGAAAGCCAGGTGGGCGGGGTCATCCGCCAGATCGCAGATGCGGTGCGCCAGATGCGTGAAGAAGCCCACGCCATGACGCGCCAGTCCGAAGAAACGGGCGCCACGGCGCAGGAAGTGACGGCGCAGGCCGATGCCTCCTCGCAGGATGTCTCGACCATGGCGGGCGCGGCCGAAGAGCTCTCAACTTCGATCGGCGAGATTTCCGGCAATGTGCGCGCGGCGGCAAATCTGGCGGACCGGGTGGCCGGTGAAAGCGGCGACACGTCCGGCAAGGTGGCCCATCTCATGGCCTCTGCCGACAGCATTTCGGAGATTATCGGCCTTATCAACGATATTGCCGAACAGACGAACCTGCTTGCCCTCAACGCCACGATCGAGGCGGCGCGGGCCGGGGAAGCGGGCAAGGGCTTTGCGGTGGTTGCCTCGGAAGTGAAGGCGCTGGCCGGTCAGACCACGAAAGCGACGGAGGAAATCGAGGCCAAGATCGCCGAGCTTGCCGCTGCCAGCCGGGAGGTGAGCGGGGCGATGGAAAGCATCCGACGCTCGATTACCGAGCTTGGCGAGAACACGACGGGCATTGCCTCCTCCGTCGAGCAGCAGGATGCGGTGACGCAGGAAATTTCCAACAATATCCAGCGCACTTCCGCCGGCTCGCAGGCCGTCTCCGGCGCCATTCAGACCGTGCGCCGTAATGCGGAGGAAACGAAAGAGTCCGCCGGCAAGCTGATGTCCGCCGTCGATCTCGTCTCCGGCCAGACCGATACGCTGGAACAGGCGATGGGAGGCCTTCTCGAACAGTTGCGCCGCAGCGCATAAAAAGCTCCAAGGGGCATTGGGGACGGGAAGGGGCGCTTGGCGATGCAGGCGCCCTTTTCTTTTCAGGCTTCTTGCCCGGCTTCATGTTCTGCTTCTTCGTCGAGCGCCATGAAAGTCACCTCATGGCCGCAATCGGCAAGGAAGGCCATGAAGTCTGTCTTTGAAATGGCGGTGGTGGCGCGGTTGTCGAGGGGGTGAAAATAAAGCCGCTCATGGGCCTGAAGCCCCTTATCGAAGACGGGCCGCACGCGGCGCTCTTTATCGTTGGCAAGCGCGAAGGGCGTCACGGAGCCCGGCTTGACGCCCAGCACCTCTTCCATTAGCTCGGCGCTCGCAAAAGAAAGCCGGGCGGCACCTTCCATGCGCTTATAAAGTTTGTTGAGGCGGATCCGCGTTTCCTCCAGCGCGACGATGAGCCAGAGCTGGCCGTCCCGGTCTTTCAGAAAGAGGTTCTTGAAATGCCCGCCCGGCGCCATGTCCCGCCGCCAGGCCTGGCTTTCCTCGACCGTGTGGAGCGGGGGATGCTCCACCGTCTCGGTTTCAAGGCCGAGGGAGGCAAGATGGGCGAGCAGGTCTTCCTTGCTGGTCAGCATGGGGTCTCTTCCGGTTTGAAAAGGCGCGGGCGGTTCGAAAAGGCGCGGGCCGCGTATGGGTGAGAAGATTTACGTTCCGGCCCCATTCTTTGTCAAAACCGGGCGCCTCTTGCCTCAAGTTGGAACGGCGGGCGGGCCGGGAGCGGCAAAAAAACCCCCGAATAGCCCGAAAATAGTGCCTAAATCGGGCTTGCAATCGCCCGCCGTCTCAGGCATATAACGGCCCTCGACAGCGCCTCGTTTGGGGCGTTTCTCCCGGTGGGCGGGCGTAGCTCAGGGGTAGAGCACAACCTTGCCAAGGTTGGGGTCGTGAGTTCGAATCTCATCGCCCGCTCCATTTTCTTCTCTTTCATTTAGCTGTTTCAAACGCCAGCGCTGCGGCGCGCATGGCGCTATCCGCGCTTACCCTTCCAGAATTTGGGCGATGGGGACTTCCTGCTGAAGCGTTTCGCCTTTGGCGAAGCGGGCAAGGTTGTCCAGGAAGAGCGTGTCGTTCTGAATTTCCGAGACGGGGCTCCAGGCGGCGCAATGGGCGGTAAGGCGCACGCGCGGATGTGCCCAGAAGGCGCTTTCGGCGGGCAGCGGCTCGGTTTCGAAAACATCGAGCAGCGCGGCGGCAGGTTTCGCTTCATCCAGCCCTTTTAAAAGCGCGGCTTCATCGACAAGCCCGCCCCGGCCGATATTGACGAGGATCGCGTCTTCTTTGAGGCGGGAGAGAAAATCCGCATTCACCAGATGACGCGTCGTCTCACCCAGCGGGCAGGCGAGCACGATGACATCCGTCTTGCCGAGCGCCTCATTCACCTCTGCCGGTGTGATGACTTCATCCGCCCCGGGCGAGGGCTTTGCCGTGCGGCGCACGCCGGTGACATGGGCACCGAAGCCTTGTGCCCGCGCGCCGATGGTAGAGCCGATATTGCCGAGTCCGATAACGAGCCAGTTCGTGCCCCAGACCGTGCGGAAGCCAAGGCGCTGCCATTTCTTTTCCGCCTGCGCGGCACGGCGCTCGGCAATGGGCTGCAATTCGGCCATGACGCTGGCCATCACATATTCGGCGATGGGAATGGAATGGGCGTTCGAATTGCAGAAGGCCTCCGTCTTCTTTGCGATGTCCTTGAAGATCGGATGATCGAAACCGGCGGCGCCCGACTGCACCCATTTGAGCTTTTCGCCCGCCAGCAATGTTTCGACGAACGGGAAGATGCTTTTCGTCATCAGGATGTCGGTGCTCAGCCAAGCGGCATCGGGCTTTGCGTCGCCCTTGGCGAGTGTTTTCCCTGCGTCCAGGATATCGCCTTCCGGTGTGACGATAAGCGGGGTGAAATCCGCGGTGATTTTCTTGGCCCGTTCCCCCACCCGTTCAAAAGCGGTCTCGCCCATCAACACGCGCATGATCTCTTCTCCCGTTTCACTCATTCATTTCTTGGCCCGAGTTATACCGTGCGAAGTCGGCTCTGTCTTGAACCTGTCATGGTGGCGCGCTACGCCGCATCTGCTTTTTAAGTTGCGCCGGCGCGCAAGATCGTCAGGCTAGGCGGGGGATCAAGGGGGAGCCATGAGCGCGCAAGAAGAAACCATCACACAACACAGCGATCACCTGACGGTGAGCGGCGGTACACCTGCCTCCTCGCTCGGGCGCTTTTCCTGGGCGATGTTCGATTTCGCCAACCAGCCTTATTACACGCTGATCACGACATTTATTTTCGCGCCCTATTTCGCCTCAGGCTTCATCGGCGATGCGGTGCGCGGCCAGGAGCTTTGGGGTTATACGCAGTCCATGGCCGGGCTCGTGATTGCGCTCGGCTCGCCCATCCTCGGTGCCATCGCGGACCAGACCGGCGCGCGCAAACCCTGGCTTGCGTTTTTCTCGCTTGTCTTTGCCGCTGCCATCTCCTGCCTCTGGTTCGCCATGCCCGGTGCGCCTGAGGGGGCGTTCTTCATCATGGGCGCGGTGGTGGTTGCCGCGTTTTCCATGGAATTTGCCATCGTCTTTAATAACGCCATGCTGCCGGCCATCGTGCCGGAAAAGAAGATGGGGCGGCTTTCCGGGTTTGGCTGGGGCATTGGCTATGTGGGCGGGCTCATCGCGCTTTTCATCGTGCTGCTTTTGATGGTAGCGAATGAAGAAACGGGCAAGACGCTGGCGGGCCTTACGCCCATTCTCGGGCTCGATCCGGCGCTGCATGAGGCGGACCGTTTTACCGGGCCGATGACGGGGCTCTGGTTTCTTCTTTTCATTCTGCCGCTCTTGCTTTTCACGCCCGATGCGCCGCGCACGCGCATGAAGCTTGCCGATGCCGCGCGCAAAGGGCTCGCGCAGCTCGGCCACACGCTTTCAAGCCTCGGGCGCTTCCGCAACATCGCGCTCTTTCTGATTTCGCGCATGGTCTATTATGACGGGCTGGCGGCGATCTTCGCGTTCGGCGGCATTTATGCGGCGGGCACATTCGGCTGGCGGATCGAGACGCTGGCAATTTTCGGCATCGTGCTTTCCGTCTTCGCTGCCATCGGGGCTTTCATCGGCGGGCGGCTTGACGATGCGATCGGCTCGAAGCGCACCATCGTTATCTCCGTGACGGGTCTCGTGCTTTCGGTGCTGCTAGCCGTTTCGATCACCCGTGATGAAATTTTCTTTGTCATTGCCGTGCCGCCGGTGGAGCCGGGCGGGGCGCCGTTCTCGTCCCTTGCCGAGCAGGTCTATCTCGTCTCCGGTATTCTGATCGGGGTATTCGGCGGGCCGGCGCAGGCCGCCTCGCGCACGCTGCTTGCGCGCCTTGCGCCCGCCTCGATGATGACGGAGTTCTTCGGCCTTTATTCGCTCTCGGGTAAAGCAACGAGTTTCATCGCGCCTTTCGCGATTGCCGTTGCCACGGGGATTTATGAAAGCCAGCGCGCGGGCCTTGCCGTGATCATCGGCTTTCTCCTTGTCGGTCTTCTCGGTCTTCTCTTCGTGCGTGAAGAACGCAGCGCGGCGCTTTAAAGGGCAGCTTTCTTCTTTGCGCGTCCTGTGCTCCACTCGTTTGAAGGCGTTCGGCAGAAACGCCTTTAAGGGAGGGGAATGTGGCGGACCAGGACCAGAAGGCGGAGCCGGTGCGCGTGCAGGTGCCGGGGCAGGCAAGCGCGCAGCTTCTATCGGCAACGGGGCTCGAGGCGGCGGATAGCAAAGGCCAGCTTGCCTGGGCGGGCTTTGAATGGGCGCGCAATCCTTATGTGATCCTCATCACGATCTATATTTTTGCGCCTTACTTCTCGAGCACGGTGGTGGGCGATCCCGTACGCGGCCAGGCGATCTGGGGCCATATCAACGGCATTGCCGGGTTCATTATCGCGATCTTCGGCCCGCTTTTAGGCGCGATTGCGGATAGAGGCGGGCGGCGCAAGCCCTGGCTTGCCGCTTTCGTGCTCTCCATGGGCTTTGCTACTTTCTGCCTCTGGTTCGCGCTGCCGATGAATGCGGGGATCGGCATTCTGGGCGCGGCGGCGGCGGTGATCATCGCTAATGTCTCTTTCGAGTTTTCCGCCGTCTTTCACAATTCCATGCTGCCGCATATCGCGCCGCAGAAAAAACTCGCGGGGCTTTCCGGCCTCGGTCTCGCGCTCGGTAATCTCAGTTCCCTCCTCATTCTGATTTTCATGCTGATTGCCTTCATGCTGCCGGGGGCGGTGCCGTGGAGCTTCATTCCCGAGGTGCCGATTTTCGGCCTCGATACAAGCGCTCATGAAAACAGCCGCATTGCCGGGCCCATTGCCGCGCTTTGGCTTTTGATCTTCGCCGTGCCGCTTTTCCTTTTCACGCCGGATGCAAAGGCAACGGGGCTTTCCCCCAAAGGCGCGGTGCGCGAGGGGGTGAAGACGGTCTGGCGCACGGTGAAGGGGCTGCGTCACTATCGCAATATCGCGCTCTATCTCATCGCGCGGATGCTTTACAATGACGGTAAGACGGCGGTGCTGATTTTCGGCGGGGTCTATGCGGCAGGGGTTTTCGGCTGGGGGCCGCTGGCGCTGACGATATACGGCGTGGTGCTTTCTATCTTCGCGGTGCTGGGCGGCTTCGTCGGCGGCTGGCTCGACAATCATCTGGGCTCGCGCAATGCCATTCTCACTTCGATCGGCTTTACCTCGCTCGGTGTGGTGCTGGCCGTTTCCATGACGCCGCAGGAAATGTTTTTCATCTTCCCTTACGATGCGGCGACCGCCGCCCCGCTTTGGGATCTGCCTTTCTTCCGCACTTTGCCGGAACTTCTTTATGTTTGCGTCGTCATTCTCGTCGCGATTTTCATTACCGCGGCCTATGCCAATTCCCGCACCATGCTGGCGCGCATTGCGCCCGTCTCCAAGATGTCGGAATTTTTCGGGCTCTATGCGCTGTCGGGTACGGCGACGGCGTTTCTCGGCCCGCTGCTCGTGGGGGTTGCCACTTCCGCATTTCACAGCCAGCGCGCCGGTTTCGCCTCCGTGCTTTTGCTCCTTGGCGGCGGCATGGCGCTGATGCTTTTCGTGCGCGAGGAACGGGCGGAAGCGGTGGAAGATGAAATTTAAAGGTGCCAGCCTTTTTCGATGATCCAGGAAATTTCTTTTTCCAGATTGGCGGCAAAGCGGTAGGCGCTCATTTCTTCCGGGGCCATCCAGGCATAGGCGCTGTGCTCGGCTGAAAGGCGCACCCTCTCTTCTTCCGTGCGGGCAAGGAAGGAGAGGCCGACGACCTTCGTGCCGCCTGCTTCATAATCCCAGACGGTGAGCGGGCGGATTTTTTGCGGGGCCAGTCCCGTTTCCTCGCGCACTTCGCGCGTAAGGCCTTGGCGCGCGTCTTCGCCAGGCAAAAGGCGGCCGCCGGGAATGTCCCAGTAGCCGCCATATTCTTCATCGTTTTCCTGGCGCTTCAGGATCAAGAGTTTCCCCGCGCGCCAGATATGCGCTTTAACGGCAATGGCATGGGTGGCTCCGCGTTCCATGATTGCCCATGCCTTTAGTGGCGGAAGTGGCGCATGCCGGTCATGACCATGGCGAGGTCTTTTTCATCCGCCGCCGCGATCACTTCTTCATCGCGCATCGAGCCGCCCGGCTGAATGACGGCGGTGGCGCCGGCTTCCGCTGCAGACAAAAGCCCGTCGGCAAAGGGGAAGAAGGCATCGGAGGCAACGACCGAGCCCTTGGTCAGCGCTTCGGCCTCGCCTGCCTCGCGGGCCGCGTCTTCGGATTTGCGTGCGGCGATGCGCGCCGAATCCACGCGGCTCATCTGGCCTGCGCCAATGCCCACGGTGGCGCCGTTCTTGGCATAGATGATGGCGTTCGATTTCACATGTTTGCAGATGCGGAAGGCGAATTTCAGATCCGCTAGTTCCTGCGCGCCCGGCTTGCGCTTGGTGACGACTTTAAGGTCGAGATCGTCGATCACACCATTATCGCGGGTCTGAGCAAGAAAGCCGCCGGCCACGGTTTTCACGAAAAGGCCCGGCGCGCGCGGGTCGGGCAGGCCGCCCGTGACCAGCAGGCGCAGGTTCTTCTTCGCGCCGATGATCTTGCGCGCCTCTTCGTCGGCGTCGGGGGCGATGATGACTTCGGTGAAGATCTTGGCGATCTCTTCCGCCGTTTCCCCGTCCAGCGTGCGGTTGAGTGCGATGATGCCGCCAAAGGCCGAAACCGGATCGCATTTCAGCGCCTTGCGGTAGGCTTCGGCGAGCGAGCCGTCCATCGCGACGCCGCAAGGATTGGCGTGTTTGATGATGGCGACGGCGGCGGTTTCTTCCGGGTTGAATTCGGCGACGCATTCAAAGGCGGCGTCCGTGTCGTTGATATTGTTGTAGGACAGCTCCTTGCCCTGCACCTGCTCGGCGGTGGCAACGCCCGGGCGGTTTTCGCCGGTGACATAGAAGCTTGCCTTCTGGTGCGGGTTCTCACCGTAGCGCAGCGATTGTTTGAGCGTGCCGCCGATGGCGCGGTAGGTCGGCGCTTCTTCTTTCAGCGCATCCGCGAACCAGTTGGAGATGGCGGCGTCATAAGCGGCGGTGCGCGCATAGGCTTTATGGGCAAGGGCGCGGCGGGTCTTCATCGTCGTGCCGCCTTCTTCCGTAATCTCGGCGATCACCTGCGCATAATCGGCGCCGTCCACCAGCACGGTCACATAGTCGTGGTTCTTTGCCGCGGCGCGGATCATGGCCGGGCCGCCAATGTCGATATTTTCGACGCAGGTTTCGTAATCCGCGCCCTTCGCCACGGTTTCCTCGAAGGGATAAAGATTGACCGCTAGAAGGTCGATGCGGGCAATGCCATGCACTTCCATGGAGGACTTGTGATCCTCATTGTCCCGCACGGCCAGAAGCCCGCCATGCACCATGGGGTGCAGGGTCTTCACCCTTCCGTCCATCATTTCCGGAAAGCCCGTCAGGTCCGAGACGTCCTTGACCGGCAGGCCCGCTTCCTTGATCGCCCGGGCGGTGCCGCCGGTGGAGACCAGCTCGATGCCCGCCTCATTGAGGGCGGCGGCGAATTCGATCAGCCCCGTCTTGTCGGAAACGGAGATCAGCGCCCGGCGGATGGGCTGAATATCGGCTGCTTTGGCGTGCGGCATGATTGGCTCATTTGTTGGCGGGAGGACAATTGAGGAGGGCGATAGCATGAAAGCGCGTCCCGCGCCAAGCGGGCGGGGCCTGCCTGCGGCAATCCTGCCATTTATGTGAAGGGTGAACCTTAGTCCGATACCGGGGAGGCGGGGGTCAGTTCCGGGAATTCCGGCACTTCGGCCTCCTCGCCCTTTGCGGGGCGGGCGTTCGAGAGCCGCCGCCAGGCCCATTGCACCTTCGCCTCGTCCTTGAAGACATGGCCGGAGACGACGATCTGCTCGGAGCGGCGGGTGGTTTCGCCGCCGCCCAGATAGACGCTGTCTTCGAGCGCGAGCGTGCTTTCCCCGCCGCCCAGCACCCTTGCGCGGAACTGCCAGCCGTCCCCGTTCGGCAGCATGACGAGCACATTGGAGCCGTCATGGGCAAGCGAGGCGCGCGCTTCCGGGTGCAGATGAAAGCGCAAGGCAAAGGCTTCGCCCTCGGTCTTCTTTTTCCAGTAATCGGGATGCCAGGGCGGGGTGTCGTCGTCGGTAACGCGCAGGAGATGGTCTTCCCCGCGCAAATCCTCGCCGTTGGCGGCAAGGAAGAGCCGGCGGCCATGGATCAGGCCGAAAAGCTTCTGATAGCCGTTATGGCTCGCCTCCAGCCAAATCCCGTCCGCCGTTTCGTTGCGCCGGCTTTCCACCCGGCTCGGCCCTTCCATGAGCCGGGGCCCGAGCAGGAGATGGGCCATCGCGCCTTGCGTGAAGCGGGCCGAGGAGGTGTCGTTGACCACCATGGTCGAATGAGCGGCGGTTGCCCGGCTCGCCGCGCGCCAGTCCGGGCCGAAAAGGCGTGTGTCGCCGCAATTGACGACGAGGCGGCAGCGCCCGGCGCTCAGTTCAAAGGAAAGGCAGCCGGCATGACTGTCATGGGAATAGCGGCCGGGCGGCGGCGGGCCGGTATCGATAAGGAGCGTCGATTTGCCCGCCGAGAGGCGCTGATAGCCCGAATGGGGCGCAAAGCCGAAAGGCTTGCCCTTCGTGTCGTCATAGGCGAGTACCGCATCGATCGCCCCGTCCGGGCCTTCGTTCGAGCCGTTGAAAAGCGCCAGCTTGCTGTCGCCGTGCCGGAAGAAGCGCAGCATCGGCATCATCCTGTCGATGGCGTTGCGCACATCCATCGGCACTTCCTGGCGCCTTGCGATCAGCGCTTCGCGCAGCGAGACGAGATCCAGTAGGATGGAAAGCTGAGCGGCGGGGCTGCGGCTGATATGGCCGCCATCGGGCAGGATCTGCTCGCGCAGCTCCCGGCAGACCAGGGCAAGGCCCTTGGCGAGCCGCTTCGGCCCGTCGGAAAGGCAGAGGCCGGAAAAGGCAAGGCCGAGCGCCGCGGTAAGCCGCGGCTCGCCCGCCGGGGCGCCGCCTGCCACGCGGGCGAGATGACGGGCCTGACTTGCCATATTGCGCAGGAGCGTCGAGCGGTAGACGAGTTCACTGTCTTCCATGATCAGCCGGCCATTGGCGACCCAGGAGATGAGCCGGCGGCCGATGACATGGGGGCGCCAGGCAATGGGATGCCAGCGCCCGCTTGTGGCGATCCAGTCTTCGATGAGCAGCCGTGCGAATTGGCGCGCATGGGCATCGCCCCGGGCGGAAAGGTGCCGGGCCCAGGAAAAGCCGTGCAGTTCCTCGGCCCAGGTTTCGCTCGGCGGTTCCGCCAAAAAAGGCGAGGTGTCGGTGACGCGCACCTGGCCGCCCGGCAGGTCGAAGCGGCCATGCATGAGAGCGGCGCCCTTGTCGGCGCGGCCGGGGCGCAGGTCTTTGGGGTAATGGACCATATGGTCCGGCATCGGCCCGCGCAGCGTGAGGCCATAGGCGCGGGTGCCGTAAATATAAGCGAGCGCATGATCGAGCGTGCGCCGGGCCGCGGCGACAATCAGGTCCGCCGTCCGGTTGCCCGGGGGCATGATGTGATGTTCGGACCGGGCGCCTTTGGTCGGCGCGCGTGATGCGGCAAGCTCTTCGCTCAAGGCCTAAACCCGCTTCGTGCGGCTCCCTCGCTCAAGGCCTTCGGCGCTGGTTCAGCCGCGCAGGGCCTTGATATTACTCGCATAGGCGGACGGGCCGCCTTTAAAGGTGGCGGTGCCCGCAACCAGGACATCCGCGCCTGCAGCGATGACGCGCGGCGCGGTTTCCATATTGATGCCGCCATCCACTTCCAGGTCGATCGCTTTTCCGGTGGCGTCGATGCGGCGGCGCAGTTCCTCGATCTTCGGCAGGCTCGATTCGATGAAAGACTGCCCGCCGAAGCCCGGATTAACGCTCATTACGAGAATGAGGTCCAGATCTTCCAAAATCGGGTCGATCACATTCAGCGGCGTGGCCGGGTTGAGCGAGAGGCCCGCTTTCAGGCCCCGCGCCTTGATCGACTGAATGGTGCGGTGGATATGGGCGCCCGCTTCCGGATGAAAGGTGATGATGTCGGCGCCCGCATCGGCAAAGGCATCGATATAAGGATCGACCGGGGCAATCATGAGATGCACGTCGAAGGTCTTTTTCGAGTGCGGCCGGAGCGCTTTGACGACATTCGGGCCGATCGTGATGTTGGGGACGAAATGCCCGTCCATGACATCGACATGGATGTAATCGGCGCCGGCCTCGTCGATGGCCCGCACTTCCTCACCCAGACGGGCGAAATCGGCGGACAGGATGGACGGGGCGATCTTGATGCTCTGGCTCATTTACTCGTGCTGCCTAAGGGGTCTTTCTCTTAAGGTCCATGCTTAACAGCGCGATTCCGGGCGCGCAAGCAAACTTGGCGCAAGGGCCGGGGCCTGTGCCTGCCGGTCATCGGCCGTAATCTTCAGACAAAAAGCGGAGCCTTCAGACAAAAAACGGGCGGCGCCGAGAAGGAGAGGCGCCGCCCGGAAGCGCTGAGCGCGTTTCAGGGGGTGAGGTTATTCACTGACGATCGCGCGCAGCATCCAGATCGCTTCTTCGTGCTTTTCGAGGCGCTGGGTGAGGAGGTCGTCCGTCGCCTTGTCGCCGGCGCTGTCGGCATGTTCGGCGGCATTGCGCAGCCGGCGCACGATTTTCTCGTGATTGTCGATGAGCTGGTGGATCATTTTGTCCGCCGCGGCCGGGTTTTCCTGCTCCTTGATGGAGGAAAGCTCGGAAACCTCGGACAGGCTCTGCGGCGCGAAATGGCCGAGCGCGCGGATCCGTTCCCCCAAATCGTCGAGAGCGGCGAAAAGATCCTCGTAATGCTCTTCGGTGAGCTTGTGGAGGCCGTAGAAATGCGGGCCGACCACATTCCAGTGGAAGCCCTGGGTCTTGACGAGCAGCACCCAGGTATCGGCCAGAACGCCGCCCAGCGCATCGGCGAGCTTCTTGCGTTCTTCATCCTTGATGCCGGTATGAATATGGGATTCGCGGGGGCTTTCTTTCAGGGCAGCAACCTTACTCATGACGTTCTCCTTCATCTTCTTGCCGGCCTGCCAGGGGCGGGAGGAGAGTGCCCCGGGGCCGGAAGTGACTGGATCATTCACAAGCAAGAACGCTTCTAAAGAAACCTTGTTCCCCAATAAAATCAGTATCTTAGGCTAGCTTTTGAAGCCTGGCGGCATAAAAGCCGTCAAGCCCGCCAAGGCTTTCGAAATGGGCGGGCAGGGTGCGCAGATCGCCCTGCGCCGTGATGAGCGGGGCCAGGGCATCCGCGTCTTCGCCAAGCTCGCCGGGCGCAATGGGCAGGCGGGCAATGTCCTTGCGGTTGCGCAGCAGCTTTTCGATCTGCGCCGGGCCTTCGGCTTCTTCCAGCGAGCAGGTGCAATAGATGAGCGTGCCGCCGGGGGCGAGGAAGCCGAGTGCCTTGCTTAGGAGGCGGAATTGCAGATCGGCAAGTTTGGCGATGTCTTCGGCGCTTTTCAGATGCAGCACATCCGGGTGACGCCTTGCGGTGCCCGTCGCCGAGCAGGGAGCATCGAGCAGAATAAGCGGGTAGCTGCGCTCCGGTTTCCAGCGCAAGGCGTCCGCACTCACAAGGTCGGCCTCAAGGGAAAGGCGTTTCAGGTTTTCACGGATGCGGGCAAGGCGGCTTGCCGATTTATCGAGCGCGGTCACATGGGCACCTGCCGCGGCAAGCTGGGCGGTCTTGCCGCCGGGTGCGGCGCATAGATCGAGCACGTCTTTGCCTTTTACATCGCCCAGCATTTTGGCGGGTAGCGCCGCGGCGGCATCCTGCACCCACCAGCCGCCCGCTTTAAAGCCGGGCAGTTTTTCAACCGCGGCGGTTTTGGCAAGGCGCACGCTGCCCGTCGGCAGAACCGTGCCCTCCAGCCGCGCGGCCCAGCCTTTGGCGTCTTCCTTTACCGAAAAATCGAGCGGCGGCTCTTTCAGATGCGCGCTTGCAATGGCGCGCGCGGTCTCTTCCCCGTAAGCGCGCTGCCAGCTTTCCCAGGCCCAGGCGGGGGTATTCAGCTTTTCCGCGTCTTGGCCTTCCACAATTTCTTTGCCCTCCCGGTCGATGCGCCGGGCAATGGCATTGACGAGATTTTTGAGCGGGCGCGTCTTGTGATCGAGCGCGGCGGCGCCAACGGCGGCATTGACCGCCGCATGGGGTTTGACACCGAGAAAAAGGAGCTCGGCGGCAGCGGCGACCAAAATGACCCCCCCGCGCTTGGCCCGCTCCGGCAGCGGCTTGTCGAGAAACTTTGTCAAAAGCGCCTCGATCTGGCCGAGCCGGCGCAGGCTGGTGGCGGCAATGGCGCGGGCAAAAGCGCGGTCTCTCGTTTCGAGCGCGCCCAGCATGGGCTCGCAGGCAAGGAGCGCCTCATCCAGCGAGATCCGGTCGAAAAGCACCCTTGCGATCAGCTCATGGGCGGCGACGCGCGCGGGCACCCCGCTTGTCTGGCGGGATTTGACCGGAGCCGGGGACTTTTGGTTCTTCTTGCCGGGTTTGTCCGTCATGGCGCTCTCACTCGTTTCTGAGCGCGGTTAGAGCATATGGCAGGGCGCAGGCCAAGGGGGCATTGGCGGGGTTCACCTTCCCTTTAATTCGTCTGTAAGCAGATGGACCCCTCTGCGATCACCGCTACGTGACTTGGCCAGTCCACCTTCAGGCGGGAAAATCGGAAGGGATAAGAAAATAGATACGCTTTTCTGAAAACCTTTTCCCCATGTCTGTTGCCGTTTCCAACGCCTCTCTTCCGCTTTCCTTTGAAACCGAGCGCCTGCGTCTTCGCCAGTGGCGGGCGGAAGATGTTGCTCCGCTTGCCCGCCTTCATGCCGATCCCGATATGATGCGCTATATGATCGGCGGCGCGGTGAGCGCGGATGAAAGCTGGTCCGTCATCGCTTTGATGATCGGCCATTGGCATTTACGCGGCTACGGGCTTTGGGCGGTGGAAGAAAAAGCAAGCGGCGCGTTTCTCGGCCGGCTCGGGCTTTGGTATCCGGATGGCTGGCCGGGGCTCGAACTTTCCTGGTTCATCGACAAAACCCATTGGGGCAAGGGCTATGCGAGCGAGGGGGCGCGCGCCTGCCGGGACATGGCCTTCCGGGCGCTGGGGCCCGATGAGATCTGTTCGATCATCCATCCGGAAAACGCCGCCTCACGCCGCGTTGCCGAAAAGCTCGGTGAACGTGAGGCCCGCTCCATCGATGTGGGCGGCACGGATTTTCTCATCTATGCCATGAGCCGGAAAGACTGGCAGGCGCTTTAAGCCGCCCCGCCTCTCATTCAGCCCCAGGGACGTTTGGGCGCGCTTGTGCCGAGCCCGGCCATTTCCATCAGCTTTGCCACGCGGTTCGCCGTGGCCGGGTGCGTCGAAAAAAGGCTGTCGCGCTTATGGGCATGCAGCGGGTTGATGATGAACATATGGGCAGTGGCGGGATTGCTCTCGGCCGGTTCATTGTCGATGCGGGAAGCGCCCTGCTCGATCTTTTTCAAAGCCGAGGCGAGCCATTGCGGGCGTCCGCAAATTTCCGCGCCGCCTGCATCGGCGGAATATTCGCGGGTGCGCGAGATCGCCATTTGCACGAGGGCGGCGGCGAGCGGAGCGAGGATCATCATCAAGATGACACCGACAATGCCGAGCGGGTTGTTGCGGCTGCCGCCGAAAAAGAGCGCGAAATTCGCCAACATGGAAATCGCCCCGGCGATGGTTGCCGTCACGGTCATGATCAGCGTGTCGCGGTTCTTGATATGGGCAAGCTCATGGGCCATGACGCCGGCAAGCTCTTCGGGCTCAAGCATCCGGATGAGCCCGGTGGTGGCGGCGACGGCGGCGTTTTCCGGATTGCGGCCTGTGGCAAAAGCGTTCGGCTGGTCGGTCTCGATGATGAAGGTGCGCGGCATGGGAAGGTCTGCATTGGCGGCAAGCTGGCGGACGATGCGCACGAATTCCGGCGCGGCGGCCTCGTCCACCTCGCGCGCGCCATACATGCGCAGCACCATCTTGTCGGAATTCCAATAGGCAAAGAGGTTCATGCCGCCGGCAAGGAGCAGCGCGAGAAGCATGCCTGCCTCGCCGCCCAGCATGAAGCCGATCCCCATGAAAAGTGCCGTCATGGCGGCAAGCAGCATGCCCGTTTTGACCATATTCATTTGCCGGACCTCTATCCGATAAGCGTTCTTCTTTTTGCCCGATTCTTACCCGACGCTTGCCTTCTCCGGCAGAACGCCGATAGGAAGCTGGACGCCGCTGGGGCATCTTTCTATATGTTGGAGCGTGATGAGCAATTCAAGCGAGACAGAGACGGGCGCGCCCGAAGAGGCCCCGCTTTCGGAAGAAGAAAGACGCAAGCTTTTGCCGCCCGCGGCTCAGCGGGCGCTTGCGGAAGCCGATGCGCGCCGCGCCGAACGCGCAGCGCAGGAGGCGGCGCGTCCGCGCGAGCTTGGCGGCCAGGACGGGCCGGAGCCGACCCGCTACGGGGACTGGGAAAAGAAAGGGATCCTGAGCGATTTCTGAACGCCCGACCCGGTTTGCCACGGCAGCGCTCATGCTCGGTGTCCTGCTGGGCGTGGCCGGGTTCTGCGCTCTCGTTCTCTGGAACCTGCCCGCCCCTTACAATCCCTTCGCCCCGCTCGAACTTTCCCATGAGCCCACCTTCGCAACGCCTTTGAAACAGCGCTGGATTGCGGGCGATCCGGCGGCCTGCCGCGCGGTGATGGAGAAGGAGGCGGCGCGTAAGGACGGAATTTCCTATGCCCATGACGCCATCATTTCCAAACGGGAAGGCTGCGGCGCGCTTCATGCGCTGCGGCTCCTTCAAGGCAAGCTGAATTACGGCGGCGGCGTGCGCCTTGCCTGCCCGGCCATGGTCTCGCTGCTTCTCTGGGAGCGCCATGAGGTGATGCCCGCCGCCGAAGAGGTTCTTTCAAGCCAGGTCAAACGCGTTTTGCATTACGGCACCTATTCCTGCCGCAACGTCAATAATGCCGAAGAAGGCCGGCGCTCGAAACATGCCAGCGCCGCAGCGATCGATGTGGCGGGGTTCGAGCTGAGAGACGGGCGGCGGATCACCGTGCTGGAAGACTGGGGCAAGGAAACGCCGGAAGGAGAGTTTCTCGCCCGCGTTCATGAAGGGGCCTGCGGGCTTTTCGGCGGGGTGCTCGGCCCCGACTACAACGACCGGCACAAAGACCATTTCCATTTCGAGTTGAGCGGCTGGGGCTATTGCCGCTGATCTGGCGCCCCTAGCCCGCTTGCCGCTTTCCGGGCTGGCGCTAAAACCGTCATTCTCGTATAAATCGAGCATGAGACGATTTTCCCTCATAGCGGGCGTGTGCGCTTTTCTATTTTTGACGGCTTTCGGGCCGAATGCGCCCGCACGCGCGGCGGAAACGCTTGCAGGCCCCGTTCCTGCCGAAGTCGTGCGGGTGGTGGATGGGGACACGCTCGATGTGCGGGCGCGCATCTGGCTCGGGCAGGATGTTTTCGTGCGGGTACGTCTTGCCGGGATCGACACGCCGGAGCTGCGCGGTAAATGCCCCGATGAAAAGGAAAAGGCCCGCGCCGCCAAGGCTTGGCTCTCCCGGGTGGAGGGTAAGGCCGTCGCACTTTCGGGCATTCATTACGGCAAATATGCCGGCCGGGTGCTGGCGCATGTCCGCGAGGCGGAGCTCGGCGATCTTGCCGAGCGGCTGACCGCCGCCGGTTTCGCGCGGCCTTACGAGGGCGGGGCGCGGGCGGGGTGGTGCGGCGTCAGCTAGGTGTTCGAAACTACACCCCGGTTCACCAGTTTCTAACCTTTCAGGTTGTATTGTCCGTGTGGGGATGAGGTTGGGGTTGTAAGAGGCAAGCCATAGGCGTGCCGATTATCGCCCTTACTCAACTCCAAGGGGGATACCGTGATCGGCACAGTCGAGCGGGCGCTGAATAACCTCAGCCTCACCAAGCGGATCATCGGCCTGACGGCCTTGCCGCTTTTCTTTCTGGCTCTGACGGGGGCCGTTATTTCCTGGAATGCCTATAGCGACACGCGCACCTACCAGGCGCTCTCGAATCTGGCGCAGCTTGCGCCGGGATTTTCCAACGTCATTCACGAATTGCAGAAAGAACGCGGCCAGTCCGCGGGCTTCATCGGGGCGAAGGGCAGCGCGGAATTCGTAACGTCGCTGAATGCGCAGCGGGCGGATACCGACAGCAAGCTTGCCGCGCTCAACGGGGCGCTCAATGCCTTCGACATGGGCGCGCAGGACCCAGCCTTCGAGAAAAAAGTGGCCAAGAGCCTGACCCGGCTCGAAGAGCTCACCCGCACCCGCGCCGATATTTCCGCGCTTAATCTTGAAGCGGCAGCCATGGCCGATTGGTATAGCGGCACGATCGCAATCCTGCTCGATGTCATTAAGACCATGGCGGGGATTTCCGAGGATGCGGGGCTGAGCCGTGAAATCGCGTCTTATGTCGCGTTCCTGGAAGCCAAGGAACGGGCGGGCCAGGAGCGGGCGGCGGCAGCGCCGGGTTTTGCTTCCGGTCAGCTTTCCGAATTGCTGCTAGGCCGTGTGATCGGCCTCATCGCTCAGCAACAGGCCTTTCTTGCTTCTTTCGACGGACTGGCGACGCAGGAAGCGCGGGACGCTTACAAGCGCATCGTGACGGGCGAGGCCGTGGAAAACGTTGCCAAAATGCGGGAATACGTTATTTCCCGGCGCGGCGATGTAGCGGGCGGGCCTTATAGCGGGCCTTACTGGATTGCCGAGATCACGAAGAAGATCAATCTGCTCAAGCAGGTCGAGGACGATCTGAACATGCATCTAATGGAGCGGGCAAGCGGGCTTGCGGCGGATGCGCGCGTGACGATGACGATCGCGCTTGCCCTCTCGCTGATCGGGGCGGGAGCGCTTTCCTTCTGTGCCTATATCGTTGCACAAAGCGTCACGCGGCCGCTTGTATCGCTGGCCGATGCGATGCAGTCTTTGTCGGGTGGCCGGCTCGATGTCGAGGTGCCGTGCGAGGGTGCGAAATCCGAGCTCGGGCTCATGGCCGCCTCGCTTCTGTCCTTCAAGGAAGGGGCGGAGCAGCGCGAAGCGCTCGAACAGGCAGCGCGCGAGGATCAGGCGCGGCGCGATGAACGGGCCGCAGCGGTCGATAGTTCGATCCGGAGTTTCGACGAGGAGGTGCTTGCCGCCATGTCGCAGCTCACCGAAAACGTGGCGCATCTGGAAGGGGTGGCCGGCACGCTGTCCAGCGTGTCCGAGCAGACCGAACAGCAAAGCGGCATGGTAACGGATATCGCCGAGCGCACGTCCTCCAACGTGCAGACCGTGGCGGCTGCCGCGGAGGAAATGGATTCTTCCTCGCGCGAGATCATGCGGCAGATCAAGCGTTCCTCCGAAATCACCCAGCAGGCGGTGGACAAGGCGCAGAACGCGGTGGAAACCGTCGAGCTTTTGAACGCCGCCTCCCAGCGCATCGGTGAGATCACGAGCCTTATCGACGAAATCGCCGAGCAGACGAACCTTCTAGCCCTCAACGCCACGATCGAGGCGGCGCGGGCGGGGGAAGCGGGCAAGGGCTTTGCCGTCGTTGCCTCCGAAGTCAAGGCGCTGGCCACGCAGACCGCCAAGGCGACGGCGGATATTTCCACCAATGTCGATGAAGTGCGTTCCGTAAGCGAGCGGATGGTGTCGGTCGTGGCCGATATTCAATCCGTCATCCGCGAGAATATGGAAATCGCCGCCTCCGTGACGAGTGCGACGGAGCAGCAAAGCTCCGCGACGGCGGAAATTTCCACGAGTGCGAATGATGCAGCCCGCGGCACCCAGGAAGTGACGCAGCAGATTTCGGACGTGCGCGCGAGCACGGGCGAAACGCGTGAAGCATCGAAAAAAGTACTGGGCGCGGCGGAAGGGCTTTCCGCTGCCCGCGGTTCATTGGAAAAAACGATCCAGACATTCCTGCAGGCAATCAAGGCCGCCTAAGGCCGCCCAAAGGCCACTTGTCAGGAAAGGAAGCAGGAGATGAAAATGAAGAAAACCATTGCAGGCGCCGTGCTCTTGTCAGGCCTTGCCACGCCGGCTTTCGCCGGGGAGACGCTGTCGGCGCTTTGGGAGGAAGGCAAGCCCATTCTCGATACGCGGCTGCGCTATGAGTATGTCGATCAGCAAGGCCTGCCGGAAGATGCCCATGCCACGACCTTCCGTGCCCGCTACGGGTTCGAGACGGGCGCGCTTTACGGGTTCACTTTTCTTGTGGAAGGGGAAACCGTCATTGATCTCGGTCTTGGCCGCTACAATGACACGGTGAACGGGCGCGGCAATTATCCGGTGGTGGCCGATCCTGAAGATACCGAGCTCAACCGTGCGCAGGTTTCTTATCAGAACGGCGGTGTGACGGCGACGCTCGGGCGCCAGCGCATTATTCTCGGCAATGGCCGCTTTGTCGGCAATGTCGGCTGGCGTCAGAACGAGCAGACTTTCGATGCTTTCAAGCTCGATTTCGAGAGCATCGAAAACCTGCGTGTGACTTACGCTTATGTGGATCAGGTCAACCGCATCTTCGGGGACAACTCACCCAATGGCCGGTATAACGGGGAAACGCATCTCAGTGAGATTGCCTACGCCTTTAGCGATGCGCTTACCGCAAAAGCTTATGGGCATTTCCTCTCGCTCGATCAGGCGCCTTTGCTTTCCACGCGCACCATCGGGCTGCGGCTCGACGGCAAGACGGAGGCCGCGGGCTTTTCCCTCAAGGGCGTGGCGGAATATGCCCATCAGGAAGATTATGACGACAATCCCTTGAGCCTCTCGCTCGATTACTGGCACGGGGAGGTCAAAGCCGGCAAAGACGCCTGGGAAGTCACGCTTGGCGGTGAAGTGCTGGAAGGCAATGGCACACAGGGCTTTTCGACACCCATCGCCACGCTGCATAAGTTCCAAGGCTTTGCCGATGCGTTCCTGACGACGCCGGTCAACGGCATTCAGGATCTTTATGCGGGCGGTTCATACACGTTCGGCGATCTCGGACCCTTGAGCGGGATTGCCTTCGGCGCGACCTATCACGATTTCGAAGCCGAGCGCGGCTCGGCCAGTTATGGCGATGAGCTGGACTTCACGCTGAACGCGAAGCTGCCGCATGACCTTTCTCTCGGTCTTAAGGCCGCCTTCTTCGATGGGGAAAACGGTTTTGCAGACAGGGACAAGGTCTGGGTGCAGCTTGCCTATTCGCTTTAAAAGATCTGCGCTTTAAGGGAGGCGCGGAAGGGGCAGCGGCAGCGCTGCCCCTTTTTCTTAGACGTGAAAGCGGTAACCCTCGCCCTCTTCACGCACATAGCCGCCGGTCGGCGCGGCGAAATGGGTGCCGAGGACGAGAATGTCTTTCCCTTCCACTTCTTTTAGAAACGCGGCGCGGGTGGCGCGGGCGGCAGTCTGGTCGGTGTCGAAACCGCTTGCCCAAGAAGGCCGGGCGATCTGACAGGGATGGTGCATGATATCGCCGGTGATGATGGCGGTCTTGCCTTCGCTTTCGATGACGATGGAAACATGGCCCGGCGTGTGGCCCGGTGTCGGCATCAGGCGGATTTCATCGCTGATGCGCTCGTCCTCCGAGACGAGTTTGGCAAGACCCGCATCGAAAATCGGATGGACGGAATCTTCCATCACCGGTGCCTGATCGGGACCGTTGATTTCTTTACGCCAATGGTCCCATTCATTGCGCGCGATCAGATAATCCGCATTGGGAAAAGTCGGCGCCCGTTCGCCGTCCACCAGCATGGTGTTCCAGCCTACATGGTCCACATGCAAATGCGTGCAGAGCACCATGTCGACTTTCTCCCGGTCCCAGCCGGCATCCGCCAAGTGCTTCAGGAACGGGGTTTGCAATTCGTTGAAGAAAGGATTGGATCGTTTCTTGTCATTGCCGACACAGGTATCGACGATGATTTTCTTGTCCGGCGTTTCGATGAGGAGCGCCTGCACCGCGGCAATGATATGGCCTTCCTCGGTGGCGAAATGCGGCGTGAGCCAATCGATCTTTTTCACTTCTTCCGGATAGGCCTCTTCCACCATCGAGCCCTTGCCGCCGCCCGGCAGCGGGCCTTCGAATTCCACAAGCCGTTTGATCGTGACGTTTCCAACCTGCCAGCTCAGCAGGGCGCGCTCCTCCCGTTTCCTCGCTGCCCGATGAGACCCATATGGGGAATGGCGCGCGGATTGGAAGAGGATAAGAAAAAGGCCGCCTTAAGAGGCGGCCTTTTGTGTGTCTTGGGAGGTCCGGTCAGTTTTTGTTCTGCCGGTTGTCGATCAGATCATTGACGACGCCGGGGTCCGCCAGGGTCGAGGTATCGCCCAGATTGGAGAAATCGTCCTCGGCGATCTTGCGCAGGATGCGGCGCATGATTTTGCCGGAGCGGGTTTTCGGCAGGCCGGGCGCCCATTGAATGAGATCGGGCGAGGCGATGGGGCCGATTTCGCTGCGCACCCATTGCACGAGTTCCTTGCGCAGTTCCTCGCTCGGTTCCTCGCCGACATTCAGCGTCACATAGGCATAGATGCCCTGGCCCTTGATGTCGTGGGGATAGCCGACCACGGCGGCCTCTGCGACTTTGGCATGGGCGACGAGTGCCGATTCCACTTCCGCCGTGCCCATGCGGTGGCCGGAGACGTTGAGCACGTCATCGACGCGGCCGGTGATCCAGTAATAGCCGTCTTCATCGCGCCGGCAGCCGTCGCCGGTGAAATACTTGCCGGGGAACTGCGAGAAGTATGTGTCGATAAAGCGCTGATGGTCGCCGTAAACGGTGCGCATCTGGCCCGGCCAGCTGTCGGCGATGCAGAGATTGCCCTGCGTTGCTCCTTCCAGCTCCTTGCCTTCATTGTCGACCAGCACCGGCTTGATGCCGAAGAAGGGCAGCGTTGCCGAGCCCGGTTTCAGTGCGGTCGCGCCCGGCAGCGGCGAGATCAAAATGCCGCCCGTTTCCGTCTGCCACCAGGTATCGACGATGGGGCAGCGCCCTTCGCCCACCACATTGTAATACCAGAGCCAGGCTTCCGGGTTGATGGGCTCGCCCACGGAGCCGAGAAGACGCAGTGACTTGCGCGAGGTTTTCTTCACCGGTCCTTCGCCTTCACGCATCAGCGCGCGAAGCGCCGTGGGCGCGGTGTAGAAGATGTTCACGCCGTGCTTGTCACAGACTTCCCAGCTGCGCGAGGGGGAAGGATAGGTCGGCACGCCTTCGAACATCAGCGTCGTTGCGCCGTTCGCGAGCGGGCCATAGAGAATGTAGGAGTGGCCCGTCACCCAGCCGACATCCGCCGTGCACCAGTAAATATCGTCATCGTGATAATCGAAGACGTAGTGATGGGTCATGGAGGTATAGACCATGTAGCCGCCGGTCGTGTGCATCACGCCTTTGGGCTTGCCGGTCGAACCGCTCGTATAAAGGATGAAAAGCGGGTCCTCGGCGCTCATCTCCTCGGGCGGGCAGTCGGCGCTGGCTTTGGCCTTGGCTTCTTCGTACCAGATGTCGCGGCCCTCTTTCATGGTGACATCGCCGCCCGTGCGCTTCACGACGATAACGGATTTGACGCCCGGGCATTTTTCCAGCGCCTTGTCCATATTGGCTTTCAGGGGAATTTTCCGCCCGCCGCGCACGCCTTCATCGGCGGTGATGACGCAGTTCGATTCGCAGTCTTCGATCCGGCCCGCCAGGCTGTCCGGCGAGAAGCCGCCAAAGACCACCGAATGCACCGCGCCGATGCGCGCGCAGGCCAGCATGGCGTAAGCGGCTTCCGGGATCATCGGCATATAGATGGTGACGCGGTCGCCCTTCTTGATGCCTTGCGATTTCAGCACATTGGCGAATTTGCACACTTCCTCGTGCAGCTCGCGGTAGGTGATCTTCTTGTCGTCGGTCGGCTCGTCGCCTTCCCAGATGATCGCCACTTTGTCGGCCCGGTGGGCCAGATGCCGGTCGACGCAATTGGCCGAGGCATTGAGCGTGCCGTCCTCGAACCAGCGGATATGCAGATCGCTCTTGTCGTAGGAGACATTCTTGACCTTGGTGTAGGGTTTTATCCAGTCGATGCGCTGGCCGTGCTCGCGCCAGAACCCCTCCGGGTTGTCGATGCTGGCCTCATACATTTTCCGGTAGGCGTTTTCATCTGCATAGGCGCGGCGGGCCCAATCCTGGGGGACGGGAAAAGTCTGGGGTTCTGACATGGCGGCCTCCCTGCCGTTCTTCTTTACAGGCTTCTTTAGAGTGGGCGGATTTCCGGGCTCTTTCAGCCGGTTGGGGCGCATTATGGGCACTTGGGCAAGGGGCAGCAAGCAGGGGTCTTCACACTCGTGAGAGCAGCGTTTTACGCAGGGTTAACTGTGCCCAAGTTTTTGGCAATCTGCGTAAGCCCCGGAAAGATTTGGTTCATTTCCTCCTTACATGATCGTTTGTGAGGGAGGGACAGTGTGGCACGTGTTCTAAGACGAGAAACAAAAAGACGGGGATTTCTGGCAGCTTCCGCGCGCGCCCGCGCGCCGGGGCGCCGGGCTGCGGCGGCGCGTGCCCGGGCCAAGCAGGCCGAGGCCCAGCTTCAGTTTCACGAAAATCAGGTCAATACCGCCGAGGAGAACTCAGCCTTCGGCTCATGGTTCTGGGACTTGAAATCCGGTGAGTTCAATTTCTCTTCCAATGCCTGGCGTCTCTTGGGGATCGAAAAGCGGGCACGGGCGGGGCTCACCGATGCGCTGGCCGAGCGCGCGCATCCAGATGACCGGGAAACACTCATCACCGCCATTCGCGGCCAGGTGGACCAGGGCGAGGCGTACGACATCGAAGTGCGGTTTCTGTCGGAAGACGGCTATCGCTGGATCCGCGCGCGCGGCTATGCGCTGCGCGACAAGAGCGCACATGTTCATGCGGTGGGCGGGTCGATCGAAGATATTACCGAGCGTGTGGAAATGCTCGAGCAGCTGCAAAAGAACGAGGAGCATTTCCGCTCTCTCGTTTCCGCGGCGCCGTTCCCGCTCATCATCACCAATCTTTATACGCGCCAGGTGATCTACACCAATGCCATGGCGAACGAGCTTTTCGGTGTGGCGAGTGATGGCGGCACTTTGAAGACGCCGGACTTCTTCGTCGAGAAAGCCGATCTCGCGCAGCTGCGCGCCGACCTTCTTGCCCAAGGTTATTCGACGGGCCGCGAAGCGCGGCTGAAGAAAATCAACGGCGATGAATTCTGGGCGTTCATTTCCTGCGTGCTGATCGAGCATAACGGCCAGCCTTGCGCTTATGTGATCATGCACGACCAGACCGAGCGCAAGCGTCTTGAAGACGAATTGCGCCAGCGCGCGCAATTCGACGTACTGACCGGCCTTTATAACCGTCAGACATTCGCCGATCTGATGGCCGATGCGGTGCGCGAGACGGAAGAGACGGGCGAAGTCTTCGGGCTTTTGTTGATCGATCTCGATCGTTTTAAAAACGTCAACGACACGCTCGGTCATGAAGCAGGCGACCAGCTTCTTATTCAGGCCGCGACGCGCCTGCAGGATCTCTCGCCGGAAAGCTGCCAGATCGCGCGGCTCGGCGGGGACGAGTTCGCCATTCTTTACCGCCGCCTCGACAGTATTCCGGCCATCGAGGAATTGGCCGGCGCGCTGATCAGCGAGATTTCCGCGCCTTATGAAGTGATCGGCAATATGGTCAATGTCGGCTGCTCCATCGGCATCGCCATCTATCCCTGGCATAACGGGCTCTCGAACGAGCTGATGCGCTATGCCGATATGGCGCTTTACAAAGCCAAGGAACTTGGGCGCGGGCAGTATTTCGTCGTCGATGACAGGCTGACCGAAGAAGTGCATGAGCGCGGGCAATTGCAGCAGGATATGCGCCAGGCGATCGAGCGCGGTGAATTCCGTCTCGTCTATCATCCGCGCATGTGCGCGCGCACCCGCAAACCCATCGCCGCTGAAGCGCTCTTGCGCTGGGAACATCCGGAGCGCGGGCCCATTCCCCCCGATCAGTTCATTCCGATTGCGGAGGAAACGGGGTTCATCACCGTGCTGAGCCGCTGGGTGGTGCAGACGGCGGTCTTCCAGCTGCGCTCCTGGATGGCGATGGGGCTTGAGCCGCTTCCTGTCTCGCTCAATCTTTCCGCTGCCGATTTGATGCTGCAGGACCAGGCGCAGGAAATCGGCGCGCTTCTCGGCGAGCTCGAGGTGCCGCCGTCTCTCTTGCAAGTGGAAATGACGGAATCCTCTCTGCTGAGCGACCGCGAGCGGGTGCAGGAACAATTGGCCGAGCTTGCCGGCATGGGCGTCGAGCTTCTGATCGACGATTTCGGCACCGGCTATTCCTCGCTTGCCTATCTGCACCAGTTCCAGGTGCACAAGCTGAAGATCGACCGCTCTTTCGTGCAGCGCCTGACGCATGCGCCCGATGCGCTGCTTACACGGCAGATCGTGGAAATCGGCAAGGGGCTTGGGCTCTGCGTGGTGGCGGAAGGCGTTGAAACGGCCTCGCAGGCCGATCTTCTGACCGCCATGGGCTGCGATGAATTGCAGGGCTTTTATTTCAACAAGCCGCTCGACCTTGCCGAATATCAGGCGCTCTTGGAAGAGCAGCACGAAGAGGGCGCGGCCCCGGCCTCCGGCACCGCGCAGGCTTAAGGCTCTTACTCGGCCGCTTTTCGCCCCGCGCGCAGCGCCGCGATTTCCTCATCGCTGAGCCCGGCTTCCTTCAGCACTTCTTCGGTTTGCTCGCCAAGGCGCGGCGGGTGACGGCGGATATTGGAAGGCGTTTCGGCAAAGCGCACGGGCGGGCGCAGCGCGAAATAACCGCCCGCATCCGGGTGCTCGTAGCGGGCAAAGAAATCCACTTCCTTGAAATGCGGATCGTCCTGCAGATCGTCCAGCTTGTTCATTTTTACAGCAGGGATGGAAAGCGGCTGCAATACTTTCAGCCATTCTCCCGTCGTCTTGAGCTGCGTCGTCTCCTCGATCATCGCATAAAGCTCGCGGATATGTTTCGTGCGCGCTTTGTAATCCTTGAAGCGCGGATCGCTGAGATATTCGTCCTTGCGGCCCGCCAGCTCGAAGAAGTTTTCCCATTGCTTGTCCGAATAGGGAAGGAGGCCGATATAGCCGTCCTTTGTCTTGTAAGGGCGCCGGTCCGGATTGGTGATGCGCCCATAGGTCCACTCGCCGGTCGGCGGATCGTAGACATGATCGTAGAAATGTTCGGCGAGCACGAAGGAGGTGACGGATTCCAGCATCGGCACTTCCACGAACTGCCCCTCACCCGTTCGTTCTTTATGAAAGAGCGCGCTGGTGATCGCGGAGACGAGAAAGAGGCCGGAGACCTTATCGCCGATGATGGTGGGCATATAGCGGGGGGCTTCGTTGCCGTCCATGCGCGGCAGAAGGTCCGCCATGCCGGAGCCTGCCTGAATGAGATCGTCATAGGCGGGCAGGCCCGCATAAGGTCCGTTCGAGCCGTAACCTGCGGCATGGGCAAAGATAATGTCGGGTTTTACCGCTTTCACATCGTCATAGGAGATGCCGAGGCGCTTCATGCCTTCATAACGAATGTTGGAGACGACGACATCGGCCGTCGCCACGAGTTTCAAAAACGCCTCGCGCGCTTTTTCATCGCCGAGATTGAGCAGCACGGAGCGCTTGTTGCGGTTGATGGTCATGAAGATGGGGCCGAGATCGGCAGGCGCGCCTTCCGGCGGGTGACCCGGCCAGCGCATGATATCGCCGCCCATGCCGCCGCCGCCGGTGGCGGACGGCGCTTCGACTTTCATCACTTCCGCGCCCATATCGGCCAGGATCTGCGTGGCGTAAGCGCCGAAGACGACACTGGTCAGATCGACGATGCGCACGCCTTTCAAGGGGCCGGTGGCTTCTTGTTCCAGTTCGTTCTTCTTGCTCACGTTTCTTCTCCTCTTGCCGCAACGCGTGGGCCGCGCGCAGATATATCACAGAACCCGGCCGCCCCCGCGCCGTTTTCCCGCCGCAGCCGGTAAAGGTCAAGTGAGGAGCGGGGCACCGAAAGCGAGGCCCGGCTTTCCCTTGCGTTTAGCGGGGGTTTTGCGTCGCCCTTCTGCACCTTGTTATGGGCGCCGGTTTGGTATTTTGCCTCCCGGCGGCTAGACTTGCCCCTCACTCACGCCCTGAAGGACATGTATATGCTGCTGCATCACGCAAGCTGGCCGGAAGTCGAAGCCTATCTGGAGTGCTCGAAAGGCGTTCTTATTCCGATCGGCTCGACCGAACAGCATGGGCCGAACGGGCTGATCGGCACGGATGCGATCTGTCCGGAAGTGATTGCGCGCAAAGCGGCGGAAGAAACGCAAATGCTGATCGCGCCCACTTTCAATGTCGGCATCGCCCAGCATCATATGGGCTTTGCCGGGTCCATGACGCTGCGTCCTTCGACGATGATCGCGGCGATTTACGATTGGGTGGCCTCGCTCAGCCGGCACGGCTTTGACCGGATTTATTTCTTCAACGGTCATGGCGGCAATATCGCGACCATTCAGGCCGCTTTTTCGGAAATTTATGCGGACCGCAGCCTTGGCCGGGAAGGGGATAACCGGCGCGCCGTCAAATGCCGTCTCGTCAATTGGTGGGACTTCAAGCCGGTGCTCGATTATTGCAAGCAGACCTATGGCAGTGCCCATGGCAGCCATGCAACGCCCTCGGAAGTGGCCGTTACGTATGCCGCCTTTCCCGACGCGGTCAAGCACGCGGTGATGGAGCCGGCCATCGCGCCATCGGGCCGTTTCACGGATGCGGAAGATTACCGGGCGAAATTTCCCGACGGGCGCATCGGTTCCGATCCTTCGCTTGCGCGTATCGAAGACGGCGAAAAGCTGATCCAGCTTTCGGCCAAGAGCCTTGCCGAAGACTTCAAAACTTTCACGACCAGTTAGAGGATTTATGCAGGACGTCTATCAAAAGATCACCGCTCTTCTGAACGAAGTGCCCGCGAAACTGCCCGATGCTTATGACCGCGATTGGACGCGCTGCATCAAGAGCGAGCTTGCCGAGCTTGGCGCCGAGCGCGATCACATCGTTTATGCCAATGGCATCGAGGCGCAGCAGGTGCGCGGCGAGTGGGTCTATGATGTGACCTGGGCACAGGAAACGCCCGATGACAGCGGCAGCAATACGACGAAGCGCATCGTGCTTGCCTGCGAGTGCGAATGGGCGCGTAATTGGGGCGATGTCTGGGACGATTTCGACAAGCTTCTGCAGGCGCGGGCCGATTACCGGGTTTTCATTACCCATCAGTTCGGCGGGCAGAGCGTCGATGACATTACCGACCGGCTGATCAAGCGCGTCGATGCTTATGAGCAGACCTCGCCGGGCGATACCTATTTGCTGGCGGTCTATGACAATGCCACCCAAACATTCTCACCGACTTTGCTTGAAGTCTTGATGCCGGACAATCTGCGCGCCACGCGGCTGATGATTTAATCCGTCTCTGCCAGGTAGAAGGCATCGCCGCTCTGGTGCAGCGGAAGCTGTGTTAGGTGTTTGCCTGCGCAAGGCCCGCCAATGCACAGGCCCGTTTCGATCTCGAAACTTGCCGCATGGGCCGAGCAGAGAAGATGGGTTTCGGCCTGATTGAGAAAGCGGTTTCTCATGCCGTTAAGCGGCTGGCCCGCATGGGGGCAGATGTTCAGGTAGGCAAAGATGCTTTCACCTTTGCGCACCAGAAAGATGTTTTGCGCGCGGCCTTGCATATGCACCTCGACTTCCTTCGTGCCGGGATTGTCGAGATCGCTAAGGCGGCAGAGAAAAAGCATGGGGCGCCGTGATTGCTGAGAGGCCTCCCCCTCACCCGAGCCCTCTCCCCCAGGGGAGAGGGTTTCATTTTTCCCTCGCCCCTTCAGGGGAGAGGGAGGGGCCCGCCGCCGCTGGCGGTGGGAGGGTGAGGGGTGCTCTCTACTTATTCTTGGAAAGCGGCACTTTTTTCAGACCGCCCTTTTTGCAGATGAGCTTCCATTCCTCTGCGCGCACGGGGGAAACGGAAAGGCGGGACTGTTTGAGAAGCGCCATCTCGGCGAGCGCTGGGTCTTCCTTGATGTCGGCAAGGGAGACGGGGTCGGGCACGGTTTCCACCGCCTTGATGTCCACCATGCCGAAGCGGCCCGAGGCGTCGCTGTCATCGGGGTAATGTTCCTTGATCACTTCGACAATGCCGACAATGCGTTTTTCATCCACCGAGTGATAGAAGAAGCCGAGATCGCCCTTCTTCATGGCCTTCATATTGTTATTGGCCTGGTAGTTACGCACGCCGTCCCAGTGCTCGCCCTTCGCGCCGCGTTTGAGCTGGTCGTCCCAGCCCCAGGTGGAAGGTTCGGATTTAAAAAGCCAGTAAGCCATGTTCCCCTCCGCGCCCGCTTGAGCCCCGCGCTTATTGATCCTTGAGCAGCCATTTCCAGGCGCGCACTTCCACGCTCTCGAAAACGCCGTTCACCTTGTAAGGGTCGCCGTCGACGAGCTTCTGGGCGGCGGCGCGGTCCTCGACATCGATGACGAGCATGGAGCCGTTCATGATCTCTCCATCATCGCTCGTAAAAGGCCCGCCGAGTTTCACGGTACCGCTCTCGCCCCAATGTTTGAGATGGGCGTCCCGGTTGGCAAGGCGTTTGTCGAGCGCGTCTTTTTTATCCGTGCCGATAATACAGAAAAGCATGATGTTTCCTTATCTCAGTCTTCACTCGTAAAGGGGCGGGCAAGGAGAGCGGCGATGGCGTCATTGACACCGCTCTTGCCCGAAAGGATGTTGTGCACCGCCTCGCAGATCGGCATATCGATGCCTTTGGCGGCGGCAAGGCGCATGACGGCCTCGGCGGTATAAACGCCTTCGGAGACGGAAGAGCGCGCGCCCAGAATATCTTCAAGCGTCTTGCCCTCCCCCAGCGCAAAGCCGAGCGACATGTTCCGGCTTTGCCGCGAGCCGCAGGTGAGGATGAGATCGCCGAGGCCTGAGAGGCCTTTCAAGGTGGCAGGCTTTGCGCCCAGCGCTTCGCCGAAGCGGCTCATTTCCATGAAACCGCGCGCGGTGAGCGCGGCGCGGGCGCTGTCGCCGAAGGCCTTACCCTCGACAATGCCGCAGGCAATGGCGAGCACGTTCTTCACCGCCCCGCCGATCTGCGCGCCGATCACATCGGCGCTGAGATAGGGCCGGAAGGTGGGTACGCCGATCGCCTCCACAAGCTGCGCGCCAAGTGTTTCATCGGCGCAGGCAAGCGTGACGGCGGTGGGCAGGCCGCGGGCGACATCGGCGGCAAAGCTCGGGCCGGACAGGACTGCGAGCTGCGCCTCGGGCGCTTCTTCGCGGGCGACTTCGCTCATCAGCTTGCCGCTCGCCGTTTCGATGCCCTTGGCGCAAAGAACAAGCGGGGTGCCGGATTTCAGATGGGGGGCGAGACCGGCGGTCACGGCGCGCAGGTGCTGGGCCGGGGCGACATGCAAAATGGCCTCGGCCCCGGCCAGATCGGCAAAATCGGAGGTGGCGCGGATCGCCGGATCGAGCGTGATGCCGGGCAGGAAGGGGGTGTTCTCATGGCCCTTATTGACGGCGGCCACGACTTCTTCTTCCCGGGCCCAGAGCGTGACTTTGCGCCCGGCGCGGGCGGCAACCGAGGCGAGCGCCGTGCCCCAGGCGCCGCCGCCGATCACGGCAATGCGGGAAAGGGGGGTATCAGCCATGGGTGCAGGCTCCGGAGAAGGGCGGTTTGCCCTGAAAAAATAGTGAACGAATCATTGATTGTTCATTTTTCATTGTTTCTTCTGCGGCGGAGCCTACAATCGTTTCTATGATCTGTCCCGACGAGATGCGCGAAAAAATCATCGCTGCCGCCAAGCAGCGCTTTTTCCATTACGGCTATGCCAAGACCACCATGGCCGAGCTTGCCGGGGACTGCGATATGTCGCCGGGCAATCTCTACCGCTATTTTCCGGGCAAGCTCGATATTGCCGAGGAGATTTGCCGGCGCGCCTCGATCCAGACGGCGGAAGAATTGCAGCGCATTCTGGAAGAGCCGGGGCTTTCAGCGCGCGAGCGGCTCTGGCGCTTTTTATTGCAGGACCTGCGCTCCACCTTCGAGACCCTGGAAGAAGACCCGAAGATCGTCGACATGGCGCAGATTGTCACCGCCGAGCGGCCGTCTTTTCACAATGAAGGGCTGAAGCGGGAGCGCGATGTGATCGCGCAGATTCTGGACATGGGCGTGAAGGCGGGTGAGTTCCGCTGCGATGATACGGCGGCCTGCGCCGAGTTTATCCAGGCAGCGACGATGCGCTTTTCCTATCCTCAGCTTTTCTCGCGCCTCTCGCTGGAGCGGCTGGAATTCGAACTGGAGGGCGTCTTCAAGCTCATCACCGATGGGCTTGCCTGCCCTTTAAAAGCGGCGGCGGAAGAAAAAGCCCGTCTGGCTACGCAAGACGCTTAAGTCTTTTTCTAAAACCCAAGCGCCCAAAACAAAACTGGCGGCCTTGAGGCCGCCAGTCCGTAATCTTGCTCTCGATTAGAGAGCCAGAGATCGCTTAGGCAAGTTTGATGTTCTCTGCCGAGCTTTTGCCGTTTTTACCGGTCTGAAGTTCGAACTCCACCCGCTGGCCTTCATTGATGCTGGACATGCCTGCGCGCTCCAGAGCGGAGATGTGCAGGAAGGCATCTTTGGAGCCATCGTCAGGCTCGATGAAGCCATAACCCTTGGTGGGGTTGAACCATTTAACTGTTCCGGTCGTCATAGATTTTCGCTTTCAAAAATATTGTAGAAGTCACATGCCCGGCGGGCACATGACGGCAGCTCAAGTTTTCGGGGCAAATAGCTCGGGTCGCCTTGAAGGCCGAAACGAAGCAGAGATGACCTAGCGCTCGAAACTGGCTTATTCACATTGCGCCTCGCCGCGTGGAAACACAAGCGGAATCGGTGAGCGCCCCTGCGGCGCTTTTGCCGTGGCGGTTCGGTGCGCCGGTTCTAGCCCTTCAAGCGGTGAATCGGCTTTGGCGGTGAAAAATTTTTTGCCGGGCAGCGTTGGTGAAAAGCCCAGTTCTCCGCCAGTTTTTGTGCATCGCACAAAAAATATGGAATGAACGCTGAATAAAATCGATTTCATTCATTGTTTTTCATTCAAGGGCTCCCATATCCCTTTCATCGCAGGACGGAAAGGCTTGGAACCCGCCCCGCGAGCAAGTTTTGAAACGAGTTTGATAGCGATATTGACCTTCAGGGAGCATCCCATGCTGAACATCAATCTTCATCAGCTGGCCAATCCTCAGACCTTCGTCGGCGTTGTCCTCGGCGCCTATGCCCTGCTTTTCATCGGCCAGGTGGCCGCGCAGGTCGCTTAATCCGGCTGCTTTGTTGCAGTGCGCTCTGAGAATACCAGTCTGTTTCCTCCGATCCCCCGCCGGGCCCTCTCTCCCCTCCCCCCTTATTGACGGAGGGCCTGGCACCCCCCTGAGCCCCAAGCTCAGACCTTGGCGCCGGCTTTTTAGCCGGCGCTTTTTTTATGCGGGTGGGCCTTTAGGAAGCCGCAAGCTCGGTGAGCGGCCAGCGGGCGCGGGCGGCTATATCCAGCGGATCGGAAAGTCCGAGGGCAAGGCGCTCGGCCCCGGCCCAGGCGATCATCGCGCCATTATCGGTGCAAAGTTTTGGTGGCGGGACGATGAGCTGCGCGCCGCGCTCCTGGCAGAGCTCTTCAAGACGCGTGCGCAAATAGCGGTTCGCGGCCACGCCCCCTGCCACCACAAGGCGGGGGGTGGGGCCGAGGCGGGCGCCCGCCATCTCCAGCGCCTTGCCGGTCTGCCGGGCCAGAATATCGCCCACTGCCTTTTGGAAGGAGGCGGCAAGGTCGGCTTTGTCCTGCGGGCTGACTTCCTCCAGATCGAGCAGCGCTTTGCGCACCGCGGTCTTAAGGCCGGAGAAGGAAAAATCACAGCCTTCCCGCCCGGTCAGCGGGCGGGGCAGGGCAAAGCGGGTGGCATCGCCGCTTGCCGCGGCTTTTTCCACGGCAGGGCCGCCCGGATAGCCGAGCCCCATCATTTTGGCGGTCTTATCGAAAGCCTCGCCCACCGCATCGTCGATCGTTGTGCCGAGGCGCTCATAGCGTCCGACCCCTTCGACCACCAAAAGCTGGCAATGGCCGCCGGAGACGAGAAGGAGGAGATAGGGAAAGGGCGCCTCGTCCGTCAGCCGGGCCGTCAGAGCATGGCCTTCCAGGTGATTGACGCCGATCAGCGGCAGGCCGTGGGCAAAGGCAAGGCCCTTGGCGGTCATAAGTCCGACGAGAACCCCGCCGATCAGGCCGGGACCGGCGGTCGCGGCAATGCCGTCAAGATCGGTAAAATCAAGCTTCGCTTCGCTAAGAGCTGCGGCAATCAGGGCGTCGAGATGGGTGACATGGGCGCGGGCGGCCAGCTCGGGCACCACCCCGCCATAAGCTTCATGGTCTATCTGGCTGAGGATCTGATTGGCCAGAAGCTCGCCTGTGCCATCGGCACCCCGGCGCACAATGGCCGCGGCGGTTTCATCGCAGCTTGTTTCCAGGCCCAGAACGATCATATCGCGGGAGAGGGTCATCGCGCCGCCATCCAGCCTCTTAAGAAAGGCGCATTTCGAGGCGCCCTTATAAAGTGATGCCGATGCTCCCTGTTATTTGGGGGCCAAGGCTGTATAAGGGGCCGGTCCAGTTGGTTCACGCTCTAGCACTCACGGCTTCATCTATGCAACGTCCTATTCGCATCGGCACCCGCGGCTCCAAACTCGCTCTCATTCAGGCGGAAACGGTGGCAAACCGTCTGCGCGCCCATCACGGGCTCGGCGAAGAGGATGTGGTGCTGGAAATCATCCAGACCACGGCGGACAAGTTTCAGGACCGCCAATTGATGGAAATCGGCGGCAAGGGGCTCTTCACCAAGGAAATCGAGGAAGCGCTGGCCGAAAACCGCATTGATCTCGCCGTCCATTCCATGAAGGACATGCCGACCGTGCTGCCCGACGGGCTGATCATCGACTGCGTGCTGGAGCGCGAGGACCCGCGCGATGCCTTTATCAGCCTGAAATACGGTTCCATCGACGAGCTGCCGGAGGGCGCGCGCTTCGGCACCTCCTCGCTGCGCCGGGCCGCGCAAATGCTGATCAACCGGCCGGATCTCGAGATCGTGCCCTTCCGCGGCAATGTGCAAACGCGCATGCGCAAGCTTGCCGATGAAGTGGCCGACGGCACCTTGCTCGCCATGGCCGGGCTCACAAGGCTCGACATGCTGGCCACCGCCACACAGCCGCTTTCCCCGGAAGAAATGCTGCCCGCCATCGCCCAAGGGATCATCGGCATCGAGCGGCGGGTGGATGATGAGGCACTGGCCGATATGCTCGCCCCGCTCAATCACGAGGAAACGGCGATCTGCATGGCCGCCGAGCGGGCCTTTTTGAAAGAGCTCGACGGCTCCTGCCGCACCCCGATCGCAGGCTATGCGACGCTGGAAGACGGGGTCATTCATTTCCGCGGCGAGATCGTGAAGCCGGACGGCTCGGAGAAGCTGGGCTGCGAATCCGACGGGGCGGCTGCCGAGGCCGCACTTCTCGGGGCCGCCGCCGCCCGTGCCTTGAAAGAGCAGGCCGGGCCCGATTTCATGGCCGCCATCACGCATTAGGCTTTCAGCCCCGCCAAGGGAGGGCGCAGGTGCGACTGCTGGTCACAAGACCCGAGGAAGACGGCGCGGCGCTTGAGGCCCGGCTTAAGGACCTCGGCCATGAGGCGCTGTGCGCGCCGCTTCTGACCATCCGCTATCACCCCGAAAAACCGCTTAAACGGGCAGGCGCGCAGGCGCTTCTGGCAACCAGCGCGAACGGCATCCGCGCGTTTACCCGCCGCGCCGACTTAAACGCCTGGCTGGACGTGCCGCTTCTCGCCGTCGGGCCGACAACGGCGGCGCTTGCCGCCGAGGCCGGTTTCAAAACCGTGCTGGAAGGGGAGGGCGATGCCAAAGCGCTCGCCGCGCTGGCCCGCGCGCGCTGCGCGCCGGGTGCCGGGCGGCTCATCCATATTTCAGGGGCGGTGATTGCCGGGGATCTGAAAGCCTGGCTGGAGGCGGACGGCTTTGAAGTCGACCGCGCCGTGCTTTATGAGGCGGCGGGAGCAGACACTTTTCCGGCAAAGGCAGCAGAAGCGCTGCGCGCGGGCCGCATCGAGGGCGTGCTTTTTTATTCCCGCCGCACGGGAGAGATTTTCCGGCGTTTATGCGAAGAAGAAGGGCTGACGGATTTTCTCGCCTCTGCCCGCGCTTATTGTCTGGCGCCGGGTATCCGGGACGTGCTGGAGGGGCTTCCCTTCCGCGATTTTGCCGTGGCGGGTGCGCCCAATGAGGACGCGCTGCTCGATCTTCTGGCTTAAGCGCATTGCGGGAGGTTTTGGCGCGGAAAAACGGCTATGGTGTAGCCACCGGTGCGGCAGGCAGGAGCCGGTCTTGGAAGGAGTTGGGATGAGCGACGAGACGGATAAGGGCGGACCGCAGGATAAAGCGCAAAAGGGCGGCGCATCGGGCGATCCGGAGATTTTGCGTCCCGGCCAGAAGGCGAAGGCGGGCAGCAAGCGCCGCGAGGACGATCCGCGCATCATCGAAGGAGAAGCCGAAGAAGTGCGCGAAGATGAAGCAGCGCGCGGCGAGGGCTCTTCTAAAGCACCGCCTTCTCCGTCTTCCAATGGCGCTTCCGGCACGCTCGGCCCGGTGCTTGCTGCAGGTCTTGGCGGCGGGCTCATCGGCGCGGTGGCGCTTGGTGCCTTCCTGCATTTTTCCGGCGCGCTTCCCGGCGCTTTCGAAGGGGACGGCGACAGGCTTGCCAGCGTCGAATCCCGTCTTGCCGCGGCGATGGATTTCACCCGCTCGGAGACCTCGCGCCTTGGCACGCAGATGAGCCGCTTCGAAGAAGATCTCGGCGCGCTCGAGCCGGAACGGGTGACCGGCATCGAAGAAAATCTTTCAGCGCTCCAGCAGGAGGCGCGCAAGGTGGAAAGCCGCCTTGCCGCGATCGACAGCCGCTTTGAAGAAGTGGCCGCTACGCGCGATGCACGGCTTGCCGAGCTTAAAGCCGGGATTGCCGATCTGCAGGGCCAGCTCGATGCGCTGCGCCTGCAATTGCCGCCTGCCGATCTTGCCGCGAATGTCGGCGCGAATGACCGCCGCCTCGATGCGCTTGAAACCGGGATCGGCGCGCTCGGCCCGCAAGTGGCCGATCTAAGCGGAAAGCTTTCCGTGCTCACCGAAAAGGTCAATGAGCCCTCGGGCGCGGAAAAAGCCGCGCTCGGCACCGCGCTTGCCGGGCTCGCGCGCGCTTTTGAAAGCGGCCAGCCCTTTGCAAGCGAGCTTGAAGCGATCAAGGCCGTGACGGGCGAGCGCCCCGATATCGAGGCGCTTGCAGAAGCAGCCGAAAAAGGCGTGCCCTCGCTTGCAACGCTCAAGCAGCGGTTCCCCGATCTTGCGGGCCGTGTCCTCCATGCGGAAAAAACGGAGGGCGCGGACGGGCTTTGGGAGAAGCTTGCCGCGAATGCAAGCGCGCTCGTCACCGTGCGCCTCCAGGGGGATGTGGAAGGGACGAGCACTGAAGCCGTGCTTGCCCGCATGGAACAGCGTCTTGGCGAAGATAATCTGAAAGGCGCGGTGGAAGCCGGCCAGGCATTAAGCGGGCCTGCGGGGGAAGCGGCCGCGCCCTGGCTTCAGGCTGCCGAGGCGCGCGTTCGGGGTGAAGCGCTGATCGGCGCGCTGCAGACGGCGGTCATGGCAAGCATTGCCGCAGAGAACGGATAAGAGGGCGGGTGAGACAATGCGCCGTGTGCTGATTATATTTCTCGTTCTTGCGCTGCTTTCCGCCGGTGCGATATGGCTCGCGCAGGAGCCGGGCGATCTTGTCGTCCATTGGCGCGGCTATGAAATCCGCACCAGTTTCGTGGTGGGCGCAGGCATTATCGCGCTTTTGGCGGGCGGGCTTGTCTATCTCTGGCAGATGACGCGCCGGCTTTTCCGCTCGCCGCGCGATCTTTATGCCTTCATTGCCGTGCGCCGGGAGCGCAAAGGATATCTCGCGCTTACCAAAGGCATGGTGGCGGTGGCCGCTGGCGATGCCCGCGAGGCGCGGCTGCGCGCCGCGCAGGCCGAACGGCTCCTTGGCCGCCCGCCTTTGACCATGCTGCTTTCCGCGCAAGCCGCGCAGCTTGAAGGGGACAGCGAGGATGCCAAGCGGCACTTCTCCGCCATGCTGGAGGATAAGGACACGTCCGTCATCGGCCACCGCGGGCTTTTCATTCAAGCGCAGCGGGCAGGCGATCCCGTTGCCGCGCTGTTTCATGCCCGCGCCGCGCAGGAAGAAGCCCCGCGCACCGGCTGGGCCGGGGATGCGGTGTTTCAGCTTGAAACCTTCGAGGGGGACTGGGACGGCGCGCTGAAGACGCTGGATAAAATGGTCTCGGGCGGTCTCGTGCCGCGCGATAAGGCGCGCCGCCGCCGCGCCGTGCTGCTCACCGCCAAAGCGCGTGAGATTGTGGCGGAGGCCCGCGAGGATATGTCCGAGAACGGCAAGGCGCGCCGCGCCGAGGCTTTGAACACGGTTTCCCAGGCTGTGGAGATGGAGCTTGCCTTTGCGCCGGGCGTTGCTCTTGCCGCGCGGCTTTATGCAGGGGATGGAAAAGCGCGCAAGGCAGCGCGTCTTATCGAACGGGCTTGGACTTTTTCTCCGCATCCGGAGCTTTTCGAAACCTTTCTTACCGTGCACCGGGATGAAAGCGCCTTCGAGCGCCAGCGCCATATTCAGGCGCTTGCCGCGCAAAACCCCGAACATAAAGAAAGCCGCATTGCGCTGGCCAAGGGCGCCATCGGTGCGCGGGACTGGGAGGCTGCGCGCGCCGCGCTCGGTCATTTCCTCGAAAGTTCCGCCGAGGGCGAGCCAAGCGTGCGCATTTGTGAATTGATGGCGGAGATCGAAGACGGGCAGTTCGGCAATAGAGGCCGGGCGCGGGACTGGCTGTCCCGTGCGCTCCATGCCCCCCGCGATGAAGCCTGGGTGAGCGACGGCTATGTCAGCCCCGACTGGCTGCCGGTCTGTCCGCGCACGGGCGTCTTCGATGCCTTTGAGTGGAAAGTGCCGCAAAGCATGATCGTGCCGGTTGCCGCAGCGCCCTCCGCCTCCGCGCCGCTGCCGGTAGAGCGCGAGGAAACGGATAGTGAAGCCGAAACGGCGCCTATTGAAAAAGAGCCGGTGCGCCCGGCCGCTACCGCCGTACAGCCCGCCCAGCAGAAAAAAGATGAGGTGGAAGTTCTGCCGCCGACGCCGGATGATCCGGGGCCGGGCGCGGATGAGGATGATGAGGGGGCCGGGGTCAAATGGGTGCGCCCGCTCGGCGATTAGGGGGAGAGATGATCAAGAAAATTCTGGGCGGGCTTGCCGTCCTTCTCGTGCTGGCGGTGGCGGTGCTCGGCATTCTGCTTTTCCGGCCTGCGCTCGATAAGCAGGATCTTGCCAAATATGCCGGGCCGCAGTCTCAGTTCCTGGAGCTGCCGGACGGCGCCGTTGCCCATTACCGCGATCAGGGCAATATGAACGGCAAGACTCTCGTGCTCGTGCATGGCTCCAATGCCTCGCTCCATACCTGGGAGCCCTGGGTGAAGGAGCTCGGCGATACGTTCCGCATCATTACCGTCGATATGCCGGGACATGGGCTGACCGGGGCCATTCCGAGTGATGACTATTCGCGTGCCTCGATGGTGGGGTTTCTCGATGCGGTGATGCGCGAGCTGGGCCTGACCGGCTTTGCGCTTGGCGGTAATTCGATGGGCGGCGGCATTGCCGCGCATTATACCATTGCCTATCCGGAAAAAGTCTCCCATCTCATTCTGGTTTCTTCCGGCGGCTTTCCTGCGTCGCCGGACCGTGAGGTGCCGCTTGCCTTCCGCATGGCCTCGACGCCCATCGTCAAGGATCTCATGCCTTATATGGGCTCGCGGGCGATGGTGGAAGACGGGCTGAAAAACGTCATCGTGGACGACACGCTCGTGACGGAAGAAATGATCGACCGCTATTCCGATCTCAACCGCTACAAGGGCAACCGGGAAGCCATGGTGCAGCGCTTTGGCCTTTACGGGATGAAAGACGATGTGCTGCCCGCCCGGCTCGGCGAGATCGATGTGCCGACGCTTATTCTCTGGGGCGAGAAGGATTATCTGATCCCGGTCGAAAATGCCCATAAGTTCGGTGAGGCGATTTCGGACAGCACGCTCGTGATCTATGAGAATGCCGGTCACATCGCCATGGAAGAAGTGCCGGAGAAAAGCGCGGCGGATGTGCGTGCGTTTCTGGAAAAGCAGTAAGGCACTCTTCTTTTAAAAGCGCTTCTATGGCCGCGCCCTGTGCGCGGCCTATTTCTTTGCCATGAGAAAGAAACGCGACTTGCCCTCCAAGATTTGCGCCGCCTGCGCGCGCCCGTTCAGCTGGCGGCGTAAATGGGCGCGGGATTGGAACGAGGTGAAATATTGTTCCGAGCGCTGCAAGCGGGCAGGGAGGGTGCGGCGGCCGGCGCGCCCGTCTTCTCTTTCACTTTATAGGCGCAAGCTTTGCAATGATCCGACATGCGGTTGATATAGGCCCCGCTTGCCGCATAAGGCTTGGAGCCCAGCAGGCCGCCATCGGCATATTGGCTCATGCCGAGCGTGTTGGGCGCTTCCACCCATTCATAAGCGTCGGCATAGACGGCAAGATACCATTCATGCAGCTCCTGCGGGCGCACTCCGGTGAGAAGCGCGAAGGTACCGGTGAGCATCAGGCGCTGAATGTGATGAGCATAGGCTTCCTCGATCGTCTGGCCGATCGCCGCTTTCAGGCAGGCCAGCTGCGTGTCGCCGGTCCAGTAAAACCCGGGCAGGGGGCGCTCGGCGCCCAGCGCATTGGCTTCGATGTAGCCGGGCATGCGCTGCCAGTAAATGCCGCGCACATATTCGCGCCAGCCGATGATCTGACGGATGAAGCCTTCGGCGGCGTTGAGCGGCACACGCCCGGCTTTATATTCGGCTTCTGCCGCCTTTGCCGTTTCGAGCGGATCGAGGAGGCCCGCATTCATATAGATGGAAAGAACGGAATGAGCGAGAAAACGCTCCTCCCGCGCCATCGCATCCTGGTAATCACCGAAGAGAGGCAGCGCCGTTTTCAGAAAATGATTGCGGGCTGTTTCCGCTTCCTCGCGTGTAACGGCGAACCAGAAATCCGATAGCGATCCCATATTGGCGGCAAAGCGTTTTTCGACGAGCTTCAGCACGTCCCGCGTGGTCTTGTCCGGCGCGGTGCGCTGGGGCCCGGCAAAGCGCTGGCCCTTGGGCAGGGACTTTCGGTTCTCCGCATCGAAATTCCATTTCCCGCCGCAAGGCTCGCCCCCTTCCATGAGAAGGCCCGTTTTACGGCGCATCTCGCGGTAGAAATATTCCATGCGCAGGTCCTTGCACCCCGCCGCCCATTGGGCGAACTCCTCATGGGAGGCGATGAAGCGGGTGTCGGGGCAAATCTCAACGGGCAGCGAGAAGCGCTCCGCCCAGCTTTCCATTTCCTTTTTGAGCCGGTATTCGCCGGGCTCGGTGATAAGCAGGCGCTGCGGGCGGTATTCTTTGACGGCGCGGGCAACCTCGCGGGCAAGAGAGCCCTCCTTTCCCGTTTCCTCCAGCTTGCGGTAGGTGAGCGTCCAGCCTGCTTTTTCCAGCGCCGCGCCGTGATGGCGCATGGCGGAAAAAGTGAAAGCGAGTTTCTTTTTGTGATGCGGCACGTAGGCGGCCTCTTCCATGACCTCGGCCATGAGAAGGTGCGCCCGGCTCTTATCCGTGCGGCGCAGGCTGGAAAGGCTGGGGGAAAGCTGGTCCCCCAGAATGAGAACGAGATCGCGCATGGAGAAAAGAGCTAGGGCGCGGCGCGGGCCGCGACAACCTGATCGATCAGGCCGAAGGCTTTTGCTTCTTCGGGCGCGAAATACTTATCGCGCTCCATGGCTTTGTGCATTTCCTCTTCCGTGCGCCCGCAATGATGGGCGTAAAGCTTTTCCACCTGGCGGCGCATGAAAACGGTTTCGCGGGCGTGAATTTCAATGTCACTCGCCTGGCCCTGATAGCCGCCGGCCGGTTGATGCACCATGATGCGCGCATTGGGAACGGCGGCGCGTTTGTCTTTCGCCCCCGCCATCAGGACGAGCGAGCCGGCGGAAGCGGCTTGGCCGAGGCAAAGCGTTGCGATGTCCGGGCGGACATATTGCATCGTGTCGTAGATGGCGAGACCTGCCGTCAAAACGCCGCCCGGCGAGTTGATATAGATGTGAATGTCTTTTCCCGGATTGTCCGCTTCCAGGAAAAGCAGCTGCGCGCAGATGAGACTGGCGCTCGCATCTGTCACTTCCCCCGTCATGAAGATGATGCGCTCGCCGAGGAGGCGCGAATAAATGTCGTAGGCGCGCTCGCCGCGCGCCGTCTGTTCGATGACGGTGGGAATGAGAAGGTTCATGGGGCCGCTCCTGCCTGTTGTCCCTGACGGTTGTTCGGGAGCAAGGCTAGGCAGGGCGCGCGGGCCGGTCTTGAAGGATTCTCAGCTTGCCGGTTTTTCGGTTTTTGCGCCGCGGGCCTTCGCTTTGCGGGCAAAAGCTGCCGGGGTTTCCCCTGTGCGCGCGCGGAAGGTGCGGGTGAGATGGGCCTGATCGGCAAAGCCCGTGGCAGCGGCGACCGCTGCCGGGCTTTCGCCCCGGCTGAGCAGTGTCTTTGCCTTGTCGATGCGCCGGACAATCAGCCAGTCATGGGGGGCAAGCCCCGTTTCCTCGCGGAAGACGGCGGCGAAATAAGCGGTGGAAAGGCCGGCTTCCCGGGCAAGCTCGGGCACGGAAAGAGGCTGGGCATAGCCCCTTACCATCCGCCGCAGCGCGCCGGAGACGGCGGCCCGGGCCCGGGGCCCCGCCATTTGGAGGGGTATATTGGTATGCTGTGTTCTACGGCGGAAGGTCCGCGCGCGCCGCCCAATAGACCTAAGAGCGCCTCTCTGGATAGAGCGGGCAGGCAGGATCAGGCGGGCTTTAAGGGCAGGCATGGCACTCTCCGGGCTCTTGATGCGGGCAGGCCCGGAAAAGGTGAGGTTTGCCCCGCTTATCTGCAAGAGGATTTATGAAGAGTGTTGCCAAACCGGGGCAAGACCGGTAGAAAAGCGCGAAGTTGCGGGGCCCTTCCGGGCCCTTCGCGGGCCGCTTTAGCTCAGTTGGTAGAGCACATCATTCGTAATGATGGGGTCGGGTGTTCGAGTCACCCAAGCGGCACCACTTCCCCCTTATTTCAATCTTTTCGGCCGCTTGAAGGTCTTGCGGGCTTTTTCCACCTTGGCGTGGATCGCGCAGTCTTCGACATGGTCGTTGATGAGGCCCATGGCCTGCATGAAGGCGAAGACCGTGGTCGGGCCGACGAATTTCCAGCCGCGTTTTTTCAGTTCTTTTGAAATGGCGATGGACTGGGGCGAGGTGGTGAGCGTTTGCGGCTTGCCGAGGGAGCCGGGCTCCGGCTCGTAGGACCAGAAGAAGGCGGCGAGCGAGCCTTCCTTCTCCACCATCTCAAGCGCGCGTTTGGCATTGTTGATCGCCGCTTCGATTTTGCCGCGATGGCGGATGATGCCTTCGTCTTTCATGAGCCGGTCCACATCGCGCGCCGTGAAGCGGGCGACTTTTTCAAAATCGAAATCCTTGAAGGCGGCGCGGAAGTTTTCCCGCTTTGCCAGGATCGTCCGCCAGCTCAGGCCCGACTGAAACCCTTCCAGGCAGATCTTTTCATAAAGCCGCCGGTCATCGCCCACCGGAAAGCCCCATTCGCGGTCGTGATAATCAAGAAAGTCGGGCGCCGCCGCGCACCAGCGGCAGCGCGGCTTTCCGTCCGGCCCGGTAATGGTGGTGCTCATGCTTGCTCCTTACCGCCCCGTTTCAGCCTGCCAGAAAGGCAAGCCGCTCATCCGTGCGTCCGGGGGTGATTTCCAGAATGTCAGCGGTGACGATTTTCTCGGCGACGAACGGGTCTTCGGCCACGCGCTTTTCGACCTCCTCGCGTGAGGCGCCATGGGCAAGCAGCGCGCCGCCAAGACCGGGCTGCAAATTGCCGACCATCAGAAAGACGCCCTCATCGAAGCCTTTCTTGATCCAGTCTTTGTGCGCTTCCATGAACTCTCCCGCCCGCTCGCGGGCACCGGCGAATTTCAACGAGATGACGAACATGGGGGGTCCTTTCAGCTGGGGGTGAGTGTGTTTTGAGGGCGGGGTTACGTGGCCGCGCCGCCTTTGTCTGTGACCTCACCCAGCCAGGCGTAAAGCGCGCGCACTTCCCGCCGGATGAAGGTTTCGTCGTGAAACGTATTGGCGAGCGTCGCGATGCCTTGGGAAAGGGCGAGCAGATGCATGGCCAGGCGGTCGGCGCTGCGCTTTTGCCCGGCAAGGGCAAACTGCCGGGCAAGCCAGGTGCGGAAGAGTGTGAAAAGCTTTCCCGCTTCCCCTTGCAAGGGGTGATCGAGTTTCGTCAGCTCCGCGCTTAAGCTGCCGAGCGGGCAGCCATAGCGCAGGATCTTGTCGCGGTTCATGATCAAAATATCGATGAAGCGGCGGATGCGGGCTACGGGGTCGGCGTTCTCGCGCTCCCATTCGGCCAGCCAGATTTCCCGCTCCGCAAGGCGGTGGGCAATCACCGCGTCCAGAATCTCGTCCTTCGTTTTGAAGTGATAGTAGAAATTGCCGCGTGAGAGGTTCACCGCGCCGGCAATATCGGCGAAAGACGTGTGCTCATACCCCTGCTCGTAAAAGAGCCGGTCCGCCGCCTCGATGATGCGGGCGCGGGTGCCGGGTTTTTCTCCCGTTCGGCTTAGCGTCTTCGTTTCGCGTTTTTTATTAGTGCTGGTCATGGCGGCATAGGCGCAGGTTGGCGGTTTCTTGGACGATTGTCCTAGGCGTAATTAGGACGCGCGTCTTATTCTGTCAAGGCGTCTTGCGCCGGGCCCTGGCGGTTCTTAGGTATGCTCTTCCGGTGTGCCTGGCAGGCAGCGCGGCTCAGACGTTGGTTTCAGGCGCGCCATAACAGGATTGTGAAGCCGCTAAAGGCTTCTGCGCTGCACCATGCCGGTGATGATATCCGGCGCACGCAGCACTTGCGCGCAGCGGGCAAAGAGAGAATTCTAGGCTCAACCGACATCATAAACGTGAAGAGGGAAGAATATCGTGAGCGAATATACACCGCCGAAAGTCTGGACCTGGGACAAGGAAAGCGGGGGGCGCTTTGCCAGCATCAACCGGCCCATCGCCGGGCCCACCCATGAAAAAGAATTGCAGGTCGGCAAACACCCGATCCAGCTTTACTCGCTCGGCACGCCGAACGGCGTCAAAGTCACGGTGATGCTGGAAGAGCTGCTGGAGCTCGGCCATAAGGGCGCGGAATATGATGCCTGGCTCGTCAATATCAGTGAAGGCAATCAGTTCTCCAGCGGCTATGTCGCCGCCAATCCCAATTCCAAAATTCCGGTGATGGTCGATCATTCGACGAAGGAACCGACGCGGGTTTTCGAAAGCGGCTCGATCCTGCTTTATCTTGCCGAGAAATTCGATGCCTTTCTGCCGAAGGAACATCACAAGCGCACGGAAGCTTTGAACTGGCTGTTCTGGCAGATGGGCAGCGCGCCTTATCTCGGCGGCGGCTTCGGCCACTTCTATGCCTATGCGCCGGTGAAGCTCGAATATCCGATCGACCGCTTCGCCATGGAAGTCAAACGCCAGCTCGATGTGCTCGACCGCAATCTGGCCGAGCGCGAATATATGGCGGGGGATGAATATTCCATCGCCGATATGGCGATCTGGCCCTGGTACGGGGCGCTGGCCAAGGGGCTTCTTTATGAAGCCGGCGAGTTCCTTTCCGTGCATGAATATAAGAACGTCATCCGCTGGACCGATCAGCTTTCCGAGCGCCCGGCTGTCAAGCGCGGACGGATGGTGAACCGGGTCTGGGGAGAGCCGGCAAGTCAGCTGCCCGAACGGCACGATGCCAGTGACTTCGAAACGAAGACGGGCGACAAGTTGAAGACCGGTACGTGACCTACGATCAGTTCAATGCCTTTTGCGCCGCCCTGCCCGCCACGACTTACGTGGTGCAGTGGGGCGGCGCCCATGTCTGGAAGGTGGGCGGAAAAGTTTTTGCCATTGGCGGCTGGGCCGATGGAAGCCCGGCCTTCACCTTCAAGACATCCAAACTTTCCTATGAAGTGCTGAAAGACCAGCCGGGCCTCAGGCCCGCGCCCTATCTTGCCTCGCGCGGCATGAGCTGGATCCAGAACTACGCCAAGCCCGGCCTTAAAGACAAAGAGCTGAAAGCCTACCTCACCGAATCCCACCGCCTCGTCGCCCTCGGCCTCACCAAGAAGAAGCGCAAGGAGCTGGGTCTGGAAGTGGCGTGAAGGCGGAGCTTAAGCCGCCTTCTGTTTCGCGCTTTCCGCGCGCGCAGGGACGGGGAGTTTGCCGCCTTGTTTTTTGGCGCGCGCTTCGCCCTTGGCGATTTCCTTCATCAGCTGGCGCACATAATGCGGGAAGTCGAGCTGCATTGTGTGGCGGGCGGAATTATAGAAATTGCCGGTGTAAAGCGCCTCGTCGGCTTTCGTCATGCGCCACATTTCTTCTTCCGATGGCAAAGCGTATTCGCCCGCCAGATATTTCGCGACGAGTTTCGATTGCTGTTCGGCGAAATTGACGAGGGTGGGCAGCGCCTGGGCAAGGCCCATGAAGAAGAGGTTCGGCACGCCGGGGCGCATCATGCGTTTGAACAGCGAGACGTGATTGTTCTCGACCTTCACCGTCTCGTCTTTCAGGAACGGGAAGCTCACATTATAGCCCGTCGCATAAATGATGACGTCCACATCTTCCACCGAGCCGTCGGTGAAGCGCACTTGGTTTCCGAGTTTGGCTTCGATATTCGGCTTGATCTCGATATCGCCGGAGCCGAGGCGGATCGCGAACTCGCTTGAGACGGTGGGGTGTGCATCGAGCGGGCGGTGGTCGGGCTGCGGCATGCCGAGGCGGGTCTGATCGCCGATGATTTTTTTCACGGCGCGCCGTCCCAGCGCCTTTTGCAGTTTGAGCGGCATCCAGGCGGGCGCGGAGGCTTTATCGAGCGGCTCGCCCTTGTGATATTTCGGGATGACATAAACCCCGCGCCGCGCCGCCATCATCAGCCGTTTGGCGATGGGTTTTTGCGACAGCTCGCAGGCGACATCCATGGCCGAGTTGCCCATGCCGACAACGACGATGTTCTTGCCGCGCATGTCGATGGGATCGAACGGATCGCAATAGGCGTGGACATGCATTTCATCGCCCTCGAAAGCGCCGGGGAACTCCGGCATGCGCGGGTCCCAGTGATGACCGTTCGCCACGACCAGCGCGTCGTAAAGTTTCGTTTCGCCGGTCGAGAGCGTCACCGCCCAGAGCCCGTCATCGGTGCGTTTGGCTTCCGTCACTTCCGTGTTGAAGGTGATGTGCGGGCGCAGGCCAAAATGTGCCACATAGTCCTTGAAATATTGCTGCAGCTGGGCGTGGTGCGGGAAATCCGGAAAGTCTTCCGGGATCGGGAAATCCTCGAAGGCAAGGCGCCATTTCGAGGTGTCGATATGCAGGCTCTCATAGCAGGCGGAGGCGCCGTTCGGGTTCTTGTAATACCAGTTGCCGCCAATATCGTCCGACATCTCATAGCAGTCGAAGGGAATGCCGTAATCCTTCAGCCGCTTGGCGGTGGTAAAGCCGGAGCAGCCGGCCCCCACGATGCAGACTTTCGGCAGGCGCGTGTTCTCAGGCTGTGCGTTCATCTCTCTCCCCTTCCGCCGCCCCGCTTCTGCGGCGGGACTGGCGTGACCTATCGGTTATTTTGTCCCAAGTTTGAGGGAGAGGGGGCACTTGTCAATGGCGCGGGCCGGTGGGGGCGGGCGCGTCCGCCGAAGCGCCCGGTTCCCCTGCGGCAAGGAAAAGCCGGATCGCTTCAATGATGCGGTCCCATTCGCTGAGTGCCTTCACATCGCCCGCTGCGGCGAACTCAGCGGCGCGCAGCATGGCGATGGTTTCGGCATCTTCGCCATATTGAGCGATGAGGCTGCGGGCGGCGGCGTCTATCTGCGGGTCTTTACTCATCATGCGCTTTCACAATGCACTTTTACGGGGCGATTTCGGTTCCGTCGAAAGCAAAGCAGCGCCCGCTTTCGCCGGGGCCCTTCTCGTCGATCACTTTCAAAAGATGACGGGCGGTTTCTTCGGGGCTTTGCACTTGTCTCTCCGGCAGGCCCCGCTGAAAAGGTGCAGAGAGGGCGGTGTCCACGGTGCCCGGATGCAGCGCAAGGGCGAGGGCTTCTTCGTTTTTGCGCGCAAGCTCAATGGCGAAAGTGCGGATCAGCATGTTGAGCGCGGCTTTCGAGGCGCGGTAGGCGTGCCAGCCGCCGAGCCTGTTGTCGGAGATCGAGCCGATGCGGGCCGATAGCGCGGCAAAGCAGGATTTGCGCCCGCGCGCCAGGAGCGGCAGCGTGTGCTTGGCGATGAGCGCGGGGGCGAGCGTGTTGACGCGCAGCACTTCTTCCATGGCGCCTGCCTCGATCTGCCGCCAGCTTTTCTCCGGGTGGACATCATCGCCGTGCAAAATGCCCGAGGCGACAAGCACGAGATGGAGCGGGCCTTCCGCGCGCATCAAGGCGGCGCCGTCGGCGATCATTTCCTCGCGGCGGATATCCGTGGCGATGGCGGTCAGTTTTTCATGGGCGGGAAAATGGCTGCGCCGGGAAAAGGCAAAGACGCGCTCGACCGCGGGATCAGCGAGCAACGCCTCGCGCAGCGCCGTGCCGATGCCCCCGCTTGCGCCATAAAGGGCAACGGAAAGGCCGGTGCCGAAACTGGCAAGCTGCGTTTTCCTCATAATTTTGATACGCGGGTGCGGCCCCGTTGGATCGCTTTCGCGCCCTTCAGATTTTCCAAGGCTCCTGCGGCGTCTTGACCTCTGTCAATGTGCGCGCGCGCCTCTTAGCCTAAGAAGAATACCGGCCCAGCGTGATAAAGCGGCGTGCCGATAGAGAGGAAGCAAGATGTTCCATTCCATTGCCCGGATACTGGCCGTGCTGGCGCTTTTCGCGCATGTGGCAGGGGGCTTTGTGCATGGGGCGGCCACGGCGCAGGCCGCGCTTTTTTCCTCTTCTCCGGCAACCCTGGCGAAAACCGGCACAGGCGCAGAGGATGTCCAAACAGGGAATGCCGAGATCGAGGCCCTCCTCGCCGATCTTCTCATTCTCTGCTCACCCTCCCAAAGCGGCCAGAACGGCAAAAGCGGGCACGTACCGGCCAAGCTTTCCGACTGCGCCTTTTGCGCCCATGGCTCGCAAGGGGCCTGCAGCGGATGCTGCCTGCCGGGCGGGGCCTTTCTCGGGGCCGTACTGCGTTTCGAGCCGCCGCTTGAAACCGCGCTTCTGACGGGCGGCGTCTCCCCTGCCGTTACCCATCCGCGCGGGCCTCCTCTCTCCGCCTGACATTTCCGCTGAACGAGACCTTTGACGGTCGGCCTGCATGCATGCGCATGCCGGGCTGATTTTATTTTTACTCCCGCTTTCCTTTTCAAGGCGGTGCGGGAGAGGGGATGAGAGAGATGATTTTTGAAAAGAAGAGGCCGGGGGCAAAACCCGGCGCCCGTTTCGCTGTGCTCTTCGGCGCGGCCTTTGCTGCCTTTGGCAGCGCGCCGCTGCAGGCGGACCCGATGCACGGGGTGGATGTCTACCGCGCCGACGGCCACGCGCCGATGGGCGTGATGGGCGATCATATGCATAAGACGGGCGAGATGATGATGTCCTTCCGGCAAATGCATATGGAGATGGAGGGCAACCGCAGTGGCACCTCTTCGATAAGCGCGGAAGAGATCGCCACCAGCGTGCCCAATGTGCATTTCGGCAAACCCATGCAGCCGCCGACATTGCGCGTCGTGCCGCAGGAAATGTCGATGGACATGTATATGGCAGGCTTCATGTATGCGCCGAGCGACTGGCTGACCCTGACCGCCATGGGCATGTATCTGGAAAAAGAGATGGAGGCACTCACCTTTCAGGGCATGGCGGGCACCGCGCGGCTTGGCACTTTCACCACGCGTTCATCCGGTTTCGGCGATACGAAAGTGGCGGGGCTTTTACGCCTCGATCATAGCGAAACGCGGCAGGTGCATCTCAATCTTGGCCTCAGCCTGCCCACGGGCTCCATTACGGAGGAAGACGATGTGCTCACCCCGATGAACACGCGCCCCGTCATGCGCCTTCCTTACGGGATGCAGCTTGGCTCGGGCACGTTCGATCTGGAGCCCGGCATTACCTATACCGACCGGCAGGGCGATTTTTCCTGGGGCGGGCAGGCGCGCGCCACGCTGCGGCTCGGCAGCAATGATGAAGGCTATGCGTTCGGCGATATCGGCCGACTGACGGGCTGGGCGGCTTATCAATGGGCGCCCTGGATTTCCACCTCACTGCGCGCGCTGGGGGAAGTGGAAGGCTCGATCGACGGGCAGGACGCGCGGATCGCCGGGCCGACACAGGCCGCCGATCCTGCCAATTACGGCGGCAAGCGGATCATGCTTTCTGCGGGCGTGAATTTGATCGGCCAAAGCGATACGCTGGACGGCGCGCTTGCCGGACACCGGCTCGGCATCGAATTCGGCCTGCCGGCCTATCAGGACCTGAACGGCCCGCAAATGGAGCGGGACTGGACGCTGACCATCGGTTGGCAGAAATCTTTTTAAGGAACTCTTATGCGTTACATGATTTCAAGTTTCCTGCTCGCCCTCGCTTTCGCCTTTCCAATGGCTGGCGCTCATGCGGCGGAAGCGCCGGAGGCCGAAGTACAAGCCGAAGCCCCGGCTTCTCCCTTCATGATCGAAAAGGCGGTGCTGCGCCCGACCATCGGCCCGGTGCGCCGGAGCGCGGGCTATTTCACGCTGCACAATCACGGGGAGGCGGACCGCTTGATCGGCGCCGAACTTGAAGGGGCAGGCAGTGTCGAGCTGCACACCCATATCAAGGAAGGCGAGGTGATGAAGATGCGCCGCATCGAAAGCGCCGATGTGCCGGCCAACGGTATGCTGATCTTCAAGCACCGCGCCCATCACCTGATGATCTTCGATCTTGAAGGTCCGCTCGAAGACGGCATGTCCGTAGATGGCGCGCTGATTTTCGAAAAGGCGGGCCACGTGCCCGTCACCTTCTCCGTCATGACGCCCGATCTTTCCGGCGGTGCGCAGAAAGGCGAAGGCATGAAACATCACGGCAGCGGGCACTGATTTTTTGGGAAGCTCGCGGCTGAATGAAAAGCCGCTGCCCTCAGGGGCGGCGGCTTTTTTCTTTATGTGCGGAGTATGGGCGATACCACCTCATGCTTTCCTTACGGTGGGCGCCGTGAAATAGTCGGGGAAACTACTGTTTCATGGAGGGGGCATGATCTTTTCCCGCGTAAAACGCCGGCGGGGCTTCTTTCTGGTTCTTGCGCTGCCTTTGCTGCTCGGAGGCTGCGATAGACCGGATGTCGGAGTGGTTTGGCTTCAGGCCACGCTCTTGACCTTGATCGGCGGAGGGAACTTGTACATGCCCTCTGATCTAACGGATCTCTGCGAGAGTGACCTGCAAGGCTTTGTGAATCCCGTGTTTGGTGTTGAGGGATACGCAACCATTCCATTTGCCCATGCAGTGTCCCTGCCCGATATAGCAGCAGGAAAATATCAGAGAGCACCCTTTTCGTTCGGATGTTTTCCTTGTTTCAAAGAGCTGGTTCGCGATCAATATGATTATGTCGAGAGCTTTTATGATGCCAAGGATGATCCTCCATATTCCGAATATGGCAGCCGCGGCATGGTGACGGGCCTGTACCGTTACACGCTCGAGGCACGAAATGACCAAACAGCTAACTGCGCGGAATTTGATGACTGGGTTTGGCGGGTTTGGAGAGCGGAAGCTTCGCTGGCTCAAGGAGATTACGTTTCTGTTTCCGATCTCTCGCAATTCGGCCGCGAATACAGAGAATACAAATCGCTTCTGGGGAACCGGTGCGTGGTTAAGAAGCGGATAGAGCGTCTCTCTGCGCCATATATCTATGAAAATAGACAAGACGTTATTAAGCCAGCGACCTGGTTTCTGATCGGTGGAGACATCGTTCGGTACAGGCGCTGGGTTTATGAGCGTGAGACAAAGAAGCCAATTGCTGTTCATGAGTTGTTTGCATTTGCAGTAAAGACGAGGGGCGGATCATTGGAAAACTTCACTGCTTGTTCGTCCGAGCGCTTGCCCCCGATCAATACCATTCTGCAGCCTAGGGAAGATTGAGCTCGGTGCCGGGAGTGATTTGCGTCCACTTCCCAAATTCGTTTAAAGCTGCCCGATCCAGGCGCGGATCAGGGCGACGCCTTCTTCGTGGATGAGGCTGCGGCCGAGCTCGGGCATCATGATGCCGGGGTCGGCGGAGTTCATGCGGTAGTGAAGGATCGAGGCCTCCGGGTCTCCCGGCGCAATGTCGAAGGCAAGCCCGCCTGAGCCGCGCCCGGCGGCGACGGGTCTTTTATGGACACCCCATCTGGCGGGGTCTTTTTCCTGCCAGGTGAGAAAGAGGCCGGAGGTTTTCGCGGGCCCGTCTTCCTTGTGGCAATGGGCGCAGTTCACATCGAGATAGGCGCGGGCGCGCGCGGCAAGCGTGCCGCTTTCCGGGTCCGACCAGTCCGGCACGCGCGGCCAGGCGCCGGGCCCGCCTTCGGGAAGGGCCGTCAGAATGCCCGCCTCCTGCCAGGTGCTCAGCTGATTGGCCGGGCCGCTTTCATACGCAAAATCATGATTGAGATTGCGCGCCTTGGGGCCGATGGGCTCCAGCGTCTTGCCGGAGACATGACAGCCCTTGCATTGATTGACATTGGGCACGGCATAGCGCGCAGTGAGGGTGCGCCCGTCCGGCCGTGGCACCGGAATTTCCATCCGCGCGCCCGCCACTTTGAGCACCGCCTCGCTCTGCGCTTCGTTCCAGACATAAGGATAGGCGTGCCAGCCGTCTTCGCCATGAATGAGAAGGCGGGTCTCGATGAGCCGAAGCCCGTGGGCGGCGGACGCGCTCTCATCCCTATAGGCGAAGGTTTTGACGAGAACGCTGCCGACGGGGAAAGAAAAAATATCTTCGCCGTCATATGAAGCGGCTTTCCCCTCCGGCACGAAGACGAAGCGGCGCTTTTCCGCATAATCGGAAAAAAGCGGCGTGATGAGATCGTAAGGCAGAACGCCTTTGGCCGGGCGCTGCGCGCCGCCATCCTCAAATAGTCCGTAAGCGGAAAGTACGGCGGTAGGGCGCTTGCTCAGCACCGCCTCCATATTGACGGCGCCTGCGGGCAGCACCCCTCCCGCCCAAAGGGCGAGGCCCAAGAGAATATGCGCGGCCCGTTTCATGTTTACGCTACCTGCTTTTACCCAGTCTCTTATTATGCCTCTTATTGCGTCTCTTGCGACTGTGTGACGGGTGCCAGCGTGACGGGTGTAAGCGTTGCAGGTCCGCCCGCATGATCCGGCAATTCCCGCTTCGTGCTGTGGAACCAGTTTGCCGCATACCACATCGTGGCATCGACATTGGCGAAATCCACTTGGCCGCCTTCATCCGTTGCCGTGTTCTCGCCGATGTAAATGCCATTGCCGGCCTCCGGGCCGAAGAAATAATCGCCCCAGGGCATGCGCCCGTCCCAGATGATATCGGGGATGGGTGTGCCGGTGATCTGCGCGATCAATTCGCCGATCTCGTTATCGGGCGCCGTGCCGCCTTCCCCGATGCGGTTGCCATGCACATGAATGCCTTGCGGGAAGGGGAAATAGTTTTCGTCTTCATACTCGTTCGGGTAGGCAACGATGAGCACATTGGTGGTGCCATTACCGGCGATCTCATTACCGAAAACCTCCACGTCCCGGTTTGCCATCACCATGATGCCGGTACCTGTCGGCACTTCGCCGACAATATTGCCTTCAGGCGCGAAATTGCCGGTGTCGTTATTGACGACACGGTTATCGAAGACGCGGATCGAATGGCCGCCCTGTTGCGGCAGGCCCGGCAGATCGAAAATCAGAATGCCGCCGGTATTGTGCTCGGCTGTATTGCCGAAGACATCGGCGTAATAGGAATTTTCGATTTCGATACCCGCTACGTTGAAGGCCGCGCGGCTGTTTTTCACGATGATGTGCTGCGACTGGCCGACATAGATCCCGGCATCGGAGGCGCCGATGGCCGTGCAATTGTCGATCAGCACATTCTTGGAGGAGACGGGATAAAGGCCGTAGGCGCCGTTCGTTTCTTTCGGCCCCGCCGTCCATTCAGTGCGCAGGCGCCGCATGGTGATGCCGTCCGCGCCCATGACTTTGATCGCATCGCCCTTCGCATCCTCGATGGCGAAATCTTCCAGCATCACGCCGCTCGATGTGACCATCAGCCCTTCGCTGCCCGCTTCCTGGGTTTTGAAGGAAAGAACGGTCTTGTCCGGCCCCGCGCCTTTCAGCGTGACATTGTCGATATCGAGGGAGAGCCCGTCGGTGAGCGCGAAGGTGCCTTCGGGCAGCAGCAGCGTATCGCCCGGCTCGGCCAGAATGAGCGCGGTTTGCAGACTTTCCTGGGCGCTCATCTCTGTGCCCGAGAGATCGAGTGTGTGCGTGGCGGCCTCGGCACCTGCAGAGAAAGCGGCAAGGGTCAGGCTGAGCGCGGCGAGGCCGGCAAACAGGGGCCTTTTAAGGGATAACATAGGTATTCCTCCAGCTTCCGGCTGCCATGGGCCGCCGCTTTCTGAAACTTATTCATATTTTGCCTTATCTTTTGCCGTCCGGTGCTGGACGTCAATCAAAATATGAAAGATATTCATATTGAGGTGCGTCCTGCCTTCTCTTCAGGTTTCTGATCGGAGTTCAGCCATGCGTCAGCCGACACAAAAGCGCGCCCGGGAGCGGGTCCGGCAGATGCTGGCGGCAGCGCGCGCGCTTTTGGAAGAGGAAGGACTTGATTCGGTCACCACCACGCGGGTGGCGGAGCGGGCAGGCGTGCCGGTGGGCTCGGTCTATCAATATTTCGACGATGCAGGCGATCTTCTTGCTGCATTGCACAGTGAGGTGACGGGCCGCATTACCGATTTTTGCTTTGCCCGGCTTCAGGAACTCCCGGCCTCCACGTCCTGGCAGCGCATCCTGCGGGAGGTGCTGGAGACCTATTGGCAGGGGCTTGAAGAAGAGGCGGCGCTGCGCCCGCTTTTCAGTCACTTCATTCGCAGCCATCCCTATGGGCCGCAGATCACGCAGCCGGAAAGTCAGCTTGGCCGGCTCTTCGATGAAGCGCTGGTGCGGGCAGGCCTGCGCTTACCTCAAGCGCGGGCGGAGGCGATCAAAATCACCTTTCTTTCAATGCTCTCTATACTGACAGATACAGGACTTCTTGCCGATGATGCCGCCCGCCGCAAAGCCCTCCGAGCCGAGGCGCTGCGGGTGGCCGAGCTTTATCTCGATGATGCGCTTTCGGCGTGATTTTCGCGGGTTGCCCGCTCACCGCAAACCGCGTCATGGCGCCATTTCCGCGCTTTTTGCAGGTGCGAAGAAAATAGCGTTCCGCAATGAAGACTAAGCAAGATCTGACCTGTTTCTATTTGAATTAGGACAAATTATCCTTACGCGGAACTGTGTCAATTCTGCAATAACGGGACTCGAAGTCCGGCGGCTTTATTTAAAAACCGCCCATCCTTGTTGACTTCTTAGGGCTTTCCCGGTGGGGTAGCGCTTGAGGGATGCTGACTGGTCGGGGGAGGGCAGTCATGTCTACGAGGGGACATATCTAAACTCCCATTTCTTCCGACCATCGTCAGTGCGTTAAAGCATCGAGGATCGAGGAGGATCGCTCACAATGAAGAAGAGCAGATTGCGTTCTCTGCTCCTAAGCAGTGCCGCTGGCGCTGCGATGGTGGCAGCGGCCGGTTCCGCCAACGCGCTGGAATACCAGTTCGGTGGGGTTCAGGTCTATTTCGATACGACGGTTTCGGCCGGCGTGTCGGTTCGCGCGTCGGAGAGGAATGACCTGTTCCTGCCGGAAGGCAATGGTGGTCCCGTTGAAAGCCGGGCCGACGTTCTGACTTTCAATGGTTTGACCACGGCGCTCAATCCGGGCGGCGGTCGGGTCGTTACGCTTGATACCCAGGCCGGCACCGATTTGATGGCTCCAGGGACTTTCGATCCGTTCGATCGGGGCGACAATTATGACGGCTCCATCAACACGGATGATGGACGCTTGAACTTTGATCAGTGGGATCTGACGTCGGGCGTCATCAAGATGACGAACGATATTCAGGCAAGCTGGCAAAACTATACGCTGTTTGCCCGTGTGAACTCGTTCTACGATGCGGTGCTGGATAGCGACAGCTCCTATGATCGCTCGGAAATCGGGGATGGCGCCAAGACGGACGCGGCCCGCGATATCGACCTGCTCGACCTTTATGTGTCGGCCGATTACAACGTGGGCGATCTTCCCCTGAACCTGCGCCTCGGGCGCCAGGTGATCAACTGGGGTGAAGGCACATTCATTCTGAACGGCATCAACACGATTGCGCCGCTCGATGTGAATGCGTTCCGCCGTCCGGGTGCTGAAATTAAAGAAGGCCTGCTGCCGATCTGGGCTGCTTACGGCTCTATCGGTCTTCCCTATAACCTCGCGCTGGAAGGTTTCTATCAGCTTGAGTGGGAAGAAATTCAGCTCGACCGTCCGGGTACGCCCTTCGCCGATTCCGACGTGGTTCTGGAAGGCAGCCTTGCCGGCGGCAACCAGTTCGCTACGTCCTTCATCGGCGGCGGTCCGACGAGCGGCACGTTCCGCCGCAACTGTGATTTGAGCAGCGCCGTAAATGCGGCGATCGAAGGTGCTTATACTGCAGCTGGTTTGAACAATCGGGTTTGCGGCGCCACGGGCACCAACCCGTTTGTCGATTACCGGACCAATTTCCCGATCGGTACGACGGAATTCAATCGTCTAGCAAATGGCGACTTGAACACGGTTGAGCGTATTGCAGACCGTGAAGCCAGCGATAGCGGGCAGTATGGTTTGGCGCTGCGTTGGTATTCGGAAGAATTGAATTCCACGGAATTCGGCTTCTACTTCATGAATTACCATAGCCGTTTGCCGCTGGTTAGTCTGCGGGCCGGTTCGCCGCAGGTTGGTACGTCAACGGTGGGCGAGGACTCGACCTTGCTTACGCGCGGTGTGCTTGCGCAAGGGTGTACGGCAGCTGATGCCCGTCAGACCGCTGCGGGGGCGCCCCAAGATTTCGGTGCTGTTGGCCTCAATGCACTTATTTCCGCTGTTGATCCCGTTCAGTATGCGGCAATTCAGAATACGCTCGTGAATGATCCGGCAGGTCTCTTGTCCAACACGTCGCCGCTTCTTGCACTCGCGCAGGGCGTTTACGATAGTTTGACACCTCACCCTACCCGGTCCACTGCTACCAACCCTCTTAACTCCGCGAATTTGGGAATTGCAGGTGCAACGGCGGCCGGCACTCTTGCCCGTGCTACCGCCATCAACTGCGCATTGGCTCTTGCCCAAGGCGTGGCTGGTACGCCTGATTTTAATATGGATGGTAACGGTGACTTTGACGGCATTCTTGCAGATGGCGCCGAGACTTTGACGCTCCATTCCCAGCACAGCCTCTTCCTGGAATATCCGGAAGACATCAAGCTCTATGGGATGAGCTTCAACACCACCGTTGGTGATTGGGGTGTGCAGGGTGAAGTGGCGTTCCGCACGGATCAGCCGCTGCAGCTCGACACGGACCAGCTCACGATTGCATCGGGCACGTCTCAATGTGCGCTGCCGGTCAGTGCCAGCGATGCCACACTGCAGTTCGACGCTTTGAATACCTACGGGTTAGGCGTTCGCTGCGGTGGCGGCAACGGGTCGGAGATTACGGGTTTCACCCGTGAGGAAGTGCTGACGGCCCAGATCGGGACGACGGCGACCTACACGAACTCCAACCCGCTGATCGGCTTCCTGGGTTCCGACCTTGGTATCCTGGTCACGGAAGTGGGCACGATGTGGGTGCCGGATGTGCCGGATGAAGAGGGTGCTGGCCAAAACAATGGTCCGCGCCGTCTGTCGAACGTGTGTACGGCCGGTACTGACCTGCCGCTGGGCGGCCTTCTGGCTCTCGATCCGCGGTCGGGCTGCCGTCCGACCAGCTTCTCCTGGGGTTATGTTCTCCTGGGTCAGCTGCAGTACAACAACGCGTTCGGCACGCCGATCACGCTGAACCCGACCATTGCATGGCAGCATGACGTGGCTGGTAATTCCCCGGCACCGCTCTCGAACTACCGTGAAGGCCGCAAGCGCGTCAGCCTTGCCCTGAACGGCTCGTACCAGAGCTCCTGGCGTGGCGGGATTTCCTACACGAACTTCTTCGGCAACGAGAAATATTCTCGTGACGGAGACCGTGACTTTGTCTCAGTCAACTTGTCCTACTCGTTCTAATCATAGTAGGATGTGACTTAGCGGGGCCCGGCGGGAAACTGCCGGGCCCTTTGCTATGCAAAGAGGGGCCTGGTTTCACAGGCACATGTGGAGGGAACAAACCGTGACGCGTAAGACGAGTGTTTCGGTGCCGGCGCTTTTGGCCGGTACTTTTTTTGTGAGTGCCCTATCGATGGGCGGCGCGCTGGCCAAGGTGCCGGACGCGCAAGTGGGCCGCCTGGGCGGCGATCTGACGCCGGTTGGCGCTGAAAAGGCGGGTAATGGCGGGGATATCCCGGCCTGGACCGGCGGTCTGACCGGCGTGCCGGACAGCGTGAAAGGCGAATATTCCGCCGATAAGCTGCTGCCGAACCCGTTCAAGGGCGATGCCGTCAAAGTGGAAATTAGCCAGGGGAATATGGGCCAGTTCGAGGGCCAGCTCACCGATGGCTATAAGGCGCTGCTTGAGACCTACCCGACCTATAAGATGAAGGTCTATCAGACCCGCCGGTCCTGCGCGTATCCGGAATTCGTCTATGAAGCGACGAAGCGCAATGCGCAGGTCGCCGAACTGACGCCGGGCGGTAATGGTGTGTCTGAAGGGATCATGGGCTTCCCGTTCCCGATCCCCAACAATGCGCTGGAAGTAATCTGGAACCACACGCTGCGCTACCGCGCCTTCAAACTGACGCGTGAGTTCACGGCAGCGCCGGTCACCCGTTCGGGTGAATACGAGCTCCAGACGGTGCAGGACGAAGCCATTCTACAATGGTCGGATCCGAGCAAAAAACGCGCGGAAGAGCTGAACAATATCTCGCTCTATTACATCGCCAATACCGTGGCCCCGGCCCGCTCCGCCGGCAGCGTGATCCTGGTGCACGAAACGCTGAACCGTGCCCTTGAAGACCGCAAAGCCTGGCAGTATTCGCCCGGTACCCGCCGTGTGCGCCGCGCGCCGAACATTGCTTACGACAACCCGGGCACCAACTCCGACGGTCTGTCCACTTCGGACAGCTTCGACGGCTATAATGGCGCTCCGGACCGCTATGACTGGACGGTTCTCGGCAAGTCCGCGAAATTCGTTGCAGCCAATGCTTATGACGCCTCGCTTGCGTCCTATGCCGATTACCTCAAGCCCCTGCATCTCAATCAGGACCATGTCCGCTATGAACTGCACCGGGTTTGGAGCATCGAGGCCAATCTGAAGGGCGGCACGCGCCACGTTTACTCGCGCCGCGTGACCCATCTGGACGAGGACAGCTGGACCATTACGGGTGCGGAACTTTATGACGGCCGCGGCGAGCTGTGGCGCGTTCAGGAACTGCATGGCCGTCAGGATTACGGTGAGCCGCTCTGCAACAAAGGCGCGGAAATCGTCTATGACCTGCAGGCCGGCCGTTACCTCGCCCTTGCCATGCAGAATGAAGGCCAGCCCATTAACTATGGGGCCGATGAGCTGGATGTGAACCGGTACACGCCGGCCGCTATCCGCCAGCTTGGCGTTCGCTGATAAAAGCAGTATGATGCCTCGGGCCGGTCGCCGGGAAACCCTGCGGCCGGCCCGACGTGTTTAAGAACAATCTCTTTTTAAGAGCAATCATTTGGGGGCGCATCCCGCCTCCTGGGGAGTGGACCGAGGCTGATCTGACGCAAAGCCGACCGGCGGGGCCGGGCGAGAGTGCGAATAATAATAGTCAGGCTGTCTCCGCAAACTGAGTGACATAGATGTTGACTGGTACGATCCATCATTTTTCCGGCCGCCATTTTTCCAGCCGTATGGCGCGCGTGATGACAAGCGGCATTGGCGCTCTGGTTCTGAGCGGCCTTATCGCAGTGTCTCCGGCCAGCGCTGCAAAAGACTACACGGTGCTGGAGGATGTCGAAGGCTTCGATCCCAATGCGATCGAATATGCCACGCCCTCCGATCTGGCCGATGACAACCTTCTTCTGGACGTAGTGCGCGCCAATGGCCGCCTCGTGGCGGTCGGCGAATTCGGCCATATCATCTATTCCGATGACCGCGGGGAAACCTGGACGCAGGCCGAAACCGTGCCGACGCAGGTGACGCTGACGACCGTGGCCTTTCCCACCGATAAAGTCGGCTTTGCCGCCGGTCACGATACGACCATCGTGAAAACGGAAGATGGCGGTGTGACCTGGGAGCGCGTCTATCACGATTTCGACGCGGAAACGCCGATCTTCGGGCTTTACTTCGATACGCCCCAGCACGGCCTTGCGGTCGGTGCTTTCTCGCTGGTGCTGGAAACCAATGATGGCGGCGAGACCTGGGAACAGCGTGACGTCGTCGATGGCGGGGATTACGACTATCACCTGAACGATATTTTCCAGGCAAAAGACGGCACGATCTACATTGCCGCCGAATTCGGCAACGTGTTCCGTTCCACCGACAAGGGCGCGAGCTTCCAGGCCATCAAGACGCCCTATGAAGGTTCGTTCTGGAGCGGGCTCGGCCTTGCTGACGGCTCCGTGCTTGTCTATGGCATGCGCGGCAACGTCTATCACACGGTCGATGCGGGCGAGACCTGGGCGAAAGTGCCGACCGACACGAAGAAGTCCTTCGGCGGCGGCGTGCAGCTCGATAGCGGCGATATCATTCTCGTCGGCCTGAACGGCGCGGTTGCCTATTCTTCCGATGGCGGCAATTCGTTCCTGACGACCTCCCGCCGTGACCGCGAAGGCTACAATGCGGTGGCCGACGGGCCGGACGGCAAGATCGTCATCTTCGGCGTGCCGGGCGTGAAGATCATGCCGGATAATGCCGAAGACGCCATCGCCAAGGATGACGTGTCGAGCTAAGGCTTGCCGCAGTTGCTGTTTCAAAAAACCCCGGCCCGCGTGGCCGGGGTTTTTCTTTGGGCTTTTTGTTGCCATCTCCCGCCGCCCGCTCCAGCCTCTTCGTTCGGGTCTCTTGTCAGGTTTGCGCGGGGCTTGTCCGCAAATGCGCCTTTACAAGATGAAACTAGTTCGTGACACTAACTAAAAATCAGGCCGGCAACAGACCGGCCCAAGGGAGGAGAGGGCATGGCTCACGAGGCGCCGGATTTCAGCCGCTATGAACGCATCAAAGCGCATCACGAGGGACGCATCCTGGTGCTGTCGCTATCCAATCCGAAGCTCATGAATGCGGTGGATGAGCTTTTGCACCGCGAGCTGTCCACGATCTTTCTCGATGCGGCGGATGATCCGCGCTCGGATGTGGTGTTGCTGACCGGAGAAGGCCCGGCCTTTTGCGCGGGCGGCGATCTCAACTGGATGAAACACACCTATGAGACGGGCGGGCGCGGCCCCGATCCCATGGAAGCCAAACGCATCATCTTTTCGCTGCTCGATCTTGAAAAGCCGCTCATCGCCTCGGTGCGCGGTCCGGCGGTTGGCCTCGGGGCCACCATCGCGCTGATGTGCGATGTGATCTATGCGAGCGAGAACGCGAAATTCGCCGATCCTCATGTGCGTGTCGGCATCGTGGCTGGTGACGGCGGCGCGATCATCTGGCCGCAGCTTTGCGGTTATGCCAAAGCAAAGGAATATCTGATGACGGGCGATCCGGTGCCCGCCGCCGAGGCGGAGCGGATCGGCCTGATCAATCACGTCGTGGCGGATGAGGCGCTCGATGAAGCGGCGCTGTCCTTTGCCAAGCGCCTTGCGAAGGGCGCCATTCAGGCGATCAAATATACGAAAGTCTCCGTCAATATCGGGCTCAAGCAGCTTGCCCATTCCATCCTCGATACATCCATCGCTTATGAGATGAATACCTTTGCGACGGATGATCACCGTGAAGCCGTGCGCGCTTTCCTCGAAAAACGCGCGCCGAAATTCACGGGGCATTGAGCATGGATATGGAAAGCGGGAGCGGCATGATGAGCGATGCGATGAATTTCGACGAGCCGGAACACGTGCGCATGCTGCGCGATCAAACGCGCCGCTTCGTTACAGAGCATATGCCGCGTGCCAAAGCGCGCGAATGGGACCGGGGGAATATCTTTCCGCGCGAGGTGTTCGACAAGTTTGCCGCGCTCGGCATGATGGGTCTTACGACGGAAGAGCGCTATGGCGGCGCTGGGGTGGATATCTACGCCACCATGGCGGTGATCGAGGAAATCGCCAAACGCTCCGTGGCGCTGGCCTGTCCTTACATCATGGCCGTTTGTTATGCGGGCATGAATCTCGGCGAATCGGCGAGTGAGGAGCAAAAGCAGACCCTGCTGCCGAAAGTTGCCGCCGGTAAGCTGATGTTCGCCTACGGCCTTTCCGAGCCCAATGTGGGCGGCGATCTGGCGACGGTGGAAACGACGGCGGTGCGCGAGGGCGATGAGGTGGTGCTGAACGGCGCCAAGCGCTGGTGCACGGGCGCGCATATTGCCGATTATATTTTCTGCCTCGCCCGCACCGGTCCGCGCGAGGAAAAATACAAGAACCTTTCCATCGTGCTGGTGCCCACGGATACAGCCGGCCTAACCATTACCCCGCTCGGCCATCTCGGCATTCGCGGTGTGGAAACCAAGGATGTGATCTTGGAGAATGTGCGCGTGCCTGCCGCCAATATTCTGGGCGGGCCGGAAAAATGGAATAAAGGTTGGGGCCAGCTTGCAGGCCGCGCGCTCGAAGTGGAAAAGCTCGAGCTTTCCGCCTGCGCGCTCGGCCTTGGCGAAGCGGCCCTCGCCGATGCCTGGACCTATGCGGAAGAGCGCGTGCAATTCGGCAAGCCCATCGCCCATCATCAGGCGATCCGTCATACGCTCGCGGAAGCACGCACGAAGGTGCAGGCGATGCGCCACATGCTTTATCATGCTGCCTGGCTGGCGAATAACAACCGGCCCTGCTCCGTGGAAACCTCGATGGCGAAACTTTTCTGCTGCGAGGGCGCGGCGGAGGTGACGGAGCAGGCCATCCGCGTCGTCGGCGCGTATGGGCTATCGGACGATATGGATCTCGAGCGCTATCTGCGCGATGCCAAGAGCCTGCCCATCGTGGGCGGCTCGTCCAACATGCAGAAAAACAATATCGCCAACCGGCTGAAACTTGGCGCGTGAAGGCGCGGCGCGATTAGGGGAGACCGCCATGAGCATGCTCGACCGTTCTGAGGAAACCGATCCGCTGGCCCTTGCCGATGCTTTGGCAGGCGACATCGCCGCGCGGGCCGACGAGATCGAAGCGGCCCGGCAATTGCCGCAAGACATTGCAGAGCAGTTTGCCGCAAACGGCCTTTACCGCATGTGCATCCCTGAAGCCTATGGCGGGCTTGAAACGCCGCCCTGGACCTTCATCGAAACAGTGGAGCGGCTGGCCCGCGCCGATGGGTCGGCGGCCTGGTGTCTTTTTATCGGCGCGACCTCCGGCATGGTCAGCGCCTTTTTGCCGAAAGAGGCCGCGCAGCAGATTTTCGGCGATCCTAAAGCCATCACCTCCGGCGTTTTTGCGCCCAAGGGCAAGGCCGTGCGGGTGAAAGAGGGCTTCAAGGTCAATGGCCAATGGCAATGGGGCTCGGGTTCGCGCAATGCCGACTGGATCATGGGCGGGGCCTTCGTCATGGACGATAGCGGCAAGCCGGAAGTGCTGAGCAACGGCAAGCCCAATAACCGCATGATGATCATGAAGGCGGGCGAGGTGGACATCCTCGACACCTGGTATGTCTCGGGCCTGCAAGGCACGGGCTCGACCGATTACGCGGCGCAGGACGTTATCGTGCCCGAAGCTCATTCCGTCGATCTCATTCACGACAAGCCTTTGGAGCGCCCGCTTTACGCGTTCCCGACTTTCGGTTTTCTCGGCATGGGCATTGCGGCGGTGACGCTCGGCATGGCGCGCACGGCGATCGACGAGCTTGTGGGCCTTGCCGTGGAAAAAACCCCGCAAGGCAGTTTCAAGCCGCTTGCCATGAAGCCCATGGCACATGTGGATGTGGCTGAGGCCGAAGCGCTTTTGCGCTCTGCCCGCGCCTTCCTGGAAGAAGCAACCGGCGCGGCCTGGGAGGCGGCGCAGGCCGAAGGGGTGATCTCCATTCCCCACCGGCGCGATCTGCGCCTTGCCACCACCCATGCGGTGAAATCCTCGGCCAAGGCCATCGATCTTATGTACACGCTGGCGGGCGGCAGTTCCGTCTACCGCAACTCGCCCCTGCAGCGGATTTTCCGCGATGTGCATGTCGCCACCCAGCACATGATGGTGGCCGGGCCGACGCTGGAGCTGACCGGGCGCCTTTTCATGGGGCTCGATACGGACACGGCCATGCTTTAAGGGCACCCCCTACATCTGTGCTAGTTTACCTCAAGGCGCTTACTGCCCGATCCTTTTCCCGTCCGGGGCTTTCCCCTTTCAGGAAAGGATTGATGTGATGAAGAAACTCGTTTCCGCCGCGGCCTTTGCCGCGCTCATGGCCGCAGGGCCCGCTTTTGCCGCCTCCGAGGGTACGCCTTCCATGGTGCTGGCCGCGCTGGCCCCCAATCTTGCCATTTCCGCGCCGAGCACGCCGGCGCCGGATAGCGAAGATAAGGGCATTCAGCTTTCCGAATGGATCGGCGCGCCCTGCATGTCCAACGATGATTGCGGCGACTACAAATGCGAAAACAGCGTTTGTGTCGAAAAATAAGACCGGCTCTTGAGGCTGGAGGATGAGGCGGTCTTTGGGCCGCCTTTTCTTTTGGCGCCGGCATAGGGGAAGGGAATAGGAGGCCGGCGCTTGACAAGGAGGGGCTGGTTGTTTACTTTCGGAATGAACATTCATTCCGAAAATATCGAGAAAACCCGTGCCGCAAGCTGCCTCATCTTCTTCTGCCATCTCGCCCGCGCCGCGCGCGGGTAAAGGCCGGCCGAAAGCGGCAGAGGCCGAGGCGCGGCTCCTTGCCGCCGCGCTCGATCTTTTCGAGGAGCAGGGCTATGAGGCGACCGCCGTGCCCGACATTGCCCGCATGGCAGGGGTGGGGGTAGGCACGCTCTACCGGTATTTCGCCAACAAAGAAGCGCTGGTAAACGCGCTCTTCCAGCACTGGAAAGGGGAGTTCAATGCGCTTGTGCTCGCGCCCTTGCCGGAGGGGACGGGCGTCAAGCAGGCCTTCGAGCTTTACTGGGCCCGCGCCGTGGACTGGCTGCAGGGCTTTCCGCGCGAGGCCCGCTTCATCGACCTGCATTTCCATGCGCCTTATCTCGATGCGGCCAGCCTTGCTTATGAAGAACCATATAAACGCGCCATTGAAGACTTCGTCGTCTGGGGGACGGGGCAAGGGGTGCTGAGGCCGCTCGATCCTGCGGTCTTTGCCGCCCTTTTTTGGGGACCGCTTGCCGGTCTTTTGAAGTTTGCCGAAGGCCGGCCGCTGGAGCCTGCGCATCTCGATGAAATGCGCGCCGCGCTCTGGCGGGCCCTATCGGTTTCCGACACTTAAATGCCCGCACGGGCGATCCCAGGAGCTATCCCATGACCTCACCCGTTACCCTGATTACTGGCGCGTCCGGCGGCATTGGCGAAGACCTTGCCGGGCATTTTGCCAAGGACGGCAAGGACCTTGTGCTTGTTGCCCGCTCGGCGGAAAAGCTCGAAGCGATTGCCGAGAGCTTGCGCAAGAAGCACAAGGTGAGCGTCAATGTGCTCCCCCTCGATCTGGCCGCGCGCGATGCGGCTGCCCGCGTCACTGCGGCACTTGCCGAAAAGGACCTGCACGCGGAAGTGCTGGTCAATAATGCGGGCTATGGGGCAAAGGGCGCCTTTGCCGAGCTCGAGGCGGATTATCAGCTTGGCATGATCGATCTCAACATCTATGCGCTGACCGCGCTCACCCGGGCGCTGGTGCCCGGCATGATCGAGCGGGGAAAGGGCGGGGTGATGAATATCGCCTCGACGGCGGCCTTCCTGCCGGGCCCGCGCATGGCGGTCTATTATGCCAGTAAAGCCTATGTGCTCTCTTTCTCACGGGCGCTGCAATATGAGCTGAAAGACAAGGGCGTCAGTGTGACAGCGGTCTGCCCCGGGCCGACCGCGACGGGCTTTCAGGATGCCGCTCGGCTGACCGGGGCGAGGCTTGTGACCTTGAGCCCGCTCATGTCCTCCAAACGCGTGGCGCGGATCGCCTATAAGGCCTTCAAGCGCAAACAGCCCGTCGTGGTGACGGGGCTCATGAACCGCCTCCAGGCGGCCTCCATGGCGTTTACGCCCGCCCGGATCAAGCTCGGCCTCGTCAATTTCCTGCAGGCGTAAGGCTGGTCTGCCGCAAAGCCAGCGGCACAGAATAACGTTGCGGCCTCTTTGACTGGTGCCCGCTTCCTCTCTCCGCTAGGGTCTCTTGCCGGATAAGGCGGGACAACCGCCAGAGGGAGGAGCCATGCAAGAAGCCGAACGTTTCGGAGATTTCACCACGATTGCCCGGGAAGGGCGGGTGGTGCTGGTCGAGTTTTCCCGCGGCGACGGGATGAACGCGCTTTCCATCGCCGCGATGCGCGAGCTGACTGCGCTTGCCCGGCATCTGAGCGAAGACACGGCAAGCTCGGCCATCGTGCTGACGGGGGGCGGAGGCGCCTTTTCCGCCGGGGCGGACCTGAAAGATCCGGAAGCGGCGGCGCGGCGCGACCTAAGCCTCATCGAGCAGCGCCAGGCACTGAAAGTCGGCCCCGATATGTGCGCGGCCTGGGAATCGCTCGAACAGGTCACGGTCGCGGCCATCGAACAATTCTGCATTGGCGGCGGCGTGGCGCTGGCGGCGGCCTGCGATCACCGCATTGCCGGCAAGAGCGCGCATTTGCGCCTGCCCGAGGTGCCGCTCGGCATGAATATGAGCTGGCACTCCAATCCGCGCCTCGTCAATCTGATGGGCCCTTCCAAGGCCAAGCTCTTCACGATCCTGGGCGAGAAGCTTTCCGCCGGTAAAGCCGAGGCATGGGGCCTTGTCGATGAGGTAAGCGCGGACGGGAAAGCCTGCGAGGCAGCGCTCGATCTGGCCCGGCGCATCGGCGCGCTGCCGCCGCTTGGGGTGCGCATGTCCAAACAGTCCATCGATATGGCCGCAAAAGCGCTCAATCAGGCCGTGACGTTCATGGACCGCGATCAGTTCGCCCTTGCCGCTGGCAGCGAAGATCAGCGCGAGGCGATCAAGGCCTTTCTGGAAAAGCGTCCGGCAAGCTTCAAAGGAAACTGATCTATCCGGCAGGCCTGCGCCGGAGCAGGCGCGCCTCGCTTCCTCATATTCATCACTCACATTCAATAACGATAAGACAGGAGACATTCATGGGACGGGTTGAAGGCAAAATGGCGTTCGTGACGGGCGGCGCGCAGGGTCTCGGCCGGGCGAGCGCGCTTTTGATGGCGAAAGAAGGCGCGAAGGTGACCGTTGCCGACATCAACGAGGCGGGCGCCAAGAAAGTCGCCGAGGAAATCAACGCTGCCTATCCCGGCAAAGGCTTTGCCGCGGCGCTCGATGTGACGAGCGAGAGCCAGTGGCAAAGCGCGCTCGATGAAGCGGTTTCGGCCATGGGCGGGCTCAATGTGCTCGTTAACAATGCCGGGATCGGCGGCGGCACGACGGTGGAAGACACAGATTTCGCCACTTGGAAAAAAGTGCAGGAAGTCGATAGCGATTCCGTCTTTCTCGGCTGCAAATACGCGATCCGCCACATGGTGCCCCATGCACCGGGCTCCATCATCAACGTCTCCTCGATTGCCGGGCTGATCGCCGGGCACAATATGGCCGCGTATAATGCGGCCAAGGCAGCGGTCTGGTTGCTTTCCAAATCCGTCGCCCTACACTGTGCCAAGCGCGGGTACAAAATTCGCTCCAACTCCGTTCATCCTACCTTTATCGACACGCCCATTCTCGACGGCATGGCGGGGGCGATGAGCAAGGACGAATTGAAACGCAAACTCGCAAAGCAAGTTCCGCTTGGGGTGGTGGGCGAACCGGATGATGTGGCCTATGCAGTTCTTTTCCTCGCAAGCGACGAGTCGAAATTCATTACCGGCGCGGAGATCAAGATCGATGGCGGCATCAGCGCCATGTGACGGCAGAGGCGCGCGTGCGGTACTGACCGCAGGTTTGGCGGCGGGCGCGCTTCTCCTTTCCCTGGCAGCGCCCGTGCAGGCACAGGATGATAGCCTGCCGCTCATGCAGGGGCCGGGGGAGCCGGTGGGCACGCGCCATGAAATCCGTTTCGAGGATTTGCCCGAACCTTACGCAACGCCTTCCGCCTCCAACCGTCCCGTCGTCATCGACCGCCCGGCGGGCGCGATGCTGCGGGTGCCCGAAGGTTTCAAGGCTGCGCTTTATGCCGAGGGGCTCAATCATCCCCGTTTCATGGCATTGGCGCCGGACGGGGCGGTCTTCGTTACCGAACCGCATCTCGGTGAAGTGCTGCGCCTTGAGGACAAGGACGGGGACGGCAAGGCGGAGACGCGCAGTGTTTATGCCGATGCGTTCGAGCGGCCCTCGGGGCTTGCCTTCCGTGACGGGCAGCTTTTCGTCGCAGACCTAAGAGCCGTCTGGCAGCTTGGTTATGCCAAGGGACTTGAGGAAAATCAGGCCCGCCGGCCCGTTACCCGTGCCGGCGCGCTCGGCCAGGGCGGCGGGCATTGGACGCGGGATATTGCTTTCGGCCCGGACGGGGCGCTTTATGTCGCGGTGGGCAGCGAAGGCAATATCGAAGAGGAAGAAGCTCCGCGCGCCACGATCCAGCGTTTCGACCCCGGCGCTTTCAACCGGCAGGAAACGTTTGCCGCCGGTTTGCGCAATGCTTCCGCCATCGCTTTTCATCCGCAGACGGATAAACTCTTTGCCGCCGTCAATGAGCGCGACGGGTATGGCGACGAGCTGGTGCCCGATTATCTGACGGAAGTGCGCGCGCGGGCCTTTTACGGCTGGCCCTATGCCTATCTCGGGCCCAATCCTGATCCTGAATTCGGGCAGATCCGCCCTGATCTTGTCAAACGCACCCGCGCGCCAGATCTTCTCATTGCCGCGCATTCCGCGCCGACGGGATTGCTCTTTTATCAGGGTGCGCAGTTCCCGGAGCGTTACCGTCAGGGCGCCTTCATTTCTTTGCGCGGCTCTTGGAACCGGGAGCGGCCCACGGGATACAAAGTGGTTTTCGCGCCGTTCAAGGACGGCAAGCCGGAAGGCCATTATCTGACATTCGCGGCGGGGTTCTGGCGGCAGGGCGAGCAGCAGGCAGAAGTGATCGGCCGGCCCGTCGGGCTTACCGAGACAAAGGACGGGGCACTGCTTATTGCAGATGATGCGGGCGGGGCGATCTGGCGGGTGACGTATGAGGCGCGTTGAGCGCGCCTGACAACTGACTTATATGAACCGGTCGGCGGCCAATTCGTCCAGTGTGCAGCGGCGCATATTGCGCGGGAAATCCTGCACTTCCCCGATCGCCTTACCGGTGATGAACCAAACACCGAGCTCTTTCAGCTTTTTGGCAAACTCGATGGTCGGCACATATTCGATCGACAGAAGAATGCGCGCGCCTTCCGCCTCTTTCACTAATTGTTCGACGCGCGAGAGAATCTTCTCCTGATCGGCGTTTTCCGGCACCCGGTAGGAAACCGCCGAAACACTGAGATCCCTGAAATACCGGATATTCGATGAGAAAGACGGCGCGCGAACGACAAGAAACGCGAAGAAGGGTTTGAGCGGCGAAACGCGCTGCATAAAGGTCGTCATCGGCGTGTGCTCGGGCAGGCCGACCAGCTGCAGCATCATGAATTTGCGCAAGTGACTGGGAATCTTGCGGCAGACGGCCATGATCTTTTCACGGGCTGCGGCCGTTTCCAGGCTGTCATAATGCACCTGCGTGATCAGCTGCAGCGCGAACTTGTTCGCGTAAAGCTCGCTCATCGTCTCGATGGCTTGGGTGAGATGCTCGAGATCGAGCGCCAGCGTGTCGGCACTCGTGCGGTCGAAAGGCAGCACATCATGCTCGAAACGCTCGCGCCCATTCTGCCGTTTTTCATAAGGGATATAGGCATAGCCGCTGAGCACCTGATGGCGCGCATTCCAGATCGGCGCATAGACGCTTTCGTAATTGGACGGGCCGATATCGGGCAGAATGAGCCCGGCATCAGGGTCTTTCTCTTCCTTGTGTTCGGAAAACTGAATGTCGCCATCGGCGCTGGCATTGACCTGGCCGAGCACCGTCTCGACCTGCAGCATTTCCGTGCCGCCTTCCCCCAGGAGATTGGTGGTCAGATGGTCCGTCACTTCGGCCATGACCTTGGCGGCGTGGTGCGGGTCGTTGGATTCGAAAATCACGATGTAGCGCTCGTCGCCGAGGCGGGCATAGACGTCTTTGGCGCCGAGCTGCTGGGAGAGAATGTTCTCGATCGCCAGATGGATCGTGGAGGCGAATTTATCCCAGGTCGGGCCGAGTTGGCGGCGCAGGGATTCAAGGCCGAGCACCTGAATATTGCCGGCCTGCCAGGAGCGCGGGCCTCTTTGGCCGGGCGCGATCTGGCTGACAAGGCGCGCAAGCCGGCTATCGGCGCTGAGCGCCGGCCCTTCGGGTTTGCTGCCTGTCACTTTCTTCGCGGCGGCTGATAGACGGTCTTTCAGCGCATCCGCGAGGGGCTTGTCGGTCATCCGTGTGAACGCCTCGGAAACATAGGGTATGGCGCCGCGCCTCTCCTGCTGGAAAAGTGCGGTGCCCTTAATCTTAACGCAGGCTTTACTATGCGGGTCCGGGGTAAAGATTCTCTGAATTGAAAAAGGCCCCGTTTACTTTTTTCGCTCCCTTTTTTTACGAACGCTGATGGACGGTCCCCGGTTCCCGCGCCGTTTTCTCCTTCTTTTCGAGGGTTACGGTGGCGGGGAACCGGGGACGTTGCGTCATTTTGTAGCCGGCATGTCTTAAGCGGCGCTGCCGGCAGGGGCTTTCGGCTCGGCACGGGCCACCGTCACCAGACCCCAAACCCAGGCAACGAAGCCTATGGGCCCGCCGATAAGAATGCCGATACCGGTCAAGTTTAGAAGGAGAGCGGTGAAGGCGAGGGCAAGCTGGATTAAGCCCGCAACGATTTTCCCCATGAGCAGGGAGCCGGCGCCCGGCAGGAAAATGCTGATGATAATGGCTGCAGTTTTCATGAAGTCCGTCCGTCGTTGATGAAACGGGCTTCAGAGTCCCCGGCAAATCTTAAAGAAAAATGATCATTTCTCTATAAGGCGGACGGCTCGAGAAAACGTGATTTCCGGCACTTTCTGCAGGGGTTCCGTCCGGCACGTAGCGGGACGGGGAAATGGTGGAGCCGACACTACCCTGTTCAAAAAGAGTCGGCCGAACTTTGACAACAGATACAGAGAGTTACCAATCTGTAGGAGTTGTCAAGGGTGTCTATGCAATGGGGGCAGGCCAAGGTCGAGGCAAATGCGCTTCGTGATGAAATCGGGAAACGTCTCGATTCTGGCCAAACAGTTAAGCGGGTTTATGAAGAACTGAGGGAAGAAGGCCGCGTGTCGATGACGCTGCGTGCCTTCTACGTAAAAGGATCGATCTTGCTCGGCCGCTCGGGCACTTTGAACTTCGGCTCAACCGTATCGGACCGAAGATATTTGCGAATGGTATTCCGGGACAGACCCGTGCGCCGTGCTATCTCCCGGATCGAAAAACCATCCCGGAAATGCCAGCGCCGGATAACGCTCAAAAACGCCATGTCCAACACTCCTCAATCTCCTGCCCAAAACGAGCAGGATAGCGTTCAAACATGGGTCAAATCTCAGTGGAAAAATCCCCCAATACCGGGTCAGATCTCAGCGGCAATCAACAGTCTCCGACCTGCGCAATCGCGGGATGCGCTGTTGCGATTGTTGCTGCGATGAGGCTTGTGGCCACCGCAAAGCTTCTGGTTTTCATCCGTCTCATCCTTTTGGTTGGCGATAATTGCCATTACGTACTCATATGGAGGGTGAGTAACCTCCGCGCCCTGATCTACATCAATCCCGCGATCCTGCTTTCAGGTGCTATGTTGCAGAAGGTGGCTGGAGCGGGTCGCCCCGGATGCTCGCCGCGAACGCCGAATCCGGCTCGCCCGCCCTGCGGCGGCCTACCCGGTGTCGCCATTCACATAACCAGGAGAACGCTTACATGAGCTACACGATCAATCGCATGATCTCCGACACGAATATCGACGACCTCGACGCGCGGACCCGAAAAGCGCTTGCAGACCGCGGCTTCGGCGTGCTGACCGAGATCGACGTCAAGGCGACGATGAAGACGAAGCTTGACGTCGAGATGCCGCCCTATCGCATCCTCGGCGCCTGCAACCCGAAAATGGCGCATCGGGCCATCGGGATCGAGCCTCGGGTGGGTGCGATGCTGCCCTGCAACGTCATCCTGCGCGAGGTCGAGGGCGGCGTCGAGGTCAGCGCGATCGACCCGGTGGCGTCTATGCAAGCGATCGAGAACCCTGAACTGACCGCGGTCGCGGGTGAGGTTCGCGACCTTCTGGCGAAGGCCGTCGCGGCGATCTGAGATGAATTTGCGCGCAGGGTTTCACGCGGGTCTTGCGGTCCTCGGGATGCTGGTGGCGCACGCCATGCTGTGCGTCGAAGCCACGAGTTCGGTACGTCACGATGCTTGAGTGTGTGGCAGGACTCTACCCGTCTCGGGGAATGCGGCCAAGTCACCCGACCGGTAATCCGTTGCTCGCGTCACCGCGGAACGCGTTCGACGTCTGGCTTTATGTGCGACTACGGCGTGATTGCGACCTTCAGGACGCCGTCACGCTGGTGAGAAAAGAGGTCGCAGGCCGCCTCGATGTCGTCCAGCTTGTAGCGGTGCGTCACCAGCGGTGTCAGGTCAACACGCTCGGACCGGATGACTTCCATCAGTCGCCGCATGCGCTCCTTGCCGCCCGGGCAGTGTCACGATGGTGTGGTCACCGAGTCCGGCAGCGAACGCACCGAGCGGTATCTCGAGGTCGCTTGAATAGACGCCAAGACTCGACAAAGATCCCTCTGGCCGCAGGACACGAAGCGCGGCTTCAAACGTCGCCTGAGTGCCCAGCGCCTCAATGGTCACATCGACGCCCCGGCCATCGGTGATGCGCATGCTCTCGTCCACGGGATCGACCTTCGAGAAGTCGATGACGTGGTTCGCCCCGAGCCTCCGCGAGATAGCCGCTCAGCCACCCGGTCCACGGCGATGATGTCGTCGCGCCGCTCCCGTGCGCCGACTGTCGCGCAAAGACCGATCGGGCCCTGGGCAAAGACCGCGACCGCGTCGCCGATGCGGACCCTGCCGCGCTCCGCGCCACTGAAGCCAGTCGACATGATGTCCGGGCACATCAGCACCTGCTCGTCGGTGAGCCCGTCCGGCACGGGCGCAAGGTTGGCCATCGCGTCTGGTACGAGAACGTACTCCGCTTGGCAGCCGTCAATGGTGTTGCCGAATTTCCAACCCCCCATCGGCTTCCAGCCGTGTTTCGTGCCGGCACCATCCTGCGAGCAGTAGCCGCAGAGGCAGGCGCTGCTCCAGCCGCTCGGAGTGATCGTTCCAGCAATGACGCGCTGCCCCTCCGTGCATCCGACGACCGCAGAGCCGAGCTTCTCGATCACGCCGACCGCTTCATGACTGATCGTCAGCCCCTTCGCGACCGGATACTCCCCCTTCATGATGTGCACGTCCGTGCCACAGATCGTGGTGGTGGTGGTGACGCGCACGAGCGTTTCGAGCGGGCCGACATCGGGGATCGGCTTTTCATCCAGCGCGATGCGGCCGGGCTCCACGAAAATGGTCATCTTCATCTTCCGGGTCATCGTTAGCCTCCACTTGTTTGGGGCCGCCGGTCATGCCTTGGCAATCAGATCACAAAGACCGGGGCAAAGCCGCCCCCCGGCGTCCTGAAATTGGTAGTCTGGCCCTGATAGAGGCGGACGGCCACCAGAAGCACCTGCGCGTCATATGTATAGAGCCGCACGTCCATCTTGCGCGCCTCGATTGCGTCGTCGATCCGGATCATGCGCTCGCTCGGCTTGACCAGGGTCTGGGCGACGTAGCCGCCATGCGCGATGTCCGACCAGACGCCTTTCGTCACCTTGTCGCCGCGGTACACCGCCTTGCCGCCATGTCCGCCTGTCGGCTTGAAGAACAGGCTCTTGCGCGATCTCCACAATTCATCGGCATTTTCGGGAGTGACAAGGACGGTGCGCGGGACGGCTTCGAGCCACGCAAGAAGTGTTGGGGCCAACCCCCAGGCCCGCAGCGTTGCCGGATCCGAGAGCAGCGAAAGGGCGCGCTTGTCGGCGAGAAGGGCGTGGTTGTGCGGATTTGGCGTCACGACCACCGCGCCCTCCCGGTAGGCATCTCTTAGCGCCCTGTGTTCCGGCTGATCGAACGCGAAGTCGGTGACCCTGTTGTAGACGAGGTCGATCGGCTTCCCCTCGACGCTGAGCCGACCGGCTTCATGGCGAAGATGGCTGGCGTCCGCGATAACGGCATCGACGCCGCGTGCGGCCATCGCCTGCCGCACAAGGACGAACTCGGGATAGAGATACTGTTCCTCCGGCCTGTCGTCGACGATGGCAATTCGGCCTGCGGAACCGCTTCCCCGCTGGCGCTTCCATTCGTCCTGGAACATGCGAAATGCCACATCCTCGAAGGCGTGCGGCTTCAAGGGCATGTCCATTTCGGCACAGCAAGCGCGCTGCGCCCTTGCAAGAAGGGCGTTGAGGAATGCCCCGCCGGCGTTGGTATTGATCTCGATGAGCCGGGGCCCGTCTTCGCCTAGATGGAAATCGTAACCCATCAACGCGCCAACAGGGCCATGATCCTCTTGCGAGATTTCCGGCGCCCAAGAGAGGACGGCGGCCTTGTATGCGGCGAGCCGCGCGGTCGCCTCGATCGCTGCGACCACCTCCTGCATCTCGGCCACCTGGCTGGCCGCGAGGAACACTGGCACATTCGAGAACAAATGCGCCTTGGGTAGGATGAAGGTCTCGCAGAACTCCGGGTCGCCAGCCTCGCGCTCAAGCGCCTCGCAGAGCGACCGACGGTCGAGGGTGATGCAGAAGCAATTCTGGTTCAGCCGCTCCGAGAGGGTCTGAACTGGGCCCGTGGACGTGGGGCCTGGATCGCTCATCGCCCCCAAAGCCCTGGCTGTCCCGAGGCCGGACGCGCGTCAGGCCCGATGCGGGCATCGAAAAGTCTTGGAATCATCGTTGCCTCAGTGTTTCGGTCAGCAGGCCGATCCCGAGTGCCGCATCCGTCCTTGCGATGGAGTCTTCGGCGCTCGCGATCACTCCGCACAGTGCCCGGATCGCGTCGATCGTCTCTGGAATGACGATGGCCTGGTTGTCCACCATGTAGGCGTAGAACAGTTCGTCCCCCTGGACCTTCAGCATGTCCGACCAAAGCGCGACTTCGTAGAGGTTGTCATGTGGCCGGCCGAGGTCGGCCATGAGTTCCTTGACCGCGTTGAGGGCCGTCAACCCGGCATCCATGCGGATCAGGGCAATCCGAGACGATGCGGCAAAGGCGTCGAGCACCTCTTCCCTGGAAGCCGGCCGGGTCAACTGCACCGACCAGTAGTGCAGATGAGCCAGGGTCTCCGGCACCTTGACCGCCATCGTGACGACATCGAGGTCGGGGTCGACGCTCTGCGCATCCGGCCCCTGATGGCTGGGAATCTCGGGCTCGGGGACGAGCGTGTTCATGATCCCGCCGAGGTGACTTTCCCAAGGGTCCGTCGCCCGGCGCAGCAGCGTCCCGCGCGCGCGACGCAGCAGGCCTGCCTGCTTCAATGCCGTAAGGGTTCTCACGATCGAGGTGGTGTTGCAGGAGACGACGCGCGTGCTGTCCCGGTTCAGCGCACTCGCATAGGTGGATTCCGCAACGAAGGAGTGTCCGGTCACATCGTGCTTCTCGCCACCCTGGACGATGAACTTGATGCCCCTTTGTCGATAGATGTCGACGTTCACCGCCGCGATCCGCTTCGGCGTGCAGTCGACCACCAGATCACTCGCCTCAAGCAGATCATCGAGGTTCCCGGCGACATCGAGACCGGCGTTCCGCATCGCCTCTGCATGGTCACCGGTGGCTGCGAAAAGGCGGTAACCCTTCTGCGTCGCCATGCGTGGCCGCCAGTCGGCGCTGATATCCGCAACCCCGGCCAGCTCCATATCGTCCTGCACGGCAACGGCGTCGGCGACACGCTTTCCGATCACGCCGTAGCCGTTGACGGCGACGCGGATCTTTTTCGCTGGGGTCATCGGCTTCTCCTCGCGTTGGTAGCGCACGTCCGTGATGTGCCGCTGGCTGCTGTCGAAATACTGCCAAGTATTCCACAAATGCGGCTCAGTTACTGCCCCCGAACCACCCGGCTTGGCGAATTTCTTTGAACGGTGTCCACCTTATCATGGCCTGTCCAATGCCATCCTCGTTTCCGTTGGCGCCGTCAGGATGAAGCGGCGCTCCGCTGCACCAGGAAGATGCCGCTCAGCACCAGGACGACACCGAAAATCTGGACTGCCTCCAGCCGCTCACCGAAAAAGGCCGCGCCGATAATGAGCCCGAAGATTGGCACCAGAAACGTGAAGGCATTCGCCCGACTGAGCTCGACTCGCTCCAGCGCCACGAACCAGAGCCAGAACGCGAGCGATGATCCGAGGACCGCAAGGGAAACGAGGACGAGGACGAATTCCTTCGACCACGTCAGCACCGAGATGTCTTCCGTCAGCATGGACAGCAGAGCCAAGGGCGCCGCACCGATGAGCAACTGGAAACCCATCGCCATGATCGGGTCGGCCTGGCCGGTGAGGCGCTTGATGGCGACATTGCCGATGGAAACACCGGTGGCGGCAAGCAAGACATAGGCGATGCCTTGGGAGTAGCCTCGGGCGTCGTCTCCGGCGAGGCCCGGCCACGCGACCACCGCGATGCCGGCCAAGCCGACCGCCAGCCCGGTCCTTCCAGTCGCCTTGAGACGTTCCTCCAGGAAAACATACGCGAGAACCGCGGCGACGATCGGCTGCACGTTCGCGATGACGGTCGCGAGTCCCGGCGAAACGAACTCGGCCGCATGGAACATGCCGAAGAAACCCATGCTTGTCGCCCCCAGCCCGACCACGACGATCAGAAACCAGGGCCGCGCGCCGACAGGCACCGGACGATGGCAGAGGGCTCCGAGTGCAATCAGGCAAACGCCTGCCAACGCAGCGCGCAGGGCCGCAAAGGCAAGATGCGGCGCAAGGTCCAGGCCAATGGTGATGAGGGGAAAGCATGCGGCCCAAAGCACCATGACCACCAGAAGGCGGAGGGCGGCGCCGATCGTCATTGCTCATGCGCCAAGTTTCGCCCGATGAATGGAGCTTGCAGTTTCATTCGAGAGTAATCCTTGCTATCATTGCCAAATTGATCCAGATCAGAGCGGACGTTGCGACGCCATCCTACATGGAGGGTCGCAGAAAGTCCGGTGGACGAGGCAAGAAATACCATGTCGCAGGCAATTACTTGGCAGTGCAGAAAGGATCCGTATCGTTTGACACGGGGCCTGAAGCATTGGCTGGCGCTGCTGCTGGTACTTGCCTTTTCAACGCCAGGTCTTGCCCATGTTTCGATGGGCGACCATGCCGCGTCGGCAACATCGCTTTCGCTTGATGTTGCGTCCATTGATCAGGCCGTGACTGCGGAACCGGATTGTGGCGATGCCCAAGAAGCCCACGGTCCAACCTGTTGCACTGGCAGCGTCTGTTCCTATTTCGTCCCGCCGGTCTCGGCGGGAGGCACGAGCATGGCGATGGTCGTTGAAGTTGTAGCACGCCTTACCGACGAAGTTCATCCCGGCCGCGCGCCGTCGCCCGGTTTGCGACCTCCGAGTCTCTCCGCGAACGGCTGAGCCCGCGCGCCTCTCCCGGCGTGTCGGGCTGCTCCGACCGGTCCCGCCGGTCCGGCCCTGCAACGTTCCCGAGAGAGTTTCGTCATGAACCATCCATCATATCGCCAGTTTCTGGCATCGACTGCCGCCGCAGGCATGATCGGCGCGGCTTCTTCGCTGCTGTTTTCAAAGTGCCCCCGTTACGAGGGCGCAGGGTCATGACCCATCACGATCACTCATCCGCCGAGCCAAAGGCAGACGAAGATCGGCGCCAGCCGTTTCTGAAAACTCCGGCCGGTCTCGCGGTCTGCGTGTTTCTCGCCGTTGCCGGCGCCTTTCTTGTTTTCGAGCACAGGGTTCACCTTCTGGGAGCCTGGCCGCTTCTGTTCCTGCTGGTCTGCGGCGGCATGCATTTCTTCATGCATCGAGGCCACGGTGGCCACGGCGGTGGCAGCGATGAACGGTGATGTTCCCGCCTATGGCCTGTGGTTTCTGGCCGCCTTGAACGCGGGCATCTTCATCCTGTTCGCATTCAGCTTCTTCAAGCCGAACACGACGCGCGACTGGCGCTCGCTCGGGGCCTTTTCGGCCTTCATCGTTGCCCTGTTCGCCGAGATGTACGGTTTCCCGCTGACACTCTACCTGCTGGCAGGCTGGGTCGGCAGCACCGTTCCGGCTTTCGATCCGCTCTCGCACGATGCAGGCCACCTTTGGCCAGCCCTGTTCGGCTGGTCGATGAATCCGCATTTCAGCCCGTTCCATCTGCTGAGCTACGTCTTCATTGGCGGCGGCTTCATGTTGATCGCCGCAGCCTGGCGGGTGCTGCACGAGGCGCAGAAGGTGGGAATTCTCGCGACGACCGGCCCTTATGCCCGCATGCGGCATCCGCAGTATGTCGGTTTCGCGCTGATCATGATCGGTTTTTTCCTGCAGTGGCCCACTCTCGTGACGGGCCTTATGCTGCCAGTGTTGCTGGTCATGTATTGGCGGCTCGCAAGGACGGAAGAGCGCGAAGTGGAAGCGGCCTTCGGTGACCAATACCGCCGCTATGCCAGTGCGGTTCCTGCTTTCCTGCCGCGCCCCTCCAATCTGCTTCGTTCGAGCAGGGGGTGACTGTGGCGATTTTTCCTTCTCATCAACCAAGGAGTACGAAACGTGAGAACACGAAACTTCAGGCGGCCCTGTTCGCGGGTTTGCTACTTATCGGGACCGCAGCATCGGTCGCAGCCCAAACCAGCGCACAGCCACAGGACGAACACCACCCGGAAGAAACCCAGGACGCTCCGCCAGCGAGCCCGGCGCCCGGTGACGCGCCCTCAGCAGCCGCACCCGGAAGCATGCCCGGCATGGGCATGATGACGCCGGAGATGATGCAGATGATGCAGCGCATGATGAGTCAGGGTGCAATGACCGGCATGATGATGGGCGAAATGGCAGGCCAGGGCATGGCCGAGGGTGGCGCGATTCCAGGCATGGCCGGTCAGATGCCCTTGGCAGGCATGATGGCGTGCCCGATGATGCGAATGATGATGAACGGCCAGGCAGGAATGGGCATGCCCGGCATGATGGGTGGTCAGGGCATCCTCCTCGGAACGCCGAACGGCACACCGGAGGAGATGACGGAGGATCGCGTCCGCGCCTTGCTCGAGCAGCAGTTGACCAATCTTGGCAATCCCCGTCTGAGGCTCGGCGAGATCGGCACTGCACCTGACGGGAGCATCACTGCAGAGATCGTCACCGTGGACGGCTCGCTGGTGCAGAAGCTCGCCTTCAACCGCTATCCCGGTCTGTTCCGGCAGATAGCCGAATAACGCGGACACCTGACACCGGTACTGGCGCCCGCCTAAGGAGAACACGATGAAAACAATCGCAATCGACGTCGGCGACTTGCTGACAGCCTTGGGCCCGGACGAAGTGGGGCGGCGGATCGGCGAGGTGCCGGGCGTCGAAAGCGTCTCCGTGGATTACGCGTCGCAAAACGCCACGGTCGAATACGACGAGACCCGCATAAAGGTCGCCGACATCAAATCCCTGGTTCGGCGGCCTGGTCCCGGCGTCGATGCGCCGCCTGCCGCTTCGACCGACAGGGGGCACGAAAGCCACGCGACGGCCGGAGCATCACCAGAGAGTCCAGGACCGGCATCGGGCCATTCAGGACACCAGGACCATGACAAGCATGCGGGCCACTCGCCCGCGATGTTTCGGGACCGCTTCTGGCTTTCGCTTGCCCTGACGGTTCCGGTGGTCATCTGGTCGGCCCACATCCAGGACCTTCTCGGCTACCGGGCCCCCGCGTTTCCGGGATCGGAGTGGATCGGCCCCGTGCTCTCCACGGTCGTCTTCCTCTACGGCGGTCTCGTGTTCCTGCAGGGGGCCTGGCGGGAACTGCGGTCCCGGCTGCCGGGGATGATGACCCTCATCTCGCTCGCGATCTCCGTCGCTTTCCTGTTTTCCTGGGTGGTTCAGCTCGGGCTGATCGAGGCGAGTGCCCTGTGGTGGGAACTGGCGACGCTGGTCACGATCATGCTGCTTGGCCACTGGATCGAGATGCGGTCCATCAATCAGGCCGAAGGCGCATTGAAGGAACTCGCGAAGCTCCTTCCGGATACCGCGACGCGGATCACCGACGGGGGCGAGGAGAAGGTCGCCGTCAGCGCGCTGCGGAACGGAGACCTCGTTCTGGTGCATCCGGGGGAGAGCATTCCCGCCGACGGGACCGTGCGAAAGGGAGAGAGCGACGTCAACGAGGCCATGATCACCGGCGAGTCCCGGCCGGTGAAAAAGCGGGAAGGCGACGAGGTGATCGCCGCCACGATCAACGGAGAAGGGTCTCTGCGCGTCGAGGTCACCGGCACCGGAGAGGAAACCAAGCTTTCCGGCATCATGCGACTCGTGGCCGATGCCCAGAAGTCCAAGTCCAGAGCGCAGCACCTTGCAGATCGCGCAGCCCGGCTTCTGACCTTCGTCGCGATCGCCGCCGCGGCCATCACCATCGTGGTGTGGCAGTCTGTCGGCGCAGCGATCGACTTCTCCGTGGTGCGGATGGTGACGGTGCTGGTGATCGCCTGCCCGCACGCGCTTGGGTTGGCCGTGCCGCTGGTGGTGGCCATCTCGACGACGCTGGGCGCCCGCAACGGGCTTCTGGTGCGCGACCGGCGCGGACTCGAGGAGGCGAGAAACCTCGACACCGTGATCTTCGACAAGACCGGCACGTTGACGCTTGGCGAGTTCCGGGTCGTGGCGATGTCCGTCGCGGATGGGCTGGCCGAGGACGAGGCGCTTCGGATCGCATCCGGCATCGAAGCCGAATCCGAGCACCCGATCGCCCGGGGCATCGTGAAGACCGCACAGGACAAGGGCATAGACGTGCCCGTCGCCGAAGGCTTCCGCGCAATCACCGGCAAGGGGGTGGCGGCGACGATCGCCGGCACCGAATACCACATGGGTGGCCCGGCTCTGCTTAAGGCCGAGAATGTGCAGGTGCCGCAGGCGCTGCTGGAGGCGGCCAAGGCGGCGGCCGACAGTGGACGGGCTGCCATCTATCTCGTCCGCGAAGGCAAGGCCCTGGCCGTCTACACCGTGGCGGACGCGATCCGCGAGGAGAGCCGCGAAGCCATTACGGCGCTGCATAAACGGGGGATCGAGGTTGCCATGCTGACCGGCGACGCGCAGGCCGTGGCCGATGCCGTCGCGAGGGAGCTGGGCATCGATACCGTGTTTGCGGAAGTGCTCCCCGAGGACAAGGCCTCGAAGGTCCGCGAGCTTCAGGCGCAGGGCAAGAAGGTCGCGATGATTGGCGACGGCGTGAACGACGCCCCGGCCCTGGCCACTGCCGATATCGGGATCGCGATCGGCGCGGGCGCGGATGTTGCCGTCGAGGCCGGGCATATCGTGCTGGTGCGGTCCGATCCCCGCGATATCCCCCGCATCATCACCCTGAGCCGCGCCACGTACCGCAAGATGATCCAGAATCTCTGGTGGGCGGCGGGTTACAACATCTTCGCCATACCCCTTGCCGCCGGCGTTCTGGCGCCCTGGGGCATACTGCTGACACCCGCGGTGGGCGCGATCCTGATGTCCGCGAGCACGGTGGTTGTGGCCATCAACGCGCAACTGTTGAAGCGCGCAAAACTATGACTCCGTCGACGGGCCAGCCACGAATGCGAGGGCAGTACAAGGCAAACAGCATCACCTTGCACGGTGCGGTCGCGATGGGCACGGGCGTGATGATCGGCGCAGGCATTTTTGCCCTGACCGGTCAGATCGCCGAATTGGCGGGACCCTGGTTTCCGCTGTCCTTCATCGCCGGAGCCATCGTGACCGCGCTCAGCGCCTACAGCTACATCAGGATGTCGAACGCCTGGCCCTCCTCGGGCGGAATCGCGATGATCCTGCAGAAGTGCTATGGGCGGGGAGCGGTCACCGCCGGTGCGGCGCTGCTGATGGCGCTCAGCATGGTCATCGCCGAAAGCCTGGTTGCGCGCACCTTCGCGACCTATGTGCTGCGACCGTTCGACATAACGGGCGGGCCGCTCGTGCCGATCCTCGCAGTTGCGGTGATCCTGTTCGCGTTCCTCGTCAACATTGCCGGCAACCGGTCGGTCGGGCTGTTCTCGCTGGTCATGGCCACGCTCAAGATCGGCGGCATCGCGCTCTTCGGGATTGCGGCGTTGTGGGCGAGCGGATTTTCCTTCGCCGCAGCGTCCGAGACAGGCCGGGACTTCACCGCGACCGGCTTCGTCGCTTCTGTGGCGCTGGCCATACTCGCCTTCAAGGGCTTCACCACGATCACCAACAGCGGCTCCGAGATCACCGAACCGAACCGCAACGTCGGCCGGGCCATCATGATCTCCATCGCGCTCTGCGTCGTCGTCTATCTGCTTGTGGCTTTCGGCGTCGGATCGAGCCTCACCATCGACCGGATCATCGCAGCGCGCGACTATTCGCTGGCCGAGGCCGCCGAGCCCGCCCTGGGCCAGGCGGGGTTCCTCTTGACCGTGCTTCTCGCGGCGGTGGCCACCGCTTCGGGACTGCTGGCCAGTGTCTTCGCGGTGTCGCGGATGCTGGCAATGCTCACCGACATGAAGCTGATCCCGCACAGCCATTTCGGCATGTCGGGTCCAATCCAGCGCCACACGCTGATCTACACTGTCGTCATCGCTTCGGCGCTGGCCGTATTCTTTGATCTGGGCCGCATCGCGTCGCTGGGCGCATTTTTCTACCTGATCATGGACATGACCATCCATTGGGGCGTGTTCCGGTACCGGCGGCAAGAGATCGGCGCCGCGGGCGCTGTGCTGCTGGCGGCGATTGGCTCCGACGCGGCGGTGCTCGCGGCCTTCACTGCGATGAAGCTGCAAAGCGATCCCGCCATCGTCCTCTACGCCGCGATCGCGATCGGCGCGGTATTCGGCTTCCTGCGGATCTACCTCGGTCAATGGACCGCAACGCGTGGCGTCGGCCACGCGGAGCATGGAGCCGGTAGATCATGACTTCGGCGCATTCAGCAGCGCGGGCGACCTACGCAGGGCTACATGCGCAAGAGGGGTTCGATTGATGTCACCCGGCGCGTGCATCCTGACGATCAACGGGGGCTCATCGAGCATCAAGTTCGCGGTGTACAGGATGGACGGCGACCAGCCCCGGAAGGGCCTGCGCGGCAAGATCGACCGCATCGGCCTGCAGGGAACCCATTTCACTTTCGATGACCCCACCCGGAAGCAGCAGGATGATCGCGGCATCGGTGAGCTCGATCATCGTTCGGCGACAGATTTCCTGCTCGACTGGCTTGCCGAGCAGATCGGTCTTTCGTCGATTGCGGCAGTAGGCCACCGCGTCGTAAACGGTGGCGCCAGGTATCGTGAACCGCATCAAATCACGCAGGAAGTTCTTCGGGAACTGCGCCGTGTCAGCGCCTATGCGCCGGAGCATCTGCCTTCCGAGATCAACATGATTGAATTGGTCGACGAGCGGATACCGGGTCTGCCACAGGTGGCATGTTTCGATACGGCATTTCATCGGGACATGCCTCGGGTCGCCAAGGCTCTGGCAATTCCCCGGCGTTTTGCGGCCAAGGGGGTCGAGCGCTACGGCTTTCATGGCCTGTCCTACGAGTTCCTCATGGAAGAGCTCGCGCGCCTGGCCGGCGCTGAGGCTGCGAAAGGGCGGGTGATCCTGTGTCATCTCGGAAATGGGTCGAGCCTCGCAGCGGTCCGCGACGGGAAGAGCGTTGATACCAGCATGGGCTTTACGCCCGCGGCGGGCTTGCCGATGAGCACTCGCTCCGGTGACCTGGATCCTGGGCTGGTCTGGTACCTGGCGCAAACCGAGCGAATGACCGCGCAGCAGTTTCACCAGATGGTGAATCAGGAATCCGGGTTGCTGGGTGTGTCGGAAACGAGCTCCGACCTACGGGATTTGCTGGGCCGCGAGGCGAGCGACGTTCGGGCTGCCGAAGCAGTTGAATTATTTTGCTACCAGGTGAGGAAGTGGATCGGTGCCTTTGCCGCCGCGCTTGGCGGACTGGACACGCTCGTCTTCTCGGGCGGCATCGGCGAGAACGCACCCGCGATCCGGGCACGCATCTGCGAGGGTCTCGGCTTTCTCGGCGTCCAACTTGACGAGAACCAGAACGCTGCCGGCGAGCCAGTCATCTCGGCCGATCTGGGCAACGTCCAGGTGCGCGTCATTCGCACCGACGAAGATGTAATCATCGCAAGGGCAGTTTTCGGAATGCTTTCCGGCGCCGAAACCGGCCAGCACGCCCATCTGGAGGAGTAGGACCATGAACAAGTCGCTTTCGTCCGACCTCATCCAGAAGATGGACGCCTACTGGCGAGCGGCCAACTATCTCTCGGTCGGCCAGATCTATCTTTATGATAATCCGTTGCTCAAAATTCCCTTGCGTCTCGAGCACGTGAAGCCCCGACTGCTTGGCCACTGGGGCACCACACCGGGACTGAATTTCATCTACGTGCATTTGAACCGCGTCATCAGCGAGCATGACTTGAACGTGATCTATGTCGCCGGCCCCGGGCACGGCGGCCCGGGCCTGGTGGCCAACACCTATCTCGAGGGAACCTATAGCGAGGTCTACCCGGACATCTCGCAGGACGAACAGGGGATGAAAAAGCTGTTCACGCAGTTTTCCTTTCCCGGCGGCATCCCGAGTCATGTCGCGCCGGAAACCCCGGGCTCCATCAATGAGGGCGGTGAACTCGGCTATTGCCTGTCACATGCCTACGGCGCGGCCTTCGACAATCCCGACCTTCTCGTCACCTGCGTCGTGGGCGATGGCGAGGCTGAAACGGCTCCACTCGCCACCAGCTGGCACTCGAACAAGTTCCTCAATCCGGTGCACGACGGAGCGGTCCTGCCAATCCTGCATCTGAACGGCTACAAGATTGCGGGTCCCACGGTGCTCGCCCGCATTCCCCGTGACGAGCTCGACTCCCTGTTTCGCGGCTACGGCTATACGCCACACTTCGTCGAGGGCGACGACCCGGTGGAGATGCATCAGCTCATGGCTGCGACGCTCGATACCGTGGTCGAGAGCATCCGCCATATCCAGCACGACGCCCGCGCCAACGGGTTCAAGCAGCGTCCGCTCTGGCCCATGATCATCCTGCGCTCGCCGAAGGGCTGGACGGGCCCGAAGGAGGTTGACGGCAAACAGACCGAGGGCACGTTTCGCTCGCACCAGGTGCCGATGGGTGACATGAACCACCCGGGACATGTCAGGATTCTGGAAGAGTGGCTTGAGAGTTATCGTCCCCGCGAACTCTTCGACGAGACCGGCAGGCTACGTCCCGAGCTCGCGGAACTGGCCCCGAGCGGCACGCGCCGCATGGGCGCCAACCCGCACGCTAATGGCGGTCTCCTGTTGCGCGACCTGCACCTGCCCGATTTCCGCGACTACGCGGTGACAATACCGAAGCCGGGCCGCGTGAGTGCCGAGGCCACACGGATCCAGGGCGAATTGATCCGCGATGTGGTGAGGCTGAATCCCGAGACTTTCCGGGTCTTCAGCCCGGACGAAACCGCGTCGAACCGCTGGGGTGCGGTGTTCGAGGTGACGAACCGGTGCTCGACCGCGGAAATCATTCCAGGCGATGACCACGTCGCCCCGGACGGCCGGGTGATGGAAGTGTTGAGTGAGCACCAATGCGAAGGTTGGCTTGAAGGTTATCTGCTCACAGGCCGCCATGGCTTTTTCTCATGCTACGAAGCCTTCATCCACATCATCGATTCGATGTTCAATCAGCACGCCAAATGGCTCGATGTTGCAAACCATGTTCCATGGCGACGGCCGATTGCATCTCTGAACTACCTGCTTTCGTCTCACGTATGGCGGCAGGACCACAACGGTTTCAGCCATCAAGACCCCGGCTTCATTGACCATGTCATGAGCAAGAAGGCCGAGGTTATCCGGGTCTATCTTCCGCCCGACGCCAATACCTTGCTCTCCGTGACGGATCACTGCCTGCGCAGCCGCAATTACGTGAACGTCATTGTCGCCGGCAAGCAGCCGTCGCCGCAATGGCTCGATATGGACGCAGCCATCAAGCACTGCACCGCCGGGCTGGGCATCTGGGAGTGGGCCAGCAACGACGAAGGCAGCGAGCCTGACGTGGTGATGGCCTGTGCCGGGGATGTGCCGACCATGGAGACGCTGGCTGCGGTGGAGTTGCTGCGACAGCATTTTCCTGCCCTCAAGATCCGGGTCATCAACGTGGTCGATCTGATGACGTTGCAGTCGCAGAGCCAGCATCCGCACGGGATCAGCGACGAGGGATTTGATGCCCTGTTCACCAGGGACAAACCCATCATCTTTGCCTACCACGGGTACCCCTTGTTGATTCACAAGCTGACGTATCGTCGGACCAACCATCACAATCTGCACGTTCACGGGTTCAAGGAAGAGGGAACGACCACGACACCTTTCGACATGGTCGTGCTCAACGAACTGGACCGGTTCCATCTGGCCAGGGCCGTCATTGACCGGGTGCCGGGATTGGGTCCGGGCGCCACCAATTTCGAACAGCTCATCGAAAGCAAACTCATCGATCACCAGCGCTACATCCGGCAACACGGCGAGGACATGCCGGAGATCCGCAATTGGAAATGGGGAGCGAACGAAGGGTGACCTGGAATTTTACGGGCGGCACTAGTGGTTCGTTTCAGACGGAAGAGTCCGGCCAAAAGCGCGCATTTCCAAGCTTCAATGGCCGCTTCAAGGGTTCCATCCGTCTGAATCCATCCACTAGGGGCTCCCTGTATAAACTGAAAGAGTATTGACATGCGGCTGATACTGCCTTTGCCCGGCAACGAAACCTTCGCCCGTCATCTTGCTGAAGCCGGAGGATGGGAGCTTGGGCACATCGAAATCCGGCGTTTCCCCGATGACGAGAGTTATGTCCGCATTCTTTCGGATGTCGCCGATCGGCCGGTGGATTTGGTCTGCACGCTTGCACGGCCGGACGATGGCTTCCTCCGCCTTGCATTCGCCGCCGACGCCGCCCGCGCGCTTGGCGCGAATGAGGTGACGCTGATCGCGCCCTACCTCTCTTATATGCGACAGGACCGACGCTTCCAACCGGGCGAGGCTATAACGTCGAAGACCTTCGCGCGGGTTCTGTCCTCGACCTTCGACCGGCTGGTGACAGTCGACCCCCACCTGCACCGGTATCCTGCGCTCTCCGCGCTCTACACGATCCCGACCCATACCCTACACGCGGCACCTTTGCTGGCAGACTGGATCGCCGCGGAGGTCGACCAACCGCTGATCATCGGCCCGGATGAGGAGAGCGAACAGTGGGTGTCGGCAATTGCCCAGCGCATCAGCGCTCCCTATGCCGTCCTGCGCAAGATCCGGCACGGCGACCGCAACGTCGATGTCGAACTTCCCGACCTCTCGGAATGGACGGCCCACTGTCCGGTCCTCGTCGACGATATCGCCTCGTCCGGGCAAACGCTTATCGAAGCGGCAAAGAAGCTGCCGCTCCAGGGCTTCCGGAGACCTGTCTGCGCGGTTGTCCACGGTGTATTCGCTGAAGATTCCTATGCGCGCCTGAGGGTGCTCACCGACAGAATAGTTTCCAGCGACTCCATTCCACATGAGAGCAACGCCATTCGGCTTGCGCCGCTGATCGCTGCGATGATCGCGTCCGCCAAGGAGGCTCCGGACGACAAAATTCGGCACCGTCGTCCGCCCGAACCTTACGACGAGGTCGAACAGGCAGGCATGGATTCGTTTCCCGCCAGCGATGCGCCGCCCTGTACAGGCGGCGTCGAATGAGCGGCGAACTCCGACAGTTGGCGACCAGGCACATGAATTCGACCAGGAGGCAGTCATGCTAAAATTCACATCCCTCGGCGGCGCTGGCACTGTCACCGGTTCGAAACATCTCCTCGACCACGACGGCAAGCGGATTCTGATCGACTGCGGCTTGTTCCAAGGCCTAAAGAACCTGCGCGAGTTGAATTGGCAGCCACTGCCGATAGCCCCTTCGAGTATTAATGCCGTCGTTCTGACCCATGCGCATCTCGACCATTCGGGTTATTTACCCAAACTTGTGAAGGACGGATTCCACGGTGAAATTTTCGCGACGGACGCGACCCGCGACGTTGCAGAGCTGATCCTCAAGGACAGCGGTTACCTCCAGGAGAAAGATGCCGAATACGCGAACCGGAAGGGGTTCTCCAAGCACAAGCCCGCCCTGCCGCTCTACGGTCTTCACGATGCGGAACACGCCCTCGAACGCTTCTCGTCAATTCCGTTCGACAAGGCTGTTCAGCTTCCCGCCGGGGCGACCCTGATGTTCAGGCATGCCGGCCACATCCTGGGTGCTGCCACCGCCGATATCGTATGGGGCGGCAAACGGATCATATTTTCGGGTGATCTCGGCCGCTATGGCGATCCCGTCATGCCTGATCCGGTTCCTGTCCCGGAGGCCGACTATATCGTTATTGAATCCACTTACGGCAACCGCATCCATGAAACGGGCGATCCAACCGAGATGCTGAGTTCCGTCATCGAGCGCACGGTTCAGCGCGGCGGGACCGTGGTGATTCCGGCATTCGCCGTTGGCCGGGCGCAGTCGCTGCTCTATCACCTCTGGCAATTGAAGCAGGCTGGTCGCCTGGCATCCATCCCGATTTTCCTCGACAGTCCGATGGCGATCAGCGCCACGGACCTGCTCCACGCCCATCGCGAGGATCATCGCCTTTCACCGGAGGATTGCGACACGGTCTGCGGCCTCGCCACCTACACGAGGGACGTCGAAGGATCCAAGGCAATTACCGCGAGCCCCTATCCCAAGGTGGTGATCTCTGCCAGTGGCATGGCAACCGGTGGCCGCATTCTCCACCATCTCAAGGCCTTTGCACCCGATCAGAAGAACACCATTCTGTTCTCGGGCTTTCAGGCTGCTGGAACCCGTGGACGGGCCATGCTGCAGGGCGCCCGCGAGATCAAGATCCACGGACAGTGGATACCGGTCAAGGCAGAGATCGCCGATCTGCCCGCACTCTCGGCGCACGCAGACTCTGATGAGTTGATGCGCTGGCTTTCCGGCTTCAATCATGCGCCGGCCCGCACCTTCATCGTTCATGGTGAGGCCGAAGCTGCCGAGGCACTGCGCGTCCGCATCGGCAAGGACCTCGGATGGAATGCGACCGTTCCCCGCCAGGATCAGGCGTTCGACCTATGAACCAAGGTGACGCCGAACTCCCCGCTACACCGAAGCTTCGCGCCACCCGCTTTCGCCTGCACACACAGCACCAGGCGGTGGTCATCATGCGGACCGACTGCCATGTCTGCCGCGCGGAAGGTCTGGCGTCCAGGTCGCAGGTGGTGGTTTCGTCTGGCGGTCGGGAGGTGCAGGCGACCCTGTTCCAGGTCGAGGGGGACGATCTGCTCGCCATCGATCAGATTGCCCTCACAGAAACAGCGTGGCAGATCTTGTGCGTCGAAGAAGGCACGGAAGTCACCGTCACGCATGCGCCAGCACTCGAATCCCTCGCCAGTGTCCGCCGCCGGATCTACGGGAACCGGCTCGACGCGCGTGCCGTTGGGTCGATCGTCAGGGACGTCGCGGCACGCCGCTACACTGATGTGCATCTGGCGGCCTTCCTGACGGCGAGCGCGGCTCTTCCTCTCGACGAGCAGGAGACCGTCGATCTGACCGGCGCCATGGTCGAGGTCGGCGAGCGCTTGCGATGGGATTCCCTGATCGTAGTCGACAAGCATTGCATCGGCGGGCTCCCTGGCAACCGTACCACCCCGATCGTCGTCGCGATTGTTGCTGCGCAAGGGCTCGTCATCCCCAAGACCTCGTCGCGCGCAATCACATCGCCTGCAGGTACTGCGGATACCATGGAGACACTTGCTCCGGTTGACCTTGATATCGCAACGCTCCGACGCGTCGTGGAAGCCGAGGGCGGCTGCATCGCCTGGGGCGGGGCGATGCATCTGAGCCCCGCCGACGATATTTTCGTCCGCATAGAGCGTGAGCTCGATGTCGATACCGAGGGACAACTCATCGCGTCTGTCCTGTCGAAGAAGATTGCAGCCGGCTCGACGCACGTCGTCATCGATATCCCGGTCGGACCTACCGCCAAGGTCCGCAGCGAGGCGTCGGCGCGTCACCTCGCGGAACGGATCAACTCCGTTTCAGCGCGTTTCGGACTCTCGGCCACTTGCATCCTGACCGACGGGTCGCAACCGGTCGGTCGCGGAATTGGCCCGGCCCTGGAAGCGCTCGATGTCCTCGCGGTTCTCCGTGGTGCGCCCGATGCACCGGATGACCTGCGCCGACGCGCAACGGCATTGGCTGGCGCCGCCCTGGAGATTGGCGGGAAGGCCGCCAAGGGGGAAGGAGCAGCTGATGCGCTTGCGATCCTTGCGGACGGGCGAGCCTGGCAGAAGTTCCAGGCCATCTGCGCGGCGCAAGGAGGTATGCGCACGCCGCCGCGGGCGTCCCACGTTCATCCGCTGATCGCACCGCGTGCCGGTCGCATCGTTCATATCAACAATCGCAAGCTCGCAAGGCTCGCCAAGCTCGCCGGCGCGCCGGAAGCCAAGGCAGCGGGCGTCTACTTGAACGTGAGCCTCGGCCAAGAGATCGACAATGGCCAAGCGCTGCTCGACATCCACGCGGAAACCGCGGGCGAACTGGCCTATGCGCTGGAATACGCGCAAAGGAGTCCGGACATCATCGAAGTTGAGCTTTCGTCGTAATGGTCGCTGTCGAGCTTGGATGGCTGAACGCTCTGCGACGCTACCTGATCGCCATGGCGATTGGGAATCTGATCTGGGAGTTCGCCCATATGCCGCTTTACACGCTGTGGGAAACCGGCACTCCGCGCGAAATAGCTTTCGCTGCACTTCACTGCACCGGGGGCGATGTCCTGATCGCGACGAGCGCGCTCCTGGCCGCGCTGGTGCTGTTCGGAAGCAGCCAGTGGCCGGAGGCAAACTATCGTCGTGTGGGGCTAGCCACCGTCCTGACAGGTCTCTGCTACACCGTATTCAGCGAATGGCTCAATATCGAGGTCCGGGAAGCCTGGGCCTATAGTGACCTGATGCCGGTCATCCCCGTGATCGGTGCCGGCCTCTCTCCCATCGCGCAATGGATCGTCCTGCCGATCATCGCTCTCTGGTGGGCGGAGCCTCGGAAAGTTCTCTCGTGACTCCTTCGGGCTTGCGAGTGTACGGGCAGCCGCCTACACGGGGTCGCGGCGTCCCGCAAGCGCAGCATGTGGATGGTGTTGATTGCCGCTGAGATCTGACCCGGTATTTTCACCGAGAATTGACCCGCCTCGTGGATATGATTTGGGTTTGGTTAGATGGTCAAGTCGGTGCTTTCTCCTTTTTTGGTTTTTGCGGCCTGGGCCGAGCTGTTCCTGAAGCGGAAGCTGTCGTTTCCGGTTTCGAGAATGTGGCAGTGATGGGTGAGCCGATCGAGCAGCGCGGTTGTCATTTTGGCGTCGCCAAACACGCTGGCCCATTCGGCAAAGCTGAGATTGGTGGTGATGATGACACTGGTGCGCTCGTAGAGTTTGCTCAGCAGATGGAATAGCAATGCCCCTCCTGATGCGCTGAAGGGCAGGTATCCAAGCTCGTCGAGGATGACCAGATCGGAATGGACAAGCCGGTTGGCAATCTGTCCGGCCTTGCCCTGAGCCTTTTCCTGTTCCAACGCATTGACCAGTTCCACGGTCGAGAAGAAGCGCACTCTCTTGCGGTGATGCTCGATGGCCCGGATGCCCAGCGCTGTGGCGATATGGGTTTTGCCGGTTCCCGGCCCGCCCACCAACACCACGTTGTCGGTCTTGTCGATGAAAGCCCCTGAATGAAGCTGGCGCACCAGGGCCTCATTGATCTCACTGCTGGCAAAATCGAAGCCGGCCAGGTCCTTGTAGGTTGGAAACCGTGCCACCTTGAGCTGATAGGCAATCGATCTTGTCTCCCGTTCGGCCATCTCGGCCTTGAGCAACTGGGAGAGAACCGGAACGGCTGCCTGGACGGCCGGAGACCCCTGTTCGGTGAGCTCGCTGATCGCTTGGGCCATGCCTGTCATCTTGAGGCTTTTGAGCATGATGACCAGAGCTGCGCTTGCCGGATCATGACGCATGGCGCACCTCCTTGTCCGCACGCAGGGTATCGTAGCGTTCCACATTGGCCTGCGGTTCCTTGCCCAGGACAAGGGCTTGTGGTGCCTCGACGGGCGCGATCGCGGTCGATTTGCCATCGACCAGTCTGTGCAGCAGGTTCAGAATATGGGTCTTGGTGGGCACCCCGGTCTCAAGGGCCATCTCGACCGCGGCGAGCACGGCCTGTTCATCATGGTGGAGAACCAGGGCCAGGATATCGACCATCTCGCGATCGCCACCGGGTTTGCTCAGAAGATGGCGCTGCAACTGCCGGAATCCATCGGGCATGTCGGCAAAGGGTGCACCATTGCGCAGGGCACCGGGCTTTCGCTGGACCACGGCTAGGTAATGGCGCCAGTCATAAACAGTATGCCCGGTTCCATGATGGCGGTCGATGATCCGTAAGTGCTCACAGATCGTCTGTCCTTCGGCGACAACGACGATGCGCGCCGGATAGACTCTGACGCTGACCGGCCTGTTGGCGAAAGAGGCCGGCACGCTGTAGCGATTGCGTTCCAGGTGGATCAGGCACGTTGGGGAAACACGCTTGGTGTGTTCGACAAACCCGTCAAAGGGCCTTGGCACAGCCATCAGGAACTGGGTCTCGACCCGCCAGGCATCAGCAATGGTGCCCGGTTCAACGCCGTGAGAGGTCTCCTCCCACAAGCTCTTGCACCGATGCTCGAGCCAGATATTCAACTCCTCAAGCGAGTTCGCGTGCGGAATGGGCTGGAAAAGCCGGTGCCGGGCATCTTGCACGTTCTTTTCCACCAACCCCTTCTCCCAGCCGGCGGCCGGATTGCAGAACTCGGGCTCGAACACAAAGTGACTGGCCATGGCCGAGAACCGGGCATTGACCTGCCGGGCCTTGCCACGGCCAACCTTGTCCACGGCCGTGCGCATATTGTCGTAGATGCCGCGCCGGGGCACGCCGCCCAGCACGCGGAAGGCATGATTGTGGGCGTCGAACAGCATCTCGTGGGTCTGGAGCAGATAGGCCCTTACCACAAAGGCCCGGCTGTAGCAGAGCTTGGTATGGGCCGCTTGCAGCTTGACCCGCTCGCCCCCGATCAGCGCCCAGTCCTCACTCCAATCGAACTGGAAAGCTTCTCCAGGCTCAAAGGCCAGGGGAACGAACACGCCGCGGCCGGTGGTGTTCTGCTGGCGCTGGAGATCCTCTTTCCAGCGCCGGGCAAAAACCGCCACCCGACCATAGGAACCTTTAAAGCCAAGGCTGACCAGATCGGCATGGATCTGCTTGACTGTGCGCCGCTGCTTGCGCGGTTTGCGGCTCTCAGCCTTCAGCCAGCCCGATAGCTTCTCGGCAAAAGGATCGATCTTGCTCGGCCGCTCGGGCACTTTGAACTTCGGCTCAACCGTATCGGACCGAAGATATTTGCGAATGGTATTCCGGGACAGACCCGTGCGCCGTGCTATCTCCCGGATCGAAAAACCATCCCGGAAATGCCAGCGCCGGATAACGCTCAAAAACGCCATGTCCAACACTCCTCAATCTCCTGCCCAAAACGAGCAGGATAGCGTTCAAACATGGGTCAAATCTCAGTGGAAAAATCCCCCAATACCGGGTCAGATCTCAGCGGCAATCAACAGTATAAGCACACCAAACGCGGAACCCGCGACCTCTAGTGTAAAACGAACCACTGAAAATCAGAACCAGAAGCGAACCCCTGTCACCAGCGACACAGCATCAACATCCTCGCCGCTAGCGCGGGCTATATCCGCCGTCTCGCCCACGGCGCTCTCCCAGGAGACACCTATATATGGGGCGAACTCCCTCACCACCTCATATCGAAGACGCAGTCCCGTCTCCACGGTGCTTAACCCCGACCCGATACCAAGCTCGGGTACATCCTGAACCGCAAAATCGAACTCCGCGCGTGGCTGCAGGATCAGCCGCTGCGTGAGCAACAACTCATACTCCGCCTCGAAACGGGCCGAGAGGTCGCCGTCCTCACTCAGGAACGCGGCCCCGTCCACCTCGAACCAGTAAGGCGCAAGCCCCTGCACCCCCAGAACGGCGAAGCTGCGCGAGGGATGAGGGCGAAAATCGTGACGCACCCCCGCCTGCACATCGAAATAAGACGAAATGGTGCGCGTGTAGAGCGCCTGCACCTCGACACCTTCGGCCTGATCTTTGTCCAGAAGATATTCGCCTTCCGTCTTGACCGTGACCTTGTTGATGTCGCCTCCGAGCCAGCCCTGCATGTCCCAGAGGAGCACTGGTTCGCCCTCATTGCTGCGGTATTCCAGCCGGTCGCCCATAAGCATGAAGTTGGTCTGCCCTCCCGTCTCGTGTTTCAGCGCACGGCGGGCAGCCGCCATTTCTTCCGCGTCATAGTGTTCGTCTGCGGCGCTGTAGCCGAATTCATCTTCCGCCGCGAATGCCGGACCGGCCACAAGCACACCGAACACCGCCAGCCCGGACATTAGAGTTACCGTTTTCATTGAGACGCCTCCGCCATGTCTTTACGTACCGAAACCACCTGAAACATGCCCGCATGCATGTGATAGAGGAGATGGCAGTGAAAGGCCCAGTCGCCCTCTTCATCCGCCGTCACGTCGAAAGACATCTTCTCGCCGGGCTTGACCACGATGGTGTGTTTGCGCGGCTTGTGATCCCCCGCGCCCGTCACCAGCTCGAAGAACATGCCGTGCAGGTGAATGGGATGCGGCATCATCGTGTCGTTGACCATTGTCAGGCGCAAACGTTCGCCATAGTGAAAAATGATGGGCTCCGTCACCTCCGAAAACTTCTTGCCATCGAACGACCACATATAACGTTCCATGTTTCCGGTCAGATGCAGCTCTATCTCCCGGCCCGGCGCGCGCGTATCCGGATTGGGTGCCAAGCTTTCAAGATCCGTGTAAACGAGAACCCGGTGCGTCACATCTTCAAGGCCAATGCCCGGTTCGCCCAGCCGGTTTTGCGGCTGCATCGCTGTGTTGGCAATGCCGGGTCCGGTAGGGTGGTTGTGCGTCTCCATCGCGCCCATGCCCTCCATGCCGTCCTTTTGCATGGCTCCGGCCGGGGCGCTTCCATGGCCCATCGCCCCATGATCCATGGCGCCGTGCCCCATGGCGGAATGATCCATGGACCCGTGGTCCATTTCACCGCTCTTCTGACCGGCCGGTTCGCCTTGGTCCATCGCGGCATGATCCATACCGCCATGACTCATTCCATGTCCGGCCATGCCCATGTCCTTCATGGTCAAGAGCGGTCTGGGCCGCAGCGGCGGCACCTCCGCTTCCATGCCCGGACGCGGCGCCAGCGTCGCCCGCCCGTAACCGGACCGGTCGATGGATTCGCACATCAGCGTGTAAGCCTGGTCCTTGCGGGGCGTGACGACCACATCATAGGTTTCGGCCACGCCGATCTGAAACTCGTCCCGCTCCACCGGACGCACATTCTGCCCGTCCGCCTGCACAATGCTCATCGGCAGGCCCGGAATGCGCACATTGAATATCGACATGGCCGAGGCATTGACGAAACGCAGCCGCACCCGCTCGCCCGGCTCGAACAGCGCTGTCCAGTTATCGCCCGGCCCATGCCCGTTAACGAGGAACGTATAGGTAGCCCCCGTCACGTCGGCGATGTCGGTCGGGCTCATGCGCATGTCGCCCCACATCAGACGCTCCTCGACGGTCCCGCCAAGCCCCATCCGGGAAACGTCACGCATGAAATCACCGGCGGTGCGTTCTTGGAAATTATAGGTGTCCGACATCTTCTTCAGCTTGGCAAAGACCCGGTGCGGCCCCTCGAATGTGTAGTCCGACAGCACCACCACATATTCCCGGTCATAGCCCACCGGATCGCTGCCGGCCGGGTCCACGACAAGCGGCCCATAATGGCCGAGCTGCTCCTGCAACCCCGAATGGCTGTGATACCAGTAGGTGCCAGACTGGCGCACCGGGAATGTGTATTCGAATGTTTCCCCCGCATTGATGCCGGGGAACGTCACGCCCGGCACACCGTCCATCTGGAAGGGCACCAGCATGCCATGCCAATGAATGGACGTATCCTCGTCCAGGTGATTGGTCACGCGCATGGTGACCTGCTCGCCTTCTTTCCAGCGCAAGAGAGGCGCGGGCAAGGTGCCGTTGACCGTGATCGCCTCACCGGTGCGCCCGTCTATTCTGATGACGCTGCGGGCAATATCCAGATCGAACCGGTTGCCGGAAAGAGCGGTGATGCCTGCCTCGGACAGGGAACGTGGTGAACGCGCCCAGGCAGGCAGGAGGCCGGAGGCGACAAGCATGGCCGCGCCTGATGAAAACGACTTCAGGAGGTGACGCCGTGTCAGCATGTTCAGTGCTCCTTGTGAGAGTGGGGTGAATGGGTGTGCGCCGCCGGATAGGCGTAATGATCGGCGCCATAAAGCATGCGCCCGCCCAGATAGCCGTTGAGACCGGCAAGGACGGCCAGGACGAAAAGTCCGGTTCGGTAAAGGCCTGGCCCGGATTGCTCACGCCAGTGCTGCTCGCCAAGCCAGAGAACAGCAAGCGCGAGGATGGCAACGGCCGTGCCGTTCCAGCGGTGAAAGGCAAGAAGCGGCCCGTCGCTGCTCACGGAGAATCCGGCGAAGAACCAGCCCAGGACCACCGTGCCCACGGCGGAGACGGTCCCTGCCCAAAGCATGAAACGCGCCGCATTGGGCAAAAGGGCGGCCCGGTAACGGAATCGCAACGCCTCGGCCAGCGCCGCGCCCATCAACAACCCGATCGGAAAGTTCGTGGCCGCAGGATGAAGCTTGCCGATCCAGCTTAGAAAACGCTCGAAGCCGGTATCGGCCCAGCCTGCATGGGCGCTGTGATCGTGCCCGCCTTCGTCCTGCATCGGTGCAGGCGAACCGGCCTTGGCGTTTGCGAACGCTTGCGCGCCGTGTCGGTCTTGCGCCGGTACGGGCATATCCGCCTGACCAGATGGCCTCTCATGTACTTCGTCACCATGCGCATAGGCGCTGCCCGTCATGGCGAGCACCAGAAATAGGCCCGCCGTGACGGCAAAAATGGAGAATCTGTGAATCATTTCATCTCTTCCGTTTTGAATGAGCAACATGCCGCCTCAAGAAGGCAGCCCTCAATCAAACAAAAGAGCTAAATCAAAAGAAGATTGTGCAGGCCGACCGGCGTTGCCCCAACAAGGGGTGGCCCGGTTTGCACCATAGCTGGCATGTGCTGCCAGAGCAGCGAGGACGGCCAGGCAACCGGCACAGCGCGCGCAGCAAGGCTCGGTGACATTTCAAACGGGGAAAAAGCCCTTGCCGCTGTCAGCGCGCTCGCACGCAACTCTGTAGAGTTGCAGCATTTGACCAGCTCGTGGCCATCTTCCTGTGCGTTTGCGGCCTCGTGTCCGTGGAAAGCAGGTGCCACCGCATCATAAGCACGCTCCTGATGCGCGTGACCGGACATAACGTGTCCTGCCAGCGCCGCATGGGCTGCGCCGCCGAGAGGAAAACATGCACCAAAGGCGCCCGTGCCCCAAACAAGGGCCAGCATAAATACTGCCATAAAGCTGACGGCCGGGTTTCTACGTGCCATATTCCGCTCACTTAAACTTAACCTTTTTCTTATACCCCTATGGAGTATCCGTCAATGGAGGTTGCCTCGCGCACGACTGTAAACCGTCTGAAACGGATCGAAGGCCAGGTCCGGGGCGTCACCCGGATGCTGGAAGAGGACCGGTATTGCATAGACATTCTCCGGCAAATCCAGGCGGTCAAGGCTGCCTTGCGAAAAGTGGAAAGCGAAGTGCTGAAGCAGCACACCGGTCACTGCGTCGAACACGCCATCAAGAGCGGCTCGGCGAAAGAACAACGGGAGAAGTTCGCGGAACTTATCGATCTATTCGAGCAGATCCGGAAATGACGGAGTAACATGGCACGCTTGCGGGGAAAGACAGTGTTTTTGGGGGACGTTGCGCAAAACCGCGACAACAATCTCAATCTGCTCCGCTTTCTCGCCGCCGCTACTGTCGCGCTTTCCCATAGCTTCTTACTTGTCACGGGCGATCCGGAAAGCCGCCCGCTCATGAAGGCGACAGGCTTTTCCATCGGCTATCACGCCGTTGACATCTTTTTTGTCATCAGCGGATTTCTGGTCACGCAAAGTTGGATGCGCCGGAGTTCGTTACTGGATTTTACCGTGGCCCGCGCCTTGCGCATCTACCCGGCTCTTGCCGTATGCGTGATGCTGACCGCTCTTGTGCTGCTGCCGCCATTGAGCAATACGTCCGCTGCAGGCTACTTCTCGTCTTTCGAGACCTTTTCCTATGTTATCCTGACCGCCAGCCTTGTCTCGCCGGATGGCACATTGCCCGGTACGTTCCTTACGACGCCGGTTGCCAATGAGGTCAACGGCTCCCTTTGGACACTCAGATACGAAGTGCTGTGCTACGCGGCTCTCGCCTTTTTGGGTATGAGCGGTATCCTCGCGCGGCGCAAATGGCTGATCCGCACGGCATTTGTGATCGGCCTGCCCCTCGCCGCTCTGTCTCTTTTCCCCATCGCCTATGCCGATGACACGATCCTTGGCCACTTCGTGCGGTTTGGCCTGTGCTTCGGGCTGGGCGTACTGGCCTATGAATACCGCGCGCAAATCCCGCTTCATTGGGCTGGTGTCGTGTTTTTATTCCTGCTCACCGTGGCCATGCGGCCTTACGCTGTTTTTCCGTTGAGCTTCTACCTTCTCACCGCTTACAGTGCATTTTGGCTGGCTTATATTCCCAGCGGCTGGATCAGGAATTTCAATAAAGCTGGGGATTACTCCTATGGTCTCTACATTTATGCCTACCCGGTTCAGCAAGCGCTTGTGCTGACCATGCCGAACCTGACACCACTTCATCTCTTCGCTGTTACTCTGGCTGCGGTGCTGCCCGCTGCAATCCTGTCTTGGCATCTTGTAGAAAAGCCTGTAATGGCGAAAAAGGGTGATGCTGCGGCGCGGCTGAGACGTTTGGGCAGATGGCTTGCCAGCCGAAAGCTGATGCGATGGATATAATGGGATTGCTGGTTAGATTGCTCGCACCCGGTGCAGATCCAATTTTTATGGGATGCAATTCCCGCTTCAGACGCCGAGCAATCTGCCTCGCTTTTGTATCCATACCGACTCCATAACGAGAACGCAGGCGTTTACAGAACCGTTTGATAAAGAAAAAATCTCTCTTCTGTGTTGAAGCGGGAATTAAATCGTGCGTGAGTCAGGCTTTGGACTCGCTAAGCAAGCAAATCGGACAATCAGGCAATGAACAACGAAGACCGTTCTCCAAGTTACGCAAAAAACAGTTTGACGCTCGCCGGCGCAGTCATGCTGGGAACGGGCGTGATGATCGGCGCGGGCATTTTTGCCCTGACCGGGCAGATGGCCGAACTTTCCGGTCCGTTATTTCCAATTGCCTTTCTTTCTGCCGCCATCGTCGTTCTCTTCAGTGCTTATTCTTATGTGAAAATGTCCGCCTCTTATCCCTCGGCAGGCGGCATCGCGATGTATTTGCACAAAGCCTATGGAGATACATTACCTACGGCCTTCAATGCCCTGCTGATGTATTTTTCCATGGTTATCGCGCAAAGTTTCTTGGCCCGCACATTCGGCGCCTACACGCTGCAGCTTTTCGATATGCCTGATAACAGCATTTGGGTACCGGTCCTCGGTGTAGCACTTCTGATTGCGGCTTTCCTGATCAACCTGTCAAAGAATCAGATCATCGAAGCCGTCGCTTCATTCATTGGCATACTCAAGCTTGCTGGTATCGTACTCTTCGGCGCCGTCGGTGTATGGCTGGCGGAAGATATTGCTGCGGACTTCACTCAGGCGGACCCCCGCGTCTCATGGGAAGGGTTTCTGGCATCTACCGCGCTTGGGATTCTTGCCTTTAAAGGCTTCACAACCATCACGAATAGCGGCTCGGAGCTTACCGAACCCCATAAGAATGTGGGGCGGGCGATCCTGATCTCCATTGCCTTATGCGTCGTGATTTACGCGCTGGTCGGCTTTGCCGTGGCAAGCAATTTGTCGATCGATCAAATCATAGAAACTAAAAACTATTCTCTTGCCGCCGCAGCCCGCCCGGCACTCGGCGATCTCGGTCTCTGGTTCACCGTCCTCCTGGCCATGGCGGCAACGGCTGGCGGTATTATCGCCAGCATCTTTGCAGTGTCGCGCATGCTTGCCATGCTTACGCAAATGCGTCTGGTCGCTCATAGCCATTTCGGCATGCCTGGCAGCATCCAGAAACACACTCTCGTTTACACGGTGGTTCTGGGTATTTTTCTCACCGCTTTCTTCGATCTCACCCGGATTGCGGCGCTGGGGATCATCTTCTATCTGATCATGGATATTGCCGTGCATTGGGGCATCCTGAGATATTTGCGCAAGGAAATCGGCGCGAATAGCTTGATCCTCATATCCGCTATCCTGCTTGATCTCATCGTTCTCGGTGGCTTTGTCTGGGTTAAAGTCGGGTCCGATGTCACCGTAATAGGTGTCGCCTTAGGCGCGATGACGGTAATCTTTGTTTCCGAGGCGATCTTTTTGAAACACCGCAAGAACGACGGGCCCCAATAGCAGGAGCCTCGCGCGGAGCGGTAAAAACAGCGTCCAAAGAGGGAGAATTTGCAATGATGCAAGGAAACATGGCAGGCCCGCATCTGATCTGGATGCTTCTCCTGGGGCTAATTATTGTCATACCCTTCTGGCGCATCTGTCAAAAGGCGGGCTACCCGGGTATGTTGGGGCTGTTGTCCATCGTGCCCATTGCAAATATCGCCCTGATCTATTTTCTGGCCTTCGCCAGATGGCCCGCACAAAAAAGTGTTGAGCGCAATGCCTCTTCATAATTTGTGCGCCCGGGCAAGCGCCCGTTCGTAGCGTTCAATGGGCCTGCTTCGGTAGGCAACGCCATCATGATCATTACGACAAAGCGCTGCATGGGCGGATCATATGGCTGCCGGGGAGATGACGCAACTACCGTTTCCGGCCCATTCCAATGTCAAAGGCACAGTTCATATTGTTCGTCACTAGCAGCCGGGAGAGCTCACCTTAGCTGGATGTGATCGAGTCATAGCGGTACCAAAATTTCTGACTACTGAGGAGCTATCAGGACCCCTAGCCCAGCACAACCAAGAGCCTAATAAAAGGGGGTTGCAAATATCGATGAGACTTCGAAGCATGCCGGAAATTCGCTGGACGCCGCGTTCCCGTTCGATACGATACGCCGCATGATTGTCCGGATGGCATATTTCCTGGTGGCCCTCGCCTTGGTTCTGGCGCCCATTCCAGCCTTCGATGCGGGAATGGCTGCCTTTGCGGCGGGCCATGCGCCGGAAAGTGCCGATTCCAATATGCCGGCACATCATATGGACCGGGGCGGCCCGGCGGCACAATTGGCAATCGCCGGCCCGCAGAATTGCGATGACTGCATGTCGGCTTGCGATGAGGACGGCACCGGAGCCGTTGAGGACATGATGTCCGATTGCAAGTCACTCTGCCTTTCTCTTTGCAGCACGGGATCGTTCACGGGACTTAACCTCCCGGCCTCGGGTCTTCTTGCTTTCGCCTGCAATGAATGGATGCGCCTCCCTGCAGCTCAAGCTGTCCTTTATTCCGTTCCGGGCAGCGATCCGCCCCCTCCCCGTCTCTGACAGGACTCTGCGCTTTGCCGCAGAGGTGAGCCTGCCGTCCGGACATTATGGCCGGACGAGCGCTTTGACCTGTTTGAAGAGACCGGATTCTCATGAGACCAATTTTTCATTGGGCGGGACGGCTTGCCGCCCTCCTCCTGCCGCTTGCGGCTGCGCCTGCGCTTTCCGCCGAGCCTGCGGCACTGGGTTTTGAAGAAGCCGCCCGTCTTGCGGCGGACGCGCCTGACCCGTCACTTGCACGCCTTCATGCCCGCGCCGGGGCACTGGAAGATCTGGCCGTCGCCGACGCCGCGCTGCCAGACCCCAAGCTCCGGGCAGGATTCTTGAATTTTCCAACCGATACGTTCCGCGATGCGCAGGAGCCGATGACGCAATATCAGATCGGCCTGCGGCAGGACTTTCCGCCGGGCGACACGCTTTCCTTTAAAGGACAGGAACGCCAGGCCGAAGCTGGAATCGCGCAGCATGAAAAGGGACTTTTGAGACGGCAGATCGTCTTCGACGTGCGGCGCGCCTGGCTCGATCTGTTTCTTGCCGAAAGAGCCAAACATATTGCCGAGGAAAATCTCGGCGCCTTGCGCGAACTGGCCGGCGCGCAAACCGCATCGTTTGCCAGCGGACGGTCCGGCGGGCAAGACATCTTCCGGGCCGAACTTGAAATCGCCCTGATGGAAGAACGTCTCTCCGCGCTGGCGCAGAGCCAGGAGAAGGCGAAAGCCCGGCTCGGGCGCTATATCGGCGCACATGCGGCCCGTCCGCTCCCTGCCGGACTTCCCGCTCTTGGCGCACCTGCTTCCCCGGACATTTTGAAAGAGGCGCTTGCCGCGCATCCCGCGGTCAAGGCGGAGGAAGCCGCTATCCGCCGGGAGGAGGCCGAGATCGGCATTGCCGAAGAAGCTTACAAGCCCGCCTGGGGCATAGAGGCGGGATATGGATACAGAGCTGGCGGCCAGGCGGACTTTGCCAGCATCGGGGTGACGCTCTCGATCCCTCTGTTTACGGCAAACCGGCAGGACCGGCGGCTATCGGCTGCCATGAAGGAGCGCGAGGCGGCGCGTCTTGGCCGGGCGGCCCTTTTGCGGGACCTGGCGCGCGATCTTGAGACGGCGCTTGCCGATTGGCGCCAGTTCGAAAAACGGCGCGCGCTCTATGAGAACGCCGTTACGGGACGGGCGCGCGCAGCGGCTCAGGCCTCCGTCAATGCCTATGCGAATGGCACGGCCGATTTTCCCGAAATCGTCCGGGACCGTGTTGCCGTGTTCGAAGCCGAACTCGCCCTTCTTGCGGTGCAGGTGGATCAAGCCAAAGCCTGGGCCGCCATCGCTTACCTCACAGGAGACAATCATGAATAAGCCGTTTCTGATTCTGGCTGCCGGCGTGCCGGTTCTTGCTCTTGCAGCGGGTTTTTTTGCCGGGCGGATAAGCGGAACCGCGCCCGGCGCCGAAAAGGCCGCCGCCGCGGAAGAAAGCGAAATCCTTTACTGGGTCGCGCCGATGGACCCGAATTACCGGCGCGACGCCCCGGGCAAATCACCCATGGGGATGGACCTCGTTCCCGTTTATGCCGGGGACGCCAAGGCGCAGGAGGACGAACCTGCGCTGCGTATCGATCCGGCGGTCGTCAACATGCTCGGTGTGCGCACGGCGCCGGTAACGCGCGGCCCGCTTCTTCTTGATGTTGAAACAGTCGGCTTCGTCAGCCCGGATGAGGAAAAACTGTCGGACATCAATCTGCGCAGCGAAGGCTGGGTGGAGGAACTGGCGGTGCGCGCGGCAGGCGAACGGGTGGAGAAAGGACAGCTTCTCTTCAAGCTCTATTCGCCCGGCCTCGTCGCTGCGCAGCGCGAATATTTGCAAGCACGCAAGCTCGGCGGAAAAGGGTTGACCGAAGCGGCGTGGGAGAGGCTGATCGCGCTCGGTATGGACGCACGGCAGATTGCCGGAATCGAGCGTGACGGCAAAGCAAAGCGGCTTGTCGGCATTTATGCGCCGCAATCGGGAACCGTGCTTGCCCTGAAGGTGCGCGAGGGCATGTTCGTGCAGCCATCCGACAGGACCATGCGTATTGCCGACCTGTCATCCGTCTGGATCATGGCGGATATATTCGAGACAGCAATTGGCCGGATTGCGGAAGGTCAGCATGCAGCCATCACCCTGCCCGCCTTTCCAGGCGATACATGGGAGGGCGAAGTCGATTATGTTTATCCGACCGCCGACCCGCGCACGCGCACTGTGCCTGTGCGGCTGCGCCTGAAAAATCCGGAGCGCCGTCTCCGGCCGGCGATGTTCGCAAATGTGCGAATCCGCAGCGAGGCAGCAGAAGACGCGCTGACCGTTCCCGCCTCGGCCATCATCCGGCAGGGCACGCAAGAACGCGCCGTGCTTTCACTCGGCAGCGGCCGCTTCCGCCCGGCCGCGATCACGGCGGGCCTTGAAGCAAATGACCGCGTTCAGATCATGAACGGCCTTCAGGAGGGGGAAGAAGTCGTCACCTCCGCGCATTTTCTCATCGATTCCGAAGCAAGCCTGGAGCCGGGGCTTCTACGGCTTGCGTCGGACAAAATGGAGGCCGGCGAAGAGATGACGGGGGATATGCCCGGCGGTGATGCCGCATATGAGGCAATGGCCACCATCCAATCCCTCGACCCTGCCGAACGCCGGATCACCCTCGATCACGAGCCGGTTCCGGGGCTCGGATGGCCCGCCATGATCATGGGCTTTTCCGTTGCCGACGGCATCCCCCTGGACGGATTGAAGCCCGGCATGCGCGTTCACTTCACTTTCCGGAAAATCGAAACGGGATATGAGGCAACGGCCATCCATCCCATGAAGAGCGGAACGGGACCGGAGGACATGGAGTGATTGCAAATCTGATCCACTGGTCGATCACCAACCGCTTTCTTGTGCTGATCGGCGCCCTCTTTCTTGCCGTGGCCGGGTTCGCCGCCGTGCGGACCACGCCGCTCGATGCGATCCCCGATCTTTCGGATGTGCAAGTCATCGTTAAAACGACCTATCCGGGCCAAGCACCGCAAGTCGTGGAGGACCAGGTCACATATCCGCTTGCCACGGCCATGTTATCCGTTCCCGGCGCCGTGAGCGTGCGTGGCTATTCGTTTTTCAACGACTCCTACCTCTATGTGATTTTCGAAGACGGCACGGACCTATATTGGGCGCGGTCCCGCGTGCTGGAATATCTCAGCCAGGCCGCGCCGCGTCTTCCGGATGCGGCACAGCCCTCGCTCGGGCCAGATGCGACCGGGGTTGGCTGGGTCTATCAATATGCGCTGGTGGACCGGAGCGGAGAGCACGATCTAGCCCAGCTTCGCGCGCTGCAGGACTGGTTTCTGAAATACGAGCTGCAAACGGTAGAAGGCGTTTCGGAGGTCGCCACCATTGGCGGCATGGTCAAGCAGTATCAGGTGATTGCCGATCCGGACAAACTACGCGCTTACAACATTCCGCTCTCCAAGGTGCGCACGGCCATCGAACGCGGCAATCAGGAAACCGGCGGGCGCATTCTCGAGATGGCGGAAGCTGAATATATGATCCGCGCCAATGGGTATGTCCGCTCGGTGGAGGACCTTGAGCGCATTCCGCTGGTGGCGGACACGCGGGGCACGCCCATCCTTCTGCGCGATGTCGCCGACGTGCGCCTCGGGCCGGACCTGCGCCGCGGCATCGGCGAGCTGAACGGCGAAGGAGAGGCCGTGGGCGGCGTCATTATCATGCGGTATGGCGAGAACGCGCTCGCCACGATTGCCCGCGTCAAAGAAAAACTCGGAAATCTCAAGGCAGGCCTGCCTGAGGGGGTCGAGGTCGTGACGACCTATGACCGCTCCGCCCTGATCGCGCGCGCAGTTTCCACGCTGCAAGAAAAGCTTATCGAGGAATTCGTCATCGTCGCGCTTGTCTGCGCGCTCTTTCTCTTCCATCTGCGTTCTTCGCTCGTCGTCGTCATCAGCTTGCCTCTGGGCGTGCTGGCCGCCTTCATCGTGATGAAGCTGCAAGGCATAAACGCCAACATCATGTCTCTGGGCGGCATCATCATTGCCGTGGGCACCATGGTCGACGCGGCCATCGTGATGATCGAGAATGTGCACAAGAAACTCGAAGGACATCACTTCGATCCGGCGGAGAGATGGCGTGCCGTCGGCGAGGCCTGCGCGGAGGTGGGCCCGCCCATCTTCTTTTCCGTGCTGATCATCACGTTGAGCTTTCTTCCCATCCTCGCGCTGGAAGCGCAGGAAGGGCGCATGTTCGCGCCGCTGGCCTATACGAAAACCTATGCGATGGCGGCTTCGGCAGCGCTTTCCGTGACGCTGGTGCCGGTTCTGATCGGATTTCTGGTGCGCGGAAAGATTGCCCCGGAAAACAGCAATCCCGCCAACCGGCTTTTGACTGCGCTTTACAGGCCCTTGATCAATTTTGCCGTCAACCGGCCGGCGGCAATTCTGGGGGTTGCCGGCCTTGTGCTGATCAGCGCGGCCGTACCTTATTCCCGTCTCGGCACGGAGTTCATGCCGGAACTCAATGAAGGAGACCTGCTTTATATGCCGAGTGCCTTCCCGGCCGCCTCGCCAGGGACCATGTCCTATCTTCTCCATCAGACCAACAAGCTCATCAAAACGGTTCCGGAGGTGGAAACCGTACATGGCAAAGCGGGCCGGGCGGAGACGGCAACCGATCCGGCTCCCCTGTCCATGATCGAAACGGTGATCCGCCTCAAACCGCGTGACGAATGGCGCGCGGGCATGACAATGGAAAAGCTCAAACAGGAGCTTGACCGGATTGTCGACATTCCGGGCCTTACCAATGTCTGGATCATGCCAATCAAGAACCGGCTCGACATGCTTGCGACCGGCATCAAGACGCCGGTCGGCATCAAGGTCGCCGGACCGGATCTCGGCGTCATCAACGATATCGGCGCGCGCATCGAGACATTGCTGCGCGAGGTCGATGGCACGGCGTCGGTCTATGCCGAGCGCGTGACGGGCGGGCGTTTCGTCGATATCGATATCGACCGTGAGAAAGCCGCACGCCTCGGCCTCAACATCGCCGATGTTCACGAGGTGGTGCGTACGGCCATTGGCGGCATGGCGCTTGGCGAAAGCGTGGAAGGGCTTCAACGCTTTCCCATTAATTTGCGCTACCCGCAAGAGGTACGGAACACGCCGGGCAAATTGCGCATGCTGCCCATCGTCACCAGTGCAGGCGCGCATGTGCCGCTCGGCCAGGTCGCGGACATCCGCGTCTCGGACGGGCCCGGTATGATCCGCAGCGAGAATGCGCGCCTCAATGGCTGGATCTATGTCGATGTGAGCGGCCGCGATATCGGCTCTTATGTGGACGAAGCCAGGCGAGCGCTCTCATCCGGGCTCGACCTGCCCCCCGGCTATTCTCTCTCCTGGTCCGGGCAATATGAATATCTGCTGCGCGCACAGGAACGGTTGACGCTGCTCGGGCCGCTCATGCTCTTCATCATTGCCGGGCTGCTTTATCTCGCCTTCAAGGATGTGCGCGACGTGCTCATTATCCTGGGCACGCTCCCCTTTGCGCTTGTCGGCGGGCTGTGGCTGGTCGATCTGTTGCAGTTCAACCTCTCCGTTGCCGTGGCCGTCGGCTTTATCGCGCTGGCGGGCGTGGCCATCGAGGTCGGCGTCCTGATGATCATGTATCTGCGCCAGGAAGTGCAGGCGCTGAAAGACCGGGCGGAAAGCGCGGGCCGCCCGCCAACGCCGGAAGAGGTCAAGGACGCGGTGCGGCAAGGCGCCCTGCGCCGGCTGCGGCCCATCGCGATGACCTTTCTGACCATCATTGCAGGGCTCCTGCCCGTCATGGTGACGCGCGGCACAGGCACAGAGGTGATGGCGCCCATCGCCGCGCCCATGATCGGCGGCATCTTGAGCGCCACAGCCCTCGCGCTCCTGGTCATTCCGGCAATCTATGTCTGGTGGCATAGCCGGGATACGGAACCCGTCTGAGAGACAAGGAGCGCCTCCTTGAGAATGCGAAACCGTTTGTCTCTGCGGACAGGCCTGTCGTTGTAATCGTTGAGCGCGGCGCAGCCGTGCGAATAAGCAGGATGACGCTTCAGCGGCGGCAGGTGCATGCACCTGCCATATCCTGCCCCCGCTACGACAGGGAAATTTTGTGCAATCTCGTGCAAAGACGTGCAATCTCATACAAACTCATGCAGTTTTTCCTGCAATCGTGCAATGCATAGAAAAAACAAACACTTAGTGTGGTGAGTGATTTTAGATGGATTGGCTGCTTGTCAAAGGCCGCGCGAATCGAACAGGAGGGCCAGGTCAATTAACCTGGCCCTCCCTTAAATTACTCAAGTTTCCCTGGCATGGGCCAGCCGGTAGATGGCCGGTAGCACGAGCAGCGTGAGCAGCGTAGAGGAGATGATGCCGCCGATTACCACGGTGGCGAGTGGGCGTTGCACCTCGGCACCTGCGCTTGTGGCAAGCGCCATGGGGACGAAGCCGAGCGAGGCGACCAGCGCTGTCATCAGCACCGGACGGAGCCGTTTGGAGGCGCCTTCCCAGATCGCTTCATCCAGTCCCTTTCCTTGCTGGCGCAAGTTGTTGATGAAACTGATGATGACGAGGCCGTTAAGCACGGCAACGCCAGAAAGCGCGATAAAGCCGACCCCTGCCGAGATGGAAAGCGGCAGACCACGCAAGGCGAGGGCGGCAAGCCCACCGGTCAGGGCGAAGGGCACGCCGGAGAAGACCAGCATTGCGTCCTTTGCGTTGCCAAGGCTGGCAAAAAGAAGCGCAAAGATGAGCACCAGCGCCGCCGGGACGACGATACTGAGGCGTTGCGCCGCCGAGACGAGTTGCTCGAACTGCCCGCCCCATTCGACCCAGTAGCCGGGGGGAAGGTTTACTCCGGCATCTACGGCGGCCTGCGCTTCCTCGACAAAGGAGCCCAGGTCGCGGTCTCTTATGTTGGCCGACACGGTGATGCGGCGCTTGCTGTTTTCCCGACTGATCTGGTTGGGGCCAGGTACGAGGCGGATATCCGCCACGGCCTGAAGCGGCACGACACGCGGCATTGCCCCGTCAAACGGCGAATAGGAGGCGGGCTGCGCCGTTTCGTCCGTATGCTCCGGCGGCAGGGGAATGGGCAAGTCTTTCAGCCTGCCGATATCCTCCCGAAGATTCTCGGGAAGACGGACTATGACCGGCGTGCGCCAGTCTCCTTCATAAAGGGTGCCCGCCCGCGCCCCTCCCATGGCGGCACGCGCCACATCCTGAATATCCGCCACATTGAGGCCGAAGCGGGCCGCCATGTCCCGCTTGATCTCAATGGAGAGCACAGGCAGGCCGGAAACCTGTTCCACATTCACGCCCGAAGCGCCTTCGATTTGCCGGATGACCGCTGCCACTTCATTGGCCGAGGCAAGCAGCGTGTCCATGTCATCGCCATAGATCTTGATGCCGAGATCGGCGCGCACGCCGGAAATCAGCTCATTGAAGCGTAGCTCGATAGGCTGAGAGATTTCATAGTTATTGCCGGGCAGCGTGGCCAGGATCGCATCTATCTCTTCCAGCAGGGCTTCCTTGGATTTGCCGGGGTCCGGCCATTCGTCTCTTGGTTTCATCATGACATAGCCATCGGAGATGCTGGGCGGCATGGCATCCGTTGCCACCTCCGCCGTGCCGGTTCTCGCAAAGACCTCCCGCACCTCTGGCAGCTTTAGCAACGCCTTTTCGATTTTCTGCTGCATCTCGACGGATTGGGTGAGGCTGGTACCCGGCGCGCGCAGTGCCTGCACGGCAACATCCCCTTCATCAAGGCGGGGAATAAACTCCGTGCCGAAGCGGGTGGCGCCCAGCCCGGCAAGAATGACGAGCACGGAGGCGCCAGCTGCGATGGCTTTCTGATGCCGCATCGCCCAGCCGAGCGCAGGATCATACGCCTTTTGCGCCCAGCGCATCACCGGGCTTTCTTTCTCCACTACATCGCCGCGAATGAAAATGGCGATGGCTGCCGGTACGAAGGTCAGCGCCAGAACCATGGCTGAAAGAAGCGCGATTACGACGGTGAGCGCCATGGGGGTGAACATTTTGCCTTCAACGCCGGTGAGAGTCAGTACGGGCAGATAGACCACCGTGATGATGAACGACCCGAACATGGCCGGTGTTATCACCTCACGTGTCGCATCCGTCACAACAGCAAAGCGGTCTTTCATGCTCAGCGCATGGCCGAATCGCTTCTGCTCCTCTGACAAACGCCGCAGGCAGTTTTCGACAATGATAACGGCGCCGTCCACGATCAGCCCGAAGTCGATGGCGCCAAGACTCATCAGGTTTGCGCTTATCTTGTATTCAACCATGCCGCTGACCGTGATGAGCATGGAAAGGGGAATGACGGCCGCGGTGATCAGTGCGGCTCGGAAATTGCGCAGCAGCACGAAGAGCACAACAATGACAAGGATAGCGCCTTCCACGAGATTGGTGCGCACCGTAGCAATGGTTTTTTGAACCAACGAGGTCCGGTCATATAGCGTTGCGATCTTTACGCCAGGCGGCAGACTTTTTTGAATTGCTTCGAGTTTTCTTCCGACATCCGCCGCTACATCACGGCTGTTCTCACCGATCAGCATGACTGCGGTGCCAAGCACGGTTTCCCGGCCATTGTGGGTTGCCGCGCCGGTACGCAGTTCCTTACCGAATGTGACCTCCGCCACATCATGCACATAGATGGGCTGTCCCTTATGCGTGCCGAGCAGTATCTCCGCGAATTCGCTCACCTTTTCCACTTGTCCAGGCACGCGGATAAGATATTGCTCGCCACTCCGTTCGATATAGCCTGCGCCGACATTGACATTGTTCTGTTCGAGTGCACGTACCACGTCGTGAAAACTGAGATTGTAGGAGGTGAGCTTGTAAGGGTCGGGCACGACATGAAGCTGTCGCTCATATCCGCCAATAGCATTGACTTCGACGACGCCGCCCACGGTACGCAGTTGGGGGCGCACTACCCAGTCATGCAGTGCGCGGAGGTCCGATAGAGTATAAGGCGCGCCTTCTTCCGTCAGGGTGCCGGGCTCTGCCTCCACCGTGTACATATAGATTTCGCCAAGGCCCGTCGATATGGGCCCCATGGTGGTGTCGACGTCCGTAGGCAACTCGCCCGATACGGCCTGAATGCGCTCGCCGATCAATTGCCGTGCACGGTAGATATCTGTTCCATCCTCAAAAACAACGGTGATCTGGGAAAGACCGTAACGCGACAGGGAGCGTGTATAATCCAGTCCCGGAAGCCCGCCCATGGCTGTTTCGAGCGGAAAGGTGACGCGCTGCTCTACTTCGACGGGCGAGTAGCCAGGCGCGGCGGAATTTATCTGCACCTGGACATTTGTGATGTCCGGCACGGCATCGATAGGCAGGCGTGTGAAGTTGTAAATGCCGACAGCGGCGACGAATGCGGTAGTCAACAAGACCAGCCAGCGATGCGCCACACAGAAGGAAACGATACGGGAAATCATGCGTGCCTCCCTCAATGCGCATGGGAGGCGGCATTCTTGCCTGCCTCAGCTTTGAGAATGAATGCGTTTTCCGCCACATAAGCCTCGCCGGATGCCAAGCCGCCGAGAATTTCGGCATGGGCGTCATCCGTGCGGCCAATTGTGATCCGGCGCTCCTCAAACTCTCCCTCCCCGGCAGGCACATATATGATGGGGTCAGCCCCCTCATATTGGACCGCGCTGCGGGCAATCACGACGGAAGCTTCGGCAGGCTGCAAACTCACCTTGGCGGTGACATAGAGACCCGGTTTCAGATGGCCTTCCACATTGGGCACGACAGCGCGCGCGAGCAGGCTTTGCGTGTCTTGCGCGGCGATGGGCGAGACGTAGCTGATTTTCGATGTGACAGGTTTTTCATTCATGCGCCCTTCAAAAGTGACGGCCTGGCCTTCACGAATGAGATCGGCATCATGTGTGTGGACCTGCATATCCAGCCAGACGGAGCTAAGATCGGCAATCACCATCAAGGTGTCGCTCGTTCCCGCATATTGGCCCGGTGCAACATTCCATTGCACGATCTGCCCGCTGCTTGGGGCGCGCAAGGTATAGGCGCGCAGGCTTTCATTGCTTTCCATCACGGCGAGGGCGTCACCTTCGTCGACCCTTTCGCCGAGACGTCTCTTCACATCCAGCACGACTCCCGAAAAGCGCGGCACGATGTGAACCAATTTCTCCTGATTGGGCCGGATGAGGCCAAACACACTCAGTGAGGGTGTGATTGTTCCTGCCTCGGCCCGGCGGATGCCGAGCTCCGCCGTTGCAAGTTGATCTTCGGAGAGATGGATTGTTTCTTCCTCATGCTCTCCTTCTTTGTGCTCCTCTTCATGCTTCTCACCCTCGTGGCGGCCATCCTCTTCGTGCGGCCCGCTTGCATAGGCCGGAGCGGCAAGAAGGAGCAGAACGCTGAGGAACAGGAACATCTTCTTTGAGGTGGAATTTTTCATGTCAATTACTCTCCGGCTTTGCGGCGGGGTGCGGCGCCGGTATTCAGAAGGTCGAGACCTGTTAGTCCGGCGATTTCAGCGGCGGCATTGCGGCAGGCGAGCACGGCCTCTACGGCCTGCATCTCGCTTTCAATCTCCGTTTGTGTGGTTCCCAGGAGATCGAGCACGCCAAAGCGTCCCCGCACATACCCATCACGAATGGTCCGGGAGGTCTGCTTGGCAGCAGGTACGACCGAGCGATTCAAGCGCTCGGCTTCACCGCACCGGCCGGTATAAGCCTGATAGGCTTCCTGCAGTTTCCGGCTCAGCTCGGTATAGGAGAGGCGGGCGCTGAGATCCGCCTGGGTAATGCGGCTTGCTGCAGCGTCGATGTTGCCTCTGTTCCGGTCGAAAACGGTGAGGGGAATCGAGAAGGAAACCAGAAAGGCGCTTTCATCCGTTGCGTTGAAATATCTTGTGCCCGCGCTGATCGTAGGATCCGGCACAGCCTTTGCCCGCTCCAGATCGAAAGCGGCCCGGCGTTGATCGATTTCCGCGCGCCTGCTTTCAAGCAGAGGGTTTTCCTCCAGGCGCGCATTCAGTTCCGCGAAAGAGGGCAGAGGAGTTTCCGGAACACCAAAGGTCCCTGCCGCTTCTACCGGACGGTAGGCTGGCTCGGACCAAAGCGCCAGAAGCGCCTGCTGCGCCGTTCGCAATTGTGTTTCGCTTTTGGATACCCGGATTTCGGCCAGATCGAGCGCGAGCTGACCCCGGTTCAAGTCCGCTTCCGAAGATGCACCCCGCTCCACCTTTTCGCGTAAGGCAGGCAAGAGATGCCGGATAGCCTCTGCGGCATCTTTGGCGGCTTTTATTTGTTCCTGAGCGGCAAGCAGATGATTGAAGGCTATCGAAACATCTTTCTGGAGGACCCGTTCGGTTGCGTTTCGTGCCGTTTGCGAGACGGCTTCGGCCTGTTGTGCGGCTTCGACGCGCGCCGCGCGTTTGCCGCCAATCTCAATGCGTTGGGACAGGCTCACGGTAAAATCGGCTTCGTCTATGCCCTCATAAGGACCGGAGCCGAGCATATTTTCTGCCTCCGCCCCGATTTCGGGGTTAGGCAGCACGGCGGCTTGCCGGGAAAGCGCTTTGCGTTCTTCAAGACCCTGCGCTGCCCTTTCAATGGACAGGTTCTGAGTGAGGGCAATCTGGACGGCTTCGGAGAGAGTGACGGGGTCTGCCGCCAGCGCGGGAAATGTCTGCGCAGAAAGCAGGCATGCGCAAAGCATCCCCTGCCGCAGCAAGCGGGTATTGGCTCTCATGGATCACCTGTAGATAGACGGATATCGGAGCGCCCGGCACGGGGCGCGGTTCATTCAGGCGATCAAATATTGAGGAGGGGGCCCATCGGGAGTGAGGGCAAGGCTTTCAACGTCTGTTGCCCTGCCTGGATTTAAACGATCCTGGCCCGAAAAGATGCGAACAAAATGCGGGGCAGGCACGTCCATGTGCTGGAATACATGGCAGACTTCGCACTTGTCGGGGCCGGGGGCATCGTCGCTGTGGTCAACACTTTCACTGCTGACCGTCAAGCCGGACATTGCGCGGTCCAACGTCAAATCATGTGTGACGGCCAGCGACAGCAGGCTGAACACAATGCTGAATATCATGATTTTGGACGTGAACTTAATCATCGCTGTCATTATGCGCAGCGGATACGCAAAAGCAATACATGTCCCTCGCCGTGACCATCAGCCGCATTTCTGCGGTTTCATGAGCCATTCCGACGGTTGGTTATCAGACCCAACGCAGTCTATTTGCTGTCTGGTGACAGCGCTTCGATAATACGGCAGTCGGCAGTTAGGCCGCCGCCTTGACAGAGATTGCTAATCCGCTGCAACTCGCTGGCGAGCCGCTTCAGGTCGCCGATTTTCCGCTCTACGGCTGCCAGGTGCTGGGCTGCAATACGATCAACCTCTGCGCAGTCCTGCTGTTCGTCTGAGGATAAACGAAGAAGGTCGCGTACCTGCTCCAAAGTGAAGCCAAGGTTGCGGCAGCGCCGGATGAAGCGCAGGCGATCAAGATGCTTCCGTTCATAGGCGCGGTAGTTTGCCGTGGTGCGGCGGGGGTTGGCCAGTAGCCCTATTTTTTCAGGGTAAGCGGATTAAATGGTTGATCTTACCTTTGCATGAGAGTGAGACAGACCGGCATCTCATCGGATTATCTGGTTGATGCTTCACCTACTGCTGGTGCATGTTTCCTTCGCTAATTCCAGCAAGAACCCCACACGCCTCAACTTCCCGGTCATCGTTGCAACTCGCTCTCAGTGAAACGAGTTGTTTCTCAAGCGCTTGCAGAGCGGTTATCTGCGACCGCACATGAGAGATGTGATCATCGAGCAAGGCGTTGACGGCGGTACAAGGCTGATGAGGGTCGTCCTGATAGCTCTGTAGTTCGTGAATCTCAGCCAGTGACAGGCCCAGGATTCTGCAGCGACGGATGAAGGCCAGCCCCTCACCATGCTTCTCGGTATAGACACGGTAACCGTTGTCCTGCCGATCAGGCGGCGGCAACAAGCCCTGCTGTTCATAGAAGCGGATCGTCTGTGTTTCGACCCCTACCAACTGCGCCAACTGACCAATGCGCATCAGCCTCCTCCCCAACGGATTCTTTACTCTATTGACCTTATAGTAGCTTTATAGTTTTAAATGGTACCACAACATTGTTCAAGTGGAGTCGTATCATGAGCAAATCCTGTGGTGGCGCCTGTGGCGGTGATGCAACGTCCGCAGCGGATACCGATATACAGGCCTCCTCCGAGGCGCCAGGGAGATGGGTCAGTGTTTATGCCGTGCCGAAGATGGACTGTCCATCAGAAGAACGAATGATTCGCCTAGCCCTGAACGGCTTTGAGGAGATTCGGGCGCTGTCCTTCGACTTGTCGAACCGCCGGCTGAAGGTCGTGCATGACGGCGAGGTCGAGCCCGTCACCTCGAAACTGAAGACCTTGGGGCTAGGCGCCTCGCTTCAGGAAACCGTCGCTGCAAATCCGGAGACCATCAAGGCCGCCGAGTTTTCGGCAGCTTCTGCTAAGCAAGAATCCGGGACCCTGCGCTGGTTGCTCGGCATCAATGCACTTCTGTTCGTGGTGGAAATGACTGCCGGTCTGATCGCCCAGTCCACCGGCCTGATTGGAGAATCCCTGGACAATTTTGCCGATGCGGCGGTGTACGGGCTTGCCCTTTATGCGGTTGGACATAGCGTGAAAATGCAGGTACGTGCCGCGCATCTTGCTGGTGTACTGCAACTGATCTTGGCTGTGGGCGTGCTCGTAGAGGTGGTGAGACGCTTTGTATTCGGTAGTGAGCCTGAATCGCTGGTGATGATGGCTATCGCATTCGTCGCATTGATTGCCAATACCAGTTGTCTGCTGCTCATATCCAAACATCGGGAAGGCGGGGCGCACATGAAGGCAAGCTGGATATTCTCGGCCAACGACGTGGTGATCAACCTGGGGGTCATCACCGCCGGCGCCCTGGTCGCGTGGACCGGTTCCAATTATCCGGATCTGATTATCGGCACCATCGCGGGGGGCATTGTACTTAACGGTGCCAGACGCATTTTGGCGTTGAAGGGTTAAATAATGCTCATTATTGGCAAAAAGCTCTCGCCGTATGCCCTATTGTCCATATCGGGCCTGCTGGCAGCGTCTGATCAGGCTGTAAAGTGGCTGGTGCAGCAATCAATGGCCTATGGCGAGTATGTTTCGGTGACCCCGTTCTTTAACTGGGTGCACCTATGGAACACCGGTGCCGCATTCAGTCTTTTTGCGAATGGTGGAGGCTGGCAGCGCTACTTTTTTATCGGAATCGCGGTAGTGGTCTCGATTTTTCTGATCAAGCTGATCCTTGAAAATCGTCATAAAGGAGAAGCCATCGCTTACAGTCTTATCCTCGGTGGCGCCATGGGCAACCTGATTGACCGGGTCTTTCGCGGCTATGTTGTGGATTCCTTTGATTTCTATTGGCGAGACTGGCATTGGCCGGCCTTCAACCTGGCTGATATTGCAATTGTCCTCGGTGCCTTACTTTTCGTTTCCAGCAGCTTGTTGGGTAAAAAAGCAAACACCAATGCCGAGCCGGATGGATCTGACTGACACCTACGCCTATACAACACCATGACCGAACTTCCCGACAACATCCTTCACCTGCCGCAATACCAAGTACTGGGCTGCAAATCAACCGACGACGAAATGCACTTCCAGGTGGACGTGCCCGATCCCATCGCCTGCGAGGAATGCGGCGTGCAGGGTGAGTTCGTACGGTTCGGCAAGCGTGACGTTCCCTATCGTGATCTGCCCATCCACGGCAAGCGGGTCACTCTCTGGGTGGTCCGCCGCCGATACACCTGCCGGGCCTGCAAGACAACATTCAGGCCCCAGCTACCGGAGATGGTGGACGGATTCCGTATGACACTGCGGCTGCATGAGTACGTGGAGAAGGAATCCTTCAACCACCCCTACACCTTTGTGGCGGCACAGACCGGCCTGGACGAGAAGACGGTGCGCGACATCTTCAACGCCCGCGCCGAGTTCCTGGGGCGCTGGCACCGCTTCGAGACGCCCCGCATCCTGGGCATTGACGAGCTATACCTGAACAAGCGCTACCGCTGCATTCTGACCAACATTGAGGAGCGAACCCTGCTCGACCTGCTGGCCACCCGCCGCCAGGACGTGGTGACCAACTACCTGAGAAGCTGAAAGACCGGCAGAAGGTCGAGATCGTCAGCATGGACATGTGGAACCCCTACCGGGCAGCGGTCAAGGCTGTGCTGCCCCAGGCCCGTATCGTGGTCGATAAGTTCCATGTGGTGCGCATGGCCAACGATGCCCTAGAGAGAGTGCGCAAGGGCCTCAGAAAGGAGCTGAAACCGTCCCAGAGCCGGACTCTCAAGGGAGACCGGAAAATCCTGCTGAAACGCGCTCACGAAGTCTCAGACCGGGAGCGCCTCATCATGGAGACCTGGACAGGCGCGTTCCCGCAACTGCTGGCCGCCTACGAGCACAAGGAGCGCTTCTACGGCATCTGGGACGCCACCACACGGCTCCAGGCAGAAGCCGCCCTGGACGAGTGGATAGCCACCATCCCGAAGGGCCAAAAGGAAGTCTGGAGCGATCTGGTCAGGGCAGTGGGAAACTGGCGCGAAGAGACCATGACCTACTTCGAGACGGACATGCCCGTCACCAACGCTTACACGGAGTCCATCAACCGACTGGCCAAGGACAAGAACCGTGAAGGGCGCGGTTACTCCTTCGAGGTGATGCGGGCACGAATGCTCTACACCACGAAGCACAAGAAGAAGGCACCGACTGCGAAGGTCTCTCCTTTCTACAAGAAAACCATCGGTTACGGACTGCCGGACTTCGCAGAGGAACTCAACTACGGAGTCGATCTATCAACCATCTGAGGGTGGTATCAGATTGATGGGGTGAAGGTGCCCCATCAACCATTAAATCCGTATACCTGTTGATTGCCGCTGAGATCTGACCCGGTATTTTCACCGAGAATTGACCCGCCTCGTGGATATGATTTGGGTTTGGTTAGATGGTCAAGTCGGTGCTTTCTCCTTTTTTGGTTTTTGCGGCCTGGGCCGAGCTGTTCCTGAAGCGGAAGCTGTCGTTTCCGGTTTCGAGAATGTGGCAGTGATGGGTGAGCCGATCGAGCAGCGCGGTTGTCATTTTGGCGTCGCCAAACACGCTGGCCCATTCGGCAAAGCTGAGATTGGTGGTGATGATGACACTGGTGCGCTCGTAGAGTTTGCTCAGCAGATGGAATAGCAATGCCCCTCCTGATGCGCTGAAGGGCAGGTATCCAAGCTCGTCGAGGATGACCAGATCGGAATGGACAAGCCGGTTGGCAATCTGTCCGGCCTTGCCTTGAGCCTTTTCCTGTTCCAACGCATTGACCAGTTCCACGGTCGAGAAGAAGCGCACTCTCTTGCGGTGATGCTCGATGGCCCGGATGCCCAGCGCTGTGGCGATATGGGTTTTGCCGGTTCCCGGCCCGCCCACCAACACCACGTTGTCGGTCTTGTCGATGAAAGCCCCTGAATGAAGCTGGCGCACCAGGGCCTCATTGATCTCACTGCTGGCAAAATCGAAGCCGGCCAGGTCCTTGTAGGTTGGAAACCGTGCCACCTTGAGCTGATAGGCAATCGATCTTGTCTCCCGTTCGGCCATCTCGGCCTTGAGCAACTGGGAGAGAACCGGAACGGCTGCCTGGACGGCCGGAGACCCCTGTTCGGTGAGCTCGCTGATCGCTTGGGCCATGCCTGTCATCTTGAGGCTTTTGAGCATGATGACCAGAGCTGCGCTTGCCGGATCATGACGCATGGCGCACCTCCTTGTCCGCACGCAGGGTATCGTAGCGTTCCACATTGGCCTGCGGTTCCTTGCCCAGGACAAGGGCTTGTGGTGCCTCGACGGGCGCGATCGCGGTCGATTTGCCATCGACCAGTCTGTGCAGCAGGTTCAGAATATGGGTCTTGGTGGGCACCCCGGTCTCAAGGGCCATCTCGACCGCGGCGAGCACGGCCTGTTCATCATGGTGGAGAACCAGGGCCAGGATATCGACCATCTCGCGATCGCCACCGGGTTTGCTCAGAAGATGGCGCTGCAACTGCCGGAATCCATCGGGCATGTCGGCAAAGGGTGCACCATTGCGCAGGGCACCGGGCTTTCGCTGGACCACGGCTAGGTAATGGCGCCAGTCATAAACAGTATGCCCGGTTCCATGATGGCGGTCGATGATCCGTAAGTGCTCACAGATCGTCTGTCCTTCGGCGACAACGACGATGCGCGCCGGATAGACTCTGACGCTGACCGGCCTGTTGGCGAAAGAGGCCGGCACGCTGTAGCGATTGCGTTCCAGGTGGATCAGGCACGTTGGGGAAACACGCTTGGTGTGTTCGACGAACCCGTCAAAGGGCCTTGGCACAGCCATCAGGAACTGGGTCTCGACCCGCCACGCATCAGCAATGGTGCCCGGTTCGACGCCATGAGAGGTCTCCTCCCACAAGCTCTTGCACCGCTGCTCGAGCCAGAGGTTCAACTCCTCAAGCGAGTTCGCGTGCGGAATGGGCTGGAAAAGCCGGTGCCGGGCATCTTGCACGTTCTTTTCCACCAACCCCTTCTCCCAGCCGGCGGCCGGATTGCAGAACTCGGGCTCGAACACAAAGTGACTGGCCATGGCCGAGAACCGGGCATTGACCTGCCGGGCCTTGCCACGGCCAACCTTGTCCACGGCCGTGCGCATATTGTCGTAGATGCCGCGCCGGGGCACGCCGCCCAGCACGCGGAAGGCATGATTGTGGGCGTCGAACAGCATCTCGTGGGTCTGGAGCAGATAGGCCCTTACCACAAAGGCCCGGCTGTAGCAGAGCTTGGTATGGGCCGCTTGCAGCTTGACCCGCTCGCCCCCGATCAGCGCCCAGTCCTCACTCCAATCGAACTGGAAAGCTTCTCCAGGCTCAAAGGCCAGGGGAACGAACACGCCGCGGCCGGTGGTGTTCTGCTGGCGCTGGAGATCCTCTTTCCAGCGCCGGGCAAAAACCGCCACCCGACCATAGGAACCTTTAAAGCCAAGGCTGACCAGATCGGCATGGATCTGCTTGACTGTGCGCCGCTGCTTGCGCGGTTTGCGGCTCTCAGCCTTCAGCCAGCCCGATAGCTTCTCGGCAAAAGGATCGATCTTGCTCGGCCGCTCGGGCACTTTGAACTTCGGCTCAACCGTATCGGACCGAAGATATTTGCGAATGGTATTCCGGGACAGACCCGTGCGCCGTGCTATCTCCCGGATCGAAAAACCATCCCGGAAATGCCAGCGCCGGATAACGCTCAAAAACGCCATGTCCAACACTCCTCAATCTCCTGCCCAAAACGAGCAGGATAGCGTTCAAACATGGGTCAAATCTCAGTGGAAAAATCCCCCAATACCGGGTCAGATCTCAGCGGCAATCAACACTGCGGGACACGTATCTGGCTGCGCAGAGGGACTAGAAGCCGCCCCGGAGACCGAGCTCCGGGGCCAAGGCAAGATTACTCCTCGTCGTCTTTCTCGACGCGGCGGACGACAACGCGGCCGTCGAGGGGAATGCTGTTCAGGCTCAGATTGAAGCCGTTGCCGTCTTCGTGTTCCCAGGCGCCGCCAATGCGGTTCCAGAACTTCTTGTCCTTGCCGGTTTCGATCACCTGGAATACGCGGTGTGTCGGTTTGTTGCTCATGCTCGTCTCCATCAAATGAGGTTGTCCGTCTATGGCTGCCAGAAGGGCGGACCAGCGGGACGGGGATCAAGCGACGGCAGGAGCGACCTCAAAATGGCGCCTGGCGCGGGCAGCGGCCGGAACGGCCGCAACACGGGGCGCCATTTTGGGGTTGAGCACCGGCACGGGAACGCCCAGGCAGACAAGCCGGGACGGACAGCCCGATGTGAGACGCCGCGCCATGAGCCCGACAGCGGAATTGCTCGCCGGATCGAGGCAAACAGAACGCCGCCGGATATGCGAGGCATGGGACAATCGGCCGGATGAGGGTTTATCAGCCGACCGGTCCTGCGGACCCGCTCCGCGCCATCTCACGCAGAAGGGCATCGATGCGCGCCTTTTCCTCTGCCCGTTCCTCGGAGGGCGGCTCCTCAAGCGCCCAGAGCAGGGGAAGACGCTGCAGAACCGGGTCCAGATCGACAGCCACAAGGTTTTTGCCGGATTGATCGTAGATGCATCTCAGCCATCGCCGTCGCTCCAGACGGCGCAGTGTGCGGCGAGTCGCTTTGGGTGTCTTGCGGTGTAGCCCGCTCCAATACCGAAGCCGTGCGGGGATCATCAGGTCCCGGCGGCGCCACTTTTCCTGGTCGTTTTCGAGCGTGACCAGCAGGTTCAAAAGATGCCACTCATCGTCTGACTGCCAGCGGGAGACCTTGAAGAAGGTCAGCACCAACATCCGCATCAGCTCAAGCTGCGGGTTCACCACGCGCAGCATATGCTCAAGCTCATGCATGGCCGCCTCCCTGCCTGCAGAGCGATCGCAGATTATGATGCACCGTTCGTCGCAGGATCGAGGATTGCAGCATCGAGAACAGATAGGCCCCGGGGTTCTTGATGCCCTGTCGGTCCACGGCCACGAGAACGGCCGCAAGCGCCGCCCAGCCATGCCGCTCAACGGCCTTCTGCCAGGCCTCCGGCCTGATCCGCACGTATTGGCGCACCAGCCAGCCGATGGATCTTGAGACGTCCTGCAGGGCCGTTTGTGAGGGTTCCCCGCAAAGCAGCTCCTCCAGATGCGCTGGCGCAAGCTGCCGCTGCAGGGTGGGGGAGGCCTCTGCCATGAGGCAAACCAGGTCCCTGTCGCTCGCCTCAGGCTCGGCCTGAGTGGGGAGCGGAGGAGGACACGGCCGGCACCCTTCTGCCTGCTCTTGTACAAGGTCTGTAAGACCAGAGGTTTTATTGTAGAGGTTTAGGTTGTCGCTCGTGTCATGTCTGGATGCACTTGTGACCTTGCCGGGTTCCGGATCCTCGATGCTATCCACAGGTGCCGGGATATCGAGACGCTCCTCGTGCAGCCGCTCCCGCTCTTCCCTTAGCTCGTCATTGAACCGCGCATAGGCCGCCTCGAGTTCCGGCAGGCGCCGGGCAAAAGGACGCAGATCTATGCCGCCCGCCCCATAGCGCTGATTCGCTCTGGTATAGCGGCGCACCAGCCACCCGCGCTCTTCCAGCAGGGCGAGCAGCCGCACGACACTGCGCTTGTTGATTCCGCACAGCCCCGCGATTCGTGCATTGCTCAATGTGCATTTGATGACCTTGCCGCTCTTCCAGGCCTCGCGCGGCGTGTGCTGGACAAGCACATGCAGGACCTTCTCGGCCTTGCCGGGCAGATCGGGTTCAACGAGCGTAAAAGCTGACCCGACCAGCGACCCTGCCCTGATCGATGCGTAATGGGGATCCCCTTCGAATTGTTCGGCAAGCATGTTCACGCTCTCGAAGTTCTCCGCGCGTTTGACGAAGCCTCTTGCGTGCACAGCTTCGTGTCCGACGTGCGTTTCAGTTGCTGCTACTTGTTCCATATGCATTTCGGCATCGGCTTAACTGCCTGCGCATTGCCATCAGGCAATTGACAACAGGATCCCGTCGCCTAAAATGCACTCACAGATGAGCGAGAGCGCATTCAAAGCGTTTTTCAAAAGCCCCGCAGTTCCCGCTGCGGGGTTTTTACTTTTCGGAAAGCATTAAGCCAAAATCACAGCCGTCCCTTAATTTAGGGCTTGTCGGCTCCACGATCCTTTATGCTAGAATCGTCGTGTCAAAGTTCGGTTCGACGGGGATATGGTGGAGCCGAGGGGAATCGAACCCCTGACCTCGTCATTGCGAACGACGCGCTCTCCCAACTGAGCTACGGCCCCACAAAGGCGCGGTTTGCGCCTGGAGCGGGTTCTTTAGGGCCGGGAGGCGGGAGCTGTCAAGAGGCGCGCAGGCGGGTGAAAGGGCCGGGCCTGCGGCGGCGGGCATCTTGCGCAAGGGGGCCAGCGCGTTTACATCTAACCCTCGGGATTTTCTCACAGATTCGCAAGGCGGCGGCATATGCCCTTTCTCAATATCATCATGCTCGTTATTCAGCTTTACATCTGGATCGTGATTGCGAGCGCCATCTTAAGCTGGCTCATCGCCTTCAATGTGGTGAACACGCAGAACCGTTTCGTCTTCACGGTGGCCGATATGCTCTACCGGATGACGGAACCTGCCATGCGGCCGATCCGCCGGGTCTTGCCGGATCTGGGCGGACTCGACCTCTCGCCCGTCGTGCTCATTCTGGGCCTTATCCTGCTGCAGGACATCATTGCCTATTATGTCGCCCCGGCGCTGATGGGCTATTGAGCGGGCTGGCCGGAGAAGAGGAAAAGGGCGCGGGCCTGCGCGCCCACCCGGACGGCCTTGCGCTTACTTTAAAAGTGGTGCCGGGGGCAAAGGCCAGCCAGATAGACGGCTGGGAGGAAGATGCGGACGGGGCCCCTCTCCTGCGGCTGCGTGTCAGCGCCGCGCCGGAAAAGGGAAAAGCGAACGGCGCCGTTTTGAAACTGCTTGCCAAGTCGCTCGGTCTGCCTGCCGGGCGTCTTCGTGTTTTAAGCGGGGAAACGGGCCGCACGAAAGTGGTGTTGATTGAAGATGCGCAGCTGGAAGAGAGCGGGGCTTTGCAAGCCCGGCTCGAGGCGGCCGCCAGAAAGAAATGACGGAAGACGGGATGACGGCACGGATCATCGACGGCAAAGCTTATGCGGCGGGCCTGCGCGGGCGTATCGGCGAGCATGTGGCGCGGCTTCAAAAAGACCACGGGCTGACGCCGGGCCTTGCGGTGGTGCTGGTGGGCAACGACCCGGCAAGCGAGGTCTATGTCCGCAACAAGGGTATCGCGACGAAGGAAGTGGGCATGAACTCTTTCGAGTTCAAATTGCCTGCGGACACGAGCGAAGAGGACTTGCTTGCGAAAGTGCGCGAGCTCAACGCCGACCCGTCCGTACACGGCATTCTTGTGCAATTCCCGGTGCCGGATCAGATCAGCCAGCAGAAAGTCATCGATACGATTTCTCCGGATAAGGACGTGGACGGGCTGCACCCTGTGAATGCCGGGCGCCTTGCCAGCGGGCTTGACGGGCTTGTCTCCTGCACGCCGCTTGGCTGTCTGATGCTGATCAAGGATGTGATGGCGGATATTGCGGGCAAGAATGCGGTGGTGATCGGCCGCTCCAATCTTGTCGGCAAGCCGGTGGCGCAGCTTCTCTTGAAAGAAAACTGCACCGTCACCATCGCCCATTCGCGCACGGCGGATCTCGCCAAAGTGGCTGCGGGTGCGGATATTCTCGTTGCCGCCGTCGGACGCGCGCAGATGGTCAAGGGCGACTGGGTGAAGCCCGGCGCAACCGTCATCGATGTCGGCATGAACCGCATTCCCGCGCCGGAAAAAGGCGAAGGCAAGACCCGCCTTGTGGGCGATGTCGATTTCGCGGCGGCAAAAGAAGTCGCCGGCGCCATTACGCCGGTGCCGGGCGGCGTCGGCCCCATGACGATTGCCTGCCTCTTGCACAACACGCTCATTGCCGCCTGCCGTCAGGCAGGGATCGCCGCGCCCGAAGGACTTTAGCCCCGTCGAGAAAGGCCTATCGATATGGAACAGCGCATGCTCGGTTCTCTTTGGCCCGTCAGCCTGCTTACCCTCGGGGGCGGGGGGCTAGGCCAAGTCTGGGGCGAAACGGACCGTAAAGAGGCGGTGGCAACAGCGCGTGAGGCGGTCGATCTCGGCATTACGCTATTCGATATGGCCCCGCTTTACGGGCGCGGAGAAGCGGAAGCCGTGGTCGGGGAGGCCTTTGGCGGCAAATTGCCGGGCGGCGCGCGGGTGACGACGAAATGTTTTCTGGGCTCGCCGGAACCGGGAGATGTTTACGGTAAACTCGAGCGCTCGCTGCGGCGCAGCCTGGAAGCGATGAAGCTCGAACGGGTGGATCTCTTTTTCCTTCATACGAATATTTGCCCCGACGATTACGTCTATAAGCACGATGCGGAAACGCAGACGCGCTGGGCGACGCGCTGGAGCCTTTATGCCGATGCCGTCATTCCGGCGATGGCGAAGCTGAAAGCGCAAGGGCTGATCGCGGATTGGGGGATTACGGGTACGGGCCTGCCGAAATCCATCATGGACGCGCTGCGCCATGATGAAAAACCCGCCGCGGTGCAGGCCGTGACCAACCTTCTCGATTCCGCCGGCTCCATGCGCCGCTATGACGAGCCGCCGGAGCCGCGCAACATCATCCGCACGGCCAAGAATAACGGTGTGGGCGTCATGGGCATCCGGGCGGTACAGGCCGGCGCGCTGACCGAAGCGCTCGACCGGGAGCTGCCGGCGGATCATCCGGAAGTGCGCGATTTTGAAAAAGCCGCGCCCTTCCGCAAGCTTTGCGCGGAGCTTGGGGAAGACCCGGCGATCATTGCGTACCGCTATGCGCTTTCCATGGAGGGGGTGGATACGGTCGTGCTTGGGGTGAAGAACCGCGAGGAGCTGCGCGCCTGCGCCAAGGCGGCGGAGGCAGGCGTGCTTGAGCCGGAACCGCGCCAGAAGATCGATGCGCTGCGGCTTAATTTTCAAATCCCGCGCATGCCGATCGATTGAACGGTACCCGGGGGCAAGGATGAGGGGGCTTATGCGGCGGATTTCTTCGGCAGTCTTCAAAGAGGTTGCGCTTTCCGCCCTCGCTTTCTTTTGTCTCTCACTCTCCCTTTCTCCTGCTGTAGCCGACCGCTACCGCGACGATCAAGGCATGCTCTCCTGGCCGCAGGAAGAAATGGTGCAGGCGATGGAGCTTTACGTGCCCCGCCGCCTTGCCGAACTCGATGTGCCGGGCGCGGCGATTGCCGTGGTGCGGGACGGGCAGCTTGTCTATGAAGGCACGTTCGGTGTTGCCGATACATGGAACGGCGCGCCGGTGCGGAAGGAAACGCTTTTCGAGGCGGCATCGCTCGGAAAAAGCATCAGCGCTTACGGCATTCTCATTCTGGCGCGGGAGGGTTTCCTGCCGCTCGATGCGCCGCTCGAAAAAGCGCTGCCCCGGCCCTGGCCGATGGAAGGGGGGGATGTTTCCGCGCTGACGGTGCGCCAATTGCTCGCCCACACATCCGGTCTCGGCAATAATATCGCCGCGCCCGATAGCGAGCTTGCTTTTGCGCCGGGGCGCAGGTTTTCCTATTCCGGCATCGGCTATATGTATCTCCAGCACGCGGTGGAAGAAATCGCGGCGGCGGATTTTCAAACCGTGATGCGCGATCTCGTTTTTGCGCCTTTCGGCATGAGCGAGAGTTATTTCGCGCTGCCATCCGGCGCGCTGGAGCACATGGCGCGCGGCTATGTGCCGGTGCTGCAGCCGGTGCTGATCATTCTTCTGCCGTTCCTCGCGCTGAGCCTCGTCTTCATCGGCGCGGGCTGGGCGCTTTATCGCTTCGCGCTCGACCGGCCGAAATATTATTGGACGGACGCTTTGCCGCCTGCCGGACTTGCCTTTGTCACGGCAGTGGCGCTGGTCTGGCCCTATATCGGCACGGGGCGCATGCCGTTTATTCTGATCGTCACGGTCGCTTATCTTGCCGCTCTGGCGGTGCTTTATTTCATTGTTAGTTTTCTGGCCGGACTTTTCGGCTTTTACGGGCCGCGCGACGGCACACTGTCGCGCGGGGATGAGGGAAGCGGGCGGCTTGTCAGTACCGTCTCCTTTCTCATTGCCATCGGCCTCAGCGTGGGAATTTTGAGCCAGCACATCCCGGTGCCGCGCATGCCGGCGGGCGAGCTCAATGCGGCGAGTTCCCTGCGCAGCACGGCGGGCGATCTCGGACGCTTCATGGCGGGCTTCATTCAGGCGCGCCGTCTCGGGAGTGAGTGGCGCGAGCGGATGATGGGCGAAACCGTCCCCGTGACAGATAATGTCGAATGGGGGCTCGGGATCGGCATGCGGGAAGCGGAAGGGCGCAAGACATATTGGCAATGGGGCGCCAATCCGGGGTTCGCCTCGCTTATGGTGATCGACCCGGCGCGCCGGGGCGGCGTCGTCATTCTCACCAATTCATCCGATGGCGATAAGCTTGCGCAGGAAGTGGCAGGCCAGGTGCTGGGTCTTCAGCCCGGATGGGAACTGCCCGCTGCCGCCGTTCCCTTTTAAGAAGCTGCGCCTTTTTCGAGCGCCGCCTTTGCCTTTGTCACCAGCTCTTCCATGCGCGCGCGGAAAAGCGCGCCGGCATTTGGCGGGCGCAGCATGACCTCGATCAGTTTGATCTTGTTGTCCTCGCCCAGCGTGATGAGGTCGATGCCTTTGAATTCAATGTCATCGATCTTGCCGGAAAATTCCAGCGCCCAGTCCTTGCCGTCGATCCATTCACGCACATAAGTGATGGGGCCGAGCGCTTCGGGCACGCAGCTCATGATGACGAAAACCTCAATGCCTTTGCGCTCTTTCCAGTAAACCGGCGTACGCAGCACCGCGTCCTCGGCAAAGAGCGCGGGCAGGAATTTCGCATCGCCCGTTTCCACGAATTGATGCCAGAGTTTGTAGGTCTCTTCGGCGCTTTGCGGCATGGTTTTCTCCCTTCCAGGGGGCCAGCATGCGCAAGGAGCGGCGGCGCGCGCAAGGGGGCGGACGGTTCAGTTTTGCAAAAACGCAAGTGCGGGGACGGGCAACAAAAAACCGGCCCGCTTTATGAGGAGCCGGTTTTGCGATTTTTAAGGAAGCCCGATTTACTCGGCAGCTTCTTTTGCGTTCTTTGCCGCTTCGATGCCGCTGACGATGAGGCTTGCGGCTTCTTCCGGTCCGCCCCAGCGGTTGATCTTCACCCATTTGCCGTCTTCGAGGTCTTTGTAATGTTCGAAGAAATGGGCGATGCGCTTGATCAGAATTTCCGGCAGGTCTTCGTAGGAAGCGACATTCTTGTAATAAGGATTGAGCGCTTCGACCGGTACGGCGAGAAGTTTTTCATCCTGGCCTGCTTCGTCTTCCATCATCAAAACGCCGATGGGACGGCAGCGCATGATCGCGCCGGGCACGACCGGAATGCGCGAGACGACAAGCACGTCCACCGGATCGCCGTCATCGGACAGCGTGTGCGGCACGAAGCCGTAATTGCAGGGATAGTTCATGGAGGTGTGGAGGAAACGGTCCACCACCAGTGCGCCCGATGCCTTATCAAGCTCGTACTTCACCGGATAGCCGCCATGGGGGACTTCGATTACGACATTGATGTCGTAGGGCGGGTTCTTGCCAATCGGGATGGCGTCTAGACGCATGATACCTCTGCTATGACTTTACGCGGTTGTTACGGGAGCGAAGAAGACGCAGGCGCAGCGCATTCAGCTTGATGAAGCCTTCCGCATCGCGCTGGTCGTAAACACTGTCTTCTTCAAAAGTGACGTGCTCCATGGAATAGAGCGAGTAGGGCGAAGAACGGCCAACGACCGTCGCATTACCCTTATAGAGTTTGACGCGCACGGAGCCCGTCACCATTTCCTGGCTCTTGTCGATCAGCGCTTGGAGCATCTCGCGCTCCGGGCTCCACCAGAAGCCGTTATAGATGAGCTCGGCATAGCGCGGCATGATCTCGTCTTTCAGGTGCATGGCGCCGCGGTCGAGGGTGAGACTTTCCATGCCGCGGTGGGCGGCAAGCAGCACGGTGCCGCCCGGCGTTTCGTAAACGCCGCGGGACTTCATGCCGACAAAACGGTTTTCCACGAGATCGAGCCGGCCGATGCCATTGTCCCCGCCCAGCTTGTTGAGCTTGGTGAGAAGGGCGGCGGGGGACAGCTTTTCCCCATCGATGGAAACGGGATCGCCTTTTTCAAAACCGATCTCGATATAGGTCGGCTTGTCGGGTGCCTCTTCCGGGGCGACGGTGCGGCTATGAACATATTCGGGCGCTTCTTCGGCGGGGTCTTCCAGCACCTTGCCTTCGGCGGAGATGTGCAGAAGGTTCGCGTCCACGGAGAAGGGCGCTTCGCCGCGCTTGTCTTTGGCGATGGGGATCTGGTGTTTTTCGGCGAATTCGATGAGCCTGGTGCGCGAGGTCAGGTCCCATTCGCGCCAGGGAGCGATGACTTTGATTTCCGGGTTCAGCGCATAATAGCCGAGCTCGAAGCGGACCTGGTCGTTGCCCTTGCCGGTCGCCCCGTGGCAGACGGCATCGGCGCCCACTTCGCGCGCGATCTCGATCTGGCGCTTGGCGATGAGCGGGCGGGCAATGGAGGTGCCGAGCAGGTAGATGCCTTCATAAAGGGCATTGGCGCGGAACATCGGGAAGACATAATCGCGCACGAATTCCTCGCGCAGGTCCTCGATATAGATTTCCCTGATGCCGAGCATCTCGGCCTTTTTGCGGGCCGGCTCCAGCTCTTCGCCCTGGCCGAGATCGGCGGTGAAGGTGACGACCTCGCACTCATATTCTTCCTGAAGCCATTTCAGGATGATGGAGGTGTCGAGCCCGCCGGAATAGGCGAGTACCACTTTATTGACGTTTTTCTTGCTGTCGCTCATGGCGTGTCCCCTCGCTAAGGGTGGCGGCTTGCCGGTCTTTCCGGCCTTCGGGCCGGCCGGAACGGGGACGCTGGGCGGCCCCCCTTGTTGCGGCGCACTATAGGCAAAAGCCCCTTATAGACAAGGGGGCGCGAGGGGTTTCCGCCCCTTTCCGGCGCCCTTTGGTTATTCTTTCGGCGAGGAAGGGGCGAAGGGCCGCATTTTTTCCTGTTTCAGCTGCCTTTAAGGCGCTTTCTCACCGAGCGCACGCCGAGATAGACCGCCACCAGCATGATGGGAGCGAGGATGCCGACCGCCAGATTGGGGTGGACGGGCAGGCCCGCCTCATGAGCGGCCTCAAGCGCATAGTGAATGATGCCGAGCAGGTAATAGGAAATCGCGACGGCGGAGAGCCCTTCCACCGTTTCCTGGAGGCGCACTTGCAGGCGCACGCGGCTTTCCATGGAGGAAAGCAGGCTCTGGTTCTGTTCCTGCACCGCGATTTCCACCCGTGTGCGCAAGAGGCCGCTCGCCCGCGCGATATGCTGGGAGAGCGTGTCGAGGCGGCGGTCCATCGCCTCGCTGGTGCTCATGGCGGGCGCTAGGCGGCGCTCCATGAAGGTGGAGATTTGCTGGATGCCAGGCAGCTTTTGCTCGTCGAGCTCGCCGATCCGCCGCACCACAAGATCATAATAGGCCCGGCCTGCCGAAAAGCGGAAATCGGTGCGCGCGGTCAGCTGCTCGACGCGGGCGGCAAGCGAAGTGAGTTCCTGCAATTGGCGCTGCTCGTCCGCCAGGCCCTTGATCGAGGCGGTCTCCGTCGCAATCCGGGCCAGCTCCTGTTCCATGTTGGAAATTTCAGGGGCGAGCGCGCGGGCGAGCGGAAAGGCCAGAAGCGCCATCATCCGGTAGGTTTCGATTTCCAAAAGCCGCTGCACGAGGCGGCCCATGCGCCCCGGCTTCAAAGACTGGTTGGCGATGAGGATGCGCGACAGCCCGTCTTCATGCAGTGTGAAGTCGGTCCATGCCGCCGCTGCGCCGCCCGCCACCCGCGCGCCGATGAGGCGCTGGGGATCGAAAAGCGCGTTCAGATGCGGGTCGATCTCTTCGGGCGGGGCGCTGACCACGGCGAGATTAATGGCGACGAGCAATTCGCCGGAGAGTTTCTCTTTCCAGTTTTCCGGCAGCGCGCTCAAGGGCGGATGGGCGAAGGCTTCTTCCGGTTTCCGGTTTTCGCTCAGATATTCGAAAAACGTATAGGTGGAAAATTCCGTATGCCGCTCCCAGACGAGCTTGCGGTTGCCGAGCTCCAGCACCAGGTGGTTGCCGAACTTTTCCGGGGCCTTCGCGCCGAAAAGCGCGGCCAGTTCACGCAAGTGAATGCGCTCGCCTTCAAAGCCGTTTTCTCCGGTGAGCAGCGCCAAATGGGTGCAGATCATCGGCCCCGGCACTTCGGCGGGCGGACGCGAATGCACCTCGTTTGTCAGCTTCTCGCGCTGGGGATGTTCGTGAAACGGGCTGAGTTTGACCAAGGCAGGTGTTCCGGTGGGGTTGAAGGCCGGCGGGGTTGAAGGAAAGGCCGGTATAGAGCGGATCGGGCGCTTTCCGCAAGGGCGGGCTGGAGCCGCCGGGTGGACGTCGGGTGCTTTCTCTGTCATTTCCGCAAGCTAGACCGCGCCGTTGAAGGATCGCCGCGCAGGGCTCCGCGTGCTAGGAAAAGGGCAATAGTGAGCCTTTCGCGGGGATGGACATGGCGAAAATCGAGTTCTGGTACGAGTTTGCGAGCACCTATTCCTATCCGGCGGCGATGCGGGTGGACGCTTTCGCCAAAAAGGCGGGGGTGGAGGTTATCTGGCGGCCTATGCTGCTCGGGCCGATCTTTTTCGAGCAGGGCCTGCAGGATTCCCCTTTCAATGTTTATGAGGTGAAGGGGCGCTATATGTGGCGCGATCTTGAGCGGCTTTGCGCGGCCTATAAGCTGCCCTTCAATAAGCCCTCACACTTTCCGCAGAACGGACTGAAGGCCGCGCGCCTCGCGCTTACCGGTATGAAGGAAGGCTGGGGCGAGGATTTCAGCCGTGCTGTTTACCGGGCGAATTTTGTCGACGGGCTGACGATTTCGGATGACGCGGTGCTCGCCGAAGTGCTCGATCTTGTCGGCGTTGAGCCGGAAGAGGCCTTTGCCGCCGCCTTCACCCAGGAAAACAAAGACGCTTTGCGGGCGCAGACCGATGAAGCCTGGGAGCGCGGCATTTTCGGCGCGCCGAGCTTTACCGTCGGCGATGAGCTTTTCTGGGGCCATGACCGCATGGAGCAGGCCTTCAACTGGGCGAAGGGGAAGTGAAGCATCTATGCCTCGTGATGCAGGGGCCAAGTAGGAGGCCACTGCCGGCTTTCGAACTTGCGGCAAGCATTGGTATGGACCCCGGCATAAAGCCGGGGTGACACTCGGTGTGTGCAGTTAGGCAACGCCTGTTATCTGAATGATGCTGTCACCCCGGGCTTGTCCCGGGGTCCATGTGGCGTCTCTTCTCATTGCAACTTCTGCATAGGTTCTTCGCGCCGAGCGCTGATGCAAGATTATACCCTCACCTCATCCCCAACCTTCACCGCACCGGGGCTTGCGACATTCGCATAGACCGAGAGATTGTGTTTCGTCTCGCGTACCAGCGTGCGCATGATTTCCGGATCGCGCGGAATAGCGCCTTGTCCGTGCGGGGCCTGCTCGCGGGTGGTCATCACGCAGCGCATGCATTCGATATCGATATCGAGCGCCGCGCCGCCGAGCGTGACTTTGTTGCCCACCCAGCCGAATTCGGCGAGCGATGAAAGTTTTTCATCATCGGCGATCAGAAAGTTCGGGCGGAAGCGGCGCACATCGAGCTTCGAGAAAGGGGTGAGTTCCTGAAAGCGGCGCAGCGAGGCTTCGGTGAGAAGGTTCACCGGATAAAGATCGAAATAGGTGCCGCGCGGGCTTGCATATTCCATGACTTCCGACAAAAGCTCGCCCGGAATGGCGCTGAGATCGGGCAGCGTTTCATCGTCACGCACACCGAACATGGCGCGCATATTCGCTTCCAGTTCTTCCTGGGAAGCTGCCGTTTCATTGATGCGGTAATGGGCGCTGTCGTCGGCGGGCTGCAGCGGCCAGAGCGTTACCTCCCGCTCCAATGCTTTGGAAAGGCGGGCGTTAACGTCTTCTTCTTGCGAGCCCGTTTTGCTGCCATCGGGCAGCGTGATTTCCACATGCGGCACGGCGTCTGCCGAGGTGCCTTCGATATAGCGGGCCGAGCAATGCAAAAGGCCGGGAATATGTTTGGCGCCGCGAATGGTCTGGGTCTGTTCATCGCGCACCGCCCAGCCCCGGTCGAAAGGAATGCCGCCTTTCGTGAGCACGGTTTCCTCCAGCCGCTCGCCCTGCATGGACTTGACCGGATAGCGCCATATTTCTTTTACCGTGAATGCGGTCATGACGGCCTCCCTCATTTTCTTTTCGCGTTTGCCGGAGCGTAACGCGGGAAAAGGGGTGCTGTCGCCTCACAATCGGGAAAGGACCTGTTGCCGGAATGGAAAGATGGGGCCTATTGCGCCGCGCGCAGGCTGGCCTTCAGCCGTTCGCTTTCGGACTTCAGCTGGCCGCAGGCGGCCATGATGTCGCGCCCGCGCGGGGTACGGATGGGGCTTGCATAGCCTGCGCGGTTGACGATATCGGCGAAGGTTTCGATCTCTTCCCAGTCCGAGCACTCGTAAGGCGCGCCGGGCCAGGCATTGAAGGGAATGAGATTGATCTTTGCCGGAATGCCTTTCAGAAGCCGCACGAGTTCTTTTGCGTCTTCCTTGCTGTCATTCACGCCTTTCAGCATCACATATTCGAAGGTGATGCGCCGGGCGTTGGACAGGCCGGGGAAATTCCGGCAGGCATCAAGAAGCTCCGCAATCGGATATTTCTTGTTGAGCGGCACCAGCATGTCGCGGGTGGGATCGTTCACCGCGTGAAGCGAGATCGCGAGCATGCAGCCGATATCGGAGCCCACTTTCTCGATCATCGGCACGACGCCGGAAGTGGAGAGCGTAATACGGCGCTTGGAAATGGAAAGGCCTTCGCCGTCGGAAAGAATGTCGATGGCGTCTTTCACATTGTCGAAATTGTAAAGTGGCTCGCCCATGCCCATGAGCACGATATTCGTGATCTTGCGCCCTTCCTTCGGCGTCGGCCATTCGCCAAGCGCATCGCGGGCGATGAGGATCTGGGCGACGATCTCTTCCGCAGTCAGGTTGCGCACGAGCTTTTGCGTGCCCGTATGGCAGAAGGTGCAATTGAGCGTGCAGCCGACCTGTGAGGAAATGCAGAGCGTGCCCCGGTCGGGTTCAGGAATATAGACGGCCTCGACTTCCGGCGCGGGCGCGCGCGGATCGCTGGAGGCAAGACGGATCAGCCATTTGCGCGTGCCGTCGGTGGAAATCTGTTCGGTGACGATTTCCGGGCGCTCTAGGGTAAAGCGTTTGGCCAGTTCGTCGCGCAGCGCTTTGGAGAGCGTGGTGATATCGGCAAAGTCGGTCAGGCCCTGATGGTAGAGCGCGGTCCAGAGCTGGCCGGCGCGCATCCTGGTCTGATTGGCGGGAATGCCCGCCGCCTCAAGCGCTTCCTGGAGTTTGGGGCGCGGCAGGCCGATGAGGCCCGTGCGGGCGGCCTCGTTCGCCGCCGGGCTGTCGCCCGCGCCTTCCGCCTTATGGGATATGTCCAGTGTTACGCTCATTTGCCTATCCGGCATTTTCTCGAGGAGTTGGGGAGGCGGGGCTTTGCCGGAATTCTGCCGGTTTCGGGGCCCGCGCGCCTGCCGTTCAATCTGGGGCTGCTATAGCACAAGAAAAGGCCGCCGCGCTATCTTTCAAGGCCCATGGCTTTCAAGGCACATGGCTTTCAAGGCGCGGCGGCTTTTTGCGGGCTTTTAGGCCCTTAATTCAGGCGCTTAGCGGCAGGCGTCGTCGATCTTGCCGATAGCGGCGGTGACGCCGGACAGCGAATAGGTGTCGGTCGTCAGCGTGCCCCGGCTCGAGGTGCCTTTCACGATCATGTCCGAGCCGCGCTTCATGGCGTTGACCATGCGGCTTTCATCGGAGGAGTTTTCCAGCCAGGCCCAATGGCGCGCTTCCCCGCCTTCATTGACACCGGTGAACATCTGGAAATTGTCCGAGCCGATTTCCGAATAAGGCCGGCTCTTTTCATCGAAGACATAGCCTGCGCGCATGGAGATCTCGTTGCGCACGTTCTGGCCCGGCCGGTGCGTGACCATCATGAAGACGTCGCCGCGATTGACGCCGCGCGGGCGCTGCTCCTTGGGTTCCGACATGACATAACAGATCCGGTCCTTGCCGGAACCATAGGTATAAGCCGTCCAATCGTTGAATTTGCCGAGCAGTTTGGGCGCTTCGGCCAGCGCCGGGGCCGCGCTCATTAGCAGGGCCGCTAAAATCGTACCTTTAAGGAAGGCTCTTTCTCGTTTGCGCATCTTCTTCCGACTCGATTCTTCCAGTGGGGTCCGGGCGCAGCTTACCCAAGCCCCCCATACATTTCCACCTGTGTCCCCGGTCCGCTGCCGCCGCCTTGGTGCGGGCGGGCCTCAAGCGGCGTCCGGACAGACTTTCAGATGCGAAACTGCAGGCGGGATGCGGCGGAAATATGTCCGCGCCCGGGGGCGCTCTTCCGGCTGTTTTGTGCACCCTCAACTTTCCGGGAGCGGTTAGTCCGCGTCCTCTTCTTCCTCATAAGGGCGCTTCATGGGCATTTTGATGCCGCCGCGCCGCATGATGGGGCCGCCATGGGTGTGCTCGCGCGCGCCGTCCACCGGGCCGCCCGGCATCAGCGCCCTGGGGGCATAATTGCCCATGGAGCGCAGCCGGTCATACATGATGACGGCGCCGGCGATCTGCACGTTGAGGCAGAATTTCGTGGGGATCTTGACCACGAAATCGCATTTCGCCGTCATTTCCTCCGACAGGCTGCCGCGCTCGGGGCCCATAATGTAAGCCGCATTCAAGGGATGGCGGAAGCTGGGCAGATCGACCGCCTCCTCCGTCAGCTCCACTCCGACAAGGTGGCAGCCGCGCGGCAGGATCATGTCGCCCGCACGGTCCCATTCATAATAAGGCACGTGCTGCGGGGTCTTGGAGGTGTCGGATTTGGCGGCCCGCACTTTGTGCGCCGCGCCCACGGTGAAAACGAAGCTCGCGCCGAAAGCATGGGCGGAGCGGATCAGGCTGCCCATATTCATCGGCTTGGAAATGCCTTCCACGCCGAAGCCGAAATATCCTCTCGGTCCCTTTTGGTTCATCTCGTCTTGCCTGCTCGTTTTCCGTCGCGGCAAGGGATAAGGGCTTGGGCGGGGCTTGGCAAGAAGGGCCAAGGCCTCCAGTTGAGCCTATAGCCGAACGAGAAGAACCGGAGACGCGCCCCCCGCATCTCCGGTTCCCTTGAGCGGCGGCGGCTTGATACGCATCCGCGCCGCATTCCCCTGCTTGGCAGCAGGATTACTTGCCGACGATCACGCTGTTGCCGACGGCGGCCGAGGAGGCATTGAGGCTGCCCGCGTAGCCGACATAGATGTTCGAGACGGCGCTCATCTTGGAATTGTTGATCTGCTGGGAATTGATATTCGTTCCCGGCGCGTTGTTATAGACGTTCAGCGAGTTGGCAACGGCGGTGGTGGAGCTGTCCAGCGTGCCCACGCCGTCAACGGCGATGAAGGTCTTGGCATCGTCATAACAGGAATCGCAGCTCGGATCGGCTTCCTGATAATTGTTCACGGCTACGCCGCCCGTACCGTCGCCCTTGATCGTGGCGGAGTTCGTGAAGGACTGGGAGACCGTCGTCGCCTCGCCTTCGATCCAGCCGGCTTCAAGATTGAGGTCGGCTTCGACGTTGGAATGATTGATCTGATAGGTGTCGACATCGGAGGAGCCGTCGAGCTCCGCTTCGAAGCTGTTGCCCTGGGCGCTTGCGGTCTGGCCGAGCGAGCCTGCGTCATCGACATAGATGTTCAGCTCACCGACGATGTTTTTGAGGTTGATCTGACCGTTCAGCACGGTGTGGTCCGGGTCCCCGGCCAGAGCCGGCGCGGCGCAGAACGTTGCCAGTACGGCGCTGAGAAAAAGACGGGTCGGTTTCATGTCGTGCCTCCAATCGGGCGGCTGCTGTTTCAATATGAGCCTGAGAACGGCGCTTGATCACGGTATTGCGAGAGCCATGCCAAGCGCGGGAAACTGCGGAAAACCGGGCCGAGTCCCGATTTGGGACGGGCATTTGGGCAAAAGAAAACCGGGAACCTTTGCGGTTCCCGGTCCTTTGCGCGCTTTGAAGAGCGGGCGGTTTATTTGATGGCGATCGGGGCGATGGAGACCTGATTGCCGATGGCCACGCTCGAGCTTTTCAGCGCGTTCGTATAGCCGATGCTGACATTGGAGACGGCGGTGGTCAGCGAGTTGTTGAGCTGCGCGCTGGTGAGGTTGATTTCCTGCGCATTGCTTTCCAGCGCGAAGGCGTTGGAGGCGGCAAGAGCGGAGACATCCACCTTCGCGGCGTTTTCGATGGTCACGTTGGAAACAGCTTCCGGATCGGTCGGGCGCGGGGCCTGCCAGCCGGTGGTCTGATTGTTGTGAATGTTGACGAACTGCGCATCGGCAACGGAGGCCGTCACGTTATTGCCGATCGCCTGGGTGTTGATGGTGGCTTTGCCGCCGATCCATTCGGCTTCCACGACGGTTGCCGCTTTCACATCGGCTGCTGCCCCCAGCACCTGGTTGTTTTCCAGATAGGTATTGCCTTTCAGCTCGGCGGAGAGCGAGTTGGCAATGGCGGCGGTCGAAACGTCGACTTTCGTGTCGACCGCTTTCACCCACAAGTTCGTGTCGGCGGTGACATCCTGCAGCGTGACCTGGCCGTTCGTGATGGCGTTGTTTAGATCGTAAGCCCCCGCGCCGTTCGTCAGCGCAACAGTCAGAAGACCGGCAATCGCCGTGCCTTTAACAATCGAATTCATATTATTCCCCTTGGGTTGTACCGTTCTGAGCCACGCCCTTGCGGATTGTCCGGGCTCGGGGGCGAGAGAGCGATTTTCGTGCCAAAGGGACAAATTGACCCGTGCCGGGCGCGCGCCTGCTAGCGGCCATCGGGCAGGCTGTGCTATGGGAAGGTTAACGGGAATTTCCAAACGCAATCCTGGAAACAACAGTCAAAACAGGGAGAAAGACATGAAAGCCGTCCTCTGCAAGGAATACGGTCCGCCGGAAAAACTGGTCATCGAAGATGTGCCGAGCCCCGAGCCGAAAGACGGGGAGGTGGTGATCGAGGTGCATAGCGCCGCGGTGAATTTTCCCGACGTGCTCATCATCCAGAACCTTTATCAGTTCAAGCCGCCGCTGCCCTTCTCGCCGGGCGGTGAGGTTTCCGGCAAGGTGACGAAGGTCGGCGCCGGGGTGAAAAAGATCAAAGAGGGCGACCGGGTCATCGGCTCGTGCGGCTGGGGCGGCTTTGCCGAGGAAATCGCGCTGGAAGAAGCCCGCGCGCTGCCGATCCCCGATGAGATGGATTATGAGACGGCTTCCGCCTTCCTTATGACCTACGGCACCTCGCATCATGCGCTCAAAGACCGCGCCGAAATCAAGCCCGGCGAAACGCTGGTCGTTCTGGGCGCGGCCGGCGGTGTCGGCCTGGCCGCCGTCGAGCTCGGCAAGGCGATGGGCGCGAAGGTGATTGCGGGAGCTTCGTCGGAAGACAAAGTAGCGGTCGCCAAGGAACACGGCGCCGATGACGGTTTCGTCTATCCTTCCGGCCCGCTCGACCGGGATCAGCAAAAGGCGCTTTCTGAAAAGATCAAAGAACTGACGGGCGGCCAGGGCGCCGACGTGCTTTACGATCCGGTGGGCGGCGATTACGCGGAACCGGCACTGCGCGCCATGAACTGGAACGGGCGCTATCTCGTTGTCGGTTTTGCCGCGGGCGACATTCCCAAAATTCCGCTCAACCTCGCGCTGCTCAAAGGCTGTCAGATCGTCGGCGTCTTCTGGGGTGCCTTCACGGGCCGTGAGCGCGCGCGCCATGAAGAAAACCTGCGCGAGCTGATGGAGATGTTCAAAGCGGGCAAGATCAAGCCGCATGTCTCAAAAAGCTACAAGCTCGAAGACGTGGCCTCCGCGCTGAACGACATGGCGGGCCGTAAAGTGAAGGGCAAGGTCGTCCTTCAGGTCCGCTAAGCGGCAAAGCCAAGGCACGAGAGGGAGCGGCGGGCATATGGGGCGCATCGCAATCAGTTGGGCCGCGCTTATCGGCGGCACGCTCGTGCTTCTGTTCGGCTTTCTCGTCTATGTGCTCTTCGCCTCCGGCGAGCCTTCCTACTGGGAAGGGGATATCGCGGCCTTCGAGCGCCGCGATATCTCCAACCCGCCGGAGAAAGGCGCGGTGCTTTTCATCGGCGGGCGCGATGTCCGGCTGTGGGAAACGCTTAGCGCCGATATGATGCCTTTCGACGCGCTGAACCGCGGCTTTGGCGGGGCGCGCATCGCCCATCTCACCCATTATGCGGCCCGCATCGTCAAACCCTATGAGCCGAGCCTCATTGTCATGATGGCGGGCGATGAGGACCTTGCGGATGTGCGCGGGCGCCGCCCGGAAGACGTGCTCGCGCAAACGCAAATCTTTCTGGCGGCCATTCGTGCCCATGGGGTGGATGCGCCGGTGCTGATCGTTTCCGTGCCGCCCGCCCCGATGCGCATGTCGCGCTGGCCGGGCGCAAAGCGCACCAATGCGCTGCTTCAACAGCTTGCCCATGAGCGCGCGCCGGTTCATTTCATCGATCTGACGCCCGGTTTCTTCACCGAAGAAGATGAGCTTAAAGATCAGCTTTTCCGCTGGGACGGCATGTCGCTGTCGAAACAGGGCTATGCCTATCTGACGCGGCAGCTCAAACCGAAGATCAGGGAAATTCTGCAAAGCCGGAAATCCGGTGGACAAACACAATCGCAATAAGGCGCATGAAAGCGCCGCAGAAACGGGGAAACGTCATGACCATGCAAAAGATCGAGCAGGAGGCCGGCAAGGCCATTATCCGGGGCAGCTGCGCCCGCGGCTTTGAAGGCGTGGCGGCGGCCTTTGCGGAAAACTTTATCTCGCGCGGCGAAGTGGGCGCGAGTGTCTGCATCACTCATGAGGGCAAAGTTGTTGCCGATCTATGGGGCGGGCATAAGGCAAAAGACGGCGCGGCCTGGGAAGAAGATACGGTCTCCATCGTCTTTTCCTGCACCAAGGGCGCGGCGGCACTTTGCGCGCATATGCTTGCCGACCGGGGCCAGCTCGATTTCAACCAGCCGGTGAAAGAAATCTGGCCGGAATTTGCGGTGAACGGCAAGGAAGAAGCGACAGTCGGCATGATGCTCGATCATTCCGTCGGCGTGCCGCATATCCGCGCGCAATTGAAAGATGGAGCCTATTACGACTGGGATTATATGACGGACCTTGTCGCGCGTGAGGAAGCCTTCTGGAAGCCGGGCACGCGCAACGGCTATCACGGCGTCACCTTTGCCTGGACGGTGGGCGAAATCGTGCGCCGCGTGGCGGGCAAGCCTTTGGGGCAGTTTTTCCAGGAAGAAGTGGCGGGCCCGCTCGGCCTCGATTTCTGGATCGGGCTGCCGGAAGATAAAGAGCCGCGTGTGGCGGGCATGATCAATGCGCCGCTCGATCCTGAAGCGCCGGTCGGTAAGTTCACGCAGGCCATTCTTTCCGATCCCGCCTCGCCCTCTTCGCTCTTCCTGATGAATAACGGCAAGGCGGATTTCAATTCGCGCGCCGCCCATGAAGCCGAAATCGGCTCGGCCAACGGCATCACGAACGGGCGGGGCCTTGCCGGCATGTATGCGCCGCTTGCCAATGGCGGCGCGTTGGGCGGCGTCAAACTCGTTTCGCCGGAAGCCGTGACGCGCATGAGCCGCGTTTCCATGGCAACGCGCGAGGATGCAACGCTGCTCATCCCGACCCGTTTCGGGCTCGGCTTCATGAAGTCGATGGACAACCGGGGCGAGACGCCCGGCAATCAGTCGTCGGTCATTCTTTCCGAAGCCGCTTTCGGTCATGTGGGCATGGGCGGCTCCATCGGCTTTGCCGATCCTGAGGCCGGTATGAGCTTTGGCTATTCGATGAACCAGATGGGTATGGGCATTTTGCTCAACGAGCGCGGCCAGGCCGTGGTCGATGCCGCCTACCGCGCCATCGGCTACCGCACGAATGAAGGCGGCGCCTGGACGCGGTAAGGATATCGGCCGCCTATTTGCCGGAGGGTTTACCGGAAAGCTTATAGGTGACCGTCGCATGGGCGATTTGTTTTCCCGCCTTGTCGCTGACGATGACCGTCGCCACATGCACCGAGCCGCCGCGGCGGATGACGCGGGCATCGGCGATGAGGTCCGCGCTCAACGCGGCATCGAGATAATTGATGGAAAAGCCGATGGTCGAGCCGCGCGGATTTTCCGGCAAATGGGATGTTGCCCAGCAAGCGGCGGTGGCGGCGACATCAACAAGCGAGGCGATCGCACCGCCATGCACCATGGTGCCGATCGTGGTCAGCGCCTCTCGGTAAGGCAGGAAAAGAACGGCGCGGTCTTCTTCAAGACCCGTCAGTTCCAAGCCCAGGGTCTTGCCGTAAGGCGCGCCGGCAATGGTGCCGGCGATCATGTCTTTGAAGGTCTCGTCCATGGGATGCGTCCTGGCTCTGGTGAGTAGATGCAGGGGTTATGAGCCGTGCCCGTGTTTGGCGGCAATGACCTGAGAGGTAAGGAAAGGCGGAAATAAATGAGCCGACGCGAAGAAATGACCGCCCGCCTTACGGCCCTGCCCGCCAATGTGCAAGGCGCGCTCTGGCTGCTTCTCTCCGCCATGCTTTTTGTGGTGATGGCGGTGCTCGTTAAACATCTCGGCCAGACATTCGATCCGTTTCAGGTCTCCTTCTTCCGGCAGCTTTTTCAGATCATCGTTATTCTGCCTTTCCTTATCCGGGCGGGCGGCGCGGAAGGCGGCATCCGCACCAAGGTGCTGCCGCTGCAAATGCTGCGCGGCTTTGTCGGCTCCTCGGCGATGATCTGCGGGTTCTATGCTTTTGCGCATTTGCCCTTGGCGGACGCTCAGGCGCTGAACTTCTCGCGCACGCTTTTTCTTGTGCCTTTGGCGGCGCTGCTGCTTTCCGAACCTATCGGCAAGCGGCGGGTCATCGCCGCCCTTGTCGGCTTTGGCGGCGTCCTCATCATGCTGCGCCCGACCGGCGCGCTCGATCCGGCGGCGCTCGTCGCGCTTTTGGGCGCAGCGCTTGTGGCGCTCGCCACGGTGCTCGTCAAAATCGCCTCGCGTTACGACCAGCCCATCACGCTGATGTTCTATACCGGGGTGGGCGGGCTCATCGTCACGTCCATTCCGGCCTATCTCGTCTGGATCATGCCGAGCTGGGAGCAATTGGCGCTGCTTGCCATTATGGGCAGTGCGGGGGCTGCCTCGCATAATTGTTTCATTCGCGGCTACAGGGTGGGGGAGGCGACGGTGATTGCGCCGTTCGAATATTCCCGTCTCATCTTCCTTGCGCTTGCCGGGATCGTGATCTTCGGCGATATCCCGACGCTCTGGACGCTGGCAGGAGCCGCCGTGATTATCGGCGCGGCGCTTTACATCGTGCGGCGGGAATCGCAAGCGGCGAAAGAGATGCGCGCGGCGGAAAAGGCCGCAGACCGTCTACCCGACTAAGCGGCGCTTCTAGCGGGGCTGGTTTTCCGGATTTTCTTGCGGTGCTTGCGGCGGCGTTTTGCCGAGCGCCATACGCGCCGCCGCCCGGTGTTTCTCCGTCAGATGGCCGGAGACGACGGAGAGCGCCATCATCAGCACGGTCGCATCATCGGTGAAGCCGAAGGCGGCAATGACATCGGGAATGAAATCGGCCGGGGTGACGAAATAGGCAAGCGCGGCCAGCAATGTTGCGCGCACCCGCGCCGGCGTTTTGGGATCGAGCGCGCAGTAATAGGCGGCCGCCGCCTCTTCCGCGAAGGGCACGCGCCCGGCAACGCGCAGCAATTTGCGCCAGAAGCCTTTTTTCACGCGCGTGCGGTTCTGCGCCACGGTGGCGGGCAGTTGGTAGGCCGGATCTTCGAAATCCGGCAGGGCAGCGCTGTCGGGCCGTTTGCTCATGAGCGAAATGTGGGCCCGCAAAATGGCAAAGACAAGGCTGACTCGCTTACAGGAGCAGAGCGATGCTCTTGACATTCCGCCATATACGTGTATATACACTCTTATGAGCTTGAAAACCGCCGATCTGGCCTCGCCCGCCGCCTGTCTCTGCTTCAATCTGCGCCGCGCGGCGCGGCTGATTGCGCGCGATCTCGACGGGGCGTTGAAGCCTTCCGGTCTTGGCTCGGCCCAGTTTGCCGTTCTGGCGGTACTGGAAGAGGCAGGACCTCTTCCCATCGCCCAGCTTGCCGAAGCGCTTGGCACGGACCGCACGACGCTGACGCGCAATCTGGCGCTTTTGGAGCGGGACGGGCTCATCGCCTACCGGCAGGGCAATGACAAACGCCGCCGCATTGCAGCGTTAAGCGCTGAAGGCGAGAAGGCCTATCGCGCCGCGCTGCCGCTCTGGCGCGCCTTTCAGGAAAAGAAAGTGGCCGGGCTCGGCGCGGAGCCTGCTCAGCAGCTGCTTTCGCTTCTTTCTCAAGCGGCGGGCTGAGCCCCGCTTTTTATTTACCCCTAAATGTGTATATACACTTAAAGGAACCGCTCATGACCGACACCAATATGAAGGCCGCCGCACCGGCTTCCGGCCAGCCGCTTTTGAAACCGCTGGTCCTCATTCTGCTCGCCATTTGGGGCTTGACCGTCATGACCGCGGCAAAGAACGGCGTGTTCGATGCGGTGGGCGATCAGCCGCCCTTCGCCATCGTGGTGGCCGCGCTTCTGCCGCCCTCGCTCTTCCTTCTCGCCTACCGCTTGCTTGGCGGGGTGAAGGCCTGGGTCGGTGCGATCGATCTTGGCCTTGTGACGGCCGTTCAGGGCTGGCGCGTCGTGGGCGCTGCCTTCGTCTTTACCTGGGGCTACGGACTTCTGCCCGGCACCTTCGCCATTCCGGCGGGCTATGGCGACATTCTGGTGGGGCTCGCCGCTCCCTTTGTGGCGCTGATGATCTGGCAGAAAAGCGCGGGCTGGCGCACCGCCGCCTATGGCCTCATCTTTATCGGCTTCCTCGACTTCATCAGCGCCTTTGCTATGGGCGTGATCCTGCGGGAGAACGGGCCGGTCTATCAGACAGGCGATCTGCATACGGGGCTTCTGGCGGAATTTCCGCTCACTATGATCCCCTCCTTCCTGGTGCCGGTCTTCATGATCCTGCACATCATTGCGATCCTGAAACTGCGCGGGCGCTGATCCCCTCTATAGGTTCAAAAAAGGCCCGGCTCCGCGCTTTGCGAGGGCCGGGCCTTTCTTTAGGGAAACGTTGCGTCAAGCGCTCAAATCCCTTCTTTTCGGGCTGAAAAACTCGCCAAGCCCTTTGAAAATCTGCTAAATCGCATGCCAGCAAGAGCCGACATGAACGATAGCCGCCGCCGGTTTCCGGAAGCTCCGGGCCCAAGCGCGGCAGAACAGGGAGAAGCAGATGAAACTTGATTCCAATATCAGCGCCGTGATCACCGGCGGTGCCTCGGGCCTTGGTGAAGCAACCGCCCGCGCGCTCGCCGAAGACGGCGTGAAAGTCGCCATTTTCGACCTCAACGAAGAAAAAGGCGAAGCCGTTGCCAAGGAACTGGGCGGCGTGTTCTGCAATGTGAACGTGACGGACGAAGCCAGCGTCGATGCCGGTTTCGCCAAGGCGCGCGCGGCCATCGGCCAGGAGCGTATTCTGGTGAACTGCGCAGGCACGGGTAACGCCATCAAGACGGCAAGCCGCAACAAGGAAACGGGCGCGATCGACCATTTCCCGCTCGATAAGTTCAACCTGATCATCCAGATCAACCTCGTGGGCACGTTCCGCTGCATCGCCAAATCGGCTGCGGGCATGATGTCGCTCGATCCGCTGGAAGGCGGCGAGCGCGGCGCCATGGTCAACACAGCCTCCGTTGCCGCTGAAGACGGTCAGATCGGCCAGGCCGCTTATTCCGCCTCTAAAGGCGGTGTTGTCGGCATGACGCTGCCGATCGCCCGCGACCTGTCGCGCGAAGGCATTCGTGTGAACACGATCCTGCCCGGCATCTTCAACACGCCGCTTCTTGCCGGCGCGCCGGAAAAAGTGAAACAGGCGCTGGGCGCGCAGGTGCCGTTCCCGCCGCGTCTGGGTGAGCCGGCCGAATATGCGGCGCTCGCCAAGACCATGATCACCAATGGTTATTTCAACGGTGAAGATGTCCGCCTCGACGGCGCCATCCGCATGGCCCCGCGCTAAGCGGCGGAGGGAAGCAGCGCTTCCCGCGACTCCAAGAAAAGACAAAGGCCCGCGTCCGGCGCGGGTCTTTTGCATTTCAAGATGTGCTTTCTTAAGGGGCTTTAAGTGGTCACATCGACCTTGCCGCCGACACCGGGCGGCGTTGCCGCCTGCAGCGCTTCGGTGCTTTGCTGCAAAAGCGCGACCAGCGAGGCTTCCGCCTGATGCTGCTGCTTTTGAATGATCGTCGCAAGCTGAGCCTTGGTCTGGGCCTGATTGACGGCGACGGCGGTGGCGGCAAGTGAGCTCATGGGGAGAGCATGGACCGGACCTCTTAAGACCGTCTTAAGCTGCCTTCCCGGCTTTGCCTGCCAGCTTGTCCATGGCGCGGGCAAGGTGGATGTCCTTGTCCGTCACGCCGCCTGCATCATGGGTGGAAAGCGTGACTTCCACATTCTTGAAGACGTTGAACCATTCGGGGTGATGATCCGCCTTTTCGGCGATCAGCGCGATGCGGCTCATCCAGCCGAAGGCTTCGTTGAAATCCTTGAAGACATATTTCTTCGTGATCGCCTCGCGTCCGCGCACCTTGCTCCAGCCTTTCAGGCCGTCAAGCGCGGTCTTGAGGGCGGGGCCCTTCATCTTTTCCGGCGGCTGATTGGCTTTGTTCGGGACGCTCATAACTGCCTCCTTTTGTTTCACACTAGGATGGGGTTTTCACATTAAGGTGGCGTTTTCGCATTAGGATGGACGTGTTTTTTCCATCCTTCTTTTCATCCTTTCAAGGGAACGTATAAAGCATGGTCCGGGTTCTCTTTGTCTGTCTTGGCAATATCTGCCGCTCGCCTATGGCCGAAGGGGTGCTGCGCGTGAAGGCGCAAGGCGCGGGTCTTGCACTCGATGTCGCCTCTGCCGGTACTGGTGACTGGCATGTGGGTGAGGCGCCGGATCTGCGGGCGCAAGAGGCAGCCGCTACGCGCGGCTATGATATTTCCGAGCTGCGGGGCCGTCAGGTCACACGGGCGGACTTTTCGCGCTTCGATTATCTTCTGGCGATGGACCGCAAGAACCTTGCGCATTTGCAGCGCCTGACGCCCACAAGCTTCAACGGCACGCTGCGGCTCTTTCTCGATTATGCGCCGGATGCGCCTTTGCGCGAAGTGCCGGACCCTTATTTTGGCGGCGAAGACGGCTTTGCGCCGGTTCTCGATCTCATCGAAGAAGCGGCGGACGGGCTGATCAGGCACCTGCGAACATAGCTTCGAGAAACGCCTCTTCCTCCTCAAGCTCTTCTTCGTCGAGGCCGCCCGGATTGGTGAAGTCGTATGCGCGCTCGGTGATGTAAGGCCCGCCGCCCTGGCTGAGGCGGGAGGACATGAGCACGAAGCGGGAAACCGGAAAAGGCCCGGCGCGGAAGAGATTGTTGCGTTCGATATAGCGCATGACGTCCGCTGGGTCCGTGCCGCGCCGCAAACGGGCAAGCGTGGCATGAGGCGTATATTTGCGCCGGTCGGGGGCAAGGCCGGCGCGCTGCAGCGCCGTTTCCTGGCGGGCCTGCAATTGCATGAGGCCGGGATTGTCGGCAACGCGGGCCCAAACCGCATGGGGCTTGCGCCCGCCGAACTCGCCGATGCCGTCGAGCGTGATGTCGAAAGGCGCTGCATAGATGCCGCTCAAGGCCCGGTCGATGTCATGGGCCGTGTCTTCGGGCACCTCGCCGATAAAGCGCAGCGTGATATGCATCGCCTCCGGATCGATCCAGCGCGCGCCTTTCAGCCCGGATTGCAGGGCCGTCAATTGACCGGCAATGGCTAAGGGAATTTCGAGGGCAGTAAAAAGACGGATCATGGGGCCCTCCTCAAGAAATGCTCAAGGGATGCGGGCCTTTGCAGCCCGCGAATCAAAAAGGGACCTCTCGGTCCCTTTCAGAGTGCGCTTTGGCCATGTCGTTTTCAAGACAAAACCCCGCGCGGCTGCTTTCCCCTCAAGATGATGCGGAGAGTGTCTCCCTCACGGGCAGGGGTTGGGCTGTTCCTGATGGACGGCATTGATTTCTTTTTCAAGTTCCTCCGTCCACGGTATATCGGCCGAGCCGATGGCAAGCTTCAGCTGCTCCATGCTCGTTGCGCCGATAATGTTCGAGGTGACGAAAGGCCGGGTCGTTGCGAACTGATTGGCAAGCTGGGAGGCATCGAGCCCGTGCTTTTTGGCGATTGCCAGATACTTGTCGATGGTTGCCTCGGCAAACGGCGTTTCATAACGCTGCAGGCGGTTGAAAAGCTGTTTGCGTGAGCCTTTGGGCAGGGCGCCGTTCTGATATTTGCCGCTGAGATACCCTTGTGCGAGCGGTGAATAGGCAAGAAGCCCGACTTTCTCGCGCAAGGCGACTTCGGAAAGGCCGATCTCGAAGGTGCGGTTGAGAAGATTGTAGGCATTCTGGATGGACTGCACGCGCGGCTGGTTCTTTGCTTCCGCATGATGCAGGAATTTCATCGTGCCCCAGGGCGTTTCGTTCGAAAGGCCGATCCAGCGCACCTTGCCGGATTTTACGACCTCATCCAGCGCGTCCAGAATTTCTCCGATCGGGTTCACTTCCTCGCCCAGATGCTGGTAGCTCGTGCCGCCCGCGCCGAACATGGCCATGGGCCGGTCCGGCCAATGCAGCTGGTAAAGGTCGATATAATCCGTCTGCAGACGTTCAAGGGAGCTGTTCACCGCTTCCATGATCTGTGCGCGGGTCTGCTCGGTGGGCGAGCCGTCCTTGCGCAGCCAGTCGAAGGGTGCGCGGCCTGAGACTTTCGTTGCCAGAATGATTTTGTCGCGGTTCTTTTTCTTTTTGAACCAGGTGCCGATGATGCGCTCCGTCGACCCTTGCGTCTCTTTGCGCGGCGGCACGGCATACATTTCCGCCGTGTCGAAAAAATTCACGCCCTGCTCGACGGCGTAATCCATCTGCTCGTGGCCTTCGGCCTCCGTGTTCTGCTCGCCCCATGTCATGGTGCCGAGGCAAATAGCAGATACCTTTTGGCCGGTGCGGCCAAGCTCGCGATATTCCATGAATGTCCCCCTGTAGGTCTTATATTTGTCGCTGATTATTGTTGCGGCGAATGCAGCGCTCAGCCTTCCCCGTCTTTATGCGTGATTTCTTTTGCCGTTTCACCGGCAGGGGCGGCTTTTTCCCGCACCCGCGCGATCAATTTTTCGACGGCGGGGAAAATACGGTCCACCATCACCTCGATGCCTTCTTCATTGGGGTGCATCCCGTCGCCGAGATTGAGCGCCGGTTCCGCCGCTACTCCGTCGAGAAAGAAGGGATAAAGAAGCACGCCATATTCCTCGGCAAGATCCGGATAGATGGGATTGAAGGCCCGCTCATAATCGGCGCCCATATTGGGCGGGGCGAGCATGCCGGCAAGCAGCACGGCAATGCCGCGGCTCTGCAATTCCTCGATGATCGCGGCAAGGTTTTGGCGCGTAAGCTCAGGATCGATGCCGCGCAGGGCATCGTTCGAGCCAAGCTCCAGAATGACGGCATCGGTTTCAGGCCCGACGGCCCAATCAAGTCTTGCAAGCCCGCCCGAGGAGGTATCGCCGGAGACGCCGGCATTCATCACGCTTGTGTTATAGCCCTTTTCGGCAAGCTCTTTGCCGAGCTGTTCGGCAAAGCCCTTGCCCGGCGGCAATTGGTAGCCTGCCGTCAGGCTGTCGCCCAAAGCCACGATTTCCAAGGGTTCTTTAGGGGTTTCTCCCGCTTCCGCCCAAACTGGACCGCCCGGTATAATCCAGATCAGGGCGGCCAGCGTAAAAGCCAATGACTTTAAGCACTTGCCTGAATACTTGTATGCCGCTTTTAAGGCGCCATATGCGCTAGGATGCAGCGCGGCTTTAGCGCGGTATCCCGGGAGATGCGGAGGAGAATGGGTCACGTGGCGAATTCCATTATTGAACTGACCGGTGTCACTTTGACCCTGCCCAGCCTTGCAGGCGAGGTCAATATTTTGCGCGGCATCTCCCTTGATATAGCGCCGGGCGAGGCGGTTGGCATGGTCGGGCCTTCGGGCTCCGGCAAAAGTACGCTTCTTATGGTGCTGGCGGGGCTCGAAAGCCCGTCCGGCGGCTCCGTCAAGGTGGCGGGCGCGGAGCTTACCAAGCTCGATGAAGACGGGCTCGCCCGCTTCCGCCGGGATCATGTAGGCATTGTCTTTCAGTCTTTCCACCTGGTGCCCACCATGACGGCGCTGGAAAATGTCGCGGTGCCGCTCGAACTTGCGGGCAGAGCCGACGCCTTCGAGCGGGCCGAGGAAGAGCTGAAACTCGTGGGCCTTTCGCACCGGCTCGATCATTATCCCGGCCAGCTTTCAGGCGGCGAGCAGCAGCGCGTGGCGCTTGCCCGCGCCGTGGCAGGAGATCCTGAAATTCTGATGGCGGATGAACCGACCGGCAATCTCGATGCGGCGACGGGCGAGCAGATCGTCGAGCTGATGTTCGATCTGCACCGAAGGCGCGGCACGACCATGGTGCTCATCACCCATGACAATGAGCTTGCGGGCATGTGCGATAAGGTGGTGCGGCTGAAAGACGGCAAGGTCGAGAGCGTGCATCCGGGCGCCCGCCGCGCCGCCGCGCAATAGGCGCGCGTCCATGGCAGCTTCTCTTTCCTCTTTCGATGAATTCAAGATCGCGGCCCGTTTTGCCCGGCGCGAGCTGCGCGCGGGGCTGAAAGGCTTCCGCATCTTTCTGGCCTGTCTGATGCTCGGCGTTGCGGCGATTGCCGGTGTGGGCTCGGTTTCCTCTGCGCTTGTCGAAGGGCTCTCTCAGGAGGGCCAGACGATTTTGGGCGGCGATGTGAGCCTGCGCCTCATTCACCGGGAGGCGCGCAAAGATGAGCTTGCCTATTTGCGCGCAAGCGGCGCGGTCTCGCAGGTCATCGAGATGCGCGCCATGTCCCATGCGCCGGAAACCGATGAGCGCTCGCTGGTGGAGCTGAAAAGCGTCGATGATCTTTACCCGCTTTACGGGGCGCTTTCTCTTTCAAACGGCGCACGGCTTCAGGAGGCGCTCACCAAAAAAGAAGGGGTTTGGGGCTCTGTGGCCGAGCAGACCCTGCTCGACAGGCTCGGTATCGGTCTCGGGGACACCGTCAAGGTCGGCGATCTTGAAACGCAAATCCGCGCCATTATCGAGCGCGAGCCCGACAAGCTTTCGGGCGGCATGGCTTTCGGCCCGAGGCTTTTCGTAAGCGGGGAGGCGGTGCGCGCGAGCGGGCTTATCCGCCCGGGCTCACTTGCCCAGTTCCATTACCGTGTGAAATTGCCAGAGGCCCAGCGCTCCAATGCGGCGGTTGCCGCTTTTGTCGATGAAACGGAAAGCCGTTTCCCGCAGGCGGGCTGGCGCATTCAGGACCGCTCGGATTCCGCCCCATCCGTGCGCCGCTTCGTCAAGCGCGTTGCGCTCTTTCTTACGCTGGTGGGGCTCACTGCGCTCATTGTCGGCGGTGTCGGTGTCGGCAATGCGGTGACGAGCTATCTCGATTCCAAGCGTGAAGTGATTGCGACGTTTAAATGCCTCGGTGCGCCGGGCCGTCTTGTCTTCCGGCTTTATCTTCTGCAGGTGGTTGCGCTTTCGCTTATCGGCATTGTGCTGGGGCTTGGGCTCGGCGCGGCGGTGCCTTTCATCGTGCAAAGCGCGGCGGGCGATCTCATTCCCGTGCCCGCGCGCTTTGCGATTTATTCCGAGCCTTTGATGCTGGCGGCGGCATACGGGTTTTTGACGGCGCTTGCCTTTGCCATCTGGCCGCTTGCGCGGGCAAGGGAAATACCGGCGACGGGGCTTTTCCGCGACATCGTTGCGCCCGTGCGCCGCTGGCCGCGTCCGCCTTATGTGATTGCGACGGGCGGGGCGCTGCTTCTGCTTGCCGCGCTTGCCATTGGGCTGACCGATGAGCGGCTCTTTGCCGCCTGGTTCGTCATGGGCGCGGGGCTGAGCTTCATCGTCCTGCGCTTTACCGGCCAGGGGCTGATGTGGCTTGCCCGTAAAGCTCCCCGCGTACGCCAGCCGCAACTGCGCCTTGCCATCGCCAATCTGCACCGTCCCGGCGCGGCAACGCCGAGCGTCGTGCTCTCTCTCGGTCTCGGTCTCACGCTGCTTGTCACGGTCTCGCTCATCGACGGAAATATCGAAGCGCAGGTCAAAGGCGAGCTGCCGGACCGCGCGCCTTCTTTCTTCTTTGTCGATATCGGCCCGGAGCAGGTGGAAGAGTTCGAGCGCATCGTGAATGAGACACCGGGCGTCGAGGCGATGAACCGGGTGCCCATGCTGCGCGGGCGGATTACCGAAATCGCGGGCACGCACTCGGAAGACATGGACGTGCCGCCGAACGTCGCCTGGGCGCTGCAGGGTGACCGCGGCATTACCTATGCCGAAGAGCTGCCCGACAATTCCACCCTGGTGCGCGGGGAATGGTGGGGGCCGGGCTATGACGGCCCGCCGCTCGTCTCGCTCTCCGAGGAGCTTGCTGCCGGGTTCGGTATGGAAGTGGGCGATACGCTGACCGTCAATGTGCTGGGCCGTCCTTTAAGTGCGCGGCTTGCCAATACACGCGAGATCGACTGGCAATCGGTCGGCATCAATTTTGTCCTCGTCTTCTCGCCGGGCGCGCTTGCCGGGGCGCCGCACACGCATCTGGCGACCGTGACGATGGAAGCGGAAAACGAGCTGCAATTGCAGCGCGATGTCTCGCGCGCCTTTCCGAATGTGACGAGCGTGCGCGTCAAGGAAGCGCTGGAGACGATCAACGCCATGATCGAAAATTTTGCCGTGGCGGTGCGCGCCACCAGCATCGTCACGTTGAGCGCGGGCGTTCTCGTGCTGGCGGGCGCCATGGCGGCGGGGCACCGGCGGCGGGTCTATGACGCGGTGATCCTGAAGGTGCTGGGCGCCACAAGAGGCCGGGTGCTCGGCGCTTATGCGATGGAATATCTGGTGCTCGGGCTCGGCACGGCAGTCATTGCCTCGGGCGCCGGTGCGCTTGCCGCCTGGCTCGTCATTACCCAGGTGATGGAGGCGCCCTGGACCTTCCTGCCCTGGACATTGGCGGCGACGGTGCTGGGCGGGGCGGCGGCAACGCTCGGGCTCGGGCTTCTGGGCACCTATAGCGCACTTTCGGCAAAGGCCGCGCCGGTGCTGCGGGCGGAGTAGCGGTATAACTATCTGAAAAGAAAGAGCTTTAAGCCGGGCGTCGCGCCCGGCTTCTTTCTTCTTGAAACACATAGATATCTATTTTATATATACCTATGAAACCTCACAGGAGCCTGTCATGATCACCCGCCGTGCCCTTCTTCTTACTGGCGGTGCCAGCCTTGCCGTTCTGGGCGGCGCCGGTGCCTATGTTCTTTCCAAGGATATCGAGCCTGCCCGCGCGCCCTGGGACGCGGCGAGCCGGGGCTTCGGGGATATCCGTCTCGATGCGGCGGCCTATGCCATTCTCGCGCCCAATCCGCATAACAGGCAGCCTTGGGCAATCGAGCTGAAAGGCGAGGACCGGCTGGTGCTGACCTGCGACCTCGACCGTCTTCTGCCCGAAACCGATCCGCCGAACCGGCAGATCACGATCGGGCTTGGCGCGTTTTTGGAGCTTCTGCGTCAGGCGGCAGCGGAAAAAGGATATGAAGCACGCATCGCGCCTTTCCCGGAAGGCGAGCCTTATCCGCTGCTCGATGAGCGGCCCATCGCCGAGGTCGTCTTCACGCGCGCTGAAGTGACGCGCGATCCTCTTTTCGGGCAGGCGCTTGCGCGGCGCACCTTGCGGGATAATTTTTCATCGAAGCCGGTTTCGCCCGAGATACTGGCAAAGCTCCGGGCGCTTGCTTTTGACGGTGCCCCCAATTGGGCGGGCACGGCGCCGGGCAGCTTTGCCTGGAGCGTGGAAGAAGAGAAAGTCGAGGCGCTGAAAACACTCTGCCGGGAGGGCTGGGTTGCCGAGCTTTCAGCGCCTGCCCCTCATGCAGAAAGCACGAAGCTGACGCGGATCGGGGCGAGCGAGGTCAACGCCAACCCGGACGGCATTTCTCTTGCCGGTCCCATGATGGAAGCGATGCAGCTTGCAGGCCTTCTCAGCCGGGAAAAGATGGATGAGAAAGGCAGCCTTGCCCATCAAGGCACGCTTGATTTTTACAACGGCCTCATCGACAGCGCCGCCGCCTTCGGCTGGCTGGTAAGCCCGGCGAACACGCGGGCCGATCAGCTCCAAGCGGGGGCGGAGTGGGTGCGGCTTAATCTTGCCGCCACCAGGCTCGGCCTCGGGTTTCATCCCTTGAGCCAGGTGCTGCAGGAATTTCCGGAAATGGCGGTGCTTTATGAGCGCTGTCATGCCATGCTCGGCATTTCTGCGCCCGCACGCGTGCAAGGGCTCTTCCGCTTCGGTTATGCTGCCTTTCCCGAGCCTGCGCCCCGCTGGCCGCTGCAATCGAGATTGATCGCCTTATGACCGGCAAAGATGCCCCTTCCGTTCAAAAGCCCTCCCAAAAGGAGGCGGCCCCCGCCGGGCTGCCGGGGGATCCGCGCGCCTTTGCGGTGATGACGGAAATCAGCATCATCGCGCATCTGGCCGACAATCTGTTCGCCCGGGTTTTGCCGGACGGGATGACGGTCGCCCAGTTCGGGGTGCTCAATCATCTTTTGCGTCTGAAAAAAGAAGAAACGATCGGCGAGTTGGCGAGCGCCCATCAAGTCTCCCAGCCCACCATGTCTTCCACCGTGCGCAAGCTGGAAGACAAGAAACTGGTGCGCCTTGTGCCGGACGCGGGTGACCGGCGCGTCAAACGCGTGGCGGTGACGAAGGCGGGCGAGGCCATGCGCAGGGAAGCGGTTGCCCGGATGCGTCCCCTGGCAGGCGAGCTTCTCGGCCAGATTGGGGAAGAAGATTGGGCGCTTATTCACCCGGTGCTTACCCGGCTGCGGGTTCTGCTCGATCAGGCCCGGTGAGCGGGGTGCCGCTGCGACCGGTTTCTTCAGAAACCTTTAAAAATAAAGGGCTTTTTCCTTCTCCCTTGCCGAAGTTTCATCCGGTTGCGCTTGAAACGGCCACAATTCCAGACAATATTACTTGGGATTTCTTTCACTCCATGCAGAGAGGTGAAACACGCATGGCTGGTTTTGACGAACGCAGAGTCTATTCGGGCGCTGCAGGCACGCGCGCGCAGGGCGCTGAAATCGATGCGGGCCTGCGCTCCTATATGCTGCGGGTCTACAACTATATGGCCGGCGCGCTCGCGCTGACGGGCGTGGTTGCTTACGCTTTCTTCCAGATGAGCGTGGCGCCGGGGGCCGATGGTGGCCTTGCCCTGACGCAGCTGGGGCAGACGCTTTATGCAACGCCGCTGAAATGGGTGGTGATGCTGGCGCCGCTTGCCATGGTGTTCTTCCTGTCGTTTCGCATCCATAAGATGAGCGTGGGCGCGGCGCAGACCACGTTCTGGGTCTATGCGGGTCTGGTGGGCGTGTCGCTGGCCACGATCTTCATGATCTATACGGGCAACTCCATTGCGCGGGTGTTCTTCATCACCGCGCTCTCCTTCGGCTCGCTCAGCCTTTACGGCTATACGACGAAGCGGGACCTGTCGGGTATGGGCTCGTTCCTCTTCATGGGCCTCATCGGCATCATCATCGCGATGGTGGTCAATATCTTCCTTGAAAGCTCGGCGCTGCAATTCGCGATCTCCGTGATCGGCGTGCTGATCTTCGCGGGCCTGACCGCCTATGACACCCAGTCGATCAAGGAAATGTATTACGAGGGCGACGGCCACGAAGTGGCGGCGAAAAAGTCGATCATGGGCGCGCTGCGTCTCTATCTCGACTTCCTCAACATGTTCCTCTTCCTGCTGCAGCTTTTCGGCAATCGGGAATAGCGGCAAGGACACACGAATGTGAGGAGAACCCCGGCATATGGCCGGGGTTTTTCTTTATCATCCGGCCATCTGCCATTCATCGAAACGGGGAGACCTCATGATCAAGGTGCACCATCTCAACGAATCGCGCTCGCAGCGCATCCTCTGGCTTCTGGAAGAACTGGAGCTGCCTTACGAAGTGGTGAAATATGAGCGCGACGCCAATACGCGCCGCGCGCCCGACAGTCTGAAAAAAGTGCATCCGCTCGGTAAATCGCCGGTGATCACTGACGGGGAAAAGACGGTTGCCGAGACCGGCGCGATCATCGAATACATCCTGCGCAAATACGGCAAGGGCAAGCTCATGCCGGCGCCCGATACGGATGACTATTTCACTTACGCGCAGTGGCTGCATTATGCCGAAGGCTCGGCCATGACGCCGTTCCTGATGACGCTCTTCAATGGCTTTCTGGGTGAAGCGGGCGCGCCGCTGCAGCCGATCCTCGATGCCGAATGTAAAAAGCAGCTCGACTATATCGACCTGACGCTCTCCAAGCAGCCTTACCTCATGGGCGCGGAGCTGACCGGGGCGGATATCAATCTTTCCTTCGTTCTGGAAGCGGCGGGCTCGCGCGGCTGGCTGAAGGAGTATCCGGCGCTCACCGAGTATGTGAAACGGCTGCAGGCCCGCGCGCCTTATCAGCGCGCGCTCGAAACCGGCGGGCCTTACAGTTTCGTCATGCAGGCCTGAGTTTTTCCTGCTTCAATAAAGACGGCCCGGAACTTCCGGGCCGTTTTCTTTAGAGATTGCCTCTCAGGCGCCGATCAGGCGGAACGTGTCTTTTTTCTTTTCCAGCACTTTGAGCACTTGGGCGAGATCATGCCCGCGCTTCAAAATCGCCCCGCTCATGGAGATCACGCAATAGGCGCCTTGCTTGGCGGCGAGCGCCGGGCGCTTTTCGACGCGGTAAAGCGGCATTTCGGCGGAGCGGCGGAAAATGGAAAAGGCGGCGCGGTCGCGCAGCATGTCGATGGCATAATCGCGCCATTCCCCTGCGGCGACCTGGCGGCCATAAACGCGCAACAGCAAATCGAGTTCCTTGCGGGTCCAGGAAATTTCGCGGTCCGGGGTTGCCGTGTCCCCGCTTGCCGCCCGGTAGCCGTTGCCGACGATCACAATGCTTTTTGCCATGGCCGAATGATCGCCCGCCTGCCGCCTGCTGACAAGCCGGAAGAGGTGTTTGCGTGCCGCTTTGGAACAGCGCGGGCAATGCTGTTTTTTGCAATCGGCAAAAGGATTTAGCGCGAAAATCGCGCCCCATGTGCGCAATCACAATATTGCCTTTTTTCAGCCCTTGGCCCGCCACATAAGACCGCCATCTTGCAATCGTTGCCTCACTGGCCCGGTTCGAGAGTGGTTCGGAATAGTCAGCCCCCCAGCCCCACCGAGCTGCAAACGAACCGGGTCAACCCTCTTCCCCTTGAGAGGCTGAGTTGCAAGGCCGGGCATGTGCCTCACGCCCAGCCGGGCAGAAACAAGCCAGACAGCAACCAGTCAGGCAGCAAGATGAAAGGCGTTCCAGCGGAGCGCCTTTTTTCATGCCCGCTTTCCTTTCCGCCTTTCTTCCCGTTCCGCTTTTCTTCTCTGGGGCCTTTTCGCGGGCGCGTCCTGCGTTATGCTGCCGCCAACGAAAATGAAAAACAGGGGAGGTGGCCATGCGGCTGCAAGACAGAGGCGCCATCGTCACGGGCGCGGCATCGGGGATCGGCAAGGCGGCGGCCGAGCTTTTCGCGTCCGAAGGGGCGAAGGTGCTTGCCGTCGATCTCGACGCGGACAAGGCCGCTAAGGCTCACGAGGGCAATGAGCGAATCACCGCGCTTGGTCAGGACGTTTCCGCACCGGACGCTGGCGAAAAGATTATCGGCGCGGCGCTCAAGGCTTTCGGCCGGATCGACATCCTGATGAACAATGCCGGGGTGGCGCTCGGCGCGCCGGTGGAAGAGTTTCCGGACGATTATTGGGACAAGACCCTGGCGGTGAATGTCACCGCGCATTTCAAGCTCGCCAAGGCCGCGATCCCGCATCTCAAAACCTCGCCTGCCGGGCGCATCATCAATGTGGCCTCGGTCATGGCGGACGGCACCGATTATGGGCTTGCCGCCTATTCCGCCTCCAAGGCCGGGGTGGCGGGCCTCACGCGCAATCTGGCGCTGGAGCTCGGGCGCTACGGCATTACCGCCAATTACATTCTGCCCGGCGCCATTCAGACCGGCATGACGGTGAATTTCGACGATCCGAAGATCGCGGAAATCTGGGCTAAGAAATCCCCGCTGAAACGGCTCGGTCAGCCCATCGATATTGCCCGCGGCGCGCTTTTCCTCGCCTCGGACGAGGGCGGCTTCGTCACCGGGCACGGGCTCAATGTCGATGGCGGGCTGATGCTCAGGGTTTGAACTCTTCCGCATCATGACCGATTGTTCACTTGAAGGGGGCAGGGGGCTCCTTTATCAAGATTTTCAATAAACTGTCCCGGTTTGCGTATGGTCCGGGGCCAGAAACAAGGCGGGTCCGACCGCCGGGGAGCGGGTTCTTTTGACGGCAGCGTCCAACTCCATGATCGCTATCGGTAATCTGGTAAAGAAATTCGGGCCGTTCACGGCGGTGGACGGGGTCAGCTTTTCCGTGGCGAAGGGAGAGGTTCTGGGCTTTCTGGGGCCGAACGGCGCAGGCAAGTCCACCACCATGAAAATGGTGACGGGCTATCTTGCCCCCACCGAAGGCTCAATCTCGGTCTGCGGCCACAAGATGGATGAGGAAACCCTCGCTGCCCAGCGCCTGATCGGTTATCTGCCCGAGGGCGCGCCAGCCTATACCGACATGACCCCGCTCGAATTTTTGCGCTTCATCGCGAATGTGCGCGGCCTGAAAGGGGCGGACGCGAAAGCGGCGATCGACAAGGCCGTGGCGCGCACGGAAATCGGCGGTGTTTTGGAACAGGCCATCGACACGCTCTCGAAAGGCTTCCGCCGCCGTGTGGGCCTCGCCCAGGCCATCCTGCACGATCCCGCCGTCCTCATCATGGACGAGCCGACGGACGGGCTCGATCCCAATCAGAAATATGCGGTGCGCAAGCTCATCGCGGAAATGGCGCCGGAAAAAGCCATCATCATTTCAACGCATATTCTGGAAGAAGTGGATGCGATCTGCACCCGTGCGCTGATCATCGACCGCGGGCAGATCGTGGCCGATGGCACGCCGGCCCAGCTTATGGCGCGCTCGCGCTACCACAATGCCGTTTCGCTGATCATGCCCGCCGCGCAGTCGGGCGGTGTCGCGGAAGTTCTGGGCGCGCTGCCGGGTGTTGCCGCCGTCGAAGCGCAGCCGCGCGGCGAGGATGCCGCTTTCACCGTCTTCCAGCCGCAAGGGGCCGAAGGTGATACACGCCTCATCGATGAGATCGCCAATCTTGCCAAAGAGAAGGGGTGGACACTGCGCACGCTTTACCGCGAGCCCGGCCGTCTCGATGAAGTGTTCCGCAGGCTCACAAGGCCCGATACGGAAACGGATGCGAGCGGGGAGGCGGCCTGATGCGGGAAATGTGGGCGATCTTCAAGCGCGAGCTGCAGGGCTATTTCGCCACGCCGCTGGCTTATGTCTTCATCATCATCTTTTTGTTCTGCACGGGCGCTTTCGCCTTTTATCTCGGCGGCTATTTCGAGCGCGAGCAGGCGGATCTGAAAACCTTTTTCGATTTCCATCCCTGGCTTTATCTCTTTCTCATTCCCGCCGTTGCCATGCGGCTTTGGGCGGAAGAGCGCCGGGTCGGCACGATCGAGCTGTTGCTGTCACTGCCGGTGCCGCTTTGGGCGGCGGTGCTGGGCAAGTTTCTGGCAGCCTGGGTTTTCATCGGTATTGCGCTGACGCTCACCTTCCCGATGTGGCTCACCGTTTCTTATCTCGGTGATCCCGATCACGGGGTGATCCTTGCAAGCTATATCGGTTCCTTCCTGATGGCGGGCGGGTACTTGGCCATCGGCTCGTGCCTCTCGGCGATCACCCGCAATCAGGTCATCGCCTTTGTCGTCTCTGTCGTCGTCTGTTTCCTTTTTACGGTGAGCGGGCTTCCCATCGTCATCGACTTCTTTGCCGTCTGGGCGCCGCAAGCGGTCATCACCACCATTGCCTCTTTCAGCTTCCTCACCCATTTCGATGCGATTACACGCGGCGTGATCGATCTGCGCGACATGCTCTATTTCGCCTCGCTGATGGGCGTGTGGCTGGTGGCGACGGCGGTCATCGTCGATATGAAGAAGGCGGGGTAGGGATATGAACTTTTCTCTGACGCGCCGGAACGTTTCGCTGCTTACGCTGGCACTGCTTGCGGTGTTCTTCGTTTCGTTCAATCTCTTCGCCAATCTGACGTTCCATTCGGCCCGGCTCGATTTGACTGAGAACCGGCTTTTCACGCTCTCGGAAGGCACGCGCACGCTGCTTGAGAACATCGAAGAGCCGGTGACGTTGCGTTTCTTCTATTCCGAAAGCCTTGCGACCGATTATCCGCGTATCCGCACTTATGCGGGCCGGGTGCGCGACATGCTGGAAGAGATGCAAGCGGTGGCGGGCGATGAGCTCATTCTGGAAGTGATCGATCCTGAACCCTTTACGGAAGAAGAAGACCGGGCCATGTCACTCGGCCTGAAAGGCGCCCCGACGACGGAAGGTGAGGTCATTTATTTCGGTCTGGCGGGCACCAACCTCGTCGATGGGCGCGAGGCCATTCCTTTCTTCTCGGACGAGCGCGAAGAATATCTCGAATACGATCTCATCCGCATGATCCAGAACCTGAGCGAGGCGGAAAAGCCGGTGCTGGGTGTGGTGACGAACCTGCCGCTCGACACCGGGGCGGGCGGGCTTCTCGCCGCCATGAAAGGCCAGTCGGTTTCTTTCATGATCTATGAGGAACTGCGCAGCCGCTTCGACATCGAATTTCTGGAACAGGATTTTACCCGTGTGCCGGACCGGGTGGACACGCTGCTCATCGCCCATCCGCGCGATTTGAATGAGACGACGGAATATGCGGTCGATCAGTTCATCGTCAAAGGCGGCAAGGCTCTGATCTTCATCGATCCCCATTCCGAGGTCAGCCTGACGGCGGGGCCGAACGGGGAGCCGGTGCGCGGGTACACCGAAGCCTCCAACTTGCCGCGCCTCATGGACGCCTGGGGTGTTGAGATGCCGGCCGATGAAATCGTCTCGGACCGCGCGCTTGCCCAGCGCGTGCAGGCCGGTTTCGATGTGCGCCGCCAGGAAGTGGATTATCCGCTCTGGCTCGCCATCGGTTCGGAGCAGATGGATGAGAACGATCTTGTGACCGCGGATATCGACCGGCTCAATCTCGGCACGGTCGGTCATCTCGTCAAACGCGAGGGGGCTGAAACACGCCTGACGCCGCTCGTTACCTCGTCCAAGGATTCCAAACTGCTCGATCTGGAGTATGTCAAAAGCGGACCGCGTCCGGACGAGCTGGTGCGCGATTTCAATCCGACGGATGACGCTTACATTCTGGCCGCGCGTGTGGACGGGGTTATGTCCTCGGCGTTTGCGGATGGTCCGCCCGATCCGGCTGGCAATGAGGAAGCCGAACGCGAGCAGACCGCTGAGGCGCATGTCGCTGAAGGCACCGAAGAAGCCAATCTTATCATCGTCGCGGATTCGGATATTTTCGATGACCGGTTCTGGGTGCAGACGCAGAGCTATCTCGGCGAGCGGGTGGCGCAGCCCATCGCGGACAATGCGAAATTCGTTTTGAATGCGGCGGAGAATCTTTTGGGCGCCGATGAGCTCATCTCGCTGCGCACGCGCGAGCGCTCCGAGCGGCCTTTCCTTGTGGTGCAGGACCTGCGGCGCAAAGCCGAGGAGCGCTTCCTGCAGGAAGAAGAAGCGCTACAGGCCGAAATCAGCGCGGCGGAAGAGCGCCTCACCCAGCTTCAAACCCGCGCGGGCAGCGAGCTTGGCGGGCGCGACGTGCTTTCCCAGCGTGAGGCAGAAGAGATGCGCCGCATCCGCCATCAGCTAGCCGACAGCCGCAGCGAGCTGCGGCAGGTGCAGCGCAATCTGCGCCGCGATATCGAGGCGCTGGGCGGGCAGGTGCGTTTCATCAATGTGGCACTGATGCCGGTGCTTGTGGCTTTCGCCGCGCTGGGCGTTGCCTGGTACCGGCGCCGGCGCCGGCTGAAATATTCGGGCCGCTAAGGCCTCTCGAGCAGGAGAACTCATGGCCGATCAACCGCAAAAGAGCGCGCTTCGCTGGCTTGCCGGTCTTGCCGTCGTGACGGGGCTGAGCGTTATCGGCGCGGTGACGGCGGTTCTCACGCAGCAAAGCGCGACCGAGGTGCGCTTCGAGCCCAAGCCCTTTTTCGAAGATCTGGAAACCGGCATTAATAAAGCCGAGCGGATCGTCTATACGATCGGCAAAGGCTTGAGCGGGGAATCCAAGATCACGCTGAAGCGCAAGGAGGGCGAAGGCTGGGTGCTCGATCAGCGGTTCGATTTTCCGGCAAAGCCCGAGCTTGTGCGCAAGCTCATCGTAGGGCTTGTCGAGCTTGAAGCTTTCGAGCCGCGCACCGCCAATCCCGAATGGCACCGCCCGCTCGGGCTGACGGCGCCCGAAGATCTCGGCCGGGCCGTCCGTATCGAGGTGCTGGACGGGGAGGGCGCGCGTCTTGCCGCGCTGCTCGCCGGCGAGGTGGTGGAAGATACCCAGGATGCGCAGGGCCGCGGCCTTCTTTATGCGCGCAAAGACGGCGACGATCAGGCCTGGCTTGCGCGGGGGCGGCTGCCGCTTCTCAAAAACGTTTCCGAGTGGCTGGATCTCAAAGTCTTCGAACTGCCGCGCGAGGAGGTTAAACGCACCGTGCTTTGGGCGGAGAGCGAGGAGCCGGTCATCATTGCGCGGGAAAGCGCGGAGGAAACGAATTTCACGCTGAGCAATGCGCCGGAGGGGCGCACGGGGCGCGGGGCGGCCATCGTCAATGGCAGCGCGACGGCGCTGGTCGGGCTCGTGCCGGAAGATGTGATCCCCGATACCAATCTTTCCTTCGATGAAGGCCCGCTCGCCTTTACCGAAACTTTCAGCGGTCTGCGCCTTAATGTGCGCATGACGGGCAGCGCCGATGTGCTTTGGGCGAAGATTTATGCCGAGGCCGATCCGGCGCTCGTGCCCGAAAGCGGCGATCTTGATGCGGTGCGCGCGCGGGCCGACGCGATCAATGCGCGCACGAGAGGCTGGGCTTTCCGGCTCGATCAGCCGACCGCCGTTAAACTTGCCCAGTCCATGCAGGCAATCACGCGCCCGTCCGATGCGGATGGGCTAAAGACTGGTAAGTAAGACGGACAGTAAGAAAGGCGTTCTCTATCTGCAGGCAGGTAGTTTGCTGCCAGAGGAAGCACTACTCGGCGAAGCGTTACATGTCGAGCTTGGCGGCGCCCAGAATGGGGCCCTGGCCGTCGGTCTGCAGGATTACGGCACAGCCGTCATAGCCCGGAGAGGCCAGGCTTTCCATCGCCACTTCCATATGCAAGGGCTCGCCCTTCCACATGCCGATGGGCACCATGTCGCGTACGACATTGGTGTAGGAAAGCTCGCGGCCGCGGTTTTCCCCGCGTTTGATTTCGACCGTCGCCTGATCTTCGAAATAGACCATCCAAAGCGTCGCCTCGACATTGCCGAGAAGCGGATTGGCGCCGACCGCAATCTGCACGGCATTTTTCTCGCGTGTCAGGCTGACTGGCACCATCTCGCTTGGCGCGCGGTTTTGCTGCGCCTCGATCGCGCCGGTTACTTCCTTGCGGCGGGAGCCGACAACATCATCGACGCCGTTGATCACCATTTGCGGCGTATAGACCGTGCGCGCGCCCATATTGGCGGCATAAGCCTTTTGCCGGCGGGTATTGGAGGGCGAGGCGAGTGTGTCCTTCCAGCCGAGATAGTCCCAATAATCGACGGAGAGGGACAGCGCCAGCACGTCCTGACGTTCGGCAAGCTCATGCAAGAGCGCATCGGCGGGCGGGCAGGAAGAACAACCTTGGCTTGTAAAGAGTTCCACAACGACAGGCATGGCCGTGCTCCCTGCGCCGCTTGCAGCGGTGCCGGAAACGGCTGCGGCCAGCGGGCGCGGCAAAAGCGTCAAGGCTGCACCGCCACCCAGTCCGCGCAATATGGTACGCCGGGATATCGTCATGGTTTTAACATAGGTCAGGCTCCCCACACGGGCGAGTCAACTTGGCTTGATGGCGAAAAGCAAGCGATCTCAAAGAAAACGGGGCGCTTTTTTAAGCGCCCCGCTTCCCGGCTTTATACTTTGTGATCGGCCGGCAGATCAATCCGCCGCCAGACCCCGCAGCACGTAAGGCAGGATACCGCCATTGTTGAAGTAATCGACTTCATCCTGCGTATCGATGCGGGCGAGCAGCGTAATATCCTTAACGCTGCCATCCTTGTAAGTGATCGTCGCCTTCACCTTCTGGCGCGGCTTGACCGAAGACAGGTCCTCGATCGTCACGGTCTCGGAGCCGTCGATGCCCAGGGACTGCCAGCTCTGGCCTTCCTCGAACTGCAGCGGGGCAACGCCCATGCCGACCAGGTTCGAGCGGTGGATACGCTCGAAGGACTGGGCGATCACGGCGGAAACGCCGAGCAGGTTCGTGCCCTTGGCCGCCCAGTCGCGGCTGGAGCCGGTGCCGTATTCCTTGCCCGCGAAGATGACGAGCTGAGTGCCGCGTTCTTTGTACTTCATGGCGGCATCGTAGATCGGCATCTCCTCGCCTTCCGGCTGGAGCTTGGTCACGCCGCCTTCCACGCCCGGCACCATCTGGTTCTTGATGCGGATGTTGGCGAAGGTGCCGCGCATCATCACTTCGTGGTTACCGCGGCGCGAGCCGTAGGAGTTGAAGTCCTGCACACCGACCTGGTGACGCGTCAGATACGCGCCTGCCGGGCTTTGCAGCTTGATGGAGCCTGCCGGCGAGATGTGGTCGGTGGTGATCGAGTCGCCGAAGAGGCCCAGAATGCGGGCATCCTTGACGTCCTCGAAGCCGGGTGCTTCGGGGCGCAGGCCTTCGAAATAGGGCGGGTTCTGCACGTAGGTCGACTCGCCGTTCCAGGCATAGGTCTGGCCGCCCGTCACTTTGATCGCCTGCCAATGCTTGTCGCCCTTGTAGACGTCGGCATAGCGCTTGCGGAACATTTCCGGCGTCACGCAGGAGCGCACCGTTTCGGCGACCTCCTGATTGCTCGGCCAGATGTCTTTCAGGTAGATGTCCTTGCCGTTCTTGTCCGTGCCGATCGGATCTTTGGAAATGTCGATCGTGGTCGAACCGGCAAGGGCGTAGGCGACGACGAGCGGGGGCGAAGCGAGATAGTTCGTCTTCACATCCGGGCTCACGCGGCCTTCGAAGTTGCGGTTACCGGAAAGCACGGAGGAAACGACCATGTCGTTCTCGTTGATGGCTTTCGAGATCGGCGTGGGCAGCGGGCCCGAGTTGCCGATACAGGTCGTGCAGCCATAACCGACGAGATCGAAGCCCATGGCGTCGAGATCGTCCTGCAGGCCGGCTTTTTCCAGATAGTCGGTGACGACCTGGGAGCCGGGGGCCAGCGAGGTTTTTACCCAGGGCTTCACCTCCAGGCCGAGCGCGCGCGCCTTGCGGGCGACGAGACCGGCTGCCACCAGAACCGAGGGGTTCGAGGTGTTGGTGCAGGAGGTGATGGCGGCGATCACCACATCGCCGTGGCCGAGGGTGAAGTTTTCCCCTTCCACATCGACGCGGCGGTGGGCTTCATCGCCCTTGCCGAATTCATCGGCAAGCGTCTTGGAGAAGCTCTGCGCCACATTGGAAAGCGCCACGCGGTCCTGCGGGCGTTTCGGGCCGGCAAGGCTCGGCTCGACGTCGGAAAGGTCGAGCTCCAGCGTGTCCGTGAAGACCGGATCGGGCGTGTCCTTGGTGCGGAACATGCCCTGTTCCTTGGCATAGGCTTCCACGAGCTTGACGCGGTCTTCGTCGCGGCCGGTGGCGCGCAGGTACGCAAGCGTCTGCTCGTCCACGGGGAAGAAGCCGCAAGTTGCGCCATATTCCGGCGCCATGTTCGAGATCGTCGCCTGGTCTTCCAGGGTCAGATGATCGAGGCCCGTGCCGAAATATTCGACGAACTTGCCGACCACGCCCTTTTTGCGCAGCATTTCGGTGATGGTGAGCACCATGTCCGTCGCCGTCACGCCTTCTTTCAGCTTGCCGGTCAGTTTGAAGCCGATCACTTCCGGGATCATCATGGAGACGGGCTGGCCGAGCATGGCCGCTTCCGCCTCAATGCCGCCGACGCCCCAGCCAAGGACCGAGAGGCCGTTGACCATGGTCGTGTGGCTGTCGGTGCCGACGCAGGTATCGGGATAGGCCATTTCGACGATATTGCCGGCGCCGTCTTTTTCCTGGCGGGTCCAGACGGTCTGCGCCACATGCTCCAGGTTCACCTGGTGGCAGATGCCGGTGCCGGGCGGCACAACGTTGAAATTGTCGAAGGCCTGGCTGCCCCAGCGCAGGAACTCATAGCGCTCCTTGTTGCGCTGATATTCCAGATCCACGTTTTCCTTGAAAGCGGTCTGGGTGCCGAAGCTGTCCACCATCACCGAGTGGTCGATGACGAGATGCACCGGCACTTGCGGGTTGATCTTGTCGGCGCTGCCGCCGAGAGCGGAAACCGCATCGCGCATCGCAGCAAGGTCCACAACGGCGGGCACGCCGGTGAAGTCCTGCATCAAAACGCGGGCCGGACGATAGGCGATTTCGCGCGTGCTCTTGCGCGTTTCCAGCCAGCCCTTCAGGGCCTTGATGTCGTCGGCGGTGACCGAACGGCCGTCTTCGAAGCGCAGCAGATTTTCCGCCAGAACCTTGAGCGAGAAGGGCAGGCGGGAGATTCCGTCCAGACCGTTCTTCTCGGCCTCTTTCAGGCTGTAGAACGTGTATTCTTTCGAGCCCACTTTCAGCGATTTATACGCGCCGAAGGAGTTCTTACCGAGGGGCGACAGACTCACTTTACTCGTTGTCCTTTTAACTGAGGGTTTCTTGGTTTTGGGCGCGGCCTTGGCGGCAGCCTTGGGAGCGGCTTTCGTCTTGGCTTTAGGCGCCGATTTTGCCGCCGTCTTGCGGGCGGCAGGCTTTTTCACCGCGGCTTTTTTCGCCGTGGTCTTTTTTGCGGCCGTCTTCTTGGCAGCCGTTTTCTTTTTGGCCGGGCTCTTCTTCTTGGCAGCGACCTTTTTCTTCGCTGCCTGCTTCTTGGCGGCGACCTTGCGCTTCGTCGTCGCTTTGCCGGCGGTCTTCTTCACCGCTTTTTTCTTGGCGCTTGCCTTACGTTTCGGCGCAGCCTTTTTCGCGGCGGTCTTCTTCTTGGCCGCTACTTTCTTTTTGGCAGCGGTCTTTTTCTTGGCGACGGTTTTCTTTTTCGGTGCCGCTTTCCGGGAAGCGGTTTTCTTCGCAGCGGTTTTCTTTTTGGCTGCGGTTTTTTTCTTCGCGGCCGTCTTCTTGGCCGGGGCCTTTTTCGCCGTCTTCTTCACGGCAGCTTTCTTGGCCACCTTTTTCTTGGCAGTGGTTTTCTTCGCCGCCGACTTGGTGGCGGCTTTCTTTGCCACCTTTTTCTTGGCGGTTTTCTTTGCCGTGTTTTTCTTGGCTTGGGCTTTGGCCATGGTCCTCATCCTCATGCTTGATGCCGTCTGCGGGAGCGGCGCAGACATTGGTCTCGTATGCGTCCCTCAGTGCCGCTTTGATGGCCGGAAACCGGTTTTGGGTGGCCGGCCAGTGGGGCGCGGAAATCTTTTGCGGAGCTTTTGAGCTGCTATAAAGCCCAAGCTCACGCGCTTGTCGATATACGCGGCGCGAAAAGACGGAAAACTCGTGCTAAAACTCATAAAACAAAGTCTTTGCGCGGGCGCGACTATAATAAGTTTCTCCAGCGGATGCTACGTCTGAGAGGATGAAAATAGACCGGCAAGGCATGGCAGAACGGTGACATGCAGGCCGTTTTTAAAGAAGCCGCGCCCGGCCAGTTGCGAGGGAAATGCATGACGACATCACAAGCGGTTCGTGTCGAGAAGAACGGTCCCGTCACCACCATCCTTTTGAACCGGCCGGAGGTGAAAAATGCCGTCGACCGGCCCACCGCCAAGGCGCTGGCGGAGGCCTTTGCTGCTTTCGAGGCGGATGAAGAGGCGCTGGTCGGCGTTTTTTGCGGCAGTGAGGGAACATTTTGCGCCGGCGCGGACCTGAAAGCCGTCTCGCAAGGGGGCGGCAACCGAGTCACCCCGGTTGCAGCGGGCATGGAATTCGACCGTCTGTCGCCGGAAGGGCCGATGGGCCCCTCGCGCATGCTGCTGTCAAAACCCGTGATCGGTGCGGTATCGGGCTATGCGGTGGCGGGGGGCATGGAGCTTGCCCTTTGGTGCGACATGCGCGTCATGGAAGAGGATGCGACTTTCGGCATCTTCTGCCGCCGCTGGGGTGTGCCGCTGATCGACGGGGGTACGGTGCGCCTGCCGCGCCTTATCGGCCAGTCGCGGGCCATGGATCTTATTCTGACGGGCCGGCCCGTTGGCGCGCGTGAGGCGCTGGAAATGGGCCTTGCCAACCGCGTCGTCCCATCCGGCAAGAGCCGGGAAGCGGCGGAGGAACTGGCGCGGGAGATCGCGAAATTCCCGCAGCTTTGCCTGCGCCATGACCGGCTCTCGGCCTATGAGCAATGGGACATGCCTTATGCCCAGGCCATGGCCAATGAAACGCGGCACGGGCTTGAAGTGCTTTCCTCCGGCGAGACGCTGGAAGGAGCCAAGCGCTTTGCGGGCGGCAAGGGACGGGGCGGACGTTTTGACGACATTTAAGGCAGAGCGCCCTTATCCGCCGCTCACGCTGAAAGGTGACGGGCTGGCCTGCGAGCGCGGCGGACGGCTGGTTTTCGATGGGCTATCGTTCGAGGCGCGCTCAGGCGACATCCTCCTCGTAACGGGGCCGAACGGTTCGGGTAAGAGCACGCTTTTGCGCCTTCTTGCCGGGCTTTTGGAAAAAAGCGCAGGCGAGATGTCGCTGCAAGGCATGGAGAGGCAGGGCGAGGTGAGCGATTACCTTCTTTATGCCGGCCATCTCGATGCGGTGAAGGGCGGGCTTTCGGTTGCCGAGAACCTGGCCTTTTGGGGTGCGCTTTATGGCGATGTGGCATCGGGGGCGGCATCAGGCGCGGCGCTGGACGCGGCCTTGGCCGCCTTTGCGCTCGATCATCTTGCCGATCTGCCCGCCGATGTGCTGTCCGCGGGCCAGAAGAGGCGGCTCGGGCTTGCCCGGCTTGCTCTTATCGAGCGGCCTATCTGGCTTCTCGATGAGCCTTCCGTCTCTCTCGATGCGGAAAATGTGAGCCGTCTTGCCCGCCTTATCGAGGCGCATAGCGCGCGCGGCGGTATCGTGCTTGCCGCGACCCATGCCGATCTTGGCCTTGGCGGTGCCCGGCGGCTCGATCTGCGGGGCATGAGCAGCGGGGCGGCGGCATGAGCGCGGTTCTGATCCTCTTGCGCCGTGAGCTGAAACTTGCCGCCCGCGCGGGCGGCGGCGGGGGCATGGCGGTCGCCTTTTTCCTGATTGCCGTCTCCATCGTGCCTCTGGGGCTCGGGCCCGATCTTAATTTGCTGGGGCGCATCGCGCCGGGCTTTCTCTGGGTGGCGCTTTTGCTCTCGGCGCTCTTGACGCTCGACCGGCTTTTCCAGGCCGATCAGGAGGATGGCTCGCTCGATCTTTTGATGCTGGCGCCGCTTTCGCTGGAAGTGACGGTCTTCATCAAAGCCCTTGCCCATTGGCTGACAACGGGCCTGCCGCTCATTCTGGCCGCACCCTTTCTCGGGCTGATGCTCAATCTGCCGGAAAACTCCATCCTGCCGCTTGTTATAGCGATGCTGGTGGGCTCGCCCGCGCTCTCGCTTTTAGGCGCGGTGGGCGCGGCGCTCACCGTTGCCATCCGCCGGGGCGGGCTCTTGATCTCGCTTCTGGTGCTACCGCTTTATGTGCCGACCCTGATTTTCGGGGTGAGCGCGGTTTCCAATGTGCTGATTTCCTCCCCGGGCTCGAACGGGCAGGCGAGCCTTTTGCTCCTCGGCGCGGTGTCGCTGGTTGCTCTTGTGGTGGGCCCGCTGGGCGGGGCGGCGGCGCTGCGGGCGAATTTGCGGTGAACAGGGGAGACATCATGAATGCAGCCATGATCGCGGCAAAATGCCCTCTCACCCTTGCTTGTCTTGCCGGAGGGGCGCTGCGGCGCTAAACCAATCCCCATGGTCAGAAATCTTCACGCCCTTGCCAATCCGACCCGCTTTTTGCGGCTTTCCGGGCTTTTGCTGCCGGTGATCTGGCTTTTGGCTTTGGGGCTGCTCGGCGCCGGGCTCTATATGAGCTTTTTCACCGCGCCGCCCGATTATCAGCAGGGCGAGACGGTGCGGATCATGTTTATTCATGTGCCCGCCGCCTGGCTGTCGCTCTTCGGCTATACGCTGATGGCCGGGGCGAGCGCGACGGCGCTGATCTTCCGCCATCCGCTGGCCGATGTAGCGGCGAAATCGGCGGCTCCCGTCGGTGCGGCTTTCACGTTTCTGGCGCTTGTTACGGGTGCGCTCTGGGGCAAGCCCATGTGGGGCACCTGGTGGGTCTGGGATGCACGGCTTACCTCCGTGCTGATCCTGTTCTTCCTTTATCTCGGTTATATGGCGCTTTGGGCGACGATCGAGGAGCCGGTGCGCGCGGCCCGCGCGGCAGCGGTGCTGGCGCTGGTCGGCTTCGTCAATGTGCCGATCATTCATTACTCGGTTGAATGGTGGAACACGCTGCATCAGGGCGCAAGCGTGCTCCGGCTCGACGGGCCGGCGATCCATCCTTCCATGCTCTGGCCGCTGCTCGTCATGGCGCTGGGCTCGACCTTCTTCTTCCTCGCCGTCATGCTGACGCGGATGCAGGCGGAGATTTACCGCCGCCGCGTGCGCCAGCTGCAGCTTGCCCGCGCGAGCGCGGAAGCGGGAGCCTTTTGAGCATGGCCGAATTTTTTCATATGGGCGGCTATGCGCCTTTCATCTGGCCGAGCTTTGCGCTCTGGGCGCTGGTCATGACGGGGCTTGCGCTTTGGGGCCTGGCCGACAGGCGCCGGCAAATGGCCAAGGTGCAGGAGCTTGAAGAGAAACTGGGCGGGCGCCGCCGGGCGTCCGGCGCGAGGGCTTCGGGTGCTAGTGCTGCAAGTTCCGGCGAAGCGGGAGGGCGCTGATGCGCTGGACCGCGTTCATTCCCGCCGTGCTTTTCGCCGCTCTCGCCGCGCTTTTCTATTTTGCGATCTTTGCGGGCGATCCCTCCGAGTTGCCATCGGCGCTGATCGGCAAGCCGGTGCCCGAGTTTGATCTGCCTCCCGTCGAAGGGCTGGAGACACCCGGTCTTGCCGCGAAAGACCTGAAAACCGGCGAGATGACGGTGGTCAATGTCTGGGCCTCCTGGTGCGTGCCTTGCCGTCAGGAACACCCGCTGCTTGAAACGCTGCGCCAGCGCGGCGCGCGTCTCGTGGGGCTTAATTACAAGGATCAGCCGGAAGCCGCCCGCCGCTTCCTCGGCACGCTCGGCAACCCCTTTGAACGGGTGGGGGCGGACCGCTCGGGGCAAGTCGGCATCGATTGGGGCGTTTACGGGGTGCCGGAAACTTTCGTCGTCGACGGCGAGGGTAACATCATCCACAAGCATGTCGGCCCGCTCGCGCCGAAGGACATCGAAGAGACGCTGTTGCCGCTCATCGAGGGCCACGCCCGTTAAAGCTCTATTAGTCCTATTCCTTTATTAACCGGGTATCGCCTTGGTGAAACCATGGATGCGTGCGCGTGCCGGTAAAACCTTTCGTCAATCCTGTACATATTGCAGCTCAAGCCTATGCGGGCCGGACAGAGCGTCCGGGCGCGCCTGCTGCGCGCGGCCAGGTGCCGGGGCAAACGCAGCGCACGGAGCAGGCGCAAGGGGCGGCCCAAGCCCAGGCTCAGAGCCAGGGATTGCGCCACAGCACCTCCGGCGTTCAGGTGGAAATCAGCGCTGCCGCCCTTGAAGCGGCCAAGCGCCAGGGCCAGCAGGTGCGCTTGCCGGCTGAGCAGCCGCGCCAGGCAGCAGAAGCCCGCGAGGCGGCCGAGACCCGCAAAGCGCAGCGGACGGAGCGTGCCGAGGAGGCCCGCTTCGAGGCGAGCCGGGAAGCCGGGCGGCGCGAGGCGCCTTTCGCACATCTTCGTGATGATGCGCCTGTCCCCCGTTCACGGCCCGGATCGCTGATCGACATCACCGTCTGATTTTCCGCTTCCTTTCATGAAAGACAGGCAACAAAAAACCGGCCTCCGTTTCCAGAGGCCGGCTGATTGCGTTACCGCTGCGCCCGTCAGGCTTTTTTGCGGGCGGTCTTCTTTTTGGCGGCAGTCTTTTTCTTGGCAGCCGTCTTTTTCTTTGCCGCTACTTTTTTCGGCGCGGGCGCTGCGTCTTCTTCCGCCGTCACTTTCTCAGCCGAGTTGACGAGCTGGCCGAGCGCTTTGACGAGATCGCGCTGCACGGTTTTGGAGATGAGGCCGTTCAAAGCTTCTTCGGCTTTCGTGGCGCGCGGCATTGCGGATTGCAACGCCTTGCGGCCCGCTGCCGTGAGGCGCACGGAATTGGCGCGCGCGTCTTCGGCGGTGCGCTTGCGGGCCAGATGGCCGCGCTTGATCATGCGGCTGATCATGTCGGCAAGCGTCGAACGGTCGATGCCGGTGCGGTTGACGAGATCGGTCTGGCTCAGACCTTCCTCTTCGCTCACAGCTAACAGAACGATGAACTGGCGGGACGTCAGGCCGGTATCGGCGAGCGCTTTGGTATATTGATCATAGGCGAATTGCTGTGCCCGCCGGAGAAGATGGCTCAGCGAGCTGTCGAGCTCAAAGCCGGTGGATTTACGCGGTGCCATGCGGTGGAGACCTCCAACGTGTTTTTTTGGGATGGGCCGTGAGACGGCGCGCAGAGAATTTTGACGGGCAAACATATGCACATTTATGGCGTCCGCGCCAAGTGTTTCGCGAAACTGCGACGGTGATTGCAGTCACTTTCATGATATTCTGCGCGTGAAGTGGTGCCATATTACAACGCGGCGCGGGTGAAGCATGAGATGCGGCGTTTAATGTCCGTACCCGGAAAAGAGGTATTGAAAAGGGCTGCACCGTTTTTATGCGTTCGCCCAATCGGCGTGCAGGCTGTTTGAGAATCGCATGCTGTCCAATTCGTGAGAACTGAGTAATGACGGTCATGGATAAAGCGCGGCCCGCATGCGGATGATCTTTCAAAAAAGACATCTATATAAAAAGATGTAGAAGAACACGGGAGAAGCGGGATGGCGTGGCGATCAGAAATACCCGAACCGAAAATGGATGTTTCCTTCACCGAGCGCGTGCCGGAAGGCGATGATGTGGCGCGCGATGTTTGTGACACATGCGGGTTCATTCACTACGTCAATCCGAAAATCGTCGTCGGTTCCGTCGTCGAACATGAAGGCAAGATCCTGCTTTGCCGCCGCGCCATCGAACCGCGCAAGGGCTACTGGACTCTGCCGGCAGGTTATATGGAAAAGGGCGAGACGACGGAGGAAGGCGCAAAGCGCGAGGCCCATGAAGAAGCGCTTGCGCATATCCGCATTCACGATCTTCTTGCGGTCTATAACATTCCGCGCATCTCGCAGGTGCAGCTCATGTACCGGGCGAGCCTGTCGGTGCCGGAAATCGGCGCGGGACCGGAGAGCCTGGAAGTCGCGCTTTATGAGTGGGATGATATTCCCTGGGACGAGCTTGCTTTTCCCTCCGTCCATTGGGCGCTCACCCATTACCGCGCGGTCAAGGATCAGGAACGGATCGTGCCTTTCGGCAACCCGCCGGGCGAGCTTGGGAACCGGATGCCGCCAAAAGCGGAGTGAGAATTTATTCGGCAGGCCCGCGTGCGGGCTCTTCTCTATCTTCTTCAAGCTGATGGCGGCTGACCACGGGCAGCTGCGCCAGAGCGAAGACCATAGTGATCGGCATGATGCCGAAGACCTTGAAGCTTACCCAGAAGTCGGTGGAGAAGTTCCGCCAGATCACTTCGTTCAAGAGCGCGAGGAAGAGGAAGAAAAGCCCCCAGCGCAGCGTAAGCGTGCGCCAGCCTTCTTCGGTGAGCCGGAAAGCGCCGTCGAAAAGATACTTCATCGAGGCTTTGCCGAAGGCGAGGCCGCCCAGAAGACCGGCGGCGAAAAGCACATTCGTCAGGGTCGGCTTCAGCTTGATGAACTGATCGTCCTGCAGAAAGAGCGTCAGCCCGCCGAAGACCAGCACGAAACCGCCGGTCACGAGCGGCATCATCGGGATCTGGCGGTGCAGGATGTAGGACGCGCTGAGCGAAATGACGGTCGCGATCATGAAGGCGCCCGTCGCATAGAAGATGCTGGCCTTATCTGCCACATCGAACCAGGCCGCCGCCTTGGCATTGACCAGGAAAAACACCACGAGCGGGCCTACTTCCAGGCCCATGCGCAGCCATTGGCTGCCGCTCATGCCGGTTTTGTTGGGTGGCGCGGCTCTTTTCGGCTCTCCGCCGGTGTTTTGGTCAGCGGGAGCCGGTTCCGCCATCTCGTGGGGGCGCGTGTCATGCTTGTTCATGGCAGGCAATATAGGGTGGGGAAGCGGGGGCGGCAATGAAGGGCTTTAAGGTCCGCTCTGGGCGCGGCTCTGGGCGGCGCTGGCGGGGCGGGGTGCATCAGAGCTGCGCCGCCAATTCGGTTTCCCCGCGCAGCCCGGCTGCGAAAGGCCTCTTCGGCGGCGCAGAAGCGTTACTTACTTCTTGGCCTTTTTCGCTTTGGAAGCGGCAGCGCCGGCTTCTTTAGCGGGGGCTTTTGCGGTTTTGGCAGCGGCGGCCTTGCCGCCTGCCTTCTGAGTCTTCGCCATGTCTGGCTCTCCAGTAAAGGGGCCCCGCGTCCCCGGCACCATGCCGGCCGAAGGCCCGCTCAGTGATGCGGTGTTCCGAAGCGGTGACGACGTGCCGCCCGGAAAATGCCGCCAGATGATTTCGCCTTTAAGTTGATGATTCCGTCAATCGGAAAATGCGTAAGCGGAGCTTTTTTCGCATCCGGCGGCAACCCGTCCGGCAGGCAAAATAAAAAGGGCCCGGCGAGCGGGCCCTTTTTCGGAAAGACGGAATGTCTTAGACGGCGGGTGCGGCGGGCGCTGCCGGGGTGTCCATTTTCACCGGGGTCTTTTTGCGCACGGGGCCCTTTTTCTTCGCTGCTTTTTTCTTGGCAGCGGGTTTTTTCGGGGCGGCTTTCTTTTTGGCGGCAGCCTTTTTCTTCGGCGCTGCCTTCTTCTTGGCTACGGTCTTCTTCTTTGCCGCGGCCTTTTTCGTGGAAGCCTTTTTGGTTGCCGCTTTCTTGGTCGCGGCCTTCTTGGCTACCTTCTTCTTAGCTACCTTCTTCCGGGCGGTCTTTTTGGCCGGGGCCTTTTTCACCGCTTTCTTGGCAGCGGTCTTCTTTGCTGCCGTCTTCTTTTTCGGTGCTGCTTTTTTGGCAGCCGCCTTTTTCGTCGCCGCTTTTTTAACCGTCTTCTTGGCCGGTTTCGTTGCCATCGTCGTGGCCTCCTATAGAGGGGGGTGTCGCGCCACGCATGGCCATCCTGCCCCCGCAAGTCACAGTGACTCACCTCTCAAAAAATTTTGAGAGCTGCGGAATAAATTGGCGGTTACTTCTGCGAAGCTGTCAATCAAGAAGTGCTGATCAGGGAGCTGATCGATGCTTATTTTTCAGCACCTGTGATCGCGCGAGCAAAGTTTTTGGCATCGAAGCTTTGAAGATCGTCGATGCCCTCGCCCACACCGATGAGATGCACGGGCAGGCCGAAGCGTCCGGCGAGCGCGACGAGAATGCCGCCGCGCGCCGTGCCGTCGAGCTTGGTCATGACAAGGCCGGTCAGCCCGGCGGTCTCTTTGAAGACTTCCACCTGGTTGATGGCGTTCTGGCCCGTCGTGGCATCGAGCACGAGGAGCGAGAGGTGCGGGGCTTCCGGGTCGCGCTTCTTGATGACGCGCACGACCTTTTCAAGCTCGGCCATGAGGCCCGCTTTGTTTTGGAGGCGCCCGGCCGTGTCGATGAGAAGGACGTCGGTGCCTTCCGCCTTTGCCCGGTCTATCGCCTCGAAGGCAAGGCCGGCCGCATCGCCGCCGACTTTCGTTTCAACCACCGGCGCGCCGATGCGCTCCCCCCAGATTTTAAGCTGGTCGATGGCGGCGGCGCGGAACGTATCGCCCGCCGCGAACATGACGGACTTGCCTTCCGCCTTCAGCTTCGCGCCGATCTTGCCAATCGTGGTGGTCTTGCCCGAGCCGTTGACGCCGGTCACGAGCACGATGAAGGGCTTTTTGGCCGTGTCGATCTCGAAGGGCTTTTCGACGGGCGCGAGCACGGCGGCGATTTCTTCGGCCAGAATCTCGCGGATCTCTTCCGGGCTTACTTCCTTGTTGTAGCGGCTCTTGCCCACGGCCTCGGCAATTGCTGCGGCCTGATCGAGGCCCATATCGGCCATGATCAGCAGATCTTCGAGTTCCTGCAGCGTCTCCCCGTCCAGCTTGCGCTTGGTGAAGATGCCGCTCACCCCTTCGCTCAAGGCCTGGGTGGAGCGCTGAAGCCCCTCCTTCATGCGTTTGAAGAGGGATTTCTTTTCCGGTTTTTCAGGATTGGTCTCGTGCTCGCTCATGCGGGCAACATACCGATGAGCTTGCCATCCTCAAGCCCTTTGATCGTAAGCGGCAGGATTTCGCCTTCCCTTGCCAAAGCCGTCGCAGCGGCATCGGGCATGACCTGGAAGAAATGCGGCGTGCGCCCGAGGCCGGGTTTTTCCATCAGCACGTTCTGCGTGGTGCCGAGCGCGCTTTGCAGGGCGCTTGTCAGGCGCGCCTCGCCTTTTTCGCGCAGGCGCCGGGCCCGTTCCTTGACGATCGCACCGTCCACCTGCGGCATGCGCGCCGCCGGGGTGCCGGGGCGGGCAGAGTACGGGAAGACATGCAGAAAGGTCAGCTCGCACTCGTCCACAAGGCGGAGGGAGTTCTCGAACATCGCCTCGCTCTCGGTCGGAAAGCCCGCAATGATGTCGGCGCCGAAGGTCATTTCCGGGCGCAGGCGCTTGGCCTCCTTGCAAAAGGCAATGGCATCCTCGCGCGAGTGGCGCCGCTTCATCCGCTTCAAGGTCAGATTGTCCCCGGCCTGAAGCGAGAGGTGAAGATGCGGCATGAAACGCTCTTCTTCGGCGATGAGCCGCATCAGCGGTTCGTCCACCTCGATGGAATCGATGGAAGAAAGGCGCAGGCGCTCAAGCTCGGGCACGAGCTTCAAGATGCGGGCGCAGAGATTGCCGAGCGAAGGTTTGCCCGGCAGGTCCGCGCCATAAGAGGTGATATCGACGCCGGTGATGACGGCTTCGCGGTAGCCATTGGCCACTAGTTTGCGGATCTGGGAGACGACTTCGCCCGCCGGCACCGAGCGCGAATTGCCCCGCCCGTAAGGAATGATGCAGAAGGTGCAGCGGTGGTCGCAGCCATTTTGCACCTGAACGAAGGCGCGGGCGCGCCCCTCGATGCCTTCCACGAAATGGCTCGCCGTCTCGCTGACCGACATGATGTCGTTGACGCGCACTTTCTCGTTCTGGCCGAGGGAAAGGCGGGTGAAGCTTTCGCCCTTCAGCTTTTCCTCATTGCCGATCACCGCATCCACCTCCGGCATGGCGGCAAATTCGTCCGGGTCGATCTGCGCGGCGCAGCCCGTCACCACAATGCGGGCGAGCGGGTTTTCGCGGCGCGCCTTGCGGATTGCCTGGCGGGCCTGGCGCACGGCCTCGTTCGTCACCGCGCAGGTGTTGACGATGATGGCGTTTTCGAGCCCGGCCTTTTCGGCATGACCGCGCATCACTTCGGATTCATACGTATTGAGGCGGCAGCCGAAGGTGAGGATTTCGGCAGGCTTATCCTCCCGTTCCTCCTCGCCGCCTTGATGAAGATGCGCGCTCATGAGGCGCTCCTTCCGGCATAGGCTTCCCAGTCGAGCTCGCCTTTATAATCGAGCTCGGCGGGCCCGGTCATATAGACATGATTGTCTGCCTCGCGCCATTCGATGGTGAGTTCGCCGCCCGGCAGCGCGACTTGCACGATGCGCTCGGTCAGGCGCTTGCGGATCGCGGCGACGCCGGCCGCGCAGGCAGCGGTGCCGCAGGCCCGTGTCAGGCCCGCGCCCCGTTCCCAGACGCGCAAGGTGAGGTGGGTACGGCTGTCGACCTGCGCGAGCGAGATATTGGCGCGCTCGGGAAAGATCGGGTGATGTTCGAGCATCGGGCCGATCTGCGCGAGGTTATAGGCGTTCACATCTTTCACGAAAAAGATCGCGTGGGGGTTGCCCATATTCACGGCGGCGGGCGTGTGCAGGATCGGCGCGTCGATGGGGCCGATCTGCAATTCGATGCCGCGCGTGTCGCGGATTTCTTCTGAAAGCGGGATCTGGTGCCATTCAAGGCGGGGCTCGCCCATATCGACGGTGATAAGGCCATCCTTACCCGGCATGGCGCGCAAGGTGCCCGCCACGGTTTCGACCGCCACTTCGTCCTTGCCGCTTTCCTGCATCAGAAGATCGCCAATGCAGCGCGTGGCGTTGCCGCAGGCTTCCACCCGCTCGCCGTCATTGTTCCAGATATCCATGAACACGTCGCCGCCGTCCCGCGCCGGTTCGATGACGATGAACTGGTCGCAGCCGATGCCGCTTTCGCGGCTCGATATGGCGGCGACGATTTCCGGCGTCAGCTCCAACGGGCGCGCGCGGGCATCCAGCACGACAAAGTCGTTGCCGAGGCCGTTCATCTTCAAATAGGGCACGCGGGTTGCCATGGCTGCGCCTTTGATCTCGTAAAGCCCTGTTCCTCAGGGTTTCTATGCGCGTTATATGGCGAAAGAGGGGTAAATTGCCAATAAAGCCTTGCCGCAACCTTGTCGCAGGGCCGGGGTCGCAGGGCCGCGCGGAAGGGGAAAGGACACGCGATGGATGAGTTAAGAGACCTGGCGGGCCGGGCGGGAACTTTGCTGAAAGCGCGCGGAGAGCGCCTCGCGGTCACCGAATCCACCTGCGGCGGGCTGCTTTCCGCCGCTTTGGTCGCGCAGCCCGGCGCTTCCGGCTTTTATCTCGGCGGCGCGGTCATCTATACGCGCGAGGCGGGCCGCGCCCTTTACCGGCTGGAGGGGGCGCCGCTGAAAGGCAAAAGCCCGCTCACCGAGGATTATATCGCCGCCATTGCCGAAGGCTTCCGCGGCCAGATGGGGGCGGACTGGGCGCTCGGGGAAATGGGGGCGGCCGGGCCCGATCCTTCGCCTTATGGGCCGCCTGCCGGCACCGCCGCCATCGCCCTTGCGGGCCCCAGCCCCGCTGCCCGCATCGTTTCAACCGGGGTAGCCACACGCGCCGAGAATATGCGCCTTTTCGCCAAGGCCGCGCTGGAGCTGCTGATCGAGGGGCTGGAGGGGGCGTAAGCCCTCAACCCTCGTCACCCTCGCGCTCGACGCGAGGGTCCATAGAGAGGCTTCGATCCGTGGAGAAGCTGTTTGGACCCCGGCTCGCAGGCCGGGGTGACGGGCGGTGATAGTGGAAAGGCCCGGCCTCAAGAGAGAATGTCGATGACGTCCCGCTCCGTCTCGGAGACGGCGGCGAAGACCTTGGCATTGGCCTTATAGGCGTGTTCGGCCTGGAGAAGGTCGAGCGTGCCGGTGAGGAGCGTATCTTCTGGCGGCCGGGAGAGGGGCTGTGTGCCCGTCAGCGGGCCTGCCTGAGGCGTCTCGGGGGTGTTTTCGGACCGGGAGACGGGGGCGCGGGCAATCGTCTCCGCCGCTTTTGTAAAAGCGGAGGCTGCGGATTTAAGTCCCGTCAGGGCATGGGAAAGCGCACCGATCATGGGGCCAAGGCTAGCGGGGGCCTTTTACCGGGGTCTAAAGGAAAACGGCAGCATTTTAATGGCCCCTCGCTCCGGCCCTCAAAATGGCGCGATATAGCGATTATCTTGACTCTCAGCCTGCCTTCAGCCTAATTTCCGGCCACCTTTCGGAACAATCTGTCCCGAATGGTCCGGATGAGGCCAATTGGCCAGGATCACCACCTGTCGGCGAGGGTTCGCTCACAGGTGCAAATTTCTTTTGCGTATAAGGGTTTAGCGCAAGGCATGTTCGAGAATCTTCAGGACCGGCTTTCCGGCGTCTTCGACAAACTGACCGGGCGCGGCGCGCTGTCGGAAAAGGATGTCGATGAGGCGCTGCGCGAAGTGCGCCGGGCGCTGCTCGAAGCCGATGTGGCGCTGCCTGTCGCCCGCGCTTTCGTGGAGAAAGTGCGCACGCGCGCCGTGGGTCATGAAGTTCTGAAATCCGTCACGCCCGGCCAGCAGGTCGTCAAGATCGTCCATGACGCGCTGGTCGATACGCTGGGCGCGGAGGCGGCGGAAATCTCGCTCAACGCCCCGGCCCCCGTCGCCATCATGATGGTGGGCCTGCAAGGCTCGGGTAAGACGACCTCGACCGCGAAGATCGCCAAGCGGCTGATGAGCCGCGAAAAGCGCAAGGTCCTGATGGCCTCGCTCGACACGCGCCGCCCCGCCGCACAGGAACAGCTCAAAGTGCTGGGTGAGCAGAACGATATTCCCACCCTTGCCATTGTCGAAGGCCAGGAGCCGGTGGCAATTGCAAAGCGCGCCATGGAAGCAGGGCGTCTCGGCGGCTACGACGTGGTAATGCTCGACAGCGCCGGCCGGCTGCATGTCGATGAAGCGCTGATGGCCGAGATCACGCAGGTGCGCGATCTGGCAGGTCCCCATGAAACATTGCTCGTGGCCGACAGCCTTACGGGGCAGGACGCGGTGAATGTCGCCGAGCAGTTCCAGTCCCGCATCGGGCTGACCGGCATCGTGCTGACGCGGACGGATGGCGACGGGCGCGGGGGCGCTGCCCTTTCCATGCGCCATGTCACGGGCGTGCCGATCAAGCTTCTGGGCACGGGCGAGAAGATCGACGAGCTGGAGGATTTCGATCCCCGCCGCATCGCCGGGCGCATTCTCGGCCAGGGCGATGTCGTCAGCCTGGTGGAAAAAGCCGCTCAGACCATCGACGCGGAAAAAGCCGAGCGCATGGCGCGCAAGATGAAGAAGGGTCAATTCGACCTCGACGATCTTGCCGAGCAATTGCAGCAGATGGGCAAAATGGGCGGCATGGCGGGCGTGCTCGGCATGTTGCCGGGCATGGGCAAGATCAAGAAGCAGCTCGGCCAGGCCCAGCTCGATGACAGTATTTTCAAGCGTCAGGCGGCGATCATCTCGTCCATGACGAAACAGGAACGGCGCAACCCCAAAGTGCTGAATGCCAGCCGCAAGAAGCGTGTGGCCGCGGGCTCTGGAACCTCGGTGCCGGAGATCAACCGCCTGCTCAAGATGCATCGCCAGATGGCGGACATGATGAAGCAGATGGGCAAGAAGGGCATGAAAGGTCTTTTCGGCGGCATGGGAGGCGGTATGGGCGGCCTGATGGGGGGCGGCATGCCGGAGATGCCGAGCGATCCGAAAGAGGCCGAACGGCTTTTGCAGCAAATGGGCGGAAGCGGCGGTTTGCCGCCCGGCCTCGGGTCGAACTCGATTGCCGGTGGTGGCTTGCCGGGGCTGGGTGGCCCGGGCGGTCTTCCCGGCCTGCCTTCAGGGCGCGGCAAAAAGAAGTGATCTTGAGATTTTGAATTCAGATTTTTGAGTTCAGGGAACGGTTTTGAGGATTAACGGGCGCAAGCCCTTGAGTTGAGCGAAGAAAAGGAAGTTCAAATATGGCAACGAAAATTCGTCTGGCCCGTGGCGGCACCAAAAAGCGTCCGTTCTACCGGATCGTGATCGCCGATGTGCGCTCGCCCCGCGATGGCCGCTTCATCGAAAAGATCGGCACGTTCAACCCGCTCCTGCCGAAGGATCATGCAGAGCGTGTGAAACTCGACACCGAGCGTGCGCAGCATTGGCTCGGCCAGGGCGCCAAGCCGACCGACCGCGTCGCCCGTTTCCTCGATGCAGCCGGCCTCATCAAGCGCGAAGCCCGCAACAACCCCAATAAAGGCAAGCCGGGCCAGAAAGCGCAGGAGCGTCTGGAAGCTGAGCGCCTGAAAGCGGAAGAAGCCAAAGCTGCTGCCGAGGCACCGGCTGAAGAAGCCCCCGCCGAGGAAGCGCCGGCTGAGGAATCCGCCGAAGCCTGATTGGGGCCTGATTGGGTCAAGGCGGCAAGAGCCCGGTGCGAGAGGATTGAGGCATGAGCCCAGATGATGCGGGAGAGGGAGCCGGGGAGACGAAAGTCTGCCTTGGCGTGATTGCCTCGCCGCACGGCGTGCATGGGCGCATGCGCATCAAGACCTTTACCGCCGAGCCTGAAGCCATTGGCGATTACGGTCCGGTGGAAACGGCAAAGGGCAGCTTCGCGCTGAAAGTGACGGGCACCGGCAAAGGCGAGGGCGTTGTCGTCGCCGAGCTGGAAGGCATAACCCGGCGCGAGCAGGCCGAAGCGCTGCGCGGGCTCGAGCTTTATGTGCCGCGCGAGAAGCTGGGCGCGCCGGAGGCAGGCGAGGGCGAGGAAGAAGCATTCTTCCATGCCGATCTTGTCGGGCTTGAGGTTGCGGCCTTGGACGGCAAGCTGCTCGGCCGGGTGATCGCGGTGCATGATTTCGGTGCCGGCGATCTTCTGGAGATCGAGCAGCCGAACGGCAAGGCCGAGCTTCTGCCCTTCACCAAGGACAATGTGCCCGAGGTGAAGCTGGCCGAAGGCCGGCTCATCGCCGATCCGCCCGAAGGCCTGTTCGAACCGGACAAGCCCCGGGCGAAAAAGCGCCGCCGCAGCCCGCGCGCCAAGGCGAAAGCAGAAGCGCAAAAGGCGGAAGCGGGCGCGGAAGCCGGTAAGGCCCTGGGCGATGACTGAGGACCGTACTGCCGCTACAGGATCTGTCTTTTCAGGTTCTGCTTGGCGGGCGAGCGTACTGACGCTCTTTCCGGAAATGTTTCCGGGGCCGCTTGGGTTTTCGCTGGCGGGCAGGGCACTAGAAGAAGAGCGCTGGGCGCTTGAAACGGTGGACATTCGCGGGTTTGCGCGCGATAAACACCGCTCCGTGGACGACACCCCCGCAGGCGGGGGTGCGGGCATGGTCATGCGGGCGGATGTGCTTGCCGCCGCGATCGACGCCGTTCACGGGCCCAGCGACGAGAGGCCGCTTATCTATCTCAGCCCGAGGGGAAAGCCCCTCGATCAGGCGAGAGTGCGTTCTCTGGCGGAAGGTTCCGGCGCGGTGCTCTTATGCGGGCGCTTCGAGGGGATCGACCAGCGGGTGATCGAGGCGCGGGGGCTCGAAGAAGTGAGCCTTGGCGACTTTGTTCTTTCCGGAGGAGAGCCGGCGGCGCTGGCGCTTCTCGATGCCGTGATCCGGCTTTTGCCGGGGGTCATGGGAAAAGAGGCCTCGGGCGAGGAGGAAAGCTTCGAGACCGGGCTTCTGGAATATCCGCATTACACGCGGCCGCCCGTCTTCGAGGGCCGGGAAATCCCGGAAATCCTCACTTCCGGTCATCATGGCCGGATTGCCGAATGGCGGCGGCAGGAGGCGGAAAAGTTAACGCGCGAAAGGCGTCCGGATCTTTGGGAGAAATATCTCAAAGCCTCTCGCCATCGCGATTGAATTATGTTAGGGAAGCGCGCCCGCAGCGATGGGATTATCGGGGCGGCGCTTATATAGAAATGAGGACAGGCCGATGAACATCATTCAGGAACTCGAAAAAGAGCAGATTTCCGCTCTTTCCGAGAAGAAAACCGTGCCGGAATTCGGCCCTGGCGATACGGTGAAGGTCAACGTGAAAGTGACCGAAGGCACCCGTGAGCGCATCCAGGCCTATGAAGGCGTGTGCATTGCCCGCTCCGGCGGCGGCCTGCAGGAAAGCTTCACGGTACGCAAGATTTCCTACGGTGAAGGCGTGGAACGCGTGTTCCCGATTTACTCGCCGCTGGTCGATTCCATCGAGGTTCTGCGCCGCGGTAAAGTGCGCCGCGCGAAGCTCTATTACCTGCGCGGCCGCCGCGGTAAGTCCGCCCGTATTGCTGAGCGCCAGGATAAGACCCGCACCAAGGAGAAGGCTGCGGAGTAACCCTGCTCGCCCATTTATCCGAGCATCCGAAAAGCGGGCAGGGCGACACGTCCAGGCCCGCTTTTTGTTTGCCGCTATACCCGTTCGAGAAATGAAGACGGGGCCCGATCCGGAAGGACCGGCCGCAAGGCCCAGGATGGGAGCCCCCAAGAAGAAGCAAGATAGGAGCGTAGAGAAATGTCTGCCCGCACCACGCCCAGAACCATGTATGACAAAATCTGGGATGCGCATCTGGTTGATGAGCAAGAAGACGGCACCTGCCTCCTTTATATCGACCGCCATCTCGTCCATGAAGTGACGAGCCCGCAGGCCTTCGAGGGCTTGCGCATGACGGGCCGCAAGGTGCATGCGCCGGGCAACACGCTGGCCGTGGCCGACCATAACGTGCCGACGGCGGGCCGCGCGAACGGCATCGACGATCCGGAATCGAAGCTGCAGGTCGAGACGCTGGAAAAGAACGCGGCCGAGTTCGGTGTGGAATATCTGCCGATGCTCGATATCCGCCAGGGCATCGTGCACATTGTCGGCCCCGAGCAGGGCTTCACGCTGCCGGGCACGACGATCGTGTGCGGCGACAGCCATACCTCGACGCATGGCGCTTTCGGCGCGCTGGCGCATGGCATCGGCACGTCCGAGGTCGAGCATGTGCTCGCCACGCAGACGCTCATTCAGTCCAAGGCGAAGAACATGCGCGTGACGGTGAACGGGCAGCTGCCGCCCCATGTCACCGCAAAAGACATCATCCTTGCGATCATCGGCGAGATCGGCACGGCCGGCGGCACCGGCTATGTGATCGAGTTTGCCGGCGAAGCGATCCGCTCGCTTTCCATGGAAGGACGCATGACGGTTTGTAACATGACCATCGAAGGCGGCGCCCGCGCCGGTCTCATCGCGCCCGATGAAAAGACCTATGAGTACCTGAAAGGCCGCCCGCGCGCGCCGCAGGGCGAGATGTGGGACAAAGCGGTCGATTACTGGCGCAGCCTGCCGTCCGATGAAGGCGCGCAGTTCGACAAGGAAGTGGTGCTCGATGCGGCCAACCTGCCGCCCATCGTGACCTGGGGCACGAGCCCGGAAAACGTCGTCTCCATCGAAGGGGCGGTGCCGGACCCGGCCAAGATCGCCGATGAAGCCAAGCGCACGGCCATCGAGCGGGCGCTGAAATATATGGGTCTTGAGCCCAATACGAAGATGACCGATATCAAACTCGACCGCGTCTTTATCGGTTCGTGTACGAACGGGCGCATCGAGGATATCCGTGAGGTCGCCAAGCTCGCCAAGGGCCGCAAGGTCGCTGCGCATGTGAATGCGATGGTGGTGCCGGGTTCCGGCCTGGTGAAAGAACAGGCCGAACTGGAAGGGCTCGACAAGATCCTCATCGAAGCCGGTTTCGACTGGCGCGAGCCCGGCTGTTCCATGTGCCTCGCCATGAACGCCGATAAACTGGCGCCGGGCGAGCGCTGCGCTTCGACCTCGAACCGCAATTTCGAAGGCCGTCAGGGCCGCGGCGGGCGCACGCATCTCGTCTCGCCGGAAATGGCGGCGGCAGCGGCCATCGCCGGTCACTTCGTGGACGTGCGTAAGTTCAGCTAAGGAGAGCGACAATGGATAAATTCAAGAAACTCGAGGGCGTTGCCGCTCCCATGCCGCTGATCAATATCGACACGGATATGATCATCCCGAAGCAGTTCCTGAAAACGATCAAGCGCACAGGGCTCGGCAAGAACCTATTCGACGAGATGCGCTACAAGGATGACGGCTCGGAAGTCGAAGATTTTGTGCTCAACAAGCCGGCCTACCGGAATGCGGAAATTCTGGTGGCGGGTGACAATTTCGGCTGCGGCTCGAGCCGCGAACATGCGCCCTGGGCGCTGCTCGATTTCGGCATCCGCTGCATCATCTCCACGAGCTTTGCCGACATCTTTTATAACAACTGCTTCAAGAACGGCATTCTGCCGATCAAGCTGCCGCAGGAAGATGTGGACAAGCTGATGGACGATGCCGAGCGCGGCGCCAATGCCCGCCTCACCGTCGATCTGGAAGCACAGGAAATCCGCGGGCCGGATGGCGGCGTCATCAAATTCGACATCGACCCCTTCCGCAAGCACTGCCTGATGGAAGGGCTCGACGATGTGGGCCTGACGCTGCAGAAGAAATCGGCCATCGACACGTTTGAGGCGAAGCGCGCCGAAGAACAGCCCTGGCTCTGAGGGACAGTCAAAGGCCACGGCCCTTGCCATGAACTCGGTTGTCACCCCGGGCTTGTCCCGGCGTCCATAATGAGATGGTTGCGGGTTGAGAGGTCCTGTGGACCCCGGCATAAAGCCGGGGTGACAGTTTGGGGTTTAAGGAGAGCGGGTGCTCCGCCGCCCGGCACTGAGGCGGCAAAACGGCGAAGAAAAAGAAACGAGAGACGTATGACGAAGAAAATTCTGATCCTGCCGGGCGACGGCATCGGCCCTGAAGTGATGGGCGAGGTCGAGCGCATTATCGACTGGTTCAACAAGGAACGCGGCTTGGGTGCCGAAACCGAGCGCGACCTTGTGGGCGGCTGCGCCTATGACGCGCATGGCCAGGCAGTGTCGGATGCGACCATGGCAAAGGCTGAGGAAGCCGATGCCGTGCTGCTCGGCGCCGTGGGCGGGCCGAAATGGGACGGCGTGCCTTTCGATGTGCGCCCGGAAGCGGGCCTTCTGCGTCTGCGTAAAGATCTCGAACTGTTCGCCAATCTGCGCCCGGCGCTTTGCTTTCCCGCGCTTGCCGATGCGTCCTCGTTGAAGCGCGAGCTTGTCGAAGGGCTCGACATCATGATCGTGCGCGAGCTGACGGGCGGGGTTTATTTCGGCGAGCCGCGCGGCATCGAGGATCTGCCGAACGGCGAGCGCCGCGGTTTCGACACGCAGGTTTATTCGACGCATGAAGTCCAGCGCATCGGGCGCGTGGCCTTCGATCTGGCGCGCAAGCGCGGCAACCGCGTCACCTCCGTTGAAAAGCGTAACGTGATGCATTCCGGCGTCTTCTGGCATGAAGAAATGGTCAAGCTGCACAAGGAAGAGTTCTCCGATGTGACGCTCGATCACATGCTCGCCGACAATTGCGGCATGCAGCTTGTGAAACAACCCAAGCAGTTCGACGTTATTGTCACCGACAATCTCTTCGGGGATATGCTTTCCGATGTCGCGGCCATGCTGACGGGCTCGCTCGGCATGCTGCCTTCCGCCTCGCTCGGCGGTAAGGATGCAAACGGCAAGGCCAAGGCGCTTTACGAGCCCGTGCACGGCTCGGCGCCCGATATTGCGGGCCAGGGGCTTGCCAATCCGCTTGCAACGATCCTCTCTTTCGCCATGGCGCTGCGTTACACGTTCGATCTCGGCGCCGATGCGGATCTTCTGGAGAAAGCCGCAGAAATGGTGCTCGCCGAAGGTTACCGCACGGGCGACATCATGCAGCCCGGCATGAAAAAGGTCGGGACGAAACAAATGGGCGACGCGGTGCTTGCCGCGCTCACCAAACTGTCCGCTTAAAATATGACCGTCTGACTTTATCCGGGATCGCAAGTCAGACGGTCCCGTGAAAAGGCGATCCGCAAGAAGGAGCCGCTCAAGGCTTCAGGAGAAACACATGGGTTATAAAGTCGCTGTCGTTGGCGCCACGGGCAATGTGGGTCACGAGATGCTGAACATTCTGGCGGAACGCAAGTTCCCCGCCGACGAGGTGGTGGCGCTCGCCTCCCGCCGTTCTCAAGGCACGGAAGTTTCGTTCGGCGACAAGACCCTGAAGGTCAAGGCGCTGGAGAATTACGATTTCTCCGATACCGACATTGCGCTGATGTCGGCCGGTGGCTCGGTGGCCGAGGAATGGGCACCGAAAATCGCCGCGCAGGGCTGCGTCGTGATCGACAATTCCTCCAAGTTCCGCATGGACCCGGACGTGCCGCTCGTCGTGCCGGAAGTGAATGCGGAGGCGATTGCCGGTTACACGAAGAAGAACATTATCGCCAATCCCAACTGTTCCACGGCGCAGATGGTCGTGGCGCTGAAGCCGCTGCATGAGAAAGCCACGATCAAGCGCGTGGTCGTCTCCACCTACCAGTCCGTGTCCGGCGCCGGCAAGGCGGCAATGGACGAGCTTTTCACGCAGACGCGCGCCATCTATGTGAACGATCCCATCGTCAAGGAACAGCTGACGAAGCAGATCGCCTTCAACGTCATTCCGCATATCGATGTCTTCATGGAAGATGGCGATACGAAGGAAGAGTGGAAGATGATGGCCGAGACGAAGAAGATGCTTGACCCGAAGATCAAGCTCACGGCGACCTGCGTGCGGGTGCCGGTTTTCGTCGGCCATTCCGAAGCGGTGAATATCGAGTTCGAGAACCCGATTTCCGATGATGAGGCGCGCGAAATCCTGCGCGAAGCGCCGGGCATTCTCGTCGTCGATAAGCGCGAGGACGAAGGCTATGTCACGCCGGTCGAATGCGTGGGCGATTACGCCACCTTCATCAGCCGTATCCGCGTCGATCCGACGGTGGAAAACGGCCTGAACCTTTGGTGCGTGTCGGACAATTTGCGCAAAGGCGCCGCGCTCAACGCCATCCAGATCGCGGAAGTGCTTTGCTCGGATTACCTGAAAAAAGCCTGATCGCAGCGATCTCCTAGATGAAAACGCCCTTCCGGCCTGCCGGGAGGGCGTTTTTTCATAGGATAGACTGACCGTTTTCCACTTATTAAGACTAGTGAGTGATAACTATACCCCGCGCGTGGTGGCGTCCTTTTGAAAACCCGGAGCAACGAGGTTCCGGGGAACCCGGCTTTGGGCCGGGATGATCGTTGCGGGGGCAATGGCAATGGCGCCAATGAGCGGGCTCGATATCGCCTGGGTTCTGATTTGCACCGTTTTGGTGCTGCTCATGCAGGCAGGCTTCACCTGTCTTGAAACCGGGCTTATCCGCGCGAAAAACTCCATCAATGTCGCGGTAAAGAACGTCGCGGATTTCTCGCTCGCCAGTCTCGTCTTCTGGGCGGTGGGCTACGGGCTGATGTTCGGGCCGAGCGCTTTTGGTCTTGTGGGGCATGACGGCTTCATGCTGGCGGGCCAGGCGGAGGTAACGCCCGAGCGCTCCAGCGAGATGGTGTTCTTCTTCTTCCAGCTTGCCTTTTGCGGCACCTCGATCACGATCGTCTCAGGCGCCGTGGCCGAGCGGATGAGCTTCAAGGGCTATCTCGCCGCGACCTTTATTCTCTCGCTTCTCATCTATCCGATCATCGGCCATTGGGCCTGGGGCGGTCTTGCTTCGGGCTCCGCAACGGGCTGGCTGGAAAAACTCGGCTTTATCGATTTTGCCGGTTCCACGGTCGTCCACAGTGTCGGCGGCTGGGCGGCACTTGCCGCGATCCTGGTGATCGGTCCGCGTCTTGGCCGTTTCGGGCAGGGCGGGCGGGTCATCGAGCCGCATAATCTGCCTTTTGCCGCCCTCGGCATGTTCCTCATCTGGATCGGCTGGTTCGGTTTCAATGGCGGCAGCACGCTCGCCGTCAATCATGTAGTGCCGGTGGTGCTCGTTCATACGCTGCTTGCGGCCTCTGCCGGGGGCATTACGGTGATGGGGCTGACCTGGGCAACGGACGAGCGCCCGGATGTCGGCGCGACGATCAACGGCGTCTTGGCCGGGCTCGTTGCGATCACCGCAAGCGCGCATATCGTGAGCACGGGCGGGGCCATTCTCATCGGCGCTATTGGCGGCTTCGTGTCGGTGCTGGCTGCCAAGCTGCTGGAGCGGCTGGAGATCGACGATGCGGTGGGCGCGGTGCCTGTGCATCTGGCCGCCGGTATTTGGGGCACGCTCGCCGTCGCGCTTTTCGGTGAGATGTCCTACTTCCCGAACGGGGTGAGCCGGTTCGAGCAGTTCACCGTGCAGCTTACCGGCGTTGCCGCGGCGGGGGCTTATGCCTTCACGCTTTCCTTTGCGCTGATGAAACTCATCGATCCTTTCCTTGCGATGCGCGTGCGCGCACGGGCCGAGCGCGAAGGGCTCAATATTTCCGAACACGGGGCAAGCAGCGCGCTCTCCGAGCTTCTGGGGCGGATGGAAGATCAAAGCCGGCGCGGGGACTTTTCCCACAAGGTGCCGGTCGAACCTTTCACGGAGGCAGGCGAGCTTGCCTTCCGTTACAATCTCGTGCTCGACCGTTTCAACAGCGAAGTCAGCGCTCGTGAAAAAGCGGCGTCGGCTTTGCGCGAGGCGCGCGATGCTGCCGAGATCGCCAATGCGGCGAAGTCCGAGTTTCTGGCCAATATGAGCCACGAACTTCGAACGCCGCTAAATGCGATTATCGGTTTTTCCGAGATCATGACGGGCGGCATGTTCGGCGAGATCGAGAACCCGCAATATAAAGAATATATCCGCGACATTTACCGCTCCTCCAACCATCTGCTCAGCCTCATCAACGACATTCTCGATCTCTCCAAGATCGAGGCGAACAAGATGGAGCTCGCGGATGAGGATCTCGATCTCGGCGAGGAAGTGCGTGGCTGCGAGCGGCTGATCCGTTGGCGGGCGCAGGAAGCGAAACTCGTTTTCGATGTGCTCATTGCTGAAGACCTGCCCCGGCTGATCGCCGACCGGCGGGCGCTTCGCCAGATGATCCTCAATCTCGTCTCCAACGCGGTGAAGTTTACGCCGGAAGGGGGGCGTGTGGTTCTCTCGGTAGAGCGGGAGGTGGATGGGCGTATCGCGATTTCGGTCGCCGATACCGGCATCGGCATCGAGAAATCGGATATCCCGAAAGCGCTGACGCCGTTCCAGCAAATCTCGACGGGCGACACGGTCTATATGGCCGACGGTACCGGGCTCGGCCTGCCGATCACCGCAGCGCTCGCGCGGCTGCATGGCGGCACGGTGGTGATCCGCTCCGAGCCCGGGCGCGGCACGGAAGTGACGGTGCGCCTTCCCGCCTCCCGTCTTCAGGAACGGCCAGCGAAAAACAAGATCGAATTCGTTTAAGCTGCCATCGGCATCACGCGGAAATTTCCATGCGCAGCCCCTCTTTATTGAAAAGGGGATCGGCGGGCAGGCGGATTTCTGCCCCCTGACTCATGCGCCAGGCGCTCCAGGCGCAGGCGCATGCATCGATAACATCATCCTTGCCGACATCTTTGCGTTTGAATGCGGGCGCGCGCAATTGCGTGAGCGGAAAGCCTGCTTTTTCCAGCAAGGTGCGGCGGAGCGCAAGGCCGGGTTCGGTGGGCGCGCTTTTGACTTTCTTCGGCAAGTGCAATGGTGTCTCGCCGTTCATCGCCCAGAAAGCCAGCTCCGGGTGGCATTCGCGCAGCCAGCTTTGTGTCTCAGGCGTTGCGAGTGCGGCCAGCTCGCGGATTTTCGGAAAGATATTGAAGCATTGTTTGGAAACGCCGCGCGGTGGGTGCGAATGCGCGCGGTTGAGACGGCAGGCTTCTTGAAACGCCTCAGCCGCAAGGGCAGCGCGCGCCGGAGTGGAAAAAACGGAGGATTGGCGCTGACCGAGCCGGGCGCGGGCTTCGCGTTCGCAGGGCCGCCCGCCGCGCTCGGCTTTTTCCGGGAGGCCGATGGGCATATCGACGGCAAGAAAGGCGGGGCGCTCGTCCCAGGTCAGAACCTCGGCAAGTTTTTTCACCAATCGGGCCTGCGGCGGCGGGCCTTCCGGTCCCTGCCAGAGCACCAGCACCCAGCCTGCCGGGCAACCATCGGCGCCTGCCACGATCATGGCTGAAGTTCCTCCAGTTCAAAGCGCGGGGTTTTGGGGCGGAGTACCTCTTGATGGGCAATGAGCCGTAATTCTTCAGCGCCCCTACTGGCCGCGATAATGGCGGCAGCGGCATCCGAGGCGAGGGCGAGGGAATGGGCCGGCTTATTTGTTTCCAGGAAATGGCTCAGAAAGAGCGCGCTCATCAAATCGCCCGTACCTTTCGGCACATCTTCGATGAAAGGCGTGCTGCAGCGCCAGGCATGGGAAGGGGCCACCAACACGCTTGCCGCAAGCCCGGGTTCCGGCGGCGGCGCGGAGGTGGCCAGCACGTAAGGTGTTTCTAGCGCGTAGGCCGCGGCGCGCGTCTGCGCCATGTCCTCGCAGGGCAATCCGGCAAGGTGCGAGAGCTCGAACGGGTTCGGCGTCAGAATATCGGCAAGGGCACTGAGCGCGCGCATGCCCGAGGCGATATTTTCAGGGACGTACAGCCCCGTGTCTTCATCGCCGAGAATGGGATCGCAGAGATAAAGGAAAGGCCGCTTGTTTGTCGCAGCCTCTTTGCGCCGCCGTGCGATGAAACTTGCGGCGATATCCAATTGTTCGGGATGGGCGAAATAGCCGGTGAGCACCGCATCGCAGTCCGCAAGCCAGCCCTTTTCTTCCAAAGAAGAAAGCGCGGCTTCCAGAAAACCGGGATCGGTCACTTGAACGGCAGGTTTCCCATGGCCCGGATGGTGGGAAAGCAGCGTGGTCGGCAGCGCCATCACTTCATGGCCGAGGCGCTGCGCGGTAAAAACGGCGGCGGAATTGCCCACATGGCCTCTTGCGACCTGGCTGGAAAGACAAAGAATATTGGCCATCCGGCATTTCCTTAGAGCGTAAACTTTGGCTGCGCGGCCTCATGGCGAATCGCTGCTTGGCAGCGGGGCACGGGCTTTATAGTCTGCCGCCAATTCAAGCCTTGCAGAAGACCATTGGAGAGAGTTTATGGCCGATCAGTCCGCCCGCCCGCGCCGCAGCGTGCTTTATATGCCCGGATCGAACGCCCGGGCGCTGGAAAAAGCAAAGAGCATTGCCGCCGACGCGCTGATCCTGGATCTGGAAGATGCGGTGGCGCCGGACGCCAAGGAAGAAGCGCGTGCGCAGGTGACCTCCGCCGTTGCGGGCGGCGGCTATGGCAAGCGGGAAATCGTGATCCGCGTGAACGGGCTCGACACGCCTTGGGGTGCGGGTGATATCGAGGCAGCGGTGGCCGCCGGACCGGACGCTATCCTGGTGCCGAAGATCAGCTCGCCTGAAGATGTGACGCGCGCGCATGAGGCGCTGGAAAAAGCAGGCGCGGGGCCCGAGCTGCAGCTTTGGGCGATGATGGAAACGCCGCTTGCCATGCTGCGCGCCGAAGCCATTGCCGCGATGAGCCGGACGACGCGGATGAGCGTCTGGGTGATGGGCACGAACGATATCGCCAAGGAGCTGCGCTGCGCCCACACGGCCCAGCGGCTGCCGATGATCACATCCCTCGGGCTTTCCATGCTGGCGGCGCGCGCCTATGGCATTGTGATGCTCGACGGCGTTTATAACGACATCAAGGATGAGGAGGGCTTCAAGGAGATGTGTGTGCAGGGCCGCGAGCTCGGCTTTGACGGCAAGACCCTGATCCATCCCTCGCAGGTCGGCCCTTGCAATGAGATTTTTGCGCCCGATCCGGAAGATGTCGCTTTCTCGCGCGCCATTATCGAAGCCTTCGCCCGGCCGGAGAACAAAGGCAAGGGCGTGTTGAAAGTGGAAGGGCGCATGGTCGAGCTCTTGCACGAGGAAATCGCCCGGCGCACCGTTGCCATTGCCGAGGCGATCGCAGAGCTTGAAAAGAGCGCATAAGCCTTTTCATGCCTGGTGCCCCAAAATTGCCTCAAGGGAGGGCAAGATGAGCAAATCTATCGAAGACTATGTGGTCCGCACCGGCGCTTTCGAGACGGAAGGCGGGTTCCGGTTTGCCCATCCGCTCAATCCCAATTCGCGCATCGAGATGCGCCAGCTTTCCCGGCAGGCAGGCATGGAGCGGGTACATCTCACCCTCGCGCGCGTGCCGGCAGGCAAGGAAAGCTTCCTTGCCCATGCGCATACGACCGAAGAAGAGTTTATCTTCATTCTGGAGGGCGAGGGGCTGCTGCGGATCGACGGGGAGACGGCGATGGTGCGCAGCGGCGATTATGTCGGTTTTCCGGCGGACGGCGCCGTGCATCATCTCTCCAACCCCGGCACGAGCGATCTTGTCTATCTGATGGGCGGTGAGCACCTGAAAGCGGATGTCTCCCGGTTTCCCGATATCGGCAAGGTTGGCTTTTGGGCGGACGGCATTATGACCTATGTGGATGAAGATGCGGGCCAGCGTTTCGTGCCGGATGATTTCGTTGCGAAGGACTGAAGCGCCGCCATGCGGCAATGACGAAAAGCCTAAAGCAGAAAGAATACGATGACGAAAACCAATCCGGGTAATTTCTTCGAGGATTTCAAAATCGGGCAGGTGATTGCCCATGCGACGCCGCGCACGGTGACGGAAGGCGATGTCGCGCTTTACACCGCGCTCTTTCCGGTGCGCTTTGCATTGCAATCTTCCGATGAGTTTGCCCGGGGTGTCGGCTATGCGCGCGCGCCTATCGACGACATGCTCGCCTTTCATGTCGTTTTCGGCAAAACCGTGCCGGATATCTCCCTGAATGCGGTTGCCAATCTCGGCTATGCCGATTGCCGTTTCCTGAAACCCGTCTTTCCCGGCGACACGCTCTCGGCACGTTCGGAAGTGATCGGCCTGAAAGAAAATTCGAACGGCAAGACCGGCCTCGTTTATGTCCGTTCCACCGGGCACAATCAGGCGGGCGAGGCGGTGCTCGATTATGTGCGCTGGGTGATGGTGCGCAAACGTGATGAGGCGTCTCCTGCGCCCGACCCTCAAGTGCCGGATCTGCCGGGCGCGGTGGACCCCTCGGCTATCGCGCTGCCCGAGGGCACGGATTTTTCGAATGTCGACCTTGCCGCATCGGGCTCGCCCTTCAAATGGGGCGATTATGAAGCCGGTGAAAAGATCGACCATGTGGACGGCGTGACGATCGAGGAAGCCGAGCACATGATGGCGACCCGGCTTTATCAGAACACCGCCAAAGTGCATTTCAATCAGTTTACGGAAGGCAAGGGCCGTTTCGGGCGCCGGCTCATTTATGGCGGCCATGTCATTTCGCTTGCCCGGGCGCTTTCCTTCAACGGGCTCGGTAATGCCCTTCTGGTTGCCGCGATCAATGGCGGGCGGCATGTCGCGCCCTGCTTCGGCGGCGATACGGTTTTTGCCTGGTCGCATGTGCTTGAAAAAGCGCCGTGCCCCGGCCGGGACGATCTCGGGCTCCTGCGTATTCGTACCATTGCCGCCAAAGACCGCATGTGTCACGATTTCCCCGGGATGGAGAACGATGGGGATGGCGAGGGTGTCATTCTGGACCTTGATTATTGGGTTCTGATGCCCCGCTAGGGCGACATGAAGAAATTCACTTTCTATGAAGTGAAGGTCGAGGAAATCGAGCCCGGTATCGTCATTACCGATTACGGCAGCCAATTGGTTACGCCTGTCCTGCTTGCCGATCTTCTCGACAGGCTCTTGCGTGAATGGGGCGAGACGAAAATCGCCATGTTGACCATCGCGCCCAGCGCCACGGAGATGGGTAATTTTACTGCCGTGATCGAAGAGAAGAACGTATCGGGCTTTATCGTCGCCTCCGCCGTTCTCGCCTCGAACCCGCTGCAAAGAGAGCTCGTCCGCGTCGTCCATGGACAAAAACAGACGGCTCACCCGCGGCGTATTTTCGAAGAGAAGGAAGAAGCCCTCGCCTGGCTGCGCGAAGAGCTGGCGAAACACTGACGGGCAGAATGCCCCTATGATGCAATTTCGCTTCTACTATCCGTTTTAAACACACTTGTGTGAGGTTGTGTCAATTGGCGGTTTTTACTGCCTCTTTGGCGTGATTTTCCTGCCGTCCGCGATTGCTCGGCAAAAAACTTTACGACAGAGTTTTACATCGATGGGGCAAAGGGGACCGCCGTGCGAGGCGTGGGGATGGCGTTTCAGTCATTGCGGCATGAGGCAATGAAGCAATTCAAATTTTACGAAGTCGATATCGAAGAAATCGAGCCGCGTATCATCGCTCTCGATTACGGTAATTATCTCGTCACGGCGGATATCGTCCGCTCGCTTCTCATCAAGATCAAAAAAGACTGGCCGGAACAGAAAGTCGCTTTGTTGTCCACGGCAGAAGCGATTTCCAATCTCGACAAGGTCGCGCATGTGCTCGAAGATCTGAAGGCTTCGGAGTTCATCTGCGCGGGCGCCATTCTGGTGCGGAACCGTCTGCAGGCGGATATTGCCCAGGCTTTCGTCAAAATCCCGACGGCGGGGGAATATCCGCAGAAAATCTTCGTCGATAAGGACGAAGCGCTTTGCTGGCTGAGAGAGAAGTTGGCTGCCTGACTTGCTGAGTGTGTATCGCTGTGTCACTCTTTTGAGAAGGGTACTGGGCGGTGGATAAGCCTTTATGGGTACGGCACTCAAGCAGCTTCGTTTCTATGAAGTTGAAATCCGCGAGCTTGAGCCGCGGATCATAGAAATCGATTATGGAACGCAGATCATCACCGCCGAGCTTCTCGAAGCGGTGGTGGAGAAAGTGCATAAGGAATGGCCGGATTATAAGGTGGCCATTCTGGTGCAAGCGGCATCCGCGGTCGATCTCGGCCGGGTGGCCAAAGTGGTCGAAGCGGAAAAACTCGGGCGGACGACGGCTGCCGTTGCCATTCTCGGCCAAAGCAAGCTTGCGCAGATGCTGGGAAATCTCTTTATGCGTTATGAGCGCAGTCCCTATCCCAACCGGCTTTTTACCGACCGGGAGGCGGCCATTGCCTGGCTGCGCGCGCGTCTGAAGGAAGAGTGAGCTGGGGCGCTTCTAGACGTGTGTCACTTGGCGCGTTTTCGGGGCGGGAGATGAGAGTACGCGGCCGGCGGGAAAGATCAGGCTGACACAGGTGCCTACGCCGACTTCGCTTTCAAGTTCGAGCCTGCCTCCATGCAGCTCCATCAGACGGAATGAGAGCGGTAGGCCGAGACCCGTGCCTTCATATTGGCGGTGGAGTGAATTGTCGATCTGACCGAAATTTTCCATCGCAAGCGCAATGTCTTTTTCCGCGATGCCGATGCCGGTGTCGCGGATATCGACGCGCAGCTCGTCGGCCTCGGTCAGCCGGGCGCTGACATCGACGCGCCCGCCTTTGGGCGTGAATTTGACGGCATTTGAAAGAATGTTCAGGAATATCTGGCGTACGCGCCGTTCATCCCCGTTCAAAAGCGGCAGCGCTTCCATGTCGCCAACATGAACCGCCACGTCGCCCGCTTCTGCCAGATGAGAGACCATGCGGCAGGCAGCGTGGACGGCGGTGCCCGTGTCGAGCGGCGCTTCTTCCAGTTCCAGGCGGCCGGCGTCGAGTTTCGAGAAATCCAGGATGTCGTTGATGAGCGCTAGAAGGTGTTTACCGCTTTCGTGGATGAAGCCGGTATATTCCTTGTACTGTTCGTTTTGCAACGGGCCGAATTGTTCGTGCACCATCATCTCGGAAAAGCCGATAATGGCGTTGAGCGGGGTTCTGAGTTCGTGGCTGATGGCGGCTAGAAACTGCGATTTTGCCTGGCTGCCCGCGGCAGCCGCTTCGAGTGCGCCAAGCAGATTGTCGCGTGCCGCTTCCAACTCGTCGCGGGTGGCTTCGAGCTCTTCTGCATAAAGGCGCAGGCGTGTCGCTTCTTCCGCGTTCCGGTCGGCAAGGTGCCGGTCGAAGATACCGACGAGAAAGGCCGTGCCCAGAATCATTGCGGAGAGCATGGCCGTGAAGATCGCGAGCCATTGCGGGTCGACCGTGGCATAGGAGAAGGGTTCGGTGGGATCGGGCACAAGCGTAACCGCCGTCATGCCCGTGAAATGCAGTCCGCAAATCGCCAAGGTGAAAAGCGCCGCCCCGGCAATGTGCCGTTTTATGCCTTTCAACACCCGTATCAAGTTGAAGGCCACCACCATGGCGCTGAGACCGATGGCCCAGGAGGCGATGACATAGGTGCCGTCCCATTCGATATGTCCGGAAAGGCGCAGCGCCGACATGCCGGTGAAATGCATGAAACCGATGGCCGCGCCCACGGTCAGTCCGGCCAGTGTCAACCGGTTCATGTAAAGGGCGATGCCTGCCCCCAGCGTGCAAAGCACGACGGAGATAACGACGGAAAGCGCTGTTAGCGGAATGTCGTAAGCGACCGGCAGCGTGGATTGATAGGCCAGCATGGCGATGAAATGCGTCGCCCAGATGCCGGCGCCTGCCACGAGGCCCGTGCCCAGCAGCCAATAGGCTTTGGTCCGTCCTTCCGCTATCCAGGCCCTGAAGAAAAGATCGATGGAGGTGAAACACGCGATCAGGCAGACCGTGGCGGCAAGGCCAACGAGCCAGAGATTGTGCTCGTCCGTGATGCACTCCAGTACCGTAATCATAAATGCCGACCGCCTGCTCTCTCCGGGCTGCCTGCTGCGCGGCCCGGTCTTTCTTGATAAGCGGAACAGGGTGTATGGCCGGTTAATTTCCAGATGCGGCTTTGCGCAAGGGAAAGCGTTCTCTTGCGATTCATTCGCAAAAATAAGCCTTAAGTGCCTGATTTTTCTTCTGCATTTGCCTTGACGCCCCGGCTCGGCTAAACACTTTCTCCAAAAGCAACCCTTTGAGTAATCAATATCAGGGGCAGGTCCTCAATGGCTGACTCACCTTCCGCTTCCCGGCCGCTTTCGCCGCATCTGGGCATTTACCGCAAAATGCTCACCATGATGATGTCGATCGTGCATCGCATTACCGGCGCCGCGCTCTATTTCGGTACTTTGCTGCTTGCCTGGTGGCTGATCGCCGCGGCAAGCGGGGCGGAGGCTTATGAGGTCTTCTCGGCCCATGCCGGGTCCTGGTACGGGCGGATCGTGCTCTTCGGCTACACCTGGGCACTGATCCACCACATGCTGGGCGGTCTGCGCCATCTCGTGTGGGATATGGGCAAGGGCTTCAACCTGCGCCTTGTCGAGTGGATGGCCCGCGCCACGGTTGCAGGCTCGGTCATTCTAACCCTGGTGGTCTGGGTGATCGCCTATCAGATGATGGGAGCGCTTTGATGAGCGATATGCGCACACCTTTGAGCCGCGTGCGCGGCCTTGGCTCGGCAAAAGCCGGGACGGAACATTTCTGGCTGCAGCGGCTGACGGCGATCGCCAATATTCCGCTGGTGATTTTCCTTCTTGCCTCGCTCGTGGCGCTGGCCGGCGCGGACTATGAGACCGTGCGGGCCTATCTTTCCATGCCGCTCGTCACCGTCATCGTGCTGGCGCTGATCGTCTCGGGCATCTGGCATATGCGCCTCGGCATGCAGGTGGTGATCGAGGATTATGTGCACGGCGAGAATCTGAAACTGCTCTCGATCATCGGGAACAATTTCTTCGCGCTCGCGGTCGGGCTTGCCTGCGTCTATGCGGCGCTGAAGCTCGGTTTCGGTTCTTAAAACTCGGGTCCCGGTTTCCGGGCCATGTGACATTCAATTCATAAAAGGCAGTGTCCGGCATGAGTGCCTCAAAAGCATATGAATTCCAGGATCATTCCTTCGACGTAGTGGTGGTCGGCGCCGGCGGCGCCGGGCTGCGCGCGACGCTTGGCTGCGCTCAGGCCGGCTTGAAGACCGCCTGCATCACCAAAGTGTTTCCCACCCGCTCGCACACGGTTGCGGCGCAGGGCGGTATTTCCGCTTCGCTCGGCAATATGGGGCCGGACGATTGGAAATGGCACATGTACGACACCGTCAAAGGGTCGGACTGGCTGGGCGATCAGGACGCCATCGAATATCTTTGCCGCGAAGCGCCCAAAGCCGTTTACGAGCTCGAGCATTTCGGCGTGCCTTTCTCGCGCACGGAAGAAGGCAAGATCTATCAGCGCCCCTTCGGCGGCATGACGACCGAATACGGCAAGGGCATCGCGCAGCGCACCTGTGCGGCTGCCGACCGCACGGGGCACGCGATCCTGCATACGCTTTACGGCCAGAGCCTGCGCTATGATGCGGAATTCTTCATCGAGTTCTTCGCCATCGATCTGATCATGAACGATCAGGGCGCCTGTGTGGGCGTCGTGGCGCTGAAAATGGATGACGGCACGTTGCACCGCTTCTCATCCAAGCAGACGATCCTGGCGACGGGCGGCTATGGCCGCGCATACTTCTCGGCCACCTCCGCGCATACCTGCACGGGCGACGGCAATGCCATGGTGCTGCGCGCCGGTCTGCCGCTGCAGGACATGGAATTCGTGCAGTTCCACCCGACGGGGATTTACGGTGCCGGCTGCCTGATCACGGAAGGCGCGCGCGGTGAAGGCGGCTATCTCGTCAATTCCGAAGGCGAGCGCTTCATGGAGCGTTATGCGCCGTCGGCCAAAGACCTTGCCTCGCGCGACGTGGTCTCCCGTTCCATGACCATGGAAATCCGCGAAGGGCGCGGCGTGGGCGCAGGCAAAGACCACATCTTCCTGCATCTCGATCACCTCGACCCGGATGTGCTGGCTTCGCGCCTGCCCGGCATTTCCGAATCCGCGCGGATTTTCGCGGGCGTCGATGTGACGAAGGAGCCGATCCCGGTGCTCCCCACCGTGCACTACAATATGGGCGGTATCCCGACGAACTATCACGGCGAAGTCATCTCCGGCAAAGACGGCGAGGCGACGGTGCCGGGCCTAATGGCTATTGGCGAGGCAGCCTGCGTCTCCGTTCACGGGGCGAACCGTCTCGGCTCCAACTCGCTGATCGACCTTGTGGTGTTCGGCCGCGCGGCGGGCCTGCGCGCCTCGGATGTGGTGGACCCGTCCACCAAGGCACCGGACCTGCCGAAGGGCGCGGGCGATTATGCCATCGAACGCCTCGATCATTTCCGCAATGCCAAGGGCGGCACGCCGACGGCGGATCTGCGCCTTCGCATGCAGCGCGTCATGCAGAACAACTGCGCGGTTTACCGCACGGGCGATGTTCTGGAAGAGGGCGTCAAGCTTATGGAAGAAGTGCATGCGGGTATCGACGACATCGGTGTCTCGGACCGCTCGCTCATCTGGAACTCCGATCTCATCGAAACGCTGGAATTCGACAACCTGATCGTTCAGGCCCGCGCGACGATGAACGGGGCGGATGCGCGCAAGGAAAGCCGCGGCGGCCATGCCCGCGAGGACTTCTCCAGCCGCGACGACGACAACTGGATGAAGCACACGCTGGCTTGGGTGGATGACAAGCGGAACGTCACGCTCGGCTACCGCGATGTGCACAGCTACACGCTGACAGATGAAATCGACTATATCGCGCCGAAAGAGCGCGTCTATTAAGGCCGGTGAAGGGGTACGCAAATGGTTGAACTTGCACTGCCGAAAAATTCCCGCGTCAAAAAGGGAAAGACCCATCCGGGCCCGAAGGATGCGAAGAATGTACGGAAGTTCCACGTCTATCGCTGGAACCCGGATGACGGCGAAAATCCGAGCATAGATACGTATGACGTCGATCTCGACTCCTGCGGGCCCATGGTGCTCGACGCGCTGATCAAGATCAAAAACGAGATCGACGCGACGCTGACCTTCCGCCGGTCCTGCCGCGAAGGCATTTGCGGTTCCTGTGCGATGAATATCGACGGCACGAATACGCTGGCCTGCACGAAGGGCATCGATGAGGTGAAGGGTGATGTGAAGATTTACCCGCTGCCCCACATGCCGGTGGTGAAGGACCTGGTGCCCGATCTCACCAATTTCTATGCGCAGCACGCCTCCATCGAACCTTGGCTGCAGACCAAGACGGTGGAGCCGGAAAAAGAATGGAAACAGTCGCCGGAAGACCGCGAGAAACTCGACGGGCTTTACGAGTGCATTCTGTGCGCCTGCTGCTCGACCTCGTGTCCTTCTTATTGGTGGAACGGCGACCGCTATCTCGGCCCGGCCGTGCTTCTCCAGGCCTACCGCTGGCTGATCGACAGCCGCGACGAGGCAACCGGCGAGCGGCTCGACAATCTGGAAGACCCCTTCCGGCTTTACCGCTGCCACACGATCATGAACTGCGCCAAGGCCTGCCCGAAGGGCCTCAACCCGGCCAAGGCGATTGCCGAGATCAAGAAGATGATGGTGGAACGCCGCGTCTAACCTCTCCGGCATCCGGAAGTTGCCCGGAAAGTTGCAAAGGCCGTCCCTCGGGGCGGCCTTTTGCTTGTTACCGGTCTAAGGCGCGCTGTCTTTCTCGCGCAGGAAACGGATGGCGGCTTCGGCAATCTTTTCGGGCTGTTCCGGCAGGAGCGCGTGACCGGCATTTTCGATTTCCGCGACGGTGATGCGGGAACCGAATTCTTCTTTCAGCAGCACGGATGTGTGTTCGGGCGGGGCAATCGTGTCCTGCATCGCCTGGATGATGAGAAGGGGCGCGCTGCCGCCCTGCCACCATTCCTTGGCGGGTGTGGACTGTGTCGCGGCAACTTGCAGTTTGGCGGTTTTCCAGTTCCAGCCGCTCATCCAGTAATCCGGCACTGTGTTGCCGTCGGCGAAGAAGGCGAGCTTTACTTCGGGCCTGCGCCAGAAATCCGGCGCGAAGACATAAAAGCTGCGTCCCAGCGCTTTGCGGATGCGCGGGGCGATGGGCACTTTGCCGCCGGCGGCCAGAAGCAGCGTGCCTTTTACATTTTCCGGAAAGTCGCTCGCATAGGTGCGCGCCACGCGGTTGCCGAAGGCATGGCCGAGGACGAAGATTTTTTCGCCGGGCGCTTCTTCATGCGCAATCGTGTCGATGTCCTTGGCAAGATCATGCAGGGTCAGGCCTTCCGCCTCCGCGCCTGAGCTTTTGCCCATGCCGCGCGGGTCGATGGCGGCGGTGCGAAAGCCTGCCCCGTTCAGCGCGCCGGCCAGCTCGTTGAAATCGCTCGCCGCCCGCCCGAGGCTCGGGATCATGATGACCAGCGGGCCGTTGCCCGAAACGTAGTAGCTCAGCGCCGCGCCTTCCCGCTCGGCCAGTTTGAGCGTGCCCGCGGCCTGCCGGGGCAATGTTTCCCGGTAGCTCCAATAGGCCCAGATCCCTGCGAAAAACACGAGCGCCAGGCCCGCCATAACAACCACGCGCATGAAATCCCCCTTCCCTGATTTAAGTCGCCACACATGTACCACTCAATTCGCCGGGCGGGGATAAAGCGGGGCGGGCTTCATAAAAATATTTCGAGACCTCTTGAAATGATTCGATATTTCCATAAGTATCGAATTATGAAACAGGAAGATGTCATTCTCGCCCTTGGCGCCCTTGCTCAGGAAACCCGGCTGCAGGTTTTCAGGGCCCTGGTGCGGGCCCATTCGCCGGACCCGGCGGCGGGCGGGCTGGCCGCCGGCGCGCTGGCCGAGGCGCTGGGCGTTGCTCAGCCCACCCTTTCCTTTCACCTGAAAGAGCTGGCGCGGGCCGGGCTCATCCAGGCGCGCAGGGAAGGGCGCTCGATCATTTACCGGGCCGAGCTCGGTGCCATGCAGGCTTTGACGCAATACCTGCTCGAAGATTGCTGCGGCGGGGCCTGCGGCTCCGTTCAAACCCTTTCTCTGGAAAAGGAGTGTGTGTGATGAAACGCCTTCATGTGAGCTTCAATGCAAGCGATCTGGAAAAATCCATCGCGTTCTACACCGAGCTTTTCGGCGCCGCGCCGAGCCTGCGTAAAGACGATTACGCCAAATGGATGCTGGACGATCCGCGCGTCAATTTCGTCATCGAAGGGGGCGGCGGCACGCCGGGCTTCACCCATGCCGGCATTCAAACCGAAAGCGAAGAAGAGCTGCATGAGGTCTTTGACCGTCTGAAAGAGGCCGAAGCGCCCTATCTGCCCGAAGGCGTGACGACATGCTGCTATCACAAGTCCGAGAAAAGCTGGACGACGGACCCGGACGGCGTGGCGTGGGAAGCCTTCTACACTTTCCATCAGACCGAGGAGCGCGGGCATTCCAACTTGGAAGCGGACGCTTATGACGTCCCGCCCGCACAGGCGGCAAACATTACCGGCTGCGGCCTCTCCGGCTGCTGCTGAGGGAGGCGTGATGAGCGAGAAGCATCTCTTCAACGTGCTTTTCCTGTGCACCGGGAATTCCTGCCGCAGCATTCTGGCGGAAGCCTATCTCAATCATGCGGCAGGGGACCGGTTCAAGGCCTATAGCGCGGGCAGCAGTCCGAAAGGGCGTGTCCATCCGCGCGCCCTTGAAACGCTGCGTCTTGCCGGCATCGCGGTGGAAGGTCTTTCCAGCAAAAGCTGGGAGGCGTTCGAGGGGCCGGGCGCGCCGGAGATCGATTTCGTCATCACCACGTGTGATAACGCGGCGAATGAGGTCTGCCCCATCTGGCCCGGCCATCCGGTCAGCGCCCATTGGCCCTTTCCCGATCCCGATGCGTTTGACGGCTCGGAAACCGAGACGAAAGCGCATTTTCTCGATGTCTTCCGGCAGATCCGTACAAGGATCGATATTTTCACCAGCCTGCCGCTTGCCAGTCTGGGCCGGGCTGGCGTGAAAGAGCGGCTCGATGAAATCGGCAAGACCGCGCCTGCTCCTTCCCTCTAGTTTTCTTCAGGATTGTGTCATGGCCGATAGCCAGCCCTGCGGCCTTTCGTTTCTCGACCGCTATCTCACCTTCTGGATTTTCGCTGCCATGGCGGCGGGCACGGTGCTGGGCACGTTCTTTCCGGGCGCCGCTCATCTTTTCGGCTCGTTCTCGATAGGTTCGACCAATCTCCTGATCGCCGCCGGGCTCGTTCTCATGATGTATCCGCCGCTTGCGCGGGTGAAATACGAAGAGCTGCCGCGCGTCTTTGAAGACAGAAAGGTGCTGCTCCTTTCGCTTATTCAGAACTGGCTGATCGGTCCTGTCTTGATGTTTGCGCTTGCGGTGATTTTTCTGCGCGATGAACCGGCTTACATGACGGGTCTCATCATCATCGGTCTTGCCCGCTGCATTGCCATGGTCATTGTCTGGAACCAGCTTGCCCGCGGCAGCAACGAATATGTGGCCGGCCTTGTCGCCTTCAATTCGCTCTTCCAGCTTCTCTTCTTTCCCGCCTATGTCTGGTTCTTTCTCGGCGTCTTGCCGCCGCTTATCGGGCTTGAAGGCCAGATTCTCGATATCGGGTTCTGGACCGTGGCGGGCGCCGTTTTCCTTTATCTCGGTGTGCCGTTCGCGGGCGGCTATCTCACCCGCAAAGTCCTGCGCGCGCGCAAAGGCGAGGATTGGTACGCGAATACTTTCCTGCCGCGCATCGGCCCGCTGACGCTTGCCGCCTTGCTCTTCACGATTTTCGTCATGTTCGCCATGAAGGGAGAGGCGGTGCTTACCCTGCCGCTCAATGCGCTGCGCATCGCGCTGCCGCTCGCGATCTATTTCTTCGTCATGTTCGCGGTGAGTTTCGTGATGGGCAAGCTCTTGGGGGCGGATTATGCACGCACCACCTCGCTCTCCTTCACGGCGGCGTCCAATAATTTCGAGCTTGCCATTACCGTTGCCATCGCCACGTTCGGCATCGCTTCGCCCGTCGCCTTTGCTACGGTCATCGGCCCGCTCGTGGAAGTGCCGGTGCTGATCTCGCTTGTCTCCGTGGCGCTCTGGCTGAAAAAGCGCTGGTTTACCGGCACGGAAGCCCGCCTTCCTGCCTGACGCAGGGGCGGGCTCTGCCTTTTCGGCGCGGCTTCGGACTTTTGGCCAATATACTCGACAAGGAGCGCAAGAGACCGTGAGCGGGGCTTGCGGGCGCCGGGCTGCGGCGTTAAGCAGACAGGCAGGAAGGCGTCTGCCCGGATCTCGGGCCCCAGCCGGGAGAAAAAAATGACCAAAGAACTCACGCATTTTATCGGCGGTAAGGCCGTGAAGGGCCAGAGCGGCCGTTTCCTCGATGTTTACAATCCGAATACCGGCGAGGTTTCCGCGCGCACGCCGCTGGCAAGCGCCGATGAAGTGCGCGCCGCGATCGCCTCCGCCGAAAAGGCGTTTCCGGACTGGGCCGCCGTCAACCCGCAGCGCCGCGCGCGGGTGATGTTCGAGTTCAAGCGCCTGGTGGAAGCCAATATGAACGAGCTTGCCGAAATGCTCTCCAACGAGCATGGCAAGGTGATCGCCGATTCCAAGGGCGATGTGCAGCGCGGGCTGGAAGTCATCGAATTTGCCTGCGGCATTCCCCATCTTCTCAAAGGCGAGTACACCGAAGGCGCAGGCCCCGGCATCGACATGTATTCGATGCGCCAGCCGCTCGGCGTTGCCGCCGGCATCACGCCCTTCAACTTCCCGGCCATGATCCCGATGTGGATGTTCGGTGTCGCCATTGCCTGCGGCAATACGTTCGTCTGCAAGCCTTCGGAAAAAGATCCCTCCGTGCCGCTGCGTCTGGCCGAGCTGATGATGGAAGCGGGCGCGCCCGCAGGTGTGCTCAACGTCATAAATGGCGACAAGGAAGCGGTGGACACGCTTTTGACCGATCCCGCCATCGAAGCGGTGAGCTTCGTCGGCTCCTCGGCGATTGCCGAATATATTTACGGCACGGCTGCCGCGCACGGCAAGCGCGTGCAGGCGATGGGCGGGGCGAAGAACCACGCCATCATCATGCCGGATGCGGATATGGACCGCGTGGTCGATGATCTGATCGGCGCGGGCTACGGCTCGGCGGGCGAGCGCTGCATGGCGATCTCCGTTGCGGTGCCGGTGGGCGAGGAGACGGCGGACCGGCTCGTTGAAAAACTCGTGCCGCGCGTGCAGTCGCTCAAAGTCGGCCTTTCCACCGACCCCGATGCCGATTACGGCCCGCTCGTCACCGCCCAGCACCGCGAGAAGGTGAAGGCCTGCATCGATCTCGGCGTCAAGGAAGGCGCGGAGCTGCTTGTCGATGGCCGCGAGTTTTCCATGCAGGGCTATGAGAACGGTTTCTTCCTCGGTGGCTCGCTCTTCGACAAAGTGACGCCGGACATGTCCATGTATAAGGAAGAGATTTTCGGTCCGGTCCTCCAGATCGTGCGGGCGAAGGATTTCGAGGAAGCTGCGGCGCTGCCGACGAAACATCAATACGGCAACGGCGTTGCGATCTTCACCCGTGACGGGGATGCGGCGCGCAGCTTTGCCAGCCAGGTGCAGGTCGGCATGGTCGGCATCAATGTGCCGATCCCGGTGCCGCTTGCCTATCATTCCTTCGGCGGCTGGAAGCGTTCGGCCTTCGGCGACACGAACCAGCACGGGCCGGAAGGCGTACGCTTTTATACGAAGGTGAAAACCGTCACCTCGCGCTGGCCGACCGGCGTCAAGGAAGGTTCGAGCTTCGTCATCCCGACCATGAAATAGACCCTGATTGGTTCTTGCGGAACATGAAGGCGTTGCCATCTAATGGCAGCGCCTTTTTCTTGGAGTCATCCCATGTCCGCTCAAGCTCAAGCTGCTCTGCCCGAAGAAAGCCCGGTCGATCTCGATGCTTATTTTGTGCGGATCGGCTATCAGGGCCCGCGCCAACCGGACTTCGAAACGCTGAGCGGCCTTCAGTTTGCGCAGGCCACCTCCGTGCCCTTTGAAAATCTCAATATTCTTTTCGGGCGCGGCATTGCGCTCGATCCGGAAAGTCTGCAGCGCAAGATCGTGCGCGAGCGGCGCGGCGGCTACTGCTTCGAGCAGAACGGGCTCTTGTTGCGCGTGCTGCGGCAACTCGGTTTCAAGGCAGACGGGCTGATCGGGCGTGTGCGCTGGATGATGCCGGAGGGCGCGCCGCCCACGGGCCTCACTCATATGCTGATCCGCGTGCATCTGCCCGAAGGGCCTTATCTGGTGGATGCGGGCTTTGGCGGTATCCGCCAGACGGTGCCGCTCAAACTCGTGCCGGGCCTTGTGCAGAAAACCTCTCACGAAGATTTCCGCCTGGTGGAGGAGGGCAGCAGCCTTCTTCTGCAGGCCGATCTTGGCAACCGCTGGGGCGACATTTGCGCTTTCGGGCTGGAGACGGCGGCGGCTGCCGATTACGAGCTCGGCAATTGGTTCACCTCCACGCATCCCTCCTCGCTTTTCGTCAATTACCTCATCGCCGAGCGCCCGGCGCCGGGCCTGCGCAAAATGCTCTTCAATGACATGCTGACGGTTCGCGCGGTGGGCGAGGAACCGGAAACGCATCTGCTTTCTTCCGCCGAAGAAATCGCCGCCGCGCTTGATGAGCATTTCGATCTGCCCGTTGCGCAGGACAAGGTGCCGGTGCTGGAGAAGTTCGTGGGGCTGACCGCCTCGCTTTGAGGCAGGTGGTTGCCGCGCCGCTTCTTGGACCCCGGGTCAAGCCCGGGGTGACGGCATGAGTTTGGAACGGGTGCTGAGCGTTCCCAATGCACTCCGTGTCACCCCGGTCCACGAGTTGGGCCCCCGAGCCGGGGTCCATGTAGCCTCTCAGCGGATCGCTACTCCGCCTCGTTCACATCGAAGCGCCATTTGCGTTTGACGGCGGCGGGCAGCTTCGCCTTGCTTTGAGGTGCGTGTTTGCCGCGCCGCTTCATGGACCTCGGGTCAAGCCCGGGGTGACGGCATGCGTGTGGAGCGGGCACTGAGCTTTCCCAATACACTCCGTGTCACCCCGGCCCCCGAGCCGGGGGCCATGCAGCTTCCTGTAATACGACAGCGCCTGCAGTAACCCTCAAACGCACTCCTATCATCAGGCACACCTCGTTCGTCAATTGTTCTTCCCCGCGAAGCGATTGCTTTCTGCGGCATATGCGCTAAAAGCGCCTCATGAGCGAGGGGCCCTTACAGGCATACCGCGCGCGTGTCGCGGCCGGCGAGATCGCGCATGACCCGGCGCAGGAACGGGCGGCGGGGCATTTGGCGCGCCTGCATGACGAGCTTTTATCTTGGCGGCCAGGCAAGAAGGCGGGGCCGCTACGCCGCTTCGGTATCGGCAAACCGGTGAGCCCGCCGGAAGGCATTTATCTTTGGGGCGATGTCGGGCGCGGCAAATCCATGCTGATGGATCTTTTCTTCGAGGGCGCGCCTCTTACCCGAAAGCGCCGGGTGCATTTTCACGCCTTCATGTCGCAGACCCATGAGCGCATCTTTACCTGGCGGCAAAAAGAAAAGGCGGGCAAGGCCAAGGGCGATGATCCCATTCCTCCCGTCGCGGACCTGATCGCCGCAGAAGCCCAGCTTCTCTGCTTCGATGAATTTCAGGTGCATGACATTGCCGATGCCTCGATCCTCGGGCGCCTGTTCACGGCGCTTTTCGAGCGGGGCGTGGTGGTGGTCGCCACGTCGAACCGGGCGCCCGACGGGCTTTACGAGGGCGGGCTCAACCGGCACCGGTTTCTCCCTTTCATCGCTCTCATCAAGGAAGAGATGGAAGTGCTCAGCCTTGAAAGCGAGCGCGATTACCGGCTCGACCGGATGATGGGTATGCAGGTCTATTATACACCGCTTGGGCCCGCCGCCCGCGCCGCAATGGACGAGGCTTTCGCCGCGCTGACCGACGGGGCGCAGGGTCATGCGCGGCGCCTTGAAGTGAAGGGGCGGGCGGTGGAAGTGCCCTGCGCGGCCCACGGCGTGGCGCGCTTTTCCTTTGCCGATCTTTGTGAAAAGCCGCTCGGCGCGGCCGATTATCTGAAAATCGCCGAAACATTCGACACGGTGCTGATCGACGATATTCCCCAGCTCGGGCCCGCGCGGCGCAATGAGGCCAAGCGCTTCGTCACGCTGATCGATGCGCTTTACGAGGCCCGCGTAAAGCTCGTCGCCTCCGCCGAAGCGCCGCCCCAGGCGCTTTATCCTTCAGGGGACGGGGCGTTCGAGTTCGAGCGCACGGTGTCGCGGCTGATGGAAATGCAATCGGCGGAGTATCTGGGCGAGGATGCCGCCCTTCATGCCGCCGATTGAGAGACCGTATCTTTTAGCGGGTGATCGGGAAAATCACCTTGCCGTCCGAGCGCTGGGCCGGCAGCGGCTTCGGCTCGGGCCGGGTGTTCACGGCGGCCGTTTTCACCGGCGTGTTATCCCGCTTTGCTGCTTCGCCTGCCGCTTTGGCTTCGGCTACTTGCAGCTTCTTTTCCGCCGTCAGCTCATAGCTCCAGGTCTGCCCGTAGGAAGCCTGCAGGAAGCCGAAGGAAAGCCGCTCGCCGCGGGCTTTCGTCTTGGCGGGCACGGCGGCCCGGTCGAGGGTGAAATTACGCTCCAGCTTCTGCCGGTCGATGGGGCGGAAGCCGTGAATTTCAGCAGCGGCAAGGCGCGGCTGATGGGCGCTTGCCAGCGCCGTTGCGGTGCCCGCTGTGTCGGGCTCCAGGAGGGCCATCAGCCCGCCGAAATCTTCTTTCGTGGCGGTGGAGCCGTGCTCTTCGCAAAAGCCGCGGTCGGAGCGCAGAACGCTTTCCAGCATCCGGCAGTCCTTGCCCGTGGCGGCGGAAAGCGCATGTTCGGTCAGATCGCGGCCGGTAATGAAGCTGGCGGAAATCCCGGCAATGGTGAGCACCTCGCCCACCGTCACGGCGCCGATCAACGGCGCGCCGCAGCCGCTCAAGGATAGGCCGAGTACGGCGGTCAGCGCTGCATTGCGCAGCTTGCGCCCCTTGCCCGGCTGGCCGGAAATGGAAGATTTAACGAAACTCACGAACCCCTTCGGCATTGCTGCCCGCCCCCATGTTACGCGTTAACGCCTAGCGCCGGCTCCGGATCTTGCCCCCGTCCTTATGGGGCCCGCGCTGGTGCCTGAGCCGCCCTTCGCCAGTTTGCGCCCATTCCTTGACAGGACGGCGAATAGTGCGATCGGCAGCCATACTTTTCAGGCTTTTTTATCGTGCGCTTCCTTGCCCTGTGAGTCAATCTGGCACGGGCGTCATGGTTAATGGCGAACGGGCGCCGGGCAGGCATTCCAGGCGGCCCGCCAAGGGCCGGGGCAGGCCGAAATACGGTCTTTTGAGGGGCGAAACCATTGCGGGCGCAGCGATTTCACGCTACTAGGCACGCGGATTAACGATGTGCGGCCCCCAAGACCGAAGCTAGGCCTTAGAACCGGCCTGAACGCCGCGCACACTCAACGCCCGCTGCCAAGGCATTCAGCTTGGCAGCTTATAGGCATCATTCCGGAGGCATTTTCATGGCGCGCAAAAAGATTGCACTTATCGGCGGCGGGCAGATCGGCGGCACGCTCGCTCATCTTGCCGGCCTTAAAGAACTCGGCGACGTGGTCATTTTCGACATTGCCGACGGCATCCCGCAGGGCAAGGGGCTCGATATTGCCGAGTCCTCCCCCGTTGACGGTTTCGACGCCGCTTATTCCGGCACGACCAAGTACAAAGACATCAAAGGCGCCGATGTGGTGATCGTGACCGCCGGTGTGCCGCGCAAGCCGGGCATGAGCCGCGACGATCTTCTGGAAATCAACCTCAAGGTCATGCAGCAGGTGGGTGAGGGCATTGCCGCGCATGCGCCGAACGCTTTCGTCATCTGCATTACCAACCCGCTCGACGCGATGGTTTGGGCTCTGCGCCAGTTCTCCGGCCTGCCGCACCACAAAGTCGTGGGCATGGCGGGTGTGCTCGACAGCGCCCGTTTCCAGTATTTCCTTTCGCAGGAATTCAACGTGTCGGTGAAAGACGTCAGCGCTTTCGTGCTGGGCGGCCACGGCGACACGATGGTGCCGCTGACGCGCTATTCGACCGTTGCCGGTATCCCGCTCCCTGACCTGGTGAAGATGGGCTGGACCACGAAAGAGCGCCTCGATGAAATCGTGCAGCGTACGCGTGACGGCGGCGCGGAGATCGTCGGCCTTCTGAAAACCGGTTCGGCTTTCTATGCGCCGGCCGCTTCCGCCATCGCCATGGCCGAGTCTTATCTGAAAGACCAGAAGCGCGTTCTTCCGTGTGCGGCCTATCTGAACGGCCAGTATGGCGTGAAAGACATGTATGTGGGCGTTCCCACCGTGATCGGCGATAAAGGCGTGGAGCGGATCGTCGAGATCAACCTCAACGCGTCGGAAAAGAAAAACTTCGACAAGTCCGTCGGCTCGGTCAAAGGCCTGGTCGATGCCTGCAAGAAAATCAATCCGGCCGTTGCCAAGGGCGCCGCGCCCAAAGGCAAGGCCAAGAAGAAATAAGTTTTCCGCATTGCCGGAAAATTCAAAGGGGCTGCTGCGGCGGCCCCTTTTCTTTTGCCTCCTGTTTGCCGGGGCGTCTTAAAGGCCGAGATAGGCGCAGGCCATGCGGGTCAGCTCGCGCTCGAGCGCGCTGTCATGCAGATGTAAAGGGCCCGGATCGTTGAGCAGCGTATTGGCTGCTGTGCTGAAAATGAGCTGCAGCGCAAAGCCGAGCGCCAGGCGCGGGTCGGGATGAGCGATCTCTTTGAGGCGCGGGCCAAGCTCCCCGGCCAGGCGGTGCTGCAAGCGCTGCACGAGATCGCGGAAGCTCAGCCATTCATCCGGTGCATTGGCCGAGCGGGCAAGGGCGGCGCGCAACACGCCTTCATTGGCGCGCAGATCGGCCAGAATGGCGTACACGATTTCCCCCATCACGTCGGCAAGAGGGGCGGTTGCCAATTCCGGGCGCTCGCCCAGCGCGTCGATCTTGGTATTCATCTCTTCGGTGAAGCGCTCCTTCAGCGCCCGGAAGAGCCCTTCCTTGTTGCCGAAGAGGTAATAGGCGGTGCCGACCGCGCAGTCCGCCCGCGCGGTGATGTCGCTCATCTTTACGTCCTCGAAGCCGCGTTCGGCGACAAGGGTGAGGGCGGCGCCGAGCAGCTTTTCCTGCTTGTCGCGGGCGCGGGCCTGGCTGGCGCGGCGCATGGCGGGGGCAGGCGAGGGAAGGGGCTCGGGCATCTTTTCTCCAGGCAAAGGATGGCGCTTGACGCAGGGTCTATTCTGACGGAATATGAATTTGAATTCAAGTTCATGTTTATAGGAGCGAGCATGACAAAGCGGGGAAAACTGGGCGTGGGCATTTTGGGCGTGGCCGTGCTTCTGGCGGGCGCGCTTTACGGGGCGCTGCAAGTGCCGGCCGTGCAGGATGCGCTTTTCACCCGGGCGGTGGAGGCGCGGGCGGGCCATGTGCGCACTGCGCTTCTGGACGATGATGCGCTCCATATTGTTTTTTGCGGCACGGGCTCGCCGCTGCCCGATGCGGAGCGGGGCCAGGCCTGTATCGGGGTCTTTGCAGGCGGGCGCTTTTTCCTGATCGATGCGGGCGGCGGGGCGGCGGAAAAGATCGCCGCGCTGCAAATGCCCATCGGCGCGCTATCGGGCGTGCTGCTCACCCATTTCCATTCGGACCATATTGCGGGCCTGCCCAATATCGTGCTGCAGAGCTGGGCGCAGGGGCGGCATGAACCGCTCAAGGTCTATGGTCCTGCTGGTGTGAAACAAGTGACGGACGGGTTTTCAGCGGCCTATGCGCTCGACAGCGTTTACAGAACCGCGCATCACGGCGCGGAAATCATGCCGCCCTCCGGCGCGCGCTATGCGCCCGAGCCCGTACCGCTGCTCAATGATTTTTCAGAAGCGGTGGTGCTTGAGGAAGACGGGCTGAAGATCACCGCTTTCCGCGTCGGCCATGCGCCGGTGGACCCGGCCTATGGCTACCGGATCGATTACAAGGACCGTTCCGTTGTTTTTTCAGGCGATACGGTGAAGCATCCCAATGTCGTGCGCCACGGCAAGGGCGCGGACGTGATGGTGCATGAGGCGCTTGCCCCGCATATGGTCGAAACGCTGGCGCGCGGCATCGAACCGCGCCTGCCCGATACCGCGCAGATCCTGCGCGATACGCTGACCTATCACACGAGCCCGGTGGAAGCGGCGGAAGCGGCCAATGAGGCGGGAGCGGGGCTTCTCGTTTATTCCCATGTGGTGCCGCCGCTGCCCAACGCGCTTGCCCGCTCGATCTTTCTGCGCGGTGTCTCCGAGGTGCGTCCGGCGAATGTCGAAATTGGCCGGGACGGGCTCTATCTGAAATTGCCGGTGAACTCTTCTGACATTCAGGAGAGCCAGTGGTGATGAGGCGCTGACAAAGCGGCGATGGATACCTTTATAAGGGGCAGCTTCGGTTGCCCCTTTTGCATTGGCAGTTTGTGTTGCAGGGTAGGCGGCAGCGCGGCTGCGAACTGAAAATACGTTCATTTTTTCTCTTTGCGCCGCGTCACGCTTGGCTGCGGCAAAGGACCGCAGTTCGCGGTTGCTATCGGAGTGACGAGTGCTATAACTCGGCACCGATTAGGCAATTTTTATAACCCTCGCATGTGTGGGTCCCGCGCATGCCTCAGCCGGTCGAGTCCATATGAATATTCACGAATACCAGGCGAAAGCTGTCCTTGCGAAATACGGTGTGCCCGTTGCCAAGGGCATTCCGGCATTCACGGCAGAGGAAGCTGTGAAGGCGGCGAAAGAACTCGGCGGTCCCATCTGGGTCGTCAAAGCGCAAATCCACGCGGGCGGCCGCGGCAAGGCGGGCGGTGTGAAAGTCGTCAAGTCGATCGAAGAGGTCGAAGCCGAAGCCAAGCGGATGCTCGGCCTGACGCTGGTCACGCACCAGACCGGACCGGAAGGCAAAGAGGTCAAGCGCCTTTACATCGAAGACGGCTCGGCCATCGAGCGCGAGCTTTATCTCTCCTGCCTCGTCGACCGCGCCACGGGCCGCGTCGCGTTCATCGCCTCCACCGAAGGCGGCATGGATATCGAGGAAGTGGCGGCGGAAAGCCCCGAAAAAATTCTCACCTTCTCTGTCGATCCGGCCTCCGGCGTTTCCGGTTTCCATGGCCGGCGTGTCGCTTTCGCGCTTGGCCTCAAGGGCGATCAGGTGAAGCAGTGCACGGCGCTGATCCAGAACCTTTATAAAGCCTTTGTCGATGCGGATATGAGCATGCTCGAAATCAATCCGCTGATCGTCAACAAGGATGGCGATCTGCTCTGCCTCGATGCAAAAGTGAATTTCGACGATAACGCGCTTTACCGTCACAAGGATCTCGCTGAGCTGCGCGATCTCGACGAAGAAGATCCGAGCGAGATCGAAGCCTCGAAATACGATCTGAACTACGTCAAGCTCGACGGCACGATCGGCTGCATGGTGAACGGCGCAGGCCTTGCCATGGCGACGATGGACATCATCAAGCTCTACGGCGAAGAGCCGGCGAACTTTCTCGATGTGGGCGGCGGCGCGACGAAAGAAAAAGTGACGGCGGCGTTCAAGATCATTCTGTCGGACCCGAATGTGAACGGCATTCTGGTCAACATCTTCGGCGGCATCATGCGCTGCGACATCATTGCCGAGGGCGTTGTCGCCGCGGCGAAGGAAGTCTCGCTCAATGTGCCGCTGGTCGTGCGCCTTGAAGGCACGAATGTGGATCTCGGTAAGAAGATCATGGCGGAAAGCGGTCTGCCGATCATCTCGGCGGATAATCTTGCCGATGCCGCAGACAAAATTACCAAAGCCGTGAAGGAGGCCGCGTAATGGCTGTTCTGGTCGATAAGAATACCAAAGTCATTTGCCAGGGCTTCACCGGCAATCAGGGCACGTTCCACTCCGAACAGGCGATTGCCTACGGCACGAAGATGGTCGGCGGCGTGAGCCCCGGCAAAGGCGGCAGCACGCATCTCGATCTGCCGGTCTTCGACACGGTGGGCGAAGCGGTGGAAAAGACCGGCGCGAATGCGTCGGCGATCTATGTGCCCCCGCCCTTCGCGGCCGATGCGATCCTGGAAGCCATCGATGCGGGCATCGAGCTGGCCGTCTGCATTACCGAGGGCATTCCGGTGCTCGACATGGTGAAGGTGAAGCGCGCCCTCGACGGCTCGAACACCCGTCTCATCGGGCCGAACTGCCCGGGCGTCATCACGCCGGACGAATGCAAGATCGGCATCATGCCGGGCCACATCCATAAGCGCGGCTCTGTGGGCATCGTCTCGCGCTCCGGCACGCTGACTTACGAAGCGGTGGCGCAGACCACGGCAGCCAATCTCGGCCAGTCGACCTGTATCGGGATCGGCGGCGACCCGGTGAAGGGCACGGAGTTCATCGACGCGCTGGAAATGTTCCTCGCCGATGATGAAACCCAGTCGATCATCATGATCGGGGAGATCGGCGGCTCGGCGGAAGAAGAAGCGGCCGAATTCATCAAAGCTTCCAAGGTCAAGAAGCCGATGGTCGGCTTCATTGCCGGTGTCACCGCGCCTCCCGGACGGCGCATGGGCCACGCCGGCGCCATCATCGCCGGCGGCAAAGGCGGCGCCGACGACAAGATCGAAGCCATGCGCTCGGCCGGAATTGCGGTGGCGGATTCGCCTGCCGCGCTCGGCACCACGCTGGTCGATCTTCTGAAGAAATAAGCCCTGCGTCCCCGGCTCAAGAAATGAATCGGGGACGAATTCTTCTGCGCTGCTTCAATGAGTTAGCACCTGCCTCTTGAAGCGCCGTCGCAAGAATTTAAATGGCTAGTTAACCCCCGGCGTGCCACACTCTTAACCATAAGACCGGCACGCCGGGCATCTTCACATAAAGGGGGGTGCGGGCCTCCCGCACCGGCCGTTTGATGAGCAAAAACAGCGCGAACGACGAATTTGAGCGGACCTCCTTTCTCTTCGGGGCCAACGCTACTTTCGTCGAAGGCCTTTACGCCAAATACCAAGAAGACCCGAACTCGGTCGATGCCGATTGGCGGAACTATTTCTCCTCCCTGGGCGATGACAAGAACGATGTGCTGAAAGAGGCCAAGGGCCCTTCCTGGGCGCGCGCCGACTGGCCGGTCCATGCGAACGGGGAGCTGGTCAGCGCCCTCGACAGCAACTGGCCTGCCGCCGACCAGGCAAAAATCCAGGCGAAAATCGAAAACAGGGCGCCCGCCTCCGCCAGTCAGGCGGATATCCGCTCGGCGACGCTCGATTCCATCCGTGCCCTGATGATGATCCGCGCCTACCGTATCCGCGGCCATCTCGATGCGGATATCGATCCTTTGAAGCTGCGTCCGAAATCGGACCACCCGGAGCTCGATCCGGCAAGCTATGGCTTCGGTCCGGAAGATATGGACCGGCCGATCTTCATCGATAATGTGCTCGGCCTCGAAACGGCCACGGTGCGCGAGATGCTCGACATTCTGCGCCGCACCTATTGTTCGACCTTCGCCATCGAGTTCATGCATATTGCCGACCCGGTGGAAAAAGCCTGGCTGCAGGAGCGCATCGAAGGCCGGGACAAGGAAATTTCCTTCACCAAGCAGGGTAAGCTCGCGATCCTTGAAAAGCTGATCGAGGCGGAAGGTTTCGAGAAGTTTCTGGCGCGCAAATATACCGGCACGAAGCGTTTCGGCCTTGATGGGGCGGAAGCGGCGATCCCGGCGCTCGAGCAGATCATCAAGCGCGGCGGCGCGCTGGGTGTGGAAGAGATCGTCATCGGCATGCCGCACCGCGGCCGCCTCAATGTGCTCGCCGCTGTGATGAGCAAGCCTTATCAGGCGATCTTCCATGAATTCAAAGGCGGCTCGTCCAATCCGGAAGATGTGGAAGGCTCGGGCGATGTGAAATATCACCTCGGCGCGTCTTCCGACCGTGAGTTCGACGGCAACAAGGTGCACTTGTCGCTGACCGCCAACCCCTCTCACCTTGAGATCGTCGATCCGGTGGTGCTGGGCAAGGCGCGCGCCAAGCAGGACCAGCGCGGGCGCGACCGCGGCACCGTCATTCCGCTGCTCCTTCACGGCGATGCGGCATTTGCGGGCCAGGGTGTGGTGGCCGAATGTCTCGGCCTTTCCGGGCTCACGGGTCATAAGTCCGGCGGCTCGATCCACTTCATCGTCAACAACCAGATCGGTTTCACGACGAGCCCGATCAATTCGCGCTCCTCGCCCTATCCGTCCGATCTTGCCAAGATGGTGGCGGCGCCGATCTTCCATGTGAACGGGGACGATCCGGAAGCGGTGGTCTATGCGGCGAAAGTGGCGACGGAGTTCCGCCAGAAGTTCCGCAAGCCTGTCGTCATCGACATGTTCTGCTACCGGCGCAACGGGCATAACGAGGGCGATGAGCCCATGTTCACCCAGCCCTTGATGTACCGGAAGATCAAGGAACATCCGACCACGGTGAAGATCTATTCCGACCGTCTGGTGGAAGAGGGCACGCTCACCCAGGACGAGGCCGATCAGCGCATGCAGGCGTTCAACGACCGGCTGGAGGGCGACTTCGAAGCGGCGAACGCTTTCCGCCCCAACAAGGCCGACTGGCTGGACGGGCGCTGGTCGGGCCTGTCCAAGGCCGAGGGGGAAGCGCGGCGCGGGGACACGGATGTCGAGATCGAGGATCTGCGCAAGCTCGGGTTGAAGCTGACGGAAATTCCGCAAGACTTCGCCCCGCACCGCACGATCCAGCGGCTAATGGAAAACCGGCGCAAGATGATCGAGACCGGTGAAGGGCTCGACTGGGCGATGGCCGAGCATCTCGCCTTCGGTACGCTCCTGCAGGAAGGCTACGGTGTGCGCCTTTCCGGCCAGGACAGTGAGCGTGGCACGTTCTCTCAGCGCCATTCCGTGCTGCACGACCAGGAAACGGGGGGCGAATATACGCCGCTCAACAATATCGGCGCCGACGGCACCTATGAGGTCATCAACTCGATGCTCTCGGAAAACGCCGTTCTCGGTTTCGAATACGGCTATACGCTGGCCGAGCCCAATTGCCTTGTTATGTGGGAAGCGCAGTTCGGCGATTTCGCCAATGGCGCGCAGGTCGTTATCGACCAGTTCATCTCCTCGGGCGAGCGCAAATGGCTGCGCATGTCCGGTCTCGTCATGCTCTTGCCGCATGGTTTCGAAGGGCAGGGGCCGGAGCACTCTTCCGCCCGCCTCGAGCGCTATTTGCAGGCCTGCGCGGAAGACAATATGCAGGTTGCGAATTGCACGACGCCGGCGAACTATTTTCACATTCTGCGCCGTCAGCTGCACCGTAATTTCCGCAAGCCCCTGGTGCTGATGACGCCGAAGTCGCTGCTCCGTCACAAACGGGCGGTATCTTCGCTGAAAGAGCTTGCGACCGGTTCGTCTTTCCACCGTCTCCTTTGGGATGACGCGGAAATGCTGCCGGATCAGGAAATCAAGCTCGTCGAAGATTCCAAGATCAAGCGGGTGGTGCTGTGCTCGGGCAAGGTCTATTACGATCTTTACGAGGAGCGCGAGAAACGCGGCATCAACGATGTCTATCTTCTGCGCGTCGAGCAACTTTATCCCTTTCCCGCCCGTTCCTTGATCAAGGAACTGTCGCGCTTCCCCCAGGCGGAAATCGTCTGGTGCCAGGAAGAGCCGAAGAATATGGGCGCGTGGAACTTCATCGAGCCCAATGTCGAATGGGTGCTGACCCATATCGATTCACGCTATCACCGGGCCCGTTATGCGGGCCGACCCGCGGCGGCCTCGCCCGCAACGGGTCTCATGAGCAAACATTTGCAGGAACTCAACCAGCTTCTCAAAGAAGCGCTCAGGATCGACTGACCCTCCCTTTCAGCCGCCTTGAGCCAAAAGGAAAGAACGCATGGCTACCGAAATTCGTGTTCCAACGCTTGGCGAATCCATCACCGAGGCGACCGTTGCGCAATGGTTCAAGAAGCCGGGCGACAGCGTCGAGGCGGATGAGCCGCTGGTCGAGCTGGAAACCGACAAGGTAACCGTGGAAGTGCCGGCACCGGCGGCGGGCGTTCTTTCCGAAATTCTGGTCTCGGACGGCGATACGGTGGAAGTGGGCGCGCTTTTGGGTGAAATCGGCGAGGGCAAAGGCGCTCCCGCCAAGAAAGAGCAGCCGAAGAAGGAAGAGCCCAAGAAAGAAGAACCGAAGCAGGAAGCGGCCAAAGAAGAAGCCAAGCCGCAGAAGGCCGAAGCGCCTGCCGCATCGAAAAGCGATGACAGCGGCGAAGACGATGATTCCGAGGCGCTGTCGCCGGCGGTGCGCAAGCTGATCGACGAGCATGATCTCGACCCGGCCAAAATCGAAGGCACTGGCAAGGGCGGGCGCCTTGTCAAAGGCGACGTGCTCAAAGCCATCGAAAAGCGCGGGGATGTGCCAAGCGCGCCGGAAAGCAAACCGGCTCAGGAGGCAAAAACGCCGGAAGCGCCCAAGCGCGAAGATCAGGGCGCGCGCGAGGAGCGCGTGAAGATGACGCGTCTGCGCAAGACCATCGCGAGCCGCCTGAAACAGGCGCAGGATACGGCGGCGATGCTGACCACCTTCAACGAGGTGGATATGACGAATGTCATGGCGGCGCGGAAAGAATACAAAGACCTTTTCGAGAAGAAGCACGGCGTGCGCCTCGGCTTCATGAGCTTTTTCGTGAAAGCCTGTATCGCGGGCCTGCGCGACATTCCGGCCATCAATGCCGAGATCGACGGCGATGAGGTCGTTTACAAGAACTACTACAATTTCGGCATCGCCGTCGGCACCGACAAAGGCCTCGTCGTGCCCGTCGTCAAGGACGCGCAGGACATGTCGCTGGCGGAGATCGAAAAGGCGATCAACGATTTCGGCGCCAAGGCGCGCGACGGCAACCTGAAGCTCGAAGATCTGCAGGGCGGCACTTTCACCATTTCCAATGGCGGGGTTTACGGCTCGCTCATGTCCACGCCCATTCTCAACATGCCTCAGTCGGGCGTTCTGGGCATGCACAAGATCCAGGAGCGGCCGATGGCCGTGGACGGGAAAATTGAAATCCGTCCCATGATGTATCTGGCGCTCTCCTACGATCACCGCATCGTGGACGGCAAGGAAGCGGTGACCTTCCTCGTCCGGGTCAAGGAAAGCCTGGAAGATCCGCAGCGCCTGCTGCTCGATCTTTAAGTCCATCACCGGGGCGCCCGTCCCGTTGCTTCACCCACCTTAAAGGGGGTTTCGATGTCCGATTCTTTCGATCTCGTTGTCATTGGCGCGGGGCCGGGCGGTTATGAATGTGCCATCCGCGCTGCCCAGCTCGGCATGAAGGTCGCCTGTGTTGAAAAGCGCGAGGCGCTGGGCGGCACCTGTCTCAATGTCGGCTGCATTCCCTCCAAGGCGCTGCTGCATACGTCCGAGCTTTACGAGGAAGCCAAACACTTTGCCGATTTCGGCATCAAGGTCGAAAAGCTCAGCCTCGATCTGCCGCAAATGCTGGCGGTCAAAGACGAGGCGATCGAAGGCAATACGAAGGGGATCGAGTTTCTCTTCAAGAAGAACAAGATCGAATGGGTGAAAGGCGCAGGCAAGCTTGCCGGGAACGGCAAGGTCGATGTGAAGCTGAATGAGGGCGGCAGCCGCACGCTCGAGGCAAAGAATATCGTCATCGCCACGGGCTCGGATGTCGCCAAGTTGCCGGGTATCGAGATCGATGAAAAGCGGGTGGTCTCCTCGACCGGCGCGCTCGACCTCAAAGAAGTGCCCGGCCGTCTCGTTGTGGTCGGCGGCGGGGTGATCGGCCTTGAAATGGGCTCGGTCTGGAGCCGCCTCGGCGCGGAGGTGACGGTGGTCGAGTTTCTCGATTTCATCCTGCCCGGCATGGATGGGGAAGTGCAGAAGAACTTCCAGCGCACGCTTAAAAAACAGGGCTTCAAGTTCAAGCTCGGCTCGAAAGTGACGAAGGTCGATACCTCCGGGAAGACGTTGAAGGTTTCCGTCGAGCCGGCCAAGGGCGGCAAGGAAGAGGTGCTGGAAGCCGATATCGTTCTCGTGGCCATAGGCCGTGTGCCTTATACCTCGGGCCTCGGGCTTGAAGATGCAGGTGTCGATACGGATCAGCGCGGGCGCGTGGAAATAGACGGGCATTTCAAAACCAGCGCGCCCGGCATTTATGCTATCGGCGATGCCGTGAAAGGCCCGATGCTTGCGCATAAAGCGATGGAAGAGGGCACGGCGCTTGCCGAAATGCTTGCCGGTCAAAAACCTCATGTGAATTACGATGTCATTCCGGGTGTCGTTTATACGGGCCCGGAAGTTGCCGCCGTGGGCAAGACGGAAGAGCAGCTGAAGGAAGACGGCATTCCTTATAAAGCCGGTAAATTCCCCTTCACCGCAAACGGCCGCGCCAAGGCGAACAAGGCGACGGACGGGTTCGTGAAGATTCTCGCTCATGCGGAAACCGATGCTGTGCTCGGCGTGCATATTATCGGCACGCAGGCCGGGGAGATGATACATGAAGCGGTGACGGTGATGGAATATGGCGGCTCGGCGGAAGATATTGCCCGCACCTGCCATGCGCATCCGACGCTTTCCGAAGCGACCAAGGAAGCGGCCCTCGCCGTCCATGGGCGGCCCATTCACATGTAGGCTGGCTTACCGGCGCGCGCGCGGGTGGGCTTTGTCGTAAATGGCCAGAAGCTGCGCGTCCTCGACGGCAGTATAGACTTGCGTGGTGGAAAGGCTGGCATGACCGAGCAGTTCCTGCACTGCCCGCAAGTCGCCGCCCGCCGCCAGCAAATGTGTCGCGAAAGAGTGGCGCAGCGCATGCGGCGTAACGCTATCGGGCAGCCCTAAAATGAGGCGCAGGTGCTCGGTCAGTTTTTGCACCTGCCGGGCCCCCAGCGCTTTTCCCCGCACGCCTTTGAAAAGCGCGTCTTCTTCGCCTATCGGATAGGGGCAGAGCGCGGTATAGGCAGATACCGCCTCGCGCGCGGCGGGCAGCACCGGCAAGACCCGTTCCTTGCGGCCTTTGCCCAGAATGCGCAGCGTCTTTCCAAGCGGCAGATCGGCGCCGGTCAGCGAGAGCGCTTCTGATACGCGCAGGCCGCAGCCATAAAGGAGCGTGAGGAGGGCGCCGTCCCGCGCCCTGATCCAGGCTTCTTGCGGTGCCTTTCCCGCTTCTTCGATAAGCGCGCGGGCGGCGTCCACCGGCAGCGGTTTCGGCAGGGCGCTCGGCAGTTTCGGCGAGCGGATGCGCAGCAGTGCCTGATTGTCGCTGAGGCCTTCGCGTTCCAGAAAGCGGTAGAACATACGCAGCGCCGAAAGATTGCGGGCGAGCGAGCGCGAGGCGATGCCGTCGTTCCGGCGCTGGGCAAGGAAGGCGCGGAAATCTGCAGTAGTCAGCTTGCTCAGATCTTTCAGCGACGGCGCGCCGCCCAGATGCGCGCCCATGAATTCGCAAAAGCGCGTGAGGTCGCGGGCATAATGTTCGATGGTTTTGGGGCTTGCCCGTTTCTCGCCGCTTAAATGCTCGAGCCAGGTGAGAAAGATATCGCGCAGATCGCGGGCGGCGGGCAGCGCATCGGCGAGGGCCGGCAGGTCGGGTTCGTCCGTTCCCGCCTTTTCCTTCAGCCTTGCGTTTTGTCCTTCACGGGAAGGTCCAGCCATAGGCGCATGCACCGCTCGATGATGCGGGCAATGAACTCGATCAGATCGCCCGCTTGGTCCGGATGGAATTGTTGCGGATCGCGCGCCCCAATGGCAAGCAGGCCGGGCGGGGCGGAAGAAGAAAAGTCGAGGCGAATCAGCGCTTCCGAGCCGATCTCATCGGCAAGGCCGCCATAAAGGCCGCGCGAGGCGACGATATGATCGGCCAGCACATAAGGGGTTACGCCGAGAATGCGCCCGACGCCGCCGCTTTCCAGAATGCGCACGCCGCGCACCCCGATGCCGCTGACTTCCGTCGCCGATTCGACGCAGAGCACCACCGCTTCCACTTCAAGGGCAGCGGCCAAGCCGCCGGGTGAGATGATGAAATCGATCAGTTCCTCGAAGCTCTTGGCATCGAGCAGGCGCAGCACCGCGGCATGGACCCGCTCGCGCGCCAGCGCGTTGAAGGAGGTCGCCTCGATCAGATCGGCCTGAATGTCTTTCAGCTGCGCGACACGGCGCTGCAGGCGCTTGACCATGATCTGCTGCAGATCGAGCACATTGCCGCCATGCTCGGCGGAAGGCGCGATCAGTGTTTCGACGAGATCGGGATTGGTGTCGAGAAAACCGGGATGGGCCAGAAGATAATTTCTGACATCCGCCGGGCTCAGCGATTTGGGCTCGTCGGCGCGGCTTAGGGGATTGCTCGAATCGTTATGCTGGCTCATGGCGCGTTACTCATACAATCTTTTGGCCGGTCTTTTCCCAATCGGCAAGGAAAGCGGCAAGCCCCTTGTCGGTGAGATTGTGTTGCGCAAGCTGGCGCAGCACCTGCGGCGGCACCGTGGCAACATCGGCGCCGATCAAAGCCGCTTCGCTCACATGGTTCGGATTGCGAATCGAAGCGACGAGAATCTCGGTCGTGAAGGCGGGATAATTGTCGTAGATCGTGCGGATGTCCTCGATGAGGTCCATGCCGTTCAGGTTGAGATCGTCGAGCCGGCCGACGAAAGGCGAAACGAAGGTCGCCCCCGCTTTGGCGGCAAGCAAAGCCTGATTGGCGGAAAAGCACAGCGTGACATTGACCATCGTGCCTTCGCTCGTGAGCTGGCGGCAGGCTTTCAGCCCGTCCCAGGTGAGCGGCACTTTGATGGCGATATTGTCGGCAAGCTCGCGCAGATGGCGGCCTTCGCGCAGCATGCCCTCCGAATCGGTGGCCGTAACTTCCGCGCTCACCGGTCCGTCGACGGCGGCGCAAATGTCTTTGAGCACGTCGAGCATGGGCCGGCCCGTCTTGGCCATGAGCGAGGGGTTCGTCGTCACCCCGTCCAGCATGCCCGTTTCGCTCAGCTCGCGAATCTCGTCAATGTCTGCCGTATCGACAAAGAATTTCATACCGCTTCCCGTCCGTTTTTGGCTTCATCAAACGCAGCGCGGGCGCATGACGCGTCCATCAGCTTTTTCCGTTTGAAAAATCCCCCGATCCCAGGCAGCACTTTGACGGCAGCCGCCGATGCGCGCAAGGCTTGAGAGGTTTATATGTGCCTTTGGTCCGGCTAGGGTTAATCTTGCGTGTCATGACCACCAAACTTTCCCACAGCGCTTCGCCTGAGAGCGCGCCGCATGCCGTGAAAGGCGCGGCGGCGGGCGGGGAACGTGTTGGCGTCCTCCTGCCGCTCGCTCTTTCCGGAGCATACGACTATCTCGTTCCCGAGGGGTTAAGACTCGCCCCTGGCGATTACGTGACCGTGCCGCTCGGCCCAAGGTTAATGGTCGGTGTCGTTTGGGGGCCGGGCAGCGGCGAGGTGGCGGATAAAAAACTTAAGAAAGTGACCGACCGTCTGGATGTGCCGCCCATGCCGGAGGGCCTGCGCAAATTCATCGAATGGGTGGCCGATTACACGCTCTCCCCGCCCGGCATGGTGCTGCGCCTTGCCATGCGCGCGCCGGGGGCGCTGGAGCCGCCGCGCCTGCGCACCGCTTACCGCCTGAGGGAAGGAGGCGAGGCCGCGCTGCCTAAAATGACGCCAGCCAGAACCCGTGTTCTGGAGGTGGCGCGGGACGGCTTTGCCCGGCGCTCCGGTGAGCTTGCCGAAGAAGCCGGTGTTTCGGCCGGTGTCGTTAAGGGGCTTGCCGATGCCGGCGTCCTGGAAAAAGTCGCTTTCACCACCGAGCGCGGTTTCGACGCGCCGGATCTCGAAGCCCCGCGCCCGGCGCTCTCATCGGCGCAAAACGATGCGGCGAGCGCAATCGGCGCGCAGGTCGAAGAAGGCGGCTTTGAAACCTTTCTTCTCGATGGGGTAACGGGCTCGGGCAAGACGGAAGTTTATTTCGATGCGGCGGCAAGGGCGCTCGCCGCCGGGCGGCAGGTTCTCATTCTCCTGCCGGAAATCGCGCTTACCTCGCAGTTTCTCGACCGCTTCGAGGCGCGCTTCGGCTGCCGCCCTGCCGAGTGGCATTCGGACCTGCCGGCGCGTGAGCGCCGCCGGGTCTGGCGCGGGGTGGCGGAAGGGCGCGCGCGCATCGTTGTCGGCGCGCGCTCGGCACTCTTTTTACCCTTTGCAGAGCTCGGGCTCATCGTTGTCGATGAAGAACATGAGATCGCTTTCAAGCAGGATGAAGGTGTCCATTACAATGCCCGCGACATGGCGGTGGTGCGCGGTTCGCTCGGCGCCTTTCCGGTGGTGCTTGCCTCCGCCACGCCGGCGCTCGAAACCATGGCGAATGTCTGGGCGGGGCGCTACCGGCATCTGGTGCTGTCAGAGCGGCACGGGCCCGCGCAAATGCCGGATGTCTTTGCCGTCGATATGCGCGCCGATCCGCCCGAGCGCGGGCGCTGGCTCTCCCCCGGCCTCGTCAAATCCATGGCGCAGGTGCTGGCAAAAGAAGAACAGTCGCTGCTCTTTTTGAACCGGCGCGGCTATGCGCCGCTCACCCTTTGCCGGAGCTGCGGGCACCGGCTGGAATGCCCGCAATGCGACAGCTGGCTGGTCGAGCACCGCTTCCGCAAGGAACTTGCCTGCCATCATTGCGGCTATACCGCCCCTTCCCCCAAAGCGTGCCCGGCCTGCGGGGCGGAAGATGCGCTGGTGGCCTGCGGGCCGGGGGTGGAGCGGATCGCCGAAGAAGTCACCGAGCTTTTCCCCGAAGCCAGGGTGGCGCTCCTTTCGAGCGATGTGCTGCGCGGGCCTGCCGCCTACCGCGAGGCGGTACGCCAGATCGAGGAGCATGAGGTCGATATCATCATCGGCACGCAGGTCGTGGCCAAGGGTCACAATTTCCCGCTTTTGACGCTGGTGGGCGTTGTCGATGCCGATCTTGGCCTTGAGAACGGGGATTTGCGGGCTGCCGAGCGCACCTTCCAGCTTCTCCATCAGGTCTCGGGCCGGGCGGGGCGGGCGGAAAAGCCGGGGCGGGTGCTGATGCAGACCTATATGCCCGAGCATGGGGTGATGCGGGCGCTCCTTTCCGGGGACCGCGACGCCTTTCTGGAGCGGGAGGCGGCAGGGCGCGAGCGGCTCGGCTATCCCCCTTATGGGCGCCTTGCCGGCATTGTGCTCTCCTCGCCCCGGCTAGACCAGCTTCAGGCGCTCGCCCGGGATATGGCGCGCCTTGCGCCCCTTTCGGAGAAGATCGACGTGCTGGGCCCGGCGCCCGCCCCGCTCGCCCTGTTGCGGGGGCGCCATAGGATGCGATTCCTCGTAAAAGCGCGCCGGGAGGCGCATATTCAAGGCTATATCGCCCAGTGGCTTGCCCAGGTGCAGGTTCCGGCCGCCGTGCGGGTGGCGGTGGATATCGACCCTTATAATTTCTCCTGAGGGCGACCCTGCCGGGGCGGGCGCTTCTTTGCCCCCCACTTCTTTGCCAAGTAATTGAAAAGACCGGCACAAGCGCTTTTTATGCCTGCATGATGTACCTTTTGCCGCACCCGCTCACTTTTCGTAAGGACTCGTGTTGCCAGCCCTTACACCTTGTGTTACCTACAGCGCGGCTTAGGGGACACCGGCTTTGGCGGGCGTCTTTTTGTGCCAAAAAAGTCAAAAAATTCAATAGGTTAGAGAAGTTCGCCGGTCGGCGGATCTTTCTTCCAGAGAAGTTCAAGCGCAGGCGAGCCAAACGTGTCATCTGAAGACTCCATCGTCGCTGGTATGGCGGGCCGTTACGCGGTCGCGCTGTTTGAATTGGCGGAAGCTGGCGGCTCTCTCGAGCAGGTGGAAGGGGATCTTTCCACGCTCGTCTCATTGATCGGTTCCTCCGGCGATCTGGACCGCTTTATCCGTTCTCCGCTTTTTAAATCGGATGAGCAGTTGCGGGCCATGAACGCTGTTATGACGCGGGCCGGTCTTGGCGATCTCACACAGAATTTTGTCGGCGTTGTTATCAAGAACCGCCGCCTTTTCGCGCTTCCCTCCATGGTGAAGGCATTTGGCGCGCTGCTGGCGCGCCGGCGCGGCGAAATTTCAGCGGATGTGGTTTCTGCCCATCCGCTTTCTGATTCCCAGGTCACCGAGCTCAAGGAAGCGTTGAAAGCTTCCATGGGTAAGGACGTGGCGATCACGACTTCAGTGGATGCGGGGCTTCTCGGCGGTCTCATCGTTAAGATGGGCAGCCGGATGATCGATGCCTCGCTCCGTACCAAGCTCAACAAGCTCAAGTTCGCGATGAAAGAGGCTGGCTGATGGACATTCAGGCCGCGGAAATTTCTGCAATTCTCAAAGAACAGATCAAGGGCTTCGGCCAAGAGGCTGAAGTATCGGAAATCGGTCAGGTGCTGTCCGTTGGTGACGGTATCGCTCGTATCTACGGCCTCGACAATGTGCAGGCCGGCGAGATGGTCGAGTTCCCGGGCGGCATCAAAGGCATGGCGCTGAACCTTGAAGAAGACAATGTCGGTGTCGTGATCTTCGGCTCCGACCGTGACATCAAGGAAGGCGACACCGTCAAGCGGACCGGCGCCATCGTGGACGTGCCGGTCGGTAAAGGTCTTCTCGGCCGCGTCGTCGACCCGCTCGGCAACCCGATCGACGGCAAGGGCCCGATCGAAGGTGTTGAGCGCCGCCGCGTGGACGTGAAAGCGCCGGGCATCATCCCGCGTAAATCGGTGCATGAGCCGATGCAGACGGGTCTGAAAGCCATCGACGCGCTGATCCCGATCGGCCGTGGCCAGCGCGAGCTGATCATCGGTGACCGTCAGACCGGTAAGACCGCTGTGGCGATCGACGCCATTCTCAACCAGAAGCCGCTCAACCAGTCCGACGACGAGCACAAGAAGCTTTACTGCATCTATGTCGCCATCGGTCAGAAGCGTTCGACGGTTGCGCAGATCGTGAAGACGCTGGAAGAAAACGGCGCGCTGGAATATTCGATCGTCGTGGCTGCCACGGCCTCCGATCCCGCGCCGCTGCAGTTCCTCGCGCCCTTCGCCGGCTGCACCTTCGGTGAATATTTCCGCGACAACGGCATGCATGCGCTGGTGGTCTATGATGACCTTTCCAAGCAGGCCGTTGCCTACCGTCAGATGTCGCTTCTGCTGCGCCGCCCGCCGGGCCGTGAAGCTTATCCGGGCGACGTGTTCTATCTTCACTCCCGCCTGCTCGAGCGCGCGGCGAAGATGAACGACGACAATGGCGCAGGTTCCATGACGGCGCTGCCGATCATCGAAACCCAGGCCAACGACGTGTCCGCTTACATTCCCACCAACGTGATCTCGATCACGGACGGCCAGATCTTCCTGGAAACGGACCTCTTCTATCAGGGCGTGCGTCCGGCTGTGAACGTCGGTCTCTCGGTGAGCCGTGTGGGTTCGTCCGCGCAGATCAAGGCGATGAAGCAGGTGGCCGGCCCGATTAAGGGCGAGCTTGCGCAGTACCGCGAAATGGCGGCTTTCGCGCAGTTCGGTTCCGACCTCGATGCGACCACGCAGCGTCTGCTCAATCGCGGCGCCCGTCTGACCGAGCTGCTCAAGCAGGGCCAGTTCTCGCCGCTGAAAGTGGAAGAACAGGTCGTCGTGATCTTCGCAGGTGTGCGCGGTTATCTCGACCAGATCGCTGTCGGCGATGTGGGCCGTTTCGAAGAAGAGCTGCTGCGCACGATCCGCGAAAAGCATGCCGGCATCCTCGATACGATCCGCACCGAGCAGAAGCTCTCGGACGAGACGGAAGCCCAGCTTAAGGAAGCTGTCGATTCATTTGCCAAGGCGTTTGCCTAAGGCTGGCTAGCTGGAGGTTGAGGGCTTATGCCAAGCCTTAAGGACCTACGAAACCGTATCTCAAGCGTGCAGGCCACGCGGAAGATCACCAAAGCCATGCAGATGGTGGCGGCGGCTAAGCTGCGCCGTGCGCAGGAAGCAGCCGAGGCTGCCCGGCCTTATGCCGAGCGCATGGAAGCGGTTCTCGCCAATCTTTCCGCCGGGATGACGGGGCAGGACGAAGCGCCGAAGCTGATGGTCGGCACCGGAAAAGACGATGTGCATCTGCTCGTCGTTGCAACCGCCGACCGCGGTCTTTGCGGCGCCTTCAATACGGCCATCGTCAAGCTGGCGCGCGAACATGCGCGCCGCCTGACCGGTGAAGGCAAGACCGTGAAGATCCTCTGCGTCGGTAAGAAAGGCGCCGATCAGCTCAAGCGGCTCTTTCCGCAGTCGATGGTCGGCACGATCGACATGTCCGGCACGAAGAAGATCGGCTTCAACAATGCCAACGAGATCGCCGAACGCGTGCTCGAAATGTTCGATGCGGGCGAGTTCGATGTGGCGACGCTGTTCTATTCGGAGTTCGGTTCGGTGATCAGCCAGGTGCCGACCGCGCAGCAGCTTATCCCGGCGCATGTGCCCGAAGCGGGCGAAGCCGAGGAAGTGGATGCCGGTGCCGGCGCTTACGAATACGAGCCGGAAGAATCGGAAATTCTGGCAACGCTCTTGCCGCGCAACATTTCGGTGCAGATCTTCAAAGGTCTGCTTGAAAATGCCGCTTCCGAGCAGGGCGCGCGTATGACCGCGATGGACAATGCAACGCGCAATGCCGGCGACATGATCGACAAGCTGACGCTGCAGTATAACCGTTCGCGTCAGGCGCAGATTACGAAAGAACTGATCGAGATTATTTCGGGCGCCGAGGCTCTTTAAGAGCCTTTGTCACGAAAGAGGCACGGTTAGAACGCGCAATACCCCGACGGGCTGGGAGAAGAACCGGAGGGGAAGATGGCGAGAGCGGACGGACAAGGCCGCGGGCAGCTTTTTGAGCGGCTGAAGGCCGGGCTGAAAAGGGTCCTGCAAGGGATCAGGGCATCGAGGCCGGGCGCGGTTCGCGCGCTGCCGGTGCCGGAACGGCCCGAAAGAAATGAGTGGACGGACAAGGCTCTTCTGGAGCTTCGCCCGGCCGGAATTGAGGAAAGAGCTGCGGCACCCGCGACGGGCGCCGGCTCGGCGATGAACGGAAGAAGGCAAGGGCTTTCTTTTCGACGTGAAACAGGGAAAGACGACATGAGCACAGCTGTCGGAAAAATTACCCAGGTTATTGGCGCCGTGGTGGACGTTCAGTTCGACGGCAATCTGCCGGCGATTTTGAACGCACTCGAGACCGATAATGGCGGCAACCGTCTGGTGCTCGAAGTTGCTCAGCACCTGGGCGAAAACCAGGTCCGCACGATCGCCATGGACTCGACCGAAGGTCTGGTGCGCGGTCAGGACGTCAAAGACCTTGGCTCGCCCATTCAGGTGCCGGTCGGCGATGGCACCCTTGGCCGCATCATGAACGTGATCGGCGAACCGGTGGACGAAGCCGGCCCCATCTCCGCCGAGGGCACGCGCGGCATTCACCAGGACGCGCCGGAATTCGTCGAGCAGTCGACGGAAGCTGAAATGCTCGTCACGGGCATCAAGGTTGTGGACCTTCTCGCGCCTTACGCCAAGGGCGGTAAGATCGGTCTCTTCGGCGGCGCCGGTGTGGGCAAGACGGTGCTCATTCAGGAACTGATCAACAACATCGCGAAAGCGCATGGCGGTTATTCCGTGTTCGCCGGGGTGGGCGAGCGTACCCGTGAAGGTAACGACCTTTACTGGGAAATGATCGAATCGGGCGTGAACAAAGAAGGCGGCGGCGAAGGCTCCAAATGTTCGCTCGTTTACGGTCAGATGAACGAACCGCCCGGCGCGCGTGCGCGTGTGGCGCTGACCGGTCTGACCGTTGCCGAACATTTCCGCGACCAGGGCCAAGACGTGCTGTTCTTCGTGGACAACATCTTCCGCTTCACGCAGGCCGGCTCGGAAGTGTCCGCTCTGCTCGGCCGTATTCCTTCCGCCGTGGGCTATCAGCCGACGCTGGCAACCGACATGGGCGCGCTGCAGGAACGCATTACCACGACGACCAAGGGCTCGATCACCTCGGTGCAGGCCATTTACGTGCCTGCCGACGACTTGACTGACCCGGCGCCGGCCACGTCCTTCGCGCACTTGGACGCCACGACGGTGCTGAACCGTTCGATCGCGGAAAAGGGCATCTATCCGGCTGTGGACCCGCTTGACTCCACCAGCCGTATTCTCGAGCCGCGCGTTGTCGGTCAGGAACATTACGAAACCGCCCGCCAGGTGCAGGAAATCCTTCAGCGCTATAAAGGCCTGCAGGACATCATCGCGATCCTGGGCATGGACGAGCTTTCCGAAGAAGACAAGATCACGGTCGCCCGCGCCCGTAAGATCGAGCGCTTCCTCTCGCAGCCCTTCCATGTGGCTGAAGTCTTCACCGGTTCGCCCGGCCTGCTCGTGGACATCAAGGACACGGTCAAAGGCTTCAAGGGTCTTTGCAATGGCGACTACGACCATCTGCCCGAAGCGGCGTTCTACATGGTCGGCACCATCGAAGACGCGGTGAAGAAGGCCGAGCGCCTTGCTGCGGAAGCTGCTTAAGTCCAATCGCTTGAAAGGGAGTTTCGGCTCAGATGGCTGAGAAACTCAAATTCGATCTGGTCTCGCCCGAGCGGCTTTTGATGACGGCGGAAGTCGATCAGGTCACCGTGCCGGGCGCCGAGGGCGTCTTCGGTGTGGGCCCCGGCCACGTGCCGGTCATGTCGACGCTGCGTCCGGGTGTGCTGGATGTGGTGGAGAACGGCACGGAAAAGCGGTTCTTCGTGCGCGGCGGTTTTGCCGAAGTGAATGCGGACGGTCTGACGATCCTCGCCGAACAGGCGCTGGATCTGGGCGCCGTCGATGCGGCGGATCTCGATCAGGAGATCAAAAACGCCGAGGAAGATGCCGCCGATGCCAAGACGGAAGCGGCCCGCGAGGAAGCAGCCGAGCGGCTGGCGAAGCTGAAAGAGGTCCGGGCGGCAGTTTAAGCCGAAGACCTTTTGAGCTATAGGGAATTAGAGGGCGGCAGATTGCCGCCCTTTTTCTTTGCGATTCAGTCTTAAATCAGCCTCGTCCTTGAGTATAATTCGGGATTGAACAGCAAAACGGGTTGCCGACCATGGGTCACTGGACGTTAGACGACATCAATTGGGACGCTTTTGAAGCGGACGCCGTCGATCCGGATATCCTGGCCGCGGTCAAGGCAGCGGCGATGGTGGAATATAACGCCGCCGACTATGTGACCTATCTGTGCAATGTCTTTGCGGATTATCCGGAGATTCAGGAAACGATCCGGGTGTGGGGCGCCGAAGAGTCCCAGCACGGCAAGGCGCTTTCGGCCTGGGCGGAGCTGGCCGATCCCGGTTTTACTTTCGATGACGCTTTCGCCCGGTTCCAGAACATCTATTCCATTCCTGTCGATGCCACTGAAAGTGTGCGCGGCAGCCGGGCGGGTGAAATGATCGCGCGCTGTGTGGTGGAAACCGGCACGTCTTCTTTTTACACGGCCATTAAAGATGCGACGGACGAGCCGGTGCTGAAGGAGATCGCCGCGCGCATCGCCGCCGATGAGTTCCGCCATTACAAACTTTTCTACGATGTGCTGCGCAAATTCGAAGGCGAGGCGCCTTCGCTCTGGGGGCGGGCGAAAGTGGCGCTCGGCCGCTTGAGCGAGGCCGATGATGACGAGCTTGCCTCGGCCTATTACGCCGCCAATACGCCGACCGATGGCAGCACGCCTTATAGCCGCAAGCGTTTCGCGGCGGCCTATGAGCTGCGCGCGCTCACTCTTTATAAGCGCCATCACACGGACCGGCTCGTCTCCATGATTGCAAAAGCCATCGGCATGCATCCGCATGGGCGCGTCGTGCGCACGCTTTCCCCGGTTGTCTGGAAGGTGATGCAGTTCAAGCGCCGCCGGGCGATGGCAGCGGCGGCTTAAGCGCCGGCCAGCGTCAGCGCGCGGAACTCGGCCACGACCTGTTCATAGACCGGCCGCTTGAAGGGCACGATGAGATCGACAAGCTCGTCGATATCGGCCCAGCGCCATTCGCTGAATTCCTGTTCTTCATGGGCCATAATGTCGATGTCGCCATCCTGGCCGGTAAAGCGCATGGCGAACCATTTCTGCTCCTGGCCGCGGAACTTGCCTTTCAGGCCCTTGCCGATCAGTTCCGGCGGCAGGTCGTAGCGGAACCATTCGCGCGCCTCGGCGATGATCTTGGCGTTGCGCGTGCCCGTTTCTTCATGCAGCTCGCGGAAAGCGGCGTGTTCGGGAAGTTCGCCCTTGTCGATCCCGCCTTGCGGCATTTGCCAATGATTGCCGGCAGGCAGGCCTTCCCCGGCCAGCCGGTTGCCGATCCACACTTTGCCTTCATTGTTCAGGAGCATGACACCGACGCAGGGCCGGTAAGGGAGCGTGTCAGCAAGGGCTGGGCTCATTGGGTCTTTTCCATTTTCCGTTCCACCGCGGCGCTGACGGGCACAAGTGTGATGCCCGATCCTTCCAGCGCTTCGGTCCATTCCATAACTTTTTCGACCGTGATGGGAAAGCCCGAGCCGGTGCCGATCGCGGTGCCGTTTTTTTCCGCGTCCCCGCGCAAATTGTCCAGCGACGTTTCGATGATATTTTCGCGCAAGGCCGGGTCGATCAGCCGGTCGCCGCTTGCCCAGGGCATAGCGTTTTCCGCGGCAAGTTCGCCTGCGACCGAGCGGCGCCCGACACCGGCATCGATATAGAGCAGGCCGCGCGCTGAGAGCGCCTCGATGATCGGCATCATGGCGTCTTTTTCCGCCGTAAAGCGCGCGCCCTGATAAGGCAGCACGCCCACATAGCCGGTAAAGCGGCTGAGCAGCCAATCGAGCCGGTCAAGATTGTCTGCGGCGCTCGCCCCTGTCAGCAGTGTGTAGGGGCCGGGATCGTTATTGGGATAATCGAAAGGCTCCATGGGCAGTTCGAGCAGCACTTCATGGCCGTCCGCCCGCGCCTCGTCGATCCAGCGCTGCAGATTGCGCCCGTAAGGGGCAAAGGCGAGGGAGACCTCTGCGGGCAGCTTCTCGATGGCGTTCGCTGTCGCGCTTTCCGAAATGCCGAGCCCGCCAATGACAAGGGCGGCAACAGGACCGCTCACCGGCTCTTGCGGGCGCGCATAGGCCTGCCAGGGGCGGGTGCCGTCCGCGCCGATGACGGGCAGCGGCCCGTACTTGCTTTCCTTGGTCAGTGCCTCGATGGGGGCCTTGGTGAGCGCCTGAACGGTTTCTTCTTGCGCTTCCTCGGCTACTTCTTCGGGCTCAGGCTCTTCGGGGATGAGCGCCTCCGCGGGCGCTTTTGGGACCTCGGGAGCTTCCGTCTCTTTTTCCGTCAGGGGCATGGGCGGGGGCAGATCGGGCCCGGCCCGGCGCAGCAATTTGCTCAAGTCCTCCCCCTCGCTCGTGCTCTTGCCGTTTGCGGGCGGGTCGGGCTCGGGGCCGAGCGCGATAATGACTTCGGGGGTTTTGGTATTTTCAGGCTCGCTCAGCGCCAGCCAGCCGGCAATGGCGCCATAGATGAGCGCCACGGCGAGCGCGGCGATCATCAGCGGGCTGAAGCGGCCCTGGCGTTTCGCCAGATCGCGCCGCTTTTGGAGCCTTTCCTTGAGCCACGGGGTCTGTCCGGCGGTTTCCTCCGCCGTGTTCTCGTCTTCCGTGGACATTACGGCCTCATTGCGCGTCTTGCGTTACCGCTCAAGGCGCAGCCCCATGTTGTCAATTGGCGGCGCCTTGCTCCACGCCGGCATTGGATTTTGCCTGTTTGTTGGCGGCGGCCTGAGCGCTCGGCTTCTTGCCGTTCAGAAGGTCGATCGCATAAAGCAGCTGCGTGTCGTCTTCCTTATTGGCGGGCACGTAGGAAGAGGAGCCGGAGGCTTCTTTTTCCTCGCCTTCTTCCGAGGTCAGGTGGCCGCGCAGCGAGGCTTCGCCCGTTACCCGGCGGTTCTTTTCTTCTTCGGTTTCCTGGCGCACCACGAGATCGGGATCGATGCCCTTGGCCTGGATGGAGCGGCCCGAGGGCGTGTAATAGCGCGCCGTGGTCAGGCGGATCGCGCCGTCCGAGCCCAGCGGAATGATGGTCTGCACCGAGCCCTTGCCAAAGGAGCGCGTACCGATGATCGTTGCGCGGCGATGATCCTGCAGCGCGCCGGCTACGATTTCCGAGGCCGAGGCGGAGCCGCCATTGACGAGCACGACGACCGGGCGCCCGCCCGTCATGTCGCCGCCGCGCGAATTATAGCGCTGCGTGTCTTCCGAATGGCGCCCGCGCGTCGAGACGATTTCGCCCTGTTCGAGGAAAGCGTCGGACACCGAGATCGCCTGATCGAGCAGGCCCCCCGGATTGTTGCGCAGGTCGATGATATAGCCCTTCAGATTGGCGCCGATTTCCTTCTGCAGCGCCGTCACCGCCTCGTCGAGGCCGCTCGAGGTCTGCTCGTTGAAAGTCGTGACGCGGATATAGCCGATATCGCCCTCGCGCCGGTAGCGCACGGATTTAATCGTGATCTTGTCGCGGGTGATGGAAATATCGAAAGGCTCGTCGCGGCCTTCACGGATGATGGAAAGCTTGATGGCGGTGCCGACCGGCCCGCGCATTTTCTCAACCGCTTCGGAGAGCGACATGCCCATGATGGGCTCGTCGTCGAGATGCGTGATCAGATCGTTCGGGCGTACGCCGGCTTCCGACGCCGGGGTTTCGTCGATCGGCGTGACGACTTTGACGAGGCCGTTTTCCATCGTCACTTCGATGCCCAGACCGCCGAATTCACCGCGGGTCTGCACCTGCATGTCGCGGTAGTTCTTCGGGTTCAGATAGCTGGAATGCGGATCGAGTGAGGAAAGCATGCCGTTGATCGCATTGTCGATCAGCGAGGCATCGTCCGTTTCTTCCACATAATCGGCGCGCACGCGCTCGAAAACGTCGCCGAACAGATTGAGCTGGCGGTAGGTTTCCGAATTTGCTGCGTTGGCCGGGGTCTCCTGGGAGATGGGCTGAAGAGCAAAAATGGCCAGGGTGGCCGAAAGAGTGCCAATGGCAAAGCTGGCAAGTATCTGCCTCTTCATTATCCTCGCGCCTTTCTCTCACTCAGGGCGAACCAGGGTTTGGGGTCTATCGGTTCGCCGTCCTTACGGAATTCAATATAGAGGGTGGGCTTAACGTTTCCCTTTACCGCCGCATTTTTTGCTTCGGCGCCTGCCATCTGGCCCAGCGGCTCGCCCGCCAGAACCTGCTGGCCGACCTGAGCGTCGATTCGCTCCAGGCCCGCGAAAAGCAAATGGTATCCTTCGCCCACCGACAGGATCAAGAGTTGCCCATATCGCCGGAAGGGTCCAGCAAACACTATTTTACCGTCAAATGGGGCAGTAATTTGCGCATCTTCGCGGGTTCTCAAAGATAATCCGCGATTGCGCCCGCCGGCGCCGTCATTTTCCCCGAAAATCTTGGTGATTTCCCCGCTGGCGGGCAGGCGGATCTGACCCCGCGCCTTGGAGAAAAGCCGGTTCGGGCCTGAAATGAGCGGTGTGCCGGAGGGCAGGGAGGCCAATTGCTGGCCCTCGTCAGGGCGCGCCTCAGGCGGTGCCGGGGGCTGGGTCTGGGGCTGCGGCCGCGGGTCGGGGCCGGCTTCGGCGGGGGAGAGCGGTTTTGAAGCCGGGGGCTGCGGGCGGCGCTCGGGCCGTGCCTCGGGCAGGCGGCTGGCGGCGCGGGCTTCCAGTTTTTCGATCAGCTCGCTCAAGGTGCGCGCCTCCTGGGACAGCCGGGCAACCTCCTCGCGTTCCGTTTCAAGGCGCTTGTCGAGTTCGGCCTGGGCGGCAAGCTTGGCGGAGAGCAGGCGTTCGAGTTCCTCTTGCTCGCTGGCAAGAGCGCCGCTCGCCGTGGAAAGCGTTTCGCGCTCTTCCAGAATGTCCTGGCGCACCCGGCGCAGCTCATCGAGGCGGGTGCGGATCTCCTTTGCCTCCGCCTCAAGCTGGGGGACAAGCGCGCCGAGGATCATGGCCGAGCGCATGGCGCCGAGGGCATCGTCCGGTTTCACGGCAAGGGCGGGCGGCGGGTTCCTATCGAGGCGCTGGAGCGCGGCCAGCGTTTCGGCAAGATCCTTGCGCCGGGCGCTGAGCTGGGCGCGCAGCACGGCTTCAGCGCCGACGAGGCCCTGTAACCGGTCCTCGGAAAGGGTGACGTCTTCCTCGCGCGCCTGCACGCGGGCGGCGGCCTTGATGAGCTCGGCGCGCAGTTTGGCGACTTCCGCGCGCAGCTCTTCGGCTTCCGCCTCCAGCATCACCTGGCGCTCCTTGGCAGTGCCAAGTTCCTTTTCGATGGATTGCAGGGCCTGCGGATCGGGCGCCGTTTCCTGGGCGGCAACCGGCATGCCTGCAGGCAGCACTAAAGCAGCTGCAAGCACAGCTACAGGCATAGACACAGGCAGCGGGCCAGCCGTCGGAAGCGAAGGGCTGCGGGGAGCTTTTTCTCTGCGCTTAAAGCGCGGCACGGGGCGACATCTCTTCATCTGTCACAACGAGCGAGGCACCGGTCATGGCGGCGGGCGGCTCGATACCCAAAAGGGCAAGCATGGTCGGGGCGACATCGGCAAGCGTACCGGGGCGCAATTGCACAGGCGCTTCCTGGCCGCCGCGCACCACCACGAGCGGTACGCGGTTCGTCGTGTTGCCGGGATAGACGTCGCCGGTTTCCGGGTCCGTCATCATTTCCGCATTGCCGTAAGTCGAGGTGATGAGCAAGGTCCCCCCGCGTTTTTCAAGCTGGGCGGCAATCTTGCCGAGGCATTTGTCGATCACCTCCGCCGCCTTGCGGGTCAGCGTAACATCGCCGGTGCGCGCGGCAAGGCTGACATTGGCGAAGTTGAGCACGATGACGTCGTGCGACTTCTTCTTGATGGCTTTGACCGCCTCGCCCGCCATGTCGAGGGCGGCAAGCTCCGGCTTCTTTTCGAATTTCGTGCGCGCCGGCGGCTCCATGATCTCGAAGCTCTCGCCGGGCAAGAGCGTCTTGCGCCCGCCCGTCTGATAAAGGCGGGCCTTGTTGGCCAGTGCCGGGTCGGTGAGATGCAATTGTGTGAGCCCTGCACCTGCAATGGCCTCGCTGAACGAGCCTTGCAGGTCTTCCATTGCAAAAAGCGGCTGCACCGCGCCGTCGAGCGGCGGCATGAGCTCATAAAGCGAATAGGCGCCGGCGAGATCCGCCTTGCCCTTGCGCTCGAAGAGCGAAAATTCCTCGCCGGTGAGCGCGTCCATCAGGGTCAGGAAACCGTCGGCGCGCAGGTTCATCAGCAGCACCGCGTCGTCCTGACGGATGCCCCGGTAATGCATGTGAACGCCGGGGGGCACGAGATGGGGCGGGGTGCCTTTTGCCTCATATTCGGCGACATGGGAGGGCCCGTGTTCGATCTGCTCACCCAGCCCATGCACGATGGCGTCATAGGCGGCGGGCAGGCGCTCTGCGAGGCCGACGCCGTCCATCACGTAATTGCGGCCCATGACGGTCGCAAGGCGCGCGTTCTCCGCGCCTGCCAGGTCTTCCATCAGCTCGGCCATATAATCGACGGCTTTCACCCTATGGCTGTCCACCCCGTCGGCAAAGGCATGGACCCAGACGTCGAAGCCTTCATGGCTGAGCAGTGCAGCCAGCACGGCCAGGTGATACTGGTGGGCGTAATTGGCCGCAGGTGAGGCAATGCCGAAAAGATGCACCGAGCCGCCGAGCCGGCGCAGCCGGGCCAGCATGTCCTGCAGGACGGGATGGGAAGAAATGCCGCTTGCCCCCTCGCTGACAAACGTCTCGTGGATGGTTTGCGCGGGCCGGATTACGGGCCGGCCGAGGCCGAGCACCCGGTGACCGGTTTCCCCATTGCCCGCTTCCCCCGGCTTCATGCCCACAGCCTCGCCGCTCGCCGTCAGTGCGGTGCGCGCATTGCGGGCCGACAGGCGGTCATAGATGGGGGTCTTGGCTTCTGCCAGCACGTTGTTGCTGCGGTCTGGATTGAGCCCCCAGCCGTCGATTACAGCAAGAACAAGCGGGTGCGCCGGATGGGCCATATTCGGAAACGACTCACAGATTTGGAAGTGCCGGGCAACTTAACCAAGCGCCGGAGGACTGTCTATATGTCCCGCTTTACCCTGGCTCTTGCGCGCTTTACGGACGGTGATAGGGATGACCGGCGAGGATTGTGACGGCGCGGTATAGCTGTTCGGTTAACATCACGCGGGCCAGCATATGGGGCCAGGTTTGCGGCCCGAAGGCGAGCGTTTTCGCGGCCCGCTCGCGGATTTGCGGCGAGAGCCCGTCCGCCCCGCCGATCAGAAAGGCCATATCGGCGGTGCCGCTGTCGCGCTCCTGGCCTATCCAATTTGCAAATTTTTCGCTGCCCATGGCGCTACCGCGTTCATCCATCGCCACGATCAGCGCGGTCTCGGGAATGGCGGCGAGCAGTTTGGCCGCCTCGCGCTCTTTCAGCCCGGCGCTTTTGTTCTTCTCTTCGACTTCGGTAAGGTGAAAGCCCGTCAGGCCGAGCCCCGGGCCGAGGGCGCCCGCGCGCGCCAGATAATCGGAGCAAAGCTCCTGTTCGGGCCCGGCTTTCAGCCGCCCGACACAGCCAAGAAAAATGCGCATCCGCTTTAGCCGTCAGTTAATTGACGGCGACATGTTCGGCTTCCACATCCGCCGACCACATTTTTTCCAGCTTATAGAATTCGCGTACTTCCGGCCGGAAGATGTGCACGATGACGTCGCCGCCATCCATCAGCACCCAGTCGCCTTGCGAGAGCCCTTCCACACGCGCCGTGCCATACCCGGCCTCTTTCATCCGGCGCAGCAAATGATCGGCGACCGCGCTGACATGCCGGTGCGAGCGTCCGCTTGCCACCACCATGTGATCGGCGATTGCCGTTTTGCCTTCCAGATTGATCGAGACGATATCCTCGGCCTTGTCATCGCCGAGACTTTCGAGAACCACGTCAATGAGGGCCCGTTCGGGCGTCTGGCGCGGTTCCGCGGCCTGATTTTTCGCCGCGTTTTTACCGGTGTTGGACACGGCGGCATCGAAGCTGCCTGCCGGTGTACTCGGGGCATCAAAGCCCGTCCTGTCCATGCTCAGGAGTATGTTCCTTTCTCTTGGGTACATATCGCCGGCAGCACCTGCCGCCTGGCGGGAGCATCTCTAACGCTAGAGGCGCTCTATGCCAAGAATATGACTGTTGGCGGGCGAGATTCAACCGGCCTGATCAGGCTGCGACGTTTAGCCAGTGAAGGCTGAAATAGTCGTTTTCATCCGTCCAGACGGTATCGGCGGCAAATCCGGCCTTTTCGGCGAGGCGGGTAAACTCTTCCACGGTATATTTGTGGGAATTTTCCGTATGCAGCGTCTCGCCCTTGGCGAAGGGATAGCGCGTGCCGCCCAGCTCCACGGCCTGATCGCACAGGCTCTCCAGATGCATTTCGATGCGGCCTTTTTCTTCGTTGAAAAACGCCTTGTGCATGAAATTGTCCGGCTCAAGGACGGCGCCGAGCTCGTTTTGCATGCGCCTGAGGACATTGAGATTGAAGGCGGCGGTGAGGCCGGCTGCATCGTTATAGGCGGCATCGAGCACGGCTTTGTCTTTTTTCAGATCGACGCCGATGAGCAGCGCCCCGCCTTTGCCGAGCATCGCAGCGATGCGGGAGAGAAAAAGCTCTGCCATTTCAGGCGAGAAATTGCCGATGGTCGAACCCGGCAAAAAGCCGAGGGCAAGACCGTCGCCGATCGCCGCTTCCCGCGGCAGCGTGAGCGGAGCTGTGAAGTCCGCGCAAATGGCGCCCATGGCGATGCGCGGATAATCGGCGGCAAGCGTACGCGTGGCGCTGAGCAAATGCTCGCGGCTGATGTCGATGGCGATATAGGCGGCCGGTTCATCCAGCGCATCGAGAAGCGTGCGGATTTTGACGCCTGCGCCCGAGCCATATTCGATGATGCGCGCGCCCTTACCTGCCTTCTCGGCAAAAGCGGGACCCAGCTTTTCCAGCAGCGCGATCTCGGTGCGGGTGACGTAATATTCGCGCGTTTCGCAAATGCCTTCGAAAAGCTCCGAGCCGCGCTGATCGTAAAAATATTTTGGCGAGAGTGTTTTAGGGGCGCTTGCAAGGCCTGCGCTCGCATCGGCCAGAAAGTCGCCGAGCGGCGGCTCAAGATCTTCGAAAAAAGCAAGATCCGCCGGCGCCCGGTTTTCGCGTGCTGGTTTTTCGCGCAGATCGAGAGAAGCATTCATAACGGATCGGTTCCTTGGGGCCTTTAAGGGGAAAGCTCAAACGTCGCTTGCCAGGCGCAGGCCGGAAAATTGCCAGCGGGCGGCGGCGGGAAAGAAATTGCGGTAGGTGGCGCGCATATGCCCGTGCGGGGTCGCGCAGCTTCCCCCCCGCAGGACCATCTGATTGCACATGAACTTGCCATTATATTCGCCGATGGCTCCGCTCGGCGCGCGGTAGCCGGGATAGGCGCTATAAGAGCTTGCCGTCCATTCCCAGACATCGCCGAAAAGCTGCTGCGGGCCATCGCCTGCTGCGCTTGCCGCTTGCGGGTGGATGATGGGCGCGGCGCCGCCGTCGCGCTGAGGCATCAGGAAATTGCCCTCAAGGGGCAGGCCGCGGGCGGCGATTTCGAGCTCGGCTTCAAGCGGCAGGCGCGCGCCCGCCCATTCGGCGTAAGCGGCGGCTTCATAAAGGCTGATATGGGTGACGGGCGCGTTCTCATCGAGCGGCACCTCGCCATGCAGCGTGAACTCGTGCCAGGACCCGTCATCGGCGCGGCGCCAATAGGCCGGGGCCTGCCAGCCGCCTTCGCTTACCGCGTTCCAGCCATCCGATAGCCAGAGCGGCGCGCGCTCATAGCCGCCGTCTTCGATGAAGGCGCGGAACTCGCCATTGGTAACGGGCCGGCTTGCCAGGCGGAAGGGGCGCAGCAGAATTTCGTGGCGCGGGCCTTCATTGTCGAAGCTGAAACCGGCCGGGTCCATGTCGCGGCCGATCTCGTAAATGCCGCCGCCGAATTCGCTCCAGCTCAAGGCAGGCGCGGAGGTGCTTTCCGCAGGCGGCGTATAAAGCGCGGGCGAAAGCGGGTTCTGCGCCAGTACATGTTTGATGTCGGTGCAGATGAGTTCCTGATGCTGCTGCTCGTGATTGAGGCCGAGCGTGATGAGCACGGCAAGCTTCTGCCAGAGGGCGGCACCTGCTTCTTCCATCAGCTCCAGCATCGCGCCGTCCACATAGGCGCGGTAGTCCATCACTTCGGCGACTGTCGGGCGGGAGAGAAATCCCCGGTGAGGACGGAACCATTGCGGGCCGACCTGCTGGTAATAGGAATTGAAAAGCAGGTCATACTTTTCGTTGAGCGGGCGGTAGTTTCTTGCGTGGGGTTTCAGCAGGAAGGTTTCAAAGAACCAGCTCGTATGCGCCAGATGCCATTTCGTCGGGCTGACATCGGGCATGGTCTGCACGACCATGTCTTCGGGCGCGAGCGGGGCGGCCAGCGCTTCGCTGTCCCGGCGCACGGTCAGATAATAAGCGCGCATCGCCTCGCGCTCGTTCATATCGGCAGGGGGCGTGCGCTGAGCTTTCAGCGCGGCAACGCCGCCGGTGCTTTTCTGGGTCCGCGCGCTGCGGTCTTTATTCGGTTCGATATGTGGCTGTGCTGGCCCTGGCATGTGCCCCTCCCTCCAGCCGGCCTGTCCGGCGGAACCGTTCTCTATTTAGTCCATCACGAGTAGATGTCAGGTGTCCATCACCGTTTCGTGAAAAACGGTTGCGGATAGAATGGGTTCCGGGGAGCCAAAGGGAAGGTCTGTCTGCGCGCGGCCCTCCGTAAGGGATTGCGCGATGCAAGCTCCAATGTCAGGGAATGGCAGGAGGGGCGGTCAGCCGAACCTGAATTTCGCCACCAGAATGGCACCGGCCAGAACGAGCGTAATGGAATTGGCGACGATGAGCGGCATGTCGCCGGCGAGAAGCCCGTAGATCAGCCAGAGCACGATGCCGAGGCACATGGCCAGAAACATCAAAAGCGAGACATCGGCGGTGGACCGGGTGCGCCAGGCGCGAACGACCTGAGGAAGGAAGGCGAGCGTGGTCAGCGTGCCAGCGCTCATGCCGATCAGCGTGATGTGGTCCATGCGGGTTGTCCGGAACGGGCGCGCGCGGCGCGGATTTCTGTGGCGGAGGCCGGGTGCTCCGGCCCCTCAATAAAGGTCAGCGCGGGCGCTTTGACAAGCGGCAAAAGCGCCGCGTCCGCCGACTCGAGCCGGTAGGGCGCAAGATACTGCGCGGCCTTGGAAAGGCGTGCCTTCATGGTGAAGCCGGGGCGGGGGTAAACGGCAATCGGCACGGTGCGGGCGATGGTCTTCCAGTCCCGCCATTTCGGGAACTGCACCATATTGTCCGCGCCCATCAGCCAGACGAAATGGATATGAGGGTAACGCGCTCTCAGCGCCTTTAGTGTGTCTGCCGTGTAAGCGGTGCCAAGGCGGCGCTCGATGTCTGTCACGCAGATGCGTGGATGATCCGCCGCTGCGCGCGCCGAGGCAAGGCGCGCTTCGAGGCTCGCCATACCGGCTTTGTCTTTCAGCGGGTTTTGCGGCGAGACCAGCCACCAGATGCGGTGGAGCTGCAGCTTTTCCATCGCCATGAGGCTGAGATGGCGGTGGCCTTCATGGGCAGGATTGAACGAGCCGCCCAGAAGGCCGACCTTCATGCCGGGCATCAGCGCTGGCGTGGCGGTGCGCATGGGCAGCTCGTGTCCTTTAGGGGCGGCTCAAGGGCGCGTCTGGCCTTTGCCGCGCACCATATATTTAAAGCTCGTGAGCTGTTCGACGCCCACCGGCCCGCGGGCATGGAAACGGCCCGTCGCAATGCCGATCTCCGCGCCCATGCCGAATTCGCCGCCATCGGCAAACTGGGTGGAGGCATTGTGAAGGACGATGGCGCTATCGACTTCGTTCAAAAATTTCTCGGCGGTCTTTTCGTCCGAAGTGACGATGGCATCGGTATGGTGGGAGCCGTATTTGCCGATATGCTCGATCGCCTCGCTGACGCCGTTGACGACCTTGATGGCGATAATGGCGTCGAGATATTCGGTGTACCAATCATCTTCCGAGGCTTCTTCGGCGGCGCTGACTTCCGCGCGCACCGTGTCATCGCCGCGCACCTCGCAGCCTTTGGCAAGCAGCGCCTCGATGATGGGGCGTAGATGCGTGCCCGCGCAGGCGCGGTCCACCAGCACCGTTTCCGCCGACCCGCAAATGCCGGTGCGGCGCATCTTGGCGTTGACCACAATGTCGCGCGCCATATCGAGATCGGCGGCGCCGTCCACATAGACATGGCAGACACCGTCGAGATGAGCGAAGACGGGCACGCGGGCTTCCGTTTGCACGCGCTTGATGAGCCCGCGTCCGCCGCGCGGCACGATCACGTCGAGCCTGCCGCCGAGCCCGCGCAGCATCTCGCCGACAGCGGCGCGGTCGCGGGTGGGAACAAGCTGGATTGCCGCTTCGGGAAGACCTGCGGCGGAAAGCCCTTCGACAAGGCAGTCGTGAATGGCATGGCTGGAATGAAAGCTTTCCGAGCCGCCGCGCAGGATCGCCGCATTGCCCGCTTTCAGGCAAAGCGCGCCCGCATCGGCGGTGACATTGGGCCGGCTTTCATAGATGACGCCGATCACCCCGAGCGGCACGCGCACGCGCTGAATGCGCAGCCCATTGGGCCGTTCCCAATCGGCCATGATGTCGCCGACGGGATCTTTCAGCGCGGCGACGGCTTCAAGCCCCTTGGCAATGCCCTCGATACGCTCTTCATCGAGCGCCAGACGGTCGAGCATGGCAGCGGTCAGGCCCTTCTCGCGGCCAAACGCCATATCGCGCGCATTGGCATCGAGAATGTCATCGACATTGGCGCGCAGCGTCATGGCGGCGGCAAGCAGGGCGGCGTCTTTCGCCTTCGATGGGGCAAGCGCCAAAAGCTCGGCGCTGGCGCGGGCCTTGCGGCCCACTTCTTCCATCAGTCCGGCGACATCGGCGCTTTGGTCTTCGGCCATGCTCATCTGCTCAACCCGTCTTTCGCGTCTATCTCTTCGTTAAAACCAGATCGTCCCGGTGGATCATGGCGGTGCGGCCACGATAGCCCAGCCGGGCTTCGATTTCACTGCTGTTATGCCCGATGATCAGTTGGGCATCTTCGCTCGAATAAGCAACAAGGCCGCGGGCGATTTCCCGGCCCTCGGCGGTTTTAACCATAACGGCATCGCCGCGCTCGAAATGACCTTCCACGCCGCTCACCCCGGCGGGCAGGAGGCTGCGCCCGCCTTCCAGCGCTTTGGCCGCGCCCTGATCGATGATCAGTTTGCCGCGCGGCTGCAGCGAGCCCTGGATCCAGCGCTTGCGGGCGGAGGCGGGGCTTTGATCGGCCAGGAACCAAGTGGCGCGGGCGCCGTCTTCTATAGCTTTGAGCGGTGCAAGAACATGGCCGCTGGCAATGACCATCTGGCAGCCCGCGCTTACCGCGATCTTCGCCGCTTCGATTTTCGTTTTCATGCCGCCTTTGGAAAATTCGGAGCCGGCATCGCCCGCCATGGCTTCGATCTCAGGCGTTACGGCTTTGACGACGGGCAGGTGTTTGGCGCCGGGCGTTTGCGGCGGGGCGGTGTAAAGCCCGTCAATGTCGGAAAGAAGCACCAGGCAATCGGCGCTGATCATGGTGGCGACGCGGGCGGCGAGGCGGTCATTGTCGCCGTAGCGGATTTCGGTGGTGGCGATCGTGTCGTTTTCGTTGATGACGGGCACCGCGCCCAGTTTGATCAGTGTCGTGAGCGTCGAGCGGGCATTGAGATAGCGCCGCCGCTGCTCGGTATCATCGAGGGTCAGAAGCACCTGCGCGCAGGTTGCGCCATGTGTCTTCAACGCTTCCTGAAAGGCATGGGCAAGGTGAATTTGCCCGGCGGCGGCCGCCGCCTGGCTTTCTTCCAGTTTCAGCGTGCCTTTGGGCAGGCCGAGCGCGCCGCGCCCGAGCGCAATCGCGCCGGAAGAAACGATCACCACTTCCTGGCCGCGCGCGCGCAGCCGCGCCACATCCTCGATCATGCTGGCGAACCAGCTTTGATTGAGCTTGCCCGTGGCCTTGTCCGTCAAAAGGGCGGAGCCGATTTTGACGACGACGCGTTTGGCTTTGGTGAGGCGCTCTTCGTTCATGGCTTCTGCTCTGGCCTTTGCGCTTAAGGGCGCCAGCCTTGCTGGTGTTCTTCGCTGGCGGCGGTATCTTCTTTCAGCGCTTTGGCGCGCGCGCGGCGCACTTCGCTCAGAAGCTTGTACAGCACGTCTTCGACGCCCTGGCCTGCAACGCCGGAAAGGCGCACGGGCTCCTGCCCGCTTGCCCCGGCCAGCGCCTTGGCGCGCTCTTCTATCACATCCTCGGTCAAGGCATCGCATTTGTTGAGCGCCAGGATGACGGGCTTTTCATCGAGCCCGTTGCCATAGGCTTCAAGCTCGCCGCGAATGGTGCGGTAATCGCCCGCCACATCCTCGCTCGTGCCATCGACGAGATGCAGAAGAATGGCGCAGCGCTCCACATGCCCGAGAAAGCGGTCGCCGAGCCCGTGGCCTTCATGCGCCCCTTCGATGAGGCCGGGAATATCGGCCAGCACGAAACTGTCGCCGCCCGCCTGCACGACGCCGAGGCCGGGATTGAGCGTGGTGAAAGGATAATCGGCGATCTTCGGGCGGGCGCGGCTGACCGCGGCAAGGAAAGTACTCTTGCCCGCATTGGGCAGGCCAACAAGGCCTGCATCGGCGATGAGTTTCAGGCGCAGCCATATCCATTTTTCCGTGCCTTCCTGGCCGGGATTGGCGCGGCGCGGGGCCTGATTGACCGAGCTTTTGAAATAAGCATTGCCGAAGCCGCCATTGCCGCCCTTGGCAAGGACGAGTTTCTGGCCGACCTCCGTCATGTCGCACAGAAGCGTTTCGCCGTCTTCCTCGAAAACCTGCGTGCCGACGGGCACTTTCAAAACGATGTCGGCGCCATTTGCGCCGTGGCGGTTACGGCCCATACCGTGCCCGCCGGTCTTGGCTTTGAAATGCTGCTGGTAGCGGTAATCGATGAGGGTGTTCAGCCCGTCCACGCATTCGACAATGACATCGCCGCCGCGTCCGCCGTCACCGCCATCGGGGCCGCCGAATTCGACATATTTTTCGCGCCGGAAAGACACGGAGCCCGCCCCGCCGTCGCCGGAGCGGATATAGACCTTGGCCTGATCGAGAAACTTCATGTTCTTTCCGTCGGTTCTGCCCGTTGCAGGCTCTTTCGCCATGCGGCGGGCGTTGCTTCCGGGCCCTTGCGCGGGGCAAAGGCCCGGAAGTCGTGTCAAGAAGCCTTAAGCGGCGTCCTCGGTCAAGAGGTAGTCGCTCAAGGTCTGTTCAAGCAAAAGGCAGCGCACCTCTTCCTCACGCGCGGAAGAGTAGCGCATTTCCTCGCCCACATAGCGGAAGCCCGCCTTTTCCAGCACCCGGCCGGAGGCGGGGTTGTCGGCGAAATGGCCGGAGATGAGGCGGCCGAGCTTCCAATCGGCAAAGGCATGTTTGACGAGAAGGCGCGCCGTCTTCGTCGCGATGCCCCGGCCCCAATAGGGCTGGCCGATCCAGTAGCCGATCTCCCAGCCCGCTTCCTTCAGGTGATGGTAGCCGGTGGCGCCCACAAGTTCGTCCCGCCAGACGATGGCGCGGGGAATATCCCCTTCCTGCTCGATATCAGGATGAGAGGCGATCCAGCCGCGCGCATGATCGATCTCATAAGGGTAGGGCACGCGGGTGAGCATGGAGACGATGTTCCAATTATTGATGAGGCCGGCAAGGCGCGGCGCATCGGCCATGGAAAACGGTCTTATGGTCAGCTCGCCCGATTTCAGAACGGGTATCATGGTCCCTCCTCCCCCTGCTGGTTCCTCTTCGGCCTGGCAAGGCATGTGCGCCGCGGTTTGGTTTGCGGGCACCTGGGTTTCATTTCAGCGCCTTTCGGGCGCCATTTGGGCAAGAGGGAATAAAAAAGAGGGAGATGGCGGTCCCATCTCCCTCTTGATCCGATGTTCTCGCCATCCGCAGATGGCGGCATCCATCTGCTAAATTAGTCTGCGGCCTGAGCCGGCGTGCCTGCCGGGAGCACGTTCACGAAGGTGCGGCCGTTCTTGCGCATGCGGAACGACACCGTGCCTTCGGTCACTGCAAAGATCGTGTGGTCTTTGCCGATGCCCACGCCTTCGCCGGGATGCCATTTGGTCCCGCGCTGACGCACGATGATGTTGCCGGGGATCACGCGCTCGCCGCCGAACTTCTTGACGCCGAGGCGCCGGCCTGCCGAGTCGCGCCCGTTACGGGACGAACCACCTGCTTTTTTGTGAGCCATGGGTCTCTCCTAAAACGCCTGATTAACCGGCAATGTTGGTGATCTTCAGCACGGTCTGGTGCTGGCGATGACCGGCCTTGCGGCGGTAGTTCTGACGGCGTTTCTTCTTGAAAACGATGATTTTGCGGGCACGGGTCTGGTCCACGACTTCCGCCGTGACCTTGGCACCGTCCACGAGAGGCGCGCCGATCTTGGTCTGGGCGCCTTCGCCGCCGAGCATCAGTACCTCATCGAGTTCAACGGTCGAACCGGCTTCAGCGGCCAGTTTTTCCACCGTGATCACGTCGTCTTTCGCGACTTTGTACTGCTTGCCGCCGGTCTTGATGACTGCGAACATGGGATGTCATCCATTCCAAAGAGAAAAAGCGGGCAAAAGGCCACTTTTGGCCCGCCCGTGAATTGGCGGGCACTATAGCCGCCCGCTTCTATGTGTCAAGCAGGGGCAGGGGAGAATCTGCCTCTATGGCGCAGATTTCCGGCTTTAACCGGGACGGCGTGCTGACGCGGCCCTTAGCGGCGCCAATCGAGGGCGGAGCGCCAGAGGCTGAGCCCGGCAAAATAGAGGCTGACGAGAAGCCAGAGCCCTAAAACCGCCGATTCGGGCAGAAGCGGGGTGGGGGCGGGCCCGTTGCCGAACCAGACGAGGAAAACCGCGCCTGCCGCCCAAAGGGCGGTGAGCGGCAGGGTGAGCGCGCGCCATTCGCGCACCCGGAAAGGATGGATGAATTTCAGCGGCACGAAGGTGAGCGCCCCGAGGGCGAGAATGAGCGCCAGATTGAAGAGCGCGCCGGTGCCCAGCACATAAATATAAAGAACGACGAGGTTCCAGAGGGCGGGAAAGCCCTGAAAGTAATTATCCGCCGTCTTCATGTCCTTATTGCCGAAGCAGTAAAGCGAAGTCGCCATGATGAAGGCGGCGGCGGGCAGCTCGAAAGGCTCGGGCACGAGCGCGAAGCGCGCCACCATCAGCGCCGGAATAACCGTGTAGGTCAGATAGTCGATGACGAAATCCAGCACCGCGCCGTCGAAACGCGGGGTATGGGTGAAGACATCGACCTTGCGGGCAAGCGGGCCGTCCAGTCCGTCGATGATCATGGCCACACCGAGCCAGATCAGCCCCATGCGGAAATCATCCCGCATCACCGCATCGATGGATAAAAGCGCGGGGATGACGCCCGAGGCGGTGAACCAATGGGCAAAGCGCGCGGCGAAGCGGTTTTGTTTTGTGGTTTCCTGAATTTTCCGGTCCTGCACGGCGCTTGCCCCTCTCCGCTCCCAAGTGCCCGTGAATAGATCACAGGCTTATGGGAAACGGAAAGGGGCGCGTGCGCCTCAGGCGGCGATTTCGATGCCGATCTTGCCCATATGGTTCTGGGCCTGAAGCGCGCCAAAGGCGGCGCGGTAGTCTTCAAACGCATAGGTGCTGTCGATGACGGGGCGCAGGCCCGTGGCCGCGATGGCCCGCGCCATGGCTTCGAATTCCTCGCGGTTGCCGATGCTGATGCCTTCGATACGCGCGCTTTGGGCATTGATGAGGGCGAGCAGGACTTCCGCCGAGGCGCCGGAGACGAAGCCGACAAAGCCGATAAAGCCGCCGGGGCGGATGGCAAAGAGAGACTGCTGAAAGGTCTCGCCGCCGCCGATCTCCACCACGATGTCGGCGCCGCGTCCCTCCGTCGCCTCGAGCACGGCGCCTGCCCAATTGGGCTCGGCTTTATAATTGATGGTGTGATCGGCGCCGAGCGCGCGGCCCTTTTCCAGTTTTTCGTCCGAAGATGAGGTCAGGATCACGCGGGCGCCGGCGGCCTTGGCAAATTGCAGGGCAAAAAGAGAGACGCCGCCCGTGCCTTGCACGAGCACCCAGTCGCCGGGCTTTACCTTGCCGCGCGTGACGACGGCGTTCCAGGCGGTGAGCCCCGCGCAGGGAAGAGCGGCGGCTTCCATATAGCTGAGATGCGGCGGGATCAGCGCGACGCCTTCTTCGCTGAGCTTCACATATTCCTGGGCGATGCCTTGATAGTGCGGGCCGACAAGGGTGCTCGCCGAAGCCTCGCGGGTGATCGGGCCCGAGTGCCAGTCCTGATAAAAGAGCGGCGCGACGCGGTCGCCTTTTTTGACGCGGGTAACCGCCGCGCCCGTTTCCACCACGATGCCCGCCCCGTCCGAAAGCGGGGTCAAAGGCAGCGGGAAATCTGCGCCGTAGCCCATCATGCCCGTCAGGTAGATGAGGTCGCGGTAATTCAGCGTCGCCGCTTTCATTTCCACGATCACGTCGTTCGGGCCGGGCTTGGGGCGGGGGCGCTCGCTCAGGCGCAGATTTTCCAGGGACTGGCTGGTGTGAAGTTCCAGGGCTTTCATGTCTTTCTCCATTAAATTCCGACCAGTCGGTATTTAATGGACTTTGACGATCTTTAAAGAGGAAAAAGACTCTCCGGTCGGAAAAACTTTTCCCGCCAAATCAGCCTGTTATGGTTCCTGCCTTAAGACTCGATCCTGGAAGGAAGACATCATGGCCCGCGCGCAGCGCTCCGGCTGGAAGAAGATGCCTGAAGAGGTGCGCCGCGCCGCGATCCTGGCGGCGGCAGGCGCGGCTTTCGGCGAGCTCGGCTTTGAAAAAGCCTCCGTGCAGGACATTGCCGAACGGGCGGGGCTGACCAAAGGCGGGGTCTATTTTCATTTCGAGAGTAAAGAAGCGCTGCGCACCGCGCTTCTTACAGGCGTGGCGGCAGAGGCGGGCGCCGTGCTTGCCCGTGTTGAGCCTGGCGCGGGCGGGCGCGATCCGGCGGCGGCGCTTCTCTGTCTTATGGAGGAGATGGCGCGCGCCCTTGGCGGGGCGGGCATGAGCGCGGTCAAGCTGATGGAGCTTGCAAGCGGGGAAGGGGGCGAGGGCCGCGCCGCGCTGATGGCGCTTTATGTCGCCTTTCACGGCGCCCTGGCGGATCTCATCGGCGAGGCGCAGGCGGCAGGCAAAGCCACACGCCGCCTGCCGCCCGCAACGCTTGCCCGTCTTCTTCTTGCGGTTTTCGACGGGCTGCACATGCAGGCCGAGCTTGTCGCCGAGCAGATCGACCGGGCCGCCGGCGTGCCTGCGCTGCTTGATGCGGCGGTGCGCAAACTTCTTCTGGAAGAGGCGGCATAGCGGGCTTGTGTGCGGGTGCGCGCCACGTTACATTCCGCGCCGTTTCCAGCGCCTGACCAGCGCGGCCCGCGCCAAAGCGGGCTCGAAACGCTCCGGAGAGGTGGCTGAGTGGTTGAAAGCACCGCACTCGAAATGCGGCATAGGGGCAACTCTATCGGGGGTTCGAATCCCCCCCTCTCCGCCATTATGTCGCTCACGGCAGTTTCGCTTTGCTCAACACCTCCGCGGGGCGGCCTGACCGGCCGGCGGGCAGTCGCCGGCTTGGTTTCGAGTTTGATTTCGTCCCGAGCTTTCCGCCAGATACTTGGCCGCTGATTTTCCGGCCAGTTGATTTCCGGAAATAGAAGCCCCATCCGATACAGCCTTGCTCTTTCCCCAAGGGAAACTGAAGGGCGTTTCAGCCTGCATTTGGGAGCGTGCAGCGAATTCCGCGCGCGCCTCAATATGCTTTTGACTTCGGGCGCCGCGGCGGGGAGCATATGCCTATAAAACATATCAAAAAGAAGATGACGGCTCTGGGAGGACAAGAGATGAAACTGGACATTGCGACAACGGCATTGCTCTCGCAAATGGCGGCGGCAGGCGCGCCGCCCATGCATGAGCTGAGCCCGGAGGAAGCGCGCTTCGTCGGCGGCCAGATGGCCAGCGCCTATCCCGTGGGCCCGGACATGTTCAGCGCCGAGGAAATCGAAATTCCCGCGCAAGACGGTGCAAAGGTTCGCGCCCGCGCCTTGAAGCCTTCCGAAAACCCGCGCGGCGTTCTCGTCTATTATCATGGCGGCGGCTGGGTGCTCGGCGACATCGATCAATATGACACGCTGGGCCGCCAGCTTGCCGAGCGTACCGGCTGCACCGTACTGCTCGTCGATTACCGCAAAGCCCCTGAACACCGTTTCCCCACGGCCCATCACGATGCCTGGGACGCGCTTCTCTGGGCGGAGAAAAACATGAGCGCGCTGGCGGGTCGCAAGGTGCCGCTCATCGTCGCCGGTGACAGCGCGGGCGGCACGCTTGCCGCTCACGTCTGCCAGAAGGCGAAAACCGAAGGCGGGCCCGCCATTGCGCTGCAGATTCTCGTCTATCCTGTGACGGACGGGGCGATGGAAACGCCGGGCTATGCAAACCCCGACAATCAGCTTCTGCTCAACACGCCGCTCATGGCCTGGTTCTGGGATCATTATGCGCCCGATAAAGAAGTGCGGCTGTCGCCCGAAGCCTCGCCCTTGCGCGCCAAGGATCTTTCCGGCCTGCCGCCCGCCGTTGTCGTGACCGCCGAGTTCGACATTCTGCGCGAGGAAAGCGAGGCCTATGCCGCCCGGCTGCAAGAAGCGGGCGTGCCCGTCACGCAAAAACAGTTCGACCGGCAGATGCATAATTTCTTTGCGATGCCGGGCCTTCTGCCCGCGCAGGCCAAGGCGGTGGAATATGTCGGCGAGCAGGTGGACCGCCATCTGGCGAAATTCTCCGAGGCCGATGCCGTTGTCGTCGGCGCGGGCTTTGCCGGCATGTATCAGCTTCACCGGCTGCGGCAGATGGGGCTCAAAACGCGCGTCATCGAGGCGGGCGACGGCGTGGGCGGTACCTGGTACTGGAACCGCTATCCCGGCGCGCGCTGCGACATTGAAAGCATGGCCTATTCTTTCGGCTTTTCGCCGGAGCTGGAGCAGGATTGGGTCTGGTCTGAAAAATACGCCACCCAGCCGGAAATCCTGCGCTATGCCGAGCATGTGGCCGACCGGTTCGATCTGCGCCGCGACATCACCTTCGAGACGCGCGTCACCCGCGCGATCTATGACGAGGAAGAAAAGCGCTGGACCGTTTACACGGACAAGGGCGAGGCGATTTCCGCGCAATATGTGATCATGGCGACGGGCTGCCTTTCCGTGCCGAAACAGCCGGATATTCCGGGAGCGGACGATTTCAAGGGCCCGACCTATGTCACGGGCCGCTGGCCCCATGAGGGCGTCGATTTCACCGGCCAGCGTGTTGCGGTGATCGGCACGGGCTCTTCTGCCATTCAGTCGATCCCGCTTATCGCGGAGCAGGCCGAAGAGCTCACCGTCTATCAGCGCACGCCCGCCTATTCGCTGCCCGCCGGCAACCGCCCGCTTACCAACTCGGAAATTTCCGAGATGAAGAAGCATTACCGCGAGTACCGGGAAGCGCAAAAGCACCATCCGGCGGGCATTCCCAATCCGCCGCGCGCGCTCCTTTCGGCACATGACGTGAGCGAGGCGGAGCGCCGGGCGAAATATGAAGAGGCCTGGGAGACGGGCATCCTGACCGCGCTGTCCAGCGCCTATCGCGACACGATGACCGACCAGCAGGCCAATGACTGGGTGTCGGATTTTATCCGCGAGAAAATCCACGAGCGGGTGAAGGACCCGAAAGTGGCCGAGGCGCTGACCCCGCGCTCTTTCCCCTTCGGCACCAAGCGTCCTTGCCTCGATACGGATTATTTCGAGACCTTCAACCGGGACAATGTTTCGCTGGTCGATGTGCGCGAGACGCCGATCGAGCGGATCACGGCGAATGGCGTGAAGACGAAGGACGGCGAGCGTCAGGTGGATTCCATCGTTTTCGCCACCGGCTTCGATGCCATGACGGGCGCGATCTTGAACGTCGATATCCGCGGCATTGGCGGCCAGGCGCTGCGCGACAAATGGGCGGACGGGCCGCATACCTATTTGGGGATCGGCATTGCCGGTTTCCCCAATCTCTTCACGATCACCGGACCCTCGAGCCCTTCGGTGCTGTCCAACATGCTCGTCTCCATCGAGCAGCATGTGGACTGGGTGAGCGATTGCATCAAATGGATGCGCGAGCGCGAGCTTGCCGCCATCGAGCCGACAGAGGAGGCGGAAGACGAATGGGCCGAGCATAACGAGGCAACCGCCGAGCTAACGCTCTTCCCGCAGGCCAATAGCTGGTATATCGGCGCCAATGTGCCCGGCAAGCCGCGCACCTTCATGGCCTATGTCGGCGGCGTCGACACGTACCGCGCGATCTGCGACCAGGTTGCAGCAACGGGCTATGCGGGCTTCCGCACTTATGAGGCCGAGCAGCAGAAACAGGCACTCAGCGCCTGACGGATGAGGGGCGGCACCGGTCTTATGGCACCGGTGCCGACTCGTTCCTTTCCCTGTCTATCGGCCTAATCTCTGCTGGGTTTCTTTGGGCGGCTCAGGCAGAGAGCTTCATTCCCTCAACGGCGGTTTTAACGAGTGTCTTCGTTTGCGTCCAATCATAGCCATTCATCGTGATCTTGTTATGAGCGATACCGTTCAGAAGGCAGACCAAGAGGTCTGCTTTTTCTTTGAGTGCGGGATCTTGTTCGTGCAGGCCCAGCGTCTCTGCCAGCGCGTTAAAGAGAATGCCGTAGCGGGCAACGATGTCCGTAGAACCGATAAACACGCTGACATCCGGCTGGCTGACGCCTTCGCTCATGAAGACCATGCGGTAATGATCGGGATGGGTCAGCCAATATTCCACATAAGCAATTGAAAGTGCGGTGAGGCGCTTTGCGGGGGTGCGGTGGGCGGCGGCGGTCTTCGCAAGCCCGGTAAAAAGCTCATCGAAAACCAGCTCCCAAATGTGCCGCAGAATATCAATCTTGGCATCGTAGTACGTGTAGAGCGTCATGGGCGCGCAGCCGAGCTCCTGCGCCAATCGCCGCATGGAGACCGCGCTATATCCTTGCGTGCGGAAAAGCCTTATCGCTGTCTGCGCGATCCGCGCCCGCATATCGCTGACCTGATCCCCGGTCAGCGCGGGACGGCCCTTTTGGGCCGGTTTTGGGGCCGGTTTTGGGGGACGTGTCTTTTCCCTTGGTTTTTTCTGCTTTTCCATTTCTTTCATTCGTTGACAGCGAGGCATCTCTAGATAATTATACGCGTATAAATTAATGGGAGCCAGCGCAAATGTCCGTCTCTTTCTGGAAAGACAAACCCGTTCTGCGGGCCGTGCTTCTGCTTGCCGGCCTTGTCATGATTGCACTCGGTGTCAATGTCGGGTTCGGTGGTATCCGCACGCTCGGGCTGCAAGGCGGCGGTGATTTCTTTCAGGTAATGAACGCGGATGCTTTTACCGCACAGGATAATCATATCCGTTTTCTGGGCGGGTTCTGGCTGGGAGCGGGGCTCTTCGTGCTGGCAGGCGCTTTTTGGCTTCGGCAGCTCGGACCTGTGCTCATTGCGATTGCCGTTATGGTTTTTGTTGGCGGGCTGGCGCGGCTCAGCGTGTTTGACAGCGATATTGTGCTCTCCGGCGCGGTGCTGCCCTCGCTCCTCACCGAGCTTATTGCTTTTCCGCTTCTCGGGCTTTGGGTTCTAAGGGTGATGCGGCGCGGCTGAGCTTTTTCCGCTCGCGATGGACAGCGCGTACCTTCTTGGTCACATTCGGTTTCCGCCATTCAGATGTTCATGTCGGTGAAGTTTGGGGAGCCGGGTAATGACTGCAGTGAATGCCAAGGCCGATGCCTTTTTCAAAGAGGCGAAGAAGTGGAAAAAGGAGATGGGCGCGCTGCGCGCCATCATGCGCGAGTGCCCGCTTGAAGAAACCTATAAGTGGCGCTCGCCTTGTTACACGTTTGAAGGCGGTAATATCGCCGCCATTTGGGGGCTGAAGGATTATTGTGCGCTGGCTTTCTTCAAAGGCGCGCTTCTGAAAGACAGCAAAGAGATTTTGAGCGCGCCGGGCGCGCACTCCCGTTCCATGCGGCTTGTTAAATTCACCGGCGCAGCGGAGATCGAGAAGGCAAAGCCTCTCCTCAAGAAATATATCGGCGAGGCGGTCGAGGCGGAAAAAGCTGGTTTGAAAATCGAGTTCGCCAAAGACGATCTGCCGTTTCCGGCCGAGTTGACCGCCGCGCTCAAAAGCGATTCCAAACTGAAGAAAGCGTTTGAGGCGCTGACGCCGGGGCGGCGGCGCGGCTATGTCCTGCATTTTTCTCAGGCTAAGCAGGCCAAGACCCGGGAGGCACGAATCGAAAAGGCCGTGCCGAAAATTCTCGCCGGCAAAGGTCTGCAGGACCGTTAAGCAGGCAGGGCTCAAGGGCGCCTTCCCTCGGAATTCAAGGGCGCAGAAGGGGCTGCGCACTTACCTTCTCAGTTAACCCAAGCTTGAATTGGAAAAACCCGGCGGGCGCTTTAGGCTTGTTTGGGTATTCCGGCTACCGTCTTGTAGGGTAAGGGCAATGCCGGGCGGCTGGAGGAAGCAAGCTCGAGGGGGCAGGGATGCTGGACCGTTTCATGGGAACCCTTGCCGGTTGCGCAACGCCGGAGGCGGCGTTCGGCGCCTTCATCTCGGCGAGCCACGAGCTCGGCTTCAATGCCTGTTCCTATGCCGATCTTAGCCTGCTTGCTCAGCCCGAGCTTTATGCCGAGCGCCTGCGTCCGACTTTCGGATTGCCGGTTGAGTGGGGCCTGCGTTATGCCCGCCAGTCCTATCACAGGCTCGATCCGGTGCTGCTTGCCTGCCGGGCCAGCCGCGCGCCTTTGGTCTGGTCCAAGTTTAAGGACCTTGCACCGCTGCGCCGCCCGCAGCGCCGGTTCATGGAGGAAGCCTGGGAGTTCGGCTTGCGCGAAGGGCTCTCCTTTACCATTGGCGGGGGGCAGGGCGAACTCATTGCGGTGACTTATGTGACCGATGAAGCGCGCGCCGTCAGCCCGGCGGATGCGCTCACTGCGCGGTCCGCCGCGACGATCTTTCATCTCGTCCACGACCAGCTTCAGCAGGCGGGGACGGAGAGTGCCGGGCCCGGCGCCGCCTTTTCCGAAGTGACGGAGCGCCGCCCCGTTTTGAGCGTGCGCGAGCAGCAATGTCTCGAATGGGTCTGCCGGGGAAAAAGCTCCTGGGTGATTGCCGAAATTCTCGGCCTGCGGCCCAAGACCGTCGATCATTATCTAGCTAATGCCTCGCGCAAGCTGGAGGCGAGCAGCCGCGTGGCCGCCGCCGTGCGGGCGGTGCAGCTCGGCCTTATTCAGCCCTGAGATACCGCGTCTTTTGACGTGAGAGGGGCCTGCGCAATACGGGCCCGGCAATATCGGCGAGCACAATACGGCAAAGTCACCGTATCCCGTCTCCTCCGGCTCTTTGGTCTCCTGAAGTCCTTCACAGGACATCAGGAGGGCACCATGCTTGACTACGTTGGCCGCGGGACGCGGCTTATTGCCGGAACGCCGCTCGATGAGTTTCACAAGCTGCGCTACAAGCTCTATATCGAGCAGGAAGGCTGGGACGTTCCCCATGAGAACGGCCGGGAATACGACGAGTTCGACACCCCGCAGGCCGGTTATCTGCTGTGCCGCCACGAGGTGACGGGGCGAGTGCTGGGCGGCGTGCGCCTCTTGCGCTCCACCCAGGCCTATATGATCAAAGATCTTTGGCCTGACATGCTGGACAATATGGCGCCGCCCGAGGCGGATGACATTTGGGAAGGCTCGCGTCTTCATGCCGACCCCTCGCTTGCGCCCGAAGCGCGGCGCAAGGTCATTCAGGAGCTTGGTGTTGGGCTCTATGAATTCGCCCGGCGCTGCGAGATTTCCAAAATCCTTTTCGTCATGCCGCCGCGCCTTGCCGAGGCCTGGTTCCAGTCCGGCGTTCCCTTCGAAATGCTGGGCGGGGAAAAGCATTTTGCGACGGGGCCCGCCGTTGCCGGCTGGATCCTCTGCACGAAAGAGGCACTCGATATCGCCGCCTCGCGCTTCGGCCGCAAGGCGGACATCCACGGTCTCGAGGATCTTGTTGTTTCAGCAGCGTAATGTGAGTGGAGGCGGTCCCATGTCAGCGGGCTCAAGTAAATCTTCTTTAAACCGGGCATTGCTCATGTCGCGCTTTGCCACGATCAACGACCCGCATATCCGGTCCGGGTTTCTCGTGCTGGTCGACCTCTTGAAAGTCATTGACGATCCTGTCTTGGCGGATGAGGTGGTTTCGGCTTTTCAGAAACATGTGCTGCGCTGGGAAGCGGAGAAACGGGAGGCCGCATCTTCCGGCGAGGAGAGTGCCGTTTCTCATAGGTTGAACTGACCGGCATGTGGGCGATGAAAAAGCGGGAGAGGCAATATTGCCTCTCCTGCCTGCCATTGCGGGAATGTACCGGTACAGATAAGATTCCTGCAACGGGGTAGGCGGCGCTCCCATCGTCAACAAGCAGAGGCTTTGCATGCCGGAGATGAAAGCACCGGATAACAAACGGAATGTGCCGGGCAAGCTGAGCGCTTGGCGCAATGCACGCCGGAGAGAAAGTCACCGGGCTATTCTCGTGGCGGCCCATCAGGAGTTTTCGGCGCGCGGCTTTCAAAGCGTTTCGGTGATCGACATTGCCAAGGCCGCGCCCGTTTCAACGGCGACGATTTACAAGCACTTCACCAGCAAGGAAATGCTGGTTGCCGCTGTGGTGGAAGAGTTTTTCGAGCCGGAGCCTTGTGTGCCTTTTAATGCCAAGCAGGACCGTAACGAGCAGGCCTATGCTTTCCTCAGCTCCATGGTTCTTGCCGATGCCCGCGTCCTGATGGGCGATCTGGTGAAGCAGGACTATGAAGGCCCGGCGCTTGCCGCTTTCGATGGCTGGCTCATAGCGTCGGCCAAGCGGCTCGATATATAACCCCCGCCCTCTTTCTATAGCTTCGGGAGTTTCGCGGAGACGAGATCGCGCACCAGCGCGTTCGGGAATTTGCGCTCCATGGTGACGGCGTAAAAGTTTTCCGCGATGCCGGGCAGGCTCCCGGCTTCTTTCAGAAAGCCGGAGGCAAGCTCGTCCTTCACCACGATGGGCGGAATGACGCCGAGACCAACCCCTTCCCGCGTCAAAAGCCGCAGCATGGCCATATCGTCCACCTCGGCGGCAATTTGTGGCTGAATGTTCCAGCGTTCCATCAAGGCGTTGAAATCCGTGCGCACGCTGCTGTCGGCGGTGGGCAGCAGCACCGGCTCGCTTGCCAGAAGCTCGCGCAATTTTCCCTTGCTGCGCCGGCCAACAAGTTCCGCCCGCCCGACGAGCGAAATGCGCTGCTGAGCAAGGCGGTGGGAAACGAAGGGGGTAATGGCATCGCGCGCCGGGGGCTGGGTGAGAAGCACCACATCGAGATTGAGCGCCTCCAGCCCGCGCAAAAGCTCGGCGGCTGTGCCGGAGCGCAAAATCACTTCCACGTCGCTGCGCCCGAGAACGGGCTTTAGAAACGCGATCTGGAAGTTACGCGACAGCGTGGCAAGCGCGCCCACGCGCAGTGCCTGGCGGCTGCGCCCGCTGGCGCGGAGATTGGCGAGCAGTTCTTCCCCCGCGGAAAAGATTGCATCGGCATGGTCGAGCGCGAGCCGTCCTGCTTCCGTCAGGGCGAGCTGACGGCCCCGGCGCTCGAAAAGCGCATGGCCGAGCCGTTCTTCAAGCTGCTTTATCTGAATGGAGAGCGCCGATTGGGACACGTTGAGCCGTTCGGCCGTGCGGGTCAAGTTGCCGTCATGGGCGACTGCCCAGAAATAGCGCAGGTGATGGAAATTGAGCTCGCTCATAAGTTCTATTTAATAGAACAAAAATACATAAACAATGAATTTTTCTTATCTCCGCGTCGTGCCTACCTTCTGCGCAACCGGCTGCACCAAGTGGAGAAGATCCCATGCCTATCCCGCCCGACCTCGATGGCCCTGCCGCCGCCGCACTTTTGGCGCTCCTGCCGGTCCTTGCGCCGCTGCTTCTTCTGTTTGCCGGATTTGCCGCCTTTGCGGGGCCGGGTCTGCGCTCGCGCGCCCAGGTGCGCGCGGCGGAAGGCGCGGCGCTTCTTTCCCTTTTTGCCGTGCTGGGCGCTGCCGGGCTTGCCGCGTTCGGAGCGGGTGAGGGGCTTCTGCCTCCGGCGCTTGCCCCGCTCAAAGGGCTTTTCATGGCGGATGCGGTTTCCCTTACCATGCTGCTCGTCGTCGCCAGCATCGGCTGGGCGGTTTTGCGGTTTTCGGCAAGTTATCTTGACGGGGAGGCGCGGCAAGGTTCCTTTACCGGCTGGCTCTGCCTGACGCTTGCCTCGGTTCTTTTCTTTGTACAGGCGGGCACATTGTCCGGGCTCGTTCTGTCCTGGATCGCTGCGAGCCTTTTCCTGCAAAAACTTCTGCTCTTTTATCCCGAACGCCTTCCGGCGCGGCGGGCGGCGCGCAAACACGCGCTGATGGCGCGGCTCAGTGACGGCGCGCTGATCGGGGCGGCGCTTCTCCTCTATATGGCTTACGGCACACAGGAGATCGGCGCGCTCAGCGCGGCTGCCCGGGCCGATTTTGCGGACGGCGGCGGCGCTGCCCTCATTCTCGCCGCAGGTCTCCTCGCTCTAGCCGCGCTTTTCAAGTCGGCGCAGTTCCCGGCCCATGGCTGGCTGACGGAAGTGATGGATACGCCGACGCCGGTTTCCGCGCTTCTTCATGCCGGTGTCGTCAATGCGGGCGGCTTTCTTCTGATCCGTTTCGCCGATGTCATGCTGCTGGCGCCGGGCGTGCTGGCCGCGCTGGTTCTTATCGGCGGGTTCACCGCGCTTTTCGGCTCGCTGGTGATGCTGACGCAGCCGGCGGTCAAAACCTCGCTCGCCTGGTCCACCATCGCGCAGATGGGCTTCATGATCTTTCAATGCGGGCTCGCGCTCTTCCCGCTCGCGCTTTTGCACATCGCCGCACATTCCTTCTACAAAGCCCATGCCTTTCTTTCCTCCGGCAGCGCCGTGGAAAATGTTGCCGCGATCAAGCGGCCCGGCCCCATCGCAGTCCCAAACGGCAAGGCCGTGGGGCGGTCCTTCCTCATCGCTCTTGCGATTTTCGCAGGCACGGGCGCGTTTTTCGGCTTCGAGACGAAATCCCCGCAAGCGGTCGCGCTCGGTGCCATCCTCATCTTCGGCGTTGCGTATCTCCTTGCCCAGGGCCTTGCGGATGCTGCGCCGAGATTGCTGACGCAGCGCACCGCGCTTTATTCGCTCGCCGCGACCGCAGGCTATTTCACGCTGCAAGCGGGGGCCGAATGGCTGACGGCGGGTACCTTGCCCGCCACGCCCGCACCGGGACCGCTCGAATGGGCGCTCATCACGCTTGCAGTGCTCAGCTTCGCTTTGACGGCTTTTGCCCAGGCGACCTTCCCGCTCTGGTCGGCGCATCCGGCGGCGGCTGGCTCGCGGGCGCATCTGGCCAATGGGCTTTACGCCAACGCGCTTTTCGACCGCCTCCTGGGAAGCTGGCAGGTGAGAGAACAGGTTTCCGCCGGGCATCCGGCTGCAAAGAAAGGATAAGGCGATGACGGTGACGTCTGCTCTTCCAAACAAAACGGCGCTAGAGGGTCTTGATGCGGCAATGAAGGAAGCTGCGCGCACCGTGCCGCCGCTTTGGCCGCTTTCTTCCTCGGTTGCCGTCAATCCGTTTCTCGGCCAAGTGGATAGGGGCCTGGCGGGAACGGGCGCCCTTCTCGGCAAAACCGCCGGCATCAAAGTGACGATGGCGCGCAGCTGGTATGAGGCGGAAATCGCCAAAGGTGCGATCCTGGATGAAGATCTGGAAGCGGCCCTTGCCGCCTCGCCCCATGCAGACCGGCCTGCCGATATCGCGGCCCTAAAGCGCGCGGCGCAAACCGACATTCAGGTTCCGGATGCTTTGCCGACAATTGCCGGGCTTGCCGCCGATGCTTCCGGCACCGATTGGCCGGGCCTTGCCGCCGAGCGGATCGGGGCTTGGGCCGGGGCTTATTTCGATGAAGGTCAAGCGCTTTGGGCCTTGCCGCGCAAGGAGCGGGCCTATGCTTCCTGGCGGGCAGCGGCGAGCTACGACCTCGTGCCGGAAATTCTCGGCCTTCGCGGGTTTGCCGCCCATGTCGCCGATGCGCCGCAGCGTCCTCTTGAAGCGGCGGCGCGCGCGCTGGCAACGCTTCAGGTAAGCGAGGCTGCGTGCCCGCTTTACTTCCAGCGGCTCTTGATGGAGCTCGGCGGCTGGGCGCAGGCGGCGCGCTACCGGCTCTGGCAGGCGGAGCTTGAAGGAGGCGCAGACGAAACGCTGTGCGATCTTCTGATCATCCGGCTTGTCTGGGAAGAAGCGCTTTATCTTCTCCATCAAAAGCAAATCGCGCCTGCCTGGCAGGAGGCGCTTGCTGAATATGAGAAGGCGCCTCAGGTGACGCCCGGCCTTATTGCCGATGAAATTCTGCAAGAAGCTGCGGAGCGGGCCGGGCAGCGGCGCCTTGCCACGCAGCTTCTCTCGGGCGGGCATTTTGCGGAACAAGAGGAGACGCAAACCCCGCTCCATGCCGCCTTCTGCATCGATGTGCGCTCGGAAGTTTTCCGCCGCGCGCTGGAGACGGCCTATCCTGGCGCGCGCACATCGGGCTTTGCCGGGTTCTTCGGCCTGCCGGCGGTGCATCACGCGCTTGCCTCGGATATAGAGGAAAAGCGGCTGCCGGTTCTGCTGTCTCCTGCGCTCCATAGCTGCGCGGTAGGAGAAGAAGAAAAAGAGACGGATCTGCGCGCGCGGCTTTTGGCGCGGGCGAGCCGGGCCTGGGGGCGCTTTAAAATGGCCGCCGTTTCCTCGTTTGCCTTTGTGGAAGCAACGGGCCCGCTTTATGTGGGCAAGCTCTTCCGCGACGGGCTGGGCGGCGGCGTGGCGCATAAGGCGCCCGACCCGGCGCCGAAATTCGCCCCCGAGCTCGATCTTGCCGAGCGCGCGGCGCTTGGCGAGAGCGTGCTCAGGGCCATGTCTATGACGAAGGATTTTGCCCGGCTCGTGCTTCTTGCAGGGCACGGGGCAAGCGCGCGCAACAATCCTCATGCGAGCGCGCTTCACTGCGGGGCCTGCGGGGGCTATGCGGGGGATGTGAACGCGCGTTTGCTGGCATCGCTTCTCAACGACCCTCTGGTGCGGGCTGAACTTGCGCAGAGCGGCATCGTGATCCCTTCGCAAACGCTCTTCCTTGCCGCGCTGCATGACACGACGAAAGACGAGGTCACGCTCTTCGATCAGGATGTGCCGGCAGCGGGCCATGCAAAAGAAATCGCCTTGCTCAGGGGCGCGCTTGAAAAGGCGGGGCTTCTTGCCCGGGCCGAACGGGCGCGGCGGCTGCCGGGCGCGAAGACGCCGGGCGATGTTGCGGCAAGAAGCTACAACTGGGCCGAAGTGCGCCCGGAATGGGGGCTTGCCGGCTGCAAGGCCTTTATCGCCGCGCCACGGATGCGCACTCACGGGCTCGACCTTTCCGGCGAGGCTTTCCTGCATGAATATGACTGGCACGCGGATAAGGAGTTTTCCGTCCTCGAGCTCATCATGACCGCGCCTGTGGTCGTCGCAAGCTGGATCAGCCTGCAATATTACGGCTCGGCGGTTGCCCCGTCGGTCTTCGGCGCGGGTAACAAGCTCCTCCACAATGTAACGGGGGGCATGGGGGTGCTAGAAGGAAGCACGGGTCCCCTCCGCGCCGGCCTTCCCTGGCAGTCCGTTCATGACGGGGAGAAACTGATGCACCGGCCGCTCCGGCTCTCCATCTGCATCGAAGCGCCGAAGGAAGCGATGACGGAAATCCTCGCGCGGAACAGTCAGGTGCGCGCCCTCTTCGACAATAAATGGCTGCATCTTTTCGCCATGGATGAAGAAGGCCGGCTTGCCGCGCGCTATGCCGGGGATCTTACCTGGGAGGAAGAACCTTTGCCGGGGAAGGGCGCGGGAAGCCCTGTCTTTCTGAATGCTGCCGAGTAAGGAGAAGGTGCGATGAAAGGTGAAGATATGCGGTCTTTACGCTTTGAGCAGGCGGAAGCCTTCGTGCGCTCCAACCCGCGCACCAGCCCCTGGCTACGGCAGGCGCTAGAAGAAACGGCGCAGCGCGATCCTCTGGATGTGCTGAATGAGGTCGAAATGCTGCGCCTTCTTCTGCTTCGCCGTCTTGCTGGCGCATCGCCTGCTGTTTCATCTTCCTGCAGCGGCGAGGACGGCGTGGCGCGTTAAGCGGCTTTGGCTTCGATCAGACCGGACAGATAGGAGCCGCGGTTTTTCAGGAACTCGGTCAGGAGTTCGGGATAAGCAGGGCTTACTGCCTTCTGCACGGAAGGGCGCGCGCTCAAGGTTTCGCGCCAGCGGCGCACTTTCGGGGTCTCGTCGAAGAAACCGAAGGTGCCGAAGCGTTCGAACGTGTCGAAATAGCGGAAGACCGGGCCGAAGACCGCATCGACAAGGGAAAAACTTTCCCCGTCGAACCAGGGCGCCGCTTTGACGCGGGTCTCGAGGCGGGCGAAGCGTTCTGCGATCTGTGCGCGTTTCGCCTCGAAGCTCTCGGCGTCTTTGGCGTTATAGAAACCGGAAATGTCATTGAGAATCGCCGAGCCGAATTCGATCCAGGCGCGGTGATCGGCGCGGGAAAGCGCGTCTTGTGGATGCAGCGGGTTCGGCGCCGTCTCCTCCAGATATTCGGCGATGACGGCGGATTCGAAAATGGGTTGTTCGCCCACCACCAGCACCGGCGTCTTGCCGAGCGGGGAGATTTTTTTGAACCAGTCCGGCTTGTTGGAAAGGTCCACATCCTTGCGCTCGAAAGGCACACCCTTTTCCGTCAGCGCGATGACCGCACGTTGCACGTAAGGACAGAGCGTGTGACTGACAAGCGTGAGAGGTTCTTGAAGCTTCTGGGCGGATTGGGTCATGCCGGTCTCCTTCCATATAGATGCATTTGCATCTATATGGGGCGACGCGCCATTTTGTCAATCTTGATGCAGCTGCATGGATGGGGGATGATCGGCCCATGTCAGGGGAAACACCTTCCAAGGAGACCGTTCTTGCCTGGGCGCGGCTGATGCGCGCAGGCCGGCATGTGCTGAGCGCGGTGGAGCGGGACCTGAAACAGGCGGGCTTTCCCCCGCTTGCCTGGTACGACGTGCTGTTGGAGCTGCGCCGCGCCAAAGGGGGCTTGCGGCCGGGCGCGCTTGAGGCGGAGCTTCTGATTGCCCAGCACAATATTTCCCGCCTGCTCGCGCGTCTTGAAGAAGCAGGGCTGATCGAACGACGGCGCCACCCGGAAGACGGGCGCGGCCAGATCATCGTGATCAGCGATGCAGGGCGCGCGCTCCTTAAGGATATGTGGCCCGTTTACCGCAAGGCGATCGAGACGCATGTGGGCGTAAAATTGAAAAGCGGGAAAGAGGCCGGTGAGCTCGCCCGCCTGCTCGGCGTGTTGCTGGAATAGGTCCTAAAAGCAAAGAGGGCGCTCCCGTCTGGAAGCGCCCTCCCGCGGCCTTGCGGCCAGCCGATGAGAGGCATCGACCCTTATGCCGGTCAGAGAAGCGGCCTATTAGAGGAGAGCCCGGTCAAAGGAGGGACTGGGCGCCGATGATCAAGATGGCCGCCCAGGACACCAGATAGACCGGTGTGCGCAGGAAGGGCACGGCCAGGATATAGACCACGGCATGGGCGATGCGGGCATAGAAGAACACGGCAGCCCAGGTGGCGACGACGGCAACAGCCGCTTCACCCGCGAGGAAACCGGCGGCCACCACGACGGCGATGAAAGCCGGCATGGTTTCGACCATGTTCAAATGCGCGCGCTGCGCCCGCTGTGCCCAAAGCGGCGGCTCGGGCTGTTTGGCCGGATAGCCTTCCGGATAGTTGTTGAGGAAGGTCGGCAGGCCCCAAACGAAGACCCGTGCCAGGATGTAAGGTGTCCAGAGAAGGACGGTAAGAACGCCGCTGAGGGCGAGGTAGTGATAAGCCGTTTCCATAATCAGCCCCATATAGTCAAAGGTTACGCAGAAAATCCGTTGTGAATCGCTTCGAGCTTGTTGCCGAAGGGGTCACGCACGAAGGTGGTGTAGATGTCCGGCTTCGGATAGGCCGCGCGCGGGCCCGGTTCACCTTCGCACTGGCCGCCATTGGCGGAGCCGAACTTGTGGAAAGCGTCGACCGCTTCACGCGTTGCCGCGGCGAAGCAGATATGTGTGCCGTTGCCGGCGGTGTATGCGGCGCCGTCATTGGGCAGCATCACGAGAAACTGGACCGAGCCATTGCCGTAAGCGGCAAAGCCGTCGGTGGCGGCCATGCAGGTGCAGCCAAGCGTTTCCATCAGGCCGTCGTAATATTTACGCGCCTCGTCAATGCTGGGGACGCCGACGGAGAGGTGATCGATGATATTCATGGTCTTACCCTTGTTCGAACTGGCCGTGCATGGCCGGTCATCAATGATGCCGGAAGGAGCGTTCTTTAAAGGGTGCCCCTTGCGGCAGATACGGACGGATGGCCTTCGGGGCGCGGGCGTTGCCGCTCCTTCGGGCCGTTACTGGCCGACAGGGGCAATTTGTGGCGGGCCGGACGATTGATCAATTAGCCCGCAAGAGATAGGGATTTACTGCAATGTCTTTGGGACGGAACGCAAACTCAAGCGAGGGCGCGGCGATATTCCGTCGGCGGAAGGCCGAATTTTCCGGCAAAAGCCCGGGTAAAAGCGGCCGGTGACTGATAGCCCGTTTGGGTCGCGACCTGCTGTACGGAGCAGCGCGAATCGTCGAGCAATGCCAGCGCTTTTTGCAGCCGCCAATCGGCCAGATAAGCCATGGGGCCGACGCCCATCAGCGAGGAAAAGCGGTCGGCAAAACGGCTGCGCGACATGCCGATTTCCGCCGCCAGGTGTTCCACCGTCCAGGGACGGGCAGGGTTGGCGTGAATAAGTTCGAGGGCGCGGCCGATCTGCTTGTCGCGCAAGGCCTCAAGCATCGTGCCGAGCTGCGGGTCTTCGGCAATGCCGGCGCGCAACAGCTCGATGAAAACGATTTCCGAAAGGCGGGTGACGGCAGCGTCCGAGCCGATCTCCCCGGAAAAGACGGTGCGTGCAACAAGGCGCAGCATTTCATCGAGCAGCGGCGTGCGCGCCCGGGTGGCCGCGCTTGCCAGCATATATTCGGGCAGGGCGCGCAGCAGCGGATGGTCCGCGCCGCCGCGGAAGGAGAGGTGCCCGCAGACCATTTGAGTGGCCGCATGGGCGCTGCCTTCGCCCCAGACAAGGACGCCTTGCCCGGCAAAACCGGCGCGCTCCAGCACCGTTTCAAGCGGCGGAGCGTGCGCACCGCTTTTATCGGACAGAATATGCGAGCGGCCCTTGGGAATGAGCACCAGATCGCCGGGCCCCAGATCGATCTCCGCACCGGAGGGGAAGGTCACGTGGCAATTGCCCTGCACCACGAGATGGAAGCGGGCAGCTTGCTGCAGTTCCGGCACCGTGACGCCCCAGGGAGCGCAAAAGTCAGTGCGGAAATAAAGCGCGCCCTTCAGATCCAGCGTGTCGAGAATGTCGTTGAGTACATCCATACCCGGCCCCTGTTTTCTGCCGTTTCATCTGTTTCGTCCCGTAACTTGGGACGTTTGATCAAAAGATGGCAGGAAGCGGCGATCACGGGAATTCACGTTCAGGTCACCGGCGCATGGGAGCGCGCTTACCCGCGCGCATGGTTAAAGCCCGGTCATGAGAAACTTGATGGGGTAGGAAAGGGCGGTGACGGCGGCAAGCCCGCCTGCCCAAAGCGCGGCAAACCAGAGCCATTGCCGGGCTTTGGGATGGGTGCCGAGCCAGCGGCGGGCGCGCTCAATATATCGGCTCATGGCCCGCCTTCCCGCGGAAGACGTAATAGCTATAGGCGGTATAGCCCAGAATGATGGGCAAAAGCGGCAGCACGCCGACAAGCAGCAAGGAGAGGGAGGTGCCGGCCGCCGCCGCGCCCCAGATATCGATCTCGAAGGGCACGATCCAGGGATAAAGGCTGAGGGCAAGGCCGAGATAGCCCAGCGCGAAAATGCCCATGGCGGTCAGGAAGGGCCGGTATTCGGCATCGGCGCGGTGCAGATCGCGCCAGAGAAGCACGAAAAGTGCGGCGGTTAAAAGCGGTACGGGCGTGAGGAAGAAGATATTGGGCGCCGAAAACCAGAAATCGGCAATGGCGGGATTGAGAAAGGGCACGGAAAGGCTGACGAGCCCCATGAAAATCCCGACAAGGCCGAGCGCGTAAGACGCGACCTTTCGGGCCCAGTCCTGCGTTTCCCCCTCCGTCTTCATGATGAGCCAGGCGGCGCCGAGGAGCACATAGCCCGCCACGACCGCAAGCCCGGTCATGACGCTGAAAGCGCTTGCCCAATCGAACGGCCCGCCCGCGAAATTGCGGCCCGAAACTTCCACCCCTTGCACGAAGGCGCCGAGCACCATGCCCTGGCAAAGCGCGGCGATGAGCGAGCCGAAGTGAAACGTGTAATCCCAAAGGCGGCGGGAGTTGCCCTCCGCTTTGAAGCGGAACTCAAAAGCGACGCCGCGCATGATGAGTCCGAGCAGCATCAGGATGATGGGAATGTAAAAGGCGGGCATGAGCACCGCATAGGCAAGCGGGAAGGCGGCAAAGAGCCCGCCGCCGCCCAGCACAAGCCAGGTTTCGTTGCCGTCCCAGAAGGGCGCGATGGAATTCATCATCCGGTCGCGGGATTTGTCGGACGGGGCGAAGGGAAAAAGAATGCCGAGGCCGAGATCGAACCCGTCGAGCAGCACGTAAAGAAAAACCGCTGCCGCGATAAGAAGGCCCCAGATCAGGGGAAGGTCGAGCGCGGAAGAAAAATCAAACATGCGGCGCCTCCGGTTTTCTGCCCGCCGCGCGCAGCGGCGCGGCTTCCAGCCCATGGCCGTAATAATCGCTTGCCTCGTCGTTCTCACTGTCCTCGCCCGGCGGAATGCCTTTGCCGATCAGTTTGAGGATGTAGAAACTGCCCGCGCCGAAGACGAGCGTGTACATGATGATGAAAGCCATCAGCGACCAGGCAACTTGCGGCCCCAGAATGGCAGGAGACACGCCGTCGGCGGTTTTGATGATGCCGTAGGCGACATAAGGCTGGCGGCCGATTTCGGTGACGAACCATCCGGCGAGCAGCGCGATGAAGCCGCTCGGCATCATCGCCATCCACCAGAGCTGCAGCCAGCGTGTTTCGAAGAGCTTGCCGCGATAATAATAGAGGGCGCTGACAAGGCCGATGCCGACCATCAAAAAGCCGATCCCCACCATGACGCGGAAGGACCAGAAGACCCAGGCAACGGGCGGGCGCTCGTCGCGCGGCCAGTCTTTCAGGCCTTTCACCTCGCCGTCCCAGTCATGGGTGAGGATGAGGCTGGCAAGGCCGGGAATTTCGACCGTGTAGCGCATCTCTTCGGCTTCTTCATCGGGCCAGCCGAAGAGCAGCAGCGGCACGCCGCGTCCGGTCTCGTAATGGCCCTCCATCGCCGCAACCTTTGCGGGCTGGTGCTCGAGCGTGTTGAGGCCGTGCTGGTCGCCGAGGAAAACCTGCAAGGGCGCAACGAGCGCGGCCATGATCACCGCCATGCCGAGCATGACGCGCGCCTCGCTCTCATGTCTTTTGCTCCAGAGATAAAAGGCGCCGACCCCGCCCACCACGAAGGCGGTGGTGAGATAGGCGGCCGTGACCATATGGGCGAAGCGGTAAGGGAAGGAGGGATTGAAAATGATCTCCAGCCAGTCGGTCGGGAAAAGCCGCCCGTCCGGGCCGATCTCGAAGCCTTGCGGGGTTTGCATCCAGCTATTGGCGGAAAGAATCCAGAAGGCGGAAATCAACGTGCCGATGGCGACGATGCAGGTCGAGGCGAAATGCATGCGCGGGCTGACCCGGCCCCAGCCGAAAAGCATGATGCCGAGAAACGAAGCCTCGAGGAAAAATGCGGTCAGCACTTCATAGCCGAGCAGCGGGCCGATGACATTGCCCACTTTGTCCGAGAAGACCGACCAGTTTGTGCCGAATTGGTAGGACATGACGACGCCGGAAACGACGCCCATGCCGAAGGCGACGGCGAAGATTTTCACCCAGAACTTATAAAGTTTGCGGAAGCGCTCATCCCCGGTTGCAAGCCAGCGCCATTCCACCACGGCCAGAAAGCTCGCCAGCCCGATCGTGAAAGCGGGAAAGACGATGTGAAAGGAAATGGTGAAGGCAAACTGGATACGGGCAAGAAGAATGGGATCGAGATCGATCATGCCGGCCCTCCGGGCTGGAACCTGAAACTGTCCGTCGCGTTCTATTAACTATAGGCAAAACGGGCTGGGACTCTAGCGCCGGGACGCGAAAAACCGCCATGCGGGCGGCTTTGCCGCAGGCGCTGGACGGGCTTCGCGTTAATGTTTTTTTGGGGGCTCGATTTTAGAGTCGGGGCCAGAGACGGGCTGACCGTCTTCGGCCGAAAGTCTGGGGGGCCTATCCGTTTCATTCTGCGGGAGATTTGCGTTGTCCGCCGTACAAACCATTGATCCCATGCAACAGCTTGGGGAGTACTGGCGCTCTCTCCTGCCCGCGGATGGCGGGCTGCCCGACCGCCGCGATGTCGGCCCCAACCGGCAGATCGCCAATCTTCTCCCTCACCTTATTCTCATGGAAGTCACGGAAGACGATGTGGTCTTCCGTCTGGTCGGCACAGGCCATAGCGCGCGTGTCCCTCATGACATCACAGGCCGGCGCTACGGCGATTATATCGGCGCGGAGCGTATTGCCCGCGGCGTCAAACGGGCCGGCTCGATGATCCAATATGCCTGCGGGGCGCGTGTGCTCGTGCGCGAGCGCTATGAGCGCGAACGGCAGGAAGAAGTCATTATGAACTGCCTGCCGCTGATCGACGGCAAAAGCGGCGCGCCGTTCATTCTCGCGCATGCCGGCACGACATTGGCGCTGGAAGAATTGCTGCAGGTGGAAGGGCCTTTCCTGACGCAGCCTTTTGCCGGTTTTGAGTTTGTCGATCTTGGGTTCGGTTTGCCGCCTGCCGATATCCGCGCGCGGGACGAAACGCCTTTTCCCGAGGCCTTCAACCGCTGAGGCTGAGCGCCTGCGCCGGTATTCGGTGCTGTTTTCCCCGATATGCCCTCAAAGGTTGTATCGTTCAATATAAACTTTCCGGTTTACGCTTTCTTAGGTGACATTCCGTATTCTGACGGATGGGTGGAGATGACGTTTCGCTGTGCCTTCAGGTAAGGCGCAGTGCCGCAGCAAGAATGTGAGAGTTCGTCCCATTCAGGTTGCGGAAAAGCGGCGTTCGGGCGCGCAGGCCATGAGGCGGCGACAGGACGTGTGTCATGAGCCCCATACGCTTCGGCATCTGGCCATCGCTGCGCCGGTTCAGCGCTGTCTTTCTTTCCTCCTTTCTTCTCTCCTTGCCGCAACCGCTTCAGGCGGCAACCGATACGGACACGTTTCAGGTGACGGCGAGCGTGCTCGCCGCTTGCTCGATCACTGCGAACGATCTCAATTTCGGCAATTATAATCCCGTCTCGGGTACACCGCTCAATGCGGCAACGACGCTTGAAATCACCTGCACGAATGGCGCCGCTTATGAAGTGGGCTTGAGCGCCGGGCTCGGGGCAGGGGCAAGTGTCGCGACGCGCTTCATGACGAATGGAGGCAATCAGCTTGCCTATTCGCTTTACAGCGATGCGGCCCGCACCAGCGTCTGGGGAGAGACATCTGGCGTCAACACCGTAAGCGGAACGGGCAGCGGCGCGCTGCAGGCGCTCACCGTTTACGGCCAGATCCCCGGCGGGCAGTCCGTGCCCTCCGGCCTTTATACCGACACCGTCACAGCGACCATCACCTATTGAGGGAGGGAAGATGATGCGGTTCCTCTGTTCCTGGTTTTGCGCGGCGTTCTTGTTTGCGATATCAGGCCATGCCTTTGCTTTCGAGATCGGTCCCGTCTCGCTTCTCCTGCCGAGGGAGAATCCGGTCGGTGTTTTTCATGTCGCCAATACGGCGGAGAAAACCGTCAGCATCGAAATGCTGGGGTATCGATGGCGCCAGGAAAGGGGAGAGGACGTTTATGAGGAAGCGCCGGGCCTGATCATCACGCCGCCGATTTTTACCCTGGCGCCCGGCGAGCGGCGGCTCGTGCGGGCCGGCGTCATGGAGGCGGGTGAATGGGGAAAAGAGGAAGCTGCCTTCCGCGTGCTGGCGCGGGATATTTCCCCGCCCGATACATCTTTGGGTCTGCGTGTGCGGCTACAGATGCTGCTTCCGGTTTTTCTGGAAGCGGCGGCAAGTGAGGGCACGTTGTCGCTGAAACTCAAGCCGCGCGGCGACGGGACGCTTTGTCTTGATGCGCGCAATGAAGGCAGCGCCCATGAAAAACTGCTCTGGCTTAAGTCACCCTCCGGCGCGCGCCTCATGACGCAGAAGTACTATTTGCCGGGCGCGGCGGCGCGCGAATGTGTGCCATGGCAAGGTGCCGGGGCGGGCGCGCCTTTTCAGGCGGCGCTCATCTCAGCCGGTGATGCTTCTCCCCGCTTTTATGATTTGGTGCCCGGCGATGATGCGCGCCGTCTTGTCCGCAAGTAGTGTGCTCATGCTTGCCGCATTTCTTTTGGGAGGCGACAGTCTTGCCGGGGCACTGCGGCCTGTGCCGCTCAGAGGCGCGCTCGATGCGCAGTTTGACGAGGCCGTGACGGGCAGTGCTTCTGAAAGAAGTCAGAAAGAAGATGCGCAGTATCATTTTCTTCTTCCCATCATCGACGGCAAGGCCCGCGCAGACGTGGTCAGTGTTCTGGTTGAAGGGGGCATGCTTTTTCTTCCGCTCGATCTTTTGAACCGGGAAGGTATTGCCTTCGAGGGCGAGGCCGTGCAGCGCGGCGGTAAGGGGTTCATTGCCGCAGACAGGCTTTCGGGCATGCGCGCTTCTTTCAATATCGATAAAGGCACGCTTGATCTTGTCTGCTTGGCAGGCTGCGAAAAGCGCACGATGCTTTCTGTCCAGCCGTCAAAGGCGCTGGCGGCGCGCACGGAAGGGGCGGGCGCTTTCTTCAATTACGATATTTCCGCAGATTGGCGCGAGGGGGAAAGCAGCGGCGGCCTTCTTGGGGAAGGGGTGGTCTTTTCCGGCCTTTCCAATGCGCGGGCGGTTTTCACCTGCGCTTATGGCGCTGCGCGCCGCTGCACGCGGCTTGAAAGCCATATCACCCATGACGATCCGGCGGGCCTTGCCCGGCTGACTTTGGGCGACACGCTCACCCAGCCGCAATTCGGCGAGGCTCCGCTGCGCTTCGGCGGGATAAAATGGGGCACGGAGTTTTCGCTGCAGCCCGGTTTCATCACCTTTCCGACGCTCGATTTTACCGGCGAGGCGCAATTGCCGGGCGCGGTCGATCTTTTTATCAACGGGGTGCGCCGGTTTCAGGGCGAGGTGCCGGAAGGGCCGTTCTCGCTTGGCGATATTCCGGCGGTGCAAGGAAGCGGGGAGGTTACGGTCGTGCTGCGCGATGCGCTTGGCCGGGAAAGGCAAGTGACGGAAGCTTATTATGCAAGCCCGCAGCTTTTGCGCCCCGGCCTTGCCGCCTATTCGCTTGAAGCAGGTTTCTTGCGCGAGGGGTTTGGCTTGCGCTCGAATGCCTATGATACGCCCTTTGCCGCCGCGCTTTACCGGCGCGGGCTGACGAATAATTTGACGCTGGAAGGAAGGGCGCAAGGAGCCTCTTCTTTCCAGTCTTTAGGCAGCGGGCTCTCCGCCGCATTTTCCGGTCTCGGTGCGCTCGATCTGTCCGCCACGCTCAGCCGCTCGAACGGCGAAGGCGGGATCAAGGGCGCCGGGTTTTACGAATGGCGCGCCGCGCCCTTCAGTGCGGCGTTTTCCTATGAGGCGGCAACGCCCGGCTTCAGGCGGCTTGGGCAGGACGATGCGCCGCCGCGCGCCACGGCGCGGGGACAGTTTGCCGTGCAAGGCGAGGGCGGGCACAGTCTCTCGCTCTCGCTTCTCGACAGGGACGAGCGGGGGAGTGCCGCCGGGTCATTCCGCTCCGATTTCAGAAGCGCGGGGCTCACGCTTTCGGGGCCCATCGGAGGCGCCACTTACCGGCTTTCCGCCTTGCGTCTTCTAAAACCTGAGAAGGATTTCTTTTTCGGCGCCTTTCTCTCTTTTCCGCTGGGTGAGGGCAGCGGCGCGCTCGGTGCGGATTATGACGGGGAGGGCTGGACCTCCGATCTGCGTTACAGAAAGGATGCGGCGGCGATCGGCGAGGTGGGGTATTCCGCACGCCTTTCGCGTGGCGGCACGCAGCGTGAAGAAGCCGGGCTGGAATACCGTTCATCCATCGGCGATGCCGCGCTGCTCGCAACGCGTTTCGGCGGCACGCAGGCACTGCGCCTTTCCGCCCGCGGCGCGGCGGTTTTGGCAGGCGGCAAGGCCGCGCTCGCCCCGCCCATTACCGGCAGTTTTGCGATTGTCGATGTGGGCAATGAAAAAGATGTGCGCATCTATCAGGACCGGCGGCTTGTTGCGCGCACGGACGGGTCAGGACGGGCGGTGCTCACTTCGCTGCGCGCTTATGAGGAAAACCGTCTTTCCATCGACCCGCATGATCTGCCGCTGCGCACGAGTTTCGATGTGCTGGAGAACATCGTCGTGCCGGGCGCGCGCACGGGCCATCTCGTTACGTTCAAGAAGACCGGGGAAAAGGGCGCAGTGATTTATCTTACTCGCGCCGACGGGACGCCTTTCCCGGAAGGCTGGCACATTACGCGTCTCGATGGGGACGGAAAGCCGGTGCCTGTCGGGCGCGGCGGGCGTGTTTTTCTGGAGGCCGGTATCGGGTTAGAGATCTCGTTTCAAACGCCGGAGGGGCGATGCCGGGTCACGGCACTGCCGCCATCCGAAGCGCGCGCTTCCCGTCACCGCTGCATGGCGGAAAGGCAGGCGGGCCTATGAAACAGTTTTTGAGCGCCCTGATTTTTGCCGCGCTGTTTTTCTTATATCCTGCCGAAAGCCGGGCGAGCTGTGTCGGGCTTGGCTGCACCTGCGAGGTGACGGGGAGTGCGCTGACATTCGGCGCTTACAATCCTTTGGCACCCGGCCCGCTCGATGCGGTGGGCAATATCTCCGTGCGCTGCAGCGCGCTGGTGCTGGGCGCGGTGGTTTCTTATGACGTGGCGCTCAGCCCCGGCATGAGCGGGGTCTATGGTGCGCGGGCCATGCAGTCGGGCGGCGATGCGCTGTCCTATAATCTTTATCTCGATGCCGCGCGCAGTCAGGTCTGGGGCGATGGGACGGGCGGCACGGGCCAGGCCGCCAATGCCTATCTCCTCGATGTGCTGTTTTTCCGTGTGACGGATTTTCCCGTCTATGGCCGCCTTCCCGCCGGGCAGAACACCCCGGCGGGTGCCTATAGCGACACGCTCTTCGCAACGGTTATTTTCTGAGGAAGTGGCTCCCTTACCGATGAGGTAATTGTTTCCTGTTTTCGCCCCTTTAGCCTGAGTAAACTTCGTCAAGGAGGATGAGAGATGGGCAAAGCGGCAGCGAAAACAGCGGAAAAGAATGTCTCCCCTATCGGGAAATATCTTAAAAACTGGCGCACCACGCGGCGGATGAGCCAGCTCGATCTTGCCTGTGAAGCCGAAATTTCCGCCCGTCATCTCAGTTTCATCGAAACCGGGCGCGCGGAGCCCAGCCGGGACATGGTGATCACGCTTTCCGAGGCGCTGGAAATTCCACTGCGGGACAGGAACGCGCTGCTGCTTGCAGCAGGCTATGCCCCGCTTTATTCGGAAACGGATATCGATGCGCCGGAAATGGCGCATATCCGAACCGTTATCGATTTCATGCTGGAAAGTTACAATCCATACGGCGCCGTCGCGCTCGATGCGCATTGGAACGTGCTGAAAAGCAACCGGGCGTATGACAAGCTTGCCGAAACGTTTTTCCCCGGTCTTGCCGGCGCGCCGGGCGAGCGGCCCAATATGCTGCGCCAAATTTTCTCCGATGAGGGTATGCGGCCTTATATCGCCAATTGGGACGAGGTTGCCTATTACATGATCCAGCGCATGCACCGCGAGGCGATGCATGCCCAGGTCGGCGATCCGACTTTGCAGCTTCTCGAAGACCTACTGAAGAGGGAAGACGTGCCCCGCCGCTGGCATCTTTTCGATGTCAGCGCGCCGGCCGAATTGCTGATCCCTGTGCATTTGAAGATCGGCGATCTCAATGCGCGGCTTTTTTCCGTCATCACCATGCTCGGCACACCGCAGGACATCACGCTGCAGGAGTTGCGGATCGAAGCCTTCATGCCGGCGGATGAAGAAACGCGTGAGGTGATTTCGGCGCTGATGGAAGACTGACCATCTTTCTTACCTCCTGGAGAATTGGTTTTCTTCCACATCCCGCCAAACTCAGTCCCGTCCTTAGTGAACACAGGAGCGGACTGATGAAACTGATCGATGCCTGGGCCGGGACGGCCCCTTTCGATGCGCGCAGCCGGTTGCTGCGCCGCGTTCTTCTTTGCAATGCCGGGTCCTCTTTTCTCTTTGCCGCGCTGCTGCTCGGTGCGGGGCATTGGACGGCGGGGCTTATCGGCGCGCCGGAGGCCGGTCCCTTGCTGCAAGTACTTGGCGGGGGGCTTCTCGTCTTTGCGCTCGGCGTTGAATGGGTGGCCACACGGGTGCCTCTTCAGCCCTCTCATGGCTGGGCGGTCGTTGCGCTCGACATTTCCTGGGTCGTGGGCTCGGCGGTTCTGCTGCCTTTTCTCGCCAGCCGGATCAACCTTCTGGGCGAAGCGGCGATTATCGCGGTGGCGCTTGTCGTGCTCGGCTGGGCGCTCGGCCAGATCCGGGGGTTGAGACAATTGGAAGGCGCGGCGCCGGTAAGCGCATAAATTTCGGAACCACTTTTTGCGTTATGCGTTTTTCCTGAGACAGCCGGTTTCCGGCGGGCTTGCCCGCCAGCCGTCTATCGCGCCGGCTGCTTCAGGCGCCCCTATCCCCTCGGACCCCGCCGAAAGCCTGAAGCAGCCGGACATAAAAAAGGCCGCCCGAGGGCGGCCTTTTCTTTTTGGCATTTCCGCAGGTTTTAGCGCTGAGCGTCGAGCTCCAGGCTCGCCGCCGCTTCAAGCTGAGCGCGGGTCAGATTGACGGTCGGGCCGCCGGCGCCCTGTTCCACGGTCATATCGTTATAATCGACGGCGACGAATTTCTCGCCCATGTCGAGGAAGCCGCCGGTGCCGAGCAGCACATGGCGCGGGGCGCCGGTGTCATCGATATAGATATCTTTGACTTCGGCAATTTCCTCACCTGCGGCATTGGACACTTCCTGGCCGGTCAGCTCCAGAAGGCTGGTGCTGGAGGCGGCCATCAGCTCGGCATTCGCCGCCTCTGCGTTATCCTGCGCATAGACGAAAGCCTGCTGCTGCTGAAGGTCCTCTTCGGTGGCCGCCAGCGTGAAATGATCCAGGCTCTGGTCTTCGAAGGACGGCGTCAGCGAGGAATAAGACACCGCGGTGAGGCGCGGGGCGACGCCCAGAATGCCACCATCGCTCAGGATGGCCTGCGCTTCGCCTTCGGCCGGCACCACAATGTCATGCACCGTGGCGATTTCTTCGCCCGCGCTGCCAAGCACGGTCTTGCCGATGGCATTGCTGCTGCTCAGGCCGCCTTCAGCCTGAAGATCGGCAACGGTGCGCAGTTCGGTTTCACCGGTCAGCGCGTCATCCACGGCTTCGGCGGTTTCTTCCGCACCTTCTTCGATGGCATTACCGGTGGCTTCCACGCCCTCGCCAATGTCACTACCCAGTTCGTCAAGCGTGTAGTTCTCGCTCGGCTCAGCCTGCGGGGCTTTGGCCCCTTTGCCAGAGTCCATGTCCGCCACAGCCATGGCCGGAACCATAAGGGCGAACGCCGAGACACTCGTGATCAGAAAACGTTTCATCGTCTGTTCCTTTCGTTCATCTCTTTCGTCTCGTATCGGCGCCCCGGTATTCCGAAGCAACCTTGCTCCATCAACGGCATTGGCGAGCGCAGAGTTTCCGCGCGGTATAAATATTTCCGCCAGCGGATGAAGTAGGCGAAAGTAAGAATATGAAGGCGAAAAGAAGACGGGTTTGGGTCAGCTTTTCTCACCGTTCCGTTGCGCTATATTCGTTGCAAAATGAAAAGGGAGATGAGATGGCGGGGCTGCAAGAAGATCTTTACAGCGTTCTTACCGGAGACGATGAAGGGCGTGTGTGCCGGGACATTCCCGAGGCTGCGTGCGACGAACAACCGGGAAATTTTTCCGCGCATCTTTTCTCTCTTTCCCTGACGAAAATGGGGGACGGGCTCTCCGATCCCAAAATCATTCTGACCTGGCTGCTGCAGGCGCTCGGCGCGCCTGCCTTCATGGCCGGGTTTCTCGTGCCGATCAGGGAGGCAGGCGCGCTTCTGCCGCAGCTTTTCATTGCCGCCTATATCCGCTCGCTCGGCCGGCGCAAATTCGTCTGGGCGGCGGGCTCCGCCGTTCAGGGCCTTGCGGTGCTCGGTATGGGCGCCGCGGGGCTGTTCCTTGAGGGTGTCTGGGTGGGAGGGCTGATCTTGCTTCTCCTTGCTGTTTTCTCCCTCGCGCGCTCCGCTTGCTCCGTCGCCTATAAGGATGTGCTGGGCAAGACGGTCACGAAATCGGCGCGCGGCACGGTGACGGGCACGGCGAACAGCTTGGCGGCGGGCTTTGTGCTGCTGTTCGGGCTGGCGCTTGCGAGCGGTTTCCTGGAGCGCAGCCTTAAGGTCGTTCTCGGCGCGCTTTTTCTTGCAGGGTTTTTATGGCTTACGGCTGCTGTGGCGTTCTTGCGGCTGAAAGAAGTGCCCGGCGCCAGCGAAGGCGGGCGCAACGCGTTCGATGTGGCGCTGTCGCAGATCGGTCTTTTAAAAAGCGACGCGTCGCTGCGCCGGTTTATTCTGGCCCGTGCTTTCTTGATGGCGAGCGCGCTATCCCCGCCTTTCCTTCTCATGTTGGCGGCAGGCGAGGGCGGCGCCTTTGGTGCGCTCGGCGCTTTTGTCAGCGCTTCTGCCCTGGCAGGGTTCGTGAGCAGTTATGTCTGGGGCCGTCTTTCGGACCGCTCCAGCCGGAAGGTGCTTTTTCTTGCCGGGTGTCTTACCTCCCTCTCGCTTCTGCTGGCGCTTTTGACGCGGCATTGGGAGGTGGGCAGTGGCTGGCTTTTGCCGCTCTGGCTGTTCGTGCTGATGATCGCTCATCAGGGTGTGCGGCTTGGCCGGTCCACTCATATTGTCGATATGGTAGGGGAGGAAAAGCGCGCGGCCTATACCGCTCTTTCCAACACGATCATCGGCCTGCTTTTGGCTGCGGGCGGCGCGTTCGGCCTTCTTGCCACCTATACGGGGCCGGGCGTGGTTGTCGGGATCTTCGCGCTGATGGGGCTGGTCGGGGCGCTCAGCGCGCTGCGGCTGGAAGAAGTGCAGCGCGATTAAGCGCGGATTTCTTTTTCGCGCTCGGCAAAACGGCGGGCGGCTCTCACCAGAGCGCGGAAAAGGCCGTTCTGATAATTGTCGAAGATCAGGAATTCCGGATGCCATTGCACGCCGATGAGGAAGCGGCGCGTCGTTGCCTCGACCGCCTGCACCATGCCGTGTTCATCGCGCGCGGCGACCTGCAGCCTTTCCCCGAGCCGGTCGATCGCTTGGTGGTGCAGCGCATTGACACGGCGGCGCTGCTCACCTCTTAAAAGCTGCTGCAGGCGTGTGCCGGGCACGAGCGTGACGGTCTTGCGGGGCAGGATCGTCTTTTGCTTTTTCAGGCCTGCATAGATCGCATAAATGTCCTGATGCAAATTGCCGCCGCGCAGCACATTGATCATTTGCGCGCCCCGGCAGATGCCGAGCACCGGCAGTTTGCGTTCCTCGGCTTCCGCGAGAACGGCTTTTTCGAGCGCGTCGCGCTCCGGGTCGGTTTTAACGGCAAGGGTGGCTTCGCCTTTATAAAGCTCTGCGCTGATGTCATCGCCGCCGCCGATGACAAGTCCCCTGCAGGCCGCGATTTCACGTTGCGGCGTTTGCGGGGTAACGCGCAGCGGCTTGCCGCCGGCCCGCCAGATGGCGAAGCGGTTCAGCTGCCACATGAGCCAGCCGCGCCGGTGGGCGCCGGTTATGCCGATAAGGGGGCGTGTCATGCCGCCTCTCCCTTTTCGATAAAGGCGGCGCAGATTTTTGCCCAGCTTTCCGGCGGCGGTGTCTCGCGCAAATAACGCCTCGCAAGAGCGCGGAGATTTTTTTCATCGCCTGCCAGATGCTCCACGGCCAGCCAGCGCCGCCATTCGCGGGTGACGGGGGCGGGATGCTGGCCGAGGCGGGAATCGGGCAGGCGGTAATGAAAGGTCGGGCGGGCTTTTACGAGCGCATCGCCGATGCGCCGGGAAACGCGCGGCTCATCGAGATAGGCAAAAAGCGGCAGCATATCGAGCTCGCGGTTCCGCGTCGGGTTGGCGGCAAGATAATCCTCGATAAGCTCCGGCAGGTCCGGTGCATAAGCCGGGTCCAGAATGCGTTTCACATAATCCGGCTGGAAAGGATCGGCGAAGGGCAGGAACTGGCGCAGCCTGTCCACATCGATTTCAGCCCGCAGCCAGTCACGCAGAAGGCAAAAAGCGCGCAGATGATTGAGAATGTAATCCGCGCCTTCTTCGGCAACTTCCGGGTTCAGCTGCAGGCCGAAGGCATAGAAGGGCGAGCCTTTCGTGTCTTCGGCGCCGGCGGCGGCCAGCGCACCCGTCAGCTCGTCGATCTCGCCAAGCGCCGTGTAGGGCACGGGCGGGCAGGTGATCTCGTTCGGCACGACAACTTTGCTGATTTCGCCGATTACCTCGCGGGTGTTTTGCTGCAGCTTGGCGACCAGCGGGTCGAGCCCTTCTTCGGCCGCGCCTTCCGGCAGCTTGCCCTCGCCATGCGCATATTGGCTGTCGAGCTCCAGGGAGAAGGTGCCGTATTTCGTCTCTTCCACTTGCCAGTAAAAGCGTTCGGCCTCGCGTATCTGCCCGCCGAAAAGACGCTGCACGATTTGAGCTGCATCTTTAAGGGGCAGGGCGCCGAATTCAATTTCCACACCGACACGGCGCAAGTCGCCGCCCGCGGTGCGGGGCAAAAGAGGCTGATCGGGAAAGTTCATGGAATAAGTATACCGCGTATTTGGCGGTAAGGCAGCCTGCTACGCCCGCTTCTTTAAGAAGAAGCGGGCGCGGCGGCTCTCTTAGGAAGCATAGGCCCGGGGTGCGTGATCTGTATGCACGGCAAACCGGGAGCGCTGCGCGGCAGCGCTTTCCAGCTCGCGCAGTTTGCGCCGCGCGCGGAAGAGCCGGCTTTTCACCGTGCCCGTAGCGATGCCGAGTTGGTCGGCTACTTCTTCATATTGCAGCCCGTCGATAGCGATCAGCTTCAGAATATTGCGTTCGTCCGATTTGAGCTGATTGAAGCAGCGCTGAAAATCGCGCAGCTCGATGGCCCAGTGCTGATGCGCTTCCACGGAAAGGCCCGATTGCCAGTCTTCCACGGGAACCGTTTCGCCGCGGCGCTTCTGCTTGCGGCAATTGTCGATATGCACATTGTGCAGGATCGTAAAAAGCCAGGAGCGCAGGTTCGTGCCGGCGGTGAATTGCTGCTGCTTGGCGATCGCCCGCTCCAGGCAGTCCTGAACGAGATCGTCAGCTCTTGTGACCTCCCGCGTGAGCGAGCGCGCATAGCGGCGCAGGTGAGGGATTTCGGTTTCCAGAGCGTCGAGTTCGAAGTTCTTCATGGGGGGTAAGTCCTTCTCTCGTTTGTCGCGTTATCTCGTTCCGACGCTTTTCAGGCTAACGCCCCTCAAATCTCCTTCAAGTAAAAACGCATGAATTACTTTGTCATGTTAAGTAGTATCATCAACTTATACATGTTGTGTATTTTTAGCATCTTGTGTTTATTGATGATAATGATCAGGAAGCGTAACTGACGTATTTTGAGTAAGTTGTGCCGGTCCGGCCTTTGCGATAGGCTAAAGGCCGGTGACCGCAGGGTCGGTGCGGGCGGGCTCATCTTGACGAATAACCGGGACAGGCTCCCGCGGAAGGGTCGTTCGGGGCATTCCTTCCGCTCCGGGCAGGACAGGAAAGATGGCTGAAAACCGTAAACTTCACAGAACCGAAAGATTGCAGGTCATGCTGGACGAGCGTGAGCTCAATCTGATTGATGAATGGCGTTTTGATAAACGTATTCCCACCCGCGCTGCGGCCATTCGCGAGCTGATTGCCCGCGGCCTCAACGCGCAAAATCTGGACGATCCCGAACAGCGCGCGCGCAGCACCGACTATTCCGTCGTGGGCGAGGGCAATTCCGTTTAAGGCGCAAAAGAGGCCAGATGAGGCCGTTTCCGAGACGAAAGACGGAACCGGCCGCGCTGCCTGACGTTTTCTGACGTGTAGCCCAAACGTATTGAGTGGCACATGACGGAGACACACACCATCAGCTACCAGGACCTTTGGGACTATCTGGACGGTTTGCTGGATACACCGGAGGCGCGCCGCGCGGTAGAAACCGCGCTGATGCGCAACGAGGTGCTGGCGGCGCAGTTTTCCCTGATGCGGGCGCAGCACCGCGTGCTCAGTCAGACGCCTGCTTCTGTCGAGCGCGAGGCGGTTCCGCAAAGGTTGCTCAATGTGGTGCGCCGTGCGCGCCATGCCGGTGCTTCAGGCGATGAAAAGACCGGTTGACCGGCGCCATTTCCGCTTCACTGCATTCAAGGCGGCCACGCCCCCTCTGCCGCGCCCCTTTGCGGCCGCATAAGCAAGCGTCCTGGCGGGTTTCAGCTGCAACGGTTTCGTTTTGCGTGTCCGTGCCCTATATGTGCCGGGAACGACGTCCATTCCCCAATGCGTATCACAAGGAGGACCATATGACTTTTACGCTCCCCGATCTCCCCTACGCCAAAGATGCGCTCGAGCCGGCCATGTCGGCCAAGACGCTGGAATTTCACCACGGCAAGCACCATGCCGGCTATGTGAAGAAACTGAATGCCGCGATCGACGGCACCGATTATGCGGGCAAAGATCTCGTCGATATTCTGCTGGCCGCCGACAAGAAAGGCGACACGGGTGTCTTCAACAATGCCGCGCAGTCCTGGAACCACGAATTTTTCTGGAACTGCATGGGCCCGAAAGGCGGCGGTGCGCCCACCGGCAAGATCGGTGCGGCCATCGAAAAAGTTTTCTCGAGCGCCGATAAGTTCCGCGAAGAATTCGTCAAAGCCGGCGCCGGGCGCTTCGGCAGCGGCTGGGTCTGGCTCGTGGCGGATGGCGACACGCTGAAAATCGTCTCGACGCCCAATGCCGAAACGCCGCATCTGAAAGGCCAGACGCCGCTTCTCGTCTGCGATGTGTGGGAACACGCCTACTATCTCGATTATCAGAACCAGCGCGACGCTTTTCTGGAAACTTTCCTCGACAAGCTCGTGAACTGGAGCTTCGTTGAGGCGCAGCTGGAGGCGACGGAAGCGGGTAAGAAGCTCGCCGCTTAAGCGCCATTCCACGTTTTTGACAGCACCGCCCGGGCAAGGCCGCAACCTTGCCCGGGCGTTTTGCATATTTGAACGGCTTTGTGTCTGGACATCGCGGGCCCCTTTGCCATGCTTGGGCAAAGCCAAGGGAGGACCGGATGAGCGCCGCGACAGATTTTATCGTCTCCAAAAACGATCTGCATGATCATGCCTTCACCCCGTCGGATGCCGGGGCAGCAGATGCGCTGAAAGAAGGAGAGGTCTTGCTCAAGGTCGAGCATTTCGCTTTCACGGCGAATAATGTGACCTATGCCGCTTTCGGCGAGGCGATGTCTTACTGGTCGTTCTTTCCGGCGGGCGATGAAACTAAGGGGCGCATCCCGGTCTGGGGGTTCGCGACGGTCGCGGCGAGCCGTCATCCGGAAATTACCGAAGGCGAGCGCCTTTACGGCTATTTCCCCATGTCCACGCATTTGAAGGCCAGCCCCGTGAACGTGAAGAACGGTTCTTTCTTCGACGGGGCGGCGCACCGGCAGGGGCTTGCTGATGTTTATAACCAGTATCTGCGCTGCGCGGCGGACCCCTCCTACGACCGCGCGCAGGAAGCTTTCCAGATGCTCTTCAAGCCGCTTTTCACCACCTCGTTCCTGATCGAGGATCAGCTGCGCGATAATTATTTTTACGGCGCAAAGGCGGTGGTGATTTCCAGCGCCTCGGCGAAGACCTCCATCGGCCTTGCTTTTCTTTTGAAGAAGAATGGCGGCGTTCGCACGGTGGGGCTCACCTCGCCGGGAAATGCGGATTTCGTACGCGCGCTCGGTTGTTATGACGACGTGGTGCTTTATGACGGCATCGGCGATATGAACAAAGAAAAATCCGTCTTTGTCGATATTGCCGGCAATGGCGATGTGCGCCGGGCGGTGCATGAACGCCTGGACACTGATCTGACCTACAGCATGCTTGTGGGCGGCGCGCATTGGGACAAAGGCGCGGGCGGCGCGGATGCTCTGCCGGGGCCGCAGCCGGAATTCTTCTTCGCTCCCACCCAGGTTGCCAAGCGCATGAAGGATTGGGGTCCGGCCGGTTTCCAGAACCGGGTAGCGGAAGCCTCGATCGCCTTTGCCGGTTTTGCGCAAGGCTGGATGAAGGTGCGCGAAGGCAAAGGCGAAGCGGCAATCGTCGCGACCTATCAGGCCGCGCTTGACGGCACGATCCGGCCTGATGAGGGGCACATTCTTTCTTTCGGCTGATCCGCCTTACGCCACCTCGACGCGCGAAAGGAAGGTTTCGGTCTCGTCCTGCAAAAGGCGCGATTGGCTGGTCAGCGTTCCGGCGGCATCTTCCAGGCGCGCGGCCTCACTGCCCGCCGCGTCGGCATCGTTCTTGGCTTCGATGGCCGTGCGCTCCAAGGAGTGAGCGGTTTCGGTCAATTGCGCCATCAATTCGCTGATCCCGCTTGCCGCCCGGTTTTGACCTTCGATGAGAATATGTGTGGCATCGAGGGCGGCATCGATTTGCGTGATCGCGGTGCCGACACCGCTCATGCCGTTCACGGCGCCGCTCACCGCTTCTTGCACTGCGACGACTTGAGCTTCAATAGACTGAGTGGCCTGGCGGGTTTGAAGCGCAAGGTCTTTTACCTCCCGCGCGACGACGGCGAAACCTTTACCGCGCTCACCGGCGCGCTCCGCCTCGATCGTCGCGTTGAGCGCGAGAAGGTTCGTCTGATGGGCAATGGCGGCAATAGTCGTGACGATCTCTCCGATTTCTTCGGAAAGCCGGCCGAGCGTGCCGACCTTCACACCCGCCGCTTCCATGCGGGTAACGGCTTCGTCCGAGCGGGTCCGGCATGTATTGATCTGACCTTCCATTTGGCCTGCCCCTTCCATGAGCGTGCGGGTTTCACCGGCCACTTTTTCAACGGCGCTGCGGGAGGTTTGCGTGGCTGCTTCCGCTTCCCGCGTGCGCGCCGCCGATTGGCGCGCCTGGCCGCTCATCCGTTCGGCCGTTCCGTGCAGCGTGCCTGCCGCCTCATTCAAGGCATCGAAACGTTCAGCCGCTGCCGCATTGAAAGCGGCGATCATGGCGCCGATGCGGCCTGCTTTTTCTTCCAGCGCGCGCTCGCGCCGTTCCTGCTCGGCTTCGAGAAGCCGCCGCTTCTCATTGCCGCTTTTCAAATGATCGAGGGCCGCTGCCAGCGCGCCGATCTCATCGCGCCGGGTTGTGTGCGGCACATCCGCCTCTTCGCGCGCGCTCAGCTTTTGCGCGCAGGCCGAAAGCTGGACCAGCGGCTTTGTGACGATATGGCGGGCCGCGAAATAAACCGCGGCGGTTGCGGCAAAAGTGACGATGAGTGTGGAGGCAATCAAAAGCCAGCGGATCAGCACGGCGGTGCCGTTCACCTTTTTGGCTTCCTCTGCGATGTCGGCAAGGGCGGTGGACATTTGCGCCCGGGCCTGTTCGGCGGAAAGGCTGTCTTCGGCAATTTCAAGATTGAGCATGCCAATTTTTTGTTGGAGAGCGGCCGGGTCCGCCATGGCATTCGAGACTTCCTCGGCTTTCGCTTTTACCTGCGCAAAGAGCGCGCCCTGCAACGCATATTCGCGCGCCGAAGACTGGTATCGGCCTTCTTCGAAGATCCCCATGGAAACACGCACGCTGCCTTCCAGCTCCTCGATGACAAGGCGGCCCAAACGCAAGTCCCGCCGCTGGGCGATATCCCTATAGCGGGCGGAAAGCGCGCTGCGGCCCTCATGCTGTTCTTCCTGGAATGCATGGGTTTCCTTTATCCAGGCGCTCATGAGTTTCAGTGGATCGGCTTCCAGCTTTTGCGGCACCGCGCGGTAAGCAGCCTGTAAATCGAAAAGCTCGGCACGCAGACGCGCATTCAACCCTTCGAGAGCATCGGCGCGCGCCGCTTCCATCGTCGTTATGCGGTCGAGAAAGAGAAGCGTGGTTCCCGCCAGCAGCGCCAGAAGAAGAAAGAGAACGCTGCTCATCACGGTCAGCAGCTTGACGTCGATACGCATCGTCATGCACCCCGGAACTGTTATAGCGGACGTAAATCCGTCCTGGCCGACAGCGCCGGTTTAGGCGGTGATCCCTAACAGCTTATGACTGTCATAAATAATTCACGGGATAAGAGCGGGCACAAAAAAGCCGTTCACAAGGAACGGCTTTCTTCGTGATCGATTGGCCGATCAGTCGGCGGCGAGCATCACTTTTTCAGGCACCTTGGCGAAGGCATAATCATTGGCATGGAGGCGGCGCGTCTCGTGCCAATAGCGCATGGTGAAGCTCGGCCAGAGCGTTGTGTTCTTGCCGTCTTCGCGCTGATACCAGCTCGTGCAGCCGGAAGACCAGACGGTCGTCTTGATTTCCTTTTGCAGTTTTTCGTTGAAGGTGTCCTGCACGTTCTGGCGCACGTCGAGCATATCCGCACCGCGCTTTTGCGTTTCATCCAGGCATTGGAGAATGTAATTCACCTGTGCCTCGATCATGAAGATGATCGAATTATGCCCAAGGCCGGTATTGGGGCCGGAAAGGAAAAAGAGATTGGGATAGCCTGAGACGGAAATGCCGTAATAGGCCTCTGCCCCGTCCTTTTCCCAATGGGCGTGCAGGTCATCGCCCGCCGGGCCGATGAACTGGCCGGGATTGATGGGATCGGCGGCTTCAAAGCCCGTCCCGAAGATGATTGCATCCACTTCAATCTCGCGCCCGTCCTTGGTCAGAATGGAATGGGCGCGTATTTCAGCGATGCCGTCCGTTTCCACCGTCACATTGGCGCGGTTAAGGGCGCCGTAGTAATCGTTGGAAATCAGAAGCCGTTTGCAGCCTGGCATATAGTCCGGCGTCAGTTTTTCGCGCAAAGCCGGATCGTCGATCTGCGAGGCGATATATTTACGCCCCATCTCGGCGATCTTGTTCATCAGCTTCGGATTGACGGTGAAGCCCAGCGCGCGGCTTTCCATGCGCAGATAAATCTGCGAGCGGAAAAGGCGCTGCAGGAAGGGCAGGGCTTTGAAGAGCTTCTGCTCCCAGGGTTTCATGTCGCGGTCGGCCTTGGGCAGAACCCAGGGCGGCGTGCGCTGGAAAAGATGAAGTTCTTCCACCTTACCTGCGATTTGCGGCACGAACTGAATGGCGCTCGCCCCGGTACCGATTACTGCGACGCGTTTGCCGGTCAGCTCATAATCGTGATCCCAATGGGCTGAGTGAAAGCTCTTGCGTTCGAAGGTCTCGAGCCCGGCGATTTTCGGGTAAACGGGTTTGTGCAAGGGCCCCATGCCGGAGACGAGATAGCGCGCGGTAATGACCTCGCCCGAGCCGGTATGCACATGCCAAAGCGCGCTTGCGCCGTCGAATTCGCAGCGCTTCATTTCCGTGTTGAATCGGATATGCGGGCGCAGGCCGTATTTTTCCGTGCAATGGCGGATATAGCGCTGGATTTCCGGCTGCGGCGAATACATCCGGCTCCAATCCGGGTTGGGCTCGAAGGAGAAGGAGTAAAGATGCGAGGGCACGTCGCAGGCGCAGCCGGGATAGGTATTCTCCCGCCAGGTGCCGCCGACATCTTCCGCCTTTTCAAGCAGCATGAAGGAGTGCCGTCCCGCCTTTTGCAGCTGAATGGCCATGCACAGGCCCGCAAAGCCGGTGCCGATGATCAGGGTTTCCACATCGGGGCTGACGGGGGTTGCAGGCGCGTCGAAATAGGCCGGTGCGTTCACGGGTCTCATCCTCCAGTTATGACATTTTGTCAGTTATGGCGGATTGACGTCGCGTCTGTCAAGCGATTTGGGTTTTCACCCTAAATATCGATCAGTCTGCTGCGGCCCGCCGGCCGGTGCGCCGGCGCACGATGGGATGGGCCCGCCGCTCGATATGCTGGACGATGAGATCGGCGATGTCCTTGTTGGAGACGGATTCGATCCCCTGCAGGCCGGGGGAGGAATTGACCTCGAGCACTTTCGGGCCCGAGTTGGAGCGCAGGAGATCAACGCCCGCGACCTCAAGGCCGAGGATCTTGGCGGCGCGGATGGCCGCATCGCGCTCCTGCTTGGTGATCCGCACGGAGCGGGCCGAGCCGCCCCGGTGCAAGTTGGAGCGGAAATCACCGGTCTGAGCTTCCCGGCGCATGGAGGCGACGACCTTGCCGTCCACCACCAGGCAGCGGATGTCGACGCCCTCGGCTTCTTTGACGAATTCCTGCACCAGGAAGTTGGCGTTGAGATTGCGGAAAGCGCCGATCACGGATTGAGCAGCCTTTTTCGTTTCGGCCAGAACGACACCGCGTCCTTGCGTGCTTTCCAAGAGCTTGATGATGATGGGTGTCTGGCCGACCAGCTCGATGAGATTGTCCGAATCCTTCGGCGAGGAGGCAAAGGCGGTCGTGGGCATACCGATGCCGTGCTTGGCGAGCAATTGATGCGCCAGCAATTTATCGCGCGAATTGCCGATCGAAGTGGAGGTGTTGACGCAATAGGTGCCGAGCGCTTCGAACTGGCGCACGACCGCCATGCCGTATGAGGTAAGCGAGGCGCCGATGCGCGGGATTACCGCGTCGAAGCGGGGCAGCGGCTTACCGTCGTAATAAACCTCCGGCGAGAACGCGTTGATATTCATGTAGCAGCGGCGCGTGTCGATCAGCTCGACCACATGGTCGCGCGCCGTGGCCGCTTCGATCAGGCGCTGGGTGGAATAGTTTTCCGGCTCGCGCGTCAGAATGGCGATGCGCAGCGAGCGCTGGACTTCCGGCTTTGAGGCTTGCGGTTTGTAAACATCGTAGGAAAGCTCGCCCTGAATGAAGGAACGGCGCGGCTCCACCGCATCTTCCTTCATCAAAGCGTGGCGGCCGATCAGCATGCGGTATTGCATGGATTCGCGGTTGGTGAGCGAGATTTCGATGGGCCATTCGCGCCCGCCGATATTGACCGGCGTTTCGATGATATAGCGCATTTCCGCTTCGCCGTTGGAACTGGTGATTTCCCGCCGGTCGATGACGCGCGCCGAGCAATAAATTTCCACTTCCGGCCGGTTGGGAATGGGATGCAGGCCGAAACGCACCCGGGGCCGGTCGGGGGAGCCGAAGGGTTCGACGGCAAAGGCGTGGAGCGAGGAGGTGCGCGCGCCCGTGTCGATCTTGGCTTTGATGGCTGGCAGGCCGAGGCGAGGCAGGCTTGCCCATTCTTCCCAGCCCAGTGTCAGTTTTTCCGTCATATCCGGCCGATCCTTCAAGGTCCTGTGGCAAGGTTTTTTGGCGTTGCCCGTGCCCCATCTAGCTTAGTTCGCCGCCGGTACAAAGGGGAAAGCAGGGAGGGGGCGAGGATTTCGCTTCACCGTCATAAACGCGGCAGAAAGGGAGACGTTTCGCCGCATTCGCCGGTGTTTTTACCCATTGAAGCCGGGGCTATCGTTATCAGATAATGAGTATCCAAAATACTTCTTAAAGGTGCGCCGATGCGTGTTTCCCCTTCTCCCCAGGCCGGGGCCGTTACCGAGGCCATGATACATGATCTCGTGCATGAATTTTACCGGCGGATCCGGGCGGATGAGGTGCTGGGGCCGATCTTTACGCGCGCCATCGGGCCGGATGAGAACTGGGGGCCGCATCTGGCGAAAATGTGCGACTTCTGGTCATCGGTCATGCTGATGAGCGGGCGCTATCACGGCAAGCCGATGGTGGCGCATATGAAGGTAAAAAGCATCAGGCCCGAGCATTTCGCTCATTGGCTTGCGCTTTTCGAGGAGGCCGCTCACGACGTTGCGGGGCCCGAGGCGGGAGCTGTCTTTACCGAAAAGGCCAAGCGCATCGCTCATAGCCTGCAACTTGGGCTTTTCTTCCGGCCGGAAGAGGCGGATGGCGCAAAGGCCGCAAGAAGCTGAGCATTTGGGATTTACCCAAAAGAAAAGGCCGGTGCGGAATGCACCGGCCTTCCTTTTGCCTCCGGAGAGGCTGGTCGATTAACGCACGCCGAGCTGGCGGATAGCGGCCGGCGTGTACCGGTTCACATCCAGTTCTTCGGCGCCGTAGTTGATCGGCTGACCTTCGTTCTGCAGAGCCAGAGCGAGGTAACGGCCGGCCTGCAGGTCATAGACGATTTCCGCGCCTTTGTTGCAGAGCGGCACGCCGTAGTCCTGACGGCCATGCAGTTCCTGAACGCGCCACAGCTCGCCGCGGCCGTCATAGAGTTCTGCGTTGGTGATCGTCCAGCTGTCTTCGTCCAGATGGGTCACGCGGCGCGAGTAAACGTGGCGCGTGCCGGGGCGAAGATTGGCCTCGATGCTCCAGACCCGGTGCAGCTCATAGCGGACATGGTCCTGGTTGAGGTGCAGGGGCTTCAGGTAGTCGGAGTAGTTGACCAGCGAAGCGTCGTAGGCATTGGCCGCAACGAATTTCTCGGACTTGCCGAGAACCGTCCAGTCATAACGGTCCGGAGCGCCATTGTAGCCGTCAAAGCTGTCCGAGGTGGACAGACCGTCGGAGTTGGTGCCCGGGTTGTCGTAAGCAATGTTCGGGGCACGGCGCACACGGCGCGTACCGGGCGAATACTGCCAGGCTTTGCGGTCTTCAAGGGCACGGTTCAGCGTTTCGTGCACCAGGATCACGCTACCCGCCGAACGGGCCGGAGCCACGGTGTTGGCGATGTAATAGAGCGAGATATTGTCCAGCTCTTCGGCGCGCTTCTTGGCCGGGTCCGACCACTGAATGATCGCCTCGTCCTGCACCGTCTGGAGTTCGTATTCACCCGAACGGGTCACCGGCGCTGCCGTGAACTCACGCGTGAGTTTGAAGGCGCGGTAACGCAGCGTGTGGTTCCAGATGATTTCCAGCGCGTTGTTGGGGATCGGGAAAGGAGACCCCATGATCCCTTCGGACACACCGTTACCGCCCGGGGTCAGTTCGGAAACCTGCGCATTGCGCTTGTTGGCTTCGTAAACGAATTCCGGGAAGGCACAAGAACGGCGGGTCTGATAGACCTTCATCTTGTAGGTCGGGTAGGTCGACAGCATGGCTTTATAGCCTTCCGTCAGCTGCCCGTCATACTGCGCCATGTTGCCAGCGGTGACTTCGAACTGAACCGCATCGCCCTTGAACGGGTTCGGCAGCAGTTTGTCGGCCGAGTATTCGCCCTGGACGCTTGCCGGGACGCTGGACAGGCCGCCGGTCCATGCCGGGATCGCCCCGCCATTACCTGCTTTTTCCGAGCCCATGGGCGTCAGGTCGGCGCCGAGGCGGTTGACCTGAGCCTCGGGCACCTTGGCCAGAGCCGATCCGGCGACCGTGCCGGCGACCAAGGCGGATACCAAGGCTACGCTCTTTCTCATTTTCATTGTTCCCTCCGTGATTATCGCCGCAGACCGAAGGGAAGAGGAGTGTCAGCACACGCTGTTCTTCTGCCCGTTTTATCTGTCTTCTGGCGCGGGCCTCCCCCTTGAATATCCGAGACCCATTTCCACAAGGACGTTACCCTTCTTTCAGAGTTACCTTTCATTAAATGTTTGTAAGGTCCGCGCCGCCGGTTTTCGCCGATCATCTGTCTTAAGATAATTTGCTCTAAGATGATCGGGACTCTCAGTGAATTGAAAGCCTTAGCAAAAAAGCCGGCTCCCCGCAGGGAGCCGGCTTCAAGCCATTGTGAGAAGCTTGTTGTTATTAGCGCACACCGAGGCGGCGAATCGCAGCCGGGGTGTAGCGGTCGACATCCAGTTCGTCGGCCGCATAATTGATCGGCTGGCCTTCGTTCTGCAGCGCCAGAGCGAGGTAACGGCCGGCCTGCAGGTCGTAGACGATCTCCGCGCCCTTGTTGCAGAGCGGCACGGCATAGGATTGGCGGCCATGCAGTTCCTGCACGCGCCACAGCTCGCCGCGGCCGTCGTAAAGCTCGGCGCCTGTCATGGTCCAGCTGTCTTCGTCCAGATGTTTCACCCGGCGCGAATAGACGTGGCGGGTACCTTCTTTCAGCGTCGCCTCGATGGTCCAGACACGGTGGTTCTCGTAGCGCACGTAATCCTGATTGAGATGCAGCGGCTTGATCAGCTGATCGTAGCTCGCAAGCGTCGCATCATAGGAATTCGCGGCAACGAATTTTTCCGACTTGCCGATCACCTTCCAGTTGTATCGATCCGGAGCGCCGTTATAGCCGTCGAAGCTGTCCGAGGTGGAAAGCCCATCGGAATTGGTGCCCGGATTGTCATAGGCGATGTTGGGTGCGCGGCGCACGCGGCGGGTGCCGGGTGAATATTGCCAGGCTTTGCGGTCCTCGATGGCGCGGTTCAGCGTTTCATGCACGAGGATCACGCTGCCGGCGGAACGGGCAGGCGCCACGGTATTGGCGATGTAGTAGAGCGAGATATTGTCCAGCTCTTCAGCCGCGTTCTTCTTCGGGTCGGACCATTGCAAGATGGCTTCGTCCTGCACGGTGATGAGCTCGTACTCGCCCGAACGCGTCACCGGCGCTGCCGTGAATTCACGGGTCAGCTTGAAGCCGCGATAGCGCAGCGTGTGGTTCCAGATCACTTCCAGCGCGTTATTGGGAATGGGGAACGGGAAACCCATGATCCCTTTCGAGACGCCGTTACCGCCTGGCGTCAGGTCCGCGACCTGCGAGTTGCGCTTCGTCGCCTCATAGACGAATTCGGGATACGCGCAGGAGCGGCGGGTCTGATAGACCTTCATCTTGTAATCGGGATAGGTCGTCAGAAGCGCTTTATAGCCTTCCGTCAGCTTATCCGAATACTGGCCCATATTGGCCGGGGTGATTTCGACTTTGGGTTTGTCGCTGGCGAAGGGATTGGGCATCAGTTTGCCGGCTTGATATTCGCCTTTGACACTGTCGGGCACGCTGGTCAGCCCGCCCGTCCAGGCGGGAATGTCCCCGCCATTACCGGCCTTCTCCGCCCCAATCGGCGTCAAATCGTTGCCAAGCCGGTTCGTTTGCGCTTCGGGCACTTTGGCTGCCGCCGTTCCGGCAAGCGAGCCGGCGACAAGCACCGAAGCCAGAGCAATGCTCTTTTTCATGGCTTATTCCTCCAATTTGGTCCCGGTTTCTCCTTTCTCTTTCGCAGTCTGATCCCCCTCAAACCGGGTGGTTGAGTCTTTGCCGACTGCCAGCGCGGCGCAAATGGCGGCGCGCTGCGGGCCGTTCACTCACGAAATTGTGCCCGCTCCTCATACTAACCAGGCAGGCCGCGCGGCTGCATGAAGAGGGGATTAAAACTTCGTAATGTTGAAAAGGAAGGGCAGCCTGCGGCTCAGCGGCGTTTTTTGGCGGCAATATCGGCATAAAAGCCTTCCACCAGTGTGAGGAACACTTCGCGTCCTTCCGGCACATAAGCGCCGATGGTGAGCAGCATCTGAAAGACGCCGCGATGGATGAGGTCCGGTCCGTCTTCTTCCGGATGGCGCACGGCCCGGTCGTTCATCCAGTAAGTCATGAAGAGCGTCAGCCGTTCGGCAAGGTGGACGTGCTCGGCCTCGCCCAAATGAATGAAATCGCGGCCCGCCAGCTCGCGCAGCAAGGCACCGAGCGCGCGTTCCTTCAAGGAGAGAAGATCGCGGAACCTGCGGGCAAGCTGGGGATAACGCTGCAAGAGATCGGAGAGGTTGCGGTAGAAGAAGCGGAAATCGTAGATCTCTTCGAAGACCACATAGAGATAGAGCCAGTTGTCCTCGACCGATAGGGGCTTGGCGACGGGCGCTTCCAGGACGATGTGCATCTCTTCTTCGAACGAATCGAAAAGCGCTTCGATCAACACTTCCTTGCCGCGGAAATGATAATATAGATTGCCGGGGCTGATGCCGACTTCATTGGCGATATCGACGGTGGAAACGGAAGGCTCGCCCTCTTCATTGAAAAGGACGAGCGCCGATTTGAGAATCCGGTCGCGGGTTTTCATGCCGCTTCAGCTTCCCCGCTTCGCATCAGCGTTTCTTCGCGGCGGTTTTCTTCTTCGCCGTGGCTTTCTTGGCGGGCGCTTTTTTCTTCGCGGCAGGTTTTTTTGCTGCTGCTTTTTTCGCTGCCGGCTTTTTTGCGCCCGCTGCGGCCAGCGCATCGAGCTTGGCGGAAAGCGCATCGACCTTTGCGGTCAGCGTATCCACCTTGCGGGCAAGGTCGGGGTCGTTGCCGCTCATGCCGAACATGGCGCGCATCTTTTCAAGGCGTTCTTCGAGGGAGGCGATCGCCTTGTCCGATTGCTGGCTCATGCGCTCGCGCGCAGGGGCCAGTTTCTTTTCCAGCGTTTCGCCGCGATTGACCAGTTCGTCGAAAACTTTGCTGGTTTCCTCGTTCACCCGTGACATCTGTTCCTGGGCTTCATCATATGCCTGGCCGTAAGCGCCGACACCGGCAAGCCAGATGCGGCGGGCAAGTTCGCTGGCGCGGTCCACGGGGGTTTTCTGTCGCGGCATGAAGGCCTCCTTTGAAGATGAATGCGCAGGGTTAGAGCGCAGGCGCCCCAGCCCCTTCGAATTCCTCGGGCGTGTCCAGGAAATCCTGCATCACGGGGATGATTTCATCGGCCCGGCTGACGAGGAAAAGGTGCCCGCCGCCTTTAACGACGTGCAGGCGGGACTGAGGAATAAGCGTCTTGAGAATATGCCCGTTGGCGAGCGGCACGATATTGTCCCTGTCGCCCATCATGATCAGTGTCGGATGCGGCAGGAAGGGCAGGAACGGCACGGAGGTCCAGCCCGCCATGGCAAGAAGCTGGAACATGTAGCCGCGCGCGGTGGGCGGCAAAATGCTGATCGCGTGCGTTTCGGCCATGTTGGGATCATCGCCGTAAAGCTGCTCGAAATTGCGCATCAAATAGGCAGGATCGAGATAGCGGCGCGGATGGGCAAGCTTGGAAAGCGCTTTGGGTTTGCCCGGCACCATCACCATGCCCGCGGATGTTGCCGCCAGCATCAGCTTGCCGACACGGGCGCGGTACTGCATGGCAAATTGCTGCGCCATTGCCCCGCCCCAGGAAACGCCGAGCACGTCCACTTCGTCATAGCCATATTCATCGAGCACCTTGCGGGCGAGCCGCGCGGCCTGCCAGGCCCGGTAAGGCCAGCGCGGGGCCGGCGATTTGCCGATGCCGGGCATGTCGAAGGTGATGACGTCGCGGTCGGTAAAGGCCTCGCCCAAAGGCGCTGCCAGTTCCAGATTGGCGCCGATGCCGTTGAAGAAGAGAATTGGCCGGGCCCGCCCCGATCCTTCCCAGATCGCCACGCGCAGTTTTTGTCCGCCGATGGTCGGATAGCGCATCTTCGGCAGATGCGGCGTATGAGACGGGGTTTTGCCTACCGGCATATACTCATCCTTTTCTATTCGAACACATAGCTGCCGGGCGCTGCCTCGATCGGGGGATATTTACGGTTCCCCAGTTTCTTGGGCGCGGGCTTGGGGGCGCCGGAGCGTTCGGAAAGCCAAACCGCCCATTCGTCCCACCAGGAGCCTTTCTTCTCGCTTGCGCCTGCTAGCCATTCTTCCGGATTGTCCGGATTCTGTTCGTTCCAATAAAACTTCGCCTTCGGATTCAGCGGCGGGTTGAGAAGCGCCTGAATATGTCCGCCTGCGGACAGAACGAACTTCACATTGCCGCCCATCAGATGGGTCGTGCGGTAACAGGCTTTCCAGGGGGTGATGTGATCGGTCATGCCGGCAACGATGAAGGTGTCGGCTTTGACTTTGCGCAGATCGATCTTGTTCCCCATGAAATCAACCGTTCCCTGATTCGCAAAAGGCTGTCTTTCATATAGTGCCAGATAGTCCGAATGCAGCGCAGCGGTAAGATTGGTAGAATCGTTGTTCCAGAACAAAATATTGAACGCGGGCGGGTCTTCGCCGAGCAGATAATTGTTGACCACGTAGTTCCAGACGAGGTCGTTGGGGCGCAGCCAGGCGAACATGCGCGCCAGATCGCTGCCCTCCAGAACGCCTTTTTTGGCCGAGCGTTTGCGCGCCAGTTCCAGCCCGCGTTTGTTGACGAGCGAGCCCATTTCGCTGTCCGTGCGGCGCGGATCGAGGACGCAGACCTGCAGGGTCACGGTGTTCACGCGCTCGTCATTTTCCGCGGCAAGGTTTGAGAGCAATGTCGAAACCGTGATGCCGCCGGAGCAGGCGCCGGTGACGTTGAGTTTCTTCTGGCCGGTGATTTTCATCGCGACGTCGGAAAGCTCCGTCACGGTGCGGATGTAATCGGCCAAGCCCCAATGAGCGTGTTCCTTCGTCGGATTGCGCCAGGAAATGATGAAGACCTGATGGCCGAGCTGGGTGAGGTAATTCACCAGCGAGAGTTCCGGGCACAGATCGGAGACATAGAATTTGTTGATCTGGGGCGGCACCATGAAGACCGGGATTTCATAAACTTCCGGCGTCTGTGGCTTATATTGAATGAGCTCGGCCATTTCCGTGCGGTAGACGACGGCGCCTTCGCTCAAGGCAAGGTTCTCGCCCACTTTGAAGGGGCGTTTGTCGACCTGAGAGGGCATGCCGCCATTATGGACGATGTCGCCATAGGCGTTTTTCAGGCCTTTGACGAGGGAAAGCCCGCCCGTTTCGTAGGCGCGTTTGAGGGCGGCCGGATTGCCGATCAGCGAGTTGGTGGGGGAGAGGGCATCGGTGATCATATTGAGCACGATCTGGGCGCGGGCGCGCTCAAGCTCGGCAAGCTCCAGATCGTCCACCCAATTGTTGAGGCCTTTTTGCAGCGCCATCCAGCTTTGCATGCCGGCGCGGTAGACCGGGTTGAAGGCCCAGGTCGGGTCCTTGAAGCGCTTGTCCTTCGGCTCCGGGCCGAGCTCGGATTTCCCGCGCACGATATCGACGACATCTTTGCCGAACGTGCCGGCATGGCGGGCGAAATTTATCGGGTGGCGGGCCGTTTCCTTCAGCACGGTGCCGATGGCCGCCAGCAGCTCTTCGCGCGGCAGGCCCACCAGCGGGCTCATGGCAATGGTGTTCTCGTCGGCCTTCTTGCCAAGGTTATGATCCGTGTTCGCCATAGATTATCCCTCCTCACTTGCGCCGGTATTCCGGTCGCTGGCCGCCGGGGCGGCGCTCCTCCGGGATTAAGTAGAACGCATAATCGCCAGTAAATAGAAGTGAAAAACACGCGAGGACCTGTAAGGGCCCTGGTAACTTAAGGTGCAGTGCACAATAAACGGCTTAAAAAAAGGCCCCGGACTTTGTAAGGCCGGGGCCAGTTTCAGCTTGCGTCAGGGAGGACTCACGCAGCCTTTTTAGCGGTGCGCGGCTTGGCGGCAGCTTTGGGAGCGGCCGGCTTCGCAGCCGTTTTGGCGGCGGCCTTCTTGGCGTTCAGCGCGTTGACTTTGCGGGTCAGGGCATCGACTTCCGCTTCCAGTTCCTTGATCCGGGCATTGGCCGGGAAGACATTGGCAGGAAGCTGGGGAACCGGCAGCGCGTCGCGCAGCTTGGCGATGCGTTCTTCCACTGTGGACTGCACCTGGGTGCGGGCGGCTTTCAGGTTGTCCGCTGCTTCCTTCTGGGCGCGGGTCAGCGTGGAGCGGGTTTCTTTTTCCACTTCCTCGCCTTTGGCCACGAAACCGCTGATGAGGGTCTGGGCACGTTCGCGGGGCTGTTCGGCGCGCTTCAGCGCTTCGTCATAAAGGCGGCCGTAGAAGCCGAGGCTTGCCAGCCACAGCGTGCGGGCGGCGGGAAGGGTTGCGAAAAGTTCGCGGGTTTCGGTTTTCTTCGCCATGGTCACTCTCCTGTCCATTGGGGGAAAGGGCCGGGGCCCTCGGGCCCCGCCTGGCGCACCAGGTTGGGGGGGCGCCCTTTCCGTTGGCCGCAGGTTTAGGACAGGAAGTCTAGAAAGCGCATACTAATCCCGTAAGCGCTTGATTTTTATGGCTTATCCGATGATCGCGGTGGCGGTCCAATAGGTGATGCCTGCCGCCAGATAGGCAATGGCGGTCAGATAGCCGGCCATGAAGAACATCCAGCCCCAGGAGTTCGTCTCGCGCTTGGCGACGGCGAGGGTGGCGAGGCATTGCGGCGCATAGACGTACCAGGCCATGACGGCAAGGGCGGTGGGCAGCGACCAGGCGTTTTGCAGGCGGGAGACGAGGCTCGTGGCGATCTGGTCTTCACTGCCCGAGAGCGCGTAGACCGTGCCGAGCGCGCCGACAAAGACTTCCCGCGCGGCCATGCCGGGTACGAGCGAGATTGCGATCTCCCAGGTAAAGCCGATGGGCGCGAAGAGAATTTCCAGCACCCGGCCGATCTGCCCGGCATAGGAATAATAGATATCCGGCAAGGCGGCATCGGCAGGCGCGGCGGGGTAGGAAGCCAGCACCCAGAGCACGATCATGGTGGTCAGGATGAATTTACCCGCCCGCGCCATGAAGATTTTCACGCGCTCGTAAAGGCCGAGTACCAGGTCGCGCAGATTGGGGAGCTGATATTTCGGCAGTTCCATGAGCAGCGACTGGGAGGCGCCTTTCGTGACGGTGCGCTTCAGGACACCGGCAACGATGAGCGCGCTGACGATGCCCGCCAGATAAAGCGCGAAAAGCACGACCCCTTGCAGATTGAAGATGCCGCCCACGGCCTGGTTGGGGATGAAAGCGGCGATGAGCAGCGTATAGACCGGTATGCGCGCCGAACAGGTCATGAGCGGGGCGATCATGATGGTGGTCAGGCGGTCGCGCGGATTGTCGATGGTGCGTGTTGCCATGATGCCGGGAATGGCGCAGGCAAAGCTGGAAAGCAGCGGAATGAAGGCGCGGCCATTGAGCCCGACACTTGCCATGATCCGGTCCATCAGGAAGGCGCCGCGGGCCATATAGCCCGAGGCTTCCAGCGCCAGAATGAAAGCAAAGAGAATAAGGATCTGCGGCAGGAAGACGACGACCGAGCCAACGCCCGCGATCACCCCGTCGACAAGCAGGCTGCGCAAGGCATTGTCCGGCAGGCTGGCGGTGAGCCAGTCGGACAATGCGCCGATGCCCATATCGATCCATTCCATCGGCGTTTCGGCCCAGGCGAAGACGGCCTGGAACATGACGAAAAGCATGGCAAAGAGAATGATGGGGCCGGCGATCTTATGCAGGAACACCGCATCGAGACGGCGCGTCATCAAATGCTCGATGCCTTCGGAGCGCGTGGCCACTTTGGCGATGCGGCCGGCTTCTTTTTGCAGAGATTTCAGGTCCTGCGGCTGCCAGGCGGGAGCGGGGCCCGTCTTGGCGGCTTCCTCGACGAGGTCATTGAGGTGGTTCGACAGCTCGACGCTGAGTTCCTTCACGCCCGAGCGGCGCACGGCGACGGTCGGAATGACGGGAATGCCGAGCGCGCTTTCCAGTGCCTCTACATCGATATCGATCTTATCGCGGGTGGCCAGGTCGATCATGTTGAGGGCAATCAGCATGGGCCGGCCGAGCTGTTTCAACTCAAGAACGAGACGCAGATGGAGTTTCAGGTTCGTGGCATCGACCACGCATAAAATGACATCCGGCAGAGGCTCGCTGTCGCGCTGACCCAGCACCACTTCGCGGGTGACGACCTGATCGGGGCTGGTCGCGGAGAGTGAATAGGTGCCCGGCAGATCGACGACATTCACTTCCAGCCCGTGCTGCGTTTGAAAGCGCCCGGCGCGGCGCTCCACGGTTGTGCCCGGATAGTTGCCGGTCTTCTGGCGGCTGCCGGTCAGAGCATTGAAAAGAGCGGATTTGCCGGCATTCGGATTGCCGACCAGCGCGAGACGCAGAGCCGAGTTCATATTAGTTTCCGTTCAGGCGTTCGATGATGATGGTGCCGGCATCGGCGCGGCGCAGGGCGATGATGGTGCGGTCGACTTTCACCGACATGGGATCGCCGCCAAAAGGCGAGCGGTGCAGGGCCTCGATTTCCGCCCCTTCCATAATGCCAAGCTCGAGCAGGCGGGCGGCCAGGCTCTCATCATTTTCAGCGCCCCCCGCTGCATGGCTGGCAATGCTGGCAATGCGGCCCTTTTCGCCGTAGCGCATCTCGGCGAGCGTGACATGACCTTCCGGGGTGGTCGAGGTGTCCGACATGGTTCACACATCCCTTGGCGCCGCAGCCCTTCGAGCTGCCGCGTTGTTGTTTGCACCATTAATATTGCTACTCACTCTCACTATGCAAGGAAAGTCCGCGTGAGCGAACAATGAGCCGGTGCGGCGAAAGCGCCCGGCTGCCGTCAGAAGGCCCTCAAATTGTTCTCTCAGGCCGCTCCTCAGGCTGCTTGGGCGGCGGCCCAGTCATGGATAATGCCCGCAAGCGCTTCAAGGCCATCGGTGAGTGCGGCGGGGCCGGGCTGCAGGATGATGGTGGATTTGACTTCATGGAGGGCGCCCGTCCGCACTGCTGTCAAGGCTTCATAGCCGGGTCTGGCGCGCACCGCCTCGGGCTGAAACTTCTTGCCGCACCAGGAGCCGATAAAAATATCCGGGTCGGCGGCAAGGAGATCGGCATGGGTGATGATGCGGTTTGAAGCGGAAGGCTCTTTAACGAGTTGGGGGAAACATTCCTCGCCCCCTGCAATGCCGATCAGCTCCGACACCCAGCCGATGCCGGTGATCATGGGCTCGTCCCATTCCTCGAAATAGACTTTCGGGCGGCGGGGAAGTTTTGCGGAAGCGGCGCGAACCTCGGCAAGCCGCGTCTCAAGGCGCGTGCAGAGCGCTTCGGCTTTTTCCGGCTCGCCGATCAGGCCGCCCAGCATACGCAGCATGTCGAAGATGCCGGCAATGTCGCGCTGATTGAATGCATGGACGGCAATGCCCGCTTTCACGAGATCGGCGACGATCTCCGCCTGCAAATCGGAGAAGGTGAGTACGAGATCGGGTTCAAGTTCCAGTATCTTGTCGATCTTGGCGGAGGTGAAAGCGGCGACGCGCGGCTTTTCCCGGCGCACTTGCGGCGGGCGCACGGCATAGCCCGAGACGCCGACAATGCGCGCGTCCTCGCCCATCAGATAAAGCGCTTCGACGGTTTCCTCGGTCAGGCAGACGATACGCCGGGGCGGATACATGAGCGGAGTGTCCTTTATTTATATGCGGGCTTTTATGCGGGCGGGCCAGCATACGCAGGACGTGCGCGAAGGCCAATGCGCGGCCGGTTCCGACCGGCAATCTTTCTTCGCCGCAGCCGCACTTGCTCTTTACCTGATGCGCTGTTACGCCCATCCTGTCAGGCGCGGCACTGGCTTGATTTGCAGCACGTTATCAGCGGCTCTATGGGAGGCTCGCCACATTATGGGCGCCAAGAAGAAGCATTATCAGACGATCTATGAGAATTTTGGCGCGCCGATTTCCAAAGCGCATGATTGCGGCAAATATTGCGCGCCGCTGAATGGCGGCCAGCCCGTGTGCTGCGATCACGAGCACGCCATTCCCGCCGCCTCGCCGCCCGAATGGAAGGTGATGAAGAAGCGCACCGATATGTGGAAGCGCTACAAGCCCAAAGACGCGCATGCGAAAAAGGAAGTGGCGGAGATAGAAGAGACTTGCGTCGCCATCGTGTGCAACGGCGCGAAATATTGCGAGCGCGACAATCGCCTGCTCGCCTGCCGGGCTTTTCCCTTCTATCCCTATTTCACCAAGGACGGGGAGTTTGCAGGGCTTGCCTATTACTGGACCTTCGAGGACCGCTGCTGGGTCATCTCCAATATCGAGGCGGTGGACAAGACCTATGTGAAGGAGTTTATCGAGGCTTACGACACGCTCACCGATGTGGACGAGGGCGAGTATCTCGCCTTTCATGAACAGTCGGCCACTATGCGCCGGGTCTTTTCACGCCGGAACGCGCCCATTCCGCTGATCGGGCTGGAGGGGGAATATCTGCAGGTGCTGCCTAAATCCGGCGGCAAGATAGTGCCCGCCGATCCCAAAAAATACCCGAAATTCGGCCCTTACCGCTCACGCAAGGCCTACAAAAAGGCTGCGAAAGAGGCTGAGGAAATGTACGGGCCTTCCGAATGGGGCGAGATGCCGCCATTTCCCACCTAAAGCCCCCCGGGGCGGGCTGGGAGGCAAGGCGCGGCCAAAAAACGCATGGTTTTTCACCGATTTTGACCCGTTTGGGCTTGGCCTCGGCGGGCTTTCGATGTGTAATCCGGCCAAACCGAGCCGGATAAACCGGCCTATACCAATAATCAAACTGTTGCAGGGAGTTTCCCCATGAGTGAAACGGCCGCCAATTCCGCGCCGTGGCCTGCCATGTCGATTGCCGATGCCCACGCGCTGCTGACCGGCGAGGGCTCGCCGCTTGAGATGGAAGAAAAAGAGATCCGCGGCGTGAAGATGCGGGTCTGGAAAAATGCGCCCAAAAGCCTGCGTGAAGTGCTCGAAGTGAGCCGCGGGCACGGCAATCTGGATTTTCTCGTCTATGAAGGCGAGCGCGTCACCTTCGAAGCGCATTACCGGGCGGTGGCCAAGCTCGCCCAGGCGCTGCAGAACAAATACGGCATCGAAAAAGGCGACCGCGTCGCCATCGCCATGCGCAATTATCCTGAGTGGGTGATCGCGTTCTGGGCGGCCGCTGCTGTCGGCGCCATCGTCGTCCCGCTCAATTCCTGGTGGACCGGCGAAGAGCTGGAATACGGTCTGTCCGATTCCGGCGCCAAGCTGGCGGTGGTCGACGGTGAGCGGCTGGAAAGCATCAAGCCGCATCTGAAGAACCTCGATCTCGGCGGGCTTCTGGTGGTGCGCGGCGTCGGCGATCTGGCCGGCGGCGATGATTGGGAAGAAGTGGTTGCGCCTTACGGGGCTTACGCCGATCTGCCCGACACGAAAATGCCCGATGTCGAGCTTGAGCCGGAAGACAATGCGACGATCTTCTATACATCCGGCACCACCGGCAAACCGAAGGGCGCGCTCGGCACGCACCGCAATATTTGCGGCAACCTGCTTTCGCTTGCGATCGGCACCGCGCGCTCGATGATGCGCCGGGGCGAGATCCCGCAGCCGCCGGACCCGGATGGCCCGAAGCCCTCGACGCTGATCTCCGTGCCGCTTTTTCATGCCACGGGCTGCCACGCCATTTTGTGCGGCACGACCTTCGGCGGCGGCAAGCTGGTGATGATGTATAAATGGGATCCGCTGAAAGCCATGCAGCTGATCCAGGAAGAAAAGATCAAAGCGTTCGGCGGCGTGCCGGCCATGGTCTGGCAGGTGCTCGAGCATCCGCATTTCAAGGACTACGATCTTTCGTCCGTGGAAAGCATCTCCTATGGCGGCGCGCCTTCTGCGCCCGAGCTTGTCACCCGCATCAAGGAAGAGTTTCCCCAGGTGCAGCCCGGTAATGGCTACGGGCTCACCGAAACCTCTTCCGTGACGAGCCAGAACTCGGCGGAAGATTACGTCAACCGGCCGAACAGCGCCGGGCCTGCCATTCCCGTGTGCGACATCAAGGTCGTGGATGCGGAAGGCAAGGAGCTTGGCCCCAATGAAGTGGGCGAGCTTTGGATCAAGGGTCCGAATGTCGTCAGCGGCTATTGGAACAAGCCCGAGGCGACGGCTGAATCCATTACCGATGGCTGGCTGCATACGGGCGATCTGGTGCGGGTGGATGAGGAAGGTTTCATCTTCATTCTCGACCGCGCCAAGGACATGCTGATCCGCGGCGGCGAGAACGTTTATTGCGTGGAAGTGGAAGACGCCCTTTATGCGCATGAAGACGTGATGGACGCTGCTGTGGTGGGCATTCCCCACAAGGTGCTGGGCGAAGAGGTCGGCGCGATCGTGCAGATCAAGCCGGGCGCCAAGGTGACGGAAGAAAAGCTGCGCGCCTTTGTGGGCGAGCATATTGCCGCCTTCAAGGTGCCGGTGAAGATCGAGCTGCGCACCGAGCCCCTGCCGCGCAATGCCAATGGCAAGATCCTCAAGCGTCAGCTTAAGGACGAGTTCCTGCAAAGCCTCGGCGTCGCTTAAGGTATTTTGCAAAAGACGAGCAGCCCCGTCCGGCCCGCCGGGCGGGGCTCTTTTTTGACCGGCCTATCGGCCTTTGCGCCAAAATCGCCTAAACTGGGCCGGTTCTTCTGAAAAGGTATGCGTAACGATGAAGATGAAGGAGCTGGAGCAGGCAGCGGGTGTGGGCCGGGAGACGATCCGCTTCTATATCCGCGAGGGGCTTTTGCCGGAACCGGAGCGCCCGAAGCGCAATGTCGCGCGCTACGGCACCGAACATGTGGAACGGCTGAAGCTCATCAAACAGCTCCAGCAGGAACGCTTTCTGCCGCTCTCCGTCATCAAGCATGTCATCCATGCCCAGGAACAGCGCCGGGGCGGGCAGGTGGAGCCCTTGATCGGGCTGGAAGAAGCGCTTTACCCGCTCCTCTCCGATCCGGAAGGCTTGAAGGAACGCCCGCTTTCGGAAGTCTCCGCGAGCCTTAACGTGCCGGATGCCGATATCGAGGAATATATCGATATGGGGCTCATTCATGTCGAGATGCGCGAGGGGGTGCGCTGGATCGATCACCGCAATGCGCGGCTTCTGCAGCTTTGGGACGAAGTGCGCGCGGCCGGTTATACGGACGATATCAGTTACGGCGCGCGCAGCTGGCAGCGCTATGCCGAGTTCATCAAGTTTCTGGTCGATGATGAAGTGGCGACCTTCTACCACAATCTCGGTGACCGTTACGACCAGAAAGACGCCGCCCGCCTTGCCGCCGCTGGCATCCGCCTCATCAACGAAATCCTGCCGCTAATGCGTACCGATGCGATTTTGCGCGAGGTGCGCGCGATTTCCGAACGCGGGAGCCTGGAGCCGGACGAGCAGGAGTAAACCTGCCCGCCCGGATGCGCGTCAGACCGGAACGGCTTTCTTCCCGCGCGGGCTGCGCCCGAAAAGCCAGATCAGGCTGAGAAAGATGACGATCTGCCCCAGCACGAAATAGGGAAAGATGGCCGGGTTCTCCGCGAGCAGGTTTTCCGATCCCTCAAGGCTCGGAAAGTAAGAGGTGATCGAGATGAGATTGCCGATCACGATGAGCGCAAAGAGCTTCCAATTGCCTTGTGCGATCCACCAGCAAAAAAGCGCATAAGCGATTTCGACGGCAAAGGCCCATTGCGGGTGAGAACCGTAAAGGCCGGTGCCGAGCATCGGCCCGTCAATGAGCGGGGCGAGCGCCATGTCGGGCGCATGGGTGGCAAGGTCGAGCAGCGTGTGGGAGAAGACGCCGAGCGCCAGCGCCAGGCCGATGCGCGGGTTCTTCGTGAAATAAAGCGCGGCGGCATAAAAGAGCCCGGCAAAGAAGAACCCCGCCAGCACCGAATGCGACCAGGGCATGTGCACGAGATGCATGTCCATCACGCTGTTGAAAGGCACAGCGATTTCCGTGCGTTCGATGCCGGCAATGTTGAAGCCGACAAAGGCGATCTCCACAGCTTCGGTGGAAACGAGAAGCCAGCCGAGATTGGCTTCTGGAAAAGCCTTTTTCAGCACGATGGCGGTGATGCCGTGTCCGATTGCATTCATGGGTTCCTCCTGCGGTGTTGGTGAGCAAATGCTAACTCATGGACCAAATAAAAAGAGACGCGAGGGATACGAGGCTCAGCTCAAGGAGCGAAGCAAGAGTTTCGATAAAGGCTTTGTCCATTTACCGGCGGGCCGGGCCAGCCCACCCAGATAAATCATGCGGGAGAACTGCGCGAGTGTGCCGGCGACAAGGACGATGAGCAGTTCTTCCTCGTGTTCGGTCGTGACCGCGCCTTCCTTGCGTCCTGCCGCCAGGATTTCCCGGTAACGGGTAATGAGCGTGCGCTTTTTTTGGGCCGCGGGCATTTGCGGCCAGAAGGCGGCGAGGTTCTCGTTCACATAAATCGAGGCTTCCGGGCATTTATCGAGGAGCCCGGTATAGGCTGCGATGAGTTTTTCAAAGCGTTCGGCGAAAGGTCCATCCGTATCGGCTAGGGTGCGGTCGAGCCAGGCGCTCATTTCCCCGTAGCAGCGCTCGAAAAGCGCGAAGGCGAGCTCTTCCTTGCTGGCGAAATGCTTGTAAAGGGCGGGGTTCGAATAGCCCGCCTTTTCCGCCACATCGCGGATGCTGGTACCTTCGATGCCGCGTTCCACGAACAGATCGAGAGCCGCCAGCATGATCGCCTTTTTGGCGGGCGGGTCCTGAATTTCGATTAAAAAGCTTGGCGCGTTCGGCACGGGTTTCTCCTTGGGATAAGCGAGAGTTAGCAAATGCTAACTCGCCTGTCAAGAAAAACCAGCAGGCGCGCCGGGCGAGAAAAAACCGGAAAGCGGAACTTTCCGGTTTCAAGCTGCAGGTATTTGTGTGCTTCGGTTTACGAGGTCAGAACCAGCGTGTCTTCGGCTCGCCAGCTCACCCAGAGATTTTCGCCGTTTTGGAAGCCGAGTCCTGTGCTGCGTTCGGCATTGGTGATGTCGGCCAGGACGGGTTCCTTCGCACCGATATCGACAAAGACTTTCGAGTAGCCGCCATAATAGGCGATGTCGGTGACGGGGCCTTGGGCGGCAAGCAGATTGCCGCTCGGCTTTTCCCGGCTGACGCGGACTTTTTCAGGGCGCACGCCGAGCGAGACGGCGCCATTGGCGTCGCCGCCGAATTCGGCTTTCCCCAGAACCGGCGTGTCCACCAGCGTCTTGCCGTTGCCGTTTGCTTTCGCCTGGCCGTCGAAGAGATTGATCTTGCCGATGAAGTCGGCGACGAAGCGGCAATTCGGGCTTTCGTAAAGCTCGGCGGGGCCGGCGATCTGCCTGACGACGCCGTGTTCCATCACCGCGATGCGGTTGGCCATGGAAAGCGCTTCGTCCTGATCGTGGGTCACGATGACGAAGGTAATGCCCACGGTTTTTTGCAGGCGCACGAGCTCGATCTGCATGGCCTCGCGCAGTTTCGCATCGAGTGCGGAAAGCGGTTCGTCGAGCAGCAGCACGCTCGGGCGTTTGATCAGCGCGCGGGCAAGGGCGACACGCTGGCGCTGGCCGCCGGAAAGCTCATCCGGCATGCGCCCGCCCAAATGGCCGAGCTTGACGAGATCGAGCGCTTCCTGCACGCGCTCGGCGATTTCCTTTTTCGGGCGGCCTTCGATTTTCAGCCCGTAGCCGACATTCTGCGCGACGCTCATATGTGGGAAAACCGCATAGGACTGGAAGACCATGTTGACGGGGCGCTTGTTGGGCTGCACGTCGGCCATGTTCTGTCCGTCGATCAGGAGCTGGCCGCTGGTCGGAATTTCAAAGCCCGCCATCATGCGCAGCAAGGTGGTCTTGCCGCAGCCGGAGGGGCCGAGCAGCGCGAAGAACTCGCCCCGGTCTACATTGAGCGAGACATTGTCCACGGCCTGCACGCCGCCGGGATAGGTCTTGCAGATATTTTCGATGCGAATAATCGGGTCTTGCATGTCTGCCATAATCGTCACGCTTGCATGTTCATATTGTTGCGGTTCTGGAGCCGGAGCGCGATGGCGGTGAGCACCAGCGTCAGACCGATGAGGATGGTCGAGGCGGCGTTCACTTCCGGCGTCACGGAGAACCGGACCATGGAATAGACCTTCACCGGGAAGGTGACCGTATTGGGGCCGGCGGTGAAGAAAGTAATCACGAAATCGTCGAGCGAGAGCGTGAAGGACAAGAGCGCGCCGGCGATCAGCCCCGGCTTCATATGGGGCACCACGATGTCCCAGAAGACGCGCGCTTCGGAGGCCCCGAGATCACGGGCGCTTTCGGCAAGCTCTCTGTTGAACGTTTCCAGCCGCGCGCGGATGACGATCGCGGCGAAGGGGAAGGAAAAGGCGATATGGGCGATGGTGATCTGCGAGAGCGAGAGAGGCCAGGGCAGATCGGATGGCCAGCCGATGCGCGCGAAGAAGGCCATCATCGCGACGCCCATGCAGATTTCCGGGATCACGATGGGCAGCGCCACGGCGCCCTCGTAAGCCGCTTTGAAAGGAAAGCGGAAGCGCCAGAGCACATAGGCGGCAAGCGCGGCCAGGATCACGGAGACGATGGTGGTGAAGAAGGCGATGGTGAGCGAGTTCGTGAACGCTTCGATCAGCTCGTCGTTTTCCAGCGCCTTTTCGTAATATTTCAGCGTGAAGCCGCGCCAGACGATGTTGCGCCGGCTGTCATTGAAGGAAAAGGCGATCAGCGTCGAAATCGGCCCATAAAGAAAGATCAGCGTGCCGGCCATGATCAGCCGCAGCCAGAGCTTGCGGTAATAATCGAGCGGGCCGACGGGTTCGCGCCGGGCGCGCAGGCGGGAGAGCAAAGCCATTAGCGGGCCCCCCTTTCTTCATTGCGCGACATGAGCGCGCGTACGGCAAGGCCGAAGAAGGTTGCATACATGAGGATGAAGGAGAGCGCCGAGCCGAAGGGCCAATGGTTGGCCGACTTGAACTGGCGCTCGATCACATTGGCGATCATCTGGCTGTCCGGCCCGCCGAGGAGGTCCGGCGTCAGGAAGGAGCCGAGTGTCGGAATGAACGTGATGACGATGCCGCTGGCAATCCCAGGCAGGGCAAGCGGCACGACCACGGACCAGAAAGTGCGGATGTGCCCGGCGCCGAGATCGAGGCTCGCCTCGATATAGGAGCGGTCCAGCCGGTCGAGCGCGGCATAAAGCGGCAGCACCATGAAGGGCAGGCCCACATAGACAAGGCCGATGACCACGGCGGTGTTGTTATAGAGCATTTCGAGCGGTTCGAAGCGCTCGCCCAGAAGGCTGAAGCTGCCGAGCCCGATCAGCGTCAGAAAGGAATTGGCGTGATCCCACATCCATTCCAGCGCGAAATTGACATGGCCGCGCGTGCGCAGAACCGCGATCAGCGCGTATGTGCGGATCAGAAGGTTCGTCCAAAAAGGCAGGATGACGAGCAGCAAGAGCCACATGCGCATTTTGGGCGGCGCGAAGACGATGCCGATGGCGACCGGAAAGCCCACAAGCAGGCAGATGAAGGTCGTGATCGTCGCCATCCAGAGCGATTTTGCGAAAATGCCGAGATAAAGCGGTTCGAGCGCCCGGGCATAGTTCTCGAACGTCCAGACGAGATCGATGTCGATGATGCCGGATTTTTCGCCGAAGCTGAACGCCCAGATCAGGGACAGGGGAACGAAGAAAAAGGCCAGTAGCCAAAGAGTGGGCGGAAGAAAGCCCGCCCAGAAAGCGCCTGCGGATTTACGCCAATGTTCCATTCTCGCCCTTTGCCCCGGCGTGCTTGACTGAAATAGGGCGCCCACAGAGCGCCGCTAAAAAGGTTTAGAACGAAAGCGGGGCGGATGATTTCCATCCGCCCCGTTTTGCTGCCGTCTTAGGCTGCAAAGATACGCGTGCAGGCTTCTTCAAGCTGCCCGACGACATCCTCGCCGAGATATTTCGCCGTCTGCGCTTTTGCAAGCGCTTCTTCCGGCGGGAAGATGGCGGGATTGTCTTTGTAAGCCGGGTCCATACCTTCCACCGCGGTCTGGTTCGGCGAAGCGTACTGGATGAAGTCGGCAATGAGCCGGTTCACTTCTGGCTCATAGATGTAGTTGATGAAGGCATGCGCGTTTTCAGGATGCGGCGCGTCCTTCGGAATGGCCAGCGCATCTTCCCACAGGAGCCCGCCTTCTGTGGGCAGCACATAGCCGATATCGTCGTCTTCGGCCATGACCTGCGAAATATCGCCGTTCCATTCCATCACGATGTCGCATTCGCCGGAGGCGAGCAGGTCCTGACCGTTGTCTTCGGCGAAGGACTTGATATGCGGCTTCTGCTTGATCAGCAGTTCCTCGGCGGCTTTGAAATGCGCCGGGTCGGTGGTGTTGATGTCGTGGCCGAGATACTGCATGGCCATCTGCATCAGCGTGCCGCATTCGCCCATAAGCGCGATCTTGCCGGCATACTTGTCCGAATCCATCAGCCACTTCCAGCTATCCGGCACGCCGTCCATGCGCGACTTGCGGTAGCCGATGCCGATCGTGCCCCACATGTAAGGGAGCGAATATTTCCGGCCCGGGTCGAAGGACACGTCCTCGCCCAGGAAGCGCGGGAAGAGATGCTTGATGTTCGGAATCTTCGAATGATCGATTTCTTCCAGCATGCCGGCTTCGGACATGCGCGCGACATAGTCGTTCGAGGGCACGATCACGTCGTAGCCCGGGTTGCCTTCGCGCAGCTTGGCGAAAAGTTCCGTATTGTCGGCGAAAAGGTCCATCGTGACTTCGATGCCGGTGGCTTCCTTGAAGTCATCAAGGGTGGTTTCCCCAATATACGTATCCCAGTTGTAGAAATTCAGCTTCTTCTCTTCCGCTGCGGCGAATTTCGGCATGGCCGTGATGGTCACCCCCACAGCCGCTGCGCCGGTCACGAACTGACGGCGCGAAAGCGCCTTCAGCAGACCCGACATGCCTCTGTTGCCATTATTGCGCGTCATAATCCCAATCCTCCGAATTTGCCTGGCTGACCCCCGCCCGCCATAGAAAAAGGCGGGAATTCAACAAGTCTTTCTCTCTTTTTGATTGGGTGCAAGGGGGATGATTGAGCCTGGTTCATGAAAATGTTGATAAAAATGAACAAGTGGCGGGACCCGTGTCCCTGCAGGCACATCGATTGCGTGGGGCGCGCTTCACGGCCAAGTGAGCGGGTTTCCGGTGTCCGGTGCCGGGCAAATGGTTGCGCTTTAGCCAGGCGGCGCCAATATCGACGGCACTTGCATAATCGGCGGGCATGGCAGGCGTGCTGTCTGCGGCCCGGCTTCAAAGAAAACCTGTTTTCGGGGAACTCAAGGAAAAACCCATGATCGATCTTTATACCGCCTCCACGCCCAATGGCTGGAAAGCTTCCGTGACGCTTGAAGAGCTCGGCCTGCCTTACGAGGTGAAAGCCATCGACATGCAGTCGGGCGAGCAGAAGCAGGACTGGTTCCTGAAAATCAACCCGAACGGGCGCATTCCGGCGATCATCGACCGTGATGAAGGCGATTTTGCGGTCTTCGAAAGCGGCGCGATCATGCTCTATCTCGCCGAAAAGACCGGCAAGCTCCTGCCCGCGGACGCTAAAGGCCGCTCGCAGGTGATTCAGTGGCTGATGTTCCAGATGGGCGGTATCGGCCCGATGATGGGGCAGGCCAATGTTTTCAACCGTTACTGGCCCGAAAAGATCCAGCCGGTTATCGATCGCTATCAAAACGAGTCCCGCCGCCTCTTTGAGGTGCTGGAGCGCCGTCTCGGCGAAAGCGAATGGCTGGCGGGCGATGATTACACGATCGCCGATATCGCCAATTGGTGCTGGGTGCGCACCCATGCCTGGTCGGGCGCGTCCGTCGAAGGGCTCGACCACCTGCAGCGCTGGATTGACAAGATCGCCGAGCGGCCCGCCGCGCAAAAAGGTGTCAAGGTGCCGGTCGATATCGACGCGATCCGCCAGGGCAACGGCAAAGAAGCGGAAGAGTTTGCCAAGCGCGCTCAGACGATGGTTCAGCGCTAGAGAGCTTGGGCAAGCGGCAGGATCCGCGCTGCATTGCCCGTTTATCTTCCCTGCTTTAACGGGTTAAAAGAGGGCGCCTTTACCGGGTGCCCTTTTTCGTTGGGAAGCTGTTCTTGAACTACCGCCATATCTATCATGCCGGCAATTTTGCCGATGTCCTCAAGCACAACGTGCTGACGCTGGTGCTTTCCTATCTCACGCAGAAGGACAAGCCGTTCTTCGTGCTCGACACCCATGCGGGCATAGGGCTTTACGATCTCTCGAGCGAGGAAGCGCAGAAGACGGGCGAGTTTCAGGGCGGCATTGCAAGGCTGTTTGCCGATCCGGCCTGCCCGGAGATTTTCCGGCCCTATCTTGAGAGAGTGCGCGCGCTGCAGCCGGAAGGGACGGGCGAGGGCGTGCGGATTTATCCCGGCTCGCCGTTCATCACCCGCGGCTTTTTGCGGGCAGGGGACGAGGCGAAGTTCTGCGAGCTGCATGAAAAGGACAAGGAGGTTTTGCTCTCCCGCTTTGAGGGGGACAAGCAGGCGCGGGTTTACGGGCTCGACGGCTATCTGGCGCTGAAATCCTTTTTGCCGCCGAAAGCGCGCCGCGGGCTCGTGCTGATCGATCCGCCGTTCGAAAAGCGCGATGAGTTTTTAGCGCTCACCGCGAATCTGAAAGAAGCGCTTTCCCGCTTTGCCACGGGCACCTACATGATCTGGTATCCGGTAAAGGAGCGCGGGCCTGTGGACCGGTTCGCCCGCGAGGCGGCGGCCCTTGCGCCCGGCAGCTGGCTGCGCGCCGAATTGATGATTTATGGAGAGGCGCGCGCGGACCGGCTCAATGGCTGCGGGCTTCTTATTCTCAACCCGCCTTACACGCTCAAAGCGCAGCTTGAAAAAGAAATCCTGCCTTACCTTGCGGCGCGGCTCGGCATTGCGCGGGCGCGCTTTCTTTTGGAAGCGGGCGGGGACTAGGCGTCAGCTTGCTTGCCTCAGCCGTGTGCGCACGGTGATGAAGCGCAGACCCCGCCGGGCCGTTTCACCGTCCAGCGCGCGGAATTCCTCCAGCCATTGTTCGGTAATGCTGTCTGGCAGTTTCAACCTTTCGCAGCGCGCCAGGCAGAGCGCGCGGTAGGTTTCGTCCTGCATGCCGAGGGCGCGGCACAAAAGCGCGGGCGCTTCGTTCGAGCCTTTCGCCAATATGTTGATGACAAATTTTTCCTCGATCCCGGCAACGCTCGCCAGCAGGTGCGCAAGCGCCAGCATCCAGTTTTTTTCACTATATTGGCGCACGATCGTGTCGAGAGAGCGCCGGCCTGCCTTGATTTCCTTGGCGGCAATTTTCGCGTGCAGCCGGCGGCGGCGATATTCGGGCGTGTTGCGTTTGGCGATCTGGGCGGCAATGGCCAGAAGATTCTTGGCCGCCTCCTCGCTTGCATTTGTCAGTTTTTCGAAAATCGCCCGGTGGCCTTCCGGCAGGACCGAGATGATATTGCTGAAGGCTTTGCCGCCCTGTTCTGCGCGCATCCAAAGCGCATTCCGCACAAGGGTGTCGTTCTCTGCCAGTTCGGTGAGGTGCTTGCCGCCCCATTCGGAAAATTCCGCATTGGTGTTCGCTGCAAGAGTTTGCTGTACGGGTGCCTCGCCCCTTTCAAGCAACACGTCCGTCAGCCCGCTTTCCAGATGGGCGCGCTGCGCAATCGCCTGCAAATGCGGCTGACCTTTTGCCTTGGCAAGTTCGATGAGATCGTCCGTCGTCAGCACCGGGGAATGCTGCAGCATGGGCGCGGCGATTTCCGCCTCGTCATGGGCAAGCTGCAGGGCAAGGCTGCGCGGGGTCTGGCAGAGCGGGGCAAGCTTTTGCGATGTCTCGCGGCGGCTTTCACGCTCGATCTGGTTGAGCAGGTTCGCCATGATCTCGCCGAAAAGCGCCAGCTCCCGGCTCGAATAGGTTTCGGCATTTTCGGTGAAGATATCCGCGACTTGCCCCATCAGTTCGCGGCGCTTGTCGCTGGAAGGTTCCTGGGCGAGGGCAATCAGACGCTGAAACACAGTGACACCTGCATTCTTTTATGACCCCACCCTCAAGATGGAGACTGCAGGCTCAGCCGTTCACGGATGTTTAAAATTTTAGGTAAAGCGCGGTTAAGGTAAGCGCCGCTTTAACGGGCCGGAGGGGCATCCCGCCGTTGCGGCAGGTTGCGCGGCCCCGCGCCGGCCCATCCCCTCGCAGGGCAAGGTTTCTTGTTGACAATGGTTCTCAAAAACTATATTTTGAAATCATTCTAATTCGCATCATGGAGTTTGCGATGAGAGACCTGATCAAAACCGCCACTTTCGCCGTCCTGCATTTCGGGGTGGGCTTCGGCGTGACTTTCGCGCTGACGGGTTCGGTGGCGATTGCCACGGGCGTCGCGCTGATCGAGCCGACGGTGAACACGCTGGTCTTTTATTTCCATGAAAAAGGCTGGAACGTTTTCTGGCCGGCAAGCGCGGCGGAAAAGGCCGTGCAAGCGGCAGCGCCTGAAAGTGCCCGCGCCCATAGTCATGGCTTCAGCCATATCGCCTTCAGCCCGCGCTGAGCTTATTTCCAAGCCCAGACCGGCTGCTCGTAATGGGCGACGCGGGTGACGCGCCCGTGCAGCGCCAGTTCCAGAAACTGATGCAGCACGGCGGCGGTGGGCGCGTGAATGTTGCTGTCTTCGAAATAAAGCCGGATCACGGGCCGCTCGCTTTCTGGGATGGTAATGAACTCGGGAGAGTCCGGCCTATCGAATGCTTCAAGCGCAATCGGATGAAGGGAGGCGACTTCCCCCGGATTGGGGCGCATCGCACCCGTCTCCTGCGCCCAGAAGACAAAAGGCGAGATGAGATAGCCGGAGCGGGTTTCATAATCATCGAGCCGGCCGAGGCAGTGCGCCTCTTCCAGATGCAGATTGACCTCCTCGCGCATTTCCCGCCGCGCCGCCTCGAGCGGGCTTTCGCCTTTGTCGATGCGCCCGCCCGGCAGCGCCCATTGCCCGGCATGAGAACTGAGGCGCGGCGCGCGCCGGGTGAGAAGAAGGCAGGCCCGGCCCGTCTCTGCTGGGTGGGAGAGAACCGTCAGACAGACCGCGGCATGTTTAAGATGTGGGGCATCTGCAAGCTGGTGCTGAAAGGCGCCGAGGCCCGTTGCCAGTCTGTTTTTGAGAGCGTCGTTGAATTCCGTCATCTTCTTCGTCCGCTGCGTATTTTTCGCGCGCCTTTATTTCGCTTATCATTTTAAACGCGGGAACAATCCGCCCGCCGGACCGCTCTTGGAGAGCGGGGTTTTTCGCGCCTAGACTTCCTTCATGTAAAGGGCGCGCGCGCCTTCCGGCTCCCGGCGCGGCCCCTCAAGCTTTCAAGAGCTCAAGCTTTAGGAGAATGAGGCCATGCGCATCGGTGTCCCCAAGGAAATCAAGGTTCACGAATACCGGGTCGGCATGACCCCGGCAAGCGTGCGTGAAGCGGTGGTGAACGGCCACGAAGTCGTGGTGCAGAAAGATGCGGGCACCGCGATCGGGCTCTTCGATGAGGCTTATGAGCAGGCGGGCGCAAAGATTGCCGCAAGCGCCGAGGAAGTGTTTGCCGAAGCCGACATGATCGTAAAGGTGAAAGAGCCCCAGCCTTCCGAAACGAAAATGCTGCGCGATGGGCAGATCCTTTTCACCTATCTCCACCTTGCCGCCGACCCCGATCAGACCCAGGCGCTGATCGATTCCGGCTGCGTCGCGATTGCCTATGAAACGGTGACGGACCGGCGCGGCGGCTTGCCGCTGCTTGCGCCGATGAGCGAGGTGGCCGGGCGCATGTCGATCCAGGCGGGCGCCCACTGCCTTGAAATGGAGCAGGGCGGGCGCGGCCAGCTTCTCGGCGGGGTGCCGGGCGTGCCGGCGGCGAAAGTCGTGGTGCTCGGCGGCGGCGTGGCCGGCACGAATGCCGCGCGCATGGCCATGGGGCTTGAAGCCCATGTCACGGTCATCGACATCAATCTGCACCGGCTTTACGAGCTCGATCTGCAATTCGGGCCGATGCTCAACACGATTTTCGGCACGGTGCAATCGATCGAGGAACATGTTTTGGGCGCTGATCTCGTCATCGGCGCGGTGCTGGTGCCGGGGGCGGCCGCGCCCAAGCTCGTGACCGAGGAGATGGTGCGCAAGATGAAGCGCGGCTCGGTGCTCGTCGATATTTCCATCGACCAGGGCGGCTGTTTCGAAACCTCCAAGGCCACCACCCATGCCGATCCCACTTTCATCAAGCATGACGTGGTGCATTACTGCGTGGCGAATATGCCGGGCGCGGTGGCGCGTACCTCCACCTTCGCGCTCAACAATGCGACGCTGCCTTTCACGCTGGCGCTGGCCAATAAAGGCTACCGCAAGGCGCTGCAGGACGATCCGCATCTTCTTGCCGGGCTCAATGTCCATCAGGGCGAGCTGACATACCGGGCCGTGGCAGAGGCGACGGGACACCGTTTCATGGAGCCGGCAAAGGCGGTAGCGGCGTAAGACCCGGCTGCTTTCAGGGTTAATATTTACTTAAAGAGAAGAAAACGCGCTGTGCGATTTGCAACAGCGCGTTTTGCATTTTAATAAATTGGTACCGATTGGCCGTTAGAGTGGCGGTAGAGATTGAGACGAAACCGCGACTCCGGGGGGACCCATGCGGAACCAGACGACGAAATTCATGCAGATCGTGACGGGCGCGGCGCTGGCCGGCCTTCTTGGCGCGGGCGCAGCGCTTGCCGCCGAAGACACGCTGAAATCCTATGACCGCGAGAGCATGCAGCGCCTCTTCGAACAAATGTCCGAAGGCGGCGCGGCCGGGATCAGCGAAGACGATCTTCTGGTGACCGGCACCGTGAAGTCCGACAAAAAGAACGACAAAAAAGAAGACGAGAAGCGCTAAGTTTCCGTCGGGCTCAGGGCGCAGCGCTCTCGGCCAGGTCGGCAATCAGATTGACCAGCGGCTCCGCATCGTCTTCATAGACGACACCCAGCATCACCAGCACCATGTCCTGGGTGGGAAAGATCGCCACAAGCTGGCCGCCGAAACCTCTCGCCATGAACACATCCGCAGGCAGCCGGTCCGAAAGGGCCGGCTTGCCTGTTTGAGGATCGGGCGCATTCAGCCAGAAATGAGCGCCATAAAGCCCGCCTGAATGGCGCGCGGGACGGCGGGCATGATCGGCCCAGCCTTCCGGCAAGAGCCTGTTGCCGTTCCACTTTCCATCGCGCAGATAAAGATAACCGAAACGCGCCCAGTCCCGCGCGGTCATATGCACGAAGGAAGAGCCGATAAGTGTGCCGCTCGCATCGAATTCAGGCACGGCGCTTTCAATGCCGATGGGCTTGAAAAGTTCTTCCTGCATAAAGGTGTTGAAGGCGGCGGCGTCTTGCGTGCCGGCTGCTTCTTTCAGGATGCGGGCGATAATATTGCTGGTGCCGCTCGAATAGGACCAGTGCGTGCCCGGCGCATGGGCGAGCGGCAGGCTGGCGGCATAATGGCCCATATCTTTTCGCCCGGAGCCGAAAAGCATTTGCAGGGCGTGGGATTTCGAGGGCGCTTCGTAATTTTCCAGGAACGTAAGACCGGATTGCATACGCAGCAGATCCTCGAGACGGATCCCGGCGCGCGCATCGCCGTCCCGGCGGTGCCATTCGGGCACGGGGGCGGGCGCGGTGATGTCGAGCTTGCCTTTCAGGCTCAAGATACCGGTCAGCGCATGGGTGATGCTTTTGGCCATGGACCAGGACTGAAAATGTGTCTTCCGGTCAAAGCCCGCGCGGTACCCCTCGCCGATGAGTTTGCCGCCGCGCACGACAAGAAGCGCGCGCACGCCTTTCAGATGCGGGTCGTCTTCATTGGTGAGCGTCTCGCGGATGCGGGTTTGAAGCGCTTCGGGTCCGGCTGCCTCCGGCCAGCCGCCATCCGGCCAGCGCGTCTCTTCCGGCTGAGCGGGGAGGGGGGCGAGTTCGGCCTGTGCCGGAAGGGTCAAAAGCGCCAGGCAGCATGCTGCAAGCAGGCTTTTCAGGGCCCCGTGTGGGAGCTTGGCGGAAGCGGCAATGGACAGAGCTGACACGGGCGGGTACTCCTAATCTTGGCCAAAGCAGCCTAAGGATGTGCCCGTGAATATCAAATATCTCGTTTCCGCGGTGGTGCTCGCCGTTCTGATCGCGCTGGTGCTGGGCCCCACCCGCCGCATGGCGGCGGACGCGGAAGTGGGCGCGCGGGCCGTCGCCAAAACCGCCTGTTCCTGCGTCTTTATTGCGGAGCGCCCCTTGGAAGAGTGCCGGAAGGACGATCCGCCCGGCTTCGAGCTGGTGCGGGCCTCGGTCGATGAAGACGAAAAGCGCATTTCCGCCTCCGTCTTCTGGCTGGTCCGGGCCGAGGCGCGCTACCGGGGCGCGGAGGGCTGTCTTTCGGATTGAAGAGCAGGCGGACTGAGGAGCGGCGAAAAGGGGAGCGCGGCGCGGTTTTTTGCCACGAGCCCATAGACGCGGGCCCCATTTGCCGCTATAACGCGCACCCAATGGGGCGCTGGCTCGGATTTGCCGCGCCCTGAATTATTTAAGTCCTTGAAAGATTTGACAGTTTCGAGCCGGGCCTGATGCCGGTGTTGAAACGGGAGCGATGAGATGGCTGTTCCCAAGCGGAAAACCACCCCTTCCAAGCGCGGCATGCGCCGTTCCGCCGATGCGCTTTCCGCGCCGGCCTATATGGAAGACAAGGAAACGGGCGAATTGCACCGTCCGCACCATATCGACCTGAAGACGGGCATGTATCGTGGCCGCCAGGTTCTGGAAGCCAAGGACGATATCTAAGTCCTTCGCCTCCCAGGTGATTTATTGAAAAGCGCCGGTTTTCCGGCGCTTTTTCTTTATTCCGGGCCTTATTTTCCGGCTCTTCCTGCCGTAAATCTGTCAACGACCTGAGTTTACATGGCCTTGACGGGCACTGCTTGCTACACTTTGGCCCTGGAGGCCGACCATTTGTAAGGGGGAACAAATATGGGCTCGATGCCGCTTATGGCCATTATCGTTATTGCCTATAACATCATCGCTTTTCTGACCGGACCCAGCCTCGATGCCGAGCTGTTCACCGTTGCGCTCATATCGGGCGCAAATTGGGGGGTTGCTGTCAGCGATGCGCTGCTTTCCGCCGGGCTGGTTCTCTTGTTTCTGGAACTTGTCAGCGCGACGCGCACCGGGACGACCTCGATCATCAATCACGCGCTTTCGCTGATCGTGCTGCTTGTCTGTCTGATCGAATTCATCGCACTGCCGGCCTTCGGCAATTCGACGTTCTTCCTGATCACGCTTCTGGTGCTGCTGGATGTGGTGGCGGGCTTCACCGTCACGATCACGACGGCGCGCCGCGACTTTTCCGTCGGCGAATAAGCACAGCCTTTGCGTTCAAAAGTTTGCAGACGGCGTCCCGGCAGCGGGGCGCCGTTTTCATTCGCCGCCGGGAAGTTCCTGTGCGGCTTCTTTTTCAAGAAGCGCCCTGTAGGCCGCCTCGAGCTGGCTCGTGAGGGCATGATCGGGCACAGGCTCGCCGTCGACTTTTCTGATGCGCTGCAGGCCGGCGAGTGAGTTCGTCAGAAATGCGCCGTCGCAGCTGCGCAAGGTATCAGCCTCGAGCGGGGCCTCGCGGCAGGTGAGCCCTTCTTCTTCGGCAAGGGCGATGATTTGCGCGCGGGTAATGCCCGGAAGAACGCCTTCATCCAGAGCGGGCGTGAAAAGCGCCGCACCCTTCCAGAGAAAGAGATTACCGATCGTGCCGCAGGCAAGCCGGCCTTTCGTATTCAGCATCAGCGCTTCGCCCGCGCCTTTTGCATTCGCCTCGCGCCGCGCCAGAATATTGTCGAGATAGGCGAGGGTCTTCATGCGCGTGGCGGGGGAGGTTTCGTTGCGCCGGATGGCGGCGGTGATGGCCGTTACGGTATCGGGCGCCTTGCCGAGCGGGGCGGCGGTAATGAGCAAGGTGGGATGCGGGTCTTCCGGCAAGGCGATGCCGCGCGCGCCCGGCCCCCGCGTCAGAGTGAGGCGCAGGCTCGCCTCGCCTTCATCCAATTTGTTGGCGGCAAGAAGCGCGCTCATGCCTTTGCGGATTTTCTTGCGGCTCGCCGGGATGGACAGGGCGAGCTCTTCGGCGCTCTGCTCCAGCCGGTCCATATGCGCATCAAAGAAAAGCGGGCGGCCTTCGCGCGCCAGCAAGGTTTCAAAGAGCCCGTCGGCCAGCAGAAAACCCCGGTCCGAGGGTTCGATGACCGGCATGCCGGAGCCGGTGAGCGCGCCGTTGAGCCAGACCGTCATGGGGCAAGCTCCTCGTGACGCAGGCTCGGTGCTTTCGATGGGTTGAGGCCTGAAGCAGCAAAGAAATTGGCGAGCAGCTTGTGGCCGAGCGGGGTGAGCACCGATTCGGGGTGAAACTGCAGGCCCGTTACGGGCAGGCTTTCATGGGCAAGGGCCATGATTTCTCCATCGTCTTCGGCGCGGGCGGTTTCTTGCAACACTCCCCCTTCCGGCAGATCGACGGCGAGGGAATGGTAGCGCGCCGCTTCAAAAGGATTGGGCAGGCCGGCAAAGACTAACGCGCCATTGTGACGGATGGGTGAGGCGCGTCCATGGCGCGGCGCGGCGCGGCGCACAATGCCGCCGAATGCCTGCGCGATGCATTGATGGCCAAGGCAGATGCCGAGAATGGGAAGCTGCGGGGCAAGGCGCCTGACCGCCTCGAGGCAAATGCCCGCTTCATCCGGCGTGCAGGGGCCGGGCGATAGGATAAGGGCGTCCGGGCGCATCGCTTCGATCTCGGCAATTGTCACCGCATCATTGCGCAGCACGCGGCGCTCATAGCCAAGCTCGCCTACATAGCGGGCAAGGTTGTGAACGAAGCTGTCGTAATTGTCGATGAGCAGGATCATGAGCGCCGCTTTGCTCCTCCGCGCTCTTTTGTGCGTTCTTCCGGGCGGATACCGAGCAGGGCGGCGCGCATGGCGCTCGCCTTGGCAAGGCTTTCTTCATATTCCTCCTGCGGATCGGAATCGGCCACGATACCGCCGCCTGCATTGAAACGTGCCTTGCCACCCGCAATGCTCATGGTGCGGATGGAAATATTCATGTCCATGCGACCGTCAAGGCCGAGATAGCCGAAGCTGCCGCAATAGATGCCGCGGGGGTTTTGCTCGAGTTCCGCGATTACTTCCATGGCGCGGATTTTGGGGGCGCCAGTGATCGAGCCGCCGGGAAAAGCCGCCATCAGAAGATCGAGCGCGGTTTTTCCCTCGCAAAGCTCGCCTTCCACGGTCGAGACGAGATGGTGGACATTCGCGTAGCTTTCCAGCGTGCAGAGCGCGGGCACGCGCACACTGCCGTCTTTGCAGACGCGAGAAAAATCATTGCGCATCAGATCGACGATCATGACGTTTTCCGCCCGGTCCTTGCCGCTTGCCTGAAGTTCGGCGGCAAGGGCGGCGTCTTCTTTCGCAGTTACCCCGCGCGGACGTGTGCCTTTGATGGGTTTCGTCTGCGCGGTTTTGCCGTCCGAGGAAAGAAAACGTTCAGGGGAAGAAGAAAGCAGCGCGCCTTCTTCCAGATTGAAGAATCCGGCAAAGGGGGCGGGCGAATGGGCGCGCAGGCGCCGGTAAAGGAGGAAGGGCGTTTCGTCGGGCGTCAGATCGCTTTCGAAGCGCTGGCTGAGATTGGCCTGAAAAATATCACCGGCATGGATATAGGCGATGACCTTGGCGATATCGGCTTTATAGGTATCCGGTGTTTTGAGCGCTCTGACGGAATGGGCAGGCTGCGGGCTGAGCGGCCAGTGCAAGGGAGTAAGTGCGGGATTGAGCGCGATGCGGGCGCGCCATTTGGCGGCGCGCGCTTCGGCCCGCGCGGCGCGGGCGGGCGGCTTTTCCTCGCCAAGCCCGGTCGAAATGAGAAAGAGCTTTCGGGTCTGATGATCGAAGGCAAGCACCACGTCATAAAGGCCGAGGGCGAGGGCAGGCAGCGGGTCTTTTGAAAGCGCAGGTAAGGTTTCAAGCGCGCGTGCCATTTCATAGCCGATCGTCCCGGCGAGCCCGCCGGTAAAGGGAATGGCGCGGGCGGCTTCCGGCAGGTCTTCTTTTTCAAGCCGGTGGCGGGAAAGGAGACGGGCGATGAGATCGAAGACGGGTTCATTGCTGGGCGACCCGTCCAGCAAGGCTCTGCCTTCCGGCTCCGCTTTCAGCGTGCAGACGGGATCGGCGGCAATGAAGCTCCAGCGGCCATGTAGTGCGGCGTCACGGCCCGGCCCGGCGGTGGCGCTGTCGAGGAAAAGCGCGAAAGGCTCATGGCCAAGCGGCGCGAAAAGCGCCAGCGGGTCCACCCAGCCCAGCTCCTCAAAAATCACGCCTTTGTCGCTGATGTCCTTGATCACGGTGCTTTGCCTTGAAACCTCTATGCCCCGCATAGATGGGCGCACAGGCCTCTTTCTTCCAGTTTCCCGGTTCTAGGCGTCTTCGCGGCGCGCGGCAAGCGGTCCGGTTTTATCCGTCCTTGGCAGGCAGCGCCGGGCTTTGCGGACCGGCGGCGGGCACATGACAGTCGCATTCGCGCGCTTCCATCCGTGCGGCGGGGCCGCGCGGTTTGGCGCCGATGCCGCCGGGGCTGAGCGCGACGTGATGGGCGCGGATATGCTCCAGAATGAGCGGGGTTACTTTTTCCGGTGCGCTATAGGTCAGGGAGTGATCCAGCTGCGGGAACGAAATCAGCTTTGTCTGCGGGGCAAGGCGGGTGAGCGCGGCAGAATGCGCGAAGGGCACTACCTCGTCCTTTTCGCCCCAGATGGCGAGCACCGGCACGCCGCTTTCACCCACACTGCGGAAAGCGCCCGGCGCGCCGTCCAGCATCGGGTAATGGCGCATGGTGGAAATCAGCGCATTCGTGTAGCCGCGATATTCCATCTGTTTGGCAAAGCGGGCGGTGAAGGCCTCGCCGCCTTCGCGGATTTTCTCTTCTTCCGCGAGCCTATTATAGAAAATTTCCTTGCCGAAAACGCGGCCGATCCAATCGCCGACGAGCGGCGCGCGCAGAAGGTTCACTGCGCCGGAAGGTTCGACGGCTTCCACCCCTGCAGGCGCGATGAGGGTGAGGCTGCGCACACGCTCCGGGTGACGGGCGGTGAAAAGCCCGGCGGCCGCTCCGCCCATGGAATAGCCGGCGAGATGGATTTTGCCTGCGATGTTCAGATGCGCGAGAAGATCGGTGATGAGGCGGTCCGTGCGCGCGGCGTCATAGGGCCCGTCCGGGCGGTCGGAAAAGCCGCGCCCGTAATTGTCGAAGGCAAGGACCCGGTAACCCGCCTCGGTCAGCGGTGCAAAATGCGCATCCCAGACGAAAGAGGGCACGGAAAAGCCATGCACGAGGAGGATGGTAGGCGCGCCTTCCGGCCCTTCCAGGCGGTAATGCACGGTGCCCTCGCTCAAGGGCGCAAAATCATGGGCAAGCCCGTCCGCCTTCAGCTGTGCGCGTTCGGCCCCGCTCAGCTCTTTTAAATCTTTGCCCGCCCACCAATAGGCGATGCCGGCCAGAAGAATAAGAAGCGCGAGAAGCACGATGGCTGATTTGAGACTCTTCATGGAAGCCGGCCTTGGATGTGGAACTGTTGGCGGGGAGAGTATGGCCGAAAGCCGCGATGAACCCAACTGGGAACCTGGCTACGAACCGGGCATTCCCCTGCGCCCCCTTGCGTCAAGCGGGCCGGGAACATCATGGCGGCTTGCAAGAGCGCTTCTTGCCCGGTTTAGTGCCTATAGATTTCAAAAAACAGCAGCTCAAAACGGGGAGAGACACATGGCCAGCATCATCAAGGAAAAGGCGCTTGAAGGCAAAGTCGCCTTCATCGCGGGCGCCTCAAGCGGCATCAATCTCGGCATTGCGCAGCATTTCGCCGAGCATGGGGCGAAAGTCGCCGTTATCTCGCGCAGTCACGAGAAAATTGTCGCCGCCGCCAAGACCATGACCGACAAGGGGCATGAGGCGATCGGCATGGCAGCGGATGTGCGCGATTTCGACAGCGTTGCCAAAGCCTATGAGGAAACGGTCAAACAGTTCGGCAAGATCGATATCGTTGTGTCCGGGGCGGCGGGTAATTTCGTGGCGCCCGCGCTCGGCATGTCCTCCAACGGTTTCAAAACCGTCGTCGATATCGATCTCATCGGCACGTTCAATGTATTGCGCGCCTCCTTCGAGCATTTGAACCGGCCAGGCGCCTCGCTCATTTCCATCACCGCGCCTCAGGCGGTGAACGCGATGATGTTCCAGTCGCATGTCTGCGCGGCGAAAGCGGGCATCAACATGCTCACCAAATGCCTTGCCATGGAATGGGGCCCGGCCGGCGTGCGCGTCAATGCGATCTCGCCCGGCCCCATTGCCGATACCGAAGGCATGGCGCGTCTTGCACCGACGCCTGAAATGGAAGAGGCGGTGAAATCGCGTCTCGCGCTGCGCGATTACGGCACGAAGACGGATATCGCGGAGACGGCGCTTTTCCTTTCCTCGGACAATGGCGCTTACATCACCGGCACGATCATCGATTGCGATGGCGGCTCGAAGCTCGGCGATGCAAGCGCGGATGCGCTGGCAGGCAACTAAGCTCGGCGCGGGCGCGAAGATCAGGGGAGGAGAGATGGCGTCTTACAAAATTCACCCGAAGGACTTTGAGTGCGTGCGCTATGAGGTGGCAGATCATATCGCAACGCTCACCATCGACCGGCCGGAGCGGCGCAATGCGCTCAACCGGCGCGCCTATGATGAGGTGGAAGCCGGCTTCCGCTTTGCAAGTCAGGATGAGGCGGCGCGCTGCCTCATCGTGACGGGCGCCGATCCCGCCTTTTGTTCCGGCGAGGATGTGAAGGAAATGATGACGGGCGAGCAGAAAGAAAAAAGCGTCGCCCGGCTGACCGCGGTGCGGCCCGAGCCGACGCCTGCCGCCGTCGCCGCGCTTGAATGCGAAAAGCCCGTCATCGCCGCCGTCAACGGCCCGGCCGTCGGCTGGGGCATGGAGCTCGCGCTTTTTGCCGATATGCGTATCGCCTCTGAAAAGGCCGCCTTCGGGGAAATTTTCATCAAGCGCGGGCTTATCTCCGATGTGGGCGGGCTGTGGCGTCTGCCCGCGCTGGTCGGCCCGCAAAAGGCGGCGGAACTGCTTTTCACCGGCGATGTCATCGATGCGGGCGAGGCGGAGCGGATCGGCCTCGTGCTGCGCACCGTGCCCCATGACGCGCTTTTGAGCGAGGCGCGGGCGCTGGCTGCGCGTATGGCGGTTAACGCGCCGCTTGCCTTGCGCTATATGAAGGAAGGACTTCGGCGCACGGCGTATGGCGAGCTGCGTGAGATCGGCGGCTGGGTGTCGCAAACGCTCGGCACGCTCTTCCAGAGCGAGGATCACCGGGAAGGTGTGGCAAGTTTTCTGGAAAAACGTGCGCCGCAATTCAAAGGCCGCTAAGGCGGCATAAGACAGGGTGCAAGGGTGGCGCTTTTCTTCGATCAGGACTGGTTCAACACGCGCTTGCGCGCGCTTGGCAAAAACCAGATGGACGTGGCCGCCGCGCTTGACCTGACCCCTTCTCAGGTAGCCGAAATCTGGAAAGATCAGCGCGAGCTGATGCCGCAGGAAGTGGCTCAGCTTGCCAAGTTCTTTGCCGTGCCTGCCGCCGAGATCGCCGACAGGGCGGGCGTGTCGACGCCGCTTCCGCAAGAAGCGCCCGAAGAAGGCGATATGGGCGCGGTAATGGAAAAGCTCGAGGAGCTTGGCGGGCGCATGACGCGTATCGAACGCGCCATCGTCGATTTGAAAGCCCTTATTCTCGATCTGTCCCGCAAGGAGTAAGTCATGCGCGATCTGCATTTCCCGGGCCGCTCGCCGGTCTATGCCGTGAACGGTCTCTGCGCCACCTCGCAGCCTTTGGCGGCGGAAGCGGCGATTGCGATCTTGCGCCAAGGGGGCAATGCGGTCGATGCGGCGATTGCCGCCTCCGCCGTGCTCTGCGTGATCGAGCCTTACAATACCGGGATCGGCGGGGACTGTTTCGCGCTTCTTTCCAAAAAAGGCGGCGGGGAGATTATCGGGCTGAACGGCTCGGGCCGCGCGCCGAAATCCCTTTCTTTTGAAAAGCTGCGCGCCAAGGGTGTCGAGCAGCTTTCGCTTAACAGCGTTCACTCCGTCACCATTCCAGGGGCAGTGGATGCCTGGGCGCGGCTTGTGGAAGATCATGGCACGATGGAGCTTGGCCGCCTTTTGGAGCCGGCCATTGCCTATGCCGAAGAAGGTTTTGCTGTTGCCCCGCGCATTGCCATGGAATGGCAGTTCCTGGAAGGGCATTTGGCTCATGATGCAGATGCGCCGCGCCAGCTGCTGATAGACGGCAAGGGCCCGCAGGCAGGCGATAAGTTCCGTCTGCCGGTGCTCGCCGAAACGCTGCGCCGGATCGCGAGAGAAGGCCGGGACGGGTTTTACAAGGGGCCGGTTGCCGAAGACATGGTCGCCAAGCTGCAGGCGCTCGGCGGATTTCACGAGTTGGAAGATTTCGCGGAAAACGCGCCCGAATATGTCACGCCCATCAAAACGTCGTACCGGGGCCGCGAGATCCATGAGATCCCGCCGAACGGGCAGGGCATCACCGCGCTGTTGATGCTGAATATTTTCTCACGGCTCGATATGGGCAGGCTCGATCCGCATGGGGCCGAGCGCTTCCATTATGAAATGGAAGCGGCGCGCCTTGCCTATGATATGCGCGATAAATATGTCGCCGATCCCGATTTCGGCGAAGTGCCGGTGGACCGGCTCCTGTCGGATGGGCTTGCGGGTGAGCTTGCCGCGCGGATTGATGCGAAGAGCCGCATTTCCGATCTCAGCACGCTGCGCGATCCACTGAACCGCGAGACGATCTATCTGACCGTGGTCGATAAGGACCTTAATGCGGTCTCCTTTATCAATTCGCTGTTCTTCGGTTTCGGCTCGGGCATTCTCGCGCCGGGTTCCGGCGTCATGTTCCAGAACCGGGGATCGGGCTTTGTCATGGAAGAGGGGCATTTGAACTGCGTTGCCGGCGGCAAGCGGCCCTTGCACACGATCATTCCGGCGATGATGAGCGAGAAGGGTAAGACGGTGATGCCGTTCGGCGTGATGGGCGGGGCCTATCAGGCCGTGGGTCATGCCCATGTCGTCACGAACATGCTCGATTACGGCATGGACGTGCAGGAAGCGCTGGACAGCCCGCGCGCTTTCCCCGGTGCAGAGGCGCTCGATATCGAAAAGGGGCTTTCGGCGGAAACCCGTAAAGGGCTCGAGGCGCGCGGCCACAAGCTGTCCGAGGCTTTCCTGCCCCATGGCGGCGGGCAGGCGATTTTCATCGATCATGCGCGCGGCACGATGATGGGCGGCTCCGACCCGCGCAAGGACGGCGCGGCGGTCGGCTATTAAGCCGGTTCCCGGGAAATTAAAGGTCTTTCAGGCGAATGCTGACGGGATAGGGCGAGAGCTCTTCGGCGCTGCGATAAGCACTGCCGGCATTTGCCTGTTTGCGGGCCGCCTCTTCCTGGCTGAGCGGGCGGGGCGAGTGCTGATCGACATATTGGGCAAGAAAGGGCGCGGAAGGACGGTTCGCCCGGCGCTGTGCGAGCGGGGCGTTTCTTCCTCGGCTGGCCGGGCGGCGTGGTGCAAGAATCTCCACCGGCTTATCCTCAGCACGTCCTGTTGCGCGCGCCTCACGTCTCCGCGCCGGTAAGGCGGGAAAGGCGCTCTGCGTTATGTGCGTTACCCTCGTCATGGTAATCCAGCCGCAAGAGTGCGGCCAGATTTTCCGTTCAGCTTTAATACAAAATCGCTGAATTTTGAGGGTTGGCGGGTCTAAATCTTAATGCTGTGGATCGTTCTGTGCCGAAATGAAACGCTTTGGGCGGGTCAGTCCTTCTCGGCGAGCTTCTTCAGCATGGACTGCATTTCCGCCATCTGCTTCTTGAGCTCATCGAGTTCGGCTTTTTCCTCGCCGGTTTTTTCCGGTTTTGCCGTCTCTGGCGGCGGGGCCGTCTCCGCGGCTTGTCGCGGCGCGGGCCGGTACTCGCTCCTATAATCGCCGCCGCTGCTGCGCCCGGCCCCGGCAAAGGGGGCGAACATGCGCATGAATGTGTCTTCGAAAAGCGACATGTTGCGGCGGATCTGTTCTTCCCACTGGTTCATGCGCTCCGGCCCGCCAAAGGCATCGGTGAAGCGCTCGCGCATACGGTCCTGCTCGCGCGAGAACGTATCCATCGACATATCGAGATAAGAGGGAACGAAGCTCTGCAGGCTGTCGCCGTAAAGCGTAATCAGATGCCGGAGGAACTTGATGGGCAGAAGGTTCTGGCCTTTCGCCTCCAGCTCGAAAATGATCTGTGTAAGGACGGAGCGGGTAATGTCGTCGCCGGTCTTGGCGTCATGCACGATGAATTCCTCACCGTCGCGCACCATCTGTGCCAGATCCTCGAGCGTCACATAGGAACTCGTCGCCGTGTTGTAGAGACGGCGGTTCGCGTATTTCTTGATTTTGATGACGTCTTTGTCCGTATCGTCCTGCTGTGCCACCTGACCCCCAGTTCACCTTGCCGGTAGCTGCATTGCAGCTCCGTTTTAGTCTTCATGTTTCTCTAGGTTTGGCGAATTGTCGCAAGGGCCTGTTGCAATGCGCAAGCTTTTTGTGCGTTGCAAGATGATAAGTCCGTGAGGAAATTAGCCTTTTGCCTTGGCTGCCGTTTCCGCATCGCTGCGGTCAAAGTCCGCGGCGCGCCCCTCCCGCGGTTTTTCCGGCCAGCGCCAAAGGTCTTTCGGGCCGACATCCACATGCACGAAGGGGCGTTTGGTGGGATAAAAGCCCGCGCCGCCGCGCCCCAATTTTTTCGCTACGAGAAAAAGCGCTTCGGGATCGCGGAAATCCTGCGTCAGGTCCATCGCCATGCCGCGCATATGGAAACTTGCTTCATCGACGCCTTCGCTCGTGGCCGCCAGCATGGCGTTGGTTTCCGGCGAGCGGTAGCCCGACATCGTGTAAAGCGGGTTGCGCGAGCGCGTGTGCCGGTCGATCTCCCACAGAAGATCGAGCAGGCGCACGTCCATCTCAAAACTTTCATGGGCGCGCAGATCGCGCATGAACCAGTTGATGCGGGGCAGGGCATCTTTGAGGTAAGCGCCGTCCGCCCAATAGGTGATGGTGAGCTTTTCGCCGGAATTGAGGCTCTGCATTTTCAGGGTGCGCTTGTAAGGCGCATCGGCGTGCACAAGGGCGGGCATGACAAGCGCGCTCGCGGCAGCGGCGGTACCCCATTGCAGTGCCTTGCGGCGGCTCACGTCACTCATGCTGCGGCGTTCTTTTTTCATGGGCAAACGTTAGTCAATCGCTGTTTCCGCCGCAAGAATTAGGGCTGCTCGGGGCGCAGCGTCCCCTCCGGCAGTCCGGCCAAAGTTTCGGAGCTCTTTTTCGGGCGCATATGAGCGGCGGTGAAACCGCGTTTTACAAGCTCGTCCAGGATCATCGGCAGGGCCGTGGCCGTGCGCGCTTTGGTGTCATGCATGATGACGATGCCCCGGCCAACGTATGAGGCGTTGCGCATGGTGCGCTTATAAACGCTCCAGGCGGAAATCCGCCGCCAATCGTCACTGCCGAAATCGCAGGAAAAGACCGCGATGTCTTGCGCCGCAAGCCAGGACTTTAACCGCGCGCTGTCATTCAGGCCCGGAAAGCGGAAGAAGGGGGCGAGCTCTGCCTCTTTCGTGTCTTCGGCTCCTTGCAGGGCGGCGGCAATCGCCTCCTGGCCGCGGGTGATCTGAGCGCGCGCATAAGATGGGGCGAAGCGGCGCAGATTGTTGGGGTGGGAATAGGTGTGGGTTGCGATCGTGTGGCCGCGCCGCCAGGCCTCGCGCACGAGTTCCGGATAGCGCTCGGCGCGCAGGCCGGTGAAGAAGAACGTTGCCTTGAGGCAGTGCCGGTCCAGCGTGTCGAGAATTTGCGGCGTGACCTCCGGGTCCGGCCCGTCATCGAAGGTGAAGAGAATTTCCTTCTCACCGAGATCGAGGCTGCGGGCATATTGCAGCGTGCCGTAAGCGCCGCCGCCTTGCGTGTCCACTTCGATAATACGGGCGGGGCCGAGCACATTCTGCGCGCCCGCGCCGGGACAGGGTGTTTGCGCATAAGCGGGCAGGCTCGCCAAAAGCGCGGCGCCAAAGGCGGCCAGAAGCGCGGTGATGGCGCGGTTCATTGGCCCGGCGCCCAGTCTTTGGCGGCAAGCTCGAAGCCGGCAAAGTCGAAACCGGGCGCGACGGTGCAGCCGACCAGCGTCCACTCGCCGCAGCTTTCCGCCGCCTGCCAGGCGTGAGCGGGCACCACATGCTGCGGGCGTTCGCCATGGACAAGGTCGTTGCCGAGCAGGAATTCAGAGGCAGGTTTCGCCTCCTCCTTGGCAACGCAAAGTCGGAGCGGGGCGCCTGCATACCAGTGCCAGATTTCGGTAGCGTCCACCTTATGCCAATGGGAGCGCTCGCCTTTGCGCAGGAGATAATAAATCGCGGTGGAATGGGCCCGCGCGCCGGCATCTCCCTCATCGCGGAAGACTTCCTTGAAGTGCCCGCCTTCCGGATGCGGCTCGAGGCCGAGCAGCAGGATGATTTCTTCCGATGACAGCATGAGTTCCCCTTCTCAGCCGCTTATTTCTCCTGCTCGCTTAGAAACTGTCCTTGCGGGCGCGGGTTTCGGCGAAGACATCGACTAGCGGCGCGCCGACAAGGTTCAGTGTTTTCTGCACATCCTCGCTCATCGGCCGCAAAAACGGGTTGGTCGCTTTTTCAAGGCCGATGGTGGTCGGCACGGTGGGTTTGCCTTCCGCGCGTTTCGCGTCGATCTCGCGGATACGCTCCTGCAGGGCTTTGTTCGCAGGCTCGATGGTTGCGGCAAAGCGGGCATTGGCCTGCGTATATTCATGGGCGCAGTACACCACCGTCTCATCCGGCAGACCCATCAGCTTTTGCAGCGACGTCCACATCTGCTCCGCCGTGCCCTCGAAGATGCGCCCGCAGCCCAGCGCGAAGAGCGCGTCGCCCACAAAGGCAATGCCGTCTTGCGGAAAATAATAAGCGATATGGCCGAGCGTGTGCCCGCCCACTTCCAGCACCTTAGCCTCGCGGCTGCCGAAGGGGCAGGTGTCCCCGTCGCCCAGCGCGGTGTCGATGCCGGGAATGCGCTGCGCTTCGCCCTTCGGGCCGATGATCGTGCAGCCGGTCTTTTCTTTCAGTTCCAGATTGCCGCCCGCATGATCGAAATGGTGATGGGTGTTGAGGATATGGGTGAGCGTCCAGCCCTTCTCTTCCAGTGCTTTCAGGATCGGAGCGACTTCCGGCGTGTCGATGGCGGCGGTCGCGCCCGTCTCCGGGTCGTGCAGCAGGTAGCCGTAATTATCGGAGAGGCACGGGAACTGGTGAACGATAAGCTTGGACATGAGGACCACCACTGGCTGAATGTTTGCTCCGGGCAGCCTAGCGCGTTGGGGGCGGGATTTGAACCGGCGCGTCCGCCGTGAAATAAGGAAGACGGGACGCAGAAAGCCCCTCCGCCTTTTCGCCGTTTCTGCTAGGCTTTCGCCCATGCATATGGATGTGGCCGATCTCAGGGATTTTTATGCCCGCCCCCTCGGGCGGATGACCCGCCGTCATTTGGGGCGGCGCATCCGTGAAATCTGGCCGGATTTGCATGGCATGGATGTGGCGGGCTTCGGCTATGCCACGCCTTATCTGCGGCTCTTTCTGGATGAAGCCGAGCGCGTGCTCGGGCTGATGCCCGCCCAGCAAGGGGTAATCTATTGGCCGAAGGAAGGGCCCAGCCGCACCGCGCTGGTCGAAGAGACCGATTGGCCGCTGCCCGATGACAGTATCGACCGGCTGCTGCTTGTTCACACGGTGGAAAGTTCCGAGCCGCTCGGCACCATGCTGCGCCAGGCCTGGCGGGTGCTCAAACCCGGCGGGCGGCTGCTTATCGTCGTGCCGAACCGGCGGGGCATCTGGGCGCGGCGGGAGACGACGCCGTTCGGCCATGGGCGCCCGTTTACCCGAGGCCAGCTTATCCGGCTCCTGCGCGATGCGATGTTCAGCCCGACCGACTGGTCGACGGCGCTGTTCTTTTTGCCTTTCGATTGGCGCCCGCTTTTGCGTTGGTCCTCGGCTTTCGAGCGGGGCGGGCGGGTCTTCGGCCAGCGCCTTGCCGGGGTCATGCTTGTGGAAGCGGCCAAACAGTTTTATGCAGGCACACCGGTGCCGGTACGCCGCGCATCCGCGCGGGCCGTATTGCCGGGCTTGCGGCCCGTGGCGGTGCCGCGCGCATCCGCTTCGTCCAATGATTGACGTTTGAAAAAGACGCAGGAGACCGACATGAAACTTGTAGTGGCCATCGTGAAACCTGCCATGACGAATGCCGTGATGGATGCACTGAGCGCCATCGGCGTGTCGGGCATGACGGTGACGGAAGTCAAAGGTCATGGGCGGCAGAAAGGTCAGACCGAGATTTACCGCGGCGCGGAATATCAGGTCACGCTGGTGCCGAAAGTCCGCTTCGACATCGCTGTGGGCGATGACATCGCCGACAAGGTGGTGGAAACGATCGGCAAGGCGGCGAAAACCGGCAAGATCGGCGACGGCAAGATTTTCGTGCTCGATCTGGAGCAGGCCGTGCGTATCCGCACGGGCGAGCGTGATGCCGAAGCCGTGGTGACGTAAGGCGCTTCTTATTTCCGGTAAAGCAGGAAGACCGCTTGCTCGGCGCGCAAATTGGCGCGGGTGCCGGGATTATGCTCGGTCCAGCTCGTGTCGCCTGCCAGCATCAGCGCCTTTTCGATGGCAAGGTTCTCCGCCTCGCAGAGATCGAGAAAGTCGCGCACCGTGCAAAGGTGAATATTGGGCGTGTCGTACCATTCATCCGCCAGCGTGCGGGTGACCGGCATGCGGCCTGAGAGAAGAAGCTGCAAGCGGATTTTCCAATGGCCGAAATTCGGGAAGGAGACGACGACCCGCCGCCCGATCCGTTTCATCTGTCCCAGCACTTCACGCGGGTTGCGCGTTGCCTGAATGGTCTGGCTGAGAATGACGTAATCGAAACTGTCGTCGGGGTAATCCCCAAGATCGCGGTCCGCGTCCCCTTGCACGACAGAAAGGCCGCGCGCGACGCAGGCATTAACGCCCGCCTGGCTCAGTTCCACGCCGCGCCCATCCACGTTCTTGCGCTCGCGCAAAAGCTCCAGAAGCTCGCCTTCCCCGCAGCCTACATCGAGCACGCGCGCGCCCTCGCGCACCAGGTCGGCGACGGCGATAAGGTCGATACGGGGTTGATTGCTCGTGTCCAACGCCATGGCCTGCTTCCCTTTACCTTCAGGCCAGGCCGCGCTGACGCGCCGCAGAAGCGATGAAGCCGGACAATGTTTCGTTCATCACCGGCTCGTCCAGAAGGAAGGCGTCATGGCCCTTGTCGCTTTCGATTTCAACGAAGCTGACATTGGCGCCCGCGGCGATGAGCGCATGCACGATCTGTTTGTTATAGACGGTCGGATAGTGCCAGTCGCTCGTAAAGGAAACGACGCAGAAACGTGTCTTCGTTCCCTTGAAGGCGTTGGCGAGCACGCCGCCATGGGGCGCGGCGAGATCGAAATAATCCATCGCCCGGGTGATGTAGAGATAGGAGTTCGCATCGAAACGGTCGACGAAAGTCAGGCCCTGATGGCGCAGATAGCTTTCGATCTGAAAATCCGGCGCGCCGAAATCATAGGTCAGCGTGTCGCGGTCCTGCAGATTGCGGTCGAATTTGCGGAAGAGCGCGCCCTCGGAAAGGTAGGTGATATGCGCGGCCATGCGCGCAACGGAAAGCCCCTTGCGCGGGCGCGTGTCATGATCGTGGTAATTGCCGCCATGCCAATCGGGGTCGGCCATGATGGCCTGCCGTCCCACCTCGTGAAAGGCGATGTTCTGGGCCGAATGGCGCGCCGCCGTTGCCAGTGGAATGGCGCTGAAGACGCGTTCGGGATAGGCGCTTGCCCATTCGAGCACCTGCATGCCGCCCATGGAGCCTCCAATGGCGCAGAATAGCGTCTCGATGCCCAGATGGTCGAGCAGCATGGCCTGCGCGCGCACCATGTCGGCAATGGTGATGACCGGGAAGGAAAGCCCGTAGGGCTTACCGGTTGCCGGGTCGATACTGGCCGGGCCGGAGGAGCCGAGGCAGCCGCCGATCACGTTCGGGCAGATGACGAAATAGCGGTCCGTGTCGATGGGCCGGCCTGGCCCGACCATGCGCAGCCACCAGCCCGGTTTGCCGGTTTGCGGATGAGGATTGGCGACATGCTGGTCGCCGGTCAGCGCGTGGCAGATCAGAATGGCGTTGGACTTGTCGGCATTGAGCTCGCCATAGGTGTTATAGGCCAGCGTTACCGGGCTCAGATTCTCACCCGAATCCAGCCGGAGCGGTTTGTCCGGGCCGAACGTCACCGTCTCGAGGCGCGCTTCGGGCGCTTCAAGGGGCGGTTCTTGCGGCGTGGCGCCGGTATGTGCTCCCGCGGCTGCGGACATGGGCGGTTCTCAGCTCTGCTTTTTGCCTGAATTCAGGTCCGGCCCCGGATTTCCGGGCCGTCTTGCCCGGCCTGCGACTTTTGACCGGCAGGCAAAGGGCAGCTTGAATAAGCTCGTTAGATGGGGCAGGGGTGGCTGAAATGTCAATGTTTTCTTTGATTTTAGCCGTGTTCGTCCTTATGAATACCGCTCATTTTGCAGAGGCTGGGACAAGGGCCGCAGGGGGCGAAAAACCCCGCGCAAGCGCCCTGAGGAAGGCCCGCAAGGCGGGAAGCAGGCATGGCGGATCAGGATAGAGGCGAGGTCAAACCGCTCAGCGATGTGCGCCGCGAGATCGATGCGATCGACGCGCAGATGCACGACTTGCTGATGGAGCGCACCGAGCTCGTGCGGCAGGTGGCCGAAGCCAAGGCGCAAGCCGCGAGTGATGCGGGCGAGGGCAGTTTCATCGCCTTCCGGCCGGGCCGGGAAGCGGAAGTGCTGCGCGCCCTTGCCGCGCGCCATGAAGGCCCGTTGCCGCTGGCCGTCGTCTTCCGGCTTTGGCGGGAAATCATGTCGGCGAAAATCCGCCTGCAGGGTCCGCTCCGGGTGGAAGTTTTCGGCGGCAGCGATCCGCTGCGCCTCTGGGATCTGGCGCGCGGCTATTACGGTTCTTTCACGCCGATGAACCTGCGCGAGGAGGCGATGGACGTTTTGCGCCGGGTCTCCAAAGAGCGTTCGGTGATCGGCATTCTGCCCGCGCCCGAGCCGGGCAGCGATGCTTGGTGGGCGATGCTGGGGCGGGGCGACACGGCGCCGGTGCGCGTCGTTGCCTGCCTGCCGTTCCTCACCGAGCCCGGCATGATGCCGGAAGCCTATGCGGTGGCGCAGGCCGATTTCGAGGAAACGGGCGCCGATACGAGCCTCGCCGTGTTGAGCTTTTCCGAAGCGGTGAGTGCGGGCGCGGTGGAAACCTTGCTCGAAGAAGCGGGCCTGACGGGCAGCGTCTATCTGCGCACAGAACAAAACGGGCAATATTTTGCGTTGATTGGTCTCACCGGTTTCATCAGTGCCGGGGACGGGCGCCTTGAAACTCTCTATAACCGGGACGGCATCGACGGGGTGCAGCTGATCGGCGGACATGCCGATCCCGTGCGCCTTGCCGGCTGTCTTGAAAAAGGAGAGTAAGGAATGAGCCCCGTTCGGCCCCGGTCCGGCATTCTCGATATCGCCCCTTATGTGGGCGGGCGCGAGAAAGTGGAAGGCACGCTCAAGCAGTACAAACTGTCGGCAAATGAAACCCCGCTTGGGCCGAGCCCCAAGGCGCGCGAGGCGGCGATGGAAGCGCTCAGCGCCATGGAGCGCTATCCCGATGGCGGCGCGCTGGAGCTACGCAAGGCCATTGCCGGCGTTTACGGCCTCGATCCGGAGCGCATCGTCTGCGGGGCGGGTTCGGACGAATTGCTGCACCTCCTGGCCCAGGCCTATATCGGACCCGGCGATGAAGCGATTGCGACCCGGCACGGCTTTCTGATCTACCCCATCGTCACGAAAGCGGCGGGCGGAGAGATCGTGCAGGTGCCGGAAAAGAACCTCACCGCGGACGTGGATGCCATTCTGGCGGCGCAAAACGAAAAGACGCGGATCGTTTTTCTCGCCAATCCCAACAACCCGACGGGCACCTATCTTTCTTTCTCCGAGATCAAGCGCCTGCGCGAGGGATTGCGGGAGGATGTGCTTCTCGTGCTCGATGCTGCCTATGCCGAATATGTGCGCAGTAACGATTATGAATCCGGGATCGAGCTGGTTGCGACCCATGACAATGTGGTGATGACGCGCACTTTCTCGAAGGTCTATGGCCTGGCCGCGATCCGGCTCGGCTGGGCCTATTGCCCGGCAAGCGTTGCGGATGTGCTGAACCGCATTCGCGGGCCTTTCAACGTCAATGTCCCGGCGATGAAAGCAGGTATTGCCGCGATCGAGGATAAAGAGCACACGGCAAAAGCTGTCGCTCATAATGAGAAATGGCGTGCCTGGTTGAGCGAGGAAATTTCCGCGCTCGGGCTAGAGGTCGTGCCCAGCGTGACGAATTTCATTTCTTTCCGCTTTCCGACGGAAACGGGCAAGAGCGCGGCGGAGGCGGATGAATTTCTCTGCTCGAAAGGGCTGATCCTCCGGCAGATTGCTTCCTACGGGCTGCCGGATTATCTGCGCCTGACAGTGAGCACGGAAGAAGCCAATCTGAAGGTCGTGGCCGCATTGAAAGAGTTTTTGGGGAAGGCATGAGCAAGAGCGAACCTCTTTTCGGACGCATCGCGCTGATCGGGCTCGGGCTTATCGGCGGCTCCATCGGCCATGCGGTCAAACGCGCGGGGCTTGCCGGGCATATTGCCGGTTTTGCCCGCTCGAAAGAGACACGCGCGCGGGCGCTTGAAATCGGGTTCATCGACAGTGCTCATGAGAGCGCTTCGGAAGCGGCGAAAGATGCCGATCTCGTCATTCTCTGCGTGCCGGTGGGCGCGCTCGGGCCTTCCGCGAAGGAAATCGAACCTGCCTTGAAGAAAGGCGCGATCCTGACCGATGTGGGTTCGGTGAAAACCGCCGTGGTGCGCGATGTCGGCCCCTATGTGCCGGAGGGCGTGCATTTCATTCCCGGTCACCCGATTGCCGGGACGGAAGAATCTGGGCCCGATGCGGGCTTTGCCGAGCTTTTCGACAATCGCTGGTGCATTCTCACGCCGGTGCCGGGCACGGAGGCGGAGGCCATCAAAGCGCTGACCGCGTTCTGGGAAGGGTGCGGCTCGAATGTCGATGTGATGGAGTCCAAGCATCACGATCTCGTCTTTGCCATCGTCAGCCATTTGCCGCATCTCATCGCCTATAACATCGTGGGCACGGCGACGGATCTGGAAAAGGTCACGCAGTCCGAAGTGATCAAATATGCCGCAAGCGGCTTTCGCGATTTCACACGCCTTGCCGCCTCGGACCCCACCATGTGGCGCGATGTTTTCCTCAATAACAAGGAAGCGGTGCTGGAAATGCTGGGCCGCTTTTCCGAGGACCTCGCCGCGCTGCAGCGGGCGATCCGCTGGGGCGACGGGGACATGCTGTTCGATCTTTTCACCCGCACGCGCGCGGTGCGCCGCTCCATCATCGATGCGGGCCAGGACACGGATGCGCCGAATTTCGGGCGCAACCCCACCCACGCGAAATCCGTTTCCAAGAAATAAGGCGGCTTAATAAAGCGGCTCCAGGCGCCCTATCGAGACGGGCCCCAGAAACACCACGCCTTCATGGAAGGCAAGCGGCAGATGCATGCGCCCGTCCTGCGGTTTGCCTTGCAGGGCGGAGATGATACCGGCGCCGGCAAAGATGACAGGCGCGCTTTCTTTCTTCACGATGCCGGTTTCAACGAGCCGGGCAATCAGATCTTCCACCTTGCCGAAGCTGGCCTCGATGCGCCCGCTCGGGCGACCTTTGGCATCGAGCGTCAGCTCGCCCTGGCCCTTCATGTCGATAGGTCCCCAGAGAAGCTGGAGATCGGAAATGGCGATGTGTCCGCCCGAAGCCGCCCAGGCGCGCGCGCCGGTATCGAGATCGGCGGGCAGACGCTCCGGCACTTCATAGCCGCGCATCTGGGCTTCGATGAGCGCGATTTCCGGCTCGAGCCAGCCCGTGACGGGGCCGAAATCCCAGGCGATGTCCGTGGCTTTGAGCGCCAGGTCGTAGGTGCGGGGCAGCGGCGGCGCATCTTCTTCGGTGGCCTCAGGGTCTGGCGCCGGGCGGGTGTGAAGCTGCAAGCTGCCCGCGCTTGCCGAGCCGATGAAGGTGCCGCTGTCCTCGCTGAGGCCCGAGGCCGTCCAGTCTTTCACCTCGACGGCGAGCCGCCCGATGCCCTCCTTGCGTGCGACATAGCTGCCCCATAGCGTTTCGGCTTTCGAGATGAAGCGCCGCTCGCCTTCGGGGCCGTTCAGCGTCAAATCCTGCTCGCCTTTGACATCGACGATGAAATGGCCGGGCCTATAGGAGAGCATCTGGGCGCTGATTTCCGGCAGGGCGAGCGTCCAGGCGGTCTTGCCGCGGTCGCGGGTCAGCGTTGCCTCTTTCAGTGTCACGCCCATGCGGTAGGGAAAGCCGTGCATCTCATGGGTGCGCCAATCGGCTTTCAAGCCGCTCTCCTGCACGCGGCCTTTATAGGTGAGCAGTTCTTCTTCCAGATTGCCCGCAAGCGTGAACCAGAAAACGCTATAGGCCCCTGCGATCAGCGCGAGCGCGCCGAAGGGGGCGGCGATTTTCCAGGGGAAACGGGGGGCTGTGTCGGCGCTTTTTGCCATTTATGAATCGGTCCGGCTTTTATTGCTGCCCTCAAGTCTGCCCGCTAGGGTCTGGCGGAGCAAGTAAGAGGTATCATGCAGGATCTCTGGGTATTTGGATATGGCTCGCTGATGTGGCGGCCGGGTTTCGATTTCGTGGAACGGCGCGATGCGCGCCTTTACGGCTATCACCGGGAGTTCTGCGTTTTCTCCCATGTCCATCGCGGCACGCCGGAAAAACCGGGTCTTGTCTTCGGCCTCGACAGGGGCGGCGCATGCCGGGGCGCGGCCTTCCGCGTGGCCGGTGAAAAAGCCGCCGAGGTCTATGCTTACTTGCAGGAGCGTGAGCAGGTCACGAGCGTCTATCTCGATGTGATGCGCCCCGTGCGGCTTCTGGAAACGGGCGAGAAGGTGGCCGCGCTTTGCTTCATCGTCGACCGTGCGCATCTGCAATATGCCGGCAAGCTTGCTTTCGACGATCAGGTCCGCCTTATTGCGGAAGGGAAAGGTCAGTCCGGGGCCAATCCCGATTATCTTTTCGGCACGCTCACACATCTGCGCGAGATCGGGATCAGGGACGCCCATCTTGAAGCTTTATGGCACGCCGTATTGCAGCGTCTGTCTTGATCGTCTCTGCGCCCGAAAACTTGGCGAGCCGCGCCAGCGCCTTGCGGAAGGCTTCCTCGCGGGCGCTTGTCCATTTGATGCCGGGCTCGAGCCAGAGACCCTTTACTTCCAGCACGCCTTCCTTGCGGTGAACTTTCATGTCCGCGCGGCCGGTGAAACGCGCCCCTTCCAAAATGGGCAGAACGTAATAGCCATATTGGCGCTTCTTTTCGGGGACGAAGATCTCAAGGCGGTAATCGAAGCCGAAAATGCGCTCGGCTCTTTTCCGGTCCCGAAGCACGGGGTCGAAGGGGCTGAGAAAGCGCAGGCGCGTGGGCGGGGCGGGGGGCTCCAGACGCTCCTCGATATCCTTGAAGGCCATGGCGGCGCGTTTCGTTCCGTCCGCGCCGGTGATTTCCACCTCGCATAGCTCGCGCGCGTTTTCCGCCAGCCATTTTTTGACTTCCGCCGGCGGCAGGCTTTCCCAGAAAGCGGCGATTTCCCCCTGCGTGGCCGTGCCCAGCCGTTTCAGGGCCTCGCGGCATTTCCAGTCGCGGATTTCCGCCGCGCTTGGGGTATGGGTGCGGTGATCGTCGGGGATAACACGTTCCGCCAGGTCATAGACTTTCTGAAAGCCCTCGCGCTTGGAGATGGCAAGATCGCCGGTGCGCCAGAGAATTTCCAGCGCGGTTTTGGACGGCCCCCAGCCCCACCAGCCGCCCGCGCCTTTGTCTTCAAAGTCACGGGCCATGAGCGGGCCTTCTTTCTCGATCCGCTGTTTGACGTTTTTGATGATTTTAGGGCCATGCGGGCCGAGCCGTGTTTTCCAGGCCCCTTGTTTCAGTTTCTGCCGGGCCGCTTTGAAGCGTTCCTGCCAATAGGGATAAAACTCGATGGGGATAAGGCAGGCATCATGGGTCCAATGCTCGAAAAGCGCCTTGTCGCTTTCATGGAGCGTGTGCAAATCCTCGCGTTTGTATTTTTCCGCGCGCGAGAAAAGCATCATGTGATGGGCGCGCTCGACGGCATTGACCGAATCAAGCTGCAGATAACCGAGCTTGCCGATCAGGGCGCGCAGCTCTTTTTTGGGAAGCGGCGCGGCGGGTTTGCGCGTCAGGCCCTGCAAGTCGAGAAGCAGATTGCGGGCCCGGCGGTTGGTGATTTGAAGGGGCATCAGGCAGCGTAAGGTTCGTAGACGAATTCGAGTTTCAGCCCGTCGGGATCGGCGAAAAAGACGGCGTAATAATCCGGGCCGTATTCGGGATAGGCGGCGGGGGCATCCAGAATTTCCGCGCCGATTTCTTTCAGCAGCGTATGGAGCCTGTCCACATCTTCCCGGCTTTGCGCATGCCAGGCGACGTGATGAAGGCCGGGGGCGTAGCGATTGTGTTTCTGGCCCGCGCTTTTCGCTTCGGCGCGCAAAATACCGATGGAGAGATAAGCGCCTGCGGGATGCGCCGCCCAATCGACGCTGTCGGCGTCTTCATCGACGCGGGCATAGCCCATGAAGCCCAGAACGGCATCGTAAAAGGGAGCGGAAATGGCGGGGTCTTTAACGGTCAGGTCGAGATGATGGATGGCGCCGCGCATGGTTGTTTTTATCCTTTGCCCTTAGCTGCATTTCGAATAGCCGCAGGAGGTGCAGGTATCGCAGCCTTCCTGTCGCACCAGCCCGCGTTCACCGCAGCGCGGGCAGCCTTTCATCCCCGTTACCACCGCCCCTTCGAGCAATTTGCCCTCGCTGAGCGGTTTGCCGTCTTGCTTGGCGATAAAACCGATATCGATCATGTGCCGCTCGATCGTCTCGCCGATGGCGGCCAGAAGCGAGGGCACATAGCGCCCGTTCATCCAGGAGCCGCCGCGCGGATCGAACACGGCTTTTAGTTCCTCGACCACGAAAGTGACATCTCCGCCGCGCCGGAAGACGGCGGAGATCATCCGCGTCAGCGCCACGGTCCAGGCATAGTGCTCCATGTTCTTCGAGTTGATGAAAATCTCGAAGGGGCGGCGGCGCTTGTCCTGAATGATGTCGTTCAGCGTGATGTAAATGGCGTGATCGCTTTCGGGCCATTGCAGCTTGTAGGTATAGCCGGGCAGCACCGCATCGCGCTCGAGCGGTTTGGACATATAAACGACGCCGTCTTTCACTTCGAAAACGGGCGCGCCGCTTTCTTCTTCCGCCGGGCTTTCGGCAGGTGAGATCGAGAGCACGGAGCCGCGCACCTCGCTCGGGCGGTAGGTGGTGCAGCCTTTCAGGCCCGCTTTATAAGCGCTGGTGTAAATATCCTTGAACGCCTCGAAGCTTATATCGGCGGGGCAATTGATCGTTTTGGAGATCGAGCTGTCGATATAAGGCTGCACGGCGGCCTGCACGGCGATATGGGCGTCCGGGGTCAGGTCCTGCGCGGTGGTGAAGGCCTCGGGCAGCGGCGCGTCCGCGCCGTGAAGGGCGCGGTATTCGGCAAGGGCGTAATCCACCACCTCTTCCTCGCGCGTGCTGCCATCGGCAAGGCGCACCTTGCGCCGGTAGCTCGGCGCGAAAATCGGTTCGATACCGCTTGAGACATTGCCCGCGAAAAGCGAGATTGTGCCGGTGGGGGCGATGGAGGTCAAAAGCGCGTTGCGGATGCCGTGATGCGCAATCGCATCCTGAAGGTGCTGGGGCAATGCCTTGATGGTTTCCCCTGCGAGATAGGGTTCCTTCTCGAAAAGCGGGAAGGGCCCCTTTTCCTTGGCAAGCTCCACGGAGGCGGCATAAGCGGCGTGTTGCAGCCGGCTCATCCAGCGGTGAATGAGCGTCAGGCTTTCCGGCGCCCCGTAGCGCGCGCCGCACATCAACAGCGCATCGGCAAGGCCCGTCACGCCAAGGCCGATGCGGCGCTTGGCTTTGGCCTCATGTTCCTGCTCGGGCAGGGGAAAGCGCGAGACGTCGATCACATTGTCCATCATCCGCACGGCGACATGGACGAGATCGGCAAGCTCGTCTTCATCGATATGGGCTTCGGCGCCGAAGGGATGTTTGACGAGAGCGGCAAGGTTGAGCGAACCGAGAAGGCAGGCCCCGTAAGGCGGCAGGGGCTGCTCGCCGCAGGGGTTCGTCGCCTGAATGCTTTCGCAATAATGCAGGTTGTTGCGGGCATTGATGCGGTCGATGAAGATCACGCCGGGTTCGGCATAGGCGTAGGTCGATGCGGTGATGTGGTTCCAGAGCGCGCGGGCGCGCAAGGTCTTGAAGACCTTGCCTTCGAAAATGAGCTGCCAATCGCCGTCTTCTTCCACCGCCTGCATGAAGGCATCGGTGACGAGGACGGAGAGATTGAAATTCGTCAGCCGCCCCGCTTCGCGTTTCGCGTCGATGAAATCTTCGATGTCCGGATGGTCGCAGCGCATCGTCGCCATCATCGCGCCGCGCCGCGCGCCCGCCGACATGATGGTGCGGCACATCGCGTCCCACACATCCATGAAACTCAAGGGACCGGAGGCATCCGCGCCCACGCCTTTGACCGGTGCGCCTTTCGGGCGCAGCACCGAGAAGTCATAGCCGATGCCGCCGCCCTGCTGCATGGTCAGCGCGGCTTCCTTCAGATTTTCGAAGATGCCCGCCATCGTGTCCGGAATGGTGCCCATGACGAAGCAGTTGAAAAGCGTGACGTCGCGCCCGGTGCCCGCGCCTGCCAGAATGCGCCCGGCGGGCAGGAACTTGTAATCCTCCATCGCCTGATAGAAGCGCGCCGCCCAGCCCACCCGGTCATGGGGTTCGGCCAGCGCCAGGGCGGAGGCGACCCGGGCCCAGCTATCGCGCACAGAGGCATCGCCCCTGCCGTCTTGGGGGTTTTCATCCGGGCTGCGGAACCGGTATTTCAGGTTCCAGATTTCCTCTGCAATGGCCGGGCGTTCACCCATTTCACTCTCCTTGCGCGGGCGCTCCCGCAGGGCCCTATAAGCTAGGAAGCCGGACCCCTGGCGTCAATGAATGTTCCGTTAATGTTCACGGGTTTGTGGCCCGCCTGCACCAGCCCCTTTCCTAGGGCGCGATAGGCGGGCTTAGTTTAGGCCGGGAGAGTTGCAGGGGTGTTACTTTAGGCGTTGGTGCCGGGGCATCGTTTCAGCCGGAAAAACCGGCCTCGGCCAGAAGCTTATCGGTCGCCGGCTCGATGCGTCCCTCAAGCTCGGCCATGAAGGCCTTGCGGTTCATGCCGGGGGGAATAGGCGGCAGGAATTCCAGCACGATGGTGCCCGGTTTGCGCAGAAACTTGCGGCGCGGCCAGTAGAGGCCGGAATTGAGCGCCACGGGCACGCAGGCAATGCCGAGCTGGCTGTAAAGCCCGGCGACACCGGGCTTGTAAGGGTTGCGCGATCCGGGCGCCGCGCGCGTGCCCTCGGGAAAGATCACCAGATGCCGGTTCTGCGCCAGCGCGTTCTTGGCATGGCGGATGAGATTGCGAAGCGCGCTGGCGCCCGAGGCGCGGTCCACCGGCACCATCTGTGCTTTTATCGAATACCAGCCGTAATAGGGGATATAGAGCAGCTCTTTTTTCAGCACGATCGCCGGATCGTTCAAGATCGCGGCGTAGATGATCGTATCCCACATGGACTGGTGCTTGGAGGCGATGAGCGCGGGCTCCTCCGGCAGGTTTTCCAGTCCCCGCAACTCATAGCGCGTGCCTGCAATGACGCGCAGCAGCCACATGGTCCAGCGCGACCAGGCGCGCATGCAAAAAACGATGACGCCGCGCGGCAGGATGAAGGCCGGCGTTACCGCAATGCAGATCACCGCCGAGGACACATAAAAAACCAGATTGAAAAGCGCGGAACGCAGAAAGAGCACGGGAACCGTCCTATGGAATGCGCCTTAAGAGCCGGGCACCGGCGGGGCGAGATACGTACGGGCGAAGGAGACAAGATATTTCGTATATTCGGAAACGAGAAGCTTTGCCGTGCCCGGATAAGCCCACCAGTCATTGAGGCGGACTTGATCCTGAAAGACGGGATAGCCGGTCAGCTCCGCCTCGGGCATGGCGCTTTGCAGCTCGCGCAGTGCGCGGGGCAGGTGATAGGCGCTGGTGACGACAATGAGCCGCTGCATGGCGTTTTCCTGCGCCCAGGTTGCCGTCTCGATGGCATTGCCGATGGTGTTCTCAGCCCGCCAGTCGAGATCGACGCAGCAATCGAACAGCGCCTGATCGGCTTTCAGCGCGGCGCGCAACTCCTCCCGTGTGACTTCCGGATTGACGCCGGAAACGAGCAGCCGCTTCGCCTTGCCGCTGTCGAGAAGGCCCATGGCTTCGGAAAGCCGCTCGGGCGTGCCGGTTAGCACGACAATGCCGTCAGCCGGGGCAAGGGCTGCGGGCGCTTTCTTTTCCAGCGACTGAATGAAACCGATCAGGCCGATGAGATAGGCCAGAAGCAAGGCAAGCAGCAGCGTGCCTGCCAGGCGGGCAATCCAGCCTGCAGTCCCGTTTCTCGCTTGCCGGCCGGCCTCAGCCATTTCCAGCTCCTCCACTTCGCCTCCGGGGCTTGCGGCGCCTCTCGGGCACCCTGACTTTTACAGTCTATTACTTTCAGTCTATTGCCGGGGAGTATACAGGGGCTGAACGGGCCGCGTCACATCATCCGTCCGAGCACCCTAAGCACGGTAAAGCGGGCCGTGGCGGCCACCACAAGCGCAAGTGCGGCGGGCACCACCATCAGCCAGAGATAATGCAGCGCGGACAGCGAGGGAAGCGGCACCAGAAAGAGCGCCCCGTCCGCTGCCAGGATTTCCATCAGCAGGAATGTGAAGAGCGCAAGGCCGAAGCCGATCAGGCCGCCCCGCCAGCCCAGGTCGAAGAAATGGCGCTGGATTTCGGCGGCGATGAAGCCGTCCCGCGCGCCGCAAAGATGGAGCACCTCCACCACTTCCTGGTTGGCCGAAAGCCCCGCCCGCGAAGCGAAGATGACAAGCGCGATGGTTGTCGCCGAAATGATCACCAGCACCGCAAAGGCAAGAAAGCGCGCCGCGGAGGTGGCCCCCAGAAGATCCTCGATCCATTGACGGTGCGTGTCGAGGACGAGACCGGGAGCGGCATCGGCAAGGCGCGCGGCGAGCGCTTCCATGTCGATCTCTGCGTCTTTGTCGAGTTCCACGTCGATGAGGCGCGGCAGCGGCAGACTGTCCGACACCGTGCCCGTGCCGAGCCAGGGCTCGATCAGGGCGGCGGTTTCTTCCTGCCCGAGCGCTTCGGCTTTCACGATGCCGGGCGTGGCGAGGAGAAGAGAGCGGGCGGCGGCGATCTGATCGTCGGGGCTTACTTCATCGGACGGCTTCACCTGCACGGTCAAGGTGCCGGTGAGATCGCTTTCCCAGCCGCTGGCGGCTTTTGAGACGATAAGTGAGGCCCCGAGCGCCAGGCAGGCCAGAAAACTCATGGCGGCGATGACGAGCACCAGCGTCGGCCCCGTTGTGCCAGCAGCGGGCATGACGCCTTTTTGCGGCGCGGCCATGCGGCGCAGCCTCTCGGTCCAGGGCAGGCCCGTCTCTTCGGGCGGGGCGCCGGCGCTTTCAGCCATGATAAACAAGCTCCCCGTTTTGAATGAGGAGGACGGGCGCCCCCACCTGCTCGACCAGCGAATGATCGTGGGTGGCGAAAAGGATCGAGGTGCCGAGCCGGTTGAGCTCGACGAAAAGCCGCATCAGGCGCTGGCCCATTTCCGGATCGACACTGCCGGTCGGCTCGTCGGCGAGCAGCAGTTCGGGCTGGGCGACGACGGCGCGGGCAATGGCGGCGCGCTGCTTTTCCCCGCCCGAAAGCGTCGGCGGTTTGGCATCCATACGCTCACCGAGGCCCACCCAGGCCAGAAGCTCGCGCACATCGGCCCGGTAGCTGGCTTCCTCGCGCCCGGCCACTTTCAGCGGCAGGGCGATATTTTCATACGTCGTGAGATGGTCGAGCAGCCGGAATTCCTGAAAAACGATGCCGATGCGCCGGCGCAGGCTCGGCAGGTCCTTGCGGTCGGTCGTGGCGATGTCATGGCCGAACATGGAAATCAGCCCGCGCGAGGGCTTGTGAGCCAGAAACATGAGCTTCAAAAGCGAGGTCTTGCCCGCCCCGGACGGGCCGGTAAGAAAATGAAAAGACCCCGGCTCCAGGTGAAACGAGACATCGCGCAACACTTCCGGTCCCATGCCATAGCGCATGCCCACATTTTCGAATCGCACCATAAAGGGTCTCCGGCTGTGTTTTGGCTTCTACCTTAACCCCCTCTTAACCGTGTATGGTCGTTAAATAAAGGGCTCGGGCCTTTCTCCGGCAGGCCGTTCCGGCGCCGGTTTTCCGCACCATCCGCGTATCCTGGATGGCAGGGCTCAGCTTGTTTCACCGCGCACTGTGTGCGAAGAACATATAGGCCACTCGCTAGTCGAATCGCATGATTATAACGTGCCCATCCTGTGATACGCGTTACAACGTGGATGCCGCCGGTTTCGAGCCGTCGGGCCGCAAGGTCCGCTGTGCGAAATGCGGGGAGCATTGGCATCAGGAACCGGAAAGCGCGCAGGCCAAGGAAGACACCGAAGAGCTGGAGAGCGCTGCTGCCCCCGAAACGGAGAGCAGTGAAGCAGAGAGCAGCGAGGACGTACCGCCGCCCCCGCCGCCGCTTGCCCCCGATTTCGGCAAACCGTCCAAGAAATCCAAAAAAGCCGATGACGAAGATGCGCCCGCGCGTAGCCGCCCGCGCCATCAAATGCCCGTCAAGGCGCGCGGCAGCCGCACGCTGCAGGTGGCAGGCTGGGTGGCGCTCATCGCCTTTGTCGCGGGCTCCGCGCTTGGCGCGGCCGCTTTCCGCAGCGAGATCATTCGCCTCTGGCCGGCCACGCAAACGCTTTATGCCGCCTTCAACGATCCCGTCGATATCGACGACATGGCATTTCAAAACGTCTCTTACGAATACCAGTTCGAAAACGGGCTGCCGGTGCTTTCCATCCGCGGGGAAGTGATCAATGAAGGCGAGGCGCGCATTCCGCTGCGCCCGGTTCAGATCGATCTGCGCGGGGAAAACCGCGAGCGGCTTTATCACTGGACCTTCCGTCTGCCCGAAACCGCGCTCGACCCTGCCGAGCGGGCCGAATTCGTCACCCGTCTTTCCAGCCCGCCGCTTGAGGCGCGCGATCTCGTCATCCGCTTTACCGAAGAAGAGGACACGCCGGAAGGCGAGGCCGAAAAGAACGGTGACAAAACGGACGGTGAAAAGGACGAGGCTGCCCGGTGAGCAAGGGCGGTTCAGACGCAAATCCGCGCATCGACGTGCTTTTCAGCGCCGCTGAGATCGGCGACCGGCTGGGCGCGCTCGCCCGTGAAATCGTCGCCGACTTCGGCACGGATTTTCTGATCGTGCCGGTCCTCAAAGGCAGTTTTATTTTCGCCGCCGATCTTGTGCGCGCGCTGCATTTTGCCGGCGCCAATCCGCGTGTTGATTTCCTGTCGCTGGCAAGTTACGGCGCCGCCACCTCTTCTTCCGGCAAGGTCGAGGTGCTGCGCGATCTGGAGGCCGATGTCAGCGGCGACAAAGTGCTGCTCGTCGATGACATTCTGGAATCGGGCCGCACACTTGAATTTGCCACCGGGCTTTTGACCTCGCGCGGGGCAGTGAAAACCGCTGCCTGCGTGCTGCTCGACAAACCGGGCAAGCGCGCGGTTTCTTTCAATGCGGATTATGTGGGCTTTGAATGCCCCGACAGGTTCGTTATCGGTTACGGGATGGATCTTGCCCATGCCTATAGGGCGCTGCCCTATATCGGCTATCTGCCGGATGCGTGATTAAAAACGCCGCAGCAATCTTTCCAGATAATCGAGCTCGATCTGCGGGCGGCCCATCTCGGCGGCGCGCCGGCGCAGCTCGTTGAGGATTTCCCGCGCGCGCTCCGCATCGATCACATCGGGCACTTGCACATCATCGCCGAAATCGGGCCCGGCGGAGCGGGTCGGCCGGCCCAGAGGATCGGTATTAGCATTGCCGTTGCCCTGGCCCGAATTGCCGGAGCGGGCCATGCCGCCTGCCATGCGTTCCAGCATCTGATTGGCCATGGACTGAGCGCCTGCGCGCAACTGGTCGATGGCCTGGCCCTGTGCGCCGGTTGCGCGTTCCGCCCGGCCCTGTTTCAGGCGGTCATCGGCCTGATCCATCGCGCGCTGGGCGTGTTCAAGGGCGGAGGGTACTTCCTCGCCGTTATTGTGCAGTTCTTCCATCAAAGCGCGCAGCTTGTCGCGCAGGGCTTGCTGGCGCCCGCGCAGGTCCGGATAGCCGCCGTTGCCTTCGCCTTGCTGGGCGCCTTGGCGGGCACCGCCCTGCTGCGTGCCATTTTGCTGATTGCCGCTTTGGTTGCCGCCGCTTTGCCCCGAGCCTTGCTGGTTGGAGCTGAGGCCCTGGCGGCCTTGCTGATCGAGCGGGCGGGCTTCTTCCTTTTTGGCTTCGCCGAACGTGTCGTCCATGAGCTCGCGCTGCTCGCCGATCAATTCACCCATTTCATTCAGCGCTTCGGAAAGAGCGGAAGGGGCCTGCGCGCTCTGATTCTGATCATCGCCGGTTTGCAGGTTTTCCAGAATATTGCCGAGCTGGGAAAGCATGTCCTGGGCCTGCTCGCGCGCGCCGGTGCGGGCGAGATCGCCGATCGCTTCCAGCATTTTTTCAAGATCGGAGCGCTCGAGCGCCTGTGTGTCGGGGTTCTGCGGCATGGCGGGTAGTTGTTCGGCCATGTCGCCCATCTTCTCCGAGAGCGCGTCGAGATAGCGGGCGAGCGCCGATTTCAGCGCTTCCATCGCCGCTTCGATTTCCTCGTCCGAGGCGCCTTCGGCCAGTGCTTCGGCCAGCTTCTCGCGCGCATCGCGCAAGTCGCGCTCGGCAAGCGAGAGATCGCCGTCCTCAATATGAAGAGCAAGGTCCCAGAGAAGATCGAGTACGCCGTCCAGATCGGCGAGGTGCTGCGCTTTGGTCAGCCGCCAATAGGCCGCGCGCAGGCCGAGAAAGACCGTCATGTCGCCGTCTTGGCGTTCCAGGTCCTGCGAAAAGGCGCTGAGAAACCCGGCAATGTTCATGCGCGAGTCCGGGTAAAGGGCAAGGCGGCGGCGCTGCTCGGCAATGGCGGCGGCGAGCGGCTCCTTGAAGTGGCGCGCAGGCAGAGTGAGGGAACGCGTTTCGCTTTTGCCCGTCTGGCCCGCATCGTCTTCGGCGGCAAGCCAGAGCTCGACCGGCAGGCCCGCCCAGGGATGGGCCGTCAGATCGCGGAAAACTTCCTGGGAGACTTTTTTGGGGCGCAGGCGCGGCAAGGGCAGCTCGACGACGGGCGGGGGCATGAGCAGGCTTTCCGGCTTGCCGTTTTTACTCCCGGCTTCTTCTTCCACTTCCGCCCGTTCGAAAAGCGGATCGCTGCCTGCCGTTTGAAAGAGCGTACGCTCCTGCAAAACGACGGACGGCCCGAGTGCCATGCGCGCTTGCACTGATTTCAGGCCGTAATCGTCGCTGGCTTCATAGCCAAGGCGCAGCGCCTTGCGCAGCGTGTCTTCGAGCGGCCCTTCGAAGGCGATCTGAGGCGCATCGTCCGGGATGATCTTGAAGTCCCAGCTGTAAAGATCGTTGCTTGCCCGGCTGAGGGTGAGCGCCGTGTCTTCGCTAAGCGTTACCTGCGCTTCATAGGCGTTTTCGCCGAGTGTCTTGAAGGCGGTCTCGCTGCCGCCTGCAAGCGCATAGGCCGGCCGCGGGCCGGGGCCGTGGACGCGTAAGGTCAGGACCGAGCCTTCGGGGATATCGAAGTCGCTTTTGCCTTTCGGCGCGCCTTTGGCGCCGGCCAGAAAGAGCGGCGGGCGGCCGGTATAGGCGGGCGGGTTCACCCAGGCATCGACGCTGGTTGTCATATCCGGCATGCCGAGGCCCGGCCAATAGGTGCGTGCCAGCCGCTCCCCCGTTTCCGGCCCGAGGATGACGGCAAAGACGAGAAGGGCGGTGACGAGCGCGGCCCGCAGCGCGTAAGGGTCGGCGGCGGCAAGGCTTGCGCGGGGCAGGCCGACACGGGCCTTGACGACTTTCTCCGCGATCCAGGCGCGGTGGGCCGCCCAAAGCGCCGCCTCACCCGTGCCCTCGGCGGCTTCATCGTTAAAAGCGGAAAGCGGGCGGTGGGGGAGGCCGGAGATATGCTCCATCCGGCGCAGCGCTTCCTCGCGGCTTGGCGGGTAGAACGCGGCGCGGCGCTGCCAGAGGAAAAACCCCGCAGCGGCGAAACTTGCGCACCACAAAAGCCAATGAGCGGCGAGCGGCAGGCTGCTTAGAAAGCCGCTGAGGCCTGCGAGCGTGAAAAGTCCGAGGATGGCCAGGCTCGGCCAGAGGGCGGGCCAGAGCCGTTCCCAGAAAAGCGCAAGGCGGCTTGCGCCCACGCGCCGCTCGATCGGCGCAGGCAGGCCGGGCTTTTCCAGGCCGGGCTTTTGTGAGGCGTCTTGCTCCGCCAAGCCGAGGGCTCCTCTTCCCGCGTGCGTTCCGCTGCCCCCCTGATCAGATAGGTCCGGTGCCTCAGGAGGCCAGCCAGTCCGGTATCTTATCCTGCCCGAGCATTGCGTCATAATCTGGGCGCGGGCGGATCACGGCCATGTGTTCGCCGGAGACCATGATTTCGGGCACCAGAGGCCGCGTATTATAGGTCGAGGACAGCACCGCCCCATAGGCCCCGGCCGACATGAGCGCGATGAGATCGCCGGATTTTAAGGGGGGGAGCTGGCGCCCTTTGGCGAAGAAATCCCCGGTCTCGCAGACGGGCCCGACGACGTCATAGGTGACGGGCGCGGCGTCCGGCGCCTCGCTTACCGGCAGAATATCGTGATGGGCATCATAAAGCGTCGGGCGGATGAGGTCGTTCATCGCCGCATCGACAATGAGGAAGGCCCGGTCGGTGCCGTGCTTCTCATAGATGACGGAGGAAACGAGGACGCCCGCATTGCCCGCGATCATGCGTCCCGGCTCGAACATCAGCGTGCAGCCCAGATGCCCGACCGTGCGCTCCACCATCGCAGCATATTCGGTCGGGTGCGGCGGCACGTCATTCGTGCCCCGGTAGGGAATGCCGAGCCCGCCGCCAAGATCGAGCCGTTTGATGTCGTGGCCCGCGGCGCGCAGCCGTTCGGCCATTTCCGCCACGCGGGTAAAGGCGGCTTCGAAGGGGGCAAGGTCGGTCAGCTGGCTGCCGATATGCACATCGATGCCCGCCACTTCGATGCCGGGCAGGGTGGCGGCGCGGTCATAGACTTCCGGCGCGCGCTGCCAGGAAATGCCGAACTTGTTTTCCGCTTTCCCGGTGGCGATTTTCTCATGGGTCTTGGCATCGACATCCGGATTGACGCGCAGCGCGACGGAGGCCGTTTTGCCCATGGCGGCGGCAACTTTTGAAAGCTGCTCGAGTTCCGGTTCCGATTCCACGTTGAACTGCAGGATGCCGGTCTCGAGCGCGAAACGCATTTCCTCTTCAGTTTTGCCGACGCCGGAGAAGACGATTTTTTCAGGCGCAATGCCTGCGGCCAGCGCGCGGCGCAGCTCGCCCTGCGAGACGACATCGGCGCCTGAGCCCAGATCCGCCAGCAGTTTGATGACGGCGAGATTGGAATTGGCTTTGACCGAATAACAGATCAGCGTGTCGGTGCCTTTGAAGGCATCGGCAAAAACCTGATAGTGGCGCTCGATCGTGGCGCGCGAATAGCAATAGAAGGGCGTGCCGATCTTGGCGGCAATATCGCTGAGCGCGACATCTTCGGCATGAAGCACGCCGTTCTTGTAGGCAAAATGATGCATAAGATTCTCTGCGGCGGCGCCGGTTTTGGGGTGCCGGTTTTAAGAGGCCTGCTCTTCTTGCTGCGGGGCGGGCGGGTCCTGGAGATTGCCCTTCTTGCCGCAAGCGGCAAGGCCGAGCGACAGGGTCAGAGCGGCGGTCAGCGCGATGGTCAGTGTGCGTTTCATGGTTCTACCGATCGGTTTTGTTGTCCCCGGCCAGCGTCTTTTCCCAGAACGCAGCCATGGCTTTGACGTTGTCCGGCGCGGTGCCGCCGAAGCTCGTACGGCTTTTGACGGAATTGTCGATGCCGAGCACGGAATAGACTTCCTCGGTAATGCGCGGTTCGGTTTCCTGCATTTCGGCAAGAGAGAGCCCGTCGAGATCGCAGCCTTTTGCCTCCGCCTTCGCTACCAGCGTACCGGTGACATGGTGCGCGTTGCGGAAGGGCATGTCCAGCGCGCGCACAAGCCAGTCGGCAAGGTCCGTTGCGGTGGAAAAGCCTTTGGCGGCGCTGGCGCGCATCGCTTCTTCGTTCACCTTAAGGCGCGTCACCATGGCGGTCATGGCGGCGATGCAAAGCGAGAGGGAATCGAGCGCGTCGAAAGCCGTTTCCTTGTCTTCCTGCATGTCCTTGGAATAGGCGAGCGGCAGGCCCTTCATGACGACGAGCAGCGAGGTCAGACCGCCGATCACCCGGCCGGTTTTGGCGCGCACGAGCTCGGCGGCATCCGGGTTCTTTTTCTGCGGCATGATGGAGGAGCCCGTGGTCAGGCTGTCCGGCAGGCGCACGAAATCGAAACCGGGCGTCACCCAGATCACCAGTTCCTCGGCAAGACGTGAGAGATGCACGGCGGTGATTGCCGCCGCGCTCAAGGTTTCGAGCACAAAATCGCGGTCCGAGACGCTGTCGAGCGAATTGCGCGTCGGCCCGTCGAAGCCGAGTGCTGCCGCCGTCTTTTCCCGGTCGATGGGAAAGGAGGTGCCGGCCAGGGCGGCGGCGCCGAGCGGGCATTCGTTCAGCCTTTTGCGCGCATCGGCAAAGCGGCCCCGGTCGCGGCCCGCCATTTCCACATAAGCCAGGCAATGATGGCCGAAGGTGACGGGCTGGGCGGTCTGCAAATGCGTAAAGCCCGGCATCACGGTTGCCGCATGCGCCTTGGCTTTGGCCACGAGCGCCTCCTGCAGGGCGCGCAGCTGGGTGTCCAGATGATCGAGCGTGTCGCGGATATAGAGTTTGAAATCCGTCGCCACCTGGTCGTTGCGCGAGCGGGCGGTGTGAAGGCGGCCCGCGGCCTCGCCGACGGTTTCTTTCAGGCGCGCCTCGATATTCATGTGAATGTCTTCAAGCGCGCGGGAAAATTCGAAGGTGCCTGCCTCGATTTCCGCGCCGATTGCGTCCAGCCCCGCGACAATTTGATCTACGTCCGCCTTTGCAATAATTCCCTTTTCGGCGAGCATATAGGCATGCGCTTTCGAGCCCCTTATATCCTGGGCGGCAAAACGCTTGTCGAAGCCGATGGAGGCATTGATTTCCTCCATGATTTCATCGGGGCTCTCGCCGAACCGGCCGCCCCACATTTTGTTGCTCATTCGTCTTCTCCGGCGTACTGCCCGCGCCGGGGCGTGGGAGGTAAATCGATGACCCGGTCCAAGATATTGCTGCCGCTCGGAGCCCTGGCTTTGGCGGGGATCATTGCTTTAGGGGTCATATACTTGATTGAGCCGGGCGGGCGCAATCTTGAAGGGGGGCAGGCTTCCGGACCCCTTGCCGCCTATTCGGTGGGCGAGATGAAGGGATTTGTGAGTTTTCCCAAGCTCGAAGCCCCCGATCCCGTCAGTTTCCGCAATGCGGCGGGCGAAGAGCTGGGGCTCGATGCCTTCAAGGGCAAGGTCGTGCTGCTCAATCTCTGGGCGACCTGGTGCGGGCCCTGCCGCCATGAAATGCCCGCGCTCGACCGGTTGCAGGCCGATCTCGGCGGGCCGGATTTCGAGGTCGTGGCGCTCAGCCTCGATAAAGGCGGCATGGAGGGCCCCAAGGCCTTTTATGAGGAAGTGGGGGTGACGAACCTTGCGCTCTACCAGGACCCTTCTGCGCGGGCGGGCGTAACGCTTGGCGCATTCGGCCTGCCGCTGACCATGCTGCTCGATAAGGAAGGGCGCGTGGTCGGCCGCCTCGTCGGGGCGGCGGAATGGGATTCGCCCGATGCCAAGGCGCTGATCAAGGCCGTGCTGGAGCGGGAATAGGCGTTCAGGCCTCCGTCACCATCATGCCGATGCCTTGGGCGAGGACGCCGGGTTTGCCGGCTGAGAGCGGCAGAGCGGCGATATGGAGCACCCGGTGATTGTCGGCGTGATAGTCCATGCGGGTGCGCAGGAAGAGCGGCGCCTGCTCGTTCACCAGCCGGGTGATAACGACTTTCCAGCGTTCCTGGGATTTTTGTGCAAGCTCGGGCGGGCGGTTGCGGCCGATTTCGGTGCGGCCTGTGCCGGTGCGTTCTTCTCCGGTCAAATAGGCAAGCTCGGAGCCGAAAAGCCGGACACGGAAATCGCCTTCGGCGGTGAGCGAATCGACCAACAGAATATTGGGCAGAATACGGGGGATCTCTATCGGGTCGATATCGGCGCGGTCGGGCATCGCGCGGCCCGCAGCCTTTTCGCGCCAATAGTCGTAAAGCTGGATGGTGAGCGGATGAAGCGGCACGTCCATCCACTGCAACCCGGCTGGCATTCTATTGATCGGCCCGCATGTCATGCCGTTTCCCCTATCCTATCCGGCGCGGCCTGCGCGCTGCAGAGCTTCTACGACTCGTTTTTCCAAGAGGATCATGCATCTGTGTGAGAGGACAAGGGTGCAGCTCCCTATTTTGCGCGGTCAGATGAAGCCCGGTGCTTCGGCGCCGTAAGGCACGGGCGGCGGCAGCAATTCGTCGGCAGAGCGGGGCAGCGTGACGAGAATGCCGAGTATTTGTTTCATCTCCTCGCTGTCTTTTCCGCAAAGCGGCAGGCAGGCGCCGTGAAAGATCATGAAATCGCGCCCGCTATTGTTCATCGGCGCCTTGACGAAAGTGGGCGCTTTTTCCGCAACGGTCAGATGAAAGATGTTGAGCCAGCGCAGGCGGATGTTCTGAGCCGATTGTTCCTGTCTCTGGCAGTTGATCTGTGAGAGGCGCATGCCGGTGCGGTCCTCGCCGACCATTTCGGTGAGCTCGGACCCGAAGACGCGGATCTGTCCGTCCTTGCCGTCGTCCAGAATGTCGAAAAGCACGAGATGGGGCATGAGGCGGGGAATGTCGGTGGGGGAAATGTCGCCGCGTGCCGGCATGGCCCGGCCCGGCCCCCGCTTTTCCTCCCAGTAATCCAGAAGCAGGGCGAGCTGGGGGTGCTGCGGCTCGGCCAGCCGCTCGAGCATGGTGCCTTCCGTCCCGGCATTTGCGGCGCTTTGCGGCGCCTCCTGCCATCCGAACCAGCGCATGTTCTCGCCCTCCCCTGCAAGATCAGCCCTCATTGAAGTCTGAAGACGCAATCTAACCAAAATCTAAACAGGCAAAGGTTTTACGCAGATAAAGAAAAGGCCCCTTTTAGGGGCCTTGACCTTGCGTCAGCTTGCTTGTTGAAAGCGGCGTTCTAGCGCGTGGGCACCGGATGATCGCCCCGGTAATCGTAAAAGCCGCGCCCGGCTTTGCGCCCGAGCCAGCCGGCTTCCACATATTTCACAAGCAGCGGGCAAGGCCGGTATTTGGAATCGGCAAGCCCGTCATAAAGCACCTGCATGATGGAAAGGCAGGTATCGAGGCCGATAAAGTCGGCAAGCTGCAACGGGCCCATCGGATGATTGGCGCCGAGGCGCATCGCTTTGTCGATGCCTTCCACGCTGCCCACCCCTTCATAAAGCGCGTAGACCGCTTCGTTGATCATGGGCAGGAGAATGCGGTTGACGATGAAGGCGGGGAAATCTTCCGCGCTTGTCCATTGCTTGCCGAGCCGCTCGGCAAGCGTGCGCACCGCCTCGAAGGTTTCGTCCGAAGTGGCGATGCCGCGCACCAGCTCCACAAGTTCCATCACCGGCACCGGGTTCATGAAGTGCAACCCCATGAATTTTTCCGGCCGGTCGGTCGCCGAGGCAAGGCGTGTGATGGAGATGGAGGAGGTGTTCGTGCAGATGATGGCATCGTCTGAAATCAGCGGGCAGATCTCGGTAAAGATCGAGCGTTTGACTTCTTCGCTTTCCGTTGCCGCTTCGACGACGAGATCGGCCTGGTCGATCTGGCCGTAGCCATCGGCGGGGCGGATGCGGTCTAGCGCGGCCTCGCGCTCGCTTTCCGATATGCGCCCGCTCGTCACCTGGCGGTTCATATTGCCCGTGATGGTGGCGATGCCGGCTTCGGCCCGGTCCATCGTCATATCGATCAATTGCACCTTGTAGCCGGCCAGGGCGCAGACATGCGCAATGCCGCTGCCCATCTGTCCGGCGCCAATGACCGCAACCTCATTGAAACTCATTCCCAGCACCTCGTCGCATGTTTGCGTGTCGTGTGTTTTTGCGAGCCTACACGAAAACGGCGCCACCGGATATTTTCCGGCGGCGCCGCTTCATGGCATGGCTTAGGACATAGGCCCTGTCTTAAAGACCGGCTTTGCCCAGTTCTTCTTCCAGCTCCGGCACCGCCTTGAAGAGGTCGGCAACCAGGCCGTAATCGGCAACCTGGAAGATCGGCGCTTCTTCGTCCTTGTTGATGGCGACGATGACTTTGGAGTCCTTCATGCCGGCAAGGTGCTGAATGGCGCCGGAAATACCGACAGCGATGTAAAGCTCGGGCGCAACGACCTTACCGGTCTGACCGACCTGATAATCGTTCGGCACGAAGCCTGCGTCCACAGCCGCGCGCGAAGCGCCGACAGCGGCGCCGAGCTTGTCGGCGATCTTGTCGAGCATGTGGAAATTGTCGCCGGACTGCATGCCGCGGCCGCCCGATACGATGATCTTGGCCGAGGTCAGTTCCGGACGGTCCGACTTCGTCAGTTCTTCGTTCACGAATTCGGAAAGGCCGGGATTGTCGGCTGCCGAAGCGTTTTCCACGGAAGCCGAGCCGCCTTCACCCGCCGCCGGGAAGGCGGTGGTGCGCACGGTGATGACTTTCTTGGCGTCTTTCGACTTCACCGTCTGAATGGCGTTACCGGCATAGATCGGACGTTCGAACGTGTCCGCGGAGACGACGCCCGTGATGTCGGAAATCTGCATCACGTCGAGCAGGGCTGCGACGCGCGGCATGATGTTCTTACCCACCGTGGTGGCGGCGGCGACGATGGCGTCGTAATTACCGGCCAGGCTGACGATCAGAGCCGCCAGCGGTTCGGCAAGGCGGTGGCCGTACTGCGCATCTTCGACGAGCAGCACTTTGGCGGCGCCGTCGATTTTTGCGGCGGCGTCTGCAACAGCGGCGCAGCCTTCACCGGCCACGAGCACATGCACATCCGCGCCGAGCGCTTTTGCCGCCGACATGGCTTTCGCCGTGGCGTCGTTCAGCTTGGCGTTATCGTGTTCTGCAATAAGAAGGGTTGTCATCCGATCACTCCCGCTTCCTTGAGCTTCGAAACCAGTTCGCCCACCGTTTCAACCTTGATACCGGCTTCACGCTGGGGCGGCTCGGCGACTTTCTGCACTTCAAGGCGCGGCGCGATGTCGACACCGAAATCGCCCGGCTCTTTCGTGTCGATCGGCTTCTTCTTCGCCTTCATGATGTTGGGAAGCGAAGCGTAGCGCGGCTCGTTGAGGCGCAGGTCGGAGGTGACGACCGCCGGCATGTTGATCTTGATGGTCTGCAGACCGCCGTCGATCTCGCGGGTCACGGCTGCCTTGTCGCCCTCGATGTCGATTTTCGAGGCGAAGGTGCCCTGCGACCAGCCCAGAAGAGCGGAGAGCATCTGACCGGTCTGGTTGCAATCGTCATCGATGGCCTGTTTGCCGACGATGATGAGATCGGGTTTTTCTTCTTCTGCCACTGCTTTGAGCAGTTTTGCCACGCCCAGCGGCTCGACCGTGTCATCGGTCTTGATCAGGATGCCGCGGTCGGCGCCCATGGCGAGCGCGGTGCGGATGGTTTCCTGTGCCTGTTGCGGGCCGACGGAGACGACCACGACTTCCGTGGCTTTGCCGGCTTCTTTCAGGCGGACGGCCTCTTCGACGGAAATTTCGTCGAAGGGGTTCATGGACATTTTGACGTTAGCGAGCTCGACACCGCTCTGATCCGATTTCACCCGGATCTTCACGTTATAGTCGACCACCCGCTTGACGGGAACGAGGACTTTCATTGAGCTGAACTCCTGCGCGTTGCCAGACGCTGGTCTCGGGGTTGCCGTTTTCCCGATCAGCGGCGCGAGGCTGAAGCTCTTTCAAGCGGCTCAGGCCCTGCCATCAATCGAGGGAAACTGCGACTATACGGAGCAAAGACAAGGGTTTGTCCGGCGCTCCGCTGTTGCGGTGCGGCAACCTAGTCCGGGTGCAAGGCCCTGTCAATGAAGCGGGATAGGCGGAGGGGCGATCTTTCCGTTCCGCCCCCGAAGAGCCCGCCGAAAGCGCTACGGCAAGGCGCCTGGGCGCGGCGGGCGCTGCTTCTGGGGCGATTTGACGCGCCTTGGCGCCGCTTTACCCCTTCGCTTTGTCCGGCTTAACGGTTGGCCCCCGGGACCCAGAGAATATCGTCCTTGCCGTCCCGGTTGGCATGGCGCGCTGCGACAAAAAAGAAATCGGAGAGCCGGTTTACATATTTCAAGGCCGGGGCGCCCACCCCTTCCGGATCGCGCTCCTTCAGCGCCGTCATGATGCGCTCGGCACGGCGCGAGACGGTGCGGGCCAAGTGCAAATGCGCTGAAAGGGGACTGCCGCCCGGCAGGATGAAAGAGTTCAGCGGCGCCATCTCCTGGTTCATGGCGTCGATCTCCCGCTCGAGGCGGGCCACCTGCTCCTCGCCGATGCGCAGCGGTTCATAACCTTCCATCATCTCGGGCAGGGGCTCGTTGGGCGGAATGCACAGATCCGCTCCGAGGTCGAAAAGGTCGTTCTGAATGCGGCCCAGCATCTCGTCCATGCCGGGAACGGCGCCTGCATGAAGGCGGGCAAGGCCCACTACCGCATTCAACTCATCTGTCGTGCCATAGGTCTCGATGCGCAGATCGTGCTTGGGCAGGCGCTGGCCGGTGCCGAGCGCGGTCGTGCCTTCATCGCCCGTGCGGGTATAAATTTTGTTCAAAACGACCATGGCGGTTTCTTTCGTTCAGGCAGGAGGGGCCTCGGCGCGTTTATGAAGCGCCGGTTTCTTTCCGGGATGATACCGTCTTGGCGGCAAATGCAAAATGCCGGGTAGCTTGACGGGGCGGGACGCGCGGGCAAAACTGAGCGCGGCTTGGTCGATGCCTCCATTGTCCGCGGAAAGGGCTGCGCCCGCGACCAGACGAACAGATACCGTTTCACGGTTTCCTTTTCAGTCTGACAGGCGGACACGGACCTGATGAAGAGGAACCGGCCATGACCGATCCCGCTTTGGCGGAGAACCCTTTCCGCCTCAATCTCGACCAGCAGAAGAAACGCGCCAAGGAGCTGCAGCGGCTCACCCTTGCGGGCGACAGCGCCGCGCTGGCGCGCGTTGCCGCGCAAAAGGAGGGAGGTCCCCGGGCGCCGTTCAAGCTTGCCGATGCGCAATTCGTCATTGCCCGTGAGCTTGGCCTTGCCAGCTGGCCGAAACTGAAAGCCCATATCGAAGAAATGACTGCCGCGAGGGCAGGCATGACCGGCACAGTCCAAGCGCCGCTCGATAGCGATATGCCGACGCTGCATATCCGCTGCGGGAACGATATCGAAAAGGTGCTGCCGCTCGCGGGCTTTAGCGGTGACTTTCTGGAAGTCTCCAACCCGCTTGCCATAGGGCCGGTCAGGGAAGGGGCGGACTGGCTTGCCGCCCGCGTGCGCTTTCTGGACGGCGCGTTCGGCGCTTTCGATGTGCCGGGCTCAAACCTCCTTTACGAGGCGCAGGAAAAGCTGGAACGCGCGGGTGAGTCCTATCAGCGCGCCGTTCTCTGGTTTGAGCATGACAGTTTCGATCAGCTCATTCTGATTTATGTGCTCAGCATTTTGGCGGAGGCGCGCGCGCCGCTGCGCCTGGAGCTTGCCACGGCGGGCAGCTTTCCCGGCATGCAGCCTTTTTGGGGGCTCGGGCAATTGCCGCCTGAAGCCTTGCGTCTTCTTTGGGAACGGCGTCAGACCGTGACACCTGCGCAGCTTTCCTGCGCGCAGGAGGCTTTCGCCGCGCTCAGAGCGCCTTCGCCGGAAGCGCTTGCCCGCTTGGCAGCACGGGAGGATTTGCCGCTTCCCTTTCTTGCGCGCGCTTTGCGGCGCCACTTGGCCGAACTGCCCGGCGCGGGCGACGGGTTGTCGCTGACCCAGCGATTTATTCTCGACATCCTTGCCGAAGAAGAACGCAGCGCAGGCCGCATCTTCCGCGCGCTGATGCTGGAACGTGAGCCCTTGCCCTGGCTCGGCGATCTCATGTTCTGGGTGATCTTGAAAGAGATGGCGGCAGCGGGCACTCCGCCGCTCACGCTTTCTTATGAGAATGAGGAAGATTGGCCGCAGGCCCGCGCGGCTCTCACCCCGGCAGGTGAGGCCGTGCTTGCGGGCACGCGGGACTATCTCGATTTTGCCCCGCCTGCCCGGTGGGCCGGCGGTGTCAGCATCGCCCCACCCGCTGCAAGCTGGCGCTGGGACAGAGCGCGGGAGAGGCTGGTTGTCCCTTAGACCTTGGCGAAAGGCAGCATCCTTCTCAGTACCACATCTTTGCGGATGAAGTGATGATAGAGCGCGGCGGGAATGTGCAGAACCAGCAGCGCGATCAAGATCATCGCGTTCACCGCATGGGCGGTGTGGAAAATCCCGAACAGCTGTTCGTTCTCTTCGATCTGCAGCGGGCCGAGACCGAAGGGGCTTACCGGAAAACCGGCAAAGAGCGATTGGCCGATGCCCCAGATGGGCTGCAGGAAGAGAAAGAGATAAAGGCTGTGATGTACGGCCTTTGAAAGCACTACCTGCCAGCGCGGCAGATCGGCGGGCAGGGCGGGTGCCGGATGCGTGAGCCGCCAGATGAGGCGGGCCGTCATGAGAATGAGCACGGAGGCGCCGAGCGAGGAATGGATGACCAGCGTTTCGATGTGTTCTTTTTCTGGCAGATCGCCGAGCGTCCAGCCGAAGATCAGCATGACGAGTACGAAAAGCGCGATTAGCCAGTGCAGTGCTTTGGCCGTGCCCGTATAGGCACGGACGGTTCCGGCTTGAATATCTTGTGACATGGTGCATCCCCTCCCAGTCTTATGTTTGAAGAGGATGCGCCGGGCGGCGGGCAGGATCAAGGGATGTTGAGGCGGGCAAGCAAACGCCGCCCTCTCCATGAAAGGGCGGCGCTGATTGGTGCGGTGGGCTCAGGGCCTTAAAGGTGGCTGCGCCACTGGGCAATGGCTTTGCCGATTTCGTGCGGGCTGTCTTCCTGTATGAAGTGCGAGCCTTTGACGGTAACCTCCGTCTGGTTCTTCCAGCTGCGGCAGAACTCGCGCTGCGCGCCGATCAAGATTGCGCCGGGATCGGCATTGATGAAGAGCTTGGGCAGATCGTTCGAGACCATCCAGTTCGCGTAGGATTGAACGATTTCCACGACCTCCGCCGGCTCGCCCGCCAGCGGGATCTGCCGCGGCCAGGTCAGCGTCGGGCGGCGGTCCTCGCCCGCTTTTGCAAAGGGGCGGCGGTAAACGCCCATCTCTTCTTCGGTCAGCCCGCGCAGCACGGAGCCCGGCAGCACGCGTTCCACGAAGACGTTTTTCTCCAGCACCATTTCCTCACCGGCGGGCGAGCGGAAGCCTTCGAAAACCGGGCGCGCATCCGGGTTCCATTCGTCCCATGCCATGGGCCGCACGATCCCTTCCATATAGGCGATGGCTTTTACCGCCTCGCGGTGGCGGTTTGCCCAATCGAAACCGAGCGCCGAGCCCCAGTCGTGAATGACGAGGGTGAGATTGTTGCCGATACCGAGCGCCTCGATGAAGCCGTCGAGATACTCGCGGTGCTCCTTGAACGTATAGCGGTCCGGGCCCGGGTTCTCCAATTTCTGCGAATCGCCCATGCCGATCAGGTCCGGCGCGATGCAGCGTGCCTGACCGGTGAGATGCGGCATGACATTGCGCCAGAGGTAAGAGGAGGTCGGGTTGCCATGCAGAAAGAGAACGGGCTCGCCACTTGCCGGGCCAAGGTCCACATAGGCCATGGACTTGCCTTTGACGGTGACGGTGTTTTTCGGATGCTCGGCGGTTGAAATATCGCTCATTCTTTTTCCTGTCTTTTCTTGCCGGTGTCTTTTTGTTTTTAGTTGTCGTCGAAAGATGTGTTCAGGCGGCCTGCCTGCGGCCGTAATTCAAGGCCGCTTCCAGAATGCGGTTTGAAAGGGCGGGATCCTCCACGGCGCGGGCAAGGCTCATGGCCCCGACGCACAAGCTGAGAAGGCCGATCACTTCGCTCTCGCAGGCAGCTGTATCGGTGTTGCCGTCTTTACCTGCGAGCAAGGCGGTGAGCCGGCTGAGCGTGGTTTCGATCTCATCGGCAAAAGCGCCGCGCTGGGCGGCGGTGCCATGGGCAAATTCCTGGGCACAAGCAGCAAAGGCGCAGCCGGCCGCCGGGCGGTCGCGGTGCTTGGCGTTGAGGTAGCCTTCAAGGAGGCGCGGCACGCGTTCATGCGCGGGCGCGCCTTCGGCAGCGGCAAGCCAGCTTTCCCGGTAATTGAAGGCGGCGCGGAAGGCCGCTTCGATCAGCGCGTCTTTGTCGGGGAAGTGAGAATAGAAGGCGCCGTGGGTCAGGCCTGCGCGGGCCATGACATCGGCGACGGAAAAGCTGCCGCCCCCTTCCTCGCGCAGCATGTCGGCGGCGGCTGCGAGAATCCGCTGCCGGCTCTCATCCTTGCTTTCGGCCCGTTTGCCGGACGGCTTGTGCTGTTTTGCGTTCATCTCTCCCCCCTTTGAGAGAAGAGACGCTAATGGGCGGCGCCTGCCGCGTCAACATTCGCATGATGATCATCATGCGAGTTTTTGGGGGGCGCTTAAGGCACGCCCCGGCAAACCTGCCGTCCGACGCAAAAATCCTTGTTGCTCACCGGCTTGCCGTCCTTGTCATAAGCGGTGCAATTGGGCGCATTCTGGCAAAGATCGCGGGCGAATCTCTCCCGCGCGGCCTGGCTGCAGGCGGTGAGCAGAGCGGCGGCAAGGAGAATGAAGAGCGCCTGTCTCATTCCGCCGCCTCCCTGCCAAGAGGTGAAGGCGGGCCGTTCGAGGGCTCGTAGACGAGAAGGTCGCCAGGCTGGCAGGCGAGCGCCCGGCAAATCGCCTCCAGTGTTTCAAAGCGCACACCTTTCACCTTGCCCGATTTCAGAAGCGAGAGATTGGCCTCGGTAATGCCGATCTCTTGAGCAAGTTCTTTGGAGCGCATTTTCCGGCGGGCCAGCATGACGTCCAGCGTAACGGTGATGGGCATGGAAGGTCCTTAGACGAAGGCGGCGTTTTCTTCCTGAAGGCGCACGGCATCGGCCATGACCCAGGAAATGACCAGGAGCACGATGCCGGTCAGAAGCATGGTGAGCTGGGCGGAGGAAAGAGAGATGGCCAGCTCCCGCTGGCCGGCCGGATTGTCATAGGAAAGGGCGACGGAAAGCGCCGCGCCCGTCAGGATGCCCGCCGGCGTTGCCGCGACAAGCGCCCAGGCCATGTTCGTGAAGCAGCGCACGGTGGCGGGCGTGAAATAGACCCCTGCCGCATAGAAGCTGAAAAGCCGGCGCAGATTGATGAGCGCGAAAAGAGCGATGGCAAGCGGGATCAGCGAGAGGCCAAGGCCGAGGCCTCGTTCCAGTGGCGTATCGGGACCCATGGCAAAGCCCGGGCCGAAACGGGCGGGATCGGGCTCGGCGAAGACCAGCCAGAAGGCGGCAAGGCCGAGAGGCAGGGCGATCAAAAGGAAACTGCAGAGATGTTTGGTGACGGCGCTGAGGACGGTAATGCGGCGGGTGCGGTCGGTCATGGATCTCTCCCTTGGGTTCAAGGGAATCCATAATACAGAAATAAATTTCTGTAAAACGATAATTTAAAAAGGTCCAGCCCGGGCTTTAGGCAATAAAAAACGGGGCCGAAGCCCCGTTTCTCGAAATCTATTTCCGTCCGGCTTAGAAGCGGTAGCCGTAGCGGACGCCGATATTCGTCAGGCCTTCATTGTCATCGCACAGGCTTGCGTTGGAGATGTGCTCCAGCGTCAGCATCAGGCGGTGATTGTCGGTCAGGTTGTAACCCAGCGAAGCGCTTTCATGGAACGCCCAGGCGCAGCCGAGTTCGTTCTGCTGCGTGGAGGTGCCCGTTTCGCCGTCATGCAGAGCCGCGCCGAACGCGCCTTCCACGAAAAGCGGACCCCAGAAGTTCCAGTCCCAGGCAAGGCCCGTATAGATGAAGCTCGTGGTGTCGTTATGGGTGGCGATCGTCGCGCCGAGATGGGGGCGCGGAGAACCGGCCCATTCCAGCCAGTCCGGCGAGGTGAACAGCACTTCGCCGTTGATGTCGACGCCGTCTTCGTCCGTGTCGTCACGGAACAAGGACAGTTCATGGTCCATCACGCCGAGGCGCACTTCGTCGACGATCGAGTCTTCTGCGGCAAATGCTGGGACAGCGCCAAGGGTCGCAAAGAGCATGGCGCAAGCAAGGGTCTTTCTAAGGATCACGGGAGCCCCCTTCGTAAAATCATGACTGCGCTTCCCCAGTAAAGCGCATCAATTCCTAAGCCCATCCTATCTGAAGGAAGGGAATTGAGGAGTTAATAATGGTTACGGGAGGGGCTTGTCCAAAGCAAGTGCGAGGGGGAACGGTCGGTTTCCCGGGGGGCGTTGCTTATCTGCATCAGATCGGAACGGCGGGGGCGCAGCGGCGGGCGGTATCTCACGCTGCTGTGAAGTAAAATGCCGCCATCAGTACGCAAATGGCTGCGAATTGCAGCCCGACTCGCCAGCGCATCAGGGTCTGGGAGCGCGAGGCGGAGCCGCCGCGCATCATGTTCCAAAGCCCGGCCAGAAGAACGACCAGCACGGCGGCGAGAGAAAGAGGAATGAGATAGTCGAAAATGTCTGTCATGGATTTGATCTAGTTGCGTGAGGAAGCGTGTCGAGACCTGCTCTCATGGCAGGGCTTTATGGCGCGGCTGTGGCAGGCGCCCCTGCAGCCTGATTGGCGGCCTGATTGGCCGCCTGACCAGCTGCTTGTTCTGCCGTTTGCCGGTCGCCGTGACCGGTTGCCGCCAGAAAGAGATCGATCTGATGCATCGTGGCTTCCGGGTGCAGCAGATAAGCGCGCCCATGGGTGCCCCAGCGCCCGGCGGGGCCCATGGCCGGGTGGTCGGCCGGCACGTCCGGCGCGAGCCAGAGCTTCGTTTGTTTGTTGAGGCGGGTGAATTCTTCGGCGAAGGGGCGCTGGGTCACGGGATCGCCCGCATCCTGAAGGATCAGGATCGGCAGGTTTACGTGTGAGGCGCGCTCCAGCGGGCGGTCGGCTTTTCCGGGAAAATCGTAGAACCGTTCCGCCGTCCAGATGGCGGGCCCTGCCATTGCCCCTGGAATGCCCGTCACCGCATAGGTGCCGGCGCGCGTCGCGCTTTCATAATCGAGCAGCGGGTCGAGCAGGATCAGCCCTTCCAAATCTTCGGTCAGCGCGCCTCCCATCTCCTCATCGGTCAGCGCATGAATGAGCGAGGCCCCGCCCATGGAAAGACCGAAGGCATAAAGCGGCTTGCCGGGCAGGCGCGCTTTGAGGGCAGCAAGGCCCGCGCGCACATCATGGCGTTCTTTCAGTCCGAGCTCGAAGCGGCCCGTGCCGTCCCCATCCGACTGGCCGTGATTGCGCAGATCGATGGCAAGAATGGAAAAGCCACGCGCGTTCATGTCCTTGTAAATGCCAAGGCCTTTGGTGGCGCGCATCTCGCGCGTGCCGCCGGCACCGTGAATGGCCAGAAGCCCGGCTTGTGGAGCACCTGCAGGCATCCACCAGCCGCGCAGCTTGAGCGGGGCATCTTCCGGTTCCACCACGGCTTCTTCGAAGTCGAGGCCGACGGCGCGCGGGGTTTCGGTGATGGGCTGGCGGGCAACGACCGCAAGCTGGGAGGGCATATAGACAAGAAAGATCCCGGTCCAGAGAAGGCCGAGAAAAAGGGCCGTGCCGCCCAACGCCCAGATTGTTTTCCGCATGAAATGTTCCGCCCGCTGCTATCCGCCAGACCCGCCCTATCCGCCAGACCTGTTTTGGCGCGAGCCTATCCCGGCGGGCAGCTTTCGAACAGGACCGATTTCAGCGCCGTGCTCAGTTCACCCCGTCGAGAAGGCGGCGGGCGATGACTTGGGCCTGAATTTCCGCGGCCCCTTCGAAGATATTGAGGATGCGGGCATCGCAGAGGACGCGGCTGATCGGGTATTCGAGCGCGAAGCCGTTGCCGCCATGGATTTGCAGCGCATTGTCCGCTGCCGCCCAGGCAACGCGCGCGCCGAGCAGCTTTGCCATGCCCGCTTCCAGATCGCAGCGCCGGCCCTCATCCTTTTCGCGCGCGGCAAAATAAGTGAGCTGGCGGGCGATCAGAATTTCCGCCGCCATCAGCGCAAGTTTCGTGAAGACGCGCGGGAAGGAGAAGATCGCCTTGCCGAACTGCTGGCGCTCCTGCGCATATTGCAGGCCGATTTCCAGCGCACTTTGAGCCACGCCGATGGCGCGGGCGGCGGTTTGAATGCGCGCGCTTTCGAACGTCACCATGAGCTGTTTGAAGCCCTGGCCTTCCGCCCCGCCTAAGAGATTTTCCGCCTTCACCTCGAAATCATCGAAGCCGATCTCGAATTCCTTCATGCCGCGGTAGCCCAGCACTTCGATCTCGCCGCCGCTCATGCCTTTGGCGGGGAAGGGTTCATCGTCATCGCCGCGCGGCTTTTCCGCCAGCAGCATGGACAGGCCCTTATAGCCCGGCGCGTCATTGGTGCGCGCCAGCAGCGTCATGACATCGGCGCGGGCGGCATGGGTGATCCAGGTCTTGTTGCCGGTGATCTTGTAAACATCACCGTCTTTCTTGCCGCGCGTGCGCAGCGAGGCAAGGTCGGAGCCGGTATTAGGCTCTGTGAAAACGGCGGTGGGCAGAATCTCGCCGGAGGCGATTTTCGGCAGCCAGTGGTTTTTCTGCTCGTCCGTGCCGCCGCCCAGAATGAGCTCGGCGGCGATTTCCGAACGCGTGCCGAGCGAGCCCACCCCGATATAGCCGCGCGAAAGTTCTTCGGAGACGACGCACATGCTTTCCTTGCCGAGGCCCAGCCCGCCGAATTCTTCCGGGATGGTGAGGCCGAACACGCCAAGCTCGGACATTTCCGCAATCACATCGAGCGGGATATAGGCATTGTCGAGATGCCATTGATGGGCATGGGGCAGCACTTTTTCGTCGGCAAAGCGGCGCATCTGCTCGCGGATCTGGCTCAGCGTTTCATCGAGGCCGCTATCGCCGAAGCTCGCCGTGCCCGCCTGTTCGGCCATGAGTTGGGCAAGGCGCGCGCGCACGGCAGGCGTATTGCCTTCCACGCAAAGTGCGCGCACGTCTTTCGTATGGAAGGCGGCATGCACGTCATCTGGAATGTGAAGATCGTGCGGGCGCACGATCTCCGTCTGGTTCATCTGGATGCCGCCGGAGATCTGGTTGAGATATTCCCCGGCCCCGATCTGCACAAGAAGCTGCTCGATCTCGCCGAAGCGGCCTTCTTCTTCCATGCGCGCGGCATAGGCGTGAAGCTGGCGCAGCGCTTCCACATAAGTCGCGAGCCAGGCAAGGCCGTGGCAGGCAAATTGTTCTTCATCGAGTTTTGCCCGGTCCGGTTTGCCGTCCACGGCCACGAGGTCGAACACGCCGCGCCGCGCCGCCGCCAGCATTTTTTCGGCTTCTTGGCTGCCCGCTGCAAGAAGGCGGGTCAGGTCGGGCAAAATCACGGATGCGGTCATGGCTGGGCAGGCCCCATTTGCTGAAGAGAAGGACAGATTGCCGGGTATATATCCCGCCAGCTCCCTTGCGGCAAATCGGCGGCAGGGCCGATATTCGGCTGGTCTCGCAAATGGGCCTCACAAAAACGTGGCTGGCGGCAAGGCGGGGCCGTGCCCACTTTATCCCCTTCGGTTCAAGGGCGCTGCGGCGCCCGATTCCATGAGGGGCATAGAATGAAACCACTATCTTTGTTGCTGCTGCGTCTGTCGACGGGGCTTTTGCTGTTGATCTGGGCGATCGTGCGGCTCGGCGCGACCAAGGAGGCGATCGGCGTTTCGGACAAATATTATGGCGGGCTGTTGAGCAACGAGACGCTGCAATATGTGCTCGGCACCGGCCAGACGCTGCTGGCGCTCTGCGTGATTCTGGGCCTTTTGCGCTCCATCGCTTATCCCGCTCAGTTCATCTCGCTGGCGCTCGGCGCGGCGGCGATCTGGCCTTCGCTGGTCGATCCGCTCGGCCTGATTTTCGGGCGTGAGGCGGTGAATATCCTCTTCTTCCCCTCGCTCTGCGTCGTCTCGGCGACCGTGGCGCTGATGGCCTTCAAGGACGAGGATAAGTGGGCGCTCGATGTGAAGCTGTTCAAATCAGCTTAAACGAGCCGGGCTGACAACCAACTGAGTTGGCAGCCTATCCGGAGCCGGGCCCTGAAACGGGGTCCGGCTTTTTCGTGTTTCCGGGCGCCGTATCCGGTTCGGGAACGTCGGCGGCGGACACATCTTCCTGCCGCACGATCTGCCGGGCCCAGGCACGGTCTTCTTCTTCGGCGATGGCGGTGCGGGTCTGGTCTGGGCGGGTCTCCTCGTTCAGAGCAAGATCGACAAGAATGGGCAGATGGTCGGAGCCGATGGGGCCGAGGCGCTTCAGTTCTACAAGGCTGAAGTCGGCCGAGTGGAACAGATGATCGAGCGGCCAGCGTAAGAACGGATAGGCCGCCGGAAACGTCGGTGCCGGACCCCGCCCGATGCGCGGGTCGAGCAACTGGCTGATTTTGCGGAAAAGCCGCGTGGTGGGCGACCAGGCCACATCATTGAGATCGCCGGCCACGATGACGGGTTCTTTATGGCCGCGCACGGCTTTGGCGACGACGATCAGCTCCGCGTCCCGCTCGCCCGATGTGTCATTGCCTTCCGGGCCCGGCGGTCTTGGGTGCAGCGCATGAAGGCGCACGCCCCGGCCATTGCCCAGACGCAGGCAGACATGCATCGAGGGAATGTCTTCTTCGATGAGGTAATCGATATGCGCTTCGCCCAGCGGCAGGCGCGAATAGATATGCATGCCGTAAAGATTATCGAGCGGGCATTTCAGCGTATGGGGGTAGGAGGGGTCCAGCGTATCGAGCTGGCTTTGCCACCAGGTATCCGTTTCAAGCGCGATGAGCACGTCCGGCGCTTCTCTTTTTACGGCCTCTATAAGAGGGGCGGCATTTCTATTCGTCATCAGCACATTGGAGATGAGAAGACGCAGACGCGTATTGGCAGGCGGGTCCTCGGCACGGCGGGTCTCGCGGGCATGAAGCGGCGTATAAGGCCAGATGCGCCGCAGAAGCGCCGCAAGAATGAGGATCAGCAGGCTTGTTTCCAGCGCAAAGCGCCAGGCCGTTTCCGGCAGCACGAGACAGCGGGCAAGCAGCAACAGTCCCGTCCAGGCCGCGAACTGGGCGAGCGGAAAATCCAGCGCCCTGATCCACCAGGCGGATGACCGCGTGAGCTGCAGGGCAGCGGCAAGGACGGTCAAAAGCGTGAGTATGCTTAAAAGCAGGTCCATGAGGTGCGAGACTCTTTAAACCGGCAGAGCGGTACAGGGCGGCCCGGCAGGACCTAAGGATTTGATAGAACGAAGCGGCGGGGGCACGGTTCCCGCCCTGCAATTTCTTTAAAGAGGCGAGGGCCGGTGCGGGCACAAAGCACAGGCGGGGGCGTTTATGGGGCAAGTTGCAGAATTCAGCAGGGGAGTTTCCCATGACCATCACCGCCCACTCTAGCCGGTCAGGCAAATACGCCTCTTTCCTGCGCGCCTTTTTCGGCCCCCGGCTTTTGCTCGCCATCGCGCTTGGTTTTTCAGCCGGGCCGGCAATGGCCAAGAGCGATAAGGCGCCGGGCCATGCAGGACCGCCCGGCCATGCCAAGCAAGGGGCTGAGGGCGGCGGTGATGTCGATCTCGGCCTTCACGCCGAAATCCGTTTCGGGGTCAATGAAACCGAGATCATCCGCGACTATTTCGGCCGCCACGGCATGACCAGCAAGCCCTTGCCGCCGGGCATCGCCAAGAACCTCGCCCGCGGCAAACCGCTGCCGCCCGGCATCGCCAAGCGCTATCTGCCGCAGGATCTGTCTCTGCGCCTGCCCGTCTATGAGGGTTATGAGCGGCTGATCGTCGGGGATGACGTGCTGCTTGTGGCGGCGGCGACGGGCATCATCGTCGACATTCTCTCCGACGTGCTCTAGGGCCACTTCGCCGTAAGAGCCCGGAAAACGCAGCGTCGCGCGGGCCGTCAGGGTTTGGCGGCGCGGGCGCGCTGTGCTATTGGCTCCGGAAACATGCCCACCCGGAGATGGCAGATGGCCGAGACGCCCTTTCAGCACGACAAAGACCGCCCCTGGATTTTCCGCACCTATGCGGGCCATTCCACGGCCAAGGCCTCGAACGCGCTTTACCGGGAAAATCTGGCGCGAGGGCAAACGGGCCTTTCCGTCGCCTTCGATCTGCCCACGCAGACCGGCTATGACAGCGACCATGTGCTGGCGAAAGGCGAGGTCGGCAAGGTGGGGGTGCCCGTCTGCCATATCGGGGATATGCGCGCGCTTTTCGACCGGATCCCGCTCGAGCAGATGAACACCTCCATGACGATCAATGCGACGGCCGCCTGGCTGCTGGCGCTTTATATCGCGGTGGCGGATGAGCAGGGGGCGGACCGGGCAAAGCTCACCGGCACGGTGCAGAACGACATCATCAAGGAATATCTCTCGCGCGGCACCTATGTCTTTGCGCCGAAACCTTCCATGCGGCTCATTGCGGATGTGATTTCCTATACCTACCGCGAAGTGCCGAAATGGAACCCCACCAATGTCTGCTCCTATCATTTGCAGGAGGCAGGCGCGACGCCCACGCAGGAGCTCGCCTATGCGCTGGCGACCGCCATTGCCGTGCTCGATCAGGTGAAAGCGGGCGGGCAGGTGCCGGAGGCCGATTTCGCCCGTGTCGTCGGGCGTATCAGTTTCTTCGTCAATGCGGGTGTGCGCTTCGTCACCGAGATCGCGAAGATGCGCGCCTTTACCGAGCTTTGGGACGAGATTTGCCGGGAGCGTTACGGCGTTGAAGATGAAAAGCTGCGCCGCTTCCGCTACGGGGTGCAGGTGAACTCATTGGGGCTGACCGAGCAGCAGCCGGAAAACAACGTCTACCGCATTCTCATCGAGATGCTGGCGGTGACGCTCTCGAAGGGCGCGCGGGCCCGCGCCGTGCAGCTTCCCGCCTGGAACGAGGCGCTCGGCCTGCCGCGCCCCTGGGATCAGCAATGGTCGCTGCGCGCCCAGCAGATCCTCGCCTTCGAAACCGACCTTCTGGAATATGAAGATATTTTCGAAGGCTCCACGGTCATGGAGAAGAAAGTCCGTGAGCTGAAAGAGGCGGCGCTTGAAGAGCTGCGCCAGATCGAGGAAATGGGTGGGGCCGTGGCCGCCGTCGAAAGCGCCTTCATGAAAGAGCGTCTCGTGCAGTCGAATGCGGCGCGGCTTGAAGCCATCGAAGAAGGCTCGCTCTCCGTTGTCGGCGTCAACAAATATGTGGAAACCGCCATCTCGCCGCTCACGGCTGGTGAAGGCGCGATCTTGACGGTGGAAGAGGGTGTGGAGGCCGAGCAGGTCGCCGCGCTCAAAGCCTGGCGCGAGGCGCGCGATGCAGGCGCGGTGCAAGCCGCGCTGGACGAACTGCGCGCCGCGGCGAGCCAAGGCCGCAATATCATGGAACCCTCCATTGCCTGCGCGAAAGCGGGCGTGACGACGGGCGAGTGGGGCGATGTGCTGCGCTCGGTCTTTGGTGAATACCGCGCCCCGACCGGCGTTTCCAAAGCCGCGCGCAACGATGCGGGCGGGCTTGACGGGCTGCGAGCGGCTGTAGATGCGGTTTCGGCGAAGCTCGGGCGGCGGCTCAAGTTTCTCGTCGGCAAGCCCGGTCTCGACGGGCATTCCAACGGCGCCGAGCAGATTGCGGTGCGCGCGCGCGATGCAGGCATGGATATCGTTTATGAAGGCATCCGCCTGACGCCGGAGCAGATCGTTGCCTCCGCGCAGGAAGGCGATGTGCATGTGGTGGGGCTCTCGATCCTTTCAGGCTCCCATGTGCCGCTTGTTGCCGATGTCATGACGCGGATGCGCGCGGCGGGCCTCGATCATATCCCGGTCATCGTCGGCGGCATCATTCCGGCGGAAGACGAAGCGCGCCTGCGCGAAGCGGGCGTCGCCGCCGTCTATACGCCCAAGGATTTTGACCTCAACAAGATCATGGCCGATGTCGTCACCCTCGTGGACCCGGACGAGCGGGCGGCGTGATCGGTATTCTACGCGCATTACGCTGTCTGTGTGTTTCGAATAAGGAAGTCTGGAATCTCCAGGCTTTCGTCATCGGGACTTAAAGCAGCGCTTCTGCTTAAGTTTTCGGCTGTTGAATGAGACTCGGTCTCCTCCGCAGGTGCAGAAAGTTTGCTCACTTCGTCACTGTGCTCGGTTGCGTATGTCTCGGCTGGAACCGGGTCTTCACTAACGTCCCTGCGAATTTTAGGTGGTGGTGCTACCCACGCCCGAAGATGCTGTCCAACCTGTTCGTAATATGCAGGTATAATTTTTTCGATCTTCTCGATGAATTTCGTGGTTCGGGCTAGATCGGCAGCCATATCCACAACGAGCATAACGTCGAACGAGCGGAGATCACTATTTGCCTGACTGCCGATTAGGCAGTCTGAGTTTTCTCTAATGTCCTTGAGAGTTGCTTGGCTTGGTGGTGTGCGTCCCGGCCAGTTGGCTCGTATATGGATGTTTTGATTTGCATCTTGGGGAAGTTGCCGGAGGAGCCAGTTTAGTCGGGCAGAAGGGCTTTTCTTGTCTTTGGGGGCCTCCAGGCGCATGGAGCAAATGACGCTTCGCCTCAGAAGGTCGACTATAATTTCAACAGGAGATGCAGCGTTGGGAATGTCGAGATCGAGTTTGAGTTGATGTTTCTCAACAAGCTGCTCTATCTCGCTATTTAAACGTTCTTCGGGCGAATCCGTGTGAGTTCTGGAGAGTTTAACGCTAACACGTTTTCCTAGCTTTCGGCTCATCAGGAGAGAAATGTCGCGCTGCTCTTGAAACCAGCTTGCGACGCTGTTCGTGACCAGATCTGATCTCTTATCCAATGGCGCCCGATTTTGGATGGCGCTTATCAGATCTTTCCACTCAGCATTCATTCGATCGAAGCGCGTCACACCGGACCGGTCCGATCGGAGATACCGGATAATTTCGGATAGCAAATACTTGTGGTCGGGATTCTTGAGCTCAGAGCTGGTTAGAAGCAGTGTGGCCTCTGTCAGAATATAGGTCCACGACCAATGAAACAGTTCTATGCCGCTGAGGCCGCGTTTCGGAATGTCGACTGGATGGTGCGTCGGCAAGGCAGCGAACTGATTTGAGATGGTGATGATGGCGTCGATATTGCTTTGCTTGGCAAGTTGGACATAGGTTTCGATCTGATGCTTGTCCAATGTTGCGGTGCCGGCTTTTGCCTCAATCAAGGCACGCCAAACTTTCTTACCTGTTTTGAGGACAATCAGGCCATCGGGGCGATCTTTCGTTTGCTTGGAGGCGTTCTTCAGAACTATTTCGGTAAAGCATTCGATACTGGTGGTCTTGCCGACGCGGACACCAGCAGTTGCAAGCAACTTTCTTCCAAATTCTGGAACGGCCATCATGCCTGCCAAAATGATGGACGTCGTTCGGCATTCACGTTGGCCGTCCGGAAGAATTGGAATCAAACGTGCCGCTTCCCCCGATAAAAGAAAATCTGGCTTCTCCATTTTCCCCTCCCTCCAAGGAAACTATGATTTTATCATAGAGGGGAGTTTGGATGAGCGTAAATAGTCATTGTGCTGATTCAGGCCAAATTGGTGCGTGAGCGCCTCACGCTTTCGTTGATTGCCGGTGAGCCTTGGCTGCATCAGGGTGCCTCCTCACAAATTGCAGGAGGATGGTATGAGCGCAGCCGGGAAATTGTTTGAAATCAGCCGTGGAAAGCTTGCCGCGCCTTTGTTCGGGCTTGCTGCGCTGGCGGTTGGCGGCGCGCTTCCCGCTCACGCGCAAAACCTGCCGGAGGTCGAGACCGTCAAACTGACGGAGACGCTTTACATGCTGATCGGGCAGGGCGGAAATATCGGTGTCTCCGCCGGGCCGGACGGGGTTTATCTGATCGACGATCAATTCGCGCCGATGACGCCGGCCATTTTGGAGGCGGTGCGTGCGATTTCTTCCGGGCCCATCCGTCTGGTGGTCAACACCCATTGGCACGGCGATCATACGGGCGGAAACGAGAATCTGGGCAAGGAAGGCGCGCTGATTTTCGCGCATGAGAATGTCCGCTCCCGGATGGAAAAGGGACAGGAGATTACCGCCTTCGAGCGCCCGGCGCCGCCCGCGCCGAAAGCGGCCCTGCCGCATCTGACCTATAATGACCGCTCGGCCATTCATCTGAACGGGGAAAAAGCGCAGCTTATCCATGTGCACGGCGCGCATACGGATGGCGACACCTTCATCTACTGGCCGCGCTCGAATGTGGTGCATACGGGCGATCTTTTCTTCAACGGGTTTTATCCGGTGATCGATGCCTGGTCGGGCGGCGGCATTGACGGGGTGATCGCCGCGCTTGGCAAGGTGCTGGACAAAACGAATGAGGAAACACGTTTCATGCCGGGCCATGGGCCGCTCGCGACGCGCGCCGATCTCATTGCCTTCCGTGAGATGTTGAAAACCGCCTCCGCCAGCGCGCATGGCGCGCGGGATAAGGGCCTTTCCTATGCCGACTGGGTGGCCTCCAAGCCCTTCGCCGCGCTCGATGCGGAATGGGGCGACGGGTTTTTGAAAGCCGAACAATTCGCCCGCATGGTCTGGGCGGGGATTGAAAAGCAGGGCGAATAGGCGCCGTACTCTCGAAAATACTGCCGGACTTTCCCGCCGGCGTGAACGCCCGCGCGGCAGGCAAATGCCGCCTTTGCGGGCAGATTCGTGCGTATTTGGCGCATCGGGGGCGCATCCGGACCCCGGCCCGCCCGTGGCGATCTGCAAAAAGATCACATTTCAGCCGCATTTCAGGACTGGTTTCGTCATATTGATTGCGCAAAAGTAAAGAGCTTCCGGTCTTGTGCGGCGTTACCGGGAGCAGGGCTTTCAGGCGCATCGACAGGGCGCCGTGAGAGCGGGCCGGGGGGCCGAAACGCTGATGTGCCGCCCGCCCTTCACATGCAGACCGGCGTTCGCGCCGGAGACGAGCCCGCCCTCCCGCGCGGGCCGCAAGGAAGAGGTGAGACATGGCGCAGGCAAGCCGATCCTATTCATCCGCCGGAAAAGCCGCAGGTGCCGGGCGCACGCTCGATGCCGCTTATGAGTATGGGCGCAACGGCGAGCCGCTTCCCGACATTCACATCTACGCCTCGCTCACCGCGCTCGATGAAGCCTATATGAGCGAGCTGCACGGGCTGCGCGCGCGCCAGGAAGTGCTGGAGCAGGAGATCGTGGGGCTCGCCAAGCGCCTTGCCGCGCCGCTTGAGGATGAGCATCCGAAGACGGGCGGCTTCTGGGGCCGCTTCCGCCGCTCTTCCGCGAAGAAACAGGCGTAAGGAGGGCGAGATGAGATTTCAGATGAATTCCCTTATCACCGACGGCACCCGCGCGCAGATCCAGGACAATTATATTGCCAGCGAGCGCCAGGCGCGTTTCCGTCCCTTCTATATGGGCGCGGTCGTGCTGGCGGTGCTCGTGACCTGCGGTGCGCTGTTCGTCGATTACGCCATCGTCACGGAATTTTGGACGCGCGCTCTTGCCAATGAGTTTCTGGAACTGCCGGGCACGCTGGCAACCTCCGTTACGTTCAAATCGCTGCAAGTACTCTTCGCCACGATCGCCGCGCATATTCTTATCGAGCATATGTCGGGCTTCGGGCGCGGCATTTTCGTGCGCGTTGTTTTCCTGCTTGCGCTTCTGATGCTGGGCGGCGTCGGCTTTCTTCTCGCCATGATGTCGCTGCCGAACGGGCTTGCGGAAGTAGGCGCGGGCGGCTCCGGCGGCTCGCTTGGCGGGGCGCTGGCCGAGCTCGGGCTTGAAACGGATGCAACGCGCGGGGCGGAAGCCGCCGCCGGTTCCGTTGCCACGGTGCGCGGCTATCAGCCGATTTTCTGGATGACCTCGCTCGGCGTGATCTTTCTGGTGGTCACGGGCGTTGCGGCCATGTGCCTTCACTTTGCGCTCAACAATCTGCGCCGGCTTTTCCTGACGCGGGATTTCGTGCAGCGCAAGCGCGACATGGCCCGGCTTGCCCAATTGGAAGAAGAATATGCGGAAAGCCGCGAGCGTCTTTCTGAAATGGAAGGTACGGAAAACCGCCGCCATGCGCTTTGGGCCGGATTGATGCGCGAGTGTCAGGCTTATGAACAGGGCCTGTCGGAATCGCGCCGCCGCCTTGCTTCTGCGCAAAAGGCGCTGCCTGCGCCGCGCTGGGGCCGCAAAGCGAAGGCGGAGGCCCAGCCCGCGCCCGCTCCGCAGCTTGCCGAACAGTCGCACACGGTCACCCGCTATGAAGAAGCCTTCCGGGCCTGGTGGGAGAAATATTCCCGCCATGCCATGCAGGCCGGGCGTGTCTCACAGGAGGGCCTGCGGGAACCCGCCGGTGACATTCTACCTCCCTTTCGCGGTCCGCGGGAGGTTCCGGCTCCGGGTGGTTACAAGCGTGCAGCGGAATAGGCCGATGCGGGGATTGGCACTCCTTGGCGCGTTTTTCTTCGGTGCGTCTCTCATGGGCGCGCCGGGCGCAGCGCTTGCCGTCGATGCGGGCCGCGCGGAAGCGGAGGGCGCGCGGCAGATCCTGGTCGGGCTCGATCTTTCCAAATCCAATCCCTTGATCACCGATGCAGGTTATGCGGCGCGTGTCGCCGCCCGGCTGGGTGAAGAGCTGGATGCTCTGCCTTTGCGCTCGCGCGTCATGGTGCGCACGTTCGGCGTTTATGATGCCTCGTCCAATCATCTCAAAATCGATCAGGTGATTTCCGCGCGGGCGCGGCCTGAAGATGTGGCGGAGGGTATTCAAACGCTCGTTGCCAATCTTCCCGCGCTTGTCAAAGAGGGCAAGCTTGAGGCGCAGATGAAAACCAACATCGTGCCTTTTCTCGACACGATGGCGCAGGTCGTCGATTGCAAGGCCATGCCCACCACCGTGGTGCTGCTCACGGACGGGGCCGAAGATTCCGACTATGGCAAGCTGACGAAATGGGGCGGTAAGCTGCCTGTCCCGCAAGAGGCCCATTACGAGGGCTGCGAGGAACTGGTGATCCTCGGTCTCGGGCAAGGTTTCAACAGCCCGAAGACGACCGCGCGTTTCCGCTCTGCCTGGCAGGCTTATGCGGAAGGGGCCGGTTTTAAAAACTTCACCGGGCTCTATGACTGGTAAGCATTCTTTCCCGATTTGACCATATGAGCCCGCGCCGTTAGGGTCCGCGCCGTTGCGGGGCCTCTCCCGCTTCTTTGCGGGTGATCAAATGGAAGCGGGTATCAGTCTCGTTCTGCCGATCTTCGGTGTGATCGGCGTCGGCCTTCTGGCGGCCAAGTTCGGTATTCTCTCCGACAAGGCGATCGACGGCATCGATAAATATGCCTTCACCTTCGCGCTGCCTGCGCTGCTCTTCCGCGCGCTCGCCAATACCGAGCTTCCCGCTGAACTGCCCTGGGGGCTCTGGCTTTCCTATTATGGCGGCGTGCTCATCGTCTGGGCGCTTTGCGGGGCGGCGGCCTTTTTGTTTTTGCGCCGCTCGCCCGCCGACAGCGTGATCGTCGGTTTCGGCGGCGGGTTTTCCAACACCGTGATGCTCGGCATTCCTATTATTCTCACAGCTTACGGGGAAGAAGCGGGCGTGCCGCTTTTCTTCATCCTTGCCTTTCACGGGCTGACCATTTTCACCATCGCGACGTTTTTGCTGGAGACGACGAAGCCGCGCGGCGGCAAGCGCCTGACCCCGCCTGCGATTTTGGGCGAGAGCCTGAAAGGCATGGTGACGAACCCCGTCATCGTCGCGCTGGCTTTGGGTATTACCTATGGCCAGCTCGGGCTCGGCATTCCGGGCCCTGCCGACACGGTGCTCGAAATGTTCGCCCGCACGGGCATCCCTTGCGCGCTTTTCTCGCTCGGGGCGACACTGACGCGTTATGAGATCAAGCGCTCGGTCGGCACCGCGGCGACGATTTCCTTCTTCAAGCTCGCGGTGCATCCGCTCATCGTCTTCGTCTTGTCTTTTTATGTCTTCGGGCTTTCCCCGCTCTGGGTGAAAGTCGCAACGACCATGGCGGCCATGCCGACGGGGGTTTTCTCTTTCGTGCTTGCCTCGCGCTATCAGGCGGCCCCAGGCGCGGCCTCTTCCGCCGTCGTGCTGGCAACGGCGCTCAGCCTCGTCACGTTGACGGTGATGCTGAATATCTTTCTTTAAGCCCGTTCGGCTTCGGCAAGGCCGACCATGGCGCGAATATCGTCGGGGCTGAGCCCTTCGCTCCGCAGTTCCCTTATCCCCATGTCTTTCGCGGTTTTGGAGAGCCGCCGCCCGGTTTCATCGCGGATGAGCGGGTGATGGCGGTAGGTAGGTTCGGGCAGATCCAGCAGCACCTGCAAGAGCCGGTGGATATGGGTCATGTAGAAAAGGTCCTGGCCCCGGCTGATATGGGTGACGCCCTGGGCGGCGTCATCGACGCAGACGGCGATATGATAAGAGGTCGGCACGTCCTTGCGGGCAATGATCGTGTCCCCGTAAAGCTCTGGCTCGATGGCAAGGCGGCCGGTTTCTCCCCGGGGACCTGCGCCTTCTTCCGTGAAAAAGATCGGGCCGCCCTGTTTTTCTTCCGCCAGGGCCTTCGCCTTTTCGATGTCGAGCCGCCAGGCATAGCTCACCCCTTCCCACATCAGCCGGCTGAGCTCGCGCGGCGCCAGGTCCTTGTAAAGGCCGGGGTAAAGCGGTGCGCCGTCCGGATCGCGCGGCCATCGGTCGAGACCGATGCCCGATTCTTCGATGGCGCCGATGACTTCTTTCCGGGTGGCGAAGCAGGGATAGGCGACACCCAGCGCCCGCAGCTTTTTCAATGCCGCCTCATAGGCATCAAAGCGGGTGGATTGGCGCAGGACCGGCTCTTCCCAGGAGAGGCCGAGCCAGGCCAGATCCTCGAAAATCGCCTCTTCATATTCCGGCCGGCAGCGGCCGCGGTCGATATCCTCGATCCGTAAAAGGAAGCGCCCGCCTGCGTTTTCCGCCGCCTGTGCCCCGACCAGCGCCGAATAGGCATGGCCTAAATGCAGGTAGCCATTGGGGCTTGGGGCGAAGCGGAAGACAGGCGGTGAGGGGCGATCGCTCATAATTTTTCGGGCTTCTTGGCTTTTGACCAATTCTCGCTATTTCACAAGAGTGTTGCACAAGATATAGTAGTTTCTCGGCAGGCAGAATGACAGAGGGAGGTCCGTCAGTGAGCCAGGCCGCGTTTGTTTCGCCGGATGCGTGTCCGGCCCTCGTCCTGAACGCCGACTACCGGCCGCTCAGCTACTATCCTTTGTCCTTATGGTCCTGGCAGGATGCGATCAAGGCGGTCTTTCTCGACCGGGTGAATATCGTTTCCACCTATGACACGGCGGTGCACAGCCCGAGCTTCGAAATTCAGCTGCCGTCCGTCGTCTGCCTGAAATCTTACGTGAAGCCTGCGAAGTATCCTGCCTTCACGCGGTTCAATGTTTTCCTGCGCGACAAGTTCGAGTGTCAATATTGCGGTGATGCGCATGAGCTGACATTCGACCATGTCATTCCGCGCTCGAAAGGCGGGCAGACCGTTTGGGAAAATGTGGTGGCCGCCTGCGCGCCCTGTAACTTGCGCAAAGGCAACAGGCTACCCAAGGATGCAGGCATGATCCCTGCGCAGAAACCCTGTCAGCCCACGGTGCATGAGCTGCACCGCAACGGGCGCCGCTTCCCGCCCAACTATCTGCACACGAGCTGGCGCGACTATCTTTACTGGGACAGCGAGCTCGAACCGTAAGCAGGCGCCGGCTCGTAAGCGCAGGGCACGATGGGATTGCCAAAATCGACCGCGGCAAGAACCGTGGTGACGGCGCCCTTTTCATCCGTGAAGGGAAGAAAGAGCGAGTTGAAAACGATCTGCTGTTCTTCCGCCCAGCTCGTTTTCTTTTGGATCAGAAACGCCTCGCCCGTCTTGCGGCATTGCTCGAGACGCATGATCGTGCCGGCGAGATTTCCGACGGGGAAAATTTCGTCGAGATAATGGTTCGAGAAATCCTCGCCGATCAGCCGCTGCAACTCCGCGCCCATAAAGGGGATGCAGTAGCGGCCGGTTTCGGGCTCGAATTGAAAGATGAAGGCGTGTGCCATGGTGCCCGCGGCGCTTTGCGGATCAAACCTGTGCCAGGCAGGCGGCGTACCTTCCAGGCTTGTCCAAAGCGCATAGAGCGTGCTGAACAGAGGGTGGCCCGGCGCGTGACGCGCGACGGGAAGTTCAAGCAAAGAAGATGTCGTCGCCTCGGATGTAGGCCGGTTCGTGATCGGCCCGCCCGGTGCGGAATTGTCGGAAGTGGGCATGGGGGGTGTACTCAGCTATCCGGGAATATTTCCGTCTACGTACAGAATATTCCGCGCCGAGTCGTTAACCACACCGGCGGTGCGGCATTCTATCGCGCTGAAAGAGAGGTTTCAGACTTTCTCGGAAAGCCGGATCGCCAGTCTGCAGGCGGATTTTATGGCGCCCGCGAGCAAAGGATAGCCAGGAGTATCTTTTGCGCCTTTCTCCAGCGCTTCGTCTCTATGCGCCACTTCTTCCAGGCGGAATTTCTCGATCGTCTCGCAAAGCGGTTTTTCTTCCTCGCCCAGCGCTTCAAGCTCGCGCACCTGAGAGGCGTAATGTTCCTCGATCACTTCTTCCACGGCAACGGTGCAGGCATGAGCGGCTTTCTCGCCCATGAGCGCAGTGGCCGCGCCCATCGCATAGCCTGCTACGTGCCAGAAGGGCGAAAAGGCAGTGGGGCGCACATGGCGCTCGTTCAGCAATTCGTTGAAGCGGGCAAGATGTTCCTGCTCCTCCGCTTCCATGCGCGCCAGCGCTTCGCTCGTTTCGGTTTTGTGCGCCAAGGTTTTGAAGACGGCAAGCTGGCCGGCATAGATGCGCACTGCGCCATATTCACCGGCATGATCGACGCGCAGCATTTCCTTTATGCGTTCGGGCGTGCGCGGATTGCCGGGCTGCGGGCGCTGCGATTTTTTTTGCACGTCGGTTTTCGTCATGCTCATTCGTCATCCTCCACGCCTTGCTGCGTATAGGCCCGGATGAGGGGTAGGGCGCTCAAAGCGGCAAGGCCAAGTGAGATCAGCACATTGTAGCCTGCCAGAGAAAGGCCGAAGAGGGACCATGGCACCTCGTCGCAGCGCACCGGCCGCGCGCCCTCTAATTGCGCCTGCAGGTCGGAGACGGAGCCGGGGAAGGCGAGGCCGCCGCTGCAGCCGGCAGGGCCTTCCCACCAGCCATATTCGACGCCGGCATGATGGACGCCGAGCCCGGCGCTGACGATGAAGATCAATGTCAGCGCGCCCATCAGTGCCAGCGGAATGATGCCGATATTCGCCTCGCGGCTGGCAACGCCTGCAAGGAAGGCGAGCGGCAAAGCGGCGTAATAGGGATTGCGCTGCACAAGGCAAAGGCTACAGGGCTGAAGGCCGATGACATGTTCGAAGAAAAGCGCCCCGCCGATGGTCAAGGCAGTGATGGCGAGCACCCACCAGGGGACCGACCGGCTGGGGATCGGGATAAGAGCCAATGCTTTTCTCCTTGCAGATTAGAGCACTAAGCTGACGGCAAGGAAGCCGCCGATCAAGAGGATGACAAAGAGAATTGATAGAAGACCGAAATATTTGTCGATGAAAGCGCGGATGGGCGGGCCGAACCACCACAAAAGCGCGGCAACGGCGAAAAAGCGCAGGCCCCTTGCCGCGCAGCTCGCGACAAAGAAGACCGCCAGATTGAGCTGGGTGACGCCGCTCGCGATGGTGAAGATTTTATAGGGGATCGGTGTCAGCCCGGCAGTGAAAACGATCCAGGCGCCGTAAGCATTGTAGCTCTCCTGCACGGCGGCGAATTTCTCGTGATAGCCGTACACATCGAGGATCCAGGCACCCAGCGTGTCGAAGAGAAAATAGCCGATGGCGTAACCGGCGATCCCGCCCAGCACGGAGGCAATGGTGCAGATCAGCGCGTATTCGAAGGCGCGCTTGCGCTCGGCCAGCACCATGGGCATGAGCGCGACATCGGGCGGTACGGGAAAGAACGAGCTCTCAGCGAAGGAGATGGCGGCCAGCCACCAGCGCGCATGGCGATGGGCGGCGATGGAAAGGGTCCAGTCGTAGAGCTTTCTAAGCATGTGGATTTGCTTACAGGGGGCGGGCGGACCTGTCTATGGGCTTGTGCCCGGCCGGAAGGGCCAGAATCTGGAGCGGGGCATGCGGTTTCCATTGACGCGCGGACGCCTGTCCCTATCATGGCGCCGCTTCGGCCAAGGCGTCATCGGCGCTTTCAGCCTCGTGCGGGTGTGGCGGAACTGGTAGACGCGCTGGATTCAAAATCCAGTTCTGGTGACAGAGTGTCGGTTCGAGTCCGACCACCCGCACCACGCTTCGCCTTCGGCTTCGCGTGGCGCAGCCACGGGAAGGCGAGTTAGGCGGGGCGAGGAGGCCGTATCAGGCTTTTTCCCCGTCCATATGGTCCTCGCCCTGTTTGCCGGCCTGTTTGTAAGGCTCGATGGCGTGGCGCTCCAAAAGCGCGGCGAGCCAGCCGCGGAAGCGGTGGGCGGTTTCGGCGTCCGCAGCAAGGCCGGCGGCCTGATAGAAATCCCGGCCCATGATCGCTTCGCCGACAGCCGCGTAAGCCGTCAGCATGACCATGAAAACGGTGTCCTCATGGTCGGGGGCGGGGGTTTCCCTTTCCTCGGAAAAGCGCATTCGCTGGGTGTGCAGCCGCTCGGAAACGTCCTGCAGCAATTCGGCGGACGGATTGACCGGCTTGGCGCGCTCCGAATTTGTCAGCAAAAGCCAGGAAAGAAGCCTTGCCGTACCCCGGTCACTCAGCGCCTCGAACGCACTTTCGATAAGCTCCAGGCTATGAGTGTCTTGTTCCTCGCCCGTGATATCGGGGATTGTGGAAAAGAGCTTGTCGCGCAGCTGGGCGGTGGCCCGTGAAATAAGCGCGCGGACCAGCCCGTCCCGGCTTTCGAAATGGTGGAGAATGGCCGGATGGGAAATGCCGACATCGCGGGCAATGTCCTGGAGGCGGATGCCTTCCGGTCCCTGCTCGGCCAGGCGCTTTTCGGCGGCATCCAGGATCAGGCGCTGGGCTTCTTCGGCGGTGCGGCGAATGCGTTTGGCAGACGGTTTTTCGGCGACCGTCTGTTGCTCGGTGCTCAAGCTGCAATCCTTCCCATTTACTCAAGGTTTCGTGCGGGTATGCCCTGCCTAGGGTATATCCCCTGAACGTGATGATAGCAGCCAGGCCCAGCAAAGAAAGAGGGCAGGACTTCTGCTATATTTTCCGCGATTCGCGGGGCCCTTCGCCCTTTTCCAGCCTTCCGGGAGCCTTCCATGCGCGTTTACGGCCTTAAAAACTGCGATACCTGCAAAAAAGCGCTGAAATGGCTGAAGGAAGAGGGGCTGGAAGCGGAATTTCACGATGTGCGCGCGGACGGCGTCAGCGAGGCGCAGATTGCCGGATGGGCAAAGAAAGCAGGTTGGGACATGCTGCTCAACCGGCGGGGCACGACCTGGCGCGGGCTTTCGGAAGCCGAAAAAGCCGGCGTTAATGAGAAAAGCGCCATCGCGCTGATGGCCGCGCACCCGGCTCTGATCAAGCGGCCGGTCTTCGAGCGGGGGGCTGAGGTGCTTGTCGGCTTCGGCAAGGAGCAGCAGGCAGCGCTCAAGGGTTGAGTTCTTCGTCTTCTCTCGCCTGCCGGACGGGGCCCCGCGCAATGCGGAAATAAGTGACGGGGCCTTCCTGGCGCTTGCCCAGAAAATCATGGCCGGCCTCTGCGCAAAAATGCGGCATGTCGATGACGGCCACAGGGTCGGTTGCCGCCACTTCCAGAATTTGACCTCCCCGCATACCCAGAAGTTTTTTGCGGGCTTTCAGAACCGGCAGCGGGCAATTAAGGCCCCGCGCATCCAGAAAAACGTCCGCAGGCGGCATTTCTTGAGGCGGGGAAGCAGGGCTGTCACTCGGCATCTTGCAGGGGTCCATGAACGTGCGGGGCGCGGGCGGGCGGATCATGACGCGTTTGTGCGCATTTGTCAGCGGGGCGCGGCGCTTTTCGCACCGGTTTCAGCCGGTTTTCCTTGACCCATTTTCCGGGGGCATCGCATAAAGAACTTGCAAGGGAAAATACAAATCTGGAGGACGTAATGGGGGTTTTTGGCCGTATCGGAAAAGAGATTACCTATGTGCGCTCGGCGCTGCGCACGCTCAAACGGCTGAATACCGTTTACGACAATCCGGACCGCACCTTTGCCGACATTATCGAGGATCTGGCCCGCGATAAGCCGAACAATGTGGCGATCTATTTCGAGGACCGCACCCTCACCTATAAACAGTTCAACGAAGAAGCGAACCGCTATGCGCACTGGGTGCGGGCGCAGGGCCTGGGCAAAGGCGATGTCGTGGCGCTTTTGATGGAGAACCGGCCCGAATATCTCGTTGCCTGGCTCGGTATCATCAAGGCGGGCGGTCAGGCGGCCTTGATCAACACGAACCTGACGGGCGGCCCGCTTGCCCATTGTCTTAATATCTCCGGGGCAAGCCATCTCGTTCTCGGTTCGGAATGCGCCGAAGCGATGAGTTCGGTTGCCGGCCAGCTCGAGCGGCCCATGAAAGTCTGGGCGACGGGCGGCGCGGTGCAAGGTGTCGATAATCTCGACGATGTGCTGGCGCAGCAGCCCGCTGCCGATCCTGCGCCGGAAGTGCGCAAGGACCTGAGCATCGAGGACGGGGCGCTTTTCATCTATACGAGCGGTACGACGGGCAACCCGAAGGCGGCGCGCATTCCTCATGTGCGCCTCCTCGGCATGATGGGCTCATTCTCGGCTGCAACGGGGGCGACGGAAAAAGACCGCATGTATGTCTGCCTGCCGCTTTATCACTCCGCCGGCGGTGTCTGCGCGGTGGGCACGACGCTGACGGTCGGCGGCGCGGTGATCATCCGGCGCAAATTCTCGGCCCGCGAGTTCTGGGACGATGTGCACAAATATAAAGCGACGCTCTTCCAATATATCGGCGAGCTGTGCCGCTATCTCATCAACACCGATCCGCACCCCAAAGAGCGCAAGCACAAGCTGCGCGTTGCAATCGGCAACGGGTTGCGCCCGGAAATCTGGCCGACCTTCCAGAAGCGCTTCAAGATCCCGAATATCGTGGAGTTCTACGGGGCGACGGAAGGCAATGTCGCGCTGATGAATTTCGACGGCACGGTGGGCGCGGTCGGGCGCATTCCCGGCTGGGCGAAATCGAAATTCAATGTCGAGCTCGTGCGCTTCGATATCGAGAACGAGCAGCCTATCCGCGGCAAGGACGGGTTTTGCATCCGCTGCAAGCCTGGAGAAGTGGGCGAAGCTTTGGGCGAGATCCTGAATGATCCGACGAAGCCGTCCGCCCGTTTCGAAGGCTATGCCAAGAAGGAAGAAACGGAGAAGAAGATCCTGCGCAATGTCTTCCGGGAAGGCGATGCCTGGTTCCGCACGGGCGACCTTCTGAAGCAGGATGCGCGCGGCTATTTCTACTTCATCGACCGGATCGGCGATACGTTCCGCTGGAAGGGCGAGAATGTGGCGACCTCGGAAGTAGCCGAAGTGCTCTCGGTTTTCCCGGGCATCGAAGAGGCGAATGTTTACGGCGTGCATGTGCCGGGTGCGGATGGGCGCGCGGGCATGGCCTCCATCGTCGGCAAGAACCTCGATATGGCAGGTCTTCACAAGCATATTTCAGCGCAGCTGCCCGAATATGCCCAGCCGCTTTTCCTCAGGGTGCAGCCGGAAATGGAAATCACCGGCACGTTCAAGCACCGCAAGGTCGATCTCGTGAAGGAAGGTTTCGACCCGGAAGCCATCGCCGAACCGATCTTCTTCAATGACCCGATTGCAAAAGTTTTCGTGCCCGTGGACAAGGCGCTTTACGAAAAGATTTGCTCCGGCGATTTTCGCCTGTAAAAGAATGGTGTGAGGCAACAGAAGGGCGGCTCCGGTTTACCGGGCCGCCCTTCGCTTTTTCATCTATGGGACGCTGGATTATTCGGCGGCGCCTTTGTCTTTCTTGATGCCCATGGCTTCGAGGATTTCCGGGCGGATATTGTCCGTGCCTTTTTCCTCGATATGTTTGGCAACGCGCGTGCCGACAGCGGCCATGGCCTGGCCCATGAAGGTTTCGCGGTTGTTGCGCGCCCAGTCGAGCGAGGCTTCGCGGTTCTCGTTGAGGCCTTGGAATTTCGGCATCACGTAGCGGGCGAAAAGCTCATAGGAACGTTTCGTCTGCTCGAAGTCGGCCCAGTTATGCGCCATCTGCAGGAAAGCGCCGAAGCCGCCGGACTGTTCTTGCAGCCGCTCGATCTGTGCAATGGCGTCTTCCGGCGTGCCGATCACGGCCATGCCCGAATTGATCAGCGCGTCCACCGGGTCCGAACCGTCATCGGGCGCGAGCGGCAGGGCGGCGACTTCACGAAAATAATAGAGCCACTTTTCAAGGCCGAAGCGCACATTCTCGCGGGCCTTCTCGGCCGTCTCGGCGATGTGCACGGGACCCACGAGGCGCCAGTTGGCGCGGTCGACGCTCTTGCCGTTGTCCTTGGCTTTTTCTTCGCAGATCGCCCAGTTGGAGGCGAGCGCGTTGAAGCCGCCGGCATTGGTCGCGCCGATGGACAGAAGGCCGACGCCGTGGCGGCCGGCAGCAGTGGCACCGGTTGGCGAGACCTGGCTGGCAACCGCGATATCCACATGCGGGCGCGAGTAAGGCGTCATCTGCAGACGCGCTTCGTTGAGCGTGAACCAGTCGGTCTTGGCCGTCACGGTTTCGCCTTTCAGAAGCGGAACGATGACATCGAGCGCTTCGTCCATCATGTCGCGCTGCTTGGCGACCTCGATGCCCATCATGAAGGCATCGGAAGGCAGAGCGCCTGGCCCGACGCCGAACATGACGCGGCCTCGGGTGATGTGGTCGAGCTGATTGATGCGGTCGGCCAGCATCAGCGGCTGGTGATAGGGCAGCGAGGAGACACCCGTGCCGAGGCGGATGTTTTTCGTGCGTTCGGCCAGCGTTGCGATGAAAAGTTCCGGGCTGGCGATCAGCTCATACCCGGCGGAATGGTGCTCACCGATCCAGGCTTCGTCATATCCCAGCTTGTCCATCCACTGCACAAGCTCGATATCCCGCTCGATGGCGAGTGTCGGGTTCTCGGCAAGCGGGTGAAAGGGCGCGATGAAAGCCCCAAAGCGCATTTTGGTTCCAGCCATGTTTTTCTCCTTTAGCCTTCCTGTTGATTTCCTCGAGTTGCGTTCTCGTTTTTTGTCACGTCACTTCGGCTTCTGTCTCAGGCCGTTCAAAAGGACGTCGAGCAATTCTTTGTGTGTTTCACTGGTGTCCACCCCGGGCATCTCCGTCCATTCGATGGTGAGGGCGGAAGAGGCGGCGACGAAAGCGGCGGCCAGGCGGTGGGGAGGGGCGATTTTGCGGAACTCCCCTGCTTTTTGCGCTTCACGGATGAGCTCCATGGTCAGCGTCAGCAGGCTTTCATTCGCCGCCTTGCCCGCTTCCAGCGTCGGCAGGGCATCGACGAATTCGCGCGTCATCTTGCGCATAACGGGCGCATTGCGCTGCCATTCGCCGGCAAGTTCGGAGATCACGAAGCAGAATTTGTCCGTGGCGCTGCCTTTGAAACCCTCCAGCTGCTCTCTAATGCCGCTCGTCAGTTTTTCGTTGAATTCGGAAAGGAGTGCGGCCTTGTTCGGGAAATGCAGAAAGAAGGTCGCCTTGGCGACATCGGCGCGCTCGCAAATATCGCCGATCGTGACATCGTCATAGTCTTTCTCGTTGAAGAGACCCATGGCCGCTTCATAAATATCCCGCCTGGTGCGCTCTTTCTTGCGCGTACGGCGGGAGGAAGCCGGCTTGTCGATATCGGCGCTCGCGTCCAAACTGTCTCTCCTCATGGTCCCGTTCGGTTATCTTCCCTTGCGGAAACCTGTCCGAGCTATTAACTAGACCGCAGTCTAGTTTTGGCCATTAGGCGAGTCAAACAAAGCGATAAGCCGGCGGGCGAAAGCCGGTGCAATAACAGGGAGAATCCGATGGGACGCTTAGAGGGCAAAGTCGCGCTGGTCACCGGCGCATCGAGCGGGATCGGCAGAGGCGCTGCCGAAGCGCTGGCCGCCGAGGGCGCACAGGTCATCATTACCGATATCGACGATGAAGGCGGCGCTGAGACCGTTGAGCGTATTCAAAAGGCCGGCGGCAAGGCGCGCTATCTCAACCAGGACGTGGTTTCCGAGCCGCGCTGGCAGGAAATCTATGCCGACATCGCCGCCAAGGAAGGCAAGCTGCATATCCTCGTCAACAATGCCGGGATCGGTATTGGCGGGCCGGTGACGGAAATGTCGCTGGACGATTGGAAGCGCCAGATCGCCATCAATATGGACGGGGTCTTCCTCGGTACGAAATACGGCATTCCCGCCATCGCCGAGGCGGGCGGCGGTGCCATCATCAATATTTCCTCCGTGGCCGGGTTCAAAGGCGCGCCGGGCCTTGCCGGGTACTGCGCCACGAAAGGCGGTGTGCGGCTTTTCACCAAGGCCGTGGCACTGGAATGCGCGGAAGCGAAAAACAATATCCGCGTCAATTCCATCCATCCGGGCATCATCGACACCGCCATCTGGTCGAAGATCCCGCAGGGGGGCATGCCTTCTTCTCCGGCCATTCCGGAAGGGGCGAATACCATTGATGCAGAAGCGCTCGGCCAATTGGCGGCGCCTGTCGGCCATGCGGGCGTGCCGGCGGATATCGCGGCGGGGATCGTCTTTCTCGCCAGCGACGAGTCGCGCTACGTAACGGGCACGGAACTTGTGATCGATGGGGGCATGTGCGCCCGTTAACGCTGCCTAATCCGTTAACGATTTGAAATTCCTGCCTTTTTAGGAAGTGTTAGGAACTGCACATTAAGGTAAACGCCGTTCGTCCCAAACCGGGGCGGGCGGCTTTTGCTTTGGGGGCTTTGTGAAGGCAGCGCGTATTTCCATAAACCGGCGCACGGTGCTTTGGGGGATTGCCGTTCTTTCGGGCCTTGCGCTCGGCGCCAATCTTATCGGCACCATGGCCTCGGCCATTCAGACGGCGGCCAAGGCGCGCGAGCATGTGCTGATCGCCTCCGCGCCGGATTTCGCCGAACGCTCCGCCGCTACCCTTGCCCGCAATATCGTCTCTTCCGTCGATCCGGCTGGCCGGCTTGCCGAGCTGTCCCTTGCTTACCGGGACGAGGCTTTCGGCCAGCTTGTTTTGGGGCAAGCAGCCAGTCTGGCCATCCGCCAGATGGAGGCGGAGGGGCATGTGGACCTTGCCGTTTCCATGAGCCGTACCTGGATCCGTGAGGCGCCGGAACTTGCCCAGCTTGCCTTTGCAGGGGAAGCGGAAAAGGGCGCGCGCTTTACCGCGGGGATCGGCTCGGCCTCCGCGCCCAAGACGCAGGCATCGACCCTGCTTAGCCCGCGCGCTGCTGCCATCCGCCCGCTCGGCAAGATGCCGGAGCGGCGCGTGCTCATCCTTTATCTTTCCAATGTGCTCTTTCTGGCGACGGGGGTTCTGGCTGCAGGCCTTGCCCTTGCCAATCGTACCCGCAAGCAAAAGGCGGGCGAGTTGCACTACAACTGACCCGCCTTTTTTATGTGTTGCCTCAGGCTTTGACGATGAAAAAGCCTGCCCGCGGGAAATGCACCACCACTTCGCCGACTTCCGGCGCGTCGCGCTTGATCGCAACGGACTGCGCATCCGAGGCGACGAGCGTGCCCGTTATGGGATCGCGCCCGTAATCATCCGCCATGACGCTCACCTTGTCGCCGGGTTTCAGCTCATTGGGTTCATGGGGATCGGCTTGTTCTTTCGTTGTGCTCGTGGCGGCTTTGGCAATGGCCAGCGCCTCATCGCGGCTCATCTCCTGTCTGTCGCCATGACCGATGGCGCGCACCCGCTCTTCCCAGGCGGCGGTTTTGGGTAAATGTTCCAGTGCTTTCAGCCCGTCCGGAAAGAGCCAGCGCATGAAGGCAAGGTTGTAATGGCAGGCGGCATCGGCAAGGCCGGGCGCCGCGCCCATCAGGAACTTGCGCCCATCGGCCAATTGATCTTCCAGCCAGCCGAGCCCGGCGCGCAGCTGCTCGGCCATGAGGGGAGCTGCGGCCTTCATCGCATTCACATCGAAAGGCCGGCCCATCAGCGCTTCGCGGTCCTTGATGAAGCTTTCATCGACGGCCTGGCCGACATTGCCGAAGATCACCGCAACGGCATTTTGAAACAGCACCCGGTCCGCCCACATGGAAACAGCCCAGGCAAGGCCCTTGTCCGCTTCGGTGAAGAGCGAGGGCTTCGGATAGCGCCGTTCCAGCTCGCGAATGATGATCTGCGTGTCGCAATAAACATCCGCGCCGATCTGCATGACCGGGATTTTGCGGTAACCGCCGGTCAGCGCGGTGAGCTCGGGCTTCGGCATGATCACGGGTTCTTCGACCGCGTGCCAGGTAAGCTGTTTGATGCCGAAAACGGTGCGCACTTTCTCTGAAAAGGGCGAGACGTCATATTGGTGAAAGAGGATCTCGTTTTCCTTGCCGCTCATCAGCGCGCTCCTTGATCATCATTGGAAAAATCATTGGCAAAGCGGATGGTCCCGGTTTCGATGCCGTGCGTGACGACTTCCATGCCGCCCGACTTGATCATCCATTCGAGCCGGTGATCCCGGTATTGCCGTTTGAAGAGGCCTTGTTTCACCGCCTCGGCGACATGTTCCATGCCGGTGCGCGAGGCAAGCGCTTCTTCGACTGTTTGCGCGGCGGAGGGACGCTGCATGGCGCGGTTCACCCAGGATTCGAGCGCGCTACTCTTTTGGGGATGAAAGCCGAAGCTCATGGAGGCAGCGACGAGCGGCAGCGCTGCCATATCCGCCCGCCCGAACATCGGCCCCGTGAGCCACTCACTCCCGCCGAGTTCGTTTTCCAGGTAAGCAAAAAAGCCTTCCGTCTGGCGGCGGGCATTCCCGGTCAAGGTCTCGGCAAGCTTGCCTTCGGCGCGTTTGAAGAAATGGATTTCGCCAAGCCCCCAATTGATCGCCTCATATTGGGTGTCCATGACGTCTTCGATCATGCGCGCCCGGGCGCGGGCCGCCGGGTCCTGCGGCTGCAGGGGCGGGGAAGGCCAGCGCTCTTCGATATAGTCGAAGATGATGGTGGAATCGAAAATCGCCGTGCCGTCTTCGGTCACGAGGGCCGGGACTTCGGCGCGCGGATTGATTTCCAGAAAAGCGGCGACGCCGCCCGTGCCGATCGCATCCGGCGTCAGGCACTCGAAATCGATTTCCTTTTCGCGCAGCGCCATTTTGTTTTTCTGCGCATATGGCGATAGCGGGTGCTCGTAAAGCGTCAGCTTGGCCATGTCTCTCCCCATTTTTGAATGTCGATGGGGAGAGTATGGGGCGGGGAAGAGGCTTCGTCCATGAAGCCCTCATCACGGCTTGGCGAGAAAGCTCAGGCTTTGCGCTTTGCAAGCTCGGCCATCTGGCCGAATAACGTTGCGGCATCCGGCGTCTCATCGCTGCCGGAAAATTCCCGGTAAAGCGTTGCGACATTGACCGCGATGCGCTCGCCGTCGCCCCAGCTGTCATAGTCTGACATGTCGATGTCCTTGGCCGCCTCGAATGCGCTGAGGCCTGCATCGTAGCGTTTGCGCGCTTCTTTCTGGATATAGACGAGATACTCACGCAAAGCCGCGACGCCGCGCTTGTCGGTGATGGGGCCGTGGCCCGGCACCACGGTTTCCACATCCATGGCCATGATTTTGTCGCAGGCATCGATCCAGTTGCCGACGGGCCCCTCCCACATGATGGGGTGGCCTTCGATGAAAAGAATGTCGCCGGTGAAAACCGTCTTGTCCTCGGGCACGAAGGCAAGCACGTCGCCGGGCGTGTGGGCGGGCCCCACATGCATGAGTTTGACGGTCTTGGCGCCGACCTGCCGCGTCATTTCCTTTTCGAAAGTGAGAGTGGGCAGTACCTGGCGCACGTTTTTGAAATCGAAGGCGCCGAAACATTTTGTCAGATAATCCCCAAGCTCACCGAGCTCGGGCGCCATATCGAGAAAGCCCGCCAGCATGGAGGGCGGTTCATGGCGCATGGCTTCGGCGGCAAGTTTATGGGCGATGATTTCCGCCCCCTCGCAGCATTCATTGCCATAACAATGGTCGCCATTGTGGTGGGTGTTGACCAGCGTCTTGATCGCGGCGGCGGCTTTCGGTTCCGCGCCGCGCATCGCCTCCAGCATGGCGCGGGTATGGGGCACATCGAACAGCGTGTCGACGAGCAGGCTTTCATCTCCATCGACGATGAGCCCGGCATTCGACCAGCCCCAGCCGCCATCGGGCTGCAGCCAGGCATAGGCGCCATTGCCCAGATCGTGCAGGCCTTTCGTGTAGGCGAATTTGCCGAGCCCAAGCGATGTCATGATGATCCTCCCCTTAATTCTTTCAACCCGCGCTAACCCTTTTGGGCATTCAGCGCGCCGACCCCGGCCTTGATTTCATCGAGCCCGGTGACGGCAATCTCTTCGTCTTCAAGATCGATTTCCAGTGTTTCGAGATAGCGGCAGACGAGCAAGTAAATCCCGATGACGATCAAGAGCTCCTGGACCTGGGCATCGCTTAAGTGCCGGCGGGCGGCGTCCAGGGCCTTTTTGGAGGCTTTGACGTTACTGACAAGTTCGTCGGTAAGCGCCAGGGCCGCGTTTTCGGCATCGGAGTAAGTCTCCTGCGGCAGCGGGGCGCTGGCGGCGGCAATGCGCTCGGCGCTCATGCCCATGAGCCGGGAGACGCGCTCATGCTGGTGCAGCTCATAGGCCGAGCCGCATTTATGTCCGGCGCGCAGAATCACCAATTCCCGCAATTCGCCTTCCAAAAGCCCTTCATTGAGATAGGCATCGAGCAAATTCATGAAGGGCGCGAAAATCGGTCCGGCGCCCGCCAGCATCCGGAAAATATTGAGCGGCGGCAGGCTGGCGAGCAGCGCGCGGTCTTTTTCCGCAAGGGAAGCGGGGTCGGGATAGGGCAGGCGCGCCATGGCGGTCTCCTTAAAGCCAAGCAAATGTGATCCAGGTTTTGCCTTTACCATAAAGCGTGCGGGCGCGGGCCGGTGAAAATCCGCCATGTGCCTGTTGTCAGCGCGGCGCGCCCCGCTAAACTCACCGGTAAGAAAAAAGCCAGGAGCGGCGGCGATGAACCGGCCGCCCGGCCGCACACAAGAGATGCCGGGGAGGGCAACGATGATCGACTTTGGGGCAATCAAGAATGTTGCCGATATCAGCCGGGCGCAGGCCAAGGCGCGGCCGGACGAAATCGCGCATATTTTCGAGGGAAAGGAAACGAGCTTTAAGGAGCTCGATGCGCGCGCGAGCAAAGTGGCGCAGGGGCTGATCGCGGAAGGTTGCAAGCCGGATGCGCGCATCGGCTTCATGGGCAAGAGCTCGGATGTTTATTTCGAAATGCTGCACGGCGCCTTCAAGGCGAAGGCCGTTGTCGTCGGCGTCAACTGGCGTCTTGCTCCGCCGGAAGTCACTTATGTGCTCAACGATTCCAAAACGGAAATTCTGTTCGTCAGCGACGACTTTTATCCTGTCGTGGAAAAGGTGCTGAAGGACTGCCCGAGCGTGCGCAAGGTGATCGCGCTTGATGGCGGGCATCCGGAATGGGAAGCTTTTGCGGATTGGCGCGACCGGTTCGAGAATAAAGATCCCATGCTGTCTATCGCGCCGGATGACGATGTCATTCAGCTATATACGAGCGGCACGACCGGCCACCCCAAAGGCGTGCAACTCACAGATGCCAATTATATTTCCATTCTGCGCCAGGGCGTGGAGGCAGGCTGGGCGAACTGGCATGAAGGTGAGATCAACCTCGTCTGCATGCCGCTTTTTCATGTGGCCGGCGTCAATGTCGGCCTTCTGGGCAATGCCCATGGCTGCACGAATGTGATTTTGAAGGATGTCGATCCGCAGGAAATTTTGCGACTGATCGAGACCTACAAGATCAACATCGCCTTCATGGTGCCGGCGGTCATTCTTTTCCTGCTGCAGCAGCCCAATATCGGCGATGTGGATGCGTCGAGCGTGCGCCAGGTTCTTTACGGCGCCTCGCCCATCCCCGAAGAAGTGCTGAAAAAAGCGCAGGAGCGGTTCGGCTGCGAATTCGTTCAGCTTTACGGGCTGACGGAGACGGGCGGCGCGGGCACGAACCTGGCGCCGGAAGATCACGATCCGGCGAAAGGCAAGCTGCGCTCCTGCGGCAAACCCAATAAGGGCCTTGAGGTGAAGATCGTCGGCGCTGACGGTAAGGAAGTGAAGACGGGTGACGTCGGCGAGATCATGATCCGCGGCGGCTCGATCATGAAAGGTTATTGGAACCGCCCCGATGCGACGAAAGAAGCGGTGGATGCGGATGGCTGGTTCCGCACGGGCGATGCGGGTTATTTCGACGCAGAAGGTTTCGTCTTCATCCATGACCGGGTGAAAGACATGATCGTCTCTGGCGGGGAGAATATTTATCCCGCCGAAGTCGAAAACGCGCTGTTCGGTCATCCGGCCATTGCCGATGCGGCGGTGGTGGGTGTGCCCGACGATAAATGGGGCGAGGCGGTGAAAGCCATTGTCGTGCTCGAACCCGGCCAGGAGGCAAAGCCGGAAGACATCATCGCCTGGGCGAAGACGCAGATCGCGAGCTACAAGGTGCCCAAATCCATCGATTTCATCGAGGCGTTGCCGCGCAACCCCTCGGGCAAGATCCTGCGGCGGGAGCTGCGCGCACCCTATTGGGAAGGACGCGAGCGCCAGGTGAACTGAACGCTGTTCCGCGGCCCTGAGATTTAAGGCGGGGGCAGAGTCTCCGCCTGCGACATTCCAATAAGAACAAGAAGGCCCTGCCAATGGCAGGAGCGCTTCCCGCTATGCCATTGCAAAAGGAGGAATATCATGAGCCTGGCCGAAGCCGCGCCGCTGCCACCCTTTAAGGAGCTGAAGCAGAAGCCGCCGAAACTGAATATCACGCGGAAGGACGATGGCAGCGTCATCATCGAATCCGCCCACCCGCTCGGCGAGTTCAAGCATGCCGTGCCGCATATTCTCGAAGAGCGCGCGGAGGCGCATGCCGATCGCCCCTTCATTTGCCAGCGCACGCAAGAAGGGCCCTGGCGGCATGTCACGTATGGGCAGGCGAACGAGCTGGCCGACCGCATCGCTTCGGCATTGATTGGTAAAGGCATGGGTCAGGACACGCCGCTCATGATCCTTTCCAGCAATTCCATCGAACATGCGATGATGATGCTGGGCGCGATGAAAGCGCAGGTACCAGTCGCCCCCATCAGCGTGCCTTATTCGCTGATGAGTTCGGATCATTCCAAGCTCAAGCACGTCTTCTCGCTGACCAAGCCGAAAATGATCTTCGCCGATTCCGGCGCGCTTTACGAAAAGGCGCTGAAGGCGCTCGATCTTTCGGGCGTTACGGTCGTGACGATGGACGGGGCGCCGGCGGATCTGTCGCCGCTGACCTATGAGGCGCTCTGTGCCACGCCGGTCTCGGCGGAACTGCGTACGCGCATGGATGGCATCACCCATGACACGGTGGCGAAATATCTGTTCACGTCCGGCTCGACGGGCATGCCCAAAGGTGTGATCCAGACGCAGCGCATGCTTATGGCGCAGCTTGCCGCGCAAGAGGCGATTCGCACGGAAGACCCCGATCCGGAAGACATTCCCGTCAGTCTGGAATGGATGCCCTGGAACCATATTTCCGCGGGCAATATCTCCTTCAACAACAATCTGAACGGCGGCGGCACGGTCTATCTCGATAATGGCAAGCCGGTGCCGGGCATGTTCGATGAAACGATCCGCAATCTGCGGGAAGTGAGCCCGCGCGTTTTCGGCTCCGCGCCCGTTGCTTTTGCGATGCTGGCGGACGCCATGGAGCAGGATGCGGAGCTGCGCAAAAGCTTTTTCCGGAACCTCGAATATATGGGCTATGGCGGGGCGACGCTCTCAAGCGATCTTTACGACCGTATGCAGGCGCTTGCCATCGAGGAGACGGGGCAGCGCATGCCGCTCACGACCATGTATGGGGCAACGGAGACGCAGGGCATTACCGTCGTCCACTGGATCACCGAGCGGGTGGGGCTGATCGGCCTGCCGCTGCCGGGCATGCAGCTCAAACTCGTGCCCAACGGCACGAAGATGGAAGTGCGTGTCAAAGGACCAATGGTGACGCCGGGTTATTTGCGCGATGAAAAGAAAACCGCCGAAGCCTTCGATGAAGACGGGTTTTACAAGCTGGGCGATGCCGCGAAGTTCCTCGATGAAAACCGCCCGGAACTTGGCCTCGTTTTCGATGGCCGCGTAACGGAAGACTTCAAGCTGTCCTCCGGCACCTGGGTGTCGACCGGTACGCTGCGCGCCGATCTTGTCGCGGCCACCTCGCCGCTCGTTCAGGATGCGGTGATTGCCGGGCTCGACAAGCCTTATATCGCGGTGCTTGCCTGGCCGAATATCGAAGCGGCGCGGCGCATTGCCGGGCTGGGGGCGGAAGCAAGCCCCCAGGAGATCGTCTCCGCGTCGGCAGTGGCGGATTATCTGAAGGAGAAAATCGGTGCTCACAACAAAGCGGGTGGCGGGTCGTCCACCCGCGTGCGGCGGATCCATCTGATGCTCGAGCCGCCGTCCATCGACGGCCATGAGATTACGGATAAGGGCTACGTCAACCAGCAGGCGACGCTTTCGCGCCGCGCGGAGCTGGCTGAAAAGCTCTATCAGGACCCCTGTCCTTCGGATGTGATCGAGATCGGTTAAGGGAGCGGCGGATGAGCACGGTCAGCCCGGCGGAAGTCCTTGAATTCTGGCGTGAAGCGGGACCCGAGCGCTGGTTTGCGAAGGACGCAGCCTTCGATGCCGAGATCATCCGCCGGTTTACCGCCGCCCGGGGTGAGGCCTTGAGCGGGGCTTATGACGATTGGGCGGATGAGCCAGAAGGAGCGCTGGCGCTTATCATTCTGCTCGATCAGTTCTCTCGCAATATCTACCGGGACGAGCCGCGCGCCTTCGAGGCCGATGAAAAAGCGCTCCGCCTTGCCCGCGATGCTATCGCCAAGGGGCATGACAAGCAGCTGAGCACACAAGACCGCGTTTGGATCTATATGCCTTTCATGCATGCCGAAAACTTGGGCGTGCAGGAGGAAAGCGTGAAACTCTTCGAAGAGCTGGGGATCGAGAACAATCTTGCCTATGCGATTGCGCACCGGGACGTGATTGCGAAATTCGGCCGCTTTCCGCACCGCAATGCCTTGTTCGGCCGGGAAAGCAGCGCCGAGGAACTGGCCTACCTAAAAGAACATGGCGGGTTTTGAGGCCCGCCATGTCTTTTCCGGTTTTGATTTCCTGATGGATTAAGCCGCGCGCACATCGCGCAGGAAGCTGTCCACGGTCTTTTTCAGCTTGTCCGCCTGACCGGCAAGTTCGCCTGCAGCGGAGAGCACCTGAGACGCGGCACCGGAGGATTCGTGTGCGGCGGAGGTCACGTCCTCGATATTCGTGCTCACCTCATCGGAGGATTTCGCCGCTTCCTCGACGCTGTCCATGATGCGCGTCGTTGCGTCTTGCTGGCTGGTGACGGAGTCGGAAATCACATGGGAGATTTCGTTCCGCTTGCTGTTCGTTTCCGTCACGCGGCGGATGGCGCCGACGGCCTCGTCGGTGGAGTTCTGAATACCTGCGATCTGCTGGCCGATCTGCTCCGTGGCGCTTGCGGTCTGGGTCGCAAGCTCCTTCACCTCGGCGGCAACGACGGCAAAGCCCCGGCCTGCCTCACCGGCGCGCGCTGCCTCGATCGTGGCGTTGAGCGCCAAAAGATTCGTCTGCGCGGCGATGTCCTGGATGAGCGTGATCACTTCACCGATCTGGCGGGCGGCTTCCGAGAGGCCTTCGATTTTAGCGTTCGCGGTATTGGTCGCTTCCGTTGCCTCTTCGCCCACCGTGTTCGATTCGTTCACCTGGCCGCGGATCTGGTCGATGGAGGCGGAAAGCTCTTTTGCCGCTTCCGTCACCATCTGCACGTTGGAGGCAGCGCGCTGGGAAGCGCTGGTAACGGCGGAAGATTTCTGCGTCGTAACATCCGCCACTTCTGACATGGTGTTGGCGGTATTCTCCATTTCGGTGGCCGCGGCGGCGACGGCGCCCAGCATCTCGCCCATGGCTTTGTCGAAGTCGCCGATCATCTGTTCGATGGCGCGGGCGCGGGCTTCTTTTTCCTGCTGCTCCTGCTTCTGGCGCTCTTCCAGTTCCATGCGCTCGATGGCATTGTCGCGGAAGATCTGAACGGCATCCGTCATATCGCCGATCTCGTCGGCCTGATCGAGGCCGCTGAGGTCGATATTCGTTTCGCCTTTGGCCAAATCGCCCATGGCCGAGGTGAGCTTGGAGAGGCGTTTCGTAATGCCGCGCGAGACGAAGAAACCGGCCCCGGCGACAAGCACCAGCATGATGGCGGCGACACCGGCCATGACGTTGCGCATGGCGGCGACCGGCGCGTTGATCTCGTCGAGCGAGGTCTGCACCAGAAGCGCCCAGCGCGCATAGCTGTAGGAGACGGGTGTCGCAATGGTCACGGCGTCATAACCGAGATGGCTTTCCTGCATGCCGTTGAAGGGCTGCTCGTCGATAATGGCGGCATCGATGGCATCGCCCGTCACTTCCCGGCGCAGGCGCGTTGCTTCTTCCGTCAGGCGCGAATTATTACGCATCAGGTAATCTTCGCCGATAAGCAAGACTTCGCCGGTCTCACCGAGGCCCGTTTCCTCGCCCAGAATCTGATCGAGCACGTCGGTTGGAATGCGGAAGGCGAGGACACCGATCTTTTCATCGCGGCTGGAAAAGACCGGCGCGGCGACGAAAGACGCAGGCTCCCCGTCAATCGCCTTGTAAGAGGCGAAATCCATGAACGCGATTTCCGAATCGTCAATAGCGCCAAGGGCGATGTCGACCACCGTCGCAATGTCCGTGTTGCGGAACTCACTGTCGAGCCCGATCATCTGCGCGCCGAAATCACCGGCTTTGTCGACGGAGTAGATCATGGTGCCGTTGATGTCGAACAGCATCACATCGCTATAACCGCGCTTTTCGGCAAAGTCGCGGAAAGAAGCATGATAGGAGCGGTGCGTGCGGGCATAAAAAGTGCGCTCGCCCTCGCCGTCAGATTCGCGCGAGGTGTAGACGCCGCGGGTAATGTCGCGGGCATCGTCCCCCATGAAGGTCCAGGCGCGGGTGAATTGCGAGATTGCCTCGCGGACCATGGGCGTTGCGGCCATGAAGCGGACATCTTGCTCGATGCCGCCGAGATAGCGGGTGACGGCGACCTTGCGGTCGAGAAGGATGGATTCGAGGCGGGCCTGGGTCGACTCTTCTGCGTTGCGGGCCGCTTCCAGATAACTCGAAACCCCGATGCCGAGCGCCAGCAGGAAGGCGGCAGAAACGATGATCGCTGGAATTTTCTGCGCGATCGTCAGTGTCGGCATCTTATCTTTCAGTGCGCCGAAAGGGGTGAGCGCGGATGAGGGTGCACCTGCCGGAATTTTCGGGAGTTTCTGCAAGAACGATAGATTGAAACGCATGGAAATCTGTCCCCGTCTTCGCCGCCGGCCGCCCCGCCTGGCGAAAAACTTTTGCTTTTGGCCCGTTTCAGGCCCCTTTTGCTGCCACTATCATTTTACGGACGCTCTAAACATTCCCTTAAAATGACGCGGATGTGACAATTTGCCGGAACTGAAAAGGCCCGGACGAGCCGGGCCTTTCCTGGTGTTTATGTTTCTCTGCGATCAGGCGCTGCGCACTTCGCGCAGGAACTTGTCGACAGAAGATTTCAGCTTGTCGGACTGACCGGCAAGCTCGCCCGCCGCCGACAGAACCTGGCCTGCTGCGCCCGAAGATTCGTTCGCAGCTACGGTGACTTCCGCAATGTTCTGCGCCACTTCGTCGGAGGAGTGAGCTGCTTCCTGCACGTTGCGGGAAATTTCAACCGTCGCCGACTGCTGCTGCTCGACGGAGCTGGCAATCGTCTGAGCGATTTCGCGCATTTCGCTGACCGTGGTCGTGACCTCGCGGATGGCATCGACCGCATCGCTGGTCGAGGTCTGGACGGAGCCGATCTGCTGGCTGATTTCCTCGGTGGCCTTGGCCGTCTGATTGGCCAGCTCCTTCACCTCGGAGGCAACCACGGCAAAGCCCTTGCCTGCTTCGCCCGCGCGTGCCGCCTCGATGGTGGCGTTGAGGGCAAGCAGGTTCGTCTGCTCGGCAATGTCCTGAATAAGCGTGACGACTTCGCCGATCTGGCGTGCCGCTTCCGAAAGGCCTTCGATCTTCGTGTTGGCGGAGTTGGCCGTGTTGGCCGCGCGTTCGCCCACGGAGTTCGACTGCAGCACCTGGCGGCGGATTTCCTCGATGGCGGCCGAGAGCTGTTCGGCGGCGCTCGCCACGGTCTGCACGTTGGCGCTGGCTTCCTCGGAAGCGGCGGCTACGGCGCCGGCCTTGGCATTGGCGGTATCGGCGGTGGAGGTCATGGCATGGGCCGTGTTTTCCATCTCCGTTGCCGCAGCGCTGACGGCGCCTAGCATTTGCGCGGTCGAGGTTTCGAAATCGGCAATCAGCTTGTCGATATTCTTGGCTCTGGCTTCTTTCGCCGCTTCCTCGCGCTTGTTCTCTTCTTCCAGCTCCGCGCGTTCGATGGCGTTATTGCGGAAGATTTCGACGGCTTTCGACATGTCGCCGATTTCATCGCCTCTGTCGAGGCCGCTCATGTCGATATTCGTATTGCCTTCGGCAAGCTCGCTCATGCCATGGGTCAGGCGCGAGATGGGGGCGGTAATGTCGCGCGAGGCGAATACCCCGGCGCCGGCCACGGCAATGACGAGCACCAGCGCGGTGCCGAGCATGATCCAGCGCATGGAAGCGAGATCGGCATAGGCTTCATCCGTGCTGATCTGCGCGACGATGGCGTAAGGCACGCCCTGGAAGGTGAAGGGCACGGCGAATGTTTCGGCCGTCATGCCGCGCAGATTTTCATCCGTGCTCATGGAGGGCTTGCCCGCTTCCAGCGCCGTTTTGACGGCATCGGCTGCAAGTTCAGCTTTCAGCGTCGTGGGCTCGCTGGAAAAGCGCGAATCGTTGCGCAGCTTGTAGTCCTGGCCGACCAGCAGGGTTTCGCCCGTCTCGCCGAGGCCAAGCGCGATATTCATCTGGCGGTTGATCTTGTCCACGGGAAGCTGGAAGACGAGGACGCCCGTCTTGCGGCCCGCACGGTCGACAACCGGGGTGGCGATGAAGCTGTTCGGGCTGTCGGCGGACGGTGCGTAATGGGTGAAGTCCTGATAGGCGATGTCGCCTTTTTCGGCGGCCATGGCGGCTTCATAGACGCTGCGCAGCGCGGTGTCTTTCCACTGCCCGTTCACAACGTTGGTGCCGAAATCGCTTTCCTTGGAAACCGAGTAAACGACGACGCCGTTCGGGTCGATCAGGAAAATGTCGTGATAGCCGCGTTCGTCGAGGAAGGTACGGAACCAGGGGTGATACTGCTCGTGGACGACGCCGTAATATTCGTTGCCGTCGATGGTCACGAGATCCTTGCGGTTCGCTTCCGGGTTCTCGTCGATATAGAGGCGCTGCAGCTCTGCGGTTACATCGTCGCGGAATTCTTCCGAAGACCGGTTGAATTCATAGGACGCTTCCATCACCAGCGGGTTGGCGGCGAGGGAGTTCATGTCCTCTTCCACCGAGCCGAGATAGGCTTCGAAAGACGCTTTACGCGCTTCCAGGACCGCGAAGAATTTCGTCTGGATCTGCTCATGCACGGCCGATGATGCCTGCATATAGCTCATCAGGCCAATGCCGATCCCCATAACGGCGGCAGCCAGAACGATAATCGCCGGTACTTTCCGGCTGATTTGAATGTTGGAGAGCCAGTTCATAATCGCCTCATTCCTCCTCAGCTGCCGAATTCCCCATGCGCACAAATGCTCGGCAGACGCGCCAAAGAGTGAGGTGAAGCGTCTAATATTTACTTAAGTCGGGGGTTTTTCTTTCACATTGCGGCAAAAACGGGCGGGCGGCGGCAGAAATTGCCGCTGGGTTTTTAGGGTAATGGAGAAAGTTTGTTTGTTTTCAATGGGTTGAGTTTCAGGTGCGGCTGGCCCCGCTTTTGCTTTCTGTTAAGCATGCTCTTAATGGGGGTAAAAATGCTGCATCAGGAAGATCTCAACCGCCTCGCCGCTTTCATGCTCAACCAGCATGGCAGCCGCGCCATCGATTATGCCGAAAGCGCCATGGCGCAGCTCCTTTTAATGGGAGAAGAGCGCCGGGCCGATGCCTGGCGGCTGGTGGGTATCGTCGTGCGGGACATGCTCGAAGGGCGCATTACGCGGGACGGCCACGCTATTCATTAATGCGTAGCGGCGCGCGCGCCGGAATTGAAAACGCGCCGCCGCAATCCGGGCTGGCTCCAGGCCCCTTCCGCCGGTAAAAAGAAAGCAATAACAACAACCGGCTTTGGGAGGCGCAATGACCCTGGATCCCCAGGCGAAGGCCATTCTTGATCAATTGGCTGCGGCGGAAGGCCCGGCTCTTTACGATTTGCCGCCGGACGAGGCGCGCCGGACCTATGAGGCCATGGCGCAGGTCTTCGACACGGTGGATATTCCCATCGGCTCCACTTCCGATCAATTGATCAAAGGGCCGGCTTCCGACATTCCCGTGCGCATCTATACGCCGATCGCCACGGGCGGGGCGCTTCCCATTCTGGTTTATTTCCATGGCGGAGGCTGGGTCATCGGCAATATCGCCACCCATGACAAGCTTTGCCGGGCGCTGGCCAATGAAGCCCATTGCATCGTTCTTTCCGTCGATTATCGCCTCGCGCCCGAAGCGCCGTTTCCCGCGGCGGTGGATGATTGTTATGCCGCGCTTGAATGGGCGGAAAAGAATGCCAGCGAGATCGGCGGGGACGCGAACCGGATTGCGGTGGGCGGGGATTCGGCCGGCGGCAATCTCGCCGCCGTTCTGGCGCTCAAAGCGCGCAATGAGAAGGGTCCGGAAATCAGCTTTCAGCTCCTTATCTATCCTGTCACCGACGCGCGCATGGATACCGGCTCTTACCGCGCCTTCGGGGAAGGGCATCTGCTTGAAGCGCGGACCATGGCCTGGTTCTTCGATCAATATGCGCCCGAAGGTCTCGACCGGGAGCAGCCGTACCTTTCGCCGCTGCGCGCCAAAACGCTGAAAAACCTGCCGCCTGCCTATGTGGTGACGGCCGGATATGATGTGCTGCGCGATGAAGGCAAGGCCTATGCCGATGCGCTGCGCGAGGCGGGCGTCGAAGTTACCCATGTCAATTATGAGGGCATGGTGCACGGCTTCTTCAATATGCAGGCCGTGCTCGATACGGCCAGAACGGCCATCAAAGACGCGGCAAAGGCGATGGAAAAAGCGCTGGCTTGACCCCGCGCTGTCCTGCCTTGCCACTACTGTCACTATCTGGGGAGAAAACATGAGTGTCTTGCGTACGCCGGGCGTGCATCCCTTCGCCCATTTCGATGTGCCGCATCTTCTCGATACCCATGCGCGCAATTGGGCTGCTCATCCTTTTTTGATCTGGGAACCTTTCGAAGGGGAGGGGCGGACATGGACCTATGCCGAATTTGCAGATAGCGCGCGGCAGATCGCGGCAGGCCTTAAAAAGCGCGGCGTGAAAGCGGGCGAGCGCGTGCTCATCCATCTCGACAATTGCCCGGAAAGCCTTCTTGCCTGGTATGCCTGCGCGCATCTGGGCGCCGTGGCGGTGACGACCAATGCGCGCTCGGTGGCCGATGACCTGACCTATTTCGCTTCCCATGCAGAAGCGGTCGGCGCGATCACGCAGCCGCGCTTTGCCGCGCTCGTCAAAGAGGCCTGCCCCGATCTCAAATGGCTCGCGGTGACGGAAAGCGACAATGGCGCGGAGCCCGAAGCCGGTACCGCGCCCGCGCGGGAAGAAAGCTTCGAGGCGCTTTACGGCGAGGCGGCGGAGGCGCCGCTGCGCGCCCCCGATCCCATGGCCCCTGTCGGCATTCAATATACGTCGGGCACCACCTCGCGCCCGAAAGGGGTGGTCTGGACCCATGCCAATGCGCTCTGGGGCGGCAAGGTCTGCGCCATGCACGAAGATTTGCGCCCCGAAGATGTGCATCTGACCTATTTGCCGCTTTTCCATACGAATGCGCAATCCTATTCGGTGCTAGCCGCGCTCTGGGTGGGGGCGAGTGTCGTCGTGCAGCCGCGCTTTTCCGCCTCCCGTTTTTGGCCGGTCTCGCTCAAGCATGGCTGTACCTGGACGTCCATGGTGCCGTTCTGCCTGAAAGCACTGGTGGAGCAAAAAGTGCCTGCCAATCATTCCTACCGGCTGTGGGGGAACGGCGTTGCCGCCCCGCCCACCGACGATCATTTCGGCGTCAAGACCATGGGCTGGTGGGGGATGACCGAGACGATCACCCATGGCATCGTCTCGGACCCGCATTTCGATGCGCCCTCTATGGTGATCGGCAAGCCTTCGCCCGCCTATGAAATCGCCATTACCCGCGATGACGGCACGCCCGTGGCGCCCGGCGAGACGGGGCATCTTCTTATTCGCGGGATAAGAGGCGTTTCGCTCTTTCTGGAATATCTCAACAATCCGGAAGCGACGGCGGCGAGCTTCGATGAGGAAGGCTTCTTCATCACCGGCGACCGCGTGACGCTGCGCGAGGACGGCTATATTTCCTTTGCCGACCGGGACAAGGACATGCTGAAAGTCGGCGGGGAAAATGTCGCCGCTTCCGAGATCGAACGCGTCATCATGAGCGTGCCCGGCATTGCCGAATGCGCGGTGGTGGCGAAATCCGACCGGATGCTGGACGAGGTGCCCGTCGCCTTCCTGCTTGTACCGGGCGGCGAAGCGGCAGCGCCCGCTTCCCTCAAAGACGATGTCATGGCGGCCTGCAAGAAGGGCCTGGCCGATTTCAAGCAGCCGCGCGAGCTGCGCATTGTGGATGAGCTGCCCCGCTCGACGCTGGAAAAAATCGCCAAGGCGGAGCTACGTAAGATCCTGGATGCGGATGGCTGAGCGGCCGTTTAAGTGAGCAGCTTACCGGGGTTGAGAATACCGTCCGGGTCGCATTCGGCTTTCAGCGTTTTGAGAAGCTGGTAGCCTTGCGGGCCTTTTTCCTCGGCAAGCCAGGGCGCGTGGTCGGTGCCGACACCGTGGTGGTGCGAGATGGTGCCGCCGCCCGCCAGAATGGCATCGCTTGCCGCCCGCTTGATCGCCAGCCACTGGCCGACCTCGTCATCGAGTTTGCGCGGGAAGAGGAAGGTGAAATAAAGGCTCGCGCCATCGGGATAGGAATGGCTGACATGGGCCATGACGATGCCGCGCTCGCCGGGCTCCGGCGCATTGGCGCCGATGGCTTCTTCGATGGCGTTCGTCACTTTTTCATGCAGCGGAAGCATGTTCGCCCAATTCGTCGAGGTTTCGAGCGTGTCGATGCCGAGCCCGTGATCCATCATCGGATCGCGCATATGAGGCGAGTGGAAACGGCCCTGATACCATTTTTTGCCTGCGCCGGTGCCGATGGCCGTCGCGCCATAGCGCTCGGCAATGGCGGATGTGCGGGTGCGCGCGTATGAAACGCTTTCCTTATCTCCCTCAAGACCTACCAGCATGAGGCAGGGGGCGGTGAGGCCCTTGGACTTCAGATAAAGCGATTGCAGTTTGGCTTTAAGGCCGCTGCCCGAACCGCCGCTGGCCGCCTGAAAGAAATAGGTTTCCGGCGCATCCGAGAGGCGCACCATGGCGACGGGAATGTCTGCATGATTGATGGCGCGCACGGCTTTCACGCCGCTGGCAAAATCCTTGAAGAGATAGCCCCGGTAGTCTTTTTCTTCCGGCACTTCGTGAATTTTGACCGTTGCCTCGCAAATGATGCCGAGCGTGCCTTCGGAGCCTGCGACAAGCTGGTTGAGATTGGGGCCGGCGGCGGAGGCCGGCGTGCTTTCGGTTTTCCAGATGCCTTTCGGTGTGACGAGCACTGCCGAGACCAGCCATTTTTCCGCTTTCCCGTAGCGGTTCGATTGCTGGCCCGCGCCGCGCGCGGCAATCCAGCCGCCCAGCGTCGAAAACTCGAAGCTTTGCGGGAAATGGCTCAGCGTCACACCATGTTCGTTCAGCGCTTTTTCAAGCTCCGGCCCGTAAATGCCGGCCTGCAACGTGGCGGTCATGGACTTCTTGTCGATTTTCAAAACCCGGTTCATCAGCGTCATGTCGAGCGTGATGACGGCGCGGTCCAGCGCCCCGCTTTGCGCATTGACGCCGCCCACGACACTCGAGCCGCCGCCGTAAGGCACAAGCGCAATGTCGTTCTTCAGGCAATATTTCAGAACGAGTTCCACCTCATCGATGGAACGGGGATAGACAACCGCGTCGGGCGCGACTTCCAGCTTACCCGCGCGCACGTAAAGAAGATCGTGATAGCTCTTGCCGCGCGCGTGAAAGGCGCGTTCATAATCATCGTCGCGCACCTGGTTGTTGCCGACGATTTCCTTCAGCCGGGCAATGGTATCGGCATTGAGGCGGCTTTTCGGCAGCACCACATCGGTAAAACGCTTGGCCGGGGTGGAGGGAAGGGCGCGCATGCCGAGGGCCGCGCGGATGAACTCCCATTGCGCCGCGCCTTCGGGCAGCGGATTTTCCTGATCGGCCTTCCCCCAGCCGTTCCAGCGCAATGATTGGCGGTCGATGGTCATGAGCGTGTCCTTTGGCAGGTCTGGTGGCGGGTCTAGCGGAACAGGTTGAGCGCAGCGGGCAATATCTCGAAACGCGCGGGCAGGCGTCCCGGCGCCTCCCCGTCAATATCGAGCAGAACGATCTCGTTTTCCTCCGCCGGGCGGGCTTCGAGCACTTTGGCCTGAAGGCTCGTTACTTTCGGATTGGCAAGGTGGGTGCCCTCATAAAGCGAGCCGGAAGAAGAAAACATGTCTTTGAATGTCGTGTCGCACATCATGACGATGTCGAAGAGCCCGTCATCGGGCACGGCGTGCGGGGCCATCATCATGCCGCCGCCGAAAAAGCGGCCATTGGCAACGGCAAGCGTGCTGATGTTTCGTATCTCGTCAAAACCGCCATCCGTCGTTACGCGCACCGCTTGCGGACGGTAGGTGAGGACGGTTTTCAGTGTGCCCCAGAAAAATGCGAACTTGCCGCCGAGGAGTTTCGACACTCCGGCTTTGTTGACCGCTCGGTCGACGGCGCCGGAAAGGCCGAAGCTTGCGATATTGTCGAAATAGCGCGCCGTCTCGCGCCCGTCTTCGGCAATGAAGGTCAGCTTGCCGATATCGATGGGAGACGCTTCGGCTTTTCCAAGTTTTTCGATGGCTTCGTCCAGCGTGCCGTCATAGCCGAATGTCTTGCGGAAATCCCCGCCTGTGCCGGTGTTCAGAAAGGTAAAGGCGGCCTCGGGGTTGATCGGTTTTCCTTCTTCGAAAAACCCGTTCACCACTTCATTGATCGTGCCGTCCCCGCCCACGGCAATGACAAGATCCGCGCCATCTTTAAGCGCTTTGGCGGTGGGGCCGGCGGCGGGCAAATGATGCGGTGTTGCCGCGCCCTCGGTCATGTACGTGGTGATGGGGCCGAGCGCGCGGGTCAGCTTTTTTTCAATCGCCGGCCAGGCGCGGCCCGTTTTGCCGCCGCCTGAATAAGGATTGACGATAGCTGCGATCTTGCGCGTCATGCGGTGCCGTTCGGTTTCGTGCTGAAATAACGGGAAAGGCGGGCGATTTCCTCCTCGCGCCGGGCGCCGTCCCAGCCAAGTTCTTCGGCCATAAGATCCGCGGCCTTGCCGATCAATTGCGGGCTCGGGCGGCCCAGCGTGCCGATGCCGGAGCGGCGCATCAGCGCATCATCGAGATGAAGCGCCATTTCATTGCGCACTGCGTTGATGATTTGCGCGCCGATATCCGGGCTTTGATCGTCCAGCCTCTCCTCAAGCTTCGGCTCGGTTCCCGCAAGCTCCAGAATGTCGTCCATGCGCGCGCCGTGGAAATGGCCAAGATTGTCGATGATATCCGGCGCATAGCGCTGATGGCGCTGCTTTGCTTCATCGAGGAAGGGGCGGAAGCGCTTGATGGCGCCGCCATAAAGGGGGGTGCTTTCGGTGGCGCAAGGCTTCAGTTTGCGGCCGAGTTTTTTCGCCGCCTTGTCGACGACTTCTTCGGCGAGATTGCGCGAGGTCGTCCACTTGCCGCCGAGCGCCGAGAGGAGCCCGTCAATGCCGTGCTTTTCGCCATGGTCGAAGACTTCCGCCTCGCGGCTCGCATTATAAGAATCTTTTGTGCCTTCTTCCGGCGTCTCGTCGATGAGCGGGCGCAGGCCCACGTAAAAGTGCTGCACGTCTTTGCGTGTCAGGCCGAGGCCCGGCAAGCCGTCATTCACGACGAGGAGGAACTTTTCGATGTCTTCTTCCGTCACGCCCATCGCATCGGGCTCATGAGAAAAGACCGTGTCCGTCGTGCCGATGATCGTATGGCCGCGCCAGGGAATGACGAAGAAGTGCCCGCCGATTTCGGATTTGACGGCCAGCGCCGTTTCGCCGGAAAGCTGGCGCGTGATGACGTGAATGCCTTTGGAGCGGATGAGCTGGCGGGGCGGGTTTTCTTCCGCAAGCCCCATCAGCTTGTCGGCCCAGGGCCCGCTTGCATTGACGGTGAGCGCACCGCGGATTTCATGTTCCTTGCCGCTTTCCCGGTCTTTGACGCGTACGCCCTCGATGCGCTTGCCATTGCCGCCCGTGCTTTCCAGAAAGCCGGTCACCTCGGCATAGTTGGCCGCATCGGCACCCTGTTCGGCTGCCCCCAGAATGAATTCGAGGCAGAGCCGCTCGGGCGCGAACATCTGGCAGTCGTAGTAAATCTTGCCGCCGGTCAGCCCTTCTTTCTTGAGGCTCGGCATGATCTCCAGCGCTTCCTCGCGCGAGACGGTTTTATAGCCCGGCAGTTTCTTGTCAGGGTCCTCTAGCCGGTTGCGGTCATAAGAAAGTAGATCATAGAAGGTGAGGCCCACCGACATGATGAGCTTGCCGCTCATGCCCTGGCCGTAAGTCGGAAGCAGGAAGGGCAGGGGAAAGACCATATGCGGGGCGATCATTTCCCAGATGCGCCGCTCGCGCAGGCTCTCGCGCACCAGCGCAAGTTCGCCGTTCTGCAAGTAGCGCAGGCCCCCATGAATGAGCTTGGAGGAACCGGAGGTCGTGCCGTGGGCGAAGTCTTCCTTTTCCAGGAGGGCGACTTTCAGCCCCCGGAGCGCCGCATCCCAGGCGATGGAGGCACCCGATATCCCCCCGCCCACGATCACCAGGTCGTAGGCGGTCCTGCTCATGGCCTCCAAATCGCGTTTCATCTATTCCTCTGTCTGACAGTATCAAAGGCGGGAGAATGCCGCTCCCCCCGCCTGCTTTCAAGGGCGCTGCGCCTAGCTGCGCTTCTTTAGGCCTTTTTGTTCCATGCGCCAGATGAGATGGGAGATGCGGTCCTGGCCGAAAAAAGGCTCGCCTTCGAACACCATGAGCGGGACGCCCCAATGGCCGCCCTCTTTCTGGGCGGCTTCGTTCTCGGCAATGGTTTTTTCGTAGTGATCCGGGTCTTTTTCGATCAAGGCATCGAGCTCGGCAAGATCGAGCCCGGCGCGGGCGGCCGCTTCCTGGAGATGCGTGCCCTCGTTCCAGCCTTTGACGCCGCCGAAAATGATCTGGCTCACCTCATAAAGGAAAGGCATGCCCCTGCCTTTTTCCGCCGCCGCCACGCCAAGGCGCGTGAGGCGGGAGATATAGGGCTGATCCTCGGGCACCTCGCCCGATTTGATGTCCATGACGATGGGGTCCGGGCTCGGCCAGGCGTAAGGCAGGCCCTCCATTTCGGCGATGCGCACCGTGTCTTTCAGGAGATAGGGCGGCCAGAGCGGGTTCACCTGCTTGAAAAAGCCCTTGATGCGCACGGCAATGGGATAGACCGGGCGGACATTGATTTTGACGTCGTATTCTTCTTGAAGGGCGGCAAGGCGGGGGGTCGCCAGATAGGAATAGGGGGAGCGGAATGACCAGAAAAGGTCGAATTCGAGCGTCATTTGAGGGCCTCCCAGCCGGTTTTTTGCGGTTTATTGAGGTTCAGATTCCCTGTTTTGGCGCATGGGCACAAGCCCTGCTAAGCTTCCATAAGAAAAATTGATGCCGGCCCGGAATAAGGGCGGTGCAGGCAAAACAGGGAGAAAGAGATGGCGCAGGTCAAAGCGAACGGGATCGATATCGAGGTAGAGCGCTTCGGGCCGGAGGAGCGAGAATGCGTGCTGCTGATCATGGGTGTCGGCGCGCAAATGACGCTCTGGCCGGCGGAGCTTTGCGAGGAGCTCGTGGCACGCGGCTATCACGTGGTGCGGTTCGACAACCGCGATGTCGGCCTTTCCCATAAATTCGACGATAAGGGCGTGCCGGATATGACGGCGCTCATCACCGCGCTGATGAGCGGGGCAACGCCGGATGCCCCATATGCGCTCGATGATATGGCAGCCGATGCCGTGGGCGTGCTCGATGCGCTCGGCATAGACAAGGCGCATATCGTGGGCGCTTCCATGGGCGGCATGATCGCGCAGCTCGTTGCCGCGCTTTATCCTGAGCGCACGCTCAGCCTTACCTCCATCATGTCGACGACGGGTAATCCGGAACTGCCGCAAGCAAAACCCGAAGCCATGGCGGCTCTCACGGCCCCTGCCGCGGACCCGAGCGATCTTGAAGCGGTGGTGCAGCGGGGCATGCATACCTGGAAGACGATCGGCAGCCCGGCCTTCCCGACCTCCGATGAGCAACTGCGCGAATGGATCCTGCGGGACTTTCACCGCTCCTTCCATCCGGACGGCATGGTGCGGCAGATGGCGGCGATCCTTTCAAATGGCGACCGGCGGGCGCGGCTCGCGGGCGTCACCGCGCCGACCGTCGTTCTGCACGGGGAAGATGATCCGCTCGTTCCGCTCGAAGGCGGCAAGGACACGGCAGCCTCCATCAAGGGCGCCGAGCTTGTGACCGTCAAAGGCATGGGCCACGATTTCCCGCTTTCGCTGGTCGGCACATTTGCCGATGCGATCGAGAAAGCCGCCCGCCGGGCAGGTCAGGCGCAGGCAGCGGAGTAAGGCAGATGCAGATCAAAGCCAACGGCATTGCCATTGAGGTGGAAGAGATGGGCCCGAAAGACGGGCCCGCCCTTCTGCTTGTGAACGGGTATACGTCCCAGCTTATCAATTGGCCGCGGCCGCTTCTCGATGGGCTTGTGGCGGAAGGCTTCCGCGTCATCCGTTATGACAACCGCGATGTGGGCCTTTCCCAGAAATTCGAGGAGGGCGGCCAGCCCGATATCAAGGAGGCTTTCAAAGCCGGGCGCAGCGAAGGGCCGATGCCGAAGCTGCCTTACACGCTTTCGGACATGGCGGCGGATGGGATCGGCGTTCTCGATGCGTTGGGTATCGAGAAGGCGCATGTCGCCGGTGTTTCCATGGGCGGTATGATCGTGCAGCTCATGGCGATCGAACATGCAGACCGGCTTTATTCCATGACCTCCATCATGTCCTCGACCGGCAACCCCGCCTTGCCCCCGGCAACGGAGGAGGCACAAAAGGCGCTGAATGAGAAAGCGGCAAGCTCGGCGCGGGCCGATGTCATCGCGACTTCCATCAAAGGGCGGCGGGCGTATGAAAGCCCGGCCTACCGTAAAAGCGATGCGGAATATGAAGTGCTGATCGGCGAGGCCTATGACCGGATGTATTATCCGGAAGGCTATGCCCGCCAATATGCCGCCATTCTGGCCGATGGCAGCCGGGTGGAGCGGCTGAAAAATGTGCGGGTGCCCGCGCTCGTCATTCATGGGCGGGACGACAGTCTCGTGCGGGTGGACGGCGGCATCGATACTGCCAAGCATATTCCAGGCGCTGCGCTGGAGCTCATCGATGGCATGGGGCACGATCTGCCCGAGGCGCTTTGCCCGCGTTTCGTCGAGCTTATCGCAGGTCACGCCAAACGGGCGCTGTCCGCCAAGGCGGCGGAATGAGTTAGATACTGGCCTTCTGCAAATGAAAAAGCCCCGGCAGCGCAGCCGGGGCTTTCTTTTTAGGCCTTTTGAGACTCAGACTTCCGCCGAGCCGCCATCGCAAGGGATGCAGGCGCCCGTTGTGTAGGCGGAAGCGCGCGAGGCGAGGAAGATCGCAACACCTGCAATATCTTCCGGCTCGCCGATGCGCCCGCGCGGGTTCGACTTTTTGATTTCCTCGCCCATCTCCGCCAGTGTTGCCGCCATCATGTTGGAGGGGAAGGGGCCGGGCGCGATGGCATTGACGAGAATGTTTTCGCGCGCCAGCCGGCCGGCAAGGTGCCGGGTCAGCATGATCATGCCAGCTTTCGAAGAAGAATAGGCATAGGTTTCCAAGATCGGCGGCACAATGCCGTTGACCGAGGCGGTGTTGATGACACGGGCCGGGTTTTCATAGGTTGCGGCCTTGCGCAAGAGCGGCAGCAGTTTCTGGATGAGGAAGAAGGGGCCTTTGAGGTTGATGTCGAAAACCTTGTCCCAGCCCTTTTCCGGATACTGGTCGAGCGGCTCACCCCAGGCGGCGCCGGCATTGTTGACGAGGATGTCCAGCTTTTCCTCGCGCGCGGCGATTTCCTTGGCAAAGCCTTCCACGCCTTCCATCGTGCCGAGATCATAAGGCAGCGAGATGCAGGTGCCTTTTTCCGACAGGCGCTCGGCGGTGGCGTTACAAGCCTCGGCCTTGCGCGCGGTGATATAGACCTTGGCGCCGTTTTCCACGAAGCCCGTGGCGATCATTTCGCCGATCCCGCGCGAGCCGCCGGTAACGACCGCGACCTTGCCTTTGATATCGAAGAGATTCTTCATGCCTTCCCCTTAAGTCCTTGACGCCGCAGGCGTCATTTCAGTTTTGATGGGGCGGACCCTAGCATGGGGAAAAGGGGGCAGGAAGGGCGGAATCGCCCGCAAATTCGGCCCACACCTTTGCGGATTTGAGCCGGCTTAAGGAGCGGGCGTTTTAGAGAGAAGGTAGCTTTCGTGATCCTCGTAGCCAAGGCGCTCGTAAAGCGCGCGGGCGCGGGGATTGTGATGGGTCACTTCCAGATACATGCGCCTGAGACCCCGGCGCAGGCACTCTTCTTCCGCGAAATGAAGCGCCTGGGTGCCGAAGCCTTTGCCGCGCCGCTGCGGCGTCACATAGATCTCGTCGATAAAGGCATCGAAGCCGCCATAAAGAATGGAAAAGCCGAGCGTGATGACGACATAGCCCGCCGTTTCTCCATCCTCGCGCATGATCCAGCCGAGCGCGAACTCGTTTCCCGCGCAAAGCTCGTCCAGCGCCCGCCCATGCAGCGCCTCGTCATACGCATGACCGTCATCGATATAATAGGCGCGCACCAGCTCTTCCAGAACTGCGCGGTCCGAAGGGCGGAGGGGGTCGAATGTCAGCGGCATGGGGGGCTCTGTTGCTGGTTATTTGTGTTTCGCTGCATAGAGCGCCAGCATCTGGTAAGCGATGGTGGCGGCTGCCAGCGAAGTGATTTCACTCACATCGTAAATGGGGGCAACTTCCACCACGTCCATGCCGATGATGTTCACGCCTTCGAGAGCGCGCAGCACGTCAAGCACCTGCCGGGTCGTCGGCCCGCCCGCGCAAGGCGTGCCGGTGCCCGGCGCATAGACGGGGTCGAGACAGTCGATATCGAAGGTGAGGTAAGCGGGGTGATCGCCCACTTTTTCTTTCACCGCCTTGGCGATGGCATCCGGCTCCATACGGCAGAACTCGGGCGCGCGGATCATGTTGAAGCCATGGGTCTTTGAATTATGGGTGCGCAGGCCGAGCTGGATGGAGCGTTCGGGTACGATGAGGCCTTGTTCCTTGGCATGATAGAACATGGTGCCATGGTCGATCCGCCCTTCCTCGTCCTCCCAGGTGTCGGAATGGGCATCGAAATGGATGAGCGACAGGGGCCCGTATTTCGCCGCATGGGCGCGGATCAGGGGATAGGTGATGAAATGGTCCCCGCCCAGGGTCAGCATCGCGGTGTCCTCGGCCAGAATGGCGCGGGCATGTTCTTCCATCTTTTCCAGCCAGCTTTCCGGGCGGCCCGGATCGAAGACGCAGTCGCCCGCATCGATAACGGCAAGCTTGTCCAGCGGGTTGAAGTCCCAGCCTTGCGGCCAGTCCCAGGCCAGATTGGTGGAGGCGGCGCGGATACCGCGCGGGCCGAAGCGCGCGCCGGAGCGGCCCGTCGTTGCAAGATCGAAGGGAATGCCCGTCACGGCAATGTCGGCGCCCGTGAGATCGCGGGTATAGCGGGTGCGCAGGAAGGAAAGCGCGCCTGAATAAGTCGGCTCATAGGAGGCGCCATAGGGACGCTCGCGCATGAAGGCGGCGTCACCTTTTTCCTGGCCGACTTGCGAGGCATCGTAATCGCTCATTCCAAAGCTCCTATGCGAAACGGGAGGTCCCGCTTCCTTTTATCTGCCTCATTCTATCCGTCTTCCGGGCGGCCGCGTCAAATGGCATATGCTCAAGAAAAAACCCCGGCACCAAGGCCGGGGTTTGATCTTCGCAATGGAAGCGGACTTAGGCGACGAAAGCGTCTTCGTCCAGTTCCATCAGCGTGTCGGCGCCCATCTGCAGGCGTTCGAGATAAGCAGCCGTGTTCGGCACTTCCCGTTCCAGCCAGTATTTGGCGAGCACGAGCTTGCGCTTGTAGAAATCGGCATTGCCGTCGCCCGCTTCGAGTTTTTCCTGCGCGAGCTTGGCCATCTGCGCCCACATCCAGCCCAGCGTCACGACGCCGAAAATGTTCAGCATTTCATAAGAAGCAGAACCGGCATTGTCGTAATTCTTCGGGGCGTTTTCCATGAGCCAGGTGGCGCCTTTGGTCATGCGCTCATAGCCGGTTTTCAGCGGTTCGATGAAGGGCTTCATCTTCTCGTTGCCTTCGTTTTCCTTGATGAAGGCTTCGATCTTGCCGAAATAGGTCATCAGCGCGCGGCCGCCCTTCATGCTCATCTTCCGGGCCACGAGGTCCAGGGCTTGAATGCCGTTCGCCCCTTCATAGACCTGGTTGATGCGGGCATCGCGCACGAACTGTTCCATGCCGTGGTCGCGCACATAGCCGTGCCCGCCGAAAACCTGCATGGAGTTATTCGCCGCTTCAAAGCCCTTGTCGGTGAAATAGGCTTTGATGACCGGGGTCAGAAGCTGGGAAAGATCGGCGGCTTCTTCGCGCTCTTTTTCATCCGGGCTGTGCTGCTGCACGGTGAAGAGCATGGAGACCCACATGGCCAGCGCGCGGGCGCCTTCCACGAAGGAACGCGAGGAAAGAAGCAGGCGGCGCACATCCGGGAAGACGATGATCGGGTCGGCGCTTGCATCCGGGTTCTTGGCGCCGGTAAGCGCGCGGCCCGCTGTGCGTTCGAGTGCATAAGCTGCACCATTCTGCACGGCAACCTCGCCCACGGCGATGCCCTGAATGCCGACGCCCATGCGCGCGCCGTTCATCATCCCGAACATGCCGGCCATACCGGCCGATTTCGACTTTTTCTTCTCGCCGCCGTCAGCGGATTTCTTCTGCGGCGCGCCGCCCAGCTTATAGGCCACGGCATCGTCGAAATTCATTACGCAGGTGGCCGAGCCCTTGATGCCCATTTTCTTTTCGATGGAGCCGACGGTCACGCCATTGCGCTTCGTCATTTCGCCGGTTTCCGGATCGACGATGAATTTCGGCACCATGAAGAAGTTCACGGTGGAAAGGTCGTTCTGCAGCTTGCCGTCTTCATCCGGGATCTTGGCGATGACCATATGGATGATGTTGTCGGTCATGTCATGATCGCCGCCGGAGATGAAGATCTTCGTGCCGTTCATTTTATAGGTGCCGTCTTCCTGCAGCTCGGCTTTCGTCTTCATAAGCTTCAGGTCGGTGCCGCAATGAGGCTCGGTCAGGCACATGGTGCCGCACCATTCGCCCGACACCATTTTCGGCACGATATGCTCTTTCATCCAGGGCTCGCCCGTGGCGGCAAGTGCGGAATAAGCCGCGTTCGTCAGGCCTGGATACATGGTGAAAGCCTGGTTGGCGGAGGAGCCGATTTCCGAAAAGGCAAAGGTGATGACGGAGGGAAGCGCGGCGCCGCCGAACTCTTCCGGCGCGCCGAGGCGGTTCCAACCGGCTTCGCAATATTGCTGGAAGGCTTCCTTGAAACCTTTCGGGGTGCGGACCACGCCGTTTTCCAGCACGCAGCCTTCCTCGTCGCCGACCTGATTGAGCGGCTGCAGCACTTCTTCGCAGAATTTTGCGCCGCCTTCCAGAATGGCCGTCGTCATATCGGGGGTCAGGTCTTCAAACCCCGGCAGATCGGTGCGTTTGTCGATCTGAAGAAATTCGTGGAACAGGAATTTGAAATCCTCAACCGGTGCCTTATAAGTCGGCATGGCAACCCTCTATTTTCAAAGTTGTCAGTAAAACGCGCGGAGTGTACCGAAAACGGCCCGCGAGTCGAGCCCCAAAACCGCCGGGGCCGGGTCAAATCGGGCCGATCCAGGCGCACTTTCCCGGATATAGGCCTCTCGGCCCCTGCGTTAATGGGCGCCCACTCTACCCCCGCCGCTCAGCTATTGGTATAGGCGGGCGCACGTTTTTCCAGAAAGGCGCCGACCCCTTCCTTGAAATCGCGGGTCTGGGCGCAAAGGATCTGGTTGCGGTCTTCCATTGCAATGGCCGCCTCGAGCGAGCCGGCATCGACGCTCATATTGAGGCATTCCTTGGTAAGGCGCAGGCCGAGCGGGGATGTGGTGAGCATTTCCTCGATATAAGGGCGCGCGGCTTCCACCAGCTTGTCATCGGGCACGATCTCGCTGACAAGGCCCGTTGCCAGCGCGCGCTGGGCATGGATGAAGCGGCCCGTCATCATCAGTTCCGAGGCAACGGAAACACCAACGAGGCGGGGCAGGAAATAGCTCACCCCGATATCACAGGCCGAAAGGCCGATACGGATGAAGGCGGCATTCATTTTCGCGCTTTCCCCTGCAATGCGGATGTCGGAGGCAAGCGCCATGGCAAAGCCGCCGCCACAGGCCGGCCCATGAATGAGCGAGACGATGGCCTGCGGGCAGCGGCGCATGCGCATGACGATTTCGGAAATCCGGCGCTGGCTGACAAGGCCCGATTGGGGGGAGGCCGAGGCGCTTTCCACCCCGCTATCGGCACGGTTCGGGCGCTCTTTGAGGTCGAGCCCGGCGCAATAGGCGCGGCCCGCCCCTTTCAGCACCACCACGCGCACCTCATGGTTCATGTAAAGCGAGCCGAAATAATCCAGAAGATCGTCGACCATTTGCGTGTCGAGCGCATTCAGCTGATCCGGGCGGTTGAAGGTGACCCAATCGACGCCGCCTTCTTTTTCGATTTTCAGAGTGTTGTAGCTCGCCATGACGTTTCCCTCTTTTTGAATGTTGGTGTTGAGGGAAGTTTAGGCGGGGCGTTTCTTTCTGTCAGGCTTTGCGGGTGCTTCCCCGCCTTGACGCAGCGTCGCCGCGGCGGCCTCATTGTTCGTTACTCAGGGCCGCTCCGCAGGCTCGCCCGCATGGGCTGTCTCATCGAGTTCGCGCAGGAATGCAGGATCGAGATTGAGCCAGCGGAAGGCGAGCCGCCCGTCCGGCATGCGCCGCACGAGATCGGCATAAAAGGGCGTGCGTTTCGATCCGGCGGCCCAGCCGGCTTCTCCTTTGACGATAGTGCCGACCCGCAGGTCGAGCCCCTCGGCTTCCAGCGCCACACCGCCCGCTGACCAATCTTTGGCGGTCGCCGTGAAACCGCGAATTTGCACTTCGAGCCAGGGAAAGGAAGTGCGCCGGTAGCGCCGGTTCTCCACGATCGCCACGGAACGCTCGGCCTTCTGCTTCGTGCGGGCAAACCATCTGGCGGGAAATGACAGCATCGGGATGCAATGTCCTTTTAGGGCTGAAAAGCCCGTCAGTGTCCGTTATAACCGGCGGGCATACTAACAGTTGCTGTTCGGGAAGGGGAGTTACCATGGCGCAAGGCAGTTCAGAGGCCAAACCCATTTTCATCGAGGTCGGGGCAGGCGAGCTGATCGATAAAATCACGATCCTGCGCATCAAGTCCGAACGGATGAGCGATGAGGCCAAGCTGAAGAATGTGCGCCACGAGCTTGACGTCCTTTCCAAAGCCCGCTCCGAAAATCTCGATGATACGGAAGAGCTGCGCAAGCTCGAGGCCGAGCTGAAAAAAATCAACGAAGCGCTTTGGGTGATCGAGGACGACATTCGCGAGTGCGAAGCGCGCAAGGATTTCGGCGACACGTTCGTCGAGCTTGCCCGCGCGGTTTACAAGACGAACGACAAACGCGCCGCGGTGAAGAAGGACATCAACCTTCTGACGGGTGCTTCCATCGTCGAAGAAAAGTCCTATACGGAATTCGAGTAAGGGCGCTGCTTTACGCGCGGCGCTGAAGGCGCTCCCATATTCCGATTATCCTTCAGGCACAATTGTCACCCCGGCTTTATGCCGGGGTCCATATGGGCGGTTCCCCATTCCGAGAGGTCGATGGACCCCGGGTCAGGCCCGGGGTGACAGCTGTTCTTGTGGTTACGCTGTGCTGGAAATCATCCCGCCTGCTCCAGTTTCTGCATCACCTGCGCGAAAACTTCCTCCGCCGAAAGATCCTCAAGCTTTTCCACCTGCAGCGCGCCGAAACGCTCGGTGATGATGCCGGTGCGTTCGGCATCGAGATGCGAACCGAAAAGCCCGAAGCCGCGCGCGCCGATATGGGCCGCAAGGTGTGAGGGGCCGGTATCATTGCCGATGACGAAGGCGGCGCCCTTCAGGACACCTGCAAGTTTGAACCAGTCGAGATAATTCTCACCCGTCAGCATGATCGAGGGGAGCGCCCGGCAAAGCTCCAGCTCGTCCGGTCCCGGCACGGTGACGGTCTGATAGCCTGCTGACTGCAGTTTTCCGGCAAGTTCGGCATAATAGGGCCAGCGTTTTTGCGGGTGCTTGGCCGAGCAGCCGGGAATGAGGACGATGTAGCCGGGCCGCACCCCTGCCTCAGCCAGTATGGCGCTTACATCTTCGGCCATCCAGGAGACATCGGGCGCGGCGGCATGGCGCACCTCAAGACCCGCATCGCGCAATTGCGTGGCAAAACGGGGGAGCCCCTGAATTTGCTTCGGGTCCTGTGTGTGGCGGCGGTGGCTTGCGCCTTTCACCTTCCCCGACCAGGCAACAGGCGGGAAGAGATGGTTGAAGTAGAAGGCGGTGCGCTCATTGTTCTGAAAATCGACGATAAAATCGAAAGGCTGCGCGCGCAGCCGGCGGTGCAGCGTCCACATTTTATCGAGGCGCCAGCGGGGCGGGCGGGCATCGAGAAAAATATCGTCGATCCAGGGGCAGCGCGCGAAAATCTTGTGAAAGGGCGGCGAGGTCATGACCGTGATACGGGCATCCGGATAATTCAGCCGCACGTCATGCACCGCGCCTTCCACCTGAATGATGTCGCCAAAGGCGCCATGCTTGATGATCAGGATATTTTTTGCGTCGGGGCGCTGCATGGTCTTACCGCTTAGCGTGTGCGTACGAGATGCTCGTAAAGGTGCCGGTAGGTTTCCACCACGGCCTTTTCAGTGAATTGCGCCTCGAAGCGTTCATAGCCGTTGCCGACCATTTCAGCGGCAAGTGTCTTGTCGGTGAGCACCTGATTGATCGCCTGCGCCAAGCCTTTGGCATCATCGATGGGCACGAGCATCCCGTCCTTGCCGTGGTTGATCATTTCGGCAGGGCCTGAGCTTGCCGCGGCGACGAGCGGTTTGCGGTGAGCCCAGGCTTCCACGGTCACGGTGCCGTTCGGCTCATAGCGGGAAGGAAAGACGCACATATCCGCGGCATTGAGGAGCGCCGTGCGGTCGTTGCGCCAGCCGAGAAAACGCACCCGTCCATCGAGACCTAGGCTGGTGCATTGCGCTTTAAGCTCGCCCTCGAGCGGCCCGTCGCCGGCAATCCAAAGGTAAGCGCCGGGAACGTCCGTCATGGCATGCAAAAGTACATCGAGCCCTTTGGCCTGATGCAGGCGGCCGAGGGCGACGAGAAGCGGGGCATCTTCAGGTGTGTCGAGTGCGGCGCGGTCCGCCGGGGCCATGTCTTCCACGCGGGAGAAGTTCGGTACGTAATGCACCCTGTCTTCCGGCCAGCCGCAATCTTTCAGATATTTGACGATGCCCGGCACGATGCCGATGACATGATCGTGGTGCTTGTAATATTTCATGTCGTAATAACCGCCGAAGCGGGCGAGCTTGACGAAATCGCCGTTCGGGCAGCGCTCGGCAGCACGGTTCATCCAGGTCATGACGACATCGGGTTCGATCTCCCGGATATAGCGGCGCAGGCCAAGGGCGGTGCCGATATCCCATCTGCCGAAGGGGAAGGTCTGAAGCGGCGCGCCGGCAGCCTTCAGCGCCGCTTCGCGGTCTTCATGCGCGCGCAGACCGAAATGCACATCGAAGCCTGCCTTTTTAAGCGCGACGCCCAGCGTGACATAAAAAGTCTCGGCCCCGCCGGCCGGCGAGCCGGCCATGAGCTGTAAGGAGCGGACACTCATTCCGCCTCTCCCTTTTGTGCAGGCTGTGAGCCGGTCTCGTCATCCGCCACGAGCCGCGTCAGCGCCACGGCGCCGGCCATGATGCAGACCCACCAGCTCTGCCAGAGCCCATAGGTGATGCAAAGAACGAAGAAGAAGGCGGCGAAGCTTGCGATCATGGCGGGGCGATGGCGGGCCTCAAAGCGGGTGATCTTTCTCGTCAGCAGCGCCCAGGCGGCTGCGGCAAGGCCCGCGCCGATCAGCCCGAATTCCAGCCATATCTGCAAAATTCCGTTATGGGGGTGGTGGAATTTCGCGCGGGTCAGGTAAGCCATGTCCGTCGACCAGTCGGTAATGAAACGCGCCGCTTCCACGCCGCAGCCGTAGATGGGCGAGCCGAGGATTTTGTGGCTCACCGCATACCAGATATCGAGCCGCGCGCCGACGGACGCGGCATCCCAATCGAGGCTTCTATTGGCATCGAGTATGGACAACCCAACGAAAAGAAACGGCATGGCCAGAATAACAAGCGCGCCCCCAAAGCTGGTGAGGTTTAGCGCAAAACGGGGGAGTGCTACGGCAATGCCGTAAGCCACAAGCCAGACGAGAACGCCCGCCGCCGTCGACTGGCTGGGCGACAGCGCGAAGATGACGAACAGTACGCCGATATAGAGCCAGGCGGTGCGTGTCTGATCAAGGCCGCGCCAGGCAAGAAAAACTGCGCCTGTCAAAAGCAACATGACGGTGGCCGGTTTGTTGGAAGCGTTGAGTTTGATTGCGGCAATCTCGTCTGGGTTAAGGAGGGCATAAAGCCCGCCGCGTGTTGCCACATGAAAAGCAAGCAGAAGAAGGGCAACGAGTGTGCCGGCGGTCAGCGCCTTGGCGATCCAGGGGCGGCGCGTTTTATCCGGGGAGGCGATCAGCACTAGGGCGCCGCCGAGGGGAATGAAAAGCGCCAGCTTGGAAAGCCGCTCAAGCGCAAAATCGGGATTGGGCGCCCAGAGGCTGCTTGCGCCGGTGAGGACAAGGGCGGCAATGACGAAGAGCCAGCTTGCGGAGCGCAGGGAGGCAAGCTCACGGCTTTTCCAGAAATGCGCGCCTAGAATGAGAATGGCCATGACCGGAATGAGAGCGCCGGTGCCGCGCGGGGAAAGAAAGGCGAGCCACGGGCAGAGAAATGCCAGAAGCGCAAAGCCTGCGCCGGCCGGGTCGATTTTCAGAAATTCGGGAAAGGAGGCGGCTGCCTCGGAGCTTTGCTTTTGGGTCGGCGCGGTCATTCTGTCCCCGGGGATGATTATCGGCGCGCCACCATATCACCATCTGCCGGATAAACTAGAGCCGGAGGCGGCCTAAGCGTTGCTCAGGCTGCCCCCGGCTCCGGGCCCGGGAGGGCTGGGAAGCCCCCGGGGAGGCTTAGAATTTCAGTGTCGCCACCAGGCGCACGTCGCGGCCGGGTTGCAGCACATCGTTCTTCTTGAAGGAGACGTGGTTGCGCACGTCATCGTCGAGAAGGTTGCGCCCTTCGAGGGCAAGGTTCAGCTGAAGCGCGCTGTCCGGCAGGTCGAGATTGTAACGGGCATCGGCATTGAGAAGCGTATAGCCCGCCGTTTCCGTTTCCCCGGCGCCCAGATCGTCCTGTTCTTCGGCGCGCAGGAAACCGAGGCGCGTGAAGATGGCATCGGTCTTGTAATAGACCCCCGCGCCATAGCGCATGGGCGGAATGCGGGGTACGTTACCGCCCGTGTCGAGCTTCGCACGCACGTAATCGGCCTGACCGTCAAAGCCCAGAATGCCGTGACCAAGGGTGAAGGCGTCCCATTCCGCGCTCAGCTCCAGGCCGGTGAAGCGCGCATCTTCCTGAGAAAAGAGAACTTGATCGAGCTCGCTGCCCGCGCCGAGCGGGGTGCAGCTTGCAAAATCATCGTCGCAGGTTTCTCCCGTCAGACGCTTGAAGATGAAGTCGTCATAATCGGTGTAATAGGCGGCGGTTTCGAAGCGGAAGGGGCCGTCCGTTTTCCGCAGAGAGATTTCTGCCGAATAGGCCCGTTCCTCACCCAGATTGGGATCGCCGATCTCGAAAGTTTCGGTTGCCTCATGCGGGCCTTTGGAGAAGAGCTCCAGCGCGTCGGGCGCCCGCTCCACAGCCTGCACCGTGCCGCCCAGGACAAACCCGCCATCGAGTTTTGCGACAAGCCCGGCCGAGCCGCTCAGCGTCGTGAAGTCGCGGGAAGCGGCAAACTCGGTGTCCGTCGCGGTGTCGAGCGCGGTACCGTCCACTTCCGTTTCCTCGATGCGCCCGCCCAGCTCGAGCGTAAGGTTCGAGGTAAGCGGCGTTTCCTCGAAGATGAAGAACGCGGTGCGGCGGGTATTGCTCGGCGCAATGAGCTCGCCCCCTTCACCGGCCGCCGAAAGATCGCGGTCATACCATTGCAGCCCGATCGCTCCCTCGAAGGGGCCGACTTTGGGATGCAGCAATTCGGCGCGCAGTTCGGTTTCTTCATTGTCGAAGCGCGAGCCGATGGCGCCGCCGGACACCTCGTCATGGGTGTAATCGGAATAGCTGCCGGAAAGGCGCAGTGTCTCGCCCCAACCGGTCAGATTGTCGATCTCGCTTTCGGCGGCGTATTTGATCTGCTCCATCTCGATGGTGATGGGGCTTGCCGGATTTTCCGGTGCCGGGATGCCGTATTCGCTGTCGAATTTGGAAACCGAGGCGCCGAAATAGCCCCAATCGGCAATGTAGGAAGCACCGACGGCCTGGCCGTTCGATTCCGTTTCGGTAAAACGCTGCTCGCCCTGCGGGGTGTCGTAATCCTGGGTGTTGCGGTTGAAGGCGTCGGCATGGACGGCAATGTTGCCGGCGCCGCCATCCAGCAGCAGCGATTCCTGATGGCCGTCATCGACGGAGGAAAGGCGGCCCGAGGCTTCGCCCGTCACGGTTTTTTCCGGCAGGGCTTTGGGGATGCGGTTATTGAGAATATTGACGGCGCCGCCAATCGCTTCGCTGCCATAGCGCAGCACGGCGGGCCCGCGGATTACTTCGATGCGCTCGGCTGAGAGCGGGTCGATGGGCACGCCGTGGTCTTCGGAAAGGGCGGAGGCACCGTTAAGGCCCAGCCCGTTTTCCTGAATGCGTACCCGGAAATTATCGAGCCCGCGGATCACCGGGCGGCTCGCGCCCCGCGCAAAGGAGGAGGCGGAAATGCCGGGCTCATGCTGCAAAAGCTCGCCAAGCGAGGCGTTGTTGCCGCTGAGAATGTCGTCCCGGCTGAGCCGTTCCACCGGCGTGGCGAGGTCCTCCGGCGCTTTGGCAAGGGGGCTTGCGGTTACGACGATGTCGCTGGCGGCAATCCGGGCCGGGGGTTCGGCAGAAGCTTCTGCCGTGTCCTGGGCGAAAGCCGGTGCGGCAATGGCCTGCGCGCTAAGTGCCAGCAGGCTGGCGCTGGCAAGCAGGGTGGAACGGCGTGCGTTTTTGCACGCCAAACGGATGAGCAGTGGCATGACAGTCCCCTCTCTATGAATGTTATGTTATTACATAACATTCAAGGCACGGTATGAAAAGGCTTCTTTGAGAGAGGGCAAACGGCACAAAAAAGGGAGGCTTTAGCCCCGGCGCAGCTGCCCGAGCTTCTTGCGGACGTTTTGGGCGAGAGCCCAGGCGCGGGGGGATTGCTTCAAGAAGCGCTTGATGCGGGCGGCAAGGCGCAGGGGCGCAAGCGCCAGAAGGCCTTTCAGGCTCGATGCTGCTTTATAATCGTAGAGCGGGAAATGCAGCTCGCACCAATCGTCTTTGTAAGCCTCATCGCCGATGGAAAAGTCGAATGTGTGGATGTTGCCCGCTTTCGTTTCCTTTTCCAGAAGATCGAGAAGAAAGAGACTGCCCGGTGAATATTTGCCGCTCGGCGACGTGGTGAAGCCGCCCAGCACATAATAATAATGACCGCGGAACCGGGCGCCCCAGTTTGTTGCGGCGATCTCTTCGCCGACGCGTAAGTGACTGACATCGATGAGCCCGCTCTGCGCATGGGCCTTTGCCATCTGCCGGTAAAAATCCGTATAGCCCGGTTTTTTCAGAAAGCTCGTAATGCCGCAATCGGCGAAGAAGGCGTTCTTCTGTTCGAAGAGCGCATCGAGCGAGGTGTCGATTTCGGCTGCGCTCTGGGGCATCTCGTAGGAAAGCTCGCCAAGGCGTTTTAGATTGTTGCGCCGGTTGCGGTCGCGTTTGCGGGTGCTCGAAGAGCGTTTGGATTTGTAATAGTTCTCCCAGTCTTGCCCGAGCCTCGTCATATGCGTGCCGGCGGGATGAAGATCGGGGCCGATCTCCATGAAGGGATTGTCCGTGCCTTGGATGTGCGCCGGCTGTTTGCCGAGGTCGATAAGATCATGCGCGGGCAAGGCGGCGCGGATCTCTTTCCAAAGCGCGCTGAAGGTTTGGGGCGCAAGCGCTGCGCGCCAATCGGGTGCAAGAAGCGGAGCCTGATAATCGGCAGTATCGCCCCCCAGCCAGATGAGCTTTGTGAGCGCGCCTTTCTCTTCAAGCGCGAAGGGTAAGAGCATGAGCGGTGCGCCGCGGCTTGTCTCTACGGCAACGATGAGCGGGCGCAGGTTTTCGGCCTTGCCCACCGTCTCCTGAAAGGTCTTCACCCAGGCATAGGTCTGAAAGACGTGGAGGGCGGCCTCTTTCTCGAAGGCCGTCCAGAAAGGCTCAGCCTCTTCAAGCGATGTGAAAAGCGTCAGACGGGCAGAGGTGGCGGCGCGCGCGCTTTGCGGCACTGCGGGCCGTGCCACAGTGCCATTGCTTTTTACGCCTGTGTCGAATGGGAGCGCGCGCATCCTTCGTGTCCCCTGAATTGCGGTCCTGACCTCAAGCAAGCTGGCAGCTTTTCCTTTCGGTTTTGCAAAGAAAACCGGGCAAGCGGCTGGAAGGAAGGAGAGGGCCCGCAGGTTATCCTGCGGGCCTTTCATCCGGTCAGGCTTGCTGGATGTTCCAACGCTCTTGCGGGGCAAGATCGACGATCTGGCCGAAGCGGGATTTTTCCAGCTTGAAGGAACACATCATCGCCCGTTCGCTGGCCTTGGCGAGGCCCAGCTTCTTGATGGCGAGCGCGGCCGCGCTTTTGGCATAGGCCATGGGGCCATTATAGGCGGCGGATTTCGGCGTGTAGCCCAGATGCCGGCGGGCAAAACCGTTGGCATAGTAAACGCCGTATTTGCGCCGCGCGGCGGGGGTGAAGAATTCGGTCGTGATCGACACGTTCAGCCCGTCGAGATTGTCCACCCGGTGCGGCGCGTTGAGCGGCCAGGAGACGACTTGTCCCGGTTCGAGATCGATGGCGACGGCCTCCTTGTCCCATTCCGGGTCATAGGCGATTTCTTCCTCCGTCTCCCGCAGCACGATGCCTTCGACGGACGTGTCGGGCAGATGGGTCTTGTTATCGGCATCATAGACCCAGACGCGCTTGCGCCCGCGCAGATGCCAGAGCGCGATCATGGGAATGTCCATATGGTAAAAAACCCGCGCGCCGGGAGAGGAAATGAGCAGGCTCGATTCATGTTTGAAGGTTTTGAGGCCCGGATTGGAGGCTTCGAGCTCGGCGAAGGCGTCCTGCACCATCTGGTGATACATGGGCGCCACGATGTCGAAACGGCGCAGGCACAGCCAAAGCTGGCCGTCCTTGATGGCCTGCAGCACTTCCGCCCCGCTCAGATCGCCCTTATCGCCATTGCGCCAGACCTGGCGCTCGCCCTGGGGCGTCATGGTGGTGAGCATGTAATATTCGCGCGGATAAGAATCGATCAGTTCGGCCAGCGCCTCATCGGTGAAGAGGCCGCTCTCGCCCATGCGGTGGGGGATGTTAACCAAGTCCGTGCCGAATTTGGCGCCGTTTTTCTGTTCCGTGTCGGTGATCCAAGCCATTTCACACCATCCTTCTATCCCGGGCCTGTGGCCCATTTTGAGAAAAGCCTTTTGTCTTTTCCGGGGAAGGAGCACGTTCCGTGCCAGGAGGATGCGCTGTAACAGGGGTAAATTCTTAACCGCCCGTTAAGCATGGACCTCAAATCTAAGTGACCGCTTATACATTTTCTCAAGTTCTATAGCCGACACTAGACCATAGGTTGAGTGGAGTGGTTCGAAACCATGTCTTGTCCTTTGCCGAAGAATGAGATCGAGCGTCAGAGCGCCGTCGAGCGCTATGATATTTTCGATAATATTCAGGATGAAAATTTCGACCGGATCACGCGTCTGGCCTCGGCGGTTTTTCAGATGCCGATCGCGCTTGTCTCGATCATCGACAGGGACCGGCAATGGTGGAAATCTCGTGTCGGCATTTGCGACATGGAGGGCAAGCGCGAGCATGCCTTTTGCGCCCATGCGATTATGGGAGAAGACGTTTTCGTCGTGGAAGATTCCCATACCGATGATCGCTTCATCGACAACCCGCTTGTTACCGGCAATCCCAATATCCGCTTTTATGCCGGCGCGCCGCTCATCACCGAAGATGGCTTCGTGCTCGGTACGCTTTGCGTGATCGACACAACGCCGCGCGAATTCTCGCACGCCGACAGGCTGCTGCTTAAGGATCTGGCGCATGCCGTGATGACGGAAATCGCGCTGAAGGAGAAAGAGGCCCAGGCCAAGGCCTTCGAAGCGCTCAGCGTGCGCGATGCGCTGACCGGCGCGCTCAACCGGCGCGGCTATGACAAGGAAGTGCCGGAGACGATCGGCCGGGCTGTGCTGATGGACAGTCCGCTGCATATGGCGGTCATCGATATCGACCATTTCAAGGCGATCAACGACCGCTATGGTCATGTGGCCGGCGATCTGGTGCTGAAAGCCATGGCGGATCTCTGCATGACCGGCATCCGCGGCGAGGACCGTTTCTACCGCCTGGGCGGGGAAGAATTCGCCATCGTGATGCCGGGCGTCGATCTAGACGGCGCGCTTTTGGTGTTGAACCGGCTGATGGCGCGGATCCGCCAGCAGCAGGTCGTGCTGCCCGATGAAGTGCTGACCTACCGCGTCAGCATGGGTCTGACCGGCCTAAAACCCAGCGACAATCTTGCCGCCATGTATAAACGCGCCGACCAGGCGCTTTATGAAGCCAAAGGCTCCGGGCGCGACAAGATTGTGATCTGCGAAAAGCAGCACAAGGTCGCCTGATCCTCAATGAGCACCCCGTTCCACGGGGCTTTGAGGGCTACCTTCCCGATTTTCTCTCTGCTATAGCTGTCTTCGCCCGCCCGCGGGCCGGAGAATGGGGTCCCGTAGCTCAGTAGGATAGAGCATCAGATTCCTAATCTGAGGGTCGCAGGTTCGAATCCTGCCGGGATCACCATTTTCTCTGCGGGGCGTGAAAGAAAAAGCGCGGGGGTCGCCCCGCGCTTTTCGTGTCTCTCATTGGGCAGCCCGCGCTGCTTAGTGCTTCATGATTTTTGTCAGGAACTGGTCCATCTGTTCGCGCAGGCCCCCTGCCTGTTCTGCAAGACTGGCGACGGAGCCCGACATCTGGCTTGCCGCTTCGCTCGTCTGGCGGACAGTGTCTTCCACACCGCCGACATTCTCCGTCACATGGCTCGTGCCTTCGGCGGCTTCCGTCACATTGCGGGCGATTTCGGATGTGGCGGCATCCTGTTCTTCGACCGAGCTGGCAATCGCCGTTGCGATGGTGCTGATCTCGTCGATCGTTTCCTGAATGGAGGCGATGGCCGTCACCGAATCCGCCGTAACGGACTGAATGGCCGCGATCTGGCTGGAAATCTCTTCCGTTGCATTCGACGTCTGATTGGCAAGCGCCTTCACTTCGGAGGCAACGACGGCAAAGCCTTTGCCCGCTTCCCCGGCGCGCGCCGCTTCGATCGTGGCGTTGAGCGCTAGAAGATTGGTCTGGCTTGCGATATCGGTGATGAGGTTGACCACTTCGCCGATGCGGTTCGCCGCTTCCGTCAGGCTCTGCACGGTCGCATTGGTCGAGCGGGCCTGATCAACGGCGCGCGAGGCGATGTCGGAACTCTTCATGACCTGCTGGCCGATTTCGCGCACGGAGGCGGAAAGCTCTTCGGCGGCGCCGGCCACGGTCTGCACGTTGGAAGAGGCGCGGCCCGAAGCATCGACGACAAGCGCGGTCTTCTCCGCCGCGGTGTGCGCAAGTTCGGTCATGGAGCGCACGCTGTTTTCCACATCCGAGGTGGCGGAACTGACGGAGCCGACCACGGCTTTCACCTGCTCAGCCATGCGCAATTCGTCCGTCACGACGCGCCAGCTCATCATCGCCGCGCGGTATTTGCCCTCGCGGTTGGTAAGCGGGCTCAGCGTCAGATCGAAGCGCTCCTCGCCCAGTTCAACAACGGTGCTGAAAGGCAGGTTTGCCGGATCGGCGGCGCGCTTGCCCTCTTCCTGGCGGTTCTTGAAAAAGATATCGATGCTTTGCCCGGCAATTTTGTCGGCTTTCACCGGCAAGGCGTTTTCGACCATGCGCAGCGTTTCGGTGCCCGTTTCATTGACGTAGCTGACGGTCAATGTTTTGGGATCGACGGTGGCGACGGAAACGGGGATCTGGTCCACCATCTGCTGCAGGCGCCGTCCGTTCGACAGTTCATGAGCGATGGCGGCCATGGCCTGCCAGACGGGGCCGGCCTTGCCTTCCTCGGCGCCCTCCGGGAATTCCACGAATTCCTGCGCCGCGAGCATCTGCACGGCATCGGCGAGCGAGATCTTGCCGGCTTTGGCTGTGCCTTGCCCCTTGCCGCGGCCGAGGCCGGCGATGGAGCCGAAAAGAGACGAATCTTTGGTTGCCGGATTTACGGACATAAATACTTCCCCACCCTTACAATGGCTTATGCGCGCGCCGGATCCCCTCCCCAGGCGCGCTCTTTGCCTTATCCGTCCAGTAACTCAGAAAAATCTTATCAAAACGGTAAGATCAGCCCCGTTCGCTTGCTTGTGATCTTGGCCTGTAATCTTCCCTTTAATCTTTAATGCAGGCCATTTATTGCGGGCCGGGCTGTCGTTCTTGCTGGAAATGGCAGATTTCCGGCATTTCCTAAAAGTAATTCTCTAAATTTAAGAAAGAATTGCACCCTTATTGGAAGGGATTTTCTTAGATCTTAAAGACATAGTGCAGCTTCTATTTTAACGGCCCGCCCGCGCCCGCTGGAAGGCGGCGGCGCGCCGGGCCGGCGCTCCTTCAGGAGCGCTGTTTTTTAAATGGAGCGGATTGTTGCAAGGGCCGATTGCCGGAGAGGCGCAAGGCGCGCGCGCGGAAGATGCCGGGGAGCATATCGTCTCCTCAAGCGGGCTGCTGGTGATCTCCAAGCAGCCGCTGCTGCGCCAAGCGCTTGGCGGGCTGGCGCAGCGGGTGCTGGCGCCGGCTCATATCGTGGAAGCCGGCTCGCTGGGCGAGGCGCGCGGGGTGCTGGCCCGGGGCGCGCCGGTAGGCGGGGCGCTGTTCGATGTGCCCGCACGCGCCAGCACCGAGCCTGCCTTTTTGCTCGGCTCGCTTTTGCGGGCGCAGCCGACGCTTGCCTTTGCGCTTTTTCTCGACCGGGACGATTTCTTTCTGATCCCCGAATTCATGGCGCTCGGGGTAAGCGTCTTTCTGCCCAAACATGGGGATATCCGCGAGCTGGAGCGGGGCCTTCGGGCCTTTGCCAAAGGCGGGGCGCATCTGCCTGATTATGGTGCCGATCCTGAGGGAGAACTGCGGGCCGGAGAGGACGAGGGCTTCGGCGAGGCGCCGCCCGGTTTTGCCGCGCAGGCGGGGGGCAGCGCGCTGGCAAGCCTCACCCCGCGCCAGCATGAGGTGCTGCATCATCTGGCGGCAGGGCGCTCCAATCAGGAAATCGCCGAGCGGCTGGGCATCGCCCTTGCCACGGTCAAATTGCATGTGAACGCCATATTGGCCGGGCTGAATGTGCGCAACCGCACGGAAGCGGCAATCATTGCTCACCGGGCCGGCTTGCGGGATGATGAGGGCGGGGAGATACCGGATGGGGCCGGCGCCTGAGGGGCGGCCCTCCGGCTGTCTTCCCGTGCAAGTTCCACTTCCAATGCCGGTATGCCCGGCCAGCCGGTATTTCTGTGACCTTTCGAGCTTTGGCGGTTCATGCCTTCCTTCCTGTCACCCGTTGTGGTTTTTCTTACTCTGGGAACCTTCCTTTGGGCAGGGGCTGCGCGGGCGGAGCCCTGCGCCATGCGTGAATTGCCGGGCGGGGTGGTCGAGGAAGTGATCGATGGCGATACGGCGCGCCTTGCCGATGGGCGTGAGATCCGCTTCGTCGGCATTCAGGCGCCTAAACTGCCTTTGGGGCGAAAGGGCTTCATGCCCTGGCCTTTGGCCGAAGAAGCGCGGGCGGCGGCAGTGGAACTGATGCTCGGCAAAGAAGTAGCGCTAAGCGTGGATGGGCGCTCGGTCGACCGGCATGGGCGGGTGCTGGCGCATCTTTTCGTCGGCGAGGAGAAAATCTGGGTGCAGCGGGCGCTGGTCGAGCAAGGCTGGGCCCGGGTTTATAGTTTTGCCGACAATTACGGCTGTACGCTCGAACTCTTGGAAGTGGAGGGCGAAGCGCGCCGGGCGCTGCGCGGCATCTGGGCGCATCCCTTTTATGCGGTGCGCAGCGCGGACGATTTGAAAAAGCTGGAGGGGCTCACGGGCTCCTTTCAGCTGATCGAGGGGGAGGTCATCGACGTCTCTTACGTCAAATCGAAACTCTATATGAATTTTGCCCATGATTGGCGGCGGGATTTCACCGTCACGATCACCAAGCGCGATCTGCGCCGTTTCGGGCCGGGCAAGCCCGTGCCCGATATGCTGGCGGCGCTGAAAGGCGGCGTGATCCGGGTGCGTGGCTGGCTGAGGGACAGGAACGGGCCGGAAATCGTGCTCACCCACCCCGAGCAGATCGAGGTTCTGGTGTTGCCGGGCGCGCCGCCTGCTTTGCCGCAAACCGAGGAAGATGAGCCCGGTGAATGAGGGCGGTCAGTCTTCGAGCAGTCCCAGCCATTGCAGCTGGTCCATGATCGAAATCTCGCAGGCCGAGGTCACCTCCAGCCCGCGGTCCTCGTAAATATCCTTGCCGGTGGGGGCATATATTTTGGCGCGCGCTGCCATGGTTTCGTCGCGCTCGCGCAAAAGCGCCTCGACTTGCGGGCGAAAGAGCAGACACATGGCCGAGAGCCAGCGGCCCGTTTGTTCGAAAGGTCCGGCGACATTCATGTCGAACCGGTCGAGCATCGCGATGACATCTTCGGCCGGATAAAAGGTTTCTCCCGTCACCCAGCGGTTGGTGGTGAAGAGCCGGGCGGGCAGGCCGTGATGGTCGATGGAAAAGCCGATCAGATGGCTGAGCGCGTCCTTGCCTTCCGGCCAGTCCTGTTTGTCCTCGCCTTCATGGGAAACGGGCTGGACGTTTTCCGGCATGCCGCCCGCGCGCATAAAAGTGTGGAAATGTCCGTGTTCTTCCCATTCCCCGTTATGGGAGTGGTAGTAGAACTGGGCATGGGTCACAGGGTCGAAGACGTCGCCCTTCGGATAATGCTGCCATTCGTAGAAGGGGGCTTCGGCATCGAAAAGCGCGCTGACCACGTTGCGGTTATTGGCGGCCAGATCGTTGGCGATCTCGACCACTTCTTCGGCGGCCGCTTCCATGCGGCGGCGCAGCTCGGGAGCGATCAGCGAAAGGTCGGGGCGGTAAGGGTCCTGTTCACGCACGGCAAAATTCCTGAGGTTGACCACCCCTCTATAAACGACAAACCCGGCGCAACACAGCCCCGAAAGGCCCTGTTGCGCCGGGTTTTTCAAATCACGTGCTTAGTGTGCGCCGCAAGGATTGCAGGGGTTGCACGGATTGCAGGGGCTGCAGCCGCCTGCTTTGCACGGGTTGCAGGGATTGCATGCGCTGCAGGATGCGGCCTTGCAAGGATTGCAGGGCGAGCAAGCTGCGAATGCGGGGCCTGCGGCTACCGCGCTCGTCATGGCCATGGCCGTGCCGAGCACGAGAGCGGTTTTCTTAAAGCTTTTCTTCTGGGAGTCCATTTCCCACCTCTCATCGTGGATTAACGTGAGTACTCTAGTGAGAGGAGGATTTGTGTATCAATATAACTAAAATCACATATGCGTGTGTTCAGTCTGCATTCAGACGGTCCATGTACTGTCTGCATAAAAAGCAGGCAGCGGCGGTGTTAGGGGGATGGCGCGTATGGCGCAAAAGGAAAGAGTAATGCGGTCCGCAGGCGCCGCTCTTTGGAAGGTTCTTGTTCCCGCTTTTATAGGCGCGGCGTTTGCCGGGCTTGCCGCCTGCACGACCAATCCGGCAACGGGCGAGGAAGACTTCACGCCTTTCATGTCGCCGCAGGAAGAAGCGCGGATCGGGGCTGAGGCGCATCCCCAAATCCTCAAAGCCTATGGCGGCGTTTATGAGGACGCAGAAGTCGGCGCCTATGTCGCCAAGGTCGCGCTGCGCGTGGCGCGGGCCTCCGATCTTCCCGATATTCCTTATACGGTGAGCGTGCTCGACAGCCCGGTCGTCAATGCCTTCGCGCTGCCGGGCGGCTATGTCTATGTGACGCGCGGGCTGCTGGCGCTTGCCAATAGCGAGGCGGAGCTTGCCGGGGTGCTTGCTCACGAGATTGGCCATGTCGCCGCCCGCCACAGCGCCCAGCGTCAAACCGCCGCCGTCGGCTCGCAGATTTTCGGTACGCTGCTCGGCGCGGTGGTGGGAAGCTCGGCGGTCAATCAGCTTTTCAATCTAGGCAGTCAGGGGCTGCTTGCCAGCTATTCGCGCGAGCAGGAGTTTGAAGCGGACAGTCTCGGCGTGCGCTATCTGGCGCGGGCCGGGTACGATCCTTATGCGCAGGCAAGTTTTTTGAAACAGCTCGCCGATGAAACGGCGCTTGCTGCAAAACTCGCCAACCGGGATGCGAATGCCGCACAGGTCGACTGGCTGGCGACGCATCCAGCAAATGAAGCGCGCGTGCGGGAAGCCGCGCGCCTTGCCGCGGAAACGGGCGTGCCGCACGGCGCCGGGGAGATGAATGCAGCTGCGCATTTGCGCGCCGTTGACGGGCTGCTTTACGGGGACAGGCCCGAAGAAGGCGTGATCAGAGGCAGGGAGTTTTTACATTCCGGTCTCGGCTTTCGCTTTAAGGCACCGGCGGATTTTCATCTGCAAAACACGCCTGCCGCCGTCTGGGCCTTCGGGCCGGATAAGAGTGTGGTCAAATTCGATACCGGGGAAAAAGCGCCGCGCCTGGATATTGCCGATTACCTTGCCAATGACTGGGCGCGGCAATTGCGGCTTTCGGGTTTGAGGCGTTTTGAGGTGGGCGGGCTTGCCGCCGCCGAAGCCTGGACACGGCTGCAGAATATGCGCACGCGCATCGTTGCGATCGAGGGGCGGGAGGGGCGCGTCTACCGTTTCCTGGCCGGTACGGCGCCGCAGGCAGGCGGCGCGCATGACGCCTCGATCGACGGGATGGTGAAAAGTTTCCGGCTCCTCTCCAAAGCGGAAGCGGCCCGTATCAAGCCGCTGCGGATCCGCACGGTAAAGGTTCAGCCGGGCCAAAGCGCAGCCTTGCTTGCCGCGCGCATGAAAGTTGAAGCTTATGCGCTTGAAAGGTTCCGGGTGCTGAACGGCCTGGGCGAGGGGGGTGAGCCCAAACCGTCCAGCACGGTCAAACTCATCGCCGAGTGAGGCGGCTTTCCCGCAAGAGGGCAGCTGCGGGAGAGGGAGGCGATGGGTTTGCGGAACCTCAATAGCCGTGAAGCGCGGCCTCGGCGTTCTGGCCGAGCGAGGCGACGAGGGCCTCTTTCATTTTTTTGAGTGCCTGCTGCTCGATCTGACGCACGCGTTCTTTCGAGATGCCGAGCTGCTTGCCCAGCATTTCAAGTGTCAGCGGTTCTTCGCGCAATTGCCTTGTCTCGACGATTTTCTGTTCCCGCTCGCTCAGCTCTTGCAGTGCGCGGGCGATATGCTGGCGCAGAAGTTCGGTATCGCGCGCGGAGATCGCCTGATCGTCCGGGCTTTCGTCGTCGCCCACAAGCAGGTCCTGCCATTGCGGCGCATCTTCCTCGCCTGCACCGCCGGCCGGGGCATTGAGAGAGCGGTCCGAACCTGAGAGGCGTCCTTCCATGTAGGCCACGTCCTCGGGCGAAACATGCAGCATCTGCCCGATCAATTGGTGGTCGGTATGGGTGAGCGCGTCCTTCGTGCCGTTGGCGATTTTGGCGCGCAGGCGGCGCAGGTTGAAGAAGAGGGATTTATGCGCCGAGGTCGTGCCCGTGCGCACGATCGACCAGTTGCGCAGGATGTAATCCTGGATCTGGGAACGGATCCACCAGCCTGCATAAGTGGAAAAACGCACGCCCCTATCCGCGTCGAAACGCTGGGCGGCGTGCATCAGCCCGACATTGCCTTCCTGGATGAGATCGCCCACGGGCAGGCCGTAATGGCGGAAGCGGTACGCCATGGCGATGACGAGGCGCATATGCGCCTGGGTCAGCTCATGCAGGGCGCGGGTGTCCTGGTTGTCGGCCCAGGCCCGTGCCAGTTCCTGCTCGCGTTCGAGGGTCAAAAGAGGTTTGCTCAGCGCGTTTTTGGCAAAGCGGCGCTGGGCCGTTTGAGATTGTCCAACTTCTGTTGCCGCCATTCTCGCTCTCCCGGTTTTCGGGGCGGGGCGCTCTCCGCCGTTGTCATCTCCTCATACGCACTCCATCACAGTTTGGATTAGTTCCAAAGTCACAAGGCGTTTATGCCCTTGTTATCGCTAGGGTTTTTGGAAGTGTGACGAAGGGGAGAAGGGTGTGTAGGCCGAAACAGGCAAATAAAAAGCCCGGCTGAAGCCGGGCTTTTTGAGCGGAATGCAAAAAAGGGTCAGGCCGCTTCGGTCGGTTTCGCCTTGGCGGCGGCCGTTTGCAGAATGTCCTCGATCTTCGCGCTGGCAGCTTCGGCGCTCGTCTCTTCGACGGCGGCGATTTCGCGGGCCATGCGGTCGAGCGCGGCTTCGTAAAGCTGGCGTTCGGAATAGGACTGTTCGGGCTGGCGCTCGGAGCGGAACAGATCGCGCACCACTTCGGCGATGGAGATCAGATCGCCCGAATTGATCTTCTGCTCATATTCCTGGGCGCGGCGGCTCCACATGGTGCGCTTCACGCGGGCGCGGCCTTTCAAGGTGGTCAGCGCTTCCTCGACGACGGGCTTGTCGGAGAGTTTGCGCATGCCGACCGAGTCCACTTTGTTGGTGGGCACGCGCAGCGTCATCTTGTCCTGCTCGAAGGTGATGACAAAAAGCTCCAGCTTGTGGCCGGCCACTTCCTGCTCCTCGATTTCCAGGATTCGGCCCACCCCATGCGCCGGATAGACGATGGATTCGTTCGGCTTGAAGTTGATCACCACTTTTTTCGGCGCGGGCTTCGGCTTGGGCGCCGCTTTCGGGGCCTCGGCCTTCGGCTCTTCCGCTTTCACAGGCGCCTTGGCGGCGGGCTTGGCCGCTTTTGCTTCCGTCTGCGGGGCGGTTTTGGCCTTTTTGGCCGGGCTTGCCGCCTTTGCTGCCGGTTTTTCTGCCTTAGCCGCGGTTTTCTTGGTTTCCGCCGGTTTTGCGGCCGCTTTTTTCTTCGGCGCAGTCTTCACGGCGCTTTTAGCCGCAGCCTTTACTGCCGGCTTCTTGGCGGCGGTTTTAGCGGCCGGCTTGCTGGCGCCGGTTTTCTTGGCACTGGTCTTGGCGGTGGAAGCGGCTGCTTTCTTGGCAGCGGTCTTCTTCACGGCGGCTTTTTTTGCGGCCGGTTTCTTCGCCGCCGCTTTCTTTACAGCGGTTTTCTTGGCGGCGGTCTTCTTCGGTGCGGCTTTCACGTTGGTTTTTGTTCCGGTCTTAGAGGTTGTTGCTTTTTTTACGGGGGCTTTTTTGGCCGCGGTTTTTTTCGCGCTGGTTTTGGCGGCAGCGCTTTTGGCTGCCGGCTTCTTTTTCGCCGCCGTCTTTTTGGCGGCGGCTTTCGGGGATTTTTTTGCTTTTGTCGCCATAGCTTCGTTCCATTCTCGCCGGGCTTCCCCTTCTGGGGGCGCCTGCTTCCAGTTCACGAAAAAATCCAGCCGTTCAGGGCCAGCCGTTCAGGGTATGCCGTCTTTGTTCCGTTTTGCCCCGCGGGTCCCGCGCGATGGACTGGCCGGTTCAATTATGAGGCAAGCCTGTCAGGTTCCAGTGCGGTGAGCCCATCTCCCGCGTTCAGTTTGCTCGTTTGCCGTGTGCAAAGTTTCTGATACACGCAATTTCGAGGTTCCTGGGCGCCAAAGCGGCAGGAACGGGTGTCAGGCACGGCCATCGCTCAAAGCAAAAGCGCCGTTTTCCGGCGCTGTCGTCGATTCGCACGAGCCTATTTGTTGCTCTGCATACCACATATTTTCCTAAAAAGGAAGCGCGCGCTCCCAAAAGCCTCCTGAAAACAGAAGGATAGGGCGGTTTTGTCGAGTTTTTCCTTAACCCAAAGAAAAAGGCGCCTGAGGTCAGGCGCCTTTCCGGGTCATGTATTGGGGTGGCTCAATCGCCTTCGCCGGGCTCGGGGGAGAAATATTTCTCCAGCTTGCCTTCCTCGCCGTCATGTTCGGCCGCATCTTCCGGCGCATCGCGCTTCATGGTGATGTTGGGCCACTTATTGGCGTAATCGGTGTTGAGCTCCAGCCATTTTTCCAGGCCCGTCTCGGTATCGGCCTTGATGGCTTCGGCCGGGCATTCAGGCTCGCAAACGCCGCAGTCGATACATTCGTCAGGGTGAATGACCAGCATGTTCTCGCCTTCGTAGAAACAATCCACGGGGCAAACTTCCACGCAGTCCATGTATTTGCACTTGATGCAGTTTTCGGTCACCACATAGGTCATCGTGCTCTCCGGTCTTTCGGCCTCTGGCTTCGTTCTGGTGCGCCAGGGCTTTTACTGACTGCAAGCTAGTTGCTGTCCAATCCCAATTTCTGTCGCGCCCTTTGCCTTGCAGCGCCGGATTCGCGGTCCGGAACGTATATCAGCCCGGCAACGCGCCGCAACAGGTTGGCCTCGAAGTCGTCGAGCCGGCCATCGGCATAGACGACTTCCCAAAGCTGTTCGATGAGCTGGACCCGGCGCTCGTGGTCGAAATCCTCGCGCAGTTTCGAGGTCCAGCGGAAAAGATCCGTCGCTTCCACGTTTTCCGCTTCCGCTTCGGCAAGAAGCAAGGCGGCTTCTTCCTCGCTCAGGCCGAAGGACTGGCTGAGCGCCGCGGAGATGACGTCGCGCTCGGCGGCGCCGAAATCTTCATCCATCAGGGCCGCGCGCACCAAAAGTGCCGCTGCGGCCACGAGCCCTTCATCGAAGCTCTTTTCGTCACCTTTGTCTGGCGTCTCGGCAAAGAGCGCCTTGATCCGGTTCAGCATCGCGGTCCTCGATTTTTATTTTCCATATCCGAATAGGATATTAATAACAACTACAAATATTTTATGGGAATTAGTGATTCCCGCCTTGTCCCGCCTCACTCCGTGGATTTCAGCCGGTCGATCTGGCGCCTCTCGGCTTTGGTGGGCCGGCCGGCGCCCTTGTCTCTTTCGCCCGCTTCCGGCTTCGGGGCTGCGGGGGCGGGCGGGGAAAGGTCTTCGTAAAGCCGCTGAGCTTCGCTCGCCGGCCCCCGTCTCGTACCGGGGGCAAGAATTTTGATCACGCGAATATGAGGCCCTAGAGGGAACGTAAGCACGTCTCCCGCGCGCACAAGGCGGCTGGCTTTTTGTGCCCGCTCCCGGTTGACGCGGACCTTGCCGCTCGCCACGAGTTTGGCGGCGAGGGTGCGGCTTTTAACGAAACGGGCAAACCAGAGCCAGCGGTCGAGACGTTGTGTTGCGGCCGTCTCTGCAGCCGGGTCTTCCGGCGGGGCCGTCATTCCTTGCCGGATTTTTCTTTCAGCACGGCCAGCGCGGCGAAAGGAGAATCGGGGTCGATCTTGTCTTTGCGCGCGGGGCTGGCTGAAAAGCGCTGCGGGCCGGATTTCGGCTTGCCGCCTTTATGGGGCGGGCCTTTGCGTTTGCCCTGGAACTTGCCTTTGGGTTTCCTGCCGCCGTCTTCGGCCCCTTTGCCGCCATCTTTTGCCGCGTTCTTCGGCTGGCCGCGATGATCGGGCCGGCGCGCGCGCGGGTTGTGTTTACGCTGCGGACGCCAGATTTCCGCTTCGACGAGCTCATCGCCGGTTTCGGCACCGGCCTCAGCAGGTGCGGCTTCCGCGGCGGGTGTTTCAGGCGCTACGGGTGCCGCCTCGCCGCCTTCCAGATTTTCGTTCTGGGATGCGGGAGCCGGTGTTTCAGGCGCCGCGGTGGGCGTATCGTCCGCCGTGGTCTCGGTAAGCGCCGCCGTTTCTGTGACGCCATCGGCGGCAGGCTCTTCGGCGAGTGCGGCTTCTGCGGCAACTTTCCCCGGCAAGGCGATTTCGGAGGCGGCGGGGCCTGCCTCTTCCTGCGATATTGAGGGCGCGGCCTCTGCGGCAGGCTTGGGTTCGGGCGCCGGCGGCTGTTTCTCCGCCTCGATCACCGATTGGGGGACTTTTTCAAGCTGCATGCGGTAGCCGAGCCCGCGCAGAAGCCCGGCGAATTCTTCGCCCGAACAGCCGACAAGCGACATCATGTCGGGGGTGACGCGGAAGCCGCCTTTATAGCGCCGCTCGGCAATGACCGGGCGGATGAGGTCGGCCAGGCGCTCGAGCATATCGAGGCGCACGGCGCGCGTGCCGCAAACGCGGAAGCCCAGCGCTTCATAGAAACCTTGCGGCGCGCTCTGTTCGGCGGGCGCGGAAGTGAGGCCGGGTGCCGGCGGATTGGGCAGATCGGCAAAAGGATCGGCTGCCTCCGTGTCGCGCTGCAGGCTCCAGAGCGTCAGCAAAAGCCGCGCGGGCGCAGGCTTCAAAAGGGCTGGCATGAAGACGGAATAAGCGCCGAAACGCACGCCGTATTTGCGCAGCTGGCTGCGGGCGGGCTGGTCGAGTTCTTTCAGCTCATTCGCCACCGTCTCGCGGCGCAGATGGCCGAGATTTTCGTAAAGCTGGAAAGCGATGCCGCGGGCGAGGCCTGCAATGTCTTCGGCTGCGTTCAGTTTGACGAGCGGCTCGAGAATCTGGGCGATATGGGCAGTCAGCCATTTTTCAAGCCGCGCCTGCACCTGCTCGCGGGCCGGGCCCGTCAATTGATCCGAAGCGATGAGTTCGACTTTCGGGCGCAGCGCGCCCTCGCCTTTGTGCAATTTGGCAACGGACTGGCCTTCCCAGAGAAGACGGCCATGCTCGCTTAGCGAAATGGCGCCGTCTTCGGCAGCGGCAAGGCGCGCGGCGCGGCTTTCTATTTCGCTCGCAAGCGCTTTCAGCGAGGCGGCGCGCAGGATTTTGTCGTGCACGCCTTCGGCGCGCGGATCGGCCACGAATACGAACCCTTGCAGCCGGCCGACATATTCGCCCTCTACCAGCACTTCTCCGTCAGCAGTAATAGACGCCATCAGTTCCTCGTTTTGACGCAAACGTTTCATGAGCACACTTGTTCGCCGGTCGATAAAGCGTTGTGTCAGACGCTCATGAAGCGCATCGGAAAGCTTATCCTCTATCGCGCGGGTGCGCTTTTGCCAATGGTCCGGGTCTTTCAGCCACCCGTTCCGGTTGGCGACGAAGGCCCAAGTCCGCATATGCGCAATGCGTGTCGAGAGCGTATCGATATCGCCGTCTGTTTTGTCCGTCAGCGAAACCTGTTTGGCAAGCCAATCCTCCAGAATGATACCGTCTTCCATGAGGAAAAAGTAAAGCCGTGACAAAAGTGCGGCGTGATCGGAGGCCATGATTTTGCGGAAGTCGGGCACTTGCGCGACTTCCCAGAGAAGTTTGAGCGCCTCTTTACTGCCTGCTTTGTCCCGGATTTGCCCGTCGCGGGCCATCAGGCCGAGCGCCTCGAGATCGGAGGCCATTTGTGCGCGCACCAGCCCCTCGCGGCGCGGCGGCGCCTCAAGGCTCGTTATCAGCCGGTCGATGGAGGAAAAGTCGAGATCGGTATTGCGCCACTGAAACTGCCGGTCGGGCTCGAAATAATGTTCCTCGATGCGCTCGGCGGTCTCGCTGTCGAGAGGCGCGGCATCCCCCGTCGTGCCGAAGGTGCCGTCATTGGCATAGCGTCCCGCGCGCCCGGCGATCTGGGCAAGTTCGCTGACGCGCAAAGGCCGGTGCTGGCGCCCGTCGAATTTCTCAGTCTGGGCAAAGGCCACATGGTCGATATCCATGTTGAGCCCCATGCCGATGGCATCCGTTGCCACGAGAAAATCCACATCCCCGTTCTGGTAAAGCTCGACCTGCGCATTGCGGGTTCTGGGGGAAAGCGCGCCCATGACGACGGCGGCCCCGCCTCTGTGGCGGCGGATGAGCTCGGCAATCGCATAGACCTGCTCGGCGGAGAAGGCGACGACGGCGGAGCGGCGCGGCAGGCGGGTCAGTTTGCGCGGGCCCAAAAAAGTGAGCTCGGAAAAGCGCGGGCGGGTTTCGATATGGGCGCCGGGCAGCAATTTGGAAATGAGAGGCCGGGCGGTTTCAGAGCCTAAAAACAGCGTCTCCTCAATGCCCCGGGCGCGCAATATCCGGTCGGTAAAGACATGGCCGCGCTCAGCGTCGGCGGCTAGCTGCACTTCATCGACGGCCAGGAAATCCACGGGCTGGCTGACGGGCATCGCCTCGACCGTGCAGACCCAGTAGCGCGCGCGGGCGGGCACGATCTTTTCCTCGCCCGTGAGTAGCGCGACGGACGGCGCGCCGATTTTGCGGCAGACCCGCTCATAGACCTCGCGTGCCAGAAGCCGGAGCGGCAGGCCGATCATGCCGGTCCTATGGCCGAGCATGCGCTCGATCGCCAGATGTGTTTTGCCGGTATTGGTCGGCCCCAGAACGGCGCCGAGGCGGCTGTCGGCATACACAAGATGATGTGGGGAAGGTCGGGTCATTACAGGGGCACAATCGGGGCAAAGCGGCCATGTGGCAAGGGTCAAAACAAGCCCGCTACCGCTGCGGATAAAAGGTTAAAATTGGCTCGGTTAAGAAATGGATCAATAGGGAAACAAAGCACGTCCGAATCACTGACATGTTCGTTTTCGTGTTCCGTTCACGGCTAAATATTGTGGTGAGGCAGTGACTTGCACATAGAAAGCGTTAACGCCGCTGCGGCGCCGGGCGTACTTCTTAACGTTTGACGGGAAGGTCTTTTGGCAGTGACGCGACGTCAGGGCGCGACTTGGCGCGACAGCGCTTTTCGCGCGCGGCACACAGGATATAGTTCTCCCATCAGTCATTGAAAAAACAGCACCAAGCAACAACGCAAATGACGCTTTAGGGAGGGACCTTATGGATTTCGATATCCCGCAAGATCTGCGCGATTATCTTCTGATCCTCGACGATTTCATCGAAAAGGAAATCAAGCCGCTCGAGGAGCAGGACGACAATATCCGTTTCTTCGATCACCGGCGCGAACATGCGCGCACCGATTGGGACAATGGCGGGCTGCCGCGCCACGATTGGGAAGAGCTTCTGTCCGAGATGCGCCGCCGGGCGGATGCCGCCGGGCATTTGCGCTATGCGCTGCCGGAAGAATATGGCGGCCAGAACGGCACCAATCTCGGCATGGCGGTGATCCGCGAGCATCTGGCGGCAAAAGGGCTCGGGCTTCATAACGATCTGCAGAATGAAAGCTCGATCGTCGGCAATTTCCCGACCGTGCTGATGCTGCGCGATTTCGGCACCGAAGCGCAGAAGAAGGAAATGATCGAAGGCTCGATCGCCGGCAAGGTGCGCATGGCCTTCGGCCTCACCGAGCCCAATCACGGCTCGGATGCGACCTGGATGGAAACGCGTGCGGTGCCGGAAAAGCGCGATGGGGTCGATGGCTGGCTGATAAATGGCGAGAAGATGTGGAACACGGGCATGCATGTCGCCACCCATGATCTGCTTTTCGCCCGCACCTCCGGCAAGGACGGCTCGGCGCGCGGCATTACCTGTTTCATCGTACCGACGGATGCGCCCAGCGTGAAGGTCGAGGAATATCTTTGGACCTTCAACATGCCGACCGACCATCCGCGTGTTTCCTTCAAGGATGTCTGGGTGCCGGACACGGCGATCCTCGGCGAGCCGGAAAGCGGGCTCGCGCTGGCGCAGCATTTCGTGCATGAAAACCGCATCCGCCAGGCAGCATCCGGCGTCGGCGCCGCGCAATATTGCATCAGTGAAAGCGTGCAATATGCCAAGGACCGCGCGCCTTTCGGTAAGCCGCTCGCCTCCAACCAGGCGATCCAGTTCCCGCTGGTCGAGGCGCATACGGAATGCGAGATGATCCGCAATCTGGTTTACAAGACGGCCTGGCAGATGGACCGCATGTCGAAACCGGATGTGGCGCGCTATCTCTCCGATAAAGTCTCGATGTGCAATTACCGGGCGAACCGTCTTGTCTGTCAGGCAGCGGATCTGGCGATCCAGGTGCATGGCGCCATCGGTTATTCGCGCCACAAGCCCTTCGAGCATATTTACCGCCACCACCGGCGCTACCGGATCACGGAAGGCTCGGAGGAAATTCAGATCCGCAAAGTGGGCGGGCACCTTTTCGGCTTTATCGACAAGCCGGCGGCGAAGAAAGCTGCTGCCGAATAGGCCAAGGCTTCACCAAATGTGCAAAAGGCGCCTCAGGGCGCCTTTTCTTTTGGGGGTCAGGAAGCGGTGACGGCTACACCTTCCAGGCACAATCTTTCCGGCGGCAGCCAAAGCGTGACGCGCGTGCCTTTGCCTTCCTCGCTTTCCAGCGTGAAGCGGCCATCATGCATTTCGATGAGCGATTTACAGATGGGCAGGCCAAGACCGGTGCCCGACTGGTATTCGGTCGTGTTGTTGGTGGCCTGGCCGAAGGGCTGCATCACATGCTCGATCTTGTCGGCGGGAATGCCGAGACCGGTATCGGTGACGGAGAAGTTAAGTCCGCCATTTGCCGCCCGCTCTGCGGCAATGGTGATGATGCCGTGTTCGGGGGTGAATTTGACGGCATTGGAAAGCAGGTTCAACAGGATCTGCCGGATGGCGCGCAGGTCCGCGAGGATCAGCGGCAGGTTCGGCGCAAGTTCCATCATGATGGTGATGTGCTTTTCATTCGCCTTGGGCTGGGTAAGCAGCACCGACCATTCGACCGCTTCATTGATGGCAATTTCGCGTGCTTCAAGTTCGTAGCGCCCGGCCTCGATTTTTGAAATATCGAGAATGTCGTCGATGACGCTGAGAAGATGCCTGCCGCTCGTCAGAATATCTTTCGCGTAATCGGAATAATGCCGGTCGCCCAGCGGGCCGAAAAGCTGGGTATGCATGATTTCGGAAAAACCGATAATCGCATTGAGGGGGGTTCTGAGCTCATGGCTCATGGTGGCAAGGAAACGGGACTTGGCGCGGTTGGCAAGCTCGGCGCGCTCCATCGCCTCGCGCAGCTCCCCCTCGCTCTGGCGCCGCTCGATGGCAAGGCCGGCAAGATGGGCCGCGCCGTCCGCTTTGCTCAGTTCCTTGGTGCTCGGCGTGTGCGGCTGGATATGGAAAACGGCAAGGAGGCCGAGGAGGCGTCCCTTGCGCGAGATGATGGGCTGCGACCAGAAGGAGCGCAGGCCGATCTGTTTCAGGCATTCGGCCAGATGCCCATCGACCTTGCCCGCGGCAATGTCCGGCACGATGGCGCCCTGGCCGAGGCGCATGTCCCGCTTCAGCAAGAGCGCGTCATGGGAAATTTCGCCGCTTTCCAGCTTGTCGCGGATGGTGCGCGGCAGGGACGGGGCGACGACGTTTTGCGGCTTGCCGTCTTCGATCAAGACCAGAAGCGCGCGCAGCGCCGGATTGGTTTTCTCGATGTCGTAAGTGAGGCGGCGCAGGATCGTGTCGAGCGGGGCGTCCTGGGCAAGTGCGTTCAGGATTTCCAAGTGTTCGCTCAACTCGTCGTCAATGTGTTTGCGCTCCGTCACATCCCGGACGTTGGCGATGAAGCCGCCGACATTCGGGTCATGGCGCATATCGGTGATCCGCGCTTCGATCCAGACGCGCCGGCCTGTCGGCGTCAGAATCTGATCGGTCAGCATCAGCGGCGGATAGGGCGCATCGCTTTGCAGCGAAAAATGCTCGATGGCCTTGCGGCGGGTGTCCGGGGGAATGAGATCGGAAAGCGGCACGCCCAGAAACGTTGTCGGGTCATAGCCCAGATGTTTGATGGAAGGCGACATGTAGCGGATATTGCCCGCCTGATCGGTCAGAATGATGCCTTCCTTGGCGTTTTCCACGAGCGCGCGGAAAAGCTCTTCCTGGCTCGATAGATCGGCATTCGCCCGCTTCGCGCTGGCCAGCGCGTCTTCCGAAATATCCCGGGCGCGCTCCAGATCGCCGATCAATTCTTCATTGGCGATGTGGATAAGGTTGTTGTCGAAGTCCCGTTTGGCGGCGCGCAGGGCGACGAAAAAATTCACGCCGAGCACGACGATATTGATCGGGAAAATCACCGGATTGATGACCACCGGCAAGACGGCAAGGCCCGCTACCATCGTGATGAGATAGGGCAGGTTGCTCATGACAAAGACGCGCGGGATCATTGTCATGGTGGTGACGGTGAAGAAGGACGTGCAGATCAGGACGAGCAATACATAGAGCGACTGGTCGGGAATGGCCGTATTCCAGAAGACCGGCACGATCGCGCTCCAGGCAAAAGAACCGAAAAGGCAGGTCCAGCCGTAAAGGCGCGCCCATTTGTCGGGATCTGCGGCGACGGCTGCCATATCCTTTTGCATCATCCGGCGCAGTCCCCAGACGAGGGCGGCATGCAGGCACATGGCGCCGACCCATAGCGCGGGGACGAAGGCGGGATAGATGCTTTCAAGGAAAAAGGCGAAAAAGACGGAGAGCAGCGGGAGCGCGGGCAGCACGGCCACGTGGCCGTTCACCAGACGTTTGATCTGGCCGAAACGGATACGCCGATAGGTGTCGGCCGGAACCTCGAGCGGTGACGCTCGTCCCTCCTCTGGTCCGTCCTGGACGTGCAATGGATCTGTCCCTTCAGACAACCCTGACCTCTCAACCCCATGCTTGCTCGTTCTTTTATGGGCCCGATACGTAAAGTTTCCTCTAAATCCGGAAGAATTCGGCAAGGGGAGACGGTATTTCGCGCCCGGGTTTTGTGCGAAAATGAGCCAAAGCGGCGCCGATTTTCAGAAAGTGTTAAACTTCCCGGTGCCGCTGCCGAGGCCGGATCGCGGCTTTCAGCGGCCGCGCGCCCCGATTTTTCCCGTAAGCCCCTACGGCAGGGGATGGGGCGGGGCGGCAGGCGGGCGTGATGCGTTGACCGGCCCTTTTTGTTTGCAGATACTCCGCGCCAAATAGCGGCGGGCATGGGTAAAAGAGCCCGCCGGGACCAGCGACAGAACAGGGAAGCCGCGTCATGGCCGATAAGAAAACCGTCAAGGATTGGGAAGCGCAGGCGAATAAGCAGCTCAAATCGCGCAGCGTGGACGATCTCGTCTGGAACACGCCCGAAGGGATCGACGTCAAGGCGCTTTATACCGCCGAGGATCTGGAGCGGATTGCCGGGGAAGGCTATGACGTCAACAGCCTGCCGGGCTTTGCCCCTTTCACGCGCGGGCCGCAGGCGACGATGTATGCGGGCCGTCCCTGGACCATCCGGCAATATGCGGGCTTTTCGACGGCAGAAGAATCCAACGCCTTTTACCGGCGCAACCTTGCCGCCGGGCAGAAGGGCCTGTCGGTCGCTTTCGACCTGGCCACGCACCGCGGCTATGACAGTGACCATCCGCGCGTCGTCGGCGATGTCGGCAAGGCCGGGGTGGCGATCGATTCCGTGGAAGACATGAAGGTTCTTTTCGACGGCATTCCGCTCGATGAGATGTCCGTCTCCATGACGATGAACGGCGCGGTCATTCCGATCATGGCGAATTACATCGTGGCGGCGGAAGAGCAGGGCGTGTCGCCGGACAAGCTCTCGGGCACCATTCAGAACGACATTCTGAAAGAGTTCATGGTGCGCAACACCTATATCTATCCGCCCGCCCCTTCCATGCGCATCATCTCCGACATCATCGCCTATTGTTCGAAGAATATGCCGCGCTTCAACACGATCTCGATTTCCGGCTATCACATGCAGGAAGCGGGCGCGACGCAGGTGCAGGAACTGGCCTTCACGCTGGCGGACGGCATGGAATATGTGCGCGCGGCGCGCGAAGGCGGCCTCGATGTGGATGCTTTCGCGCCGCGCCTTTCCTTCTTCTTTGCCATCGGCATGAATTTCTTCATGGAAGTGGCAAAGCTGCGCGCCGCGCGTCTTCTCTGGCACCGGATCATGAGCGAGTTCGGCGCCAAGGATCAAAAGTCCCTGATGCTGCGCACGCATTGCCAGACCTCCGGCGTTTCGCTGACGGAAAAAGACCCTTACAACAACGTCATCCGCACGACGCTGGAAGCGCTCGCCGCGGTGCTTGGCGGCACGCAGAGCCTTCATACCAATGCGCTCGATGAAGCCATTGCGCTGCCGACGGATTTCTCCGCCCGTATCGCGCGTAACACGCAGCTCGTCATTCAGGAAGAAAGTGGCATCACCAATGTGATCGATCCGCTGGGCGGTTCTTACTATGTGGAAACGCTAACCCATTCGCTGGCGAGCGAAGCCTGGAAGCTCATTCAGGAAGTCGAAGAGCTGGGCGGCATGACGAAGGCGGTCGAATCCGGCATGCCGAAGCTGAAGATCGAGGAAGCGGCTGCCCGCAAGCAGGCCCGGATCGACCGGGGCGAGGAAGTCGTGGTCGGCGTCAACAAATACAAGACCGACAAGGAAGAGCCGATCGAAATCCTCGATATCGACAATGCCAAGGTGCTGAAATCCCAGGTCGACCACTTGAAAAAGCTGCGCGCCAGCCGCGACGAGGCGAAGGTGAATGCTGCGCTTGAAGCGATCACCAAAGGCGCGGAAGGCAATGGCAACATGCTGGCACTGGCCGTCGATGCGGCGCGGGCGCGGGCGACCGTCGGTGAGATTTCCGATGCCATGGAAAAAGTGTTCGGCCGTCACAAAGCGGAGGTGAAATCCGTGTCCGGTGTTTACAGCCAAGCCTATGAAGGCGACGAGCAGTTCAAGAAACTTTCCGCCGATATCGAAGCCTTTGCCGAAACCGAAGGCCGCCGCCCGCGCATGCTGGTGGTGAAGATGGGCCAGGATGGGCATGACCGCGGCGCGAAAGTCGTGGCGACCGCTTTTGCTGATCTCGGCTTCGACGTCGATGTCGGCCCGCTTTTCCAGACGCCGGAAGAAGCGGCCCGCGATGCGGTGGAAAACGACGTGCATGTGGTGGGGATTTCGAGCCTTGCTGCCGGCCACAAGACGCTGGTGCCTCAGCTTATCGAAGCACTGAAAAAAGAGGGCGCGGAAGATATCCTCGTCACCGTGGGCGGCGTGGTACCGCGTCAGGATTACGATTTCCTGATGCAGTCCGGCGTTGCGGCGATCTTCGGGCCGGGCAGCAACATTATCGATTGTGCACAGGATGTACTACGGCTCATCGGCGAGCGGCGCCGCGCGCTGGCGTAAGCTTATTAAGGGAAAGTTTAAGGCGTGTGCTGCGCGGCGACGCGCTCCATCCCGTCGATCACGACACGGCTTAGATGCGCGGTAGCGTTGATGTAGCGGGTTTCGATCAAAAGGCGCACGGGGACGTAAAGCTCTTCCCCTGCGCCTTTTTCTTTGCCTTCAAAGGGAAACCTGGCGATCCAGACCGTGAAGGGTTTCAGCGGGTCTTTCGCCTCGGCCACTTTCCACTTCTGGCTGTAGCCGGCGACGGCCTCATAGGAAATCTTGCAGCGCAGGGCCGGGCCTGCATAAGCCTCTTCCACGGTGGGCTCCAGAATGTCCTCGCCGTCCGGCTCGAAACGCAAGTTGAAGACGCGCCGCCCGTCGAAAACCGGGATCACCTGACGGCAGGGCGCGCCGCCTTTGTTGAGTGCGGTGAAGATGCTGGCGGAAAGCGGGTCGACGGTTTTCTGAAGTACCCGGTCGGAAAGCCCGCCTTGCGCATGCACCCCGTCCTCGGGCACGGCGGTGACGTCATAGCCGCCGCTGTTTGTGCGGGACATATAGACCGAGCGCTCGCCGAACGTGCCTTCATAGTCCTGGCTGTAAGAGAGAAGCTGCGGGCCCTGCGGGGTCATGACGCCGCGCGCCTGGCTTTCCATATGGCCGTTGAAAAACGTATCGGCGATGCCTTCGGTCTGAACTTGCGAAGCGATTTCGTAGTTTTGCGGCGTGATCACCGCTTGCGTGTCGAGCGAGAGCACGTGAAAGCCGCCGCCGTAAAACTGATAGCTGAGATCGACCGCGGTGACGGCGGAGGTTTGCGGCGTGAGCGTGATGGTGCGGGTGAGCGTCGGGGCGGGCGTGCTCTCGCCAAGGCTTTGCCCGGCGGGCAAGGCAAGCAGCGCTGCCGCGCCAAGGGCGGCGGCAAGGCGGCTAGGTCTTTTAACGCTTTTCGTTTCTTCGGGCATTCGGCAATCCTGCATTCAGCCCCGGACTGTCCGCGGAAGACTGTGTTTTACGTCTCGTCTTTCCGGGCGACGTTCTCATTATGATGGAGCGCGGCGGCGCATTCGGCAAGATCGCCGGGGGCTCTTGCGCCGAAATCTGCAAACAAATTGGGGATGAGGGGAACACGGCAGCGTTCGAGCCACGAAATTGGGGGTCCAGGCTTTTGGTGAAATGCCGCCGCGTTCCCTGAGGGGCACCTTGGATTTTTGCGGGTGAACGGTTGCTGAACGGGTGGACGGGAGAAGCTCGATATGGACGCCAGCGCCTTTCCCCGCTATGCAACAGGCATGGAAAAAACCGCAGAAAAGAGCCGCGGCGGCCGCGGTCCGGTCAATATCGAGGAAATGGCGGCGGCGATCCGTACCGGCAACCGCACGGCACTGGCGCGCGGCATTACGCTGATCGAATCGACCCGCGCCGACCATCAGGAACAGGCTCAGGCGCTTCTGGCCGCGCTTCTGCCTGAGACGGGCAAAGCGGTGCGGATCGGCCTTTCGGGGGCCCCCGGCGTCGGCAAATCCACCTTTACCGAAGCCTTTGGTTCTTATCTGACGGGCCAGGGGCTGAAAATCGCGGTGCTCGCCATCGATCCGTCCTCCGCGCGCACCGGCGGCTCGATCCTCGGCGACAAGACGCGGATGGAAGAGCTGGCGCGCGATCCCAATGCCTTTATCCGGCCTTCTCCTTCCGGCGGCACGCTGGGCGGTGTGGCGCGGCGCACGCGCGAGGCGATGCTGCTGACGGAGGCGGCAGGCTTTGATGTGGTGCTGATCGAGACGGTGGGTGTTGGCCAGTCGGAAACGGCGGTCGCCGACATGGTGGATATGTTCGTGCTGCTGCTCTCGCCCGGCGGCGGAGACGAGCTTCAGGGCATCAAGCGCGGCATCATGGAGCTGGCCGATCTCGTGGTCGTCAACAAAGCGGACGGCGATCTTCTGCCCGCCGCCAAGCGCGCGGCCATCGAATATAAGACGGCGCTTCATCTGATGCGGCCGAAAAGCCAGCACTGGCTGCCGGAGGTACGCCTTGCCTCGGCGCTGAAGGGCGAAGGGCTTGCCGATATCTGGGAAACCGTCCGGCGCTATGAAGAGATCATGAAAGAGACGGGTACACTCGAGGCGCAGCGGGCGGACCAGGCCCTTGCCTGGATGTGGAATGAGCTGCGTGAAGGGATGATGGAGAAGCTGCGCACCCATGAGGGCACGAAAAGCCGTCTGAAAGCCCTGGAAGGGGAGGTGGCGGGCGGCAAAACCACGCCCACGGCGGCGGCCCGCAGCCTTTTGGCCCTGCTTCTGCGCGATTAGCGGGGCGGCCCAGTGGCGGGCCCCGGCGGCAGGCCCCGGCGTAAAGGGCGATTTCACGCTCTTTTGGCGGGAATCCGGCCCATTCCCGGCCCTATAGGCTTGACGGGTCCGGATGCGGCGGATATATGTGCGGCCCTCAGGAGCGGCGCCATCGCGCGCTCCTTTTATTTGAATAACCCGCCTTTGCGATTTGCGGCCTTGATCGGGCCCTTTCCCGGCTTTCGGGAGCAGTCCAGAGTGCCTGAGCAGACGAGGAACGTGCAATGGCCCGCCGTTGCGAATTGACCGGTAAAGCAGTGATGTCTGGCAACAATGTCAGCCACGCCCATCGCAAGACCCGCCGCCGTTTCATGCCGAACCTGTGCAATGTGACGCTGCAGAGCGAAGTCCTGGGCAGCCAGTTCCGCCTGCGTGTCAGCGCCCATGCGCTGCGCTCGGTCGAACATGTGGGCGGGCTTGATGTGTTCCTGCTCAAATCCCATGACGGCCAGCTTTCCTCGCGCGCCCTCAAGCTGAAGCGCGCCGTACAGAAGAAAGCGCAGGCCCAGGCCGCAGCCTGAATTAACCGTTAATACGGTTTTTCGAGGCGGTCCCGCAAAGGGGCCGCCTTTTTCGTGTCTGCCCTCTTCGCCCCCGCGCCCGAAGCCGCTAGAGTGAGGCGATTGGGGGAAAGAGGATGAGCGATCAATCCATCGAAGCGCGCCGGAAAAGCGCCGGGCCGGGACTTATCTCGCGGGCCTTCGGCGTATGCGCCACGTTGCTCTTGCCGGTGGCCGGGATGATCGGCGTGCTGGCGCTCAGCTACGGCGGGCGCGACCGCTATGTCACCACTTTCGATATGTTCCCGCCGGAGCAATGGTATCTCAATCCGGGTTACTGGCTGAATTACGGCCATCTGGTGCTGCCGGGCGTCTTTCTGGTGCTCTGCCTTACGAACCGGCGCTATGGGCCGGGGGTGACGATGAGCGCGGTGCTCGTCTCCTGGCTCATCGTGACGGGGCTCTTTATCTGGGCGACAGCCACTTACGGGCTGCAGGCCGTGCAAGGGGAGCTTGCGACGCTGCCCGTCATGGCGACGTTTGCCGGGGCGCTTTTCGCCGGGCAGATCCTCTGCGTTTATTTGTTCGACCGGCTGCGCGGCATTCCCTGGTGGCGGGCGCCCTTCTACGCGATTCTCTGGGGCGGTGTGCTCTATGCCGGGCTCTTCTATGTGCAGCTTCTGATGCAGTCGGATGCGCCGGTTGCCAACCGCACCGCCGTCATTCTGGCCATCCATGTGGGCTGGGCCTTTCTCGGGCTCTTCATCTATCAGCTCTTCCGCCGCCTCATCCGCCCGCTGCCGGGCTATGGCGGGGCGTGAGGACCGTCCTGCCTCGTCACCCTAGGGCTTGACCCGAGGGCCCATTCTGAAGTCGCGGTTGGGGCAATGCTGAGTGGATGCTCGGGTCAAGCCCGAGCATGACGAAGGAGAGGGGCAGGTTTCTATTCTCCCACCCTTACGGCGCTATGCAGAATGCCTTCCGCTTTCTCGCGCAGCCATTTCAGGCCCTGATCTTCTTCGGCGCTTTTGGCCCAGACGAGCCCTGCCTTGATCTCCGGAAAGGTAAAGGGAAGTTTCAGTTCGGCAATCGCATGGTCGCGCTGGTGGCGCTGGAGAAAGCTTTTGCCGACAACGCCCAGATAATCGGTCATCTCAACGATAGCCGGGATCGTCACGGTGTCCGGCAGCACGCAGGCAATGTCGCGCTCGACGCCATTTTCGGCGAAAGCCGCCTCGGCCATCGCCCGCAAGGCCGGAGCATTGCTGGTCGTGACATGGCGGGCTTTGGACAAGGCTTCTACGGAGACGGGCGGCCCGTCCTCGAGAATCGGATGGCCGACGCGGGCAATCATCGTCAGCGTATCGGTATTGACCAGGCTGAAAACGATGTCCTTCTCGCCCGCCACGGTGGCAAGCGGCATGAAGGAGAGGTCCGTCTCGCCGCGCCGCAGTGCTTCAAGCAGCACGGGCGGGCTCGGCGTTTCCCTATTAAATTCCAGACGCACATTCGGCGCTTCCTGTTCCAGGAGATTGGAAAGCGCGGGCACCAGCGTAACGCGCATGAAATCATTGATGCCGAGGCGGAAAACGCGGGTCGAGGTGCGCGGATCGAAGGCGCGCAGGGAAGAAAGGCTTTCCTCCACCGTCGAAAGCGCGTGGGAAACGGGAATGGCCAGCGCGTTGGCCGTGCGCGTCGGCATCATCTCATTGCCGGAGCGGAAGAAGAGCGTGTCGCCGGTGAATTTGCGCAGCCGGCGCAGCGCGTTGGAGACGGCAGGCTGGGAAAGATCGAGCTTGCGGGCTGCCGCGCTGATGGAGCGCTCCCGGTACACCGCATCGAAGACAAGGAGCAGGTTGAGATCGAGCTGGCGAATATTCATCGGCCTTCCTGCATCCAGCGCTGCCGGGTGAGCGCGATCCTCACTGAAACGGGCATGTTCATTAACACAGGTTCGTGCGAAGCGCAGCCCCAGATGCGTATTCATTCATTTCATGAATAAATGTATTCATGAAGTAAATACAAGAACACCGTCTGAATAGCTTCGTAATCACCTGATGATTTAATGTATATAATTACCAAAATATAAATAAAACTCTGGATTCTTGACGGTTTTTTCTGTTTCTTCCTCTCAAGAGAGTTTGTGTATGCGAGAGGGGATCGTCATGGCTTCCAAGATGCCGGTTATCAAAAAAGGCCGCTGGGCAACGCGCCGGGCCTTGCTTGGGGCAACGATCCTCGCGAGCGGCTACGGCGTTCCGGCGCTTGCGGCAGATGCGCTTCCCACAGGCGGCCAGTTCGTTGCCGGCGCGGGCACGATCCAGGCAAACGGCGTCAGTGCCACGATCACGCAAAGCTCGATGGCCGGGATTATCGAGTGGCAGGGCTTTTCCATTGGCGCAGGTAACAGCGTCTCGATCGACAATGGCGCCGGGGCGACGCTAAACCGCGTAACCGGCACGGACCTCTCACGCCTCGACGGGCTTTTGACGGCAACGGGCTCGGCCTTCCTCATCAACCCGAACGGTATCGTTGTGGGTCCTGGCGGGGAAGTCGTAACCGGCGGGTCTTTCGTTGCCTCCACCCGCGACATTGCCAATGAAGATTTCATGGATGGCGATGCCATGCGCTTTGCCGGCGCCTCTGAGGGCGATGTGGTGAATGCAGGCCGCATCGTCTCGCAGAAAGGCGATGTGGTGCTGATCGGCCGCGCCGTCACCAATACCGGCAGTATCGAGGCGGCGGGCGAGGCCTCGCTTGCAGCGGCAGGCGACGTGCTTTTGCAGACTGAAGGCACGGGCCAGCGCGTTTTCATTCAGGGCGCGGGGCCGGAAGGTAATGTGACGAATGAAGGGGCGGTAACGGCCGCCGAAGTGCAGCTTGCCGCGGCGAACGGCAATGTCTACGCGCTTGCAGGCAATACCGACGGCGTTATCCGCGCAACGGGCAGCACGGTACGCAATGGGCGCGTGCTTCTGACCGCCTCCGGCACGGCGGAAATCTCCGGCACCATCGAAGCGAAAAATGCGGATGGCTCGGGCGGTTCAATCGATGTCGAGGCCAAGGACATCGCGCTTTCAGGTCATGTAGACGTTTCCGCCGAGACGGAAGGCAAAAATGGCGGCGAGGCCGTTCTCATCGCGGACCGGCACATGTCCTTCTCCGGCACGGCAGAGGCAAAAGGCGGTAAGGGCGCGGCTGGCGGTTTCGTCGAGACCTCCGGCAAGGAAATCGATATTGCAGACACGGCGCGCGTTGTCACGCTGGCCGAAGACGGCGAGACCGGCACCTGGCTTATTGACCCGAACGATCTGACCGTTGCCGCATCCGGCGGCGACGTTACGGGCGCCACCGTTTCCGCGAACCTCTCCGGCACCAATGTGACGCTCGACAGCGACAATGGCGGCAGTTCGGGTAATGGCGACATCTTCATCAATGACGACATCACCTGGAGCGCCAACACCACGCTGACGCTCGATGCGGTGCGCAATATCGAGTTCAATGCCGATGTGACGGCGAGCGGCAACACCTCCGGTGTTGAGCTCATCTTCGGCGGCGAGCATATCGTCAATGCAGGCTCCCTCACGCTTTCCGGCGCGGGCGCCAGTCTCTTGCTCAACGGCACGGCCTATACGCTTATCCATGACGTGACCGATCTGCAGAATATACAGAGCAACCTTTCCGGCAATTACGCGCTGGCGGTGGATATCGATGCCTCTGCCACATCCGGCTGGAATGCCGGCGCGGGGTATGCCCCGGGCGGCAGTGTTTTCTCGGGGACCCTGGACGGTTTCGGTCACACCATTTCCGATCTCTATATCAACCGCCCAAGCACGAACTATGTCGGCCTCTTTTCTTATCTCGCGGGCACGGTGCGTAATACCGGTATTGTCGGCGGCAGCATTGAGGGCCTGGCTTACGCAGGCGGTATTGCCGGTGAGATACAGGGCACCGGCCTCATCCATCGCTCCTATTCGACGGCCGATATAACGACCAATGGCGCCTTTGCGGGCGGCCTGGCGGGGACCAATCACGGCGCCATCACCGAATCCTTCGCCTCCGGCAACGTGCTGATCGCGACCTCTAACACCAGTGCGGGCGGCCTTGTCGGTCAAAATTCTACTGCCGGGCTGATTCAGGATTCCTATGCGTCAGGCATCGTTGAGGGGAACCTTTATGTCGGCGGCATTGCCGGGACGAACTTGGGTACTCTGAACAATGTCTATGCGACAGGGCATGTGACGGCGCGCGTTGGCGCCGCCGAGGGAGGGTTGACGGGCAGTAACTCCGGCACCGTGACCAACGGCTATTATGATGGCCCGACCACCGGCACGAATAGCGGCGCCGGCACTTACCGGACAACGTCGCAGCTGCAGTCTGCCTTGCCATCCGGCTTCAGCAGCACGGTTTGGGGCAGCGGCGACCGTCTATACCCCTATTTCAAATGGCGCTGGTCGTCCGCCCCTGTTGCCGTTCAGGGTACGGCAACGATCAATGGTTTGCCGCAGACGGGAACTGTCAGCATACTGAGCAACGGCGCGCTGCTGGGCAAACTGCAGATCACCGGTGCGGATGGCCGTTTCTACAAGCTCTATGATCCAAGTGAGATCGGCTCCACAGGTGTCATCGGCTTCTTGGATGATGTGGCCGATACGGGCGCTGCCTATGCAGGCGGGCTCTTTGGTCAGTCCTATTTGGTTTATGTTGAAAATGACCGCTTCTATGCAAGCGCGCCGCAATCTTCTCTCAGCGGTCTCCTTGCCGGCTTCAATACTGCGCTCGGGGGCTATAGCGATAGCGATCTCGATTTCATCTCCGTTGCCGGTAACAATCTTGATGTGACGGGCGGTCTCACGCTGTTGCCAGGGGTGAGCGGCGACTTCACGCTGGATGGCAATATCACGGCGAGCACCTACCTGGATCTGCAGGCCGGCGGGCTGATTGCCGGGACGGCGGGCGATGTGACGCTCCAAGCGGGCAGCTTTTTGTTTTTGAACGGCACGAACGGTATCACCATCGGAAACGGCGGCGATGTGGTGTTCGCTAGCACCGGGGGTGCGGTGAATATTTTCGGTGAAGACATTACCTGGCTTGGCGATAGCAATCTGACCGTGCGTTCGGGCGGGGACACGACGTTCGTGCTTTATTCCGGCGCGCTTGGGAATGGCCAGGGACACTTCACGCTGGATGTGGGCGGTGTTGCCGATATCTCTTCGCCCGTCGCGGTCGATGTCAGCCGTTTCGAGCTTCAGGGCGGCACCTGGGAGCAGACGGGCACGCTTCCTTCTTTTGCGGCGGATGATTTCCGCATCACGGGCGGCACCTTCATCCGCGCAGCGGGCGGGGACGGCACTTCGGGAACGCCCTATCAGATCAGCGATGTTTACGGGCTTCAGGGCCTTGCCTCCGCGGGCATGCTCGCCAGTCACTTTGTGCTTGCGAACGACATCGATGCGTCGGGCACGGCGGGCTGGAATGCCGGCGAAGGGTTCAACCCTATCGGCAGAGGCACCGCTTTTTCGGGCACGCTCAACGGCGCGGATCATGTCATTTCGGGTCTTCAGATCAACCGTCCGGGGCTTAACGGCGCAGGTCTTTTCCGCAACCTTAGCGGCAGCGTGAGCAATATCGGCCTGGTCGGCGGCGCTATTACGGGCAACGGGGACACTGGTTCGCTTGCAGGTTTTGTCGATACAGGCGGGCTTGTGCACCGGAGCTATGCCTCGGCTTCGGTAACCGGGAACAGTAATTTTATCGGCGGGCTCGTGGGCCACAACAGCGGGACGATCACGGAGTCTTTCGCTGCCGGTGATGTCAGTTCAACCGGCTCGAGCGCGGGGGGGCTGGTGGGCGTCAATGAGATCGGCGGTGTCATTACCGATGCCTATGCGACGGGCCATGTGCATGCGCCAAACTTCGCTGGCGGCTTTGCCGGGGGGAACCGCGGCACCCTGACGAATGTCTATGCGCGGGGGCGTGTCACGGGAAATCCAGGAGGGCTTACTCGCTATAATATCGGCACCATTACCAACGGCTATTATGACCAGGATACGGCGGGGACAACGTCGGGCGAGGGGATGGGGCGGTCGACATCGCAGATGCAGTCCTCTTTGCCCTCCGGCTTCAGCAGCACGGTCTGGGGCGGCGGGGCTGGCCTTTATCCTTATTTCAAATGGCGTTTTGCCTCCGCGCCCGTCGCGGTCAAAGGCACGGCGACGATTGGCGGCGCGGCGCTTGCCGGCGGGGCCGTCAGCATTCTCAACAATGGCGCGCTGCTCGATCAACTGAGCACGGGGGCGAACGGCGCGTTCTATCAGGTCTATGATGCAAGCCAGATCGACCCGTCCGGGGTGATCGGTTTCCTCGACGATCTGCCGCAAGATGGAGCCTCCTTTTCCAATGTTCTTTCCGGCACCTATTACGGGCTGACGGTCAAGGATGACACTTTCTCTGTGCGCACGAATAGCGGCTCCCTGAGCAGCGCGCTCGGTGATATGGGCACCGCGCTTGGCAGTTATAGCGACACGGATCTCGATTTCATCACGCCCACAGCGTCGAATTTGGACGTTACCGGCGCGCTGGAATTCTACACGGGCCCCGGCAACTTCATCCTCGACGGCAATATGTCCACCACGGGCAGTCTCAGGCTTTATGGGCCGAGCCTGACGGCAGGGTCCGCCGGGAACGTGCTGCTCGATGCCGGCGGCTCATTGTATGTGACGGGCGTGAATGGCGTGACGATCGGCACGGCGGGTGATGTGACCTTGAGCGGCGCAAGCAGCGCGTCGCTGCAAAGCTCGGATATCGAATGGCTCGATAACAGCCACCGCCTGACCTTGCACAGTGGCGGCAATCTCGTTGTCATGGTCGGCGACATCGGCAATGGTATCGGGGACCTTGTGCTCGATGCAAACGGCAGCATCGGCCTCTACACGCCGCCCACCGTCGATCTCGGCCGCTTCGAATTGCAGGGCGGTATCTGGAGCCAGACCGGCACGCTCCCTTCTTTTGCGGCAGATGATTTCCGCATCACGGGCGGCACCTTTATCCGGGCCTTGGGCGGCAATGGCCTGTCCGCCACGCCCTACCAGATCGCCGACATTTACGGCCTCCAGGGCATCGGCTCCGCGGGCATGTTGTCCATGCTCACCAAGCATCACGTGCTCGCGAATGATATCGACGCCTCCGCCGCCGCCAGCTGGAATGGCGGCGCGGGCTTCAGCCCCATTGGCCGGAACACCGCTTTCACGGGCGAACTCGACGGCGCGGGCCACACGATCTCAGGTCTCGTCATCGATGGAAGGGGCGCCGACAAGAGCGCGCTTTTCGGGGAAATCGGCACGGGCGGCGCGGTCAGCAATCTGATCCTTTCCGGCGGCTCGGTGACCGGGGACGTCTATACCGCAAGTCTTGTGGGCGTTAACAGGGGCACCATAACGAATGTCGTCTCGTCCATGGATGTGACGGGGCATGACGTTGCCATTGGCGGTCTTGCCGGGTGGAACGACGGGACGATCACCGCTTCCGGCGCGACGGGTAGGGTGACGGGCCTTGATAATGCGCGCGGCGTCGGCGGCCTGGTGGGAACCAACACCCGTACAATCACGCTTTCCTATGCGACGGGGGATGTGTCCTCGCAAGGAACGCGGGTCAGTCCGGACGGGCAGAATGTCGGCGGCCTTGTCGGTGAAACCAGCGGCGGCAGCATTCAGCAGTCCTTTGCCACGGGCAATGTCTCTACCAATGGCATCATTGCGGGCGGTCTTGTCGGCCTGAACACCGCAACCCCGATTTCGAACTCCTATGCGACCGGCAATGTCGAAGGGGCGTCTTATGTCGGCGGGTTCATTGGGCTCACGCAAAGTTTTGCTGCGATCGCCAACACCTATGCAACAGGCACGGCCTCGATCATCGGTGCCGATCCGACGCCCTATCTGGGCGGCTTTGTCGGGGATTTCAGGAACGGCACCATCTCAAACTCGTTCTGGAATGCTCAAACCTCCGGCGTTGCAAATGCGAAAGGCACGGGTGCAGGCGATGCATCCGGCATTGCCGGCCTCACCACGGCGCAACTCCAGGATCTTTCCACGTTCTCCGGCGCAGGCTGGGATATTGACGATGAAGGCGGCACCGGCGCCATCTGGCGCATTTATGACGGCTACACTGCGCCGCTGCTGCGCGGTTTCCTCGACAGTTTCACAGTCGCCGCGAATAACGTCTCCAAGACCTATGACGGTTCTGCTTATAGCGGCGGCTATACGGCAACCTATTCCGGTGCGCCGGGCGCGGTGCAGGGCACGCTGGGGGATAATCTTTCCAGTGTGGTGAATGCCGGGACCTATGCCATCAAAGGGCATTACTCGGGTCAGTTCGGTTACGACATCACCCATACCGGCACGCTGACCATCGATCCGGCATCGGTAACGCTGAACATTACCCCCGATGCCGCAAGCAAGGTGTATGGCCAGACGATCTCGCTTGCCGATTTCACCGCCACGGGCCTTCAGTTCGGCGACAGCATTTCCAGCGTCACGCTCACCAGCGCGGGCACAGCGGCGGGCGCGAATGCCGGCAGCTATGACATCTTTGCTTCCAATGCCGTTTTCGGTTCGGGCAGCGCGTCGAATTATTCGATTACCTATGTGCCGCTGGTAAACGGGCTGACCGTCACCCCGGCCACGCTTTCGGTGACGGCGAATGCGCTTTCCAAAACCTATGGCGCGGCCGATCCCACGCTCACTTACAACCATTCGGGTCTGGTGAACGGCGATACGGCCTCTATTTTCAGCGGCGCGCTCACCCGCGCTGCAGGAGAAACGGTTGCGGGCGGCCCCTACGCGATCAGCCAGGGCACACTTGGGGCAGGCAGCAACTATACGATCAACTTCACGGGCGCGAATTTCTCCATCACGCCCGCAAGCCTCAACGTCACCGCCAATGCACTCTCGAAAATCTATGGCGCAGCGGACCCAGGATTGACCTTTACCCATTCGGGCCTTGTGAACGGGGACGATGCTTCCGTCATTACCGGTGCCCTTACGCGCGCGGCGGGGGAAACCGTGGCGGGCGGGCCTTACGCCATTACGCAAGGCACGATTGGCGCGGGCAGCAACTATACGATCAGCTTCACCGGCGCGGATTTCACTATTACGCCGAAAACACTCACTGTCGCCGTTTCGGCCAATGACAAAACCTATGACGGCACGGTGTCGGCCACCGGCACGATCGGCGCGCTGACGGGTATTGTCGGCGGAGATGACGTGACGGCGGCAGGCTCGGGTACGTTTGCCTTTACCAATGCAAATGTGGGGAGCGGCAAATCGGTGAATGTGACGGGCCTTGCGCTTTCCGGCGCCGATGCCTCGAACTACACGCTTTCGCCCAATAGCTCCTCGAGCGCGGCCATTACGCCTGCCACCTTGTCGGTGACGGCCGATGTCCGCTCGAAGGTCTATGGGGCAAGCGATCCTACGCTCACTTATGGCTTCTCCGGTTTTGTGGGCGGCGACACGTCCGCGCTCTTTACCGGCGCCCTTGCACGGGCTGGCGGTGAGACCGTTGCTGGCGGTCCTTATGCCATCGGCCAAGGCACGCTTTCGGCGGGCGGCAATTACATCATCGACTTTACGGGCGCGAATTTCACCATCACACCCGCGGCGCTCAATGTGACGGCCAATGCGCTCTCGAAAATCTACGGCGCGGCGGACCCGTCGCTTACCTTCACCCAAACGGGTCTCGTGAACGGCGATACGGCTTCCGTCTTTAGCGGCGCCCTTGCGCGGGCAGCCGGTGAAACGGTGGCGGGTGGTCCTTACGCCATTGGTCAGGGCACGCTTTCTGCCGGCAGCAATTATACGATCAGCTTTACGGGCGCCGATTTCACGGTCACGCCCGCCACGCTGAACGTGACGGCCAATGCCCGCTCGAAGGTTTATGGGGCAAGCGATCCCACGCTCACTTATGGCTTTTCCGGCTTTGTGAGCGGCGATACGTCCGCGCTCTTCAGCGGCACGCTTGCCCGCGCGGCAGGTGAAACGGTGGCAGGCGGTCCTTACGCCATCGGCCAAGGCACGCTTTCTGCTGGCAGCAATTATGCGATCAGCTTCACCGGCGCGGACTTCACCATTACGCCGAAAGCTCTGACTGTAAATGTGTCCGCCAATGACAAAGTCTATGACGGCACGACGGCGGCAACGGGCACGGTTCTCGGTCTGACCGGGATCGTCGGCGGCGATGCCGTGAGCGCGGCGGGGACGGGCAGTTTTGCCTTTACGAATGCGAATGCGGGGACAGGTAAGCCCGTAAACGTGACGGGGCTTTCGCTTTCCGGTGCCGACGCCTCGAACTACACGCTTTCGCCCACGGCATCCTCCAGCGCTTCGATCACCCCTGCCACGCTCTCGGTGAGCGCGAACGGGGTCACCAAGGTCTATGGTCAGGCGGACCCGGCTTTCACTTACGGGTTCTCAGGCTTTGTCGGCGGCGATACATCCGCGCTCTTTAGCGGCGCTCTTTCGCGGGCCGCGGGTGAAGATGTGGCGGGCAGCCCTTACTCCATCGGCCAGGGCACGCTATCGGCGGGCGGCAACTACGTGATCGATTTCACGGGCGCCGGTCTGACGATTACCCCGGCGAGCCTGACGGTGAGCGCAGATGCGCTCTCCAAAATATACGGGCAAGCCGACCCCACGCTGACCTTTAGCGTGACGGGGCTTACCAATGGGGACGATGCTTCCATCTTTACCGGCGCGCTTTCCCGCGCGGCGGGTGAGACGGTGGCGGGCGGTCCTTACTCCATCGGCCAGGGCACGCTTTCTGCCGGCGGCAACTACACGGTCAGCTTTACCGGTGCCGATTTCACCATCACGCCGAAAGCCCTGACCATTACCGCGGCGGATGCGGAGAAACAGGAAGGCGATACACTCCTCCTCTCCTCCTATTTCGTGAACGGTCTTGTGGCGGGAGACAGCATCAGCGGCGTTGCGCTTTCAAGCCCCGGTACGGGCGAGGGCGCTACACCCGGCACCTATCTCATCCAGGCAAGCAATGCCACGGGCTCCGGGCTTTCCAACTACCTCATCTCCTATGTGGATGGGCAGCTCACCGTGACGCAGATGCCGGTGTTGCCGCCTGAGGCAAACATCGTTTCGGTCGAGCCGACGACGCTGAACGCCACCTGGCGGCCGGAAGACCAGCCGGTGGGGTCGGGTGAAAGCTCGGGCGGTTTCTGGTCGTTGCCGCTTTTCGTTAATACGGGCGGCAGCAATGTGCCGGGCCCGGATGCGCTGACCACGGCCTCCATCGGTACTGGGAGCGGGGACGAGGAGGAAGATGATTGGAACTTCCTCAGCGGTGCTCCGGGCCGTCTGACCACGACAACGACGATCAGTGTGCAGGATCTGCGGCCCTTGCCGCAAAACGGCCTTGCATCAACGGCCGTACAATGAGGGGGATGATGTTGGGGGATAAGCGGCGCGGTCTTATCGGCCGCCTCACCGGACCCGCCGTTCTTGCGGCGGGTTTCGGCTTTGCTTTGGTCACGCCGGTTTCCGCGCAGGAAGATTTCGAGCGGATCGCGCCCCAGGAACCGCCTGCCATGGAAGGGGGCGGGGAGATCGAGACGCCGGCCCCGGCTCTGCCTTCGGCCAAGCCCGGCACCGGCACGCTTCTTTTGCCGGAACTGAAAGGCATCGCGCTTGTCGCCGATCCTGCAATGATTGCAGAAGAAGGAACGCAGGTTTCCGGTATTTCCGGCAAGGGCCTGGAGGCAGGCGATGTGGAACGCGCCGCAGCGGCGCTGCAGCCTTTCCTCGGCAGGCCGCTGCATGAAGGGGACCTCAATGCCATTTCCCGCGCGGTGATCGAGGCATACCGCGCAGCGGGCCGGCCTTTCGTCGATGTGTCCTTTCCTCCGCAGGATGTGACCGAAGGCAGCGTGCAAGTGCTGGTGACGGAATTCAGGCTCGGCGCGGTCGAGGTGCGCGGCAATGAATGGTTCGCCGAAGGGCTTTACCGGGAGGGGCTCGGCCTTCAGCCCGGCTCGCCCATCGAGACGGAAAAGCTGAAGCGCGGCATCAATCATCTCAACGCCAACCCATTCCGCCAGGTAAATGCGGTGCTGAAACCGGGCGCGAGCCCCGGCGCGACGGATATCGAGCTGAAAGCCAAAGACCGCTTTCCGCTACGCGTTTATGCAAGCTACGACAATACCGGTACGCCGGTGACGGACAGGGACCGCTGGAGCACGGGGTTCAACTGGGGTAATGCCTTCTGGCTCGGCCATCAGCTGTCCTATCAGATCACCACGAGCGGCGATGTTCTGCATGAGCGTGAGCGCCCGGCGGGCCAGTCGGACGATCCGCGTTTCATCGCCCATGCGTTCACTTATACCGCGCCGCTTCCCTGGTTCGATACGCTGCAGATTTTCGGCTCGCATGTGAAGCAGGTGCCCAATCTCGGTCCCTTCTTCGGGCAGGAAGGGCGTTCCTATCAGCTCAGCGCGCGCTACCGCCGTCCGCTGCCTTCCCTTTCCTTTGCAAGCCACAGCGTCAGTCTCGGCTTCGATCATAAATCGACCAATAACAACCTCGCCTTCGGCGGCACCCAGGTTTTCGCCAATACGACGAATGTCGATCAGTTCCTTCTGACCTATGAGGCAAGCGCGGCGGATGAATATGGCCAGACGGCGCTCACCAATTCGTTCGTCTATAGCCCCGGCAATTTGAACAGCCACAATACCGATCAGGCTTTTGCCGCGTCGGGCGCGGCTTTCGCCGATTCCGAATATCTTTACGACACGCTGGAGCTGACGCGGGTCACGCAGCTTCCCTATGATGCAAGCTGGGTGCTGCGCGCCAAAGGCCAATGGGCGGACGGCAACCTTATCGCCAGCGAGCAGCTTGGCGGCGGCGGTGTGGACAGTGTGCGCGGCTATGAAGAACGCGCCGTCAACCGGGCAACCGGCGCGCTTCTTTCCAGCGAACTGCGCTCTCCCGCCTTTCCCGTGCTCGGCAATCTGGCGGATGGTCTCAGCGACCGCGGCCAGCTTGTCGCCTTCTGGGATTATGGCTATCTGCGGGACCGGGATGCCCAGCCCGGCACGCCGCAAACCGCCACTCTGGAGAGCGCCGGGGTCGGCGCGCGCTATGTGCTGGACCGCTATCTTTCCGTGCGTTTCGATTATGGCTGGCAATTGCGCGAGCTGCCGGGCGCGGCGGAAAAGGGCCAGCTCGGCACGGTGTCGGTGACGCTGAGCTACTGACACGCCCTCAAGAGGACAATTCTCCCAATCCGTTGACGGTGAAACGCCGCCCCATTCAGGGCATAACCGGAATGTCACGAAACCCTGCGACAGGAAAGGCGCAGGGCCTGCCGGCGTGAACTGACCTGCATCAATGCATGCCCGGCCGCGCAGGTGTTCCCTGCTGTGATCGGGGTGGGTAACGCAAGTCAGGCCGGAGACGGATTATGGTGAAACATTTCATCGCAACGCAGGATTTTCCGAAAGAAACGCTGCTTGAGATCATCGAACTCGTGCGGCTTCTCAAAATTGCCGACAAGGAAGGGGCGTGCCCGAAGCTGCTGCAAGGCGCGTCTCTCGGCATGCTTTTCGAGGAACCCTCGACACGCACCCGCATTTCCTTCGAAGTAGCGATGACGAAGCTTGGCGGGCATGCGCTTTATCTCAAGCCCGGCGAGATTCATCTTGGCGCGCGGGAATCGCTCAGCGACACGGCGCGCGTCATCTCGCGCATGGTCGATGTGATCGAGGCGCGCACGTTGAAGCATGAAACGGTGGTGGCGCTGGCAAAGGATGCGACGGTGCCCGTCATCAACGGGCTGACGGATTACAATCACCCCACACAGGTTCTTTGCGATGTCTTCACGATGATGGAGCATGCGCCCAAGGGTAAGAAGCTCGAAGACCTGCATGTCACGTTTGTGGGCGATGCCACCAATGTCTGCTCCTCTTTGATGTGGATTTGCACGCGGATGGGCATGCATTTCACCCATGCCGCGCCCAAAGCCTATCAAGCGCCGGAAGACTGGCAGGCGATCGCCCGGAAAAACTGCGAGACCTCGGGCGGCACGCTCACCGTGACGGACGATCCGGTGGCCGCCGTCGCCAAGGCGGATTTCATTTATACGGACCTTTGGTGGTGGGTCGGTCAGGAGGACGAAATTCCGGACCGGCGCGCGGCCTTCATGCCGGCCTATCAGGTCAATAGCGCGCTGCTCGCCAAGGCGCCGCCCTCTGCCAAGGTGATGCATTGCCTGCCCGCCTCGCGCGGGGTGGAAGCCACCGATGAGGTGCTGGACGGGCCGCAATCCATCATTTTCGATCAGGCGGAAAACCGGCTGCATACCGAGAAAGGCATTCTCGTCTGGCTGGTTTATCCCCGTCTGAAGCATCCCTCGCCCGAGCTCGTTGCGCATCACAAGGGCGAAATCGAGGCGTTTCTGGCGTCGGGCTCTTAGAGCTCCAAGCGCGAGGCGTATCGCCGCTGAACGGCCGTCATGGCCATAAAGGAGGCAATCATGTCACAGGAAAATGTGGCCGCCGCGCCGGCGGGCTCAAAGAAAGGCTTCAAGCGTGTTCTGAAGGGGCTCGATATGACCCTCTTCACGGTCTGCGCGATCCTGGTGATCGACCAGCTTGCCGCATCGGCCTCGATCGGCGTGCAGTCGATCTTCTGGTGGATATTTACCCTGATCTTCTTTTTCATTCCCTATGGCCTGATCACGGCGGAGCTCGGGAGCACCTATCCGGATCAGGGCGGCATCTATGCCTGGGTGCAGCGCGCTTTTGGCGGGCGCTGGGGCGGGCGGACCGCCTGGCTCTGGTGGATCAATGTGGCGCTCTGGCAGCCCTCGGTCTATCTGATCTTCGCGGGCATTTTCTCGCAGCTTTTCATCCCCGATCTCGGCCTTTGGCCGCAGATCGCCATTGCCATCGGCCTGACCTGGCTGACGGTCTATGTCAATATGATCACGCTGGATGTCGGTAAATGGGTGCCGAATGTAGGCGCCATTTTCAAAGCGGTGATCATGGGCGTGATCGGCTTCGGCGGCTTCTTCTACGCCTTCAATCACGGTGTCGCCAATCCGATCACTCTGGAAACGCTGAGCCCGAGCTGGGGCGCCTCGCTCGCCTTCCTGCCGGTCATTGTCTACAACTTCATGGGCTTCGAGCTGATGTCCGGGGCGAGTGAGGAAATGACCGACCCGGCAAAAGACGTGCCCCGGGCCATCGTCGTTTCGGGGCTTTTGATCGCGGCTTTCTACCTTCTCGGCACGGTCGGCATTCTCATTGCCCTGCCGCTGGAAGAAGTCAGTCTCATCGAAGGCATTATCGACACGCTCTATCAGCTTCTGGGCACCGAAGGGCTCGGCGGCGCGGCCGTGATGCTGCTCGGTGTCATGGCGCTCTATACGTTCCTTGCCAATATGGTCACCTGGACAATGGGTGCCAACCGCTCGGCGGCGGAAGCAGCTCATGCCGGCGATCTCAACCCGGCCTTTGCCAAGCTTCATCCCGTGCATAAGACGCCGGCAAATGCGGCGATCATCACGGGCGTGGTGACGACGGTTGTCATCGTGGTTTACGGCTTCATGGCGGCGGATGCGGAAGATCTCTTCTGGACGCTCTTTGCGTTCTCCTCCGTCGTCTTCCTGCTCTGCTATCTCTTCATGTTCGCCGCCTTCTTGCGGCTGCGGAAGATCGATGCCGACAGGCCGCGCCCCTACCGGGTGCCGGGCGGGACAGCCGGGGCCTGGGTACTGACACTGCTCTGCCTTTCCTTCATCGTGCAGGCGATCGTCTTCTTCGTCTATGTGCCGGGCGAGTTCGATATGACCTATGCCGGCTCCATCGTCGGAGGCGTGGTCGTCACTTTCCTTGTCGGGGAATGGCTCATCTCCCGCTCAAAGGCGGGTACGCGGCGCACCTGACAGCGCAGAGAGAAAAGCTCATGACCAGGAGACTGGAAAGCACCCCGCGGGCGGACGGGTTCCGCATGCCGGGCGAGTTTGAGCCGCATGAGGGCTGCTGGATGCTCTGGCCGGAGCGACCGGATAATTGGCGGCTCGGCGCGAAACCGGCGCAGCATGCCTTTGCCGCCGTGGCAAGCGCCATTGCCGAGGGCGAGCCGGTGACGATGGGGGTTTCTCCCGGTCAGTTCCAGAATGCCCGTTCCATGCTGCCGCCGCATATCCGCGTCGTGGAGATGACCTATAATGATTCCTGGATGCGCGATTGCGGGCCGACATTCCTGATCAATGGCAAGGGCGACGTGCGGCTCATCAACTGGAAGTTCAACGCTTGGGGCGGCATCAGGGGCGGGCTCTATTTCCCCTGGGATCAGGACGATATCGTGCCGCAAAAGATCGCCGAGATCGAGCGCGTGGACCGGTACCGGGCAACCCTCACGCTGGAAGGCGGATCGATCCATGTGGACGGGGAGGGCACGTTGCTGACGACCGAGCAATGCCTGCTCAACCCCAACCGCAATCCTGGTCTTTCAAGGGAAGATATCGAAAAGATCCTTTCCGACTATCTGAATGTCGACACGTTTATCTGGCTCGGCGACGGTGTTTTCAATGATGAGACGAGCGGGCATGTCGATAATTTATGCTGCTTCGTCAAGCCGGGCTGTGTTGCCCTGACCTGGACCGATGACACGTCCGATCCGCAATATGAAATCAGCCGCGATGCATTCAAGCGGCTGTCCGCCGCGCGGGATGCGAAAGGCCGCAGGCTCGACATTCACAAGATCCATCAACCTGCCCCGGTGGTCATTAGCGAGGAAGAGGCTTCCGGTGTCGATGCTATCGAGGGCACCTTGCCCCGCCAGCCAGGCAACCGCATGGCCGCGTCCTATATCAATTTTTATATCGGCAACGGCGTGGTGGTGATGCCTTCTTTCGATGATCCGCAGGACGGACCGGCGGCGGAGGCGCTCGCCGCGCTATTCCCGGGTAGGCGGATCATCCCGGTGCCTGCGCGGGAAATCCTTCTGGGCGGCGGCAACATTCACTGCATCACCCAGCAGCAACCGGCGCGCCGCACATGAGAGTGGTCGTGGCCATAGGCGGGAACGCGCTTCTGGAGCGGGGCGAGGTTTTGAGCGCTGAGACGCAGCGGCGCAACATGGCGCGGGCCGCAGGTGCCCTTGCGCAGCTTGCCGATGGCAATGAGATGGTGCTTGTGCATGGTAACGGGCCGCAGGTGGGCTTGCTGGCGCTTGAAGGGGAAGCTTTTAAAGAAGCACCGCCCTTTCCGCTCGATGTGCTGGGAGCGGAATCTCAAGGCATGATCGGCTATGTGATTGCACAGGAAATGCGCAATGTGATGCCGGAGCGGCAGGTTGCGGCGCTGATCACGCAGACGCAGGTCGATCCCGCAGACCCTGCCTTCGGCGCGCCGAGTAAACCGATCGGCCCCGTTTATAGCGAAGCCGAGGCCCAGGCGCTTGCAAAGGAGCGGGGCTGGCAGGTGGCAGCGGACGGCGATTATTTCCGCCGGGTGGTGCCTTCGCCGCAGCCTATGGACATTCTGGAGTTTCAGACCATCCGTTTGCTGGCACAGGAAGGCGCGCTGGTGATTTGCGCGGGCGGGGGCGGCGTGCCCGTGATTGTGGGGGCGAAAGGGCAAACCCGCGGAGTGGAAGCGGTGATCGACAAAGACCTTGCTGCTTCCCTGCTTGCCACAAAACTTGAGGCGGACCGGCTGATCATCCTGACCGATGTCGATGCCGTCTATGAGGGCTGGGGGATGGCAAGTGCGCGCAAGATCGCGGAGGCTAATCCTGCCCAATTGCGGGCGATGCCCTTTGCCAAAGGCTCGATGGGGCCTAAGGTCGATGCGGTGTGCCGGTTCGTGGAAGAGACGGGACGGCCTGCCGCGATCGGCAGTCTGAAAGAAGCCGCATCGGTAGCGGATGGCACGGCAGGCACGCAAATTCTGCCGTGAGGCGGACTGGCATTTAAGACGGGAAGGTTGAGTAGGTTGACGAACGGGTTGAACAAATGGCTCATCGCGGCGCTTGTTATCGCCGCGCTTGCCGTGGCGGGCGGCATTTACTGGTGGCTTGAAAGCCGGAACACCGTTCCTGAAGGCATTGCCTGGGGCAATGGGCGTATCGAGGCCGATGAGACCGATATCGCCACGAAATATGCCGGCCGCGTCTCCGAGATATTCGTCGATGAAGGCGACATGGTGGAGGCCGGGCAGCTTCTGGCGCGCATGGATACCGAGGAGCTGCAAGCGCAAATCCGGCAAGCGGAGGCGGAAATCCGGCGCTTGAAGCAGGTGCGCAGCGAAGCAGAAGCGCAGATCGCCAGATTGGAAAGCGAGCTGAGTCTTGCTGAGAAGGAACTCGAGCGCGCGCTTATTCTGTTCGGCAAGGGCCATGTTTCCCAAGAGCGGGTCGACCAGCGCCGCACCGCGCGCGATGCCGCAAAAGCCGCACTCGATCAAGGCAAAGCCGGGCTCGGAAATGCGCAGGAAGCCGTGCTGTCCGCCATGGCCAATCTCGACAGGCTGAACGCGCAATTGAAGGAAACCGCGCTTACTGCGCCCACGCCGGGCCGGGTGCTTTACCGGCTGGCGGAGCCCGGGGAAGTGCTGGCAGGCGGCGGCAAGGTGCTGACGCTGCTCGATGTGACGGATGTCTATATGACCATCTTTCTGCCCACAACAGAGGCGGGGCGTGTGGCGATCGGCGGGGAAGCGCGCATCATTCTCGATGCGGCCCCTGATTATGTGGTGCCCGCGCATGTTTCTTTCGTTTCTGCTCAGGCGCAGTTTACGCCGAAGGAAGTCGAAACGCGCTCCGAGCGCGAGAAACTGATGTTCCGCGTCAAGGTGCGGATACCGCGCGAGCTGCTTAATCAATATATGACGCAGGTGAAAACGGGTCTGCCCGGCGTTGCTTATGTAAAACTCGACGGCACCATGGCCTGGCCGGACGATCTTGCCGTCCGCCTGCCCGAATAGCGCGGGGCAAAGCATGAGCAGCGTCGTGCGGCTTTCCGGTGTCCATCATGCCTATAACGGCACGGCGGCGCTTGACGGCATCACGCTCGAACTGCCCTCGGGTTGCATGGCAGGCGTGATCGGCCCGGACGGGGTCGGTAAATCGACCCTGCTCGGCCTCGTTGCAGGCGCGGTCAAGATTCAAGCCGGCTCCGTGCAGGTGCTCGGCGGGGACATGGCGCGGGGCCGGCACCGGCGCAAGGTCATGCCCCGGATCGCCTATATGCCGCAGGGGCTCGGCAAGAATCTTTATGCCAGCCTCTCCGTCTTCGAGAACCTGGATTTCTTCGGCCGGCTCTTCGGGCTGCCAAGGGCAGAGCGGACGCGGCGCATCGAAGATCTTCTCAAAGCCACGGGGCTCGATCCCTTTCCGGACCGTCCGGCAGGCAAGCTTTCGGGCGGCATGAAGCAGAAACTCGGCCTTTGCTGCGCGCTTATCCACGATCCCGATCTTCTGATCCTTGATGAACCGACGACGGGCGTCGATCCGCTTTCCCGGCTTCAGTTCTGGGATCTTATCGCGCGGATCCGCCGCCAGCGCCCGGAAATGAGCGTGCTTGTCGCAACGGCCTATATGGAAGAAGCCGAAGATTTCGACCGGCTCTTTGCCATGAATGACGGCAAGATGCTGGCCGAAGGCACGCCCGATGAGATCAAGACGCAGACGGGCGCGGAAGATCTTGAGCAGGCTTTCGTTGCGCTGCTGCCCGAAGCGGTGCGGCGCGGGCATGAGGCGCTTAATGTACCGCCCCGTCCGGAAGGGGAAGGAGAGATCGCCATCGAGGCGCGCGGGCTCACCCGGCGGTTTGGCGATTTCACGGCGGTGGATCATGCCGATTTCCGCATCGAGCGGGGAGAGATTTTCGGGTTCGTAGGCCCGAATGGCTGCGGCAAGACGACCACGATGAAAATGCTGACGGGCCTTCTGCCGCCGAGCGAAGGCAGCGCCCGGCTTTTCGGGGAGGCGGTGGACGGCCGCAATCTGGAGAACCGAAAGCGCGTGGGGTTCATGTCGCAGTCCTTCTCGCTCTATACGGAGCTGACAGTGCGCCAGAACCTCGATCTTCATGCCCGGCTTTTTCATCTGCCGCGGGAGCGGATGGAAGCGCGCATTGCCGAGCTCATTCAGCGCTTCGATCTTGAAAATTATGCAGAGGAAATGGCGGAGAAATTGCCGCTCGGCGTGCGCCAGCGTCTTTCTCTCGCGGTGGCCGTCGTGCATGCGCCTGAAATCCTTATTCTCGATGAGCCGACTTCCGGGGTCGATCCTGTTGCCCGGAACAGGTTCTGGGAAATCCTGGTCGATCTATCGCGCAATGAAGGCGTGACGATTTTTATCTCCACTCATTTCATGAATGAGGCGGAGCGCTGCGACCGGCTTTCCTTCATGGATGCAGGCCGCGTGCTTGCCGTTGAAACACCGGCGGCTCTTATGAAACGGCAGGGGGCGGAAAGTCTCGAGGATGCCTTTATCGGTTATCTGAAAGAAGTACGCCCCAGTTTGAGCGAAGGGGACGGCCAGCTGCAGCATGACGTCTCTGCCGGAGAGGAAAGGCAAGCCGGGTGCCGCGAGAGCGCCTTCACGCGGAGCCGGCGGCGGTTCACCGCCTATGCCTACAGGGAAGCGATGGAACTTTGGCGTGATCCGATCCGCCTGACCGTGGCTTTTCTCGGCACGGCTATTTTGATGGTGGTGCTGGCTTACGGTATTTCCACGGATGTGGAGGATTTGCGCTATGCGGTACTGGACAATGACCGCACGCCGGAAAGCCGCACCTATCTGGAAGGCTATGGCGGCTCACGCTACTTCCTCGAGCAGGCGCCGCTTGCAAGCCATGCGGAGCTCGACGTACGCCTGAAGAGCAACGACATTGCGCTGGTAATCGAAATCCCGCCTGGCTTTGGAAAGGACTTGCGGCGGGGTCATCAGACGGAGGTATCGGTCTGGGTAGACGGAGCCATGCCGTTTCGCGGGGAGACGATCGGCGGCTATGTGCAAGGGCTGCATCTAACCTATCTCGCCGACATGTCCCGGCGGGTCTATGGGCAGGAGTTGCGCTTCGGGTCGGCCGATATCGAGATGCGCTACCGCTACAATCAGGATTTCCGCAGCGTCTACGCCATGGTGCCTGCCATGGTGCCGTTTCTTCTGCTTTTCATTCCCGCCATTCTCATGGCGCTGAGCGTGGTGCGGGAAAAGGAGCTCGGCACGATCACGAATTTCTATGTGACGCCGGTAACGCGCATGGAGTTTCTGGCCGGCAAACAAGTGGTTTACATCGCCATTTCGATGATCAATTTCGTCATTCTCTTTTTAATGGCGGTTTTCATCTTCGCCATTCCCATGAAAGGCAGTTTTGCGGGGCTCGCGCTCAGCGCCCTCGTTTACGTAACCGCGACGACGGGCATCGGCTTTCTTGTTTCCTCATTTACCCGCACGCAGATCGCTGCGCTTGTAGCGGTGGGCGTATTGACCATGACCCCCACGCTGCATTTTTCCGGCATGCTGCAGCCGGTGGCAACGCTCGAGGGGGCGGGGCGGGTGATCGGCGATCTCTGGCCGGCGAGCTATTTCGTCAAGGTGAGTGTGGGCGCTTTTACCAAGGCGCTCGATTTCGGGCAGCTTCTCCCTCACACCGCGCTTCTTAGTCTCTTCGTGCCGGTGCTCACCGCGCTCAGCCTCTTTTTCCTCAAAAAACAGGGGCGGTGAGATGGAGCGTCTGCAAAACATCTACCGGCTCGGTCTCAAGGAATTGCGCTCGCTCTTCCATGACAAGGTGCTGTTCTTCTTCGTGATCTATGCCTTTAGTTTTGCCATTTACTCCATGGCGACGGGCATATCGGCGGATGTCCACAATGCGGCCATTGCCATTGCGGACGAGGACAGGTCCATCCTTTCCGAGCGTATCGGCGAGGCGTTCTTTCCGCCTTATTTCAAGGAGCCGCAGCCGATCGCGGTTGCCGAGATCGACGAGCATATGGATAGCGGGCGCTACATGTTCGTCATCGATATTCCGCCGAATTTCGAGGCCGATATCATCGCCGGGCGGCGGCCTGCCGTGCAGGTGAACATCGATGCGACCGCCGTCATGCAGGCGCAGATCGGCGCGGCCTATATTCAAAATATCATTAGGGATGAGATACGCCGCTTTCTCAAGCAGCCGCCGGCCGAAAGCGTCCTGCCGGTGCGGCTTGAAACGCGCTATGCCTTTAACCCAAACCTTACATCGGAATGGTTTGCCGCTATCGCCGGTATCATCGATATGCTGACGATGCTTGCAATCATCCTGACAGGTTCGGCGCTTATCCGCGAGCGCGAGCATGGCACCGTCGAGCATCTTCTCGTCATGCCGCTCACACCGCTTGAAATTCTCTCGGCGAAAATCTGGGCGAACGGGCTTGTCATTTTCGTGGCGGCAACCTTGTCGCTTTTCCTGCTGGTCAGGGGTGTGCTGGGGGTGCCGTTTTCCGGCTCCATGCCGCTCTTTCTTGCAGGCACTGCGCTTTATATCTTCTTCGCGGCGTCCTTCGGGGTGTTTCTCGGTACCTTCACGCGCTCCATGCCGCAGCTCGGCCTTTTGATCATTCTGATCATCCTGCCGATGAACATGCTTTCCGGCAGCTTCTCCCCCATCGAAAGCCAACCTGACTGGCTTCAGCCTATGACGCTTCTTTTGGCCTCGCGCCATTTCGTCAGCATTTCGCAGGCAATCCTCTTTCGCGGGGCAGGTTTCGATATCGTCTGGCCGGAATTCGCCGCTATTACCGCGCTGGGCCTTGCTTTCTTCTCGGTTAGTGTCGTGCGCTTCCGCAAGGCGGTGGTTTGAGGGGGCGCACGCTCTGATCCGGGATTGACAGTTTCTTGTATATGAGAGATATTCTCTTATATGAGAGAAAACGCAGACAGGCCTGAGACAATCGACAGCCGCATTGCCGCACGGTTGAAGGAGCTGCGCGCTGCGCGCGGCTGGTCACTCGATGAGCTCGCAAAGCGCAGCGAGGTGAGCCGCGCCACTTTATCCCGGCTGGAAAAAGCCGAGGTAAGCGCCAGCGCCGCGGTGCTCGGCAAGCTTTGCGCGGTATACGGTCTGCCCATGTCACGGCTGATGATGATGGCGGAAGCTGGGTATACGCCGCTGCTGCGCCCGGCCGACCAGCCTGTTTGGAAAGATGCCGAGATCGGCTTCACCCGCCGCTCGCTGTCACCGCCTGCCGAGGCACTGTCGGGGGAGGCGGTGGAGTGCGTTCTGGCGCCCGGTGCGCACATCGCCTACAGCGCGCCGCCGCGCCCCGGCCTCGAACATCATTTGCTGATGCGTGAGGGCAAGCTCACCGTGAGGTTGGATGAGACGGTCCATACGCTTTCTCCCGGCGACAGCTTGCGCTACCGGCTTTTCGGGGCGAGCTCTTTTGAAACACCGGCAGGCGAGGGTGCTCGCTATATTCTCTTTCTCGTTTAGGGAGCGCGGGATGCAGCAGCCGGCACTTTCCATCACCCGCCTTTCTGCCGCAGAGGCTGAAAGAGCCGTGCCGGAACTTGGTGCGCTGCTTCATGCCTGCGTTCTGGATGGTGCAAGCATCGGTTTCGTGCTGCCTTTCTCTCAAGAAGAAGCCGAAGACTTCTGGCGCCGCCATGTCCTGCCCGGTCTTTATGAAGGCACGCGGTTTTTGTGGGTGGCTCTGGCAGAAGGGCGTATCGGCGGCAGCGTTCAGCTCGGCTGCGCCACGCTTCCCAATCAGCGCCACAGGGCGGATGTCAACAAGCTGATGGTGCACCCGGATGGGCGCCGGCGCGGCACGGCGCGTGCCCTCATGCTGGCGCTCGAAGACGCAGCACTGGCGCAAGGCCGCACACTCCTAACGCTCGACACGCGCAGCGGCGATAAGGCCGAACCGCTCTATGCTTCGCTCGGCTATGAAACCGCTGGCCGCATCCCCGGCTATTGCCGCGATGCCGCCACGCCCCGGCTCGATGCGACGACGTTCATGTTCAAGAAGCTCGCACCGTTGCTGCCCGCCTCGTAGTGCGCCTCACTCGATCAGCTCGAACTGCAAGAGCAGGGTGTGCTGGGCGGCGCTGAAATTGTCGTCGGAGATGAGATAGAGAAAGAGGCGCCCTTCCGCCGTCTCGCGGATGGCGAGGCCTTCCATGTTATCGATCGTGTAGGACTGGCCGACATTGAGGAGTTCTTCGCCTGCGAGCGGTCCTTCTTCGTTGAGAGCGCCCGCCTTTATCCGGCGCAGGCGCAAGCCGACGCCGGAAAGCGGGCTGTAACGGCGTTCCAGAAGAATGAGGTCGCCTTTTGCGGTGAAGGCGGCATCGGTGATGGAGAAGGGTTCTTTTTCCCCGATGGCGGTGGTTTTTACACCTGCAGCGGAAAGAAAGGCGGCGGGCATAGTACCGTCATCACCCGCTTTCTCACCGATGGCGAGAAGGGCAGGCGGCGTTTCCTTGCCTGGCAGGATGGCCAATGCCTCAAGCCCGCCGTTTAAGGGCAAGGTCTCTTTCAGCGTGCCGATGTCTATGTTCGCCGCATAAGGCCCGATCGCCCCCTCCTCGTGCGTGTAACAGGAAATGCGGTGTACGCGTTCAAAGCTCACACAGGCAAGGGTGCCGCCAAGGGCAAGGCCTTCGGCGTCCTGCATGGCTTTTCCCTCCAGTGCCTGTCCGTCCGGCCCGCGTAAGGGGGCAAGACGCGCCGCCTCCAGCGCCGAAAGGGCAATACCGGTATGAACGGGCCGCGCGCTCAGCCAGTTGCCCTGATCGGTGACGGCCAGGAGCGCCGCCCCATCGGGGGAAATCCAGAGGCCGGAAAGACCGCCGAAGTCCGGGTTGTCCGATGAAAGTTCGAGCCCGGCAATGAAGCGCAACTTGCCGGTCTGTTTTTCTTCCCAATCATCCGGGTTCCAAAGCACCGGCGAGGCCGTGACGGATAGCGCAGCGGCTTCTTCCTCAGGCATGTTGCCCGCGAAAAGCGTGAAGCCGCCATAGAAGGCCGCGGCAAGGCCCAGACCGACGAAGAAAAACCCGGCACGCCAAAACTGCCGCCCGGCCTTTTCCGGCACGCGCTCCCCCATCTCATCCTCCCTGAATGGTGAGACGGGCATAATAGGCATGCAGAGCAAATGAACAAGCTCGGTTTTATGAAGGGCCTTTATGACGGGACGGGAGTGCTGCGGCAGGGGGTGCAGCGTGCCCGTCCCGTCATGTCCGGGCGCTGCGGCGCAAAAGGCGCCACCGTTCCCAGAACGGAAAGGGCAGATAAAGAAGAATGACGAAGCAAATGGCGAAGATGAGCCCGTTCGGGCCGATCACCCCCATGCTTTGGCCCGCTAGGCTGGGCCCTGCCACGGCGCCGACGCCCCAGAAGGTCGTGGTCATGGTGCTGGCGGTGACGAGGTCCGCGCCTTCGAAGCGCTCACCGAGCAAGGTCATGCCGACCGTATAGGTGCCGCCCATGATCCCGCCGAGCAGGAGGAAGTAGATGTAATTCAGCGGGTAGATGTTGAAGATCTGCGGCACGGCAAGAATGGCTGCAAAGATAGTCAGCGTCAGGAGAATAAGGAGGTTCAGGCGGTTGACGTGATCGGCGAGCCAGCCGATGGGATAGCCGAGCACGATGCCGCCGAAGCCGAGCGCTGCGATGAGGCGCAGTGCCAGCGTCTCGCCTTCCCCCAGCTCCATGGTGAAAATCGCAAAGAACGTGTGTAGCGCTTCTTCGGAACCGGCGAAAATGAAGGTGATGAGAATGGGGGCAGGCGCCAGCGCCAGAACGCGGCCCCAGCCGCCTTTCTGTGTTTTCTCGAAGGCGATCCCGGCTGTCGGGGCGAGCAGCAGCGGCAGGCAGGGAAGGGCAAGCGCCGTTACCGCGATGAGGAAGGGCAGGTTCGTTTCCGTGCCGATAAGCGTGAGCATGGCGGGGCCCATCGTGAAGCCGGCGGCCCCTGCAATGGAATAGATGGAGACGACGCGGCCGCGGGTTTCCTCCTGCGCCACGGAATTGATCCAGGCTTCGCTGGCGATCCACAGGAGGCTCGAGACGGCGCCAAGGGCAAAGCGTAGCGGAAACCAGACCCAGACATCCGGCCAGAGCGGCAAGAGAGCGAGAATGAAGGCCGAGCCGCCCATGCCGATCGCCATGCTCCAGTTCGGCCCCATGAAGGCGATAAGGCGGGGCGCGAAAGGCGCGATGAAGAGGATCGCCATGCCCTGCACGGCGGTGGAGTAGCCGATCATGGCCGTACTGACGCCCTGGCGTTCTAGGAGCAGGGCGAGAAAGGGAAAGGTCAGGCCGATGATGAAAGTCACCATGGCCATGGCCCAAATCACGGCGGCCAGACTGAAGAAGCGCTGGCGCGGGGAAAGGACCTCGGCAAGGACGGGAACCGGTTCATTTTCAGGGGAAAGGGGCATGACGCGATCCGTCCTTCATTATTTTATAAAGTAATATGTTTATAAAAAATGATTGTCAACCTGATTTATCCAAGCTACTAATTTCAAATGAATAAAATCTCCGGATGAGCTTTCCAAATTGGAGAAGACACCCTCATGAGCGTGCGTGCCGACGATCTTCTTTATCTGCTCAAAACGCGGGGCCCGCAGAACGCGCAGACCCTTGGCGCGGCGCTCGGCATGACGGGCATGGGCGCGCGCCAGCATTTAAAGAAGCTGGAAGAGGAGGGGCTCGTTGCCTCCTTCGAACGGCGCGAGGGGGTGGGCCGGCCGAAACAGGCCTGGCAGCTCACCGATAAAGGCCATGGCCGCTTTCCCGACCGCCATTCGGACTTGACGCTGGATCTGCTTTCTTCGGTGCGCGAGCTTTACGGGGAAGAAGGGCTTGGCCGGCTCATCGACAAGCGCGAGCGGAGCGCCAAGGAGAGTTACGGCGCGGCGCTTGCTACATGCGCAACGCTTGAGGCGCGGGTGGAAAAACTCGCCGTGCTTCGGGCCGAGGAAGGGTATATGGCGCGGGCCGAGAAAGCGCCCGACGGCAGCTTTCTTCTGATCGAAGACCATTGCCCGATTTGCGCCGCCGCCTCTTTCTGCCAGGGCTTTTGCCGGGCCGAATTGCATCTTTTCGAAGAAGTGCTGGGCGAGGGCGTTACCGTTGCCCGCACCGATTATCTCTTGGAAGGCGGGCGGCGCTGTGCCTACCGGATTATGCCGGACTAAAGGCTTCTAGCGGCGGGCGCCGGCGCTGGTTTTTGCCCCGCCGCCCATCGTTGCTTTCTGGGCAGCTTTCGGATTGAGCACGCTGCTGCGGCCGGCGCTGCGCTGGGCAGCGCCGGCTTCTTCATCGAAAAGCTCGGCCAGTTTGTCGGTCATCGCGCCGCCAAGCTGTTCGGCATCCACAATGGTAACGGCGCGGCGGTAATAGCGCGTCACGTCATGGCCGATGCCGATGGCCAGAAGCTCGACCGGCGAATGGCTTTCGATTTCCTCGATCACCCGGCGCAGATGGCGCTCGAGATAATTGCCCGCGTTCACCGATAGCGTGGAATCGTCCACCGGCGCGCCGTCCGAGATGACCATCATGATGCGGCGCTGTTCGGGCCGGGCGAGGAGGCGGTTATGCGCCCAGATCAGCGCCTCGCCGTCGATATTCTCTTTCAGAAGACCCTCGCGCATCATCAGACCGAGATTGCGCCGGGCCCGGCGCCAGGGGCTGTCGGCGGATTTATAGACGATATGGCGCAGGTCGTTGAGGCGGCCCGGATTGGAGGGCTTGCCTTCCGAGAGCCAGCGCTCGCGCGACTGGCCGCCTTTCCAGGCGCGGGTCGTAAAACCGAGGATCTCCACCTTCACGCCGCAGCGCTCCAGCGTGCGGGCCAGAATGTCGGCGCAGAGCGCAGCCACCGTGATGGGCCGCCCGCGCATGGAGCCGGAATTGTCCAGGAGCAGGGTGACCACCGTGTCCCGGAAATTCATGTCGTGTTCCATCTTGTAGGAAAGCGAATGCATGGGATCGATGACGACGCGGGTCAGGCGCGCGGCATCCAGAATGCCTTCCTCAAGATCGAATTCCCAGGTCCGGTTCTGCTTCGCCATCAAGCGGCGCTGCAGGCGGTTGGCAAGGCGCGAGACGACGCCGTGCAATTGCTGCAATTGCTGATCGAGATATTGACGCAGCCGCGCCAGTTCTTCCTGGTCGCACAGATCTTCGGCGGCGATTACTTCGTCATATTGCGCGGTGAAAATCTTGTAATCGGGCTCGCGGGTCTGAGAGGGCGCATTGTCGGGGCGCCAGGGCTGGTTGCCTTCGGCGGTCTCGTCCGATTCCTCGCCATCGACCGGCACATCGTCCGCGTCGATCTCGACCATTTCCCCTTCGCCTTCCTCGCCTTCGCCTTCGGAGATTTCCATCTCCTCCGCGCTCATGCCTTCGGGCTGTTCGGCCTCGCCGGCCTGGGACTGATCGGATTGCTGTTCCTCGCCCTCTTCCTGGCCTTCTTCGCTTTCATCCGACTGGTCCGGGCTTTCGCCCAGCTCATCGGCCATGTCGAGATCGGTCAGAATATCGCGGGTAACGCGGGCAAAGGCACGCTGATCCTCGGCGGCCTCGGCAAGGCGGGCCATGTCTTTGCCGGCTTTTTCATCGACCCACTCGCGCCAGAAATCGACCAGGGCGCGCGCGCCTTCCGGCACGGCGGCGCCGGTCAGCTTTTCGCGCACCATCAGCGCCACGGCCTCGGCCAGCGGGGCTTCGTCTTTATTGGTAATTTTGTCGTAGCCGCGGGTCTTGATGCGTTTTTCGAGCGCCGCGGTCAGATTGGAGGCCATGCCCGACATCTGATTGGCGCCGATCGCCTCGCAGCGGGCCTGTTCCATAGCGTCGTAGATCGCGCGCGCATTGCCGCCTTGCGGTTCATAGGCATTGCCGATCTTGTCGTCATGATGGGCAAGGTGGAGCGCATAAGCATCGGAAAAGCCGCGCAGTTCGGCGACTTCTCCTGCATTGAGCTCGCGGCTCGGCAGGGGCAGGCGGGCGCGCAATCCGCGCAGGCCGGGGGGTTCGGTCCCGAAGGTGACCGTCAGCTCTTCCGTTTCCGCGATGGTGCGCATGGTCGAAACCAGCGCGCGCTTAAACGGTTCGACCGGGCTTTTTTCTTCGGGCATGGCTATTCCGCTTCCGAACCGCCTTCACTTCTGGTTCAGGCCACCATGACCTGGCTGGCCGAATCCGGCAGGTCTTCCCCGAAACAGCGCTGATAGAACTCGGCAACGGTCGCCCGTTCCAGCTCATCGCATTTGTTGAGGAAGGTGACGCGGAAGGCGAAGCCGATATCGCCGAAAATCTCGGCATTCTCCGCCCAGGTCAGCACCGTGCGCGGGCTCATGACGGTGGAAATGTCACCATTGATGAAAGCCGAACGCGTCAGGTCCGCCACACGCACCATGGCAGAGACCTTGTCTTTGCCTTCCTGGGTTTCGTTGTAGCTCTTGGCCTTGGCGAGAATGATGTTCACTTCGGCATCATGGGGCAGATAGTTGAGTGTGGTGACGATGTTCCAGCGGTCCATCTGGCCCTGGTTGATCTGCTGCGTGCCGTGATAGAGCCCGCTCGTGTCCCCGAGGCCGATCGTGTTGGCCGTGGAGAAGAGGCGGAAGGCGCCGTGCGGGCGGATCACCTTGTTCTGGTCGAGCAGGGTCAACTTGCCCTGCAGCTCCAGAATACGCTGAATGACGAACATCACATCCGGGCGTCCGGCGTCATATTCGTCGAAGACCAGCGCCACCGGGTGCTGCAGCGCCCAGGGCAGAATGCCTTCACGGAATTCGGTGATCTGTTTGCCGTCTTTCAGGACGATGGCGTCCTTGCCGATCAGGTCGATACGGGAAATGTGGCTATCGAGGTTGATGCGGATGCAGGGCCAGTTGAGGCGGGCGGCCACCTGCTCGATATGGGTGGACTTGCCCGTGCCGTGATAGCCCTGAACCATGACGCGGCGGTTGAAGGCGAAACCGGCCAGAAGCGCCAGCGTCGTGTCGCGGTCGAACAGATAGTCGGGATCGAAATCCGGGACATATTCGTTCGCTTCCGCAAAAGCCGGCACCTGCATGTCGATATCGATACCGAACGTGTCGCGGACGCTGATTTTCTTTTCAGGCATCTCTTTGGAGATTGATCCCGTGATTTCAATAGATTCGCTCATGGTCCGTCCACTACGTCCGTTACATCAAACTCAGGCGGATACGGCGGCGAGGCCGCGTTGCCGGGCACCCTTGATCCGGGAGTTTACTGCCCTTCCGCCCCATTATTTTCCCTGCAAATATGCAAAACGCAGGGAAGATTAGCAGAAGCCGCTTTTTTTAAGATAGTCATACGCTTGGATGACCTTGCGTAACTGGTCTTCAGCAGCCCTGTCGCCCCCGTTGGCGTCGGGGTGAAACCTTTTGACCAGTTCCTTATACCTTGCCTTGATGTCGTTCAAGGCCGCGGTCTCGTCAAGGCCCAATGCTTCCAATGCCTTGCGCTCCGCATTGCGGGGCGGGCGGCGGCGGGCGGTTTCCTCCTGGGCCTGCTCGCCGGGGCCGGTATTGCGGAATTTGAAGAGGCCCAGCGGATCGTCGAAAAACGTCGCGTCCCCCTTGGCTGCCTGGCCTGACCAGGAGTTAACCCCCATTTTCCAGGTCGGCCGGTAGCCGGTGGCCATTTGCTCCCGGTAAATGGTCTGCTCGGCCTCGGACATGCCCTCGAAATAGTTGAACGCCCGGTTGTACTCGCGAATGTGATCGGTACAGAACCAATAATAGAAGTCCTCGACGGGCGGTTTTTCGTCGGGCAGGCGGCCTTTCGGGGCCCGGTGAGGGCCCGGCGCCGTGCAGCCGGGATGCTGGCACTGGTGCACCTCCGGCTCGGCATTTTTGGCCTTGCGCGGGGCGATGCGGATCATATCGAAATATTTCGAGTTCAGCTTCACGGCGGTCAGGGTCTCGTGTCCATAAGGTTGCACGGGTTTTAGGCTTTCGCCCGGTTTTAGGGGCTCTGGCGCGGGGAGGCTTGCCGCCCGCCTGCCGAGCCCGATAGAAAAGCACAAAACGCGTTAGACGTCAGTAAACCTGGGCGTTATTTGCGCGGGATCGTTAGCCAAGTGTCATTTAAAGGAGAACCGGGATGGGCGTGGCAGAGACAATGCGGAATTTGCTGGAAACGGCGCTTGCGCCAGAGGTTCTGGAAATTTCGGACCAATCCGCCAAACACAAGGGCCATGCCGGGGCCCGGCCGGAAGGGGAAACGCATTTCAATGTCTTTATCGTTTCCCCGGCCTTCGATGGCAAGTCCCGGATCGAGCGTCACCGGATGGTGAACAAGGCCGTGGCCGCGCTCATGGATAATCCCGTGCACGCGCTGGCCGTGAAGGCGCAGACACCGGCAGAGGCGGCGCAAGGATAGGGAGCCGCTCTCAGCCGCTTTTTAAGAATCGGAGGGCGGCAGCGGCGTGATCCGCAGAGCCGTGACCTGATTGCGCTGGCGGCGCACGATTTCGAAGCGGAAGCCGTGAAACGAAAAGATCTGCCCCACTTCGGGGATCGTCTGGGCTTCATGGATGACCAGCCCGGCAATGGTCGTTGCCTCGTCGTCTGGCAGCGACCAATCCATGGCGCGGTTGAGATCGCGCAGCGTCACCGAGCCGTTGACCACAACGGTGCCATCGGGCTTCGGGCGGATATCGAGCCGGTCGACATCGTGCTCGTCGGAAATTTCCCCGACGATTTCCTCCAGAATGTCTTCCAGCGTTACGAGGCCCATCAGCGCGCCATATTCATCGACGACGAGGGCGAAGTGGTTCTTGCGGCGCAGAAAGGCATTGAGCTGTGCCTGGACGCTTGTCGTGTCCGGCACGAACCAGGGCTCGCTTGCAAGCTGGGTGATGGAGATTTGTGAGACATCGCCCCTCGCGTGGGAAAGCGCGCGGGCAAGGTCCTTGGCATGAATGACGCCGATAATATTCTCCGGCTCGTCCTGCCAGAGCGGCACGCGCGTATGGGGGCTTGCCAGCACTTCGGCAACGATTTCCTCCACCGGCAGATTGGCATCGATCATGACGATGTTCTTCCGGTGCACCATGATCTCGCCGACTTCAAGATCGGCAAGATCGAGAATGCCGCCCAGCATGTCCCGGTCGCGTTTGACCACCGCCCCTTCGCGGTGATGCAGGTCGATCGCGCCGCGCAGCTCATCATGGGCGGAGAGCACATGCATCGTCTCGTCCGTATTGATGTTGAAGATCGACAAGGTGCGGCGGACGATGAATTGCACGCCCCTCGTGATGGGCGCGAAGACCAGCACCACCCAGCGCAGCACGGGCGCGACGGTGAGTGCCATGCGGTCGGCATTGGTGATGGCATAGGTCTTGGGCAGCACTTCGGAGAAAATGACGATGAGCGCCGTCATGATCAGCGTTGCGTAGACGACGCCGGCTTCGCCGAACACCGTCAGCAGCACGGTTGTTGCGAGCGCGGAGGCCAGAATATTGACGAGATTATTGCCGAGCAGAATGGCGCCGATGAGCCGTTCGGGATCACCGATCAGCCGGTTGACGAGTTTGGCGCGCTTGTCCCCGTCTTCGGCCATGCGGTGGATGCGCGCGCGCGAGGCGGCGGTCAGCGCGGTTTCGGAGCCGGAGAAAAAGCCCGAAAGGCCGAGCAGCACGAAGACGACGATAACCGTCCAGAAGAGCCCCAGATATTCCATCAAGCGGCCTCCCGCTCGCTCAGGAAGCGCTGTAGATCGCGCGTGTCGATATCGCGGGTGATGAAGCTCTCGCCGATGCCGCGGGCCAGAATGAAGGTAAGCTTGCCGTCCACGACTTTTTTATCCTGCGCCATAAGGCCGACCAGCGCGTCCGCGCCGGGCAGGGTGCCGGGAATGTCGCTAAGCGCGGTGGGAAGGCCCGCGCGTTTCAGATGGGCTTTGACGCGCACGGCGTCCTGGCCGGGGCACAGGCCCAGCATGGCGGAAAATTCGAAGGCCATGACCATGCCGATGGCAACACCCTCGCCATGGACGAGGCGGCGCGCGTCATAAGAGGTTGCCGCTTCCAGGGCATGGCCGAACGTGTGGCCGAGATTGAGAAGGGCGCGCACGCCGCCTTCACGTTCGTCTTCGGCAACGACCGCGGCTTTCGCCTTGCAGCTTTTGACGATGGCATGGGTGCGGGCGGCGGCATCGCCTTGTTTTATGGCGTCCAGATTGGCTTCCAGCCAATCGAAGAAATTCCGGTCGTTGATGAGCCCGTATTTCACCACCTCGGCATAACCTGCCAGGAACTCCCGCTCGCTCAAGGTGGCGAGCGCGCCGGTATCGGCGAGCACGAGGCGGGGCTGATGGAAGGCGCCGATCAGGTTCTTGCCATGGGGCGTGTTGATGCCGGTCTTGCCGCCGACGGAGCTGTCGACTTGAGAGAGAAGCGTCGTCGGGATCTGCACGAAATCGGTACCCCGGCGCAGCACAGAGGCGGCAAAACCCGTCAGATCGCCGATAACGCCGCCGCCAAGGGCAATCACCATGTCGGATCGCTCGATGCCTTGTTCCAGAAGGAAGGTGGTGACGCGCTCCAGCTCGGCGAAACATTTCGTCTGTTCGCCCGGTTTCAGCGCCAGATGCGCATGGCGGATGCCGGCTGCATCGAGGCTTTCCGTGAGGGCGGGCAGATGAAGGCCGGCTACGGTTTCATCGGTGATGATGGCGGTGCGCGGGCGGCGCAGAACCGGTTCCAGATACTCGGCGGCGCGGGCAATCAGCTCGGGGCCGACAAAAATGTCATAGGCCCGCTCGCCCAGCGCCACGGTTACTTTTTCAGGGGCCGCAGATTGACCCTTACTCATCGGTTCTGCCCTTCAAGATAATCTTTCAATGCGTGCAAGATCGCATCGACGACAGCGTCATGGCTGCTTTCGCCGCTTTCCACGCGGATGTCAGCTTGCGCATATATGGGATAGCGCGCATCCATCAAGTCCTTCATGACCTTTGCCGGGTCTTTCTTGCGCAAAAGCGGGCGTCCGCCGCGCCGGGAGACCCGCTCCACCAAAACGCTGAGATCCGCATGCAGCCAGACGGAGATGCCTTTGGCGGCGACGTTCTCGCGCGTGCCTTCGTCCATAAAGGCGCCGCCGCCGGTTGCCAGCACATAAGGGCCTTCATCGAGCAGGCGGGCAATGACGCGCCGTTCGCCTTCGCGGAAATATTGCTCGCCGTGATTTTCGAAGATTTCGCTGACGCTTTCCCCCGCCGCTTCCTCGATGGCGGCATCGGCATCCACAAAAGAAAGGCCGAGCCGGTGGGCGAGCCTCTTGCCCACGGTGGTCTTGCCTGCGCCCATCAGGCCGACCAGTACCAGCGAGCGCGCACCGATCAAGCTGCGCAAGGCCCCGGCATCCGGGTCGCCAGGCGCGGCCATGGCCGTTTCGCTTTTCGGTGCCGCTTCCGCCGGTTTGCCGCTGCGCGTCATCTTTTTCTTTTTTCCTGCTTTTCTTCTTTAACGGGGCGGCAACCCTTGCGCGCTGCCGCCTTAAAGTTGAATTGGGCTTTGGCCCTGCCTATCCTCACCCGGCATCATATCTGGCAGAATGGGGTAAAGCCGGATAGAAGGGCCGGAGTTCCGGTTGGCCGGGCCGAAGGGGCATCCTACAAGATTAGCCGGACGGGTCCACTGGCCTCGTAACGGCTCTTTTGAGAGGCTTTCAGCTTGGTATCGGCGCCTTTCCCGGAGAGACGCCGGGCGGTTGCCAAAATTTCGCCGCAGCTGGCAGGCAGGATGGGTAAATCCGGCACAAGCTCCGGCCGAGGCAGGATGCAAACGCATCCCGGCCTTCATGAAGACGCGTTGAAGGGGATAATGAATGGCGGGCGTTGTGCGCATGTTGGTGGTGATAGCCATAGCGGCGGGTGCTTTGTTTGCGGGCGTGGTGTTTCTTGCGCAGTCCGATCCGCCGCAGGTCCAGCCCGTTCAGAAAGTCATTGAGAATGACGCCTTCCCGAAATAACGCCTCTGCAAAGGCCGTTAAAGGCGCCTGGCAGAGGAAAACTGCGGCGCTCGTCTGCGTATCGGCGATTTTTGCGCTGATGGTGCCCCCGCTGGCCCGCGCCCAGGAGGCGCAACAGGAGGCCCCGCGCGGCCCCGTGCAGCTTATCCCGCAAAACCTGCCGGAGGTGCCGGAAGGAAGCGAGGCCCCCGGTGAGAGCGATGCCGGTGCCGCAGCGCCCCTTTCGCTTTATCCGGGCGGCGCGGCGCCGAAAGCGCCGAGCCTCCCGCCGCGTCAGATTTCCCCGCGCCCCGGCGCACTCGAATCGGGCATCGAGGTCGGTGTCCTCGGCGATGTGGGCGAGGCGAGCATCGGGCTTTTGACGGAAGATCAGGGCGGGCTCGGCGCGCGCATGTGGCAGGGCACGAGCCGGCGCGAGGTTGAGCGGCTGTTGCCGGAGCTGCCTGCACCGCTCTTCCAGCCCTCGTTGCATGATCTCCAATACCGGCTCTTGCTATCGAGCGCGGCGCCGCCTCAGGGTGCAACGGCGGGCCAATCCATCCTTTATTTGCGCCTTGAACGGCTGATGGCCGCCGGTGAAAGCGAAGCGGTGCGCCGGCTCTTTGCCGGGCGCGAGCGGGTTAAGGCGGATGCGGGCTCGGCGAAGCTGCGCGCGGAAGCCTTTCTTGCTGCGGGCGATGTCAAAGAAGCCTGCCGCTCGCTCGACCTTCTTCCGGTGGGCAGCGATCCGCTGGGCGATCCGCTTGCCGCTTTCAGCTTGAAACTGACGGCGCTTTGCCAGGCAGAGGCCGGCGAGGTCATTGCCGCCAATCTCACCGCCGATCTTGCCCGTGAGCAGGGTATGGAAGACGCGCTTTTTTATTCGCTGCTCGCGCAAAAGACGGACGGCCTGAAGCTCGATGCGCCGGCGCCCGAGCGGCTGAACCCGCTTCGTTACGCGCTTTATCTGGGGGCGGGGCGGGCGCTGCCTGCCGATGCCGTCTCTCTGGCTGAGCCTTCCTTGCTGGCGGACATGATGCGCCGGGACGGTCTTGATATGGGCCTGCGCATTCAGGCAGGTGAAAAAGCCGTCGCCGCTTATCTTGCCGCCCCGCATGAACTGGCCGCGCTTTATGCCGGTGCCAAGCTTCCCAAAAAACCGGACGAGGCCTGGCAGGCCCGCGCCGCGCTTTACAAAACCCTGTCCGATGAAAGCGTGCCGGGCGATAAGGCGGTGCTTGTCAGCGGCGGGCTTGCGGCGGCGGAAACTTCCGAAGATTTCCGGATGCTTGCCCGCGTGCTTGGTCCCATCATCGCCTCCATTCCCCCGCGCGGGGGCGATCCGGTGCTTGGCGGGCATTTCGTGCGCGCGCTTATTGTTAATGAGGAGCGGGTGCGCGCGTCCATGTGGCTTGCAGCGCTCAGCGAGGCAGGCCACCGCACGCCGCAGCTTGATGAGCTGAAAGGTATGGTGCGGTTTTTGACCGGCAAGCGCGGCGTCGAGCCCGATCTTGCGGCGGCGAGCACCGAGCTCAAACTGCGTATCGGCGAGGGCGGGCGCGTGCGGGCAGTTGCCGCCCGCGAGGCTCTGCTGCTCGATGCGCTCGGCTATCAGCTCAGCCCCGATCTTTGGGCGGCGCTGCTCGATAGCGGCGAGCTGCCGGACGGGCTGATGCCCGGCCCGCAATTGCTGCGCGCGCTGGAAGAGGCGAGCGCTGCCGGGCGGCGCGGGGAGGCGGTGCTGCTCACGCTGGCGCTGCCGGGCAAGACGGGGCTTGGCAATCTTCATCCCCAGGCGCTTGCCAATATGGTGTCGGCGCTGCTGAAAGTCGGGCTGCGCGAAGAAGCGTTCCGTTTGGCACTCGATGCGCTGCTGGCGGCAAGCGAGGCGGGGCGTGTGCCGCCTGCCTAGAAGGAAAATCGGATGGGGCGGCAAAAGGCATCGGAGGGAAAAACCATCGGCGGGGCGGATGCCCGTCTCGTCGAGATGTTTTTCGAGATGATGCAGGCCGAGCGCGGCGCTTCGAAAAACACCCTTGATGCGTATTTCCGGGACTTGCGGGATTACACTGCTTTTTTGCGCACGCGCCGGCGCTCGCTAGAAGATGCGGCCGCTGCCGATATCCGCAAATATCTGGGCCTCATCGCCAGTGAGGGGCTGGCGGAGACAACGGCGGCGCGGCGGCTTTCCTCGCTCCGCCAGCTTCATCAATTTCTCTTTGCTGAAGGGCTGCGCGCCGATGATCCGAGCGCGGCGATCGAAGGGCCGAAGCGCCCGCGCAGCTTGCCGCGCACATTGAGCGTGGAGGAAGTGGACCGGCTTTTGGAAGCTGCACGGATGTCAGCTGGCAAAAGCGCCAGCGGTGCGGCGGAGGCGGAGCTGCGCCTTGCCTATAAGGCTGCGCGCACGGTCTGCCTGCTTGAACTCCTTTATGCAACGGGCCTGCGCGTCAGCGAACTTGTGAGCCTGCCGGTGCGGGCGGTGACGGGGGAGACGCGGCTTATCCTCGTCAAAGGCAAAGGCAACAAGGAGCGCACGGTGCCGCTGACGGAGGCGGCGCGCGATGCTGTTTATCTTTATCTGCCGCTGCGGGCGAAGAAAGCGGGCGAGGGCAATCCCTGGCTCTTTCCCTCGCGCGGCAAGGAGCCGCATTTGACGCGGCACCGCTTTGCGCAAATCCTGAAGGACGTGGCGCGCGAGGCGGGCATCGATGCGCGCCAGGTCTCCCCGCATGTGCTGCGCCATGCGTTCGCCAGCCACTTGCTGGCAAACGGGGCGGATCTGCGTTCCCTGCAGAAACTGCTCGGCCATGCGGATATTTCCACGACGCAGATTTACACCCATGTTTTGGAAGAACGGCTGCGCACGCTGGTGGAAACCCATCACCCGCTTGCCAAAAACTTCTGAAGCGCGTTTCTAAGGAGTGCCGCCGGGCGTGGTTCCTGCGCGCAAATCGAAGCTGAGGGTCGGCGGGCCGGGCGGGCGGTGCACATGTTTCAGCTTGTCGGGATTGCGCATCATATAGACATGGGAGATGCGGCCTTCATCATCCGTATCGAGGGCGACGCTCATATAGATTTCTTCGCCGGTAAAAGTGACGAAGCCGGGCAGGCCGTTGATCCGGGCGCTATAAAATTCCAGTGTCTGGCCGGGCAGTCGGCCGCTTTCCACCCAGCGCACCCATTTGCGCGAGAGCCCGAGGATGAAGCGGGTGACGCGGTCGCGCCCGTATAGCGGGTTGAGCGCGGCCTGCACCTTGCCGCCGCCATCCGAAAGCAGCACCGCGTCTTTCGCGCAGAGCTTTCCGAAGGCTTCCACGTCGCCCGATTGCAGGGCTTGCAGAAAGGCGCTGTGCAGGAAGCTGTGCTGATCCTTCGTCTGCTCGAAACGCGGTTTGCCGGCGCGGATATGTTTATGGGCCCGGCTGACGATCTGGCGGCAGGCAGCTTCCGACTTGCCGAGGATGCGGGCAATCTCGCCGTAATCTGTGTCGAAGGCTTCGCGCAGGATGAAGGCGGCGCGTTCTTCCGGCCCGAGCTGCTCCAACACCATCATCAGCGCCAGGGAGACATCATCGGCAAGGGCGATTCTGTCTTCCGGTGAAGGTGTCTTTTCATCGGGCAGATGGTCGAGATCGAATTCGATGAGCGGGGTGGGCAGCCAGGGGCCTGGATAGGTTTCCCGGCGGGCCTTTTGCGCGCGCAGATGGTCGATGGCAAGGCGCGTGACGGTGGTGGTGAGCCAGGCTTTGGGCGAGCGGATTTCGCTTGCCTGCACACGCGACCAGCGCAGCCAGGCTTCCTGCACCACGTCTTCGGCCTCCGCCAGCGTGCCGAGCAGGCGGTAGGCGACGCGCATCGCGTGGGGGCGCAGGCTTTCGAATGTCTCTTCCGGGCTCATTTGCTCAGCTTACTCCCGCGCGCTCGCCTCTGCACCAATAGGCAAGGCCGAGGGCGACAAAGACCGGCAGGAAGACGCCGGGCAGGTCGATGATCAGATGATCCATCGGCAGGCGCTCTGCGGCCACATCCCACAGATGCAAGAGGGCATGCAGGCCGAGGAAAATGGCGACGGCGATGAGAAAAGGCGTTGCGAGCGCAAGGCGGCGCGCCGCCCAGAAGAGGAGCAGGCCCTGGGTGAGATAGGCGACGCCGATATCGCGCACAAAATGAGGGTTGAAGGGGCCGGTATTCGGCACGCCGGCAATATCGCCGTACCAGGCAAGCGGGGCGGCGAGCATATAGACCCCGTTTGCTGAGAGAGTAAGCGCGAAAAGCGCGATCAGCCCCCGTTTCATGAGCGCGCTGCGCACTCTTATTGCGGTCTCTTGCATTCTTCATCTCCCCAGATTGGTCATGGCCCGCGGGCGGTGCCGGCTCTATGGGTGACGGGGTATCCGCCTCCTTTGTGACAGCCTTCCCTAACGTCTTCTATTCGCTCGCCTTTTGGCAGGACCAATCCGGCGACGGGCAGGGGCTCTCCGGCACGTCAACGCAGTTGACAAGGGGGGGAAGCCGGGCCAGTGTGCCGCAAATTTGTGGCTCTCTTGTCACAGTTGGAACGGGATGGCGCGAGCGGGGAGCGATGCTGAGTTATCTTGAGTTTGAAAAGCCGATTGCTGAACTGGAAGGCAAGGTTCAAGAGCTGAAAACCCTGGCTCAGGAAGACCCGTCGGTCAGTATTTCCGATGAAGTGGCCAAGCTCGAAACCAAAGCCGCGCAGCTGCTGAAAGACACGTATAGCCGTCTCGATCCCTGGCAGAAGACGCAGGTCGCCCGCCACCCCAACCGTCCGCATTTCGTCGATTACGTCAAAGGCCTCATTCAGGACTTCACGCCGCTGGCCGGCGACCGCCTGTTTGCCGAGGACGCGGCGATCATCGGCGGGCTTGGCCGGTTCCGCGGCCGTTCCGTGGTCGTCATGGGCCATGAAAAAGGCTCGGACATGGAAACGCGCATGCGCCACAATTTCGGCATGGCGCGCCCGGAAGGTTATCGCAAGGGCATCCGCCTTCTGGATATGGCCGAGCGTTTCGATATGCCGGTGATCACGCTGGTGGATACGGCAGGCGCTTATCCGGGCATCGGCTCGGAAGAGCGCGGTGTTGCCGAAGCCATTGCCCGCTCCATGGACCGCTGCCTCGGCCTTTCCGTGCCGATGATTTCGGTGGTGATCGGCGAGGGCATGTCGGGCGGGGCGATTGCGATTGCCGCGGGCAACCGGGTGCTGATGCTCGAACATTCGATTTATGCAGTGATTTCGCCGGAAGGCTGCAGCTCCATTCTCTGGCGCTCCTCGGACAAGGCCAAAGAGGCGGCGACCGCCATGAAAGTGACGGCGCAGAGCCTTGAAGAGCTTGGCATCATCGACCGCATCCTGCCCGAGCCTGTGGGCGGCGCGCACCGGGAGCGGGCGCAGATGATTCGCGAGACGGGCGATGCCATCGAAGAAGAATTGCGCGGCCTCGACGGGCTCGATGCCGATGCGCTCCGCCGCCAGCGGCGCGAGAAATTCATGGCCATGGGCAAGCACGGGCTCTCCTAAGAGCAGCCCGCGTGGCCGCCTAGAGCGGCCAGAAGACTTAAAGCGGCCAGAAGACCATGAGCAGCGGCACGGCGACGGCCACAATCAAAACTTCAAGCGGCAGGCCGAGCCGCCAATAATCCCCGAACCTATATCCCCCCGGCGCCATGACCAGCGTGTTGGACTGGTGGCCGATGGGCGTGAGGAAGGCGCAGCTTGCGCCGATGGCGACACTCATCAAGAGCGGATCGGGGTTGACTCCCATGCCGCCCGCGATGGCGATGGCAAGCGGTGCCATGATGAGGGCGGTGGCCGCGTTGTTCATCAGGTCGGAGAGGAACATCGTCACCACCATCAAAAGCGCGATGATGCACCAGGCGGGCAGATTGCCCGTTAGCTCAAGCAGGCTGCCGGCAATGAGCGCGGTGGTGCCAGAGGCTTCGAGCGCCGTGCCGAGCGGGATCATGCCGCCCAGAAGCACGATGACTGGCCAGTCGATATAGGAATAAAGCTCGCGCAGATTGAGAATATCGAGCAGCAGATAGGCGACGATGGCGGTGATGAAGGCGACGGCGATGGGCAGGATGCCGAGCATGGAAAGGGCGATGCAGCCGGCGAAAATCAGCACGGCGGTCAGCGCCTTGCGCGGCTGGCCGAGGCTGAGCCCGCGTTCGGGCAGCGGCAAGAGGCCCATTTCCTGAATGAGTTCCAGTTGCTGTTCGCCGCGCTGCTGCAGAAGCAAAACGTCGCCTGCCTGAAAGCGCACATTGTGAAGACGCCGGCGTACTGGCTCGCTTTTGCGGGCAAGTGCCAGCAGCGAGAGCTGGTAGCCGGAGCGGCGCTCGATGGAAGCAGCACTGCGCCCGAGCAGCATGGAATCGGGAGAAACGATCGCCTCGCTCAAATGCAGTGCCTCGCCCCGTTCCTTTTCGCTTTGCATGGCGGTTTTCGAGCGGTCGGTGATGAGCTCAAGGCCCAATTCATCGATCCAGGGTTCCAGATCCTTCGGGTCGGCGCGCAGGATGAGAATGTCGTTGTGATTGATGGTGCGCCAGGGATCGGGTGTTTCGATCTGCCCGTCCGGGCCCACCTTGCCGGTGGCGGCGATTTCCTCGCCTGTCATCTGTTCCAGATGCACCATGCGCTTGCCGATGAGTTTGCTCTTCTCGCGCACGCGCGCTTCCACGACATAATCGTTGATATGAAAAAGCGCATCGCCCGAAACCCCGCCCTTGCGCTCCTTCGGGATGAGCCGCCAGCCGATCAGCGTGATGAAGAAAAGGCCCACCAATGCGACGGGAGCGCCGACATAGGAAAAATCGAACATGGTGTAAGGCGCGCCCACCGCATTGGCGCGGAAAGAAGAAATGATGATGTTGGGCGGCGTGCCGATCAGCGTCATCATGCCGCCTAAGATCGAACCGAAGGCAAGCGGCATCAAAAGAAGCGCGGGCGGGCGGCCGCGTTCCTCGGCGCTGGCAAGCGCGACGGGCAGGAGAACGGCGAGCGCCCCGACATTGTTCATGAAAGCGGAAGCCAGCGCGCAGACCCCCGTCAGCACCGCCATTTGGCTGAATGAGGTTTTTGTGAAGGGGCCGATATAGCGGGCGATGATGTCGACCGTGCCGGCGTTCTTGAGGGCCCGGCTGACGACAAGCACGGCGGCAACGGTAATGACGGCGGGATGACCGAAACCTTCCACCAGCGCATCCGCCGGCACGAGGCCGCTCAGGCCCGTGCCGATCATGACAATGAGCGCCACGATGTCGTGGCGCAGCTTGCCCCAAATGAAGAGCGTCAGCGCCAGAATGAGAAGTCCCAGCGCGATCATCTGCTCAAGTGTCATATGTTGCCCGATCTATCCGAGTAATTCTTTGAAGGCGGCGCGCACGTCGTCTGCAAAAAGCTCCGGCTCTTCCATGGCGGCGAAATGGCCGCCGCGCTCCATGATTTTAAAGCGCTTCAGATTATAGCCGCGTTCCGCCCAGCTTTGCGGGGTAAGGGGGAGCGTGTCCATGGGATATTCGCTATAGGCGGTGGGCACGGTGACCTTTTCGCCCCGCTTCAGGCGGTTGGAGTTTTCCGCAGGCCCCGCCTTATAGAGCGTGTTGGCGGAATTGATGGTGCCCGTGAACCAGTAGATGGAGAACTGGGTCAGGATCGTGTCCATGGGAAAGCGCGCTTCCATGCCCTCCCAGGGGTGGGATTTTTCGGTGTCGCCGAGGCGGTAATATTTATCCGCCAGCCAGCCGGCAAGGCCTGCGGGCGAATCGTGGAGGCCGAAGGCAAGCGCCATGGGTTTGGTGGACTGGATGGAGCGGTAGCCCTCCTCCTGGCGCCACCAGGCTTGCATTTCCTTGATCCAGGCCGCTTCTTCCTCCGTCACGGGCTTGTCTTTCACATCCGGGCGCAGCGGCAGCATGGTCAGATGAATGGCAAGCAGGCTGTCGGCATGCTGGAGAGCAAGGCGCGAGGTGACGAAGCTGCCCCAGTCACCGGCCTGGGCGGCGTATTTGTCGTAGCCGAGCACGTCGGTCATGAGTTTGTGCCAAAGCTCGGCAATGGCGGCGGGGCCGATGGGCTGCGCCGGCTTTGAGGAAAAGCCGTAACCGACGAGCGAGGGCACGATCACATCGAAGGCCGGGCCGTCCGCACCATAGGTTTGCGGATGGGCAAGCCGGTCCACGACATCCAGAAACTCGCGGAAGCTCGAGGGCCAGCCATGGGTCATGATCAGCGGAATGGCATTCGGCTGCGAGGAGCGCTCATAGATGAAATGGATTTCGTGATCGGCCCCGTCCTCATCCGTGATTGTCGCGCGGTACTGCTTGAACGTGTTGAGCCAGGCTTCCTGCTTGCGCCAATCGAAATCGTCGCGCCAATAAGTGAGCAGCCGCTCCATGTAGCTGAGATTGGTGCCGTAATCCCAATTTTCGTTTCCGTCCGGCTCGTTCGGCAGACGGGTCTGGGCGAGCCGTGTTTTCAGATCCGCGATTTCGCCGTCCGAGACGTGAATGGTGAAGGGGTCGGCGGGAATGACGGGATGGGTCATGGGGCTTCTTTCCATAATCGGTCGCGCAGAGGTTTTGGTGCGGGGTCAGCCGGTAAGTTTGCCGATGAAATCGCGCAGATCCTTGACGAAAGCCTCGCCCTGTTCCAGCGCCGCGAAGTGACCGCCTTTGTCGAACGTGGACCAGTGAACGACATTATAGCCTTTCTCCACCATCGAACGGGGCGGGAAGGTGAAGAGTTCCCCCGGATAATTGGCAATGCCGGTGGGCACGGTGACAGAGGTGCCCGGCGCCATGTTCGTGCCGCCTTCCTCGAACATGCCGCGGTAATACCAGGTCGCGGTGTTGAAGGTGCGGGTGACGAGATAGATCATGATGTTGGTCAGCAGCGTGTCTTTCGAAAAAGCATGCTCGATATGCACCGTGCCGTCCGGCCCGCGCGTGTCGCCCCAGGTTGCGAATTTTTCCACGATCCAGGCGGCAGCCCCCACGGGGCTGTCCATCATCGCGTAGGAAAGCGATTGGGGTTTCGTCATTTGCAGGCGCAAATAAGCCCCTTCCATTTCGAACATGAAGGCGGCGCCTTCGGCCCATTTCTTTTCTTCCTCCGTTTCAGGAAGAGCGGGCGGGCGCACGCCGTACATGTTGAGGTGAATGGCCTTGCAGCCGCCGCCTTTGTTTATTCCATGCTCATAGCCGAGCCAGCCGGTGACGACCGAGCCCCAGTCGCCGCCTTGGGCGATATAGGTGTCATAACCCAAAACCTCACGCATGAGCCGGTCCCAAAGCGCGGCGGTGAATTTCGGTCCGACGGGTTTTTTCGGTTTGCCGGAAAAGCCGTAGCCGGGAAGAGACGGCACGATGAGCGTCAGCCCGTCTTCGGCATTGCCGCCGAATTTTTCCGGATGCGCCAAGGGCTCGATAACGTCATAGAATTCCAGCACCGAGCCCGGCCAGCCATGGGTGAGAAGAACCGGCTGCGGATTGGCGCCCGAGCCTTTGACATGCAGGAAGTGGATTTCCTGCCCGTCGATTTCGGTTTTGAACTGAGGGAAGGCGTTGAGCTTCGTCTCGAAGGCGCGCCAGTCATAGTGATGCGTCCAGTATTCGCAGAGCTCCTTCATATAGGCCATGTCCGTGCCATAGGCCCAGCGGTCGCCGCCATCGTCGATAATTGGCATTTCATGCCATTCATATTGACGGACCTTGGCCAGAATGCCGTCGATGATGCTTTGGGGAATGTCGACCTTAAAGGGAACGGGGGATGTCATGAGCGCTCTCCTGCTGACCTTATTGTTTGTTGGCGCGCATTATGACAGCCGCAGAGCGCGGTGCAAACAAAGCCAGAGGGCGGTTTTCAGCGCCGCCCGGCCCGGCAAAACGCGAATGGCCGATTGTCGCCGCGGCAACAAGCAGATAGATTGCCCGCAACAAGAATTTGAAAAATCGAGGCGGGGTAGGAGATGGCTCAAGAAGCGGCGCCGGTGTCACCGGCCGATAAAATCACGCCGGGATACCGGTCTTATGCGCTCGGCATTTTGGTGCTCGGCTATACATCGAGCCATGTGGACCGGAATATTGTCGGCATTCTGGTCGAGCCGCTTAAGGCCGATCTCCTGCTTTCCGATACGCAAATCGGTTTTCTGAGCGGCATCGCCTTTGCGCTTTTCTATGCAACGCTCGGCATTCCCATCGCCATATGGGCGGACCGCAGCAACCGGCGCAACATCATTGCCGGCGCCATCGCCATCTGGTCGGCGATGACGGCCATGTGCGGCCTTGCCAATAATTTCTGGACGCTTGCCCTTGCCCGTATCGGGGTGGGGATCGGCGAGGCAGGCTCAAGCCCGCCGTCCCATTCCATGATCGCCGATCTTTACGGCCCCACCGAGCGGGCGGGCGCCATGGCGATCTACTCGCTCGGCGTTTATCTCGGCGTGATGATCGGGCTTTTCGTCGGCGGCTGGGTGACGGAGCTTTACGGCTGGCGCATGGCGTTCTTCGTGGTCGGTCTGCCCGGCGTCCTTATCGCGCTGCTCGTGCGCTATACGCTGGTCGAGCCGCCGCGCGGCCATTCGGAAGGGGCGGGCGAACAGGAAGCCCATCCGCCGATGACGCTGGCGCTCTTCACCGGCATGATCAAGGCGGGTTTCCATCATCTCTGGAGCAAGATTGCCGCACGCCATGTGGTGATCGGCGTGACGCTTACCTCGTTTGTCGGTTATGGCGGTATCGCCTGGGGCCCGGCCTTTCTGATCCGCACGCATGGCATGTCGCCTGCGGAAGTAGGCACCTGGCTTGCCCCGCTTGTCGGCATTGTCGGCGGGCTCGGCGCGCTGATCGGCGGCAAGCTGACCGACCATCTTTCCAAGAAGGACGTGCGCTGGAACACCTGGGTCGTGGCCGTTGCCAAGCTCGCTGCCGTGCCCTTCATCGCGGTTTTCTATCTCATCGATAATTTCCCGGCGTTCAGCATCGGCGGCGTCGATATTTCCATCCTCTGGGTGCTTTATGTGCCGATCTCGCTGCTCGGCGCCTTCTATCTCGGCCCGTCCTTCGCGATGATCCAGACGCTGACGCCGCTGCGCCAGCGCGCGCTTGCCTCGGCCGTCATGCTCTTCATCCTGAACCTTATCGGCCTCGGCTTCGGGCCGCAGGTTGTCGGCATCATCTCCGACGTCTTGCGGGCCGATTACGGCTTCGGCGTGGATTCGCTGCGCTGGGCGCTTTTCGGCACGGCGATGCTCAACATCTGGGCGGCCTATCATTATTGGGCGGCGGGCCGGCGGCTGAAAGCAGAGCAGCAGGCGGGCGCATGAGCCTGACGCTGCAAGGGGCCGCCTACAGCGCCTATACGCGGATCGTGCGGCTGGTGCTGGAGGAAAAGGCGCTCGCCTATGCGTTCGAGGAGATCGACTTCATCTCCGAAGGGATGGGCAAGAGCGCCCATCCTTTCGCGAAAGTGCCGGTGCTCACCCATAACGGCCAGCGCTTCTTCGAGACGGGTCCTATCTGCCTTTATCTTGAAGAGGCCGCGGGCGGCCCGGCGCTCCTGCCGGAAGATGCCGCAAGCCGCGCCCATGTGCGTGCCGCCATCGCCATGCTCGACAATTACATCTGGCCCGATATTCGCGAGCTTGTGACGCAGCAGGTCTTCGCGCCGATTGCGGGCGGCTGGCCGGACGACATGCTGAGCGAGCGCATGGAAGCCCGGCTTGCAAAGTCACTCGGCGCTTTTGCCGGCCATTACGGGAACGGCGACTGGCTTGGCGGAGCGGCATTCAGCCTTGCCGATTGTCACTTCGCACCGATGATGGACTATCTGATGCAAACCCGTCAGGGCCTTGCCTTGATGGAAGAGCGGGGCGACCTTGCCGCCTGGTGGGCGCGCATGAAAAAACGCGATAGCCTTGCCGCTACCGCGTTTTCTCTTGAAGCCTATCCTTTTGCCGCCAAGCCCGGCGACTGAGCGTTTCGCCTTTAGGCGACGGCCCCGTGGCAATGTTTGTATTTCTTGCCCGAGCCGCAGGGGCAGGGCGCGTTGCGCGAAATCTTGCCCCAGGTCGAAGGATCGTCCGGGTTCATGGGCACATCCGCGCGGGGACGTGTCAGCGTTGCGGTGTCACCTGCCTCTTCCATTTCATCGCGCCCGGTGAGCGGGTCGACATGGTGGGCATGCATTTCCGGCAGCGCCTGTTCTTCCAGCTTCGGCGCATCGGCCTCGGAAACGAATTGCACGTTCATGAGCTGCTCGGTCACATCCCGGCGCAGACGAATAAGCAGCGCTTCGAAAAGCTCGAAGGCTTCCGTCTTATATTCGTTGAGCGGGTCGCGCTGTGCGTAGCCGCGCAGACCCACGGCCTGGCGCAGGTGATCGAGCATTTGTAAGTGCTCGCGCCAGCGCCCGTCGATGAGCTGCAGGAGCACCGCTTTTTCCACCTGGCGGATGATTTCCGGGCCGACCTGCGTCACTTTCTGCGCCATATGGGCATCGGCGGCGCGGGTGATGCGCTCACGGATTTCTTCATCCGCAATGCCTTCTTCTGCGGCCCAATCCTTGATCGGCAGATCGAGGCTGAGGATTTTTTTCGTTTCCTCCAGAAGCCCGTCCACATCCCACTGCTCGGCATAGGCCTTTTCGGGGATATGGGTGCTTACCATGTCTTCGATCACTTCATGGCGCATGTCGGCAATGGTCTCGGAGACGTCGTCCATGCGCATCAGCTCGATGCGCTGCTCGAAGATCACCTTGCGCTGATCGTTCATCACATTGTCGAACTTCAGAAGGTTCTTACGGATGTCGAAGTTGCGTGCCTCGACCTTGGCCTGCGCCTTTTCCAGCGCCTTGTTGATCCAGGGATGGACGATCGCCTCGCCTTCCTGCAGGCCGAGCTTCTGCAGCATCCCGTCCATGCGGTCGGTGCCGAAGATGCGCATCAGATCGTCTTCGAGGGAGAGATAGAATTTCGAGCGGCCGGGATCGCCCTGGCGGCCCGAGCGCCCGCGCAACTGGTTGTCGATGCGGCGGCTTTCATGGCGCTCCGTGCCGATGACGTAAAGCCCGCCAGCTTCGAGCGCGATTTGCTTCTTTGCCTCGATGTCCTTGAGAAGCTCGGCCTTTTTCGTTTCCAGCGCATCGCCTTCAAGGCCTGCCGCCTCTTCTTCCAGGCGCATGTCGATATTGCCGCCGAGCTGAATGTCGGTGCCGCGGCCGGCCATGTTCGTGGCGATGGTGACGGCGCCGGGCACGCCTGCCTGAGCGATGATATGGGCTTCCTGCTCGTGGTAGCGGGCGTTCAGCACATTATGCTTGATGCGCTTTTTCTTCAGGAAGTCGGAAAGAAGCTCGGATTTCTCGATCGAGGTGGTGCCGACGAGAACGGGCTGGCCGCGCTCCATGCAATCGGCGATCTCTTCGACGATGGCTTCGTATTTCTCGCGCGCGGTGCGGTAAACCTCGTCGTCCTCGTCTTTACGGGAGATGGGCAGGTTGGTCGGGATTTCCACCACGTCGAGCCCGTAAATATCCATGAATTCTTCCGCTTCCGTCAGCGCCGTGCCGGTCATGCCGGAAAGCTTTTCATAGAGGCGGAAGTAATTCTGAAAAGTGACGGAGGCGAGCGTCTGGTTTTCCGGCTGGATCGGGACTTCTTCCTTGGCTTCCAGCGCTTGGTGCAGCCCGTCCGAATAGCGCCGGCCTTCCATCATGCGGCCGGTGAACTCGTCGATGATGACGACCTTGCCGCCCTTGACGATATAGTCCTTGTCCTTCTGGAAGAGCTTGTGTGCTTTCAGGGCATTGTTGACGTGGTGAACGAGGGAGATGTTCTCCACATCGTAAAGCCCGCCTTCGTTCAAAAGTTCGCGCTCGGCCAGCATCGTCTCGACGATCTCGTTGCCTTCTTCCGTCAGGCTGACGGTGCGGGCCTTTTCATCAAGCTCGAAGGCTTCTTCCGGCAGATCGGGGATCAGCTTGTCGACGCTGGTATAAAGCTCGGATTTGTCTTCCACGGGACCGGAGATGATGAGCGGTGTGCGCGCTTCATCGACCAGAATGGAGTCCACTTCGTCGACCACGGCGAAATGATGCCCGCGCTGTACCATGGCGTTCAGCTGGTACTTCATGTTGTCGCGCAGATAATCGAAGCCGAGCTCGTTATTGGTGCCGTAAGTGATGTCGGCGGCATAGGCGGCGCGGCGCTCTTCATCGCTTATCCCGTGCAGGATGACGCCGACATTCATGCCGAGGAATTCATAGACCTGGCCCATCCAGCCCGCATCGCGCTTGGCCAGATAATCGTTCACCGTCACGACATGGACGCCTTTGCCGGGCAGAGCGTTGAGATAGGCGGCAAGGGTGGAGACAAGCGTCTTGCCTTCCCCCGTCTTCATTTCGGAAATCTTGCCTTCATGAAGAACCATGCCGCCGATGAGCTGCACATCATAGTGCCGCTGGCCGAGGGTGCGCCGGGCCGCCTCGCGCACCACGGCAAAGGCTTCCGGTAAAAGCGCATCGAGGCTTTCCCCGCCTGCCAGCCGGTCGCGGAATTCGTTGGTCTTTTCCTGCAGGGCAAGGTCGGAAAGCGCCTCGGTGGCGGGCTCCAGGGCGTTGATAGCCTCAACGTTGCGTGTGTAAGCCTTCAGTTTGCGGTCATTCGACGTGCCGAAAAACCGCCGAGCCAGGGCGCCCAAGCTTGCCATTGGGTATTAACCTCATTCTGTCGGGGGCGGGGCCGCCCCTCGCGTGCCGGAGAGCCTTTCTAGAGGCGCTTTGCGGCAGAAATACGTAGGCAAGCATGTAAGGGCTGGGGGCTTAACCTGTCAATGTCACCCCCTGCCGCAGAGGGGCGCTTTCGGGGGCTAAATCTCTAAAATTACAGCAGATTCATTTCTCAGAGGCCTGAAAGGCTGGTAACAGGGTGTATCAAACAGTTTATCGGCTTTGGCGGTTTTCCGCCGGGAAGGATCGGCATGCGGCTCTTACTAGCATCGGCACTGGCAGCGGGGATTACGGCAGGCATGGTCCAAGCCCCCCTCATCGCGCCGGCTTTCGCTCAGGAGCCCGCCCCGGCCGGGGAAAGCGCTGATCAGGCCGTTGCCAAGGTTAATGGCGAGGCGATCATGTTTTCCGATCTCGCCCTTGCCGAAGAGGAGCTGGGCGGGGTGCTCGACCAGCTGCCGCAGAATGTGCGCTTTCAATATCTTCTGAGCATGCTGATCGACCGGAAAATCCTCTCCCAGGAGGCCGAGGAAAAGGGCTTGGGGGACGATCCCTCGGTGAAGCGCCGCGTCGACTATTACAAGGAAAAGGCGCTGCGCGACGTTTACTGGACGCAGCTCATTTCCGGCAAAGCGACGGACGAGGCGCTGAAAGACTACTACCAGCAGGAAATCGCCGCCCGGGAACCTGAAGATGAAGTGCGCGCCCGGCATATTCTCGTGGCAAGCGAGGCGGAGGCGCGCGAGGTGATCGCCGAGATTGAAGGCGGGAAAGCCTTCGAAGAGGTGGCGGCGGAAAAATCCACAGGCCCCACCGGCGAGAATGGCGGCGATCTCGGCTATTTCGTTAAAACCGACATGGTCGAGCCTTTTGCGGAAGCTGCTTTCAAGCTGAAGCCGGGCGAGATCTCCGAGCCGGTGGAAACCCAGTTCGGCTGGCATGTCATTAAGCTGGAAGACCGCCGGCCGCAGCCCAAGCCCAGCTTTGAAGAGGTAAAGGACGAGCTGACGGCGCAGTTTCTTCAGGAAGAGGGGAAAGCCCTCATAGAAAAGTTGCGCAATGATGCGACAATCGAGATTGTCGGGGCGGATGGCGGTTCTTCGCGTCCGGTGATCGCGCCGCAATAAAGGCAGGCGCACAGAGGCAGATGCAGATAGCGGCAAAGACGGGATGAGCGATGACGAAAGCGGGCGGTAAGAAAAGAAAACCGGCAAGCGTGCGCGCCAAGAGCAAAGTGGCGAAGCCGAAGAAGAAACGGCAGCTCATCGCCAAGAAGAAAACGGCCGTAAAGCCGAAACGCGCCGCGCGTAAAAAAGTCGCTGCCAAGAAACCGGTGGCCAAAGCCGCCAGCCGCACGAAAGTCGCCGGTAAGCGCAAAACTGCCGCGAAAGTGTCCCCGCTTGCGCCGAAGAGCTATCCCAAAATGCCGGAAGTGGCCGGGGTGGAATTTGCCGCCGTGCAGGCCGGCATCAAATATAAGAACCGTGACGACATGCTTGTCGCGGTTTTCCCGGAAGGCACGAGTGTTGCCGGGGTCTTCACGAATTCCAAAATGCCGGGCGCGCCGGTCGATTGGTGCCGCGCCAATATCGAAAACGGCGTGGCCCGCGCGCTCGTCGTCAATGCGGGCAATTCCAACGTCTTTACCGGCAAGGCCGGGATGGCGACGGTACGCGCGACGGCGGCAAAGGCCGCTCAGGAAGTCGGCTGCCGGCAGAAGGATGTGTTTATCGCCTCGACGGGGGTCATCGGCCAGTTCCTGCCGCCCGAACCGATCGAGAACGGTATCGGCAAAGCCATGAAGGTGCTGCACCGGGACAATTGGGAAGCGGCTGCCGGGGCCATCATGACCACGGATACCTTTCCCAAATATACAACGCGCCAGGTGATGATCGGCGGGGTGCCCGTGCGCATCAACGGCATTGCAAAAGGCTCGGGCATGGTGGCGCCGGACCTTGCAACCATGCTGGTTTTCATCTTTACCGATGCCGCGATTCCCGCCCCCATCCTGCAGACTTTGCTGATGCTGGGCACGCGCGACAGTTTCAACGCTATCACCGTGGATAGCGATACCTCGACCTCCGACAGCGTGCTGCTTTTCGCAACGGGCGAGGCGATGCGCGAGGCGGAAAGGGAAACCGGCCAGGCATGGCCGCCGATCACGCGGGCGGGCGATCCGCGTCTGCGTGAATTCCGCACGGCCTTGCACGATCTCATGCAGGAGCTTGCTCATCAGGTGGTGCGCGACGGGGAGGGGGCGACGAAGTTCATCTCCGTCACGGTCAATGGCGCGGCAAGCCACCAGGCGGCGCGGCGCATTGCCCTTTCCATCGCCAATTCCCCGCTCGTCAAAACCGCAATCGCGGGCGAAGACGCGAATTGGGGCCGTGTCGTCATGGCTGTCGGCAAGGCGGGCGAGGCAGCGGATAGGGACAAGCTTGCCGTGCGTATGGGCGGTATCGACATCGCGAAGAACGGCGTTGCCGTACCGGGCTATGACGAAGCGCCGGTCGCCAAACATATGAAGGGGCGGGAGATCGACATTGAAGTGGATGTCGGCGTCGGCACCGCTTCTGCGACGGTGTGGACCTGCGATCTCACCCATGAATATATCGCCATCAATGCCGATTACCGCAGCTAGGCGCGGGGCGGGCGATGAGCGATAAGCCGATCATACTCGTGGCCGCCTGCGCGCTTGCCGATGGGGACGGGCGTGTCCTTTTGGCACAGCGCCCGGAAGGCAAATCCATGGCGGGGCTTTGGGAGTTTCCCGGCGGCAAGGTGGAAAGCGGCGAAACGCCTGAGGTTTCGCTTATCCGCGAGCTGAAGGAGGAGCTGGGGATCGACGTTAGCGCTTCCTGTCTCGCGCCACTGACCTTCGCCAGTCACTCTTATGAAAAATTTCACCTTCTGATGCCACTCTATATCTGCCGGAAGTGGGAGGGGATTGCCCAGCCTCTGGAAGGGCAGACCTTGAAATGGGTCGCGCCGAACCGGATGGAGAGCTATCCGATGCCGCCCGCCGACGAGCCGCTTGTGGCAACGTTGAGGGATTTGTTGTGATGATCGACCGGACGGTACGAGTAAGCGGTGACATCCACCAAATTTTGGATGGCCGGTCCTTTGCCTCCCGTTTTTTCGGCGATGAAAGCGGGGCGACGGCGCTGGAATATTCCCTGATCGTTGCCGGTATCGGCCTTGCCATGTTCGGCGCCACCTCGCTGGTGGGCGATGCGGTGGTTGCCATCTTCCAGGACATTGCCGCCAAGCTCGGCTCTTTCGAGTTCTAACTTTTTCTCATTCTTGCTTGGGCCCCGGCTTTTCGCCGGCAGGCCTTTCGCTGACGCCGAGCGCGTCGGCGAGGCGCGTTTTCGCGCTGCCGGGGCGCAGCGGCTTTTGCTGGCTTTCATGGGGCGCCCAGCCCGTGACGTAATGAATTTCGAAAGTGGCGCGGATGCGCCCGTCCGGGTCTGAAAACTTTTCCTGATAGATTTCCATCATGCGCATGAGCGTGGCGCGGCGCAGCGGCGTCTTGCGCCGCTCGCTCAGCATGTTCGTTTCGCCCATGCCGCGCAGCTCGTTCAAAAGGTGCATCGGCGTCGCATAGCGCACGGTGAGTTTATCGGCGTCCGTGACGGGCAGCGCAAAACCTGCGCGCTGCATCAGCCCGCCGAGATCGCGGATTTCCGTGAAAGGGGCGATGCGCGGGGAGAGCCCGCCCTCGCATTCGATTTCGGCAAGGCTCATCGCCTCGCGCAGTTCCGACAAGGTTTCCCCGCCGAAAAGCGCGCCGATGAAAAGCCCGTCCGGTTTTAGAATACGGCGGATCTGAATGAGCGTGCCCGGCAGATCGTTGACGAGATGCAGCGAGAGAAGCGAGGTGACGAGATCGGCGCTTTCCTCGGCAAAGGGCAAGGCCTCTTCATCCGCGGCCAGGCGCAAGGGCTGTGTCTTTTGCCGTACCTTTTGCGCAGGCCCGGCAAGCATGGCGGAAGAAAGGTCGGTTTCGACAATAACGCCGATCTTATCCTCAGGCAGCGGCGCATGGGAAAGTGCGCCTTGATGGGCGCCGAGATCGAGCGCCAGTGGAAAGTTGCGGTTCACGGCCATGAGCCGTTCGGCCATGTCCTCGCTGGCATGGCGGATAAGAAAATCATGCGCGCTAAAACCCGGGGCCGCGCGGTCCCGGCGGCGGCGCAATAGCGTGCGGTCGAAAAGTTGCATGAGCCCTCATCTCGCTCGGCGCGGTAGGCGCGCACTATGACACGGCATCGTCTGTTGGCAAGATGAAGGGGCGCAGGATATTGCCGGGCGTTTCAGGTGAGGCGGGAGGGGCAGATGCAGGCAGAGGCGGGGGAGGCGGCAAAGAGCGACGGGCAGGTTCTGCGCGCGCTCATGCGCCGGGCCGGGGATTTTCTTCTGCCGCCGCGCTGCCTTTCCTGCGGGGCGGGGCTCGACCGGCATTATGCGTTTTGCGCGCCCTGCTGGAGCGCCTTCGATTTCATCGGCGAGCCTTTTTGCCGGATTACCGGCGCGCCTTTTGCCTATGATCCGGGGGAGGGCGCGGTTTCGGCGGCGGCGCTTGCCCGGCCTCCCGCTTTTGCGCAGGCGCGCGCAGCGCTGCTTTACAATGATGCCGCCGCCCGGCTCATCAGCCGGCTGAAATATGGCGATAGGCTGGAGCTTGCCCCGACCTTTGCCCGGCTGATGGCGCAGGCGGGCGGCGAGCTGCTTGCCGAGACCGATCTGATTTGCCCGGTGCCGCTTCATGCCCGCCGGCTTTTATGGCGGCGCTTCAATCAGGCGGCCGAGCTTTCCCGGGCTCTTGGCCGGCTTTCCGGCAAGCCCGCCGATCCTGAAATCCTCCTGCGCCACCGCCCGACAAAGGCGCAGGTGGGCCTCAGCGCAGGGGCACGGCGGCGCAATGTCGCCGGGGCTTTTTCGCTGAAAGCTGGTAAGGGCGCCAAGATCGTAGGCAAGCATGTGCTGCTTGTCGATGATGTGCTGACCACCGGGGCGACGGTGGAGGCCTGCATCCGGGTGCTCCTTAAGGAAGGCGCGGCAATGGTCAGCGTGCTCACGATAGCGCGAGTTGCGGGAGAGGAAGCGCCCCCTATATGATAAACCTCACCATTGTTGAAGAGTTGAGGATTATTTTGGCCAACGTCACCATCTACACCACCATGATGTGCCCCTATTGCTACCGGGCCAAAGCGCTGCTCGACAAGAAAGGCGTTACGTTCCGTGAGATCGATGTGGGCATGGATGCCGATCTGCGCCGCCAGATGATGCAAAAGGCGGGCGGCGCGCATACGGTGCCGCAGATTTTCGTCGGTGACACGCATGTCGGCGGCTGCGACGAGCTTTATGCGCTGGAAGCCTCCGGCAAGCTCGACCCGCTGCTCGCGGCCTGATTTCCAGAAGGAGCGGTAAGGGGATGACCGCGGCGCCTTTTAAAGCGGCCTGCGTGCAATTGCGCACGGGGCGCAATGTCCAGGAGAATATCGAGGCGGCGAGCGCGCTCATCCGCGCGGCCCATGGCGCGGGTGCGCAGTTCATTGCGACGCCTGAAACCACCTCGCTCATGGAATTGAAGGCGGATGTGCTTTTCGCCGCTTGTGTGGAAGAAGCCAAAGACCCTGCGCTTTTAGCTTTCCGGCAACTTGCGGAGGAGCTTTCCGTCTGGCTGCTGATAGGTTCGCTCGCCCTGCGTGTTGCGCCCGATAAAGTCGTCAACCGCTCGCTTCTGATCGGGCCGGATGGCAGTCTCAAAGCCCGCTACGACAAAATCCATATGTTCGATGTCGATCTGCCGGGCGGGGAAAGCTACCGGGAATCGAAGAATTACCGCCCGGGCGCGGAGGCGGTGGCAGCGGACCTGCCCTGGGGCCGGCTCGGGCTCAGCGTCTGCTACGATCTGCGCTTTCCTTATCTTTACCGCCAGCTTGCAAAAGCCGGGGCCTCTTTCCTCACCGTACCCTCCGCCTTTACGCAGAAGACGGGCGAGGCGCATTGGCATGTGCTCCTTCGCGCCCGCGCCATCGAGACGGGTTGCTTCGTGCTGGCGCCGGCGCAAGGAGGCACCCATGAAAACGGGCGCCAGACCTATGGCCACAGCCTCATCATCTCGCCCTGGGGCGAGATACTGGCCGAAGCGGCGCAGGACCCTACATTCATTTTGGCAGAGATCGATCCGGCCAAGGTTGACGAGGCGCGGGCGCGCATTCCCGCGCTTGACCACGATAGGGCAGTTTTGGCACCTTCCGGCGCTTTTAAGGCTTCAGGAGAGGCATAGGCATGATCCGCTACCGGCTGATCTGCGACAAGGAACATGAATTCGACGGCTGGTTCCGCTCTTCATCGGATTTCGATGAACAAGCGGCGGCGGGTGATGTGATTTGCCCGCAATGCGCAAGTGCCAAAGTGCGCAAAGGCCTGATGGCGCCGTCCATTCCGCGTAAGGGGAACACGAAGCCTGAGACGCCCGGCAAGACGCGCGCGGGCGCCGAGATCGCCGAAAAAGTCACGCTCATAATGAGCGAGCTGCGCCGCCATGTGGAAACGAATTACGATTATGTCGGTGACAAGTTCGCCGAAGAAGCCCGCCGCATGCACTATGAGGAAACGCCGCGCCGCGACATTTACGGTGAGACCACGCTCGATGAAGCGCGCGAGCTGATCGAGGAAGGCGTGGAGGTGGCGCCGCTGCCGGGGCTCGAAAAGCGCAAGACGAACTAGCGTTCCGCGCGCCTCATGCGCCCTGCTGGAAGACCGGCCAGCTTTCCACGATGCGCTCTTCTTCCGGATCGTAAACCGCGATATCCCCAAATTGCAGGAAAACGAATTCGCTCTGTGTCGGGCGGAAGGTGACATGATCGCCCGGCTTCAAGGAAATGCGGTCCGAATGGTTCAGCATTTCCTGGTTGGTGGAGCGTCCGAACAAGGCATTGAGCTGCAACCCTTCCGGCGCGACGGGTTTGGCGAGCCATTTACCGCCATAGATGAAGGCGGTTTGGGCGCTGTTGCGGTCCCAGGCCGAGGTGAGGCCGGAAAGAAATTCGAGGCCCGGAATTTCCGTGCGCTCGGAAGTTTTGAGAACCGGGGTTGAGATGAAGGCCGCCGGTTCATGGCCTTCCAGCGTCGGAATGTCGAAATCGGTCGCTTTGACGAGGGCCGAGCCCACCGCCACTTCATTGGCGATTTGGCTTTCCGTGTGAAAGCGGTAAGTCGGGCTGCCTGCTGTGTTCAGCGTCAGCGCGTCTCTGTTCCACGCCTCGCCGTAATGCGCGCGGGCGGTCTCCACGAACCCCTGGTAGACGGCTTTCGAGCTTTCGATGGCGCTCTCCTGCCAGCCGAGAAGGCCGGGGATGCTGGCCAGATGCGGGTCGTAACCCATGAAGCCGGAGAAGCTGAGCCCGGGCGCGGCATCGATCGCCTCCAGCATGGTTTTGAGCGTGGCTTTGTCCCGCACGCCGCCTCTATGAAGGCCGACATCGATCTCGATATTGAGGCGCATGGCAAGGCCGCGCGCCTTGGCAAGGTCTGCGTATTGCGCCAGGCGCTGGGGCGTGTCGATCAGCCATTCTACCTGCCGGGCCGGGTCGAAGGGGCCGGGGGCGGCATGATCGTAAAAGCGCGCGGCCGCTTCCACCGGCATCGGCTTGCCGAGGAGCACACCTGCCTGCGGCACATTGGCGGCGACATAATTGAGGAAGGGCTGATGGAAGACCATGAGCCGGTCCGTGCCCGCCCGTTCCATGATGCGTTTGACGAGGCCGAGTGCGGGCAGCGATTTCGCAACGATCCTGTAGCCCATGCCGGGTCCGAGATCGGCGCGGAGCCGGTCGATGTTCCGGTCGAGGGCGGCGCGGTCGATGACAAGGGTGGGACGTTCCAGCTTTTCGCGTTTGAGCGCGCCCGTCATGGCATTGAAATAGGGGCCCGCCTCGGCGCCGTTCTTCGAAGGACGCAGGCCGAAGAAACCGGTGGTCAGCCCCAGCGCCGCGCCGCCGCCGATGAGAAGGCGGCGGTCGATGGAGGCAAGCTGTTTCTTGAAATCGGCCATGGCTCAGGCTTCTCCGAAAACGTGGCGTAAATGATCGTTGAGGAAGATGCCTTCCGGGTCGAGCGCGTGGCGCACTTTCAGGAAATCGTTCCAGCGCGGATAAAGCGCGGCAAAGTCGTCCGCTCCCAGCGTGTGAAGCTTGCCCCAATGAGGCCGGCCTTCATGAGCGCGGAAAATCGGTTCCATCGCCTGGAAGTAAGGTTCGTATTCTTCTTCATGATAGCGGTGAACGGCGATGGAGCAGCTGTCACGGCCCGTAAAGGGCGAAAGCCAAAGATCATCGCCCTTCACGAAGCGGAACTCGATGGGGAAGAAGACTTCGATATTGTTTTCCTCGATCGTGCGGCGCACTTCTTTCAATGCATCGAGCGCCTTTTCGCGGGGCAGATGATATTCCATCTCGTTAAAGCGCACGCCGCGTTCGCTCGGATAGATGCGCCAGGATGTGTCCACATAGACTTCTTCCGGCAGCTCTTCGAGTTCGGAGCGGATGAGATATTCACGTAGCGAGGGCGCCCAGCCCAGCCATTCCTGCAGGGCTTTCAAGGTCATCACGGCATCGTCGTCATCGGTACTGACGCGCGGGCGGATGTCTTCATCCGTTTCGTCATGGGTGATGGCAAGGCACATGCCTGAATAGGGAATGTAATAGAACTCGAAATTGCGGTGCTGCGCGGCCAGGCTTTCGGCCTCTTCCATCATCTGATCGAAGGGCAGGGACCAGATGCGCCGCGTCAATTTGTAAGGCGTGCGGTTTTGCAGCGTGATTTTGGTGAGAACGCCGAGCGCGCCGAGCGAGACGCGGGCCGCCTCGAACACTTCCGAATTCTGCGACGGTGAGCAGGTCAGCACCTCGCCGCCCGGCGTAACGAGCTCAAGCTGCGTGATATAGCTCGACAGCGATCCGAACTCCGCGCCCGTGCCGTGGGTGGAGGTGGCAACGGACCCGGCCAACGTTTGCTTATTGATATCGGGCATGTTGATCAGCGCCTGGCCTTTTTCCTCCAGCGCCTTGCCGATATTGCCGAGCCTTGTGCCCGCGCCGAATGTGGCGGTCATGTTTTCCGCATCCGCATCGAGGACGCCGGAAAGCCTATCGAGGGAAAGCACTGTGCCGTCCGTCGGCACCAGCGCGGTGAAGGAATGGCCGGCGCCGACCGGGCGGATGGGACGCGGGGCTTCTTTCAAGATCGCGGCGAGCTCGCCGGTTGTGCCCGGCGCAAGGCGGGCTTCGGGCAGGCAGCTTTGCCCGCCCGACCAGTTCTGCCATTTGATGCGCTCTGCGGACTGCGCCAGCGCTTTCAGCGGCCGGCCGGCGGAGAGGGCGGCAGTGCTCACGGCAGCACTGGCCCCGAGGGTCAAGATTTTGCGGCGGGTAAGGTCCATGGTCCGGCTCCTGGCTAGTGTCGTGCTTTGTTGAAGAAGGGGCGTCAGGACCCCGCGTCCGGCTGGGGCTGATTGGCAAGAAAAGCGATGAGCTTTTTGAAATCTTCCACCGAGCAATCGGGACAAAGGCCGAGCGGCGGCATGGCACCGAAGCCGTTTAGCGTGCTTTGCAGAAGGCCTTCTTTGCCGCGCCATTCAAGCCGCTTAGCCCAGGCTTTCACATCGCCCGAGAGCGGCGCGCCGTTCATCGGGTCGCCGTGGCAGGTCATGCAGGAGCGGGCATATTTTTCGGCAAGAACGGGATCCTCCGGCAGCCGTGTGCGGGCATCCTCGGCAATTTCCTCCGCCGTCCGGCTGTCCTGCGGGCCATCGGGCGAGCAGGCGGCAAGGCCCAAGAAAAGCGCCGTGCCGATGGCGGCAGCCAGGAATGGATATTTGCGGGCAAGGCTGCCTGAGGCTTTGCCTGCCGGGCTTTTTACAGAACTGGGCACGATCATTCCCCCTTGATGTGCTGTTCCGAAAAGAATGGCGGAAACGCCGACGCCGATCAATGGAAAATTAGTTATCGCTATTTTTGCGGAAATTTTCCAGCCAGGGTGCCCAATAGGCCCGCAGCTGCCGGGCGGCTTCCTTGACGATGTCCTCGCGGGAGATGCGGTCTTCCTCCAGCGCCATTTCCACGGCGGCATAGCCCATCTCGACAGAAAAACGGGCCTGTTTCCAGGCTTTCTCGCGCGATTCCATCGGCGTGATCGTCGCCAGATATTCTACGATCAAATCCGTGACCTGCCGGTGAGAGGCAAGGCGCACGTCCTGCAGCGTGGGAACGGCGCGCAGGGCGCGCATGACGGCAAGGCCCCCCGGCTGTTCCACCGTAACGGTGATGGTGCGCAGCATGAAGTCTTCCGCACTTTCGAACAGGCCGACCGGGTCCGGCTCGCCCTGCTCGGAAAGCCACGTCATGGCCACCTCGTTCTGGCGCTCCATCAGCCGGTCGCCCAAAGCGCGCAGCACGGCATATTTGTTCGGGAAATACCGGTAAAGGGCGGGCACCGTGACGCCGGCGCGTTCGGCGATCATGTTGGTTGAAATGCGCTCGACGCCTTCTTCTTCGAGAAGCCGGGCGGCAACATCCAGCAGGCGCTCATAGGTGGCCTTCGCGCGCTTTTGGCGCGGCTGGATTTTCGGTTCGAGGTTTACGCTGTTTTCCATACCGGTCATCCTCCCCAATCGCCGGAGATTTCCGGTCCGCCCGTTTCGGCTACGACCGTGCGGGCACAGCGACAAGCATATAGTTTACATCCCGGTCGCCGCTAAGAGACCATCTGTCCTGCAAGGGATTATACGACACCCCGGCCCAGTGGTTCACCTTTAGATTCTGGCGCTGCAAATGCCTCTCAAACTCCTGCGGGGTGATGAATTTGCGCCAATCGTGAGTGCCTCTCGGCAGCCAGCCGAGCACATATTCCGCGCCGATAACGGCAAGGCCAAGGGCTTTCAACGTGCGGTTGAGTGTGGCGCAGATCATCATGCCCTCCGGCTTGAGCATGGCGGCGCAAGCGGCAAGAAACGCATCGACATCGGCTACATGTTCGATGACTTCCATGTTCAAAATAACATCGAATTTTTCGCCCGCTTCCGCCAGCGCCTCGGCGGTGGTGGCGCGGTAATCGATGGCAAGGCCCTGCTCGGCGGCGTGGACGCTGGCGGTTTTGATGTTCGCCTCGCCCGCATCCGCGCCGACGACATCGGCCCCGAGCCGTGTCATGGGCTCGCTCAAAAGCCCGCCGCCGCAGCCGATATCGAGCAGGCGCAGGCCCTTGAGAGGCTGACGGGCGCTTTCATCGAGCCCGAAACGGGCGCAGACCTGCTCGCGGATAAAGCCGAGGCGGACGGGATTGAATTTATGGAGCGGGCGGAATTTCCCCCGCGGATCCCACCATTCGGCGGCCATGGCGCTGAAACGGGCGATTTCTCCCTCATCCACCGTCACCCCTTGCGGGCCCTTGGGGGATTTATCCTGAGAAAGAGCAGGGTTTTCGGGTGTCGGGGTCATCTTTGGGGCTTTCTGGTCGGGCATTGGGGCTTTTGGCCGGGTCCGCGGCGCCTTTTCAGGGGCGGTTGCGACTTGCCGGGCAAGCCAGTATGTATGAGCCCGCCGGTGCGGGGCCGTAAAGTTTCGGATGTTTCATCAACTTCATCCAGTCCTTGTATAGGAGCCAAGAACGGCTGCGGTCCAGACGCCCCGTGTCAAAGAGGAGAAATGATGGCCCGTTTGGTCATGAAATTCGGCGGCACATCGGTAGCCGATGTGGAGCGTATCAAGAATGTGGCTGCCCACGTAAAACGTGAGGTGGATGCCGGCAACCAGGTTGCGGTGGTGGTTTCCGCCATGTCGGGCAAGACCAACGAACTGGTCGGTTGGGTGAACGAAGCGGCGCGTCTGCATGACGCGCGCGAATATGACACTGTTGTCGCCTCGGGCGAGCAGGTGACGGTGGGGCTTTTGTCTATCGCGCTGCAGGAAATGGGCGTGGCCGCCCGCTCTTGGCTCGGCTGGCAAGTGCCGATCCGCACGAACGGCGCGCACTCGACCGCCCGGATTACCGAGATCGACGGCACGAACCTGATCGAGCGTCTGGAGCAGGGACAGGTTGCCGTGATTGCCGGGTTCCAGGGCATCGGCCCGGACAACCGAATCACGACGCTGGGCCGGGGCGGCTCGGATACGAGTGCAGTCGCCATTGCAGCTGCCATCAAGGCGGAGCGCTGCGATATCTATACGGATGTGGACGGGGTTTATACGACCGACCCGCGCATCGTTGCGAAGGCCCGGCGCCTTGATAAGATCAGTTACGAAGAAATGCTGGAAATGGCGTCGCTCGGCGCCAAGGTTCTTCAAACGCGGTCGGTGGAACTTGCCATGGTGCACGGTGTGCGCCTGCAGGTGCGTTCCAGTTTCGATGCGCCCGACGCGCCGCAAGGCGGCGGCGAGGGGGCGAATTACAACGGCCCAGGTACCCTAGTTTGCGGTGAGGATGAGATTGTGGAACAGGAAGTCGTCAGCGGTATTGCCTATACGAAAGACGAAGCGAAAATCACGGTCCAGAAAGTCCAGGATCAGCCCGGCGTCGCCGCGAAAATTTTCGGGCCGCTCGCCGATGCCTCGATCAATGTGGACATGATCGTTCAGGACGTATCCGAAGAAGACAAGCGCACGGATGTGACCTTTACGGTGCCGGCGAGCGATCTGGCCCGCGCCGAAGACGTATTGCGCAAAGCGCAGGCCGATATCGGTTTCGAGGAGCTGAAAAGCGATACGGATGTGGTGAAACTGTCGATCATCGGTGTGGGCATGCGCTCGCATGCCGGTGTTGCGCAAAAGATGTTTCAGACGCTTGCCGATAAGGGCATCAACATCCATGTGATCTCCACGTCGGAAATCAAGGTTTCCGTTCTGATCGACGCTGAATATACCGAACTTGCGCTGCGTGCCCTGCATTCGGCCTATGAGCTCGATGCCGCGTGAGCGGTACCGGGCCCATAACGGCTTTGTGCGGAAACCGGGTGTCAACGTTCTCATTTGAGCCGAAAAGGTGACGGGCTGATGCGGCGCGATGTCGGCAATCCGCGCGTTTTGCTGCGGCGGCTCCGGGAGGCGATGGCCGAACCGGGCAGCCCGCAAAAACGCCTCGACAAGACCGTGGTTCTGATCGCGCAGAACATGGTCACAGAGGTGTGCTCGCTTTACCTCCTGCGCAAAGGCAATCTGCTTGAACTGTTTGCCACGCAAGGTCTGAACCCTTCCGCCGTGCACCAGACGCGGCTGCGGGTGGGCGAAGGTCTTGTCGGCGACATTGCCCAGCATGCCCGCCCGCTCAATCTGACGGATGCCCAGGCCCATCCCGCCTTCGCCTACCGGCCGGAAACGGGCGAAGAAATCTACAAGTCCCTGATGGGTGTGCCCATCCTGCGCGGCGGGCGGGTGATCGGCGTGCTCGTCGTGCAGAACCGCACGATGCGCCATTATTCGGAAGAAGAAGTCGAGGCGCTGGAAACCGTTGCCATGGTGCTTGCCGAGCTCATCGGCGCGGCGGATCTTCTCGATGCGGACGAGTTCTCCGAAGTTGCCGCCAGCCAGCCCGGTCAGCCGCATTATCTTGCCGGCACCTCGCTTTCCGAAGGCATTGCGCTTGGCCATGCCGTACTGCATGAGCCACGCGTTCACGTCACCCATCTCATTGCAGAAGATGTGGATCAGGAAATCGCCCGGCTTGAAAGCGCCGTCTATGAGCTGCGCTCTTCCATCGACCGGATGCTTTCCACTTCCGACCTTTCCCATGCGGGCGAGCATCGCGAAGTGCTGCAAGCCTACCGCATGTTCGCCAATGACCGCGGCTGGCTGAAACGCATGGTCGATGTGGTGCGTACCGGCCTCACGGCGGAAGCGGCGGTGGAGCGCGTGCAGAACGACACGCGTGCGCGCATGCTGCGCCAGACCGATCCTTATCTGCGCGACCGGCTGCATGATCTCGATGATCTTGCCAACCGGCTCTTGCGGGTTTTGACCGGTGTCGGGCTTTCCTCCGTTAGCGCCCTGCTGCCGGATGATGCGATCGTCATTGCGCGCAATATGGGCCCGGCGGAACTTCTCGATTACGATAAGTCGAAACTGCGCGGGCTGGTGCTCGAAGAAGGCGCGGCGAATGCCCATGTCGCTATTGTGGCGCGCGCGCTCGGGCTTTCGGCGGTGGGGCGCGCGGACGGTGTGCTCGATCATATCGAAGACGGCGATGCCATTATCGTCGATGGGGATACGGGCGAGCTTTATATCCGCCCCTCCCAGGAAGTCGTCGAAGCTTATTCGGAAAAGGCGCGCTTCCGCGCGAGGCGCCAGGAACAATATAAAGCCATCCGCCATGAAGAGCCCCGGACGCTGGACGGTGTGCGGGTCGATCTCAATGTGAATGCGGGCCTGCTTGTCGATCTGCCGCATATGGAAGAATCCGGAGCGGACGGGATCGGCCTTTTCAGAACCGAGTTGCAATTCATGATTGCCTCGACGCTGCCGAGCCAGAAAGACCAGCAGGAGCTTTATCAGGCGGTGCTCGATGCGGCGGGCGACAAGCCTGTCGTTTTCCGCACGCTCGATATCGGCGGCGACAAGGTGCTGCCTTACATGAAGGTGGCGAACGAAGAAAACCCGGCGCTTGGCTGGCGCGCGATCCGCATCGCGCTCGACCGCCCGGCGCTGTTGCGCCATCAGCTGCGCGCGCTTTTGGCTGCGGCGGCTGGCCGCGAGCTCCGGCTCATGTTCCCGATGGTGACGGAAGTTTCCGAATTCGTGCGCGCCCGCCAGCTTGTCGATAAAGAGATACGCCGGCTTGAAAAGTTCGACAAGCCGCGCCCGACAAGTCTCATGGTCGGCACGATGCTGGAAGTGCCCTCGCTTGCCTGGCAGTTCGACACGCTTCTGCCGCTGGTGGATTTCGTGTCCGTCGGCTCGAACGATTTGTTGCAGTTCTTTTTTGCAAGCGACCGGGGCAATGCGCGCGTCGCCCAGCGCTATGATTTGCTCTCGCCTGCCGCGCTTAACTTTCTGCGCCATGTGGTGCTGGCGTGTGAAAAGCATGAGGTGCCGCTGACGCTGTGCGGAGAGGTGGCGGGCAAGCCCCTGGAAGCCATGGCGCTGATCGGGCTCGGGTTCCGCCGGATCTCCATGTCGCCGGCGGCCGTCGGGCCGGTAAAAATGATGGTCCGCTCGCTCGATACCCGCACGCTCTCCAGCTTCATGGAGGCCCTTTATGCGCGTCCCGACGCCACTGTCCGGGCCGAGCTTTTGCGTTTTGCGGAAGAAAACGACATCCAGCTCTAGGTTTGGCGGGAGCCTTGGAAAGGTATCCACAGGGCACCGCTGGAAGGGTTATGCGGCATCGGCGCTCCGCATTAGCGCATTTTGCCTTTGATTTCAGATAGATCGGCCATTGCGCCCGCCTCTGTCTTTGTGATTTAGTTAACCAAACAGCGTTACGATCCTGAAAGGTTGGCCAGTCGGGGCCTGCGCCTGCGATTCGCATATTGGTTCGCATGTGGCCAGCTCTTATTGGGGAGCGGGTCTGCGGCGTTTAAGCTGCGGGCGGCTGGCAGACAGGGAAGATGCTGGGGTCTGACAGGCACGGGGGAACGGTCTGCAGGGCCCATTGGGGTTTTGGCGAAACGAGAGATTCCGCGAGCGGGACTAATGGTGGATCAAGAAGGTTCAGACGCTGAGCAGGAAGCCGGCCGCCGCCGGTTGCAACTGCGCGACATTCGTGACGATGTACCTGAGACGGGCAGCCCCGCGGCCGAGCGTGTGGGCGACAAGCTGCGCGCGGCACGGCTGAAGCGCGGCGAGGATCTGGCGCAGATTTCCGAAAGCCTGCGCATCCGCCGCGCCTATCTTGAAGCGCTGGAAGACGGTCGCCATTCCGCATTACCCGGCCGGCCCTATGCGCTTGGCTTTATTCGTTCTTATGCCGCCCATCTTGGGCTCGACGGCGCGGCCATGGCCGATGCCTATAAGCAGGAAACCGCGCCGCCGGATGAAACGGGTGAGCGTCCGGGCGCTGCAGGCGCGCAGGCCGGCAATGACGCCTTCTCCTTTCCTGAGGTCATCGAGGAAGCGCGGCTGCCGCGCGGCTCGCTGATCATTCTTTTCTTCCTTCTCGCAGGCGCAATCTATGGCGGCTGGTATCTGTCGATTTCCGCCGACAAGATGGTGAGCGAGCGCGTGCCGCCGCTGCCTTCGCAAAGCGGGGAACGCGATGCCGGGGCGTCCGCACCGGCGGAAGGCGATACCGAAATCCGCTCCTTCGCAGGCGACCGGGCAACCGCGGCGCCGATGAGCCGGAGCCCGGCGCTGCAGCGACAGACGCCGCTGGATGAGGCCGCGCCGCTCGAAACCGCGCCGCTTGAAAATTCGGCTCCCGAGCTTGCCGCTTCCGCGCTTGAAGAAGGCGCGGCAGATGAAGCGGCGGGCGAAGAGCAGATCGCCGCGCTTACCCCCGCGCCCGGCAGCGAGACGGGGCCGAGCCCCGCCCAGACGCTCGACACGCGCGCAGGCCGCCCGGAAGATTATGAAACGCCTGAAGGGGGCGAGGCGACGGCCACTCCGCTCGATGGCGGGGCCATTTACGGCGCGGAAGGCGCGGCTGCCGGCCGGGTCATCATCCGTGCCCTAAAAGATGCCTGGATGCGGGTGGAAGATCCGGCTGGCAATGTGCTGATCAATCAGACGCTGAAATCCGGCGATGTCTACCGCACGCCCAATATCGAAGGGCTTATTCTTGTCGCCCGGGACGCGGGCGCCTTTGAAATTCTGGTGGACGATCAGTCGGTCGGCTATGCAGGTCCTGCAGGTCTGGTTCTGACCGGCAAGTCGCTCAATCCGGGCGATCTGCGCTGATCTGGCCTTTTATGCGGCTTTTGCGCCTTTAATCCGCCCGGCACACCGCCCCGCGGCCTTGATAGCTGCAAGGGCGCGTCCATTTTGCTATAGAACGCGAAACGGTTCTAAAAGACGGCGCTGGCCTTCGCGGCCCGCCCGGTCAAGCCTGCGAAAGGCAGTTGGTTCATGAGCATTCGTCCTTGGCGCGATATCGAGCGGCGCAAAAGCCGTCAGATTTTTGTCGGCAATGTGCCGGTGGGCGGCGACGCGCCGATTTCGGTGCAGTCCATGACCAACACGCTGACCCATGATGTGGCGGCGACGGTGGCGCAGATCCACCAGCTGGAAGAAGCGGGCGCCGATATCGTGCGCGTGTCCTGCCCGGATGAGCCTTCCGCGCGCGCGCTGAAGGAAATCACTGCGGAAGTCTCCGTGCCCATCGTGGCGGATATTCACTTCCATTATAAGCGCGCCATCGAAGCGGCGGAGGCGGGGGCTGCATGCCTGCGCATCAATCCGGGCAATATCGGCTCGCCCGAACGCGTGCGCGAGGTGGTGCAAGCGGCAAAGGATCATGGCTGCTCGATCCGCATCGGCGTGAATGCGGGCTCGCTCGAGAAACATCTTCTGGAAAAATACGGCGAGCCGTGCCCGGAAGCGATGGTGGAAAGTGCGCTCGATCATGTACGCGTGCTCGAGGAGAACGATTTCCGCGAGTACAAGATTTCCGTCAAAGCGTCGGATATTTTCCTGACCGTTGCCGCCTATCAGGCGCTGGCCGAGGCGGTGGACTGCCCCTTGCATCTTGGGATCACGGAAGCGGGCGGGCTGATGAGCGGGACGGTGAAGTCCTCCATCGGTCTCGGCTCGCTGCTTTGGGCGGGCATTGGCGATACGATCCGCGTCTCCCTTTCCGCCGATCCGGTGGAAGAGATCCGTGTCGGTTTCGATATTCTGAAATCGCTCGGCCTCCGGCACCGGGGCGTCAATATTATTTCCTGCCCGTCCTGCGCGCGCCAGGGCTTCAACGTCATCGAGACGGTGAAAGTGCTGGAAGACAGGCTTGCGCATATTTCAACGCCCATGACGCTTTCCGTCATCGGCTGCGTGGTGAACGGACCGGGCGAGGCGACGCATACCGATATCGGCTTTACCGGCGGCGGCGCGGGCTCGGGCATGGTCTATCTTGCCGGCTTGCCGGATCATAAAATGGCCAATGACAAGATGATCGATCATCTTGTCTCGTTGGTTGAGGAAAAGGCCGCCGAAATCGATAAGGCGCGCGCCGAAGAAGAAGCTGCAAAGAAAGAGCTGCCCCATGCGGCAGCGGGCGATTAGTGCGGGGGCCTTCGCCCTTTCCTTCTCCTTTGTAAGACCGGACCCATGATACCCCAGGAAAAACTGCAGCGCGTTCTCGACCGTTTCGATGCCATTCAATCGGAAATGAATTCCGACCTGGCGCCGGAGCGCTTCGTCAAACTCTCCAAGGAGTTTTCCGAGCTTCAGCCCATTGCGGCGGCGGTCATGGAATACCGCGATGCCGTGGCGGCGCTTAAGGAAGCGCGCGAGATGCAGGCCGATCCTGAAATGGCGGAGATGGCGCGCGAGGAAGCCGAGGAGCTTGAAGAGCGCTTGCCCGAACTTGAGCGCGGCGTCGAGTTGATGCTGCTGCCGAAGGATGCTGCCGATAATTGCAACGCCATCGTCGAAATCCGCGCCGGGACGGGCGGCGATGAGGCCGCGCTTTTTGCAGGCGATCTTTTCCGCATGTATGAGCGCTATGCTGCCGCGCGCGGCTGGAAGATCGAGCTGATCTCCGTCTCGGAAGGCGAAGTTGGCGGCTATAAGGAAATCATTCTCGCCGTATCGGGCGAGGGGGTTTTTGCGCGGCTGAAGTTTGAAAGCGGGGTGCACCGGGTGCAGCGCGTGCCGGCAACGGAATCGGGCGGGCGCATTCACACCTCCGCTGCAACGGTTGCGGTTTTGCCGCAGCCTGAAGAAGTCGATATCAAGATCGAGGACAAGGATCTGCGCATCGACGTTTACCGCTCGAGCGGGGCGGGCGGCCAGCACGTCAATACGACAGACAGCGCGGTGCGTATTACGCATATTCCGACGGGTATTGTAGTGACGCAGCAGGATGAAAAATCCCAGCACAAGAACCGCGCCCGCGCCATGCAGGTGCTGCGGGCGAGGCTTTTTGAAGCCGAGCGCGAGCGCCAGGCGGAAGAGCGCGCGGCAACGCGCAAAGGCCAGGTGGGCTCGGGCGACCGCTCGGAGCGCATCCGCACCTATAATTTCCCGCAAGGGCGCGTGACCGACCACCGTATCAATCTGACTTTGCACAAGCTCGACAAGGTGCTGGAAGGCGAGGCGCTGGAGGAGCTTATCTCGGCACTGATTGCCGAAGATCAGGCCGCCCAGCTTGCTGCCATGGGTGATGTCGCGTGAGTGAGGCGCCGCTCGCCGGAGGTTTGCCGAGCCGGGAGGACATGCGCCGGCAGATGGCGGCGGAGCTTGCCCGAGGCGGCATCGAGAATCCGGCGCTGGATGCGCGCCTTCTTCTATGTGCCGCGCTTAGCGTGGAAGATATTGCCTTGATCTCCGCACCGGAAGAAAAGCTGAGTGCTGAAGAGCAGGAGACCGTAGAGGCGTATCTTCAGCGGCGGCTGGCGGGGGAACCCGTCTCGCGCATCCTGGGGCGGCGGGAGTTCTGGGGGCTTTCATTCGGTCTCAATGAGGCAACGCTCGACCCGCGCCCTGACAGTGAAACATTGGTGGAAACGGCGCTCCGCCATTTTAATGTACCAAAGGGGGAGAGCCCCCGCTTGCTCGATCTCGGCACGGGTTCCGGCTGCCTGCTTCTGGCGCTGCTCCATGAGCTTGAAAACGCCTGGGGGCTCGGCACCGACCGTTCGGAAAAAGCGCTGCGCATGGCCCGGCAAAATGCGGCAGCGCTTGGGCTTGGAGGCCGAGCGGCCTTTACCTGCGCCGATTGGGGCGCTGCGCTGCGCGGCGGCTTTCACCTCATGGTAAGCAATCCGCCTTATATTCCGGGTGCGGATATCGAAAGGCTGCAGCGTGAAGTGCGCGCGCATGATCCGCGCGCCGCGCTCGATGGCGGCTTGGACGGGCTCGATCCCTACCGCATTCTGTTTGCTCAGTTCGATGGGCTCGCCGGCGATGGTGGTATCGGCGTTTTCGAGTTTGGCGCAGGCCAGGAAGACGCGCTTTTTGCTCTGGCCCGCGAAGCAGGCTTGAGGGTGATCGAAACGGCCTGCGATCTTGGCGGAAAGCCGCGCGTTTTGGCGGTCTGCAAAGTATAAAACGGGCATAAAAAGCCGCGTAAAAAAGACTTGGAAAGACGGGGCCCAGCGGCTAGGTTGCGAGTGAGGGTTGGCGCTTTGAGTTGCCGTCCCGCCCATGAACTCTTCTCTCCTGATGGTGTGAAGAAAGCTATTCGACGGGCGGCAAAGCTTGGTTTCAAACGCAGTTGATTTCAGGCAATCAAAGCAGAATGGGAACAGGCGCTGTGGTTGAGCGCCGTGGCCAAACTTCTACGCATCATTGCCTAAGCAGTTCGCGCCTTGCAGATTCTACTGGCGGAATTGTGTAATGAGCGTGTGGGCAAATTTCACGGCGGATGAGAAATCATTTCTTTCCGCTTCAGCGGCGCATGATGCCGATCACATTATCGAATGGGCATTATAGCCGGTTGATAAATCCATTTTTTTGGACTGTTACGAGAGTCGAAAAACAATGAGGCAGGGTCAAAACCCCAAAAGAGCCCGCGGCCGTGGCCGCCGTCCGCAAAATCCGCTTGGCCGGACCATGGACAGCAATGGGCCTGACGTCAAAATCCGTGGCACCGTTCAACATATTTGCGAGAAGTATCAGGCACTCGCCCGCGATGCCCAGGCATCCGGCGACCGGGTGGGTGCGGAGAACTATCTTCAGCATGCAGAGCATTACTACCGCCTGATTCTCCAGCATCAGGGCGCGCCGGGCGATGAGGCGCGCCAGAACGGCGATGCCCGCCGGAGCGACGGCCAGGATAATGGCGAAGAGGGTGAATATGACGAGGCGGGGGAAACCGCTTCGCAGGGTGACGGCCAGAATCAGGGCCAAAACCAGAGCCGGGGCCGCAACCAAGGTCAGAACCGGGGCCGCAATCAGAACCGGCAAGGACCGCGCGGTGAAGACCGTGCCGCCTCCGACGGCAACGGGGAAGAGGCTGGCGAAACCGCCTCCGCTTCCAGCGACGCGGCAGAGGACGGCGATCAAGACGCTCAGCCCAAACGCCGCACCACGCGCCGCCGCCGCGCCCCGCGCAGCGAGAGCGGCTCGGAAGGCGGGGACGAAGGAGCTTCCGGCTCCGACAGCGCGCCTGCGGAAGCTGCCCAATAAGAGCGGCAAAACCGCTTTTCCGCCGGATTTTCATATCCACTCTTCTTGTGTGGCAGATGGGGCACACCCATATAGATGAGGCGCGGCGCCTTTAAGGGCCGCGTCATCTTCTGCTGTTTGTCTAGGCTTTAGGGAAAGCTGCGGCATGCGGCAGATCAAAGCCACAATAGACATCTCGGGCTATGCTGATTTTATCGGGTAACCTTGATGTGCTGATAAGAGGACCGACATGGATCTGGAAAAATACACGGATCGTGCGCGCGGGTTCATTCAATCCGCGCAAGGCTTGGCGCTGCGGGAGGGACACCAGCGCCTGACGCCGGAACATTTGCTCAAAGTCATTCTGGATGATGAAGAAGGCCTGGCGGCCGGTCTCATCCGCAATGCAGGCGGCGACCCTGCCGCGGCGCTCGCCGCTGTGGAAGCTGCCTTGGGTGCCCTTCCCAAAGTCGAAGGAGGCGGCGCCGGTCAGCTATATCTCGCGCCCGAAACGGCAAAGGTTTTCGAGCAGGCCGAACAGCTCATGAAAAAGGCGGGCGACAGTTTCGTCACCGTCGAGCGGCTGCTTCTGGCGCTGGCCATTGAACCGGGGACGGGCGCACAAAAGGCGCTGTCCGCTGCCGGGGCCAATCCGCAAAATCTCAATGCCGCAATCAATGAAATCCGCAAAGGGCGCACCGCCGACAGTGCCTCGGCGGAAGAAGGCTATGACGCCTTGAAGAAATATGCGCGCGATCTGACCGAAGAAGCGCGCAACGGCAAGCTCGACCCGGTGATCGGACGCGATGAAGAAATCCGTCGCTCGATCCAGGTGCTCTCGCGGCGCACGAAAAACAACCCGGTGCTCATCGGTGAGCCCGGCGTCGGTAAGACGGCGATCGTGGAAGGGCTGGCGCTGCGCATCGTCAATGGCGATGTGCCGGAAAGCCTGCGCAACAAATCGCTCCTTTCGCTCGACATGGGTTCGCTCATTGCCGGGGCGAAGTACCGGGGCGAGTTCGAAGAGCGGCTGAAGGCCGTGCTTTCCGAAGTCAGCTCGGCGGACGGGCAGATCATTCTCTTCATCGACGAAATGCACACGCTTGTCGGCGCGGGCAAGACGGACGGGGCGATGGATGCTTCGAACCTGCTCAAGCCGGCTCTGGCGCGCGGCGAGCTTCACTGCGTGGGCGCGACGACGCTCAACGAGTACCGCAAATATGTGGAAAAGGATGCGGCGCTGGCCCGCCGCTTCCAGCCGGTCTTCGTTGCCGAGCCGACGGTGCAGGATACGATTTCGATCCTGCGCGGGCTGAAAGAGAAGTACGAGCTTCATCACGGGGTGCGAATCACCGACAGCGCCATCGTTTCGGCGGCGACTTTGTCGGACCGTTACATCACCGACCGCTTTTTGCCGGACAAGGCCATCGACCTTGTGGACGAAGCGGCGAGCCGGCTGCGCATGCAGGTCGATTCCAAACCCGAAGAGCTTGATGAGCTCGACCGGCGGATCATTCAGCTCAAGATCGAACGTGAAGCGCTGAAGAAAGAAACCGACAGCGCCTCGAAAGAGCGTCTTGAGCGCATCGAGCAGGAGCTTGCCGAGCTTGAATCGAAATCGGCATCGCTCACCGCTGCCTGGCAGTCGGAGAAGCAGCGTCTCGGCAATGCTCAGAAGCTGAAGGAAGAGCTCGACGGTGCGCGCAACGAACTCGTGCAGGCCCAGCGCAAGGGCAATCTGGAGCGGGCAAGTGAGCTTTCCTACGGCATCATCCCGGCGCTTGAAAAACAATTGCAGGCGCTGGAGCAGGCCGAAGAAGAACGCGACACGCTGGTAGATGAGGCCGTCACGGATGAAGACGTGGCGCAGGTCGTCTCCCGCTGGACGGGCATTCCCGTCGATAAGATGCTGGAAGGCGAGCGCGAAAAGCTGCTTCACATGGAAGCGACATTGCGCGCCAGGGTCATCGGGCAGGAAGAAGCGGTTGCCGCCGTCTCCCGTGCCGTGCGCCGCGCGCGCGCGGGCCTGCAGGACCCCAACCGGCCGATCGGCTCCTTCCTCTTCCTCGGGCCGACGGGCGTCGGCAAGACGGAACTGACGAAGGCGCTTGCCGGGTTCCTTTTCGACGACGATCAGGCGATCTGCCGGCTCGACATGTCCGAATATATGGAAAAGCATTCGGTCGCCCGGCTCATCGGCGCGCCGCCCGGCTATGTCGGCTATGAAGAAGGCGGGGCGCTGACCGAAGCGGTGCGCCGCCGGCCCTATCAGGTCGTGCTGTTCGATGAGATCGAAAAAGCCCATCCGGATGTCTTTAACGTGCTCCTGCAGGTGCTCGATGACGGGCGCCTGACGGACGGGCAGGGGCGCACGGTCGACTTCAAGAATGTCATCATCATCATGACGTCGAACCTTGGAGCCGAATTCCTGGCCAGCCAGAAGGAAGGTGAGGAAAGCGAAGCGGTGCGCGAGCAGGTGATGGATGTGGTGCGCGCGCGCTTCCGGCCCGAATTCCTGAACCGGCTCGACGAGATCCTGCTCTTCCATAGGCTGAACCGCGGCCAGATGGACGGCATTGTCGATATTCAGCTTGTCCGGCTGCTGGAGCTTCTGGCGGACCGTCACATCACATTGGAGCTCGACAGCGACGCCCGCCATTGGCTGGCCGAGAAGGGCTATGACCCTGTCTATGGCGCCCGGCCCTTGAAGCGGGTCATTCAGCGCAATGTGCAGGACCCGCTGGCCGAGCTTCTGCTGCAAGGCGACATCAAGGACGGAGAGACCGTCAAGGTGACGCTGGGCGAGGGCGGCTTACTCTTCAATGAAAAGGCTGCCGAGCGGGTGGCGGCGGAATAAGCTTTCCAAACACGTGCTTAAGAAGGCCGGGCTCGCGCCCGGCCTTTTCTTTGGTTCGCTCTTAAAAACAAAAAGGCCGGAGAAATCTCCGGCCTTTTTCATGTCTGCTTATTCGCTTTATTCGGCAATGTCGGCTTTGGCGACTTTCGTCAGCTCCGGCGCTGCGGCCATCTTCAAATTGATGTCCTGCTGGGCGGCGGCGAACTTCTTCAATTCCGCTTTCGCCAGTTTGCGCCCGGTCGGCACACGGATTTTCAGCGGATTGGTTTTCTTGCCGTTGACCATAACTTCATAGTGAAGGTGCGGGCCCGTGGAGCGGCCCGTGGTGCCGACATAGCCGATCACCTGGCCCTGTTTCACGCGGCGGCCTTCCTTGATGCCGCGGGCATAGCCGTTCATATGGGCATAGGCTGTCTTGTAGCCATTGGCATGACGGATGCGCACATAGTTGCCGTAGCCGCCATAGCGGCGGGCCATCTCAACCGTGCCGTCACCGGCGGCATAGATGGGGGTGCCCGTCGGGGCGGCAAAGTCCGTACCCGAATGAAGTTTCGTATAGCCCAGGATCGGGTGTTTGCGGCGGCCGAAATTCGAGGAGATGCGGGCGCCGTCGATCGGCGTCTTCATCAGGAACTTCTTCATGCTCTGGCCGTTCTGGTCGAAATAGTCCCAGTTGCCGTCGCCCGGATCGAAACGCCAAAGCTGGCGCTTCTTGCCGCCGACGGTCATGGCGGCATAAAGAACCTGGCCTTCCCGAACCGCCACGCCGTTCTCGTCATAGTCGCGGGCGAAGAACACTTCGAAACTGTCGCCGACGCGGATCTCGCGCTGGAAGTCGATGTCGTAGGAATACATACGGATCAATTCGACCGTGATGGCGGGGGGGATGCCCGCATCATTGGCGGCAAGGAAGAGGCTTGAATCGATCGTGGCTTTGGCCTGCACGAAACCGGTCTTCAGCTCCGTGACGATTTCTTCGCCCTTATAAGTGCCGTCCGCCATGCGGTGTACGGCAACCTGGCGGTCCACATCCGTCTTGATCGCCATGGAAAGCAGCGTGTTCGAGGGCGCTTCTTCATCAGCATTCGCGGTTGTGTCCGCCTCGCGCGGCCATTCCTCGAAGGTCAGCTCCAGTTCCTGACCGGCGCGCAGTTTGCGCGGATCGTAATGAGAGCGCATGGCGGCGATCGCCATATGCGCGTCCTCGCGCACGGCGCCTTTGCCGACGAGCACGCCCATCAGTGTGTCGCCGCGGCCGACTGCAACGGTGCGGGTAATGCGTTCCGGCGTTACGGGCGTTGCAGGCTCCGCCATGCCGGGTGCCATATCGGCGCCGAGAAGTTCGTCCGTGATCTGAGTACTTGCCGTCTGCGTTTCGCTTGTCTCTGTGCCGCTTGCCGCCTCGGGCTGTGCCTGCGCGGTTTGTGCCGGCGCATCGAGCTTCAGCGTGAGGGGCGCAACGGAGGATGCGTTGCCGGAAGAGGCGGCAACCTGGTTGCTGCCTTCTTCCTGCGGGCGCAGATCCTCGACCAGCAGCTTCGGTGTTGCATCGGCGGCGAGAATGGCCGGCTCGCTCGTCGCGTAAGGGGCGATCAGCGCGCCGAGCCCGATGCCGAGCAGGGCCAGCGAGAGGCCTGCCATGCCGGCGGCGGCCTTCAGATAGCGGCTGCGCTCGCCGGCAGAGGCCGTGCCGGGCACGGCCAGATAACCGGCCGATGCCATAAGACGTTCTTTGAAGGTATGAAGGCGCTCTTTAAGGGAGCGCTGCCATTTAGGTGTGTGTTGCGGCCAGACGGTGTCTTCTGCCGCCCGCCAATACGCGGCATTGCCGTTTCTCGATGAATCGTCCACGCGGGTCCCCGAATCGAACAAAGATACCCCCAATTCCCCAGGTGGCCTGACTGCTTTGCCTAAGAAATAGGCTGCTTCACGCAATAAGTCCGCGCGAGGCAAACAGCGACCGGTTCCGCTATCCCCATAACGGTGATCAGAACGATGACCCGCTATGGAACAAGTGTCAATTGGCCACGCATTATTCAGGCCAATATTTCCCCCGGTTTTCCGCAAGTTAGCTCTTTTTGTTCGACTGCGCAGGAAGACCGTCCCCTAAAGCCTTCCAAATACGGAGCTTTTTCCAAATGCGTAAGCCGAGCTTGTCATAAAAGGTCCAATAAACCGTGAATCGGCAGGCATTTTCTCCAAAATTACTCCGCAGGTGCCGCCACGGGCGGAAAACTGAGTCAATTTCGGAGCCGGTTTAATTGGTTTTCGCGGGGATGGCTGGCGGGCGGGCCGAAGTTTTTCGACCTGATTTCGAAGAATATTTTCTTAGATTTCAATGGGTTAACTTGTCCCGCCAAAAAAATTCAGAAATCCTTCAAAAAGGGGTTTGACACCCCCGGAGAGTCCCCATATAAACCGCGCTCACCGGGCCACGGCGCTTCGGCGCTCCACTTCCCGGTGGAAAGACAGCTACTCCGCAAGGTCTTGCGTTTTAGCGGTTTTTGTGGCCAAATCGAAGATCCAACGCTTCG
>NZ_OZ244942.1:0-2892500 GCF_965222285.1 Tepidicaulis sp. | reverse complement strand
GCCATGGGGAGCTGCGAACAAGCTTTGATCCATGGATTTCCGAATGGGGAAACCCACCCGCAAGGGTATCTTGCACTGAATACATAGGTGTAAGAGGCGAACCTGGGGAACTGAAACATCTAAGTACCCAGAGGAAAGGACATCAACCGAGACTCCGTTAGTAGTGGCGAGCGAACGCGGACCAGGCCAGTGTCAAACATGAGAAAACTGGAACCGTCTGGAAAGTCGGGCCGTAGCGGGTGATAGCCCCGTACAGGTAAATCGAATGTTTGACCTCGAGTAGGGCGGGACACGTGAAATCCTGTCTGAACATGGGGGGACCACCCTCCAAGCCTAAGTACTCCTTGTCGACCGATAGTGAACCAGTACCGTGAGGGAAAGGTGAAAAGCACCCCGACGAGGGGAGTGAAATAGTACCTGAAACCGGATGCCTACAAACAGTCGGAGCCCGCAAGGGTGACGGCGTACCTTTTGTATAATGGGTCAGCGACTTAATCTGGCATGCAAGCTTAAACCGATAGGTGTAGGCGCAGCGAAAGCGAGTCTTAATAGGGCGATTAAGTATGTCGGATTAGACCCGAAACCGGGTGATCTAGCCATGAGCAGGTTGAAGGTGGGGTAACACCCACTGGAGGACCGAACCCACGAATGTTGAAAAATTCGGGGATGACTTGTGGCTAGGGGTGAAAGGCCAATCAAACTCGGAAATAGCTGGTTCTCCGCGAAATCTATTTAGGTAGAGCGTCGAGTGAATACCCATGGGGGTAGAGCACTGGATGGGCTAGGGGTCCTCACCGGATTACCAAACCTAACCAAACTCCGAATACCATGGAGTACTACTCGGCAGACACACTACGGGTGCTAAGGTCCGTAGTGGAGAGGGAAACAGCCCTGACCGCCAGCTAAGGTCCCTAAGTTATGGCTAAGTGGGAAAGGATGTGAGGGTGCACAGACAACCAGGATGTTGGCTTAGAAGCAGCCATCATTTAAAGAAAGCGTAACAGCTCACTGGTCAAGCGCTCTTGCGCCGAAGATGTAACGGGGCTAAAGCCATACACCGAAGCTGCGGGTGTACACTTTTGTGTACGCGGTAGCGGAGCGTTCTGTACGTCTGCGAAGGGTGACCCGCGAGGGCACCTGGAGATATCAGAAGTGAGAATGCTGACATGAGTAGCGATAAAGAGTGTGAGAGACACTCTCGCCGAAAGTCCAAGGGTTCCTGCGTAAAGCTAATCTGCGCAGGGTTAGTCGGCCCCTAAGGCGAGGCAGAAATGCGTAGTCGATGGGAAACAGGTTAATATTCCTGTACTTGGAGGTAGTGACGAATACCGTAAGTTGTCAGTCCTTATTGGATTGGTCTGGCAGCGAAGGCGTTCCAGGAAATAGCTCCTCCGTTAAAACCGTACCCGAAACCGACACAGGTGGACTGGTAGAGCATACCAAGGCGCTTGAGAGAACTGCGTTGAAGGAACTCGGCAAAATGCTCCCGTAAGTTCGCGAGAAGGGAGACCCCCATTTGGGCAACCAGGTGGGGGTGGCACAGACCAGTGGGTAGCGACTGTTTATTAAAAACACAGGGCTCTGCGAAGCCGCAAGGCGACGTATAGGGTCTGACGCCTGCCCGGTGCCGGAAGGTTAAAAGGAGGGGTGCAAGCTCCGAATTGAAGCCCCGGTAAACGGCGGCCGTAACTATAACGGTCCTAAGGTAGCGAAATTCCTTGTCGGGTAAGTTCCGACCTGCACGAATGGCGTAACGACTTCCCAGCTGTCTCCAACGCAGACTCAGCGAAATTGAATTCCCCGTGAAGATGCGGGGTTCCTGCGGTCAGACGGAAAGACCCCGTGCACCTTTACTATAGCTTTACACTGGCATTAGTGGCGGCATGTGTAGGATAGGTGGTAGGCTTTGAAGCTTGGGCGCCAGCTCAGGTGGAGCCACCCTTGAAATACCACCCTTATCTTCATTGATGTCTAACCGCGATCCGTTATCCGGATCCGGGACAGTGTATGGTGGGTAGTTTGACTGGGGCGGTCGCCTCCCAAAGAGTAACGGAGGCGCGCGATGGTAGGCTCAAGCTGGTCGGAAATCAGCTGTTGAGTGCAATGGCATAAGCCTGCCTGACTGTGAGGCCGACGGGCCGAACAGAGTCGAAAGACGGTCATAGTGACCCGGTGGTCCCGCGTGGAAGGGCCATCGATCAACGGATAAAAGGTACGCCGGGGATAACAGGCTGATACTGCCCAAGAGTCCATATCGACGGCAGTGTTTGGCACCTCGATGTCGGCTCATCTCATCCTGGGGCTGGAGCAGGTCCCAAGGGTATGGCTGTTCGCCATTTAAAGAGGTACGTGAGCTGGGTTTAGAACGTCGTGAGACAGTTTGGTCCCTATCTGCCGTGGGCGTAGGAGAATTGAAAGGATCTGTCCCTAGTACGAGAGGACCGGGATGGACGCACCTCTGGTGGACCTGTTGTCGTGCCAACGGCACAGCAGGGTAGCTATGTGCGGAAGGGATAACCGCTGAAGGCATCTAAGCGGGAAACCCACCTTGAGACTAGTTCTCCCTTGAGAGTCGTGGAAGACCACCACGTTGATAGGCCGGGTGTGTAAGTGCGGCAACGCATTGAGCTTACCGGTACTAATTGCTCGATTGGCTTGATTGCTCTCATTACTTATGTCCGTGGCCCACACGGACGAGAAGAACACAGTGAATTTTTCTGATTAACTCGTAGCTGCTTTGCTCTTTGCCGACTTGGTGGTTATAGCGAGGGTACTACACCCGATCCCATCCCGAACTCGGCCGTGAAAGCCCTCAGCGCCAATGGTACTGCATCTTAAGGTGTGGGAGAGTAGGTCGCCGCCAGGTCTGCTAAGCGCAGAGCACTGCGAGTGAGATGATCCCTTCTGACGATGTAAACACTATCAAAACGCCGCCTGGGTTCGCCCCGGCGGCGTTTTTGTTATGCATCAGTTGTCCCGCCAATATTCCAACGCAAGCTAGTGTTCGAGAATAAGAGCGAGTTCCTCTGCAGCGGCGTTGAGCGGTTCGGGGGATTGAGCTGCGCGGGCCAGAATGAGCGCGCCTTCGATCACCGACAAAATGAGATTGGCCGTGCCCGCGCGCCGTGCTTCGGGCCAGCCGTGCCGGGTGAGCACCTCTTCGATGACGGCCTGCCAGTGCCGGAAAGCGCTTTGCCCGGCTGCGGCAATCTTCTGAGATGCGGGCGCGGTTTCCAGCAACGTGGTCGATATGGGGCAGCCGTCCCGGTAACCCGACTGTTCGAGCCAGCCTGCCAGAAGCTCGAGATAAGCGCGCACGAAATCCGCCGGTGACGATGTCTCGGCGGCAAGGGCGGTGAGCGTACGGGTAACGGTTTTGCCTGCCGCCTCGAGGGCGGCCGCGCCAATCTCCTCCTTACCTTCGGGAAAGTAGTAATAGAGCGAGCCGCGCGGCGCGCCGCTTTCGGCCAGGATCTCGTTCGTGCCGGTCGCCGCATATCCCTGCCGGCGAAAGAGACGGGCAGCCGCTTCAATGAGGGCGGGGCGGTGTTTCGCGCGCGTGGTCATGCAGCCTCTCTTCATGTGTTTTGCCGGGCAGGTTCGCGCCTGCTTGACGGGTTTTTATTTTATAGACTAGTCTATAAAAATCAATATTGAAAACGTATGGAGCAAGTGATGAGGCAGCTGGTTTTTGCCGGGGACGGCAAGGTGGAATGGCGGGAGGTGCCGGATGCCCGGCTTACCCATGATGGGGGAGCGATTGTCCGGCCTCTGGCGCTCGGGCGCTGCGATCTCGATGCCGGCTTCGTGCACGGGCTCGTGCCGATGGCGCCGGGGGAGGCGATTGGGCATGAGATGATCGGCGAGATCGTCGAGCTTGGCGATCAGGTGAAAGGCTTTAGGGAAGGCCAGAAAGTCTTCGTCACTGCGCAGATCTTTTGCGGTATCTGCACGAATTGCAAACGCGGCTATACGGGCCGCTGTGAGAGCGTGCCCTTCGGCGCTTCTTTTGGCATGGGCCGGGAAGGCGGCTTCGGCTCTTCGGCGGGCGATCTTGTCTATGTGCCTTATGCGGGCGCGATGATGGTGCCGCTGCCTGCGGGCGCAGACCCGCTCGAACTCATCGGCGTTGCGGATATGGCGCTCGATTCCTGGCGTGCCGTCGGCCCGCATCTTAAAGCCCGGCCGGGCGCCAGCGTGCTTGTGGCAGGCGGTCTTGCCTCGGTGATCGGGATTTATGCGGCCGGCATCGCCAAGGCGATGGGCGCAGGGCAGGTGGATTATTGGGATGAGAATCCTGCCCGCGGTGCGGAAGCGGCGAAATACGGCGCGCGGGTGATTACGCAGCCGGATGCGCTTGCCGAGGGATACTCCATCGTCGTCGATGCCTCGGGCGATGCGCAGATGCTGGTTACCGCCATCCGCTATGCCGAGCCTGAAGCGATCGTCACGAGCGTCTGCATGCAGCTTTCCGAAATGACGGCGCTGCCGCAGCGCGAGATGTATCACAAGGGCATCACCTATGTGACGGGCAGGCCCAATCTGCGCCCCGCTTTCGAGGATGTGCTCACATGCTGCCGGGCGCATGGTTTCCGGCCGGAGCTTGTCACGACCGAGGTCTATGATTTCGATGCCGCGCCCGAGGCTTGGATGGATGTTTCCATGCGCAGCGCCGCGCACCGCCCTTCCCTCTATGACGCGTGAGGCAATCATGAGCGATATACCCGAAGGCTTCGCGCCGCATTTCCGCAAGAGCCCGCTTACCGATCCCTGGGAGCCGCTTTATTCGAAGGAGACCGAGAAAGCGGTAATCATCGGCTTCCGCGCCGGGCCCGCGCATACCAATTCGCGCGGTTTCGTGCATGGGGGGCTTTTGAGTGCGCTTGCCGATAATGCGATGGGGCTTTCCTGCGCCAAGCATCATGAAGACATACGCGGCCTCGTCACCGTCACCCTGACGGTCGACTTTCTCGGCTCCGCCGAGCTTGGCCAATGGATCGAGGTGGAGACGGGCTTCGTGAAACCGGGCCGAAGCCTCGATTTCGCGCAATGCTTCGTTACGGCGGACGGCAAACCTTGTGCCCGGGCGAATGCGACTTTCAAGGTCTCCGCTAAAGGGAAGGCGGCGGCTTAGCACCGTCTTTCCGCCCGGCCCGGATAAAGCGGCTCCTTTTTGGGGCCGCTTTTGTTTTGAGGGCGGGAAACCGTCCTTATTGACAGCCCCCCCGAAATATCCTCAAATACAGAAAGTGCGTATTAATACTACGCAAAAAGAGCCCTCAAGGGCCAGAGAGTATGCAGGGATGCAAACGGAACGGGATGAGGAGGCACGCTTTGCCGAAGGTGATTTATATCGAGCACAATGGAACGGCTCATGAAGTGGAGGTGGCGGACGGCTATTCGGTGATGGAAGGGGCCATCAACAATGCCATTCCGGGTATTGACGGGGACTGCGGGGGCAGCTGCGCCTGCGCCACCTGTCATGTCTATGTCGACCCGGCCTGGCTCGCCAAGACGGGCGAGCGCAGTGAGATGGAAGAATCCATGCTCGATTTCGCCGCGGAGGTGGAAGAGAACAGCCGGCTCGGCTGCCAGATCAAAATGAGCGCCGAACTGGACGGGCTGATCGTGCGGATGCCGGAAGCTCAGCATTAAGAAGCCCAGCACTAAGAGACACAAGACTGAGAGACGCAACACGCGAAAAGGGGCGGAGGCCCCGGGGACCCAAGAGGAGCGCTGCAAGGCGCGGGAGGAAAGAATGAGCGTAGCGGCAAGCGATTTTCCGCAGGATCACAGCGTCGATCCTTATTCCATACCGATCGAGAAGCTGGATGTTTCCGATGCCGGTCTGTTCGAGCGCCAGGAGCACTGGGCCTATTTCGAGCGGCTGCGCAAGGAAGACCCGGTGCATTTCATCGAGGACAGCGAGTTCGGGCCTTACTGGTCGATCACGAAGTTTAACGACATCGTTTTCGTCGATACGCACCACAAGGAATTTTCCTCCGAGCCCACGATCGTGATCGGCGACAGCGAAGAGTTTCAGCCGCCCATGTTCATTGCCATGGACCAGCCGAAACACGATGTGCAGCGCAAGGCGGTGACGCCCGCCGTCTCGCCCATGCAGCTTCAGGAGGTCGAGCCGCTGATCCGTCAGCGTGTCGGCAATCTTCTCGACAGCCTGCCGGAAGGGGAGAGCTTCAACTGGGTCGATAAAGTCTCGATCGAGCTGACGACGCAGATGCTGGCAACGCTGTTCGACTTCCCCTTCGAGGACCGGCGGCTTCTGACCTATTGGTCGGACGTTTCCACCAATGGCGACACGGTGGGCGGCGAGCTGTCGGCCGAAGAGCGGCAGAAAGAATTGCAGCATTGCCTGGAATATTTCGGCCGGCTCTGGCAGGAGCGGGCGAACCAGGAGCCGAAGAACGATCTCATCTCGCTCATGGCGCATCACCCGGCCATGCAGAAGATGGAGCCGATGGAATTCCTCGGCAATCTCATCCTGCTGATCGTGGGCGGCAACGACACGACGCGCAATTCCATGTCGGGCAGCGTCTATGCGCTGAACAAATATCCCGAGCAGTACGACAAGCTGCGCGCCGATCCCTCGCTCATTCCGAACATGGTCTCCGAGACGATCCGCTGGCAGACGCCGCTTGCCCATATGCGCCGCAACGCGCTGGAGGATGTGGAGCTTGGCGGCAAGACCATCAAGAAGGGCGACAAGGTGGTGATGTGGTACATCTCCGGCAACCGCGACGATGAAGTGATCGAGCGGCCGAACGAGTATCTCGTGGACCGGGCGAACGCGCGCCACCACGTCTCCTTCGGCTTCGGCATTCACCGCTGCATGGGCAACCGGCTGGGCGAAATGCAGCTCAAGATCCTGTGGGAAGAGATCATGAAGCGCTTCAAACAGGTTGAAGTGGTGGGCGAGCCGACCCGTGTGCGCTCCAATTTCGTGATGGGCTATTCGGATCTGCCGGTGGTTTTGCACCGTCACTGAAATATCTAGTTTACAGACGCAGTGAGACCCGGCGGTTTCCGCCGGGTCTTTTTGTGCCCGGAAAGCGCCGATTTGGACGGGATGGGAAGAAAATCACCCTAAGCGCATACGGGTTAAAGTTGACGCAGGCGTCATTTTTCCTATATAGAATATGTCAAGTAAACCCTGCGTAAGCTGAAACGCCCTTAAGAGCGTTGGCGCGGGGCGCGAATATCAACTGGAGGAGCCCCCATGAGTCAGGCCGCCGTTACACCCGAGAAACCCGTCGATACGAATTTCGATCCGGCCACGGTCGATCTGAAAGGTTTCGATATCGCGGTACCCGAATATTTCAGCGAGCAGAAGCACTGGGTGCTCTTCGACCGCATGCGCAAGGAAGACCCGGTGCATTTCGCCGAGTCGCCGGAATTCGGCCCCTATTGGTCGATCACGAAATATAGCGACATCGTTGCGGTCGACACGAACCACAAGCAGTTCTCGTCCGAGCCTGCGATCGTTCTTCCCGACCCGGAAGAAGACTTCAACGTGAAGATGTTCATCGCGATGGACCAGCCCAAGCACGATGTGCAGCGCAAGGTGGTGAGCCCTGCCGTTGCGCCGCCGGCGCTGGCCGATCTGGAAAGCCTTATCCGCGAGCGCGTCGGCAAGGTGCTGGACAGCCTGCCCGTGGGTGAGACTTTCAACTGGGTGGACCTCGTTTCCATCGAAATCACTACGCAGATGCTGGCGACGCTTTTCGACTTTCCCTTCGAGCAGCGCCGCAAGCTGACCTGGTGGTCCGATGTGACGACGGCCGGGCCTGACGGCGGCGACACGGGGCTGAATGATGAAGAGCGCCGCGCGGAGCTGCGCGAGTGCCTTGAGACCTTCGCAGGCCTCTGGGTGGAGCGCGCCAACCAGCCGCCGAAAAACGATTTCATTTCACTCATGGCCCATAACCCGGCCATGCAGGGCATGGAGCCGATGGAACTGCTCGGCAATCTGATGCTGCTGATCGTGGGCGGTAACGACACGACGCGCAATTCCATGTCCGGCGGCGTTCTGGCGCTCAACCAGTTCCCTGCGGAATATGACAAGCTGCGCAACGATCTTTCGCTGATCCCGAACATGGTCTCCGAGATCATCCGCTGGCGTACGCCGCTTGCCTATATGCGCCGCACCGCGCTTGAGGATGTGGAACTCGGCGGCAAGACCATCAAGAAGGGCGACAAGCTCGCCATGTGGTACGTCTCCGGCAACCGCGATGAAGAAGCGATCGACCGGCCTTATGAATTCCTGATCGACCGCCCGAATGCGCGCAAGCATCTGGCCTTCGGTTTCGGCATTCACCGCTGCATGGGTAACCGCATGGCCGAACTGCAGATCCGCATTCTCTGGGAAGAGATCATGAAGCGGTTCGACTTCGTGGAAGTTGTGGGTGAGCCCGCCTATACGAAATCCGTCTTCGTGCACGGCATTACCGATCTTCCGGTGCGTGTGCATCCGAAGAAGTAACCTCCCCCGGTTACGGACAAAAGCCCGGCGGTTTCGCCGGGCTTTTTTGTTTGGGCAGGTAAGATTTCTTTCCTTGTCCCGCTTGGCCTATTCTTGCCTTGTCCATCCCTCCGGTTGTGCACAGTGCAAAGGCCGGCAGGGGCCGCGCAACTTGGCGGGCCGGCAGGCGTTTGTGGGGTGGCCAAGAAGGGGAGAAAAAATGCGCTTTGTCCGTTCGAACCGCTATTTCCGTGTCGGCGGTGACATCTGTACAGCCTGGCTTTACTTGCCCGAGGGGACGGTAAGACCGCCTGCCCTCATCATGGCGCATGGCTTTTCCGCCGAGCGCCGCTTCCGCTTGCCGGCTTACGCGGAAAAATTCGCCGAAGCCGGGATCGCGGTTTTCGTTTTCGATTACCGCAATTTCGGTGAAAGTTCGGGCACGCCGCGCAATCTCGTCGATCCCGCCCGGCATCTGGAGGATTGGGAAGCGGCCATTGCCTGCGTCAAAGACCTGCCGGAGGTGGACGGCGCGCGCCTTGCCCTTTGGGGCTCTTCCTTTAGCGGCGGACATGTCATTGAAATGGCGGCGCGCCATCCGGAAGTCAAAGCGCTTGTCGCGCAAGTGCCTTATGTGGGCGGTGTGGAAATTACGCTCTCTTTGCCGATGAAGCTGCAAGCGGCCCTCGCGGTGCTGAAAGACAAGATCAAAGGGGCTTTTGGCGGGGCGCATATGATCCCTGCCGTCGGCGCGCCTGGGCAGTTCGGCTGCATGATGGCGGAGGAGGCAAAAGAATTTCTGGATCTCGTGCCGCCGGACTCGAATTGGGAAAACAAAGTGCCGGCGCGCATTCTCACCAAGCTCGGCGCCTATGAGCCGCGCAAGGTGGCTGAGAACGTGCGCTGCCCCGCGCTTATCGTGCTGGCGGAGAAAGATCAGATCACGCCGCCGGATCTGGCGCGCAAGGCGGCGGATAAAATGCAGAAAGTTGCCATCGCCTCTTATGATTGCGGCCATTTCGGGGTCTATCAGGGCGCGCTCTTTGAGGATGTCGCCGCGCGCGAGCTCGATTTTCTCAAACAATATTTGGCAGTTTGACGCCGTTTTAGCGCTGCGTGTTACGGGGACGCCGCCGCAGGGCTTGGCAAATCACTTTCTTCTGCGCCATGATTCCCGGACCTGATGCGTCAGGGCTTGGTGCAACAATCGAAAGGAGGTGATCCGATGTCTAGTGGGATTTCGTTCGTGTCTTTGAGGCTTAGCGGGTCTTACACGGCGGCGGAGCAGCCTTCACCGTCCGTCTGACACGCCTTGGGGTTTGACACCCTTCGAGACTTAAAGACTGCGATCTCACGGCTTCATTCCGCTTTGTGATGCGGGCCCGGCAGAGCCCGGGGAAGTCTCAAGGGGGCTGCTAAGGCAGCCCCCTTTCGCATGGCGGAGCGCAAAATCGGACGGAGACCGGCGGCGGGGCTTGCTCCTCGGCCAGGGGGCTTAAACCCCTAAAAAATAACCGCTTTTTGAAGAAATATTTTTTCGGAAATTCCGCCGATAGGTGTTCACAAATCTGACAAAGCTGCTATAAAGCGGCCTCTCCACTGACGCGGGGTGGAGCAGTCTGGTAGCTCGTCAGGCTCATAACCTGAAGGTCGCAGGTTCAAATCCTGCCCCCGCAACCAAATTTAAGCCCGCTAAGCCATTGGTTTAGCGGGCTTTTCCATTTCTACCCCAAATTTGCTCTTGGCCTCATTTTGCGTCGTGATACCCTTACACATGTCTTACACATTTTTGAGGGTGACGAAGCGCGAAAGGGCAGCAGATGGAAAAGCACACGATTCTGGGTGGGAAGGTTCATGTCTACCGACGTTCCAATTCGAAGAACTGGCAGTGCTCGACTTATCTGAATGGCCGGAACCGGCGCATGACCACAAAGCAGGAGAGCCTTTCTCACGCCAAGGATGTTGCGGAGGACTGGTATTTCGAACTCATCGGCAAATCGAAGCGCGGTGAGCTGAAGAACGAAAAGACCTTCAAGCAGGCAGCTGAGCGCTTCCTCATTGAGTATGAAGCGATCACCCTGGGCGAACGCAGTCCCGCTTGGGTGCGCGGTCACAAGGACCGCCTGCGTCTACACCTGCTCCCGTTTTTCGGGGAGCTTGGATTGTCGGAAGTGACGGCGGGCAAGGTGCAGGAGTACCGGCTTCACCGGATCGAGACATCGAAGACCGGGCAGCCACCGGCGCGCAAGACCCTTCACAATGAGATCGTCACCCTGCGCCAGACGCTGAAGACGGCCGTGCGTCACGGCTGGCTCAGCCACGTTCCCGACCTGTCTGCGCCCTACAAGACGCAGGGCAAGCTGGAGCATCGCCCGTGGTTCAGCCCGAAGGAATACAAGCAGCTCTACGAAGCCACGCGGAAGCGCGCTCGCGAGCTTCGTCAGTCCAATCACCGCAAGCACGCGGAAGACCTGCATGACTTTGTGCTTTTCATGGCCAACACCGGCCTCAGGCCCGATGAGGCATACAACATCGAGCACAGGGACGTGGAGATCGTTGAGGATGAGGCGACCGGCGAGGTCATCCTTGAGATCGAGGTGAGGGGCAAGCGGGGTGTTGGCTACTGCAAGAGTATGCCGAACGCCGTGCGCCCCTATCAGCGCATCGTCCAGCGCAACAGCCCTCAGCCGATGGACAAGGTGTTTCCGACGAACCACCTGCGCATGTTCAACACGGTCCTCGATCAGGAGAGCTTGAAGTTCAGCCGGGACGGCAAACGCCGCACTGCTTATTCCCTGAGGCACACCTATATCAGTCTGCGTCTGATGGAGGGTGCCGACATCTATCAGGTGGCCAAGAACTGTCGCACCAGCGTCGAGATGATCGAGAAGCACTACGCCGCTCACATCAAGAATGTGATCGATGCGGCGGCCGTTAACGTCCGGCGCGAGAGGCCGAACAAGATTAAGTCCGCCGAGGACATCGCAGAAGAGCTGGCCGACGTTTAGGGCGGTTGCTGCAACCGGCTCTCGGCCAGCTCCTCCTCAGCACTATCTGAGCTCCAGGCGCGGAAAGCACTTTCCCTGAGCCGTCCAAGCCGAGCCCTTGGCTCTCTTAGGCTTGGGGAGCTTCAATCCGCTTGCGACTTCTTCCGTTGCCTGCTCGCTGCGAGCACTTGAGGCTACGGTCAGCGGCCGAACGGGCCGCATATTTCTCCGTCATCTCGTTCGACGGCCTCCATGCGTGACGTCTGTGAACCTCATCCAGCCAGTCCGCTTAGGTTCGCCACCGCTCGACACGGGTCAATGGTCTGCCCGCACCAGTCGGCAAAGCCGACCCGTGTTGACCATTCCCGCAGTTGCTGACCCGCGTCTCATCGCGGCGGCGTCTCCCGCTGCCATCGGCTGGAATAAACCAGACCGTCTTGTGAAGGAGACCTGCAATGTCGAACATCAATCAAAATACGGAAGAAGGTGCCCGTTCCGGCCGGAGTCCGGACTGGGTTGTGAAAGCTCCGCGAGTGCGTGGGAAGAACTCAGGCCTGATGCGCGTTGGCGCTGCCTGGGATCGCGCCGATGGCGGGATCTTTGTCCGGCTCACCGGCAGTCAGATCGTTTCCGGCGACCTGTATATCTATCCGGCTACGGAGGGTGGCGCTCATTGAGCGCCATCTATCCGTCCGTTCGCAATCGAATCTGCCGCTTCGACCGAGGTCGAGGCGGCTCTTTCGAAGGTCAGGCCTGACGGCCCTATGACCAGCCGGTATCCCGATAGCGCTGCTATCGCGATCATTACGATGACCGTGAGCAGCGCCGCGGTTCGATTCAGATCGAGTTTGTCCACTGGCGACGTCCGTATGCGGCAGCAATGCGGAACTGTATTGCGTCACGCTACACATTACGGTATTGTGGGGGCGATGACAACTAGGGCCTCGCCATGACTGTTGAGCAAGCCAAGCCGCGCCATCCTGGAGCGTACGTGCGGGAAAACGTGATCCCGAAAGGTGTCTCTGTCTCCAAGGCCGCCGAGATGCTGGGCGTAAGCCGCCCGACGCTGTCGAACTTTCTGAACGGCAAGTCAAAGCTCTCGCCCACAATGGCGCTCCGCCTTCAGAAGGCCTTCGGCGCTGACCGTGAAGCGCTCCTGCAGTTGCAGGCGGCGTACGATGGCAACGACACCAAGGTGCAGAGTGCCGCGCTAACGGTTGGCAGGCACGTGCCCAGTTTCCTCAAGATCACGGCCACCGAACTTGAGCAATGGGCGAGCGAGATCGATGCGCGAAGCCAACTCCCGGTTCTATTGCGCAAGCTCGTCCACACCGCCGCGAGTGAAATCTCGGCAGTAGATTTCCCCGGCTTCGACAATGCCCAACGTCATGGCTGGGACGGATGGGTCGAGGCTGATGCCGTCTCGGCTTGGGTGCCGTCCGGCAAGTCAGGTTGGGAGTTTGGTTGCGATCAGAGGCCGTCCGCAAAGGCGGAAGCAGACTATGCGGCGCGTACCGAGAAGGTCAGTGCGAAAGAACGCTCGGAAATCACATTTGTCTTCGTAACGCCGAGAAACTGGCCAGGAAAAACTGAATGGGCCCAGAAAAAGAGCGCGGAGAATAGCTGGAAAGCTGTGCGAGCTTACGATGCTAGTGATCTTGAGCAGTGGGTTGAGCAGTCTGTACCAGCTCAAGCTTGGCTGGGCGAGCGCTTTGGGCGTCCGGCACGAGGCATCGTGACGATTGGAGAGTGTTGGAATGAATGGGCTGGCGCGACAAGCACACCATTGGTTCCTGAACTCTTTGCGCAGAGTATTGAACAACACACGGCGGGAATATTGAGCTGGCTGAAAGAAAGCCCCCAAACGCCGAGAACTATTGCTGCAGATTCCAAGATCGAGGGATTGGCGTTCTTGGCTTCTCTGTTCTCAAACGGGGGAGCCGAACTTCAAGCATATGTTGATCAAGTGGTTGTCGTGCGTGATGTCGATGCTTTGCGCAGATTGGCTTCTTCGCAAACAGACGTGCTCCTAGTTATCGACAGCGATGAAATTGAAAGACAACTCGGAGGTCTGGTTAGGCAACTTCATACAATCATCGTCCGTCTGAAGAACGTTCCTGCTGATGATGCGGATATCCGCTTGGATATCCTCCCCCGCGAACCCTTCAGGCTGGCACTAGAGAAGATGGGCTTCCGGTCGGAGGAGATCGACAGCCTGCAGCGAGAGTCTGGCGGCTCTCCTACTGTTCTTCGTAGGCGCTTGGCCACCAACGGAGCGCTCAAGCGGCCGGTGTGGGCAGAAGACAGTGAAGCCGCGCAGCTGCTTACACCCATTTCTCTCATCGGTAATTGGATCACTGACTCAGAGGCAGATCGAAGGGTCCTAACTTTGGTATCGGACCACAAAGAGTATGACGAAATCGAGCGCGCAGTGATGAGGCTCCGACAGCTGGACGATCCACCGGTATGGGCCATAGCCGAATCTCGAGGCGTTGTGTCGAAGATCGACGCGATATACGCCATTGCACATGCGATTACTGAGGACGACCTGAAGAGGTTCTTTGCTGCCGCCCGACTTGTATTGTCAGAAGAAGACCCTTCTTTGGATTTGCCGGAAGATAGGAGGTGGGCTGCGGGTGTCTATGGAAAGGTCAGAGCACACTCAGGCGTTCTTCGTCAGGCGGTTTGCGAAACTCTGGTTCTTTTGGCTGTTCATGGACCGAACTGGTTCGGTGATCGCTTAAGTATGAATGTGGGGTACGAAGTCGAAAAACTTATCAGGGAGCTTCTGACGCCGTTCTCTGCAAAGCTCATAGAGTCTCAGCAACGTGATTTACCGCACTATGCAGAGGCAGCGCCGGAGGTTTTTCTTGACCTCATGGAGAAGGACCTTCGGAAAGATAGTCCAGAGTTATTTGCTCTCCTCAGGCCTGCGGACAGCGGGGTTTTTTCGACCTGCCCCCGTACGGGGCTTCTGTGGGCCTTAGAAACACTTGCTTGGAACCCGGTGCATCTGCCTCGCGTGGTCCTCATTCTGGCTCGCTTGTCTGAAAAGCCTATCGAGGACAACTGGGTCAACAATCCCCACAACACACTCACTTCTATATTTCGATCCTGGATGCCTCAAACAGCAGCCTCTCTGCATCAGCGCAAGGATGCACTTGATCTGTTGATACAGAGGTATGCAGAAGTTGGGTGGAAGGTCTGCGTCGATCAGTTTGAAACCGGCCCCCGCATGGGACACTACAATGTCCGGCCGCAATGGCGCTCAGATTCCACCGGGGCTGGGCATCCAGTGACCTTCGAAGAGATGAGGGACTTTGCAGTCTACGCTTTTAAACGTTGTGTCGAGTGGCCGCATCACGATGAAGACACTCTCGCAGATTTGGCGCGCAGTTTGTCTGCATTCGACGAATCGTTCCAGGAAGAGGTGTGGGATTTGGTCGATGAGTGGGCGCACGGCCCGGCGCATGACGATGCGCGAGCTTCCCTAAGAGAAGCCATTCGCCGTGCATGCTCAACTAGGCGGGCCAAGCGGCGTGGTGTTTCTCCGACTTCTGCTAACAGGGCTAAGCGCGCCCTTGAGCTTCTGCAGCCGAGCGACGTGGTCGTAAGGCACAAATGGCTGTTTGCAAAGCAGTGGGTAGAAGAGTCCGCAGATGAGATCGAAGAAGAGGATTTCGATTGGGAGAGTCGGGATAAGCGGATCGCTGAACTACGCCGCGATGCCGTTCGGGAGATTCTTTCCCACGAGGGTGTGGGAGGGCTGTGGAGGCTCAGTGTGTTGATTGCCGCTGAGATCTGACCCGGTATTGGGGGATTTTTCCACTGAGATTTGACCCATGTTTGAACGCTATCCTGCTCGTTTTGGGCAGGAGATTGAGGAGTGTTGGACATGGCGTTTTTGAGCGTTATCCGGCGCTGGCATTTCCGGGATGGTTTTTCGATCCGGGAGATAGCACGGCGCACGGGTCTGTCCCGGAATACCATTCGCAAATATCTTCGGTCCGATACGGTTGAGCCGAAGTTCAAAGTGCCCGAGCGGCCGAGCAAGATCGATCCTTTTGCCGAGAAGCTATCGGGCTGGCTGAAGGCTGAGAGCCGCAAACCGCGCAAGCAGCGGCGCACAGTCAAGCAGATCCATGCCGATCTGGTCAGCCTTGGCTTTAAAGGTTCCTATGGTCGGGTGGCGGTTTTTGCCCGGCGCTGGAAAGAGGATCTCCAGCGCCAGCAGAACACCACCGGCCGCGGCGTGTTCGTTCCCCTGGCCTTTGAGCCTGGAGAAGCTTTCCAGTTCGATTGGAGTGAGGACTGGGCGCTGATCGGGGGCGAGCGGGTCAAGCTGCAAGCGGCCCATACCAAGCTCTGCTACAGCCGGGCCTTTGTGGTAAGGGCCTATCTGCTCCAGACCCACGAGATGCTGTTCGACGCCCACAATCATGCCTTCCGCGTGCTGGGCGGCGTGCCCCGGCGCGGCATCTACGACAATATGCGCACGGCCGTGGACAAGGTTGGCCGTGGCAAGGCCCGGCAGGTCAATGCCCGGTTCTCGGCCATGGCCAGTCACTTTGTGTTCGAGCCCGAGTTCTGCAATCCGGCCGCCGGCTGGGAGAAGGGGTTGGTGGAAAAGAACGTGCAAGATGCCCGGCACCGGCTTTTCCAGCCCATTCCGCACGCGAACTCGCTTGAGGAGTTGAACCTCTGGCTCGAGCAGCGGTGCAAGAGCTTGTGGGAGGAGACCTCTCATGGCGTCGAACCGGGCACCATTGCTGATGCGTGGCGGGTCGAGACCCAGTTCCTGATGGCTGTGCCAAGGCCCTTTGACGGGTTCGTCGAACACACCAAGCGTGTTTCCCCAACGTGCCTGATCCACCTGGAACGCAATCGCTACAGCGTGCCGGCCTCTTTCGCCAACAGGCCGGTCAGCGTCAGAGTCTATCCGGCGCGCATCGTCGTTGTCGCCGAAGGACAGACGATCTGTGAGCACTTACGGATCATCGACCGCCATCATGGAACCGGGCATACTGTTTATGACTGGCGCCATTACCTAGCCGTGGTCCAGCGAAAGCCCGGTGCCCTGCGCAATGGTGCACCCTTTGCCGACATGCCCGATGGATTCCGGCAGTTGCAGCGCCATCTTCTGAGCAAACCCGGTGGCGATCGCGAGATGGTCGATATCCTGGCCCTGGTTCTCCACCATGATGAACAGGCCGTGCTCGCCGCGGTCGAGATGGCCCTTGAGACCGGGGTGCCCACCAAGACCCATATTCTGAACCTGCTGCACAGACTGGTCGATGGCAAATCGACCGCGATCGCGCCCGTCGAGGCACCACAAGCCCTTGTCCTGGGCAAGGAACCGCAGGCCAATGTGGAACGCTACGATACCCTGCGTGCGGACAAGGAGGTGCGCCATGCGTCATGATCCGGCAAGCGCAGCTCTGGTCATCATGCTCAAAAGCCTCAAGATGACAGGCATGGCCCAAGCGATCAGCGAGCTCACCGAACAGGGGTCTCCGGCCGTCCAGGCAGCCGTTCCGGTTCTCTCCCAGTTGCTCAAGGCCGAGATGGCCGAACGGGAGACAAGATCGATTGCCTATCAGCTCAAGGTGGCACGGTTTCCAACCTACAAGGACCTGGCCGGCTTCGATTTTGCCAGCAGTGAGATCAATGAGGCCCTGGTGCGCCAGCTTCATTCAGGGGCTTTCATCGACAAGACCGACAACGTGGTGTTGGTGGGCGGGCCGGGAACCGGCAAAACCCATATCGCCACAGCGCTGGGCATCCGGGCCATCGAGCATCACCGCAAGAGAGTGCGCTTCTTCTCGACCGTGGAACTGGTCAATGCGTTGGAACAGGAAAAGGCTCAAGGCAAGGCCGGACAGATTGCCAACCGGCTTGTCCATTCCGATCTGGTCATCCTCGACGAGCTTGGATACCTGCCCTTCAGCGCATCAGGAGGGGCATTGCTATTCCATCTGCTGAGCAAACTCTACGAGCGCACCAGTGTCATCATCACCACCAATCTCAGCTTTGCCGAATGGGCCAGCGTGTTTGGCGACGCCAAAATGACAACCGCGCTGCTCGATCGGCTCACCCATCACTGCCACATTCTCGAAACCGGAAACGACAGCTTCCGCTTCAGGAACAGCTCGGCCCAGGCCGCAAAAACCAAAAAAGGAGAAAGCACCGACTTGACCATCTAACCAAACCCAAATCATATCCACGAGGCGGGTCAATTCTCGGTGAAAATACCGGGTCAGATCTCAGCGGCAATCAACATCTTGCCTGTACCAGGCGGCGCAACGGTGAGCAGGGAGCCTTCCCCGTCTTCGCTCACCAACTTTTCAGCGTCTGCTAGCGGCCCGAGAATAAGAGACGTCGGCGTTATGTGGTCGATGAAGAATCCTGTCTTGTTGAGTTCACCGACGCGCATCCAGGAGTTGCCACCGTAGAGCGCGTCATGCAGCAGGTCTTGGACGACTGGGTCTTCTGTCATTTGTTCCGCGTCGAGAATCTCCGCTCGCATTCGCTCCCAAGCTTCCGCCGCTGACATGCTGGTGCGCCCCATATGTTCCTTGAACCGCTCCCATTCCGCGCCTGGAAGGGGCGCATTATCGGCGACATATCGTCGGCACTGGCCATCGTTGTAGATAATTGGAATGTAGAGGGCGTAGTAGGCGAAATCCGACAGTATCCCGTGCGCGTGCAGTAGCATCCAGGTCTTCAGCAGATTGTGTTGTACATCATCGAAATCTGCCACGAGCCTTGCGAATTCCAGTTGTCGAGGAATACCACGCACCGCCAGATACCAAGCGCCACGGGCTGCTTCGCTCTGACCCTCGGTGCGAATGTACATTTCGTCGAGGGAGAGGGTTAGTTCGTTGCCTCTATCGGCAAAGAGGGCGGGTATGCGTTCAATTCTGGCGTGACGCTCGTGTTCGGCGCTAGCCTCACGTGCTGCCCGGTCTGCCGCGTCCCGCGCAGCGTCTACGGCGCTATCCAATGCTACCATGCACTTGCCGCGAGAAAGCTCGCGGGTGGGGGCCAGCTCGAACCCGTTCCAGTTCGGCGGAAATGCGTCTAACGCCTGCGCTACTTTGAGATTGTGCCGATAGGTCTCGGCTATGGCCAGTTTGGCGCGAATTTGCTCCCGGAGTTGGGTGAGCTGGCGCTCGTCCATGGCCGCCTTTTGATCCGCTATCTGTTCGGCCGCGGCCTTGCCTGCCTTTAGAATTTCTGTTCCGAGTTTCTTTCCACCCTCAAAGAGCCCCTTGCCAAGCTTCTTGCCCCAGCTCTCAGTCATGCCAGATGCCCCCGCGTCTGATTGTCTCCGTCGCAGTTAGCTTAGCCATTTTTGGACGTGCAAAGACGAAAGAATCCTCATACGGATAGGTTTGTCATTTGAGCAACGGTGTCGTCAGGACACGAAGTGTTGCGACAGCCGGTCCATCTTGGATAGGCTGTGTCCGGATGATTGATCGTTTGCAGGAGCAAGCAGGAGGTTTGGGCCCAAAAATGGTCCTGAAACCTGGTGGTATCAGCGCCACCTGACGGTGTTGCCTCGACGCACCTGCTTGCCCTCAAACGCCGGGAGCTATGACAAATGCCGCCAAAAAGCTATCGCAAGCCCGAGAGCGAACGTCGTGACCGCTGTGTGAAGACCTACTTCACAGCGTCCGAGTTCGCGCAGCTGCGGGAAGCAGCTGAGGCTTGCGGTATGACTTATGCGGCATTTGTGCGTGCGGCCGCCCTGGGCGAGAAGCCTAGGGCGAAACCTTCCCACGCTGCGGCCGAAATCGTTCGTCAACTGGCTGGGCTTGGCAACAATCTCAACCAGCTGACAAAACTGGCTCACGCCGGGCGGGCACCGGCCAGCGATATGCTGGACAATGCCCTGGGCGAGGTCCTTTCGGCCGTGCGCCGGATCGGCTGACGGGCGGGACCGTCGGATGATCGGTGATGCGCGCACCGGATCCGGCTTTGGCGGGCTCGCCAGATACCTCCACAGCGGCGACCGTGTGGCGTGGGCGGAAGCCCGCAATCTGCCGACAACCGACCCCGATCTCGTGCCTCTGATGATGCGCTCGACGGCGATGTTGTCGAAGCGGGTTAAGGACCCCGTTTTTCACTACTCGATCAGCTGGCCGGAATACGAGCAATTGCCGAAGGAGCAAATGCTCAGTATCGCTGATCGCACCCTCGCCGATCTTGGCCTTGCGGAGCACCAGGCCGTTATCGTTGCCCATGACGATACGGCGCATCCACATGTTCATGTGATGGTGAACCGCGTACACCCGGAGACCGGCGTCGCGTGGGAGAAGTGGAAGTACAAGACGCGGCTGGAGCGCTCTCTCAAGGATCAGGAGAAGGAGCTTGGACTGACACAGGTGCCCGGACGCCTGAGCGGCACCGAGCGGGACAAGAGTGTCCAGAGGCGGCCGACCAAGGGCGAGCAGCGTCTCGCCGAACGCCTGGACGTTTCGACGCTCGATCGCTGGAGCAAGGATGACGTAAGCGAGCTGCGCGGCCGTCTTGCGCCCCATTTTGAGGCTGCCAAGGGCTGGGGTGAGCTTGACGAACTCCTCCGTCAGGAGGGGGTGACGCTCTACGCCAAGGGACCTGGTGTGATCCTCACCAATGGTGAGCGCTACGCCAAACTCTCGGAGATGGGTAAGCGCGCCCGCAAGTCAGGGCTTGAAGAGCGTTTTGGAGAGACGTTCGATACCTATGCCGAGGTGCGGCAAACGAAGCGGCAGCAGCACCGCAGCTACTGGGACATGGCGAAAGGTCTGCGGGATCAGGTTGCCCGGATGGGCAAAACTCTCAGGGAATGGGTGTTCGGTGGTCAGGAGAGCCTACTGGACAGGTTGAACCGGCAGAGCAAGCCTCGCCAGAAGAGAGGATTTCGTCGCAGGGAAGACCGAGATGGTCCCGAGCGTTAGCGTTCGGGTTCCCGATCTTGTTCCCCGCGCTTGCGGAAACCCCGGTTCCGTTGCTCGCTTCTCGGTTGGTTTAGTCGTTCAAGGAGTGACGGGCGTTCGGTGTTGTCACGGCCAGCTTTCTCCTCAGCCGCGCGCGTCTCCCTCAGGTGTTTGTGCTTGTTGACGCCTGCAAGATGCTTTCGCGCTTCATTGGCTGTCTTTTCAGCCCTCTCACCGGCGTCTCGCAATGCTGCCGCCTCGCGCATCCTTTCCTGCCGGGCCCGGTCGGCCCGCAGGCGCTTTATCTCAGGATCGGATTCGGGTTCGTCGGCCATTGTGGCCCAAGCTTAATGGACCGTCGCGAGATAGCAATATGGGTCGTATGGAGCCAGCTGGTGGCGCCATTTGTCTAACCAATCGATATGTTCCTTTGCCTCGATGACTCTCAATTCATCGCTCCACCATTCTGCTGCGAAGTGTGGCAAGGCCATCATTTCAGGGGTCAATGCTTCAAAGCATTCGAGCAAATTTCGGTAGCCTCGATGAACGGCCTTGTTGTGAAGTGCGCGTGTTTCGAGAAGCCAACGGCGCTCATGGTGCACTCGGCCTTCGTCAGCCGCACTCATGAACGGGCATTCGGTAAAACAGCGACGTTTAGAGTTCATGACCGTCATCTCTTCTGCCTGGATTACTCTGATCTTGCTCGGGAGCGGGCTGCGCCCCTTTGGCAGTGGGAGGGGTAGGCTTGCGTGGGCGCCTTACCCGATCCATCAGACTTGGTGTGCCATTAGGTGGGGGCGGACCGTGCATACCCGAGAGAGATGCGTGCGTGCTGGCAATCGCTAGCTTATCGCGACGAATTAGGTCCTCAGGGTTCTGGTGTTCCAGCCAGCGGTCGTGAAATGCAAGCGATGCAGACTTAAAAGCATCTGCTTCTATGACCTTGACCGCATTCCATGTTCTCCGTCTATCAAAACTCAACTCAGGTCTTTCAAATATTCGTATACGGATAATTATGAGGGTGCCGGCCGGTCGTTTCAAGTCTGGCGCTATTCTTTCGGGATATTGCAGGGGAACTCCTGTTGCAGTGCCCGCTGCAACAGGAGTGGTGTCGGAGTGATGTCGAGCAAGTCGGGGTTCTCGTCCGCGAACTTGATAAAACTGGAGATAATGGACGCGTAGCTCTGATTTTCCGGGTTTGCGGTGACAGAGGCGATCCCTTTGCGTTGCTCCAGTGGGAGTCTGCCTTTCAGATGGCTTGTGGCGCACAGATGCTGAAAGGCGTCGGCCAGTCCGGAGATATACCCGACGCACATTCCAACAGGGGTTCTGTCTTCAACCGGTACGCCCTTTCCGGCGAGTGCCGGAGCCGCTTTGCGGCAGTAAGCGACAATCACCTCGGCGTCTGAGAGACCTGCTGTTGCCTGTGCCGTGCCTAGCAATGCGACGGCGATTGCGGCAGCCAGAAGAAGACGCATTTCCGGCTATCCACAGCGTGCGAAATGGCGATGAGGGCGCATCTGGGGTACATCCAAATATCCGGGTTCGACCATAGTTAGTTCGAATCCGTTCATCGGATGCCCGGCAGCATCGGCATGGAGCGTCCAGTGATTTTCGGCGACCTCTTCCACCCTGTCGAGGCGAAATGCTGCGCCAGCAAAAGGCAGCTCCAAATATAGAGAATTGTCGTGTTGCCAAAAGGTGAAACGACGGTCGCTGTTGCAGTCGGGTGTACGGTTGCTGGGATCGGTCACTGGTCCCCAGACGATGTCGATCAGTTCAGGGATATTGCTTCCAACATTCATTTCCGACGATGCCGCCGTAGTGGAATGCGGTCCTTCCGAGACGGGGAGCGAGATTGTCGATGCGGCATACATGCCAGCCGCGAATCCCGCGACAGCCATGAGGCCGCCGATGACGAGAGTGCGCTTCATTGTTTGCTCCAGCTTTGGCAGAGGGCGGTGACTTTATGAGCAACGTTGGAACGTGTTTTGTCCGAGTATTGGACCCATGTTGAGCGAGATGACGTTTTCTGAAAGCTGGGTGATCACAAGCGCGTTGGGAAGGCCCTCGGCATAGAGTTCCCAGCCGTCGCTGGTTCTCTCCACCCGACTGATGAGAGAGCTTCCCGTGGGACCGCTCATTGCCAGATCGCCGCTTCGGTACGAAAAGGTGAGTGTTTTGCCGGTGCCGCAGCCAACGACCACGTTAGCCCGCGTGTCGTTAGGGGCTGCACCCCATTCGCCGATAAGTTCCTTGGCGGGGCCGAAGCTGCTGCTGACCTGGTCGCAACCGCTGAGGCTGATGAGGGTAAGGGATGTGGCGCCGAGAAGCGCGAACGCCTTTATCTTCTGAAACACGGTTTACCTCCGTGACGGTGTAGGGGACGATATCGTTTTCTATCCAAAACTTGATATCGATCCGTCTACGGAGTGAAATTTGATACCCTGAAGATATTTTGTGTGAGCTTGCATGTTTTCCTTGTGCAGCCAGCAAGCAGAACCAATAATATCAAATTCTGGATAAAACTTGATATTCGAGGAAAGGGCATATTGGGGTCGCGAGCAAAGGCACGGAACAACAACCACCCGCTTCCAGGCGCGTCGATAAAAGTCGAGCCGATCCGCAGTGTTGCGGACATTCGGCGCATCAAGAAATTGCGGGAAGGATCGCCGCGCGACCTGTGCCTTTTTACTTTCGGCATCAACACAGCCTTCCGGGCGAACGAACTTCTCTCCATCCATGTTGGGGATGTTGCCCATTTGAGGGCAGGGGATCGCTTCGAGTTGAAGCAGCGCAAAACGCAGACTTACCGCGCCATCACCCTCAACCAGACAGTGGTAAACGCCATTCGGGAATGGCTCGCTGTTCACCCAGACCCTTCTCCCGAGGCTCCCCTGTTCCGATCTCACAAGACGGGTGAGGCGTTGCAGGTGAGTGTGGTCAGCCAGATGGTCAAACGCTGGTGTGCGGAAGCCGGACTTAAAGGCAATTACGGTTCTCACACATTGCGGAAGACCTGGGGGTATCACCAGCGTATGCAGGGAAAGGCAGCGCTGCCACTTCTGATGGAGGCGTTCGGTCATGCAACGCAGCGGCAGACGCTCGATTACCTCTGCATCCAGTCGGAAGAGATTCAGGAGTTATACGCGCTGGAACTTTAGAGGTAGAAGGGCACGCAATTCTTGTTGAGTGATGCGGAGCTGTCATACCCTTGCGGCGAAGATATGTTTCGCAGGGCGCGCCAAACTTCCTCTCTTGAACCCGATATGGAGGCGGCGCGTCAGGCTTTTCTCGACAAGCTGGCTGATGGTCAACCGACGCCTCGCACAGAGGAGGAGGCTGCCGCCGCCATTCACGCAGGACTTCAGGAAGTCTATCGGCGGCTCCAGAAGACCATGGCCGTCAACTACGACACGGCTCGTGAGTTGCACCATGTCCGCGTCGGTGGACGTGTTGCAGCCCGCTACATCCGAGATGCTTTGCCCCTGATCGAGACCAGACTGGCGGAGCAGGGGATCGATCTGGTGCGAGAGCCGGTCGCCTCTGCAATGCTTGATCGCATGAGAGATTACTTTGAGGAGAGTTCGTCCGATCAGAAGCCCCTTGACCTGTTTCGACGGGACTTGGCTCAGGTCGTGCGCCAGGCAAAGACCCCGGCAGATGTGCAGTCGGCGACCCTTGCTCGGCAGCTATTTGACGACACAGTTCGTCACTGCATTGAAGACGGGACGGTGACGGCTGGAGCACCTCGGGAGGGGCGCAATTGGCTGGAAGCTATGACGGCCGCGCGGCGGGCGCGGCGGCGTCTCTATGAGGCATTTGAGCCGCATGGCGAGCAGGACGCGGCGGGCCGGATTATTGAGGAGCTTGCGACGCGAAGGAGTTCGCCCCGGCAGGCCCTGAAAGCGCTCATGGGGGCAGGGCCCTATGGCAGCCATGGACCTTCACCCTATCTCGCGAGGCGGCTGGCGGTGGCCTTCGAGGACAGCCCTTCCGGCTGGCATTGCGTCCGGTCGTTGGCCTGGCTGCGCCTAACCCGGGAGGGTTTGAGCGAGGAAGGTATTACCTCAGCGGTTCACCAAAATCCTGCCCTGACGGAAGCTCTTTTTGCCGAGGAAGAGTTGGCTTTAATGCCTCTAAGTGGTGTCTTTGAAAAATGAGTGATTTGTTCTCATATGGAGAACATATTCAGTGTTTTTCAAAGTGTTTCTTGATGCTGCTTTGAAATCCCTGTATTTTGTTTCCTATGAGCGAACAAAACAAAGATAACTTAAAGAGCGTTCTTGAGGCTGTGCCGCCTGGATTTCTGGTCGATTCCCGTTGGCTGGCAAAGCATGAGGTCGGCCGTTCTTCCATCCACAAGTACAAATCGCGTGGTTGGTTGGAGCATGTGGCCCACGGCGTCTATCGGAGGCCGTATCGGCGGGGAGAGGAGCGCGAGGTCGTAAAGGACTGGGAGATCGTCGTTCTCTCGCTGCAAAGAATAATGAACTACGAACTCCATGTCGGGGGCATGACAGCACTAAGGCTCCATGGTCACGCCCACTACCTGTCCATAAGCGGCAATGAGACAGTTTTTCTCTATGGCAACGAGATACCCGGCTGGATCCGGAAGGTGCCCGCGCGCGCGCGCTTTGAGACGCGCAATTGCAATCTCTTCGACACTTCGACAACAGGCCTTGACGAGATAACGGGCAAACCGGGCGGGCAGGAAGAGGCATCGCCATGGTGGCGTTGGTCGATGATATCTTCATCGCCCGAACGGGCGATCCTCGAAGCCATAGACGAGCTGCCGGACGAGCAAAGCTTTCATACCGTCGACATGGCGTTTGAGGGGCTGGTCAACCTAAGCCCTCGCAAGCTTATGGTGCTGCTTAAGGCTTGCAAGAAAATCAAAGTGGTTCGGCTGTTCTTTGTTTTTGCCGATCGCCACAATCATGCATGGCGCAAGCATCTCGACAAACGAGAGATCAATTTCGGACGCGGGGACCGCTCGCTTGTGAAAGGCGGAAAGCTCCACCCCGTCTACCGCATAACCGTGCCTCCCGAGTTTGTCGCGAGCTACAAGGATGACGCCGATGGCTCGTGAGACCTTCGATGCGCAAGTGCAGTTGCTCGTCCGGGTTCTCCCGTTCGTGGCAAAGGAGAAAGTCTTTGCCCTCAAAGGCGGCACGGCGATCAATTTGTTCTACCGCGATATGCCCCGCTTGTCGGTCGATATAGACCTCACCTATCTGCCCATAAAGGACAGAGCTGAAACTCTGACTGAGATAGATGCCACGCTGGAGCGCATCGGTACCGACTTGCAGCAAAGCCTCAGCGGTGCCCGCGTTCGACGGGTAGATGGCGGTGGCGGCGGTGACACGCGGATTCTGGTTACCCAGGCTAATGTCGATGTGAAGATCGAAACCTCGCCGGTTATGCGCGGAACGGTCAATGCACACGAGTTGAAAACCGTCTCCCCGAGCGTTGAAGAGCGCTACGGGTTCGCCGAAATGCAAGTCGTCTCGTTTGCCGACCTCTTCGGCGGCAAGCTGGTAGCCGCTCTTGATCGGCAGCACCCCCGCGACCTCTATGACGTGAAGCTTCTCTACGACAATGAAGGCCTCACGGATGAGCTCTTCCGTACCTTCCTTGTCTATCTCGTTAGCTCAAATCGTCCGATCCACGAATTGCTGAACCCCGGTCTTGTGAACCTCGATGCGCCGTACAGACATGAGTTTGAAGGCATGACGAGGGACCCGATACCGCTGGACGAATTGGTTGAAACCAGGGCCCAGCTCATTGCCGATATTCAGGCACGTCTGGACACGCGTGCAACGGACTTCCTTCTGTCCGTGCACGATACAACACCGGATTTCGATCTGATCGGGTTGCCGGGTGCCGCTGACCTTCCAGCGGTCAAATGGAAGTTGCTGAATCTAACGAAGCTCAAGACGGGCGATCCGGAGAAGCACGCTCAGCAGCGCAAAGAGATACAGCGAGTTGCTACCAGCTGACGCGGAAGCGACCCGGATTTCGAAAGCTATGCTTGCTCGCCCTTAAGGCTTTGCCCTTGTGTCCGCGTCAACTTCCCTCTCGGTTTATCACCACGCTCGCCGCCCTATCTGTGGCTGGAGCCGAGGAATATCCGCGTAGCAAGGCAGGGCTTCGCTAGCCAGCTTCGTTGAATTTCCCCCGCACTCTCTGCCTTGCATCTAGCTGCCGAGTAATGGCCGTAGCTGCCTGTTGATGCGTGTGTTGTGGCGACCTCCAGCGGTTCAGACGAGAGTCGCGCATTCACGTCCTTATGTGTTCGGACCATCGCATCGAGTCCCGTATGGGCAACGGCGTGTGACGTTGCTTTTTCCCCTGGCGCACGGCGTGCGCCATTCCTCGCGCTGCAAAAAGCGCCGTCCTTGCCGTCCTCCACTGTGTTTCGGTTCCTGCGGAATGCCGCCTCCGGTCCTCCGCTGCGCTTTGGCCTCACAAGGCCGCGAAGCGTGCGGCTCCCAACCGCAAAAGGAGGATCGACACATGACATATAAGAGCAACCAACGGGCAGACGTTTACAGCCAGGTCACTGACCGCATCGTCGCCGCCATCGAAGCCGGGCAGGGGACATTCCAGATGCCTTGGCATCGCAGCAGCTTCGCGTCCCACCGGCCGCAGAACGTCGCCACCGGCGCGCACTATCGGGGCGTGAACGTGATTAGCCTCTGGGCTTCGGCTGAATTGACGGGCTTCTCGTCCGGCCTCTGGGGCACATACCGCCAGTGGCAATCTGTCGGCGCACAGGTTCGCAAAGGCGAAAAGTCCAGCTTTGTGGTCTTCTACAAGGAGCTTGAGGGCGACAACGCAATCGACGCCGACGATGATGGTGGTAAGCGCTTCGTTGCCAAAGCAAGCTACGTTTTCAACGCCGATCAGGTGGATGGTTTCACCCTGCCGGAAGAGCCCCTACCGGCCAATCCCGCCGAGGCTATCGCCCATGCCGAAACTTATATCCAGGCGACCGGAGCGACTATCCGCCATGGTGGCGAACGGGCCTACTACGACCGCATTTCGGATGCCATTCAGGTGCCGGAGCAGAGCCGCTTCCTTGGCACTGAGACCAGTACCGCTACCGAGAGCTACTACTCGGTGCTGTTGCACGAGCTGACCCACTGGACCGGCGCATCTAACCGGTGTGACCGACAGTTCGGCAAGCGGTTCGGCGACAACGCCTATGCGATGGAAGAGCTTGTGGCCGAACTGGGCGCTGCGTTCCTGTGTGCCGAGCTTGGCATCTCATTGGAGCCGCGCGCGGATCATGCCGCATACCTGGGCCATTGGCTTGAAGTGATGAGGGCCGACAAGAAGGCCATCTTCACTGCGGCGAGTCAGGCCAGCAAGGCGGCCGATTATCTCAGCAACCTTCAGTCCCGCACGACTGAGGCCGCCGTTTAGGCGGCCTCTAATACCGCTTATGCTTCTCGCGTTTTTGAGAAGGCTTTGGCGCAGCCCACTTCTCCTATTGAACGTGCTTAACCCGTCGCCCGCTTGCGCACGTCCTCAAGAATGTTGATCAATTCCACAACATCGGCACTTTCAAAGACACCCTCCACACCCAAGACATCTAAATCCGTAAATGGACTTTCGTAGAGACGTCCTGGTTCCATCACACCTCGATCAGTCAGATGCTCAATAATGAGATTGACGAACTCAATCTGATTGGCAGTTGGTGTCCGATGAGCCAAGAACTCGTCGAAGGCCTTTTTTGCTGCCTCTCGCTCCAAGCCCACAAGTGACCGAATGAAAAGGCCGAGGCTGCTATTCTTCTTCAGCTCTACGATATCTTCAGGCTCTGCAACGCCTGCTTCGAGAAACAGGCGCTCCAACTCACTGAGGTCCTGCACCGTAAGCGGCTCATTGCGACGAACTTTCTGAATGGCAATATGGTTTTCATTCTCCTTCAAGAAGTGCCGGGCTTTCTTCAGAAATCTTTGCATGTCGGTACCGGCCGACACTCCCGCCAGTTCCACTTCTTCAGCATCGCCGATTTCATCTTCAAAATCGGTATAGACATGAGGACGCTTCTTAACTTCGATAAGTTTGATCAAACCTCTCAGGCGGCGGCGAACTCCCTCCAGCATAGGCAGGGTAATGTCCTGCCAAAACTCGTCGGTTTGAACTTCAAGAATGAAGTCCATCTGTTCCTTCACCATGGGCACGTTGCTGGCTTCTGTCTCAAGCAACGATGCGAGCTTGATGATTCTCGACTTATAGGCGGCGAAGCTTTTCTCGGTGCGCAGCACAGAAAGCTGAGTCAGCAGAATTAGGTAATCGAAGCGCTTGGCGTCGATATCATCGTCAACTGTCGCAGTTGGCAATCCAGCGATCTCCTGGATCAGCTCCGTCCGCTCTTCGATGCCAAGATTCTGCCACGGCCTATCGCTCTGATACTTCTCAACAAGACGGCGTTTGGGGCGGACGACGAAGTTGTCGACATTCATCCCGTTCACTTCCTCCCGAAGGAGGGCAATGACATCACTCCTCAATTCATGAATGTCGTCTTTTGCCGCTTTCTTGCTGCCTAGTTCTCCGGCCAATTCGACGCGAGTGGCGAATATGCGTTCGCCAAGAGATGCCGCCGAAGAGCCTTCTGTAAAATCAGGGTTCTGGTTAAAAAACTCAAAGTTTTGGCAAAAATCGAAAACGAGAAAATATTCTTTATCCTTACCTACTCCGAAGAGATCGGAACACAAGCGCGTTCCCCGTCCAATCATCTGCCAAAATTTGGTTTTTGAGCGGACGATCTTAAAGAAGACGAGATTGACTACCTCTGGCACGTCAATGCCGGTGTCCAGCATATCAACGGATATTGCGATATGTGGCGCTTTGTCGGGGGACGAGAAGTCGTCTATCAGGGACTGCGCATACTCGGTCTTGAAGTCGATGACGCGGGCGAACTTGCCTGCGAGATGCGGATAATTCGCGTCGAATCGTTCTGCAATGAATTGTGCATGGTCATGGTTTTTGGCGAAGATGATGGTCTTACCCAGTCGGTCGCCATCGGCCACCTTCAGGCCATGCGTCATCACATGTTCTAGAACCTTATCGACCGTATCTTCGTTGAAGAGCCACTTGTTGACCGCAGCCGCCTCGATGCGGGCTGGAACCGTACCGTCTTCATCCCACTCGATGGCGTCCCAAGCTTCTTTCTCTTCCTCGGAAAGTTCATCGTAACTGATTCCCTGCCGCTGAAACTTGAGCGGGACTGAAACTGCCTTCGGTGGTACCAAGAATCCATCGCGAACAGCTTCATCCAATCCGTAAGCGTCTGTCGGAACACCGCGTTCGAGATCGAAGAGAGAATAGGTATCGCGGTCCACCTCATCTTTCGGCGTGGCTGTCAGGCCGACCAGGAGGCTGTCGAAATAGTCGAAGATCGCCTTGTACTTCCGGTAAACGGAGCGATGGGCCTCATCGATGATAATCAGATCGAAATGACCAGGCCCGAACCGGCGAACATCGCCTTTAGTTTCATCAATCAGCCCCATCATTGTGGGATAGGTAGAGACGTAGACACGGCCATGGGCCGTCTTGTCGGTCACTAGATTTACAGGCGATGCTTGAGGCAAAAACTTCTTAAAAGCGCCCGCCGCCTGATTGACCAAAGCCACGCGGTCGGCCAGGAACAAGATGCGCCGCGCCCAATTGGCACGCATCAGAAGATCGGATAGCGCAATAACAGTGCGGGTCTTGCCCGACCCCGTGGCCATCACCAAAAGGCCCTTGCGCAGATTGTCCTTCTCAAACGCCTCGGCGATGCGGCGGATTGCCCGTGTTTGATAGTAGCGCTCAACGATTTCCGAATTGATGTTTTCTGGAGCCAGTGATTTCAGTGTCGAACGGCGTTGAATGGCAAGCGCCAGCTCATCTTTCTTCAGGAAGCCTTGGATGGAGCGCGGCGGATAGCGCTCATCGTCCCAAATCCAATGCTCGTATCCGTTTGAGTAGAAGATGATTGGGCGCTGGCCGAATTTTTGTGCCATCGCATCGGCATATAGCTCGGCTTGGCGCTGGCCTTCGCGCGGATCGCGTCGTGTACGCTTTGCTTCCACCAGACCCAACGGCTTGCCATCATCACCCCACAGGACATAATCGACAAATCCATCGCCGGTATTGTTTGGCATACCGGTGACGGGGTATTCGGTGTCTTCAGGTTGGTCGAGTGCCCAGCCCGCCTCGCGAAGCAACAGGTCAATGAAAGCGTCGCGTGTTTCCGCCTCGTTGTAGTCATGACCGTCGGGAATGGCCTGATTGGCTTTCTTGACCTTCGCGATCTCATCCTGAAGTCGCTTAATTTCGCTTTCCAGCTTCAAGCGGTCGCCATCGCTCTTCAGGCGAGCAGCTTTTTCCTTCTCCAGTTCCTTCTGATGATCGTCAAAGCGCTCACGAAGTTTCTTAATCTGCTGGACCGTGCTGGCCGTGATCGTGACTGTCTTCTCTAGCTTGTTGCCATCGAACTGAAGGCCAGGCTCTGGCTTTGCGGTGCGTCCATAGGTCCGCGCCAGCCAGTAGGAAACATGAAATAGCTCCTTCAACGCCGTGACGGCGCGCGCTGGGGCGACTGGCTTCGTCTCATGGACGGCAAAGTTTCCCAAATCCTTGATCAACTTGGCTTTAGTGACGAGACCATTGCCGACAAGTTGGCGGAACGTCGGTTCGTGTATCAAGGCTGAGAGCGTCGATTCATATGGTGAGCGCAGCGTTCGGTCATGCGCATACATCCACTTGACTGCAACTTCGAGCGCCAAGCGCGCGTAGAAAGAGGCTCCTCGCGGGTCAGACAATGCGAGGGCTTCCGCCTTGGCGGCATGTTCATGAACTTCGGAGAAGTCGGGCAGGAGGAAGTGAAACTGTGTCATGCCGCTTCCTCTCTAGGTACCGCGATAAATTGTTTCGGAATTGATCAAATCGGTCAGATATGGGGAGAAGCCAGCGAGCAGGACGCTGATGCCTACCAGGTCCCGCATTTCGATTTCCCGGAGACGATTCTGGGCGTTGCCGCCATGACGAATGCCAGGATAGTCGGAAGCGAATTTGTAAATGTCCTTCATCGCCTCCTTGACCTTGTTGTGCGGCCAAGTTCCGACTTCGTCGCACATCCGGCCAAGCGTGTTCGTATTTGCGTTTACGCCAGGGCAGCGCTGACCAATGGCCTCCAGCAAGTTCACTTGTTTCTGAATGCAGGTCTTGATACGCCCGGCGGAGCGGTCGGCGCGCAGGTCACGTATCGCATCTTCAAACTCGACCATGAGCGGGTGCAGGTCTGCATCGCGCGCAGTCGCATCCTTCAGATCGCGAATTAGGCGTGCGAAGACGCCAGGCAAAGTCGGATTTAAGCTGAAGGGGCGACGCAAGTCATAGCGCAGGCTGTACTTATTGAGGAAGGCCTCTGCCAACAAGAAATAACGATTCGCGAGTGGATCGCCACCGAGATCGACGACGGTGTTGTGCGCCCGCTCCATGAACTCAACCAGCGCAAACTCGCCACAAAATACGGTTGCTTTGGTTTTCCTGAAGGCGGCGCGCGCCCGTTCCGGTTGGTCGACAAAATCCGCAAGAGCTGTCACGTCGGGGGGCGTTTCAAATGCACCGACGAGCTCGCGATAGAGTTCGCAGAAAAGATCACCGGGTGCGTCAGGATGCTTGGCCAGTTTCGACCAAATTTCGCGCCATGTTTCTGACCAGACGCCGATAACCTCTCCCCTCATGGTTACAGTTCTCCTCGGAAGGCGCGTTGTTGCAAAGAGATGAACAATGCATCCAGCTTTCTCAGGTGCGCCGTAAACGTTTCTTTTGCGGCAGACAGCGCTTCGACCTTCTTTCCGAACGCTATCTGTGCCTCGACGGGCGGCATGAGGATCGTGATGTCCTGAAATTCTTGGGCATTAATATTCGCCATTCCGACAATATTTTTGCACATGCTTCGGAGCGTCTTTTTGCCATGCTTGGAATTAAGGTACGCCGAAATGTAGAATGGATCGGCATGCTCGTTGACTCGCGCGCGCACCAGATATCCCGCGATTGCCATTGGCTTTGGTTCCGTGAAAACGGCGGTCTTTCCAACCAAATCCTTGCTATTGGTCCTGTTAAACAGAATATCGCCGTATCTGGTGGTGTACTTGGGGACTTCTTTGGCGAGGAGTTCTACATATTTGAGGTCGCGCGTGTCGACGCATCCGTCATAGGTGATGTTCCCCATTCTGAGGACCGGAAGCCCTCGCGGTTCCGTATGCGCTTTCTTCGCGGTTCCATATTTCACTTCTCCTACGAGGTCGCGAATTGTGCCTACAGGCCATCCTCGAGGGTTGCTCGATGGGTCGCCAAACATTTCATAAAAGAGAGCTTGGCTGAGGGTGTTAAGGCGTTCGACAGAGCGTTGGCGGGTGCGGCGCAGAGCGTTTGCTTGTTCGAGGACTGAAGCAATCCGCTTTTGCTCTTCAAGCGAGGGCAGATAGATTTCCGTATTCTTTATCATCCTCTGACTGATGTTTGGTTGGGCGCCGCCAACGCCCTTTGCGATTAGCTCTGTGGCTTTCGCGCATAGCGCGTGAAATATGTAATGATTATCTGCCAGCGAAGGATCGGGTAGTATATGGCAGACTGCTTGATTAGTAGTTGCCTCAATGCCTAGGCGGCCTACTCTGCCAACGGTTGCGCCATACATGGCGACGAGAAGAGCGCCGGCAGGAACCAGCTTTAGAGTGGTTTCTCTGAGGGCCGTTTCAGTAACGCTTTCTTCAGTTTGCGTTATCTCCGATTCGCGAAGTTCACCTGACTTAACCCAGGGTATACTCCCACCATAATAACGCTCCAGCTTTTGACGAGATGGTGTCGTACCGCTTCCGGTTTCACAGAAATCTGAAATCTTTAGAAAACGGGGGGCGGTCATCCCAGTATATCCTCCAGCTTAGTAAGGCCATCGGAGATTTCCTTTTCCATTGCGCGTAGTTCGGCGATGATTTTGGCGGGCGGGTCGTATTCGACCTCGTCGTGTTCCACTTCTTTGTAGCGGTTGAGAGACAGATCGAAGTCTGCCGCAGCAATATCCGCTTTGGACACGCAGAAGCTTTGTGCTGTACGCGGATTTTTCAGTTCTGTCCCGCCGCGCTTCTTCCAACGGGCGAGCACGTCGGGCAGGTTGTTTTTCTCTTTCTCTTCCGCGGTTAACGGCTTAGCGGGCACCGGCCCAAGCTTTTCGGCCGGAAGCAGGGGCGTGCGTTTATCGTCAAGCGAGAGGCCGTCGGCTTCTACATTGTAGAACCAGACGTGATCGGTGCCGCCGACACCGGTCTTGGTGAAGATTAGAATGGCGGTGGAGACACCCGCATAGGGGCGGAAAACACCTGAGGGTAACTTGATAACGGCATCAAGCTTGTGATCTTCGATCAACGTGCGCCGGATTTCCTTATGCGCCTTGGAAGAGCCAAACAGCACGCCGTCCGGGACGATTACCGCCGCGCGCCCGCCAGTTTTCAGGAGCCGCAGAAAGAGGGCGATAAACAAAAGCTCGGTCTTTTTCGTTTTGACGATCTTTTGCAGGTCCTTTGCCGTTGCCTCATAGTCCAGCGATCCGGCAAAGGGCGGGTTGGCCAGTACGAGTGAATAGGCGCCCGCATCCTCGCCATGTTCCTCGGCCAGGCTATCACGGTAGGTAACGTTCGGGTTTTCCGCGCCATGCAGCGTCATGTTCATTGCGCCAATGCGTAGCATGGTGGTGTCGAAATCGAAGCCATGGAACAGATTGTCGTGGAAGTGCTTGCGTAGGGCTGGGTCGCGCAGAATCTCCGGGTGGTGTTCGCGCAGATATTCACCGGCGGCGACCAGAAAGCCGCAGGTGCCAGCGGCAGGATCGCAAATAATGTCGGTGGGCTTAGGCTCCGTCAGTTCCACCATCAACCGGATTATATGACGAGGCGTGCGGAACTGACCGTTCTGCCCAGCGCTCGCAATGCGCGAGAGCATGTACTCGTAAACATCGCCTTTGGTGTCCCGATCTTCCATCGGGATACGGTCAAGCTTATCGACAACCTTTGCCAACAAGGCCGGGTTTGAAAAGCCGAGCCGTGCATCACGCATCAGCTTGCCATAGGCGGATTGGGAGCCGTTCAGAACACGGAGGAAAGGGAAGACATGCTCATCCACCACTTTCATCATCTCGCCGGATTCAAAATTCTTGAACCGGGACCAGCGCAGATCGTCGTAAGGGCGACCTTTTTCATCTTTGCCTTCGGGGAAAATACGCCGCTCCATCGGAGTGCCTAGGCGCTGGCTTTTCTTTTCTTCCAGCGTATGCAGCTCATCCAGCCTCTTGATAAAGAGGAGATAGGTCATTTGCTCCATGACGGAGAGTGGGTTGGCAACGCCGCCCGCCCAGAAGTCATTCCAAATGCCGTCGATCTGGCTTCTGATTTCTCCGGTTAGCATTCGTGTCCCCGCTCAATTGTATGTTTGTTGCTCACCGTGAGGCCTGCTCAAGAGCTTCCTTGAACTCAGCACGATTCATTACGACGACTGGTGCCTCTTTCGGGTCATCCAGTGCTTCCGCGACGTCAAGTCTTAGCCGTTTTTGGAAGTAGTAGAGCAACGCCCGCCGTACTGGGATAGCGGTTCGGCCGTTCTCCATATCGTAATCAAGGGCGATCACTTTGCGTTGATTCTCGCTCAACGCTGGGTTTGGTTCAAGAATTACGTCGAAGAACTCATTCCACCCTTTGTCATCTTCCTTTCGAGCTCCTTTTTCATCAGAAGCGCGGACCTCGATACAGCGAGAAAGAATATAATCTTTGAACTTCCGTTCGAGGTGGCAATACGCGCGCACATGCCAGCGCAATCCGTCACTTCCAAAAGCATGCGGTGAGATTGCTCGCCAAATGGGGTCGGGCCGCTGGTTGTTCATCGACTGATAGAAAATCTCGACGGCTCTCTCTTCCCTTATGGCTTCGAGGAGAGGACGCAGTACCGACGTTTCAACTCGGCGGTGAGGCAGCGGCAAGGTGTCGATACTTGGTGGTGCCAGGAGCCAGCTTTGTTCCCCATGCGCGGCAGGTTCCGCCGAACGGGCAAGCTCCGTCAGATATCTGTCCGCATCGGGCTTGAGGTAAACCGGCTTGAAAGTTGGGGCCGCGAAATAGCGTTTCTCGCTACGGTCATAGCGAAGGTTATGGGGGGCTAGTTCCTGGTACTGGCTCAGATCCTTCGATGCCTGAGGAACGGAGACACCGAAAAAGCCGGTGATATCCGCTCTATTGATGCCGCCCTCCCAAAACAGCCTGAACTCGATGAACTCAAGGCGTCGCTCTACGCCCCATCGTAGTTCCGTGCCTTTAGGTGTCATGCGCTCTCCAATACGAATAGAAACTATATTGACATCATAACTAGATGCGTATAGTATATTAACTTAAGTGAGGATTATTAGTCAATATCAAAGGCTTAGAGAATGTCGAAAAATGATCGTTATGTGGTGAAGCACCCCGATGGTTGGGCTGTTAAGGCGGCTGGCGCGGACCGTGCCAGCAGCGTCCACAAGACCCAGGGCGAGGCCGAACGGGCGGCGAAGGACACGGTTCAAAATCTTGGTGGCGGCGAAGTTCGCATCCAGGGGCGCGATGGGAAGTGGCGGGATTCGGACACGGTCGCGCCGGGCAACGATCCGAATCCGCCGAAAGATAAGAAGCACTAAGAGAGGGAATGCGCTGTGAGCTTTGATGCAAACCGGCAGGATTTGATTTTCGCGAGAACCGATGGGTGCTGCCACATCTGCCGGAAAAAGCTGGCGCGCAAGAACTACGGTGTTGTTGGGGCGAGAGGTGCTTGGGAGGTTGAGCACTCCGTACCCAGAGCAAGCGGCGGATCGGACCGCCTGAACAATCTGTATCCCGCTTGCATCTCATGTAACCGCGCAAAGGGAGTTACTTCAACACGAGGCTCCCGCAGGAAGAACGGTTTTCGATGCGCACCGTTATCGCCTGCGAAGAAAGAAGAGAACGCCTGGATCGGGGGCGTAGGTGGAGCGCTTGGCGGGCGCATTTTGCTGGCACCCTTGGGACCGCTTGGTATCGCCCTTGGAGCGGTGATTGGAGCCGCAATCGGCAAGATGATTGAGCCTGACTAGCGGTCCCCGCCCCATGCCAGGTTGTGGCACTCGGTTGGTGACATTCAGCAAGGTGGCGATGGAGCTCTCTACGAGTGGTTGAAAATTTTTCCTTAGGAGATTTTGAAAATGTCAAAAGATAATCCGTTTCACAGCCTCGCCACTCTCGATGAGATACTTCTCGATGTAGCGACCCTTATTGAGTTGAGTTCGCGAGATCGCCGCGTTGCTGAAAACAGGTACCGCAAGCTCAAGGCTCATCTTGAACGCTCGGCGAGCCCGCTTGCTGCGTATCTGATTGACGGGCGCAGCATGATCTATGCTCAGGGCTCCATCGCGACGAGCACGACCATCGTATCGGGCACGGATGATGATCGCTTCGACGTCGATGCGGTGGTGGAAATTGATGTTCCGGCGGATTGGGACGAAAAGCGGCCGCTCGACATTCTCGAAGAAGCTTTGCAGGGCTTTCCCGGCGTCGTCGAGATCGTGCGTTGCACACGGTGCGTGCAGATGCGGTTTCCCTTCATGCATATGGACGTAACGATTCTGGACCGGCGTCAGAATCTGGCCATTGAACGGGCAGGAGAAATTTTCCACTCGCCGGACAGGGGAGAGGCTTATCGCGTGCCCTCCAACCCTTGGGGATTTACGGCGTGGTTTCGCGGAGCAGTGGGGCAGGGACAGCAAGAGTTCACGGAAGCATTGCGTCGGCACCGTGCGACGGCCTCTGTGGACCGTCTTCAGATTCTTGACGAGGAAGAGAGGCTCGTTGTCGCGAACGCTGAACAAGAAGCTCTGCCGCCGGTCATCCCCAATGCGATTGACGCTCAGGAGGCTGTGGCGCTCAAGCTGCTCAAGCGGTTTATCAATCTTCACTACGAGAACTCGGGCGCGCGCCGACCGCCGTCGATCTATCTCGCCAAGCGGGCCGCCGATATCGGGTACATTCCGGACGGTCTTGCGGCTCAGCTTTACGTCCTTGCCCATACAACTGCACGCATTATGCGCCAGCACCTTGCTGCGAGTACGGTCCCGGCGGAATTCAACCCGTTCTACCGCGCCGACCTGATCAACGATCGCTGGCCCGGAGAAGGGCACATCGGCCAGAGGAACATGGAAGCCTGTGCTGCCGCACTGGAGATGCTGTGTGAACGTCTCAATGAAATGTGTTCGGCCTCGCTTTCCGACATCGCAGAAGGCATTGACGATCTGTTTGGCGAACGGATTGGCCAGGAACAGCGGAAGCTTCTCGCGGAACGGTATGACCGCCGTGACGGCAAATCCGAGATTGTAATGGAACCTCGGACCGGGGGCGTGCGCGCCCCGGCTGTGGTGGTCTCGACGAGGAAGTTCGACGAGGTCCCGCGCCACAACTTCCATCCTTTTGTGATCAAGAAGGAGGATGATGAGTAAGAAAGTGATGCGGCGCTCGCCGCATGCTCAGTTGCGGGCCATGAAGGAGCTTTGGCCGGATTTTGTTGGCGAGCGTAAGGGGAGCGGGCTTCTCGTATGGGGCGGACCACTGAAGCCAAAGGCGAAGGCATATCGCGTGAATGTTTTTTGGTGGCCAGGGCATATGAGTCTTCCGTATGTGATGCTTGATGAGCCGAAGCTCCAGCCACGGAAGGGCGGTTCGTTCGAAGAAATTCCTCATCTGCTGTTTTATGAGGAGAAGCCGGAGTTGTCTGGATTGTGCTTGTTCGATCCTGAGGCAAATGAATGGACGGAAGCTGACCTTATCGCCGAGACAACTATCCGTTGGACGTCAGAGTGGATCACGTACTACGAGTTCTGGCATTTGACTGGCACATGGCTGGGTCCCAGCGTCGGGCTTGAGAGCGTCGCGCAAATGAGAGCGGCGGAGGCAAAGGCCATCAGGGAGTGCTTGGCTGATGTTCACTGATCGCCGCGCGAACAGCCTGCAAACTCGTCGTGTGCGGCAAGCTTGGCCAGCCGATCGGCCGTTCAAGATTCTCGCTCTTGATGGTGGAGGTATCCGAGGCATCTACACAGCCGAGCTATTGCGACTGTGTGAGCGCGCCTTTGGCAAAGGCGAGGGTATCGCAAATTACTTTGACATGATCGCGGGCACCTCCACCGGCGGCATCATTGCGCTCGGTCTTGGTGATGGAATGTCTGCCGAGGAGATCGTGTCATTCTACAGCGATGATGGACGTCACATCTTCCCACCAATACCAAAGCGCTTTCTCGGTAAAGCGCGACGTTTCGGGGCTTGGATCAGCGGAACAAAGCTTGATCATGAGGAGCTGGAGCGCGCGCTCAAGGACCGGTTTAAGGACAGGTTGGTAGGGCATTCTGGTGCGCGACTTGTTGTCCCCTCCTTCATGATGCCCAAAACAGAAATTGCGGTGATCAAAACAGATCATCACGCTGATTTCCGTAGTGACCATCTAACTCCCATGTGGAAGGCAGCTAGGGCTACATCCGCGGCGCCGACCTACCTGAAGGGTCTCGAACACACGGAAAGCGGAAAGATATTCATCGATGGGGGCGTGTGGGCAAACAACCCTGTAATGGTTGCTTTAGTTGATGCCGTCACCGCCTATGAACTTTCGTTCGATCAGATCGAGGTGCTGAGTATCGGTACCGGCAATGCTCCGTTCGAACTCAAAAGCGCGTCGGTATTTAAGGGGCTGTGGGGTTGGCGCGAGATCATCAAGGCCGCCATGTTTCTCACCACCGATAACGCGACCGCACAGGTGAAGTTGCTTTTGGGGCCTGAACGCTGCTTGAGGATTGAGCCAGGAGATGAAGCTGCGAAAATCGAGATGGACGACTACGACGCAGCATTCGCGCTATTGCCTGATCGAGCACTAAAAGACTTCGAAATGAACGCCGAAGCCCTAGCAAATTTCTTCTCTCAACCTGTGTTGCCGCGCGAGAGGTATTACACGCAGCATTTGGTGGGGCTTTAAAAGTCCGAAATCAGCCTAAAAGTTGCACACTTTCCTACACATACACAGCGTGAACTACGATTACATTATTATATTCAATAACTTATAGAATGCCTATTTAGTCTCATAACCTGAAGGTCGCAGGTTCAAATCCTGCCCCCGCAACCAACGATACTTGCGATGCAAGCAGCCCGGTTCCAGAAATGGAGCCGGGTTTTTTGTTGGCTGCAAAGGAAAGCATGGCGGCGAGGTCGCCTCTGAGGATGATCACCAGTTCGCCGTTCTCGGGCACAAGCGTCACCCGGTCGACGAGGGCGCGAATGGCATCACGTGCTTCGCCTTTGGTCGTCTCATCCCGCAAGGCATCGTGAAGCGCGGCTACGCGTTTGCGGTACAGCTGCGCCATGTTGGGGTGAAGGAGAGCGGGAGGCTCCTTGGCCTCGGCGAGGATTGCCGTCAACTCCGCCTTGCGCGTCTCGAGCGCGCCTATCTTGTCCTTGAGCTGTGCACCCGGCACACCGTCGAAGATCGCTTGGATGGCGCGATCGATATCCCGTTCGATGCGCTCGACTTCTTTGCGTTGAGCGACCAGTGTCGTCCGGCGCTCGATGAGCTGCCGATTGACCTCCCGCGTAAACTCCTCGCAGAACGTCTCGAACAGCTTCGGTTCCATCAGGTGCGTGCGCAGGCCACTTAGGACCGATGCCTCCAACGTCTCGACACGAATGTTCAGCCGGTTGTCGCAAGTCCCCTTGGTCCGTGCCGCGGCGCAGCCGAGCAGGTTCTTCGAGATCAGTGAGTAGCCACCGCCGCAGCGGCCACACCTGACAAGCCCGGAGAGAAGATACTTGGGCCGGCGTCGGTCGACGAGCGGGTTGGTGCTCGGCTCTTGTGGCCCGAGCGCCATCATTTTCTGACGCACTTTGGCTTGATCCCAGAGAGCTTGCTCGACGATCCGGAGGTCTGGCACGTCCTGGACAACCCAGTCGGAACCAAGGTTGGCGCGTGAGACGCGTCTGCCGGTGTCCGGGTCCTTGATGTAGCGCTGGCGGTTCCACACCAGCCGGCCGACATAGAGTTCGTTATTGAGAATACCGGTGCCGCGTTTTGGATTGCCGTGGATGGTGCTCGGCCCCCACGCCTTGCCGAAGGGACCGGGCACGCCCTCTCGGTTCAGCACCTGGGCGATCGTTCGTGATGAGCTGCCGGCGACATAGTCGCGGAAGATACGCCGGACGATAGCGGCCTCGGACTCGTTGATTGTTCGGTCGCCGCGGACCGGCTCTCCGCTTTCGGACAAGCGCTGGACGACGTCGTAGCCGTAGCAGAGGCCGCCGCCTGATTTTCCGTTTTCGACGCGACCGCGCAGACCTCGACGTGTTTTGTCGGCAAGGTCCTTGAGATAGAGCGCACCCATCGTTCCCTTGAGTCCAATATGCAACTCGCTGACCTCGCCCTCCGAAAGAGTGACGATCCGCACGTCGGCGAAGCGCATGCGCTTGTAGAGGCCAGCGATATCCTCCTGGTCGCGAGAAAGCCGGTCGAGGGATTCCGTCAGCACGGTATCGAAATGCTGACGTTGCGCGTCGGAGATCAACTCCTGAATTCCCGGACGAAGAAGTGAAGCGCCGGAGATCGCGCGATCGGAGTAGCTATCGACGACCTTCCAGCCTTGGCGCTCGGCATGAAGCCGGCAGAGCCGCAACTGATCTTCAATCGACGCATCGCGCTGATTGTCGCTGCTGTAGCGGGCGTAGAGGGCGACACGGGACATCATGCTCACTCCTGTCCTGATTGCTCCTTCTCTTCCTTGGGCGTAATTCTGCTCGCCGCTGATCGCAACCACTCCCGTGCTGCTTGCCGAGCAAGCAATTTCACCAGAGGGACGAGCGCAAGACGGATTCTCTCAAGATCAGGGTCGACGTCCGAGTTTGCCGCATTGCCGTCGGCGGGCCGACGCCCGTCTCGATTACGCTTTGCCATCTTGCCATCCATCTGACATGGCATCCAGTGTCGGATGCAACCATCAAGATCTGGCGATTGCCAGCAGGGGATCAACAAGAAGCAAAGCCACATCAAAGACTTAGAAGTAGTTGGGCCTGCTTCGTCGTAGTTGTGGCTTTGTCGGCGCGGAAAAAGATGAAATGGGCGTGGAGAAAATTCGATGGGCGATTTCGCATGCCCGGTCCGCGATGGAATGCGATCGCATGTGCATTCCATGTGCACCGATAGAGCGCACTAAAGGATGTTGTGGGCGCAATAGTGCTAACTCCGCAATACGCGTCAACATCGGTGAGCGTCTTGGTGCTTGAGAAAATGCGTCTTGTTCGTCCAGCGATGGATTTGGGAGATTTACCTTCGTCGGCTGTCGTTTAGAGGATTGCGTGTTCTCTGCGTGTGCGGGGAAGCGTCAGCAGAAGTTGCTGGTTTCTTGAGCAGGTCCGAGAGCGCGGAGATAATCAGGAATCCAGTGCCCCGACACGGGTGAATGACGGCAGATATGCCGCACGGGCATCTGCGGGACCATTTCAGTTGGCCAAACCGAATTTGGGGTGGGTTTAGCCTTTGATTGGTGGCATTTCGGGGGGGCAGGCCACTTCTCGACGCGTGCAAGCGTGATGGTCCTGACGCCACCCACGTTTTCAATCCTCACCGTCCCCAATCCGTTCCCCCCTCGCTCGATCTTTTCTTCCGATCGGCCATAACCGGCGCTTCTGCCTTTCGTGGACGGGGTGGACGTATCCCCCTTGAATGCGCTAAGCAATATGAAAATCATGATAAGGGATAGGGATGGGTATCAACGGAAAATCCTACATAGTCGGCATCTACGAGCATCCGTGCCGCGCGGCGCTGGACAAGACGCTGCCGCAACTTCACGCCGAGATCGCGAAGGGCGCGCTGGCGGACGCTGGTCTTTCAAAGGACGATGTTGACGCATATTTCTGCGCCGGCGACGCACCGGGGTTGGGCCCGATCAACATGGTCGAATATATGGGCCTCAACAATGTGCGTCATATGGACAGCACGGAGACCGGCGGGTCTTCCTACATCGTCCATGTCAATCACGCAGCGCAGGCCATCGCTGCGGGGCATTGCAATGTGGCGCTGATCACGCTGGCAGGCAGGCCGGTTGCCGACGCGAAAGAAGGTAAGCCCGTCCGTTACTACAACCAGCAGGCGCCGGACTTTCCGTTCGAAATGCCTTATGGCCCCAACGTCACGAATATGTACGCCATGTGTGCGATGCGGCATATGTATGAATACGGCACCACCAGCGAGCAACTCGCATGGATCAAGGTCGCCGCATCCCATCACGCCCAGCACAATGAACATGCCAGGCTCCGCGATGTTGTGACCGTGGAGGATGTCATCAATTCGCCGATGATTGCCGATCCGTTACACAGGCTTGACTGTTGCGTTATCACCGACGGTGGTGGCGGCATTGTAATGGCGAGCCCGGCAGTGGCGAAGTCGCTGAAGCGTAGCCGCGTCAAGGTTCTCGGCGCCGGTGAGGCGCCCAAGCATCTCGCGGCGGGCCAGGTCGATCTGACCTATTCCGGCGCGCGTTGGAGCGGGCCCAAAGCGTTCGCCGAAGCCGGTGTCACGCCCGCCGACATCAAATACGCCTCCATCTATGATTCCTTCACTATTACAGTGCTGGAAACGCTCGAAGATCTGGGTTTTTGCAAAAAAGGCGACGGCGGAAAGTTTGTTTCGGACGGCAATCTGATTTCCGGCGTCGGCAAACTGCCCTTCAACACGGATGGCGGAGGATTGTGCAACAATCACCCGGGCAATCGCGGCGGCATGACCAAGGTTCTTGAAGCGGTTCGTCAGGTTCGCGGTGAGGCTCACCCAAAGGTTCAGGTTCGCAATTGCGATATTGCGCTGGCGCATGGAACCGGCGGGCTTCTGGGATCGCGGATGGGCAGCGCAACCGTTATTCTGGGAAATGAAGACGCATGAACACCGACCAAAAAAAGATCGATCTTGTGGTCAATTCCGAGAGCAAGCCCTATTGGGAAGGTGCCGCCAAGGGACAACTCCTGATCCGGGTTTGCAACGCCTGCGGCAAGGCGCATTACTATCCGCGGACGATTTGCCCGCATTGCTTCTCGGAGGACACAGCGTTCGTCGAGGCTTCGGGCAATGGCGTTATCTACAGCTATTCGGTCACGCGGCAAGCCAAGCCTCCTTATGTCATTGCCTATGTTGAGCTTGATGAAGGGGTTTCGATGCTCACGAATATCGTCGATTGCGAAATCGACAAGATTCGCATCGGACAGAAAGTCAGGGTCAAATTTACCGAGGCCGGCGAGGGATACGCGCTGCCGGTGTTCACACCCGTATGATGCGGGATTTTCGATGAACGGCATTCCGGCGTGCTTGACGGCTTGCCGGAACGTCCGGCGACGGGTCGGTTGAGGCAACGGACGGTTAAGGACGGAACGGCGTGATCGCAAAAAAAGCCGACCCCCGAAGACCGGATTTTTCAGGGAGGATCATATGGCTTGGAATTTCGGTGACATTCTCGACAGTATCTCGGCGGTTTTACCGCAGGAAGCGCCCGCTCTCATTCATGGCGATCGGGTGATCACATGGGCGGAAACGACACGGAGGTCCAACAATCTCGGGCGGGCGCTGATCGCACGCGGTGCCAGGCCCGGCGACAAGGTCGCGTTCTATATGCGAAACCGGCCCGAATATGTCGAGACCATGGCGGCCTGTTTCAAGAGCCGTCTTGTCCATGTCAACATCAACTACCGCTACAAGGCGGACGAAGTTTTCTACATCTTCAATGACTCCGACGCGCAAACGGTCGTTTACGGTTCCGAGTTCCGGGACATCATCGTCGAACTGAAAGACCGGCTTACAAAAGTCGCCACTTTCATTGAAGTGAACGAAGACGGATCCGCCGCGCCCTTCGCGGAAAATTACGAAAAGATCGTCACTGGCGGAGATGGCGCGCCGCTCGGCATCGAGCGGTCTCCGGACGATTTGCTGTTCATCTATACGGGCGGCACGACGGGCATGCCCAAGGGCGTGATGTGGCGGCACAACGACATGCGCGAAGCTCAGCTGACGACGCTTCGGGCGCTGGGGCCGATCCCCGAGACACTTCCCGAGTTGGTTGAGTTTATCGCGGCTTCCGGTCCAGGGCCCGTATCGATGCCTGCCTGCCCGCTGATGCACGGCACCGGCTTCATTACGGCTATAGGCAATATGATGAGCGGCGGCTGCATCGTCACGCTGGAGAGCCCGACCCTCGACGCGCATGAACTCTGGACGGCGGTTTCGCGCCGTGGTGTCAATTCGCTGGCGATTGTCGGCGACGCTTTCGCCCGGCCGATGCTGGCGGCGCTCGACGAGGCGCCTGGCAAATACAACCTGGCCAGCGTCGTCTCGATCATTTCTTCCGGCGTTATGTGGAGCGCGGAAGTGAAGCGTGGTCTGCTCAGGCATTTGCCGAATGTCATTCTGATGGATTCTTTCGGTGCCTCGGAGGGACTCGGTTTCGGCAGTTCGATCATGACGGGCGCCGGCGAGGTCAAGACCGCCAAGTTCCAGATCGGCGGCCGGTGCCGCGTGTTCGATGAAAACGATCAGCCGGTCGAACCAGGCAGCGGCAAGCCGGGCATCATCGCCCTAGGGGGACCGATTCCCGTTGGCTACTACAAGGATCCGCAAAAGACGGCCAAGACATTCAAGACCATTGGCGGCGAACGCTATTCCATTCCCGGCGATTGGTGCGTTGTGGAAAAGGACGGCAGCCTGACATTGCTGGGACGCGGCAGCGTTTGCATTAACACCGCGGGCGAGAAGGTCTACCCGGAGGAGGTCGAGGAAGTTCTGAAGACTCACCCATCCGTGGAGGACGCACTTGTTGTCGGCGTGCCCGATCAGAAATGGGGTCAGGCGGTCACCGGCATCGTCACGCTGGCGAACGGCGCGAAGTTTGACGAAGAGGATTTGCGCAAGCACGTCCGCTCGCACCTCGCCGGCTACAAAACGCCCAAGCGCATCCTGGTGGGCGCCGTGCCTCTTCGCGCGCCGAACGGCAAGGCCGACTACAAGAGCGTTACCGATTTCGCGAAACGCGAGCTCGGGGTTGCGTAGACGGCGGTTTGAGTGACGGCGCCGGATGCGGCCGCCGCACTCGCAACGGGAGGACTGGATGGGACGGGTAGACGGAAAAATCGCCCTTGTGACGGGCGGCGCCAATGGCATGGGGCGTTCCCACGCCTTGCTGCTTGCGCGCGAAGGCGCAACGCTGATCGTTACCGACATGGACGAGAAGGGCGGCAAAGCCGTGGTCGAGGAGATTAACGATAACGGTGGGCAGGCGCGATTTTTCAGGCACGATGTGTCGAGCGTCCCGGATTGGGAGCGGATTTCACAGCAGGCGAAGTCCACTTTCGGACGCGTCGACATCCTCGTGAACAATGCCGGTATTCTCGTTTTTTCTGCTGTGCAAGACACCTCGAATGAAGACTTCGCACGTGTTTTCGACGTCAATGTAAAAAGCGTATTCTATGGCACGAAATATATATTACCCGCGATGAAGGCGGCTGGCGGCGGTTCGATCGTCAATATTTCCTCGATCTACGGACTGATCGGTGCGCCCGCCACGGCGGCGTATCAGGCATCGAAGGGCGCCGTTCGCTTGCTGACGAAATCGACGGCTGTGGATTATGCGCCTTTCAAGATTCGCGTGAATTCCGTGCACCCCGGAATCATTCGCACGAATATGACAAAGGATCTCCTCGGCGATGCGGATGTCGCCAAACAGGTCCTGAGCGCCACGCTCATCGGCCGGCCGGCCGAACCCGTCGAGGTTTCCTATGCGGTCCTGTTTCTGGCATCCGACGAGTCGTCCTACATGACCGGCTCCGAGGTTGTCGTCGACGGAGGCTACACGACCATGTGACACCTTGCGATGCGATGGACTCCGGATTTGTTGAGGGTCGAAGCCGGTTTGTCGCTGGGCAGGAAAATAATCGTGTGTCAGTCTCGTGGCTGGCCAAACGGCGAGGAAGGAAGCGCAATGCGTGCATCCGGTGTGAGCAACCCACTCGATCGCATTCGCCACAGGCTCGATTCTTGGCTTTTCGAGGACATGTCGACCGGGCGCTTCATGCTCGATCGCGCCATATTCACCGATCCCGAGTTGTTCGATCTCGAGATGAAACACATCTTCGAGCGCAACTGGGTGTTTCTCGCCCGGCGAAAGCTATCTTGTTCTACTGACCGGGCCGCTCCGCGTCGCGCATCTGACCGACCATATTCCGCTCCGGCGCGTTTGCGAAATCATCAGCCCTGATTTCGTGGCGGCCGATACGACATCGTCCTCGCCATGTATCACGATCAGGGACACATCGCGGTCAAGACATGGGGCTTTTCCGGCAATTGCGCCATCATCATCGAGCTGTCCTACCTGCATGTGACGGTCGCGCATGGAACGGCCTATGACATTGCGGGCAAGGGCACCACCGATCCGGCGATGATGCTGAGCGCCATGCGCACGGCGGCCTCTCTTGCCGCGGCCGAGGATTTCCCGAGGAACGCTGACGGCCGTATGCCGTATTTTATGTTCGGGAGGCGTCGAACCGGCCGGCCATCATTCGCAACGGCGTATATTCGATCACCGTTTCGTTCCGTTGGGTCACGATCCGGTTGCGGGTGCGCACCAGACCGCGCCCCCTGGATGTCGGTCGCGCCTGAAGCACTTTGCATTCCACATGAATTGTGTCGCCGACAAAGGTAGGTCCCTTGACGTTGAACTCCATGTGCAGGAAGGCGAGGCCCGTCTCCTGCATCATCGACTGGACGAGCAAACCTTCGGCCATGCAATAGACCAGCGCGCCGGGCACCACACGGCCGTTCATGGGGCCATGGGCCTTGAGATATTCGATATCGGTGAAGAGCACTTCCACCATGCCTGTCGTGTTGATGAAATTGACCAGGTCGGTTTCGGTGATCGTCCGGCCGATGGTGCGGAATTCCTCACCGGCGGTGAGGTCGTTCCAGCACATGCCGAGTCCTATTTTTCGCATGCCCTCTCCTTGCAGGTAGCGGCGGCGACACGGCCCCGCCCGCGACATCCTGTGACTGATGCCCGGAAATGCGTCCCGGTGTTTTGCATCAGCCTGGAATTCTGACCGGCATGCTCGAGTAACCCTTGATCAGATTTGAAAAAACCCGCGTCGGTTCGCCGACCACTTCGATCGGCTTGTCGGGCCAGCGTTTCAGGATTTCTTCCCAGACGACGCGGAGCTGCATTTCCGCCAGCCGGTTGCCGACGCAGCGATGGATACCGAAGCCGAAGGATAGATGCTGTCGTGGATGCTTGCGGTCAATGATGAAGCTGTTGGCGTTTTCGATTGCCTCCTCGTCCCGGTTGCCCGAGACGTACCACATGACGACTTTGTCGCCTTTCTTGATCTGCTTGCCGCCAAGCTCCGTATCCTGAAGCGCGGTGCGGCGCATATGCGACAAGGGTGTCTGCCAACGGATGATTTCGGGGACCATGGATTCGACGAGCGATGGGTTGTCCCGCAGCTTCTTGTATTGAACCGGGTTCTCGTTCAGGGCCAGAAGGCCACCGGTGATCGAGTTGCGGGTCGTGTCGTTGCCGCCGACGATCAGGAGGAGAATATTTCCCAGATACTCCATTGGCCCCATGTTTTTCGTCGCTTCGCCCTGAGCCAGCATGGTGATGAGATCGTTTCCCGGCTCGGTCGCGTTGACACGCTGATTCCACAACTCGGTGAAGTAGGCGGCGCAATCGCGCAATTCATTCCTGCGAGCCTTCTCTGCCTCCTCATCGCCGAAGGCGGTGCCTGCGGTGGCGACATCCGACCAGCGGGTGAGCTTCCGGCGTTCTTCCCAGGGGAAATCGAAAAGAGTGGCGAGCATCTGCGTTGTCAGTTCGATCGACACGCGATCCACCCAGTCAAAGGTTTCATTGATGGGCAGGGAATCGAGAATTTTGCCGGCGCGCTCGCGGATCGTGCTTTCGAGTTTCGCCAGATTGCCGGGTGCGACGATCGGGCTCACAACCTTGCGCTGCGCGTCGTGCTTCGGCGGGTCCATCATGATGAACATGGGCAGGAAGAAACCTTCTTCCTGATTGCGGAGGGCGACGCCGCCCAGGGTCGCTTCAGACGAATAGATGCCGTGGTTGGTGTCGACATGCATGATGTCTTTGTATTTTGTCACCGACCAGAACGAGCCGTATTCGCTTTCCTTGCAGTAATGGACCGGATCTTCGCGGCGCAACCGCTCGAAATACGGCCAGATCGCATTCGCCCTGAAGAGCTCCGGATTGCTGACATCGATCTTCTCAAGCGGGATCGCGTAGGCGTCCGCAATCGGCTTGTCTCGATCGGCACCCAGGGATTCATTCATGACGGCGTCTCCATTGCGTTTCCAGAAGCCTGCGAATGCGTGACATAGGGGGTGCCGGTTAGCCGACTCTCTCCCATTAAATCATTATAAGCATATTCCCGTGGATTGTCAGGTTGCATTCATTGGGCGGCGACGCGGTGTCGCCAACTTTCCGAACAGTCCGTCACACGCCTGTTGCCGGCCTTCCGCCACCGGCTGCCTGCGGAATGTCATGCCGACAGGGCGACGGCGATCTCGCGCAACTTGAACTTCTGCACCTTGCCGCTCGGTGTTCGAGGCAGTTCGCCGACGATTTCCGCCCGTTCCGGCAGGTATTGCCGCGCGACCCTGTGCTCTTCGAGGAAGGCGACCACCTCGCGCAAGCCAACCTCGCGGCCGGGCTTCGGCACGATGAATGCACATGCCCGTTCGCCCAGCCGTTCATCCGGTACGCCGATAATCGCTACATCCTGAATGTCGGGATGACGGAAGAGAAGGCCTTCGATCTCGACCACGGGGATATTCTCGCCGCCGCGGATGATGATGTCCTTGGAGCGTCCGGTCAGCCGGATATAGCCTTGGCCGTCGACCCGCGCGAGGTCGCCTGTATCGAACCAGCCTTCCGCGTCGTGATTGTACCACTCCGGTCTTTTGAGATAGCCAACAAAAGTCGAACAGGCGCGAGCCTTGAGCATGCCCTCCTCGCCGGCGGGCAGGGGGCTGTTCCCGCTGTCGACCACCCGGACTTCCATGCCTGGCAGCGCGCGTCCGTCAGTATTGATCGCCTTGTCCTCCGGATCGTCGAGGCATGTCGTTGTCACCAGGCCGTTCTCGGTCATGCCCCAGGCCGACACGATATTTGTTCCGAGGATTTGCCGCGCCCGCTCGACTAGCGCGCGGGGGATGGGTGCGCCTGCCACCAGGAAGATGCGCAAACGGGATACGTCGCCCCCGTCCGCCGCCACCGTTTCGGTCAGATCGGACAGGAACGGCGTGGACGCCATGGTGAAGGTGATTCCTTCGCGGGAGATCGACGCGGAGGCGCGCTTCGGTTCCCATACATCCTGCAGAATGGCGGTCGCTCCGGCCAGAACGGGCATCAACAGCCCGTACATGAAGCCTGTCTGGTGTGCCATCGGCGACGCCATGAACATCACGTCGTCCGCGCCGAGCCCGAGGCGCTCGGCGCAGATGAGGATATTGGAGAGCAGCGTATTCGACGTATGCATGACGCCTTTCGGTTCGCCGGTCGTGCCGGACGTATACATCAATTGCGTTACGTCGTCGGGATCGGGTCGCCGCGCCGCGAAGAGACGGCCGGCGTCGCGCCGCTGCTCCCACGGCGTATCAAGAAGGACTTTCTCAAAGCTGGTTTCGCCGTCGCCGCCGATGACGAGCACATACTTCAGCTGCGGCAGGTCGGCCCGGATGTTGGCCACCATGGCAGGGTAATCGAAGCTGCGAAAGGCGCGCGGGATGACGAGTACCTTGCTTTCCGCAAGGCCAAGCATGAAGGACAATTCGCGCTCGCGAAAAATCGGCATCAATGGATTGGTCACGGCGCCGATCCGTACGCAAGCCAGATGCAGCGCGGTGAATTGCCACCAGTTCGGCAATTGGCAGGAAACAACATCGCCTTTCTCCACGCCGAGTTCCGCGAGGCCGACCGCGATACGTTCGACAATCTTGCCGAAATCGCGGTAGCTGAGGCGGGTGGCCTCATTCGTCATGGAGTTGAAGTCGACGACGGCCGTCTTGTCCGGCATTTCGGCGATGCAACCGTCGAGGTAGCCGGCGGCCGTCTTGCCGGGCCAGAAGCCGCCGGCGTTCATCGCCTCGACACGCTTCCTGGTCAGAACTGGATCGAACATCGGTAACCCTCCCCTCGCAGGCGGGCTTGAACTTCAGGTGTTCTTTGGCTCGAAATAATCCGGTCGTCCAGGGGGCCACGGGTCACCCCAGAGCTGCTCGCCGCCATCGACCGTCAATACCTCGCCGGTAATGAACTTGGCGCCCGGCGAGGCGAGATAGACGACAGCCTCAGCGATGTCATGGGCATCGCCGACACGCAACATCGGATTTGCGCCAGGATAGGTCTTGAGACCTTCGGGCGGATATTGCACGAAGCCGCTCGTTTCGCAGACGCCCGGTGCGACGCAGTTGACACGGATGCGATGCGGTGCCCATTCGACGGCCACCGATTTTGACAGGTAGGCAACGCCGGCGCGTGCTGCGCATGTGTGCGCGATGCCTGGCATTCCGCGCCATATGTCGGCGATAATGTTCACGATCGAGCCGGGGGTCTTTCTATCGACCCACTGCCGCGCGGCGCTTTGCATCATGTACCAGGTGCCGTTGAGATTGGTGTCGATGACGGCGTTCCATCCCTTGACCTTGAAGTCGAGGGCCATTTGCGGAAACTGGCCGCCGGCATTGTTCACGAGAAGGTCGAGTGCGCCGAATTTATCCCAGACCGCTTCAATAAAACCGTCGACCTGATCCGAAACGCGTATGGTCAGGGGCCGACTGAAGACCTGCGCGCCGATGCTTTCCAGAAGAGGAACCGTCGCGGCAAGTTTTTCTTCGTTGCGCCCGCATATGGCGACGTTCGCGCCCAGTCGCGCCAGAAGACAGGCGATCGCCTTGCCGAAACCGCTTCCGCCGCCGGAAACGACGACCGTTTTCCCCGAAAAAAAGATCGGCGCGATAAACCGTGGGCAGTGCTTTCAGTTCTTCATCGGAAAATCCGAAGTGAGTCTTGTGGACTTCCATGTGCGTCTTCCTCGAATGTTTTCGGTCACGCGACCGTTTGGTTTTCCCCGCTTCGTATGGGTTCTTCGATCCCGATTCCGCTGAACAGCATCAGGCACATATGGTCGGCTATCGTCTGAATGGACGTCCTGCCGGGCTGGTACCATTCGACCGACCAGTTAAGGGCGCCCATCAGCAGCATGCGTACGAGGCCGAGATCGACGTCGCTGCGCAATGCGCCCGATTTCTGCGCCTTGGTGAGAATGCGCCGCCAGAGTTCGGCATAGGCGTCGCGCTGCCTGATGTGATGCTGTTGCACCTCTTCGGGGACCTGTCCGAAAATGCGGATATTGGCGGATGTGTAATCGTCATGCTTCAGAAGTGTGGTGAGATGCGCCTCGACGGCGACGCGAATTCGGTCGCGGTGCGATGAATCCGCAGGCAGACGTTCCTGGCTCTCCTCGACGGCTTCGTGAACCCGCCTCATGCCTATGTCGAGAACTTCCTCGAGGAGTTCGTCCTTCGAACCGAAATGGTAATAGAGGCTGCCCGCCTGCATGCCGGCGGCTCTCGCGATTTCGATCAGGGTCGTCGCCGCGTAGCCTTTTTGCCGAAACATCTTGGCGGCGGCGTCCAGTATTCTCGCGCGGCTGATGTCGGATTTGCTTTGCTCGCTCGTCACAAACGCCCCCTCGCCGCCTGTTTGGCGGTGCCGACCGTAAATCTAATGTACGTTCGAAACATGTTGCACCTCCCTCGAAAATCGAACTAGTATTAGAAAAAGTGTGCCGCCATTGCTATGGCAAAGTTAAAAATGTGTCTGAAGCGGTGCAGCGAGGGAGGCGACTAACATGCGAGGACTCGATCAGAAGCCGGTCATCGTTACCGGCGGCGCAAGCGGTATCGGAAAGGCGATTGGGCTCAGGCTTGGCGAAGAGAGTGCCAGGGTCGCCATTTTCGACATGAACGAGAAGGGTGCCGAGGCCGCCGCCGCCGAAATTCGCCAGAAGGGTGGAGAGGCTTGGGCCTATAAGGTCGACATCACCGACTATGCGGCAGTGGCGCGGGCAGTCGATGCGTTCGAAAAGGCGGCCGGTCAGGTTTATGGACTGGTGAACAATGCCGGTTGGGACGAGGCGAAGCCTTTTATCCAGACAGAGCCTGATTTCTGGAAAAAGGTGATCGACATCAATCTTTACGGGCCGCTCAATCTCACTCATGTCGTTGCGCGTCGGCTTGCCGAGCAGGGTGCCGGTCGGGTCGTCAGCATTTCGTCGGATGCGGGCCGTGTGGGTTCGTCTGGCGAGGCCGTCTATTCCGCGGCCAAGGGCGGCGTCATCGCCTTCATGAAGACGATGGCGCGCGAGTTCGCCCGGAAGGGCGTCACCTTCAATACGATCTGTCCGGGGCCGACGGACACGCCGCTGCTCGCCTCCGTGGATGCGTCGGGCGGCGGACGTCTGACCGAAGCGCTCACCAAGGCGATCCCGATGCGCCGCCTGGCGCAACCGGACGATTATCCGGGCATGGTCGCATTCTTTCTGAGCGACGATGCAAGTTTCATTACCGGCCAGACGATCAGCGTCTCGGGCGGTCTCTCAATGCACGGTTGACGGGGGATTTTCATGGACTACGAAGACATTCTGTATGATGAGAAAAATGGCGTTGCGACCATCACCATCAATCGTCCGAAGGTCTATAACGCGTTCCGCCCCCGCACCTGCGTCGAACTGATCGACGCTTTTCTGAAGGCGGGCTGGAGCGAGGAGATCGGTGCGATCGTGCTGACTGGCGCGGGCAACAAGGCGTTTTGCACCGGCGGCGATCAATCGGATCATGACGGTTCCTATGGCGACGGCGAGACGCGCGGAACCATCGGCATGCCGGTCGAGGAACTGCACACGGTCATTCGCGACGTGCCCAAGCCGGTGATCGCGAAGGTGCGGGGCTACGCCATCGGCGGCGGCAATGTGCTGGCGACGTTGTGCGACATGACGATTGCGGGCGAGAGCGCAATCTTCGGCCAGGTGGGTCCCAAGATGGGCTCCGTCGATCCCGGCTTCGGCACCGCCTATCTCGCCCGCGTGGTCGGGGAGAAGAAGGCGCGCGAAATCTGGTACATGTGCCGGCGTTATCCGGCGCGCGAGGCGCTGGCGATGGGTCTCGCCAATGCGGTCGTTCCCGACGACAAGCTGGATGAGGAAGTGGATGCCTGGTGCGCCGAGCTTGTCGAGCGTAGCCCGACGGCGATTGCGATTGCCAAGAAATCGTTCAACGCCGACAGCGATAATATTCGCGGCATTGGCGGTCTTGGCATGCAGGCGCTCCGCCTCTACTACAACTCGGCGGAGTCGAAAGAGGGCGTCAACGCGCTCAATGAAAAGCGTAAGCCGGAATTCCGCAAGCATATGAAGTAGGTGGTATCTTGGACTTTGCCTTTACGTCCGACCAGGGAGCCATTCGAGATACCGCCGCACGATTTGCGCGCGAGCGGCTCGCGCCCGCCTACAAGGTGCGCGAAGCCGCCGGAGCGATCGATCGACAGCTCGTCCGGGATATGGGTGAGCTTGGCCTCGTCGGCGCCGATTTGCCCGAAAAATTCGGGGCGCCGGGACTCGATAGCGTTACGACCGGCATTATTATCGAGGAAATATCACGCGGCGACATTAGTGTCGGTTATGTCCAGCTCCTGGCTTCGCTGATGGGATCGATCGTCGCCGCGCATGCAAGGCCTGAAGTCGCCGATGAAATCGTTCCGAAGATTTGCTCGGGCGAGGCGATCGTCGCGCTCGGTCTGACGGAGCCGCGAGGCGGCTCCGACGCAGCGCATCTGCAGACGAAAGCGCGCGCCGATGGCGACGGCTACGTCCTGTCGGGCGAGAAAACCTCGATCTCGATGGCCGAGCAGGCTGATTACATTCTTGTGCTCGCGCGCACGGATGAAAGCAATCCGGGCGCTGGCGGTGTGTCGGCTTTTCTGGTGCCGCTCGACGCGCCGGGTATCACCTGTTCGAGCTTCGATGATGTAGGTTCGAAAGCGGTCGGCCGCGGTTCGGTATTCTTCGACAATGTTAAGGTGTCGTCGCGCTACATGGTCGGCCCGGAGGGCGAAGGTTTCCGGAAGGTCATGCAGGGGTTCGATTATTCCCGCGCGCTGATCGGCCTGCAATGTCTGGCTCCCGCCTTCGCATCGCTGGAAGAGACCTGGAAGTATGTGACGGAGCGCGTTGCCTTCGGCAATCCGCTGGCCAAATATCAGGGTGTCACGGAACCGCTGGCCGAAGCCCAGACGCTGCTCGAGGCGGCGCGTCTGCTTTGCTACAAGACGCTTTGGCTCCGCGACAATGATTTGCCGCATACCGCCGAAGCCGCGATGTGCAAATGGTGGGCACCCAAGACGGCTTTCCAGGTCATCCACCATTGCCTGCTCACGCACGGACATGGCGGTTACAGCACTGATCTGCCTCATCAGCAGAGATTGCGCGACGTGATGGGGCTTCAGATCGGCGACGGCACCGAGCAAATCCAGAAGATGATCATTTCGCGCGAGAAAGTCGGCCGGGTGGCCGTGCCTTATGCGTGAGGGAGGCGATATGACGAGCGCCCCGGAAGCCCCGGTCCAGACCGAGATGCGAGACGGCGTCGGAATCGTGGCGCTCAACAGGCCTGACAAGTTCAATTGCCTCTCGTCGGTTGTCATGGCCGGTCTCGACGAGGCTCTCGCAATGTTCGAGGGAGACAGGAAGGTTCGTGCCGTTCTGTTGCTTGCGCGTGGCAAGCACTTCTGCACCGGTGCCGATCTTGACGAGGTCCTCGACGCTCGCAGGGAGCGGGGTCGGCTGGAAGCGTTTATCACGGGCGGTCATCGCGTCCTGCGCCGTCTTGAGGTCTCGCCTCTGCCGATTGTCGCCGCGGTGAACGGTCTGTGTCTTGCGGGCGGGCTGGAATTGATGATGGCATGTGACGTGGTTTTTGCGGGGCAGTCGGCGCAGATGGGATGCCAGCATGCCCGCTACGGGCTCGTGCCGGGTTGGGGCGGCACGCAGCGTCTCGCGCGCATCGTCGGTTCGCGGCGTGCCCTTGATCTGATGTTCAGCGGCCGCTGGCTCAAGGCAGACGAGGCGCTGGCCTGGGGGCTTGTGAATCATATCGCTGACGACAGCGCGCTTGCCGGCATGGCGGAAGCCTATTGTGCCGACCTCGCCAAAAAGAATCCGGGCGGTCTTGCCGCCATGAAACAGCTTTGCAGAAACGGACTCGACGGATCGCTTCAGGAAGGTCTGGATATGGAACGGAGCGCAGTCGTGGACGCGCTGATGGGCGAAAATGTTTCGGAAGGTCTGGCGGCGTTCCGGGAGCGCCGGGAGCCATTATTCCGCTGACGGATAATCAAGGGACCTGTTCGGGAGAAGTGCGATCATGAAACACGAAGCCCAGGTCGAGCAGTTGCGGAAGATCTTCGGCTATCTCGACGCGGGTGAGACCGCGATGGGCGATGCCGTGTATCGTCATCATGTCAGTGACTACACCAGTCCGGATCAGGCTGGCCGAGAACGGGAGATGCTGTTCCGGCATGAGCCACTCCTGATCGGATTGAGCTGCGAATTGCCCAATCCCGGCGACTATGTAACCGACGATTTTTCGGGCGTTCCGATCCTGGTGGTGCGGAATGAAGCGGGGCAGGTCAATGCCTTCATCAATGTCTGCCGCCACCGTGGCGCGCGCGTTGCGTCGGGCTGCGGCAGCGGCAAGACCGTGTTCAGTTGTCCCTATCACGCATGGACCTACGACCGGAGCGGCAGGCTGAGGTCGATACCGTTCGAGCAGGGCTTCGAGAGCGTCGACAAGACGAGCAACGGCTTGCGGCCTCTGCCGGTGGTGGAGAAATACGGCATGATCTGGGTCATGCCGACGCCCGGCGGGTTGATCGACATCGACGGCCACCTTGCGGGGATGGCGGACGATCTCGTCGCGTTCGGCCTTGCGAGTTACAGCCACTACGAGACACGCGTGCTCCGGGCCCGCCTCAACTGGAAGCTCGTGATCGACACGTTTCTCGAAACCTACCATCTGAGCACACTTCACAAGAATACGATCGCGCCGATCCTGCACTCGAACCTCGGCACGTTCGACGGCATGGCACGAAATCTGCGCATGATTGGCGCCCGCAAGACGATCGACGCGTTGCGCCAGAGGCCGGAAAGCGAGTGGGATCTGGTCCGCCACTCCGCGCTTGTATACGTGCTCTTTCCGAATACGGTCTTCATCATGCAGGGCGATCATCTGGAGACGTGGAGGGTTTATCCGGGCGACAGCGTGGATGAATCAAAAATGCACGTCTCTCTCTATACGCCCGAACCCGCCGTGACCGACAAGGCCAGGAAGTACTGGGCCAAGAACATGGACTTGCTGATGGCGACCGTGCAGCAGGAAGATTTTCCGCTGGCGGAAAATATCCAGCGTGATTTTCACTCGGGTGCACAAGATTTTGTGACTTTCGGCGCCAACGAGCCGGCTCTTGCATACTTCCACCGGTCGATAAAAAAGACGCTGGGGATCGACACCGCGTGAAGCGGAATTGAACAAAAAGGAGATTCCCATGCATGTCGGCATGAGCACGTTCTTTCAGAACCTCGCTGGCGGTTATACCGACCAGGAGGTCTACGCCCATGAAATTGCGATGGCCGGCATGGCCGAGCCGCTTGGCTTCGATTCCATATGGGCGGCCATGTGCCCGAACGTGGCGCAGTTCCTCACCTATATGGCTGGCCGCACCAAGAGGGTCGGGGTTGGCTCAATGGTGGTTGCGCCGGTGAATATTCGTCCACAAACGAGGATAAGATCATGAGCGGCATGAACGTAGCCGAACGCGTCCAGTCCTTGGACGATCCATATGCCATTCCGCTCGACAAACTCAATGTCAGCGATCCGGAGCTCTTCAGGTCCAATCGGATGTGGCCGTATTTCGAAAGGCTGCGTCGCGAGGATCCCGTGCATTATTGTGCGGAAAGCGCTTATGGACCTTTCTGGTCCGTGACAAAATACAAGGACATCATGCATGTCGAGACCAATCATGGCGTCTATTCGTCCGACGTCGAGCAGGGGGGAATTACGATTCGCGACAATAATGCGGGTCTGAAGCTTCCGATGTTCATCGCAATGGACCCTCCGAAGCACGACGCGCAGCGGAAGGTGGTGAGCCCGATCGTCGCTCCGGCCAATTTGGCCAAACTCGAAGGCACGATCCGCGAGCGCGCCGGCAAGATTCTCGATTCGCTTCCGGTGAACGAGACGTTCAACTGGGTCGATCGCGTGTCGATTGAGCTGACGACGCAGATGCTCGCCACCCTGTTCGACTTCCCTTGGGAAGAGCGCCGGAAACTCACCCGCTGGTCCGACGTCGCAACCTCGGAGGAAGCCTTCAAGACACCGGAAGGCGAGGCGGCTCGCGAGGCAGAGCTTCTCGAATGCGCCGCCTATTTTACCGAGTTGTGGAATCAGCGCGTGAACGCAACTGAACCGGGCGGCGATCTCATCACCATGCTGGCCCAGGGTGAGTCCACCAGGAACATGAGTCCGGCGGAGTATTTGGGAAATGTCATTCTGCTGATCGTCGGCGGTAACGACACGACCCGCAATTCGCTCACCGGCGGCTTGCTCGCGTTCCACGAGAACCCGGATCAGTACAGGAAGCTGCGCGAAAATCCGGCGCTCGTTGAAACCATGATACCGGAAATCATCCGCTGGCAGACGCCGCTCACCCACATGCGCCGCACCGCGCTACAGGATACCGAGTTGGCCGGCAAGCGGATCAAGAAGGGTGACAGGGTTGTCATGTGGTACGTCTCGGGCAACCGGGACGAGGAGGCCATCGACGAGCCGAACCGTTTCATCATCGATCGTGCAAGGCCGCGTCAGCATCTCTCCTTCGGCTTCGGCATTCATCGCTGCGTCGGCAACCGCTTGGCGGAAATGCAACTCCGCATTGCCTGGGAAGAAATCCTGAAGCGCTGGCCCGACAAGCCGATCGAAGTGGTCGGCGAACCAAAGCGGGTCTTTTCCAACTTCATCAAGGGCTATGAGGCCTTGCCGGTAAGAATCCCGGGCTGAACCTGGAGGAGGCGGGTGGAAAACTTCCACCCGCCACATAAGATCGAAGGAGGTCGAAGGCAGCGCGGCGCGTGGCCCGCCGTCATTTTTTTCCGAATGAGGCGACCCGTTCGCGCGCGTCGTAGCAGGCACCGGGGCTATGCGCGAGTTCGTAGGCCAGCCCCGCCTGGGCGGTCATGCCGTCGGTCGCGCCCAGCAGACTTTTGTTGACCTGATTGCTGTAGGTTGAATTGGCGGCGATACGCTGAGCAAGGTCGTTTGTCGCCTGTTCCAGTTCGACATCGTCGACACAAATGTCGACCAGCCCCATACGCTCCGCCGCCTCCGCCGCGAAAATATCGGAGGTAAACATCATCTGCTTGGCCTTCGACAGCCCGACGCGACGCGGTAGTCTTTGCGTCATGCCCCAGAGCGGGCTCAGTCCCCACTTGCTATGCGTGTCGCCGAACCTGGCGGAGCGCGCGGCGATGATGATGTCTGCCGCGAGCGCAAGCTCCAATCCGCCAGTATAGCAATGCCCGCGGATGCAGGCGACGACCGGTTGCGGCAGTTCGGCCAGCGCCTGAATGGTCTTCGCCTGGAAATGCGGCTCCGGCGGGCGCTCGCCCTTCTGGATGTCCTTCAGATCGTGGCCGGCTGAAAAAGCCTTGCCCGCGCCCGTGATGATGACGCATGCCACCTCGTGAACCTGTCCACGAAGCGCATCCACATGCCTGCGCAATTCCTCGAACAGCGGGACATTGAGCGCGTTCAAGGTTTCCGGACGGTTGAGCGTCAGCGTACAAATACGCCCGCTGTCCTTGCGAAGAACCAGATTCGACATCGGCTTTCTCCCTTCCTCTTCTCGATCTTAATTTGTCTGGCTTGTCTTCATCTGTCGAAGACGTACAGGCGTGAATGAATACGTCCGGGCTGGGGCTACGATGCGCTCGCGGCAGGTGCCATTCGCGTCAGAAAATCCAGAACGGCGCTTGTAAATATGTCGTTCTTGTCGCCCGCTACCATATGGCCCGCATTTGCGACATCGATAAACTCGGAATGAGGAACGATCTCGGCGAATTGCCGCGCCGCTTCGACCGTCACGAGGTCGCTGTCGCGGCCGCGGACAAGGAGCGTCGGTATTTTCAGGGAACGTGCCGCCATTTGGAGGCGTTCGGGTTCGCGGCTGCCTTGCGGCTTTTGCGCGCCGGTGACGAAACGCGGATCCCAATGCCAGTAGTAGCGACCATTTTCCCTGAGGCGAAGGTTCTTCGCCAGTCCGCTCAGATTTTTGGGACGAGTCCGGCTGGGCATGTAGCGCGAGATCGTATCGGCTGCTTCCTCAAGCGAGGCGAAGCCCTCTTCCACATTCGATGACATGAATCCGAGGATTTTTTGAACACCCTCCATGTCCATCTGAGGGGTGATGTCGACGAGGACCAGCGCCGCAAATCCGCGCCGTCCGGCCTTTGCGTATTCTCCCTGCGCGATCATGCCCGCGATGCCGCCCAGAGATGCGCCAACCAGGACCGGAGGCACGGAGAAGCCGTCCGCGATGTCGAGGAGATCCTCCGCGAAACGCTCCATTCTGTAGTCTCCGTCCGGAGACCAGTCGCTTTCGCCGTGCCCGCGCAAATCGACGGCGAGGGTGTAGTATCCGTTTTGTCCCAACCTTTTACCGCAGGCTTGCCAAGCATGGCGTGTCTGTCCGCCGCCATGGGCGAGCATGACCGGACGCCCATGGTCGGGGCCGAATGCGTCCGCCGCAATTTTGAGATTTTGGACAAGGGTGAACAAGGTCCGGTTTTCTGACATCAAACGCCTTTTTCCAATGTTCTTCGTATGTGTATTAAGAGCCGGAATTCATTATGATAAATTGATGGGATGTTGCAAACACGGACGATGGTATTGTAGTCGGGTTCGCCCAACCGTTCCCTGATGGGGGGGCGATTGGTCTTGAAAACGAAGAATGCAGGTATCCGAATGAAAGCGAGCGTGTCCGTTTCGCGAGTTGGCCGATTTCCGAAAGGGTCCGGCAAGCGTGCCCTCACAGTTGCGAGGCAGATTGTCGAGGACATTGAGCAGCAAGGTGCCGAGGTCGGAGATCGCTTGCCACCGGAACAGGAGATGCTCTTACGGTATGGCGTGGCCCGCGCGACTTTGCGGGAGGCGCTCAGGTTTCTGGAACTGCAGGGCATCATTTTTCTGCGGCCCGGCCCCGGCGGCGGGCCGGTTGTTCAGGAGCCTCGACCGAAAGATTTTGCCAGTACAATGGCGTTGCTGCTGCAGTTTCTCGGCACCACATTCCGTTCGCTGATTGAAGTGAGGCAAGCGGTCGGCCCGACCATGGCGGCGCTTGCGGCGGAGCGTGCGTCCGATGAGGATATCGACAAGCTGAATACCTCATTAGCCACTTTGAAGACGCTGTCCGTATCTTGCGACTCCTATGCGGAGGAGAACAGGCGTTTCCACGACGTGCTTGCATGGGCGTCTGGCAATCCCTTGATCGGATTTCTGATCAGTTCGCTTCACAACATTACGAATGCGTCGGAAGTCGGCATAACTTACACGGAAGGTGAGCGTGATTATCAGATCAAGGCGTACGGACGGCTTCTCAAGGCGATTGAAGATCGCAATCCGGACCTCGCCTTCACCGAAATGTCCCGGTTCATAAGCCGATCCGACAAGTATCTGGAATCTCGTCATCCCGACATCATGTCCAAGATCGTGCGTTGGCAGGATGTGGACGACCTGAGCGTGCCGCGGGTTCCCCGACGGAAACGCTAGGCGAGTGCTAGCGATTTCGATGTCGTTTTTTGCGGCACTTGCGTCGGTCCTTGGGCGTCGCTAATTTATGATCATAAATAACGCGGCCGATGAAGTCGCCCATGGGAGGTTAGCTATGACTCTGCATAGCCGAGTATGTGATATTCTGGAAATCAAATACCCGATTTTGCTGGCCGGTATGGGCGGCGCGAGCGTTCCACGGCTTGCGGCGGCGGTATCGAATGCGGGTGGCCTCGGTGTGCTTGGCGCGGCTGCTTGTTCTCCCGATCAGCTGCGGGAATGGATTCGGGAAACGCGATCGTTGACGGACAAACCATTTGGTGTAGACACCCTGCTGCCAGCCTCAGTGCGCAGGGAAGCCTACAAAGGCAAGGCGGGTCCGTCTCCGATGGATCTGCTGCCTGAGTACCAAAAATTCGCGCAAGATTTTCTGAAGAAGGAAAACATACCGCCGCTGAAATCCAGGGCGCGGGAATCCGAGGAAGCTCACCGGTCGTCCAAATCGAGCGCGTCGTTGTTTTCGAAAGAATTCTTCGAAGCGCAAATGGAAGTCGTTGTTGAGGAACGGGTTCCTGTCTATGCGGCGGGTCTCGGCAATCCGGGACCCTGGCTTGATCGGCTCCACGCCAACGGCACCAAGGTGATGGCAGTCGTCGGCGCCGTAAAGCATGCCCTGCAGGTGGTCAATTCCGGCATCGATCTGATCGTTGCGCAAGGTCATGACGGGGGCGGGCATAACTCGCCCGTCGGAACGATGGCGCTCATCCCGCAGGTTGTCGATGCGGTTGCGGGTCGCATTCCCGTGCTCGGCGCGGGCGGCATTTCCGACGGGCGCGGGATCGCGGCTGCAATGATGCTCGGCGCCGAAGGTGCCTGGATCGGTACGGCGTTTCTCGCGACCGACGAGGCGGGCATCGAGGACTTCCAGAAGGAAGCGATTGTCGAGTCGGGTGACGGTGACACACTTGTTTCTCGAACGGTCACCGGAAAGCCGGCCCGGATCATTCGCAACAAGTGGTCCGAGGCTTTTGTCGAGGCGGGTCTGGAGCCGTTGCCCATGCCGTTCCAGCCTATGGTAGCGATGCCGGTTCTGGCGGCGGCGGCGGCGGTAAAGCGGAAAGACATCGCTCCCGGTTTCGCAGGGCAGGGCATGGGCCTCATTCACAAGGTAAAGCCGGCTGCAGAAGTCATGGCCGATCTCGTGAAAAGCGCCGAGAGCTCGTTGAGCAGCGCAAACGCCTATCTGTAAGCCTCGGCTGCGCGCCCTGGGGATCATTTATTGAAGGTTCGGAGAAAACGAAATGACAATTGTTGCAAAACTGCCGGAGTTCAACCAGGAGATCGCAGAGGGCTTCATAAACGCCAGCAATTCAATGAAAGGGTTGCCCGAATTTCTGGGGGTCCGCATCACGCATATCGAGCCGGGCAAGCTCACTGCCGAGATGGAAGTTTCCGACCGGCTGTTGACGCCGATCGGAAACATGCATGGTGGGGTGCTGGCTGCGATGTGCGACCATGTTCTCGGCTGCGTTTGCTATCCGCATATGCGGAAAGGACAGTGGGCGGCCACGACGGAATTCAAGCTCAATCTGCTGGCGCCGGTATCGTCGGGCAAGGTGGTAGCAGTGGCCGAATTGATCGCGATGACAAAATCGACTGCGGTGGTTCGTATAGATGTGACGAACGAGGGCCGCGCCTGTTGTGCGGCCCAAGGCACCGTTCTCATTCGCGATCCAAAGCCCGCTTAGGCAACGCAGCCCCCCTCCCGGCGCTGCGAGGAAGATTGCTCGGCGACCGAATATGGTTTCGATGAGGTAAATTCCGGAACGACACCCACCGTTTCGTGGCTGGGATATGAAGGGAAGCTGTTTCCATGAGTTCGCTACAATCCGGCCAGACGCAAAAAAATGACGATGCCGAGATATTCGATGCCCTCATTGTCGGAGCGGGATTCAATGGTATTTATCAGCTTCACCGCTTGCGGCAAGAAGGTTTCAAAGTGCGCCTGTTTGAGGCCGGTGCCGACATGGGGGGCATCTGGTACTGGAACTGCTATCCTGGCGCGCGGGTCGATTCTCATGTCCCGATTTATGAATTTTCGATCGAGGAATTATGGCGCGACTGGAACTGGACCGAGAGGTTTCCGGCTTGGGACGAGCTGCGCCGCTACTTCCACTACGTCGACAAAAAACTCGATCTCAGCCGTGACATAAGATTTGGCACGTGCGTCAGCGCGGCAGAATTCGACGAAGCGCGCGATCAATGGGTCATCCGCACGACCGATGGCGCCGTCGTGCGCGCCCGGTTCTTTATCCTTTGCACAGGTTTTGCGTCGAAACCCTTTATTCCGAACTACAAGGGTCTTGAAAGCTTCGCGGGAGAATCATCTCACACGGGATTGTGGCCCCAGGAAGGCGCCAGTTTCACGGGCAAGCGGGTTGGCGTCGTGGGAACCGGAGCGAGCGGCGTTCAGGTGGTACAGGAAGCCAGCAAGGATGCGGCACATCTGACGGTGTTCCAGCGCACGCCGATCCTCGCTCTGCCGATGCAGCAGCGCAAGCTCGATGTCGAGACGCAGCAGCGGATGAAGGCCGATTATCCGGAGATATTCCGTGTACGGCGGGAGACGTTTGGCGGATTCGACATCCTGAGGGACGAAAGGTCCGCGCTGGAAGTGCCGCCGGAAGAGCGCTGCGCGCTTTATGAAAGGCTTTGGCAGAAAGGCGGCTTCCACTACTGGATTGGTGGATTTTCCGACATCCTGACGAATGAGGAAGCAAATCGTACCATGTACGATTTCTGGCGCGACAAGACCCGCGCCCGGATCAAGGATCCGGCATTGGCCGACAAACTCGCGCCGATGGAGCCGCCACATCCCTTCGGCGTCAAGCGGCCTTCGCTGGAGCAGTGGTATTACGAAGTGTTCAATCAGGACAACGTCAGCCTGATCGATGTGCGCGAGACGCCCATCGCGGAAATAGTTCCCGAAGGTGTGCGCACGGCGGATGGTCTGGTTGAACTCGATATGCTTGTTCTGGCGACGGGATTCGACGCCGTGACCGGCGGGTTGACACAGATCGATATACGCGGGACGGGCGGTGTGACGCTCAAGGAAAGATGGACCGAAGGCGCGCGTACTTATCTCGGTTTCGCGACGTCGGGATTCCCGAACATGCTTTTTCTTTACGGTCCGCAGAGTCCTTCCGGATTCTGCAACGGCCCGACATGTGCCGAATTGCAGGGTGAGTGGGTCGTCGGTTGCCTCAAACATATGCGCGAGAATAACAAGCGGCGGATCGAGGCGACCGCTCAGGCGGAGGAAGAATGGACGCAGTTCCTGAACGCCATCGCCGACATGACGCTCTTTCCCCGGGCCGATTCCTGGTACATGGGTGCCAACGTTCCCGGGAAACCGCGGCAGCTTCTGAATTTCCCCGGCGTGCCCATGTATATGGACCGGTGCAATACCGCTGCGGCCAAGGATTATGAGGGATTCGTCCTGGATTGATGTATCTGCGGCAGCCTCGCTGCCGGTTTTTGGGGGCGCCTGCGGGACAAAAGCGTTTGACGCTGAATCGTCCATATGATTTATTATAATGAATTGTACGAAAGATTGCATGCGCCATGACGGGGGGATGCCGCGTAGCTGTCGATCGGGAGGACGGAGAGATGACGACCGACACATTGACTAGAGATCCGGCTTCGACGGTCCCGCTTTCTCAGATGGATGTCAGCGATCCAAAGCTCTTTCAAAGCGACACGATCGGGAGCTACTTCACACGGCTGCGGCGGGAAGACCCCGTCCATTATTGCCCCGAGAGCGCCTATGGCCCTTACTGGTCGGTAACGAAATTCAACGACATCATGCAGGTCGAAGTGAACCACCAGACGTTCTCCTCGGAGGCTAAACTTGGTGGTATCACCCTGCAGGACATGCAAAGCGGCGAAGCGTCGCTTGAACTTGAGATGTTCATTGCGATGGATCCGCCCAAGCATGACGCTCAGCGCAAGGCAGTCAGTCCGGCTGTCGCCCCGTCCAACCTTGTTCTGCTGGAGCCCATCATCCGCGAGCGCGCGGGGCTTATTCTCGATTCGCTTCCCGTCGGCGAGGAGATCGACTGGGTTGACCGGGTTTCCATCGAGCTTACGACGATGACGCTGGCGACACTGTTCGACTTCCCCTGGGAGGAGCGGCGCAAGCTCACTCGCTGGTCGGATGTTGCGACCGCGACGCCGGAGACGGGCGTGGTTTCTTCGTTTGAGCAGCGCCGCGAGGAGCTCCTCGAATGTGCGCAATACTTCAAGGGCCTTTGGGACAAGCGGGCCAACGAGCCGCCGAAGCCCGATCTGATCTCGATGATGGTGCATTCGCCCGCGACGCGGGACATGCCGTATCTCGAATTTCTGGGCAACCTGATTCTCCTGATCGTCGGCGGTAACGACACCACGCGCAATTCCATCAGCGGCGGGGTGCTCGCCCTTAATCAGAACCCGGCCGAATACCGCAAGCTCATGGCCGATCCAGGCCTCATCCCGAAAATGATCCCCGAGATCATCCGCTGGCAGACGCCGCTGACGCATATGCGTCGGACGGCACTCATGGACGCCGAAATCGGTGGCAAGAAGATCAGAAAGGGCGACAAAGTCGTTATGTGGTACCTCTCGGGAAACCGGGACGACGAGGTAATTGACCGCCCGAACGAGTTCATTATCGACCGCCCGAATTCCCGTCACCATCTTTCCTTCGGTTTCGGCGTCCATCGCTGCATGGGGAACCGCGTGGCGGAGTTGCAGTTGCGCATCATCTGGGAAGAAATCCTGAAGCGTTTCAGCAAGGTGGAGGTCGTCGGCGCGCCCGAGAGAACGCTGTCCAACTTCATCCGCGGGTTCACCCGTCTGCCGGTGAAGCTGCGCGGGCATTAGTTCGCGACGGAGCGGCGCCCCCGATTCATCGCGAAAACGAACGCTCCACTCGCCGTTTCATCCAGCATGATCGAAAAGAGAAAAATATGCCCACAGTCATTTTCATCGAGCCGGACGGCGCTGAATATCCTATCGCGGTCAAGAGTGGCACGACTGCGAGGGACGCCGCGGTCAACAACGGTGTGCCGGGCATCGACGGCGATTGCGGGGGCGAATGCGCCTGCGCGACCTGCCATGTGCATGTCGATGCCGCGTGGATGTCCCGGGCCGGCATGGCCGAGCCGGGCGGCATGGAAGCCAACTTGCTACAATTTGCCGAAGGTTCGACGGAAAACAGCCGCCTTGCTTGCCAGATCACAATGACCGACGATCTCGACGGTCTCATGTTGAGAATACCCGACGGTCAGCACTAGTCGCAGTCGGCGTGCGGATTTCGAGGTTCCTCCCCCGATCCTCCCCTTGAAAGACGGGCGTCGACTGCCCCTTGGGTCGAGATAGATCTCCTCCGACCCAAACCTCGTCTTCGTGCTGATCCCGAAAGTCGGCAGCGTTGGGACGCTGAATCAACCGAAATCATTTGCCTTCGACGGCGCCGCTCTTCCCGGGTGTCAGCATAACAGCGCTGTCGTCATCTTTTCCGGCCTGCGAAGTTCGTTTATTTCGTGAGGGTTCGATCTTGCGGGCCATGCGTTCGATCTTGAGCGAGGAGAGGCGCTCGCCATCGCTGCACTGTCCCGGCAATTTCCAGACCGGCTCATCGAGCATGCATCCCTGTGATCGGAGAGATGCATCGGCGCATCCGGCTTTCCACGCCGCCAGATCGCCGTTACCAAGGCATCGACGACAAGCCGGGTCGTCGCCTGGTTTTCAGATCAGACCGCCACGAGGCTTCCAGAAGCGGACGCGTCAAGCCACCTTGCGTTTGCTGCTCTTTCTCAGGGCCGGTATGACGTGTCTGGCAAACGAACGCATGCTTTCGGCTGCTTCCTCGTAGCTCATGCCACCGAAAAGGAAGCAGGGATTGATGTCGAATTCGCCCAGAAGCGATTTGCGATATTCGAACTTCTCGACGATTTCCTTGGGCGTCCCCCAGGCCGTGACATCGAGGTAGGTCTTGGCCATTCCATCCTTGCCGAGCGCGCGAATGGCGTCGACGGCCTGGGCGTAGGACTCGTAGCCCTTGGCGTTCTTAAAATGCTCGCCGGCCAGTTCATAGTGATCGAGTACCGAAAGCAGATAGTTGGTCACATATTTCTGTCCCAACTCCTTCGCGCGAGCAGGATCGGTGTCGCAATAGGTGAAGTCGCATATCATGATCGGCGGTGCGTCTTCGCCATGCTGCGCCTTGTACGCAGCCTTGTATTCCTTGACGGCCTCGGCCTGAGCTTCCCACGGCTTTTGAGCAAAGATCACCATCCGCGCGCCAGCCTTCGCGCACTGAAGAACGGATTCCGGCGACATGGCGACCTGATAGATGCGCCCCTTGAAGGAGCCGCGCGGATTGGGACGGATTTCTATCCGCTTCTGCGGATAGAAGGGGCCGCTTCCTTCGATGAAGCCGGTCTCGAGAGCGTCTATAATCATCGGGCTTGCTTCATCGAAGCGTTGGCGGGCTTCGTCCATGTTCACGCCCATGCCGTCATATTCCTTGCGCGCCAGACCGCGCCCCATCCCGAAGAGCGTTCGGCCTTGGCAAAGGTGATCCAGCAGGACGACCTTTTCCGCGATCCGAACGGGCACATTCCAGGGAAGGATGACAGCGCCGGTGCCCAACTTGATGCGTTTGGTGCGCGCCGCCATGTAACTCAGGAACTGGGTGTTGTCGGGACAAAACGAATAGTCCTCGAAATGATGCTCGACGGGCCACAATGCGTCAAAGCCGAGTTCTTCCGCCAAAAGCCCGAGACGGATCTCCTCGTCATAGACCTGGCCGTCGGTTACACCAGAGTTGGCTCTGTCGAAATTCTGAAAAACCATCTGAATGCCGAACTGCATCGGAACGTCTCCCCGTGGTAATGATTTCGGTTTCTTGCTTCAACGGCCCTTATAGTTTGGCTTGCGCTTCTCCATGAATGCCTTGGGCCCCTCGCGGGCATCCTCGGTCTTGAACACGGGGGCTGCGAAGCGCGACTCCATACCCATCGCCTCGCTCTCGGGGCGTCCCAGACATTCGCGGGCGGATTTGCGAATCGCCTGAACGGCGATCGGCCCATTCGCGGCGATCTTCTCCGCGAGTTCGAATGCTGCGTCGAGCACCTGCTTCTGGGGGACGACACGATTCAGGAATCCCAGATCGTAGGCCTCCTGCGCGCTGATCAGGTCGCCGGTGAGCAGCAGTTCCATCGCCCTTGCATAAGGTATCTGGCGCGGAAGACGCACCGTTGAGCCGCCGCCCGGAAAAATCGCCCATTTGACCTCCTGCACGCCGAGCTTTGCCGTATCCGCGGCGATACGCATGTCGGTTCCTTGTGCCAGCTCCATCCCGCCTGCGACGGCAAAGCCGTTGATCGCGGCGATGACCGGCTTTGTCACATCGAATGTGCGCAACAAGCCGTTGGCCAGGATATTCGGATCATCCAGAATTTTCTGGTCCCATTCGTTTTGCGGTTTGCGTGCGCCACTTATGAGCGGGATGAGCTGCCCGAGATCCGCGCCTGAACAAAACGCCTTGTCTCCGGCGCCGGTGACGATGGCGACGCGGATATTCGCGTCATCGCGCACTTCTTTCCAATGACCGGCAAGCCGGACCAACATTTCCGGACTGAACGAGTTACGTGCTTCCGGGCGGTTGAGCGTGATCAGCGCGATATGACCCCTTTTTTCGAGCAGGGCCGGTTCCATCGTCATGTTCGCGTCTCCCTTGAATAACAGATATGTGTTTTTGATTGCATGAATGTAATTTATCTGGACTCGGGTTGTGCCGCCAGCGAAGATTTATGATCAGAAATTGTCAAATTAAAAGAGTCGCGACCTTGAAACCAAATGCGACGCTGGGAGAGAGACAATGATCAAGAAACCCATATCCGCGGATTCGCACATCACCGAACCGCCGCATTGCTATGTTGATTACATTGATCCCAAATTCCGCGATCGCGCGCCGCGCATTCAGCGGATCGACAAGATTGGCGACGCTTTCATCGTCGAGGGTATGGGGTCTCCAGTTCCGATGGGGCTGGTGGCCGCCGCCGGCAAGGATCCGGCGGAGATCACGACAGACGGCGTCGCCTTCGAAGACCTGTGGAAGAGCGGCTGGGACGCCAAGTTCCGCGTTGCGGACCAGGAGAAGGACGGCGTTGCGGCCGAATTCATCTATCCGACGGTCGGAATGGTGATCTGCAACCATCCCGACTTCGACTACAAGAAAGCCTGCTTCGAGGCTTATAATCGTTGGTTGCAGGAATACTGCGCCGAGGCACCCGACCGTCTTTACGGTCTTGCGCAGGTTTCCATGCGATCGCCGGAAGATGGCGTTGCGGAAATCAGGCATGCGAAGGAGATGGGCTTCAAGGGTGTGATGATGCCCGGAAACCCCGCCGTCGAGGATTATGATTCAACTGTATACGACAAGGTCTGGGCGACCGCTGTCGAGTGCGACATGCCGCTCTCGTTCCACATCCTGACCGGCAAATCGGACAGTCTTTCAGGGCAGGTCCGGGGTCCGCGTATCAACGGCTTCCTGTCGATTATCCGTGGCTGCCAGGACGTGATGGGCACCTTCATATTCGGCGGTGTCTTCGATCGCTTCCCCGACCTAAAAGTTGTCTGCGTCGAGGCCGATGCGGGCTGGGTTCCGCACTACATGTATCGCATGGACCATGCCTACAAGCGTCATCGCTACTGGATGAAGGCGCCGCCGCTCAAGCGGATGCCGAGCGACTATTTCAACGACAACATCTATGTGACGTTCCAGGATGACTGGGTTGCCTTCAGGATGAAGGATATGTGCAATGTTCGCCGCCTGATGTGGGCGAACGATTTCCCGCATTCGGATTCGACCTGGCCCTGGTCACAGGCAATGCTGGAAGAGCACACGAAAAATCTGAGCGAGCAGGAACGCAACTGGATATGCCACGACAACGTCGCTGAACTCTACAAGCTCGCCGTTTGACGATCCGTATACTGATGTCAAGGCGCGGGCTTTTTCGATTCACGGGGAGGACGTTTTCATGGACTACGATCTGAAGATCGTGGGTGGATTCATTGTCGACGGCACCGGCTCTCCGGGCTATGCCGGAGACATCGGTATTCGCGACGGCAAAGTTGTGGCTATGGGGCAGGCCCCCGCCGGGGCGAGGACGACTATCGACGCCCGGGGGCAGGTCGTTGCCCCCGGCGTCGTCGATATACATACGCATTACGATGCCCAGCTTCTGTGGGACAGGAAGCTGTCGATCTCGCCGTGGCACGGTGTGACGACGGTCGTGGTAGGCAATTGCGGGTTCGGCATTGCGCCGACGCGCAAGGAGCACCGCGGTCTTATTTTGCGGACACTCGAAAATGTCGAGGGCATGAGCGTCAAGGCGCTGGAGGCCGGTCTCGGCGACGAATGGGGGTTCGAGACGTTTCCCGAATATCTCGACGTCGTGGAAAAGAAGGGTACGTTGATCAACGTGGCCGTTCTTCTGGGGCATACGCCGCTTCGCCTCTATGCCCTCGGGCCTGAATCCACCGAAAGGGCGGCGCGGCCGGAGGAGGTCGGGCATATGAAAAGCCTGATGCGCGAGGGCCTCGAAGCGGGCGCACTCGGTTATGCGACATCGAAATCGCCGACGCATGTAGGCTACGAGGGCAGGCCGGTTCCAAGCCGACTGGCGGCGTTCAGCGAGATACGGGAGATTGCGTCGGCGCTGGGCGAGGCGGGCGAAGGCGTGATACAGGCGACTGTCGGCAAGGAACTGTCATTTGATGAATTCGCGGAATTGAACCGCGTTTCCGGTCGCCATGTCAGTTGGACGGCGTTGCTGGGCGGTGGCGGGGTGCTGAATGTCGGCTCCGCAGCCGAGCAGTTGGCGCGCTCAAACGAACTTCAGTCGGCTGGTTACGCGGTGTTTCCGCAGGTCACCTGCAGGCCGCTCAATTTTGAATTTCGATTCGATCAGCCGTTTCTGTTCCAGAGCATGCCGGTCTTCGCGCCGGTGAACAAAGCCGACCGCGCGGAAAAACTGAAGCTTTACGCCGACAACTCTTTCCGGGCGGGATTCCGGGATGCGATGCGTGGTCCGATCCTCAATGCATGGGACAAGGCGGTCATCGCTTATTGTCCGGATCGGCCGGAATTCGCGGAACGGCTGGTGCGTGACGTCGCAGCGGAACTCGGATGCAACTCGATCGATCTTGCGTTGGATCTCTCGATTCAAAGCGATCTGCAGACACGGTTCCGCCTGCCTGTCGCAAACGCCGACGAAGACGAAGTGGCAGCGTTGCTGCGCGATTCCTGCACGGTGCTCGGCCTCTCGGACGCAGGCGCGCATGCGAGCCAACTCTGCGATGCATGTTTTTCCACGCATCTTCTCGGAAGATGGGTCCGTGAAAAGCGCGTTTTGACGCTGGAGGAGGCGGTCCGGATGCTGACATCGCGGCCCGCCGAGGTGTTCGGCATCAAGGATCGCGGTCGCCTCGCTGTGGGAATGCCCGCCGATGTCCTGATCTTCGACGCCGAAACGGTTGGCGCAAGCTCCCTTCGCAGGGTCTATGACCTGCCTGCTGGCGAAGACCGGCTGATTTCCGATGCCTCGGGCATTTCGGCCGTCGTCGTCAACGGGACATTGATCCGGCGCAATGGCGTCGACGTGTTGGGCGCCGAAGGTCGTTTGCCGGGCCGTCTGCTGCGCCATGGCGCAGCAGCCTGAGGAGGGCGTGAAGAATGAGTCTTGAGGAACTTGCTGTCGTTCGTCAGCTGCTTGCGGGCCTTGTGACAGGGGAGGCTCGTTCTCTTGAGGATTTTCGTACCTCGTATGACGAGGCTGGCAAGGCGTTCGGTCTTCCCGAAGGCGTGACGGTCACGCCGGTTTCCGCCGGCGGGGTTCCCGGCGAATGGCTGGCGCCGGCTGCCGGTGCCGGCAAGCGGGTTTTGCTCTATCTGCATGGAGGAGGCTATGCGCTTGGTTCTCTCGACTCGCATCGCCATCTTGCGGCGCACACAGCTCTTGCCCTGAATGGCCGGGTTCTGCTGATCGACTACAGGCGGTCTCCAGAGCATCCATTTCCGGCGGCGGTCGATGATGCGCTTGCTGCTTATCGCTGGTTGACCGAGACGGGCGTCGACCCGGCGAAGCTCGCTGTGGCGGGGGATTCAGCCGGCGGCGGCCTGACGGTCGCCGTGCTTCTGGCGGCGCGCGATGCCGGTCTCAGACTTCCGGCTGCGGCCGTTTGTATTTCGCCGTGGGCCAATCTTGAAAATAAAGGTGCCTCTTATGGCGCGAAAGCGAATGTGGACCCGATGGTGCGCCATGCCGATCTTGAGCTGTGGACGGCGGCCTATCTGGGAACTTCAACCCCGCGCAGGGCGCCTCTGGCATCGCCCGTATACGCCGATCTCAATGGATTGCCGCCATTCCTGATTCAGGTAGGCAGTTCGGAGGTTTTGCTCTCGGATAGCCACTTATTGGCCGATAGATTGAAAGAGGCCGGCGTATCCGTCGATCTCCATGTCTGGCCGGAGATGATTCATGTCTGGCACTGGTTTGCGCCGGTCTTGAGCGAAGGCCGCGCGGCGATCGACGAGATGGCCAGCTTCCTGGATACAAAGCTCGGATGATTATGGCGCTGTATCGTCGTCGATTTCAAGTTGGTCCTCGTCGTCTACAGTCTCCTTAAAGCCTTGCCCGTTTTGTGAGATGTGCTCGGCGATAGCGTTTTTCAGTAACGCCGTGAACGGTTGTTTACGATTGCGAAAATACTCGTTGGGAGCGGCTATCCCGATCGCGACCGAGCGTCCGGACGGGCCAATCGGAATGGGCATCGACAGCATGGTCGCTCCCGGCGTCACGAGATCGCTGTAAAGCGCAAGGCCGCGTTTTCTGATTCTTTGCAGTTCGTTTTCGATCTCCTGCATCGATTCCCGCCGCTCCGGCATGGCGGCAAGGGCATCATGAATCAGACGTCTCGCTTCGGGCAACGGAAGTTCGCTCAGCAGAACGCGGCCAATCGTCGAAAAAGCGAGCATTCGCTTGGTGCTTGGCTTGACATGGAAGCGGATGGGCGACGTACCTTGAATCACCTTCACATATTGAGCATAAGCACCTAGACGCGCGGCGAGGATGATCGTGCATCCCGTATCGGCCGAAAGCCGTCTCATAAGGCGCTGGACATTCCGGATCGGTAACGCCTCGGCTTCCACCCAGTTTCCCAGCAGAGATATCCGGATGCTTGGAAAAAAAGTTTTGCCCCGGTCGTCGTGCTCCAGATAGCCGAGGCTCACGAGGCTTTTCAGAAGGGCGGCGGTGCTGGAATGAGGATAACTCAGCGCCTGCGCTACGTCTTGAATCGTCACCGGGCGTCTTACTTCGTCGAAATACTCGAAAATCTCCAGAACACGGGTCGCGGATTTTACCGTTGCAGCCGAGGGCTGTTCGGATTTGAGGACATTAGCGTTCATGGCGACAACTCTGATTTATATGGTCTCTTCCGCGCCTCGTTTTTCGTTTGCTTCCTCAGAGAGAGAGCGCGAGGCGCATGCCATCTTCGATCGCCCTCACAGCATCGAGTTGTTGAGGCTTGTCGACACCGCCGATTGCGTGAACGGGTTTGCCCAGGGACCGCGCCAATGACAACGCATCGTCCGCCGATTCCTGTCCGGCGCAGACGACAATCGTGTCGACTTTCAACGTCTGCGGCTTGCCGCCTGCCTCGATGTGGAGCCCGGCATCGTCGATCTTCCGATAGGTTACATCGCCGGTCATCGTAACGCCGCGGAACATCACCTCCAGAAAATTCGCCCATCCCCTGGTCTTGCTCAGGCTGGCACCGAAGCTGGCACGCGGCTTGCGCTGGAGAAGATGAATCTTGCGCGATGAAGACCATTGATGATTGGCCGGCAGCAAAGCGCCTGGCTGCGTATAGCTCAAGTCGATTCCCCACTCGGAGGAAAATCCCTCGACATCGGGATGCGACGGATCGTGCGGGCCGTGCGGATGAGACAGGAGCGTCGCCACGTCGAAGCCTATGCCGCCGGCACCGACAATGGCAACCTCGGCACCGACGCGTGCGGTGTCCGTGATTGCCTCTACATAGGTCATAACCGATGGGTGATCCGCACCTGGAACGTCGAGATGGCGCGGGCGAACGCCGGTTGCGACGACGATTTCGTCAAATCCCCCGCTCTCCAGGTCGGCGAGTGAAGCCGGTCGGCCGCAACGGACCTCGACGCCCAGTTCGTCGAGCCGGTTCCTGAAATAGCGGATAGTCTCGGCATAATCCTCCTTGCCGGGAATCCGCCGTGCCAGATTGAATTGACCGCCGATATCGATGTCGGCTTCGAATAGCGCAACCTTGTGGCCACGTTCGGCCGCCGTTACCGCGCAGGCAAGACCCGCCGGGCCGCCGCCAAGGACCGCAATGCATTTTCCTCGGGTCGCTGGTACAATCTTGAATTCGACTTCCCGGCATGCCGCAGGGTTGACCATGCAGGTCGTCAGCCGTCCGGTGAAGGCGTTGTCGAGGCAGGCCTGATTGCAACCGATGCAAGTATTGATTTTCGACGATGCGCCCGATGCCGCTTTCGCAACAAAATCGGGATCGGCCAATAGTGGACGCGCGAGCGAAACCATGTCGGCTTGTCCGTCTGCAATCAGTTGCTCCGCTTGCTCCGGCGTATTGATCCGGTTGGACGCGACCACGGGTATCGCGACTTCCGCCTTGAGCCGCTTGATCGCCCAGGTGAAAGCTCCGCGCGGCACCATATGAGCGATCGTCGGCACACGCGATTCATGCCAGCCTATGCCGGTATTGAGGATGTTTGCTCCGCTTGCCTCGACATCTTTTGCGAGGGCGGCGACGTCCGGCCAGGAATTGCCCCCCTCGACAAGATCGAGAACGGATATCCGGTAAGCGATAATGAAGTCCGGTCCGCAACGCTTGCGGACACGCCCGACGACCTCAACCGGTAAGCGACGCCGGTTCTCCGCCGAACCGCCCCAGCCATCTGTACGCTGATTTGTACGCGCTGCGGTGAACTGATTGAGAAAATAGCCCTCCGAACCCATGACTTCAACGCCGTCATATCCGGCTTCGCGTGCGAGTGCCGCAGCGGTGCCAAAATCCTCGATGGTCTGGAGGATTTCATCTTCGCCCAGGGCGCGGGGCGTAAGCGGATTGATGCGGGACCTGACTGCGGAGGGAGCCACCAGTTCGGCATGCCGACCGTAGCGCCCCGCATGCAGGAGCTGGAGAACGATCTTTCCGCCCTCATCGTGGACAGCGCGTGTGATCACACGATGACTCTCAACGAGGTCCTCGGTCATGACCGACGCGCGCTCTGCAAGCCTTCCCGCCCTGTTCGGCGAGATGCCGCCGGTAACAAGAATTCCGACGCCGCCCTTTGCGCGTCGTGCGAAGAATTTGGCCTGTCGCTCGAAACCGTCCTGCATCTCCTCGAGGCCGGTGTGCATCGATCCCATCAACACGCGGTTTCTGAGCGCAGTAAACCCGAGATCGAGCGGGGCAAGCAGATGAACAAATGTATCTGGCGTTTTTTTCACTTCGACCAATTTCCGTCCGTCAGGGCTTGAATTCTGCTTTGGCCTGAGACAGTACGACATTGCCGTTTTGCGTCTCGGCCTGCACGATCGCGACTCCGTCGCCCGTTTTCCACATCTTCGTTATAATGGTGTCGCCGAAATAGACCTGAGCGGCAAAGCGTCCGCTGAGAGATTTGAAACGGGCGGGATCGTTGCCGCAAAGCTCGCGCAGGACCGCGCGACCGACAAAGCCATATGTGCAAAGCCCGTGAACGAAGGGCTTTTCAAAGCCGCCCAGTTTGGCGAAGTCCGGATCGATGTGGATCGGATTGCGGTCGCCCGAGAGGCGGTAGATTGCCCCTTGCTCGGGACGCGTCATATCCTCGACCACTGCGTCAGGCGTCCGCTCTGGCGGCGTCGAGTCGACGCTCGCAGGGCCGCGCTCTCCGCCGAATCCACCGGCGCCGCGTACAAATAGCGTCGCGTGAGTTTTGAAGAGGGGGCCCTTCTCGTCGGAACCTGTACTCTCAACTCCGATAACGGCCGCCTTGCCTTTGTCCCAAACCTCGGAAACGCGCGCCGTTATCTTGACCTTGGCCGATGAGGGCAGGGGACGCAGCAACTCGACGGATTGCTCGCCATGCAGCAGCATTTCCAACTTCATCTCGACGCCGCTCATCAGCCCTGCGAGCCCTCGCCCGCCGGGGATGACGGCGTAGGTCGGCAGAACTTTCGGTCCTCTGCCTTCATAAATGAAATCAAGCCCATCGGCGGGTCGAGCGCCGACGCCGAGTGCATAGAGCATCGTGTCCTTGTCGGACCATTCCACATCGACGGCCGGAAACGTCATGCCGACCAGATCCTTCGAAATCGCCTTTTTCCCGCTCATTATCGTAATCCTGTTCCGCAATTGTCATTTCTCGTCCGCTCAAGGTTTCTTGCCGTCCGGTGGCCAGGCGACGACGCCATCCTCAAGCGGAATCTTCAGGCTTTTGAGTAGTTGCGAGAAAAGCGTCCAGTTTCCGATGGCAACAACCAGTTCGATCCGTTCTTCTACCGTTTTCAGGTGTGCCGCACAGGCAGTCCAGGTGGCGTCCGAAATCATGCCGCCGTCGAGCGTCTCGTCGGTCGCGGCGAGAATGGCACGGTCGGCGTCGGACAGGCAGGAAGCGTTTTTCCAGTCCCGCGTGGCGACCAGATCCGCCTCCGGAATGTCCAGCATGCGGGCGACCCGCCAATGCTGTGTCCATTCATAGAGCGATTTCGTCTTCCAGCCGATACGCATGATGATGAGTTCGCGCAGTCTTGCATCGAGCTTGTTGCCCTGGAAAAGCAGGGTGTTCAGCGTCGAGGCAAGCTCGCGCGCTACATCGGGATGGCGGAGCAAGACCCTGAATACGCTGAGTGGCGCCATTTGTTCGGATATGCCGGCTTTCGCGGCTGCGGTCGCCGCTTCCGCTATCGACAGCAGGGGAACCCTGGGCGTTTCATCGGTCATTATTATTTTGTCCTCCCCGAAATTTTGCGAAGCGGAAGTTTAGGGCTTCGCATTCTACGTTTGAATCTTTATAACACATACAAGGATAAAAAAATATATATGTGTTATCGACGCGTCGTCGGTGCCGACACCAAGCAGGGAGTTGAAAATGTTGCCGAAAAAATCGATGGCGATGGTGCAGACGGCTCCGCGCAAACTCGAAGCCCGAGATTTGCCGATCCCCCAGATCGCCGACGACAGCGCCATCCTTCGCATCGAAGCCTGCGGCATTTGCGGCAGCGACTACGAACAATACGAAGGGGTCTTGCAGACTCCGATGCCGGTGATTCCGGGCCACGAACCTCTCGGGATTATCGAGGCAATTGGCGACAAGGCCGCCAGGCGCTGGGGCGTCGATGTTGGTGATCGGGTCGCCATCGAGACGATGTTGTCGTGCCATTGCTGCGACACCTGTGTCGGCGGGCATTATCACCTCTGCGACCGCCGCCAGATCTACTCATATATTCCGCTCACGGAGTCACCGGGCCTCTGGGGCGCCTATTCGCAATATATGTACCTCGCGCCCAACACGATCCTTCACAAGATGGACAAGAACCTTCCGGCGGAACTGGCGGTCATGTTCAATCCGCTGGGTGCGGGCTTCCGCTGGGCGGTCGAGATTCCGCAGACGCAGGTTGGCGATACCGTTTTGATTTTTGGACCCGGACAGCGCGGGCTTGCGAGCGTCGTTGCCGCACGTGAAGCCGGCGCGGGAAAGATCATAGTCACGGGGCTTGCGGCCGATTCAAAAAAGCTCCAGATGGCGCTTGCTCTGGGCGCCGATCACATCATCGACGTGCAGAACGAAAATGTTGTCGATCGCGTGCGGGCGTTGACAAACGGAAAGGGCGCGGACGTCATAGTTGAGGTTACGTCCTACGCGACTCAGCCGGTCCGTGAAGCCCTGGATTGTGTCCGTATGGGCGGAACGGTCGTCCTTGCCGGCGTCAAGGGATTCAAGCCTGTCTCCGATTTTGTGTCCGACCTTATCGTCATGAAGGAAATCACCATCAAGGGCGCGATCGGCGTTACGTCGTCGGGATACAAGAAGGCGATCGAGATGATCGAGCGCCGCAAATATCCTCTTGAGCTCATGCACACTCATAATTTCGAGCTTGAGGAAGCTGAACTGGCGATCAAGACGCTGGCGCGCCAGATCGAGGGGCGGGAATCCGTCCATTCCTGTCTCATTCCGGCGACTTGATCTGTCTACAGAATATTTTCTACGGAAGGTGTGCGGCGGATCAACGAAAAGGCTGCGTGCCTGGGCAATGATGATGAGGGCAGTTTCGTGAAGAATTTCAGCGACAAGGCTGCGATCGTCGGGATCGGCGAGACCGGCTATGTAAAAGGGTCGGACCAGACGGCCGTGGCCATGATGCTAGACGCCGCCAGGCGGGCCATCGCGGATGCGGGGCTGAAGCCTGGGGACATCGACGGCATGGTGCCGCCGCCCGTCTATACAACCTCGGAGGAACTGGCCGCCAACCTTGGCGTCGATGTGCTGCGATATGCATCGACGGTCAACATGGGAGGCGCGAGCCCGACTACGGCGTTGCAGAATGCCGCCATGGCCGTGGCCTCCGGTATCTGCGACAACGTGCTGGTCACGCTCGGCTGGAATGGCTACTCGGCGCTGCGTCCAAAAGCGGGGGTGCCGCCAAGCCGGCCAATGAACATGAACACGCTGACCTCGACCATCCGGGGTTACTATCTCCCCTATGGCGTTCTGTTGCCGGTGCAGATGTATGCTTGGCTCGCGACGCGGCACTCGAAACTTTACAATGTTGGCCCCGAGGCGACGGGTTGGATTGCGATGGCGTGCCGCAAGCATGCCCAACTCAACGACCGCGCCCTGACCTGCGGTCAACCGATGACGATGGACGATTACATGCGGTCGCGCATGGTGTCCTCGCCGTTCCGTTTATTCGATTGCTGTCTCGAGACGGATGGGGCCTGCGCCGTCGTGGTGACGAGCGCCGAGCGGGCGAAGGACTTGCCTCACAGGCCGGTCTATATCTCCGGCGCGGCCGAGGGCCATCCTTATCCTGCCGACGATATTCCGTCACGGCCGGATCCTTTCAAGATCGGTTTGAGCTACGCCGCGCCACGCGCTTTCGCCATGGCCGGCGTGACACCGAAGGACATGGACTTTCTGCAGGTCTACGACTGTTTCACCTATGTCGTGCTGCTCCAGCTCGAAGCCCTGGGTTATTTCGAGCCGGGTGGCGCACTCGATTTCGTCAAGGATGGACAGATCGAGCTCGGCGGCAAGTTCCCGCTCAATACGCATGGCGGGCTTTTGAGCGAGGCGCATGTGTGGGGCCTCAATCATGTGCTTGAGGCGACCCGCCAATTGCGCGGCGATGCGGGCAAGCGGCAAATTCCGGATGCCGAAATCGGACTCGTGACCGGATGGGGCGATCTCGGCGATGGCAGCCTCGCGATTTTGAGGAGGTAAAAATGGAAATTGAGCAACCGAAATATCCTCAGCCCGCGACCGTCGATCCGGTCGACGCGGAGTTCTGGAAGCTTTGCCAGGACAGCGTCCTGCGGTTTCAGCAGTGCAGCCATTGTGATACCTGGCGGTTCCTTCCGCGCTACATGTGCGCAAAATGCGGTTCGCCGGATTACGAGTGGATGCCGAGCAGCGGGCGCGGGCGCATTTTTTCCTGGACGGTGACCTACCAGCCCTTTCATCCGGCTTTCGCACGCGACGTGCCCTACATAGCTGCGGTCGCGGAATTGGAAGAAGGCGTCCGCATGGCGACGCGCTTGCTCGACTGCGACCCGGAGGCAGTTGAACTGGACATGCCTGTGGTCCTTGTCTTCAGGGATATCGGCGACGGATTCATGCTTCCGTGTTTCAAACCTGCGCCGAAATAAAAGCAAAGCCAATCGCATCTACGCATCGGAGATCGAAAATGGATCTGGCATATGGCCCCAAATACGAGGCCTTCCGGGAAGAGGTCAGGGCGTTCCTGACGAAATACAAGAGTCAGGCGCCTAAGGGTCTCGGTGCTGCCGGGCGCCCGTCTCCCGAAGCCTGTTCCTGGCAGCAACTGCTGATCCAGCACGGCTATGCCGCGCGGACGATTCCGAAAGACTACGGAGGCTATGGTGCAAAGCCGGATATTCTCGAATCGCGCATCATCGCGGAGGAATTTTCCGCTGCTCGTGTTCCTTCGGCGTTGCAGAACCAGGGTATCTCCATGCTGGTGCCGACGCTTCTCGAGCTTGGCACCGAGGAGCAGAAGAAAAAATGGGTGAAGCCGACGCTTCGCGGCGAGGTGGTCTGGTGCCAGGGATATTCCGAGCCTGGTTCCGGTTCGGACCTCGCCAGCCTTCAGACAAGGGCGACTGTCGATGGCGACGATTTCGTCATCAACGGCCAGAAGATCTGGACCAGCACCGCGCATGAGGCAGACATGATCTTCTGCCTGGTGCGCACCGAGCCCGACAAGCCGAAGCATGAAGGCATTTCCTATCTGATTTTCTCGATGAAGACGCCCGGCATCGAAGTCCGTCCGCTCACCACCATGACGGGCCATGCCGAATTCAACGAAGTCTTCTTCACCGATGTGCGCGTGCCGAAGACGCAGATCGTCGGCCAGCGCGGGCAGGGGTGGTTCGTCGCCAACGCAACGCTGAAACACGAACGCGGAATGCTGGGCGATCCGGCCGCTATGGAAACCAGGTTCCAGGCCCTTGTCGATCTGATGCACGAGGAGACTGTCGACGGGCAGCGGGCCATCGACAATCCAATTTTCCGGGACCGCCTGGTAAGGCTTCAGGCAGAACTTGCTGCCATGAAGTTCAATGGGCTCCGGCTGCTGACCAGCGCCAGCAAGGGTGAGGATCCCGGCTTGGCGCGTCTGATCGTGAAGCTTCAGTCCTGCGAACTTACCCATCAAATATCGGCGCTCGCGATCGACGTCATGGGAGAGCTTGGCGTTCTCTACGACGACAGCCCCTATCTGCGTAGCCACGGCTCGTGGCAGTGGGGATACATGTTTCAGCTTGGGCTCATCATCGGCGGCGGCACGGCGCAGATTCAGAAAAACATTATTTCGGAACGTGGGCTTGGAATGCCGCGCGAACCGAAGCTGGCAAAATAGGAATTTATCCGATGGAATTTGCATTGTCGGAAGAGCAGCGCCTGTTGCAGGACAGCGTCCGCCGTTTTCTTGAACAGAATTCGCCGCTTGACAAGGTGCGCCTTGCCGCCGGGAACACGCATACTGTTCAGCGGTCCCTGTGGGCGGGCGCCAGCGAACTGGGTATCCCTGGAATGCTGATTCCGGAAGATTTTGGCGGCATGGGTCTTGGGTTTCTCGACGCGGCGATCGTTTACGAGATGTTCGGTCGGTATGTGGCGCCGCTGCCTTTCCTTGGGACCGCCGTCATGGCGCCGCTCGCGCTGATGCTTGCAGGCAGCGAGGCCCAGCAGGAAAAGTGGCTGCCGAAGATCGCCGCAGGCGAGATTATCGCAGGCGTGGCCGTCACGGAAAGCATCGGCGTCCGCGAAGATGCCGGCGTGAAAGCCGGGAAGGGAACGCTCACGGGCAAGGCCCTCTTCGTAATCGACTGGGCTGAGGCCGATCTCTACATCGTGGCCGACAGCGACCATGGACTTCATCTCGTTTTGCCCGGCGCGAAGGGTTTGTCGCGGCGGGCGTTCGACACCATCGACAAGACCCGATCGGTTGGCGAACTTGTTTTCGACCAGGTCTCGGCTGAGCCCTTGCCTCGATCCAGCGCCGACGCGGTTGCGCGGGTGATAGATGCAGGTAGGGTCATGCTTGCTTCCGACACCCTCGGCGCGGGTCAGATGATGATCGAGAAAGCAGTTGCTTATGCGGGAGAGCGCAAGCAGTTCGGTCGTGTGATCGGGTCGTTTCAGGCCGTGAAACACCTCTGCGCCGAGATGGCGGCCGCTCTCGAACCATCGCGTTCGCTGGTGTGGTATGCGGCCCATGCGCTGGACGAGGTGCCGGGCGACGCGCGCCTCATGGCATGTCATGCCAAGAGCCATTTGTCGGAAGTGGGCCGCTTCGTCGCGCGCACCGCGACCGAGGTTCATGGCGGCATGGGCTTCACCGATCTGCTTGGCCTGCATTACTGGTTCAAGCGTATTGGTTTCGATCGGCAGCTGTTGGGCGGGCCGGAGCTGGTTCGTCTCGAAGCGGCGCACTTGCAGGGCTGGGCTGCCTAGACCCCGACCCGGGTATCGGGAAGCATGGATACGGTTGTCGATGTGTGTTGCCGCGACTCACGGCGCGGTAATATTCGCATCGGCCCGGCAATGGGGAGAGAGGCGGATTTATCGCGGCCAACCTTTCGACGGAATTTTTTGAAAGAGGCGGACAATTCGGTCTTTTGCCCGCCCGGAGAAATTCATTATAATAAAAATACAATCACCCGGATCGTCGCCGCGAAAGGTCAGCAGATGGATATCGAGCTTACGAAAGAGGACGATGCCTTTCGCGCGGAAGTCCGCCGGTTCATTTCGGAAAAACTCCCCAGGGAGCTCGCGGAGAGAGAGACAGTGGGCGCGTCTGGCGAGCGCGGGGCGCTCAGGCGCTGGCAGAAGGACCTCCACGAGAAAGGCTGGGTAGCGGTCAATTGGCCCAGGCAGTATGGCGGCACTGGATGGACGCCGATGCAGAAGCATATTTTCAACGAGGAGATGGCCGCCGCTAACGCGCCGCGTCTGTCGCCTTTCGGTCTGTCGATGGTCGGGCCGGTGATTTACACTTTCGGCAACGAAGAACAAAAGAAGCAGCATTTGCCGGGTATATTGTCGGGAGATGTTTGGTGGTGCCAAGGCTATTCGGAGCCAGGATCCGGATCGGACCTCGCCTCGCTGAGGACCAGGGCCGTGCGTCAGGGCGACCATTACATCGTCAACGGCCAGAAAATCTGGACGTCGTACGCCCACGAAGCCGATTGGATATTCTGTCTCGTGCGAACGGATGAGACCGCTAAACCGCAGGAAGGTATCTCGTTCCTTCTGATCGACATGAAGACGCCCGGCATCGAGGTGAAGCCCATCATTTCCATCGATGGCCTGCATCACTTGAACGAAGTTTTTTTCACTGACGTCAAGGTGCCGGTGACGAACCGCATCGGCGATGAAAACAAGGGCTGGACCTACGCCAAGTTCCTGCTCGTCAATGAGCGCACCGGCATTGCGGGTGTTCCCGAGTCCAAGCGCAAGATCGCGCACCTCAGAAAAATCGCCAGACAGGAAAGGCTTGGCGATGGCACGGCGCTGGCGGACGATCTGGCATTCATGACGAAGCTCTCCGAAATCGAGGTAAAGCTTACGGGGCTCGAATATACCAATCTGCGGATCGTCGCGGATGAGGTGGCGGGCCGCCCTGCGGGCCCCTCTTCTTCGACCTTGAAGATTGTCGGGACCGAAGTTCAGCAGGCGTTGTCGGAGCTTGCCGTCGAAGCAGCCGCCTTCTACGCCATGCCGTTCCAGAGGGAACATTTGATGGGAATCGCCAATGAAGCGCCCGTCGGGCCCGCCTATGCGGTGAGCGTGACAAGTGCCTATAATTTCGGTCGCGCCGCTTCGATTTATGGCGGCTCGAACGAAATCCAGCGCAATGTCATCGCAAAGGCCGTTCTGGGACTTTGACGGACCATCTAGGATGCGTCCCTTTTTTTATGTCAGTCCACCAACCCTTCAGGCTCAAGCCGCCCGCGAATAGCGCTTGAGCTGTTGATCGATATTGCCGAACTGGGTTTCGATCATGGTGAGGTGCTTGTCGTCCCCCAGGCGTGGCCGGAGAACATCGTGCGGCGGTCGACGGCGAAGGCGCCGTCTTCTGGAACAAAGAGAAGATGGCGGACAATCGCGAACTTTTGGACCGGATCAAGGAAGTGGCGGTGCTGGAGCCGCAACCGGAAGTCCATGTCCGGGGCGACCGGAATACGGGCTTCGAGTTCATCGGCCGGGTGACTGTCACCTGTCAGCGCGACGGCATCCAGAAGGTCGCCTTCATCACCGAGCCCGTCTCCGGCGCGGCGCAGCAGGAGTGAACCCATGGCCATGAATGTCGGCGACGGCAAGGAAGACGACGTGATGATGGAGGTCAACACGACGCCCCTGATCGACGTCATGCTGGTGCTGCTGATCATGCTGATCATCACCATCCCGATCCAGACCCATGCGGTGAAGCTCGACATGCCGCAGAACCTGTCAGCCCCGCCGCCCGAGACGGAGCCGCAGGTCGTCGATCTCGAACTCGACTTCGACGGCACGGTGTTCTGGAACGGTGTCCCCGTCCCGGACCCCGGCGCGCAATGCCTTCGCGACGGTCAAAGACCCGAACCCCATGTCACTCGCGCAGATATGGATCGTCCTCACCAGATGAGCGGTCCATTGACCATATCCGAACCGGAATAGAAGGCTCCGGCGACTTATCTCCTTTTCGAACCGGTCCCATGAAATGGCAAAACACAGAGCAATATGAGTGGCTTCAGGCCTTGTCGGCGCATGGGCTTGCGTGGGAATTTTTGCGCCGCAATCGCGCCTACAGGAGCGCGGCTGCAAATCTTGGCGTGACGTGGCCGCCGGATGGCAGCCCGCCCGATGAGACCTGGTCCGCCGGCGACCAAATGTCCGAGGCACGGGAATGGGGCTTGCTCCTTTTCGAAACGCCCGATCGCGACGCGCGCGAGGCGAATATTTTCTGGATGCCGGAGTTCTGCCCGAGTGTTCTTCCGGTCGTTGCGAGCCAGAATGTCGGTCACGTGTCGGGCCGGTTTCTGAATTTAAGCCGCCTGCGATGCCGCAATGTCCTCATCCCCGGAGAAGACATTCAACATCTTCTGTGCGCCGACCAGGGCCGGTTCCTGCAACTGTCTGTTACTGGCGAATGCCTTACGCGCCCGGTGCAGGTGCTTGCGAACGTCTTGCCCATGACGCCCTATTCGGAGACAAGATGGCGCGGCTTCAGGCGGCTGAACGACCTTGTGTGCACCGAGACGCTACGAACGAAATTTTATCCGCCGGACCTTGGCGCTCGACGCCTCTCCCGAGTTCTGCAGGCGCTGGACGGCTATCTCGCTGGAGCATCCCAGCGCGAGGTCGCGGTTGCGCTGTTCGGTGCGGAGCGTGTCGAGGCTGACTGGCGCGATCCGCGGAACCATCTCTGCGACCAAGTGCGCCGCGCCATTAGACGCGGCCGCGACCTGATGAATGGCGGTTATCTAAAATTGTTGCGATGAGGGAGCTCAGTGCGCCCCGGTAGTGAGAAGATGACGGTAACCATTATCCGACATCCATCTGGCACGGCGCAAGTGGCTCGCCAGGGCGTTGCGGGATCGCTCGGCCTCTCGCGCGGGGTCGATACCCAGAACGATCCTCGACATCGCCTCATCCGACGCGCCGGCTGCGACGGCGTCGAGCAACCGCAGATAAACGATCAGATGACGCTCGTCATAGTCGGTGATTGTCTCCGACCAAGGGACGTCCTCGACGATCTCTGGATTGAGTTCCGGCTTAGGCATGTCCCGCTCCGCTCATGGTTCCGTGCCATCCGAATAACATACTATAGTTGATAAACTTAAAGTATGTAATCCGCTGACCTTGGCGCATGGATATGCGCAAGACGGTCGGCGACAATGTCAGGCGGATCAGGCTCAAAAAGGGTCTGACCCAAGAACAGTTCGCCGAGATTTCCGGTTTCAGCCAGCAATACATCAGCGGGCTCGAACAAGGCCGCCGCAATCCAACCGTCGTGACGCTTTATGAACTCGCGACCGCGTTGGGTGTCAGTCATCTCGATCTCCTGCGTCCGGACAGATCGGGCTGAGACTCGATCACCTTGTTTTTCGGATGTGGCGAAGGGCGATCTCGTCCCATCAGTCAAGTTCGCACCGCATCAAAATATCCTAAAATGGGATAATCCGAAACTGGGATTATTTGGTCGAACCGTTTTGTCTCAAGCCGGTTCGGCCGAATGTCCAAGACCCTTCGCACGCCGCGTCAACGCAAGCTGCTGGCGTTGCTGATCAAGCTTCGCAAGGCGAAGGGCCTGACGCAGGCGGATGTCGCCGCGCGGCTCAAGCGTACCCAATCCTTTGTCGCCAAATATGAAGGCGGCGAACGCCGTCTCGACATCATCGAATTCGTCGACGTCGTGCAGGCGCTTGGCGACGATCCCGGTGACGTTCTCAAGGAACTCTACAAGCCCAAGGGTTAAGGCCGCCGCGCTTTCGCGCGGCGTCTTTATTTGAAGCGTCTCCCCGTCACGCGGGATGGGCGGCGCTCCCTTCTAGGCCCGCCGCGGCAGGCCGCAACCCTCCGCTTGCGCTCCGGGTCCTCCACTTCGTTCCGGCCTTCGGTGCGTCCCGCCTCTGACGGCGGGCCTTCCGGTCGCTTTTCGCCGCCCATCCCGCTTCCGGGAGAGACGCGGCGGGATTTGACGGGAGCTGGCCGATGCGCGGAGAACATAATCGTCAGACCGGGAAGCAGGCGGGGCCGCAGCTTTATGCCGATGTGACGGCAAAAATCGTCGCGGAACTGGAAGCGGGCCGGGTGCCTTGGGTGCAGCCCTGGGACGAAGCGAAAGCGGGGCTCGGTCTGCCGCGCAATGCGGCGACGGGGAATGCCTATTCGGGGATCAATATTCTGATCCTCTGGAGCGCCGTCATCGAACGGGGTTTCGCCGCCCAGAACTGGCTCACCTTCCGGCAAGCGCTTTCGCTTGGCGGCCATGTCCGCAAGGGCGAGAAGGGCGTGGCCCTCGTTTATGCCGACCGCTTCACGCCCAAGGCGGAACGGGAACGCGCGGCGGCGGAGGGTGAGGAGGCCCGGAGCGTTCCCTTTCTCAAGCGCTTCACCGTTTTCAATGTCGCGCAATGCGATGGCCTGCCGGGCGAGCTGCTTGCACCGCCCGCCATACTGCCGGAATGCGAGACCGTGCCCGCCGCCGAGGCGCTGATCGCCGCGACCGGCGCGGCATTCCATGTGGGCGGCGCGATGGCCCTTTATGTGCCGAGCCTCGACCGCATCGAGGTGCCGCCGCAAACGGCCTTTCACGAGCCGGTCAATTATTACCGCACCTGTTTCCATGAACTCGGCCACTGGACCGGCCACCCCTCGCGGCTGGCGCGCGATCTTTCCGGGCGTTTTGGCTCGCGCGCCTATGCGGCGGAGGAACTCGTCGCCGAAATGGCGAGCGCCTTTGTCTGCGCCGCGCTCGGCATCGTGCCGACGGTGCGCCATGCGGACTATATCGCCTCATGGCTCGACCTGTTGCGCGACGATGAGCGTGCCATCTTCCGCGCCGCGAGCCTCGCCTCCAAGGCGGCGGATTTCCTGCTGGCCTTCCGCGCGGAGGGCACAGAGACGGGCGCGGGGAGGGCGGCATGAGCGAGCACCCGCCTCTCGACTCCGAAAAGACGCCCGAAGGCGAGCAGTGCCTCATGCCGGGCGTCGCGCCGATCCGCGAGCGCGACCGGCTGGCGGCCTTCATGGCCGCGCCGCTGCGCCCGCGCAAAGCCCAGAAGCCCTTGAACATCGGCCTCTTCGACGAGGACGCCCGCAACCAGCTGAGTCTGTTCTGAAGGAGACACCCATGAAGAAATGGACGGTGCAATGCGGCTTTGCCGCCTATTACGCCAATATCGTGGCGGTCGAGGCCGACACGCTCGCGGAGGCACTGGAGAGGGCCATCGTCACCGCCAATGAGAGCGACGGCTGGAAGCCACTCGACGATTGCGGCCCGACCTTCATCGATGCCGTTGCCGAAGGCGACGATGCCGATCCATGGCGGGAGTTTGCCTCCTCGCTCCCTGTGCCGCCGCGCTTCTCGGAGCGCGGTGAGCCCGTCGCCGTGACCGTCACGGTTTCCGGCGGCGTCGTGCAACAGGTCGAGATCGAGGGCGGACGCGCCCGCGTCCATGTCCATGACCACGACACCGAGGGCGCCGCGCCCGGCACGCCCGGCCTTCATATCGATGCGGCGGGCGGCACTTACGCGCTCGCCGACTGGTCGAATTTCTCTCTGCCGCTTGAAGCGGCGGAGAGCCCGAGCCCCACCCCCGAAAACACGAAAGGAGACACCAATGGAACTGCGTCACATCCCGATCGATGAACTGCGCCCCGCCGCGATCAATATGCGGCATGGCAAGCGCCCGCCCGATATCGACGACATCCTGCCCTCGATCCGGGCGCGCGGCATCCTGCAGCCGCTTCTCGTGCGCCCCGTCGAGGCGGAGCCCAACGCCTATGAAATCGTCGCCGGACGGCGGCGCTATTTCTCGGCCAAGGCGGTGAAGGAAGAGCAGGGCGAAGTCGAGCCCTTGCCCTGCGCCGTAATGGAGTCCGGCGACGATGCCGCCGCGCTCGAAGCCTCGCTGATCGAGAACATCGCCCGTCTCGATCCCGACGAGATGAGCCAGTATGAGTGTTTCGCGCGGCTTACCCGCGAGGGGAAATCCGTCGCCGACATCGCCGCGACTTTCGGTCTTACCGAATTGATGGTGAAGCGCCGCCTCGCGCTCGGCACGCTGATCGCGCCGATCCGCGCGGCCTATCGGGCGGAGAAGATCGACGCCGCATCGATCCGCCATCTGACGCTTGCCTCGCAGGCGAAGCAGAAGGAATGGTGGAAGCTCTGGAAGGCGGACCGGAACGCCTGTCCGACCGGCCACCGGTTGAAGCAATGGCTCTTCGGCGGCCAGTCGATTGCGACCGGCGCGGCGCTCTTCCCGCTCGATACTTACGAGGGCGAAATCGTCACCGATCTTTTCGGCGAGGAAGGGTACTTCGCCGATCCGGACCTCTTCTGGCGCAAGCAGGGCGAGGCCATTGCAGCCAAAGCAGACGCGCTGCGCGAGGCGGGCTGGAGTGAGGTGATCGTTATGGAGCCCGGCGAGCACTTCCCCGCATGGGACTACGAGAAGGTCCCGAAGAAGAAGGGCGGCAAGGTCTATGTCGAGGTCTCAGGCCGCGGCGAGGTCAGTTTCCATGAGGGATATCTCTCCCGCGCGGAGGCGCGCCGCAAGGCAAAACACGAGGGCGCGGGCAATGATGCAGCGGAGGTCCGCGCCGCCCGGCCCGAGGTGACCAAAGCGATGCGCAACTATATCGAACTGCATCGCCATGCCGCCGTGCGCGCCGAATTGCTGGACCATCCCGGCATCGCGCTGCGGCTGATGCTCGCGCATGTCATCGCCGGATCGGCGCTCTGGCAGGTGACGCCGGAGCCGCAGAAAGCGGCGTCCGACGCCATCGCGAAGAGCCTCGCGGCCAATGTCGCCGAACGTGCCTTCCGGGGCTGGCAGGCCAATATCCGGGCCCTGCTCGGTCTTCCGGAAGAGCGCGAAAACCTCACCGCGCCGCACGGCGACGCGGAGGCGACCATCGCCCTCTTCGCCAAGCTGCTGATGCTCAATGACGAGGAGGTCATGAATGTGCTCGCCACTGTGATGGGCGAGACATTGCAGGTCGGGAGCGCGGCGGTCGAGGCGCTGGCGGTGGTGCTGAAGCGCGACATGGCCCGGTCTGGGAGCCGGACGCGCCCTTCTTCGAACTGCTGCGCGACAGGAGCACGATCAATGCGATGCTGGCCGACATAGCCGGAAAGAGTGTCGCCGACCAGAATGTCGCCGAGAAGGCCTCCGTCCAGAAGCAGATCATCCGCGACTGTCTCGCAGGCACGAATGGCCGGGCGAAGGTCGGCACATGGCTGCCGCGCTGGATGCATGTTCCGGCGCGGGCCTATCGCGAGGATGGCGACTTCGCGCCCGCCGAGGCATGGCATCGCGTCGCGGGATATTTCGGGAAGGCCTAAAACTTTGCGGGCGTCGTCCTTCGCCGCCCGCTCTTTTTCATGAGCGAACAGATCGTTATTCATCGCCTGCCGCGCTCCGGAGTCGCGAGGGCGGCGTGATCGCGGACATGATTTCAGAGGCAGTGAAGCCGTCGTCAAGCAACATGCGGGAACGCGATGTGGGCGCGCTTGGCCGCGTTCCGGTGGTAAGGCAGGGCTCTCATCGCTCGCTCTTCGCCACGCATCTGCCGCATCCTACTCTCCCGCATGAGCGCTTTCCGGTGTTGTCGGCGTGTCGCTTCGGTGTTGAATCGATCTATCGCTCCGGCCTTCATCATCCGGCCCGTCCGCCTCAGGAAGCTTGGCGCGCATGGATTGCAAGGGCTCTCTCCTCCTTCGGCAGGGGCGTCACCGGGGTCATTCCCTCGCTTGAGCGGCGATACCTATGGGCGCTACCGCCCGCCCGAAACCGTCGCGCCGGGCTTTTTTCCCCGCGCGCTGCCGCGCGCTCCTCGCGGGGTCGCTTCGCTTCAAAAAAGCCCGGCGCTCGGGTCCTGCGCTTGCGCTCCGGCCTCCGGTTCGGCGGGCGGCTGCCGCGCCCATCGGGGTTCGCCATCGCGAGGGGAATGGACCCCTCGGCGTTCATCGAAGGAGAAAGACCATGCCTGCAATCGGATATGTCACCAAGCAGTCGAGCGGCGGTTACAAGGGCCAGTTGAAGACACTGACCATCCGCGCCGAGATCGATATCGTGCCCAATGCGGCGAAAAGCGCCGAGGCGCAGCCGGACTTCCGCGTCCTCACGCAGGGCGTCGAGATCGGCGCGGGCTGGACGCGTACCGGCGAAACTTCGGGCCGGGACTATGTGAGCCTCAGCCTCGCCGCCCCGGAATTCGGGCCGCGCCGGCTCTACGCGAATCTCGGCCGCGCCGCCGGTCAGGATGACGACGAGACCTTCGCGCTGATCTGGAATCCCGTCGACTGACGTCACACCATCGCCTCCGCGTCCCTCCGGGCGCGGAGGCTTTTCCCTTCTGCGATCTGTTGCGCTGGCGAAACGACGTGGCCGGATATTCGCCGCTCGGTCACCGGACCTCTTTTTCCGATCCTTGCCGTGGTGGGGCTTCCTTGCGCGATTCGCGCGTGGGTTACATGCGAGGTGCCCCATGGATGACGACGCGACCCGGGCTGCGAATGCCAAGAAGGGCAGTCCCTTTCTCAACACGCCGCAGGCCGCGCACTATGTCGGCCTCTCCGAGCGCACGCTGGAAAAGATGCGCGTCGTCGGCGGTGGCCCCGAATACCGCAAGCATGGCCGTTATGTGCGCTATCACATCGACGATCTCGACGCCTGGTCGCGGGAGCGGGCAAAGCGCTCGACCTCCGATGAGTGAGCGGCTCTCCCTCATCGCCGAGAGCGGCGCGCTGGTGCCCATGCGGTCTCCGCGCGGCCCGAAACACCCGCACCGCCGCAGGCGTCTTCTTCTCTGGACTGTGTTCGGCATCGGCCTGATCGGCGCGACGGCGCTTCTCGACCCACTGCCGCGTCTCGTCTGGAACGCAAGCGCCAGCGCCCCGCGCGGGCTCTATCTGCGTCTCTCGCCGGATTTTGTCCGGGGCGATCTTGTGCTGGCGCGCTTGCCGGAAGAGGCACGACGCATTGCCGACGAACGGCACTATCTCGCGCGCGATGCCCTGCTGATCAAGCGCGTTGCGGCCAGCCGGTTCGATACGGTCTGCATGACCGGCAACGACCTCACGATCAACGGGCGGCACGCGGTGCGGCGGCTGGAGTTGGACGGCGAGGGCCGCCTTATGCCGCGCTGGCGGGGCTGCGAGAGGCTCGGCGGCTATCATGTTTTGCTGCTCGCCGAAGGCGAACCCAGCTCTTTCGATGGGCGGTATTTCGGGCTGGTCGAGCGGGCGCTCGTCATCGGCAGGCTGGTACCGCTATGGATATTCTGACGCTGGTTCTCGCCCATGCGATCCGCAGCGCAGAGCCGGAGCATGGCCTCACACCACTAGCCACCATGAGCATAGTGGTCGATCCGGAAGCAAGGAACATGGCGCGATGGCGGCCCCTCATCGCCGAAGCCGCGCGGCATTTCGGTATTCCGGCGCACTGGATCGAGGCCGTCATCGAGGCGGAAAGCGGTGGCCGGACTCTGCTGAACGACGCGCCGATCACATCGCCTGCGGGCGCAATGGGACTGATGCAGCTGATGCCCGCGACCTATGCCGAACTGCGGGCGCGACATGGGCTCGGCCCCGATCCGCATGATCCGCGCGACAATATTCTGGCGGGCACGGCCTATCTGAGTGAGATGCGCGACCGCTTCGGCTTTCCGGGACTTTTTGCCGCCTATCATGCCGGGCCGACACGCTATCAGGCCTATCTGAAGGGCGAGCGGAGCCTTCCCGAAGAGACCCACGCCTATCTCGCGGTGGTTCTCCCGCGTGTTGAAATCGTCCCCACAGACGACAAAGCAGTCGTCTCATTGGCAACCGCACGCGTGTCTTTCGCCTCCGGAAAATCGCTTTTCTTCCCGCTCGACGGGCATGAAACGCGCCCCGAAGTTGCTTCGACGAACGATACGGTTCAGCGTCGAAAGCGGTATCTCTTTGCCGGTTCTGACGGCAAATCGCGCGGTGACTTCGCTGCCGGTGGTGGCGATCTCTTCGTGCAGCTCTTCAGCATCTCCCGTTAGTCAGTCCCAGGAGAAAGGGCATCGACGCAGGTGAGCGTGGGGTGAACTCGATATCGCGGGAGGGCAAGATAAAAGAACGGCGCCATGAGGGGCTTATGTTCCTGTCTGCACATCTCTTTTGACGGCGCCATGCGCCGAAGGCGTGGCGCCATTGTCGCGCCAAGTCCCTGTGTCTCTTCGATCTTCATGGCGCCGTCTTGTCCGCCAGCAAAAGCCGATCATTTTTTGATGATAGGTGGCGATCGCGGAGAGGAGACGATGCAGGACGACAAATTCGAACCACGTCTCGGCCGGATCGGAGCGCGCGACGGAAAGGCCGAACGCCGCTACCAGCAGCGGGTGCTGAAATCGGCGGCGCTGGCGGGCGGTCGCCGCTTCGGTGGAACGTCGCCGGGGGCGGGGTTCCAGGGCAATCGCATCGGCCGCGGCGCCGGCATCGGTCGTGTCCTCGCATCGCGCGGAACCCATGCTGCCTTTCGCGCGCGGCGCGTGGTCGTCAAATCCCGCATCGTGAAGCTGAAGGGGCAGGGTCAGAAAGCGGCGCGTCTCCATCTCCGCTATATCCAGCGCGACGGCGTGACGCGCGAGGGGCTGCCGGGCGAGCTTTACGACGTCGAGCACGACCGGGCGGACGGCGAGGCGTTTCTGAAACGCTGCGACGGCGACCGGCACCAGTTCCGCTTTATCGTTTCGGTCGAGGACGCAGCGCAATATGAGGAACTGAAGGGTTTCACGCGGCGCTTCATGGCCCGCATGGAGGAGGATTTGGGGACGCATCTCGATTGGGTCGCGGTCGATCACTACAATACCGGCCATCCCCATACCCACATCATGCTCCGCGGCAAGGACGAGCGCGGACAAGACCTCGTCATCGCGCGGGATTATCTGTCGACAGGCATGCGCGAACGCGCCGCCGAAATTGTCACCCTCGATCTCGGCCCCCGCAGCGATCTCGAGATTGAGGCGAACCTCGCGCGGGAAGTCGAACAGGAACGGTTCACCAGTCTCGATCGCGGTTTGTTGAAGGAGACGGATGACGAAGGTCACGTCCGTTCTGATATGACCGCAGGTGATGCGTTCCGGCAAACCTTGCGGGCGGGCCGGCTGCAGAAGCTGAAGCGACTGGGACTGGCGGAGGAGGTCACGCCCGGAACGTGGAAGCTTGCCAAGGGGTTGGAACCGGCGCTTCGCCGCATGGGCGAACGTGGCGACGTCATCAAGACGCTTCACCGCGAAATGACCGAGAAAGGACTCGCCCGCGCGCCGTCGGATTATGCGGTTCACGATCCGGCAGGTGGGCAGGCGCGGCGCATTGTCGGTCGTGTCATTGGCCGGGGACTGTCGGACGAACTCAATGACCGTCACTACCTGATCGTCGACGGGCTCGACGGCCGCGCGCATTACGTGGATATCGGCCGGTCAGAATCTGTGGAAGCTCTGCCGGACGGCGCCATCGTCGCGATCACGCCAAAACCGGTGGAACCAAGAGAGGTCGACCGGACGATCGCGGAGATCGCCGCCGCGAATGGCGGCCGCTACGACATCGACGCGCATCTGTGCCACGATCCGACGACGAGCCGCGACTTCGTCGAAACCCACATCCGGCGGCTGGAAGCGATGCGGCGGCAGGGCGGATTGGTTGAGCGTGAACCTGACGGAAGCTGGGCAATCGCGCCCGATCACCTGGAACGCGCCGCATCCTTCGAGCGCGGTCTGGCAAGATCGAGTCCTGTCCTCGTCGAGACGCTTTCCGCCTGGCCGCTAGAGCGACAGGTGACCGCCAATGGCGCGACCTGGCTTGATCGCGAGCTGGTGGCGGAAAAGCCGGAGCCCTTGCGCGAAGGGGGCTTTGGCGGAGATGTCCGCGGCGCGCTTGCGTTGCGCCGGCAATGGCTGGTCGGGCAGGAACTGGCGCGGGAAGAGCAGGACCGGATCGTCTATCGCGCCAACATGCTCGGCATCCTGCGCCGCCGCGAACTGCTGCGTGTGGCGGGGCAACTCTCGGGCGAACTCGGTCTGCCCTACGTCGAAGCCGAATCCGGGCAAAAGGCGACCGGGACCTATCGCCGGCATGTCGATCTCGGCAGCGGCCGTTTCGCGGTCATCGAGAAATCGCGCGAGTTCACGCTCGTGCCCTGGCGGCCGGTGCTGGAGCGGCATATCGGCAAGCAGGTCTCGGGGATTGTCCGGGAGGGGAGGGTGTCGTGGATGATCGGGAGGCAGAGAGGGTCAGGGGTTTCATAGGTCCGCTTTGCGCCGATATTGTTGATTTAGTCGCTGCGAGATCGTCAGTTCGTCCGTGGGACGATGATTTCGGGCCCGTTGCCCGGGGGCCTGATGCCTGATGGCCTTATGACGGCGGGCCGGTTACCCGGCCGGTGTGGCTTCATGCCGCCGCAGGGCCATGGCTCGGCATTGCTCGAAGCTTCGCCAGCTTCCTCAGGTATTGCGCGGTGGCGGCGAGGAGGAACTCGTCTCTGGGGCCCTTCGGTCCGCGTAGGCGCAGACGGCCGAGTTTGAGGATGCGTTTGAGGTGGGCGAAGAGCATCTCGACCTTCTTGCGCCGATGCCGCGAACGCTCATAGGCCGGCGTGTTCGCCAGAGCCCGGGCGACATCGCGCGCATCCTCGTCGATGTCGCGCGGCACCTTGCGCTGTGGCGTGTTCGGACAGCACTTCATCTTGAGGGTGCAGTTCTGGCAGTCGGACTTGCTCGACCGGTATAGCCGCGTTCCGTCTTTGGTGATGCCCGAACGCGGCGTCGCATAGGTCCGTCTGAACTGCACCAGCAGCTTGCCACCCGGGCAGGTGTAGTGATCCTGCTCGACATCGAAGACGAAGTCGGAGCGCGAGAAGGTGCCGTCGGTCCGGTTCGATTTATCGAAGACGGGGATGTGCGGCTCTATCTGCCGCTCCTTGACCAGCCAGGCGAGGTTCGCCGCCGATCCATAGGCGCTGTCGGCCGCCAGATGCCGAGGCTTGAGGCCGAAGCGCTTATTGGTTCCGTCGATCATCGTTCGCGAAGCGCACACCTCGGCCTGCCGGATGGCGCGGCTGGCCTCGACGTCGAGGATGACAGCATTCTCGGTATCGATCAGATAGTTGGTGGCATAGGCGAAGAAGGCATGCCCCTTATGGGCGCCGGTCCACTGCGCGGCCGGATCCGAGGGCGAGACGAACTTCGGCTTCGCCGCGCTGGCGGCGCCGAAGGCCGCATCGTCCAGTGTGGCCAGATACTCACGCACGGCTTGCCCCGCATCCGGGCCAAGGTCCTTGAGGTGCCACTCGTCGCCGGGAACAGAGCGCTGCTTGTTGGCATCCGCCGCGATCAGGCTCGCATCGACGGCAAAGCCTTCGCCACCGACCAACCCCTCGCGCAGGCAGCGTTCCACCACCGTCTCGAACAGATGCCGCAGGATATCGCTCTGCCGGAAACGGCCGTGCCGGTTGCGCGAGAAGGTCGAATGGTCGGGCACCTTGCCGTCCAGCCCCAGACGGCAAAACCATCTGTAAGCCAGGTTGAGATGGACCTCCTCGCACAGGCGCCGTTCGGACCGGATGCCCAGGCTGTAGCCCACGATCAGCATCCGCATCATCAGTTCCGGATCGATCGAGGGCCGGCCGATCATGCTGTAAAAGGGCTTTAGCTCCGCGCGCACCGCCTCGAGATCCAGGAACCGGTCGATACGTCGCAACAGGTGATCGTCAGGAACATGATCGTCGAGACAGAAGTCATAAAACAGCTGCGCCGGCACCGCCTGTGTTCCCATCATCGCTCTGCCCTCCGATCAGCACAGCACGATGGAATCACGCTCCAGAAGCCGGTTCAACCGCCGACTTAATCAACACAATCGGCGCAAAGCAGTCATTCAGAGCCGGGGTGAGACCGCGCCGTTTTTCTCGCCTGTTGGCAAAGGGTTTTCGTCCAGAAGTCAGGCCGCCGTCGCGATGGCGACTGCAAGGCCTGCGACAACCCCGAACGCGTGCTGCCAAATGCTGGCAGACATGGTGAGTTGCCATATCTCCAGCATCATGCCGTAGCCCACCAGCGCCGCAGGCGTTGCAAATACCCCCACAACCAGGAACCGCAGCAGCGGAGAGCGGCTCGTCGCGAGCGCTGCCTGCCCAAGGCCGAAGACGAGGCCGCCGACGACCAGGCCGACGAGAGCGCCACCCACTATGCCAGCGCCTGATGTGATCGCCCAGTAACCGGTCGAAAGCCCGACCATGACCGGAAGCGCATAGACCGCGCATCTGAACAGCAGCATACAGAAGGCGCCGAGCCCGAAGACGGTAAGCAGAAGCATGGCGATCATGTCGGATCTCCATCTGTTGCTGTGAGTTCTCGCTTCATCGGAGCGGTGCAAACGATTTCGTGCATCAACGCTCGTTATTGGATTCTACACCTCGTGAATTCGCGTTTCCAGAGTCCTTGCTCTCACGTTCATGCATTCTCACGGGCGCTCTCTTTCTCGTCTGCGTTCATCGTCGCGTGAGGGCGCAGATAAAGGCGATTTTCAGAATCCTCCTTCCGATTGAATCCTGTCTCTCGTTCTCGCGAGCTTTGGCGCGATGGAGAGAGACGGATGACCCCGACAAAACTTCTGATCGGTCAGGCGCTGATCGTCTTCGCGATCGTCATTCTGGGTGTCTGGACCGCGACGCAATGGGCAGCCTTCGCACTCGGCTTCCAGACGCGTCTCGGCGCGCCCTGGTTCGTTCTCCTGTCATGGCCCGTCTATTACCCCTGGCGGCTCTTCGAGTGGTGGTATGCCTATGAGGCCTATGCGCCGGACATCTTCGCGCAAGCGGGTGCGATCGCGGCTTCGAGTGGCGTCGCCGGTTGCGCGGTTGCCATTGTCGGCTCTCTCTGGCGGGCCAGGCAGGGCAAACTCGTCACCACTTATGGTTCGTCGCGCTGGGCGAAGCGCGGCGAGATCGAGCGGGCGGGGCTCTTCCGCGCGGCCGGGGTGTTTCTCGGACGATTGGGCGAGCATTATCTCCGTCACGACGGACCGGAGCATGTCATGGCTTTCGCGCCGACGCGCTCCGGCAAGGGCGTCGGGCTTGTCGTCCCGACGCTGCTCTCCTGGACGGGGTCTGCCGTCATTCACGACATCAAGGGCGAGAACTGGCAGCTGACCGCCGGCTGGCGGAGCCGCTTTTCCCATTGCCTCCTCTTCAACCCGACCGATCCGCGCTCCGCCCGCTACAACCCCCTGCTTGAAGTGCGGAAGGGCCCCGACGAGGTCCGCGATGTTCAGAACATCGCCGATATCCTGGTCGATCCGGAAGGGGCGCTCGAACGGCGCAATCACTGGGAGAAGACGAGCCACGCCCTGCTGGTCGGCGCGATCCTGCATGTCCTTTATGCGGAGGAAGAGAAGACGCTTGCCCGGGTGGCGACGCTGCTGTCGGACCCGCGACGCTCCTTCGAGCACACGCTGCGCGCCATGATGGCGACGAACCATCTGGGCACGCCGGACCGCCCGGAGGTCCATCCCGTTGTGGCGTCGGCTGCCCGGGAGGTCCTCAACAAGTCCGACAATGAACGCTCCGGCGTGCTCTCGACCGCCATGTCGTTTCTGGGGCTTTACCGCGATCCGATCGTCGCGGCGACCATCTCGGCCTGCGACTGGCGGATCGCCGATCTCGTCGATGCGGCACGGCCCGTCTCGCTCTATCTGGTCATTCCGCCGGCCGACATCTCGCGCACGAAGCCGCTGGTGCGTCTCGTGCTCAACCAGATCGGGCGGCGCCTCACCGAGAAGCTCGAAGGCGATCCGGCGAAGCGCCGGCGTCATGGGCTTCTCATGATGCTGGACGAGTTCCCGGCGCTCGGGCGGCTCGATTTCTTCGAGACGGCGCTCGCCTTCATGGCGGGCTACGGGATCAGGGCCTATTTGATCGCGCAGTCCCTGAACCAGATATCCAAGGCCTATGGTGAGAACAATGCGATCCTCGATAACTGCCATGTCCGGATCGCCTTCTCGTCGAATGACGAGCGGACGGCGAAGCGCATTTCGGACGCGCTGGGGACCGCAACGGAACTCCGCGCGCAGCGCAACTATGCCGGTCATCGGCTCGCGCCCTGGCTCTCCCACGTCATGGTCTCGCGGCAGGAGACGGCGCGCCCGCTGCTGACGCCGGGTGAGGTGATGCAATTGCCGCCGGCCGACGAGCTGGTGCTGGTCTCGGGCCTCGCGCCGATCCGGGCGAAGAAGCTTCGCTATTACGAGGACAGGAACTTCACCGAGCGGGTGAAGCCGGCGCCGGTCCTTGCCGAGAATGGTTACCGTGACCGGCCCGCCGCCCGTCCCGACGACTGGAGCGGCCAGGTGCGTGGGCTCGATCATCGGCTCGCCGCCACAAGTGTACCCGATCCCGATGCCGGGCTGGCGGAAGAGGAAGGCGGGCTGCAGCAGCAGCGCCATCCGGGCCTGCAGGCGAAGGAGGTCGCGAAGCCGCGCGAACCTCGCGAGGCGACGCTCGGCCTTTTCGACGATGACGGCGATGCGGGTGCCGATCCCAAGGCAATGGATGGGGGAAAACGCGCCGGACGCAGCGCGATCAAACGCGCCTATGCGGCCAATGCGGGGAGCGACGGCGACCGGCAACGCGCTTCGCAAGAGCTTCTTCCCGGATTTTGAAGGTGCGCACGATGAAGCCCCGCCATCATCTCTATCTCGACGATGCGCTGACCGAGGAGCTCGAGAAGCTCGCCGCGAAGCCCGGCTCGTCCAAATCCGCGATCGTCAGCGACGCGCTGCGCGCCTATCTCGCGCGCCGCGGTGCGAAGGAGCTCGACGATCTCTTCAAGGTGCGGCTCGACCGCATGAGCGGGCAATTGAACCGCATCGAGCGCGATCTCGCGATCGTGATGGAGAGCCTGGGGCTCTTCGTCCGCTATCAGCTGACCGTCACGGCACCGCTGCCCGAGCCCGATCAGACGGCCCGTGCGGTCGGCCGCGACCGTTTCGAGGCCTTTATCGACCGGGTCGGGCGGCAACTCGCGGGCGGCAGGCGGGATCTGAGCCGCGACACGATCCTGCGCAGCGGCGAGACGGAGGAGGCGTCATGAGCGGTCACGCCGAAGCGCAGTCGAGAGAGCGGCGCCGTTCGATGCTCCGGACCGCCATGGGACCGGCGATCGCCGCCGCGCTCACCGATCCCATGGTCGTCGAGGTGATGGTCAATCCCGATGGCAGTCTCCGGCTCGACCGGCTGGGCGAGGGCAGGGTCGATACGGGCGTGGCGTTCGAGCCGGCCGAGGTCGAACGCGTCATCCGGCTTGTGGCCTCGCATGTCCGCACGGAAGTCCATGCCGGCAACCCGGTGGTGAGCGCGGAGTTGCCTGAAAGCGGCGAGCGCTTCGAGGGTCTGCTGCCGCCTGTGGCATCCGCACCCTGTTTCGCGATCCGCAAACCCGCCGCACGGATCCATACGCTGGACGATTATATCGCCGACCGCATCCTCTCGCCGGAGCAGGCGAGCGCCTTACGCGACGCCGTCGCCGAGCGGCGCAATCTCCTGATCGCGGGTGGCACGAGTTCCGGCAAGACGACGCTCGCCAATGCGCTTCTCGCCGAAATGGCGACAGCCGACGAACGCATCATCCTGATCGAGGATACGCGCGAGCTTCAATGCGCGGCCCCCGATTGCGTGGCGCTCCGCACCAAACCCGGCGTGGTCTCGCTCGCCGATCTCGTCCGCTCGACGCTCCGCCTCCGGCCCGACCGCATCATAGTCGGGGAGGTGAGAGGCGGCGAGGCGCTGGACATGCTGAAGGCCTGGAACACCGGCCATCCTGGCGGCATCGCGACGTTGCATGCGAACTCGGCCCGTGCCGCCCTTTACCGGCTTGAACAGCTCGTCCAGGAGTCGAGCGCCGTCGTGCCGCGCCGCCTCATCGCCGAGGCGATCGATCTCGTCGTCTTCATCGAGGGAAGAGGGGCCGCGCGCCATGTCGGCTGTATCGCCCAAGTCACCGGCCTCGATGCCAATGGCGATTACCTCGTCACCGAAACCGCCGGCCCACATCGCTCCTCTGTCTGACCCGAAAGGACTGCCTCATGTACGTGCTCACTCGTCTCATCCGAACCGGCGCGCTGTCCCTGGTCCTGGGCCTCATGTTTATCGGCGCCGCAGAGGCGGCCGGCACCGGCATGCCCTGGGAGCAGCCGCTGCAGCAGATTCTCGATTCCGTGCAAGGGCCGGTCGCGAAGATTGTCGCCGTGATCATCATCATCGTGACGGGACTGACGCTCGCCTTCGGCGATACGGCGGGCGGCTTCCGGCGTCTCATTCAGATCGTTTTCGGCCTGTCGATCGCGTTTGCGGCCTCGAGCTTCTTTCTCTCTTTCTTCTCCTTCGGCGGCGGGGCGCTGATCGCATGAGCGGCCATCTTGAAGGCTTCGAAGTGCCGCTTCACCGCGCCCTTGCCGAACCGATCCTGCTCGCCGGCGCGCCGCGCAGCGTGGCGATCCTGAACGGCACGGTGGCGGCCGCGCTCGGTCTCGGCCTTCAACTCTGGATTGCGGGTCTTGTCCTCTGGCTTGCCGGTCACACGCTTTGCGTCTTCGCGACGAAGCGCGATCCGCAATTCGGGCAGGTGCTCGCGCGTCATCTGCGGCAGAAGGGGTATCTCTCATGCTGAACCTCGCCGAATACCGTCGCAAGCCGGACCACCTCGCCGATCATCTGCCCTGGGCGGCACTCGTCGCGCCCGGCGTTATCCTCAACAAGGATGGCGGTTTCCAGCGGACGCTGAGGTTCCGCGGCCCCGATCTCGAAAGCGCGACGGAGGCGGAACTGATCGGCGTCGCGGCCCGCTTCAACAATGTCGCGCGCCGTTTCGGTTCGGGCTGGGCCTTGTTCTTCGAGGCCGAACGCTTCGCAGCGGCGGATTATCCCGACAGCGCCTTTCCCGACGCCGCGTCATGGCTTGTCGACCGCGAGCGCCGCGCGGGCTTCGTGGAGAAGGCGCATTTCGAGAGCGCCTGCCACCTCACACTTTACTATATGCCGCTGGCGGACACGGTCTCGCGGGCCGAGCGGTGGCTCATCGAGAAGGAGAGGGCGGACAGCACGCGCGACTGGCGCGAAGATCTCGACGGCTTCATCGCCGAGACCGACCGGATCGCCGATCTCCTCAAGGGCTTCATGCCGGAGCTCCATCCGCTCGACGATGCGGAGACGCTCACCTATCTCCACCGCGCCGTCTCCTCCAAGCGCCATCGGATCGTGCCGCCCGAAACGCCGGTCTATCTCGATGCGGTACTGGTGGACGAGCCCCTGAGTGGCGGTCTCGAGCCGATGCTGGGCGCGCGGCATCTGCGGACGCTGACGATCCTCGGCTTCCCGAACCTGACCCGGCCGGGATTGCTCGATGCGCTCAATCATCTGGCGCTTCCCTATCGCTGGATGACGCGCTTCATCGCGCTCGACAAGACCCAGGCGACGCGGGAACTGACCAAACTCCGCCGGCAATGGTTCGCGAAGCGCAAATCGGTGACGGCCCTCTTGCGCGAGGTCATGTACAACGAACCGGCACCGCTTCTCGATACGGATGCCGACAACAAGGTGGTGGATGCCGATCTCGCGCTGCAGGCGCTGGGCGGCGATCATGTGAGCTTCGGTTATCTGACGACGACGATCACCGTCGGCGATGAGGATGCCGAAGTCGCGGACGAGTATCGCCGCGCCGTCGAGCGCGCGGTCACCGGCGCCGGCTTCACCGTGATCCGCGAAAGCACCAATGCGGTCGAGGCCTGGCTCGGCAGTCTGCCCGGTCATGTCTATGCCAATGTCCGGCAGCCGATCGTCCATACGCTCAATCTCGCTCATCTGATGCCGCTCTCGTTGGTCTGGGCCGGGCCGGCGCGGAACGAGCATTTGGACGGTCCGGTCCTGCTCCATGCCGAAAGCGAGGGCGCGACGCCTTTCCGTCTTTCGACCCATATCGGCGATGTCGGCCATATGCTGATCGTCGGCCCGACCGGCGCCGGCAAATCGGTGTTGCTGGCGCTGATCGCGATGCAGTTCCGCCGCTACGAGGATGCGCAGATCTATCTCTTCGACAAGGGCTTCTCGGCGCGTGCCGCCATTCTCGCCATGGGCGGCGCCCATCATGCGCTGGGCACCGGTGATGGTGAGGCCGTGCTCGCCTTCCAGCCGCTCGCCCGTATCGACGAAGCGGCGGAACGTGGCTGGGCAGCGGAATGGATCGGCGCGCTTCTCACGCATGAGAAACTCGAGGTAACGCCGGAGGTGAAGGATGCCGTCTGGTCGGCGCTCGGGAGCCTCGCCTCGGCACCGCGCGGGGAGCGCACACTGACCGGTCTCTCCGTGCTGCTGCAATCGAATGCGCTCAAGGCGGCGCTTGCGCCCTATACGCTGGAAGGTTCCTTCGGGCATCTGCTCGACGCGGCCGAGGACGGGCTCGCGCTATCCGGCATCCAGTGTTTCGAGATGGAGGCGCTGCTGCATGAGAAGGGGGCGGTGATGCCGGTCCTGACCTATCTCTTCCATCGCCTCGAGGAACGCTTCACCGGCGCGCCGACGCTCCTCATCCTCGACGAGGCCTGGGTCTATCTCGACGATCCGATCTTCGCGCCCCGCATTCGCGAATGGCTGAAGACACTCCGCAAGAAGAATGTCGCTGTTGTCTTCGCGACCCAGTCGCTCGCCGATATCGCCGACAGCGCCATCGCGCCCGTCCTCATCGAGAGCTGTCCGCAGCGGATATTCTTGCCGAACGATCGCGCGATCGAACCTCAGGCGCGGGCGGCTTACGAACGCTTCGGTCTCAACATCCGTCAGATCGAGCTGATCGCGGAAGCCATGCCGAAGCGGCACTACTATCTCCAATCCCGCCGCGGCAACCGGCTTTTCGAACTCTGGCTCGGTCCCGTGGCGTTCACCTTTTGCGGCGCGTCTTCTTCCGCCGACCGGAAACTCATCGGTCGTGTGTTGAATGAGACGGGGTCAGCGGGTTTCGCGAAGAGATTTCTCGCCGCGAAGGGCCTCGATTGGGCCGCCGATCTCATCGACATCCATACAGCGAAAATTTCTTCATCGGAGACGTCCTCATGACGCGCAAGACGTTGCGGGCCGTGCTGCTCGCTCTCTGCCTCTCGGCTGGTCTCGCAACGGCATACCTACGTCCGGCAACGGCCATGACCGTCTTCGATCCCACCAACTATGTGCAGAACCTGCTGCAGGCGGTGCGCGCGCTGGAGCAGATCGACAACCAGATCCGCTCGCTCCAGAACGAGGCCGTGATGCTCGACAATATGGCGCGGAACCTGGAGCATCTCGATCTCTCGACGCTGCAGGGCATGGTCTCGGGGCTGACAAGGATCGGTCAGCTGATGGATCAGGCGCGGGGCATCGCCTTCACCATCGAGGCGACGCAAGAGGCACTGGAACAAAGCTATCCCGAGCGCTACGGCGCGGAGGTCACTCACGACGTGCTTCTCGCCGATGCCGAACAGCGCTGGCGCGATGCCATGTCGGCCTACGGCGACACGATGCGCCTGCAGGCGGGCATCGCGCGCAATGTCGAGAGCGACCAGGCGGCGCTCGTCTCGCTGGTCGCCGCCTCGCAAGGCGCGGTCGGTGCGCTTCAGGCGCAGCAGGCGGCAAACCAGTTGCTCGCGCTTTCGACGAAACAACAGCTTCAGATCCAGAGCCTGATGGCGGCCCAATATCGCGCCGAAGCGCTTGATGCGGCACGCAAGGCCCAGGCCGAGGAACAGGCCCGCGCAAGCTTCGACCGCTTCATGGGCGAGGGAAAAGCCTACGGGGCGCGGTGACAATCGAAGAGTGACAAACGAAGAGTAAGAGGCGAGGAGCGAGCGGCATGGACGATCTTGGCGTCATCGACCGGTTCATGGAAGCCTTCACCCAGGCAATCGACAGCGGCTTCGGACTGCTGCAGGGCGATGTCGCCTTCCTGACCGCGATCCTGATCGGCATCGACATCACGCTGGCCGGTCTCTTCTGGGCGATGGAGGAGAGCAATGTGCTGGGCCGTCTCCTGCGGAAGGTCCTTTATGTCGGCGTCTTCGCGCTGATCCTGAATAATTTTGCAGGCCTTGCCGACATCATCTTCCGTTCCTTCGCAGGCCTCGGTCTGCATGCGGCGGAGAACGAGCTCACCGCCGACGACCTGCTCCGGCCGGGCTATCTCGCCGGTATCGGCTTCGAGGCGGCCTGGCCGCTCCTGCAACAGGCGGGCTCCTTGATGGGGTTCACGAGTTTCTTCAACCATGCGGTCAGGATCATCGTGCTGGTACTCGCCTGGACGGTCGTCATCGCCGCCTTCTTCATCCTGGCGGTGCAGCTCTTCATCACCATCATCGAGTTCAAGCTGACGACGCTGGCGGGCTTCGTACTGGTGCCCTTCGCGCTCTGGACCAAAACGGCGTTTCTCGCCGAGCGTGTGCTCGGCAATGTCGTCGCCTCGGGCGTCAAGGTGATGCTGCTCGCCGTCATCATCGGCATCGGTTCGGGCTTTTTCACCGATTTCGTGACGGCGCTTCAGGGCCGCGAGCCCAATCTCAACGACGCCATGGCGCTGGTGCTGGCTTCGCTCGCTTTGTTCGGGCTCGGCATTTTCGGGCCCGGCATTGCCGCGGGCCTCGTCTCCGGCGCGCCGCAGCTTGGTGCAGGCGCGGTGGTCGGGGCGACCGGTGGCGTTGCGGCCGGTGCGGCGCTGGCCGGCGGCATGGCGCTCGGGGCGGCCCGGATGGGAAGTGCGGCCGGACTTTCGGCACTTCGGGCCGGCACCGGCATGGGCACCGCGACGGCCGGTGCGGTGGGGATGGGGCCTGTACCGGGCATGGCCGCATCGTCTTCTGCCGGAATGTCTTCAAGCATGGCGGCGGGGACACCCGACTGGGCGCGGCGTCTCCGGGCCGAGCAGCGCCGCCGCACCCATACCCAGACCGCGATGCAGGCGATCCGCGAAGGCGACCGGCCGGGTGCCGGCGCCAATCCTTCCTTCGACGATGGGAGGTCCTGATGCTCTTCAAACGTGCCACGGAGCGATATGGCCGCACCCCCGAACCGGTCACCCCCTATCAGAAGGCGGCACAAGCCTGGGACGAGCGCATCGGCGCGGCGCGCGTTCAGGCGCGAAACTGGCGGCTGATGGCATTTGGATGTCTCGCGCTAAGCGCCGGGCTGTCGGCGGGCCTCTACTGGCAATCGCTGCAGTCTCACGTGACCCCGTACGTGGTCGAGATCGAGCGTTCGGGCGAGGTCCGCGCTGTGCGCCCCGCTATCGAGGCCTATACGCCGGGAGATGCCCAGATCGCCTTTGTGCTGGCGCGCTTCATCTCGAATGTCCGCTCGCTTTCCTCCGACCCTATCGTCTTGCGGAAGAACTGGCTCGAAGCCTACGACCATGCGACCGGCAGGGCGGCGACATTCCTCAACGAATTCGCGCGCGAGAGCGATCCCTTCAAATCGGTCGGCACGCGCAATGTATCCGTCGAGGTGACCAGCGTCGTCCGCGTCTCGGAGCGCTCCTTCCAGGTCAAATGGCGCGAGCGGCTTTACGAGCGCGGCAGCCTCGCCGCGACGACCCACTGGACCGCCATTCTCACCATCGGCATTCGGCCGCCCCGCAATGCCGAGACGCTCCGAAAGAACCCGCTCGGCCTTTATGTCGAGGCGCTCGACTGGTCACGCGAACTCAACGCCGGTGAAGCCCCCTGACCAAGGAGAACCAGATGACCCCGATCCGTTCGTTCTTGATGGTAAGCATCTCGGCGCTTGTGTTGACCGCCTGTGCCGACAAGGTGCCGCCACCCCAGATCCGCTATGGCGCGGTCGACCTGCAACCGGCACAGCTCGAACCTCAGCCCCCGAAACCCGTCGAGATCGTCGCCCTGCCGGAGCCTTTGCCGCTGCCGGGTCAGTTGCAGCCTCTCGATACGGCGAAACCGAAGCCCGACAAGCGGGTGCCGACGGAACGGGTCGATGCCGCCAACAAGGAGGCGCTGATCGAACCCATGCGGGATGGCTATATCAATGCGATCCAGGTCTATCCCTTCACTGAAGGCGCGCTCTACCGGCTTTATGCGACGCCGGAGCGCGTCAGCGATATCGCATTGCAGCCGGGCGAGGAACTCATCGCCGTCTCGGCGGGTGACACGGTGCGCTGGGTGATCGGCGATACTGTAAGTGGCTCCGGCACCGGCAAACGTGTCCATGTGCTGGTGAAGCCTTTCGCCGCCGGGCTTGAGACCAATCTCGTCATCACCACCGATCGCCGCGCCTATCGTCTGGCGCTTCAGAGCACCGAGGCGACGGCCATGGCCGCACTCTCCTGGACCTATCCGCGCGACGAGCTGCTCGCCTTGCAGGCGCGGAACGCGAGGGCGCAAGCGGCATCGGCAATCGCAAGCGGTATCGATCTCGCCGCGCTCCGTTTCCGCTACGAGATCACGGGCGATAATCCGCCCTGGCGGCCGCTCCGCGCCTTCGATGACGGTTCGAAAGTCTATATCGAGTTTCCCGCGCGGTTCGATCAGGGCGAGGCACCGCCGCTCTTCGTGGTCGGCCCCTCGGGCGGCAGCGAACTCGTCAATTACCGGCTGCGCGGCCATTACTACATTGTCGATCGCCTCTTCGCGGCGGCGGAATTGCACCTCGGCGAGGCGCCGCAACAGGTGGTGCGCATCAGCCGCACCGACAGGGTAGCGGGCGTCGTCGATGATCGCCCCTCGCGGCTGCGGCCGGGACGATAGGAGAGAGATATGGCCGGTCCCGCCTCGCCTCAGGGTCAGACGCAGTCGTCGGGGAAAGTCGATCCCGAAACGCTGGCGCTGCGCGCCAAGCCGCGCCGTGTGACACGGTTCCGGCGCAGTGTCGTCATCGGCGTCGCGGCGACGGGCTCGGCGACGATTTTCGCGCTCGCCTTTCTGGCGCTGGAAGGCTCAAGCTTTCGTCTCGCGGCGCCGGATGGTGGGGAGCTCTACCACCCGGAGCGTAAGGAGAGGGCGGAGGGGCTGGCGGCGCTGCCCGTGAGCTACGACGAGATCCCGAAGCCGATCCCCGAACTCGGCGCGCCGCTTCCCGGCGAATTTGGCCGCCCGATCCTCAGGCGCGAGGCGGAACTCGGCATCGACAATAGCGCCGGCCTCCGCCCGACCTTCGTGCCGAGCGCCGAGGAGAACGACGCTCGCGCCGAAAGGCTCAGACTAGCGCAACAGGCGCGGCAGGCGGCGGAAGCAGGCGTGTTCTTTCAATTGAAGGGGAGCGGAAGCGGCGAGGGGCGTGCTTCGCAATCGAGAGTGGCTGATGCGAGGGAGAGCACAGGTCTTCAAGCTGTCGCCGCAGTCGACGAGCGTCTCAACCTCGATCCGGAGCGCGACCAGAACCATCAGCAGCGCAAGCTCGATTTTATGAACCGGGGACCGGATCCTGACATCTATAACCGCCACACGCTGCAGGAACCGGTCTCGGCGCATCAGTTGATGGCCGGCAGCGTCATCGCCGCGAGCCTGATCACGGGGCTCAACTCCGATCTGCCGGGCCTTGTGGTTGCCCAGATCACAGAAAATATTTTTGACACGGTGAGCGGAAGGGCTTTGCTGATTCCGCAAGGATCGAGGCTCATCGGCAGTTACGACAGTGTCGTCGCCTTCGGTCAGTCGCGGGCGCTGCTCGTCTGGCATCGCATCGTGATGCCGGATGGTTCCTCGATCGTGATCGACAATCTGCCGGCGACGGATGCCACCGGTTATGCCGGCGTCGCTGACGAGGTCGACTACCACACATGGGCGCTCGTCAAGGGCGTGGCGCTGGCGACGCTTCTGGGCGTTGGCACCGAGCTCGGTTTCGGCAGCGAGGAGAGCGATCTCCTGCGCGCGATCCGCCAGTCGACGCAGCAAAACGTTTCGCAGGCCGGCCAGCGCCTCACCGAAAAGAATCTCAACATCCAGCCGACCATCACGGTGAGGCCCGGCTGGCCGATCCGCGTCATCGTGCAGAAGGACCTGATCCTGCGTCCCTATCGAGGATGAGAACCATGCCCGACCTGAAACTCGGCAAACTCCCCGACCGCACGCCGGTCAAGATCACCTTCATCGCGCCACCCGATCTCAACAAGGCGCTGCAGGCCTATGCCGCGCTTTATCGCGAGACCTATGGCGAGGCTGAATCGGTGCCGGAGCTCATTCCCTACATGCTGCAGAGTTTTCTGGAGGCTGATCGTGGCTTTGCCAAGGCACGGAAGGCGTTGCCGGAAGGAGAGGGCAAAGGCACCGGTATCGCTCAGCCGGGATCGAGAGGACGTGCACCTCGCGCGCCGTTGCCGCCAACCGATAAGGAGGATTGAGATGTCTGTGATCGGGATGTTCACGCCTACGAAGGAGGGTGGCTGGTCCGGCACCATCCGGACCCTCATCATCGATGCAAAGCTGCGCTTTGTGCCGAACGACAATCGCGACAGTGAACGGGCGCCGGCCTTCAAGCTCTATGTCGGCCGCTCCGAGGTCGGCGCCGCCTGGCGGGAGCGGGGCGGTGAGAAAGAGTATCTGAGTGTCCGGCTCGACGATCCGGTACTTGCGGCGCCCGTTCATGCGGCGCTGTTTCCGGCAGAGGATGGTCAGGAGGCTCATCTCGTCTGGAGGCGAGGTTCTAGCTAATTTGTATATTACCATACATTTAATGTAATTATATTTATCTACATAATAATTTGTGTTTAACAAAAAGGTGGTGCGCGGTTTGTCGCCCGTGCGAGCAGGGTACTCGTTCAGTAGGCGCGACCTTGGCCAAGGCTTCTTGTGACCCAAAGCAACATTTCTTGAGCTTTCGCTTCCACCTCAAAATTCGCTGCGCAGTGAATATTGCTATTTTATCGTATATGCACTATAAGTCGGTTATATGCTGTGCAGCGAAAATGGCTCAAATCGTGTTAGAGAATACCCGCAGGAACGAGCAATACGTGCTGGAACATCTCCGGGAAGCATTTGGGGGGCTGCCGCAAGTTGAAGCATCGGAGCCGGTCGTTGAACGCCTCGACTCTGGTAGTCAGTACAGGATTGACGCCGAAATGCGCCTAGATGTTGGTGGGCGCAATATCGTCCTTCTCATCGAGGTCAAAAAATCGGTCTACCCGCGCGACGTGCGACAAATCCTCTGGCAGCTTGACCGCTATGTCCACCGTGAGGGGGTAGAGCACGGCGCTTCCAACATTCCGTTCTTGGCGGCCGAATCGATATCTCAGGGCGCGCGGGAGTTGCTGCGGCACGAGAATGTCGGCTACTACGATACCGGCGGCAGCCTCTACGTACCCGCCCCCGGCGCCTACATCTTCGTGGAAAAGCCGCCGCCGAAAACCCTCGAAAAATCGGTTCGCTCCCTGTTCAAGGGCAAGCGCGCCCAGATAGTCCACACGTTACTCGTCAAGCGCGGTGAATGGTTCGGGGCGACGGCGTTGGCCGAGATCGCTGAGGTTGCACCTTCGACCGCTTCGGAAACCCTGATCTCGCTAGAGCGCTATGACTGGCTCGAATCGCGCGGGCAAGGTCCCGCCAAAGAGCGGCGCCTGATCGCCCCCACGGCCCTCCTGGACGAATGGAGCAAACAGGTGCAGGCGACACGGCTGCGTGGTGAACGCCGTTACTACGTACCGCGTGGTGAACCGGACACAATTATCAGGCGCCTCGCTGCGGCATGCCGGGAGCATGAGGTTTCCTACGTCATCACGCGGGAAGCGGCCGCGCAGCGTTATTCTCCTTTCCTTTCAGCGCTTTCGCAGGTCGCATGCCGTATGAAGCCGGGGTCGGCGGCCGAGGAAGCTCTGGCCGAACTCGGCGCACGCAGCGTCGGCGAAGGCGCAAATCTGAACGTCATAGAGACGCCGACATCGGGCGAGTTTCTGTTCAAAGAACGTGTTGATGATGCTTGGCTTGCGAGCCCGGTGCAGGTCTATCTCGACCTATTGACGGGTGAGGGGCGGTCCCGCGAGATGGCGGCACACCTGCGCCACGAAAGGATCGGTTTCTGATGGCCAAGCCTACAACCCAGGACGGTTACAGTGCTGCCGTTACAGAAAGCTGCGAGCGAGTTCTAGTTACGCTGCTGCACGGCTTGGGACCATGGAAAAGGTCCGTCTATCTCGTCGGTGGGCTCGTTCCCCGCTACCTGATCCCGGACCTGTTGATTGCCGCTGAGATCTGACCCGGTATTTTCACCGAGAATTGACCCGCCTCGTGGATATGATTTGGGTTTGGTTAGATGGTCAAGTCGGTGCTTTCTCCTTTTTTGGTTTTTGCGGCCTGGGCCGAGCTGTTCCTGAAGCGGAAGCTGTCGTTTCCGGTTTCGAGAATGTGGCAGTGATGGGTGAGCCGATCGAGCAGCGCGGTTGTCATTTTGGCGTCGCCAAACACGCTGGCCCATTCGGCAAAGCTGAGATTGGTGGTGATGATGACACTGGTGCGCTCGTAGAGTTTGCTCAGCAGATGGAATAGCAATGCCCCTCCTGATGCGCTGAAGGGCAGGTATCCAAGCTCGTCGAGGATGACCAGATCGGAATGGACAAGCCGGTTGGCAATCTGTCCGGCCTTGCCTTGAGCCTTTTCCTGTTCCAACGCATTGACCAGTTCCACGGTCGAGAAGAAGCGCACTCTCTTGCGGTGATGCTCGATGGCCCGGATGCCCAGCGCTGTGGCGATATGGGTTTTGCCGGTTCCCGGCCCGCCCACCAACACCACGTTGTCGGTCTTGTCGATGAAAGCCCCTGAATGAAGCTGGCGCACCAGGGCCTCATTGATCTCACTGCTGGCAAAATCGAAGCCGGCCAGGTCCTTGTAGGTTGGAAACCGTGCCACCTTGAGCTGATAGGCAATCGATCTTGTCTCCCGTTCGGCCATCTCGGCCTTGAGCAACTGGGAGAGAACCGGAACGGCTGCCTGGACGGCCGGAGACCCCTGTTCGGTGAGCTCGCTGATCGCTTGGGCCATGCCTGTCATCTTGAGGCTTTTGAGCATGATGACCAGAGCTGCGCTTGCCGGATCATGACGCATGGCGCACCTCCTTGTCCGCACGCAGGGTATCGTAGCGTTCCACATTGGCCTGCGGTTCCTTGCCCAGGACAAGGGCTTGTGGTGCCTCGACGGGTGCGATCACGGTCGATTTGCCATCGACCAGTCTGTGCAGCAGGTTCAGAATATGGGTCTTGGTGGGCACCCCGGCCTCAAGGGCCATCTCGACCGCGGCGAGCACGGCCTGTTCATCATGGTGGAGAACCAGGGCCAGGATATCGACCATCTCGCGATCGCCACCGGGTTTGCTCAGAAGATGGCGCTGCAACTGCCGGAATCCATCGGGCATGTCGGCAAAGGGTGCACCATTGCGCAGGGCACCGGGCTTTCGCTGGACCACGGCTAGGTAATGGCGCCAGTCATAAACAGTATGCCCGGTTCCATGATGGCGGTCGATGATCCGTAAGTGCTCACAGATCGTCTGTCCTTCGGCGACAACGACGATGCGCGCCGGATAGACTCTGACGCTGACCGGCCTGTTGGCGAAAGAGGCCGGCACGCTGTAGCGATTGCGTTCCAGGTGGATCAGGCACGTTGGGGAAACACGCTTGGTGTGTTCGACAAACCCGTCAAAGGGCCTTGGCACAGCCATCAGGAACTGGGTCTCGACCCGCCAGGCATCAGCAATGGTGCCCGGTTCAACGCCGTGAGAGGTCTCCTCCCACAAGCTCTTGCACCGATGCTCGAGCCAGATATTCAACTCCTCAAGCGAGTTCGCGTGCGGAATGGGCTGGAAAAGCCGGTGCCGGGCATCTTGCACGTTCTTTTCCACCAACCCCTTCTCCCAGCCGGCGGCCGGATTGCAGAACTCGGGCTCGAACACAAAGTGACTGGCCATGGCCGAGAACCGGGCATTGACCTGCCGGGCCTTGCCACGGCCAACCTTGTCCACGGCCGTGCGCATATTGTCGTAGATGCCGCGCCGGGGCACGCCGCCCAGCACGCGGAAGGCATGATTGTGGGCGTCGAACAGCATCTCGTGGGTCTGGAGCAGATAGGCCCTTACCACAAAGGCCCGGCTGTAGCAGAGCTTGGTATGGGCCGCTTGCAGCTTGACCCGCTCGCCCCCGATCAGCGCCCAGTCCTCACTCCAATCGAACTGGAAAGCTTCTCCAGGCTCAAAGGCCAGGGGAACGAACACGCCGCGGCCGGTGGTGTTCTGCTGGCGCTGGAGATCCTCTTTCCAGCGCCGGGCAAAAACCGCCACCCGACCATAGGAACCTTTAAAGCCAAGGCTGACCAGATCGGCATGGATCTGCTTGACTGTGCGCCGCTGCTTGCGCGGTTTGCGGCTCTCAGCCTTCAGCCAGCCCGATAGCTTCTCGGCAAAAGGATCGATCTTGCTCGGCCGCTCGGGCACTTTGAACTTCGGCTCAACCGTATCGGACCGAAGATATTTGCGAATGGTATTCCGGGACAGACCCGTGCGCCGTGCTATCTCCCGGATCGAAAAACCATCCCGGAAATGCCAGCGCCGGATAACGCTCAAAAACGCCATGTCCAACACTCCTCAATCTCCTGCCCAAAACGAGCAGGATAGCGTTCAAACATGGGTCAAATCTCAGTGGAAAAATCCCCCAATACCGGGTCAGATCTCAGCGGCAATCAACAATGTGCAGGGTTCTTTCCGGCTCGGAACGGCAATTCGTCCCATCGACGACCGCGAAGATTACGACGTTGACTCGATATGCGAATTTCGTGGGCTGACGACCGCTGATTTGACCCAGAAACAACTGAAGGAGCTGCTTGGCGCTGAAATCCACTCCTATCATCGCGCTCAGTCTATGACAAAGCCGGTGCGTGAGGGCCGCCGCTGTTGGGTGCTAAATTATGCCGACGGCGCTCAATTTCATATGGATATTGTTCCGGCGCTCCCTGATGCCAATCGCCAAAGACTGTTGCTTGAGACGAGTGGGTTTGACGCCCGTTGGACGCAGACGGCCATCGCAATTACGGACAACGAACGCGCTGACTACGCAATGATGACGGCCGAATGGCAGCGTTCGAATCCTAAGGGTTACAGCGGATGGTTCGTTCAGCGCATGGGTGAAATATTTGAAACCCGTCGCCGGGCGCTCGCTGAATCTGTGCGTGCCAGTGTTGAAGACATACCTGTCTATCGGGTTCAGACACCCTTGCAATCGGCCATAATGATTTTGAAGCGCCACCGTGATTGGCGCTTTGCCGGCAATAGCGAAATCAAGCCTATATCAGTGATCATCACCACCTTGGCGGCTCATGCTTATGCAGGTGAGGCGACTATCGGTGAAGCTCTCACTTCCATCCTCACAAAGATGGATAGCTTCATTCAGAAAATCGGTGGGCAATATGTAATTCCCAACCCAACTGACCCACTTGAAAATTTTGCAGACAAGTGGGTGGAACATCCCGAGCGGGCTGAAGCCTTTTTTCAATGGCTTCAGCAAGCACGTTCAGACTTCCTCAATGCCGCCAACCTGACTGAACAGGCAGAAATCGCGAAGAGAGTAGCCCCTGCTATGGGAGATGCTCTGGCTGAACGCGTACGAGAGCGGGCAGCGAAAACGGGCGGAGGATTGCTGCGGAAGTCATCGGTTGCTCCGGTGATCGGAAGTACGGTCTCGTTCCCTGATCAGCCTAGAATGCCAACGACCCCCAAGGGTTTCGCTTGATCTGGTGGGCGGTACAGCCTGGCCGCGCTAGGGAGGAACGATCTCAGATCGCTGACCTCTCTGAACAAGCGCCTTGGTTGCAAAATCTCCATTGGCGACTTGACGGGCTTCGATTGGCCGCAGATTTCGACATCGTGGCCGAGGACGAGTCTTTCCCGCTGTCTATCTATTTTCCGGAGTATTTTCCACAAACGCCGCCAATCGTCCGGCCGCGTGAAAAAATTCGCTTGTCAGAGCACCAGTATGGCTCGGGCGGAGAGCTATGTCTCGAGTGGCGCGCCGACAATTGGCATCAGGACGTTACAGGCGCGATGATGATTGAAAGCGCCTATCGATTGCTCAGTGGGGAAAGAGAAACAGATACCGAGCAAGTCCCGTCTGCGCATCGAGAGACGATGGGCCAAAAGCTTCGATCTTCACACTTGCGCGTGCTTCTCAGCCCGTCCGCTAAAGAAGCTTTTCTTGCCGTTGAAGAAGGTAAGCCTCTCTCGGCCGCGGTTTCTGAACATAATTACGGTTCAGCGTGGATTGTCTATCCAATTCGAATTGGCGTGAAGGACGCGCCCGATTGGGCCGAGCAGCCGTTGCTCACTAAAGGGATGCGGGAACAGGAGGCGCATGTCCTTCGACTGCCTCGGGGCACGACGCTTCCCCGCAAGCTAACCATGGAGAGCATTCTTAGTCTTTGTTCCGAGCTAGGTGTCGAGGAATGGTTCGAAGAAGCCGCAGAAGAATTTTGGCCCTTCGTGTTCTTGATCGACGATTCAGAAATTCTCCTGATCACAATTCTTGGTGACGAACGCAACGTTTACAAATACGCGACTCTGGAAATTTCCGATGAAGGGGGCAGACTTCCTGCAGAGTACGATGCGCTGGCCGACAAGCGAGTGGCTATTGTCGGTTGCGGTTCGGTGGGTTCGAAAGTTGCGGTCTCGCTTGCCAGGTCAGGCGTGCGATCCTTCCTTCTTGTCGATCCGGACGTCGTTCTTCCCGGAAATATGGTGCGCAATGAGCTTGATCTCCGGGCGGTAGGTACACACAAATCAAACGCACTCGAACACAAACTTCTGGAGATCAGCGCCAACTGCGAAGTAATGGTCAAGCCCCTTCTTCTCGGAGGGCAAGAGAGCAGCGGCTACACGACCAGTGTGCTGAACGAAATGTCGGAATGCAGCCTGCTGATCGATGCAACGGCCAATCCTAACGTTTTCAACCTATGCGCAGCAGTGGGCTGCTCCCATAGGACGCCACTGATATGGGGGCTTGTGTATGCCGGAGGGATAGGCGGCGTAGTAGCGCGCGCACGGCCTGACTCTGATCCGCCGCCCCTCATTGCGCGAAACCAAATCGCGTCGTGGTATGCGGCGAGGCAGCAGCCGTGGCCTTACGAGGATTCCGACATCGGGTATGGGGCGGAAGGACCAGAAGCGCCGCCTCTTATCGCTGATGACGCAGACGTAACGATTGTCGCCGCTCATCTCACCCGGTTTGCTCTGGATTCTCTCGTCCGCCCCGACAACTCTATATTTCCTGCTTCTGCCTACGCCTTTGGACTCAGGCAGGGGTGGATATTTCAAGCTCCTTTCGACACATGGCCGATTGAGCTAACCAAGGAAGGCGTTTGGGGGGCTATGGCAGAAGCGAATGCGTCAGAAGAATTGCAAGCACTGCTTGCGGAATTAGCTTCTGAGGCAGAAAGACAAGATGAAGATTGAATTTCCTGCCAGCCTGCGACGCCGAATGCGCCGCCGTTTGTGGTGGGCAGGACGTCGTGAGATAGGCGGAATTCTGATGGCCGAACAGATAGCGCCCGGGCATTTTAGGCTTGCCGATTTCTCAGTCGATGATCAAACAGGAGGGGCGGCGCACTTTGTGCGCAGTACAGAATATCACCAAGCTGCTCTACGCTCATTCTTTGCTCGGACCGGCGACGATTATCGACGCTACAATTATTTGGGAGAATGGCATTCACATCCGAGGTTTCCCGTCATACCCAGCGTTGATGATTGCTGCTCGATGCGAGAGTTGGTCGAGAGTGAACGAAGTATAGATTTTGCTATTTTGCTTATATCAAAGACTAGATTATGGACGCCGTTAGAGTGCTCAGCTTTGTTGTTCCAAAAAGGTGAAGAGGCTTTTAGAGTAGAAGTCAATTATTGTGAATAGAATGGGAACACTAGACTATGTCATAAGGGCGCTGGCGGACTGGACCTTCAGGAAGCGTTCAATTGGTTACTTCCTCGTCAGAGGAGGTGTGGCGCTTCTGGCTCTCTTAATCGCAGGTAACGTATTTAGTGTCAGCATTCCAACCGAATTTGGGCCACTGACATTCAACTACGAAGCCGGTCAAGCTTCGGTCATTCTCACGACCCTTTCGTACATTGCGGCAGCGACTCTCATTGTCGTCGGCCTCATATTGATCTGGCGTGAGCATCAAAGTCTGGGCCGCAAGCGTGTGTTCGTCTTGGAGTTCCGAGGGCTTCGGGACTGGAATGGCTCTCCCTTGGCCGAGGCCATTCCTCATTCCTTGCCCGGAAGAAGAGAGCAAGTGCTGGTAGACCTGCGGCAACGCGTAAACGACGGATTGATCGTTGATCCGCAAGCTGCTGTCGATCGGTTGATGACGTTGCGCCAAGAGCTAGACACGCGGGAAGATGGGGCAGATCGCCGAGATATTTTGTATGTGGCAGGCGGACTTGCACCAGTTCCTCTTTCATTTCTGGCGGGCATCCTGCTCGATGACGAAGCTTCTGTCATGTTTATGGATTGGAATCGGCATGAACGGCGGTGGCAAGAACTTAATTCCGAGGATGATGGCAGGAGATTTGAAGTCTCGGGCATGGGAGACATTCCTGACGGTACGGCCGAGGTTGTTCTCGCCGTCTCGGTCTCTTATCGAGTAGACACACAAGGAGCTCTATTGAAGTGTGGCGCGCTTCCGCTAGTGCATCTGGAGCACGCGGATATTGAGGCTGCGCCTATGGATGCTCATTGGTCAGAACAAAAGCAGTTGGCCTTGGGGCAGCAGTTTCTTGATACAGCTATAGCGCTTGGCAATAGAGGCGTTAGAACCATTCACCTGTTTTTTGCCGGGCCGAATAGCCTTGTTCTGCGTTTCGGAAGTCTCTACGACAAACGAAATTTGCCGTCTCTCATTGTGTACCAGTATGACCAAACGGCGGCACCTCCATTCACATGGTCAATCCAGATGCCAGTAGCTGGTCGTCTGAGACCAAATGTTATCGCTTGACGGGACGTCGTCGAGTTAGTCGCTTGGGACTTTCGCTAACGGTAAACTTACTCAAATCTTGTTCGCATTCTTGGAATCTTCAGTTCCGTCAACCGCAAGTATCGTCGGTTGCGGGCCCCCGCAACCAACTTTAGCGAATGCGCCGTAGCCTTATAGGCTGCGGCGTTTTCGTTGGTGCCTAAGGCCAGCAAGGCGGCCAATTCCCCAACAAGTTCAATTTCATGGGTGTCCTTGTCCCCGGCGTGATGAATGACGATGCGGTCCAAAAGGGTGCGGACTGCGTCGATGGCCTGGGACCGGGTGGAGGGATCGTTCAATGTGGAAACGAGGTTTTCCACTTTGCCTTTGTAGATTTTGGCGATGTTCTTGGGAATCACCGGGACAGGCTCGCGTTGCCCAGCCAACTCTTGCGTGAGCGCGGCCTTCTTTTCTTCCAAAGCTTCCAGTTCTGATTTCGTTGACGCGGTGAATATCCCTTCGCGTATTGCGGCCATGATGTTGCCGATCTGGCGTTCGGTCGATTTCAGTGCTTTTTCCGTTCGTCGTTCGGCAATCTGTTTCTGTGAGTAAAGTTCCCGCTGCTTGCGTTCGTATGCCTCGATGAAAGCGGCCACGGCTTCGGGCTGCATAAGCTCGTCACGAATACCGCCCAAAACCATTTCCTCAAGCTTTGTCTGGGCGATGCCGGGCATTCCCTCGCAGGCTGCTGGGCCTTTTTCCCGCGCATTTGCGCAGTAGTACCGCTTGGGCCGGGAGCCGCCGATATTCATGCGGCCACCACATTTGCCGCAATGCAGGAGGCCGCTCAGAAGATAGGCTGGACGTCTTGCTGCATGAGCTCCCGAAAGATGATGCCTGTCGCCGGTATCGCGGGCACTCCGGGTCTGATCGATCTGGCCTTGGCGGGCCTTTACCTTGGCCCAAAGTTCATCACTGACAATCTGCAATTGAGGGACGGCTTCAGTCTGCCATTCTTCAGGCGGGTTTAGCCGGGAGACGCGCCGGTTGCCGTCAACGCTTTTCACATAGCGCAGTCTGTTCCAAATCCGCTTGCCGATATAAATCTCGTTGTTGAGAATGCCCGTGCCGCGCTGGCGGTTGCCAAGAAGCGTGTTCGCTTTCCAAAGCTTGCCGCTGGGTGACGGTATTCCTTCCATATTCAGGCGGGCGGCAATCTTCTTAGGACCAAGGCCGTTGGCATAGTCGGTGAAAATCTGACGGACTGTCGCGGCCTCTTCTTCCACGATTTCAAGATCGCCAGTTGCCTTCACGCCATTCATCACTGGAATTCGATAACCATAGGAGCGTCCGCCTGCGGACTTCCCGCTCTTGACCCGCGCTTCCAAACCCCTGTGAGTCTTCTCCGCCAGTTGCTTCAGGTAAATGGCATTGATGGTGGACGACATCCCGACATGCAGTTCGGTAATATCGCCCTCCGACAGCGTGAACATCTTTACGTTGTGAAAGGCACAAAGTTTGGAGAGGTTGGCGGTTTCCTCTTGGTCACGTGAAATGCGGTCCAGGGCCTCGGCCATTACAATGTCGATGGCTTCCGACTGTATGAGCGTCCGCAACGCCTGATAGCCTGGGCGGCTGCGCACAGTGCCAGAAATGGCTTCGTCTGTAAGACGGTTGATAACCTTCCAGTCTTGCCGGTTTGCGTGCTCCTCGCAAAGTGCGATTTGATCTTGAGCGCTTGTGGGATTTTGGCGTTCGTCGGAAAATCGGGCGTAAATGGCGACGCGGAACATAAGGACTTCTCTAGGTTTTATGGTGCTGTCACAAAATCATCCAGCTTCTAGTGACGCATCTTTTTAGGGAATTGTGTAGATAAAAGTTTTTCCGATCTTGCCTGGACTTGAAATGTGGCCATCTTCGTCGAGCTTCTTTATACGAGAGTTCAGTGTACTCCGGGATATGCTCATGCTCTTGCCGACGCACTCTAATATGGTGTCCACCGTGGCATTCCCTTCACGCTGTAGTTGTTTTATGGCTTGTTTGATGGCGTCGTTCTCCTCCTTACAGCGTATATCCGATTTCCGTAAAGCTTTGTTGGGCTGTGGGGTTTTGTCACTTTTCTGATTAGTTTTGTGCGGTCGATCTTGCGGTTTGGTGTTGGTCACCATTTGCGGGAATTTTCCCAGCGGCTTGTCTTCACTGTATTCTTGTGACTTAAAGCTGATTTCGATATCGGGCATTTCCGCAGCTTCGCGCTGCTTCGTCATTTCTATAATGGTTCGATGTTGGTTGACGCCTTTGAGGTTGAGGATTGTATCCATGCCCGCCTCAAGTGCGGAAGAACCCCGAGCGCCATTTGCTTTTTTGCCTTCATGATGAACCACAAGGACAGAGCAGTGAAACGTTGATGATATCTCGCGCAGGCCTTCGACCAGCCGTTGCATATCTCGTGCTTCGTTTTCATTTCCATCCATAAACGAGATCATTGGATCAAGAACGATAAGGTCTATAGGTTCAATCTCTTTCAATTTACGGCAAAGTTTGTCGAGTTCTTCTGACTCATCTATCCTGTGTGGAATTTCAGCAAAGAAGAATCGCCCCTCTCCGATGTCGAATAGTTCTTTGCCTTTGTCTTGAACCAATCGTTCCATTTCTTTGCTAGATTGAGCATCTTTATCATGCTCAATATCGTAGCTGTGCATGATCCAACCATGAATGCGGCGCAAAAGCCCATCTGGTCGTTCGGCCAAAACATATGCAATGCGATTAGACCGAGGTTTTTCCGGGCTAATGGGATGACCAATGGGATGGCCCAACCAGTCATTTCCAGTCGCGATTGAGCAAGCCCAATCTAGGGCGAGAAAAGTTTTTCCTTTGCCTCGTTGCCCGAAAATGCAGATGAGGCTTTCCCTCGGCAAAACATCCTTAATCAACCAGTCCGGCCAATGAAGCTCTAGATTTGAGAATTTCTTCCATTCGAGCGTGCTTTCCGTCGTTTCCTGGGCCGTTTGGTTGGCAGGCATCTCTCTGCTCTAATTTTCAAGTTTCAAATATGCCCCTAAGGGTGGAGGCAAAAAGTTGAAATTTTGAAAATTATATAAACACCCCCTTTCAGGGTGTGTTTGTGGGTGTGTTCGCAGCGGCAGCCAGTTTTTAGAGCGCACCCACAAACACACTTCATGAGGACTGTCAGTCGGGGGTGTTTTGGGAAGTGAAGGGGGGAGGCTCGGTCGGTGGGCTTAACGCAAGCGAAGCCCGCCGACCGAGCTGAAAGAGCCGTTGGCGGGACGTTGCAACTCCAAGACGAGGCCGCCATGACCCGATATCAAATCGCCAAGCCTGCCAACGACAATATCCAAAGCCAGTGTCAAGTAATGGAGCGGAAGACTGCGCTCCTGCTGCCGATTGTAGAGCTGATAGCCGCGCAAGCTGCGAGCGACGCCACTGGTGCTGCAGCCAATGATAGCGGGTCAGAGGAGAAAGAGAAGGGAGAGAAGGGAGAGAAGGGAGAGAAGGGAGAGAAGGGAGAGAGGTTCTGGGCCTGATCGTCATTTCCGCACCGGTTGGTGAGCGCAAATGCCGCTCGATCCCAAAACCTAGTGAACATAAGGAAAAGAGTTATGTCGATTAATCCTTCGAATCCTTCGCTTCTTACAGTCAACCGCAGGGTCAGCAAGGCTGGTTATGTGGACATCAAGCTTGGAGACGACCTCCTGGCGAGAACCGGTTTTAAGCAGGGGACGAAAGTTGGCGTCAGCCTAAAGTTCTTGGAAGATAAGAACGGGCGTGTCATGCCGGAGCTCACTCTTCACGCGGACGAGAACGGAAATTCCGTTGTTTTGAAGCGAGGAAAGCCCACCTTGCCAATTGAAGAATATGTTGCCGAGCTGTTCAGGGGAGCGGTAATTTATTCCGCAGAGCTCGTCACAGGTAAGGCGCGCATTCGTCGTCTCGTGTCTTATAACGATAACTTCGAGCCGGTCATGGCAAAGGAAAACTGTAAGCCGGTGGTTTGCCAGGAAGAGTTCCGTATTGTGCCGGATTTTCTGAAGTCTGTCACAATCGCGCCAGGTGCTGCGGCTCGTTTCAACAGGCTGGCATCTAACAATAACGGAAAAAGAACCACTTCGGCGGGAGACGAATGTTACACGCCGGTGTTTTTGGTCGATTTGGTGCTGGAGGCGTTGGGTGTCGACGAGTTCGACATCGATGTGTGTTCTATGCACAGCTCGGGAAAATTCGGCGGTCAATCCTCGCAAAAACCTCAATGGGGTTCGACGCCGCCGAGTCTGCGGTGTCCCCGCAAGGTAGTTGGTTCAGTTCCCGCCAAATCCCGGTTTACGAACGACTTGCCATTTGGTTCTCTTGGCCGTGCGTGGCGAGGAGACAGCATCTGGTGCAACCCTCCTTACTCGCGTCGTCTTTGGGCAACTTGGGCGGAGTACGCTCAGCATCAGGTGGACCAGGGAAATTCTGGAATTGTGGTTCTTCTTGCCCCAATGGATAATGGTGGGCGTCATATTGACCACATCCATTCTGAAGATGCGTTCCCAATCACTCTGTCTCGCGGAGTGCCATTCTTCAAGAAAGAGAAGCGTGGCAAGGATGGAAAGGTCCTCGCACGGAATTATATCGAAACGATCAAGGGGAATCAGTTCATCGTATACGGAAAGCGCAAGAAAGCTATTCCGTTTCTGGACAAACTTCTCGATCTTCTGCTTAAGCTGGAATACATTGAACCCAATCAGCATAAGAAATATCGGGAGTGGCTCCGTCTTTAATAGGCGAAGCATATAAGGATAGATTTAAGAAGAGCCCCAGCCAAGTGCTGGGGCTCTTCTTTTCGACTTAGTTTGCTTTTCTGGCATTCCGGGGTTGCCCTGATTTTTTCAGCGCTACCGTAGTCGCCACCTGAAGGTGCTGCAGTGTCGTAGGGTCATTCGGGCGGTCTTTCCAGGAGCCGAAACCGAGTTTACCTGCAGCTTCGAGCAGGGGCTTTAGCCCATCATCTGGGTAATCCCTTTTGTATTTGGCCCACAGCAGTATAAAGCGCACCTCCGCTTCGCGATCTGTGCAAGGGTGTGCCGCTACGAGAATGGCGGTGATTAGCTGTTCAAACTCTTTCTCTGTCATTTGATGGGTTCCTCTTTGATATCCGCGATATTGCGGATACGCCGAGATAGGACTGAGAGAAGCGAACCCAAATCAGCTAATCACTTTTCAGGCGAAGATGGGGTGTTGTGGCGCCGAGAGCCAAGTTTATTTAAGGCGGCTTTAAGAACTGTCTGGCGGGCAGATTGCTCTGCGGTCAATTCGCTTCCCAGAGAGGCAGCCGCACTTTGAACCTGCTCTGCTGCGGACAGTATGGTGCGGACACTCTCAAGCGCTTTCTTTCTCGCAGCCTCTGCCTTGCGTTCTATTAGGGCCGAGAGGCGGCGCACGGTTCTCCAGACATCGAGCCAGGCGGGCTTTATCCTATCGATGAGGCGTTTTTCCTCTTCAGGTGCCATTTTACGAACCTTGAAGGTCGGCTTCGCCTCGGTGCCGGTTGCGGCGATAATCCGCCCATCGCAATACGCTTCGATTCCGGTGCTCAGGGCTTCGGCTTTTGCCCGCTCTTGCTTGGCCGCCTGTTGTTTCGTTACGGCATCGCGCATTGCAAGAGCGGTGATTGTGGACGCTTCTTTGGCTTCCTCTGCCTGAAACTTGAGGGTGCCGTAGTATTTTTTGATTTCGGTGTGACGAGCCCGCGAACCTTGTTGGCCGCGCTGCAGACCCAATGGCTTCATTGCCTCCGCATATCGGTCTTGCAGCGCCCGTAGCTTTGCGCGGCCATTGAGCCACCGTCCGCAGTTCAGGCGAACAGGCGCTCCTTTCTTCCGCGGACTCCGGTCGAGTGGAACAAATATCGCGTCGATGTGAGGGGTGGACTCGTCCAGATGAAGGATTGAAGAAACGAGATTATCTCCGAATTCTTCCTGTAAAAACTCTTGAGCGCGCGGAAGCCATGCGTCGAGATGGTCCTTATCCCACTCTCCGGCATTCTGCACGCGGCCAGGCCGGAAATATTCCGGGGAGGCGGTGACGAGGAGACGCACGGCAATCACTCCGTTTTTGCGCAGTTTGGATGGATCGAGTCCGGCATCAATTATGTGCCGCCTTACATCTGCATCTGGATTGCCAGAGCCCGAGAGAATGGGATTGTGCCGTGATAGGTCTGCATTAGGTGTCGGGATCGTCCTGTTCATGTGGCCGCTTGCGTTTTTCAGCAGCCGCCAGGACTTTATCTTTTCCGCTCGAAAGATTGCATATGCCATATCGCATTTCCCCATCCCGCCATAGCAGGACGGAGATAGGAACAAAGGGAAGGAAGGCAAATTTTATCGGAGAAGATTTAACGTAGTGACCCACTACGGAATTTCGCCAAGGCGAAATTCCTGTGGGCCAGGCGCTGCGCCCTGGACCCGCATGCCGCCAAAGCGGCAAGCCAGGGGCTCCGTGCCCCCAGCAACCCCCGCGCCAGGGCGTTGCCCTGGACCCTTGCGTTTTGCAGAGCAAGTCAGGGGCTGCGTGCCCCCGACACCCCGCGCCAGGAAAACCGCTCCTGGAATGCGGCTAAGTCTAGGGCGCCGTTTGCGGCGTTCTATGGCGCTCTGCGGCGCTGAATGGGGCGCCTACTAGGCGCTGCATTCGCTCTCGCATGCCTGAAAAGGCCGGTCTGTTTATTCCCTTGCCACGACCGTATCGTAGAGGCCGTAATGGGTCAGACCCTCATGACTTTCGATCCCCGTGTAGCGCAGTGAAGCATCCTCATAGCGGCGAAAGGCAAAGACTGCTTCATTCATCCGTTCGGTATTGAACACTCGCAGGCCGACCAGGAGGTCGAAATCTGCTACTGTCAAGCCTGTCACAGCGAGAAAAAGGTCCGGTTCCAGCTTAGTAATGACATCCTTTAGCGTGTTCTCGCGAAAGTCTGTCAGATACATGAAGGCGGGAATACGTGTGGCGAACTTGATCAGCTTTTCCTGAACGAGCTTGCGCTTGGTTCTGTATTCTTTCTCCTCAGCGCTGAGCTGTTTCTTATCTTTGGTGCTTAGTTCACGATCCTTTGCTTTATCTTTGAGTTCCTTAACCTTATCGCTTTTATTGATAATCGTCTCGATCACATTGTCGCCAAGCGAACGCCAGCCCTCTATGCGTTCCACAGCTGCCATGGCTTTAGGGTCATCAAGAACACGGCGCAATGTGTCGTTGTCCACATTGACTAGTAGTGCGGATTCCCATTTTCGGGCGAGTAGCGTGCCCGATGTTCCGGCCATTGCGATGTCGAGAATGCCGCCCGCATCGATCTGCGTCATGTTCGCGCCGTCATATGCGAGCACGGGCAGAAAGGAAACGAGCTCACGCACTGCATCTTCGGGGTTCGCTGCGCCTGGCGATAGGCCTATGCCGTATTCCGACAACTGCCTCAACGCGCGCGTGGGCGCGAAATCAAACACGAAGCAGATAGGTTTGAGAACTTCTTCCTCGTTGGGGGCGTCACCATCGGGGTTCTTAATCGACCACGGCGATTGCACCCGGAATGCTGCCTGAAAATAAGTTTCAGGAGATTTTAGATTGCGCAGCATAAGGATGGAAGACCATTGCGCCACTGTCACGCCGGTGGTCAGTTTGCCGCATGACAGTGTGATGGTCTTGGTGTCGAAGCCACTGCCGACAGCCTGTCTAACAGGAGGCAAAGCGTCCAGGCCAATCCCCGCAGATGCGCCTGCGGAAACAATCACTTTGTAATCGTGCCAGAATACGTTGTGTTTCTCGGTAAATAGGTTCGCCATCGCGTGACAGGCGGAGACATTTGGCAGGAACCAGAACGAATGTTGCAGGTGCGGTAGCAGCCGTACATCGGAATAGGGAAATGGTGGTCGCGTTCTGGTTTTTAAGCTTTCGATTGATTGCGGTGCATAATTACCGCGGATAATGTCCAGCCATTTCTGCACATAGGTCTTGTGCTTGAACACGGCGTCCTTCCCGTTGCCGGTTGCGGAGAAGAACTCGTTGAGATCGAACTCTTCAAATTCCCCTTCGCTTGCGATTGCAAGAAGCTCGTCTGGCATCTTGTAGGTGAGCAACCGCATCTGAGGCAGGGCGCCGTAGGGGTTCCACTTGTCCGGATGGTTGGCTGCGAACTCTGCCTTGGCGCGTTGTTCATCGGTATAGGTCCAGTTAAATATCTGCTCTTCAATGAATTCACCGGTCGCGAGTGCTTTGAACGGCGTTCCAGACAGATAGAGGTATGCGCGCGTTGTGATTGGCAGAAACTCGGTCTCTTTGTTGGATAGGATATTCAAGTCCTCGTTCACGCCGCCGAGACCGGAGTTGTATTCCAGTTTGGCTTCCTTCTTGGCGACCGCCTCTTCCTCTCCCTCAAAAAGCTCCTTCGCGGTCTCCCTCCAAGCGCCAAAATGGTATTCGTCAAACACCACGAGGTCCCAGTTTATCTGGTGAATCCACTCATTCTTCGGCTTTATGTTTCCTGCGGAATCGCGACCTAACAGGTCCTGGAAAGAGCCGAAGTAGACGACGGGTTTGGAAAGGGGGATTTGGGTTGGGTCGCCGCCGGAGCTTTTCGACAGGTACTGCCAGCCGTCAAAGTCGGCATGGCTCTCCAGATCGGTCTGCCACGCGTCCGCCACGGCAGGCTTGAAAGTTGCCACCAGCACCCGTTTGGCACCGAGTTTCTTCGCCAGCTGATATGTGGTGAAAGTTTTGCCGAACCGCATCTTTGCGTTCCAAAGGAACCGGGGCACCGCCTGCGTGTCCTCTGACCAACGGGACATGAAATATGAATAAGTAATGTCGACGGCCTCGGCCTGTTCCCGGCGCATTGGAAATGTCTGGTGATGACTTCCGCTGAACCTCTTGCCGGTCCGAAGCTCGGTTAGAACGGTTTTCACGTCGCTCACCTTGCAATGCACCCATTCCAGCTCGCTGTTTAAAAACCCTTTCCTGGCCAGAGCTGCGCGCACCTCGTGATCGGAGAAAATGCTTCCATCTTCTCGCTCGGCAGGCTCATCTATCTCAATTCGGTAATTCTTGATTGCAGCGGTCTTCAACTGCTCGGCTACACGTCTTTTTACGTCGCGCGTCGTTTGCCCGACCTTGAGAAGGCCTGCGTGAGCGTCATCTTCAATCGAGTAAGCGTAGATGCGGGGGCGGGCTTCCGGTTTGGCCGCAAGTATGTCATTGATAGTAGGTTTACGCATCGCCACCGTCGCCTAGTGAAATGTCGCCCAAAAGATCACTGGCTAGTTCCATGGGGCGGACGATTTTCTCGATGAAGGCGATCTCTTCGTCGGACAGGCCATAGCGATTATATAGGTCCGAATCGGTCCAGTTTTGTGTCCAGTCTTGCGCCGGTACGAAGGTATACACCCTGCGTGTCGTGTCTTGAGAGGGCTTATGTAGTAGGACCAAGAGGCGCGTAAGTCGACATGCGAGGTAAGATAGCGCGTTGTCGGCTTGTTCCTTGGTGTTAAATGGCCCAATGCAGAGATAAGTCTCGGACGAGATCGTGCCTGGCCCGGCAACAAACGGTGTGCTGATAATCCGGTGGGGATAGGTATCTCTGTTTCCAGTGCCAGGCGCTGCGCGACCAACAAATATCTTCCAGCAATCGATTAGTTCTATGTTCGTCGTAATTGAACTTCGTGGTATGTAGCCGATGCCGCCATTTTGGTAGACTGTCACGTCTTCGTCCGACTGCTTCCTGGCTTTTCCCTTAAATTTAGTCTCAAAGCCGAATGGCTTTCGGGAGCTGACGAGCCGACTAAAACGTTGCTCGTCTGGTAGTGATAGAACATCCTCTTGTCCGGTTTCACGGGCAATAACTTTTCGAAGAATGGACAACCCTTCATTGAAGCGTATGAAAATCTCCGTGCCCTTTTCGAGTAAGGGACGAGTGGCTTGCGAAATGGGCCAATCCTTGAAATGAGTTGTGACCCGGCAAGGTCCACGGTTTTCCTTGTCCCACAGGAAGTAGCAGACGCCGCCTTTCAGGCCCACCCCCGGAAATACGTCCGCTGCGCTGAGGTAATCGTCAATCGAGCGTAGCCGGTCGTCCGAAAGCATCGACTCGCGAAAATCATCGAGCCCTTTGCCCCCGGAAAACCAGCGGGACGGGATGACCATAGTCAGATAGCGCGGCTCGAGGTTCTTCGCCTGTTCGACGAACTTTTGGTAGATCGGGGCGGCGCTTGTGCCATGCCCGCCATCGCCCAGCTGATACGGGGGATTTCCAATGATCACGTCGAAGTGCATGTCACCTCCAAATAGCTCGGCAATCCGAGTCTTGATATTGTCTGTATGAATGAACGCATAGGCATGAGTCTCAAGTTTTTCGCCGCGGTCGAGCGCCGCCTGACTGGCGCCGCAGAACTTGCACCTGCCGTCCACCCACGTGTGTTCTGTGCGATCGAACCAGATATTGCCCGCGGCACTATTGAACCGTCTAGTTACAGAATGCGCGCCATTGGCGAATTTGGAGCAATAGACACTGCGTCGTGCTAGCATTGCGGTCAGGTGTGTGATTCCTATGCCGAACACCTGTTGCGACAAGATATGATCGACGCGTTCCTGAAGGTCCGGGATCTCATCGGCTAGCCCCGCGGTGAGGCGCACGGTGATCTCCCGCAGGAACACGCCGGACTTTGTGAAGGGGTCCAGGAACCTCACATTCTTGTCCGCCCAGATGTTCGCGCCATCGTTCTGTGCGGCCCAGGATTCCGCCAGTGTATCAAGCATCCGATTGGCAAACTCAGGTGGCGTGAATACCTCATCGTTGGAGAGGTTAGCGATGCAAGTCAGAACATCGGGATTACGTCCCTGTAGCGTAAACGGCGCCTGTTCATTCATATAGCTAATCCCCTCTGCTGCTGGCAGAGCCCGCGAGTTCACGCACGGTCATCGGCGGGTATGATGTGGTCGGCTTAAAGATTTCGTGGTTGCCTAGACCCGCGAAAAGCGACCCTTCCGCGCTGAAGCTGGCCATGCCGGTTAGCACGTCGAGCCGGAAGTCCCGGCGCTGGAATTTGCCTTTGCCCAGATACCCCCATTCCACGACACTAATCGCCGCGCCGCTTTTATTGCGCATGGTCATGGCATCGCCATGGACAAGATTGTGGGACAGCACAAAGGAAGCGGCAAGAAATAGGTCGTCGGATTCATTAAGGTTGAGATAATCAGCGAACACTTCCAGCATGTTGGCGCGGCATTCGGCGATGTTGTCGTCCAGAAGTTCAATTCCATAGCAGCACATCAGGCCGAGCAGAGCGTAATGCTCCCTCTCGAAATTATACTTTCCAAATTTTAGCTCTACCGCAGCAAGCTTGCGTTTCAGGATTGGCACAAGGAAATTGCCGCTGCCACAAGCAGGTTCCAGGAAGCGGGCGTCTATCCGCTCCGTTTCGCCTTTTACTAGGTCGAGCATTTTTTCCACGAGCCAAGGTGGCGTGAATACCTCTCCGTGATCGGCAACGCGTTTTTTTGATTTAATCAGGTTCATGAGCAGGTCATGGCAGTTATTGTCAACTCGGTAAACTAAGATATCCAAGTGCGGTAAGCATGGAATATGTCTTCTGATGTCCCCTAGGCGGGGCCAGTCTGCCTCTCCAATGGAACGCAGGCTGTTGGCTTTGCTTGCGGCGGCAGGAGTAAGGTGCTGCCGCCCGTGATGGGATACCTTTCGGGGGAACGAAAACCGCAAAGCAAGTGACCGTCGAGCATACCGCGCATTTGGCTAGGTAATTAAAATTGCTTGTTTCCCATGACACTATCGCGCCAGACTTCCTTTTGCACCCCGGATTCTGCACTGATTGGGCGTTTGTGGCCGGGGCCTTGGAGGGCAACGTATCTATCGAGGGAGGGGGGATTGATCAGAAACCCGGCAAACGGCGTTCAGCGCCGCTTCAATGAATTATGCCAGGGAGGGCGTGCGGGATGGCCAGACAGAGCCGAAGTGCAGGCCCTGCTTCACGATGCAGGGGACCAGCTCAATGAAGTCGGGCGCGGTGAGATTGATGGCTTCCTCGATGAATTTAGTGACAGGAACCCCTGGCATGTCTGCTTTGCCGTTGGCATCTGCTGGGGGCGGCTTGCCAAGCTGAACTCAGATTTCATTGATGCCGCCACCCAGCTGCTTGAAGACTGGAACGACGAAGACCTGATCGTTGCGAAGAAGTTCTACTACGAACGAGGGCCTGATCCGATAGAGCAATCTTTGAGGGGCGGGCATACGGTTTTCTCAACGGTGAAATTGCCAGACAGCATACCCGACAGTCTGAATGGTATGTGCAAGGTTCAAGGTCGTTGGCTGGGAAGAATTGTTGCGACAGACAGGCCCCCCTATATGGGCGCATGGAATGGAACGGCGCTGTTTATGGTGGCACTTTTTGCGAAGCCTAGCATAGCAGCTGATCTAATTGAGCCGGTCATCATATTGCCGCCAGGCGGTCCTATCCACGGAGCCCTTTCAATCCTGCACGACGCGCGCCTCATTTCCCGTCCACCGTCGGGCGGCCCATTGGACGACGATGGTTTCGAGCCGGGTGTCTTGTGGGAGAACAATAGTCTCTTCGAAGAAATCCACGAAGGTCATGACGGCTGGAACTTCCTCGATGTGCACAGTGGCCTCTACATGCTCGGCACGAAACTGCCTGAGTCGGAGAGCTGGTTTCAGTGATCTTTTTATGGTGATATGGTTGTTCTGGCATGGTGGAAATAAGGGGGACTGCGGTGGCTGCGTGTTGCTGTGGTTTGGTGAAATACGATGGCAACAGCTCCTCGCAGAGATAACCGCCAAGTTATCCTGTTTCGAACGGAATTTCCGGCGCGTCCCGTAAACGGTCCAAAACGCATGAAGGGCATTCCGTCGTATGCGCTGAAGGATGTGATTGCGGCTTTGGAAAAAGCAATGGCTTCCAGCGATGCTTCAATGTTCTTTAAGCCGGATGGAGCGCCATATTATGGCGCCAGCCCTTCGGCAGATGACAAGATTGCTTTGAAACTGATCGAGGTACGGTTGGAGGATATCGACACGTATTCTACAAATGGATCAGTTGACTGTTACATCCTGCGATTCTCCTACGCAAACCCTCACGCAGCAGACCCCGGAAAACGCGACTTTAAAACCGACAAGCGCGCGGTCTTTCAAATCTCCCCCGGCGAGGCCGGTGATTTCGGCGCGCATATGCTGATTGCGCCGCCGGACAAGGGAGGGGTACATGCTGGGTTGTCGAAATGTGTGCTTGAGCAGATGACTGGTTTATCACGCTCCAAAATTATCTCGCTTATCCAGCAGGTCGCAAATCAGTATATGGAAGAGAGCGCGAGGCCAACTTACGAGTATGATGAAAAAGTAAGGGGCAAGAAGCAGCGAAAGCGCGACACCACCACGCTGAAGGTGAGGGATTATCCTGAGAAGTCGGAAACTCTTCAGGAGGACATAGACAAGGGTGCCCTCAAAGAAATCCGCTTTGTTTCGAAAGAGGCTTCGACAGACGATCTTCCGCAAGGATTGGAGCGGCCGGTTGAAGTGTTGACGGTCAAGGTCAGTGAGAATTATCGCAAGGGAAAGAACGCTAGGAATCTCATTCACGATGTTGCGGAATATGCGAGAGCCAGGAGCTTAAAGGCAAAACTCGGAATTGAGAAGGAGGAGCGCGGTCGCTCCAGCACAGCCCTTAGGGAGCTGGTCTTGGATAAGAGCGGACTTCTTGATCAGCTTTTTGTAAGGCAAGCGACGATCAGTCCGGGAGTTGATATGCCGATGTGTTATGATGCTACACATGGCGGTATCTGTCAGGCTTTAAAAAGCATTCTGGATGACAAAAGGCTTTGGATGTGAGCGGCACAGGCTTATCACGATGGAAGCTGCTGTCTCCTTTCTTGTTTCTGCGGTTAGAGTATGAGGAGCGGTGGCGGTATAATGCTGTTGCATTTGTAGTTTCGGCTGCTGTTACAGCTGGCTATATGCTGTCTCCAATCAAACCAGAACTCATAGGTCCTTCCGGTGTATTTGAAGATGTTAAACTCTTCGTCACAATCCTGTTTCCGTTCTTTGTTGGCGCGCTTGTCGCTATAGCCACTTATCAACGAAAAGAACTCGATGATTATCCAACAGGAGGGCAGGTGACGCTAGCCCGGAGAGGTGAGGCAGTAAAATATCTAAGCCGAAGACAATTCGTGTGCTTCATATTTGGATATTGCGCTGCGTTAAGCGTCTTTATTTTTCTGATGGTTCTGGCAGGGAAGGTGGCCCGGCCCCTAGTTTGGGCGATTTGTCCGGACGCCGTGGGGTATGTAAAGCCCGTGGCCGTATTCATCCTGTCTGTAAGCTTTACGCATATGCTCATCGTCACCTTCTGGGGCCTTTATTATCTTTCGGACAGGCTTCATTCAGGGGAAAGTAGACGAGAAGAAACGGGGGAGAGATGACGCAACCGGAAAAGCTGCGAGTGGCGGATTTTGGTGGCAGTGTTGAGGGTATCGAAAACTCATCTGGCCATTCAATGTATAAGGACATTTCGATTGATTGGAGCAGGCCAAGGATATGGGAGCGCTATGAGCCAGCACCGGTGGAGGAGTTCGAGAGAGGGCGGAGTTATCTGTATGTGCTCTTGAGGAATCATGGGCGGTCGAATTCGAAGGATCGGATCGCTTATGTCGGAATTACCAAGAACTTGAATACTCGCTTCGCCAATCATCCTGTTGCGAGAAAACTGGCTAATATGCGGGGTGAGACTAAGCTGTCCGTAGGTGAGGTGGATTTCGGTCCTTATCACCATAAAAGAGGAACGCGTCCCTCAATTGAGCAGATCGAACATCTCTTGATATGGGCGCTTGGGCCGACCGAAAACACGCGCAAGAATTTCACATTGCCGGGTATGGGAGCGAATGCAGGGCGGGCATGGCATCTCAAAAACACTGGCTATCGCTTCTCAGGTCAGATGCCACTCGAGATCGTTTATCCGTGGATGTTGATCAAGCCGGGTAGGAATCGCGCAGCCAAGTCATAGCCGCCTCAGCCGACTTCGCCAAAGTTGGAATCCTGCCCCCGCAACCAAAAAACGCCGCTGGCTTGTAACTCAGGTCAGCGGCGTTTTCCTTTTTAGCTGTGTTGGCGGCCAAGCGCGGCGCCTCAGGCGGCATTCTTTGACATTAAGCCTTTGCCGCTGCGCCGCCGTGCCAAAGGGCATAGATCGATGGAATGACGATCAATGCCAGTGCCGTGGCGCTCAGGATGCCGCCGATCATCGGCGCTGCGATAGGGGCCATGACCTCCGTTCCCGTTCCTTCCAGGAGCATGACAGGCAAGAGCCCTGCGATCACTGTCAGGAAGGTCATGACGATCGGACGCAAGCGCCGCAATGCGCCCTGGCGGATGGCGTTCTCCACTTCTTCGCGCGATGGGGCGCGGCCCTCGTTCAACGTACGTTCACGCAAGGCCTTCAGCTCCTGCCTCAGATACATGATCATCAGCACGCCCACCTCGATGGCGACCCCTGCCAGCGCGATGAACCCGACGGCTACGGCAACAGAGAGGTTGTATCCCAGAATGTCGATCAGCCATAAGCTGCCCACCAAGGCGAATGGCAGGGTGCCCATGATGATCAGCACGTCGCGGACATCTTTGAAGGCAAAATAAAGCAGCATGGCGATGATGAGCACCATGACGGGCCCCAGCAGCATCAGCCGTTCCTGTGCCCGCAAGAGATACTCATACTGCCCGGACCAGGAAATGGAATAACCGGCGGGCAGATCGAGCGCGCCGTTTACCGCTTCCTTCGCATCGGCCACATAAGAACCGATATCGCGGCCTGCAATGTCGACATAGATCCAGCCGTTCAGCCGTGCATTTTCGCTGCGGATCATGCTCGGCCCTTCGACAGTGCGGATATCCGCGACTTGACCCAAGGGGATATGCGCACCGTCTTCCGTTACGATGGGAAGCAGGCGCAAGGCGGCGGGCGTTTGCCGCACCGTTTGCGGGTAGCGCAGGCTGATCGGAAAACGCTCAAGCCCTTCTACGCTTTCCCCCAGCACCATACCGCCAATCGCTGTGCGGATGACGTCGTGAACGTCCGCGATGTTGAGTCCGAGACGGGCGGCGCGCTCCCGATCGATGTCGATATCGACGAAACGCCCGCCCGTTACCCGTTCCGCATAAACGGAGGAGGTGCCTTCGACAGTTTCCAAAATGCTTTCGATCCGGCTGCCGATTTGATCGATCACATTGAGATCGGGTCCAGCAACCTTGATGCCGACGGGAGTTTTGATGCCGGTTGCCAGCATGTCGAGCCGGTTTTTGATCGGCATGATCCAGACATTGGTGAGGCCTGGAATGTCGACGATCCGGTTGAGCTCGGCTTTCAGTTTCTCGAGGGTCATGTCCTCGCGCCACTGCGACCGGGGTTTCAACCTGATCACCGTCTCGATCATGGAAAGGGGCGCAGGGTCGGTTGCCGTATCGGCGCGCCCAGCCTTGCCATGAACGTTTTCCACCTCGGGCACCATCTTGATCAGCTTGTTCGTTTGCTGCAGCAGATAAGACATCGTGCCGGCGGAAGCGCCGGGAAAGGCGCTGGGCATATAAAGAAGATCGCCTTCGTTCAGCTCCGGCATGAATTCCGAGCCAATCCGTGAGAGCGGCAAGGCAGCGCTTACGAGCAGCACGCCGGACGCTGCCAAAACGACCAGTGGCCGGGCCACGGCGAAGTTGATCAGCGGCCGGTAAAGCACCGTCAGGAACCGGTTGACGGGATTTTTGTCCTCGGAGGTAATGCGTCCGCGTACCAAAAAACCGATAAGCACAGGCACCAGGGTCACCGAAAGGGCTGCCGAGGCGGCCATGGCGTAGGTTTTCGTATAGGCGAGGGGAGAGAACATCCGCCCTTCTTGTGCCTCCAGCGTCAGAATGGGCAGGAAGCTCAAGGTGATGATGAGCACGGAAAAGAAAATCGGCGGCCCGACTTCGGCGCAAGCCTCGCCAATGATTTTCCAGCGATCCGGGCCAGACGCCTCCCTTCCCTCCAGCTTCTTGTGCGCGTTTTCGATCATAACGATGGCGGCGTCCACCATCGTGCCGACGGCGATGATAATCCCGCCCAGTGACATGATGTTGGCATTGATCCCTTGTGCCCTCATCACGATAAAGGCGGCCAGTACGCCCAGGGGCAGGCTGATGACGACGACCAGCGAGGAGCGGAAGTGAAAAAGGAAGACCGCGCATACGAGCGCGACAATGATGAATTCTTCGATGAGCTTTTCACGTAATGTCGAAGCAGCTCTTCCTATCAGGGCAGATCTGTCATAGGTCGTGACGATTTCCACACCATCCGGCAGACTCTTTGCCAGGCTGGCGAGTTTTTCTTTGACGCGGTCGATGGTGGCTAGCGCGTTCTCGCCATACCGCATGACCACGACCCCGCCGACGGCTTCTCCCTCGCCGCCGAGCTCGCTTACACCGCGCCGGAGATCGGGGCCGAGCCGGATCTCGGCAACATCGCGAAGGAGAACGGGGGTGCCCCCCTCATCCGTATGAAGCGGAATTTGCGCCAGGTCTTCTATCGAGCTGACATAGCCGTTGGCGCGGATCACATATTCCGCTTCTGCCATTTCGATAACGCGGCCCCCGGTTTCCTGATTGCCGCGCTCGATCGCCCGGCGCAGCCGGGAAAGCGAAATGCCATGCGCGCGTAATTTGTTGGGGTCGGCGACGACCTGGTATTGTTTGACCATGCCGCCGATCGTGGCGACCTCGGACACGCCTTCCACGGCCTGCAGCTCGTATTTCAGGAACCAGTCTTGCAAGGCGCGTAATTGATACCCGTCCTGCTGGCCGGTGCGGTCGACAAGCGCATATTGGAAAACCCAGCCGACACCGGTTGCGTCCGGCCCGAGCGCTGGGCGGGCCCCTTCGGGCAGGTTGGGTGCGACCTGGCTCAGATATTCGAGCACGCGGGCGCGCGCCCAGTAAAGATCGGTTCCGTCTTTGAAGATCACATAGACGTAGGAATCATTGAAAAACGAATAGCCGCGCACACTGACGGCGCCAGGCACGGAAAGCATGGCAGTGGCCAATGGATAGGTGACCTGATCCTCGACGACTTGCGGAGCCTGGCCCGGATAGGTGGTTTTTACGATGACCTGCACATCCGAAAGATCGGGAATGGCATCGAGCGGTGTCGTGCGGATCGCCATAACGCCTGCAACGGCCAGAATAAGGGCCAGAATGACGACAAGAAAACGGTTGGCAATCGACCATCTGATAAGGAACTCGATCATTCCGCGTCCTCCTCATCGGCCATTCCCGAGAGGGGATGCAGCGCGACGATCTCATATCCCATGTCGCTTTTCCGGAACCGGACATGGACTTTTGTGCCAGGCTCTATGCCCATGAGGCCGACTTTCTCGGAAACGGCAAAGCCCATTTGCATGGAAGGCCAGCCAAGCTCAGCCACAGGCTCATGGTCGAGCGTCACCTGCCGGGTTTCCGGATTGACCGAGAGGACGTTTGCCGTGGTTTCATAAGCATCCGTATCGGTTCCCGGCTGGCTTGCCGGCATATCCATGCTCATGTCCATGGCTTCGTCCATGTTCTCTTCCATGTCTTTGCCCATCTTATTTTTCAGCTCATCTTCGGGCGTAGCCGATGTCATGCGCAGAAGCGCCGGATCGAGGCTCGCCTCGGAATCGATCAGGAATTGAGCGGCCGTCACGATTTCCTCGCCCTCCGAAACGCCTTCCAGAACCTGGACGCGCCCGCCCGATTCAAGCCCCGCCTTGACCGGGGTGGGGCGGAACCGCCCTTCGCCCAGCGCGACGATTACCCGGTCTTGCGAGGAGTGGCGGATGAGGGCGGAGGCCGGCACCGTCAACGTATCCATCGCCGGTTTCCCCTCGATCTCGACATTCGCGAACATGGCGGGTTTGAGCAGCCGGTCGGGATTTTCCAGCCGCAGGCGCACCGGAATGGTGCGGGTGCGCGGGTCGGCCATCGGGTAGACGTAGTCCACTTGCCCCTCCCAGGTTTTGCCGGGAAAGGAGGGCAGGGTGACTTCCGCTTTCTGGCCCGCGGCAACGCGCCCCACGGTCGCTTCGAAGAGATCCGCCATGACCCACACGCTGGAAAGATCGGCAAGGCGCATGGCGACATCCGACGGGCGCACGAAACTTCCTTGGCGTACATCCAATGACAGCAAGATGCCCGAGCGCGGCGCACGCACATCCACGAGGCGGATGATTTTTCTGCGCTGGGACAGCTCTTCGATCTGATCGCCGCTCATGCCGAGCGCTACCAGGCGCTCCTTGCCGGCCGCAATCATTTCAGATTGCCCCAGCCGTTTTGCCTGAAGATATTCACGCTGTGCCGTCAAAATCTCCGGCGCATAGAGGCGGAAGAGAACCTGGCCTTTTTCCACTTGTTCTCCGGCGGTCTCTACCATCAGCTCCTCGATCCAGCCTTCGGTGCGCACGTTGATGCTGGAAAGACGCTCTTCGTCCGGCGCGATGAAGCCGACGGTGTCGACCTGGAAAGGAAGGGTCTCGCGTCGCACCGGTGCGGTGCGCACACCGATATTGTTCACGGCGGCAGCGCTGATCTGCAGCGCAGGCTCGTCCGATTTGTCTTTATCGCCATCGGCATAGACGGGGATAAGGTCCATGCCCATGGGAGATTTTCCCGGCGCATCGCGGCGGAAATTCGGGTCCATCGGCGCGACCCAATAAAGGATTTCGTCCTCGCCTTGCATTGCGCCCGCCCCGGCGGAGCCTGTGCTCCCGCCCATCCAGGTTCCCGCGCCATATCCGGCCGCAAGCGAAGCGGCGGCAATACCGGCGCAGATCGCGATGAAAGTTCTATTCATGTGTGTCTCCAGCGAGATAGGAAAGCTTGGCCCAGGTTTTGGCGCGGTCGACTTGCAGGTCGAGATAAGTCAGTTCCGCATCGAGAACGGCCAGACGGTCGCGGATGATTTCGGGAAAGTCGGCGCGGCCATCGGCATAGGAACCGAGTGAGGCCTGAGCTGCATCGTGCGCCCTGCGGGTGACGGCTTGCTCGTAAAGCCGCAGGCGCCGGCCGAGTTCATGCCAATCGGCCAGGGCGATATCGAGTTCCCGTTCCAAGTCCTTCAGCAGGCTCTGACGGGTGAGGCGCGCGGCTTGCCGCTCTTTCATGGCGGCCGATAAACGCCGGTCCTGGCGTCCTTGCGCGAAAAGCGGGACGGAGAATGTCAGCCCGACACTGGCGAAATCGGCCCGTCCGCCTGCCCGGTAGCCATATCCCGCATCCACACTCCAGGAGGGTTTATAGGCTTCTTTCGCAAGGCCGATACGTACTTCCTCGCGCTCCTCCGCCGCCCGCTCGACGTCTATTGCCGGATGCGCGCTCAAAGCTTCTTTCAGTGCCGCTGGCGCGCGCGGTTCGTTCAGCAGCGGAAGCTCGCCCACCGGCGGGCGATTGGCATGCGCGCCGATATATCTGGCAAGCTCCGCCGCCGCATTTTTCCCGTGCTGGGCCAGTGCGGAAAGCCGGTCTTTCATCAGCGCGATTTCAAGATCAGCCCGGAAGATGTTCTGGCTGCTCGATGCGCCGCTCGCAAAAGCGCCGGTTTGGGCGCTCGCCAGGTTTTGGAGCGCACTGAGATTGGCCTTGATGATGCGGCGGGATTTTTCCGCGTGATAAAGATCGAGCCAAGCCCGGCGCACATCGAAGACGATCCGGCGGAGCAGTAGTTCTTTTTTCTGCCGCTCGATCGCTGCTTCCGCGTGCCGTTCACGGCCCCGGAGCGCAAGTGTGTCGCCAGGCAGAAATTCCTGACGCAGCGCAACCTGATACTGCGTCATGGGCTCTTGAACGTCGCGCAGCGTATCGACGGGAAAATTGGCGAGGCCGGTGCGAACCGTCGGGTCGGGCAGCGCGGAATCGGCGATGGCGCGTTCTTCAAGACTTTCGGCGCGGGCGTCGAAATGCTCGAGTGCAGGGTCCTGTGCTGTAGCAGCAAGGTGGGCAGCCTCCTCGAAACCGAGGGCTGTTTCTTCCGCGTGGAGCGGATAGGTCCAGGCAAGGATGCCTGCGCAAACCAGTGCGGTTTGCGCGATCCGGGAAAAGGGCGTCATGAGAGTATCGTCTCCTCGAACAGATCTGGAGATCCTTCCGGCTCCATGCCGGAGGAAGGGCGCGCGCGGCGCAGCGGCGCTACACGCGTGATCTGTTAGAGGCGGGGGGGAGGTGGATCGCTGGCGGGGACAAGATGCGCGGCGATCCGACTTCCGGGAATACGGACCTTATCGCCGCCGGAGCGCGCCGTTATGGCGCAAGCCGGGGCATGAAAGCTGGAAAGAGAGCCGGTGCTGCAAGCTGTAAGGCATGTTTTATCGCAGGCGGCGTCGCCATTGCCCGCCGTGCAGTCACCGTTTTCCGCGCAGGTGCCGCAGGTGCCGCAATCGTGCATTTCCCCTGCGGACGCGTTCACTTCCGCTACAGCACTTATTTTCCCTGCGTCAGGGGAGGGCGCCGAGCCTTGATCTGCCTGGGCGGCAAAGGGGCCCATATCCGCAGGCAAAAACGTGCCGGGCGCAACCAGCAGCGCCAAGGCAAGCAGCGGATATAAAAGATAGCGGATCATGAAGCCATCCTAGCCTCTCCGCCCGCCCGGTCCAGAGAAAAACCTGTTATGCGGCGATATGCTCCGCATCTTGTGAAGAAGCGTAATCTGCCCAAAGGGATAGGCTTGCGGTCCGGCTCACTTGGATGGGGACCGGCCTCATGATGACCGAATCCTTAATTACATGTCCGGCATGCGGCCATAAAGCCGTAGAGCAGATGCCAACGGATGCGTGCCAGTATTTCTACGAATGCAAATCCTGCGGCAGACTTCTGCGCCCTCTACCCGGCGATTGCTGTGTTTTCTGTTCCTATGGCGACAGGCCTTGCCCGCCGAAACAAGCTCATTGAGTGCCCCGGCGGGCTGCTTGGCAGAAGTGCGGTTTACGAGGACGGGTCTTGCTGCACGCTTTTATGCGCAGGCCATCTGGCGAAGGCCAGAAAATAAATCAGGGCGATATTGGCAATGGGCACGATGGACAAGAGCCCCAGTATGCCCGGATAGCCCGCTTTCTGACAGATGCGCCAGAAAGGAATGACAACAACGAGCGCCAAGATGAGCATCCAGATAAGATGCGCACCTGCCATATTTTCTTGCATCATCAAAACGTCTCCTTCCTTGGAAGCGGTTGCTTTCTTTTGCGCCGGGCCTTGTTACTGGTGTCCCTCACTCTTGCGGTGTTTCAAAAAAATCACCTCGGAAACGAAGATGACCGCCATCGCGCCCAGAGCGACGCCGACCACGGTGATGTCGGAGCCAAGTTTAACCCAGACAAAGCCGCCAAGAACGATGAGGTCGAGCAGAATGGCGGATATCAGGACCATGGCATTTGCGCCGATTTCTTTACGCAGATATCTAAGGATGCCCCAATGCACGGCGATATCCATAATTAGATAGAAGATAATCCCCAGTGCCGCGATCCGGGTGAGGTCGAAGAAAGCCGTGAGAACAATGCCCAGAACCACCGTGTAAACGAGGGTGTGTTTCTGAATGCTGCCGGGCATGCCGAAATGGCTATGAGCGACCAGACGCATTTGCGTAAGCATGGCAAGCATGCGCGACACCGCGAAGATGCTGGCGATAATGCCGCCCGCTGTTGCCGCCATCGCCAGAATAACGGTGAACCAGAGACCGAGATCACCGAGCGCCGGGCGGGCCGCGGCGGCAAGAGAATAGTTTTTTGTTTCTATGATTTGATCGATCGACAGATTGCTTGCCACGGCAAAACCGACCAGCGCGTAAATCACGACGCATAGGGCAATAGAGATCAGAATTGCCCGACCCACATTCTTATGGGGTTCGGTGAGCTCCGAGCCGCTATTCGTGATGGTTGTAAAGCCTTTAAAAGCAAGAATCCCAAGCGCGGTGGCCGCCAGAAACCCTTCCCATGAGGCGCGGGGGTCCGCCTGAGTGAAGTCTGCGGCAATATCTTCCGCCAGCCATACGCCGACGGCGCCGAAGAGCACGATACCGACGAGTTTGAGGATACCGATGAATGAAGCGACGGCTTCGATGATCTGGTTCTTTGACAGGTTGATCAGGAAAGCCGCAATCAGAAGCGCTACACCGAGGACCGGCACCCAAATACTGTTATCGGGCATATCGAAAAGCTGCAGCGTGTAGGCGCCGAATGTGCGGGCCAGGAAACTCTGCGCGATGACCATGGAAAAATACATAAGCAGCGCGTTGAAGGCTGTGGGCAGTGTGTCTCCATAGGCCTTGTGCAGATACATTGCGATGCCGCCTGCCGAGGGATAAGCGGCGGACATTTTTACGTAAGAATACGCGCTGAAGAGAACGACGATGGCGGCGGAGAGAAAGGCAATCGGAAATAACGGACCGGAAAGTTCGGCCATTTGCCCGGTTAGAGCGAAAATCCCCGCACCGATCATCACGCCCGTTCCCAGCATGACGGCGCCGGCGAGCGTCAAACTGTTTTTTGCGTATTTGGGAGAGCGGTCTTCGTTATCCATTTTTCCCTCCGTTTGCCATGCTTGAGCAGTCAGCCCCACTCCCGCATGAATCGGCCAGTATTGCAACGCAAGGAGAACGGGTTTGTTCTATGTCAAACGGCCTTATCTCTGCAGAGTTTCTTCAATTTGATCTGCTTAGGAATAAATTAAATGACCGTTCACCGGGATTGCAGTCTGGACAATCAACGGCCATAGGTTCACGCTTTTCAAAGCGAAAGCAGCCGATGGACCGATAAAGAACCGGAGGATGCCATGACAGAAACGCCAGCAATAGAAAAACGGCTTCGCATTGTGCCCGTCGGGCACAGCTTGTCCCTCTTTCTACTCATTAGCTATCTTTTGTGCGTCGCCTTCGGCCTTGTCGCGCCGGAACCGATGCGGATGTATGAGGCCTGGGCGCCGCTCCTTCCCGGTTTTGAATGGCTAACGGTGCAGGGGTTCTTTTTCGGGTTGATCGGCGCCTATCTCTACGGTTGGTACATCGCCGTTGTGTTCGTGCCCCTCCGCAACTTTTTTCACGCAAGAGGTTAAAGAAGACGCGAGACCACATTGGTTAGCTGCTGTGCCAAGGCAGGGTAAGTGCGGCCGTAATGCAAATTTCTAGTTTTGGCAATGCGGCCGGGACGCCCAAGCTAACCCCGGCGGAGCTCAATTGAAGGTTCATGGCTGAAACGGGTAATACCCTTTGTCGTCCTTATGGCAGATACCCTTAACCTTGCTTGCCAGGAAAGGGGAGGCGTCAAGCCGCGCCCCCACATTTCTGCGGAGTCCGTAAGGATGCCGTAAGCGAGCCGGGCTCTGATGCGGCCAAACAGTGATGCGGAAGGGGCTTTGCATGAAAAGGGAAATTGCCGGGGCGGTGCTGGGTGCGGGGCTTTTCTTGGGCCTGGTCCAGACGGCGGGCGCGGCGGTGCCGGCGAGCGGCGAATTGCATTTCACGGTGATGCGCGAAGGCGATGAAATCGGCACGCATGAGATCGAGTTCGAGCAGAAAAGCGGCGCGCTTGAAGTTGAAATCGAGACCGATGTGGCGGTGAAGGTGCTCGGCATCGCGCTTTACCGGTTCGAGCATGAGGGCCATGAGGTCTGGCGCGACGGCCAGCTTGTGCAGCTCAATTCCAAAACCAATGACGACGGTAAGGCGCACCATCTCGCCGTCCGCCTGGAAGACGGTAAGCTTGTTGTGGACGGTGATGGCCGCCAAGGTCCGGAAGAGCCGGGCGTTATTCCCGCCTCGCTCTGGAACGAGGAACTCGTCAAGCAAAGCGCGCTTCTCAACACGCTCGATGGCAGCCATATGCCGGTAACCGTGACGCGGGTCGGTGCGGAAATCGTGGAGGCGGGCGGGCGCAATGTAAGTGCGACGCATTATTCTGTGACCGGTCAGCTTAACCGGGAGCTCTGGTACGATGCGAACGGCGTGCTCGTACAAGTGCAGTTTGCCGGTTCGGATGGGTCGCAGATCAGCTATATTCTCCAGTAGGTTCACTGGATAGCGGTCTTCATGCGGGCACTTATTATCGAAGACAATGACCGGATCGCCCGGATCGTCGCCGAGACGGTCCAGGGCGCCGGTCTTGTTGCGGATATTTGCATGACGGCAGAAGACGGCGCCCTCGCCCTTTCCGGTGTGCGCTACGATGTGCTGGTGCTTGATCTCGGCCTGCCCGACACGGACGGCTTCGTTTTCCTGCGCCGCCTGCGCCAGGAAGGAAAAGATATCCCCGTTCTCATCCTCACGGCGCGTGACGATATCAAGGAGCGGGTCGAAGGGCTCAATCTCGGCGCGGACGACTATCTGACCAAACCCTTTGCGCCGGAAGAGCTTGCCGCGCGTGTCCGGGCGCTATTGCGCCGCCCCGGGGGCGCGCTCGGCGTTGAGCTTGCCTGCGGCAATGTCCGTCTCGACACGACGGGCCGGAGCGTCGCGGTAGGAGAGGTGCCTCTCGTGCTTTCACGCCGGGAAACCGATCTTCTCGAGCTGATGATGCGGCGGGCGGGCCGCGTCGTATCGAAATCGGCGATCGAAGAAAATCTTTATGCCTTCGGCGATGAAGTCGCGTCCAACTCGGTGGAAGTCTGCGTTTACCGGCTCAGGCGCAATCTGGAAAAAGCAGGCGCGAGCGTCGGCATTCACACGGTGCGCGGCGTCGGCTATCTGCTGAGCGAGAACGAGGCGGTGGGCTCATGAGAGCGCTGCTGCAGCTGAAAGGCCCGCGCTGGATGAGTTCGCTGACCGGCCGGCTCTCCGTTTCGCTTTCTCTCATCGTCATCGGAGCGGTGGCGATCATCCTCGGCGTGCTCTCGGTGCAAATGGCGGTGGAGCAGGATACGCTGCGCGACCGGTCGCTTGAATGGCAGGCAAAAGATGTGGCGGTTCATTTGCGAAGGGAGGCTGGCGAGGTGCGGCTTGCCTTGCCGTCCGAACTTGAAAAAGCCTATAGCGCGCCGGACGGGCAGTATCTCTTCTTGATTTCCGATGCGGAGGGCGCGCCGCTGATGCATTCCAATTACGGGATGCGCCTTGCCGGTCACTTGCCGGAAGACTGGTTCGACCCGGGTGCGGGAAGGGAGCGCGTCAGCTATTTCGAATTCCGTGATCTGGAGCGCGGGCAAACTTTTTATGGTGCGAGCATGCGGGTGTGGCTCGGGGAGCAACCTTATACGGTGCAGGTCGCGCAAGGCCCCGTTCATTCCGATGTGCTGGCCGATACGGTGATTGAGGAGTTTTTCGAGCGCCAGTGGTGGGCTTTTCTGCTTTTTCTTGTGGCCATCATTGCAACGGTGGTGCTGACGGTGCGTCTCTCCTTGCGTTCCATTGGTGCGGTTTCGCGCGTTGCCCGCTCGCTTGGGCCGGCCTCTCTCGATGCGCGGCTGGAAACGGAGGGTATCCCGTCGGAAGTCCTGCCGATCGTCGAGGCGGTCAACGAGGCGCTGCGCAAGATCGAGGACGGGTACCGGCGCCAGCGGGAGTTTACCGCCAATGCCGCCCATCAGCTGCGCACGCCTTTGACCATTTTGCGGGCGGATTTGGAAAACCGCGAGCTCGACCGCGCCGAAGCCTTGGGAGAAGTGCGCGCGCTGGAGCGTCTTGTGCAGCAATTTCTGCATCTTGCGCAGGCGGATAATTTTCAATTGGCGCTGCATGAACAAACGGATCTTCACGAGGTGGCTGAAGAAACGGTGGCGGCGCTCGCGCCTTTTGCTTTGAAGCGCGGTCAGGAGGTTGCGCTCGAGGCGCCGGAGGGCGCGCTTTTCGTGCGCGGCAACCGGTCCTTCATCGCCGTTGCCTTGCGCAATCTGATTGAAAACGCGTTGCAATATTCCCCGGCAGGGGAGGCTGTGACGGTGAGGGTGGAACGGCCCGGAAAAATAAGCGTGATCGACCGGGGTTGCGGCATCGAGAAGAGCCGGCTCGGCCTCGTGTTCGACCGTTTCTGGCGTGCTGACCGCAAGGTGGAGGATGGCGCGGGTCTCGGCCTTTCCATCGTTCAGCAGATCATGGCGGCCCATGGCGGGCGGGCGGAGGCTGCGCAAAATCCAGGCGGCGGCGCGCTGTTTACGCTTGTTTTCCCTGAGTTTTCCGCCGACCCGTCTGCCCATGAAGCGGCCCCTTCCGCGCCGTAAGGTTGGTGTAAGCCGGCCCCTTCAGCATGAGCCTGTCTTAAAGGGCTCATGTGTAACGGAGGCGGATAGGTGCAAGCCACGATTTTGGGCCGGGCGAGCAGCGGCCGCGCAGAAGCGGAAGCGTTCCTGAAAGCCGGTTATGCGCGGGCTTATGGCGCGCAGCTTGAAAATTTTCCCGCACAGCTCTGTGTCGTTCAGCGCAATGGCGGCGCGCCGCTTGCCGGGGCCGGTATCCGACTTGCCGCGGACGGGTTTTTCTCCGAAGCCTATCTCGACAAACCGCTTTGCGACATTGCGGCGGAGCTTTGGGGCGGGCCTTCTTCCCACGCCTTTATCGAAATTACGACGCTGGTCAGCGCCTCGCCCTTCGCGCTTTTTCCGCTTATGGCGGCGCTGCTCGATTATGGCCGTGCGCGCGGGCTGACCGCCGGACTTTTCACGATCACCGCCCCGCTGCGTGCGCTCTTCCTGCGGCTTGGCATTCCCTTCACGGCGCTTGTCCCGGCACGGGCGGAGCGGATCGGCAACGCGCAAAGCTGGGGCAGCTATTATGAGATGGACCCCTGGGTTTGTTTGATGCGCGACCCGGCGCATGCTGCTTTTCCGCGGGCCAGCCTTTCCGTGCCCGCTCTGACGCCGGCTTCCTCTCCGGCGCCCGCCTTTTCTTCCCCTTTGAAAGAATGTGCTCTTCATGGCTGAGGTTATTGCCGCCCTGGCGCGCGCCGCAGAAACGTGGCCGGACCGGACCGCTTTTCGTGACGATGAAACGTCCTGCAGCTTCCGTGAGCTTGCCGCCCGTGTGGCGGGGGCGGCGGAAAGGCTGGCCGAAGGCGCCGGCCCCGTCGGATTGATGGGGGCGAACGGTATCGACTGGGTGGTGGCCGATCTTGCGGTGACAGCGTCGGGCCGCTGCCTTGTGCCGCTGCCACCCTTCTTTTCCGATGAACAGCTTGCCCATGTGGCAGGGGATGCGGGGCTTTCTCTCATTCTTTGCGATGAGGACAACAAAGCCCGCGCGGCCCGCCTTGCCCCAGTCGAGACGCTTTTCGGGCCGGATGTTATTGGCAAGGCGGATACCGGGCTGCTGCGCGCGCACCGGCCCGGCCAGCGAATTATTTATACCTCCGGTTCGACCGGCAGGCCGAAAGGGGTGCGGCTCGGCGACCGGCAGCTCGATCATATTTCCGCTGCCTTGGCCCGCGCCATTTCGGCGACCAGCGCGGATAGTTATCTTTCCATTCTTCCCTTCCCTCTGCTGCTTGAAGAACTGTGCGGCATTCACGTGCCCATTCTCGTTGGCGGGCTTTCCGTTATCCGGCGCCATGTCGCCGGGGCCTGCGCGGGCGGCGATCTCGATGCAATCCGCCTTGCCTTTGAAGAGGTGCGCCCCAGCGTGAGCGTGCTGGTGCCCGAGCTTTTACGTGCCTGGGTGGGCGCGCTGTTGCTCGCAGACGCCCACGCGCCTTCCTCTCTGCGCGCCGTTGCGGTGGGCGGCGCGCCGGTACCGCCGCAAGTGCTTCAGGCGGCCGCCTCGCTCGGCATTCCCTGTCTTGAAGGTTACGGGCTTTCCGAATGCGGCTCGGTCGTCGCGGTCAACCGGCCGGGCGGTGCTGCCGCCGGAACAGCCGGCAAGGTGCTGGACGGGCTTACCGTCACGATCGAAGAGGGTGAGATCACGGTGTCGGGCCCGAGCGTCATGAGCGGCTATGCAGGGGCCCCAGATCATCAGGGGCCATGGCGCACGGGCGATCTTGGCCGGTTCGATGCGGCGGGTAATCTCATCGTTGAGGGCCGGAAAGACGCGATGCTGGTGACGGCCTATGGGCGCAATGTGCAGCCGGAATGGATCGAAGCGCAGCTTCAGGGCGATCCGCGTATTTTGCGCGCGGTGCTCTGCGGTCATGGCGCGCCTTATCCCATAGCGCTCATCGTGGCGGGCGTTTTTGCCGGCGATTTTTTTCAGACAGCGGAACCTGCGGCAATCATCGAGGCGCTGCAGGGCGTTTTGACGGGCATACCGGATTATGCGCTGCCGCGCAGTTTCGCCGTGTTGACGGGCGATGAGATGCAGGCATTCGGCCTTCTCAGCCCCAATGGACGTCCGCGGCGCAAGGAAATCGAAACCTGGATCAAGGGGCCGGAAGGTCAGGCCCGGCTCAAAACCGCCTCACGCATGGAGGAAAAGTCCGCATGAGTTTTTACGATACACTTCTTCAGGAGACGCAGGCCGCGCGGGACGCGTTTTTTTCCATCCCCATCGTGCTGGAGGCGGCGCAGAACGGTGTCGGCCGCGATCTCTATATCGCCTATCTGACCGAGGCCTATCATCACGTCAAACACACATGCCCGCTTCTGGCGCATGCGCTCGCCCATTGCCCGAAAGGCGACAGGACCTACCGCAGTGCGCTTCTGGAATATCTTTCCGAAGAGCAGGGACACGAAGAATGGATCCTGAACGATATTGCCCATCTCGGCGGAGACGCGGAGCGGGTGCGGGCCGGAGATGGCGACTGGCCGGTGCGCGCGATGGTGGCATTCGTTTATTACGCCGTTCAGTTCGTCAATCCCTATTCCATGCTGGGCATGGTGCTGGTGCTGGAGGGCACGTCCGTCGATATCGCGTCGGCAGGAGCCGATGCGGTGCGCAAGCGCCTCGGGATGGAGGGTCAGGCCAAGGGCTTCACATACCTCACCTCGCATGGGGCGCTCGATCAGGACCATATCGCCTTTTTTGAGAATCTCGTCGATCAGGTCGAAGGCGAGGAGAACCGGCGCGCCGTCATCGATACGGCAAACATGGTGTACCGGCTTTGGGGAGAGATGTTCGCCAAGCTTGCCCGCGATGCCGGGCTTGGGGAGGCGCAGCATGCGGCGTAAGAAAGACCGGCTGGTCGTCATTACCGGGGCAGGTTCGGGCATCGGCGCGGCGCTTGCCGGAGAGGCGGCACGCGCGGGCGCGCGGCTCATTCTCGCCGGGCGGCGCAAGGAGGCACTTGAAGAAACGGCTGCCCATCTTCCAGCCAGCTCTGAGCCCATACTGGTTCAAGCGGACATCACGAGAGCGGAAGGGCGCACGGCGATTGCCGAAGCGGTTGCAGGTGCTGGCGGCAAACTCGACATATTGATTAACAATGCAGGCGCGGTGCGCACCGGCTCCATCGCGGGCATGACGGAGGCTGCGGTGATGGAAATGCTGCAGACCAATCTTGCCGCGCCGCTGCTTCTCAGCCGGGATCTGCTGCCTTTCCTCAAACGCGCCGCCGCGCCGCGCATCGTCAATGTCGGCTCGATGTTCGGCGATATCGCCTTTCCGCTTTTTGCCGCCTATTCGGCAACGAAATTCGGCCTGCGCGGGCTTTCCGATGCGCTGCGCCGCGAGCTTGCGCCTGACGGTGTGGGGGTGACATACGCCGCCCCGCGCGCGGTGCGCACGCCGGCGGCACAGTCTTTCGAGGAATTGGTCGAGCCGTTCGGGATGAAACTCGATGATCCGGCCAAAGTGGCGCGGCGCATCTGGCGGGCGGCGGAAAAGCAAAAACGCAGTGTCTATCCGGCGGGTCCCGAGCGCTTCTTCGTGCTGCTTCAGCGCCTTCTGCCGGGCGCCGTGGATGGGGGGCTCATCAAACAATTTACCGCCTATCGCGGCGCTGCGGCTGGAGGCGATGAAAGGGAGGCACGCGTATCGTGATGTATCGGGGGCAGATGATGACATATATCGCAGGATCCCGCGCGCTGGCTTTGGCCGCCTCTGTTGCAGCGGTTTGCACCTGTGTTTCTTCCCCGGCTTTGGCGGGCACGAAGCTTTATTCACCGCTCGTCGAAGAAGGCGCGCTGGAGATTGAGCAGCGCGGCTTCGTGACCAGCGACAGCAAGAGCAGTCTCGATAACGAGCAGTTCTATTCGGCAAGCATCGGCTACGGGCTGACAGATTATTGGTTTGCCGAGATCGGCGGGGAATGGGTGCGCGATCCGGGAACGGGTAACACCCGGTTCGATGCCACGAAATGGGAGAACCGTCTGGAAATCATTGGCGACGGTTCGCATTTCGTCGATTTCGGTTTGCTGGTCGAATATCTCAAAGGCGATGGCGGGCAGCCCGATAAATTCGAATTCGGCCCGCTCATCGAAAAGCGTATCGGTAATACCGTGACCCGGGCCAACCTGCTTTTCGAGCGCGAAATAGGCGCAGGGCGCGATAGCGGGCTCGGCGTCGAATATGGCGCGGGCATTCATTATGAATTCTCCGATGAGTTCTATGCCGGGATCGAGGCCTTCGGCTCGCTGGGGCCTGTGCACGATTTTAAAAGCAGCAAGGATCAGGAACACCGGGCCGGCCCCGTTCTGGGCGGCGCGTTCGAGCTTGACGGTGTGCCCGGCGAGATCAAGGCCGAGGTCGGCTACCTGCGCGGTCTGACCGGGGCAACGGCGGACGACACCGTCAAATGGATGTTGGAATACGAGCTGGAGTTTTAAGGTGTCCGTAAAATCAGAGACAGGAAGCGGCCCGCGCCCGTTTGAGGCGGGATCGGGCGTGAACGCAAAGGATGAGGATCAGGTCCGTGTGTGGGACCCGCTCGTGCGTTATGGGCACTGGTTTCTGGCGCTTTGCTTTGCCGTGGCTTATCTGAGCGAAGGCGAGCCTTTGTGGCTGCATAGCTGGGCGGGGTACGGGATCGGCGCTTATGTCATGCTGCGGGTTCTTTGGGGATTTGCCGGGCCGGCCCCCGCCCGCTTTGCGAATTTCATCGCGCCGCCGCGCGCGGTGCTGGGCTATTTGCGCGGCCTTTTGACAGGCAGTGCTCCGCGCCATCTCGGGCACAGCCCGGCGGGCGGTGCAATGGTAATCGCCCTTCTTTTCATGCTTGCCGTGACAGCCCTGAGCGGCATGGCATTGCTTGCCGCCGAAGAAGGCGAGGGGCCGCTTGCCCCGCTTTTTGCCAACGGCCAGATGCGGGAGATTTCCTTCATCACGCCGGCCCGTGCCGATGATGACTATGAAACGGATGGTAGCCATGAAGGCCATGAAGGTGCGGAGCTCTTGGAAGAAATCCATGAGCTTGCCGCCAATCTGACACTCGTTCTGGTTTTCCTGCATCTGGCGGGGGTGGCCGCCTCCAGCATCGCGCATCGGGAGAATTTGCCGCGCGCCATGGTGACCGGTTTTAAACGGCGCTCCTGAGTTTCTTGCAAGGCCTCATGACCTATAAAACCACCATATCAAGTGCGCTGCGCCGGCGTTCGGCAGGCGGCGCAGGCGGGCAGGAGCAGGGAGTGCATCCGCTGCTTCTCGCGTTTGGCGCAAGCGCGGCGCTGCTGCTTTTTTATAATGTCCGGCTATGGCAGACCATTTGGCAGGCCTGGCCGGGACGCTCTCTGGAAGACTATGCCTTTCTCGGCTCTCTCGGTCTTGTTCTGTGCGCTTTGTTTTTTCTTCTGCTGCAGCTCGCCGCGTTGCCGCGCATTATGAAGCCTGTCTTGGCCGTGCTTTTTCTTCTGGCGGCAGCTACCTCCTGGTTTACCTCCTCTTACGGGGTGATGTTCGACCAGACCATGATTGCCAATATCGTTGAAACCGATACGGGCGAGGCGGGCGATCTTCTCTCAGTCCCCTTTCTTCTTCATATGCTCTTATTGGGCGTTCTTCCGGCGGCGCTGATTTTTCGGGTGCCGCTGCGCTGGCCGGGTTGGCGGCGCGAGCTTTTCCTGCGCGCGGGCAGCCTCGTTACCTGCCTTGTCATTATCGGGCTGAGCGGCGCATTCTTCTTTCAGGATTATGCTTCGCTCATCCGGAACAACCGGTATCTCCGGCATATGATCAACCCGACCTCACCGATCTATTATTCGGCGAAATATCTCACGGAAGGTGAGCGGGGCGGTGCGGGCGGCGGGGAGATACGCCGTCTGGCAAAAACTGTGCGTCGCGGGAAAGAAATGGGCGGGCCCGGCAAGCCGCTTCTCTTTGTCGTGGTGGTGGGCGAGACGGCGCGGGCCGCCGACTTTTCCCTTAACGGCTATGAACGTGAAACAAACCCTGAACTGGCGGCGCTCGGCGTTGTCAGTTTCAAAAACGCTTATTCATGCGGCACTTCTACGGCCGAGTCCCTGCCTTGCATGTTTTCCGCCGCCGGGCGGGAGGTTTATGACCGAGCCGATGCCATGCGCTCGGAAAACGCGCTCGACATTCTCAAGCGCGCGGACGTCGATGTCCTGTGGGTGGAGAACAATTCCGGCTGCAAAGGCGTCTGTGCACGCATCGAGACGGAACAGCCGGACACAAAAACCTATCCGGATCTTTGCACGCAGGCCGGCTGCCCGGATGAAGTGCTGGTGGAGGCGCTAAAACGGCGGGTGCGCACGTTGAAGCGGGATATGGTTATCGTGCTGCATCAGATGGGTTCGCACGGGCCGGCCTATTACAAACGCTATCCTGCCCGGTTCGGTATCTTTGCGCCGGTCTGCGGCACGGTGAATTTGCAATCCTGCTCTTCGGACGAGATACGCAATACTTATGACAATTCCATACGGTATACGGACCATGTGCTGGCCGGTGTGATCGGTGTACTTCAGCAGCACCGGGCCGATGCCGACACAGCCCTTCTCTATGCTTCCGATCATGGCGAGTCGCTTGGCGAGATGGGGCTTTACCTGCACGGCCTGCCATATGCGTTTTCGCCGGATGTGCAGCGGCACATCCCTTTCCTGCTTTGGATATCGGATGGCTATGCGGCACGGTTCGGGATCGAGCGGGCAGCGCTTTCCCGCCGGGCCCGGCTGCCGGCAACCCATGATGCGATCTTCCATACGATATTGGGCGCTCTTAACGTGGAGACCGAGCTTTACGACCGCGCGCTCGATCTTTTTTCGGCAGGCGCGGCGGAAGAAAAAGCTGCGCCGCAACCCGGCGGTCACGGGGCCTAAGCGTGCGGAAGAGCGGGCTTTTTCTGGAAAGCGCCATTTGTCTGGCACTTATCGTGCTCGTTCTTATGCTGCCTGAGCTTCAGTTCCTCGACGGATGGCTGCAAAGCTTTTTCTTCGACCCGGCGGCAGGCGGATGGCTCGTCCAACCTGAAGAGCGCGGGCTCTTATTCTGGGCGTTTTATAAGTTGCCGAAAATCCTGCTTGTCGCCTCGGCTTCGCTACTTGTTCTCTATCTTTGCGCAAGGCGCCTTTCCGGCCGTCCCTGCTCCCATGCCCGCGCGCTTTGGGCTGCCTTGCTCGTTCTGGCTTTGGTGCCGCTTGCGGCGGGGCTATTGAAGGGGGTGACGGGCGTTTCCTGTCCGGTGCAGGAGCTCTCCTTCGGCGGGCCTTATGGAGCTTTCAGTATCTGGGACCGGCTGGCGGCGCCGTTTTCTTCTTCGGCGCATTTTCAGTGCTGGCCGGCGGGGCATGCCGCAGGCGGGTTTGCCCTGCTCGGGGTGAGGTTCCTGCAGCCTTTGCGGATGCCATCCTTGCCAGCCGCTATTTACTGGTTGCCGGGCATTGCCATGGGCTGGCTGATGGGGCTCTTCCAGATGGCGCGCGGCCAGCACTATTTTTCACACACGCTTGTCAGCATGCTGCTTGCCTGGGGCATATCGAGCCTCATCATGGCGCTTTTTATGAAAGAGGCGCGGTGCGTCAGCGGTGCCTAGCGCGGCCATGCCCCATGGCGCCCCTCAACCGGAAAGAATGGCTTCGGCCACCTGCTTGCCTGAGAGAAAAGCGCCGTGGGCGGTGCCGAAATAATCCGCCATTGCCGCTTCCCCGGCGAACCAGAGCCTGCCGCCCCAGTCCGCACCGGAAAGGGCGCGGCGGGTTTGGCCGTTTGTGCCGACCGCATTGAAGCTGTAGCTGCTGAGGCTGAACGGGTCTTTTCCCCAGCGGGTTATTTGCGCGCTGCTTGGCGCGGGAAAACGCGTGCCGAACATGGCCTTCAAAGCCGCATGGGCGGAGGCTACCGTGTCGCGGTCGCTCAGGTTTTCGATAGCCGCAGCCTCATCCCCTGCGTTAAAGCCCACGAGAACCGGCATGCCGAGGCTTGGTGTAAGCGAGACCCATTCCGCCCAAAGACCTGGCGGCTCGCTCAGCCAGCCGATCCAGTCGGGACCCTCCGGCCAGTGAGGCTTCTCGAACCTGAGAATGCATTTGTTGAGGAGCCCCATGCCGAGCGTCTCTATCGCTTTCAGGCGCGCGGGCGCAAGCGGCTCGGCGAACCGGACATTGCCGCCGGCAAGCACGCCGAGCGGCAGGGTGCAGATGATGCGGCTCGCCTTGAACCTGCTGCCATCGGCAAGCGTTACAAGGCCGGGGGCGATGCCGCTCACCTCGCTATGAAAGCGGATGTCGAGACCTTGCGCGAGGTATGCGGCAAGTCGGTCAAAGCCGCCGGGCAGGAGCGCGTCCGGCCCGGGGAATGTTTCATCTTCATCGCCGTACCAGGCTGAAAGCTGCCGCGCGGGCGCGCCATATTCATGTTCGAGCGTGCTGTTGACGAGGTAATCCAACAGGCGCCGCTCGTCAGCCGAGGCGCCGCGCCAGCCGGGCGAGGCCTCGAGCGCCTGTGCGATGGAGATGTCGCTCTTGCGCGTGCCTGCCGCCTTGAGGGCGCGGTGCAGAATCTTTTCGGCTTTGCCGGTGTCGCCGCGGAAGGGGGCGCCGTCCGGTCCAAGCAGCAGAGAAGAGCTATAGCTCGTTTCGGCCAGCGCTGTGCCTGCTGCGCGTGCAAGGGCGCTGAGCGGGTTGCCGCGTATCCCGTGGATCCAGCTTGCGCCGAGATCCATGGGCATGTCCGGCCAGAGGCGGGAGGTATGAAGACGGCCTCCGATTCTGCCGCGTGCCTCGAGGATAAGAATTTCGTGTCCTGCGTCCTTCAGCGTTCTTGCGGCGGCAAGGCCGGCGAGGCCTGCGCCTATGATGAGGATGGGCGCGGCAGGGCGGGAAGCTGCCCGCGCTCCGCTGCCGGCAGCCGCCAAAAGGCCGGCCGCGCTCATTTGGGCGATTATCCGCCGCCGCTCTTTCCGGAATACCGGTGCCCTGCTCATCTTGGCGGGAGTTTAAGCACTGGGCTGAGCGAAAGGCAGTGTTTCTTATGAAAGTCCTTCCACCCCGTTACGGCATCTGTACTAATTGTTCCCTGCCGCTGCCTCGGCCAGGCTGATGGATAAAAGGCCGTTATGCGGGCAGGCGCCATTGAAGCTTTGCCGGAAGGGGTTCTATCCATGAAAAAAGGTTCGGCCTTTCTGCCGCTTTCTCTCGTGGCTGCCGTTCTCTTTACCGGCGCGGCGGCTTTCCCAGCGCGGGCCAATGACAGCGCGGCTAGCATCGTGGCGGGCGGTATCGTGCTGGAAGAGAACGAAGCCGTACGGCTTTTGCGCGAGGATCTGTTTCTTTCCCCCTCGCGTATCGAGGTTGCCTATGAATTTGAAAACGTGACGGAAGAGGATGCGGCGCTCACTATCGCCTTTCCGTTTCCCGACACATTTGCCGATGACATTGGCGAGCAATGGCCGCCGGCACCGGAAAAAGTACGGTTTATCGATTTTACCACCACCTTTGACGGCAAGCCTGCCGAAGCGCGGGAAGTCGTGGAGATCATTTCCCTTGAGGGAGAGAATATTACGGAGCTTTTCCGCGAAGAAGGCTGGCCGCTCGCGCCTTATGACGAGCTTTGGCAGCCCTCGACCTGGTACGGGGATGAGGCGCGCACGGCGCCCATAAAAGAGCGCATGGCCGAGCTTGGTCTTCTCGGTAATTTCGAAAGCCGCAAATGGAAAACGCGTATCACCTATCTCTGGGAGGCGGTGTTTCCCGCCGGTGAGAAGGTGGAAGTGCGGCACAGCTACAAGCCCGTTGCCGGGGCTTTCATGCTCTCCTTCATGCGCAACTGGCAGGAAGCGGAAAAACTCGATGCGTTCGATAGCTGGTTTCGTGAGCGCTATTGCCTCGGCGACGAAGAATTTACGGCGCTCGCCGCTTTGCCGGAAGAAGAGCGTTATTCTTATTTTGCCCGCGAAGTGGGCTATGTGCTGACGAGCGGGGCGAATTGGAACGGCCCTATCGGGCATTTTCATCTGACCATCGACACGGGTGCGCCCGGCGCCGTTTTTGCTAGCTGCTGGCCGCATCCGCTTGAACAGACGGGTCCTCAGCGTCTCGAATTTTCCGCCAAAAATTTCACGCCGGAAGAGGACATCATCTTCATGACCTATTCCCCGCATCTTGAAATGGAGTGAGACCCTGCCATGACATCGCGCTCATTGCTTTGCTCAGTATCCCTCCTGGTGTTTGCGGCTGTGCCTGCCCATGCGCAAGAGGCGCCTCCGGGCTGGGACGCATACCGCTTCGGTATGACGCTGGAAGAGGCGGCGGCCGTGCCCGGCCTTTCTTTCGAGGAAGGGGATAAGGAAAGCCGTGGGTCGCAAAAGACCTTGCATTCGGCAAGTGATGTGGAGGTGGGCGGGACGCCCTTCCGGGTCTTTGTCGATTTTGCGGTGGGCGAAGATTTCACGGAAGGCTGGCTAAGCGCCATCCGCCTGTCATGGCAGCGCAGGGATATTTCAGAGGCACGCTGCGCGCAAAAGCATGGCGAGATTTTGGAGCGGGCCGGCACGCGCTACGGTTCTCTGAAACGCCATGAGCACCGCGACACCGAACACCGTTTCTCCCGCTATTCGGCCTTCAAACAATGGTGGAGCAAGGAGAACGGTTTCAAGAAATTCGCCATCGATACCGGATGGAGCGAGAAGCCCTCCGGTAACAAGGCGCAAACTTGTGAGATCACTATTTCCTATGAAGGCGGCCAGCCGCCCGCCAAAAAACCGGCAGCGGGCGGGCGCGAGTTCTAACGCCGTCCTAGTTGCCGTGCCAGGGCATCGGCCCCGTATCCGGTGTCAGTTTGGTGAAGCGGTCTTTGCCGTAGGTCGCGCGGTTGTTGCACTGACCGCCCGGCAGAACGGGATCGCTCACACCCGGTAGGAAATAGATCTCCATATCGGCGCCCGCACCGTAGGTGGTGCTGCGCGGCACGGCGAGAATATACCCCGCCTTCATCATGCCGCTTACCTGATCGAAGACACTGCCATAAAGCAGCGCGGCGGACTGCCCCCCCGCCATGCATGAAGCGGGGCCGGACATGTTCGGTCTCACATTGAACGCCATCCAGCCCATGCCGCGGTTCTGATAGCCCGTGGGCCCGCGCGGCGGTGCATGAACGACCTTGCCCACCCAGGCTGAGCCCGATCGCTGGACGCGCAGATTGACGCCGGCGCAAGCGCGGGCAAAACCCTGCCGGTTCCAGTTCTCATTGGCGCATTTGCCGTCCAGATCGCCGAACATCAGATAGGTGCCGGAAAGGTTCGAGGCCTCGGCGGCGCTGAACGCTAAGGGGAGCGCTGCAAGGAGCGCGGCAAGGGCAAGGATCCGTCTCATCAACTGCCTCTTTCATCGTTTCAGAGGCAAACTTGACCTGCTTTCGGGCGTCAGGGAATTAAGACAGATGCACTAACCCGGATATTGCTTAATGCCCGCATGCTCCCTGGCATGTCTATTTGCACCTTTCTTCGTCTACACGGAACTTTGAAACACCTCAAATCGAAACATGTATTTTACCTCGTTGTTAACCGGGGTAGGGAATGGTTGCGCATCTACGCCGCGATTCGGTTCGGGCCGCTTGGAAGGGAATCAATATGGAGAAAAATCGGTCAATGTCGCACTCTAGGGGAATTATTGCCCTCGTTTTGGCGGCCTCGGTAGCAGGCTGTGCGCAGAATAGCCGTGAACTGAACCAGACCTTGGGTGCACTTGGAGGCGCTGCCGTCGGTGTGGCGATCGGCCAAGCATTTGGCAGCGGCAGCGGGCGCGTGGCGGCTTCGATTATCGGCGGTGTCGTCGGTGGGTTGGTCGGGAGCGCTATTGCGCAATCTCTGTCGCAGACAGACAGAACAGCGCTAGCCCAGGCATCGGACGATGCGTTGCGCGACCTGCCCGATGGGGAAAGCCGTGTGTGGCAGGCTCCGGAATCGGGAAAAAACATAAAAATTACAACGTCCAATACGCGTACCGCAGAGCGTGATCTGAAAGTGGAGCGCATTACGCAAGTTGCAGCACCCGGCGCAGGTTTCGAGGTTCTGGGGCTGCCTTATCGCGCGACAGCAAGTCTACGGCTGCGGGCGACTCCGAATCTCGATGACAATAACGTTATCGGCGGTTTTCAAGCTGGCGACCGCATTCAGGTTGCCGGGCGGACGGCAGATGGTAGTTGGCATCTCGTTTCACGGAACGGTGTTGCCATTGGTTATGTCCACGGAGATTTCATCAGCCCGCTGGAAACGGCCGAGACTGTAACAGTCGCCGAGGCTGAGCCGGAAATGACCGGGGGTGTGGATCTTGATGCCGCTCCACGGGCTGAAACCGTCGTTCAGTCGAAAGTAACTTGCCGGGACGTCTCCTATGAATTGGGTGCGGAGAAAGAGGTTGTCGAAAGCTGCAAGGCGCCTGATGGAGCCTGGAAGCTGGGGTGAGGCTGAATGTCCGGATGTAAGAAAACACTTTGGGTTCTTGCCCTGTGCAGCAGTCTTGGTGCATCTCCCCTCCTTGCCGATCAGCGGATTGCGTTCTCCGATTCGCGAGGCGTGGATGTCGTTGCGACCGGGGAGGCGTGGTGCAGTGAAAAGCTGAATCTGGAGATCCGCTTGAGAGACGACAGTTTACTGCGCGGTGACCAGGCTGCTTTGTTGGGCTTAGCCAATCAGTTAAGCGGGCCTATCGGTGCGGAATGTGAAAAAGCTACATCCTATGAAGCTCACATTGTAGAGGAGGGCGGTGCGAAGGCTGCCTATATCGTTTTAGCTGAACGAGAGCAGGGTTGGGTTGCGCGGGCGGTGGACGCATCAGAACCCCCAAATGCAGCTGATCTTCCGCCGCCTCTGGTATCTGACGTAAAAGACGACGAGACTGGGCATGATGCGAATGATGGTCAAAACGACCAGCAAGAGGTGTCCATAGCATCGCTGGAGCCGATACGGCTGGTCGGCAATCCGGCTTTGCACGATTTCGCGGTCGCTCACATCCGAAAAGAAGACCTCGACGAGAGCAAGGTCGTCGATCTCACCTCTTATATCTATGATTGTAAGGCCTACGGAAACGTCAATAACGAATTCGACAGGAAACGGCTGCGGGATCACTGGCTGCCGGAACTTCGCAAGATTCAGGAAGGGAAAAGCGAGCGGTTAGGTGCGCAATACATCTTTCCTCTGATGCTCAAATACGACCAATACGACTTTTCTTCCGAGGTGTTGCCGATTGCTCCATTCGGCGCGCAGAAGCTTGCATTGCGGTACTCACGCTCGTGCTACGGGGCATATATTTTTCCGAGGCATGGCCAGCCCGAGTTGCAAATCAATCTTGGGGAGCACGCAATTCTCTCTGCGTTGCCAATTTCTCCCAAGACTGCAGAGCAGCTCATCAAGAAAACTGGTTACCCCAGAAACGTGCTTGTCGATATCGAGTTTTCGCCGATTGGCAAAGCGAAGAAGGTTGGCAAAGGCCGATTGGATGTACCTGTCCTGGACGTAACGCTTTCACGTCTGACCTTCTGGGACAGAAAAAGGGAAATGCTCATTTATGAGTTGTCAGCGCTCGAGATTGAAGAGCTGCAACGGGTGGCAGCGGCCGAATACCAGTTCCGTAACTTCTCGGCACAGGTTTCCGAGAAAGCTCAGGAGATCAACGCTCGTTTGAGGGAGTTCGTGAGGCAGCCCGATCGCTTTTATCGTCTTGCGCGTGTTTTTGACTCCAGTAACAACCGGCCAGTACATCCGGTGCCGGCGAGTGCCGGCCGGAATACAGACGCTTCGTTCGGGGTATTGCTGCAAGCGGGTGCCCCAGAGAGTGATTATACAGCTGCGCGTTGGCCAAGCCGCGTTGTTTTGGATGCTTCGCCCACGAAAACCACGTTTGAGCGTGATAAATGGTACTTCGTGCAAGGCCGTCCCGAACTTCTGACGAATGGGCCCCGTGGGACTGCTTTGCTACGGGCATCATTTGCCTATCCTTGCGCGAAGGATGCTTGCGCGGAGTTTGATGAATTGGATTGGCTTTATGAAAAGTGGGTGAGCGAGTTCGCGGCGCCGCCACATTTCGAAGATGAGAGAATGAAAGAACGTTTTGTGCGGATACTGGCAAGTAGGGTTGGCGATGACCGGGATACGCAAAAGACACCTGACACAGACGCAGGGTTTCAAGTGCCGGACGTTCAGCGCATATCGAGTGATATTCTTCAATCTGTATATGGCAAAATAGCGGGAAAAACGCCGCGCTGAGCGAGAATGGGCAAAAGCAATGCGGAAACTTTATATTATAGGCGCTGTCTTCGCGGCCGGTGTAATAGGTTGGGGTGGGCTTTCGTATGTTGAAAGCGGTCTCTCCAAAAAAGTTGACCAACAGATACAAAGTAGCTTTCTCAAGGATCACATTGAGTATGAGAAGGTTTCTGTCGGGGCTTTGAGCCGCAGCCTGACCTTGAAACAGGTGCGCGCGACGTCAGAATATGCGCGTTTCTTGAACCTCTCCAAAATAGATGAACTGCGTGTGTCCTTGGTGGAGCTCCATGAGGGTGTGCCGGTCGAAGCCCACATACGAGCAAGCGGTGTCAGTTTTGGTCCGAACGTACTTTCGTTACTCGGGTTTTCTTCTGCAGAAATAAACACTCTGCAGGCCAGTACGGGAGAGGAAACTTTCTCCGGTACGTTCGAGCTCTACCATTCCTTCGATGAAGAGGAAGGGCTGCTGCATTTTGAAACGGAGATCCGTGTCGACGATATTGCCGTTATTGCAGCGGAAAGCGATTTGAAAGGAATCGACTCCGGTCTTCAAGGAGGGCTTGCAGGTGTTCTGACAGGAGCAGGCGATGAGGCATCAGCCGGAGTAACGCTGGGTCAACTATTCGCTTTGGGTTTACTTCTAGAACAACAATTGAACTCGCTTCAACTTTCGCAAGGGGAGGTTTCCCTGGAAGATCTCGGCGCTTTTAGGGTGTTGGGCGAGATTGCTGCCTATGAACGGCAATTGTATGGTGAGGAGAAGGTGCCCTATGGAGCGCCGGCTCTGGAAAACGTTTCCATTCAACAGCTTATCCAAAACTATCGGAGGCCGGGCGGTAAGCTGACGATAGAACTGAACCGAGAAATTTCTTTGCGGGCATCTTACCAAAAACCTGTTTCCCGTTTCATAGAAGACGGAAACATGAGCGTTTCCGGTCTCTAACCGGAACGTTCTCACGCCTCGACGGTAAGCGTTGCCGTCATTTGCGGGTGGAAGGCGCAGAAATAGCTGTAGGTGCCGGGCGTCTCAAAAGTGAGGACGGCGCTTTGGCCGCGGGAGAGCGTGCCCGTGTCCCAGCCGCCTTCCTCATGGGTGGCGGTGTGGGGGGCGATATCGTGGTTGGTCCATTCCACGCTGTCGCCGGCTTTGATGGTCAGCGCGGCAGGCGCGAATTTGAACTTCCTTATATCGACCTTATGGCTGCGCGGCGTCTCGCTGGCGCACGGCGTGCCGGAGAGGAAAAGCGCGGCGAAGCCGGCACCCAGAAGGGCGCCGGCCTGCCTGCGGGAATATGTGCGCTTTACGAGCACTTCAGGCCACTGACCATGTTTTCAGCATGTTTTTCATGCTGTTTGAACGTGGCAAGCGCGTCCGTCAGCAGCTCTTTGAGCGGCTCGACGGTGGTGTTCGGAATGAACTTGCCTTCCACGGTCTGGTTGACGACCTGGTGGTAGCCGAGCTCGTTCGTTGCGTAAGCACAGTCGAAGGCTTTGCCGCGCAGGCCGGTCAGCTCTTCGACTTTCTCGCCAGCGCCTTTCACCAGTGCTTGGCTGAGGGCGTTATCCTGCGGCGTGACATTGAGCTCGGTGATGAGCGCGCCGGCAGCGTCGTTCACAGCTGTGTGGTCGCGGACCATCGTGGCGGCGAAGGCGCGCACGTCTTCGTTCTGCGAGAGGGCCAGCGCCAGATGCGCATAGCGAATGTCGATCTGACCGGCCGTATAGGCGGTGTGTGCGATTTCCAGATCGTTCATCGGCTCTTCGGCAACAGCCGGCATGGAGAAGGCGAAGGCCACGAGGGCGGCCGCACAGGTTTTCTTGTTGATCACGGAGAGTTCCTTTCCCGGTTCGTTTCATGTCTGTCGGATCGGCAGGACCTGAAGGGATTGCTGCATCCGTCGACGGGAAGGAGATTGGGCGGGGTGGGAGAAGTAATCAATTGAGCGGGCGCGCTCCCGGATCATCTGCAAATCAATAAGGAGCATCTGCAAAAAACCGCGAAAAAGTAGGGTTTTTCAGGGGCCTCCTAGGCCGGTTTGAGGGGTGTTTTTGTCCTATGCGCCGCGCTTGGCACCTCCCGCCGGGCGACTAGCACATTTGGCGTAATCGCCTTTGTGCGCCCTCCCGGGCAAGCTTGCGCTGAAAGGCCGGTGCGGCGATGGGTGCGATGATGAGAGTGACGGGTAAGGCGGTTTTGCGGGGTTTCCTCCTGCTGGCAATCGGCGGGCTTTTTGCCTGCGTGCCTGAAGAAGCGCGTGTCGTTGAGAGCGGCGCCTGGATCTATGAGTCGCGCCCCGGCCTTGAAGGTGTCGCCTATACGCAAAACGAATCGGGCCAGCGGTTCGAGGTGGAATGCGGCAATGGCGGCGGGCCGGCTTTCGGGCTTTTCCCCGATCCTGTGCAAAGTGAAGCCCCGCCGGAACCTGCCGGTCCCCTTCTCATGCAGCTTGCGGTGGATGAGGCGCTTTTCGATCAGAGCTTTGAATGTTTCGGCGGCGAACATGGCTGCCTCAGCAGTGCCATGCCGCCTGTATTTTACGTGGAAAAAATGCGGCAGGGGAAGCAGCTTCAGGTGATTTACCGCGGGAACGTGGCGGCGCGCTTCTCGCTCGACGGTGCGGATGAGGCGATCGGCAATCTCAAAGCCTGTCTTTCTCCCTAGCAGCGCCTGCAGGTCAAACGCGCCTTAACGATGCGGGCGAATGTTTCTTGAGCCCCGGCCTTGCCGCAGGCAGACTTGAGGCACGTTTTGGGGATGAGAACGTGAGCGCACAAAGCACGAAAGACCGGCTGCGCGAGGCGCGCCGGCGTATTGCCTCGGTCGAGAAATGGCAGCTCGATTATCTCTTCGATCTCGGCTTCCAGGGCTGGGTCGTGCATATGGGCGTCATCGCGCTGACGAGCTTCTTTCTGGCGTATAGTTTCGATTATGCGCCCTGGGTGCTGTTCTGGGGCGCGGGCATGGCGGTGCTTTCCGCAAGTCTTGCCGCGCTCTGCCGGGTCTATGTCAGCCGCCAGCCGGTGCCTCTGCCCTCGGCGCTGAAAGCGGGCTGGGCCCATAGCGCGTTCACGGCGCTGGTCGGACTTTTCTGGGGCGGCGGGGCCTTCGGCGCCGCGCAAGGCTCTTTTCAGGTGCTGCTCATTTATACGCTGGCGCTGGGCGGCACGGCGCTCGGCGCCGTCTCCTCCCAGCATGCGATGCTGCGCTCCTGTTTCATCAGCCTGTGGACCTCCATCCCGCTTCTGGCGGGCGCGCATTTCATGCATGCCAATTTTCCGCCTTCCGCCGTCAATGCTTCGCTCATCATGCTCTATGCGCTGATCCTGACGATCCTTTCCGTGCGGATGAATGATTTTCTGTTTTCCAATGTGGAACTGACCCGCCGTCTTGATAGGCAATTGGTGGAGATGACGGAAATCACCCGCGAGCTTGACCTTGCGCGCCGGGATGCGGAAGAGGCGAACCTCTCGAAATCCCGCTTCCTGGCGCAGGCAAGCCATGATTTGCGCCAACCCATTCACGCGATCAGTCTTTTCACCGCCTGCCTGCGCGATGCCGGGCTCGGCGCGGAAGAACAGCAAATGGTCGATAATATCGACCGCTCGCTGCACAGTGTTTCAGGGCTTTTCCGTTCGCTTCTCGATATTGCCGCGCTCGATGTCGGCAAGGTGGAGGCGAAACTTGTTCCCGTCGCGATCGGCGAGATTCTGGAAGATGTCGTCCGGCAGAATGCGCAGCTTGCCGGTCACGCCGGCATCCGCCTTACCCGTGTGCCCTGCGATCTTTGGGTTAGCGCGGACCCCGCGCTGCTCGCCACGATGGCGCAGAATATCGTTTCCAACGCGATCAAATATGCACCCGGCAGCAAGGTGCTGATCGGGTGCCGGCGGCGGGGCGGCCGCTTGAGCGTTGAAATCTGCGATCAGGGCCCCGGCATTCCTCAGGCGGATGTCGGCAAGATTTTCGATGAGTTCTACCGCGTCGACGAGCCGGCCCAGCGGGCGCAGGAAGGGCTGGGGCTCGGGCTTTCCATCGTCCGCCGCCTTGCCGCGCTGCAAGGGCTCGAGGTGAAGGTGCGTTCCGTGCGCGGGCAGGGCACACGCGTCATGATCGACGGGCTCGCCCTGGCCGGTGCGCGCGGCGCCGGGCCGCGCCAGGGCCCGGCTTTGCCGGCGCATCCTTTGCGCGGGCTTCATATCCTGCTGATCGATGATGATGAAAGCGTGCTCGCGGCAACCGCCATGCTGCTTGCAAAATGGGGCTGCGTGGTGTCGGAAGCCTCGCGCCTGCCGGAGGAGAAAACCGGCTGTGATCTGATCGTGACGGATTTCGATCTTGGCGGCGGTTATACGGCGGCGCAGTGCCTGAAAGATATCCGCGCTTTGGAAGGGGCGGATATTCCCGCCGTCATCATCACCGGCCACGGCGAGGAAGAAGTGCGCAAGCAGCTTGGCGATGACGCGGTGCCGGTGCTTGCCAAACCCGTGCGCCCGGCGCAGCTGCGCTCCACGATCACGGCGCAAAAGCTGATGATGGAGGCGGGCCGCACGGCCGCCCAATAGCGCGCTTAATAACCTGCTTCGGCGGCGAGAGCGGCTGCCGCCGCGCGGGAGGAGACGTTGAGCGCGCGCAAAAGCGCGGAGACATGCACCCTGACCGTAAAGGGAGAAATGTCGAGCTCGCGGGCGATTTCCTTGTTGGACTTGCCTTGCGCGATGAAGCGCAGCACTTCGAGCTGGCGGGGCGGCAAATGGGCAAACGGGTCCTCGCGCTGCGCCGGGCCGTCGGAAACCCGTTTGACGATGATCTCACCTTCCTGAATGGCTTTGATCGCCTCGCCGATTTCCCCGGGCAGCACCGCCTTGCCGATAAAGCCGTCGGCGCCTGCCGCCATGACCTTCTCGATCGTTGCCGGATCATCGCTCATGGAAACGATGATGATGGAGGATTGCTGATAGGCGCGGCGCAATTTGTTGATCGAGGCGGCCTGCTCGAAACCGGGAAAGGAGAGATCGAGCACGAAGGTATCCGGCGCGCTCTCGCCGCCTTCGGCAAGTTTCTCGACGCCGTCGAACGTATCCGCCTCGACGATCTCGGCCGACGGACAGGCTTTTTGCACGATCCGCCTCAAGCCATCCCGGAACACCGGATGGTCATCTGCAATAATGATGCGGCCGCTGCGCACTTTTCTCTCCAGGTTGCGTTGCCCCAAATCTGCCAGCGAATGCGCCGCGTTCATATTACGGCAATTGTACTAGTTGCCGGGCGTAAAATGCCATCCCAGTCTCGGCCTTGGCTAAAAGGTGCAGGAGTGAAAGGGGCCGCCATGGATGAACGGTATCTCCACGCGCTCGGCTTCGGGCTTATAGGGGCGCTGACCGCCGGGTTGCTTATGCTTGCGGCAAGCGCGGATATGGGCATCGGGACGCCGGATATGTTCGACTTTCCTGCCTTTCTCGCGCTCTCTGCCTTTTTCGGCGGATTTGTCTCCTGGGCCTTGATGCGTCCGCCCGTCTCCTTCGCGCGCGCCGGTATCGCCGGGGCGCTCGCCCCGCTTATCAGCGCGTTTCTCGCGATCAATATACTCTCGCCTCTCAACCTGCCGATGCTCGCCATCGGGCTTTTCATGGTGGCGCTGCCTTTCTCCCTTCCCTGCCTGCTCATCGGGCTGGGCTACCGCTGGGTCCTCTACCGCTATGCGGGACCCTCATGAAGGAGATTGCGAAAGATGCGTTTGCGGCGATTCTGGCGCTGTTCTGCGCGGCGGGCAGCGCGCGGGCTGAGGGGCCCGGTTGGCGGGGGCTTGCGCCCGGTATGGAACTGGAAGAAACGCTCGCCGCCTCTCCCGGCGTGAGCTGGACGGCGGCAAGCGCCGAAGAATGCAGGGCGCAGCTTCCGGAAAAGAGCTGCTGGCTTTTAAGTGATGAGCGGGCGGAGGTCGCAGGCAGGATGTTCGAGCCGATGGCGATTTTCGCGCCGGGCGGGCGGCTTGGCGTTCTCAGTTTGAAGTATGTGGCGGGCGGCACGGCGCCTTCCGCCTGTGCGCAAGGCTTTAGCGCTGTGCTTGCCGCGCTTGAAAAGACCTATGGCCGGATGAGCGATCCTTTCGAAGCCGAGCGGCCGCCCGCGTCCCATTGGCACGAAACACCGCTTGGCGGGCGCTACTATCTCAACGAGACAGCTGCACATTGGCCGGTCGATATCAGGCCGGCCGTCACAAACGATATTGCCGCTTACCGCGCGCCTTATCCTGAACCTGCGCGCGCTCATGTGGCGCTGGAGGGGGACTATTATACAGCGCCTGCGCAAGGCAGCGGACTTTCGCCGCAAAGCTGCATTCTGGAGATAGAGTTCAAAGCCCGCTTTGCGGGTGGAAGCTGAGGGATTTTCCTGTAAGGGCGCGCCTCTTCCGGCCTGGGGCTAATTCTGGCAGGAAGAGGCGCTGCGGCGCTTGTGGGAGTCTCAAGCGCCGTCCAAACGCCGGGCGATCATAGACGCCGGGCGATCACATGCGCCGGGCAATCGCATGATCGAGCGAGAGTGCGCCGGGGCCGCGGGCGATGAGGTAAAGCAGGATCGAGGCCCAGAGGAGGTGCGTGGACCAGGCGCCCGGATAAACGAAAATCTGAATGACCAGCGTCATGGTAAGGAGCGCGGCGGCGGAAAAGCGGCTGGCAAGGCCGATCACCAGCAGAAGCGGAAAGAGATGCTCGGCATAGGTCGCCAGATGCGCGGCAAGCGAGGAAGAGATCACCGGCAGCGCATATTCATGTTCGAAGAGATAGAACGTGCTCGACTTCAGCGTGAGAAGTCCTTCCACCTTGGTGCGGCCGGAGAGAAAGAACACGGAGGCGATCGCGGCGCGCATGGCAAGCGCGTAAACCGAGGCGGGAATACGTTCTGCAAGGGCGATCAGGCTTGAGACGAGGGCGGCGGCGCCGCTTCCCGGGGCTTGGGTGAGGCGTGTGTCGATCATGAGGCTTAATCCTTGGCTGGGTCCTTGGTGCGTCCTTGGGGGGAGGAGAGGGGAATGCCGTGCCCTTCGATCATGGCGAAAAGGCCGAGCTGAAAAGCGCGGGCAAGCGCGCCTGCAAGATCGAAATCTTGGCTGATCTCGGCGGCGCTTCCTGCCGCCTCGCCAAGCGATGCCCCCGCTTTTAGCGCGCTGAGAAAGGCATATTCCCCTTCGGGCAAAACGCTCAGGAGAACGGAGAGCGCCGGGCGCACGCAGAGCCCGCATTGGCCGGCATCGGAAAGTTTGATGGGTTTACTTGGCGCCGCCGCGCCGTCTTGGTTGGCCTGCCAGATATCGAAGACGGGATAGGGTGAGGTTAAGAGGCGCAGTGCCGGGTGCAGCGTGATCCGCGCCGTCTCCAGCGCCTCGGGCGGGATTTGCGCAAAGGCTTCTCCGCTCAGCGGCTCGGCGTCGGCGGCGTGATAAGCGCTGAGAAAGCTAAGTTCGAGCCGCGCCACATCGCCGAGGTAAGCAAGGTTCTGGGCGGGCGGGAAGCTTTCCAGAAACTCGGGGAAGCCTTCCCCATAGCCGATCAGTGTCGGGCGGCCCGGCATCTCGCGGTCGAGAAAGGTGCGCGCGGTGATCTTGAAAAACTCATCGCCCACCAGCCGGCGGATCACGGGAAAGGCCGCGCTTAGGGCTTCTGTCAGCGAGTGATAGACATTGTTGCGGTAAACGGCGAAGCGCTGCTCCAGCGGCGCACCGCCCGGCGCGCTCATGCGCCGGCGCAGCGAGTGATTGGGAGAGGACTGGAGGGCGCGCACGAAATTGCGCTGAAAATCAGCGAGTGACGGCATGGGAATTTCCCATGAGGGGGCCGAATGCCGCCGCGTTCTGCATGATCTCGCGCGCTTTGCCCGCTTCTTCCAGAAGCACGGGGAAAGCGGGCACGTCCGTATCCCATTCGATCAAGGTGGGCCGGGGGCCCCAGCGCTCGCAAAAATCTTTAAAGAGTGCCCAGACTTCTTCGCTGACGCGGCTGCCATGATCGTCGATGCGCAGCTCCCAATCATGGCCCGTATCGATGCTGTGACCGGCCAGATGGATCTCGCCGACTTCGGAGCCCGGAAAATGCGCAAGATAATCTGCCGTGCTTTCGGCCTTGTTGGCGCAGGAGACGGCGACATTATTGAGGTCGAGCAGAATGCCGCAGCCGGTGCGCTCGCTCAGGAATTCCAGAAACTCCGGTTCGCTCATCTCATCGTCGACGGTCTTGAGATATGTCGAGGGATTTTCGATCAGGATGCGCCGGGAGAGATAATCCTGAGTCTGATTGATGTGATCACCGACTTTCCGGAGCGTTTCATGGGTAAGCGGCACGGGAAAAAGATCGTTGAAAAACGTCCCCCCGGCGCTGCACCAGGCAAGATGTTCGGAGATGAGGCCGGGCCGGTATCGCTCCACCAACCCCTTCAGCCGCTTCAGATGCGCTTCATCGAGCGGGCCGTTGCTGCCGAGCGACAGCCCGACGCCGTGAATGGACAGGGGAAAGCGTTCGCGGATGGCGCTGAGATAGGCATGAGGCGCGCCGCCCTCGCCCATGTAATTTTCCGCGTGGATTTCGAACCAGCCTGCGGCGGGAATGTCCGCCGGGCCGGCTTCCAGAATATCGCGGTAATGACCGGGTTTCAGGCCCACGCCGGTGACGGAGGGGATTTTGGCGGGAGCGGGGGTGGACGCCGGAGCTTTCTTCGCACCGATCAAAAGATCGGGCACGGTTGCCGCTGGGGGGGATGTCTGAGGGGGATAAGACATGGGCAACAGGCTCCGGCGTCCGGGCGTCAATTAAGCCGGGCGGTCGACAGGCTCAAGGCTGCCGGGGCCGAACGGGGTTTCGATGTCGGCGCAGGTGCCGGCCGGAACCAGCTTCCAGGCATCGCCCTGATAATCGACTTTCGACGTGCCGGCGCAGCTCGTGCCCGGGCCTGCGGCGCAGTCGTTCTTGCCGGCGAGGGAAATGCCGTAGCACTTTTCCATGCCTGCTGCGTCAGCGGCGAAGGAGGTGTTCGCCGACAGCGTCAGCGCGGCGGCAACGGCACCGGCAAGCGCCAGGGCAGAGGTCTTCGAGTTCATGGATCTCTCCTATCCAGTGTTTTTTGAAGCGTTTTCGGGGGTACTCACTCAACTCACTCAGGGCGCGGCAAAGGGGGGGTACCGCGCTCTCTGCTCCTAAATAATGGGAAGAGGGGCTGGCGATTGGAAATCACGTTGCTTCCAATTCCATCAAGCTCGTGTGAGAGCCTGTGAGGCTGCAACTTGCAACTTTTGCGTGCCGGCGGGATGCGTGTGCGGGCGGCCTGCGGGGGGTGTCAAGCGCCCATCCGGCTAGAACTGGGGCAGGGCGAGGAAAGCGGGGGTGGCTGCGGCATTTTTGTCTGCCTTGGAGCTTCCTTTTTCGCGCCACTTTTATGGCACTTTCTGCGTATATTGCCGTTTACATAGTCGTGAGACGTGCCATTTCTTTCAGGAGCGAATGAAGGCCATGCGGCGTAGAGATTTTTTTGTCCTGGCAGCAGCCAGTTCGGCGTTTTTCATCGTGCCGAGCACGAGCTTCGCCTATGTGGGGCCGGGGACGGGCCTGTCGGCCATCGGGACAATTCTAGCGCTGATTGCGGCGGTGGGTCTCGCGCTTGTCGGCTTCGTCTGGTACCCGCTGAAACGGCTTTTCCGTAAGAAACCCGGCGCGGGCGCCATTTCTTCTTCCGGCGCTCCGGGCGCAGGGGAGGAGAGCGCCCAGAACGCTGCCTCTTCCCGTAAGTCCTGACGGCAGGGCCATGCTGGTTTACGGCCTTCTCGCGCTGTGCCTTCTGCTTTTCATGGGTTCCTTGAAAGTGACCGGCCTCGTTTCCCGCGTCGAAGCGGCGGGGGCGGCAGGGCGCCGCGCGCTTGCCGTCATGCGAAACCCGGTGCTCAGTGACGATGAAAAGGAGGCAGCGGTGCAGAAAGCGGCGCTTGCCATGTTCGGCGCTTTTTTCCTTATCACGCTCTCGGTGGCCGTTGCGCTCGCCGTGCCGCTTGGCGCGGCTTACCTTGCCGATCTCGCCGGGCTTGTCTCGCTAGGCGAGGCGGAAGCGGCGGCAACGGACTGGGTGTTCATCATCGTTTCGAGCCTTGTCATGATCGCCGCCTGGCGGCTGACCCGATGAGAAGGTGGGCACGATGAGAAGGGTGGTGTGATGAGCGGGCCGGAATCCTATTCGCGGGCCGAGCGGCTTTTGCACCGGTTGGCGTTCGCCTCTGTGCCCGCGCAAATCGCGCTCGCCGATATAGAAGAAGGGCTTTTCGGTTCGAGTGCGGGTATCACTATCGAGCGCCCGCTTTTCGTCGCCGGGCTGCCGCGCGCAGGCACAACGCTGCTTCTGCAAATTCTGGCGGAGCTGCCCGACTTTACCTCCCATACCTACCGGCACATGCCGTTTCTTCTCTGCCCCTTTACCTGGAACCGGCTCTCGGGTTCGTTCCGCAAGGAAGCCGCGCTTGCCGAGCGCGCGCATGGGGACGGCGTGGCGGTGGGGTTCGACAGTCCGGAAGCCTTCGAGGAAGTTGTCTGGAAAGCCTATTGGCCGGAGAAATACGGCAAGGCTTCTATCAGGCTTTGGGGGCCTGAGGACCGGAACGAAGAATTCGAAGCGTTTTACTTCCAGCATATCCGCAAAGTGCTGGCGCTTTCGGCGGCGGAAGGGGACGGTGTGCCGCGCTATCTTTGTAAGAACAATGCGAATATCGCGCGGCTGTCTCTGCTGCCCGAACTTTTCCCCGATTGCCGCATCATCGTGCCGGTGCGCAGCCCGCTCGATCATGCCCGCTCGCTCCGCCGCCAGCATGTGCAGTTCAGCGCGCTCCATGCCGAAGACGCATTTGCCCGCCGCTATATGGAATGGCTCGGTCATTACGAGTTCGGCGCGGCGCTGAAGCCTATCGATTTCCGCGGCTGGATGGCGCGGGAGGGTGAGGGGCTCGATCCGGCGGCCTTTAATCCAGAGGGGCTCGATTTCTGGCTTGCCTATTGGGCCGCGGCGCATGACGCGCTTCTCAGTACGCCCTCCTCGCATGTGCTCTTCGTTGATTATGACGGGCTTTGCCGGAACCCTTCACCGGGCCTTGCGCGCCTTGCGCGGGTATGCGGGCTTGAAGAAACGGGCCTGGGTGCTGCCGCTTCCCGCTTCCGCGCGCCGACGCCTTATGAGGCAAAAGAAGATTACGATCCGGCGCGGCTCAGCCGCGCCGAAGAGATTTACCGGGCCTTCGGGCCGCTTTTTGCCGCCTCTCCTTCCATTCCTTAAAGCAGGACCTGCCTTCGATGAAGATGCCTCAAATCAGTGAAGAGACGAAAGACAAGCTCCCCGTCTATCTCTTCGTCTTTGCTTTGGTGTTCTCGGCTTTTTCCTACGGCATCGTGGCGGGTATCTGGAACCTGCCGCCGGCCTATCAGGTCTGGAAGCTTTACGAGAATGTGCGCGATCTCCAGCGCTATTGGAAAAACGATTTCGGGCTCGAGGCGAACCGCCATCTTGTACCGATGCGCGAGGGACATGAGGCCCGTTTCCGCATTTTCGGTGAAGGCGCTTATGAAGGGCGCCTCCTCATGGTCTCTGGCCTTACGCCGGAGCGCGAAGCACTTAATTCCGTGCTGCTGCTCGATGCCAAGGGCGAGGAGGTTCATGCCTGGCCGGTCAATTACAGCGAGATCGATCCGGAAGGGCCGGGGCCTGAAAACGTTTTCCTGCACGGGCTCGATGTCTTCGAGGACGGCTCCATCGTCGTCAATTTCGATTCCGGGCGTGTGCTGGCGCGGCTTAACTCCTGCGGCAAGGTGATGTGGAAGACGGAAGGTAATTTCCACCATGCCGTGACGCGCTCTTTCGACGGTACGCTCTGGACGTTGCGGGACGACAAACTCGTTCAGGTCGACGCGGAAAGCGGGACCATCCTCAAGGAAGCCGGCATGATGGTGGATGTGCTCAAGAAGCATAATCTGCAGGGCGTGCTGGCCATTCAATCCGAAGAAGGGCCGGCGGGGCTGCGCATGTCGCCCGATCCCTTCCATCTCAATCATATCGAAGCACTGGCGCCGGAGATGGCGGGCGCGTTTCCGGTGTTCGAAGCGGGCGATCTTCTCATTTCCATGCGTTCCTTGAACATGGTCGCGGTGCTTGATCCGGACACTTTCAACATCAAATGGTTCAGCATCGGGCCCTGGCACCGCCAGCATGAGCCGCATTTTGCCCCCGACGGCACGATCTCCGTTTACAACAACAATATGGGCTTCGAGCACTCGCAGATCGTGACGATCGATCCGGCGACCATGGAAACGCAGGTTGTTTTTGAGGGGACGGACGATGTGCCCTTCTATAGCTGGCGGCGCGGCAAGCATCAGCTTTTCGGAAATGGCGACCAGCTCATTGTCGAGGCGGAACATGGCCGCGCTTTCATGGTCAGCAAAGAGGGCGCGCCGCTTTGGGAATATAACAACCGCTATGACGAGACACGCAACGGCGTGCTCAACAAGGCGGTGCTCCTGCCGGACGGTTTCTTCGCTGTCGGTGCGTTGAAAACCTGCACGCCGCAGCCGGAGTGATGGGCCTCGCCAACAAGCACCGCGTGATTCTTGCAGATTGCGAGCGAATATTTTGCATTCGGCAATGAAACGGCCGCTTTATAAAGGCGAGATGAATAGGCCTACCAGCCGGCGTTCACAGAAGACCTGATAGTTTCATCCCGAACTGGGGGCAGGACGGCGCAGCAGCGCCACGCTTTAAAAGGAGCACCTGCTATGTGGATGAAATTTTCCTTCCTCCTGATCGCCTTTCTGGCATGGGATTACGTTACCGCAGACGATGGCCAATCGGCTCTTGGCCGCGCGCAAACCGAGCTGATGAAAATCGAGCCGGTGGCCGAGGCGGTGGAATATGTGAAAGACGGATCGCTCGCCCGCGATGTGTCGGATTTCGCGTCGGAGTCCGCTTTGGCAACGGCAACGCTGCTTGCCTCCAAAGCAAAGGGCGAGCCGGTCAAACTTGCCTCGGCTGAGGCGCAGACCGATGAAACCTCTTCACTGGACACTTCCTCCGGCGTTTCTACCGGCCTTACTGTTGTGCCGCCCCCGCCGCCCGGTGATAAACGTCATCAATTGTCCGCCGATGACATTACGGCGATTGCCAAGGCGCTTGCCGAATTGCAGCAGGCAAGCACCGTGATTGCCGAAGAAAAGGAAGAGGCTGCGGGTGAGACGGCAGGACTTTCCGAACCGGCTGAAAAACCCGGCAGCGATGACCCGGCGGCTGAGATGGCCAGCCTTGCGGGGCCGGACGATGTTCCCACTGAAGCAAAACCCGCCGATACGGAGCTTGTGGAAGATGCGATCGATTTGCTGGGCCCCGATCTTCTCAGCGCAATCGTTGCCGCCTCCAAAGCGACGGGCGCCAATTCCGGCTATCTTCTTCATATCGCGATGCGCGAGAGCGGTTTGGTGCTGACGGCTCAGGCGCCGACGTCTTCGGCCAATGGTCCTTTTCAGTTCGTGCGCCAGACCTGGTATCAGATGCTGGGCGCGCATGGCGCCAAGCACGGCTTTGCGGAAGAAGCACAGATGCTTGAAGAAGAGGGCGGACGCTACCGGCCCGTTTCGGATGAGGCGGGAGAAAAACTTCTTGTGCTGCGTTCCGATCCGCATGCGGCGGCTTTGATGGCCGGTGAGCTTACCGTTTCCAACCGCAAGGCGCTGGAGCGGATGCTGGACCGTACGCCCAATCACGGCGAGCTTTATGCTGCTCATGTTTTCGGCGCGGGCGGCGCGGTAAAGCTCATTCGCACGCGCGAAAAATCCGCGGGCACGCTTGCCGCTTCCATTCTGCCGTCGGCGGCGCGGGCCAATCGCTGGCTTTTCTATGACCGGCAAGGCGCGCCGGTGAGCGTTGCAGCGCTTTTCGGAGAGCTGAGCCGTTTCATGTCGACGCGCGAGGTGGCGCAGGTGTGCAAAGCCGATTTGAACTTTGTTGCGGGCATTTAGGCCTGGCTAAAAAAGTTTGCGGTGACTCGCTTATTCTCACCCGGCGCTTTGCGTTTGCATGACGCGGCGTCATGCACGCGGGCGGCGGCGTTGTGCCCGGCTCTTTTTTGTTCTACGCTTCACCTCACAGCAAAAATAAGTGTGAGGCATCATGCGGCGTGCATTCGCTCCCCGCAGCCGGAAGCATTTTTGTCTGCGTATGCTCCTTCCGGCGGGGCTTTTACTGGCGGCTTTGCCTGCTCACAGTGAGCCGCTGAAACTCGGGCCGGTGGAAATCGGCGGCGCGGTCCGCGTCAATCTTTTCGATAAAAGCTGGGTCGATGAAACGAAGCCTCGGGATTATTGGGACTTCGATACGGCGATCCTGGATGTGGATTATTCCGACGGCAATTGGGAAGCTTCTGCGCAGTACCGTCTCTATTATTATGCCGATCCCGATTACAGCTCGCATTTCCTGCATCACGGCTGGGCGGGATACCGGTTTTCCGAAACCGATTATGTGCGCGCCGGTGTGCAGAAGGTGCCTTTCGGTCCGCTGCCCTTCGCCTCGCACAGCTATTTCTTTTCCATCTTTTATTATCTCGGCCTTGAGGACGATTACGATCTCGGCCTTGCCTATCACACGCAGCAGGGCGCCTGGAGTTTCGATGCGGCGTACTTTCTTGCCGATGAAGGCAATTATCACGGCAAGTCGAATGACAGCGCGCGTTATTCCTATGACATCGTCTCGGATATGGGCCGCTCCAATAAAGAAGAGAACCAGCTGACGGGCCGCGCTGCCTATAAGTTCGATCATGCAGGCAACGGAACGAGCGAGGCGGGACTCTCGCTTCTTTATGGAGAAATTCCAAACGGCGCGACGGGGGAGACCGGTTCGCGCGTTGCGGCGGGCCTGCACTGGGTTGGTGATTTCGGTCCCTGGAACATCATCACCGAGGCGGTCTATTACGATATCGATTTGAAGAACCCGGTGGGCCAGGACGACCGGTTCGTCGTTATGGGTGCTTATGACTTTCCCTATCAGGTGGCCTCTGAAGCTTATGTTTACTCCGCCGGACTTTCTCATAGCTGGGAGATGAGCGTATTCGGGCTGCAAAGCCTCACGCTTTATGACGATTACGCCTATATGGAGAAAGCCGCCTCCGGCTTTGCCGATACGCAGCAAAATGTGCTCGGCGTGTCGCTCGATTTCGAAGGCCCCGCTTTCGTCTATGTCGATCTCTTGAGCGGGCGCAATCACGCCTATGCCAGCCCCGATTACGGCACCGCCTTTGGGCCGGGCGCCACGGATGGCGGCTGGCAGCACCGTTTCAATATCAATGTCGGGTTCTATTTCTGACGCTAGAAATGCCGACGCATTAAAAACAAGAAAGGGCCGTCTCATGGATATGCGCACAGAGGGCACCGAATTCGGCGAAGAAGGAAAGAAACCCAAAGCGATCATCAATCCGCCGGTCTTTTTCGGTTCGGCGATCCTGATCTTAGGCTTTGTTATTTGGGGGGTAAGCGCACCGGAACTTGCCAGTAGCGTTTTCGGCGTTGTGCAGAACTGGATCGTTTCGACATTCGGCTGGTTCTATATTTTCTGCGTGGCGGTTTTTCTCGCTTTCGTTTCCTTTCTCGCCTTCACCACTCATGGTCAAGTGAGGCTCGGGCCGGACGGCTCGGTGCCGGAGTTTTCCTATTGGTCCTGGATCGCCATGCTGTTCAGCGCGGGCATGGGCATCGGGCTCATGTTCTTTTCGGTGGCGGAGCCAGTGCAGCATTTCATGGCGCCGCCTGTGGGTGAGCCGGGCTCGGTGGATGCGGCGCGCGAGGCGCTTTCCATCACCTTCTTTCATTGGGGTATTCATGCTTGGGCGATCTATGCGGTGATCGGCCTGTCGCTTGCCTATTTCGGCTTCCGGCACAATCTGCCGCTGACCATCCGCTCCGCGCTCTATCCGCTTATCGGCGAGCGCATCCATGGGCCCATCGGCCATGCGGTGGATATTTTCGCGGTGCTCGGCACGATGTTCGGCGTGGCGACCTCGCTCGGCTTCGGTGTTTCGCAGGTCAATTCCGGCCTTGCTTATCTCTTCGGCGTGCCGGAGACGGTGAGCGTGCAGCTCGTGCTGATCGCGATTATCACGCTGATTGCGACGGGCTCTGTTGTGATGGGCCTCGATGGCGGCATCCGGCGTATCTCCGAGCTCAACCTGGGTCTTGCCGTGGTGCTTGTGCTTTTTACGCTGATCACCGGGCCGACGCTTTTCCTTTTCGAAGCCTATTTTCAGAATGTCGGCACTTATCTTTCCGAGGTGGTGCAAAAGACGTTCAATCTTTACGCCTATGAAAAGAAAGGCTGGATCGGCGGCTGGACGCTGTTCTATTGGGCCTGGTGGATTGCCTGGTCGCCTTTCGTGGGCATGTTCATCGCGCGCATTTCGCGCGGGCGCACGATCCGCGAATTCGTCACCGGCGTGCTTTTCATTCCCGTTGGCTTCACGTTTTTATGGATGACGGTGTTCGGGAACACCGCGATTGCGCTCGATCTCGGCGTTGCCGGCGGGGCGATTGCCGCCGCCGTGTCGGAAAACACAGCAACCGCGCTTTTCAAATTTTTCGAATATCTTCCCCTTGCCGGGATCACTTCCATCGTTGCAACCATTTTGGTCGTGACGTTTTTCGTCACCTCATCGGACTCAGGTTCTTTGGTGATCGATATGCTCACCTCCGGCGGCGAGGACGATGCGCCGGTCTGGCAGCGGGTCTTCTGGGCTTTTACCGAAGGCTTCGTTGCGGCAGGGCTGCTGCTTGCCGGCGGGCTTGGGGCATTGCAAACCGCTTCGATCGCGGCGGCGCTGCCTTTCTCCGTCATCATGCTTTTCATTTGTTACGGGCTTTACAAGGCGCTCGATCTCGAAGCGGTACGGCGCAACAGTCTCGATATTGCGTCTGCCTCAAGTGCGGGGGTGCAGGGGGTGAATATCCCTTGGGAGCAGCGCTTGCGCGCGCTTCTGCATCACCCGCAATTGCCCGAGGCGCAGCGTTTCCTGCGCGAGACGGTGCGCCCGGCCCTGGAGCGGGCAGCGGAAGAGTTCTCGAAACTCGGCTATGAAGCGAATGTCGATGCGGAAGAAGGGCGGACCTGTTACATCGAAGTCAGCCATGGCGGCGAGCAGGATTTTTATTATTCCGTCCGACTGCACGATTATGAAGCGCCGTCCTTCGTGGTCGAGCAGCGCCATGTGCGCAGCCAGCAGGGGCGGCATTATTACCGGGCCGAGGTGTTTCTGCCCGAAGGCAGCCAGCATTACGATGTGATGGGCTATACGCAGGATCAGATCATTGCCGATGCGCTGGCGCAATATGAGCGCCACGCGCAGTTTCTGCATATGGTGCGCGCTTAGCGCCCAACCATCGCAATCCGTTAAGGAAAGGGCTTTGCCGGAACAGGCAGAGCCCTTTTTGCGTTTTCCTGGCATAGCTGACACAGAATCCAAGGAGCTGGTTATGCCGAAGATAGGTAATGCGAAAATCCTTATTCTTGCTACGCATGGGTTCGAGCAGAGCGAGCTTCTCAAGCCTCTGGAAGAGCTGCGGGCGAAGGGCGCGAAGGTGGACGTCGCCTCGCCGGAAGAAGGGCAAATTCGCGGCTGGGATGGCGGCGATTGGGGCGCGGCGGTGCCCGTCGACGTCCCTCTCAGCAAGGTCAGCGAAGCTGACTATGATGCGCTGGTCTTGCCCGGCGGGCAGATCAATCCCGATCTCTTGCGGGTCAATCCGCAGGCGCTGGAGCTCATCAAGGCGTTTGCCGATAAGGGCAAGGTGATCGGCGCGATCTGCCATGCGCCCTGGCTTCTCATCGAGGCAGGTCTCGTGAAGGGACGCAAAGTCACATCTTATCATTCGATCCGCACGGATATGGAAAATGCAGGCGGTAAATGGACGGACGAACCCGTCGTGTCCGATTGGGGCATCGTGACGAGCCGCAAGCCGGATGATCTTCCCCATTTCATTGCCAAAATCGCGGAAGAAGTGGAAGAGGGCCGCCACCAGCGCGCGGCCTGATCTCTCTCCCGTTTTGCTGCCTCGTTCCGTGAACTGCGCGGGCTTTGGCGCGTTTATTTTCTAGACGGCCTGCCGGGCCCGGCGTCTTGTGCCCGGTGCTTTGGCAGGTGCGCGTAATGTCTGAAGAGACGGGAGGCAGCTATGGTCACGCGCCAAGAAGCAGAAGATTTCGCCGCCTCGCAGTTTCAGGAAAGCAGCGAGGCCTGGAAGGAATTCCGGGAGCACGCGCAAGAGGCCAAGGAAGAGGCCCGTTCCTTTTTGGATGAGCCTTTTCATCCGGCGGCGGAATTTGCGCGCGGCTATGGCGATCATTTCCGCCAAGTGGCGCGCACGGTCGAGCCGGAAGATGCCATGATCGGCGCTTGCGCCGAGCAAGTGGCGGTGCTGCTCGATAAAGTATCGCAGGAGCTCGACCGCTCCTCGCCGCGCGAGCTTTACGGCAAGGCATCGGCATTTGCCGAAGAGCGGCCCGTGGAATTTGCGCTTGGAGCGGCAGCAGCGGGCTTCGTGCTCATGCGTTTCTTGAACAGCCGGCCGCCGCGCGCGTGAGCGAGGCACTATGGCCTTAGATCCGAAAGAGCCGCGCGGCATCACCCAGATCCTGAGCGATCTGTTGCGTAACCTTTCCCGCCTCCTTGAGCAGGAATTCGATCTGCTCAAGCGGGAGGCGGAAGAAAAGTCATCGCAGCTTGTGCGGGCCGGATTGGCCGTGCTGGCCGGGTTCCTTCTGGCGCTGGCGGCGCTGCTTTGCCTTATCGCCGCGCTTATCGCGGTGCTGGTGGATGCCGGTCTCAGTCTGCCTTGGGCCGCGCTCCTCGTTGCGGTCGGGGTCGGCAGTATTGGTGCGGTTTGCATCTATTGGGGCCTTAGCCGGCTCCGCCGCGAGAACCTTCTGCCCCGCCGCACGATCCGTGAATTCAGACGCGACAAATCGGCAATAAAGGAGAATTTCTCATGAATAAGCGACAGGTGAACGACTTCCCGAAAGAGACCGCCGAAGAAGCACAAGCGCAGGTGCGTGCGGCCCGCTCGGCCGTGCAATCCGATTTCGACGAGCTCAGAAATTCGATTTCGGCGAACCAGATCGTGGATTTCGCGCTGGAAAGCCTGAGAGATGTGGATACCGGAAAAATGATGGATCAAGCCAAACGCACGGTGCAGGAACACCCGCTTCCCTCCGCTCTGACGGCGGCGGGCATTGCCTGGCTCGCCTATTCGCTGGGCACGCAAAAACCGAAACGCGCGGTAGAAGCGGCACGTACCCGCAGTGCGGATGAGCGCGCCGATGACGGTTTTGTTTATGAAAGCCCGTCGGCGGAAGATGAGCGCTACGAGGCGGGCCGTTTCAACGGCCATGGGCCTGTTTCAAGGGCGGCGGCTGCCGGACGCGAGAAAATGCGCGCCGCGCAGGAACGTGCCCGTCATGCGGGCGAAGAAGCCGCCGAAGCCTCCCGCCAGGCCGGGCGCAAGGTGAAGGAAACCTATGAGGCCCATCCCCTCGTCACGGGCCTTATCGGCCTTGCCGCCGGGGCGGCGCTGGCCGGGTATTTCTCCCGCACAAGAGCCGAGGACGTGACGATGGGCGAGGCCCGCGACGCGGTGATGCGCAAAGCTAAGGAAGAAGGCTCGCGCTATGCCCGCGCGGCGGATGAAAAGGCCGCCGAGGCCATGCGCAAGGCCAGCGAGAAGCTGGACCAGGCGCGGGACGGGCTCCTTCGCCATTAACGCTGTTTCCCGATGGATGCGATGAAGCCGGGCTTCCTGCCCGGCTTTTTCGTGTCTCATTTCAAGGGCCGGTATTTTACGTTTCCCCGCCAAAGAGCTATAAGGGCCGGAGTTTTTTGAGGGATTTTGCGATGAGCCGTTTTCTGGTCGCCGCTCTTTATAAGTTTGTCGATCTGCCGGATTTTGCCGCGCTGCAGCCGAAGATCGAGGAAATGGCGCGCGCCGGCGGCATCAAGGGCACGCTGCTGCTCGCCCATGAAGGGATCAACGGCACCATTGCCGGGCCCGAGCGGGCGATGCGCGGGTTTCTTTCCTGGCTGCGCGAGGATGCGCGTTTCGCAGGCCTTGAGCATAAAGAAAGCTGGGCGGCGGAGATGCCGTTCCTGCGCCTTAAAGTGCGGCTGAAGAAAGAGATCGTCACGCTTGGCGTGCCGGGGCTCGACCCCGTCCGCAATGTCGGCACGTATGTCAAACCGGAAGACTGGAACGCGCTCATTTCCGCGCCCGATGTCATCGTCATCGATACGCGCAACGATTATGAGGTGGAGATCGGCACTTTCGAGGGCGCGGTCAATCCGCGCACTCATAGTTTCCGGGAGTTTCCCGCCTGGGTGGAAGAAGCCACGGCGCTGAAGAACAAGCCGAAGGTGGCAATGTTCTGCACCGGCGGCATCCGCTGCGAAAAGGCAACCGCTCTCATGAAGGAAAAGGGCTTCAATGAGGTCTATCACCTTGAAGGCGGCATTCTGAAATATCTGGAAACCGTGCCCGAAGAAGAAAGCCTGTGGCGCGGGGAATGTTTCGTCTTCGATCAGCGCGTCGCGGTCACGCACGGCCTTGGCGAGGGGACATATGATCTTTGCCATGGTTGCCGCCATCCCATCAGCGCGGAAGACAAAGCCTCGCCTCATTATATGGAAGGTGTTTCCTGCCCGCATTGCCATGCGGATTTGAGCGAGGAGCAGCGCTACCGCTTCGCCCAGCGCCAGATGCAGATGGAACTTGCCGAAGCGCGCGGCGAAGTGCATCTGGGCGACAAGCCGGGCCAGAAGCTGGATTTGAAGAAGAAGCTGGATTTGAAGAAAGAGGCCTCCTGATGGATGCCCCGCTTCCCATTCTTTACAGCTTCCGCCGCTGTCCTTATGCGATGCGCGCGCGCATGGCGCTTTTCTCCGCGGGCATTCCCTGCCGTTTGCGCGAAGTGGTGCTGCGCGATAAGCCGGCCGAAATGCTGAAAGCTTCGCCCAAGGGAACGGTGCCGGTGCTTGTCCTGCCCGGCGGCAAGGTGGTGGAAGAAAGTTTCGATGTCATGCGCTGGGCGCTGGAGCAGCGCGACCCGGAAGGCTTGATGGCGCTGTCGCCGGGCGAACGTGAAGAGGCCGAAGCGCTGATCGCTGAGACGGAAGAAGAGTTCAAACCCCATCTCGACCGCTATAAATACGCAAACCGCTATGAAGGCGCGGAGCCGGAAGAACACCGGGAGGCAGGCCTTGCCTTTCTTCAACGGCTTGAGGCGCGTCTTGGTGATGAGCCTTTCCTTTTCGGTGCTAAAAAATCTTATGCGGATATCGCGATCGCGCCGTTCGTGCGCCAGTTTGCTTTCGTGGATAAAGCCTGGTTCGATGAACAGTCTTTGCCGGGCGTGCAGCGCTGGCTGGAAAACTTCTTGTCCAGCGCGCTTTTTGCGGCTGTGATGAAAAAATATCCGCAGTGGAAAAGCGGCGATCCCGAACCGCTTTTCCCGCCGGAAGACCGAGTCTGATTTTTCTCCCTCTTTTTTGTTTTGGAGCGCGCATGCATTTCGGCAGTGACAATACGAGCGGTGCGGCGCCGGAGGTTATCGAGGCGCTGGCAAGGGCGGCGGGCGGCTATAGCGCCTCTTATGGCAGCGATGAGATCACGAAACGTGTCGAGGCGCGCCTTGCCGAGATTTTCGAGTGCGAGCTTTCCGCCTTTCTGGTGGCAACGGGCACGGCGGCCAATTCCCTGGCGCTTTCCACTTATGTACCTCCGCACCGCGCCGTGCTTTGCCATGAAGAAAGCCACATCCATGTGGATGAATGCGGCGCGCCGGAATTTTTCACCCATGGCGCAAAGCTTGTGCCCGTGGGCGGGGAGGCGGGGCGTATCACCCGTGCCGCGCTGGAAGAGGCGCTGACCTTCTGGAGCTCCGGCGGTGTGCACCGCCAGCAGCCCGCGCTTTTGAGCCTGACGCAGCAAAGCGAGGCGGGCACGCTTTACAGTCTCGATGAATTGCGCGCTTTAAGCGCCCTTGCGCATGAAAAGAACATGGCCGTTCATATGGACGGCGCGCGCTTTGCCAATGCGCTCGCTGCGCTTGGCTGTACGCCCGCCGAGATGAGCTGGAAGGTAGGGGTGGATGTTCTCTGTTTCGGGGCAACGAAGAACGGCGCGCTTGGTGTCGAGGCGGTGATCTTTTTCGATCCTGAAAAAGCGCGCGATTTTGCCCGGCTGCGTAAACGCGGCGGCCAGCTTTTCTCCAAGGGCCGTTTTCTTGCCGCGCAGATGGAAGCCTATCTGGAAGGAGACCTCTGGCTGCGGCTCGCCCGGCAGGCGAACGAGATGGCCTCCTTGCTTGCCGTGGGCTTCCAGGAAAGGGGCATCGCGCTTGCCTATCCGGCAGAGGGCAATGAGGTTTTTGCATTTCTCTCCAAAGAGCAGCAGCGGGCGCTTTTCAAGGCAGGCGTACAGTTCGCGCCCTGGGATATTGCCGGGGAAAGCCGGCCGCTTGCCCGCTTCGTTGCTTCTTTTTCCACTGAAAAAGCGGATGTCGAGGCGGTGCTGCAGCTGCTTTAAGCCCTCTTTCTGTCGCTGTTCCGGATTTCTGGCGGCTTGACTCCAGCATGAGAACAAAATAAGAACATAGGGAAATATCGAAAGAGGTAAGCCCATGTCCGGGGAGACCCGCGGCACATCCCGCAGCGCCCTTATGGCGCGGCTTCGGCAGTCTATTGCCGAAATCGAGCAGAGCGCGCCGGTTCTGGAAGAGGCACCGGCTGCCCGGTCCCGTGAAGAAGGAGCAGACCCGGCGCGGCTCATCCTGCGGCCGGGGCTGCATGAGCTGACTGCTTCTTATGAGGATATGAGCGCGGCGCGCGGCTTTGCCCTTGCCGTGCTGGCGGCCCGGCAGCGGCAAAGGCAGAGAAGGGGGCAGGCCGCCTTTTTATGGGCAATGCGGCTTGAAGACCGGCGCGAGTTCGGCGCGCCCTACGGGCCGGGGCTTTTGGATGCGAGGGTGTCGCCGGAGCGCCTTCTCACGCTTTATGCGCGCTCAAGTCTCGATGTGCTTTGGGCGCTGGAAGAGGGCTTGAAGGCAGGCGCGCTTGCCGGGGCGCTTGGGGAGGCCGGCGATGTCGGGCTCACCGAAAGCCGGCGGCTTTCGCTTTTGGCAGCGGAGCACCGGATGCCCTGCTGGCTCATCCGCCCGCTTGAACGCAAAGAGGCGAGTGCCGCGCTGACCCGGCTGCGCATCCGCCCGGCACCGAGCGGGCGCCAGGTGCATGACCTTGCCGCGCCCGGCGCCGCGCGCTGGCAGGTGGAGCTGGAAAAAGCGAAGGCAGGGCCCATGCCCTTCAGGGTCACGATGGAATGGGATCATGAGACGCATTGTTTCCATATGGTTGCCCCATTGGCCGATCGAGCGCTTCCGGCGGCACCAAAAACGCAAAGCCCGCCTGCGGGAGAGGCCGCCATTCTCCCCCTCGCGCGCACCGGCTAAGGCAAAAGACGTTCCGCCTTTCGTTTTGACCGTGCAGGAGCAAAGCGCGGTGCGCCTTCATGCGGTGGATGAGAGAGCAGCACGGCTTGGGCTGACGCGCGGCATGATGCTGACCGATGCCAAGGCGCGGCTGCCCGGTCTTCTTCATGCCCCCGCAGATATGGAAGGCGACCGCGCCGCTCTTCAAGGGTTGGCCGAATGGTGTCTGCGCTACAGCCCTTTCGTAGCGGCAGATGGAGAGGACGGGCTTCTCATCGATGCGACGGGCTGCGCGCATCTTTTCGGCGGGGAAGAGGCGATGCTGGCGCGCATGGAAAGCCAGTTCGCAAAGCTGGGGCTTAAAGCCTATCTCGGCATGGCGCAGACGGTGGGCGCGGCAAGCGCGCTTGCCCGTTTCGGCCCGCCCCGCGCCATCGCCCCGCAAGGCGGCGTCAGCGAAGCGCTCTCCGCCTTGCCCATGGCGGCTTTGCGGCTTGAGCCGCAGGTGCTGCTTCTGCTGCAGCGCCTTGGCCTGACCAAGATCGGTCAGCTTTACGCCATGCCGCGCCTGGCGCTCGCCCGCAGGTTCCGCTCGCGCGTTGCCGAAGAGGCGGTGCTTTTCCGCCTCGATCAGGCGCTCGGGCGCCAGCCGGAAAGTCTGAACCCGCTGCATCCCGCCCCGTCCTTCCGCGCTCATGCAGGCTATAGCGAGCCGGTGCAGGATTTGAGTTTTCTGCCGGAAGTGCTGCGCCGCTTGAGCGCGGATCTTAAATCCATGCTGGTGCGTGAAGGTCAGGGCGGCACGCGCTGGACTTTTCGGGCGCTGCGGGTGGACGGGCAGGTGGCGGCGCTTTCTTTGCGCACGGCGCAGCCGGTGCGCGAGGAAGCGCATTTGGCACGGCTTTTCAAAGAGCGTTTCGAGCAGATGGATCTCGGGCTCGGGGCGGAATATTTCATTCTCTCAGCCGACGAAGCGGCCCCTTTTGCGCAAAGCCAGAGCAGCTGGGCAGAGAACGAGGAAGGGGGGAGCGCGAGCAGGCAGGAAGAGGCGCTGGCCGGGCTCATCGACCGGCTGTCCGTGCGCCTTGGCGCGGAGGCGCTGCGCCTGCAAGGCCCGCAGGACAGCCATGTGCCCGAGCGCGCTGTGCAGAGCCGCCCGGCGTTGGAGGGGGCGGCCATGAAAGAAATTGCCTGGTCTTCTTCTCCCTCTCTTCCTTCCGCGCCTCTGCGCAGCCCGCCGCCGCGCCCGCTGCGGCCGCTGCGCCTTTTAACGAAGCCCGAGCCGATCGAGGTGATGGCGGAAGTGCCGGACGGCCCGCCCATGCATTTCCGCTGGCGCCATGTGCCCCATCAGGTAACGCGCGCCGAAGGGCCGGAGCGGATCGCGCCGGAATGGTGGCGTCTCCAGGACGGTATCTTTGAAGAAGTGCGCGATTATTTCCGCATCGAGGATGTGCGCGGGCGGCGCTATTGGGTCTTCCGCGCCGGGCTTTATCAGGACCGTGCCCAGAATCATGCTTTGCCGGGCGGCGCGCCCTCCTGGTTCCTGCATGGCTTTTTTGCGTGAGGCTTCATGAGTTACGCGGAGCTTCAGGTCTTAAGCAATTTCAGTTTCCTGGAAGGGGGCAGCCACGCAGAAGAGCTTGTGGCGCGCGCTGCCGAGCTCGGCCTTTCCGCCATCGGCCTTGCCGACCGCAACACGCTCTCGGGCGTGGTGCGTGCCCATGTGGCGGCAAAAGCGCGCGGCCTAAAGCTGCTGGTCGGTGCGCGGCTCGATCTTGAAGACGGGCCGAGCCTGATTTTCTATCCAAAGGACCGGGCCGCTTATGGCCGCCTTTCCCGGCTTTTAACGCTTGGCAAGGGGCGGGCGGAAAAAGGTGCCTGCCATCTTTATCTGGAAGACGTTTACGCCCATGCCGACGGGCAGGTGGTCATCATCCTGCCGCCGCCGGTCTGGGACGATGCTTTCGAGGCGCAACTTGAAGAAATGGCGGCGCAATTGCGCGCGCTTCAAGGGGAGCCGCCCTTTCTTGCGCTTTCCTATCTTTACCGGGGAAACGATAAAGCACGTCTTGCCGCCCTTTCGGCGCTGGGCGCGCGTTGCGGCTTGCGCGCCCTTGCCACGAATGACGTGCTCTATCATGTGCCGGAGCGCCGCCCGCTTGCCGATGTGCTGGCCGCCATCCGGCTCGGCTGCACGGTTGCTGAGGCCGGCCTGCGTCTTGAGGGCAATGCCGAGCGGCATTTGAAAGGTTCGGCCGAAATGGCCCGGCTTTTCAAAGGCTATGAAGAAGCCCTTGCTGCGACGCAGGAGATTGCGGAGCGCTGCACGTTCTCGCTTGATGAGCTGCGCTATGAATACCCGGAAGAACCGGTGCCGGAAGGGAAAGACGCGCAAAGCCATTTGGAAGACCTTGTTGAGGCGGGCGCGCAGCGCATTTATGACGGCGCGGTGCCGGAAAACGTGCGCGCCGTTCTCAAGCGCGAGCTTTCCCTCATCGCCAAGCGCGACTACGCGCCATACTTTCTGACCGTGCATGACATTGTCAGCTTTGCGCGCAGTCAGGACATTCTCTGCCAGGGGCGCGGCTCGGCGGCGAATTCCGCCGTCTGTTATTGCCTCGGCATCACCGCCATCGACCCGGTGGATATGGATCTGCTCTTCGATCGCTTCATCAGCGAAGCGCGCACCGAGCCGCCCGATATCGATGTCGATTTCGAACATGAGCGGCGCGAAGAGGTCATTCAGTATATCTACCGGCGTTATGGGCGCATGCGCGCGGGCATTGCCGCGACGGTGATTTCCTACCGCTCCCGCTCTGCCGTGCGCGAAGTGGGCAAAGCCATGGGGCTCAGCGAAGACGTGACGGGCGCGCTGGCCGGCACGGTCTGGGGCTCTTATGGCGGGCAAAGCTTCAAGCCCGAGCGCGTGGCCGAAGCCGGGCTCGATCCAAACGATCCCTATCTGCGCCGCACGCTTGAGCTTGCCCATGAATTGCAAGGTTTTCCCCGTCATCTTTCCCAGCATGTGGGCGGCTTTGTGCTCACGCGCGGCCCGTTATGCGAGAGCGTGCCCATCGGCAATGCGGCGATGGAGGACCGCACCTTTGTCGAGTGGGATAAAGACGATCTCGATGCGCTCGGCATTTTGAAAGTGGATGTGCTGGGGCTCGGTATGCTCACCTGTATCCGCAAATGTTTCGATCTCATCGAAGAGCATTACGGCGAGCGCTGGACGCTGGCGAGCGTGCCGACGGAAGAGCCGGCGGTTTACGACATGATCTGCAAGGCGGATACGGTCGGCGTTTTCCAGATCGAAAGCCGCGCGCAAATGAGCATGTTGCCGCGCCTCAAGCCTCGCACGTTTTACGATCTTGTCATCGAAGTTGCGATCGTGCGGCCCGGGCCCATTCAGGGGAATATGGTCCATCCTTATCTGAGGCGGCGCAGCGGCAAGGAAGAAGTCAAGATTGAAGGCCCGGCGCCCGAACACGGTGATCCGGAAGAATTGCGCCGGGTGCTCAACAAGACGCTCGGCGTGCCGCTTTTCCAAGAGCAGGCAATGAAGATCGCCATCGTGGCGGCGAAATTCACGTCCGATGAAGCGAATGAGCTGCGCCATGCCATGGCGACGTTCCGCCGGCGCGGCACGATCGGCACCTTGCGGGAGAAATTCATCAGCCGGATGACCGGGCGCGGCTACCCCTCTGATTTTGCCGAGCGCTGCTTCAAGCAGATCGAAGGGTTCGGCGATTACGGTTTTCCAGAAAGCCATGCGGCAAGCTTTGCCAAGCTTGTTTATGTTTCCTCCTGGTTGAAACATTTTTATCCGGAGGTTTTTGCCTGCGGGCTGTTGAATGCGCAGCCCATGGGGTTCTATGCGCCCGCGCAAATTGTCTCTTGCGCGCGTGATCACGGGGTGGAGGTGCGCCCGGTCGATATCAATCACAGCGATTGGGACAATACGCTCGAGCCTTTGGCGGGCATGCGCCATGCGCTGCGCCTCGGCATGCGGCAAGTAAGCGGGCTTAGCGAAGAACATGCCGAAGCGCTGGTGGCGGCGCGCCGGGAAGGGTTTGCCGATCTGCGCGATTTGCGCGCTCTTTCCGATGTGCCTGTTGCGGCGCTGGAGAAGCTTGCGGCGGCGGATGCCTTCCGCTCCATGGGGCTCGACCGGCGTCAGGCGCTTTGGGAAGTGCGGGCGCTGAAAACCGAAAAGCCGCTGCCGCTTTTCGCCCATGCCAAGGCGCGCGACGAGGGCGAGGAAAAAGCCTCCGTCCCGCTGCCGGTCATGGGATTGCCCGAGCATGTGGTGGCCGATTATCAGACCCTGCGGCTCTCGCTTAAAGCGCACCCGCTTTCCTTCTTAAGGCCCATTTTGGAAGAGCGGAAAATTCATTCCTCGGCGCGGCTCGAAAAGACGGCGGACGGCAAATATGTCGAAGTGGCGGGCGTCGTTCTGGTGCGACAGCGCCCCGGCGGCGGCAAGGCGATTTTCGTAACGCTGGAAGATGAGACCGGCATCGTCAATTGCGTGATCTGGGTGCGGGTGTTCGAACGCTACCGGCGCATCGTCATGGGCGCGCGCATCATGAAAGTGCGCGGGCGCTTGCAAAAGCAGGAAGGCGTCACCCATGTAGTGGCCGAGCAGATGGAAGACTGGACGGATCTTCTGGGCGAGCTCATGGGCCCCGACCCGGCGGAGATGCGCCCCATTCCTGCTCAAAGCCGGGCGGGCGGGCATCCGCGTAATCAGCGCATCATGCCGGGTTCGCGCGATTTTCACTGACGGCGCGGATGCGCAGCACGGTGTGCGGGTCGCCGTAATCCTGCCGGGCGATCATGTCGAGTTTCAAAAACCGGTTATGGACGGCAAGGCAGCCTTCCCAAAGCCGCATCCAGGCCTCATAGGCTTCATGAGGCACATTCTCGCGCCCACGCATCAGCCGCCAGCCATCGAGATGCAAGAAAAGCGCGCCGTCTTTTTCTTCCCATGAAAGCTTATCGTCCTGCGCGCCCGCCATGCGCTCCATGAAACGGGCAAAGGCGGCGGGGCTGTCATCGTCCTCAGGCAGTCCCATCAGGCTTTGCAGCTCGCGGTAAAATTGCCGGCCGATCAATGTGGCGGCATGACCTGCAATATCGCGTGCCTCCGCCGGGCCGATCAGCGCGCAAAGCTCGTTGAGCCCGGTCTTGATATATTCCATCGCATAATTGCGGTTGGCTTTGATAAGCCGGGCAGGCGGCCAGCTTTCCGCATCGAGGCCCGGCGCCTTGCCGGGATCGAAAGGCGGGGCGGTCTCGCCCGGCGCAAATTGCAGGCGCTCATGGGGCGCGAGTTCGCGGCCGAACTCCTTGAAATATCCGGCAAGGCCGTATTGGCCAGTCATATCTTCGCTGACGCAGACAAAGCCGAGGCGCGGATTGTTCAATGAAACGCCGTTATGCCCGTACCAGCCTTCCAGGAAGCCGCGGCTCACTTCGACCGGCAGGCCGCAAAGCGCGGTGCCCTGAAACATCCAGCGCGGATGGCAAAAATGCACCCAGGCCTTGGTGTCGCTTTCGGGAATGAACTCGACCTCCACCCCGCCGACGGAGTTCGAGAGATAGTGATATTGCGCCGCCGCCACGGCATCGGGCAGATGAGTGAGGCCCAGCTTATCGAAGCTTGATTTGAATTTTTCCAGATGCTGGCGGCGGAAGAGGCGGAAGGTCCATTTGCCCGCCACTTCCGCGCCTTTGCGTAAGGTCAGATGCAGCATCAGGCCGGTGAACCAGGCATGATAGAGCGTGGCGGCGGCCTTGATCGCCGCTTCCGGTGTTTCAGGCGCGCGCTTTTCGTTCAGAATGCGGGCGAAGGGATTGACTGGCATGGCGTTTCCTTTTTTGCCAGCCTACCCATAATTGCCGCCGGGCAAAATCCCGCAGATGCTTTGAGGGCGCGCTTACCAGTTTTCCTTGAAGGGCCGCAGGTCGAGCTCATGCGTCCAGGCGCTGCGCGGCTGTTCATGTAAAGCCCAGAAAGCCTCGGCAATTGCATCGGGTTCCAGCGCGCCGTCATCGCCCAGCTTGTCGAGATAGGCCTGAAAGCGCGAGCGGGCCATCTCCCCGTTGATCACGCCGTCGATCACGACATGGCCGATATGAAGACCTTGAGGGCCGAACTCGCGCGCCATGGATTGCACCATGTTGCGCAGCGCGGCTTTGGCGGAGGCGAAATGCGCAAAATTGGCTTTGCCGCGCAGTGAGCCCGAGGCGCCGGTGAAAAGAATGGAGCCGTGCCCGCGCGGCAAAAGGCGGCGTACCGCTTCCTGGCCGACATGAAACCCGCCAAGGCAGCCGACGCGCCAGAACTCTTCAAAGCGCTCCGGCGTCAGCTCCATAAACGGAATGATGGCGTTATTGCCTGCGTTATAAAGAACGGCCTCGAGCTCGCCGAGCTTTTCGGCGGCATCGAAGGCGCGGGCCACCTCGTCGGGGCGCGTCACATCGGCAATGGCCGTTGCCGCCTTGCCGCCGCCTTCGGCAATGCTTTCGGCGGCCTTGCCTAATTTTTCCTGCGTGCGCCCGGCAAGAAGCACGTTCATGCCTTCGCTTGCGAATTTGCGCGCGAGCGCCGCGCCCAGCCCGTGCACCGCGCCGACGCCGAATATGATGGCCACTTTTCCGCTCATGCCGTCCTCCCGTTTTGTCTTCTCTGGCGTATCCGTTGTATCTAGCGGAAATCTTCAGATTGGCTTTTCCATTCCGCGCCGCTGCCCCTTATATAAGAAGGTATGGCGGATTTTTTCAGTCACGCTTGTTTGATGAGGTTCCATGACGCGCAGCGCTCTTGCTCTTATTCATGTCGGTTTCGAAGATGCCGGGCTTATTGCGTCCGTTCTGGAAGAGCGCGGCATTGCGCTTTCCTATGCGGATGTGCCGATGGGCGGACTGCAAGGGCTCGATCCTTTGGCGCCCGATCTGCTGCTTGTTCTCGGCGGGCCGATCGGCGTTTACGAGGAAGCGGATTATCCCTGGCTTGCCGAAGAAACCGCTTTCATCAAAGCGCGGCTTGCGGCGCAAAAGCCGGTGCTCGGCATTTGCCTTGGCGCGCAGCTTATGGCCAAAGCGCTCGGCGCGGATGTGCGCCCCGGCCGGGGAAAAGAAATCGGCTGGGCGCCTATCGAGCTGACGGAAGAAGGCGCGGGCTCACCGCTTTCTCATGTGAGCGGGGAGATCACGCCCGTCCTTCATTGGCACGGGGATATTTGCGATCTGCCGGACGGGGCGGTGCGGCTCGCCTCGACCCCGCTTTGTCCGGTGCAGGCGTTTTCAATCGGCACTCATGCACTCGGCCTGCAATTTCATCTGGAAGCCTGCGGCGCCCCGCTCGAGCGTTGGTTCGTCGGGCATACGGGCGAGATCAACGCGACGGAAGGCGTAAGCGTTCAGGGCCTGCGCGCCGATACCGAGAAATATTCGCCCGTCCTTGAGCGGCAGGGACGGCTCGCACTTGGCGCATTTTTCGATGGGGCAGGGCTTTGAGCCTTAAACCTTAAATCTTAAGGCCGGATCGCCCAGAGGTCGTATTCGTCGGCATGTTCGACGCGCACCTGAACGATGTCGCCGGGTTTGACGTCTGTATCCCCGTTCAAAAAGACATTGCCGTCGATTTCCGGCGCGTCCGCTTTGGAGCGGGCAATCGCGCCTTCGCCGTCCACTTCATCGACGATGACGTCGATCATGGTGCCGACCTTGCGGGCAAGGCGCTTGGCGCTGATTTCCTGCTGGGTCTGCATGAAGCGTTCCCAGCGCGCCTGTTTCACGTCTTCGGGCACCGCGCCTTCCAGCTCGTTGGCGGCGGCCCCTTCCACGGGCTCATACTTGAAGCAGCCCACACGGTCGAGTTCGGCTTCCTGCAGCCAGCCGCAAAGGAAGTCCACGTCTTCTTCCGTCTCCCCCGGAAAGCCGACAATGAAAGTGGAGCGGATGGCGAGATCGGGGCAGATCTCGCGCCATTTGGCGATCCGGTGCAGCACCTTTTCCTGATTGGCCGGGCGGCGCATGGCTTTGAGCACCCTGGGGCTTGCGTGCTGGAAGGGAATGTCGAGATAGGGAAGGATTTTCCCTTCCGCCATGAGCGGCAGAAGATCGTCCACATGCGGATAAGGATAGACGTAATGCATCCGCACCCAGATGCCGAGCTCGCCCAGCGCGTCTGCCAGATCGGTGATATGGGCGCGCCGTTCCTTGCCGCGCCAGCTGCTTGCCGCATAGCCGATATCGAGGCCATAGGCGCTGGTGTCCTGGGAGATCACCATCAGCTCCTTCACCCCGGCTTTGGCAAGGCGCTCGGCTTCGGTGAGCACATGGGCGGCGGGCCGGCTCGCCAGGTCCCCGCGCAGGCTCGGAATGATGCAGAAGGAGCAGCGGTGGTTGCAGCCCTCTGAAATCTTCAAATAGGCATAATGGCGCGGGGTGAGCTTGATCCCCTGCTCGGGCACGAGATCGATGAAGGGTTCGGGTGCGGGCGGCACGGCTTCATGCACGGCGGCGACCACGGCTTCATATTGATGCGGGCCGGTGACGGCGAGAACACCCGGGTGCGTATCGCGGATCGAGGCTTCGTCGCCGCCCATGCAGCCTGTCACGATGACGCGGCCGTTTTCGGCCAGCGCCTCGCCGATCGCCGAAAGCGACTCCGCCTTGGCGCTATCGAGAAAGCCGCAGGTATTGACGATCACGGCGTCCGCCCCGTCATAGGTCGGGGAGACTTCATAGCCTTCGGCGCGCAGGCGCGTGAGAATACGTTCGGAATCCACCAGCGCCTTGGGGCAGCCGAGGCTCACAATGCCGATCTTCGGGGCGCTCGCCAGGCGGCGCGGGGCGGTGGGGGTCAAGGTCTCGCTCATGGGCGCCTATCTACGCCAAAAGCGCGGCTGGTTCCAGCGGCATAAAGCCTCACGAAAAAGCCGCCCCTCCGGTTTCCGGGAGAGGCGGCTTTTTTGGCGGTTTTCCGGCGTTTGGGCCGGAAGATTTAAGCGGCTTTGCGCTGCATCTGATAGCGGATCGGCAGGTGCTTCAGGCCGCTGACGAAATTCGCCTGCACCCAGGAAGGCTCGCCTGCGAGCTCCACATGGTCGAGCCGGGGCAGAAGCTCGCTGAAGAGCGCCTTGATCTCCATGCGCGCCAAGTGCATGCCCAGGCACAGATGCGCCCCATGGCCGAAGGCGGCATGTTTGTTGGGTTTGCGCTCGATATCGAAGGTGAAGGGGTTCTCGAAGACGTCCTCGTCGCGGTTCGCGGAAGGATAGCACATCAAAAGAGAGTCGCCCTTTTTGATCTTCTTGCCGCGCAGCTCATAATCCTGCGTCGCGGTGCGGAAGAAGTGTTTGACCGGCGTTACCCAGCGGATCGCCTCTTCAATGGCGCCGGGCAGGAGGCTCAGATCGGCTTTCAGCTTCGCCATCTGATCCGGGTTCTGCAACAGCGCCAGCAGAAGGCCTGCCGTCGAAGAGGACGTCGTGTCATGGCCGGCCGTTGCCACGATGATGTAATAGCCCATGGCGTCGATATGGTTGATCGGCTCACCATGCACTGTGGCATTGGCGATGACGCTGGCCACATCGTCGGTCGGGTTGGCCCGGCGGTCTTCCGTCATCTTCGTGAAATAGTTGAAGAAGTCGGTGATGACATTGGAATCGAACATGGCCTGCTTGTCTTCACGCTGCATGTCCGGGTCTGAGGAGCCGAACAGTTCCTGCGTCAGCTTCAGCATCAGCGGCTCGTCTTCGCGCGGCACGCCCAAAATGTTCATGATTACGCGCAGCGGGTACCAGACGGCGACATCGGTGACGAAGTCGCATTCCCCGCCAAGCCCTTCCATCTTGTCCACGAATTCCTTGGACAGGCTGGCAAGCGCGCCATCCATCTTTTTCAGATTGGGCGGCATAAACCAGGACTGGGTCAGCGCGCGCAAGACGCGGTGGTCGGGATTGTCCATCTGCACGAGCGAGCGGATGGCGATGTGGCTGCCGCCGGTAAATTCCAGCACATCGGCTTCCTGCTGGCGGGTGAGCAGGGTGGTGCGCGGATCGTTCAGAAAAATGTCGGACTGGCGTTCGATTTCCAGAATGTCGGCATGTTTCGTCACGGCCCAGAAGGGGCGGTATTCGTCGGGCTCGGTCCAATGCACCGGGTCCTCCCGGCGCAGCTCGCTATAGATTTCGTGCAGCCGGTTCTCTTTCCCGAAGGTTCTCGGGTCCACCATTTCATTGTCGAGTGCGTGGTCCGCCATTCTTCCATCCTCCCCTGAGCACAATTGTCCGGTCTGCGCCGGTGTTTGTAACTTGTCACTTGGTCAATAACATGACCGATCCCGCGCCTTTTGCCAAGGGGGTGCGGGGCGGGGGACATCCCGCGCGTTTCGCGCCCGCCGATGCAAGATGCGAAGCGGGCCAAAACTGGCAAGGGGCTTGCGATGCTCTTTCCAAACCCTGCTTATGGAGGCCCGAATTGATGAGCATGCTTGACCTTTTCTTCGTCGAAGATCTTTCTGAAACCGCAGAAAACTCTGCAAATCCGGGCACTCCCAAACCCCGCGGCCAAGTCCGGCTCATCGGCCGGGAACAGGCACGGACTGCCGTCTGGGCACATATTGCCGGGCGCTATGATGTCCGTGCCCTGCCGGCGTCTCACCTGGCCGTTCTTGCCGACCATTTGGCGGCGGCCGAGCTGATTTCGCCGGTCCTTCATGCCGCGCTGCTGCGCGGCGGGGAGCTCTGCGGAACGGGCGCCCATGGGCAGGGAGAAGACGCGCCCGTCGATTGGGTCAAGAGCTGGCAGAAGGCGCTGGAAGAGGGCGGGCTGGAAATGCGGGACCGCCAGGCGCTGGGCGAGGCGCTTTCCATCGTGCTGCGCCTTGAGGTCATGCGGCTCATGCAGGGCTAAGCACTAAGCATGGGCATCCCTTACGGCCTGGCCGGTTAAAATGCCGGATGGGTGGCGCGGGGGGCGGGTCTGTGCCAGCATCGCACCCGATTCACCGGTAAGAGCCTTCCCGCGTTTGAGCGCGCGGGCGGTGTGTAGGCTTGGCCGGTTGGCGTTGAACGGGCAAGGCGAGGATGCGATGCGGAAAGCCTCTGGGGGATTGGCGGCAATTGCTTTTGGTTTGGGGTTTGCCGGACTTGTCGCCGCGCCGATTGCTCTTGTCGTGCATTTGAAGGATGGCCTGCCTGAAGCGGTGCGCGAAAAGTCCGTTCTCTCCCATGCGCGGGCCTTGCAGCGCCGCGTCATTGCGCTCGACAGCCATGTGGATATTCCGCCCGATTATACGAAAGTGCCCGAGCATGATCCCGGCCGCCTGACGGGCATGCAGGTCGATCTGCCCAAGATGCACCGGGGCGGCATGGATGCGGCCTTCTTCATTGTTTATGTGGGCCAGGGTCCGCGCACGCCGGAAGGCTATGAAGCGGCTAAAGACGCGGCGCTTTTGAAATTCACTGCTATCCGCCGCATGGCCGAAGAGCTTTATCCCGATGAAATCGAGCTTGGGGTGCGGGCGGAAGATGTGGCGCGCATTCATGCGGCCGGCAAAAAGGCCGCGCTGATCGGCATCGAGAACGGCTATGTGATCGGCAAGGACATTTCTCTTCTTGAGAAATATTACCATCTCGGCGCTCGGTACATGACGCTCGCCCATATCGGCCATAACGATATTTGCGACAGTTCCATTCCGCTTTCCCATCTTGGGGATGCGGAAATCGAGCATGGGGGGCTCAGCGCTTTCGGGCGCGAGGTGGTGGCCGAGATGAACCGGCTCGGCATGATGGTCGATGTTTCCCATATTTCCCGCGATGCGATGATGGAGGCGCTGCGCGTTTCCGCCGCGCCCGTCATTGCCTCTCATTCCGCCGTCTCCGAGCTCGGCAATCATCCGCGCAATCTTTCCGATGAGCAGATGGAAGCCTTGGCGCGCACCGGCGGGGTGATGCAGGTCGTTGCTTTCTCGGCCTATGTGAAGGTGGATGCGGCGCGCGCCGCCGAAGAGCGCGGGCTGCGCAGCCGCGTCGCGCGGGCTGCGGGGGATGCGCATTTTAGCTATATCAAGCACGGCAAGCTGCCCGCTTTCGTCAATGGCATGAAGGAAATCGGCGCACGCTATGACCGCGCGAGCCTTGAAGAATTCGTCGATCATATCGACCATGCCGTGAAGGTGATGGGGATCGACCATGTCGGCATTTCCTCCGACTTCGGCGGCGGCGGCGGCGTGAAGGGCTGGGACAATGCGGCGGAGACCGTCAATGTCACCGCCGAGCTCATCCGGCGCGGCTATTCTGACGAAGACATCGAAAAGCTCTGGGGCGGCAATCTGCTGCGCGTCTGGGGAGAGGTGGAAAAAGTTGCGGTGCGGCTTGCGGAGCGCCGGGAGGCGGAGGCTGACATGCAGCCGGACGCCGAAGAAACCTTCCTGCCGGATGAAAATATCGCCCCGGCCGAACATGCGCTGGGGCCGAATGGCGGTTGAGCAGGTTCTTTAACCTCTGCGGCGGCGCGGTTCATCCACGAAGAAAAATACAAGCAATAGCGCTGCCGTCTGGCAGGCCATGGCGACGGCAAAAACGCTTTCGAAGGTGCCGCTCGAGGCCAGCACGCCGCCAAAGGCGGGGCCCGCCGCCATCATCGCCCAGGTGGCCGAATTCGACACGGCAATGCGCATAGGCAAATCCTCGCGCGCACCGAATTCCAGCACGAGATTTTGCGAAGCGATCTGCCAGCCGCCGAAACCCGCGCCGAGCCCGCCGAATGCGATGGAGACGAGCCAGATATCTTCCGCGCCCATCAGGAGCAGCGTCGAGGCGACCCAAAGCCCGAGTGAGGCGATGAAGACAAGCCGGTTGCCCGTGCGGTCGGCAAGCGCGCCCCAGGCAAGGTTCGTCGCTGTTTGCGTCAGCAAAAACGCGATCGAGAGAATGCCGACAATATAACCGGACAGGCCGATGCGCTGGCCCGCATAAAGCACATAGAACGGCACGGCGATGGTGCCGAAGGCGGAAAGCGCGCGGGCGAGAAAGAATTTCGTATAGGCCGGGTCCGTCTTCAGCATGGCGGGCAGCTCTTTCAGGCGGCTTGCGAATTTCGACTGGCTGCGCACCACCGGCGGTTCCGGTTCGCGCACGAAGAGCAGCATCAAGAGCCCGGCGCTCGTCATGGCGAAGGCGACAAGGAAGGTCGCCGAATAGCCGTTGCCAAGCGCATTCGTCTCGACGAAATAGGAGCCGCCGAAATAGGCGACCGCCGAGGCGGTGATGCCGGCAAGGAAATTGCGCAGGCCCGTCAGCCGCCCGCGCCGCGCCACGGGAATGACCTTGGAGAGCAGGTAGTTGAACATCACCGCCTGCATGCCGTTGAAAAAGCCGAACAGCCCGAGGAACAGCGTTGCGGCGGCGAGCGCGTAGTCGCTTGAAAGAAAAAGCCCGCTCAGCGCCAGGCCGAGCACCTGAAGACGCATCAGGCCCCCGGTGACGAAACCCACGGGCAGCACGCGTTTGCGGTGTTCGATCAAAGTGGCGCCGAAAACGGAAGAAAGCGCGGCGCCGAGATATTGCGCGGCAAGGGCAAGGCCGACGGCAATTTCAGAGCCTGAGAGCAGATAGATATAGGCGGGTACGAAGGTGGGTGCATGGACGAGGCGGAAACCCGTTTGCCCCAAAAGCCCGTGCACGAGATGGGCCGCGTAATTGCGCGGCAGGTCGCGCCAGACCTGCGCCTCATAGGCCGCTTCCGCCTCTTCCCTTGAACGGGGCGCGGCGCTGTCGGCATCTGAAAGGGCGGCTGCAGGGGGCGGGGAACTCATGGACGGGGCGACTCGCGGATTTGTTATCGGGCGGCAGTCTATGCGCCTTCGCCTGAAAATGCACCCGCCGGTTCATTTGTGTTTCAACGGGGCTGCGCCTGTTTTATGCTTTAAAGCCCTTGTACGGGTAGCCGGAAAGCACAAATTACCTGATGGAAATGGGGTAATTACCCCATTTTTGCTGGACCGCCGGGCTGGCTCTGTGTCAGGTTTCCGGCACGCAAACCGCTCTGTTCCGGTTTCCCCCGGCGCCCGAGGGAAAAGCAAAAGCGGGCGCTTGAAAAGCGGACAGGCCAGAGCCATCGTAACCAGCCAAATATTAGTCTGAGCTGGGCAAAGCCCAACAAGACCCAGCAGGGACGGCATCACACGGAGGACGAGATGAAGGACTGCCGCAAATTTTATATCAATGGCCAGTGGGTCGATCCGGTAAAAGCGAACGATTTCGAGGTCATCAACCCGGCGACCGAAGAGCCTTTCGCGAAGATCAGCCTCGGCAGCGCCGCCGATGTGGACAAGGCCGTCGCCGCCGCGAAGGAAGCCTTCAAGACCTATTCGCGCACGACCCGTGAAGAGCGCATGGCGCTGCTTCAGAAGGTCATCGAGGTCTATCAGAAGCGTTATGACGATATCGTCACGACGATTTCCGAGGAAATGGGCGCGCCGCTCTGGCTCTCCAAAGCCGCGCAGGCCGCAACCGGCCTTGGCCATCTCGCCAAGACGCTGGAAATCCTGAAGGATTACGAATTCGAAGAAGACCGCGGCGCCACCCGCATCGCTAAAGAGCCGATCGGTGTGTGCGGTTTCATCACGCCGTGGAACTGGCCGGTCAACCAGATCATCTGTAAAGTCGCCCCGGCGCTGGCCGCAGGCTGCACCATGGTGCTGAAGCCTTCCGAAGTCGCCCCGCTCAATGCGCATATCCTGGCCGAAATTTTCGATGAAGCCGGTGTGCCCAAAGGCGTCTTCAACCTCGTTGATGGCGATGGCATGGGCGTCGGCGTTCCGCTTTCCTCGCATCCGGATGTGGACATGGTCTCCTTCACCGGTTCCACCCGCGCCGGCATCGCGGTCGCGAAAAACGCTGCCGATACGGTCAAGCGCGTGGCGCAGGAACTGGGCGGCAAGTCGGCCAATGTCATTCTGGAAGATGCCGACCTGCAGAAAGCCGTGTCCGGCGGCGTCATGAGCATGATGACGAATTCGGGCCAGTCCTGTAACGCACCGAGCCGTATGCTCGTGCCGGCCAGCCGTCACGACGAGGCGGTGGAAATCGCCCGCGCAACGGCTGAGCAGGTCAAGCCCGGCGATCCGACCGCCGAAGGCACGACGATCGGTCCGGTTGTCAGCGAGGTCCAGTTCAACAAGATCCAGGATCTCATCCAGAAGGGCATCGACGAAGGCGCGCAGCTTGTGGCTGGCGGCGTCGGCCGTCCGGAAGGGCTGAACAAGGGCTACTATGTGCGCCCGACCATCTTCGCCAATGTCACCAATGATATGACGATTGCACGCGAGGAAATCTTCGGCCCGGTTCTTACCATCCTGCCTTACAAGGATGAAGCCGAGGCGATCGAGATTGCCAATGACACGGTTTACGGTCTTTCCGGCTATGTGTCCGGCGAGCCGGAACATGCCCGTAAAGTGGCCGCGCAGCTGCGCACCGGCAACGTCCACATCAATGGTGCAGGTCCCGATTTCGGCGCGCCGTTCGGCGGCTACAAGCAGTCGGGCAATGGCCGTGAATGGGGCGATCACGGGTTTGAGGAATTCCTCGAAGTCAAAGCCATGCTGGGCTACACGGCTGCTTAAGGCATCCTGCCAGAACAAACGAAACGGCCCCCTTCCGGGGGCCGTTTTTGTTTGGGCGGTGCTGCCCTGAAAGACCGGTTTAGAGCCCGATAAAGGGCTGCATGGCCCGGGCAATCCAGCCTTTGAATTTGAGCGGCCGGTCGGTCAGCGCCAGGCAGATACATTCCCCGCCCTCATCGATGACGAGGTCATGGGTGTGGCTGTCATCGGTCTCTTCCACATCGCCCGGCCCGTAATGGCCGAAGGCATCATGGAAGCTGCCTTTGAGGACCAGCGTCAGTTCCGTTCCCTCATGGGTGTGTTCGGGAATTTTGACGCCGGGCTGGGCGCGCAGCATCCAGAGCGTTTGGCCTTTGTCGTTCTGCCAGAGCCGCACTTTTTTCATGCCGGGGCCGAGATAGGACCATTTCATCCGGTCGATATCGCCCCCGGCATAGTCCTGCAGCACGGCGGGCATGACGCCGCCTTGCTGGCGCTCTTTGCGGGTTGCGGGGTCGGGTGCGGGGCTGGGCGCGGCAGGTTCCATCTCCGCGCCATCGAGCGCGGCAAGAAGCGAAGCGCGCGCACCGGCATTGAGAGCGGCTTTCGGCGCGCGTTCCAAAGCCGCGCCGCCCAGCGTTTGCGCAAGCGCCAGATCGTTCGCCGCTTCGGGCACGAAGGACAGGCAGGTGCGCGCAAACATCGCTTCACCTTCGCTCAAGGTGCCGCTTGCCAGCCCCACCAGCCATTCATCGCCCAACCGGTGCTTGGGGGCCGTTTGCGGCGCTTTTAGGTTTTGGGAGTTTGCAACGCTCATCTGTGGGACTCCAGAACCTCACGCAATCTGGCAAATGCCAGTCTTATCCTCGATTTTACGGTGCCGAGCGGGACGCCCAGCTCCTCTGCAATTTCACTGTGGCTTTTACCGTCGATAAAGGCCATTTGGATCACTTCTGCTTGTGCCTGCGGCAATTCGGCCATGGCGGCGGCGACATCGGCGGCAAGTTCGCTCTGGGTGATCTCGTCTTCCGCCGTTTCCTCGCTCACCTGCTCGGCTTCCGGGCAGGTGTCGAAATCGACCATCACGCGCTCGCGGCGTTTGGTGTCGATGAAGCGGTTGCGCGCGATGGTAAAAATCCAAGTGCTTGCCGCCGCCTTGCCCGGATCGAACTGCTTCGCCTTGCGCCAGACGGTCAGCATCACGTCCTGCACCAGATCTTCGGCCTCGCCGTCCGTGCATCCCTTTTGCAGCAGGAAATATTTCAGCCTCGGGCCGAAATGGTCGAAAAGCTGCATGAAGGCGCCGCGGTCCGCTGATGATGCAATCTTCTGCAGGCAGGCGTTGAGAGCGGCTATATCCGGATCTGCGGATCTGGCCTCACTCATGCGCCGGCCCTTTTTACCGTTCCGGTGCGGCGTAGACAAATGCGCGCCGCCTGCCGGAAGCCAGGCGCCTGCAAGATCGGTCTCAAGGGCAAGGGTCGCACGCATACACCTCTTACGGGAAAGCTCATTTGCCGGATCACCCTAAAGCAAAACGCCGCAATCTCTAAATATTGAGCGGAAAATGCACGGCAATGGTTTCTTTACTTAGATGACGCCAGCTTGAGGACCAATGATCCGCGGGCTCTGCCGCCGCGTAAGAGGGCTACATTCAGTTAGCGAGGATTTTTATGACCCGCCCTTTTTTCCAGGCTGCCGAGACGCCGCGCCGGCCCGTATCCTCCCGCAAGATCGCCGTTATCGGCTCGGGTATTTCCGGGCTCTCCGCCGCATGGCTGCTGTCCAAAAGCCATGAGGTGACGCTTTTTGAAAAAGAAGAACGTCTGGGCGGCCATGCGCATACGGTGGATGTGCCGCTGGCGGAGGGCTCCATTCCCGTCGATACGGGCTTCATCGTCTATAATGCGCCCAACTATCCCAATCTCGTAAAGCTCTTCGCGCATCTGGGTGTGCCGACGGCCGAAAGCAACATGTCCTTTGCTGCCTCGCTTGAAAACGGCGCCTTTGAATATTCCGGCTCGGGCATGAAAGGCCTCTTCGCCGATCGGCGCAATGTGCTGCGCCCGCGTATGTGGCGGATGATCCGGGATATTCTGAAACTCTACCGCGCAGGCCCGCGTCTTGCCGGCGATCTTTCCCTGGCCGAGCAGCCGCTCCGAGTCTTCCTGGAGGCGCATGGCTATTCTCGTTCTTTCCAGCGCGATCATCTCTTGCCCATGTGCGCGGCGATCTGGTCTTTGCCGGTGGAGCAGGTAGAGCAATATCCCGCGCTCGCCTTCCTGCGGTTCTTTGAGAATCACGGCCTGATGCGCATCAAGGACCGGCCCATGTGGCGCACGGTGGCGGGCGGCTCACGCACTTACGTGGAGGCGCTTGCCGGCGACATGCAGGCCGATGTCCGCCTCGGGGCGCGGATCGAGCGTGTGACCCGCACCGACCTGGGCGTTCTCGTGCATAGCGCCAAACATGGGCGCGAGCCTTTCGACGACGTGGTCTTTGCCTGTCATAGCGACCAGGCGCTGGCGCTGCTTGGCGATGCGAGCGCGGCGGAAGAAGCAACGCTCGGCGCCTTTCCTTATCAAAAGAACATCGCCTATCTTCACAGCGATACGCGTTTCATGCCGGCAAACCGGAAGGTTTGGTCGAGCTGGAATTATATGGGCGGGGAAGGTGAGGCGGTCTGCGTGACCTATTGGATGAACCAGTTGCAATCTTTGCCGACAAAGACGCCGGTGCTTGTTACGCTCAATCCTTCCGCCGCGCCGCGCGAGGACCAAGTGTTCGGGCGCTTTGAATACGACCATCCCGTCTTCAACCGCCATGCGCTGCGCAATCAGCGTGCGCTCTGGCAGCTGCAGGGGGTGCGCAATACGTGGTTCTGCGGGGCTTATTTCGGTGCGGGCTTTCATGAGGATGGCTTGCAGGCAGGTCTTGCGGTGGCCGAGCAGCTTGGCGGCGTGATGCGGCCCTGGCATCTCAAAAATCCCTCGAGCCGGCTCTTGCTGCCGCCGGAAGCACCGGCCCCCGAGCGGCAGGCGGAGGCGGCATGAGCGGGGAATTTTCCAGCGCGCTTTACGATGGACGCGTCCTCCACCGGCGTCTGCGCCCCCGCGTTCACGGCTTTTCCTACAAGGTCTTTTACGGGCTTTTCGATCTGGATGAATTGCCGCTGCTCGATAAGGCGCTGCGGTTCTTTTCGCTCGGCGCGCGCAATCTCTTTTCTTTCCATCCGAAAGATCACGGGACCGGGCAGGATGAAGATTTGCGCGGCTGGGTGGAAAGCGTGCTCAGCGAATGCGGGCACAGCAAGCCCCCGGCGCGCATTCTCCTTCTCGCCCATCCGCGCATGCTCGGTTATACCTTCAATCCGCTTGCCATCTTCTATTGCTATGACGAAGAAGGCCGGCTGACGGCGCTGCTCTATCAGGTCACGAATACGTTCGGGGAGCGCCATGTCTATCCATGCCTCGTGGAAGAGGTGGCGGGGCCCGTCACCCATGAGACGGGTAAGCTTCTTTATGTTTCTCCCTTCAACCCGGAACGCGGCCATTACCGGCTTAGGCTCTGCGCGCCGGATGAAAAGCTCTTCGTCCATATCCGGTATCTTCTCGATGGAGAGCTGACGCTTACGGCGGCGCTTCAGGGCGAGCGGGCGGCGCTTTCCGACGGTGCGCTGCTCCGGCGTTTCTTTGCTTTGCCCTTTATGACGCTGAAAGTCATCGCCGGTATTCACTACGAAGCGCTGCGCCTATGGCTCAAAAAAGTGCCGCTCTGGCCCCGGCCGCAGGCGGAACGCGCCTTTCCCTCGCGCGGTCTTGCGCCTCCCCCGTTTCAGTCCGGCACAGGGCGCTAAGGCTTTATTTACCAGCCCCTTCGCATTCCGCGATAAAGGCAGAGTCTGTAAGAAAATTTTAGAGAGTGACGGCGAAGCTGAATAGGACAGTCTGTCACGTCGTAATGGTGGCAGGCACCCATTGGCTGAGTGCGCACCCGTGTCGAAGCTCGAATATCTTGTGGATGATGGCTGGCGAGGCTTGGATGCGTTCCTGCCTGCGGCGGCTCTTTTCCCGCATTCGGTGCCGGCATTCCGTGCGCATCTGGGGATCAGGCACGGGGTGGACCGATGAGCTTTGCTGGCCATGAGCGGCAGGACGGCCGCCTCTTTTCTTTGCGATGGAAAATCCTGGCGCCTCTCGCCGTGCTCGGCGCAGGGGCGGTCGGCGCGCTCGTTGTTGCCGCCGCGCTCGTGCTTTCGGCCCATGGCCAAAGCGAGCTGCGCCGGGAAGCGGAAACCATTGCCGATTCCATTGCCAATGCGGCCGAGGCCATTGAAGGCGGGGAGCAATTTTCCCGCTTCGTGACGGGTTTTGGCGGACGGGAGAATGTCAACACGATCGCCGTTATCGATGCGGCGACGGGCAAGATTGCCGCTTCCACGCGGCTTTCCTGGGTGGGCCAGTCGGTGCAGGATGTGACGGCGCCCGCGCTTTTCCGGCGCATCGCCGAAGTGCAGGCGGCAGGCAAACGCCAGGACGGGCTCTGGGAAGAAGAACAGGCTGCCACTTACATCACCTACCGGCCAATGCTGCATTTCGGCGCGCAGCCGGGCGAGGCGATGTCGGACGGCATTATCGTCATCCGTCTTTCGGTCGAAGGTATCCTGGCCGATATGCGCCAGTCCGGCTGGCGCTTTGCAGGCGCGGTGGTTCTCGGCCTTGTCGTTTTTCTCGGCGTCCTTGCTTTTCTGATTTACGAGCTCGTGCTCATGCCGCTTGCCCAGCTAGAGCGCTTTGCTCAGTTCCGGGACAGAAGCGCTGCGAGCTTCAAGCGCCTGCTCGGCAAACGCGATGAATTCGGCGCGCTGGCTCACGTCATGTCGCAAGCCTTTGGCGAGGCGGAGGCAAGCTCCAGCCGGCTTGCCGAACTTGCCATGAACGATGAGCTTACCGGGCTCGGCAACCGTACGCATTTCCGCACCCGTTTGCGCGATACCATTGCGGCATCGGGAACGGGCGATACGCGTTTGGCGCTCGTGCTTGTCGATGTCGATAGCTTCAAATCCATCAACGATACGTTCGGCCATGATGTGGGCGATGCGCTTTTGTGCAGCGTCGCGGACATCCTGCGCGCCCATGCCCGCGGCGGTGAAGTACTCGCCCGGCTCGGCGGAGATGAGTTCGCGCTCTTATTGAAGGATAGCGGCAGCGCGGATGATGTGCTTGCCCGTGTGCAAGGCCTTCTCGATGCCTTGAGCCGGCCCATGTCCCTTGGCGGGAACATCGTGCATGGCGGCAGCAGCGCAGGCATCACGCTTTTCCCGCAAGACGGGCGCGATGCGGAAGTTCTTATGAAGAACGCGGACCTTGCGCTCAATATGGCCAAATCCGAAGGCCATAACAGCCTGCAGTTCTTCCGCCATGAGCTGAAATTGCGTGCGCTTGAACGCAGCAGCATCGAGCGCGATTTGCAGCGCGCCATCGAACAGGATGAGTTCGAACTGCATTTCCAGCCCAAGATCGATCTTGCCAAAGGCGCGGTGGCCGGCAGCGAAGCGCTTTTGCGCTGGCGCCATCCCGAGCGCGGCTTCGTGCCGCCCTGGGCGTTCATTCCGGTGGCCGAGCAGTCCGGCTTTGTGTGCGAGCTGACGCATTGGGTGATCAATGAAGCCTGCCGCCAGATCAAGGCCTGGCGCGAGGCGGGCCTGCCGCCCGTTTCCGTGGCGGTCAACGTTTCCGCCGCCGACCTTGTGAGCGGCGATCTTTCCGACTTCGTTGCCAATACGCTGGTCACACACGGGGTCTCGCCGCGCCAGCTTGAAATCGAAGTGACCGAAAGCATGGTCATGCACGATGTGGAAACCGTCATCGCCACGCTGCGCCGCCTGCGCAGCATGGGGATTGCGATCAGCATCGATGATTTCGGCACCGGTTATTCCTCGCTTGCCTATCTCAAGCGCTTCCCGGTGAAGTGCCTGAAAATCGACCGCTCTTTCGTCGACGATCTCGACCGTACGAGCGACGGTCAGGCGATCCCGAAACTCATCGTGGATCTGGCCCGGAGCCTTGGCGTGAAAGTCGTGGCGGAAGGGGTCGAGACCGTCCGCCAGGCGGAACGGCTCATCGATATGGGCTGCGATGAAGCGCAGGGCTATTATTTCGGCCGTCCCATGCCGGCGGAAGATTTCAGCACCTATGTGCAGCAGGCGCCGGAGAACTTGAAAAAGCTGATGCCGGCCCGTTCCGATGCCGCTGAGCGTCTGCGCAAAATCCTCCAGGAAGGCGTGGCCTAAGGGTCAGGCCCGAATCCAATTCCCCAATACGCGGACCGTGCCGTCCTGGCGCGTCAGATGTACGCCGATGTCCGGGTCGTGCGCGCGTTCAATGACGCGCGCGATCTGCTCTTCCCTCATCAGCGAGAAAGCGGTGGAGAACCCATCTGCTGCAGTGGCGTCCCGTGCTTTGACGCTGAGCGAGGCATAGCGCGCGCTGCTTTGCCCGGTTGCCGGATCGAGCAGGTGGTGGCGTTTGCCGTCTCTGTCGAAAGAGGCGCTGTAAGGGGCGGAGGTGGCAAGGGCGCGGGTGCGAAGGGGCGTGCTATCGGCGATGCGGTAAGGCGCTGCCGGGTCGGCAAGGCCGATCTGCCAGTCACTGCCGTCGTCCTTCGGTCCTGTCGGGCGGAACTCGCCCAGATTGACCAGCACATGGCGCGCGCCTTCGCGGCTAAGCCGCTCGGCCACCTTGTCGGTGATATAGCCCTGGGCGATGCCGTTCAGCGTCAGTTTCATGGCCCTGGGCAGCACGATCCTGGCGCCCTTTATCTTCACGCGCGCAAAACCCGTGTGCCGCGTAGCTTCAGCAAGCGCTTCGGCAGCGGAGTCTTCGTCCGCGCCCGCGCCGTAGTGACTGGCAAGCACATCCCAATAGGTCTGGACGGAAGGGTCGAAAGCGCCGCCGGTTGCTTCGTGGATGTATCTGGTCTCGCGCAGAAGCTCCGTGAGCTCGCGCGGCGCATTTTCTAATGTGCCCTCCCGGTTCAGCCGCTGCAGAGCGGAGCTTTCCTTGTAGAGGCTGAAGATTTCCTCGAGCCGGGCGATCTCGGTAAGCGCCAGCGCCTGCAGCCGCGCGGCTTCTGCGTCGCTCATGCCCAAAAATGTCATGGAGGCATCCGCTCCCATCACCGGCCCTCCCCAGCGCAGCGGTGCGGCTCTGGCTGCACCGATGCTCAGACCCGCGAGCGGGCTGGCTGCGGTGCCCGCGATAATGAGGGAGAGCACGCGCCGCCGGGAAAGGGCTGAATTCCGGGATTTTTCCATCTTGAGCACGGGCTGAGAGACGCCTTTCTAGGGCAATTTATGTGCGGCTTGACTACCACATCGCGAAAAGGAATGCGAAGCATTTTCAAGAATCTAATTGCATTTGAGAGTCGATCTTATTATCAGGTGCGCCTATCGCTGCAGCACCAAAGTGATCCGGCTTGGCCTTTTGGCAGGGTTCGGGCCTTTGCGGCGAAGGGAACAGGAATGACTGCCGGGCCGGGGATTGGGCCGGGCACAAGGCATCGAGGGCCAATCAATGAAGACAATGAAGGCATACCTCGCCGGGGCGACCGCCCTTGCGGGCATCATGGCGGTTTCGCCGGCATTCGCGCAGGAACTGCCGAGCCGGGAAGAACTGTGGAAAATGATCCAGCAGCAGCAGGCGCAGATCGAAGCGCTGCAGCAGAAGGTCGATGTGACCGAGAAGAAAGTCCAGGAAACGGACAAGAAGGTCGAAGCGACGGGAACGGAAGTTGAGCGCATCGCCTCTTCCGGCGGCGGTTCGGGCGGCGATGGCTGGTGGCAGAGGACCAGTGTCGGCGGCTACGGCGAAGTACATTACAATGGCGGCGATACGGATGAAGTGGATATTCACCGTTTCGTGCTGTTCATCAATCATGAATTCAACGACAAGGTCCGCTTCTTCTCCGAGCTTGAAGTTGAGCATGGCGTGGCCGGTGAAGGCCAGAACGGCGAAGTGGAAGTCGAGCAGGCTTTCGTCGAAGTCGATGTGGCCGAGCATCATTCGGTGACGGCGGGTCTGCAGCTCGTGCCGGTCGGCATTCTCAACATCACCCATGAGCCGCCGACCTTCTACGGCGTCGAGCGCAACAATGTCGAAGTCAACATCATCCCGACGACCTGGTGGGAAGCGGGTGTCGGCGCGCATGGCGAGCTGGGTTCCGGCTTCGCTTATAGCGCCTTCGTTCACTCGGGCCTGCGCGTGCCGACCACGGGCGCCAATGCCTTCCGCATCCGTTCCGGCCGCCAGAAGGTGTCCGAAGCCAAGGCGAAAGACGGCGCGGTCACGACGCAGCTGACCTATTCGGGCATTCCGGGTGTGCAGTTCGGCGTTACGGGCCAGTATCAGTCCGACCTGACGCAGGGCGAGGGCGAGAAGACCTCTGCCACGCTTTTCGAAGCCCATGTCGATTCGAACTTCGCTTTCGGACCGGGCTCCATCGGTTTTAGGGCGCTCGCTGCGCGCTGGGACCTCGACAGCAACGCCGCAGAGGCCATTGGCCGTGATGAGCAGTATGGCTGGTATATCGAGCCCTCCTACCGCTTCCCGGTCTGGTACGGCGATCTCGGCTTCTTTGCCCGTTACAGCGAGTGGGACAATGCGGCCGGCGGCGGCGCCGATTCCAAGTTCAGCCAGACGCAGATCGGTGCCAATTACTGGCCGGTCGAAGATGTGGTCTTCAAGCTGGATTACCAGTTCGACGACGCGCCGGTAGGCAGCACGGAAGACGACCGTCTGAATGTCGGCGTCGGCTTCCAGTTTTAAGGAACCGGCCTGCACGGCTTGAAACAAAAAATCGGGGAGGCGGGGATGACCCGCCTCCCTTTGCGTTTAAGGGGCGCTGCCCATAGCGTTTGTCTTTCCCTCGCGGAGCGGCTAGGAAACGGTGATGAGCATAACGGGCTTTTTCTTCAAAGCGGCTTTCCGGCGCCTTTTGGCGGCAGCCCTGCTGTGCGCCGGGTTTTCCGCGCCTGCAGGGGCCGAAGACGTGTTTCTGGAGCCCGATGTCTTTCTTGCGGAGGTTTTCGGCGGGGCGGAGGCTGTGCCGGAACCGGACAAGCTTTGGCTGACCGATGAGGTGCGCGCGGGCGCCAAGGCCATTCTCGACCGTGAGATGCAGGGCCTGCGGCTGAGTTACTGGCAGGATGGGCCGCGCACGGTCTGGATCCTGGAAGAGATCGGCAAGACCCGCCCCATCACCACGGGCATTGCGGTGAACGAGGGGGCGATCGAGCGGGTGCAGATTTTGATTTACCGCGAAAGCCATGGCTGGGAAGTGCGCTACCCCTTTTTCACCGATCAGTTCAAAGGGCTGCGGCTCGATGACGAGGCCGAGCTGACGGGCCGGATAGACGGCATTTCCGGGGCAACGCTCTCGGTCCGGGCGATCCGCAAATTGGCGCGCCTTGCCCTTTGGCTCGATGGGCATGTGCAGGCGGAGGCTTCGGGTGGATAAGATTTCCTGGCGCCGCGCGCTTTACGTTTGGCACCGGCGCATCGGCATCACGACGGCCTTCTTCGTGCTCTTTCTTTCCGTCACGGGCCTGCTGCTGCATCACGGTGAGCGGCTCGGTTTCGACAGGACGCAAATCTCGGCCTCCTGGCTGCTCTCCTGGTACGGCATCGAGGCGCCGCAGCCGGGGCCGGGGTTTCAGGCCGGCGGGCTCTGGCTTGCCGGGCTCGGGAAAGACGCGGTGGCGGCGGGCACGCATCTCCATATCAACGCGGGTGGCGCTCTGAAGGGGGCGGTCGAGCTTGGCGGCGATATCGCCGCGGTGACGGAGACCCGCGCTTTGCTTTTGACGGAAGAGGGGCAATTGCTGGAGAGCCTCGCCCTGCCGGTGCCGCCCGGTAAAGAGATTTTGAAAGCGGGAGAAGCGGCCTCGCGTCTTGCGGTGGAAACGCCCGAAGGGACCTATGCGACGCCGCTTGCGCTCCCCCGCTGGCAGCCCTTTGAAGGCGATGTGGTTTGGGCCGAGCCCCGGCCTTTGCCGGGGGATGTTGCGGCAGGTTTTGCCGGACTTTACCGAGGGGAAGGCTTGCCTCTTTCCCGTATCCTGCTCGACATGCATACGGGCCGCTTCTTTGCGGATGCCGGTCCCTTCGTCATGGACCTCGCGGCGATCGGGCTGATTGCTCTTTCTTTGACCGGCATCTTGCTTTGGTGGCGGCTGCGCCATTTCTGAGCCGCCTTGCGCGCCGCCTCTATTTAGCGCTTGCAGCGGCGGGGCCCGTCTGGTTCCATTCCTCAATAAAAATAGACCACGGTCTAGAAAAAGATCCTACTGGAGGGAGGAAGAGCATGCGTGCGGCAATTTTCCGGGACGGCGGCCTCGTCGTCGACACGATGGACGTGCCGGAGCCCGGCGACGGGCAGGTATTGGTGAAAACGCTGGCCTGCGGGATTTGCGGCTCGGACTTGCATGCGCTGCATCACGCCCAGCATATGGTGGATGTGGCTGAGCGGTCGGGCTCCAAAGGCTTCAAGATGGACCTGAAGCGCGACATCGTGTTCGGGCACGAATTCTGCGCGGAGATTCTCGATCACGGGCCAGGCACGCAAAAGACGCTGAAAGCAGGGACGCGGATCTGTTCCATGCCGTTGGCGCTGAATGCAACGGGCATCGAACCTGTCGGCTATTCCAACAATCTGCCGGGCGGCTATGCGGAAAACATGGTGCTGAATGAGATGCTGCTGCTCGAAGTGCCGAACGGGCTGCCGACGGAGCAGGCCGCCTTGACCGAGCCTATGGCGGTGGGCTGGCATGCGGTGCAGAAGGCCAATCTGACGAAGGAAGACGTGCCGCTCGTCATCGGCTGCGGGCCGGTGGGGCTTGCCGTCATCGCCGGTTTGAAGATCGCCGGTGTCGGTCCGGTCATCGCGGCGGATTTCTCGCCCAAGCGGCGCAAGTTCGCGGAGATGATGGGTGCCGATATCGTGCTCGATCCCGCCGAGACCTCGCCTTACAAGCGCTGGACGGAAGAGGCGGCGCCGGAAGGCTATGATCCCGACAGCATGATGACGATGCTCGGCCTTGGCCCGCAACTGCGCCCCGGCGTGATCTTCGAATGCGTGGGCGTGCCCGGCATCATTCAGCAAATGCTGGAAGGGGCACCCAAAGCCGCGCGCATCGTCGTTGTGGGCGTGTGCATGGAGAAGGATCACATTGAGCCGATTTTCGCCATCAACAAGGAGCTCAACCTTCAATTCGTGCTGGGCTATACGCCGGACGAATTCGCGCAAAGCCTGCATCATCTGGCCGAAGGCAAGATTGACGGGGAGGCGCTGGTGACGGGCAAGGTCGGCGTTGAAGGCGTCGAGCAGGCTTTCAAGGACCTGGCGAGCCCGGATGTGCACGCGAAAATTCTGGTCGAGCCCTGGCGCTGAGCCGGGCCATAGGGCGCAATAAAGAAGGCGCGGGGGATGAACCGCCGCGCCTTCTTAGCCCCGCCCATTTTAAGGGCCCCGCCCCATAGAGGGGTATTTTGATGCTCAGCCTGCCCGGATCTGGGCGACGAAGCTTTCCACTTCACTTTCCAGCATTTCGATCTGGCTATGCAGATCGCTGACGGAGGCGCCGACTTCCTGGGCCGCCTCGCCGGTTTCCTCGGCCGCGCGGCTGACATCCGCCATGGTCCGGGACACGGCCTGCGTGCTTTGCGAAGCGCTTTGCGTCGAGCGCGTAATTTCCTGCGTTGCATGCGCCTGCTGCTCGACGGCGGCGGAAACGGAGGAGCTCACCTCGTTCATGACGCTGATGCGCTCGCGGATCGTGGAAATCGACTGCACCGTCTCGTCGGTTGCCGACTGGATCGATTTGATCTGGCCGGTGATTTCCTCGGTGGCTTTCGCCGTTTGCGTGGCGAGATCTTTGACTTCGGCTGCCACAACGGCAAAGCCTTTGCCCGCCTCGCCCGCGCGTGCCGCCTCGATCGTGGCGTTCAGCGCGAGCAGGTTCGTCTGTTCGGCGATGTCGTTGATGAGACCGATGATCTCGCCGATCTTGTTGGCAGTGTTGGAGAGTGCCTGGACGCGCCCGTCCGTATCGTCCACTTCCTTTGCAGCGGCAGAGGCGATGGAGGCGGTTTCGGCCACACGCTGGGAAATCTCGCGGATCGAGCTCGACATTTCTTCTGCCGAGGCGGCGATCACTTCCACATTATGCGAGGCTTCCGAGGCATTGCCGGTGACTTCCTCGACCTGCGCGCGCGACTGCGATGTGTGTTGGCGCATCCGCTCGCCGGCGCTGCGCATCTTCTGCGCATGTTCGGCAACGAGAGAGACGACGCCGCCGACTTTCTTTTCGAACATTTCGGCAAGGGAGCTGCGCTCTTCATGCCGCGCGCGCGAGGCGCGTTCGTCGGCTTCGGCGCGTTCCTTGGCCATTTTTTCGGTTTCTTCCAGCGCATCGTGAGCTTTGGCGAGGGCCCCGTCGGCTTCCTCGAAGGCGGCGACGAGCTGGTGGCAGTAATAGACCAGGGCCGCCGATTCCAGCACCACGACACCAGCATGAATCACGAGGCGTACATAGGCGGCATCCCCCGGCCAGAGCGCGGCGGGCAGGAAGAGGTTAAGCACCAGGTGATGCACGGCCACGGTGGCGGCGGCAGCCAGAATGGCGCGCCAATCGACTAGCGGCACAAGCATGGCGAGACCGGCCATGAAATAAAGGTGCATGTCGAGCTGATAGGGATGCCCCATCAGCTGATAGACGCAGAGGCTGATCATCACCATGAAGGTGACGGCAGCGGTCTGGCGGGTTACGCCGCTATCGGGCTGCGTGCGCCAGAGAAAGGTCGTCGCGCCGGCAAGCGCTGCGGCTGCTACCGTCGAGGCGATAAAGGGCGTCTCGTTGACGGCGCCCAGAAGCGCGATGAAGGGAACATGCGCCCAAAGAAACGGCACGAACCATTTCAAGGCATTTTGGCGAAGGCGCGCGGTATTCGTCATAAGACAGCTCCGGGTGTTGCAAGCAGCGCTGAAGGCTGCGTTTGAGCGGCCGACCGTGAAGAAGTGAAACAAGTGCCCGAGGCTTGGGCGGTGAAGGTGAACCAAAGCGGCGTCTGCGCGAGTTTCCGGCTCGCCTCGGCAGGCGCGGCAAACCGGGCAATCACGATATTGTCCATCTGGCCCGGCTGCAGCACGCCGCCGCCTGCTTCCGCCACGAAGGCGGCCGCTTCGGCAAAGCCGGTGCCCGGCGCAAAGAAGAGACCAAGCGTTTCGGCATCGCGCTGGGGTGCCGCATAGAGCACAGAAAGCACCCCCGCCGATCCTGCAATCAGCAGCATGGGCAGCCAGGCCAGCCGTTCCTTTTCCTTATGCGCGGTGCCGCTCATCTCGGGCCTTTGGTGAAATCAATAGTTTTCCGTGTATCCGGTTGATCTCCAACTTATGAGGGAAACCATTAAAAATTCCTGAGACCGGCCTGCGGCAAATCGGCAAAAAGAAAGCCCGGCAGAAAGCCGGGCTTTTAAAGGACCGTGAACGGAGTGTTTCAGGATTTTTTATCCTGCTTTGATTTGTGTCAGGAAGCTTTGCACTTCCTCCTCCAGGAAGACGACCTCCTTGTCGAGACTGAAGACGGCGGAGCCGACGGCCTTGGCGGCCTCGCCCGTCGCTTCGGCGGATTGGCGCACCTGCCGCATGGTGCCGGAGACGCGCTGGGTGCTGCTGGCGGCGCTTTTCGTGCCGCGGGTGATTTCCTGGGTGGCCAGGCTCTGTTCTTCCACGGCGGCGGAAACGGAGACTGAAATCTCGTTGATGACGCCGATGCGCTCGCGGATCGTTGCGATGGAATGCACCGTGTCGTCGGTTGCCCCTTGAATGGATTTGATCTGAGCGGTGATTTCTTCCGTCGCCTTGGCGGTCTGGGTCGCCAGATCCTTGACCTCGGAGGCGACGACGGCAAAGCCGCGCCCGGCATCGCCCGCCCGCGCTGCCTCGATCGTGGCATTGAGGGCAAGCAGGTTCGTCTGTTCGGCGATATCGTTGATGAGGTCGATGATCTCGCCGATCTTGTTTGCGGTCTGGGCAAGGGTCTGCACACGGCTGTCGGTCATATCGACTTCCTGTGCCGCGGCGGTTGCCAGCGAGGCGGTTTCGGAAATCCGCTCCGCGCTTTCCCGGATGGCGTCGGCCATTTGTTCGGCGGAGCCGGCAATGGTTTCCACATTCTCCGAGGCCTCGCTCGCCCCGTCCGTTGCCATTTCCACCTGCTCCAGGGACGATGCGGCGTTCTCGTCCATCTCCCGGGCGACATCGCGCATCGTGGCCACATGCTGGGAAACGGTTTTCACGACCTGGCCCACTTTGCCTTCGAACGCTTCGGCAAGGGCGCGGTTGGCATTCTCGCGGGCCAGCCGGTTGCGTTCTTCGGCGGCAAGGCGCTCCTCGTCCGCCTGGCGCTGCGCCGCGCTTAGTTCCTCCCGCGCCCGGTCGAGCGCGCCTTCGGATTCGCTGAAGGCGGCGACGAGCTGGTTGCAGCAGTAGTAAAGAACGGCCGTTTCCAGCACCACGACGCCCGCATGAACGGTGAGGCGCAGATAGGCGGTATCACCCGGCCAGAGCGCGAAGGGCAGGGCCATGTTGAGGATGATGTGATGGGCGAGCACGGTGGCGGCGGCAGCCAGCATGGCGCGCCCGTCCATCAGCGTCACGAGCATGGCAAGGCCCGCCATGAAATAGAGATGCACATCGAACTGATAGGGATGGCCCGCCAGTTCATAGATGAAGAGGCAGATCATCATCATGAAAGTGATGGAGCCGGTTTGCCGCGTCAGCGTGCTGTCCGGCTGCAAGCGCCAAAGCGCAGTGGTCAGGCCCGTCAGCAGGACGGCAAGCGCCGTTGCCCCTAAATATTCCCTGTTATTGATTACCCCCAGAACTGGGATGACGGGAACGTGCAGCCAAAGATACGCAACAAGCCAGGACATGGCGCGGCGCTGCATGCGGACGGTATTCATCTAAAGGCTCCTTTGGGCGGATGCGGGCAGGGACGGCACTGCAAGGTCACGCGGGGTGAAGCAGGTTCCGGTTCCGCGCGGTGTGAAGGAAAAGAGAAAGGGGGTGTTCTGCGAGAGCGTTGCTGCTCCGGCGGGCAGGCGGGCGATGACGACATTGCCCGAAATGCCGGGGCTGAGAACCGCGCCACCGGCATTTGTGACGTAATAGGCGGCTTCGGCAAAGCTTGTGCCTGGCGCAAAGACAAGACCGATCGTGTCTTCACCCGGCTGCGGCTGAATATGCAGCATCCCGAGCACGCCGATGGCGGCGGCAATCAGCCCGGCAGGCATAAGCGAGATGAGTTTGTTTTTCAGCACGGCTTTCATCCTCAGTCGCGCGGCGTTTCCGTTGCGTCACATGAGGTTGAAATCTAGAGTTTGGGGTGTTAACGCGCGTTGATGAACCTCTCACAAGGGTGTGAGGGATTACGCCGCAAAATCCGGTACCGGTTTTTATGCTCTATGGCAGTAAGGCGCGGTGCGTGCGGGAGGCTTATCCGGCGGGGCAGGCGATGCCCGACAAATGCCCCTTGCGTCCGCGCACCTGACGCTCTTCCTGGAAGCGCCGGCAGCGGCGGCCTTCTTCGTCGGTAAAGTCTTCGGTGACCCAAAGCGTGCCGCGCGCCTTTTCACCCGGTGCCTGCCAGGTGACGCGCGTGCCGATGGGTACGTCCATAAGCTCGCGCATGGCATTGCGGTAGGGTGTTTTCATGGAGCCTTGAATGGCGGGACCGTCTGAGCCGCTCAGTGAATAGCCGACCAGCGCGCCCGCGATGACCGCCGCTTTCGTGCCGCCGCCCGAGCCGATCGTCGAGCCGAGAAGAATACCGGCCGCAGGCCCGACAATGCCGGTGCCGCCATCATCGATGCCGCTATCGATGAGCGGCTTCGTTTCCGGCCGCGTGATTTCGGGGGCAGGCTCGGGGTTTCCCGCGCAGGCGGCAAGCAGAAGCGGCAGGCAGGCTGCGGCGGTGCATATCCCGAATGTCTTGCGCATGGTGGGTCCCCGGTTCGGCGCGCGCTTCAAAGATATGGCGAGAAGAGCCGCGCGATATTGTCCCTTACCTTGAGCGCGACGGGGCGCTCTTGCAAGGCGCTTATGGTAAGCGGGCGGGCCCTTGCGATGCGGGCGCCGATTTCCCGGTCGATATCTTCGGCAAGGCTGCGCCCGAAAGCTTCCAGATTGAATTCGAAATTGAGCCTGAGCGAGCGCGCGTCCCAGTTCGCCGAGCCGAGAAAGCTCCATAATCCATCGATTGCGGTGAGCTTGGTGTGGTCGAAGGGACCTTCCGTTTCATAGATGCGGCAGCCGGTTTCGAGCAATTCCTCGAATTGCGGCAGCATGGCCCATTTCATATAGAAGAGGTTGTTGTTGGCGGGCAGCACGATATCGACTTTCACCCCGCGCATGGCCGCAACGGACAAAGCGGCGCGCAAAGTGGAATCGGGCAGGAAGTAAGGCGTGACGATGCGGATGCTTTCCTGCGCCTGGGCAATGGCGCCGAGCAGCATCCAGCGCAAGGGATTGCGCGGCAGATCGGGGCCCGATGGCAGGCCGCGCACGATGAGATCGCCCTTGCGCTCGAGCGGCGGGAACCAGAGCGGGCCGGTCAGAATTTCTCCTGTCACGAAACGCCATTCATGGGCGAAGGTACGCATGAGCTGGCCGACCACCGGCCCGTCCACCTTGAAATGCCGGTCGAGAATGGGATGGGCCGGCTCCTGCGCGGTCAGGTTGCCCTCGGCGATATTCATCGAGCCGGTAAAGCCTTCCGTCCCGTCGATCACCAGGATCTTCTGGTGATTGCGCATATTCAGATAGGGCATCTGCCAGGGCAGAAAGGAGTGCAGGAAGCGCTCGCAGGGAATGCCCGCTTCGTGCAGATAATAAACCGCCGAGGGAAAAGAATAGTGTGAGCCGACCCCGTCGATAAGAACGCGGACTTTGACGCCGCGCGCTTTGGCTTCCCGCAGCGCTTGGATGAAGGCTTTGCCCGCCTTGTCATGATTGAAAATATAGGTCGATAGCGCGATGGAATGGCGGGCGCGGGCAATCGCCTCGAGCATTGCGGGATAGGCTTCATCGCCGTTTATGAGCAAGGTGAGATGATTGCCCGGACTGTAGGGCATTTGCGAGACGGCGCCGCCGAGCTCCATCAGCCGTTCAAGCTGGCGCAGCCCGTGATCGGTGCCCGCCATATGGGAAAGCTCGGCGCCCGTCGGCCCGCTCAGCTCGCCCGTCACATGGCCGCCGGAGCGCAAGGTTTCGGCGCGGCGCTGAATGCGGTTGATGCCGAACAGAAAATAGATGATCCAGCCGAGAAGCGGCACGAGCAGGATAAGGCCGATCCAGCCCGTGGCGGCGCGCGCATCGCGCTTGGTCAAAAGCGCATGACCCGCCGCCCCGAGCTGCGCACCGAGGCTCACAAGGCCGATCAGGAGAGGCCAGAGTTCCGTTGTCAGGCCGGCCTCCCTTGTTGTGCGGCGGCAGTAAAGATGCCGGGATCAGAAACGCACGGAAGCGCCCACATGCAACGCGCGGTCCTCGCCGGGGAAATAGCGCTCGTTGCCGAAACCGAAATCGGCCCGTTCGGCATAACGCTTGTCCGCCAGATTGGTAACGCGTGCATAAAGCGACAGGTCCTCGCGCACATCCGCTTCGATGCGGAAATTGAAAATGTCGTGGCCGGCATAGCGTACCGAATTCGCCGGGTTGGTGTAGTAATCGCCCACATGCACCCATTCCAGTTCCGAGCGCGCGCGCCCGTCCCAGAAGACATAGCCGAGCCTTGCATTCGCCAAGGTGCGCGGCGCGCCGTCCACATCCGTGCCTTCCTGGATATTGTTGCTTTGCGGGCTCGTTGCAACGGTGCGGTTGAAATCATATTCGTGCACGGCATAGCTCGCCGAGGCGCCGAAGTCGAACCCGGCAATGAGCGGGGTAAAGACATCGAGTTCGACGCCGTAATGTTTCGTGCGCCCGTCGGTAACGTTGAAGCCGTCTGAATCGCGGAAGAAGAAATTCTTTTTCTTCATGTAGTAGGCGGCGGCTTCATATTCGAGCGTGCCCCAGGTGCCGCGGGCACCGACTTCCAGACTGTCGAGCTTTTCCGATTCGACTTCCCCTGCGACCTGATTGGCCTGCAGACGGTAAAGGTCGGTTGTCTGCGGCGCGCGTGCCGCCCGCTTCCAATTGACGAAGCCGGTAATCTCATCCGAGAAGGTATGCGCAAGGCCGAGCTTCGGGGTGACGTCGGTGAATGTGTCGCGCCGGTCGGCGGCGCGGCGGAAGCGGCCCGTCACGCCCGTTGCCGTGCGGTTGTCATATTCATAGATCGTGTGTTCAAGGCGCACGCCTGCGGTGAGTTCCGTTCTCTCACCCAGCGCCCAAACCGTGTGGAGGTAAGGCGCAAGCACCGTCGCATCGACCGTATAATCGTAATGGGTGCCTTGCACGAAAGAAAAGACGGCCGGGCCTTCCTGATCTTCGCGCAGGTACCCTTCGGTATATTCCACATCGCCGCCCAGAATGATCGTGTGGCCATCATCGGTTTCATGGATGAGCGAGTTCTGCACGCCGACGCTCCAATGGCCGTTTTCCTCGATCGCCCCGCCGGGCAGAAAATGCAGCGCAAAGCGCAGACGGTTTTCGCGGGCATAAGGCGTGACGTTGAAAGACCAGTTCTCGTTCAGCTCGCGCGTCCAGTGCAGCGCGGCGCGCACGGCCCAGGCATCGCGGAAAGCTTCCGGGTTTGCATTGCCTTTGCGCAAGGCATCGTCGCGAAAGGCGGTGGGCCCTTGCACGAAGCTTGCCGTTTCCTGGTTGAGGTTATGGCTTGAAAGCGTGAAGAAGATGTCGTCCGCGCCTTTCGAATAATCATAGCGCAGCTGCGCCTTTTGCTGGCCGAAGCCGGAGGCGGCGCGGAAGCCGTCATCCTCGGCAAAGACGAGGCTGCCGAGAAGGCCGTGGCTCGCCTCCCCGTCCTGCCAGCTCACGCTTGCCGTATTGGTGTTGTGAAAAAGACCGTGCGGGCCGACCCAGACATCCGAGACGCCGGAGAAACCGGCTTCCGGTTCCGGCGAGAGCACGTTGATGAGGCCGTGCACGGCGTTGGAGCCATAGCGCGCGCTGCCCGGCCCGCGGATGATCTCGATGCCGCCTGCCGTTTCGGTGATGCTTTCAAAAAGCGCGTTCACATTGGCAAAGCCTGCCGCGCGGGTGGGCACGCCGTCTTCCAGATAAAGAAAGGAACCGGCGCCCGCCCCGCCGCTCAGCACGGGCGAGCGGATGGAGACGAGGCTTTCCTGGCCGTTATTGCGGTGGATATAGACGCCCGGTGCGCGGTTCAAAAGCTCGCTGTAATGATCGGCTTTGACGAAGTCGATTTCCCGTTCGGGGATCTTGGCGACATTACCCGGATGGGTGAGGCGCGCGGTGCCGGTGCTTGTGCTGGTCACGACGACCTCGCCCTTTAGCGGGGCTGGGTCCTCGGCGGCGGCGGGGCCGCTTGCTGCAAGAAAAAGAGCAGGCAGGGCCAGAACCTGCGAAATTGTGAAAGGACGCCCCCATACTCCGTAACGCATACGTAAAACTCTCCTCCCTTACAGGCCAGTTTCGCGGCCTTTCTTTTGCCCGGATCATAGGGAAAACAGGAACGGGGTGCGAGCCCCGGCGGGGTCTTTCGCGCAGATGGCGGTTGTCCCGGCGTCAATTGGCACTACCATCGGGCACGTTAAGGCAGAATGGCCTATAGTGGCCCGGTGCAGCGATGGGCAGATGGAGAGCGGGGCTTTAAGGTCCCGTTGCAAATGAATGCTAGAAGCGGGCCTTCTTAAAGGGCGGGCAATTTGATGATGGATGGCAAGCGGTTGGCTTTTGGCGGCGGCGCGCTTCTGGCGCTGGCCGTGCTTATCCTTGCCGTCCTCTTCTGGCCCACCGGCCCTGCAGGCAAGGAAGAGGCGCCCGGGCGCGCCAGCCGCGCCGCGCCCGTCATTGTCGAGAAAGTGACCTTCCGTCCCGAGCGCACCCGCCTTGAAGCGGTCGGCACGTCGCGCGCGCTTAAATCCGTCACGATTTATCCCGCCGTTTCCGGCGAGGTGACGGCGGTGGAGTTCACGCCGGGTGAAAAGGTGGAAGCGGGAGATCTTCTGGTCGGGCTTGAAAAGCGCGAGGAAGAACTGGCCGTCGAACTTGCCAAGGTGCGTCTTGAAGATGCCAAGCGCCTGCTTGCCCGCTATGAGCGCACGCGCGGCAGCGGCGCGGTTTCCGCCACCACCATCGATGCGGCCCGCACGGCGCTCGATGAAGCCAAGATCGCGCTCGGCCAGGCGCAGGTGGCGCTCGATTTCCGCTCCATTAAAGCGCCCTTCGGCGGCTATGTCGGGATTACCGATGTCGATGTCGGTGACAGGATCGGCCCCGATACCGCGATCACGACGCTGGACGACCGTTCCTCTTTGCTTGTCAGTTTCGATGTGCCGGAAGTTTTCATCAGTCGGCTGGAAGTTGGCACGCCCATCATGGTCTCGACCTGGGCGCAGAGCGGGCCGAAGGAAGAGGGCCATGTGGTGGATGTGGGCAGCCGCATCGACCCGCAAAGCCGAACCTTTGTGACCCGCGCCCGCGTCAATAATGATGCCGACCGGCTGCGCCCCGGCATGAGCTTCCGCGTCGTTATCGATCTGGAAGGACCGCTTTACGCAGTGGTACCGGAGGTTTCGGTGCAATGGGGCGGGGATGGCTCTTATCTGTGGGCGGTGCGCGGCGGCAAGGCCGAGCGCGTTGCCGTTACCATCGTGCAGCGCCAGGAAGGTCATGTGCTGGTCGACGGGGCGCTTGAAAAAGGCGATCTCGTCGTCAAGGAAGGCCTGCAGCGGATGCGTGAAGGGCTCGATGTCAGCTACCGGGAAGGCGATGTGATCGCCGGAGATGAAGCGGGCGGTGCGGGCGATCCGGAGCGGCGCTTATGAGCGGGGCGGACGACCTTCCCGCGCTTAGCATCCGCCGGCCCTTGCTGGTGCTCGTCGCCAATCTGCTCATTGCCATTGCCGGTTTCGCAGCGATCTTTGCGGTGGAAGTGCGCGAGCTTCCCGATGTCGACCGGCCCATTGTTTCCGTGCGCGTGCAATATCCCGGCGCCTCGCCAGAGACCATGGACGCGGAAGTGACCAGCGTCATCGAGGGCGCGGTGGCGCGGGTGACGGGGGTGAAATCCATCGAATCCTCCAGCGAGGAAAATAACGGGCGCATCCGCGTCGAGTTCTCCCCGAGCTTCGATCTCGATACCGCCGCCTCCGATGTGCGCGAAGCGGTGAGCCGGGTGGAGCGCGAGCTGCCCGACGATGTGGAGCAGCTCACCGTCGTCAAGGCCGATGAAAATGCCGATCCCATTATCCGCATTGCCGCCGTTTCCGATGTGCTGGTGCGCGAGGAACTGACGCGGGTCGTCGAAAACGACATCGTGCCTGCGCTCATTGCTGTGGAAGGGGTGGCGGATGTGCGCCTTTTCGGAGACCGCGAGCGGCTCTTGCGCGTCGTAGTTGATCCGATGCGGCTCACCAGCTACGGGCTTTCCGTCGCCGATCTTGCCGAAACGCTCGAAACCGCGCCTTTCGACGTGCCGACCGGCTCCTTCCGCTCGGACGATCAGGAACTCATCGTGCGCGCCGACGCCTCCGTGATTGCAGCCGAGCAGGTGGAAAACATCATCATTCGCGGCACGACGCGGATCGGCGATGTGGCGCAGGTTTTTTTCGGGCCGGAGGATGCGACCTCTTATGTGCGCTTCCGCGACCAAACGGTGATCGGGCTCGGTATCGTCCGCCAGGCGCAGTCCAATACGATCCAGATTTCGGACGGGGTGGAGCGGGCGCTTGAAAAGCTCAACGCCCGCTTCGACACACTTGAACTTGTCAAAACCTCGGACGATGCAACCTTCATTCGCGGCTCGGTGCGTGAAGTGCTGACGAGCCTGGCGCTGACCATCATGATCGTGGTTGCAACGATCTGGGTGTTTATCGGCTCTTTGCGGGCAACGCTCGTACCGGCGGCGGCCATTCCCATCTCGCTGATCGGCACGGTGGCGGCAATCTGGCTGCTCGGCTTTTCCATCAATATTCTGACCTTGCTCGCGCTGGTGCTTGCGACGGGCATGATCGTGGATGATGCGATCGTGGTGCTGGAAAACATTCAGCGCCGCAGAGCCCAGGGCCTTGCTGCAAGGGCCGCCGCCGTGCTCGGCACGCGGCAGGTTTTCTTTGCGGTGGTGGCGACGACGGCGGTGCTTGTCTCGGTCTTTCTGCCGATTTCCTTTTTGCCGAGTACAGCCGGGCGGCTCTTCCGCGAGTTCGGTTTCGTGCTTGCCATTGCCGTGATGATTTCTTCTTTCGTCGCGCTTTCTCTCGTTCCTTCTTTAAGCGCGCGCATTCCTGATGAAGAACCGGGCGATCATAAGGTGCGGCGTTTTTTTTCCCGCTGGGGCGGTTTTTTTGCCGGACGTTATGAAAGCTCGCTTGCCCTGGCGCTTGCCCATCCCTGGCGCGCTTTCGGCATTGCGCTTCTGGCGGCGGTGCTCTCCGGGGCGCTTTACAGCGCGCTCGATCAGGAATTGCTGCCCGATGAAGACCGGGGAATTTTCTATGTCTTCGCGACAGGTCCCGACGGGGTGGGGCTCAATTACACCGAGCGCCAGGCGGCGCAGATCGAGGCCATTCTTCAGCCTTATGTGGAAAGCGGCGAGATCGCCTCGCTCTTTACGATCGTCGGTATTTACGACTTCAACCGCGCCTTTGTCGTGGCGCGGCTTGCGCCCTGGGAGGAGCGGGAGCGGCGCCAGCAGGAAATCGTCTCGGAAATTCGCGGGCCGCTTTCTCAAATTCCCGGCGCGCGCGCTTTCGTGCAAACACCGAACAGCCTCAACCTGCGCGATGATGGCGGCGGGTTGGAAGTGGCGCTTATCGGCAATGATTATCTGGAAATCTACGAGGCGGCGAAGAAACTGTCCCTCGCCATCGAAGAGCGCCATCCGGGGCTCACCGATCCTGATATTTCCTATCAGCCCACACAGCCGCAGCTTTCGCTTATCGTCGACAGGCGCCGGGCTTCCGATCTCGGCATTCCGCTCACTGATCTTGCCGCGACCTTGCGGGTGATGGTGGATGGGGATGAAATCGCCGATCTGAATGTGGGGGACGAGGCGATCCCAATCTTTCTGGAATCGGCGAGCGGCGCGATCAACGATCCGTCCGATCTCGCCAATCTTTATGTCGGCACGCGCTCGGGCGGGCTGGTGCCGATTTCAAGTGTGGTGAGCCTTAAGGAAGAAGGCGTTGCCGCAGAGCTTGACCGGCATATGCAAAGCCGGGCCGTGGAGATCGATGCGGAACTTGCCGAAGGTACGACGCTTTCAGAAGCCGTGGCGCAGCTCGAAGAGCTGGCCGATGAGGTGCTGTCGCCGGGCGTTTCCATGATCCTGATGGGTGAGGCGGCGACGCTGGAAGAAACCTCGCAGGAAGTATTGCTTACCTATGTCATCGCCTTTGTCGTCGTTTTTCTTGTGCTTATCGCTCAGTTCGAAAGCCTGACCAGCGCCGCCGTGGTCATGGTCACGGTGCCGTTCGGCATTGCCGCCGCCATTCTGGCGCTCTTCCTCACCGGCACCTCACTCAATGTCTATTCGCAGATCGGCCTTGTCATGCTGATCGGGCTGATGGCGAAGAACGGCATCTTGCTGGTCGAATTTGCAGACCAGCTCCGCGACAGGGGCTACGGCGTGAAAGAGGCGATTGCCACCAGCGCGCGGGTGCGCCTGCGCCCCGTTGCCATGACGATGATTTCGACGGTGCTGGGCGGGCTGCCTTTGATCCTCAGCGACGGGGCGGGGGCGGAATCGCGCTGGGCCATCGGCTGGGTGATTTTCGGCGGGCTCGGCCTTGCCGGCATTTTCACGCTTTATCTGACGCCGGTGGTTTATCTGGGCATTGCGCCCTTCTCGTCGGCGCGGGCGGCGGAGGCCAGCCGGCTCGATGAAGAGCTGCGCCATGCCGAACGCATTCCCGATGACACGGACGGCACGCCGGCATGAGAACTCTTGTGAAGAAAAGTGCTTTGATGCGCGTATTTGCCGGTGCCGGATTTCTGCTTCTGGCGGGCTGCACGGTGGGGCCTGACTTTGTGCCGCCCGAGCCGGATGCGGGCGCGGGGTTCGGCGCGGCGCTGCCTGACGAGGCAGGCGCGCGGGCCGAGGAGATCTTGTGGTGGCAGGGCTTTAATGACGACCGGCTCTCCGGCCTCATCGCCGAAGCACTCAGTGAAAATTATGAAATTGCCGCGGCGCGTGAGCGTTTACTTCAGGCGCGCGCGCTTGTCGAGGCAGAAGCCGGTGCGGGCGGCCCGCAGCTTGACGGCGCGCTTACCGGCGATGTCGCCAGCCGCACGAGCGGCGGCGGGCAGAATGGGCGGACGGAAGGAGAAGTCGGCGCGGGCGCGCTCTTCTCCTGGGTGCCGGATCTTTTCGGCGGGCAGCGGCGGGCTGTGGAAGCGGCGGAAGCGGAAAGCCTGGCCCGCGCGCTTTTGGAAGAGGACATTGCCCGGCTGACGGCGGCGGATGTGGCGCGGCGCTATACCGAAGCGCGGCGGGATTATGCGCGCCTCGGTCTCGTCAATCAGTCGCTCGACTTGCAGCGGGAGACCTTGCGCCTTGTGGAAACGCGTTTCGAGGCGGGGCTGACGGCAAGGCTCGATGTGAAACGGGCCGAGGCCGATCTTGCCGCAACGCGTGCACAAGCGCCGCAGCTTGAGCGCAGCGCGCAGGCTGCGCTGCATGCGCTGGCGGTACTGACGGGCGAGCGGGCCGGGGATTTCGCCAAGGCCGGGATCGGCGAGGGGGGTATTCCGGTTTTCGGCGGCGGACCTTCGGCAGGGCTGCCGCGGGAGATGGTGCGCCGGCGCGCCGATATTCGCGCGGCGGAAGCCGAACTTGCGCGCGCCACGGCATTGATCGGGGTGGAAGAGGCTGATCTTTACCCCCTGCTTTCCTTGCCGGGGCGGCTCAGCTTCAATCTGGAAGACCTGGGAAGCGGCAACGTTGCCGAAGTGGTGGTGGCAACGCTGTCGGCAACGCTCGACATTCCGCTTTTCGATGCCGGCACGCGGCGCGCGGAGATCAGCGCGGCGGAGGCGCGCGCCCGCGAGGCTTTGCTGCTTTACCGGCAAAGTGTGCTGGACGCGCTCGGCGAGGTGGAAACGGCGCTTGTCTCCGTCATCTCCGCGCGGGCGCGGCAGGATTATCTCAGTGAAGCGGTGGCGGCGAGCGAGGATGCCTTTCAGCAGGCCGAAAACCTCTACTCCCAGGGCCTTGCAAGCTTTACCGAGGTGCTCGATGCGCAGCGCTCGCTCCTTTCCAACCGACAGGAACTTGCCATTGCAAAAAGCGAACTGGCGCTTGCTTTTATCGACTTATATGCAGCGGCAGGCGCGCCGACGGCGCCTCTTCAATAAATTTGCGATTTCCCAATTGTTAACGCCGCCTCGCCATGATGTGATCATGTCCGGGAGAGAAACACAGGTATGCGCGATGCGCGGCGAGGTCGATAGATCGCAGGCGAGCCTCGACTTCGAGGCGGTGTGGCGTGCCATTCCGAAAAGCGGTCTGGTACCCTTCCTGCGCGATTTCGTGCCGGAGAAAGTACCGGCTTTTCTCTCCGAAATGGTGATCATCGAAGTCGATCCCGTCCGCCCGCCTTATCTGCGTGTCCGTCTTGCCGGCACCGCGTTGAACGAGCGTGCCCGCTTTGAAATGACGGGTACGGACTACGCGACCTATCTTCCTGCCGAATACCGCCAGGGCGCCATCGACAGCGCCGATTTGATGGTGAGCCATCCATGCGGCCTTTGGCAGCTTATGCCGGTGCATTACGACACGGGCGTCTCCCGCCTTCTGGAAATTACCTGCTTTCCGCTGCTCGGCGGGGCGGGGCGCAAACCCATGCTCATGACGTTCGGGCAGGATCTCGGGTTTCTGGGCGGGGACATGGCGCAGCCGCCCGAAGGCAAGCTGACCGTCGATACCAGCATGGATTATGTCTATCTCGATATCGGCGCGGGCGTGCCGCCCAGAAATGCGCCGGGGCTGACCGGCGAGACGGTCGACCGCTGAGGTTTAGCGGCCTGTTCCCCCGCGTGTCGATTCCCTCTTAGTTTCCCGCTTTTTCTCTAAGTCCCCACAGGAACTATGCTTTTTTCTTTTGGTTTTGAGAATGATTCTCATTGCAATTGAGAATGACTCTTGTTATGAAGATCGCGGCGGACGGAAAATCCGCCGGACCGGGAGCTAATCGGGCAGACGTGTGATGCAAGATGAAAGACGGCCGGTCTTGCGGTTGAAGCCGTCCGGTGCGCCAGATGGGGCACCGGAAGGTGAAGCTAGGCGGACCGGAGGAAACGCGCAGGCGTTTTCCGGCGGCCAGGTGCTCAAGACAAGCGATCTTTTCGGCGGGGGCCGGGAAGTGACCATCGACCACCATGGCGATTTCTATCGGCTGCGCGAAACGAGTAAAGGGCGGCTGATACTGACGAAGTAGACGACGTAAAACGTGGCGGGAGATCTCTCACTGCCCAGACCTATTCATTTAGGCGTCCAAGCCAGCCAAAGCCTGCATCCCAGCACCCAAGGTTAGGTAGCCAGCCAGGACGTCCACTCGCGTTTTTAGAGGGGACTGACATGGCCATTTTTGGGGCTACTTATAAGACGGCATATTGCCGGAAAACTTACGTATCCATGCTTGCGCTCGCCGTTGCGGTGCCTGCGCTCAGCACTGTCGCTGCGGCAGAAGAAGCGGATAAGCGCATTGCGCCGATTTCCGTGACGGCAACGCGCAGCCCGATCGAAGCATTCGAATTTCCCGGCATGGTGACGGTGATCGACCGCGACGAGATCGAACGCCGCCAGGCTTCCACTCCGGCGGACATTCTGGGTCATGTGCCCGGCGTCGAGTTTACCTCTGGCCCGCGCCGCACCGGTATGACGCCCTCCGTGCGCGGCTTCTCCGGCTCCGATGTCGTTATCCTCATCGATGGGGTGCGCCAGAATTTCGGCTCCGCCCATGACGGCCGCTTCTTCCTCGATCCCAGCGTCGTGGAACAGGCCGAAGTGCTGCGCGGCGGCGCCTCTTCCCTTTACGGCAGCGGCGGCACCGGCGGGGTGATCGAATTCCGCACGCTCGATGCGCGCAAACATTTGCAGGCAGGCGAAAGCGCGCAGCTTGAAGCCAAGACCGGTTATCACACGGCGAACCGCGAATGGCATGTCACGACCAATGCTTTTGCGACGCCCATCGAAGGGCTGGGCGTCGTCGGCTCGCTGACGCGGCGGTCCTCCGGGTCGATCCGTCTTGGGAATGGCGGCGAGCTTGGCGCTTCCGATGACGATCTCCTCTCCGGCCTTGCCAAGCTCAATTACGATCTGGGTGGCGGGCACGAACTTTCGGCGACTTATCTCGGTTTCACCAACGATGCGCAGGAACCGAATAACGGCCAATCCGGTTCGGCAAACGATATCGTGGATAAGGAAATCCAGTCCGATACCTACCGCCTCGGCTACAATTTCAAAGACCCGTCCAACGCGCTGATCGATCTCGATGCGGTGGTCTATTTCCAGGAATTTTCCGCCGACGAGCTGCGCCTCGATAATAACGGCGCGGGGCCGGCTGGCGAGCTTCTGAAGCGCGACGTGGAGACCTTCGGCTTCCGCCTCGACAACCGCTCGCGTTTCGATTTCGGCGACGCGCTGGGCGTGACGCTGACTTATGGCGCGGAAGGCTACCGGGACGAGCAGGACGGGGCGTCCGCTTCCGGCAACCGGGACGGGGTGCCGGATGCCGATACCGAATTCTACGGCATCTATGCTCAGGCCGAGCTTGCCTGGAACAATCCTTTCGGCGTTCTGCCGGGCGATCTTCTGGTCATTCCGGGCGTGCGTTATGACGATTACAAAGCCTCAAGCGCACTGGCGGCAACGGATACGGAAGACGATTCCTTCTCGCCGAAAGTGGGCGTGAGCTATCTGCCCAACGATTGGCTGGTGCTCTTTGCCAATTATGCCGAGGCCTTCCGCGCGCCGGATATCAACGAGCTTTATCTTTCCGGTGTGCACTTCGCCATTCCGGCGGGCACGTTCGGCCCCGGCTCGCAGCAGGCGACGAACCGTTTCATCGCCAATCCGGATCTTAAACCCCAGACGACCGAGACATTCGAATTCGGCGCGGGGCTGACCTTCGATGATGTGGCGATGGAGGGTGACCGCTTCCAGGTCAAAGCCTCTCACTACCGCACGGATGGGGAAAACTTCATCGACCTCGAGGTTACGCAGCCGGCCTTCTTCACCGAATGTAATCCGTTCATTCCGGGCAATTGCGACGGCACGACGCGCAACTTCAACGTGGCGGACGCTGAGCTCGACGGAACGGAAGTGGAAGCGAGCTACGACAATGAACGCGTGCGCTTCGTGCTCGGCTATTCCGAAGTCGACGGCGAGAACACGCAGACGGGCGCCAAGCTCGGCGTGCTCACCCCGGACCAGCTGCATCTCGACAGCATGCTAAAGCTGCCGGAATTCGACAGTCTTGCCGGCTGGCGTATCGAAGCGGCGGATGAGTTCGACAAGGTCAATGCTGCCAATGAGCGCCGCGACGGCTATGTCGTGCACGACATTTATGCCGCCTGGGCACCCACCTCGGGCGCCTTGCAAGGGGTGCGGCTCGATCTCGGCATCGACAACATTTTCGACAAAGCCTATGCGCGCGCCTTTACCGACGCGAACGAACCGGGCCGCGATTACAAGATTGCCGTCTCCTACGCCTTCACCTGGTGATGAAAGGACTTTCTCATGTCACAGGCTGTTTCTTCGATCGACCTTTCCGCTTCCCCGGCTAATCCCGATGCGCTCAAGCGGCGCTATGCGGCGATGCGGGCGGAAAATCCCCGGCTGCGTGTGCGCGATGCGGCAGGCGCGCTCGGGGTGAGCGAGGCGGATCTTGTTGCCGTGCGTATCGGCGACGGGGTGCGGCGGCTGGGTACGCGCTGGAAGGCGCTGATCGAGGGCATGCCGGCGGTCGGCGATGTCATGATCCTGACCCGAAATGAGGCCTGTGTGCATGAGAAAGTCGGCACCTTCGGCGATATCCGCGTCTCGGAAACGGGCGGTGTGACGCTCGCCCGGGATGTGGACCTGCGTCTCTTCTTCACCAAATGGGCCCATGCCTTTGTAGTGGAAGAAGAGCTTGCCTCGGGCCTGCGCAAAAGCCTGCAAATTTTTGCCAAAGACGGCGAGGCCATTCACAAAATCTATCTGCGCGAGGAAAGCGATGACGTCGCTTTCGAAGCGCTGATCGGCGAACATCTGGCCGATGATCAGGAGCCCGGCCTTCTGACGCTCGAGCCGCGCGCTCCGAAAGCGGCGGAGCGGCCCGATAGCGAGATCGACCGCGACGCGCTCCTCACCCGTTGGGGTGCCATCAAGGATGTGCATCAGTTCTTCGGCATGCTCAAGGACCTTGAGGCCGGGCGCACGCAGGCTTTCCGCCTTGCCGAAGGGGAATACACGGTCAAGGTGCCGGTCCATGCCTTCCGTGCGGCGCTTGAAAAGGCCCGCGACCGGGCGCTGCCGATCATGATTTTCGTCGGCAATCAGGGGCTCATTCAAATTCATACCGGCCCCGTCGAGAACCTGAAGGAGATGGGGCCCTGGATGAATGTGCTCGATGAGCGCTTCAACCTGCATCTGCGCGAAGACCTCGTTGCCGATGCCTGGATCGTGCGCAAGCCGACCGATGACGGCACCGTCACCTCGCTGGAAATTTTCGGCGCGGACGGTGAGGTGATCGCCATGATGTTCGGCGAGCGCAAGCCCGGCCAGCCGGAGCTGGAAGGCTGGCGTGAGATCGTCTCGGAACTTGAAAAGCTGGAGGCACACTAATGGTGCGGAGTGCCTCCTTCACGGGGCGCGCCAAGGTCCTCGGCGCGTTTGCTGTCTCGCTTTCCCTCTCGCTCGCGGCTTTTGCCGCTTCGGCGGTTCGGGCGGAGGAAAGCGGGACGGCGTCCCCGGCTTCTGAAACGGTAACGCCCGCTAAGGCGCCCGCGCGCGTCTTGAGCGCGGGCGGGGCCGTCACTGAAATCATTTATGCGCTGGGCGCGGGCGAGCGGCTGATCGCAGCTGACGTTACGAGCCTTTATCCGGAAGACGCCAAAGACCTGCCGAAGGTCGGTTATTTCCGCCAGCTTGCCGCCGAGCCCATTGTGGCGATGGACCCGGACCTTCTGCTGGTCGTGGAAGATGCGGGGCCTGAGGACGTGCTGCGCCAGCTTAAAGCTGCTGGGCTCAATGTCGTCACCGTACCGGATGAAACGAGCCCGGCGGGCGTCCTGCAGAAAATCGGCGCGGTGGGCGCGGCGCTCGGTCTTCAGGAAGAAGCCAAGCAGCTGGAAGAGAAAATTGCACGCCGTTTTTCCGGTCTTGAAGCGCTGGTCGCCGAAGCGGAAGACGCGCCGCGTGTCGTCATTCTGCTCTCGGCCGGGCGCGGGGCGCCGCTTGCCGGCGGCGCGGAAAGTTCCGCCGATGCGATGATCAAGCTGGCAGGCGGCACCAATGCTTTTTCCGAGTTTGAAAACTGGAAGCCCGTTTCCGCGGAATCGCTGATTGCGGCGGCGCCGGATGTCATTGTCGTGCCTTCTCATGTGGCCGAAGCCATGGGCGGTAAAGACAAGGTGCTGGAAATTGCCGGTGTCGCGGAAACACCTGCCGGGCGTGAGGGGCGTTTCGTGATGATGGATTCGCTTCTGCTGCTCGGCTTCGGGCCGCGCACGCCGGAGGCGGCGCAGAAACTGGCCCGCGTGCTGCACCCGGAACTTGCGGCAAAAGCCGCGCAATTGAATAGCGCAGAGCATTGAGGCCCATGTCGCTCGTCGCTGCGATACAGAACAGGCGCAAGGCCGGCGGGGCGGCAAATCCATCTCCTCGCAGCCTGATCCTTGCCGGCTTTGCGCTTTTCTTTGCCGCCGTCTTCTTTGCCGGAGCGGGCCTCGGCGCGCTTTCCATTCCCGTTTCCCATCAGCTCTCGATCATTCTGGACGCGCTAGGGCTTGGCGGGTTTGCCGAGGTGAGCCGGGCGGAGGAAACCGTGCTGCTTCATGTGCGCCTGCCGCGTGTTGTGCTGGGCGCCATGGCCGGGGCCTGCCTTGCCGGGGCGGGCGCCGCGCTGCAAGGGCTTTTCCGCAATCCGCTTGCCGATCCGGCGTTGATCGGCGTTTCAAGCGGGGCGGCGCTTGCCGTGGTGGCGACGATCTTGGGCGGCAGCTTTTTGCTCCCCTTTCTCGATCCCGGGTTCTTCTATTACCTGCGCCCGGCTGCGGCTTTCATCGGCGGGCTTCTGGCCGTCGGGCTTGTCTACCGGATCGCGGCGCGCGGCGGCGTGGTGGATGTGGCGACCATGCTGCTTGCCGGTGTCGCGGTAAACGCGGTGGCGGGCGCCGGGATCGGTTATGCGGTTTTCGCTTCTTCCGATCAGGAGCTGCGGGACATCAATTTCTGGATGCTGGGCTCGCTTGCCGCGGCAAGCTGGCAGCAGGTCGGCTGGATCGCGCTCTTTGCGCTTCCCCCGCTTGCCGTGCTGCTCAGCCTTGCCCATGCGCTCAATGCGTTTTTGCTCGGCGAGCGCGAAGCGGATTTCCTGGGGTTCAACGCGGATCATGTGAAGCGGCTTATTCTTTTCACGACCGCGCTGATGACGGGCGTCATCGTTGCTTTTACCGGCGTCATCGGTTTTGTCGGCCTCGTCGTGCCGCATCTCGTGCGTCTTGCCTTCGGGCCCGATCACCGGCTGGTGCTGCCTGCGTCTTTTCTTCTCGGCGCCAGTCTTCTGGTGGGAGCGGATATTGCCGCGCGCCTTGCGGTGCTGCCGGCCGAGCTTCCCATCGGTGTCGTAACCAGTCTTGTCGGGGGGCCGTTCTTTTTCTGGCTTTTGATGCGGCAGCGTAAGGAGGCGGGCCATGCTTGAAGTAAAAGATATTTGCGTATCGCTCGGGCGGCGCCCGGTGCTGAGCGATCTTTCCCTCCGCCTTGCGCCGGGAGAAGTCGTGGCGGTGATCGGGCCGAACGGAGCGGGGAAATCGACGCTCCTTTCGGTCATGGCAGGCGCGCGCCAGGCGGACAGCGGCACCGCGATGCTTGACGGGGCGCCGCTTGCCAGCGTTGCCTCCGGCGATCTTGCCCGCAAACGCGCCGTGCTTTCCCAGTCCCATGCGCTTTCGTTCGATTTTGCCGTGCGCGATGTGGTGGAGCTCGGTCGTGCGCCTTACAGAGGCCGGCCCGAAGCGTGCCATGACGGCGAGGCGATCGATGCTTCCCTTGCCTTTACCGGCGCGGCGCATCTGGCCGAACGGCGCTACACCACGCTCTCAGGCGGGGAAAAGCAGCGCGTGCAGTTCGCCCGTGTGCTTGCCCAGATCTGGCGCACCGCGCCCTGCTTTTGCGACGGGCGCTATCTGCTTCTCGATGAGCCGACCAACAATCTCGATCTTGCCCATCAACACGGCACGCTGACGCTTGCTCGCGAACTCGCCTCGCAAGGGGCAGGGGTGCTGGCGGTGCTGCACGATCCCAATCTTGCCTCGCTTTACGCGGACCGTGTGGTGCTGCTGGAGCGCGGGCGCATTCAGGCGGACGGACCGCCCCATGAAGTGTTCCGGGCCGATCTCATCGAAGCGGTTTACGGCATGCCCGTTTCCGTTCTCCCCCATCCCTCGCGCGGCTGCCCGCAAATCATGCCTGCCTGACATGTTTGGCTGAGAAGGAATTTCCTCATGAGCGATCCTCTTTCTTCGACACCTCCTGAAAGCGCGCCGCTTGAAACGGCGCGGGCCGCGGCAAGCCCGGAAGCGGTTTCCAGTCTTCTCGATATGGCCGGGGCCGGCGGCCCGGTGCTTTATTTGCTTGCCGCGCTTTCCGTTGCAGCGCTTGGCGTCATGCTCGCCAAGCTCGTGCAGATGCGCGGCGTCGCGCCTTCGCGCAAATCCATTCAGCAGGTCTTCCGCGCCGTTGAAGCGGGCGAGGCGGACGAAGGGGTGAAAGCAGCGGGCAAGATCAAAGGCCCGCTCGGCCCCATTATGAAATCGGTGCTCGAGGAGGCTGGCTCTCTGCCGCTCGCGCTATTGCGGGAAAAAGCGCAGCTCAAGGCGGAAGCGGCTTTGGAAGTGCTGCGCTCGCATCTGCGTTTTCTGGAAGTGATTGCCATGCTCGCCCCGCTGCTCGGGTTGCTCGGTACGGTGCTCGGCATGATCGATGCCTTTCATGCGCTTGCCTCGGCTGCCGGGCGGGCCGACCCCACCCAGCTTTCCGGCGGCATCTGGGAAGCGCTGCTGACGACGGCGGCAGGGCTTGGCGTTGCCATCCCGGTGACCGCGGCGGTCAACTGGTTCGACCGGCGCGGCGAACGCCTTGCCCATGTCATGGAGCAGAGCCTTACCCATCTTTTCCTGCAACTCGAACTGAAAGAGCAGGCCCGTCATGGCGGCGAGCGCGGTTTCCTCAAGGCTGCAGATTAAAAGGCCGGGGCGGACCCGGGCGCGGATCGGCCTCACATCGCTCATCGATGTGATTTTTATTCTGCTGATCTTCTTCATGCTCGCCACGCGGTTCGAGGTCTGGCAAGCGCTGGATGTGAGCGCGGGCAAGGCCGGGGCTGCGCCAAGCGAGACGCGGCCCCTGCATGTCAAAATCCATCCAGGCGGCGCTTTCGAGATCGACGGCGCCCGGCTGGACGGCGACGCCTTTTCCACGCGGCTGAAAAGCGAAGGGAAAGACGGCTTGCCGCCGGTCTTCCTGGAACCTGCCGGCGGCGCGCGCCTTGCCGATCTCATGCATGGGGCGGAGATCGTGCGCGGTGCGGGCGGGCAGACACTTTCCTTTGTCGATCCCCAGGGGCAGGAAAACGGAGGCGGGGAATGAAACTGCGCCGCGCGTCAAAATTTCAGGAGAGCGAACCGGCCCTGCCGCTTATCAATATCATTTTTCTGCTGCTGATCTTTTTCATGATTGCGGGCGTTCTCGCCGAAAGCCCGCCTTTTCCCGTTTCCCCGCCCGGCTTTGAAGAAAAGGGCGAGGAAGGGGAGACGCAAAACCTTCGCCTTTATGTCAGCGCGGAAGGCGCTTTCGCGCTGGGAAGTGAAGAATTGCCGCGCGCGGCCGTGCTTGAGCGCCTTGGGGCGACAGAAGCCGCGCCCCAACCGCTCGACATCGTGGCGGATAAAGAGGCCGATGCCGCCGCGCTTGTCACGTTGATGCGGGAGCTGCGCGAGGCGGGGCGGAGCGAGCTGCGCCTCATCGTGCAGGAGGGGGCCGGATGAGGGAAATCCGCTGGCGGCTTTTGGGGCCCATGTGCCTCGCCGCGCTTTTCGTGCATGGCGCAGCGCTCGGGCTTTTCCTGCAGGAGACGCCGCCCGGTGCGGCAGCGGCAGGCTCCGGCGGGCTTGCCGTTTCCATTATTGCCGGGGCGCCTGCGCCCAAAAGAATTGAGGCTGCACCGGAAGTGCAAGAGGCGCCGGAAGCTCTGCCTGAACCGGAACCCATTGTGGAAGCCGAGGCGTTGCCGGTTGCGCCGGTGCAAAAGCCAGTGAGCAAGCGCGAACCGGAAAAGACCGTGAAGAAGCCGGAAAAGAAACCGAAGAAACCCGAGCCACGAAAAGAAGCGGTGCAAAAACCGGTGCAGAACAAGCCTAAGGATGAGATGACTGAGCCGATCCAGGCCGAGCAGGAGATTGCATCCCTCGGCGATGGCGCAGGCCAGGCGCAAAGCCGGACGGGAAGCGCCGCTCATGCACTGACCGGCGGGCAAAGCGGCGGCGGCGCGCCGGGCGCGGCGGATTATTTCGCGCTGCTGCGCGCCCATCTTGAACGGCATAAATCCTATCCGCGCCGCGCGCGGCTGATGCGTGAGGAAGGCACGGTCGCGCTTTCCTTGACGATCGATGGAGAAGGCCGGGTGCTGCGCCATGGGATTGTCCGCAGCTCCGGGTCTTCCCGGCTCGACGGGGCGGTGGAAGAGATGGTGGCTGATGCCGGGCGCCTGCCGCGTCCTTATGCGGAGCTCGGCCCCTTTCCTTTAAGCATCGAGGTGCCGGTCACCTTCGATCTGCGCTGAGCCTTTGCATGTTCCTTGTGCGCCCGCGGTGTTATAAGCGGAGGCACAGGAAGGCAAAGGAGTTGGAATGGCGGTTCTGGTCACGGGCGCGGCGGGATTTATCGGTATGCATGTCGCCGAGGCGCTGCTTCGGCGCGGCGAAGAGGTGGTCGGGCTCGACAATCTCAACGATTACTACGATGTCTCGCTGAAAGACGATCGCCTCTCACTCCTGCGCAATCATCCCGCCTTTTCCTTCGTGCGCGCCGATCTTGGCGAGGAAGGCGCGCTGGAGGCGGGCCTTGCAGGGCGCGTCATCGACCGGGTGGTGCATCTCGCCGCTCAGGCGGGCGTGCGCTATTCCATTCAGAACCCGCGCTCTTATGCGGCGTCCAACCTGACCGGGCATCTCGAGGTGCTGGAATATTGCCGCCACAATGGGGGTCTTAAGCATCTCGTCTATGCGTCATCGAGCTCGGTCTATGGCGGCAACAAGAAAGTGCCTTTTTCCGAAGATGACAGGGTGGATGCGCCGGTCTCGCTTTATGCGGCAACGAAAAAAGCCGATGAGCTGATGAGCCATACTTATGCGCATCTTTACGGATTGCCGCAGACGGGGCTGCGCTTCTTCACCGTCTATGGGCCCTGGGGGCGGCCCGATATGGCTTATTTTTCTTTCACGAAAAACATCATGGAAGGAAAGCCGATCCGCGTTTTCAATCACGGCAAGATGCGGCGCGACTTTACTTACATCGACGACATTGTGGCGGGCGTTGTGGCGGCGCTCGACAATCCGCCGGAAGCGGCGGAGGAAAGCCCGCCTCACCGGGTTTTCAACCTCGGCAACAACAAACCCGTCGCGCTGATGGATTTCATCACCACGCTTGAAGGGCTGATCGGCAAGAAGAGCGAATGGATCTACGAGCCGATGCAGGACGGCGATGTGGTGGAAACCTATGCGGATATCGAGCGGGCGAAAGCGGCACTCGGCTATGCGCCCGCCACGGATATCGAAGAGGGGCTTTCCCGCTTCGTTTCTTGGTATACCGACTATTCCTCTCGTGAATGACCGGCTCTATTTAACCCTTTTGCGGATTTATTCTTGTTCCGGCCCAAGGCGGGGCGCTATGCCATAGGAAAGCGCCGATGGGGCGCAACATGGAAGCGGAGAGGCGGAATGAGCGAGAGCCAGGAAACGGTGGCAAATCCGGAAGAGCAAAAAAGCGCGGGCATGCCGCTTTTCTATGAAAACCCGGTGCCGATTTCTTTCGAGCGCCACGGCAAGAAGCATCTGGCACGCCGGGTCGATGCGCGCTTTGCGGCCAAGAGCAATGCCATCCCGATCAATCTTTCCGAATTCGCGCAGATTTCGCGCCACTATCCCATCGCTTTTGTCGCTGCGGCGGTGCCTTTTCCGGTGGCCGTGGTCGGCATGCGCAATGGCGAGAATCTCTTCGTCGACAAAAAGGGCGAATGGGCAAAGAACGTTTATGTGCCCGCTTATGTGCGCCGCTATCCCTTCATTCTTTCCACGACACCGGACAGCGATGTGCTGACGCTTTGCGTGGATGAGGCCGACGGTGTGCTGAGCGACACGGACGGGCTTACATTCTTCGAGGAAGACGGCACGCCGAGCGATCATGCCAAAGCCGCGCTCGATTTCTGCCGGGCCTATCACGGCGCGGTGGGGCCGACGCAGGACTTCGTCAAAGCACTCTCCGACAAGGGGCTCTTGATCGAACGCCAGGCCAATGTCGCCAAGAAGGACGGCCAGAACTTCAACCTGACCGGCTTTCATGTGGTGGATGCGGAAAAGGCCCAGCGTCTGAGCAAGGACGAGCTTGGCGAATGGTGGGGCAAGGGCTGGCTGCAGGCTATCACCGCCCATCAGATTTCCATGCTCAACTGGGGCGATCTGGCCGAGCGGGTTTAAGCCCCCGCTTAACGGAAGCGTTGGCGGGCGGCTGCCTGCGCGGCATAGCGCGCCGGGCGCGTCGGAACGAGGCGCACCGGCTCCGGCTTTTTATGCAGCCACCAGTTTTGCTGGTTCAGCGAATAGATGGGCCGGTAGTTCGGCGCGTCTGCAAGATCGGCCACCGTCTTTTTCTGATTGTCGAGCAGTTTGATCTTGCCGTTCAGCCGGACGAGCAGCACGGCGTGGTGCGTTTTGATGGCTTCATCGTAAAGCACCATGATGCGCATATCGGCCGGGGAAAAACCGAGCTCGACCAATCCGAAATATTTGATGATCGCATAATCCTCGCAGTCGCCGCCATTCGCCAGAAACTCGGCAGGCGTCTGCCAATGGTCGCTCATGCCCCAATTGGACATGTCGTCCACATAAGCAATGCCGTTCGCCCAGCTGTTCACCCGGTCCAGCTTTTCGGCGGGTGAGAGATCCAGCGCGCTGTCGATGACGCGGGCCCAGTCGTCCAGGGCGCAGGCGCCTTTTGCGCGGCAGTCGGCGGCCTTATCTTGCTGCCTTTGCGGTGCGGGCGCTTCTTTCGTCTGTACCGCTTGCTCGGGCCGCTCGACCGGCGCCAGGAAGTTGAAGACGGGCATGGCGCTCGCGGCCTGCTTTTCTCGCCCGCGCTCCGGGCGGATCAGCGGCACGAGCATGCCTTCGGGCAGTATCAGCCGCGCGGTCTTTTCTACTGCTTGTTCGGCAGGGGCCGTGGCCACGGCGCCGCGCTCGACGGGCGGGCGCAGGGTGAGCGTGCGGTGCCTCTCCGGCAGGCGGGCCGAAGGGGCAGGCAGGGTGAAGGTCAGCCGAGCCGTGCTTGCGGCGGGCTGCAATTCAGCCGCAGCGCCTGCTTTGCCCGTGTCCACTTTATATGCTTGGGAGAAGCCTCGTTCCTCGCGGCGGAGCGCGGCGAGTTCGGAGACGGGTTTCGTTTCCGAGAGCACCCGCTGCCAGCGCGGAAATACCTGGAAATCGCCCCGGCCCGGCGCCCCGTCAGGGAAGCCGCCTTCGGCCATGGCAGGGGCTGCCTGAGCCGCACCTGCCAGGAGAATCGCTCCGGCGCAAAGCGCCATCCTTACGCGCGCGATAGACATGGGAACAACCGCACCAAACTCGTTTTACCGTGCGGTGAGTGTCCCAAGTCCCGTTTAAATCGGCGTTCAGCGGGGCGGTCGGATTTGATTCAAGTTTTAGCGCTTGGCGCTTCTAAGGCTGCTTGAGCCTGGCTTTGGACGCCGCCTGTCTTATTCCCTTTTATCTCTATGGGTTTAACTGTGCCAGTGCCGGGCCGGGGCGGAAAAATGCTCTCTTTAGAGTCAAGGCAGAGTCATGAGGCGCATTAACTTTAATATAAAATTATCAATTCTTTAAGCCGCTGAATCAAAAGCAAGAATCGGCGGAACCCTCAGAGTCAAAGGGTACTAACACATTTGTCCGATTGCTTTTCACATTGCAATTTCGTACGACTCATTAACGAAAAGTTTACTAAAATTAAGCAGGCGGCTGCGTCTTTTCGCGGTTTTGGGGGCAAAAACGAAGTCGTACGGGGGCAAGCTGCGCCTAGCAGCTACTATTGCAGCTCTATTCTATGCAGGCGTGACGAGCGCAGCGATGGCGCAGACGCCGGCTGATCCGAGCCGGATCGATGAGCGGTTCCGCCCGCGCCCCGATGCTCCGGGTCTCGGCACGCCGCTCGATGTGCCGGCAACCCCTGATCAGAAAGCGCCGGAAGGGGCCGAGCTTCAACAATTCCAGATCTCCGGTGTGATTTTCGAGGGTAATCAGACCCTCCCCGAAGGCCGCTTGCAGGAACTGGCGAGCGACTATATCAACCGCGACATCACGCTGGCCGATGTGTATGAACTGGCCGGGCGGGCAACCGCCGCTTACCGCGATGCCGGTTACATTCTCACCCGTGCCATTGTCCCCGCGCAGCGCATTGGTGACGGCCAGCTGCGCATCCAGGTCGTGGAAGGCTTCATCGAGAATGTGGAAATCGAAGGCGATGCAGGCGGCGCCATGCCGTTCCTGCAGAGCCATGCGAGGCGCATTGCCGCGGCCAAGCCGCTGACGGCGGATGTGCTGGAGCGCGAGTTGCTGCTGGCAAGCGACATGGCCGGCTTTACCGTGCGCTCGGTTCTCACCCCGTCCAAAACGACGCCGGGCGCCGCCGATCTGACGCTGGTTGTCGAGCGGGAAGCCTTTGAAGGCTATGCGGGCGTCGATAATTTCGGCAGCCGCTATCTTGGCCGCGAGGAAATCGTCGGCGCGGTTTTCGCGAATGATCTTTTCGGCACGGCGGGCCGTGTGGGCTTTACCGGTGTTGTGACGCCGGACGGCGATCCGGAACTTGCTTACGGTGCGCTGAGCATTCAGCAGCCGCTTACCTCGACGGGCCTCACGCTTTTTGCGTCCTACTCTTACTCGGAGACCCGTCCGGGCCTCGAGCTTGAGACGATCGACACGGAAGGCGAAGCCAAGACCGCCCGCGTTGAGCTTTCCTATCCCTTCATCCGCTCGCGCGACCTTAACGTCATCGGCACGCTGGGCTTCTTCTCCAACGATGTGCGCTCTGAGAACAACGCGGTCAATCCGGTGTTCGACGACAAGGTGCGCAACGTCAATGCGAAGGTCTTTGCCAACCTGCTCGACAGCTGGGGCGGCTTCAACACGGGCGAGATCACCTTCACGCAAGGTATTACCGCGCTTGGCGGTTCTGAAAACGGGGATGCGAACTTGTCCCGCGTCAATGCCGACAGCGACTATCAGCGCCTCAATTTCGAAGTGACGCGCTGGCAGCCCATCGGCGGTGAATTCGGCCTGCTTCTGGGCGCAGCCGGTCAGACCTCTTTCAACGAAGACCTTCTGGCTTCCGAGGAACAGGGCTTCGGCAGCACCTTCTATGGCCGCGCCTTCGATCCTTCCGAGATCACCGGCGAGAAGGGCCTTGCCGGTAAGGCGGAGCTGCAGTGGTACACGCCCCACCAGGCCGACTTCATGCAGAATACGCAGCTTTATGGTTTCTATGAAGCGGCAACGGTTGAACAGGTCACGGTGCTGCCCGGCTCGCCGCGGCGCGAGACGATCGAATCCGCAGGCGTCGGTGTGCGCACCGCGCTCTTCGATCAGGTCAATCTCGACCTTTATGTCGCCAAACCTTTCGAGAAGACCGTGCAGGCCGAGCGTGACCGCGACGCCCGCGTGTTCTTCCAGATCAGTTCGAGCTTTTGAGATTGGGAATGAAGCGGAGCGCTTAACGAAGCTGCCCCGCGCCAGAGGAATTGAACAGCCGAAGCCCCGTGCGTTTTACGGGCGGCAATCAAGGAGGAGACCGGAAACGGTCTGACAGGTGTTAAAATGAGCATTCAGCGCAATATCCAGAAGTCCTTTCTGATGGGTTCGACGGCCCTGACCCGCCCGGCAGCAACGCTGGGGGCGATGGCGGCCATGGTGCTGGGCAGCGGCAGCGCCTTCGCGATCGACGCGAACACGCTTCCGAGCGGCGGCACGGTGACGGGCGGCGCGGCGACGATCTCGCAAAGCGGCTCGCGGCTCGATGTGAACCAGTCCACCAACCGCACGGTGCTGGATTGGCGCAGCTTCGACATCGGCGAGAATGCTCATGTGAACTTCAATCAGCCGAATTCCGGCTCGATTGCGGTCAACCGCATCAACCAGTCGACGAACCCGACGCAGATCAACGGCCAGCTCACCGCGAACGGCCATGTCTGGGTGCTGAATCCGAACGGCGTGATGTTCGGCGCGAGCGCGCGGGTGGACGTGTCGGGTCTCGTTGCTTCCACGGCGAATATCAATGTCGACCGCTTCATGGCGGGCGATACGCGCCTTGATCTTCTGGGCGCCGGCGGCGGCTCCGTCGTCAATGAAGGCCAGATCACGGTGCGCGAAGGCGGGCTTGCCGCTTTCGTTGCCCCGCATGTGCGCAACAACGGCACGATCCGCGCCAAGGTCGGCAAGGTGGCTATGGCGGCCGGTGAAACCTTCACGCTCGATCTTGCCGGTGACCGGCTCATCGAAATCGGCCTCGGCGCCGACGGTGCGAAGGCCGAGCAGCTCGGCCAGGTGGTGGCCGAAGGCGGCGTGATCGAAATTTCCGCGAAAGCCGCAACGCAGGTCGTCGATTCCATCGTCAATGTGGAAGGCATCACCAGCGCCGCCTCGGCGACGGTTGCCGGCGGCGAAATCATCCTGGGCGGCGGCGAAGTCAATGTCGCCGGTACGCTCGATGCCTCGGGCGCCACGGGCGGCGGCTCCATCTCCATCGACGGGGAAACCATCACCACGGAAAGTTCCGCGGTGCTGAAGGCGGATGCCACGGATAATGGCGATGGCGGTTCCATCATCGCTTATGCGGACGGCCACGGCGATTATGCCGGCTCCTTCTCGGCCAAAGGCGGCGCCAATGGCGGCGACGGCGGCTTTGTCGAGACGTCGGGCGAGACGGTGAAGATCGACAGCGATATTTCCGTCAACACGCTTGCGCCTCAGGGTTCTGCCGGTAACTGGACAATCGATCCGGATGACCTTTCGGTTGTCGACGGTACGGATGAAGGCAGCATCAACCCGGCAGCCTCCACCATTAACAACGCGACCATCGTCACTCAGCTGGCGACGACGGGTGTCACGCTTGCTGCGAATAACTCGATCAGCGTGGACGCTGAAATCGATTCGAGCGGTCAGGGCTCCAGCACCACGCTTGCGCTGAATGACGAAGATGCAAATAACGACCTCACCATCAACCTGAACGCAGCCATCACGCTCGGTGCCAATCAGACCCTGACGGGTGAAGGCACGGTGGTGAATGTCAATAATGGCACGTCCATTCAGAACGGTGTTGATGTCGCCGCGAGCGGCGCGCAGCTCAATGTGAGTGCAGGCAATTACGAAGCCGGGACGGTTATCAACAAGGCACTCACGGTAAGCGGCGGTAACGCGGCGCAGATCGATGTGGCGGCTGAGGAGACCGGTCTCCATGTTACGGCGAGCAACGTTTCGATCAGCGGTTTCTCCATCGTGGGGCCGTTCTCGGGTCAGGATTTCCGCACGATCGATTGGGATAGTGCCGGCAATAGCTACGGCGTGCGTGTGACCGGCTCCGTGTCCAATACGACGATCAGCGGCAACAATATTCAGGATATCCGCTCGGGTATCTGGATTGGCGATGCGACGTCGGGCGCCGGCGCAACGGTGACGGGCAATACCATCGACAATACGAAGGGTGCCGTCCTCGTTTATGGCTCCGACCTTGCCTCGGCAAGCGGCAACCAGAACGGCACTGTGGGCAACGAGTGGGGTTTCGTGTTGGGGCTTGATGCCACCAGTGCAGCAGGTTCGGCAGACGCAACGCGTCAAGGCGAGCTTCTGGCTTACAGCCTGGCGAACAATGAAATGTCGGTGTTTGACCGAGCCTATGGTCAGAATAACCGCACACATATTTTCGTGGATGACGACAGTACTGCGACTGCGGTTGATGATTTCAACTTCGGCAACGGCCTTGGTAATGAACGCCAGCCCCTGCCTTCCATTCAGGCTGCGATCTATGGCCTCGTGAGTGGCGGCTGGATTTCGGTGGCGGACGGCACTTATACGCTGGGATCGACGCTCGATATTTCCAAGAGCCTGACACTTACGGGTGAAAGTCAAACAGGCACCATTATCAATGCTGCGACAAGTGGGTATGGCATCCAAGTTACGAGCAACAATGTTACGCTAAGCGATTTCACGTTGAACGGACCCAGTGCCAACCTCAGTTCTTCTTATGGCATCAAGGTCAGCCCGACGGGAGCAGCTTCTAACCGTCTCAATACGTTTAATATTTCTGATGTGACGATCCAGGGATCGGGCCGGGCTGAGCTTGACCTGAATGGTGTCGTTGATGCCCATATTACGAATGTCACGGCGGATGGTCAGGGAACTGCGGGCGCAGGTATCCAGATCACAGATAGTGCAGATGTTTGGCTGACTGGTGTTACGACGAGGGATAACTTGTGGGGGGGCGTTGCGCTTTATCAGGCTAACCGGTCGTATGATCAGCAAACAACGAACATCAATATCAATGCGGCTGAAAATACGTTTAACGAGTTCAATGGTCTGTTTGCGCAAGATGAGTCGGACGGCACTCATCCGCAGAATAAAGTGGGGCCAAATGGTCTTGATTTTGGCACTTTGAACCTGATCGGCTTTACGCATATCGTAGAGAACGCGGATTTCCGCAATGGGGCGAATGGCCATAATAATGACGGCATTGGTGATCAATTCACTTTCTTCCGCACCTCGCTGGCTGATGCGCTTAATTACGCAGTTAATCTCAACGATACGGTTACGGATTCCAGCGTCATTGGCGGCTGGAACGGCACTGATTTCGACGGGAATTTCTATGTTGGCACTCATAGCGGTACAGCCATGTCTATCCAGGCGGCAGTTGATGCAGCTGATGATGGCAACAACATCAATGTTCTCGCTGGGAGCTATGATGGCGGTGTGCGGGTAAACAAAAACGACCTTACAGTATCCGGTGCGGTTGGCGCAGTGATTGACGTTGCGGCAGGCCTGAATGGCTTCGAAATACAAGCAGATGGTGTCTCTATTTCTGGCTTCGATATCATCGGACTTGCCGATGAGGCGTATACCACCTATTCGTGGGGCAATGTAATTACGCGCGGGATTGCAGTCCTGAACGGTTCAGAGAATTTCGAAATCACAAACAACAATATTCTGGGCGTCAGGAACGGTATTCTCATTGACGGGCGCAATACCGGTGTAGTTTCGAATAACGTTATTGATAATACGAAAAGCGGTATTTCCGTCCAATATACGGATGGCGCAGGCATTACGATTGCAAACAATGAGGAAGGTCAGTTTGGAAACGAGTGGGGGGTAAACCTTCATTTGAATGGATACTGGGACGGGGTGACGGTTACTTCGGGTCAAGGGCTTTTGGGTGCGGCTCCTTCCCTTGCCTGGCAGCAAGCATTGTTAGATCTGAGCTCTGCTAACGATGGGTGGTCTGTTCAGGATCAGGGCTACACTTCTTCTAACCGCACCCATGTCGCCGTTTCTAATGCGGGTTCGGATAGCAACCAGGGAAGCTTGCTCTCAACACTGGCGTCCATCCAGGCCGCCTTCAACTCCGTGGTCGCGGGCGGGTACGTCCAGGTTGCCGAGGGCACCTATGCCGGCACTGCAACGACAGGTGATCTGGTCAATATTCTCGGCCAGAACGCCACGGTCGGCGGCCTGACGCTGAACGGCGCGGGCAGCATGATCGGCGGTTCCTTTAGCTCCGCCGTTTCGGGCTTCACCTTCGGCGCACCGATCATCCTCGGCGACAATCTCACGCTGACGACGACGGGCCCGGCCACGATTACGGCCGGTGCTATCGACGCCGAGACGGCAGGCGCGCAGACGCTGACGGTCAATGCGGGCGGCACGGCGTCCTTCGGCTCGCTTGGCGGCACGGCGCGCCTTGGCGCCACCTCCATCACGGGGGCGGGCACCACGCTGACGGGCACCAATTACAACGCCAATAGCCTGACCTTCGGCGGGCCGGTGACGCTGACCCAGGGGCTGACCAGCTTCAACAGCACGATCTCCGGAACCCAGGCCGGCAATATCACCTTCACGGGGAATATTTTCGGCACCGCCAATGGCGCTCAGAGCCTCAACCTGATCGCCGGTAATGGCGCAGGCGCGAAGAGCTCCAACGGGGACGTCTCGATCCAGAATGCGGGCACGCAGGCTGTTCAGCTCGGCGGTCTGACGGTGAACGCGGATGACTTCTCCGCGGCAACGGTCTGGCTTGCCGGTGACTATAACGGCACGATGACCGGCAACCAGACCTTCACGGATGAAACGCTGAATGCCGGCGGTAACGTGAGCAGCACGGTCGGCGGGAATGCGAGCGGCCCGATCAATTCGGGCGGCAACGTCACCGTGAATTCCGGCGGTAACGTGTCGGGTAACGTTTCCGGCAACAACGTGACGCTGGCGGGCCAGAACGTGAACTCCAACGTCACGGCGAACCAGACGGCCAACATCACCGCGCAAAACAGTGTGAGCGGTAATGTGAGCGCCGGCAGCGGCGGCACGATCAATGCCGGCACGGTCAACACGAACCTGAGCGGCGGCGGCTTCACGGTGAACGCTTCGGGCGGCAGCGTGACGGGCAATCCCTCCGGCCTCAACACCAGCGGCAGCGGCTCGCTGAAAGTGAACGGCCAGACGGTGGTGGGCTCGAGCGATGCCGACTTCAACCAGATCGTGGTGGAAGGCTTCACCCTGCCGGCCGGCGCGATCGTGACGGATACGGGTGAGATCGTTCTGCCGCAGGGTCTTGCCATCGGCCTCATCAGCCCGGCAGCGGGCGAGGGCAGCGAAGGGGCGGCGCCGCGCGTAATCTTCGTGCGCTCGGTCCAGCGTCTCGGCGCGCTGCTGGCGGAAGGCTACTCGGCCATCGTGATCGACCTCAATGAGGGTGTGAGCGAGGAAGAGCAGGAAATGGCGATGGCCCAGTAAGGGCACTAAGCCAAACCCATCCGGTCAAAAGAAAGCCGGCCCTTCGGGGCCGGTTTTTTGTTTTGAGCCTGAAAAAAGTCGGGACGTTTAAACGACGCCGATATGCAGGAAATCGTGGATATGGACGAGGCCGACGGGCTTGCCGTCCTCCACCACGAAGAAGCTCGTGATCTTATTTTCGTTGAGCTTGCTCAGCGCTTCGGCGGCCAGCATGTCCGGCCCGATGACTTTCGGCGATTTCGTCATGATCGCATCGACGGGGGTTTGCAGAATGCCCTCGCCCATATGGCGGCGCAAATCGCCGTCCGTGACGAGCCCCGTGAGCGCGCCCTTGCCATCCGTCACGCCGACGCAGCCGAGACGCTTTTGCGTCATCTCGATGATGGCATCGCTCATCAGCGTGCCTTCGGGCACCAGCGGAATGTCGCTGCTCTTATGCATGACGTCGCGCACATGCTGCAGCATGGCGCCGAGCTTGCCGCCCGGATGAAAGAGTTTGTAATCGGTGGCGGCAAAACCCTTCTTTTCCATCAGCGCAATGGCGAGCGCATCGCCGAGCGCCAGCTGCATGGTGGTGGAGGTGGTGGGCGCCATGCCGATGGCGCAGGCTTCCTGTGCCTGGGGCATTTCCAGCACCACATCTGCCGCAGCGCCGAGCGTGCTTTGCGCGCGTGAGGTGATGGCGATGAGCGGGATCTTGAAGCGTTTGGCATAGGCCAGGATATCGCGCAGCTCGGCGGATTCCCCGCCCCAGGAGAGCGCCAGAATGCCGTCCTCCGCCGTGATCATGCCGAGATCGCCGTGGCTTGCTTCGCCCGGATGGACGAACTGGGCCGGTGTGCCGGTGGAGGCTAGGGTGGCGGCGATCTTCCGCCCGATATGGCCGCTTTTCCCCATGCCCGTGACGATGAGCCGGCCTTTCAGGTCGGCGAGCTTTTCCACCGCTTCCTCGAAGGTTCCGTTCAGCGAGGCGGCGAGCGCCTCCAGCCCCTTGATCTCCACTTCGATGGTGCGTTTGGCGGAAGCCACATGGGCGGGCACTGTCTTGGAAGCCATGAGATTTACGTCTTTCAGGTAGCGGGCAGATAGCGGGTAAACGCGGCCGGCGGCCGGCAAACTTGGAAAGCCTTTATATTCCAACTTGTTACCGGGGGCGAGCCGATCTTCTGATAGTCCATGGTTAACCCCCTGTAAACATACTAGCGGTAGTCTTTACCGGTTGAAATCGGGGAACCCAGCAGTCGGGGCGGAAATGGTTCATTGGCGCAAAGCACTGCCGCTTGGTCTTTTGTGTCTTGCCGTGCCTGGCGCGGTATACGGGCAGGAGGATTTGCGCGGCGTCGGCGTGCTCGACCGGCTGCGCCCGGCCTATGACCCGGACGGGGTGCGCCTCGGCGCTTTCGAGATCAAGGCAGGCGTCAAGGTCAGCGAGACCTATACCGACAACGTGTTCGCCAGCGAGACGAACAAGAAGTCCGATATCATTACCTCCGTCGCGCCGGATATTACCGTGACCTCCACCTGGTCGCGCCATCAGCTGCGTCTGCGCGGCTCGCTCGACACGCGCTTTCATGCGCAGGAGAGCGATGAGAACGCGACGGACTGGGCGCTTGGCGCGGACGGACGGATCGACATTACCCGTAACACCACGCTGGCCCTCGATGCAGGCTACCGGCGCGAACATGAAGAGCGCGGCGAGCCCGACGCCTTTGCCGCCGCAGAAGAGCCCACCCAGTACGATATTATCGAGACCGGTTTCGAGCTTGCTCAGCGCTTCAACCGCTTTTCCGTGGCGCTTGGCGGGCGCTATGCCGATGTCGATTATGAAGATGTGGCGCGCACCGGCGGGGGAACGATCGACAATGACTTCCGTGACCGGGAAGAATATCTCGCCCAGTTCAAGCTGGGGTATGAGGTCTCGCCCGACACGAATCTTTTCGCTGTGGCTGAGGTCAATCAGCGCGACTATGACCGGATCGACCCGGCCCTTGGCGCGAAACGCGACTCGGAAGGCTATGAGCTGCGCGGCGGTGTGGACTTGAAACTGACCCGCCTTGTGGACGGGCAGGTCTATGTAGGCTACCGCGAGCAGCAATATGATGCCGCTGCGCTTGAAGATGTGAGCGGTGTCTCTTACGGCGCCAATCTCAATTGGTATGCAACGCCGCTGACGACGCTGCGCTTTACCGCGCTCTCCGATCTTGAAGAAACGATCGAGGCAGGCGCCTCGGGCAATGAGCGCACGGCATTTGGCGCTGCGGTTGATCACGAGCTGCTGCGCAATCTCATTCTTACCGCCGATGCCTCTTATGAGAACGAAGACTTTATCGGGTCCTCGCGCGAGGACGATACTTATACGTTCGGCTTCGGCGGCACCTATCTCATGAACCGCCATTTCCGCTTCGGGCTCAATTACAAGTTCACGAGCCGGGATTCGACGGATCTGGGAGAGGATTACGACGAGAATCTGATCGGTGTCTTCATTCGCACCGACCTCTAAGTCTCGTGTGAGCGGCAGGCTTGCTCTCAGGCGGGTGCGCGCCCGACCGAATGGTAGGCAAGGCCCGCCTTCTTCATTTCCTCGCGCGTATAGATATTGCGCAGATCGACGATAATGGGTTTGCGCAGGCTTTCGCGCAGATGGCCAAGATCGAGCGCGCGGAACTGGTTCCATTCCGTCAGAATGATCAGCGCGTCGGCGCCTTTCATGGCCTCGTTCTCATCCTTCATCCATTCGGTGCCGGGCAGGAGGGGGCTCGCCTCTTCCATGCCTTCGGGATCATAGGCGCGGATATGCGCGCCCGCTTTTTGCAAAGCCGGGATGATGTCGAGGCTCGGGGCATCGCGCATGTCGTCGGTATTGGGTTTGAAGGTGACGCCGAGCACGGCCAGCGTCTGGCCTTTCACATCGCCGCCGCAGGCTGCGATGATTTTTTCCGCCATGCGCTTCTTGCGCTCCGCATTGCTGCTTGAAGCGGCATCCACAATGGAAAGGCTGGCGCCGGTTTCCTCGGCGGTGCGCAGAAGCGCGAGCGTGTCTTTGGGAAAGCAGGAACCGCCATAACCGGGGCCTGCATGCAGAAACTTGCCGCCGATGCGTTTATCGAGGCCGATGCCCTTGGCGACGGCTTGCACATCCGCGTCCACCTTTTCGCAGAGATCGGCGATCTCGTTGATGAAGGAGATTTTTGTCGCAAGGAAGGCGTTCGCCGCATATTTGATCACCTCGGCCGTGCGCCGCGCGGTGAAGAGGATCGGCGTTTCGTTCAAAAAAAGCGGGCGGTAGAGCTGGTTCATCAGCTCCTTGGCGCGCTCCGAGCCCGTGCCGACGACGACGCGGTCGGGGCGTTTGAAGTCTTCGATGGCCGAGCCTTCGCGCAGAAACTCCGGGTTGGAGGCGACATCGAAGTCGGCTTGCGGTTTGCGCGCGCGAATGAGTTCTTCCACCTTGTCGCCGGTGCCCACCGGCACGGTCGATTTATTGACGACGAGCGTATAGCCGCTCATCGCATCGGCCACTTCCTCTGCGGCGGCAAAGACATAGGAAAGATCGGCATGGCCGTCCCCGCGCCGCGAGGGCGTGCCGACGGCAATGAAAACCACATCGGCGCCGCGCACGGCAGGCCCGAGATCGGTGGAGAAAGAAAGCCGGCCGGCAAAGCGGTTGCCGTTCACCAGCACGTCGAGGCCGGGCTCATAGATCGGAATTTCGCCGCGCTCCAGCGCCTCTATCTTGGACGCGTCTTTGTCCACGCAAACGACTTCATGCCCGAAATCGGCAAAACACGCGCCGGACACAAGGCCTACATATCCGGTGCCGATCATTGCAACGCGCATGAACCTGTTCTCCTTGAAAGGGCGGGGTGAGCCTGGTGGTTATTTCGTTTGATAGCGGGTAAGGACCTGACGCAAATCCGCTTCCATGTCCTCGCGTTCGAGGGCAAGCGCCAGATTGGCTTCCAGAAAACCGACTTTATTGCCGCAGTCGAAGCGCCGCCCGCCGAAGCGCAGCGCATGGAAGGGCTGGCGGCCGATCAGTTCGGCCATGGCGTCGGTAAGCTGGATCTCATCGCCTGCCCCGCGCCGGCCTTCCGACAGCGGCACGAAGACGTCGGGCTGCAGGATATAGCGCCCGACAATGGCAAGATTGGAGGGAGCGGCATCGGGTTTGGGTTTTTCGACCATGCCGCGCACTTCCGAGACGGTGCCGTCATCAGTGCCGGGATCGATAATGCCGTAGCGGGAGGTGTGTTCATGGGGCACTTCCTGCACCGCCACGACATTGCCGCCGCGTTCTTTATAAGTTTCCACCATCTGGGCAAGGCAGCCCGGCGTGCCGTGCATCAATTCGTCCGGCAGCACCACGGCAAAGGGGCTGTCGCCGATAATGTCCTTGGCGCACCAGATCGCATGGCCAAGGCCGAGCGGTTCCTGCTGGCGGGTAAAGCTCATCTGGCCTGGCCGTGGGCGGCTGGCGACAAGCTCTTTCAGCGCGTCCGTCTTGCCCTTGTTTTCCAGCGTGGTTTCAAGCTCGAAAGCGCGGTCGAAATGGTCCTCGATGGCCGCCTTGCCCCGGCCGGTGACGAAAACGAAATGCTCGATCCCGGCTTCCGCCGCCTCATCCACGGCATATTGGATGAGCGGGCGGTCCACCACGGGCAGCATTTCCTTCGGGATCGCCTTGGTGGCGGGCAAAAAGCGCGTACCGAGACCGGCAACGGGAAAGACGACTGTTTTAACGGCGGGGCTTTTCTTGGCCGGGCTCTTGGTAACAGGGCTCTGGGACGAGGCCATGGCGGGACTTCCTTGTTGTTGGGGCCTTATACCTCAACGGCGTGCGGCGGGCGAGCGTTCAGCGGTTCGGCCCGCGCCGGGGCTGTATTGCACCCGGCTGTGGCGTTTTCTTGACAGAAAAACCGCCCCGAGACTAGCAAAGCGGCTTGTTTCACAGAAGTATATGTAGGATTTTATTCCACAATATTAATGCTGATGGCGGGGGTGATTGCTGGTTTCAAACTTCGCCTATAAAACATATATAGGGCCGGTTCAGCCGATCGGCTGACAGGGTTGTAAATTAGACGCGGGCTTGCGGCCGGGGAAGCGGGCGCGCGTGCCGGGACGGCGTTTCAGGAAGAAATATGACAAAACGCAAAGTTGCACTGATCACCGGGATCACCGGCCAGGACGGGGGATATCTAGCCGATTTGCTGCTGAGTAAGGGGTATGAGGTGCATGGGGTGCGCCGGCGCACCTCCAGCTTCAACACGCAGCGCATCACCCATCTTTACCGCGGGCCGCACGACCGCGTTGCCGATTTTCATCTGCACTATGCGGACATGACCGACGGCATGAGCCTTTTTCAGGTGCTGCGCGATGTGAAGCCGGACGAGATCTACAATCTCGCCGCTCAGAGCCATGTGCGCATCAGTTTCGACAAGCCCGAATATACGAGCGATGTGAACGGGCTCGGCGTTGTGCGCCTTCTTGAGGCGATCCGCCTTCTAGGCATGGGCAATGATGTGCGCTTCTATCAGGCTTCCACGTCGGAGCTTTTCGGCAATGTGCAGGAAGTGCCGCAAAGCGAGACGACACCTTTCCGCCCGCGCAGCCCCTATGCGATTTCCAAACATTTCGCGTTCTTGACCACGGCCAATTACCGCGAGGCTTACGGCTTTCATGCCTCCAACGGCATTCTCTTCAATCATGAAGGCCCGTTCCGGGGAGAAAGCTTCGTCAGCCGCAAGATTACGCGCGCCGCTGCCGCCATTACCCATGGCCAGCAGGAAAAGCTGGTGCTCGGCAATATCAACGCGACGCGCGACTGGGGCCATGCCCGCGATTATGTGGACGGGATGTGGCGCATGCTGCAGCAGGAAGAGCCGGGCGACTATGTGCTGGCGACGGGCGAGCAGCATTCGGTGCGCGAATTTGTCGAGCTGGCCTTTGAAATGGTCGGCATGCCGATCGAATGGGCGGGCAGCGGGCTTGAAGAAAAAGGCCTCGATAAGAAATCGGGCAGGGCGCTCATCGAGATCGACCCGCGTTTTTACCGCCCGGCGGAGGTTAATTCGCTCGTCGGCAATCCGGCCAAGGCCCGCGATGAGCTGGGCTGGGTACACCGCACGACATTCGACCAACTGGTCGCGGAAATGGTAGAAGCGGATATGAAAATCGCCGCAAACGGCGCGCTATCGGCCGACTGAAGGGGGAACCTGCGGACCGGCCGTGAGGGATGAGCATGGGAAGGGCGCAGTAATGAGTAAGATCGTTCCGGTCGTATTGTCCGGCGGAGTGGGATCGCGTTTGTGGCCCACATCGCGCGCGCTGTACCCCAAGCAATTGCTGCCGCTCGTCTCCGCCAACGGCATGTTGCAGGAAACCGCGCTGCGGGTGGCGGATGGCGACACATTCCTGCCGCCGCTGATCGTTTCCAATGACGAGCACCGCTTCGTCATTGCCGCGCAGATGCAGGATGTGGGCATCGAGCCCATGGCGCATATTCTCGAACCTCTGGGCCGCAACACGGCGCCGGCCGCCGCCGTTGCCGCCGAATTCATCCGCCAGGAGGAAGGCGGCGAGGCGATTTTGCTCGTGCTGCCCGCCGATCATCACATCGGCGATCTGGATGCTTTCCGGCGCGCCGTCCATCACGGGGCGCGGCTGGCGGGCGAGGGCCAGCTTGTTACTTTCGGCATCGTGCCGACCGCGCCTGAAACGGGCTATGGCTATATCCGCCGGGGCGAGAGCGCCGATCAAGAAGGCGGCTATAAGGTAGAGGCTTTCGTCGAAAAGCCGGACAGCGCCACGGCGGCCTCTTATCTTGCCGATGGCGGCTATTACTGGAATGCAGGCATCTTCATGTTCCGCGCCGACCGCATTCTGGAAGAGATGGACGCCTTCTGCCCTGACATTTGCGCGAAGGCGCGCGCCGCGCTCGGCGTCAGCCAGCGCGATCTCGATTTCATCCGGCTCGACAAGACGGCCTTCGAAGCCTGTCCGTCCGATTCCATCGACTACGCGGTGATGGAACATACCCGCCATGCCGCCGTCGTGCCGGTCGATATGAAATGGAACGATATCGGCAGCTGGTCGGCGCTTTGGGAAATCGGCGAAAAAGACGAAGCCGGCAATGTGCATCTCGGCGATGTCATCAATGTCGACAGCCGCAACACTTATGTGCGCGCCGAAAAGGGCCTGGTCGCGACGCTCGGCGTCGAAGACCTCGTGGTGGTGGAAACCGGCGACGTCGTCATGGTCGCCGCGCGCGACCGGGTGCAGGACGTGAAAAAAATCGTTCAGCGCCTCGCCGAAGAAGGGCGCAGCGAACATGAGGCCCATAACCGCGTTTACCGGCCCTGGGGCTATTATGAAAGCCTGACCCAGGGCGACCGGCACCAGGTCAAGCATCTGATGGTCTATCCGGGCGGCGCGCTTTCCCTGCAGCTTCACAACCACCGCGCCGAGCATTGGGTGGTCGTCAACGGCAAGGCCCGCGTCACGGTGGGCGATACGACCTCCACGCTCGAAGCCAATCAATCGACTTACATTCCGGTCAACACGAAGCACCGGCTGGAAAACCCGTTCGATGAGCCGCTCAGCATCATCGAGGTGCAATCGGGCTCTTACCTGGGTGAAGACGATATCGTGCGGTTCGACGATGTGTACGGGCGCACGGAAGAAAATAAGGCTGCCGAATAGCCCCGCCTTCCTTGATGATCAAAGGCTTTGGAACGCACCCTAATTAGGGTGCGTTTCTTTTATGGTGGCAATTTGACATAGCTCATTTTCAAATGCCCTTGCTGCCCGCATCCTTGATAGCAAGGAGTAAAGGCCATACCTCCAAGTCACGGAAAATAAAAAGAAACCTGAAAGGGAGAGCGATAGATGACGGACACGGATACACTTGAACGACCCGATGCGGTGAAGAATGCAGGCGAAGCAGAGCATTTCGATGTGCTGGTGGTCGGCGCAGGCATTTCCGGCATCGGCGCGGCCTATCACCTGACGCATCAGTGCCCGGACAAGAGCTTTGTCGTTCTGGAAGGGCTGGAAAGTTTCGGCGGCACGTGGCTGATGCACCGCTATCCGGGCATCCGCTCGGACAGCGATCTTTATACATTCGGTTATCGCTTCAAACCCTGGACCGGCGCGCCGATCGCGACGGCGGAGGAAATCCGTACCTATATGGGCGAGGTGATCGAGGAGAACGATCTGGACCGCCATATCCGTTACAATCACAAGATCAAGAAAGCCGATTGGTCGGAGAAGGACAATCTCTGGACCATCGAAGCCACGCGCGGAGATACCGGTGAGCCGGTGCGTTTCACCGCCAACTTCCTTTGGATGTGCCAGGGCTATTACCGCCATTCGGAGGGCTATACGCCGGACTGGGAAGGCATGAGCGACTTCAAGGGCAAGATCGTTCACCCGCAAACCTGGCCGGAAGACCTCGATTACAAAGGCAAGAAAGTGATCGTCATCGGCTCCGGCGCAACGGCGGCGACATTGGTGCCGGCGATTGCCGGTGACTGCGCCCATGTCACCATGCTGCAGCGTTCGCCGACTTATTTCATTCCGGGGCGCAATGAAAACGAGCTGGCCGATCAGCTGCGCGAATTGCAGGTGGATGAGGAATGGATTCACGAGATCACCCGCCGCAAAATTCTGCACGATCAGGCCGATTTTACGCGCCGCGCTTTCGAAGAACCGGAAGCGGTGAAGGAAGAGCTGCTCGAAGGTGTGCGGGCTTTCCTCGGGCCGGATTTCGATGTCGAAAAGCACTTCACGCCGAGATACCGCCCCTGGCGCCAGCGCATTGCCTTCGTGCCGGACGGCGATATTTTCCAGGGGCTCGCCGCAGGCAAAGCCTCGATCGTGACGGATGAGATTGACCGCTTTACGGAAAAAGGCATTCTGCTGAAATCTGGCGAGGAACTGGAAGCCGATATCATCATCACGGCGACGGGGTTCAATCTCTCCGTGCTCGGGGATATCGATTTTTCCATCGACGGCAAGCCGCTCGATTTTTCCAAGACCGTCACCTATCGCGGCATGATGTTCACGGGCGTGCCGAACATGGTCTGGGTCTTCGGCTATTTCCGCGCAAGCTGGACATTGCGCGTCGATCTTCTGGGCGATTTCGTCTGCCGTCTGCTCAATCATATGAAGGACAAGCAGGCGAAGAAGGTCTGTGTGCAGCTGCGCCCGGAAGATGAGGGTATGGAACTCAAACCCTGGATCGACCCGGAGAACTTCAATCCCGGTTATCTGATGCGCGGCATGCATCTTCTGCCCAAACGCGGCGACAAGCCCGAATGGCAGCACACGCAAGATTACTGGAAAGAAAAAGACGAGCTGCCGGAAATCGATCTCGACGATGCCGCCTTCGTCTATCAGTAAACGCGCTTGTTCTTAACCGGTAAGAAACCGGCCCCCGCATCGCAGGGGCCGGTTTTTTGCTAGGAGAGAATAAGCCCGCCATCCACCGGAATGGTCTGTCCCAGAACGTAAGAGGCAAGGGGCGAGGCGAGGAAGAGCGCCACCCCTGCCATATCTTCCGGCGTGCCGAGGCGGCGCATGGGAATGCCCTTGAGCGAAGCGGAAAGACGGTCCGGATTTTCCGTCGTCACTTTCGTCAGCTTCGTGTCCACAAGGCCGGGCGCGATGCCGTTCACACGGATGCCGTCTTTCGCCCAGGCCTCGGCCAGCGTGCGGGTGAGGCCGACGGCGCCGGTCTTGGAGGCATTGTAAGCCGGGTTGCCGCGCGTCGAATGGAAGGCGGCGGTGGAACTGACGGTGATAAGCGCGCCTTTGGAGGCGGCGAGCATGGGGTGAAACTTCATGGCGCAGGCCATCAGGCTGTTGAGGTTCACATCCATGACTTTCTGAAAGCCTTTCATCTCGAACTCGCCGCGCCCGTAAATCACCGTGCCCTGGCAAAGTACGAGCACGTCGAGCCGGTCAAAGCCGGGGTCATGCGCCTCGATGGCGGCGAAATCGGAAACGTCCATCTGGTGATAGTGCAGGCCGGTCATGTCCGAGCCGTCTTCTTTTTTGTAATCCTCAGCTTTCGCGCGCGTGCCCCAGACATGCACCTCGCCGCCGCGCGCGCGGAAGGCCTGGGCCATGCCATTGCCGATGCCGCTCGAGCCGCCGACGACCAGAATGCGTTTTCCGGTGAAATCCGTGTCCTGCATCTTGCTCCCCTTTTCTTGGTTTTGATTATGCCGATCTGTCTGGCCTAAGCCGGATGGGCCTGGGGCGCAAGAGCGGCGAGGTAGTTCGCAATCATGGCGCTGTGCCGGGGCGCGCCGCTTTCCTTGTCGCGCCTTGCGATGAAGTTGCCGTCAAGGCGCATCGAGACATAGCCGTGGCATAGCGACCAGAGGCCGACCGCCGCCGTTTCCGGGTCCTTGCCGGCGGGAAGGGGAAGGGCGGTGAGTTCCTCAAGCAGCCGCGTATAAAGCCGGTCCATTGTCCCCTGCAGGGCCGCGTCTTCCCCGTCCAGCAGATCGCGCCGCCATAAGAGCCGGTAGCGCTCGGGATGAGCCAGGCCGTAAGCGACAAGCGCTTCGGCAAAGGCGGTGAGCCGGGCGGTGCCTAAACCCTTATTGGCCGGGTTTTGGGGCGCGCCTGCCAGCACGTTTTCCATCGCCTCCGCCAGATCCGCGAAAAGCTCCGCGGCGAGCGCCGTCAGCAGGCTGCGCCGGTCGGCAAAATGGTTGGCGGGAGCCGCATGGGAAACGCCGCAGGCCCGCGCGACGGCGCGGATCGTGACGGCATCCGCTCCTTCCCGGTCGAGCAGGGTGCGGGCGGCAGCCAGCAGGGCCGGGCGCAGAGCGCCTTTCCTGGCAGGTTTTTCAGGCGGCGGGGAGGGGGCGGGATTTGTCATGCATATATATTGACAGTGTCAATAAAGCCTGTAAATTGACAGCGTCAATTAAACGGAGAGCCGCCATGCCCGCCAAAATCATCCTGTCCCTTTCCGCGCTGCTTTATCTCGCCGTGCTGCCTTTCATGGAAATCAGCGACACGCATGTCTTCAATCCAGACTGGCCGGGCCATGCGCGCATGCATGAGGTCTGGCAGCTTGCCGTGCATTTCGCCCTTGCCGTTCTTGCACTCTGGCTTGGTTGGGTGCGGGGGCAGGTGCGGCTCGGCGCGGCGATCCTGCTCATCGTGACGGGCGGCTTTGTTTTCGCTTATGCGATTGCCGGGGCTTATGGCGGGGATATGAAATATGCAGACGGCACAGAGCTTAGCGTGTTGGGGGTCAATCCCGCCTTCGGGATTACCGTGATCGTGGCTTTGGCGCTTACGGCCGTTCTGCTGCGGCCCGGCGGCGTGCGGCAAGCCGGCTGACGCCCCATCCCAAAGCCCAGCCCAAGACCCAGCCGAGGAGGATGCCGGCGCCGTTCGCCGCGGCATCTTCCAGCGAGGCCCAGCGGCCGGGAAGAAAAAGCTGCGCCGCTTCCATCAATAGGCCGAGGGCGAAAAGGGCGAGCCCCGCCAAAACGGCGCGGCGGAAACCGGTCAGGAGAAGCGGCAGGCAAAAGGCGAGCGCGGCATAGGCTGCCCCATGCGCCCATTTGTCGAGCCCGCCTTCGGAGGGCACGAGCGCCTCGGGCCAGAGCGATCCGCCAATGAGAAGGCAGGCAGCCATGAGCACCAGCCAGAAGAGGGGCCGGCCGTTCTTACCTTCCCGCCTTGCGGTGCCTGCTCTTGTCATATCCTCGCCTTACAGGCCGAAAGGCACTTCCGGCACTCCATTGCCCAAATCGACATATTGGAATTCTAGCGGTTTGAAATAGACGAAGACATCGTCATCTTCCCGGAAGGGCGGCACGGCATCGAGCGGGGCGTGGCAACTGGCAAAGCCCGAGGGCACTGCTTCGCCGTCCTGAATGGTGAGCGGCAGCGACAAGATTGCCACTTTTAGCTCGATGCCCGATTTGAATCTGTTTGCCGAAGTCCAAAGCACACCGCAGGGCAGCGGCGCGATGATTTCCAACCCTTGCAGGGCGAGTGCCTGGTTGCCTTTACCGCCAAGCTCCCGGAACGGCCGCTTTGTATAGCCGGGACCGAAACGCTTCTCGACCTCGGTGCCGATCAGCCGGTAAACGAGATCGCCTTCCGGTGAGCGCTCCACGATATCGAATTCCGGCAGGATGGGCGCCATTTCCCGCAGCGGCAGATCCTTTTGCCGGGGCGCGCCCGTGAGCCCGAGTTTTTTCCGTGTGTCCTGATAGCAGGTCAAAAACAGCCGCAAATTATGAGGCAGTTCATTTATCATTTTTCTCATCCCCTGAGCGGCAGGCGCTCTCCCTGCTCTCTATTAGCGGGCGCGCACTGGCCGAGGCAACATCTATCGCCTAGACTTGACGGATGAATGTCATGAGCCCAAAGGAGCAAGGCTGACGTGCAGCCGCCTTTGCTGAGCAAACGCCACTGCCTTTTTCTCGATCTCGACGGGACATTGGCGGAAATTGCGGCCCGCCCGGAACTGGCGCGGGTCGAAGAGGAGATGAAGCGCGAGGTTGCCCGCCTCCACGGCGCGCTGGAAGGCGCGCTCGCCATCGTTTCCGGCCGGCCTATCAGTCAGATCGATGCCATGCTGGCGCCTTTGCATCTGCCCGCCGCCGGTGTGCACGGGGCGGAGCGGCGTGCGGGCGGCGCGACGGAAATGCTCCCCGTCCCCGAAGGGCTCAGCGATATCGAGCGTGCCCTTCAACGTTTTGCCGATGCGCATGAAGGCGTTCTCCTTGAAAAGAAAGCCCATGCGCTCTGCCTTCATTTCCGCGCCCGCCCCGAGCTGGAATCGATTGTGCATAAAGCCATGGAAGAGGCGGCGGCGCCTCATGCGGGGCTGACCTTGATGAAGGGGAAAATGGTGATGGAAGTCAAACCTCAGGCGGCAACAAAAGGCGCGGCGGTACACGCCTTCATGGCGCTTGATCCTTTCGCGGGGCGCATTCCGGTCTTTGCCGGGGACGATGTGACGGATGAAGACGGCTTTAAGGCTGCACAGGAATTAGGCGGTGCGGGCCTAAAGATTGGCAGCGGCCGGACGGCGGCCGCTTGGCGGCTTGGCGATATCGCCGCGCTCCGCCGCTGGCTCGCGCAAAGCGCAGACGGTCTTGAAAAAGCGGAGGCGCCATGACCCCTCAATCCTCCCTCGATCTCGGCGTTATCGGCAATTGTTCTTTCGGCGCGCTGGTGGACAAGCTCGGGCGGATCGTCTGGTGCTGCCTGCCCCGTTTCGACGGCGATCCCGTCTTCAACGATCTGCTCAGCGGGGAAGGGGTTTTCGAGATCGAGCTTGAGAACTTTTCCCATGCCGAGCAGGTCTACCGGCAAAACACCGCCATTCTGGAAACACGGCTTTACGATATGAAAGGCCAGGCGCTGGAAATCGTGGATTTCGCGCCGCGCTTTCCCTCGCGCGGGCGCGTCTTCCGGCCCAATACGATCATTCGCCGCGTGCGCCCCTTAAGCGGGCGGCCAAGGGTGCGCGTTCTCCTGCGCCCGCGTTTCGAGTGGAATGCGGTGACGCCTGCCACGACGCGCGGTTCCAATCACATCCGTTATACGAGCGACGGGCTGACCTTGCGGCTGACGACGGATGCGCCGGTGGATTTCGTGGCCGGGGAAACGCCCTTTCATCTCGACCGCTCGCTCAATTTCGTGCTCGGGCCCGATGAAACACTGACGGAATCGCCCGAGACCGTGGCGCGCAATTTCGAGGAAGAGACCGAGCGCTATTGGCGGGACTGGGTGCGCCGTCTGGCGCTGCCTTTCGAATGGCAGGACGCGGTGATCCGCGCCGCCATCACGCTGAAGCTCTGCGTCTATGAGCCGACCGGCGCGATCATCGCCGCACTCACTACCTCCATTCCCGAAGCGCCGGGCAGCGAGCGCAACTGGGATTACCGCTATTGCTGGATCAGGGATGCGTTTTTCGTGCTGCGCGCGCTCAACAGTCTGGGCGCGGTGGGCACGATGGAACATTATTTCCGCTGGATCTCCAACGTCGCGGGCGATTTCGTCGAAGGGGCGTCGGACGGCCATTTGCAGCCCGTTTACGGGGTGGGGCTGGAAAAAACGCTGACCGAGGAAATCGTGCCCGACCTTAACGGCTATAGAGGCATGGGGCCGGTGCGCCGGGGCAATCAGGCCTATGAGCATTTCCAGCACGATGTTTACGGCAATGTGGTCCTTGCCATCGCCCAGGCCTTTTTCGACAAGCGGCTGTTCCGGCCGTGCGGGGTGGAAGAGTTCCGCTGGCTGGAGGCGATCGGTGAGCGCGCCTATCAGCTTCACAATGTGCCCGATGCCGGCATGTGGGAGCTGCGCACCAGGGCGCGGGTGCATACGTCTTCCTCGCTCATGTGCTGGGCGGCGTGCGACCGCCTTGCCAAGATCGGCCACCACTTGGGCATGGAAGGGCGCGCATCGTACTGGCGCGGGCGGGCGGATGAAATCCGCGCGGTGATTCTCAAAGAAGCCTGGAACGAGGAGCAGGGCTGTTTCGTGGAGAGCTTCGGTGGCGGGCATCTTGATGCCAGCGTCCTTTTGATGGGCGAGATCGGGCTTATCGATCCCATGGACCCGCGCTTTGTCGCCACGGTGGAAAAGATCGAGGCGCGGCTTGGCGACGGGCCTCATATGCGCCGCTATGAAGCGCCGGATGATTTCGGCGAGCCGGAGACCGCGTTCAATATCTGCACCTTCTGGCGCATCGATGCGCTGGCCCAGATCGGGCGGGTAGATGAAGCGCGGGCGGTGTTCGAGGAAATTCTCGCCTGCCGCAATCATCTGGGGCTTTTGTCGGAGGACCTTTCGACGAAGACGGGGGAGCTTTGGGGTAACTTCCCGCAAACCTATTCGCTGGTCGGCATCATTAATGCCGCAAGGCGCCTCAGCGCCTCCTGGACGGAAAGCGTTTGAGGAAAAGGAGAGAGATATGAGCGGCCGTCTTGTCTGCGTGTCGAACCGCACCGGCACCACGAAATCCCCATCGGGCGGGCTCGCGGTGGCCTTGAGCGCGGCTTTGCGTCAGCGCGGCGGTATCTGGTTCGGCTGGAACGGGCAGATCGCCGAGGAAGGGGCAAGCGCGGGCGAGCCCGATATCACCCATGAAGAAAATGTCGAGATCGTTGCCGGCGCCATGACGCGCCAGGAATATGAGAATTATTATCTCGGCTTTTCCAATTCCGTTCTCTGGCCTGTGTGCCATCACCGGCTCGACCATGTCTCCTTCCGCCGGGAATATGTGGACGAATACCGGCGGGTGAACCGGCGCTTTGCGCACCAGCTGGCTCCCCGGCTTCAGGAAGGCGATCTCGTCTGGGTGCATGATTATCATCTCATGCCGCTGGGCGCCGAACTACGGGCGCAGCAGCTCGGACTGCGCATGGGGTTCTTCTTGCATGTGCCTTTCCCTCCGCCCGACACGCTGATGGTGGTGCCGGATCATGAATGGCTCGTGCGCTCGCTCTTTTCTTATGACCTTGTGGGCTTTCAGACCCAGGGCGACTGCATGAACTTTCTCCACTATGTGTTGGAGCAGGCGGGCGGCGAGATGGTGGGGGAGAGCCGGGTGAAAGCTTTCGGGCGCGAGCTTGAGGTGCGCGCCTTTCCCATCGGCATCGATGTCGAAGCCTTCCGCGAGATGGCGCGGACGGCGGAGGCCCGGCGCACGATCCGGCGCATGCGCCAGCGCAATCTCGGCCGGGCTCAGATCATCGGCGTCGACCGGCTCGACTATTCCAAGGGCCTGCCGGAGCGCTACCGCGCGTTCCAGAAATTGCTCGAACATTATCCCGAAACCCGGGGCCGGGTGGTGCTGATGCAGATCGCCCAGCCGACCCGGGAGGCGGTGGACGCCTATTCGGACCTGCGCCAGGAGCTGGAATGGCTCTCCGGGGCGATCAACGGCTCCTTCGGGGATTTCGAATGGACACCGATCCGCTCCATTCACCGCTCCGTGCCGCGCAGCACGCTAGCCGCGCTTTTCGTGGCCAGCCGCGTCGGCCTCGTCACGCCCTTGCGCGACGGCATGAACCTCGTCGCCAAGGAATATGTGGCCGCTCAGGACCCGGAAGACCCTGGCGTTCTTGTGCTGTCGCGCTTTGCAGGCGCCGCTGAAATGATGACTTCAGCATTGCTCGTCAATCCCTACAACGCCGAAGAAATGGCGACGGCCTTGCAGACGGCGCTGCAAATGCCGCTCGAAGAAAGGGTGGAGCGGCACCGCGATCTGATGCGGGTGAACGTGGAAACGGATGTCGCAAAGTGGCGCAGTTCGTTCCTTTCGGTGCTTGAGGCCGTCTCGCAAAGTTAGCAGTTAGAAGTTTTTCTTCGCTTTTTAAACGCATTCCAAGTTGATCGTTTTTGTCGATCCTCCTTGCCCGGAGGATTCGAATTTAACCTCGTCTTCATTCGTGTCGTGGCTAACTGCAAATCTGGCCAGGAGAATTGGCCGCAAGATTTGGCCACAAGGTAGGGTTGGCGGGGATGTCCGAGATTAACCGAGTAAAAGACGCATTGAAGCACGCCGCAGCTGTTGCGGCGCTTCTGGTTCCCATGGCCGGCGCCGCGGCGCTTGCCGAAGATCAGGCGGAAGAAGGGCTTGCCGAAGCGCTTCAGCCGGCAGAAGGCGCCGCCGAGGACGCGGTGGCCGGGAACGAAATCGATGCCGAAGGCGAACTGGCAGACGGGATGCTGGATGAGGAAGGCGGCGATGTGCTTGCCGCCGCGCCCGCGCAGTGCCCGCCCGTCGCCGCGGTTCAGGAAGACGTGCCTTCCACCGATCTCCTCGACACAGCTTTTGTCGAAGGCTTGAAGACCTGGCTCGATGTGCCGGTCGTGCGCCTGACGCTGGAAAGCCGCAATGAGGCGAATGCTTCTCTCGGCCAGAGCGATATCGATGCGCTCGATAAACAATGGCGCGCGGAAACGGAGAGCGACGATCAGCCGCTCATCACCGCCGTCTTGAACAGCCCGCTTTCCACCTATCTGCTGCGCGTGCAGGCAGGTCAGCTCGGGCTTTATTCGGAAATCTTCGTGATCGATGCCAAGGGGCTGAATGCGGGCCAGAGCTCCGTCACCTCCGACTATTGGCAGGGCGATGAAGCAAAATTCCAGAAGACTTACGATGTCGGCCCTTCCGCCGTTTTTATCGACGAGGCCGAATATCACGAGGAAACGGATACGTGGCGGGCGCAGGTCAACGTGACCTTGACCGATGATGGGGGAGACCGCATCGGGGCTGCGACGATCGAGGTCAATCTCACCGAGCTTGCCCGCCGCAGCAAGGCCGGAATCTGATGGGCCATAATCTTAAGGGGATGACGATGAACTGGCTCGATTCATTGAAAGTATCCAACAAGCTGGTGCTGTCTTACGGCGTGCTTGTGGTGCTAATTCTGCTTTCCGGTCTGGTGACGGTGACGAATATCTCCCGCGCCGAGGGTGAAGTGGAGAATATGGCTTACACCTTCTCCATGCTGCAGGAAGTGGGCGATCTGCGCGAGGCTGCATTCGAGCAATCGACGGCGGTGCGCGGCCTGCTTTTGACCGGCGACCGGGGCAATCTCGATGTTTATGAGGCGGCCGGCGCTGCCTTCGACAAGACCCATGCCGCGCTGCTTGAAAGTGTTACGAGCGATGAGCGCCGCGCGAGCCTTGAGAAACTGAAAACCATCGTTGAAAGCTGGCGCGCCGATGTGGCCGCCCGCCAGATCCAGCTGATGCGCCAGCCCATGACCGCGGATGAAGCCAAGGTGATGGAAGCGATCGGCGGCAGCGATACGTTCCAGAGCGAATTCAACAAGGTCTTCGTCGAGATTCTTAAAGCCGAAGAAGCCGCCGTGGGCGCGGCGCGTGAGGATGCCTTCTCCGCTTTCTCGACCACGATCCTTGTCGCCATTGTGGGCGGTGCGCTGTCGCTCGCCCTGGCGGTGGCGGCGGGCTGGCTGCTCACGCAGAGCCTTTCCAAGCCCATCATGGCGCTGACGGATGTGATGCGCCGTCTGACGCAGCAGGATTACGGTGTGGAAGTGCCTGCGCGCGGCCGCGGTGATGAAATCGGCGAGATGGCGAATGCCGTAGATATCTTCAAAGGCAGCTTGATCGAGAACCAGAAACTTCAGGAAGCCGCCGCCGAGCGCCAGCAGGCGGAAGTCGACCGGGCCCGCCGGCTGGAAGGCCTTATCCATGGCTTTGAAGGCGAGATCACGGAGCTGACCACGATCCTCTCCTCCGCTTCGACGGAGCTGCAGGGCACGGCGAACTCGCTCGCCGATATGGCGAAGGATTCCTCCACCCGCGTTTCCGAAGTGGTGGAAACCTCCATGGAAACCACGAACAATGTCGGCGCCGTTGCAACCGCAAGCACGCAGCTTTCCGGCTCTATCAGCGAAATTTCCCGTCAGGTCACGATGTCCTCGAACCTGGCCAAGGAAACCAAGGACGATGCGAACTCGACCAACGCCTCCGTGCAGGATCTGGCGGAAGCGGCAGGCCGCATCGGCGAAGTGGTGACGCTGATCCGCGACATTGCCGCCCAGACGAACCTTCTGGCGCTCAACGCGACGATCGAGTCCGCGCGCGCCGGGGAAGCGGGCAAAGGCTTTGCCGTCGTTGCCCAGGAAGTCAAAGCGCTGGCCGAGCAGACGACATCTGCCACCGAGGAGATCGCCGCCCAGATCCAGCAGGTGCAGGACCGCACCAGCATGGCGGTGGACGCGATCGAAAAGATCACCGGCCGGATCGGTGAGATCGAAAGCGTGGTGACGCAGGTCGCCGCCGCCGTGGAAGAACAGGAAGCGGCGACGCGCGAAATTTCCCGCAATGCCGAGCAGGTGTCTTCGGCAACGGCCCGTGTCAGCGAAAACATGCACGGCGTCAAGGAAGCCGCCGAGCAGACGGGCTCCGCCTCCGCCGACGTGCTGACCACGGCCGAGGATCTTTCCCGCCAGGCCGAAAACATGAAGTCCCGGGTGCACGATTTCCTCAGCGGCATCAAAGCCAGCTAAGTCCGGTTTCATAAGCAAAGTTGAACCCCGCCTGCGCTTGCCGCCGGCGGGGTTTTCTTTTGGCCTTTCTGCAACCTTGGCGTGGCGGCATTTTGGCCGGTTGGGTTTTGGGCGCAATTCCGCCATGATGCGCTGACAGAAAAGGCGGGATGCGGCGGCAATGCGCTGCTTTGAGGATGAGTATGGGGAGCGGAATGCGTTTCTTCGTAAAATGTGCGGCACTTGGTTTGGCGGGACTTGCCGCCATCAGCTCGGCTGAGGCGGCGGGGGCCGCCGGTGAACGTACGCCAATGGCCCCGCCCGCCTTTCAGGATGAGGCTTTTGCCGCCTGGCTGACGGGGTTCCGGCAGAAGGCGATGCAGGCGGGCATCTCTCCACGTATTTTCGATCAGGCGATGCGCGGCGCTTCGCCCGATCCTAAAGTGATCGAGGCCAATCTCAATCAGCCCGAATTTACCCGCGCGGTTTGGGAATATCTCGACTCCGCGCTCTCCGATACCCGCGTTGCGGATGGCCAGGAAAAGCTGCGCATGTACGCGCGCACGCTCGAGGGGCTGGAAAAGAAATACGGCGTGGACCGCCATGCCATTGTCGCGATCTGGGGGCTTGAAAGCGGTTATGGCCGCTTCAAGGGCACGCATAATGTGCCCCGCGCGCTCGCGACCCTTGCCTATGCCGGGCGGCGGCAGGATTTCGGCAATCAGCAATTGCTGGCGGCATTGAAAATTCTTCAGCGCGGCGATATCCCCGTCGCCGAAATGACGGGCTCCTGGGCAGGGGCCATGGGCCATACGCAGTTCATCCCGACCACCTATAACGCCTATGCGGTGGATGCGGATGGGGACGGGCGCCGGGACATCTGGAACAGCGTGGCGGACGCGCTGGGCTCGACCGCGCATTATCTCAGCGCCTCGGGCTGGCAGAGCGGACGGCGCTGGGGGCTTGAGGTTAAACTGCCGGAAGGGTTCGACTATGCGCTGGCCGATCCTTCCGTGCGCAAGCCTTTGGCGGCCTGGAAAGATCTTGGCGTGAAGCCGGCAAAGGGAAGCAGTTTCGATTGGCAGGCGGAGGCCGCTTCGCTCGTCCTGCCGGCGGGCTATGAAGGCCCGGCTTTTCTGGTAGGCCAGAATTTCCGCGCCATCCTGCGCTACAATAATTCCACCTCTTATGCGCTTGCCGTCTCGCTGCTTTCGGAGCGCTTTCAGGGCAAGGGCACGATTGCGGCGGACTGGCCGCGCGCCCAGCGCCCGCTGGCCCGCGCCGAACGCGAGGAACTGCAGCGTCTCCTCACCGCCAAAGGTTATGACACGCAAGGGGTGGACGGCATTCTGGGCGCCAATACGCGCGATGCGCTGCGTGCCTGGCAGAGGGCCAAGGGCTTGCCGGCGGATGGCCATCCCACGCCCGAAATTCTGGCGCGGCTGCGCCGGAGCTGAGCGCGTCTTTGGCGATTCACCGCGCTTATCGCTTCAAAAGCGGCAGGACCGGGCGGTTCAAGAAATGAATCGCGCAGGCCAGGCCAGCTTGCCCCTACGGCATGGCCTCTTTCGCCGCGCGGCCTCGTGACAACCTGTCATATCGGGTATGCTGCCCCGCAAAGCCGGGTCAACCCGGCACGAATAAACAGGGACATCCAGGATGACGGTCAAACTCTATCACTGTCAGGGCTCGCGCTCTGTGCGTCCGCTCTGGACGCTGGAGGAAATGGGGCTGCCTTACGAGCTGGTAGCGATGAAATTTCCGCCGCGCTTCTTCCAGGAGAATTATCTCGAGGTCAATCCGCTGGGCACGGTGCCTTTCATGGATGACGGCGAAGCGCAGATGACGGAGTCCGCCGGGATCAGCCAGTATCTGGCCGAGAAATACGGGCCCACCGATATCGCGCTCAGGCTGGGCGACAAGGACTACGGCAATTACCTCAACTGGATTCACCGGTCCGATGCGACCTTGACGTTCCCGCAGACGATCGTTCTGCGCTACACGCAGCTTGAGCCGGAAGAGCGGCGCCTGAAACAGGCCGCCGACGATTACACGCAGTGGTTCTTTGCCCGCCTGCGCTCGGTGGAAAAGGGGCTCGAGGGAAAAGACTATCTTTGCGCGAACCGCTTCACCGTGGCGGATATCTGCGTCGGCTATGCGCTTTACCTTGCCGATACGCTGGGCTTCAAGGACGGCTTCAAGCCCAATACGCTGGCCTATTACGAACGCCTTCAGGCGCGGCCCGCTTTCCAGAAAGCCATCACGCTTTAAACGCCGCCATTCGAGACGAGAGGAAAATTCATGAGCACGATCAGCCAAAAAGAGCTCGACGAGTTCCGCGCCGAAGCTGCGGCCTGGGTGAAGGAAAATGCCCCCGCCAATCCCGGTTTCATGCTGCCGCTCACTTTCATGGAAGTGGGCACGGACGCGCAGTTCAATTTTCTGCGCGAATGGCAGAACAAGGTTTATGAGGCAGGTTATCTCGGCGCTGCCTGGCCGAAGGAATATGGCGGCCATGGGCTCGACCAGGCCTTTCAGGACATCGCCAGCCAGGAACTTGCCAAGGCGCAGACGCCGATCATGCTGAATGCGATCGGGCTCAACTGGGCCGGGCCGCTGATTCTCGATATCGGCACCGAAGAACAGAAGAAGCGCTATATCAAAGGCATTCTTTCGGCTGAAGATATCTGGTGCCAGGGTTTCTCCGAACCCGATCACGGCTCCGACCTCGGCAATGCGCAGACGAAAGCGGTGCGTGAGGGGGACGAGTATGTGCTTAACGGCTCGAAGATTTGGACGACGCAGGGTAATTACGCCAAATACATGATCCTGCTCGCCCGCACGAACCCCGATGCGCCGAATAAATATGCCGGGCTCAGCTTCTTCCTCTCGCCGATGACGGTGCCGGGCATCGAGACGGTGCCGATCCGCAAGCTGACCGGGGAATACGGTTTCACACAGACTTTCTTTACCGATGCGCGCATTCCCGCCGAAAGCCTGATGGGCAAGGAAGGCGAGGGCTGGCTTGTGGCCATGCGCACCCTGGAGTATGAGCGCGGCGCGCGGCGCGGCCAGGCGGGCGGCCATGTGATGGTGGCCTCGGACCCGGAAGCCATTCTCGATCTTGCCCGCAAGGCGACGCGCGGCGGGAGACCTGCGATGGAAGACCCGGTGGTGCGCGACAAGCTCGTGCAATTGATGATCGAGGCGCGCTCCTTGCAGCTTTGTTCGAGCCGCAGCCGCATTCAGCCTTTGACGCAGGAACGGCCTGCCTCGCTCGCTCTTTCCTCCAAGCTGATGTCGACGGAATTTTACCGCCGCCTCAACGAGTTCGCGCTTTCCCTGCAAGGGCCGAAGGCGGCTTATTATGTGGGCGAGGAAGATGCCTATGATGAAGGGATTTGGCAGCGCGCCTATCTCAATTCCTTCTCCGCCACGATCGGCGGCGGCACGAGCCAAATCCAGCACAATATTATCGGTGAGCACGTTCTTGGCCTGCCCAAGGGTTGATGCGTCCTGTCTTTAAGAAAGCCGAAGAGAGAAGATTATGAAAAGAAGCACCATCGGGTTCAGTGAAGAGCAGGCGCAGCTTCTGGATATTGCCGCCTCCTTCTGCCGGGAAAAGTCGCCGGTCGAAAAAGTCCGCAAATTGCTGGAAGACGAGCAAGGCTACGATCCTGCCGTCTGGAAAGAAATGGCCGAGCTCGGCTGGCTCGGCATTGCCGTGCCCGAAGAATTCGGCGGCATCGGCCTTTCCCTTGCCGAGGTCGTGCCGGTTGCCGAGCAGATGGGTCGGCATTTGATGGCCGGGCCCTTCGTGCCGACGACGCTCGCCGCCCAGGCGATCTTGGCGGGCGGTACGGAAGCGCAGAAGAAAGCGCTGCTGCCGGAAATCTGCGCCGGCGCGCCGGCGAGCCTTGCCCTGATGGAAGAACATGGCGACTGGCACCTCACCCATTTGGAGGCCGAGGCGCGGCGCGAAGGCGATGTGTTGAAGCTTTCCGGTAAGAAGACGTTCGTGCTCGATCTGCCTTCCGCGGAGTATCTCATTCTCTCGCTCAATCTCGGCGGCAAGCCGGTTCTTGCCGTGCTCGGCAAAGAAGATATCGGCAAGCTGAAAGCGCGCCGGGAAACCGTGATCGACGAGACGCGCCGGTCCTATCAGATCGTGCTCGATGGGGTTTCCGTGCCTGTCTCCGCGCTTCTCGATGAAGGCAAAGCCGTTCAGGCGCTCAGCCATATCGAGCTTGCAGCATCGCTATTGCTGTCGGCTGAAATGTGCGGCGGGGCGGCGAGCACCATCGATTACACGCTCGACTATCTGACGACGCGCAAACAGTTCGGCAAGCTGATCGGCTCTTATCAGTCGCTCAAGCACACGGTGGTGGATGCCCATATCGCTTATGAGCAGGCGCGTTCACACCTTTATAGCGCCGCCAGCAATTTCAACCAGCAGGGCGAAGGCGAGGCGGCGACGCGCATGGCAAAGTCCGTGGCAAGCGAGGCCTTCTCCTTCGCCTCGGACCGGGCAATCCAGTTTCATGGCGGCTTCGGCTTTACCTATGAATGCGACGCGCAGCTTTACCGGCGCCGGGCGCTTTGGTGCGAGTATCAGCACGGCGATGCGGTCTATCACCGCCGCCTGCTAGCCGATGCGCTTTTGGGGTGAGGCCCTAAGGCACTGCGGTAAAGGGATAGGCTGTGTGGACCCCGGGACAAGCCCGGGGTGACAGCTTTGGTAAATGGCAGGGCCTTACCTTACATAAAAGCTGTCACCCCGGCCTCCGGGCCGGGGTCCATGAAGCATCAATTCCAGCGAATGCGCGTGCCGGCTACTTCTTCCCGTCCAGCTTTTCGATGAAGGGGCGCAGCTCCTCGGCAAGCGCCAGCATTTCGCGGGTGGTCTCGATCATGTCCTGGCGGGAGGCGAGGCGGTAGGCTTCGGTCGGCCGGAAGCGCTTTTCCGTATCCTGTTCCACGAAGCGTTTGTTGATGAGCGTGCCGATTTTGCGGCGCAGGGTCTCGCGGGGAATGCCGGTTTGCCGGGCAAGAGCGTGCAGGGAAACGCCGGGCTCGCCCTCGATCGTGCAGGCGCGGGTGAGAATGCGCATGACGGCGGCCTGGGCATCGCCCACATGAAGGCGCATGCGCGTTTCATAAAGCCGGTCGAGAAAGGCGAGATACCGCTCCAGAAGAGCCGGATCGAGACTTATCCCCGCTTCTTTATTTCCGTCTATGCTGTTGCCGCTGGTCATGGCGGCATATTGGGATATTGGCGGGCAATATGCCATAACCCTTATGGACGAGGTTTTCAGGAGAGGCGATGAAACGGGCTTATTGGGCGGTTTTCGGCGTTCTGGCGCTCTGCCTTCTGGCGGGGGCGGGGGCTTATGTCCTCAGCCGGCCCGAAGCGGGGCCGGCGCGCGCCTCTTGTCTTCCCGCCGATAAGCTGGGCAGCGAAGTGCACCTTGCCGGCGGGCGCTTTATCATGGGCGGGACCGTCTATGAGGATGAAGGCCCGCTTAGGGAAGTGGAGGTCGGCCCCTTTTCCATCGATGCCCATGAAGTGACGAACCGGCAATTTGCCGCCTTTGTGGAAGAGACGGGCTACAAGACCGTGGCGGAGACGGGACCGGACCCGGCGGATTTTCCGGGCGTTCCGGCGGAGTTCCTGAAACCCGGCTCGGTTGTCTTCATCATGCCGGCGGATCTTCCCCGGGGCGGGGACATCACGCAGTGGTGGCAATTCGTGGAGGGCGCGAATTGGCGCCATCCGGAAGGGCCGGGGAGCAGCATTGAAGGACGGGAGGATTATCCCGCCGTACATATCACCTACGAAGACGCGCTTGCCTATGCGCGCTGGGCTGGGCGGGACTTGCCAAGCGAAGCGGAATGGGAGTTTGCCGCGCGCGGCGGGCTGGAGCGGCGCCCTTATGCCTGGGAAGGGGATACGCTGACACCGGAAGGGCGGCATCTCGCCAATACCTGGCAGGGCGTCTTTCCGCTTTATGACGGCGCGGAAGACGGGGCGCATCTGGCAAGTCCCGTCGGTTGCTATGAGCCGAACGGCTACGGCCTTTACGACATGATCGGCAATGTCTGGGAATGGACGGGTGACTGGTACGGCCCGCGCCAGGCAGAAGGGGTGACAGACCCGCAAGGGATTTCGCGGGAGGCGAGCTATGATCCCCGCCAGCCGGGCATTCCGGTGCGGGTCATCAAGGGGGGCTCGTTTCTCTGCGCGCCCAATTATTGCCGCCGCTACCGGCCGGGCGCCCGCCATCCGCAGGACCTCGGCCTTGGGGCGAGCCATCTCGGTTTCCGCACCGTCAAGCGCGTCGCTGGTACAAATTTGAACGGCGACGGTTCATAAGCGGCGTAGCGCCCGGCCCGCGCCTGCACTAATCTGTCGGCCAATCGATTATCCCAAAACAAAACTCTGCAGGGAGACAGTCATGAAAACGCGTATTACCGAGCTTTTCGGCATCGAGCATCCGGTCATTCAAGGCGGCATGCATTATGTGGGCTTTGCCGAAATGGCGGCGGCGGTTTCGAACGCGGGCGGGCTTGGCATCATTACGGGCCTCACCCAGCGCACGCCGGAGGACCTGGCGAATGAAATCGCCAAGTGCAAGTCCATGACGGACAAGCCGTTCGGTGTGAACCTGACCTTCCTGCCGGGCTTTGCCGCGCCGGATTATCCCGGCTACATCAAGGCCATCGTGGACGGCGGCGTGAAGATCGTGGAAACGGCGGGCCGCTCGCCCGAAGCCTATATGCCCGCGCTGAAGGAAGCCGGCATCAAGGTCATCCATAAATGCACCTCCGTGCGCCACTCGCTGAAAGCCGAACGCATCGGCTGCGACGCGGTGAGCGTCGATGGGTTCGAATGCGGCGGCCATCCGGGCGAAGATGATATTCCGAACATGATCCTTCTGCCGCGCGCCGCCGAAGAGCTGAAAATTCCCTTCGTTGCCTCGGGCGGCATGGGCACGGCTTCGCAGCTCGTCGCCGCTTTGGCGCTCGGCGCGGACGGCATCAATATGGGCACGCGTTTTATTGCGACGAAAGAAGCCCCGGTGCATGAGAATGTGAAAAAGGCGCTGGTTGCGGCAACCGAGCTCGATACGCGCCTTGTGATGCGCCCCTTGCGCAACACCGAGCGCGTGCTTTCCAACGCGGCGGTGGAAAAGATCGTCGAGATCGAGCGTGAAAAAGGCGCGGCGACGACGATCGAAGATATCGCGCATCTCGTCGGCGGGGTTTATCCGAAGGTGATGCAGGAAGGGGAAATGGATGCAGGCGCCTGGAGCTGCGGCATGGTGGCCGGCCTCATCCACGATATTCCGACCTGTAAGGAACTGATCGAAGGCATCGTTACGGAAGCCCAGGCGATCATCAATCAGCGCCTGTCGAAATTCGCGGCGGCGTAATTTGTTGCCCATCGCGCATGAAAACCCCGGCTCGAAAGGCCGGGGTTTTTTGCTGCGTGGAGCGTAGGTCTTAAGCGGCAATCTCGTTGCAAGGAGAAGTGCGGCCAAGACCGTCATAAAGGTCGCGGCCTTTTTCCAGCCAGACGAGGAGCGGATCGTCTTTTTCAAGTACCGGCAGCGTGGCAACGGAGCCGAGCCACAGGAAGGTGCTGAGAATGAGATAATCGGCATAACCGGGCGTGTCGCCGGAAAGCCAGCGTTGATTGCCGAGCGTCATGCGCAAGGGAAAGAGCGCGGAGCGCAGGCCGGGCAGTTTTTCCTCGCGCGTTTCGACCAGGCTTTCGAGCTTCGTGCCGCCCAGCTGTTTTTCCCGGCTTTCTTTGAAATAGGTCCGGTCTTCTTCTTTCACATGGAGATAGATGTCATGGACGTAAGCGGGGAAGGCCTGGCGCAGCACGTTCGAGAATTGCCAGGTCTCGACGAAATGGCATAGTGCTTCGACCTCCGGGCTCGGGAAGAGAGCAGGTTTATCCGGATAGGCCTTGTCGAGATATTTCGCGATCTCCCAGCTGTCGCCGACCCAGGTGCCGTTATCTTCGATCACCGGCACGGTCTTGAAGGAGCCGTCGCCGATCGTCTTGATGGCGCTGAAGGAGACGGGCATGGTTTCGAACGCCAGACCCTTATGGGCGAGCGCGTATTTCGTGCGCCAGCAAAAGGGGCTGAAGCGCCGGTCATCCTGGCCGCAAAGGTCATAAAGAGTGATGCTCATGGGGGTCGCTCCCTGCGAGATGAAAAAGATGATGCGTCCAACCTAAGCATTTCGCCTGCCGCTTTACAGGGGCGGGGGCTCAATTCTGCGGGATCGGGAAAAGAGCGCGGATGCAAAAAGGCCCGCCGGTGAGGCGGGCCTTTGCTTTTTTTGTTTGTGCTGGAGCGGCTTAGTAGCCGAGCTCGGAAAGGCTTTTGCCTTCCTTGACCGCTTTTTCCAGCAGCGCGGCAGGCTCGAAATCGTCGCCGTGCGCTTTCTGGAATTCCTGCATCTTGGCGAGGACTTTATCCAGGCCGACGATCTTTTCGCCGTAATACATCGGGCCGCCCCGGTAGACCGGCCAGCCATAGCCGTTGATCCAGACGATATCGATGTCGGAGGCGCGGATGGCCTTGCCTTCTTCCAGGATCTTGAAGCCTTCATTGATCATCGGATAGACGCAGCGTTCCAGAATTTCCTGATCGGAAATATCGCGGCGCTGGATCTGCTTCTTCTCGGCAAAATCCTTGATGATGTCTTCGACGACTTTCGACGGCGTGGCTTTGCGGTTCTCGTCATAATCGTAGAAACCGGCGCCCGTCTTCTGGCCGCGGCGGTCCATTTCGCAGAGCACGTCGCGGATCGTTTCGCCTTTGGAGTTTTCCTTGCGCCAGCCAAGGTCGAGACCGGCAAGGTCCGACATGGCGAAGGGGCCCATGGGCAGGCCGAAATCGAAAAGCACGCGGTCCACATCCCAGGGCATGGCGCCTTCCATGATGAGCTTGTTCGCTTCGCGCTGGCGCTGGGCGAGGATGCGGTTGCCGACGAAGCCGGGGCAGACGCCGACAAGGGCGGCGATCTTGCCGATCTTCTTGGCAAGGTCCATGGAGGTGGCGATCACCTCTTTCGAGGTTTTGTCCGCGCGCACGACTTCCAGAAGCCGCATGACGTTGGCGGGGGAGAAGAAGTGCAGACCGATCACCGCTTCCGGGCGCTTCGTCACGCTGGCGATCTCGTCGATATTCAGCGCCGAGGTATTGGTGGCGAGGATGGCGCCCGGCTTACAGATTTCATCGAGCTGGCGGAAAATGTCCTGCTTCACGTCCATGTTCTCGAACACGGCTTCGATGATGAGGTCGCAATCGGCCAGCGCCTTCATATCCGTCGAGCCCTGGATGAGGCCGGTGCGCTTTTCCACATCGTCCATGGAGATGCGGCCTTTCTTGGCCGTGTTCTCGTAGTTCTTGCGGATCGTGCCGAGGCCCTTGTCGAGGGGCGCCTGATCGCGCTCGACGATGGTGACGGGGATGCCGGCATTGGCGAAGTTCATGGAAATGCCGCCGCCCATCGTGCCGGCGCCGATGATACCGACTTTTTCGATAGGAATGCGCTTCGTGTCCTTGTCGATGCCCGGCACTTTCCAGACCTGGCGCTCGGCAAAGAAGACGTGGCGCTGGGCCGCGGACTGCTCGCCCGTCACGAGCTTGGTGAAAAGATCGCGCTCGACCTTGATGCCTTCATCGAAGGATTTGTTCACTGCCGCTTCGATGCACTGGATGTTATATTCCGGGGCGAGGAAGCCGCGCGTCTTGCGGGCGATGGATTTGCGGAAATTGTCGAAGATTTCCGGCTTGCCGCGGGCTGCTTCCACCTTGTCGTTCATCTCGCGGACTTTTTTCAGCGGGCGGTTTTCGGCAACCACTTTCTTGGCGAAGGCGACGGCGCCCTCGCGCAGCTTGCCTTCTTCGGCCAGCTCGTCGACGAGGCCCATTTCAAGGCATTTCTTCGCCGGCACATGCTGGCCGGTCGTGACCATTTCAAGCGCCTTTTCCGGACCGACGATGCGGGGCAGGCGCTGCGTGCCGCCGGCGCCCGGCAGCAGGCCGAGGTTCACTTCCGGCAGGCCGCATTTGGCGGAGGGAACCGCCACGCGGTAATGGCAGGTCAGCGCCACTTCGAGACCGCCGCCAAGCGCCGTGCCGTGGATGGCGGCAATGACGGGAACGGAGGCGTTCTCGATCATGTCCTGCGCATCGAAAAGGCTCGGGCCCGTCGGTTTCTTGCCGAATTCGGTAATATCGGCACCGGCGATGAAGGTGCGCCCGTCGCAGATCAGCACGATGGCTTTCACGGCGCTGTCGGCGGTCGCTTTTTTAATGCCTTCGAAAATCCCCTCGCGCACCGGCGCGGACAGCGCGTTGACGGGGGGCGAATTCAAGGTAAGGACGGCAATCTCGCCTTCCGTGGAAAGGTCGGCGACGTCGTTGATATTGCCCATGACGCATCTCCCATTATTGGTCGTTGAAATTGCCGGGATTGTAGCCAGTTTGAGCCCGAGAGCCAGCCCTGCTTTCCCCTGCGTTTTGCTCTTTTGCTGCTCACTCATGTACAAAGCGCGCGCACCTATGGACAGGAGTGAGGGGCAAAACGGGGTATTTGCAGGGCTCAGGCGGCTGGCGGCGCGCGGGCCCGGCTGATAGTCTCCCGGCCAATAAGAAAGCAGCATCAGGGAGCATGCGTCACGTGAAACCCGAGGACGAAATTCAGGCGGTCCGCGAAGGCTTCGCCAAGGGCGGGTATATTTGCGACAAGCAGATCGCCACGTCGATTTTCCTTTCCCGGAAACTGGGCAAGCCCATTCTCGTGGAAGGCCCGCCCGGCGTCGGCAAGACGGAACTTGCCAAGGCGACGGCGGAATATCTCGGCCAGGAGCTGATCCGCCTGCAATGTTATGAAGGCGTCGATGAAGCCAAGGCGCTTTATGAATGGAAATACGGCAAACAGCTGCTTTACACGCAGGTGCTGAAAGAAAAGCTCGGCGATCTGATGGAAGGGGCGAGCGGGCTGAAACAGTCCATGGACCGCTTGCATGAATTCGACGACACATTTTTCTCCACCGAGTTTCTGGAGCCGCGCCCGCTGCTGAAAGCGCTGTGGGCGGAAAAGGGCGCGGTGCTTCTGATCGACGAGATCGACAAGTCGGATGATGAGTTCGAAGCTTTCCTGCTGGAGCTTTTGTCGGACTATCAGATTTCCGTGCCCGAGCTCGGCACGATCAAGGCGAAGAGCACGCCTATCGTGTTTCTGACCTCGAATAATTCGCGCGAAATCGGCGATGCGCTGAAGCGGCGCTGTCTGCACCTTTACATTCCCTTCCCCGATTCCAAGCTTGAGAACGACATCATCAAGGCGCGGGTGCCGGATGTGGAAGAAGGTTTGCGCAAGCAGCTCGTCGCCTTCGTGCAGGGCCTGCGCACGCTCGAGCTGAAAAAACATCCCTCGGTTTCCGAGACGATCGACTGGGCGCGCACGCTGGTGCTGCTTCATGCCGAAGCGCTCGATGCGGAGCTTGTGCGTGACACGCTGAACGTGCTCCTTAAGTTCCAGGACGATATCGAGAATGTGGACGGGGAAATCAACGCCCTGACCTCTCAAGCGCAAAAGGCGAGCGCGTAGCCGGCGTCGGGGACGAGACCATGAGCGAGGTTCTGACCGAATTTATCCGGGCGCTGCGGGCGGCGGATGTGCGCGTGTCGATATCGGAAAGTATCGATGCGGGGCGCACTGTCGAGCTCGTGGGCTTCGATAATAGGCAGGTGCTCAAGCACTCGCTCGGCCAGGTGCTCGCCAAAACCGAAGAAGAAAAGTTCTCCTTCGACGAAACCTTCGACAAGTTCTTTGCCTTCGACCAGTTCAAGCCGCCGCCCAAGCGCGAAGACGGCCCCGGCCAGGCGAAGGATGGGGACGGCGAAGGCGAGGAAAGCGAGAGCGGGCAGGAAGCGCCGAGCGACGGCGAGGGTGAAGGCGGCGCAGATCAGCCTATGCCCGGCCAAAGCTCCGGCGGCGATGGCGGCGCGCCGCAAGGGGCGCAGTCCGGCGGCAAGCCCAGCGGCGGGCCGGTCAATGAGGGCGATGTACCGCAAGCAGGCCCCAATGCGCCCGGCGGGCAGAACCTTCTAGAAATGCTCGAAGCAGGCGATGCCGCCGCCCTGCAAATGGCGCTGGCGGAGGCGGCCCGGCGCACGCAGCTCAACCGCATCCGGCTTTTCACGCAGCGCGGCATGTATGTGCGGCGCATTCTGGAGGAAATGGGGCTCGAAACACTCGATCAGGCGATCGAGGCGGCGGAGCGGCAGGGCACGGAAGCGGGCGATGCGCGCGGGCAGGAAATCCGCGAGATGCGTGACGGCTTGCGTGCGCAGGTGCGCGATTATGTCGAGCAGCAGCTTGAGCTTTATACCGCCAATGCCGGCAAGCGCCTGCGCGAGGAAGTACTCTCCCAGGTGCGCCTTTCCAATGTCGACCATAGGGACGCCAAGGTCATTCGCCAGCTTGTGAAGAAGATGGCGAAGAAGCTGATCGCGCTCAATTCCCGCCGGAAGAAACGCACGCTGCGCGGCCAGCTCGATGTGCGCAAGACCATCCGCAAGAATATCGAATATGACGGACTTCTTTTCGACATCGTCTGGAAAAGCGAGAAGGTGGACCGCCCGAAGGTGATGGCGATCTGCGATGTCTCCGGCTCGGTGGCGCAATATACGCGTTTTCTCCTGATGTTCCTTTACAGCCTCAGCGAGGTTTTGCCGCAGGTGCGCGCCTTTGCTTTTTCCGGCCGGCTGGGGGAAGTGACGGAGCTCTTCGAGAAGGAAGGGATCGAGAAGGCGATTGCCGAGACTATGCATGTGCATGGCGGCGGGGCGACGGATTACGGCATGGCGCTGGAAGATTTCGCCGATCTTGCTCTTGATGACGTGGACCATCATACGACGGTGATCATGCTGGGAGACGGGCGCTCGAATAACGCCAATCCGCGCGCCGATATTCTTGATAAGATCCATGACCGCGCCCGGCGCGTCATCTGGCTCAACCCGGAGCCGAAATCGCTCTGGAATACGGGTGACAGCGTCATGCGCTCCTTCACCCCCCACTGCGACCGGGCGCAGACCTGCGCCTCGCTCAAAGACCTGGAACGGGTGGTGAGCGAGCTTTTGCGCACGGCAGTTTAAGAGCCAAATCAAGCGCTTAAGCGGGCCCTTGCCGGAACGTTTGGCGTGACCGCCAGTGCCGATTATGATTGGGGCGGGACTTGGCGAGACATGCTGCCGGGCCAAAGCGGGGGGCCGCTTGCCGGTATTTCAGCATCGATCCGCGATACCGCCTTATGAAGGGTTCTCCGGCCCGATCCCTGCAATGGGAGGGGCTTGGAAGGCGCAAAGGGCAGTTCTGTGCCGCTGCGGGACAGGCTGGACCTTGCATTTGTAACATGGGGACTGGACAGGATGACCAGGGGGGCAAGCGCCGCCCGCGCTGCAAGCGCGGACAGGACGCACATAGACAGGGCGCACATAGACAGGGCGGCAAAGATCAAACGGGCTGCATTCGCGCTCTTGGTTTTGGGCGGCGCGCTTTTCTGGGCGTCCGCCACCCGCGCGGAAATTGCCGATTATCTGCCGCTGGCCCGCCCGGCGCCTTCCGATGCCATTCTTTCCAAACCGATCCGCGAGCCCGGCGATCCGGGCGGGGCGGGCCAAGTGCTGCCCGCGCCCGATTACGCCGCCCGCAAGAAATTCAATGTCGTGGTGCTGGGCGATTCGCTCGGTGACGGGCTTTGGGCGGGGCTTTACCGTGTCTTGAAAGGCGACAAGCGTTTCGAGGTCATCAAGCGTTCGAAAGTCGCCTCGGGCTTTGTGCGCTCGGAATATTACGACTGGAACGCGAATGTCGAGCGGGTGCTTAAGGAAGAGCGTGTCGATATTGCCGTGGTGATGATCGGCACGAACGACCGGCAGGTCATCGTCAATGGCAAGGGCGAGCGCTACCCGCTGCGGGCTAAGGGCTGGGAAAAGGAATACCGCGAGCGCATCCGCCGCTTCACCGCCTCGCTGCAGGCGCGCGGGGCCTATATTTATTGGGTCGGCATTCCGGTGATGCGCTCGGCGCGTTTCGGCGGCGACATGCAATATTTCAATTCGATCTACCGCGAGGAAACGGTGCGCGCGGGTGTGCCCTTCGTGCCGACCTGGGAAGGCCTTGCGAATGCCAAGGGCGAGTACACGGCCTATGGGCCGGATCTGCGCGGGCGGGAAAAGCTGCTGCGCGCCGATGACGGCATTCATTTCACCCTTGCCGGTTATCAGGTGCTCGCCTCTATAGTAGCGGATGCGATTAAAACCGATATCGATAAGGGCTATGTGCGCCTCGATGCGCCGGCCGGGAAAGTCCGGCAAAGCGCGGCTGTCTCTGAACCTCAAGGGGAGGCGGTGGCCGAACCTCAAGCGCCTGTTCAAGGCAATGAGGAAGAGGCCTCTGCCGATGGGGCTGACGGCGCTGAAAGCGAAGTTCAAAGCGCGCAGGTCGCCCCCATCGAGGTGCCGGAGCTTCGCCCCGGCCGCGCCGATGATTGGAGCTGGCCGCTGCGCTAAAGCGGGGCTCGCCTTTCTTCTTGGTTCAGCGCTCAGCGCCTGCGCTTCTGGAAGCTGCGGGCCGGCGCTTGCGCCGGCGCCCGGCCTTGCCGCTTTTTACGGCGCATTGCAGGAGCTTGAGAGCGGTACGCGCACCCGCGCGGTTTCCATTCTGCATCTCGGCGACAGCCATATCGCCGCCGACCGCTTCAGCGGCGATCTTGCCGCACGCTTTCAGGTCCGTTTCGGCAATGGCGGGCGCGGGCTTTTTCCGCCTGCCGAGCCTTTTCCTTATTTTGCGCGCCAGGGGTATGAAGTGTCGGCCTCGGCGGGCTGGCAAATCGCCAATAGCCAGCGTGTGGAGGCGTCAGGGCCGTTCGGCCTGACCGGCATTCGCGCGCAAAGCGGCTCGGCAGAGGACTTCATGCGCCTTGCCGCGCGGGCGGGGGCTTTTTCCTCCTTTGCCGTGGATGTCTGGGGCACGCCCGAGGGCGGCTCTTTTCAGCTTCTTCTGGGTGGAGAAGAAGCGGGGGTCTTTTCCACGAAAGGCCGGGGGCTTATCCGCGTTGCGCTGAAAGGCGGGATGGCCAGCCGGGCGGAACTGCGCCCCATGGGCGACGGGCCCGTCACGGTGCTCGGGTGGGGGAGCGCGGTGCCTGCAAGCGGCGTTCTCTATGAGGCGCAGGGTATTCCGGGCGCGCGCCTTTCCATCATGGAGCGCTGGGATGAGGATATTCTGCGCGCCGAACTGGAGGCGCTGCAGCCCGATCTCATCATTCTCGATTACGGTACGAATGAAGGGTTTGACGATGCGCTTTCGCCTGTTTCCTATAAGCGCCTGCTCGGGCAGAAACTGCGCAGGCTCAGCGAGTGGGCGTCCGGCGCCTCCCTTGCCGTTATCGGTGCGCGCAGCGGGGCGCGGCTTCCCTCTTATCTGAGAACCGGGGCGGAGCGGCGGACCTATCCTTGCGTGCCGCTGGCGTTGAACGAGAAAGCGAAATATGGAGCGCTCCTCGCGCAGGAAAGCCCGGTGCTCGCCCGCTGGCACGAACCGCCTTCTTTGAGCGCCGTGCGCGCCGCGCAGGAAGAGGCGGCGGCTGCCGAGGGTGCTTTCTTCTGGAATGCGGCGGCGGCCATGGCGGCAGGGGATGGAACTGCCTGCGCCATTCATGACTGGGCGCTCGCCGAACCGGCGCTCGCCTATCCCGATCATGTGCATCTGACCCCTGCGGGCGCCGAGCGGCTTGCCGCGCGTTTCTGGGAGGCGTTGATGGGGCCTTATGAGGCGGCGCAGTGCCGGGCGCGGGGCGCGGGAAAGACGCTTTTCTGAGCGGGCCGCCCCATTAACCAAGATGTCATGCGCCTGTTGCGGAAAGGCGTGCAAAGCCTGACAATCTGGGCTCCGTCACGCCCCCTGACGGTTAATGTAGCGCGTAACATGTGTCAGGCGGCGGATGCTTTTCCCAACTTTCGAGTTTGGCGTTTTCTTTCTCGTTGTCTTCGCGGTGGGCTGGGAGCTTCGCCGCGATCCGAATTGGCGTAAGCTTTTTCTCGTCGGCGCGAGCTATTTTTTCTATGGCTGGTGGGATTGGCGCTTCGTCGGCCTTCTGGTCTTGTCTTCCGCGATCAATTTTTCCGCCGGCTGGCTGCTCGACAGGCTGGGCCGGCCTTCCATGCGCAAAACCGTGGTGGCGCTCGCCGTCATTCTCAATCTGAGCATTCTCGGCTTCTTCAAATATTACGGTTTCTTCCTCGACAGCCTGCGCGTGCTTCTGGAAACGCTCAATCTGGAGCGGGATCTGCCTTTCATGCAGGTCATCTTGCCGGTGGGGATCTCCTTCTTCACCTTCCAGGGGATTTCCTATGTGGTGGATGTCTACCGGGGCCATGTGCGTGCCTCGCACTCGGTGCTGGATGTCTTCCTCTATATCTCGTTCTTCCCGCAGCTTGTCGCCGGGCCCATCGTGCGCGCGGCGGATTTTCTGCCGCAGCTTGATGAGACCCCGCGCCTGACGCGTGCCATGGGCGCGATCGGCGTGGTGTTGATCATCTCCGGTCTCATCAAGAAGATGGTGATCGCCAATTATCTGGCGACCGAGCTCGTGGACCCGGTCTTTTTCGATCCCTCCGTGCTCGGCGGCGCAGATCTTCTGATCGGGGTTTACGGCTATGCGGTGCAGATCTATTGCGATTTTTCCGGCTATTCGGATATTGCCATCGGGGTCGCGGCGCTGCTCGGCTATAAGTTCTCGGAAAACTTCAATCAGCCTTACCGCGCCTCATCCCTGCAGGATTTCTGGCGCCGCTGGCACATTTCCCTCTCTACCTGGTTGCGGGATTATCTTTACATTCCCTTGGGCGGCAACCGGGGCGGTGGCTTTGCCACTTACCGCAATCTCTTTTTGACGATGTTTCTGGGCGGACTCTGGCACGGGGCGGCCTGGACCTTCGTTTTTTGGGGCGCGTTTCACGGGGCAGCGCTTGGGATCGAGCGTTTTGCCCGCCAGAAGCTGAACGCCCTTGCCCCGCCTGCAGGGGAAGAACCCGGTTATATCACCCGCCTTTCGCGCCCGCTCAACAGGGTGCTCGGTGTCATCGCCACGTTCCATCTCGTGTGTTTTGCCTGGATTTTCTTCCGGGCGGAGAATTTCACGCTGGCGTCGACCTATGTGACGGGGCTTGCCGACTGGTCCGTGCCCTCGCTTTACGTGACGCCCTTCATTGCGGCGCTGATCGCGGGCTCGCTTTGCTTCCAGTTTACCCCGCCGAAGCTTGCCGAATGGCTGGCGCGTCCGCTTGAATATGCGCCTTCCGCCGTCTTGGGGCTGGTGCTCGGGCTTGGTATCTTTCTTATCTGGGCTGCGGCGCCGGCAGGCGTTGCGCCGTTCATCTATTTCCAGTTCTAGGCGGGCTGAAATATGAGGGTACAGGGGCTATGGGACAGGATGTAGCGCTTTCCAATCCGGGCGAGATCGTGCCGCAGAACCAGGCGCTGGCAACGACGGACCGGGTGATCTTTCAGAACGGCGAGGTCGAGCAGGGCTGGGAAGCTGTGCCGCGCGGCTTCCTGCGCGAGGAACGCGAAACCCATTACCAGATCGGCCGGCTTTGGCGGGCGCTGATCATCGCCGCCGCCGTGCTTGCGCTTTTGAACAGCGGGAGGCTTGTCACCATGGTGAGCGGGCTTTCCGTCGGCCCGGTGGAAGACACGATCATCGTCATGTCCGAGACCTGGCACGAGCAGATGAACGAGCGCGGCCTTGCGCAATTTGCCGAAGAGGTGCGCGCCAAGATCGATGCCTGGCGCGCGGCAACCTGGGATGATGTGGAAGAGGAGCTGCCCGCGGGTGAGCGCGAAGGCGCGCAGCTGCGCGGGGCGCAGGGCGGGGTCTGATTCACTGGCATCAAGCCGCAAGCACATGCCACATGGACCCTCGCGTCAAGCGCGAGGGTGACGATTTTCTTTTGTCTCACTCGTCATGCTCGGGTCTGGCCCCGCGCATCTATAGGCTCTCAATGCGTTTGGTAGTTTTTCCATTCTTTCCGGTATCTCGTTATACGCACATAACCGATGGACTCTCGCGTTGGGCGCGAGGGTGACGGTTCTCATTTGTCTCCTTCGTCATGCTTGGGCTTGACCCGAGCATCCATGCAGCCTCTCATTTCGCATGGGCGGCTTTGTTTACATCCTCACGAACAAGCCAAGAGGCACGCTTTATATCGGCGTGACGAACGACATCGTGCGCCGGGTATGGGAGCACCGGGAGGGACTTGCCGATGGTTTTACCCGCCGCTACGGCCTTAAGCGGCTCGTCTTTTTCGAAAGGCATGAGACTATGCTGCTCGCAATTCAGCGCGAAAAGGTTCTCAAGCATTGGGTGCGGCAATGGAAGATCGATCTGATCGTTTCTAGCAATCCGGCTTGGCGGGACTTGTGGGACGAGTTGCAGCGATGAGCATCGACGCAAAGAAAAAGCCCCGCTTCGGATGAAGCGGGGCTTTTGCGTGTTCTCTGCCGGGCTTAGCGGGGCAGGTCTGTTTTGCCCATCAGGGCAAGGTCGACCTCGCGGGCGCATTGGCGGCCCTCGCGGATGGCCCAGACGACGAGCGACTGGCCGCGGCGCATGTCGCCGCAAGTGAAGATCTTCTCGCGGCTGGCCTTGTAGCGGATCGTGTCCGCCGCCACATTGCCGCGCGGGTCGAGCTCGACGCCGAGCTCTTCCAGCATGCCTTCATGGACGGGATGAACGAAGCCCATGGCAAGCAGCACGAGGTCGGCTTTCAGCTCGAATTCCGTGCCCGCGATGGGTTTCATATTCTCATCCACATGCACGCAGTGCAGCTTTTTCACCTGGCCGTCTTCGCCGGTGAATTTCTGCGTCATCACCGCGAACTCGCGCTCTGCGCCTTCCTGCTGGCTGGAGGAGGTGCGTAGCTTGAGCGGCCAATCCGGCCAGGTCAGGAGCTTGTTCTCCATCACGGGCGGCTTGGGCATGATTTCAAGCTGCGTGATCGACAGCGCACCCTGACGGCGTGAGGTGCCGATACAGTCCGAACCCGTGTCGCCGCCGCCGATAACGACGACATGCTTGCCGCCTGCCAGGATCGGCTCGACATTGTCGAGCGGTTCTTCGGAGACGCGGCGGTTCTGCTGCGGCAGGAAGTTCATGGCGAAGTGAATGCCATGCAGGTCCCGGCCTTCGATGGGCAGATCACGGGGCTGCTCGGAGCCGCCGGAAAGAATGACCGCGTCATATTCCTTCGTCAGCTCTTCGGCCTTCTTGTCGACGCCGATATGCACATTGCAGTGGAAGGTCACGCCTTCGGCCTTCATCTGCTCGACGCGGCGGTCGATATAGTGCTTTTCCATCTTGAAGTCGGGAATGCCGTAGCGCAGCAGGCCGCCGGCTTTCGCGTTCTTCTCGTAAAGATGAACGTCGTGACCGGCGCGGGCGAGCTGCTGAGCGGCGGCAAGACCGGCGGGGCCGGAACCGACGACGGCAACCTTCTTGCCGGTCTTGAACTTCGGCGGCATGGGCTGTGCCCAGCCTTCTTCCCAGGCGCGGTCGATGATCGCGCATTCAATGGTTTTGATCGTCACGGGCTTGTCGATCAGGTTGAGCGTGCAGCTCGCCTCGCACGGGGCGGGGCAGATGCGGCCCGTGAATTCGGGGAAGTTGTTCGTCGACTGCAGGTTATGGAACGCCCGTTTCCAATCGTCGTGATAGACGAGATCATTGAAATCGGGGATCTGGTTGTTCACCGGACAGCCATTGTGACAGTAGGGGATGCCGCAATCCATGCAGCGCGCCGCCTGCTCGCGGGTTTTTTCTTCCCCGAGCGGAATGACGAACTCGTTGTAATTGCGGATACGGTCGCTGGCCGGCTTGTAGCTGCGGTCCTGACGATCGATCTCAAGAAAGCCTGTAATCTTTCCCATACTTACTCTCCTGCTGCCGCAAGTTTCTGTTCTTCCTCGCGCTGAGCGGCGAGCTCAAGCAAGGCGCGGCGGTATTCAACCGGCATGACCTTGCGGAACTTGGGCAGATATTCTTCCCATTTGTCCAGGATGGCCTTGCCGCGTGCCGAATTGGTGTAGTGCACGTGGTTCTCGACGAGCTGGCGCAGACGCTCGGCGTCGAAGCGCGTCATGTCGCCGAGAATGTCGACACGGCCATGGCCTTCCAGATCGCCCGTCTGATGGTGCGAATTGACCATGGCTTCGTCTTCCGCTTCCACCGGCTCCAGTTCGACCATCGCCAGGTTACAGCGGTCCTCGAACATGCCGTCTTCATCGAGCACGTAAGCGATGCCGCCGGACATGCCGGCTGCGAAGTTACGGCCCGTCGGACCCAGCACGACAACCACACCGCCCGTCATGTATTCGCAGCAGTGATCGCCGGCGCCTTCCACAACGGCGATGGCGCCGGAGTTACGCACGGCAAAACGTTCGCCCGCCACGCCGCGGAAATAGCATTCGCCTTCAATGGCGCCGTAAAGCACCGTGTTGCCGACGATGATGCTCTTTTCCGGCACGATCTTCTTGGCTTCGGCCGGCGGATAGACGACGAGACGCCCGCCGGAAAGGCCCTTGCCAACATAGTCGTTCGCTTCGCCTTCCAGCTCGAGCGTGACGCCGCGCACCACCCAGGCCCCGAAGCTCTGCCCCGCCGTGCCTTTGAACTTGGCATGGATCGTGTCCTGGGGCAGACCGGCATGGCCATAACGCTTGGCGATTTCGCCGGAGAGCATGGTGCCGATCGTGCGGTCGGTGTTTTTCACCGGCAGATCGATCTGCACCGGCTTTTTCTCTTCGATGGCGGGCTTTGAAAGCTCGATGAGCTTGCGGTCCAGCACGTCGTCGATCATGTGCGTTTGCGGTTCGCACTTATGGATGTTCACGCCTTCGATCGTCTCGGGCTTGGTGAAGAGCTTCGTGAAATCGAGCCCTTTCGCCTTCCAGTGTTCGATGGCGGCGCGTTTGTCGAGCACCTGCATCTGACCGACCATTTCATCGAAGGTGCGGAAGCCGAGTTCGGCCATCAACTCACGCACTTCTTCGGCGACGAAGAAGAAGTAGTTGATGACGTGTTCGGGCGCACCGACGAACCGCTTGCGCAGGACCGGGTCCTGCGTGGCAACGCCCACCGGGCAGGTGTTGAGGTGACACTTGCGCATCATGATGCAGCCGGCGGCGATAAGCGGGGCGGTGGAGAAGCCGAATTCATCGGCCCCTAGAAGCGCGCCCACGACAACGTCGCGGCCTGTACGCAGACCCCCGTCCACCTGCACGGCGATACGGCCGCGCAGACGGTTCATCACCAGCGTCTGGTGCGTTTCGGCGAGGCCGATTTCCCACGGGCTGCCGGCATGCTTGATGGAGGTCAGTGGGCTTGCGCCGGTGCCGCCTTCATAGCCGGAAATCGTGACATGGTCCGCGCGGGCCTTGGAAACACCGGCGGCAACGGTGCCGACGCCGACTTCCGAGACCAGCTTCACGGAAATGTCCGCGGCCGGGTTGGTGTTCTTCAGATCGAAGATGAGCTGGGCCAGGTCTTCGATCGAATAGATGTCATGGTGCGGGGGCGGGGAGATGAGGCCCACGCCCGGTGTCGAATGGCGCACCTTGGCGATGACGCTGTCGACCTTGTGGCCGGGCAGCTGGCCGCCTTCGCCGGGCTTTGCGCCCTGCGCCATCTTAATCTGGATCATGTCCGAATTGACGAGATATTCCGTCGTCACGCCGAAGCGGCCCGAGGCCACCTGCTTGATGGCGGAGCGCATGCTGTCGCCATTGGGCATGGGGGTGAAACGGTCCACCTCTTCGCCGCCTTCACCGGTATTGGACTTGCCGCCCAGCCGGTTCATGGCGATGGCGAGCGTCGTGTGCGCTTCGCGGGAGATCGAGCCATAGGACATGGCGCCCGTGGCGAAACGGCGCACGATATTGGCCGCCGGTTCCACTTCCTCAAGCGGCACGGGCTTGCGGCCCAGTTCTTCCGCGCTCTTCAGGCGGAAGAGGCCGCGGATCGTGAGCATGCGTTCGTTCTGCTCGTTGATGCGCTTGGCGAACTCGCGGTACTGGTCCTGGCTGTTGCCGCGCACAGCATGCTGCAGGTCGCGCACGCTGTCGGACGTCCAGGCATGTTCCTCGCCGCGGATACGCAGGTTGTATTCGCCGCCCACTTCCAGGCTGTCGGCGAGAACCGGCGAAGCGCCATAGGCTTCTGCGTGGCGGCGGACGGTTTCCTCGGCCACTTCATCAAGCCCGATGCCCTCGATCGTGGTCACCGTGCCGTAGAAATAGCGCTTCAGGAAGTCCGTGGAGAGGCCGATCGCATCGAAGATCTGCGCGCCGCAATAGGACTGGTAGGTCGAGATGCCCATCTTGGACATGACCTTGAGAATGCCCTTGTTGATCGCCTTGATGTAGCGCTTCTGGGCGTCTTCGCGGGACAGGTCCTGCGGCAGATCGCCGGCCTGGCGCATTTTTTCCAGCGTCTCGAAGGCAAGATAAGGGTTGATGGCTTCCGCGCCATAGCCCGCCAGACAGCAGAAATGCTGCACTTCGCGCGCCTCGCCCGTTTCCACGACAAGCCCGACCGAGGTGCGCTGTTCGGCGCGGATCAGGTGATGGTGGACGGCGGAGGTGGCGAGCAGCGCCGGAATGGCGATGCGGTCCTTACCCACCTTGCGGTCGGACAGGATGATGATGTTGTCGCCTTCTTCCACTGCCTTGCAGGCTTCATCGCACAGCCGCTCAAGCGCGCCTGCCATGCCGGCGGCGCCTTCGGAGGCGGGGTAGGTGATATCCAGCGTGATGGTCTGGAAGTGATTGTCCTCGACATCGCCGATCTCGCGGATCTTTTCCAGGTCCTCATTCGTGAGAATGGGCTGGCGCACTTCCAGGCGCTTCTGTTCGCTCGTGCCTTCCAGATCGAGCAGATTGGGGCGCGGGCCGATCAGCGAGATCAGCGACATGACGATTTCCTCGCGGATCGGGTCGATCGGCGGGTTCGTCACCTGCGCAAAGTTCTGCTTGAAATAGGTGTAGAGCAGCTTCGAGCGGTTGGAGAGCACGGAGATGGGCGTGTCGGTGCCCATCGAGCCGATGGCTTCCTGGCCGGTCTCGGCCATGGGCGACATCAGGATCTTGATGTCTTCCTGAGTGTAGCCGAAAGCCTGCTGCATATCGAGCAGGTTTTCGGGCGCCACATGTTCGAATTCCTTCACCGGCTCGGGCAGGTCTTCGACATAGATCTGCGTCTTGTCGAGCCAGCTCTGATAGGGGTGCGACTTGGCAAGCTGCATCTTGATCTCGTCATCGGAGATGATGCGGCCCTCTTCCAGGTCGATCAGCAGCATTTTGCCGGGCTGCAGGCGCCATTTTTCCACGATGGTGGATTCTTCGGCCGGCAGCACGCCCATTTCCGAGGCCATCATGACCGTGCCGTCTTCCGTCACATAATAACGGGCAGGGCGCAGGCCGTTGCGGTCCAGCGTCGCGCCGATCTGGCGGCCATCGGTGAAGGCGACGGCGGCGGGCCCGTCCCAGGGCTCCATCAGCGCGGCGTGGTGTTCGTAAAAAGCGCGGCGCTCGGGGTCCATGAGCGTGTGGCCGCCCCAGGCTTCCGGGATCAGCATCATCATGGCGTGCGCGAGCGAGTAGCCCGATTCCACCAGCAGCTCGAGCGCATTGTCGAAGCTGGCGCTATCGGACTGGCCTTCATGGATGATCGGATAGAGCTTGGTCATATCCTCGCCGAAAAGCTCCGAGCTCATGGAGCCCTGGCGGGCATACATCCAGTTTTCGTTGCCGCGCTTCGTGTTGATCTCGCCGTTATGGCAGATCATGCGGAAGGGGTGGGCAAGCGACCAGGTGGGGAAGGTGTTCGTCGAGAAACGCTGGTGCACGAGGGCAATCGCGGAGACGAAATCTTCGTTCTGGAGGTCTTTATAGTACTGGCCGACCTGCACCGCGAGCAGCATGCCCTTGTAGCAAAGGGTGCGCGAGGAGAAGGACGGGATATAGAAGAAGCGGTTGTTCTCTTCGCCGTCATCGGCATAGACCGTTTTCTCGATCAGTTTGCGAATGACATAGAGCTTGCGCTCGAAGGCGTCCTGGCTGAGGCCGTCGGCGCGCTTGACGAAAAGCTGGCGGTGCGTGGGCTCGGTCGGCTTCACGCTTTCGCCAAGGTCGGACGGGTCAACCGGCACATCGCGCCAGCCGAGAACGCTCTGGCCCTCGTCCGTCACGGTCTTTTCTGCCAGTTTCTCGATCTTGGCGCGCGCGGCATCGTCCTTCGGCAGGAAGAAGAAGCCGACGCCATAATCGCCCTCATCCGGCAGCTCGAAGCTCAGATTGGCGGCTTTCGTCTGGAAGAAAGCGTGAGGCATCTGCACCAGAATGCCGGCGCCGTCGCCCGCCTTCGGGTCGGCGCCCACGGCGCCGCGATGCTCGAGATTTTCGAGAATTTTCAGGCCGTCGGCCACGATCTTGTGGCTTTTCTTATTATGAATGTTCGCCACAAAGCCGATACCGCAGGCATCATGCTCGTTGCGCGGGTCGTAAAGACCGCGCGCAGACGGCTGCCCCGCCGGAGGGGTCACGACCGCCCCGGCACGGTTTCTTGCCTCACCGGGTAGCTGGCTCAAAGAATCGCGATTCTGAGTCATTCCCTAAATCTCTTTCCAAAAACTGTCAGCACCTATGGGCCCCGCCCGTCCTTTACCCTTAACGGGCATTCGGCCATGCGGGGCGGCGCACCCTAACGGGTTGGCGTTCGATGGCAAGTCCGGCGGGTGCCGTTTTTTGCCTCTCCGCGTCAATTCGCGCACCCCGAACCGTCGGGGCGCCGCTGTCAGAGCCGAACGTCAACGCGCTGCCACGTGTCCTTTGCAGTGCCGCTTTGAACGCGGCTTTTTCTGCTGGACGCCCTTAACTTCTTGCCGGAGCCCGGGCGAGGCCTTGTCGGCTGCGGTTTTGCAGCCCTTACCGGCCAGTGGGGACAACTCTCCCCACCGGAGGCCGGATATTGCCAGAAATACCCCCGCATGATCAAGCAAATATGACAGGGGTGCTGACCTATAGGTCAAATGCCGGGTTTTCTTCGTTAACCATAAGCGAATCAGGGAGGAATCCAAGCCTTAGGCGCTTGCGGGCGCGCCTGGTGTGCTTTGCGAATCCGAAACCCCCTGCAGAAGCAGGGCAGCGGTCAGATCGCCGGTCACGTTCACCGCAGTCCGGCACATATCAAGGAGGCGGTCCACCCCGAGGATAATGACCATGCCTTCCACCGGAATGTTCATGGAAAGGGCGACGGAGCTGAGAATCGCAATGCTCACCCCCGGCGTGCCGGGCGCGCCGATGGAGGAGGCGATAAGTGTGCCGGTGACGATAGCGATCTGGGCAAGGCTGAGCTCCACCCCGGAAAGCTGGGCGAGAAAGAGAATCGCCACGGCCTGATAAAGGGCGGTGCCGGCCATATTCATGGTGGCGCCGAGGGGAATGACGATATTGGCGATATTACCCGGCACGCCGAGGCGGCGCGCGGTCTGAATGGTGACGGGCATGACGGCGGAGGAACTGGAGGTGGAAAAGGCGAGAAGCAGGTTGCCGCCCGCCTTTTTCAGAAATTCCGCCGGGCCTGTCCGCGTGAAAATACCGGCGATCAGAAGATAGAGTGTAAGCAGCAGCGCGAGGCCGAGCAGCACCGTACCGACATAGACCGACATGCCGAGCACTGTTTCAAGGCCGATGCGGGTGACGAGCTGCACCATGAGGCCGAAAACGGCGTAAGGGGTGAGGAACATCGCCCATTTGACGATGTTCATGGAAATGGAAAGCAGCGCGTCCACTAGTGCCAAAAAGGGCTGGGCGCGCTCGCGCTCCACCTGCATTACGGAAATGCCGACAAGGAGCGCCAGCACCACGATGGCCAGCATATCCCCTTGCACGATGGAGGCGGTGGGATTGGCGGGCAGGATGGCGGCGATCATTTCGGGCAGCGCGGCGACGCCTTGTTCCAGCGGCAGCGCCGGTGCGGCGTCTGCTGCGGCAGATGGCATGGCGGGGGACGCGGGGCTGCTTGCCGCGCCCAGCCCCTCGCCAGGTTTCAGCCAGCTTGCCAGAAGGATGCCGCCGGTCGCGGCTGCTGCGGTTGTTGCCAGAATGAACGCCCCGAGGCGCAGGCCGACCGAACGCAGCTCGGTGCCCGATGCCGCGCTCATCAGGCCCGCAACGATCGAGCAGAAAATCAGCGGCACGAGCACCATGGCGATGAGCGCCATGAAGATCTTGGCGGGCAGGGCAAGCCAGAGGCCGATAATTTCCATGCTGCCGGGGGCCAGCAGCTCGCTGTTCTGGCTCATGAAAAGACCGAGCGCGAAGCCTAGCACCATGCCCGCGATCACCTGCGCCCAAAGACGGGAGGTGATCCAGACGCGCAGCTTGAAGCGCTGTCTGGCAATCCTGATGGGCGTTTCGGCGGTTGGCGACATGTGAAGCCTGTATGAGGGAGTTAGCGATCCGGCCTGCTCCATACTAAGATGACGCTCAAACACATCAATGAAACAGATCAATAGGGAGATGCGGCATGGCAAAGGCGGTATATAGAATTTTCGGGGCCGAGCTTTCCCCTTATTCGGTGAAGGTGCGCTCTTATTTCCGCTACAAGCAGATCCCGCACGAATGGGTGGTGCGGGATGCGAGCACGCAGGGCGAGTTCCAGAAATACGCCAAGCTGCCGCTCATTCCTCTGGTTGTGGCACCGGAAGACGAGGGCCTGCAGGATTCAACGCCGATCCTTGAAAAAATGGAGGCGCGGTACCCGGAACCTGCCATTCAGCCGGAAGATCCGGTGCTCGCGTTTATTTCCGCGCTCTTGGAAGAATATGCGGATGAATGGGGCAATAAGCACATGTTCCACTATCGCTGGACCTATGAGCCCGATCAGATCGCAACCGCTCATAGCATCGCCGCGATGCAGGCGCCCGGGCTCGAAGAGGCGCAATTGAAAGCGGTGGCGGACATGGTGCGCGAACGCATGTCCGGGCGGCTTTTTTTCGTGGGCTCTTCGCCTGAAACCGCGCCGCTTATCGAAGGCTCGATGAAAGAGGCAGCGGCGCTGCTCGAGGCGCATCTGAACGGGCGCGCTTATGTTTTGGGTAGCCGGCCGTCCTTTGCCGATTTCGGGCTTTATGCGCAGTTTTATGAAATGAGCCTCGATCCGACGGCGGGGGCTTACCTGAAAGAAAATCATCCGGGTCTTCTTGCCTGGTGCGAGCGCATGCTGAACCCGGACCCCAAAGCCGGCAAGGACGGGGGCTTCGAGAGCTGGGAGAGCCTTGCGGGAACGCTTATCCCATTTCTTAAGCGGGAAGTGGGCGCACGCTTTTTACCTTGGAGCACGGCCAATGCGACGGCGCTTGCCAGCGGCGCGGAGACGTTCGAGGTGGAGATTGAAGGCGGGCGTTTTGCGCAGCAGCCGCAGAAATACCACGCCCGTTCTTTGAAGGCGCTGAAAGAGCGTTACGCAGCGTCACCGGCCAAGGACCGGCTCGATCCTATCCTGAAAGAGACAGGCTGCCTGACCTATCTCGCGTAAGCCGGACAGCTGACCTCCCGCCGGTTCAGATTCTGTTCAGCCCTGCCGGATAAACTCGTTTTCTCGGTATGCGCCGGGTGATTTAATCGGGGTTCTGATGAAGAGCACCGGTTGCCGGCGCGGGATGTCAGATGGCGGGAGGACGGCTCTTGTCTGAAGAAAACGCGGATGAAATTCTCGCACGCGCGCATGCAGCCGTTGCGGCGCTGAAAGAAGGCTACCGTGAGCAGCTCGTGCAGGATGTCGAGACGCTGCGCGCCTGTCTGCGCGAGCTTGAAGCGGGTGTGCCGGACGGCGAGCATCCGCTGCAGGAGCTTTTCGTCACCAGTCATAATGTCAAAGGCCAGGCCGGCACCTTCGGTTATGATCTCATCACCTCGATCAGCGAACTTCTGTGTGAGTTTCTGCGCGCCAAACCGGCGCTCAGCGACGATGTGGTGCTGATCGTGCGCGCTCATGTTGATGCGCTCTCCTTGCTTGTCGATCATGATGTGGAGGGAAGCGGCGGCGCGCTCGGCAGCGAGGTGGTGGAAAAACTCAAACGTTTGCAGGAAGCGGCCTAAGGAAACGTCCGGCGTTCTGCTGCCGGATCAGTGGGTTGCTTTGCGCGGCGGCTGGCCGGAGGATTGGCCGCCCGATTGATGCTCCATCTTGTTCAAGAGAAGCCGTAAAGCGTCCTTCGTATCCGCTTTCTGTTTGGGCGACAGGGCGTTCTGCTCCGCGCAGGGCCGCGCAGACGCGGCATCATCAATTGTCGGCAGCACGATGCGTCCGCGCTCGTGGAGAACGCGGGCGATCTCTCCCAAAAGCAGCGGCAGGTGGATGGGTTTGGAGACGAACCCGTCCATACCCACTTGCAGATATTGCTCCTTGGAGCCCTGCATTGCATGGGCGGTCAGCGCGATGATGGGAATGCCCGCCCAGTCCGCGTCGGAAGCGCGGATGACTTTCGTGGCGATGACGCCGTCCATTTCCGGCATCTGAATATCCATCAGCACGAGATCGAAGGGCGCGCGCCGCAGATGCTTGACCGCTTCTATGCCGTTCTTCGCGATGGTGAGATTGTGTCCCAGCTTGTCGATGATGGCGCGCATCAGGCGCTGGTTCACGTCGTTGTCTTCGGCCAGAAGAATGTTCATGTGAGGCGGAATGGCGGCCAGCGCCTCATTCGTTCCCAAAGGTTTGGGCGCGGGCGCGCCTTTTTCCGCTTCGGCGGCTTTCAGCGGCAGGGAGACGCGGAAGAGACTGCCCTTGCCCGGCGTGCTTTCCACTTCGATGTTGCCGCCCATCAGGAAGGTCAGCTCCTGGCAGATGGCAAGGCCGAGCCCCGTGCCGCCATGGGTGCGGGAAATGGAAGAATCGAGCTGCGAGAAACGCTCGAAGAGTTTCGACTGGGTTTCAGGCGCGATGCCGATGCCGGTATCTTCGATGGCGATCACCGCAAGCGCATCGCCCTCTTCGTTTTTCTGCGCGCTCACGCGAATATCGATGCTGCCCGCTTCGGTGAATTTGATGGCGTTGGATGTCAGATTGAACAGGATCTGGCGCAGCCGCGTCGGATCGCCTTCGATGAGAGGGGGCAGGTTGGAGTCGATATGCGTGCGGAGGGTCAGGTTCTTCGCCGCTGCATTGGGCTGCATGACCGTGGTGACGGCCTTGACGATCTGATCGAGGGAAAGCGGCACGGTTTCAAGTTCGAGTTTACCCGCTTCCAGTTTCGATAGGTCCAGAATGTCGTTCAGAATGACAAGCAGCCCTTCACCGGATTCCCGGATCGTGCGGGCATAATTCTTCTGTTCGTCTTCCAGGTTCTGGGCGAGCAGCAGATCCGCCATGCCCAGAATGCCGTTCATGGGCGTGCGCAGCTCGTGGCTGATCGTGGCAAGGAAATCGGATTTCGCGCGGTTGGCTTGTTCGGCCGCTTCTTTGGCGCGGATGAGGTCTTTGGCAACCTCGGCAAGTTTTCCCTGCTCGTGTTCGAGCTGGTGCTGGGTGGTCTGCAGGTCCTGCACGCGCTGCTGAAGCTGGGTGCGGCTGGCCTCAAGCGCGGACTGGGTGGTCTTGGTGGCGGTGATATCGCGCTCATAGGCGATATAGCCTTCGAGCTGGCCGCTTTCGTCTTCGATCGGTTTGACGTTGATGGCCGACCAATAGCGATGCGCGTTGCGGGTGTAATTGACCGTTTCGATCTCCCGTCCATGGCCCGATTTCATGGCATCGGCCACGGCATCGAAAACCTGAGGCCCGCCCAGCCGGTCTTCGGCGAACTCGGCGACTTTGCGGCCTAAAATGACATCCGGCTCGTAATCGGTCAGATGTGTGAAGGCCCGGTTGATCCAGAGAATGACGCCCTTGGGGTCGGTCAGCATCACGCCATATTCGGCGTGGCTTGCGGCCAGCGAAAGGCGCAGCGTGCGGTCGTCCTGTTCTTCGAGCTGATGGATGAGCAGATTGACGATCTGATGCAGCGCGGCGGCCGACTGCTCGCGCCCGATTGCAGGTTCTGGCAGATCGAGCTGGGCGCTTTTGCGCGCCGTCCTGGCCAGCAAGTCATGCAGCGGGCGCAAAAGGCGCCAATAGCCAAAGGCGAAGGTGAGGCCGAGCGTGGCTAGGGCAATACCGGCCTGCGCGGCCAAGAAGAGGGTTAGGTCCGGTGCGGGCCAAAGCTTATAGAAGGCAAACTCGGCGAGCAGCAGAAAGGCAAAAAGAAAGACGCCTGCCGCCGCCGCATGCAAACGGTCGTTGCGGCCCGCTTTCAGCAGGACCGCCTGCCAGGCCGCGGCTTTCGGCCAGATTTTTCCCTTGCTGGCAAACTGTGCCATTTCAACCCTGGCGTTCCGAGCGGCGTACCGCTAATGACGGGCGTTCTGCCCCTTGAAGATAGTAAAAGCGTTTTAAGGGACACTTAAAACCCTAAAAGAGAAGGGTCTTCAGGAAGCCTTTCCTGATTTTTTCTAATAGACGCTAGCTTTATTGGGGAAACCCGGCGCCCTTTTCATGAGCAGCAAGGGGGCGGGCAAGTAAAAAGGGAGCGTAAACGCTCCCTTTTTGTGCAGTATCCTGCCGCTTCCCGTTTTGCGGGCAGCTATGGCGGATGCTTAGTCGGCGGCTTTGCTTTCGATTGTTTTGGTTCCGCCCGCCTGGCCGATGGCGATCTGGCGCGGTTTCATCGTCTCTGGAATTTCCCGGACGAGGTCCACATGCAGCAAGCCGTTCTCCAGGCTCGCGCCGCGCACTTCCACATGATCGGCCAGCTGGAAGCGGCGCTCGAAGCTGCGGGTAGCGATGCCCCGGTGCAGCACGCGTACCTTATCGTTCGCGCTCTCGGGCTTTTCTTCCTTGCGGCCGGTAATGGTCAAAAGGTTCTGGCGCGCTTCGATGCCGAGTTCTTCCTGGGAAAAACCGGCAACGGCCATCGAGATACGGTACTCGTTCTCGCCGGTGCGCTCGATATTGTAAGGGGGAAAGCTTTGCTGATTGCCTTCCGAAAGCACGGAATCAAGCAGCGAAGCGAGTTGGTCGAAGCCGACCGTGGAGCGGTAAAGCGGGGAAAAATCAAACGCGTTCATAAGAACATCCTCCATTAAAGCGATGATCCAGTGACATGCCTTGAAAGAGCCGCCCTGATGGGCCGGCGGGCAAGGCATCTCAGGCGGACCCTTCCGGCGTCCGCGCTTTTAAATATTTGGATCGGCCTCCCCTTTTTCAAGCCTTTCCCCTTGCCTTGCAGGGGGAGGGGGAGTCTGTAAGATGGCCGCCCGTTCAAAGCGGGCAGAAGACCCGGAACGGGTGAAATCGGGGCAAGGCGGGGGGACGCGCATGACCAAGCGGAAATGGACGGGAAAAGCGGGGCGAGCGGCGCTGGCGGCAGCGCTCATCTGGGGCGCCTTGCAGCCGGGCGCCGCGCTCGCCGAGAGTATCCGCCTCGGCTCGGCCATCTCGCTGACCGGTAAATATTCCACGAATGGTGATTTTACCCAGAAAGGCTACGACCTGGCCGCCAAGCTGATCAACGAGCGCGGCGGCGTGGAAGTGGCGGGCAAGGCATATACGCTCGAGATCGTTTATTACGACGATGAATCGACGCCGGCCCGCGGCGCCCAGCTTGCCGAGCGGCTGATCGCTCAGGACGGGGTGAAATATATTCTGGGCCCTTATAGCTCCGGTCTCACCAAGGCCATGGCGCCGGTGACGGAAAAATACGGCGTGCCCATGGTCGAGGCGAACGGCGCTTCCGTTTCGCTTTTTACCGAAGGCTATCAATATCTCTTCGCGGTGCTCTCTACGACCGAGCAGTACTTGCAGCCCGTGGTCGATCTTGCCGCGAAAGTGGCGGATGACCCTTCGCGCGTGCGCGTGGCAGGCGCTTTCGAGAACGATCCTTTTTCGCAGGATGTGCAGAACGGCGTGCTTGCCGACATCAAACGGCACGGCATGAACATGGTGATCGAGGACAAGCTGCCGCCGGAGCTCAATGACATGTCCGCGACGCTTGCCAAGGTGCGTGCGCTGCGCCCGGATGTGCTGCTTGTCTCGGGCCATGCGCGCGGGGCGGCACTTGCCGTGCGCCAGCTTTCCGACATGCGCATCGAGCTGCCGATGGTGGGGCTCACCCATTGCGATTCCGCGCAGATCATCGAGAAGTTCGGGGAGAAGGCGGAAGGTTTTCTCTGCGCGGCGCAGTGGGCCCCGGCGCTGAAATATAGCGATCCGCTTTTCGGCTCTGCGGCGGATTTCGCCAAGCTCTATGAGGAGACGTATGGCGCGCCGCCGCCTTATCAGGCAGCCGAATCCGCCGCCGCTGTCATGGTTTTCGCCGATGCGTTTAAGCGGGCCGGCACGCTCGATCCTAAAGCCGTGCGCGATGCGCTGGCAGAAACCGACATGATGACGTTTTACGGCCCGATACGTTTCGATGAGAGCGGCAAGAATGTTGCCAAGCCCATGGTGCTTTATCAGGTGCAGGACGGTGAATATAAAGTCGTTTATCCGCCGGAGCCTGCCGAAGCCGAGCTGCGCTATCCGATGAACGCGCGCTGAGCCGGGCGGACCTCATGATCGATAATTTTCTCCTGCTTTTCGATTATCCGGTGCTCAGCGCCGATCTGGCGCTCAATGGGCTGCTCATCGGCGCGGTCTTCGTGCTCGCAGCGTTCGGCATGGCGCTTGTCTGGGGCGTGCTCAACATCATCAATATCGTGCAGGGCGAGTTCGTCATGCTGGGCGGCTTCGTTGCGCTGATGGCGGCGGAGGCCGGCCTTCCCGTGCTGCTCGGCATTCCCATTGCAGCGATTGCGCTTTTTGTTCTCGGCTGGGGGCTTTACCGGCTGGTGATCTTCCGCGTCATCGACCGGGATCTATTCGTTTCGGTGCTGGCGACTTTCGGTCTTTCCATCGTCTTGCAGCAGCTATCGAACGAGCTTTTCGGCGCGGATGTGCGCACGCTCGAAGCCGGGCTCGGCACGCTTTTGCTATTCGACGGGGCGGTGGCGCTGGCGCAGATCAAGGTGCTGGCTTTCTTTCTCGCGCTCGGTCTCGGGCTTCTGCTCTGGCTGTTCCTGAAATATTCCCGCCTCGGCCAGGCGATCCGCGCAACCGCGCAGAACCCGCGCGCCGCGTCCATTCTCGGCATCGATACAGACCGGGTCTATGCCGCGACCTATGCGCTCAATGCCGCGCTGTGCGGGGCGGCAGGCGCGCTCGTCGTTATGGCCTGGGCCATCCATCCCTATATCGGGCTTCCTTACACGGTGCGTTCCTTCCTCATCGTGATCGTTGCGGGGGTCGGCAATATCGGCGCGGTGGTGGCGGCGGGGCTCGGTCTCGGGGCCTTTGAAAATGTCGCGGGCTTCATCTTCGGCACGGAATATCAGATCGCCCTCGTCTTCCTTCTCATGGTGGCGGTGCTGGTCTGGCGCAATCTCCGTCTGCAGCGCAAAAGGATGTATCTGAAATGAGCCGAAGCGCCGCCAGATATGCCGCGATCGGCGGGGCGGGGCTGCTTGTCCTTGCCGCGCCGTTTCTCGCGCCCGCCTTCGTTACGCAGTTCACTTTTCTCTGGCTGATGATCGTCTTCGCGCTGACCTGGGATCTGATGGGCGGCCAGCTAGGCTATAATTCCTTCGGCAATATTCTTTTCTTCGGCATCGGCGCTTATGCCTGCGCGGTGTTTCAGCGCGACAGCGGGCTTGGCTATTATGAAGCGCTGGCGCTTGGCGCGGCTTTGGGCGGCGTTCTCGCCGCCGCCGCCGCCGCTTTTCTCGGGCTCGGTATCCTGGGCCTCAGGGGGCATTATTTTGCCATCGGCACGCTCGGTCTCGGCATTGCGGCGGGGGAGATTGCCGGGGGCTGGGACTATGTCGGTGCGGGCTCGGGGATGACCGTGCCGCTTTTCCCCGGTGCGCTGGAGCTGCGCGCGCTCTTCTTTTATTTCACCCTGGCAGCGCTGGCGCTGGCCACGTTTCTCACACTCCGCTGGCTTTACGGCACGCGCTTCGGCCTGGCGCTTAATGCCGTGCGCGACGATGAAGACAAAGCCGAAGCCATGGGGCTTTATACGGCGCGGCTCAAGACAGCGGCCTGGAGCCTTTCGGCTTTCTTTCTCGGCATCGGCGGGGCGCTGGCGGGCAATCTCATCGGCTTTATCGATCCGCGCGATGTCGCCTTTGCGGGCGCGACTTACGGGGTGTGGATGGTGCTCATGGCCATTTTGGGCGGCAAGGGCACGCTTTGGGGCCCCGCCATCGGCGCGGCGGTTTTCCATATCACGCAGGAAATCTTCTGGACCTATCTTCTCGGCTGGCAGCGTGTGGCGCTCGGCCTTTTGATCGTCGCCATCGTGGTCTTCTTCCCGCAAGGCATTCTCGGCACGCTGCGGGAAAAATTCCCCGGCCGCTTCGGCTCGAAAGCGGAGGTCCAATGAGCCTGCTATTGGACGTGAAAGGCGTAACGAAGCGTTTCGGCGGTGTGGTGGCGAATGATGCCGTCTCGCTCAGCGTGCGCGAGGGCGAGATTGCCGGGCTTATCGGTCCCAATGGCTCGGGTAAAACGACGCTGTTCAGTTCCATCGTTGGTGCGCATCCCATCGATGAGGGCGCAATCCTTTATGAAGGCCGGGATATTTCCTCTTTGCGGATTTCCGACATCGCGCGGCGCGGGCTCACCCGCACCTACCAGCAAACGCGCATCTATGGCCAAATGCCGGTGATCGACAATATGCGCATCAGTGCGCCGGACGTGAAAGAAGGCATCCTGCCGCTTTTCCGCCGGGCCGGGCGGGCAAGCGAGACCCGCGCGCATGATCTTCTTTCTTTCGTCGGGCTTTATGAAAAGCGCGACCTTCTGGCAGGCTCTTTGAGCTTCGGCCAGCAGAAGCTTTTGGAATTCGCCATGGCACTGATGAGCGAGCCGAAAATGCTGCTGCTCGACGAACCGACGGCGGGCATCAACCCGACGCTCATCAACGGGCTGATCGACCGGCTGAAACGCGCCAACAAAGAATTCGGCGTGACGCTGTTCGTCATCGAGCACAATATGCGCGTGATCATGAACCTTGCCGACCGCATCACCTGTCTTGCTCATGGACAGGTGCTTGCCTCCGGCACGCCGGATGAGGTGCGCGAGGACCCGCGCGTGCTCGATGCTTATCTTGGCGCGCAATAGGGGGCGGATATGAGCGCGGATAAAATCAGCGGATATGGCGAGGGCGGCACTGAGACGGTTTTATCCGTCGATGCGGTGGCGCGCGAGGCCGAGGCGCTGGGCAGCGGGATCACAAGCGAGGAGGCGCTCTCCTTATGCGCCGGTGAACCGCTTCTCGAGCTGAAAGGCTTGCAGGCCGGTTACGGGAAGATGGAAATCCTGCACGGTCTCGATCTTGCGGTGGGCAAGGGGCAGAGCCTTTGCCTTGTAGGTCCCAATGGGGCGGGCAAAAGCACCGTGCTTCATTCCATTTTCGGGTTCACCCGGATCATGGGCGGCAGCATTCATATGGCGGGCAAGGACGTCACCGCGCTCAGCCCGGCGGAGAAACTCGCCAAAGCGGGCATTGCTTATATCCTGCAGGACAATTCCGTCTTCCCCGATATGAGCGTTGAAGAAAATCTTCTGATGGGCGGCTATCTGAAATCCCGCCCGAGGGAAGCGCAGGAGGCGGCGGAAGAAATTTTCGGCAAATATGAGCGCCTTGCCAAACGGCGGCGCGAGCGGGCGGGTGTTCTGTCAGGCGGCGAACGGCGTCTTCTGGAAATCAGCCGCGCGCTCGTCATGAACCCGCAGGTATTGCTTGTCGATGAACCTTCCATCGGGCTCGAGCCGCGCTTCATCGACATGGTGTTCGAGATTCTGGAAGACCTGCAGAAAAGCGAAGGCAAGACCATCATCATGGTCGAGCAGAATGCCAAAAAAGGCCTCGGCTTTGCCGATCTTGGCTATGTGCTTGTGTCGGGCCGCGCGGCACTTGCAGGCAAAGGCGCTGAGCTTTTGGAGAATCCGGAAGTCGGGCGGCTCTTCCTCGGCGGCTAGATTTCCATTCAGCTACATGAACCTCATCTAAATCCGCCATGCCGGGGGCGTTCAGCAAGGCGGCGTCATTCTTCGCCTGTCTTCAATCACGCAGCAGGCGGAGAAACATCATGAAAAAAATTCTGGCAGCTTCGGGCATGGCATTCATGCTTCTGGGCGCGGCACCCGCCGCTCAGGCGCAAAACAATCTCTTCGGCGATATTCTGGCGCAGGCGATCGCCGCGCATCTGGAAGCGCGCTGGAGCGATGATGACCGCAATTACGGCCATCACGAACGTGTGACCCAGGTGCGCTCTCTGCCGCGCATGGTGCAGCTTGTCGAGAACCGTTCCGGCGGCCGGGTAACGGATATCGTCCTTTCTCCCAATAACCGCTTTTACAAGCTGGAAGGCTTCGACCGGCAGGGCCGCCCCGTTTCCGCGAAGGTGGATGCGCGCACGGGCGCGCTTTACGATATCAGCCGGGGGCGCGGCCATGTGCACCGCCCGGGCCGTTTCACGCCGATCGATCACATCGTGCGCGACCTGACGCGCCACGGGTACCGGAACTTCGACCGCGTGGTCTATCAAGAGCGTCAGGGCACTTATCTGGCGCGCGGCCTCGACCGGCGCGGGCGCCCGGTCAATGTGAAAGTTGCGGCGCGCAACGGGCATATCCTCGCGGTGAAGCCGGCGCGCAATTACAACGGCCCGGCCTATGCCAAGGGCGAGCGGCGCCAGTTCAAGCATTGGCGCTCGGGCCTGCAGAAGCAGCATTATTCCCGCTTCACGCAAATCAAATCCCATGAGGATTATTACGATGTGCGCGCCCGGGACCGGCAGGGGCGGAACGTCCAGCTGAAAGTCTGCGCCTATACGGGCAAGGTGCTTGGCACGCAGTATTACTAACGCAGATCGTCACTCTGGGGTTTGACCCGAGGGTCCATTGGACCGTGCAACACGTTGCTGCTTCTCATGGACCCCGGGACAAGCCCGGGGTGACAGCTTTTGTAAAAGGCGATGGACTGCTTGACGTCAAACACTGTGTGTCACCCCGGCTTTATGCCGGGGTCCAAGCAGCTTTATGACTTGCCGCAACCGTAGCTATGGACCCTCGGGTCAAGCCCGAGGGTGACGAGTGAGACGACATCCTCTCACCTCAAGGCCGCATCGTCGTTTCATAAGGCCCAAGGGCGAGGTCGCGGGTGGGGTTCACCCAGTCGAGCCATTCGCAAAGCCGCGGGCGGGTCTCGCGCGGGTCGATCAGCTCATGTACCGAAAACCCTTCGGCGCGGGGGAAGGGGGACTGAGCGGCGGCGAGCTTTTCCTCGATCTCCTGTCGCAGGGCCTCCGGGTCTTCTGCTTCGGCAAGCTGGCGGGCAAAGGCGACGGCGACACCGCCTTCCACCGGCAGCGCGCCGGTTTGCGCGGAGGGCCAGGAAAGAACGTAAGAATCGGGCGCAAAATGCGCCGCGCCCGCCACGCCGAAAACCTTGTGAACGATGACGCTGGCCCAGGGCACGCGGCTTTGCATCACCGCGGCAATTGCCGAGGTGCCATAGCGGATCGTGCCTGCTTTTTCCGAAGCCGAGCCGATCATGAAACCCGGCTCATCGACGAAAGAGATCACCGGCAGGTTGAATGTGTTGCAGGTATCGACGAAGCGGCGCAGCTTCTGGGCCGCATCCGCCGTCATGGCGCCTGCATAGAACATACAGTCATTGGCGATGACGCCGACACTGTGCCCGTTCAGCCGGGCAAGGCCGGTAATGAGCGAGGGGCCGTATTTTTTCGTCATTTCGAAAAAGCTGTCCTTGTCGAGGACGGCCTTGATGATCTGGCGCATCTGAAAAGGCTTGCGCCGTTCCTTCGGCACGATGGAAAGAAGCTTTTCTTCCATGCGCTCCGGATCGTCTTCCGGCTCTAGGGAAGGGGGCAGTTTCCAGACATTGTCCGGCATATAGGAGAGGAAGCGGGCGATCTGGCCGAGCGCGTCTTTTTCATCCTTCGCCACATTGTCGACGACGCCGGATTTGGCGTGGATCTGCGGCCCGCCCAGTTCTTCTTTCGTGACATCCTCGTTCATGGCGCGTTTGACCACGTGAGGTCCGGCAATGATCACCTGAGACGTCTCGGTCATGACGGAAAAATGCGAGGCGACGAGCCTTGCCGCCGGCATGCCTGCGACGGGCCCCAGCGCGGCGGTGGCAACGGGCACGGTGCCTACAACCTGCGCGATGGAAAGAAAGCGCGAGCGGGCGAATACCGGATCGCCTGTCGGTCTTGCCCCTTTCCCGCCGGAACCTGCCACCGAGCCGCCGCCTCCTTCATGCAGGCGCACCAGCGGGAGTTTGTATTTAAGCGCCATGTCCTCGGCGTAAACGCTTTTGCGCAGGCCCGCCGGATTGGGTGAGCCGCCTTTCAGCGTGAAATCCTCCCCGCCGATGACGACGCGCCGCCCGCCGACTTTGGCAAGGCCGAGCACGTAATTGGCGGGTTGGAAATCCTTCAGGCTGCCGTCTTCGGCAAATTCCGGCACGCCTGCCCCTTCGCCTGCTTCCCGGAAGGTGCCTTCATCGGCAAGCTCGCCAATGCGCTCGCGGATCGTCAGCCGGCCCTTTTCGTGCTGGCGGTTCACAGCCTCTACGCCCCCTTGCTGCTTGGCGAGCTTCCGGCGCAGGTGAATTTCCTCGACTTCCTTTTCCCAGCTCATCGGCGTCCCTGTTCTTTTCGTCAAATTGTCTGCGTTATTTGCGGATTGGCGCCGAGCCTAGCGGAAAATCCCTTTCTGCACACGTTTGCGGGGTTTTCACACTCGCGTAAATCCCGCGCGCGAGGCTTGAGAGGGGACAGGGAAGGTGGTCAGATGGGCGGGGAGAAAAGGCAGGAGACATGATGGACGACGAGGTAAGCGGCAAAGAGCGCGTGGCGCAGATTCTCGGCTTTCTGGAAGCGGCCTTTGCGGCGGAAGGCGGGACTATCGGCGCGCGGCTGAAGTTCGATTACGGAGCCGATGGCTGCGTCTTCATTGACGGAACCGCCACCCCGCCTAAAGTACATAGCCGCAGCGAAGCGGCTGATTGTACGGTGGTGCTCTCGCCGGACGATCATTGGAGAATGCTCAACATGGAGCTCGACCAGACACAGGCTTTCCGGCAGGGCAAGCTGAAAATTTCCGGCGATCCTCTCGTTCCGCTCCGGCTCGGGCCGGTGGTGGCCCGTTATCATGGGCGGCGCGCATGAGCGATCTTCGCGCCGCGCCGGTCGAAACGGACGCCAACCCCATGCCGCCGGGCGGTGAAGTTATCTGGCTGACGGTGGCAGGGCGCGCCCCCATGCGCACCATGATCTGGCGTCCGGAAAATGCAGGCATCGAGACTTGCCGGGGCACGGTGCTGCTCTTAAATGGCCGCACGGAATTCATCGAGAAATATTTCGAGGTGATCGGTGAGCTCATCGCGCGCGGTTTTGCGGTGGCGAGCCTCGATTGGCGGGGGCAGGGGCTGTCCTACCGCCCATTGGGGGACCGCTATTGCGGGCATATCGACGATTTTGCCGCCTTCGACCGGGACCTCGGGGTTTTTCTGGAGCAGATCGTCAAACCCTCCCTGCCATCGCCCTTCATCGGGCTTGCCCATTCCATGGGCGGCAATCTCTTGATGCGGCTTCTGGGCCGCGAGCCCGGGCTTTTGAGAGGCGCTGCCTTTTCCGCGCCCATGCTCGGCATTCGTTTCCCGAATGCCTTGGCGCGGCTCGGCGCCTCCTTACTGGCGCATGCTGCCGTTAGGATGGGCAAGGCGCAGTCTTATGTGCCGGGCGGCGGACCGGACATGATGGAAGGCTCCACATTTGCGGAAAATATCGTCACCCATGACGAGCGCCGCTTTCTGCGCACCATGGATATTCTCGAAGCCGAGCCGAATCTGAAGCTGGGCAGCCCGAGTTACGGCTGGTTCAAGGCGGCCATGGCCTCCTGCCGCGAGGTGACGAAGCCGGCTTATCTTGCGGGAATTTCCGTCCCGGTGATGATCGCGGTCGCGGAGGAAGATGTGCTGGTGGACAATGCGGCGGTGAAACGCGCCGCAGAACTTCTGCCCGATTGCCGCCTTGTCGAGATTGCAGGCGCCCGCCATGAAATCCTGATGGAAAAAGACGCCGCCCGCGCCCGCTTCTGGGACGCCTTCGACAAGCTCACTGAAGAAGTGCTTTAAGGCGCTTAGGAAGCGGCCTTGGAGAGAATGGCAAGCGCTTCTTCGTGGGTGCGCTTGTCACCCGCCGCCACAATCTGCCCGCCTTCCTGCGGGTCCCCGCCTGCCCAGGTCGTGATGATGCCGCCGGCGCCTTCGATAACGGGGATAAGCGCCTGAATGTCATAAGGGTTGAGCGCGGATTCCACGACAAGGTCGATCTGACCTGCGGCGAGCAGACAGTAGAAATAGCAGTCTCCGCCGAAGCGGCGCAGGCGCACTTTGCCCGAAAGCGTTTCAAACGCCTCGTGCTCGCCCGCGCCGAAAAAGATCGCCGGGTCCGTTGCGCCCAAAATGGCGTGCTCCAGCCCGTCGCAAGGGCGGGTCTTCAAGGTGCTTTCACGTCCGTGGCGGATCAGCCGGGCCGTGCTGCCGGTGCCCAGATAAATTTCATCGAGATAGGGCTGGCTCATCAGCCCGACGCGCGGATACGTCCCGTCATTCAGGCCGATCAGCGTGCCCCAGAGGGGAACGCCGGAAATGAAAGAGCGCGTGCCGTCGATGGGATCGAGCACCCAGGTGAGCGGGCTTGCCCCTTCTTCCTTGCCGTGTTCTTCCCCGAAAATGCCGTGGTCGGGATAGGCCGCCTTGATGGCGCGGCGGATCGCCGTTTCCGCATCGCGGTCGGCGGCGGTGACGGGGTCGAAATCGCCGACCGCCGCCTTGTTGTCGATCCGGGTGCCGGTGCGGAAATGCGGCAGCGTCACCCCGGCTGCGGCCTGCGCAAGGGTCAGCGCAAAGCGGGAAAGCTCGTCTGCCTCAAGATCGCTCAGCTGTGATGGCGGTGCTTTGAACATAGGCTCTCTCCGCAGGTGAGGGGGAAGAATTACGGGAAAGGAGAGGCGAGGGCAAGCCGCGCGCCTTCGCTCCCCCCAAGGGGGCGAAGGATCGCCGGCCATAGCCCTCTCCCCTTAGGGGAGAGGGTTGGGTGAGGGGGTGTTAAGAGGCTTTCGCGCGGCGCTTGCGCTCCACCGGATCGAGGGCGCGCTTGCGCAGACGGATCGAGTGGGGGGTGACCTCCACCAGCTCGTCATCGTCGATATAGGCGATGGCCTGTTCCAGCGCGATGGGGCGCGGCGGGGTGAGGCGGATCGCGTCGTCCTTGCCCGAAGCGCGCACGTTGGTGAGCTGTTTGGATTTCAGCGGATTGACGTCGAGATCGTCGGGCCGCGAGTTTTCGCCGATGATCATGCCCCGGTAAACCGGCACGCCCGTGCCGATGAAGAGCACGCCGCGCTCTTCCAGGTTCCAGAGCGCATAGGCAACCGCATCGCCGTCCGAGTTGGAAATCAGCACGCCGTTGCGCCGGCCTTCGATCTCGCCCTTGTAGGGGCCGTAATGTTTGAAGACGCGGTTCATGACGCCGGTGCCGCGCGTGTCGGTCAAAAACTCGCCGTGATAGCCGATCAGCCCGCGAGAGGGCGCATCGAAGGTAATGCGCGTCTTGCCGCCGCCCGTGGGGCGCATATCGGTCATTTCCGCTTTGCGCAGCGAGAGCTTCTCGATGACGACACCGGTATATTCGTCATCTACATCGACGATGGCTTCCTCGATGGGCTCCAGGCGCTGGCCGTTTTCATCTTCTTTGAAGAGAACGCGCGGGCGGGAGATGGAAAGCTCGAAGCCTTCCCGGCGCATGGTTTCGATAAGAACGCCGAGCTGCAATTCGCCGCGCCCTGCCACCTCAAATGCGTCTTTTTCTTCCGTATCGCGGATACGGATTGCCACATTGCCTTCCGCCTCGCGCATCAGCCGTGTGCGGATGACGCGGGACTGCACCTTGTCGCCTTCGCGCCCGGCAAGCGGGGAGGTGTTGATGCCGAAGGTCACGGCAAGGGTCGGCGGGTCGATGGGCAGCGCGTCGAGCGGCTCGGTGATTTCCGGCAACGTGATCGTGTCGGCCACGGTGGCCGTTTCAAGGCCTGAAATGGCGACGATGTCCCCTGCCTTGCCTTCTTCCACCGGCTCGCGGGTGAGGCCCCGGAAGGAAAGAACGCGGGTGATCCGGCCCGTCTCCACGGTGCCCTTGCCCGGGCGCAGCGCGTGAACGGCCATGTTGGGCTTTGCAGTGCCGGTTTCGATGCGGCCCGTCAGAATGCGGCCGAGATAAGGATCGCTTTCGATCGTCGTCACCAGCATGCGGAAGGGCTTGGCAGCTTCTTCCTCGGTGGCGTTCTCCGGCGGCGCGATATGCGTAACGATGCGGCGGAAGAGCGGGGTCATGCCATGCTCGCGCGCGTCCGGCGCATCGAGATCCTCGCAGGCCCAGCCTTCCTTGCCCGAGGCAAAGAGGGTGGGGAAGTCGAGCTGTTCTTCATTGGCATCGAGCGCGGCGAAGAGATCGAAGACCTCGTCATGCACCGCATTGATGCGCGCATCCGGCCGGTCGACTTTATTGACCACGACAAGCGGCTTCAGCCCGAGGGCGAGCGCTTTGGAGGTCACGAATTTCGTCTGCGGCATCGGACCTTCGGCGGCATCCACGAGCAGGATCACGCCGTCCACCATGGAGAGGATACGTTCCACCTCACCGCCGAAATCGGCGTGGCCGGGCGTGTCGATGATGTTGATGCGCGTCGTCTCGCCATTATCGGCCCAGGCGACGGAGGTGCACTTTGCCAGAATGGTAATGCCGCGTTCGCGCTCCAGGTCGTTGGAGTCCATCACCCGTTCGGCGACGTGCTGGTTTTCGCGGAAAACGCCGCCCTGCTTCAGGAGCTGGTCAACGAGAGTGGTCTTGCCATGGTCGACGTGAGCGATAATGGCGATATTGCGCAAGGTCATAAGAGCGGCCAATCATACGAATGAATATGCCCCCGCAAGAGCATCTTGCGAGGGCGAAAGCTTGCGGGCGTTATATCCCCCGGGGCCTGCCGCCTCAAGTGCCCATTTGTCTCAGGGCTTTGCGGGGCAGGGCCGGGTGCCGGGCCGGATGGCCGAAGCTCCGATTATTGGCGGATAGCCTCGGCTGCGATGGAAATCTTAATTTCCTTGCCGATGGCGGGCGCCGCGTAATCCATGCCGAAAGCTGTCCGGTCGATGGTCGTCGTGGCGGCGAAACCGGCCACATAGCGCGAGGCATCGAAGGGATGCTCGCCCTTCTTGTTCAGCTTGGCATCGAGCACCACGGGTTTGGTGACGCCCAGAAGGGTCAGATCGCCGGTGATTTTCGCCGTGTCCTCGCCCGTCATCTCGATGGCGGTCGATTTGAACGTCATGGTGGGGTGATTTTCCACATCGAAGAAATCGGCCTTGCGCAGATGCTCGTCCCGCTCTTTATGGCCGGTATCGACGCTGGCGGTCTGGATCGTGACTTCCACAGAACTGGCTGCCGGGTTTTCCTCATCGAACTCGATCGTGCCGCTCACATCGTCGAACTGGCCCATCGTGGTGGAAAAGCCCAGATGGTTCACCTCGAAGGCGGTATGCACATGGCTGGAATCGATCTTGTAGGTGGCGGCCATGGCCGGCGCGGCGAAGGCAAGGCCCGCGCCAAGGCTTGCGGTGAGCGCAATACGTGCCAGATAGCTGTTCATGTTTCCTCTCTCCCGGTTATGGCGTGACGGCGCAAGTCTATCAGCCGTGCCGGCAAATGCGATCACGTTCCTGATAGTGCGTCTCAAATAGATAGCCGCGCCGGGCGCTGAGAGAAGGCTTTTAGGCGGGGACGGGCGCTTTTGCTTGTACTGCCGCGCTTTCAAGCGTGCCGGAACCGGCCTCGCGCTCCCGGTCGATCAGCACCAGATTGGAGAGAAACTGCCTTGTACAGGCCTCCCACGAATAAGAAAGCGCGTGGGTGCGGCAGGCCTCGCGATCACCTTTCTCAAGGGCGGTAAGACAGGCGGTGCGCAAATCTTCATTCAAGCAGCCTGTTGCCGGGTCGGTGATGATGTCGATGGGGCCTTGCACCGGATAGGCGGCAACGGGCGTGCCGCTTGCCAGCGCTTCGACAAGGACGAGGCCGAATGTGTCCGTTCTTGAGGGAAAGACGAAACAATCGGCGCGGGCAAAGGCTTCGGCCAGCTTGTCGCCGAAAAGCGCGCCGGTGAAGGCGACATCCCGGAATTTCTTTTTCAGATGCTCGAGCCGCGGCCCATCTCCCACCACCATTTTCGTGCCGGGCAGGTCCGTTTCCAGAAAGGCATCGATGTTCTTTTCAACCGCCACGCGCCCGACATAGAGCCAGAGCGGGCTTTTTTGTTCTTGCTCCCCTTCTCTCAGCTCCGGGCGCGGCCGGAAAAGCTCTGTGTCGACGCCGCGCGACCACAGCTTCAAATTCGTGAAGCCGCGCTCTTCCAGTTCCTGGCGCAAGGTCGGTGTTGCCACCATGACGGAGCTAGAGGGTGCGTGGAAGCGGCGCACATAGGCATATGACCAGCTTTGGGGAAAGCGGGTGCGCGCGTGCAGATATTCGGGAAAGCGCGTGTGGAAGGAGGTGGTGAAGGGCAGGCCGCGCGACAAGCAATAGCGCCGGGCGGCATGGCCGAGCGGGCCTTCGGTGGCGATGTGAATGGCGTCGGGCTTTTCCCGGTCGAGGAAGCGGGCAATGCGCGGATAGGGGCGCAGCGCGATGCGGATTTCCTTGTAACTCGGCAGCGGCACGGTGCGGAAATCTTCCGGCGTGACAGTATCCACCTTATGGCCGAGCCGCTGCAGTTCTTCGCTTGTCTGGCGCAAGGTGCGCACGACGCCGTTCACTTGCGGCGGGGCGGCGTCGGTTACGATGACGATGTGAAGGGGACGGCCTGCCTGATCGCCCATTCTTGGGGCCGCTTTCTGGCTAGTGTGGCGCGGCGCGGAAGAGGCCATGGGATGTTCCGTTTTCAAAAGAGTGTCAGGCGGCATCAAGGACGGGCGGGGCGCTGCGCGCTTCCGGCTCGATGAGCTCGGGCTGCATTTCCCAGGAGAAGTGATGCCAGCGGATGATGCTGAGCTGGCCGCTTTCGTCCTCGGACATGGCCGTGCAGCTTTCCACCCAGTCGCCGTCATTGCAGTAAAGCACGCCGTCGATCTCGCGGATCTCGGCAAAGTGAATATGCCCGCAAATCACCCCGTCGACGCCGCGCTCGCGGGCGGCGCGGGCAACGGCGGTTTCGAAGCGGGAGATATATTCGACCGCGTTTTTCACTTTGTGTTTCAGGTAAGCAGAGAGCGACCAGTAAGGCAGGCCAAAGAGACGGCGCACATCATGCAGCCATGTGTTGAGCGCGAGGGCCACCGTGTAGGCCCGGTCGCCCAGATGCGCGAGCCAGGTTGCATAGCGCACCACACTGTCGAACTGATCGCCGTGAATGATCAGGAACGTGCGTCCATCCGCGGTTTCGTGCAGCGCTTCGCCGACCATGTCGATGCCGCCGAAATTGAGACCCGTATAATCGCGCAGCGCCTCGTCGTGATTGCCGGGCACGTAAATGACGTTCGTGCCCTTGCGCGCCTTTCTCAGCAGCTCCTGCACCACGGCGTTGTGGCTCTCATTCCAGTACCAGGAACGCTTGATCCGCCAGCCGTCGATAATGTCCCCGACGAGATAGATCGTTTCGGCGTCATTGTTGCGCAGGAAGTCGTAGAGGAGGTCCGCCTTGCAGCCCGGCGTGCCGAGGTGAATGTCGGAGAGGAAAAGCGTGCGGTGCTTCTTCGTCTTTTTCGGGCGAGGGCTGTTATAGAGTTTTTCGTGGATCGTCCCGCGCCCGACGCGGGTGCGGGCGGCGCGGAGTTTCTTTTTTGGCGCAGGCTCCGCCGCCGGATCTGCCGCAGGGTCTGTTATTGGCGCGGGAAGGCCGGGCGGGCTTGCGGGCACGGGTAATTTCCCTTCAGGCGCCGAGGGGCGGCGGGAGCGCCCGATGCGCGGGGAAACGGATTTCGTTTTCGGCGCTTGTCTGCTATCTGCGCCGGATGTCCGGCGGAATTTCAATGCCGCGCCCCAGGAAGCCGTGTCGAGAAGTGTCATAGCCGCGTCATATATCCAGTCGATATGATGACCGGGTCCCGCGCCAGGCGCTGCCCGATTCGATAAGGCTATGGTCGGATTTGGGCGTGACTATTTTGTGTCGGATGCGTGAGACATTTGTGTAGCTTTCAATCCGGGTGCGGAGCATGTCGCGGCGAAAGTCCATCCATATCGTGGTTAATCCCGCTGCCGGCTCGCGCCATGGCGGGCTTTTCGAATATGTGACGGCGCTTTTAAAAAAGGACGGCGCGGCCGTGAGTGTGGAGGAAACGAACGGTCCGGGGCATGCCACCGTGCTGGCCTATAGAGCCGCCTCAAGCGGGCAGGCGGACGTCGTGGTGGCGGCGGGCGGCGACGGCACGATCAACGAAGTGGCGCGCGGGCTTCTCGGCTTCGGCACGCCCATGGGTATCATCCCGCTCGGCACGGCCAATGTGCTGGCCATCGAGATCGGTCTTAAGACCAAGGCGCGGGCGGTGGCCGATATGCTGCTTTTCGGGGAGGCGCGGCTCATCGGCACGGGGGATATTGACGGTGATCTGTTTCTTCTCATGGTCGGCGCCGGGTTCGACGGGCGCATCGTCCATGGCATAAATCCGCGCTTCAAGCGGCGCTTCGGCAAGGGCGCCTTTGTCTGGGCCGGCCTTTGCGAATGGCTGCGGGGGCCGGGCGCCCCGCTTGATCTGATCGTCGATGGGCGGCGTGAAAAGGCGGCTTGGGCGGTCGTCACCAATGCGCGCCATTATGCGGGCAACTTCGTGCTCGCCCCGGAGGCCGACATCACCTGGCCGGGGCTCGATGTCTTTTTATTCCGTAAACCGGGGCGGTTTGCTTTTGCCGGCTATTTGCTGGCGCTCGGGCTCGGCCGCGCCGGGAAACTAAAATCCGTGACTGTGCGGCGCGCGCGCCATATCGATTTTCTGGGGCCGGAAGGGGTGCCTGTCGAGGTCGATGGGGATGAGCGGGGGTATCTGCCGCGCACGGTCACGCAAGGCACGCGCTTCCTCAGGCTCGTCATGCCGGCGGCAGGGCGTTAGTCCCGCTCAGGCAAGGCCGGTTTGTTCGAGAAGCGGCCAGAAGCCGCTCAAGTCTTCCAGCGTGTGGTGGGGCGCGGGCTTGCCTTCGGGCGGCGCGGCCTTGTGGCTGTTATGCCAGATGGTGGTGAGGCCAAGCGCGGCGGGCGCTATGACTTCCCATTCGTAATTATCACCCACCATCCAGGTCTCTTCCGCGCGCACGTCAAGCGCGCCGAGAGCATGGTGATAGGCTTCTTCTTCCGGTTTGCCGAAGCCGACTTCCCCTTCGATCTGGATATGATCGAACCGGTGGGTGAGCTCGAAACGCTCCACCTTGGCGCGCTGCATTGCCGCTTCCCCATTGGTGATGAGCGCGAGCTTGATGCCTTTTTCTTTCAAATGATCGAGCAGCGCATGGCTGTCGGGGAAAAGCGTCATAGCTTCATCGCGCCGGGCCGAATAGCGGTCGGCAATATCATTGGCGATAAGGGCAAGGCGCGGATCGCCTTTGAGAATATCCATCCGCTCGAAGGCCCCGCGGATAATCTCGCGCCGCGCGTCGTAAAGTTTCAGCCGCCAGGTTTTATGCCGGGCCGGGTCCGACCAGAACTCCGCGGCATAAGCGCCGACATGGGCGGTCAATTCCTCAGGATCGTGCGGGGAAAGCGCCTCGGCATGCTCGCTCAAAAGCGCCTGCCAGACGGGCCCCGGGTCCGCATAAGCGGAGATGAGCGTGTCGTCGAGATCGAAGAGAATGGCTTTCGGGCGGTTCAGCATAGCCCGATCATAGCGTGTTTACTGATGCACCCGCAATTTCGTGCTGGGGCGGGCGTCGAGCGCCGGTTCCTCGCCCTTCTTCCAGCGCTCGTAATATTCGCTCAGCGGCAGCGAAATGCCGCTTGCCGTCGTGATGCGCGCATGGCGACGGCGCAGGAGGCGCGGCTCGGGCAGCCCGCAGGAATGGGCGATCATGCAAACCTCGTTGACCACCTTGTCGTGATAGTGATGCACACGGGCGGACTTGTCCGGCACGTTCAGGCCGCGCTGCAGGCGTTTGTCATGGGTCGTCACGCCGGTCGGGCAGGTGTTCTTGTTGCATTGAAGCGCTTGAATGCAGCCAAGCGCGAACATGAAGCCGCGCGCGCAATTGACGAAATCCGCGCCCACGCAGAGCGCCCAGGCCACATCGCCCGGATTGATGAGCTTGCCCGACGCGATGATGCGGATTCGGTCTTCAAAGCCATGGGCATTGCGCGCATCGACAAGCAGCGGCAGGCTTTCCCAGATCGGCATGCCCATATAATCGATCAGCGGCTGCGGGGCCGCCCCCGTGCCGCCATCGGCGCTGTCGAGAGTAATGAAATCCGGTGCTTCCTCGATGGGCCGCTCGCCGATGGCTGTGAACAGCGTGTCGAGCCAGGCCCCGTCCCCCAGCACGAGCTTGAAGCCGACGGGCTTGCCCGTCACCTCGCGGATATGGGAGAGCATGTCGAGAAGATCGTCCAGATCGTCGATCTCCGGATGCCGGTTGGGGCTGACCGAGTCCTGACCTTCGGCAATGCCGCGGATGGCGGCGATCTCGGCGGAAACTTTCGGGCCGGGCAGGATGCCGCCCTTGCCGGGTTTGGCGCCTTGCGACAGCTTCACCTCGAACATGCGCACGTTCTCATGCGCGGCAAGCGCTTCAAGCTTTTCATCGCTCATCTTGCCTTCCCGGTCGCGCACGCCGTATTTGGCGGTGCCGATCTGAAAGACGATGTCACCGCCCCCTTCCAGATGGAAGGAAGACAGCCCGCCTTCACCCGTGTTGAGCCAGCAGCCGGCGCGGGCGGCGCCGAGAGAAAGGGCGCGCACGGCCGGTTTCGAAATTGCCCCGTAGCTCAGGCCCGAAACATTGAAAAAGGAGCGGGCCTCGAATGGATGCCGGCAATAGGGGCCGATCACCATGGGTGAGGGGCTGGCCGCATCCGCATCGAGTGTCGGAAAGGCGGTGTTGACGAAGGAAATCGTGCCGGCGGGGCGCAAATCGCGGGTCGAGCCGAAGGCGACGGTCGTGTCTACTTCTTTGGCGGCGCGGTAGACCCAGGCCCGCTGCGCGCGGTTGAAGGGCATTTCCTCGCGGTCCATGGCGAAGAAATATTGCCGGAAATACTCGCCCAGATTTTCGAACAGATAGCGGAAGCGCCCGATAACGGGATAGTTGCGCCTGATGGCGTGTGTCGTCTGAGTGCGGTCGGCGATGTAAAGAACGATCACGGAAAAGACGCCGAAGCCGACGGCAAGGACGAAAAGTCCGGCCATCACATTCAGCGATTCCACGATCAACGGCGCATTTATCCAGCTGAAAAGCTGTTCCATGCCGCTTTGCTCCGTGCCAGATGTTTCGCCGCTCCGCTGGGGCGGCTCTCAGCATTCCCCTCAGCATCAAGGAATTGGCAGCTTGGCACAATGCCCCAATCTTTTTGCCGTTTTAAGACTGGCCAGTGCTGCCGGTGCGGGTGCTCGTGACGGGCAGAGCGTTAGCGCATCGCGACACGGGCATTGGCCGGATAAATCACCTGCGGAGCGGGCCGTTCGGGCTCCTGCCGCACGATAGAGGCCGCGGTGCCAAGAACCTGCGGCGCAGGGCGCATGGCAACGGTCACGGTATTGCGCGTTTTGGCGGGGCCGGGTGCAGCTTTCTCGTCATGGTCCGGAGTAAGGGAGGCGCGCAGAATGATGCGCAGCTCCGGCCGGACCGCGTCGGGTGCCTGCATTTCAGGCTCGCTGGAAGCGGTGGCAGGCCCCTTTTCTTCGCTTGCCGCAATGCCGGGAACGGCGCGGCGCAGCACGTCAAAGCGCGGGTCTTCCAGGGGCGCGCGGGTTTTCTCGCTCGCCCAGACTTTCTGGATGCGGGCGCTGTATTTCTGATTGAGATGCGGCGAATAGGAATGATAGTGCCCGGCCGCCTTATCCCAGGAACCCGAGCGCGATTGCAGATCCGAGAGGAAAGAAGCGGCATAAGCAACATTCGCATCCGGGTCGAAGGCTTCTTCAAGGCTGGTGAAGGCGCGCGGGTGAAAGCGCAGATTGACCTGCATGCAGCCCACATCGATGCTGCGCGAGCCTGCGGCCATGAGCCGGCGCACGGCGCGGATCGCCTCTGCCTTGCTGGCATAATAATAGCCGCGCCCTTCCACATTGATGGTCCAGGGCCAGGGCTCGACCTTGCCGCCGGGCGCGCGGCGGCCGGTTTCGACCATGGAAATGGAGGTGAGAAGGCCTTTGGGAATGCCGCTCATGCGCTCCATCTGCTGAGCTGCATAGCGGCACTGCGACCAGTCGCTGTCGAGCTTCTGCAAAAGCGCGCCGGTATCCGCCCGCGCGGAATGCGCAAAGCTTGCGATGGCCATGCAAAGCAGCGAGGTGACGAGTGCTTTCTTCATCCTGCCTTCCGCCTGTTTCCCCGCCTGGCTGTGCGGGGGCAGTGGATTGCGGCCCAAGGGCCCGTTCAAAGAAGAAGTGTCGCAGAATGCGGTTAACCGGCCCTTATCGGGGCGTTGCGGGGCCGGAAAAATGTCTTACTTCGGGAAGGGGTATTGGCGCACTGCCGGTCATTGTGCAGTGCAAAAATGCTAACACCGTCACAAATTTGTCAGAATCCGGCGGGCGCCGGGCGATTTTTCGGAAATTTATGCGCAGTGCAGCAAAAATTTCTTGAAATTTGTGCGCTGCAGTGCAATATGAACTCAGCGCGGCAGAGTTGAGCCTAGCTCCTCTGCCCCGTAGCCCTTCCTGGGCGTTTCCTCCCTAGACTTGGGCCATGCCGGTTTCGGCATGGCCCCTTTTTTTGCCTGAAGGCCAAGTTCGGAAGGGATCAGCGCTCTCTTCAAGCGTTCTTTGGAGTCAGGAGGCGGCTTCCCCGCGCGCGCCGAGCAGGAAATCGGCCGAGGCGGCGCCGAGCTCGCGCATGAAGGTGGTCATGTCGCCGCGCAGCCGTTTCAGGCCCCGCAGCCGGCGCAGGCGCGCTTCATCCATATAAAGCGAGCGGTTGATCTCGATCTGCAGCGCATGAAGGCCGCGGGCCGGGCGCCCGTAATGCTCGGTGTTGAAGCCGCCGGCATAAGGATTGTTGCGCATCACCGAATAGCCGAGGCGGGTGAGAATCTCCTCCGCCGTATCCGTCAGCTCCGGCGCGCAGGAAGTGCCGTAGCGGTCCCCCAGCACGATATCGGGGCGGTTCGTGCCCTGGTCCCCGTCCATTGGCCCGCCGACGGAGGGCATGGAATGGCAGTCTACCAAAACGGCGCAGCCGAAATGGCTATAGGCATTTTGCAAAAGGTCCCGCAGCGTGTCGTGGAAGGGCATGTAAAGAAGGCGGATGCGCCGGTCGACTTCCGCAAAGGTCAGCGGCTGGCGGTAGATTTCCGCCTGCTCGGTGACGATGCGCGCCACGGTGCCGAGCCCGCCTGCTACTCTCAGCGAGCGGGAATTGACATGCGGGGGCAGGGGATCGGCGAACATCGCCGGGTCGAGCTCGTAAGGCTCCCGGTTCACATCGAGATAGGCGCGCGGAAAATGCGCATGCAGCAGCGGCGCGCCGAGCGAGGCGGCGCCCTGAAAAATCTCTTCGACGAAACTGTCCTCCGAGCGGCGCAGCGTTAGCGGGTCGAGCTTGGAGGCAGCGATGAATTCCGGCGGATAGACGCGCCCGCTATGGGGCGAGGAAAAAACGAACGGCATGAGCGGGCGGGGCGGGCGTAAAACGCCAAAGGGCGGGGCAAACGCCGCCGGGTCCCCTGCGGTGTGATGCACGGCGGGCCCGGGCTCGCTCATCTGCCCTTCCGGCGGTCTGTTGTCTGGCAGATCGTCGAAATCCATATCCACCCGCGTCGTGCTCCGATATGCCCGGTTTCGCGCCTTTTTCCGGGCCTCTGCCTGAAAAGCTTAGCATAGCTCGCGCCAAGGGCGAGCCCTCAGTGGTGCCCTTAGTGCCGTTTGTGAGAAATGGGGCTGCGAAAAGTCAAAACAACGCCCTTTGCGACTCTTCACGCGGCGTTTACTCTTGGAAACCTATAAGGAGTGGAGACGGTGAAGGGGGCGAATCGGCGCCGGGCAAGGGCCCAGCGCCCGCTCCGCAGCAAACAGGCAAACTCATGGCACGTATCCTTTTGGCAGAAGACGATGAATCGATGCGCCGCTTTCTCGCCAAAGCGCTTGAGAAGGCCGGTCATGAAGTCGTCTCTTATGGGCAGGGCGATCACGCCTACCACAAGCTGCAGAACGATATTTTCGATCTGCTGCTGACCGATATCGTGATGCCGGAAATGGACGGCATCGAGCTTGCCCGCCGGGCCGCCGAGCTCGACCCCACCATGAAGATCATGTTCATCACGGGCTTTGCCGCCGTCGCCCTTTCCGGCGAGCGGGAAACGCCGAAAGACGCCAAGGTGCTCTCCAAGCCCTTCCATCTGCGCGATCTCGTCAATGAGGTCGACCGGCTGATGGCCGCCGCTTAAGGCTGCCGTCTAAAGGCCGCTTGCCGCCTTCCTTCCGGTTTTGCCGGACTTTTGCTCGAAAAAGCGCATTTTTGCGCCGCTTCCGCCTGCCGGAAGACTTGCCAGAGCCGTCTAATCTCGATATATCCTGCGCTCCGGCCCGGACCTTTCGGGGTCCATCCCGCCGCCGGACCAAGTGGGCGTGTAGCTCAGCGGGAGAGCACTACGTTGACATCGTAGGGGTCACTGGTTCAATCCCAGTCACGCCCACCATTTTTCTCCCCTCGCGTATCTCTTTGCCATCACCATTGCGTGAGGCGCAGCGCCTTCTGCGCTGCTTCCAACTCTCCTGTCACAAACTTGCCCGCCGCTTCGTCTTGAAGGGCGGAGCGGGCAATGCGCCCGCCGGTGAACGCGCGTTTTGCGGAACGGGGATCAGGAGACGGTGATGAGCGAGAAGCATGTAGTGATTTTGGGCGGCGGCTATGCCGGGCTCATGGCGGCGGTGCGGCTGGCGCAAAAGAAATTGCCTATCAAGCTGACATTGATCGATGAGAAGCCGCATTTCGTCGAGCGCATTCGCCTGCATCAGGTGGCGGCGGGCGACAGGCTCAAGCAGCATTATTATGCGCCGTTTCTTGCAAAGTCCGGCATCTCTTTCGTGCAGGCACGGGCGGAGGAAATCCGCGCCGATGCGCGCGAGCTTCTGCTCTCGGGCGAGGGCGCGCCGGAGCGGCTCTCTTACGATTATCTGATCTATGCGCTTGGCAGTTATATCCCGCACGATCAGGTGCCGGGGCTGGAAGGGGCCGCCGACAGTTTGGCGGACCTGCCTTCTGCCGAACGGCTGCGCGAGAAGCTGAAATCGAAACCGGGCCGCATCGCCATCGTCGGCGGCGGGCTCACCGCGATCGAGGCGGCGACGGAATTTGCCGAACGGGTGAAAGGCGCCAAGGTCTCTCTTTTAACGCCGCTGCTCGATCCCGGTTTCTCCGCGCCTGGGCGCGACTATGTGCTGAAAACCTTCGACCGGCTCGGCATCGAGCTGCATGAAGGCGCGCGGGTCAGCGCGGTGGAAGGCAAGGAGCTGGTGCTTGGCAACGGCGCTCGGCACGGGTTTGACACGCTGCTTTGGTGTGCGGGTTTCGCTGTGCCGGATCTTGCCCGGCGCAGCGGCCTTGCCGTCGATGAGGCTGGGCGCGTGCGCACCAATGAGGCGCTGCAGGCGCTTTCTCATCCTGAAATTCTGGCGGCGGGCGATGCCTCGGCGGTGGCGGGTATGGACGGCGAGCCTTACCGGGCGTCCTGCGCCATGGCGATGCCGATGGGTATTCAGGCGGCGGAGAATGTTGCCCGCCTCGTCAAGGGCCGCGCGCCAAAGCCGCATAATGCCGCCTATCTTTTCCGCTGCATCAGCCTCGGGCGCAAGGACGGCATTATTCAGTATGTGGACAAGTTCGACCGCGCGAACGGCAAGATCAAAACCGGCAAGGCCGGTGCGCGTCATAAGGAATTCATCTGTAAATTCACCTGGCGCTCGATTGCTTATGAACGCCGCCTCAAACTGCCGCTTTATATGTGGCCGAAGGTAAAAAAGGCGGATCTGCAACGCGCCGCCTGAGTGCTGCAAGATCACGGCAGGGGGAAGGGAGCTTCGGCTCCCTTTTTCATTTAGAGCGTGCGGTACATGACGAGCGCGTCCACATCGCCTTTCTCAGGGTGATGAAAAGCGCCGGGCAACCGGCCGATTAGTTTCATGCCGCAATCCTGCCAGAGATGAACGGCGGCCTCGTTCGTGCTCACCACGAGATTATATTGCATGGCGCGGTAGCCGAGCGTCTTGGCCATATCGAAAGAATGCAGGCACATGGCCCGGGCAATGCCGCGCCCGCGCGCCTCAGGCGCCGTCACATAGCCGCCATTGGCGACATGACTGCCACCACCCGGCTGGTTGGGCGTGAGGTGATAGGTGCCGAGAATGTTTCCCGCTTCCTCGGCGACGAAAACCGAAGCGCCTTTGCCGAACCAATATTCCAGTGCTTCCCACTCGGTCATGTTCCGGGGCAGGGGAAAGGTTTCGCCCTCCCGGATCATGGGTTCGAGAATTTTCCAGATGGCTGCCTTGTCCGCCGTTTCGGCTTTTCTTATCCGCATCTCACTCCCCGTTTTGAAAAGAAATGGGGAGCGTGGGCGGGGTTTCAAATCTTTTCGGCGCCGGGGCGGGCAAAAAAGCAAAAGCCGGAACGGATGCCCGGCTTTTGCCCTGCGGCCTGAACAGGCTGGGGACCTATCCCAGCCGCAGAATGCCTGTTGAAACTAGAAAGCGGGCGCCCGGAGGCTCAATTCGTACATATGTGCTAGCGCATTCTGTCACAGCCGCGCCCTCCCGCCCGTCAGTGCTCTTGAAGGTTTGGTACAACCAAGGATGAGAGATACCCGGCATGACCCAGAGATATGATCCTTACAAAGGTGAACTGAATTATGTGCAAGGCATGGTCAAAACCGAAGAAGCGCTGGCGGCCTCGCCGCTCGATGCTCAGCTTCGGCATTTGATCAAGCTGCGCGTCTCGCAGATCAATGGCTGCGCTTATTGCGTGACCATGCATTTGAAAGAAGCGCGCGGCGACAATGAAACCCAGCAGCGGCTCGACCATCTTGCCGTCTGGCGGGAGGTGGAGGATTTCACCCCGGCCGAGCGCGCCGCGCTGAATTGGGCGGAGCTCCTCACGCATCTGCCGCAAACCCGCGAGCTCGACAGCGCTTTTGCTGCGCTTGAAAAGCATTTCAACGCGGAGGAAATCCGGGCGCTCAATTTCTCCATCGTCATGATCAATGCCTGGAACCGGCTGGCGGTGGGGGCGCATGGGCGGCATTTGAGCGCCGATGCGCCGCTGGCGCTGGCAAGTTGACCGCCGCCTGATCCGCGCCTGTCTTGCCCGCCCTTTGGTTTATCCGGCCGATGGGCCAAAGCATGTGAGCGGGGTGATTGGTTTGGCAGGAGCGGTCAGGTGAGCGGCTTTGGCCCCCGCTGTCCAACTTGCGGCAGCGGGGGCTTTCTCTTAAGACTTGAGAATAATTCTCAAGGGAGGCGGTAATGGCGAAGGCTGGGACGGATCATGTCATTCAGGACGAAGGCAAGCTGCGTGAGATTTATGCCGAGCCTTCCCACGGCGCCGTGGCCAAAGAGCTCGCCCGCCTCGATCCCCATTGCAAACGTTTCATCGAGCTCTCGCCTTTCTTCTGTCTCGGCTCCTCGCGGGCCGACGGGCTCGGCGATGTCTCCCCGCGTGGGGGTGAGCCGGGCTTTGTCCATGTGCTCGATGAGACGACGCTCGCCATTCCCGACCGGCCGGGTAACAACCGGCTCGATTCGCTGACCAATCTTCTGCACAACCCGGCGGTGGGGCTCCTGTTCTTCCTGCCCGGCGTCAACGAGATGCTGCGTATCAACGGTGTGGCCAAGCTCTCCGTCGAGCCGGCGCTGATGAAGCGCTTTGAGATGAACGGCAAGCCGCCCCGCTCGGTCATGCTGGTGGAGGTCAAAGAAGCTTATCTGCACTGCGCCAAGGCGGTGGCCCGCTCCGGGCTCTGGAAGGCGGAAACGCAGATCGAGCGCTCCTCTTTCCCGACGGCGGGCGAGATTTTCCGCGACCAGATGAAGCTCGACGTGCCCGCCAAGGCCGTGGACGAGGCCCTGGACGAGAATACCCGCACCGAACTTTATTGAGCGGTCTGAGAGGGCAGCAAGACGGCAGGGGGCATTGACCGCCCGCTGCGACATTCTAGCATTTGACAATCATTCGCATTATCGCTACATAGGTCTTGAGATTAGCTCGCAAGAGCAAGGGTCAGGAGAGATCCATGTATGTATGCAGCTGCAACGCCTTGACCGTCCGCCAGGTCAAATCGGTCGCCCCGGAAGCGGGAGGCTCGGTTTCCGCCGCCTACCGCGCGCTTGGCTGCCGGCCGCGCTGCGGCAAATGCATCTGCTTTGCTCGCGAAGTCCTGGAAGAGGGCACGCCGCGCCCCGCCGCCTCGCTGCTTATCGCTGCGGATTGAGGTCCTCCAGGAATCTCTGCAACTCATTCTTATTGTTGACCTTTTTCCGGGAAGCCTGCCGCCGCCCGTGATAGGGTGCCTCTCAGATTCGCTGTGACAGGAGGCCCCGATGAAAGGCGATGCGAAGGTCATTGAATATCTCAATCTCGCGCTCAAGCAGGAGCTGACCGCCGTCAATCAGTACTTCCTCCATGCCCGGATGCTGCATGACTGGGGGCTCGATGAGCTTGGCGACAAGGTCTATGAAGAATCCATCGACGAGATGAAACATGCGGACAAGCTGATTAAAAGGATTCTTTTCCTTGAAGGCTTGCCCAATCTTCAGGATCTCGACCGGCTGATGATCGGTGAGAACGTCAAAGAGATCTTGGAATGCGACCTGAAAAGCGAAATGCGGGCCCACCCGCTCTATAAGGACGCGGCGACCTACTGCGAATCCGTGCGTGATTATGTGACGCGGGAGCTGTTCGTGGATCTGCTCGATTCCGAAGAAGAGCATATCGACTGGCTGGAAACCCAGCTCAGCCTCTTGGAGAAAGTGGGCGAGCAGAATTACCTGCAATCGCAGATGAAATCCGGCGAGTAAGCGCCGCCTACTGACATGGCCTGAAAGCCGGGAAGCTGCAACGCTTCCCGGCTTTTTCTTATGGCCTCTTATGTGCGCTGAATGGAAACGCCGCCATCGGCCAGCATCGCCGTCCCCGTTACAAAGCTTGAAGCGGGGGAGAGAAGAAAAAGCGCGGCCTCGGCGATTTCTTCGGGCTGCGCGATGCGTTTGAGCCCGTGCAGGCCTCTCACAAAATCGATCGCTTCTTCCGTATCGTTCATCACGCGGGCCATGGGCGTGTCGGTGCCGCCCGGCAGCAGGGCGTTGACGCGCAGGCCCTGCGGCCCGTATTCGGCGGCGAGCGAGCGTGTCAGTCCGGCAATCCCCGCTTTGGCAGCGGCATAAGCGGCGGTGCCCGGCATGCCTGTGGTGTTGCCCACAAAGGACGAAGTAAAGAGCAGTGAGCCGCCCGTGCCACCTTCTTTGCCGCTTTCGAGAAGCGCCGGAATCTGGTGTTTGGCGGCCAGGAAGGCGCCCGTCAGATTGACGCTTAGTGCCTCGTTCCAATCGGCGAGCGAGAGGTCGGTGACGGGGCCGAGCGTGCCGAGTGTGCCGGCATTATTGAAGGCGCCGTCCAGCCCGCCGAATGCCCGGCAGGCAAAGGCAACGAGCTGCGCGGCGCAAGCCTCATCGCTTACATCGCCGGGCAGGTAGCGTGCCGTGCCGCCGCCTGCTTCAATTGCGCGCGTCAGTTCGGCAAGCGGTTCTTCCCGGCGGGAAGAGAGGACAAGCTGCACGCCCTCGCGGGCAAAGCGCTTTGCCGCTGCCGCGCCGATGCCCGAGCTTGCGCCGGTAATGATGATGGTTCTGCCGGTAAGTGAATGCATGGTCCATGTGTCCTTATCTTCTGCCGGGCGGCGGCCCGGCTTCTTGAAGGACTCATGGCGCAGTGGCGCGCGTGCCTCACTCCGTATCTGGCGGGGGATCTTTAGAAATAGCGGGCGATACGCAGCTGAATGAGATCGTCATCCTCGAAGGAATAGCCGGGATCGGAGCGGGGAATATTTTCGAAGAAGCGCCCTTCCAAAGTGACGAAATAATCCGCGCCGAAACGGCGTTCCGCTTCGATGGAAAAGCCGAGCGCCTGGGTGTCGAGGTCAACGGTGGTGCCAGCCAGAATGGCGGTGGAGGCGACGTCGTTCGCCGTCCAGCGGAAGGCGAGGAAGGCGTCATTGGCAAAATTGTTCTGCCGGTTCGCGCCCCGGTCGTCCCAGACATATTCGGCGACAAGGCCGAGATCGGCGGGGCTGTCGAAAATGCCGTAAAGCGTATATTCGACCCCGCCCGTTGCCTGCAGGTTGCCTTCATCCAGCTGTTCCTGCCAGAAGCCTTCGAACTTATAAAGCCAGGCACCGGAGGTGGCCTGAATATCCGTGCTCACCCGGTCGAGCTGCGCATAAAAGGGAATGAGCACGGGCTCGCCGCCGGCATTGAGGCCGGGCTGGAGGATAGGCGTGCGGTTCGTGCCGCGGAAATAGCTCACCCCCACATCCCAGATGTCGAATGTGTTGGAATAGCGCAGCGCGAAGTCGAGATGCTGGCGCTTGGCGCCGCTTTCATAGCGGGTCTGCGTTTCATCGACCGGAATGTCGAAGGCGGGCCGGCCCGAAAGGCTCGGGAAGGTGCGCTCGCGGAAATAGGGCAGCAGATAGCCCGTCACCGTGCCGAAATCCCAGAAGGAGGAGACCATGATCATGGGCTGGCCGAGTTTTTCTTCCCCGTCGATGCTTTCAACGAGATCGGTCTGATTGATGATGTCGACGAGATGCACGGCTTCCGTCACACCCCAGAACACTTTGTCCATGCCTATGCGGAATTCCCAATTATCCACGACGCGCGCATATTTCGCTTCGCGCAGATCGGCATGGGTGCGGTTGCCGTCGCGCCGGTCCCAGCGGGCAAAGGGTTTGACGACGATCCACTGATTGGAATTGTCCCAGAAGCTTTCGAACGTCACTTCGGCGGCCACGGAGGCGTTGACGCGCCGCTGCTCGCTGCCGCTCGGGCTTTGCGGGAAAAGCTGAAACTCGGGTTCGATGTAGCCGGTCACTTCCAGCTCGGCTGCGTGAGCCGCACTGGCAAACATGCCTGCAAGTGAAAAGGCGGCGAGCGAAGCGCGGGCCGTTTTTTTGGCGACAGTACCGATTGCCATTCTATCCCCCGGGAACCAGATGCGGTCTTGCGGCGCCTTCTCCTCACACGAGACGGGCGCCGGCCTGCCGCGCGTTTCTATCACGGCAGGCCTCACACTCCGTTAACGCGTTTAACGGGCGCGTTTGAGCGAATTGGTGTTGAAGTCGTCTTCCGTCAGGCCCGTGTTGAAGGCGTAGTCTTCCCAGGTCAGACGGGTGGATTTACCGGTCACATGGTTTTCCATGTAAAGGTCATGGGCGCGCCAGTATTTGTCCTGATAGAGCTTGTACTCGGTCAGGGCGAGCGTCTTCAGCAGCTTGTCTTTGCGGTCATAGAACTCGATCTTGCGCGGCTGATAATCCTGCGTGTCGGTCCACACAACCTGGCGCGTATAGCCGGAATGCTCGTAAAGCGGATAGCGCTCGGTGACGTGGCAGGTGCGGTCGGCCACAGGTTCCGGGCAGGCTTCGTCGCGGATCCACTTGTAGCTATATTTGCCTACTTCCTGCGAAGAGAAGTCTTCAAAGGCGAATTCGGAGCCCATGAAGGGGCCGGACTTGTTGACCGAGGAAATACGTTTGACGCGTTTCACGGCCGGCAAGTACATCCACTGATCGTCCGGGTCGAGAATTTTCGAATAGGTCAGAAGAGCGGTGCCGTCCACATCGCGCGGGCGGTCGAAGACGTTCAACGTCCAGTCGCCTTCATTTTCCTTTTCGTTTTCCAGCGTCATGGAGCGCAGCTCCCGCTCGCTGGTTTCCCCATAAGCGTTTTCCAGGATCATCTTCATGGAGGCTTTGGTGTCGCCGAACCCCTGATTGCGCCGGTCCGTCTCCTCTGCGATCGCCAGGCCCTTGGCAACCGGGTCTTCGGGGAGCGTGGGCGCATCGGCGGCGAGGGCCGCGCTGATCCCTGCGGGCAGGGCCAGCATCAGAGCGGCGATCATGATGCCCTGTTTGATCTGGCAATGGGTGGCTTGCCGAATGGTCATTAAATCCTCCTTGTTCGGTTTTCCGTTCCCGAAAAATGCGAAACGGTTATACCTGTTTGTGAGCATCTTTGCCTCCCTCATTCTGCCGGCGCCGAGGACGCGGCCTCGAGCTTGGAATGGGCCGCCTTCTTGCGCCGGTCGAGCGCGATCAGAAGCGAAGGCAGCAGCAGGAAGTCGATGACGAGCGCACAGGCGACGGTCAGCGCGACCATGAGACCCAGCATCGCATTCACCTTGAAGGGCGAGAGCGCGAGGATCGCAAAGCCGATCACCAGCACGAAGGTCGAGACCCAAAGCGCGGTGCCAACTGTGGAGAAGGCGTAGCGCACGCTGTCTTCCGCATCCTTGCCGTGCTCGAAACGGGCGCGGCGGTATTTCGACAGGAAGTGAACCGTCGCATCCACGATGAGGCCGAGCGCCGTGGCGATGACGAAAGTGGACCAGAAGCCGACCTCCGCCGTAAAGAGCGCCAAGATGCCGAAGGCGACGATGGGCGGGGTCAGGTTCGGGATCAGGCTGATCAGGCCGAGCTTGAGATTGCGCAGGGCAAGCATCAGACAGCCGGAGATCAGCAAGAGCGCGATGGCCGTGCCGCTCGTCATGGCGTTGAAATTGTTGCGCCCGATAAAGGCGAACATCACCGCCTGGCCGGCCGGGTAGGAATACATATGCTCCGGCGCGTTCTCGCGCAGCCAAGTATCGGCCCGGTTGATCAGGTCCTGCATTTCCACCGTGGAAATATCGGTCAGCGTCAGCGTCAGCTTGGTGGCGGACTTGTCCACATTGATCTGGTCGTTGAGATCGAGCCCGTAGGGCAGGGACATTTCATAAAGCAGCAGGAACTGGGCCGCCATTTCCCGCTCGTCCGGCACCCGGTAATAGCTTTCCTTATCTCCATGCATGCTCTTGTTGATGCGTTTCATCACGTCGGAGAAGGTGGAGACGTGCACAACCTCGGGCTGCTGGCGGAACCAGTCGGCAAATTCTTCGAGCTTGGCGACATATTCCGGGTTGGAAACGCCGCCCGGCTCGCCCGCCGAAAGCGAATAGCTGATCTGGTAAATGCCGGTCAGGTGATCGGCGGCCCAGTCCGAAGCAACGCGGAATTCCATCCGGTCGTCGAAATAGGTTACGAAACGGTCGTTGAAGACGAAACGCGGCAGGAGCGTTGCAAAGGCGATGATGATGATGGTCATCACCACCAGCAGCTTGCGCCAGTTGCCGATCACGGTTTCCGCGAACCGTTCCATGAACTCGCTCTGCCGCACGATGGCGCCTTTGGCGTTGACCGGCAAAATGGCGATGAGCGCGGGCAGGAAACTGACCGAGAGCACCCAGGCGATAATGGCGCCGGCGGCCGCCGTGTTGCCGAGATCGCGGAAGGGCGGGGCATCGGAGAAGTTAAGCGAGGCAAAGCCGATGGCGGTCGTCACGGAGGTCAGGAAGACCGGCCCCCAGTTGACGCGCAGGCTTTCCACAATGGCTTCATGCTTGGTGCGGCCTTTGCGCATCTCCACAAGCATCGTAACGAGCACGTGGATGGAATCGGCCACCGCGATGGTCAGAATGATCGTCGGTGCCCCGGCGGATGGCGGGGTCAGCTTGACGCCGAGCCAGCCCATGACGAGGCCCATCGCCCCGAAAGCGGAAAGCGTGACGACGAGAATGGTCGCCAGCGTGCCCGAGAAGGAGCGGGTGAGAAGGAAGACCGTCAGACCGAGCACGATATACATGGCCGGGGTGAGGATTTTCAGATCGTTCTGGGCTGCTTCCGAGAAGGAATTGGAAAGCGCGACGGAGCCCGTCAGCTCGAAACGGATCTCGGGATGTTTTTCCCGCATGTCGGCCAGCAGCGAGCGGGCATATGCCATGACCTTGGACGTGGCGACCTGATCGTCCCGCGGCATGCGCAGCGTGGCGACGACTGCGCTCGTCGTTTCATCTTCCGAGATCAGGCGCTTGGCGATGACGGGCTCGCCAAGGGCGATGTCGCCCACTTCATTGGCGTCTTGCTTATCGAGCGCCTCGGGATCGGGCACGAGATCGCGTACGGTCAGATCGTCGTTTTCAGCCGTCGTGTGCTGATAGTTCGTCAGGCTGTCGACGCGGATCGAAAAGGGCGTCTGCCAGGCGCGTTCGGTAATGTCCTTGATGATGGCGAGCCGTTCGGGCGTCGTCATCGTGCCTTCGTTCGGGCGCATCACCCAAAGCAGCGTGTCCGGGCTTGTGTATGTGCGCTCCAGCCGCTCGAAGGCTTGCAGGTTGGGGTTCTGCTCGGTGAAGAAATAGCGGTAGTCGTTGGAGAATTCGATAAAACGTCCGCCGCTTGCCAGGAACATCACCCCGGCAATCGATGCCAGGACGATAAGCCAGCGCAGTTTGACGACCGCCTTGGCGTAAGCCACAACCCAGTTGTTCATGTTGCCTCACTTGGCCTGCGTGCCTTTAAGGCCGCAGGCTGTCCAGATAATCGAAGAATGCAGAAGTTGCGGTGTGTCCCACGCCTTCGTCCTGCGTGGCTTTGATCATGCTCGCCACGCCCTGATGGCTGGCAATGATCAAGGTGGCGACACTTTCCGCGTCAATGCCTTTGCGCACCGTGCCGTTGCGCTCGCCCCTTTTGAGCGCATCGACCAGCGCGTCGCGCCAGGCTTCGAAGAGGTTCTTGAAGTAATTCTGAAAGTCCTCGTCGATACCCGCCATTTCCTGTGTCAGGTTCTGAAAAGGGCAGCCGAGACGGGGATCGTGACCGACATCGCCAAAGGCATAATGCCCGATGATGGTCCGGATCGAGGTGAGGGGGTCCGCCGTCTCGGCCAGGGGGGCTATCCAAAGCTCCTTGATATGCGCGCCCATGAACTCCGCCGTGGCGGCCAGCCCCAGCGCGTGCTTGTCGGCAAAATGGTGGTAGAGGGAGCCTTTCGTGCAGCCGGCTTTCTTGATGATGTCGTTCAGGCTCGCAGCGCGGAAGCCGTGCATGTAAATTTCTTCAAAGGCCGATTCCACCAGCGCCTGACGGGTCCGGTCGCCGCGCATTTGGCGGCCATCCTTGTCAGAGGTCAGGGGAACGGAGGAGTTTGAGGGAATTTTTTCCTGCATATCCGTCATCAAAGTTAAACAAACCGACCAGTTGGTATGGTTTATGTAGGGGCCTGTGCAAGCTGCGTCAAGCCGCCGCATCAAGTTTTGTTGAGGGCGAGCCTGCGGCGGGCGCGTATCCCGGGCATGTCCGCTCTGTTGCAAATTGTTTCAGCAGGATAAGCCCCGGCAATAACCCCGGGGATAAATGCGCCTTTAGGCGGGGGCGGCGGCGCCGGAGCCAAGGCGTTTGGCGCGCGCTTCATCCAGCACCGGGCCCATCACTTCCTCGAAAAAGCGGTCGCAGCCGATGCAGAGATTGGCATAGGGCTCGCCTTTCGGGGTTTGGGTGTGGGAGGCGGCGGCAAAGCGCTGCGCATCCCAGCCATGGGCGGTGCCCATTCTGTCCGGTGCGCCCTGATTGATCGCCTCGAAAACCGGATGGTCTTTCAGGCTGTCCAGAATATCGGTGAGCTTTTCTTCCTGCAGATTGCCGATGGGCCGCTTGGTTTTCAGGCAGCAGGGAAAGACATTGCCGCTCGGTTCGATAGCGACTTCGGAACCCGCCCAGCCGTGATTGAGAAAGTTTTTGCCGCCTGAATGACGGGCGCAGAAATTCGTTTCCATCGTGGCCTTGGAAAGCCCGTTTTCCCAGGCCCGCCCGCGCGGCCAAAGCTCGCCGATCCATTGGTTGGGGTCGGCGCCGAAAAAGAAATAGAAAGGCCCGTCCTCGGTCAGGTGGTCGCGGCCGCTTTTCGGGCCGGGCACCGGTCCGATGCCTGCCTTTTCGAACATGCGGGTCAGCTCTTCCATCAGCCCCAGGCGTTTGTCGCCTTCCATGCCGACATGAAAATCGTCCATGCCTGCCACCGCGATCATCCAGACATTGCGCTCCAGCAATTCATCGATGAGTTTCGGCGTGACGAGATCGCCTGTTGTCTGCATGGAAAGGCGCACATTTTTTCCGTATTTCTCGTTCGCGGCATCGAGCACCGGATAAAAGAGCGGCTCGCGCATCGCATCGATGAGGACTTCGCCGCCGGCGAGAATGAGCCGGCCGATCCGCTCTTCGGGGTTGCCCTCCGCATCCTTATGCTTGGGGTCTTTGTAGATCATGGTGTCGGGAAGATTGGCGATGATCTTCTTATAGGCGTCTTGGCCTTCACCGATCACATTGTCCAGCGCGCTACGCACATAAGGGCGGAAGCGGGTGTCGTAGCAATGTTTGCAGCGCCGGTGGCAGGCCCAGGAGATGACGTAATAGATCGATTCCATATTCTGTCCTTCGGGTCTTGCCGCCTCACGGCACAAGGGGGTCTCATAAAGTCTACGCAGATAGGGGCTTGCCGGATCGACGATGGCAAAGGCTGCCGCTCACCGTCAATCGCGCGCTGTCGCAAATCATCCGCCGCTTCCGCACGATGATGTGACCTAGCCGTTCCTCAGCGCGGCAGATCGCCGTTCACCGTCACACGGCGCATATGGCGGCGGTGGCCGTGATAATCGTTGAGCGCGAAATGCTGGACGCAGCGATTGTCCCAGAAGGCGAGCGAGCCTTTCTGCCAGCGGAAGCGGCAGGTGAATTCCTCCCGCGTTGCATGGGCATAGAGAAATTCGAGCAGCGGTTTGCTTTCCGCCCGCGTCATGCCCGAAAAGCGCTCGGTGAAGGCGGGGTTTACGTAAAGCGCCTTGCGGCCCGTTTCCGGATGCGTGCGCACGACGGGATGCTCGTAAGCGGGGACATCTTCTTCGGCGTTTTTCACATCCATGGCGCTGCGCTTTTGAGCGGAATTGCCCGCGCGGCCATATTCGGCCTTGGCGGTGTGCAGCGCGGTCAGTCCGTCCAGAAGTTTCTTCATGCCCTCCGAAAGCGTTTCATAGGCGCGGTACTGGCTCGCAAAAAGCGTGTCGCCGCCATAAGGGGGAATATCGATGCCGTAGAGAATGGAGCCGAGAGCAGGTTCTTTCTGGAACGACATGTCCGAATGCCAGCCGCCGCCGAAATTCAGTTTGTCTTCCGGCTCCTTGATGATCTCCATGATCTCCGGATGGCCGTCCATGCCTTTCACATAAGGATGGATGTTGAGCGAGCCGAAGCGGCGGCCGAATTCTTTGTGTTTTTCCGGCGTCAAATTCTGATCGCGGAAAAAGATCACCTGATGGTCGAGAAAGGCCTGGTGGATGTCGTCGAAAGTTTCGTTGTCGAGATCGGCGCCAAGATCCGCGCCGAAAATCTCCGCGCCGAGCGCGCCTGAAACCGGTTTGACGTCGATGGTCTTGTAGCTCATATCATCTCTCCCTTGGCGGCCTTCTTTTGGCAGGAAGTTTGGCACGGCTGCCTGCCCGCCGCCAAGGGTGAGACATCTGCTTCTGCTCCGGCGCTCTTACTGGCCCGTTGCCTTTTTAAAGGCGGGGCGCTCGGCCAGGCGGTTGAAATAGGCCAGCACATTGGGCATGGCGTCGGTTAGAAGGCCGAAGAGCTTGGCGAGCAGCAGGTCATAGCCGAGCATGATATCGGCAGCGGAGAATTTCTCACCTGCGATGTAATTGCGCCCTTCCAGTTCCTTGTCGAGCAGCTTCAGAATTTTGATCGCCGTTTCCTTGCCTTCCTCGGCAACGGCGGAAATGCGTTTTTCCTCCGGGCGGATGAAGGCGTGCTGCGCGATATTGCCGAGCGGCGGCATCAAGGTCGCTTCGGCGAAATGGAACCAGTGCAGATAGCGTCCGCGTTCCGGCGTGCCGGGGGCGGGCTGCAAGTCTTTGTCGCCGGTCTTTTCCAGAAGATATTGCACGATGGCGCCGGACTCGTTGATCACCAGCCCGTCCTCTTCCATGGACGGCACTTTGCCGAGCGGATTGATCTTCAAATAATTTTCCGACTGAAGGACTTTCGGGTCGAATTCCAGCGCGACTTTCTCATAGTCGAGGCCCAGTTCCTCGCACAGCCAGACGATGCGTACCGAGCGCGTATTGGGGGCGTGATAGACTTTCAGCATAAAAGGCTCCCTGCATTGTTATTGCTTCTGAGGCAAGCCTAGCGGATTTCAGCGGCGTTTTGCATTAACCATGTTTGCGGAAATAGTCGCGCCGCTGTGCCAGAACGAGGCTGCATTTTTGCCCGTCTGTCCCTATATTGAACATATGTCCCGCCTTGTTCATGAGGACGCTATGCGTAAACCGCTTTTTGCCGCTCTTTGCCTTCTCCTTGCCGGTGCCGTTTCTCCGGCCTTTGCAGATTCCTGGCCACTTGCCAGTAATGCGGGGGCGGGAACTGCACAGCCGCACGCGCAGACGGCGGACGCTGGCCTCGTGCTGAACGGCAAGATCGATTTGACGGGCTTTCAGGGCGGTGTGGAGCGGCCCGCTTCGGTCTATATCGATAACGGGACGCGCTTCATCTTCGTGCGCCGCGACGGGTTTCATGCCGCCCGCCGGGCCGCCGGTTTTGCCGCGGCCGGGATTTCAGCCGGCTTTCGCCGCTGAGCCTTCTTTTTCCTCAAAACCGTGGAAGGTCGCAAAGGCCTCCACCGGCTCGCGCTCTGAAATGAGCGCGTTCACGGGCGCGTCCGGGTCGGCATAGCCGAGCGAGAGGCCGCAAATGATGTATTCGCTTTCCGGAATATCGAGCAGCGGGCGCGTTGCCTTCCAGAACATGTTCCAGGCGCCTTGCGCGCAGGTGGCGAGCCCCTTTTCCGTGGCGGCCAGCATCAGGTTCTGCATGAACATGCCGATATCGAGCCAGCTGCGCGCATCGAGTTCCTTGTCGATGGTGAAGATGAGCCCGACTGGCGCGTCGAAGAACTTGTAGTTGCGGCCCCATTGCTCCCAGGCCCGTTCCTTGTCGCCTTTCGGGATGCCGATCAGCCCGTACATATCCTTGCCGAGCTTGCGCATGCGCCCGAGATAAGGCTCGACGCGTTTGTTCGAGTGCTCGAATTCCTGCGCCGTGTCGCCGGGATTTTCCTCGCGGTAGGCAAGCAGGCCTTCCACCAGCTGCTCGCGCGCCGCGCCCGTCACGACGTGGACTTTCCAAGGCTGCACATTGGTGCCGGAAGGGGCGAGCGCGGCGAGTTCCAGAAGTTCCTTCACCGTTTCAAAGGGAACGGGATCCGGTTTGAACGCGCGGATGGATTTGCGCTCTTTGATCGCGTCTTGAAGCTGCATGGGTTAACTCCCGCCATTGCGTCAATATCTGTTGGCGGGAGTGTTAACACGGAACGCTTGGAGCGCAAGAGGCGGGGCTTCAAGCGGCTTGGGGCGCGCGCTTGCCGATGAGGCCGCCTGCATAAAGCGCCCACCAGATGATGAGCGGCTGAAAGAAGAGCCGCGCCCAATAATAAAGATTGGCCTCCGGAAGACCGGCCACGGAAAGCCCATTCAGCGCGTTGTGCACATTCGCCGGAAAAACCGCCACCGCATAAAGCGCAAGCATCATCGCCGCAAGCTCCTTCAGGCGCGGCGTGAGAAGGCCGATGGCGCCCGCGATCTCGCAAAGCCCGGTGAAGAAAATCACTTCGCCGTGGAAGGGGATGTAGGGCGGCATCATCGGCATGTAGCGCTCGGGGGTGAGAAGGTGGTCGGTGCCGACAAAGAAAAAGCCGGCGGCCATGCCGATCCGCATGGCAAGGCGCGCGTCTTTGAGCGGTACCACGCCGAGGCGCCCGAAAAGCGCGGCCAGAGCCGCTATGGCAAGCATCATGAAAACGAACAGCATGAGCATCTCCTATCTTGACGGTGTCAAGATAAGGAGAATCTTGACGCCGTCAAGATAGGCTGCCAATTTCTTTCTCATGCCGGAAAAACCCCAAGCAAAACCGAAATCCAAAGCCCGGAAACCCGCCAAGCCGCGCGCCTATCATCATGGCGATCTGAAAGCGGCTTTGGTGGAAGCGGGCGCGCGCATCGTCGAGCGGGACGGGGTGATGGCGCTCAGCCTGCGCGGGGTGGCGCGGGAGGCAGGGGTCTCGCAAACCGCGCCCTATCATCATTTCGCCGATAAAGAAGCGCTTCTGGCGGAGATTGCCGCGACCGGCTTCCGCGATCTTTCTGCGGAGATGGCGAGGCGGGGGAGCGCCATCGCTGGCGCCTCTCCCCGGCTTGGCGCGCTCGGCACGGCCTATGTGCTCTTTGCCACGGAAAATCCCGGCCGCTTCCGGCTGATGTTCGGCCCGCTGATCGGCGAGAAGGCGTCTTATCCCGCGCTGCTCGAGGCTTCTTCAGGCTCCTACCAAATGATCCGGGAGGCGGTGGCGGCTTATCTTGAAGAGATAAGGCGCGATGCGGAAAACCTGGAAGCGGCGACCATGGCCGCCTGGTCGCTTGTCCACGGGCTTGCCACGCTGATCAACGACCGCGGCTTCGATAGCGAGGCGATGGGCGCGCCTGATATCGAAACGCTGAGCGCGCTTGTTACTTCATACCTGCGCAATGGGCTTGGGCGGTGATTGTGCCATACGGCTTCCCCCTCACCCTCCCATCGCTGGGCGCAATGGGCCCCTCCCTCTCCCCAAGGGGCGAGGGAAACAAAAGCCCTCTCCCCGGAGGGGAGAGGGTTGGGGTGAGGGGGTAAGCGAAATAGAGGGGCGAAGCGCTTAAAGCCCCAGCACCGCCTTCGACATGATGCCGCGCTGAATTTCGTTCGAGCCGGCATAGATGGAGCCGGCGCGGTCGTTCAGATATTTGCTCATCACCGTCAGGCTGTGCTCCGGCCCGGCAATGTCCTGTTGCGCGGGCGCTTTATAGCCCGGCACCGGGCCGCCCGGACGGGTGGCATGAGGCTGGAAGGGGGCGATGTAATACTGCGCCGCCTCGATGGCGAGCTCGGTCAGCCGCTGGCTCATTTCCGTGCCGCGGTTTTGAGCATGGAAGAGGCCGAGCCCGGCGCGCCGCCTTGCGAGAGCGTGGAAAGGACGCGGTGCTCGGTGAACTCGATGGCGGTCAGTTCAACCTCGGCTTCGGCAAGCTTGCCGGCAAAGGCGGCATCGTCCAAAAGCCGCGCGCCGTCGCCGGAGCGTTCTTCGGCGGCCATGGCGCGGATTTTCTTCAGCCGCTCATGCAGGCCCGGCGCATAGGCATTGCCGCGCTCGAATTCGAGCAGATATTTGGCGACCGTCCAGCCTTTGCCGATCTCGCCCACCACATTCTTTTTCGGCACGCGTACATCGGTGAAGAAGATCTGGTTCTGAATATGCTCGCCCGTCAGCATGATGATGGGATCGACATTGATGCCGGGTGTGTCCATGTCGATCAGCACAAAGGTGATGCCTTCCTGCGGTTTGCCGGAATTGTCGGTACGTACCAGGCAGAAGACGCGGTTGGCGTGCTGGGCATGGGTGGTCCAGATTTTCGTGCCGTTGCAGATGAAATCGTCCCCGTCCTCCACCGCGCTCATTTGCAGCGAGGCAAGGTCGGAGCCGGAGCCAGGCTCGGAATAGCCCTGACACCAGAAATCCTCACCGGAAAGAATGCGGGGCAGGTAATAGTCCTGCTGCTCTTTCGTGCCGTGGCCGATCAGCACGGGCCCGCACATGCCCACCCCCATGGGCGAGATGGAGGGCGTGCCGGCGCGCGCGCATTCGCTCTGGAAGATGTAGCGCTGCACGATGTCCCAGCCGGTGCCGCCATGTTCTTCCGGCCAGCCGGGGGCGATCCAGCCCTTGGCGTGAAGAATGCGGTGCCAGGCCATGGAGCTTTCATAATCGGAATAGACGCTGGTCATGCGCGCGCCCGCCTCGGCAAGCTCGGGGGTGAGCTTTTCATCGAGAAAGGCGCGCACCTCCTCGCGGAAGGCCTCGTGTTTCGGGCTCAGTTTCAGGTCCATCGCGCGTCCTCCCTTTCCGGTCTTTATTTGTGCCGGATTTGTGCCGGTCCTTTGGTTCCCCAGACCCTGGGCTTGTCACCGCCCGTGCGAACGGTAGCCGCTCCTCAAGGCGCGTCAATGGCGCTGGCGCGCGGCCATGGCGCCGCTGCGTCAAAATTGTCCTTCTTGAACATGTGAAACCTGAAAAGCGGGAGAGGGAATCTCCGGTAATTTATCCTGCGGGCATTGGCGCGGGGGCCCGAATAGCGTAAATGAGGGGCGCGCGAGGTGCGCCTGCCGCCGGATCGGAAATGCCCATGTCTGCTCCAGAAGATCAAAAAGAAAAACAGCTTCCGGAAACAGACAGGGAAAACCTGCCGGGTCTGCGCGCGACAACGCCTGCCGAGCGCCAGCGCGCCTTCCGCATTCTCTTTGCCTGTCTGCTCGGCCTCGGCATGGGGCAGAACCTTTTCTTCGCCATCCTGCCGCCCATCGCCCGCGATCTCGGCATGAGCGAGGTGGACACCAGCCTCATCTTTTCGCTCTCTGCTTTTCTTTGGGTGCTTTCCAGCACGTTCTGGGGGCGGCGCTCGGATGTGATCGGGCGCAAGCCCGTCATCATGATCGGGCTGACGGGTTTTGCCGTGTCGACGACGGGCTTTGCGCTCGTGGTTCTTGCGGGCCTGTCGAACTGGATTTCCCTTGCTCTCGTCTTTCCGATGCTGATGTTCGTGCGGGCGATTTTCGGCACGTTCGGGTCGGGCGCGCAGCCTTCCGCGCAGGCTTACGTGGCCGACCGCACCTCGCGCTCGGAGCGCGCCTCGGCGGTGGCCTCGCTCGGGGCGGCTTTCGGCATCGGTCTCGTCGTCGGGCCGGGCTTTGCCGCGGCGCTCGCCAATATCCATATTCTCGCGCCCTTCTTTGCGGTGGCCGCCATTGCCTTTGTCAGCGCCATTGCGATCTGGATTTTCCTGCCCGAGCGCACGCCGCCCAAGCGCAAGAAGCGGCGCTGGGACAAGAGCCTGAAAGTGTCCATGCAGGACCCGCGCGTGCTTTCCGCCATCGTCATGGCGATCGCGCTTGCTTTTTCCATGACCTCGCTCGTGCAGCATGTGGCGAGCGATCTTGCCGCCATGCTGGGCATGACGAGCCCGCGCGCCGTGCGCTGGACGGGCATCCTGCTCATGGGCGCGGTGGGGGCGGCAGCGGCGGCGCCGATCTGGGTCATCCTGCCGCTCAGCAAATTGCCGCGGCCGGCGCGCGATGAAAACGAAAAGCCGAAACTGGCGCTGACCGACCGGCGCGTCATTCCGATCCTCATCATGGGGGTGGTGCTTGCCTTCAGCCAGACCATCGCCATGCAGACCGTCGCTTTCTATTTCATCGACAAGCTGCATCTCGACAGCAAGGAAGCGGCGCAGATGGTGGGCGTGGCGCTGATGGCCATGGCCATGGCGACGCTTTTCGCGCAGATCGGACTCATTCAGCGCTTCAACCTCTCGGTGCAATTTCTCCTGCGCTGGGGCGCGGGCATCACCGCCATTGCTTTTGTTCTGATGGGCTTCGGGGACAGTTACGGGCTGCTCGTCGCTGCCTTTGCGCTATCGGGTCTCGGTTTCGGTTTCCTGCGCCCCGGGCTGCAGGCGAAAGGCTCGCTTATGGTCTCTCCAAACGAGCAGGGCGCGATTGCCGGGATCATCGGTTCGACGGCGGCGACCGGCCACATTATCAATCCCCTCATCGGCATGCCGCTTTATCAGTGGATGCCCGAAGCGCCGTACTTCCTCGGCGCGGGCCTGATGCTCTGCTTCCTTGCCTATGTGGCGTTTCATCCTTCCGTGCGCGATATGTCGGACAGCATCGAGGAAGATGAAGACCCTGACATTCACGTTCACTGATGGGTCCCCTGGCACGTCCACTGACGAATTAAAGCGCGCTCGCGGTAGCGACGGTCACAATGAGATTGTTCGTCATGTGAAAGAGAATGGCGGGCAGTAGCGATCCCGATTTCTGATAGAGCAGGGCGCAGATAAAGCCGAGCGTGCCGATCTGTGCGAGCGCGAGCGCCGTCGCCGCCCCGTCGCCCACCATGTAGTTGGTGTGCACGGCGGCAAAAAAGGCGCTGGTGAGAAAGGCCGCTGCAAAAACGCCGATCCTCGCGCGCAGCCAGGCAAAAAAAACGCCGCGGAAATAAATTTCTTCCGCAACGGGCGCCAGCAGGCCGAGCACTGCTAAGGTCAGCAGAATGTTGCCATTGCCGAGCACCTGCCGGTTCTGCTCTTCGATGAGTTCCACGCCTTCCGCATTTAGCCAGAGATTGAGCCCGGCAAAGATGAGGATGAAGCCGGTCCAGAGTGCCAGCGTGATGAGTACCCAGCGCGGCCGGGTTGTGCGAAGCCCTGCGCGGGCAGGCGGGATGCGCCGCGCGGCGAGGATCGCGCCCCAGGTGATAAGCGTAATGAGATAAAGAACAGCGGCGATGAGATGGGGCAGCAGGGCGCCGTCGAGCGTGCTTAAAAAATCCGGCGGGAAGAAGCGCCAGATAGCGGCGGCCAGAACGGTGATGGCGAAAGCCACAAACGGAATAATCAGGATATCGCGCCCTTCCACGGCCGGGCGCGGCTCAGGCGCTGGCTCTCGCGCGGGCGTATCTAGGGCCGGGTCTGCCGCCGGGCCCTCATTTTCCGGGGCCCTTTCAAGGGGGTCCATGAACTTACTTCCGTCTTCTTGCGTATCTTTCTAAAGCCGGTTTGTTGAACCGGGCTGCATGTCCCCAGCGATCCAACCTCGCGGCTCTATAGTGGGGGCTTGGGCTAAGGGCGCCAAGGTATGGGGCGGGGATAAAGGCGTGTGCCGGGCCGGTTCTTGCCCGGTGATGCGGGAAGGTCACGCTGAATTGGCCCGGTTTCCCGAAGCGGGACGGTTTATCGGCGGTAAGCGGCAGAAAGAAAAAGAGGAAGAAGGAGCGGAATATGTTCTATCTCGGACTGCTTGGCGCGCTGTCGGGCCTTGGGCTCGGCGCGCTTGGGCTGCTGCGTCCGCATGCAGCCTTGAGGCTTGTGGGCCTCGGCCTGCGTGAGGGGGCGCCGCACGGCGTCTCGGAAGTGCGCGCGACTTATGGCGGGCTCTTTGTCGGCATGGAGGCAGCTATTCTTCTGGGCGGCGAGCCGATGCTTTATCTCGTCGGCGCGGCGGCCTGGTTCGGCGCGGCCATCGCGCGCACCGCTTCCATGATCGCGGACAGGATCGTCAACGGGCCCAATCTCATGGGCACGACCACGGAGTTTACCATCGGCGCGCTGCATTTGGCGCCGCTGTTTCTTTTGACCGCGTGAGAAAGGCGCGGTGGCCTTATTCCGCCGCCGCGCAGAGGTCACCGGTTTTGGGGGCGCCAGCCTTTGCGCCGAGCGCGCCTTCCGCTTCCCAGGAGCTCATCAGCGCGTGAACGGCGCTGGAAAAAGCGATGGGCTGGTCCAGCATGATGTGGTGCTGGGCATGGGGAATGGTGAAGATCGGCGCATCGGGCCGGGTCTTGCGCATGAAGGCGATGGTCTCGGGATCATAATCCTTGCTCTGCGCGCCGTAGATACCGGCGACCTTGCAGGGCATGGTGCGGTACATCTCGGCATGGTCCGGGCCCATATGCAGGCCTTCATAGGCGAAGGGATCGAATTTCCAGGTCCAGCCGCTCGCCGCTTCCGGGCCGCGGCCCCGGTCTTCGCCTTCTTTCACTTCGATGAGCGAATGGCCGCCGATGTAATCCAGGATATAGCGGTTCACGCAGTCCTGCAGCGGGGCAAGGCGGAAGCGGGCCGCCGCCGTTTCGAAATCCGGATAGATGCGTGTTGCCCGGCGCGGGGGATCGTTCTTAAACCATTCCATCGCGTTTTCGGGCGGGCAGACGCGGAAGTCGCAGAGCATGACGCCGCCGAGCCGGTCGCCATAAAGGCCGCCGGTGATCAGTGTGACGAAACCGCCGAAGGAATGGCCGACAATGACCGGCTTTTCGCCGAGCCCGCCTTCGAAGGCGACGGCGGCGATGGCATGAGCATAGGTCTCGCGGGTATATTCGGTGCGCCAGCCGCTATCGCCCATGCCCGGCAGGTCCATGGAGGCGACGTTATAATCGTCCGTGAGCTGGGGAGCGATGAAGTCGAACCAGCGCGCATGGGCGCCGTTACCATGAACGAAGACGAGGCCCGGCCGGTCCGCCCGCTTCGCTTTCCAGAACCGGTAATGGATTTTCGTGCCCTCGGAAGTCACGAACCGGGTTTCGCCTTCTTCGGCCAGCGCCTTGCGGAACCAGTCCGGGCGGTGGTGAATGAGGTCTTCTTCCGGAAAAAGGGCGATTTCTGGCTGGTTACTCATGATAATTCCGTAAAAATGGCGCCTGCGTCATCTTTTGCGCCATGGTCTAGCGCGGCTGGCCGGGCTTTGCAAAGCCTGGATGGGGCCTACATGGGACCTGCATGGGACGCTGGGAAGCATATGGGGGCGGCCTGGTGGCAAAAAAGCCCGGAAAAGGCGCTGTTTGCCCGGTTGACAGGGGGGCATTCTCCCCTTAGGTTCCGCGCCCAGTTTCCAATTTCCGCCGGTCGCCGGGTGCGGGCGCTTTTCAGCCTGTCCCAATGCCCAGCGAACCATCCCAGAGGACGGGCCCATGAAAGTCAGAAATTCGCTTAAGTCGCTGCGCAGCCGCCATCGGGACAACCGTATCGTGCGCCGCAAAGGCCGTCTTTATGTGATCAACAAGACGAACCGCCGCTTCAAGGCCCGCCAGGGCTAAGCGAGGCGTGGCAGCCGCTTCGGCGCTGCGATAGAGTTTGAAAAGGCCGTGCCTTCGGGTGCGGCCTTTTTGTTTGGCATAATGACTTTCGCGATTCGGCCAAAACCGGAGAAGGTGGGGAGGAGAGCTTGAGCGGCATTACCCATGTGGTGTTCGATATCGGCAATGTGCTGGTGGAATGGAACCCGCGCCATCTTTACCGCAAGCATTTCGAGCGGGAGGCGGAGATGGAGGCCTTCCTTTCCAACGTGTGCACCATGGACTGGCATATCGCCCATGATGCCGGCGTCTCTTTTGAGGAAAATGCCGAGAAGCTGAAAGCCCGCCATCCGGATCATCATGGGCTCATCGACATCTGGGGCGCGCGCTATCTGGAAATGTCGCCCGGCGCGGTGCCGGGCATGGAAGCGCTAGTCGGAACGCTGAAGGAGAAAGGCTTCGCGCTGCACGGCCTCACCAATATGCCCTCAAGCATCTATCCCAAGCTGCACGCGCTTTATCCGGCCATGCAGGCGCTGGAGGTGACGGTCGTCTCGGGCGAGGAAAAGACGCTGAAACCCGATCCCCGGCTTTATGAGATTCTCATCGCCCGTGCGGGACTACCCGTTCAACGCACGCTTTATATCGACGATTCCGCGCCCAATGTGCGCACCGCCGAAAAGCTGGGCATGTACGGGCATCATTTCCAGAATGCGGATGGGCTTGCCCGCGAGCTTACTCAGCTCGGGCTTTTGGAGGTGTCATGAGGGAAGGGCGCCCGAAGGCCGTTATCTTCGATATGGGCAATGTGCTGATCGGCTGGGATGCGCGCGCCCGCTACCGCGCGCATTTCGATAGCGACGCGGCGCTCGATGCGTTTTTCCGCACGCTCTTCCGCGAGATTTACGATGCCGTTCACGACGATGAGCGGGAGATGGAGGCCTGTCTTGCGCCGCTGAAAGAAAAGCATCCTCATGCGCGTCATCTCATCGAGGTCTATGAAAAAGACTGGGGCTCGTTTCTCACTGGGCTCATTGAGGAAAGTGTCGCGCTTGTCCATGCGCTGCATGGGGCAGGCATCAAGCTTTACGGATTGACGAACTGGCCGCATCAGGTCTGGCCGCCGCACCGCGCCGTGCCGGGCACGAAGGCGCATTATGCGTTCCTGGACCTCTTCGAGGATGTGTTGGTGTCGGGGCAGGAACGTTTGCGCAAACCCGATCCTGAAATTTACCGGCTGGCGCTTTCCCGGTTCCGGCTTTCGCCGGGCGAGGCGCTTTTCGTCGACGATCTGGCCGAGAACATCGCCGCCGCCGAGGCACTTGGCATGCATGGGCATGTTTTCGAGACCCCAGCAGGGCTTCAAGGCGCGCTTTGCGCGCATGGGCTCTTGCCAGACAAGGGACGGGCGGGATAGGAAACCTGCCACTTGAATTTTCACTGCGCCGCTGCGAGTGATTAAGGCGCGCAGTATGGAGGAGAAAGACCATGCCTGATCGTATCCTGATCTACGGAGCGACCGGCTATACCGGTAAACTGGTTGCCCGTACGGCCAAGCAGCAGGGGCTGCGGCCCATTCTGGGCGGGCGCAGCCCCGCCAAGCTGAAAAGCGTGGCCGGCCAGGTCGCTTTCGAGCACCGCACCGTGGACCTGAACGACCGGGCAGGTCTTGAGAAAGTTTTGAAGGAGGTCGATGTGGTCCTGCATATTGCCGGCCCCTTCTCCCAGACCTCCCGGCAGATGGTCGATGCCTGCATCGCAACGGGCACGCATTATCTCGACATTACCGGCGAGATCGATGTCTTCGAGGCGTGCGCCGCGCGCGATGCGGAAGCCAAACAGGCAGGCGTCATGCTGATGCCCGGCGTCGGCTTCGACGTCGTGCCCTCCGACTGTCTTGCCGCGCATATGAAACGGCGCATGCCCGATGCCAGCGAGCTGACGCTTGCCATTTCCGGCCTCGGCTCCATGTCGCGCGGCACGGCGAAAACGGGGGTGGAGAGCATCCGCTTCGGCACGCGCATCCGGCGCGAGGGCAAAATTCTTTCTTCCAAAGCCCCGCTCGTGCGTGAGATCGATTTCGGCCAGGGCGTGAAGAAAAGCGTTGCCGTGGGCTGGGGCGATGTTTCGACCGCTTACCATTCGACCGGCATTCCCAATATCACGGTCTATTTCGAGGCAACGGCGCAGCTTGAACAGGCGGCGAATATCGGCCCCTTCCTGCGCTGGCTGCTCAGCACCGGGCCGGCCCAGCGGATGCTGAAGAAAAAGATCGATCAGCAGCCGGAAGGTCCGGACGATGCCCAGCGCGCCGAAGGTTATTCCATCCTGCTCGGCGAGGCGGTGAACGCGGCGGGCGACCGGGTGGTTTCGCGCCTGCGCACGCCGGAGGGCTATTCGCTGACCGCGCTCACCTCGCTGGAGATCGTGCGCCGCGTCATGCAGGGCAATGCGGTGCCGGGCTATCAGACACCTTCAAGTGTTTTCGGACCCGATTTCATTACGGAATTCCCGGGCTGCGAGCTGGAAGACCTGAATTCGGCCTGATGTCATCACCGGCTTGTGATGGGGCGGGGGGAACCTTTTCAGGTTCTTTTCGCCTGCCCCATGGCCAAGCGGCCTCTTGCGCACTATCGTTGAGGTCATGAAGCCCCCTGTTCTCACTGCCCTGATGGGTGGTCTTTTCTTTGCGGTAATGACAAGCGCTGCCCAGGCGGAAACCGGGCAGGGGCTGAAGGAACGCTTTGGGCTGACGCCGGATGCGCGCCCGGAGGCAGTGGAGCCTGAGGCGGGAGCGGAGGCTGGCAAAGAAGCTGCGCCTTCCAAGGATGCTTTGCCGGCGGATGAATTTGCCTCGCGCGAGGCGTTTCTCGATTCCCTTTTCGACCGTTTGAAAGAAGCCAAAAACCCCGAACAGGCCAAGATCGTGGAAGCGGCGATCTGGAAGCTCTGGACGAATTCGGGCAGCGCCAGCATCGATTATCTGATGGATCAGGGGCTCGGCGCCATGGCGGCGGGCGAGCAGGGCGAGGCGCTGATTTATTTCACGCAAGTGACGACGCTCGCGCCGGGCTATGCGGAAGGCTGGTCGAAGCGCGCCACGCTTTATTATCTGATGGAAGATTATCAGCGCGCGCTCAAAGACATCGAACAGACGCTGCGCCTCGAGCCGCGCCATTTCGGCGCGCTGGGGGGGCTCGCGCTTTTGCTCAATGAGCTGGGAGACAAGGAAGGGGCGCTTTCCGCTTACCGCAAGGTGCTGAAGGTCTATCCTCATCTGCCCGGCGCGCAAGAAGCGGTGGAGCAGCTTTCCGAAGAAGTGGAAGGCCAGGGTATTTAAGCGCTGCGCCGCCGTCCTATACTCTCACTTCAGTGATGACCGGTGATGCTGCCCGAAAGGCAGAGTGAGCGCAGGGGTTTGATGTGTCGTTTCTTTTCTGGATTGCCGGCGCGCTTGGCGCGCTTCTGATTGCCGCTTTTGCCTATTCCGCTTTCATGAACGGGCAGGCGGCGGAGAAATATCCCCCGCTCGGCAAGTTCGTCGAAGTGAAGGGCGCGCGGCTTCATTATGTGGAAGCGGCGCCGGAAGGCGGCGGCAAGGGCGTGCCGATCGTGCTTATTCACGGGGCAAGCGGGAACCTGCGCGATTTTATGGTCTCTATTTTTCCCGGCCTTGCCAAGGAGCACCGGGTGCTTGCTTTCGACAGGCCCGGCCATGGCTGGAGCGAGCGGCCCGGTATCGAGGATATTCACGACCCGGCCCGCCAGGCGGAATTGATCCGCGATGCGCTGCTTAAACTCGGCATCGAAAAGGCCGTGGTGCTCGGCCATTCCTGGGGCGGGGCGGTGGCGGCCGCCTATGCGCTGCATTTTCCCGAAAACCTTGCCGGGGTTCTTGTCATGTCCGGGGCGACGCATCCCTGGGAGGGCGGGGTCGCCTGGTATCATTCGGTGGTGCGCACGCCTCTCATCGGCGGGCTTTTTGCGCGCACGCTTGCGGTGCCGGGCGGGCGGTTTCTCTCGCAAGCCGGGATCGCGGGGAATTTTGCGCCCGATCCCGCGCCCGACGGGTTCGGTGCGGATATCGGCCTGCCGCTGCTTTTCCGCCCGGCCAATTTCAAGGCGAACAGCGAGGATACGGGCAATCTCAAATCCCATCTTGCCCGCCAGTCGAAACGCTATGGCGAAATTTCCGTGCCCACCATCATTCTGACCGGCAACAGAGACCGGACGGTGCGCGCCAAAATCCATTCCTATGTGCTGCATGAGCAGATCGAGGGATCGGAACTGATCAAGCTGAAAGGCACGGGCCATATGCCCCATCATGTGCATGGGGGCGTGGTGCGCGAGGCGCTTTCGCGCCTGGCAACGGGCGGGGCGCTGCGCCCCGGCCTCCATGAGATCGAGGCGCCTGAGGTGCGCTAAAAGATCCGGGCTCCGCTAAAGAACAGAGGCGGCGGGCTTTAGCCCACCATGCCGCCTTTTTCCCCCACAAAGGCCACGCGCAGCATGTTCGTGGCGCCGGGCGTGCCGAGCGGCACGCCTGCGGTGATGATGATGCGCTGGCCGCGCTGGGCAAAGCCTTCCCGGAAGGCGATGCGGCAGGCGCGGTCCACCACATCGTCAAGGTTTTGCGCGTCTTCGGTAAGAACGCAGTGCAGCCCCCAGACAAGCGCGAGGCGCCGGGCGGTCTCGGTGATCGGGGTCAGCGCAATGATGGGAAATTGCGGGCGCTCGCGCGCGGCGCGGATGCCGGTCGAGCCGGAATTCGTCCAGCAGACGATGGCTGCGGCATTGAGCGTATCGGCAACGGTATGGGCGGCTGCGGAAATCGCATCGGCGCTCGTTGCCTCCGGCTCCGTGCGCTGGCCGTAAATGATGGAGGAATAGTTGGGATCGTCCTCCACCTCGACGGCGATGCGGTTCATCATCTCCACCGCCTCGATGGGATAATCGCCCGCCGCCGATTCAGCCGAAAGCATGATGGCGTCCGCCCCTTCGAAGACCGCGGTCGCCACGTCCGAGACTTCCGCGCGGGTCGGCATGGGCGAGGAGATCATGGATTCCAGCATCTGCGTTGCTACGACCACGGGCTTGCCGGCCTTGCGGGCAAGGCGCGTGATGCGCTTTTGCCAGCCGGGCACCTGTTCGATCGGCAGTTCGACGCCAAGGTCCCCGCGTGCCACCATGAGCCCGTCGGCAAGATCGAGAATGCCGTCAAGCTCGGTCAGCGCGTTGGGCTTTTCGATTTTCGCGATGATGGCGGCGCGCCCGCGCGCCAGCTTGCGCGCTTCGGCGACGTCGTCCGGACGCTGAATGAAAGAAAGCGCCAGCCAGTCGATGCCGAGCGAGAGCGCGGCTTCCAGATCCGCGCGGTCCTTGTCCGAAAGCGCGGAAAGACCGAGCGTCGCATCGGGCAGGTTGACGCCCTTGCGGTCGGAGAGCACGCCGCCTTGTAGGACTTTCGTGACGGCGTAATCGGCTTCGGCTTCCTTCACTTCAAGACGGATGCGTCCGTCATCGAGCAGCAGATTACGGCCCGGCGCAATGGCGGCGAAAATTTCCGGATGCGGCAGGTTTACCCGCGTGACATCGCCCGGCGCAGTATCGAGGTCGAGGCGGAAGCTTGCCCCTTCCTTCAGCTCCACCGGGCCGTTTGCGAATTTGCCGACGCGCAGTTTGGGGCCTTGCAGGTCCACCAGAATGCCGATGGGCCGGCCGACTTCCGCTTCCACCTGGCGCAGATAGCCATGCATCTTTTTCAGCCCTTCATGGTCCAGATGGCTCATGTTGAGGCGGAAGGCATCGGCGCCGGCATCGTGCAGCGCGCGGATGCGCTCGGGCGTGTTCGTTGCCGGGCCAAGGGTCGCAAGGATCTTTACGTTACGGCGGCGCATGTTTTTTACCTGTCTTTCGGTTCCGGCATATTGCCCTGGCTGCGGGCGGAGAAAGGAATGTCGAGACGCCAGTCTAGCGCGGTGCCGGTATCAACTTCATGAAAACCGGCGCGCGCATAGCCGCGTCCGGTGCAGTCCGACCTGCCTTTGATGGTGAAGGCGGTGGGCGAAATGCACAAGGGGGCAGACCCGCCCCAGATCCGTCCTTGCCGCGTATCGACGGCATGAAGATAATAGAACCGGGCGGTGAGCTTGCCTGCGAGCAGCTTTGTACAGCTTTCCGGCGCCAGCTGCCACCAGCCTTCCGACACCCAGTCCTGCCCGTCATGATAGCCGAGCGCTGCGGAAAGCGGCACGGCAAGGCGGTTACAAACGCTGAGATCGGCGCGTGCCGGAGGCGCAGCGGAAAGAGCGATGATGAGCGCGCCCGCAAGAGGTGCTGCGATAGAGAAGAACCTTGCGGGCAGGGAAAACATCCGGGGAACTCTGAATTAGGCGCGACTCAACGGCTGGGAAGGACGAGAATAGCGCGGAAATCGTTCACATTCGTAAAAGTGGGGCCGGGGGTGAGAAGCGTCTCCGCCGCGCGCAGAAAATCACCCGAGGCATGGCGGGAAAGCGCCTCTTCCCCGCTCAGGCCGCTTGCCGCGCCGCGCGCGAGTGTTTCAGGCGTGATAAGCGCGCCGGCCGGGTCGTCTTTTTCACCGCTGCCGCCATCATTGCCGTCCGTATCCCCGGCAAGGGCGAAGATGCCGGGCGCGCCTTCAAGGGCAAGGGCGAGCGCCAGGGCATATTCCTGGTTGGGTCCGCCATTGCCGGGCACGGCGTCTTTGTCCATCGTCACCGTCACTTCACCGCCGGAAAGAAAAAGCTGCGGCGGCCCTTTATAGGCGAGCGCAAGCTTTGCATGGGCGCGGGCAAGATCGCGCGCTTCGCCTTCCAGCGCATCGCCAAGCAATGTGACGCCGAGCCCGGCGGCGCGCGCTTCCTCCGCAGCTGCCGCGAGCGCATCTTTGGGAGCGGCGACAATTTCGTAGCGTTTGTTTTTGAAGGCAGGATTGAGCGCACGCGGGGCCTCCGGCGCCGCCTCCAGCGCTTTTTGAAGGGCGGGCGTGAGAAGGCCCCGCGACTTTAAAACGGCAAGGGCCTCTTCGCGTGTCCCTTTAGCCGGCACCATGGGGCCGGAGGCGATGGCGGCAGGATCGTCCCCTGCCACATCGGAAATGGCGAGGGTGAGGGCGGGGGCGTTGATCGCGGCGGCAAGGCGTCCGCCTTTTACTTTCGAGAATTGCGCGCGCACCTTGTTGATGTCTTGAATGGGCGCGCCGGAGCGCAGGAGCGCGCGGGTCAGAGCCTGTTTTTCTTCAAAGGAAACGCCGTCGATGGGCGCGGTCATCAGCGCCGAGCCGCCGCCGGAAAGAAGGACGAGCACGAAATCCTCCGGCCCGGCCTCGCGGGCAAGGGAAAGCAGTTCCTGCGTGGCGGCAAGGCCGGCGGCATCGGGCACGGGATGGGCGGCTTCCACCGTGCGGATGCGGGCGGTGGGCAGCGCGTGCCCGTAGCGCGTGATGACGAGGCCGCTTAAAGAGGGGTGGTCCGCGTAAGCCTTTTCCACGGCGAGCGCCATGGCGGAGGCAGCTTTACCTGCGCCCAGCACGATCAATTTTTTGTTGGCAGGCAGTGCGGGAAGATAGGGCGGCAGGCAGGTTTCGGGCTGCACATGGGCAATGGCGCGCGCGAAAAGGCGCGGTAAAAAAACAGCCGGGTCTTCCAGAAAAGCCATTGGCCCCGTTCTCCTTGGCGCGCGGCGTGATTATATTGCGGCCATGCTGACCGAAACCCCGCCTTCTCCTATCCTGAAATCCGCCTCTTTGAAACCGGGCCGCGACGGCGCGGTTGAAGTGATCGAGGGCGCGGCCCGCACCGGGCTGCTTTTGCTCTGCGATCACGCTTCCAATGCCTTGCCGGAAGGATATGGCACGCTGGGGCTTGCGGAAGAAGAATTTTCCCGCCACATCGCCTATGACATCGGCGCGGCGGAAGTGACGCGGCGCCTTGCGGAGATGATGGAAGCCCCGGCGCTGCTCGGGCGCTATTCACGCCTCCTCATCGATCTAAACAGGGGCGAGGACGATCCGACCCTTGTCATGAAGCTGTCGGATGGAGCAATCGTGCCCGCGAACCGGCTCGTCGATCCTTACCGGGACGCGGAAGAATTTCAAAACCGCCTGACGCGTTTTCACCAGCCCTATCACCGCGCCGTTGCGGGCGCGCTTCAGCATTTAAGCGCACGCGGCCATGTGCCGGTGATCATTTCCATTCACAGTTTTACACCGGCCTGGCGCGGGGTGCAGCGGCCCTGGCATACGGGTGTGCTCTGGGACCGCGATCACCGCGTACCGGATGCGCTTTTCGAAGGCTTTGCGCGGGAAGGCGGTTTGACCGTCGGCGACAATCTTCCCTATATCGGCTATTTGAAAGGCGATACGCTTTACCGGCACGGCACGGTGAACGGCTATGCCCATGCGCTGATCGAAATCCGCCAGGATTTGATCGCCGCGCGCGAAGGACAGGCGGAATGGGCCGCCCGCCTTGCCCGCCTGCTGACCCCCATTCTGGAGCGCGGCGATATTGCCCGCGTTCAGCATTTCGGCTCGCGCAGCCATGAGGCGCGCGGGTAAGGATCATTTGAAAGGAGCCGCTCATGACGAAGGACATCGACAAGCAGACGGAAACGGAATTGCAGGCCGCCGCCTTCCGCCGGCTTCTGGCGCATCTGGATGAACGCAAGGATGTGCAGAATATCGATCTTATGATCCATGGCGGCTTTTGCCGCAATTGTCTGGCCGATTGGTACAAGGAAGCGGCGGAAGAAAAGGGCATCGCGCTCGACAAGACGGAAGCGCGTGAGATCGTCTACGGCATGCCCTTTGCCGAATGGAAAGAAAAATACCAGGCCAAAGCCAGCCCCGAACAGATCGCCGCTTTCGAGGCAGCGCAGAAAAAACATGGGTAATAGCTGGGCTTAGACGGCATCCGCAATTTGCGCGTGAGCGGCGCTTGCGGGCGGAGGGCGGCGGCGCTATGTTGCCGCTCCTTAAATTTCAGTACCAGTTTGACGAGCGGAGACTTTCCTCATGGCGGACGGAAACGCGCCTGCGGGCGCAACGACCATCGCCCAAGATCAATTGCGGGCCTATATCGAACGGATCGAACGCCTTGAAGAAGAAAAGGCTGCGATTGCCGCCGATATCAAGGAAGTCTATGCGGAGGCCAAAGGAAACGGCTTCGACACCAAAGTCATGCGCAAGGTGATTTCTTTACGCAAGAAAGATCAGGCCGAACGCCAGGAAGAAGAAGCGGTGCTGGAACTTTATCTGCACGCGCTCGGCATGCTGGGCTAAGCGCGAGGCTTCTCGCGCTGTCTTGTTTCTAAAAGGCCGTTCCGAAGGGGATGGCCTTTTGTTTTGGTGCGGGGTAGCAGGGCGTTTTCTTTCTGCGTAGTCTTGGCCTCATGTCGGCTGCCATTGTCAGGCGGCGCATCTGGGGGCGTAAGACGAGGGGATGAGCAGCGCACCGATAGGCGGTAGGGCGCATGGCCTAGGCGAGGGAGAGGAGGCGCGCGCGCCTTATGCGCTTCTCTCCGACGTGATCGCCAGTCTTTATGCCTATGCTGCCGATCCGGAAAACTGGGAAGACCTCTTGCGTTTCACCGAGCTTGTGGACCGCAAGGAAGAGAGCCTGCCCAAAGACCTTCTCGCCGAAATTTCCCGCCATCTGGAAGAAGCCGCGCGCCTTGCTGAAGAACGCATGGCGCAAAGCGAAGCATCCGGGGCGCAGCCGCCGCCTGCGGCTTTTCTGGCGCTCGATGGGCGCGGGCGTCTTCTTACTTTCAACGAGGCGATGGCCGCGCAGCTTCGCCCCCTCACTGGCGCGCTTGAAGAAGGCGCGACGCTTTCCTGGAACGCGCGCGAAGACCGCAGCGCATTTGAAGAGGCTTTCGCGGCGCTAAAAGATGGCGCGGGTGCCCGGCTGGTGCGGCTCAATATTCATGCGCCCGGCACCTTGCCGGTTTTCGGGTTCCTGCTCGACGGCGCGCGGCTGCCGCAAACGGGCCTGCCGCTTTCCGCTGCGCTCAGCCAAGAAGCGGCGGTGGTGTTTCTCATGCCCGCCCGTGCGCTCAGTTTCGATGAAGAGGTGCTGTCGGCCTCGCTTCTCGGTCTTTCTCCGGCCGAGGCGCGGCTTGTGGGCGAGCTGACGCGCGGCCTGGCGCTCAAAGAAGCGGCCCGCGCGCTCGGCATTTCGCCCAACACGGCGCGCAATCAGCTGGCAAACGTCTTCGAAAAATTCGGCCTCAACCGGCAGGGCGATCTCATCCGCCATGTCGCCGAGCTTATGGTGCTGGGCGCGCATCTTTCAGGCGTGCGGCAAAGCCCGCCCGAGAGCGATGCACGCCTTTATGTCGAACTGCCGGATGGGCGCCGGCTTGCTTATAGGGAATATGGCGCGCGCGAGGGCAAGCCTGTGCTCAATCTCGTACCGGCGATTACGGGCAGCTTTCTGCCCCGCCGCAAGGCTGAAGCGCTACAGCGCAGCAACATCAGGCTTATCCGTGTGGAGCGGCCGGGAACGGGCGGCTCCACCTTCGATCCGGACATGACGATCCAAAGTTTTGCGAAAGACCTGCGCGTCTTCATGGATAGGCTGGGGCTTGAACGCGCCCTGCTTTACGGCTCGGCCTCGGCGGCGCCCTTCGTGCTTGCCGCGGCCAGCGAGCTTGGCGAGCGGGTGGAGCGGGCCGGGCTCGCTGCGCCGCGCATCGATGTCCATCTTGAAAAAGACTACCGCAACAATCCGGCGCTTTCTTTTTATGGCAGCCTCATCCGCAATGGCTGGCTGCGGCGCGGCGCGCTGCAGCTTCTGCGGCAAAAGCTTTCGCGGAAAATCCTGAGCGGCATGATGCAGCGCTTCTTCCAAAGTGCGCCGGCGGATGCCGCGCGGCTGAAGGCGGACCCTGCCCTGGCGGAAGAGCTTCTTGATGCGCTTTATGATTCTCTCAGTCTGCAGGTGGAAGGGGTGATCCGGGAAAGCGAGCTTGCCTCGGGCGGCTATCAGCTCGACCCGACGCAGATCCGCTGTCCGCTCCATGTCTGGCTCGGCGGGGAAGATACGCAGGTGCCGCTGGAAGAGGCGCGGGAAGGCATTGCCCGCTTTTCGCCCGCGAGCCTGCGCGTCTTCGAAGGCGAGGGGCATCTCATCAGCGCCGCGCGCCTTGCCGAGATATTGGACGAGCTTGTTCACGCATCCTCAAAGGCCGGTTAGCCGGCTTTCTTTTGCCTCCTGGTATATCTGTACCATTCCGCCCTTTTGCCCTTCTGGGCACTCTCCCTTTCAGACAGTCACCCGCCCGCGCTGCGGGCGGCAGGGAAGGGGATAGATATGGTTCGCGTAACAACTCAGCCGGCCAGGTGCCGGGCAAAACCAGCGGTCAGCCTTCTGGCCTCGGCTTTTTTGCTCGCCGCCTGCCAGACGACGGGGCAGCAGCAGTCTTTGCAGGTGCAGCAGCCGGGCGATGCCAGTATGAGCTGCGCGCAGCTTGCCAGTGAAATCGGCGCGATGGATCAGGTTATCGGCGAGGCGGGCGCTGCCGAAACCGAAGGCCAGCTCACCGGCGCGGGCATTGCCGTGGCCGAGCAGGCGGCGATTTATGGCGGCGCGGGGGCGGCGCTCGGCCGGGCCTTGCCGGCGGCGTCCGTTCTCAGCGGGTTCCTCGGCTCGACCCAGCAGGCCGCCCAGCAAAGCGCCAAGGAACGGGCTCAGGCCGCACAGCTGCGCCGGACCTCGCTGATGGGCATTTATCAGGGCCGCGGCTGTTCCTGAGTTTGACTGCTGGTAGCCGACGTCCCCAGCGAAGGCCGCCAGTAGAAAGGGGCGCCGCTTGCGGCGCCCCTTTGCATTCTCCCGGTTTGGATAGTCCGTGAGACTATTCACCCCTCACATCAAGGCCGAGATCGCGGACCTTGCGGTAAAGCGTCGAGCGGCCGATGCCGAGCCGCCGGGCGACTTCGGACATGTGGCCTTTATATTTGTCGATGGCGAGGCGGATGAGATCGGCCTCCACGTCTTCCAGACGGCGCATGTTGCCCTGCTCGTCCATGACGGAGACGCCATCGGAAATGTTGGACATGGCAAAATCGGTGAGCGTCTGGCGGAAGCCGCCGCTTGCTGCCGCGCCTTGCATGACGGGCATGGGCGTTTCGGCGGGCGCGGGCGGGGTCGCATCGAACCCGTCGAGCTGCGAGGCGATTTGCGGGAAATCGGCGATTGTCAGTTCGGCCCCGTCCGCCAGCACGATGGCGCGGAAGATGGTGTTTTCCAGCTGGCGCACATTGCCCGGCCAGTCATAGGCATTGAGCATCTGCATGGCGTCTTGCGAGACGGCGGCGATGTTCTTGCCTTCCTCGGCGGCCAGGCGGCTGACGAAATGCGAGACAAGCTCGCCCAGATCCTCCCGCCGCTCGCGCAAGGGCGGAATGTTGATCGGAAAAACGTTGAGCCGGTAATAAAGGTCTTCGCGGAAATGGCCCTGCTTCACCATCTCGATCATGTCGCGGTTCGTGGCCGAAATGAGGCGGATATCCACTTTCACCGGTTTCTTCGCGCCGATGGGATCGACCTCGCCTTCCTGAATGGCGCGCAGCAGTTTTACCTGCATATCTAGAGGTAACTCGCCGATCTCGTCGAGAAAGAGCGTGCCGCCATTCGCTTCCACGAATTTACCGGCGTGTTTTTCGCTTGCCCCCGTAAAGGCGCCTTTCTCATGACCGAAAAGAATGCTCTCGATCAGGTTTTCCGGGATCGCGCCGCAGTTGACGGTCACGAAGGGCCGGCCCGCGCGGTCGCTCTCGCCCTGAATGGCGCGGGCGAAGACTTCCTTGCCCACGCCGCTTTCCCCCTCGATGAGAACGGGGATGTTGGACTGGGCGGCCCGGCGGCCGAGCTTCAGCGCGTTGCCCATGGAGGGTGCGCCGGCAATGATGTCGTCGAAGGTGAGCTGGCCTTGCGCTTTTTTCTGCAGCCGGTTGATCTCGCCGGTAAGCGCGGTGACTTTCAGCGCATTGCGGATGGAGACATGCAGGCGCTCGGGGCTGACGGGTTTGACGACGAAATCGTCGGCACCCGCGCGCATGGCTTTCACCACCGTCTCGATGCCGCCATGGGCGGTGAGCACGATGACGGGCAGGGACGGGTGCTGCGGGCGCAGGGCTTCGAGCACTTCCATCCCGTCCATGCCGGGCATGACGAGATCGAGAATCATCATGGAGATGTCCTTGGCGTGAATGCCGCCCATGATCTCCATGGCCTCGGTGCCGCTTTCAGCCGTGAGCGTCCGGTAGCCGTCGCGTTTTACTACTTCTTCGAGAATCCGCCGCTGTGCCGGATCGTCATCGACGACGAGAATCGTCTGAGCCATGCCTTTGTCCCCAACAGAACCTTTATGCGCCCGCTTTTGCCGCCCGGCCGGCTTGAATACCGAAAGAGCAAGGCGGGCAGGCGCGCCGCGTCAATTTCCGGGGCATGGTGGCGGGCAAGTGGTAAAGGCCGGTTTAAGGCGGGAAGAGTTTTGTGCCGGGAAGGCACGATAAGGAAACTTATCGTTAATTTGCGCGTTACCATGGCAAAGCGCAGAAAAGCTAGAGATTTCCTTGGAATACGGGTGTTGCGGTCAAGTGACTCTTGTAGCTGAAAAGAGACTAAAATCCTCGATATGGCTTGAAGACCGCGGGTCTTCCGTGTCATCCATAATATTCATGCAAAACCGGTTGACTGCGAACCGGTGGGGTCCGGGCCACCCGTCTCTTAAACACGGGGGGTAGATCAAAAAATGACGGAGATTGGGATGAACATTCTATCCCGGCTAATTGCGGTAACTGCGTTCCTGGGGCTGGCTGCGTGCGGCACCTGGACTGCGGAATCGTATTTGGACGACGAGATTTCGGGTAACGACTTCAATGCCTGCCTCGCGCGCGAATACCAAGACCGTGCAACGTCGGAAGCTTATGTGGACTGCAACTGGGTCGATACTGCCAAGATCGTCGCGAAGGGCCGCGCTGCCCAGGCCGGCGAAACGGTACTGCCCTATGATCCGGCCAACCATGCCGTTCTGCCGAGCGATCTCGGCGAGCTGCAGGATGCCCGTGCCCGCCTGATGGCAGCACTGGACAATGGCGGCCGCGAAGGCGACCAGGCTTGCGCTTGCGCCAAAGCTCAGCGTCACTATGACGGCTGGGTCGAACAGGCCAGCGACAACGACCTCGGTGAAGGCGGCGCATGGTTCGGCGGCCCCGGCGGCCCCGTTCAGCCGGAGCGTGTGGAAGCTGAAAAAGCAGCTTTCTACGAAGCTCTGACCGAATGTGAAGCCGCACCGGTTGGCCCGTGGACGATTTACTTCGGCTTCGACAAGTCGAACCTGACGGCTGAAGCTCAAGCTGTTGTGGAAGAAATCGCCAATGTTGCCGGCAGCAAGACGCTGAACGTTTCGGGCTACACCGATACGTCCGGTTCGTCCGCTTACAACCAGGCTCTGGGTCAGCGCCGTGCTGACGCCGTTGCCGGTGCTCTGAGCGCCCGCGGCGCTTCGGTCGGCACGACCGGCACCTACGGTGAATCGAACCTGGCTGTGCAGACCGGTGACGGTGTGCGCGAACCGCTCAACCGCCGCGCGGTTGTGACGGCCGAATAAGCCAGCGCCTTTAAGGCATCGCCTTAAAGACGAAGAGATCAGCCCCGGCGGCAACGCCGGGGCTTTTCTTTTTTCAGTATTTTGTGTTTCGCGGGCATGGCCGGCTCGTCGCTTTTGGCCGCCCGCCCCATTGATCGCGGGGCCCTGAGGCCGATATTGAAGGGATCGGAAAATTCCCGGCAAAGGAGCCTTGTATGAGACGGCGCGATGCATCGACCAGCCCACGCTTCGATAAAGCTGAAAGCGGCGCCAAGGCGCTGGGCGAGCTGCCGCAATGGGACCTCTCCGTCTTCTATAAAGGCCCGGACGATGCGCGGATCGCCGCCGACCGTAAAGCCGCGCTCGAAGAGGCCGCACGCTTTGCAGAGCGCTATGAAACGAAGCTCGGGGCCCTTGCCGAAGCAGGGGACGCGCTGGCGCTGGCCGAGGCGATCGAGGCTTTCGATGCCCTGCAGGACAAGGCCGGGCGGCTCGGCTCTTATGCCTCGCTGCTTTATGCCGAGGATTCGACCATTCCCGCTCATGCCAAGCTCTATGCCGATATTCAGGGCTGGAGCTCGGACATGGCGGCAAAGCTCCTCTTCTTCACGCTGGAGCTGAATGCCATTGAGGAGGAAAAGCTGGCGGCGCTCTGCGCGCGCGAGCCGCGCCTTGCCCGCTACCGTCCCTTCCTGCGCGATCTGGCGCTCGAGCGGCCATACGAGCTTGCCGCGGATATGGAGCGCCTTCTGACCGAGAAGTCGGTGACCGGGCGCGCCGCCTGGAACCGGCTTTTCGATGAAAGCATGGCGCGGCTGCGCGTCGAACTCGACGGTGAAAAGGTCTCGCTCAACGAGGCGCTCGACAAGCTTTCCGAACCCGATGAATTGGTGCGCGAGAAGGCGGGCAAGGCAATCGCCGCGAGCTTTGCCGAGGAAGTGCCGCTTTATACGCTGATCACCAATACGCTCGCCAAGGACAAGGAGATCGAGGACCGCTGGCGCGGTTTTGAAGATGTCGCCATGTCCCGCCATGTGGCGAACCGCGTGGAAGCGCCGGTGGTCGATGCGCTGCAAAGCGCGGTCAGGGCTTCTTATCCCGATATTTCACACCGCTATTACGCGCTCAAAGCCAAATGGATGGGCAAGGAGCGGCTGAATTTCTGGGACCGCAATGCGCCGCTGCCCGAAGACGACAACAAGCTCGTCTCCTGGGGCGAGGCGCGCGAAACGGTGCTGAGCGCCTATGAAGGGTTCGACCCGGAAATGGCCCGCCTTGCCGGGGAGTTTTTCGAGCGCCAATGGATCCATGCGCCCGCCCGCCGGGGCAAGGCGCCGGGCGCTTTTTCCCACCCCACGGTGCCGAGCGCGCATCCTTTCGTGCTTTTGAACTATATGGGCCGCCCGCGCGATGTCATGACGCTTGCCCATGAACTCGGCCACGGCGTGCACCAGGTGCTCGCCGCGGATCAAGGTCCGCTTCTTTCCGACACGCCGCTGACTTTGGCCGAAACGGCAAGTGTCTTCGGCGAGATGCTGACGTTCCGCAGGCTCCTTGCAAATGCCAAGGACGCCTCGCAGCGCCGGGTGCTGCTTGCCTCCAAGATCGAAGACATGATCAACACGGCGATCCGGCAGATCGCGTTTTACACGTTCGAGCGGCGGGTGCATGAAGCGCGGCGCGGCGGCGAGCTGACATCGCAGGACCTGGGCAGGATCTGGATGGAGGTGCAGGGAGAAAGCCTCGGTCCCGCCATTCATCTTGATGCGGAGTATCAGACCTTCTGGTGCTATATCCCGCACTTCATCCATGCGCCTTTTTATGTCTATGCCTATGCCTTCGGGGAGTGCCTCGTAAATTCGCTTTATGCCGCTTACGAGGCCACGCCTGACGGCTTTGCGCAGAAATATTTCGATGTGCTGCGCGCGGGCGGCACGCTGCGCCATAAGGAGCTGCTTGCCCCCTTCGGTCTCGATGCGTCCGATCCGGCGTTCTGGGACAAGGGGCTTTCGGTCATTCGCGGTCTCATCGACGAATTGGAGGCCGACCTTTGAGCAAGGAAAAGCCGCCGCGGGGCAAAGACAAACCTGCCCGCGAGAAAGCCAAGTCTGTTCGCGACAAAGAGAGCAACCGGCTTTCCGGGCGCATGTCCCGCTATGCCCGGGTGGGCGCGGGTGTGGGCGGTTTCGCCGCGAAATATGCCGGCCAGCGGTTTTTCGGGTTCGATGTCGACAGCGACAAGAATGCGCGCGAGCTTGCCGCGGCGCTGGGCGGGCTGAAGGGCCCGATCATGAAAGTCGCTCAGATGATGGCGACGATCCCCGAGGCGCTGCCGGCCGAATATGCCGAGGAACTGGCGCAGCTCCAATCCGCCGCCCCGCCCATGGGCTGGCTCTTCGTCAAACGGCGCATGATGGCCGAGCTCGGCGCAGGCTGGCAGAAGAGATTTGCCGAGTTCGAAAAGGAAGCGGCCGCTGCCGCTTCGCTCGGCCAGGTGCATAAAGCCCGCTCGCTGGAGGGCATGCCCCTTGCCTGCAAGCTGCAATATCCGGACATGCAATCGGCGGTGAATGCGGATTTGAAGCAGCTCGATTTCATCTTCTCGCTTTACCGCCGCCTCGATCCGGCGATCGATCCGCGTGAGATTGCCGAGGAGATCGGCGAGCGTTTGCGCGAAGAACTGGACTACGATCTGGAAGCAAGGCATATCGCTCTTTACCGCGATATGCTCTCGGACGAGCCGCGCATCGAGGTGCCGGATGTGCTGCCCGAGCTTTCCACCAAGCGGCTTTTGACGATGAGCTGGCTCGAAGGCAAGCCGCTTCTTTCCTTCAAAGAAGACACGCTCGAGCGGCGCAACGCCATTGCCTCTGCCATGTTCGTTGCCTGGTGGCATCCCTTCAGCCGCTACGGCGTCATTCACGGGGACCCGCATCTTGGCAATTACACGGTGCGGGAGGATTGCGGGATCAATCTTCTCGATTTCGGCTGCATCCGGAAATTTCCGCCTTCCTTCGTCGAAGGGGTGATCGAGCTTTACCGGGCGCTGGAGACGAACGATACGGACCGCGCGGTAGCGGCCTATGAGCGCTGGGGCTTTAAAAACCTCTCGCGCAAGCTCGTCGATATTCTCAATCTCTGGGCAGGTTTCATCTATGGCCCGCTTCTCGATGACCGCGTGCGCACCATCGCCGACGGGGTGACGCCGGGGGAATATGGCCGCGCCCAGGCCTTTGCCGTTCATAAGGCGCTGAAAGAGCACGGGCCGGTGACGCCGCCGCGCGAGTTCGTTTTCATGGACAGGGCGGCGATCGGGCTTGGCGGGGTGTTCCTGCATCTCGGCGCCGAGCTTAATTTCTATAAGCTCTTTAATGAGGCGATCGACGCTTTCGACGTCACCCAGCTTGAAAAGCGCCAAGCCCACGCGCTAAAGAAGGCAGGTCTTATATCCGCTGCCTGAGGGCGCCCGCTATTTGAGCGGTCTGCCCGATGAAGCGGGGCGATAAAGGGGTGCGTATCGCTCATGACCGACGATCTTCTGGAAGAAAATGCCGTTCCCATTCCCGAAGGCTACCAGTCCATGAACTGGACCCGCGGCTTCGGGCGTCAGATCGGACCGCTTTATGAGCGCATCGAAGAAGACGGCACCTACCGGCGCGCCTTTCTCGTGCAGGAACATCACACAAACGGCATGGGCAATTGCCATGGCGGCATGCTTATGGCCTTTGCCGATGTCGCTTTCGGCCATGCGGTGACCATGGCCTATCACCGCTACTGGGTGACGGTGCGGCTTTTGACGGATTTCATCTCGGCGGCCAAGGTCGGCGACTGGGTGGAAGGCACGGGCATTGCCACGGGCGATGAAGATGATTTCATCACCGTGAAAGGCCGGATATGGTGCGGGGACCGCACCATCATGACGGGAACGGGCGTCTTCAAGGCGCTTGGGGAGCGCCCATAATGAGTGACACCGAGAAACCTTCCAAAAGCCCGCTGGTGGCCGAGCAGGAAGCCGAGCAGCGCCAATTCGAGCTGGCGCCCGGCGATTCCATCGGCCCGACGGTGGTGGCCCCGCCCGAATGGTTCAAGCGTGCCGTCGAGACGCCCGTTGAAAGCCGCAAGGTGGATGTGGAAGGTACGCCCATCCATTACCTGCATTGGGGCGATCCCGATAAGCCGGGCCTGCTGCTGGTGCATGGCAACGGGGCGCATGCCTATTGGTGGTCCTTCATCGCACCGTTTCTCGCCAAGGAATATTCCGTCGCGGCCATGGATCTTTCGGGCATGGGTGATAGCGGCTTCCGCTCCCATTATTCGATGGAAAGCTATGCCGAAGAGCTGATGGCGGTGTGCGAGGATGCGGGCTTCTTCGACAATGAAGAGCCGCCCATTGTCGTCGGCCATTCCTTCGGCGGTTTCGTGACGATCCTTGCCGGGGCGCTATACGGCGAGCGGCTGGCGGGCACGGTCATCGTGGACAGCCCCGTCAATCCGCCGGACCGGCCCGGCGGGCCGCCCAACCGGACGATTCGCCCGCACCGGGTCTATCCGACGCTGGAAGAGGCGATGGGGCGCTTCCGCCTCGCCCCGCCGCAGCCTTGCGAGAATTTCTACATCACCGAATATGTCGCCCGCCATTCCCTGAAAAAAGTGGAAGGGGGCTGGACCTGGAAATTCGACCCGCGCATCTGGCGGCGCTTTTCCATCGGCGATCCGGCGGAGCGGCTCCGGGCCACGAAATGCCGCATCGCGGTGATGCGCGGGGAATATTCCGTGCTGCTGCCGGAGGAAATCGGGGATTACATGTTCTCGCTTCTCGGCCGCGCCGCCCCGGTGATCGAGATCCCTCAGGCCCGCCACCATGTGCTGCTCGATCAGCCTCTGGCCTTCGTGGCCGCGCTCCGGGCGCTGCTCGCGGACTGGAATCACTCTCACCCGCACCGCAAATCCTGAATTCAGGCTTTTACGCCGCCCGGTATGTTCCTCCGGGGACTTGTGCGCTCATGCGCAGGCCTTACGCAGAGGCGATGCTTGCCGCCGGGGGGGCGTCTGGTATAGTCCGGCGCACATGTGAATTGCGTGAGCATTAGAGGCACAAAATGACCCAAGAAAACGCGCAGGCGGGCTGGAGCAAGGAAATGGCTGCCGAGGAACATATGCGGACCTATGACGGGTTCGTGAAGGGGACGAAATACGGCACGATTGCCTTGACCGTCCTTCTGATCCTGATGGCGATTACGCTTCTCTAGTTTTTTCCGTTCAGCTCGCTCTTGTCATCCGGCGTTTCGAGCCTATTTGAGGCTCCGGATTGTTTAAGAATAATTCCAATTAGCAAGTGGTGCGGACCGCTGCTTGTCAGTCAAATGCGCGGGCGTCAGACCCCGCGCGAAAAGAGGGCTAGGCGAACCACTCATGAAACTCGCAATACCCAAAGAAACCCAAGACGGGGAAACGCGCGTTGCCGCTTCTCCCGATTCGGTGAAGAAACTCGTGTCCCTCGGTCTCGACGTGGTGGTGGAGACCGGCGCGGGCGCCCATGCCAATTTTTCCGACGATGCTTATAAGGATGCCGGCGCGGCGATTGCCGCCTCGGCGGGCGATGCGCTGAAAGACGCCGACATCGTCTTCAAGGTGCGCGGTCCCAGCGACAGCGAACTCGGCCAGATGAAGAAAGGCGCCATGGTGGCGGCGATCCTGAACCCTTACGGGAACCGGGACCGGGTGAAAGCCTATGCCGATGCCGGGATCAACGCTTTTGCCATGGAATTCATGCCGCGTATCACGCGCGCGCAGTCCATGGACGTGCTGTCCTCGCAGTCGAACCTTGCCGGCTATAAAGCCGTGGTCGATGCGGCCGCCACATACGGGCGGGCGCTGCCGATGATGATGACGGCGGCGGGCACGATCGCCCCGGCGCGCGTTTTCGTTTTCGGGGCCGGTGTTGCCGGTCTGCAGGCCATTGCCACGGCCAAGCGCATGGGCGCCATCGTCACGGCGACGGATGTGCGCGCCGCGGTGGCCGAACAGGTGAAAAGCCTTGGCGCCGACTTCATCATGGTCGAGGCCGATGAAGGCGATACCGGCGAAACCTCCGGCGGCTATGCCAAGGAAATGAGCGAAGATTACAAGCGCCGTCAGGCCGCGCTCATTGCCGAACATATCAAGAAGCAGGACATCGTCATTACCACGGCGCTCATTCCGGGGCGTCCCGCGCCGGTGCTCGTGACCGAGGAAATGGTGCAGTCCATGAAGCCGGGCTCCGTCATCGTCGATCTGGCGGTGGAGCAGGGCGGCAACTGCCCGCTTTCCGAAGCCGGGAAAGTCGTCGAGAAGCACGGTGTGACGCTTGTCGGCCATACCAATGTTGCCGGGCGTCTGCCCGCCGACGCGTCCTCGCTTTACGCGCGCAACCTGGTCAATTTCCTCACCCCCCTTATCGACAAGGAGAGCGGACAGCTCGCCATCGATTGGGAAGATGAAATCATTACCGGAACGCTGCTGACCAAAGACGGCGCAGTGGTGCATTCGGCACTCCAAGAAGGAGGCGCATGATGGAAGCGGCAATCGTAGATCCGTTTGTATTCCGCCTGGCGATTTTCGTGCTTGCGATCTTTGTGGGCTATTACGTGGTGTGGAGCGTGACGCCTGCGCTGCACACGCCGCTCATGTCCGTTACCAACGCCATTTCTTCCGTGATCATCGTCGGCGCGCTGATTTCCGTCGGCGTGCAGCTCGGTGAGGCCGATGGCGGCATTTTCGCCAAGGGCCTCGGCTTCGTGGCGACGGCGCTCGCGGCGGTGAACATTTTTGGCGGCTTTCTTGTCACGCAGCGCATGCTCGCGATGTACAAGAAAAAAGACCGGTAAGGGGGCAGCATGTTGTCAGCAAACGTAACGGCGCTGCTTTACCTCGTATCGGGCGTCCTTTTCATCCTCGCGCTGCGCGGGCTTTCCTCGCCGGAAACCTCCCGCCAGGGCAACACCTATGGCATGATCGGCATGACGATCGCCATTCTCACCACGCTGGTGAGTCTGGAAGCGAATAATGCGCTGACCTGGGGCCTTATCATTGTGGCGCTGGTGATCGGCGGCGGCGTTGGCGCAGTTATCGCCCGGCGCATCGCCATGACGCAGATGCCCCAGCTTGTGGCCGCGTTCCACTCGCTGGTCGGTCTCGCGGCCGTGCTCGTCGCCTGGGGCGCGTTCTATGCGCCGGAGGCCTTCGGCATCGGTTCCTTCCTGCACATCAAGGTGGCTAGCCTCGTTGAAATGTCGCTCGGCGTTGCCATCGGTGCGATCACCTTTTCCGGGTCGGTCATCGCCTTTGCCAAGCTCAACGGCAATATGTCCGGCGCGCCGATCATTCTGCCGGGCCGTCATGTGATCAACATCCTCATGGCGCTGGCCATTGTCGGCGGCATCGTGTTCCTCTGCCTCGATCCGGCCAATCAGAGCGTCGAGCTCTTCCTGGCGATCACGATCCTCTCCTTCATTATCGGCTTCCTGATCATCATTCCGATTGGCGGGGCGGATATGCCGGTGGTGGTCTCCATGCTCAACTCCTATTCGGGCTGGGCAGCGGCAGGTATCGGCTTCACGCTGGGTAACCTCGCGCTCATCATCACGGGCGCGCTGGTGGGCTCTTCGGGCGCCATTCTCTCTTACATCATGTGTAAGGGCATGAACCGCTCCTTCATCAGCGTGATCCTCGGCGGCTTCGGCGCGGATGCGGCGGCCGCAGGCGCAGGCCAGGTCGAAACCCGTCCGGTCAAGCAGGGCTCGGCGGATGATGCGGCTTTCATCATGAAGAATGCCGGTTCCGTCATCATCGTGCCCGGCTACGGCATGGCGGTGGCGCAGGCCCAGCATGCGCTTAAAGAGATGGCCGACGTGCTGAAGGAAGAAGGCGTGAAAGTTTCTTACGCCATTCACCCGGTGGCAGGCCGTATGCCGGGGCATATGAACGTGCTCCTGGCCGAAGCCAACGTGCCTTATGACGAAGTGTTCGAGCTGGAAGACATCAACAACCAGTTCTCCCAGGCGGATGTCGCCTTCGTCATCGGCGCCAATGATGTGACCAACCCGTCGGCCAAAACCGACCCGGCCAGCCCGATCTTCGGCATGCCGGTGCTGGATGTGGAAAAAGCCAAGACGGTGCTCTTCGTCAAGCGCGGCATGGGCTCGGGCTATGCCGGTGTGGAGAACGAGCTGTTCTTCCGCGACAACACCATGATGCTCTTTGCCGATGCGAAGAAGATGGTGGAAGAGATCGTGAAGTCTCTTTAAGGCGGATCGGTTCCATCCGGATAAGAGGGCGGCGCTTGCGCCGCCCTTTTTCTTTGGCCATGTTTCTTTAGCCTGTCGGCCAAAAGAGGGATGAGGCGATGGATATTTATCACGGCTGGTGCAACCTGAAGGCGGGGGTGAGCGATACCGCCTTTGCCGAGGCTTTTGCCAATTACATGGGCGATCTGAAAGCGCGCGGGAAGATCGAAAGCTACAGGCTCACCCGCCGCAAGCTCGGGCTCGGCCCGGCGCATCTGGCCGAATTTCATTTCATGATCGAGGTGAAGGATCTCGCGCAGCTCGATGAGGCGTTCAAGCTCGTCTCGGCGCGGGGCGAGCCTATCGAGACCGCCCATCACGGCGTTAATTCCCTGGTCGAGGATGTGACCTTTGCGCTTTACCGGGATTTCCCCGATCCCCAGCGCATTCGCGGCGAGGAGAAGTTCTAGTGACTGTTCAGGTGCGCGTCGCGGGGCCGGAGGACCGGCCCGTTCTTTTGCGTTTCATGGCGGCGCTGCAGGAATATGAGCGCGCACTGGAGGCAAACCGCACGCCCGGCCCTGAAATGGCGAAGCCGCATCTCAGCCATCTGGAAGAGGAAGCCGCCGCCCATCAGGGCGTCATGCTGATCGCGGAAGAGGAGGGTAAGCCCCTCGGCTTCATCGCCGCCATGGTGGACACCGACCCCGGTTTCTTCGTTGCCGAGACGGAGCGGCGCTTCGGTTATATCGCCGATATTTATGTGGAAGAAGCCGCGCGCGGCAGCGGCGCCGGCCAGGCGCTTATGGCGGCGGCCGAGGCCCATTTCAAAGCGCTGGGGCTCACCCAGGTCCGGCTTTTCGCCGTTGCGGGCAATAAGAGCGCCCAGCGCTTTTATGAGAAATCGGGCTATGGGCTCTACGAGGTCTCGCTGCGCAAGTATCTCTAGCCTTGGTGCCGGTCAGTCCGCCGCTTCGAAGGCAAGCGCCTGGACAACGGCGGGGCGGGCGAACATGCGCGTCCGGTAGGCCTCGAGGGCCGGCCAGGCAATCACCGTTTCGCCCAGAAGACCCGCCAAATGCAGCGCCCATGTCAGATAAGCATCCGCCGCCGTGAAACTGCCGGTGGCAATAAAGTCCTGTTTTTCCAGTTGCCGGGCAAGCGTGTCGAAACGCCTGTGCAGCAAAGTGCGCAAATAGGCTTTGTAAGGGCGCGGGGCCTCGGTGTTGAACGTCGTCCAGTAAATCTGTTTATGCATTTCCGTTGAAACGAAGGAGAGCCATTCCAGGACGCGGAAAGACTCCATCGAGCCCGGTGTGCCCATGAAATTGTGTTCAGGGGCAAGCGAGGAGAGATAGGCAAGGACGGCGATATTTTCGGTGAGCAGCTCTCCGTTTTCCAGGGTCATGGCGCTGACCTGGCCTTTCGGCACGATGTCGCTATAGGGCGTGCCGTCGGCAAGCTTCTTGGTTGCCAAGTCCACTTTAACGAGATCGATATTGAGGCCGGCCTCACGCACCAGAATATGAGCGGCGAGCGAGCAGGCGGAGCGGATGATATAGAGCTTCAAGGCGTACTCCTGCTTGGGGGGCATGAGGACGCAATATACTGGTGTCGGGTAAGCTGCGGCGGACAAAGGCGCCACCATTTCCGCCAAACGCAAAAAGCCCCCGTTAGGGGGCTTTGGGATGCGGGGGAGAGCTTTGTGCTGTCCCCGCCGCTTGGCTCTTTGGCCTTGAAGGCTTAGCGGCCGCGCTTGTTGCCGGGCAGCAGGCCTTCGCGCTGAGCGCGTTTGCGGGCCAGTTTGCGCGCACGGCGGATCGCTTCGGCTTTTTCGCGGGCTTTCTTCTCGGAAGGCTTCTCGAAATGGCCACGCAGCTTCATTTCACGGAAGATACCTTCCCGCTGCATTTTTTTCTTCAGCGCTTTGAGCGCCTGATCGACGTTGTTGTCGCGAACGAGTACCTGCACGAGGAATCCCTGCCTTTCGGTCAAATTTCCTGATTTCAGTTCCAATGGCGTCTAAACGGTCAGATACCTTTAAACGGCCAAAAGAAATGCCGGGGCCACATCAAGGGCCCCGCTGAGGCCGGTTAACTAGCAAAAGATTCGAGCCTTGTCCAGCCTTTCAGGGCTTATTCCGGCCTCAAGAGGATCGCAGACAGGCCGGGCGGGACTAAAGAGGGCCGGATGCGGCGATCGGCCCCTTAAAACCCCCGCTTTCGGGCTTTGACGGGCCTTCCGGCGCCCCCCATATTAACCTCCATGACGATCCGAAAAATCGCCCGGATGGGCCATCCGATCCTGAAATTGCCTGCCGAGCCGGTGAAAGACCCCGGCGCGCCGGAAATCCGCGCGCTGGTGGAAGATATGATCGAGACCATGATCGATGCCAATGGGGCAGGGCTTGCCGCCCCGCAGGTCCATGAGGGCCTTCGGGTGGTGATTTTCCAGGCGCCGGGCGCGCGGGCCGAAGGCGGCCTCGATGAGGAGGAGGCTTTCGACCATACGGCCCCGCTCACCGTGCTCATCAATCCTGAAATCGAGCCCCAGAGCGATGAGATGGAAGAGGGCTGGGAAGGGTGCCTTTCCGTGCCGGGCCTGCGCGGGCTGGTGCCGCGCTATACTGATATCGTCTATAAGGGCGTGGGGCTCGACGGCAAGCCCATGGAACGGCGCGCCAAGGGGTTTCATGCCCGCGTCGTGCAGCATGAATGCGATCATCTCGACGGGATTCTCTATCCCCAGCGGATGAGCGATCTCGGCAAACTGATTTTCGAAAGCGAGGTGCGCCATTGGCTTGCCTCCGGACGCAAGCCTTAAGAGGGCGCTCTTAGAAGCAGAACCGATGGGCGTCAAACCCCGATGGGAGCTAAACCAATGGCAGCGAAATTGACCGAAGAGCAGAAGAAAGACGCGGTTTTGGATGCCGCGCTTCCGGATGTCGCTTTCGATGGCTGGACGTTGCAGGGGCTCATCCGGGCAGGCGAGGAAGCCGGGCTCGAGCAAGGCGAGGTGCGGCTGCTTTTCCCGGACGGGGTGCGGGATGCGATCGCCCATTTCTTCGCCCGCGGCGATAAGGCAATGCTGGAGCGGCTGGCGAAGGACGATCTTGCCTCGATGAAAATCCGTGAGCGGATCACCCATGCGGTGCGGGTGCGTCTTGAGGTGGATGCGGATAACCGCGAGGCGGTGCGCCGGGCGGCTGCCGTGCTTTCCCTCTCGCCCACGCATTTTACCGGCGCGCAGGCGCTTTACCGGACGGTGGATGCCATTTGGCTGGCGGCGGGCGATACGGCGACGGATTTTAATTTCTATACGAAGCGCGCACTGCTCTCCGGCGTTTTCGTTTCGACGCTCTTTGTCTGGTTCGGGGATACATCGGAAGATTTCGCCGAGACATATGCCTTTCTCGACCGGCGCATTGCCGATGTGATGCAGATCGAAAAGGGCAAGGCGAAGCTTGCCAAGGCCCTGTCGAAATTTCCCGATCCCGTCTCTTTTCTGGGGCGGCTGCGTTATCCGGGCCCGCGCTAAAAGAGAACAGGCTTTTTAAGACGGTCAGCCGTTCTTCGGCACGCCCTGGCCGATATCGATCCAGACGGTTTTGTCGATGTCGCTGCCGACCGTCGTGCGCTGGCGCTCGCTTTCATATTCCTTTGCCGCTTCCATATGATGGATGGAAAGGACGCGCTGCAGGAAGCCTTGGCTTGTCCCGGCTCCGGCTTCTTTCTTCGGCCCGACCATGGGCAGGAAGAAACTTTGCACCATGGCCTTGCGGCCCGAGGCATAGGTGTTTTCGTAGCGCACGAAGGCACCTGCCGGGGTTTCGATGATCCCGGTGAAAAGATCGGTGACGAAAGTGTGCCGCGCCGGATCGGTCAGATCGACCAGGTTCTCGCCCGTCGGGTCATGGCCCATGCGCTCTGCGATAGCGGTGCCGGCCAGACGGTAAATTAGCTCGTCCGGTTTGCGCCGTTCGAAAACGGAAATGTCGGGCAGAAGCCGGGTGATGCGCATCGGGTCGAAATCGGCCACATCCGGCAGCACTTTCCCATAGCGGATGGAATACCAATAGACCCAAAGATCGAGAAAGGATTTGGGAGTATCGGCCGGGAGAAGCGCCTGCAGTTCCTTACGGATATCCGTGTCGCTCATCTGGGTGGGGTCTAAATCCATACGTCTCGCGGTGGTTTGTGGTTCGGTCCCCCTCCCGCCCGGCGTGTTGATGCGGGCGGATTAACCAAAAGTCGATGCGGCGGATCGCCGCGTGTTCCGATCACGGAGAAGTTTAGCGGGAAAGCGCGCGGATACGGTTAACGTGGCCCATTTTGCGGCCCGGCCGTGCTTCCTTTTTCCCGTAAAGGTGAACATGGCATTTCGCATCTTGTGCAAATGCCTGCCAATTATGGGCATCATCGCCGATCAGATTGAGCATTTGCGTGTCGGCGTGGCGGGCCGGATCGCCGAGCGGCCAGCCGGTAATGGCGCGGATATGCTGCTCGAATTGCGACACCGCGCAGCCATCCTGGGTCCAGTGACCGGAATTGTGCACGCGGGGTGCAATCTCGTTCACGACCAGCGCGCCTTCTGTTTCAAGATGAAACATCTCCACGCCCATTACGCCGATATAGGAAAGCGCGCCTATCAGCTTGCGGGCGATTTCCATGGCTTCTGCCGCGGTTGTCTCGCCGATGGCGGCGGGTACGGTCGTTGTGTGCAGAATGTGATCCTTGTGAACGTTCTCGCCGGGATCGTAAGCGGCGATCTTACCGTCCGTACCGCGCGCGACGATGACGGAAATCTCGCGGGTAAAAGGGACGAAGCCTTCCAGGATGGCGGGCTGTTTGCCGATCTCTTCAAAGGCGGCGGCAAGATCCGTGTCGCCTTCGATCTTCACCTGGCCCTTGCCGTCATAGCCGAAGCGGCGGGTCTTCAGGATCGACGGGCGGCCGACCGTTTCCACGGCTTGTTTCAAATCCTCGAGGCTTGAAACGGCGGCGAAGGGCGCGGTGGCGATACCCGCCTCGCGCAGGAAGGTTTTTTCCGTCAGCCGGTCTTGTGCCGTGGCGAGGGCGAGCGGGCCGGGACGCACGGGTACATGGGCTTCCAGAAGCGCTGCGGCCTTTTCCGGCACGTTTTCAAACTCATAGGTGACAACATCGACGCTTTCGGCAAAGCGGGTGAGGGCGGCTTCGTCCTCATAGGCCGCGCAGGTGGTGCGGGCGGCAACCTCGCCTGCGGGCGGGTTTTCTTCCGGGCAATAGATATGGCAGTTGAAGCCCAGCTCGGCGGCGGAGACCGCGAGCATCCGGCCAAGCTGGCCGCCGCCCAGAATGCCGATGCGGGCGCCGGGGGCAAGCGGTGCGGAAGAAGGCGGCGTGTGCGTCATGTTTTATTGGCTGTCTTCTTATTGGCTGTCTTCGGGGGTTTCGGCGACGGCCTCGCTCTGCGCCTTGCGCCATTCGTCGAGGCGCGCGGCCAGTGCCTCGTCCTGCAGGGCCAGAATGGCGCTTGCCAAAAGCCCTGCGTTCTTTGCGCCCGCATCGCCGATGGCGAGCGTGCCGACGGGAATGCCGCCGGGCATCTGCACGATGGAAAGAAGACTGTCTTGACCTGAAAGCGCGCGGCTCTTTACCGGTACGCCGAGCACGGGCAGCGGCGTCATGGAGGCAGCCATGCCCGGCAGGTGGGCGGCGCCCCCGGCGCCTGCAATGATCACCTGCAGGCCGCGGGATTTGGCGCTATGGGCATAATCGTAAAGGCGCTGCGGGGTGCGGTGGGCGGAGACGATACGCGCCTCGTAAGGCACGCCGAGCGCGTCCAGAACGTCGGCGGCATGTTTCATGGTCGGCCAGTCGGACTGGCTGCCCATAATGATGCCCACTTTGGCTGTCTCGCTCGACGTGGTCATGCCTTCCTCCGGCCGGTCGTGAAAAGACGGGTTTGCCATCTTCGCTCAATTGGCGGCGCCCCGTGAGAGGACGCCGGAAAGCGGCGGATTATAGGCAGAAGGGGCTTTAAGGCAAGGATTGCGGCGCTAAGTCTTGGGATACCCCTAATCGGGGCAGGGAGGGCCGGAGACGGCGCAAATGCACCAAATTTCCTTGGCGCGGTGCGCCGGACTGCCGTATTTTGAGCCTATGGGGCGCTTTGCATGAAAGTTGGCGATAGTAAATCCAGATCGGCCGCAGGCAGCGCTGCCTCGCGGGCCTATGGGGGCACGGCGAAAACCGGAGGAGCCGGGGCGGCGCAGGGCGCTGCCGGGGCTGCAGGCGGGCGCGTTATCACCGATACAACCTCGATCATGGGCGTGCCGGAAACCGAGCTGACACCAGCCGTGCGCAACGCCTTGATGACGCTGATGGGCGAGGTGGCGGAACTGCGCCGTGAGCTTGACGGGGTTAAAGCGCGGCTGCGCGATGCCGAGCAGCTTGCCGATCATGACCCGCTTGTGCCGCTTCTCAACCGCCGCGCCTTTGTGCGTGAGCTGGCCCGTGTGCTTTCTTACGGCCAGCGCCACGGGGAACCGGCGGGCCTCGTTTATATCGATCTTGACCGCTTCAAAAGCCTCAACGATGCCCATGGCCATGCGGCGGGCGACGAGGCGCTGCGCCATATCGCGCGGCTCATTCTCTCCCAGGTGCGCGAATCCGATCTGATCGGCCGGTTGGGCGGGGATGAGTTCGGCGTCATCATGATGCGCGCCGATGAAACGGCGGCGCGGCGCAAGGCGCAGCAGATCGTCGAGACAATCGCGCAGAACCCCGTGAAGATCGACGGGGTGGCGATCGATCTTGGCGCGTCGGCAGGCGCGGTTGGCCTTACCGGTTCGGAAGATCCGGAAGAGGCGCTCAAGCGCGCCGATCTTGCCATGTATGAGATCAAGAAAAGCGGTTAGCGCCGCACTTGCTTCACGCGATGATGTCGGGGAAAAGTTCGTCTTCGATATTCAGGATGCGGTCGCGCAGTTCCAGCTTCTTTTTCTTCAGCCGTTTGATCTGCAGGTGATCGGGATAGGTCAGCGCTTCAAGCGCCATGATGGCGGTGTCGAGGTCCCGGTGTTCTTCCTTCAGCGCGATGAGCAGCGTGCGCAGTTCCTCTTCGTCGATACTATCCATGAACGGGCCGCATCCCCTTTGATCCATTTGGGCGTTTGTCTTGCGCCGGGTTCTGCCTCTTTAGCGGCTCATAGAGTGCCGCGCGCGCCGGGCCAAGTCCATGTCTCTTTGTAAGGAGAGCGGCGCTTGGCCCGCCATTCCGGCGCCTTGCGAAACAAATTTTTTACTCTGTCCTTTACGCGGTTCGGGCCGCTCAAAAGCTGCGGCATTTTTACCGCAGAAATCCGCGAAATTCGACAAGCCGAAAAAAAAGAGTCACACTTTTCAGGTTACCCCAAACACCGAAAAGGAGGGTATGTATGGCTCTGGAATCGCATGTTGCCGAACTGACGCGTCGGCATGAGGAATTGGAGAAACGAATCGAACGTGAACTCCTTAGTCCCGGTAGCGATGACCTCCATATTACAGAGCTCAAGCGACGAAAATTGAGGCTCAAGGACGAGATCGAAAAGCTGACCTTGGCCTCTCCTCAAGCGGCCTGAGGCCCTCACGGGAGGCCGCACACGGTCTTCCAGACGAGATGAGTTGGAAACGCCGGAACAGGAGTTCCGGCGTTTGGTTTTTTCGGATCACGTCATATCGCGCAATTTGAATTTCTGCACCTTGCCGGTGGAGGTTTTGGGTAGCTCGGTAAAGATCACCTTGGTCGGGCATTTGAAATGCGCGAGGTTTTCCCGGCAATAGGCGATGATATCCGCCTCGCTGAGGCTCTTGCCCTTTTTCAGCGTGATGAAGGCGCAGGGGGTTTCGCCCCATTTTTCGTGCGGGGCGGCGACGACGGCGGCTTCCAGAATATCCGGGTGTTTATAGAGCGTGTCTTCCACTTCGATGGAGGAAATGTTTTCCCCGCCTGAAATGATGATGTCCTTCGAGCGATCTTTGAGCTGGATATAGCCATCGGGGTGCCAGACACCGAGATCGCCGGAATGGAACCAGCCGCCGGCAAAAGCCTCGTTCGTCGCTTTCGGGTTTTTCAAATAGCCCTTCATGACGACATTGCCGCGGAACATCACCTCGCCCATGCTTTCCCCGTCCTGAGGCACGGGCTCCATAGTCTCCGGATCGATGACGGCAAGGTCTTCGAGCACGGGATAATTGACGCCCTGGCGCGCCTTGACGCCTGCGCGTTCGGCAGAGGGAAGCGCATCCCATTCATCGTGCCAGGCATTGACGACGGCAGGCCCATAGGTTTCGGTGAGCCCGTAAACGTGAATGACGTTGAAGCCTTCTTCTTCAAGGCTGCGGATCGTTGCGGCGGGCGGGGGCGCCGCGGCGGCGAAGAAATTGACCTGGTGGGGCAGGGGTTTCTTTTCCTCCGTGCCCGCATTGATGATGAAGCCCATGACGGTGGGCGCGCCGCCCATATGCGTCACGCCATGCTCGGCAATCGTGCTATAGATATTGGCGGCGGTGACTTTGCGCAGGCAGACATGGGTGCCCGCGACGACGCTCATCGACCAGGTGAAGATCCAGCCATTGCAATGGAACATCGGCACTGTCCAGAGATAGACGGAGTTTTTCGTCATCTCGGCGGTGACGATATTACCGACCGCCAGGAGATAGGCGCCCCGGTGATGATAGACGACGCCTTTCGGGTTGCCGGTAGTGCCGGATGTATAGTTCAGCGTGATCGCATCCCACTCATCGGCAGGCAACGCCCAATCGAAAGCCGCATCGCCTTTTGCGATGAAGTCTTCATACTCCACCTCGCCGATGCGCTCTCCCTCGCCCTCATATTCCGGATCGTCAATGTCGATGACGAGAGGCTTCACCTTGGCAAGGGCCAGCGCTTCGCGGGCGATGCCTGAAAATTCTTTATCCACGAACACGACCTTCGCTTCCCCGTGATCCAGGATGAAGGCGATGGCGGCGGCATCGAGGCGGATATTGACAGTGTTGAGCACGGCGCCCAGCATCGGCACCCCGTAATGCAGCTCCAGCATGGCCGGGATATTGGGCGCGAGCACGGCAACAGTATCGCCCTTGCGGATGTCCTTGGCGTTCAGCGCCGAGGCAAGCTGGCAGCAGCGCTTATAGAAGGCGCCGTAATTGCGGGTCATCGCGCCGTGAATGACCGCCGGTTTTTCCGGATAGACCTTCGCGGCGCGTTTTAAAAAGCTCAAAGGGGAGAGCGGCTGGTGGTTGGCTGCGTTCTTGTCCAGGTCGCTTTGATATGGATTGGCGCTCATTTTTCTCCCCTTGAGGCGTTTTTCCACCGTTGATTTGGCGGCATTTTCCCCAAGGTAGCCGGGGCTTTTGCCAGCCACAAGCGCCAGAACGAATCCTTAACCCGCCGGCGCGAGAATGATCCGGTTGGGTAAGCGGTCACAGGAGACATGCCATGACCCGTTTTCTTGCGTCGGACACCAATCCGGAAGGCTTCCGGATGGAAGATATTTTGACGGCGCTGCGCACCGATCTGATCAAGCGCTGCGAGCGCATTGCCGAGGATCACCGGCCCGAAGCCCACCATGTGCTGGAGAACAATATCCGCATTCTGGGGCTTTTGACCGAGGCTATTCAGCTGGCCGAGGAATCGACGCGCCATTTGCAAAAATCCTTCGGCCCGTCCAAGGCCTCTGAAGGCGGCGCGCCGCGCATCGGCAAAGAAGACTGAGCGGGGTTTAGGACCCGAGCCAGGGCGCGAGCCCATCCCAGACGAGTTTCAGCCCCACCAGAAAAAGCGCGGTATAGGCAATCCGGTAAAAAGGTTTTTCCGGAATGATATGCAGCGCCTTGATGCCGAGCCCCATGCCGATGGGCGCGAGCGGCAACAGCACCAGCGAGGTCATCAGGTTCTCGCTTTGAAACTGCCCGAGCAGCGCATAAGGCGGCACCTTGATCAGATTGACCAGGGTGAAAAACATCACTGAGGTGCCGACATAGACGACCTTGTCGAGCTTCTGCGGCAGCATGTAAATCTGAAAAGGCGGCCCGCCCGCATGGGCGACGAAGCTGGTGAAGCCGCCGACCCCGCCCCAGAAAACCCCTTTCGGCGCATTGATGCCTTTGGGCGCCGCTTCAGCGCGCCGCCCGATCCAGTGATCGAGCGCGAAGGCAACAGCGATCGTGCCGATGAGAAGGCGCACGAAACTATCCGTGACCAGCGAGGCTGTGAGCGTGCCGATCAGAATGCCGATGGCCGCGCCCGGCACGAGCAGCAGGAGATTGTGTTTGTGGAAGCTCTTGCGGTAGGCCCAGACGCCGATCATATCCATGGCGATAAGGATGGGCAGGAGAATGCCCGCCGCCTGCAAGGGCGAGACGGTGAGCGCCATCATCGGCACGCCCAGAATGCCGAGCCCGCCTGCAAAGCCGCCCTTGGACAGCCCGACCAGAAGAACGGCGGGCACGGCTGCGGCATAGAACCAGAAATCGGTAATCATAGGCATGTCCGGTTGAGGTCTTGCCAGGACGGGGCGGGCTTGAAAGAGTGTCTTTCAAAAGGAGGCCCGGCCTCCTTAGCATAAAAAGACGATAAAAAAACGGGGAGAGGGCCATGGCCCATTACGCTGACATTTATGAAAGCTGGGCGCGCGCGCCGGAAGCCTTCTGGGAAGAGGCGGCCAAAGCCATCGATTGGGAAGCGCCTTGGGAGAAGGTGCTCGACTGGCAGGGCGCGGGCGCGACCTGGTTTAAAGGCGCGCGCTGCAACACTGCCTATAATTGCCTCGACCGGCATGTGGAAGCGGGGCGCGGCGAGGCGGTGGCGCTGATCTATGACAGCCCCGTCACCGGCAAGAAAAAGCAATTCACCTATGCGCAGCTGACGGAGAAAGTTGCCCGCTTTGCCGCCGTCCTCCAGCGCCACGGCGTGCAGAAAGGCGAGCGCGTCATCATCTATATGCCGATGGTGCCGCAGGCCGTAGTCGCGATGCTCGCCTGCGCGCGGATCGGGGCCATTCATTCGGTGGTCTTCGGCGGTTTTGCAGCGAAGGAACTTGCCACGCGCATCGACGATGCCCGCCCGAAGCTCATCGTCTCCGCGTCCTGCGGCATTGAGCCGGGGCGCACGGTTTCCTATAAGCCGCTTCTCGATGAAGCGATCGCGCTTTCCGCTCACAAGCCGGACGGTTGCATCATTTTTCAGCGCGAGCGGGAGAAGGCGGCGCTTATCACAGGGCGCGATCATGACTGGAAAGAGGAGATGGACCGGGCGGAAGAAGCGGGTGAATTGGCCGCGCCCGTTCCCGTTCTTTCCGAAGACCCGCTTTACATTCTTTATACGTCCGGCACGACCGGCCAGCCCAAAGGCGTGGTGCGCGACAATGGCGGGCATATGGTGGCGCTGCAATGGAGCATGGCGAATGTCTATGGCATGCAGCCGGGGGACGTCTTCTGGGCGGCCTCGGATGTCGGCTGGGTCGTGGGCCATTCCTATATCGTTTACGGGCCGCTTCTGCAGGGCTGCACGAGCGTTCTTTATGAAGGCAAGCCCGTGGGCACGCCCGATGCGGGCGCGTTCTGGCGCGTCATCGAAGAATATAAGGTCAAAGCGCTGTTCACGGCGCCGACCGCTTTCCGCGCCATCAAGAAGGAAGATCCGGAAGCAAAGCTCATGGCCGGCTACGATCTTTCTTCGCTCAAAACGCTTTTCCTGGCGGGCGAGCGGGCGGACCCCGACACGCTTTCCTGGGCGGAAAAAGCGCTCGGTGTGCCCGTTATCGATCATTGGTGGCAGACGGAAACTGGCTGGGCGATTGCGGCAAACCCCGCCGGTATCGAGCTCTTGCCGGTCAAGCATGGCTCGCCCGCCCTTTCCATGCCGGGCTACGACGTGCGGGTGCTGGGCCCGGACGGCAAGGACGTTGCGCCGGGCGAGAATGGCGCCATCGTCGTCAAGCTGCCGCTGCCGCCCGGCTGCCTGCCGACGCTCTGGAACGACGAAGCGCGTTTCCGGTCGGCCTATCTGGAAGACTTTCCCGGTTATTACAAGACTGCCGACGCGGGCTTTAAGGATGAAGACGGCTATCTTTATATTATGGCGCGTACGGACGATATCATTAACGTTGCAGGCCACCGCCTTTCCACCGGCGGCATGGAAGAAGTGCTTGCCGCGCATCCCGACGTTGCCGAATGCGCGGTGATCGGTATTGCCGATGCGATGAAAGGTCAGGTCCCCGCCGGCTTTCTGGTGCTCAATGCAGGGGTCAACCGGCCGGAAGAAGAGATCATCCGCGAGGCGGTGGCGCTGGTGCGTGAGAAGATCGGCCCCGTTGCCTCCTTCAAGCAGGCTTTTGTGGTGGAGCGGCTGCCCAAGACCCGCTCCGGCAAGATCCTGCGCGGCACGATGCGCAAGATGGCGGATGGGGAAAGCTGGAGCCTGCCGGCAACCATCGACGACCCGGCGATCCTCGATGAAATCGGCGGCACGCTGAAGCAGGCGGGTTATCCGAAGGCATGAAAAAAGCCGCCCCAAGGGGCGGCTTTGTTTCTTCACGAGAGAGAAGACCGGGATCACTCCTTGTCTTCTTCCTCCTCGCCGTCTTTTTTCAGGTCTTTCAATTTGGAAAAGACGCTGTCGGCATCATAGGAAGGCTCTTCCTCTTCCTTGACCGGGTTGTTGAGGCGGGAGAAGGCTTCCGCCGCGCTCGGCGCGCGCTTCTCGCGTTCTTCATCGGCAGCAGGGGCCGGCTCTTCCGCCGTGGTCTGGGCGGCGGGCAGCAGCGTTTCCACCGCACGGCCTTCCTTCACCGCCTTTTTGTGCTCGCGCTCGACGCGGCGGGCGGCTTTCTGCACGGCAGCGTCAAGCTCAAGCTGCGTGCAAAGGCCCAGCGTGACCGGATCGACCGGCTTGATGTTGGGCGAGTTCCAGTGGCTGCGGTCGCGGATCGACTGGATCGTCGGCTTGGTGGTGCCTACGAGTTTCGTTACCTGCGCATCCGTCAGTTCCGGGTGGTGGCGCAGCAGCCAGGCAATCGCGTCCGGGCGGTCCTGACGGCGGGAGACCGGCGTATAGCGCGGACCCTTGCGCGGTTTGACTTCCGGCAGGTCGTGCTCGCTTTCGGACAGTTTCAGCCGGGCGTCGCTGTCTTTCTGGCAGCGCTCGATTTCCGCGCGCGTGAGCTGGCCGGCGGCGACAGGATCGAGGCCTTTAATCCCCTGCGCCACGTCCCCGTCCGCGATGCCTTTGATTTCCAGCGCATGCAGGCCGCAGAAATCGGCAATCTGGTCGAAGGTGAGCGCGGTATTGTCTACAAGCCAAACGGCGGTTGCCTTGGGCATAAGGGGCCGTGACATGGTCTCTCCTTATGATCCATCCGGGCGTCTCCGAATGAACCTTTGTTCGTCAAAATGAGCGGAATAGCCCCTATATAGGGGCTAAGGCCTTCCAAGGAAAGCACTTCCTGCGGCAGCGCGTGTTCCGCCGCTTCCCTGCTAGGCTTCTTCCGGTAAAAGCAGGATTTTGCCCGTATGGGTGGAACTTTCCATGAGTTTCTGGGCCTCGCCCGCCTTGGCGAGGGGGAAGGTGGCATGGATGACGGGTTTGAGGCGCCCGGCCTCGATCAGCGGCCAGACATTGGCCTTCACCGCTTCCGTCAGCGCCGCCTTTTCGCCCACCGAGCGGGCGCGCAGGGTCGAGCCCGTCATGGTCAGGCGTTTGAGCATGATGGGCAGGAGGTTGAGCTCGACCTTGGAGCCGGCCTGATAGGCGATATTGACGATGCGCCCGTCGCGGGCAGCGGCGGAAATGTTCCGCTGCACGTAAGGGCCGCCCACCATGTCGAAAATGACATCGACGCCTTTGCCTTCCGTCAGCGCGTTCGTGACGAGGACGAAATCTTCCTCATTGTAATTGATGGCGCGCTCGGCCCCGAGCGTCTGGCAGACCCGGCATTTTTCATCGGTGCCGGCAGTCGCGAAGACGCGCGCGCCAAGCGCCGAGGCAAGCTGAATGGCCGCCGTGCCGATGCCGCTGGAGCCGCCATGGATGAGCAGCGTTTCCCCGGCTTTGAGCTGCCCGCGCTCGAAAACATTGGTCCAGACCGTGAAGTAGACTTCCGGCAGGGCGGCGGCTTCGGTCAGGCTCACGCCTTTGGGGACGGGCAGGCAATGAGCTTCATGCACCGCGCAATATTCCGCATAGCCCCCGCCGGCCAGCAGCGCGCAAACCTCATCGCCCTTTTTCCAGCGGCTGACATTTTCGCCGGTGGCAACCACGGTGCCGGAAACCTCGAGGCCCGGCGTGTCGGGCGCGCCGGGGGGCGGGGGGTAAAAGCCCTGGCGCTGAACGATGTCGCCCCGGTTGAGCCCGGCCGCCGCGATCTTGATCAGCACTTCATCGGCCGCAGGGGTGGGGGTGGCAATCTCTTCGGGTTTGAGCTGCTCGGGCCCGCCCGGCTCGGCAATGGCGATGCGGATCATTTTTGCGGGGACCTCGGACATGAAGGCTCTCCTCGTTTGTTTTGGCCGTATTTTCTGGGCGGCTCGGTTGGGGCAGACTAGGCGGCAATAAGGGGCATGGCTAGTCACGTGCAGGCCACATGAGCGCGAGCGGCGCCCCGTTCAAGGGTGAAGACAACAAGGGTGAGATAAGGGAGCGGAATATGGATGATCTGGAGCCGCGCAAGAGGTCCGATGCGCTGGACGCGCTGATCCGCGAGGATCTTTCGATGAAAAGCGTCGAGGAGCTGACCGATCGGATCGAGCTTTTGAAAGGCGAGATCGAACGAATCAGTGCCGAAATCGGCAAAAAGCAAAATTCGCGTGACGCTGCGGAAGCTTTTTTCCGCAAATAGATGATTATTTTCCCTTCGGCTTATGGGGATTAAAGCGCTGAAATCGGCGGTTTTTAGAGGCAGTGTTGCAAATTGAACCGCATTGACTGCGAATTAGGCATTTCGTTAGGGATTCATTAGGTATTAGAATCGTACTGTAGCGTTGCGTAATCCAGTCATATGGATTTGAGTGGCTCCTATCCACTCTGTTTGACGCCTCCCTGTTAGAACTTGAGCCGCGGCTTCCGCGGCTCTTTTTTGAGCCTACCTTGGGTGCGCACCCTAAACTTCGTTAGGGCTTTGCTAACTATTTTCTCCCTGGCACGTTTGTTGATGTAACTGTCCTCAGATGTATGACGGCGGGACGATTCCTCGTTTATAGTCGGAACAGAAAAACCGGCTGGGGATGAGTCGAAACCGCGTACCGGCAAGGTGTTTCAAAATGAAACAGTCCGGCAGCGGCCGCTAAAGCCAAGTGGAGTAAGGCTGATGACGTATCATGGCGGGGAATCTCAGAGCGCAGGGGCCGCGGCGACGGCGAAGCTTTTCGGCGGCTCGGAACTTTTTCAACGTACCTACCGTGAAGGCATGGGCCTTGTAGAAGAGGCGGCCTCTTATCTCGACGGGCCGGGCCGCGAGCAGGCCAAGCTCCTGCCCCGCATGGCCGCTCTTGCCTATGCAGCCGAAAGCATGCGCGTCACTACGCGCCTCATGCAGGTGGCCGCCTGGTTGCTCGTTCAGAAAGCCGTCTTCGAAGGCGAGATGACGCCGGAAGATGCCGCGCAGGACAAATACCGCCTTGGCGGGCAGTCCGTTGCGCGTTCCAAGCCGATGAGCGGCTCGGAAGATCTGCCGGATGAGCTGCGCGCGCTGATGGAAAAATCGGTGCGGATTTATGAGCGGATCGAGCGGCTCGATACCCAGCTCAACGAAGAGCCGGACGTCTTTGAGGAAGACGATGAGGAGATGGTGCGCTCGCCGCTTGCCGCCCAGTTCGATCAGGTGGAAGCCTTCTTCCAGGAAACCATGGACAAAGGTCTGGTGCGCTGGGACCGGCACTGAGCCGTTTCAGATCAGACGCTGAAGCTCGAAGACGACAAAAGCCCCGCCTTTTCCAAGGCGGGGCTTTTTGGCGGGCGGCGCACCAAGCAGGGCAGGGCGCCTGCCCAAGGCGTAATCCGGCAGAAACTTACTTCTTGCCGAGAAAGCCTTTGTACTTCTCGTTGAAGCGGCTCACGCGGCCGCCGCGGTCCATCAGGTTCGACGAGCCGCCGGTCCATGCCGGGTGGGTCGTCGGGTCGATGTCGAGCGTGATCGTGTCGCCCTCTGCGCCATAGGTGGAGCGGGTCTCGTACACGGTGCCGTCCGTCATGGCCACTTTGATCATGTGGTAGTCGGGATGGATGTCTTTTTTCATCCGTCTTCTCATTCTCTGCGGGGCAGCCGGCAAAGCGGCGGATGACCCTGGAAACCTCTTGGAAAGCGGGCTTATAGCGGAGGGAAAGGGGAATTGCAAGGGGGCTATCCGGCGGCGATCAGCACCTTCTGGCGCAGGCACGCCGTCTTGCGGTGGGCATAGGCCTCCCGGTAGGCCGGGTCCTCGAAAAGCGCGAAAACGAGGCGCGCCTCCGGGTAGGTGCCGATGGCGATCATGTCCCAGTCTTCCGCCTCGCCCATCAGCGTGCCGGCGAAAGGCGCAGTGAGGAGAAAGCGCCCGCCCAGTTTTTCGAGGCTAGGCATGGATACGGCGGCGTAATTCATCATCGCCTCGTTTCCTTGCGGGGCGAGCTTGAAATAATTGATCAATGTGACGGGTTTGGCGGGATCGAGCGCGGCCAGCGCCTGCCATTGCGCCGGGCTCGGCACGGCGCCGGTTCCGGCCCGGTCTTCTCCATAAGCGGCAATCAGGGCATCGAGGCGGTTTTGCGGGATGGCGTTTGGCATGGGAATCCTTTAAAAATATTACGCGTGTAAAAAATATATAGTTAGAAATTTTACATATGTCAAAAAATAAGAAATCGGCCCGCACCAGAGAAGAAATCCTCGATGCCGCCTGGGCGCTCATTCCTCGAAAGGGCGCGGATGTTTCGCTGGCGGAAATCGCTAAGGAAGCGGGCGTGACGCGCCAATCCGTCTATGTGCATTTCGGCTCGCGCGGCGGACTGCTCATGGCGCTGGTGCAGCGGGCCGATGAGCGTTTTGCGATCTGGGAGGCGATGGAAAAGGCGCTGGGGGAGGCGGAGACGGCGGCAAAGCTGCGCGCGGTGCTGGCCGCCTGGTTCGCCTTCGTGCCGCAGATCGCGCCCGTGGCGCGGGAGCTGATCCGCCTCAAGCCCCAGGATGAAGCGGTCGCCGCCGCCTGGAACGACAGGATGGACGAGCTTTACGGTGTTTTCGGGGATCTGGCGGCCGGGCTTGCAGCGGAAGGCCGCCTTGCCCGGTCCTGGCAGGCAGATAAAGCGGCGGATTATCTTTGGGCGGCCTCTTCCGTGCAGGTCTGGGACCTTCTGACCGGCGAGCGGGGCTGGCAGGGGGAGGAAGCAGCGCAGCGCCTTACCGAGGCCCATCTCGCCGTGCTTCTGGCGTAACGGGACGCTTGCGGGACCTTTTGCCCCAGGCGGGCGGGGCCGTGCCGGTGGTTCTCCCGTGCCTGGCTTGCTATATGTGGCCCTAGCCTTTTCTAGTTTTGGCCTTTTCTAGTTCTGACCTTTTCTAGTTCTGACCTTTTCTCGTTGAACCGGTACCCCATTTCATGAGCGATAATTCCAATCCCGTTGCCGAGGCGATCGAGCAGGAAGCACTCAGGCGCAAGCCGGCGCGCAATGTGCGCCCCTTGATGCGGCTCGTTCCTTTTCTGGCGCGGTATAAATCCATGGTTTGGGCGGCGTTCTTCGCGCTGATCATGGCAACGCTCTCCACGCTCGCCATTCCCATGGCCATGCGGCGGATGCTGGACGAAGGGTTCTCGAAAGAAAACGCCGCCTTTATCGATCAGTATTTCGCCATGCTGATTTTCGTGGCGCTGATGCTGGGCGTTTCGAGCGCGGCGCGGTTTTTCTTCGTCAGCTGGATTGGTGAGCGCGTGGTGGCCGATCTGCGCAAAGCGGTCTATGAGCATATTCTCAGGCTTTCTCCCGCCTTCTTTGAAATCACCCGCACGGGCGAAGTGCTCTCGCGGCTGACCGCCGACACGACCTTGATCAAGACGGTGGTGGGATCGAGCGCCTCCGTTGCGCTGCGCAATATCTTTCTTCTTATTGGCGCGGCGACAATGATGGCGATCACGAGCCCGACGCTGTCCGGTCTCGTGCTGCTGCCGCTGCCGCTGATCGTGCTGCCCTTCGTGATTTTCGGGCGCCGGGTGCGCCGCCTCTCGCGCGACAGCCAGGACAGGATCGCGGATACGAGCGCGGTGGGCGGGGAAAGCCTCAATGCCATTCAGACCGTGCAGGCCTTCAATCATGAAAACGAAGAAGGCCGCCGCTTTGCCGACACAGTGGAAGGGGCTTTCGCGGCGGCGCGCCGGCGCATCAGCGCGCGTGCCGTGCTTACCGCGCTTGCATTCTTTCTCGGTCTTTCCGCCGTTGTGGGCGTGCTCTGGTTCGGCGCGCAGCAGGTGCTGGCCGACCGCATGACGGGCGGCGAACTTTTGCAGTTCATTCTTTATGCGGTCTTTGCGGCGGGCGCGCTCGGCGCGCTCTCGGAAGTTTGGGGCGATGTGCAAATGGCGGCAGGGGCGACCGAACGCCTCAACGAGCTTCTCGAGGTGGAGCCGGCCATCAAGGCGCCGGCGGATGCCGAGCTTCTCCCGGAGCCGGGGCGCGGGGAAATCGGTTTTGAGGATGTGGCTTTCTCCTATCCCACACGGCCCGATGTCTCGGCGCTTTCCGGTTTCTCGCTCAATATCAAGCCCGGCGAAACGGTGGCCATCGTCGGCCCGTCCGGCGCGGGCAAGAGCACGGTCTTCCAGCTTCTCCTGCGGTTTTACGATCCTCAGTCGGGCACGATCCGCCTTGACGGGGTCGATCTGCAAAAGGCCGATCCGGAAGCGCTGCGCCGCCGCTTTGCGCTGGTGCCGCAGGAGCCTGTCGTCTTCGGCATGAGCGCGGCAGAAAACATCCGCTATGGCCGGCCCGAGGCGAGCGATGAAGAGGTGCGCGAGGCGGCAAAGGCCGCATTGATCGACGATTTTCTTTCCTCCCTGCCGGAGGGATATGAAACGCGCTTCGGCGAGCGCGGCGTGACGCTTTCCGGCGGCCAGCGTCAGCGCATCGCCATTGCCCGCGCGCTGCTGCGCGATGCGCCGGTGCTGCTTCTCGATGAGGCGACAAGCGCGCTCGATGCGGAAAGCGAACAGCTCGTGCAAAAGGCGCTCGACCGGCTGATGGCGGGGCGCACGACGCTCGTCATCGCGCACCGTCTTGCCACCGTGCGCAAGGCGGACCGGATCGTGGTGATGGACGGGGGCCGCGTCGTTGCCGCGGGCACTCATGAGGAACTGGTGGCCGAAGGCGGGCTTTATGCGCGCCTCGCCGATCTGCAATTCGGGCAAGGCGAGGACGGGTTCGCGCCCGTCCGCCAGATTGCCGAATAACATCCGGCACAGGCCGGGAAAGCCAAGAGGGGAGTGAGGGGATGAGCGGGACGAAAGAAAAGAGCGCGGCTTTGCGCTGGGCGGTCTATGCGGCGGTCATCATCGTGGCGGCGGCGAGTTTTTTCACCATCCGCTTCCTCACCTCGGCGGGCATGTTTACCTCTTTCCGGGAAGAGATCACCGCCGATTGCAGCACCATTGAGGCGGTGCCGGGACCGGAAGATATCGTGATCGACCGGGAGCGTGCGCTTGCTTTCGTCTCCGCCGTCGACCGGCGCAAGATCGCCGCGGGCGGTCCGGGATCTCAGGCAATCCGCGGCGGGATCTACGTGATCGATCTTTCCGAAGCTTCCGATGCCTGGGCGCTGCGCCCCGTCACGGCGCTCGAGCCTGCCGACTTCCGCCCGCATGGGATCGATCTTTATGTGAGCGAGGAAGGCCAGCGCTTTCTCTTCGTCGTCAATCATCCTTCCGACGGTACGCATGACGTGGAAATTTTCGAGGTGCTGGAGGGCGGGCTTCTGGAGCACCGGCGCACGGTGAGCTCGGAGCTGTTCATTCACCCGAACGATGTGCATGCGGTCGGCCCCGATGCGTTTTACCTGACCAATGATCACGGCTCGTCTTCGAATTTCGGCCGGCTTCTGGAAGATTTCTTCCTCGCCGACCGGGGCAATCTCGTTTACTGGGAAGGCGATGAGGGCCGCGTTGTGGCCGACGGCTTTACCTATGCCAATGGCGTCAATTCCAGCCCCGACGGCACCAAGCTTTATGTCGCTGAAACGCTCGACATGACGCTGCGCATTTTCACCCGCGATATCGAGACGGGTGCGCTCGAGCCCTTCGAGACGGTCTATCTCGGCACAGGTATCGACAATATCGATGTGCAAGAAGACGGACGCCTTCTTATTGGCGCGCATCCCTCGCTCACCGATTTTCTGGCTCATGCCAACGATCCGGCGGAACTTTCACCGAGCCAGATCGTGGAAATGACGCCGCGCCCCGGCGGCGGCGGGGAAGCGCGCACCTTGCTGCTCGATAAGGGCGATCTGCTTTCCGGTCTTGCAACGGCTGCAGGCTATAACGGCTTGATGCTCGCCTCCGGCGTCTTCGAGCCGAAGATCCTGGTCTGCGCGCAGGAAAGCGCTGCCGCAGAAACCGGAGAAACCGAATAAGCCGGATCAGCGTTCGGTCAGCTTGAACTCGATGCGCCGGTTGCGCCGGTAATCCTGCTGGCTCGTGCCTTTGGCAAGGGGCTGATGCTCGCCGAAACCGGCGGCGACCAGTCTTTTGCGCGGCACGCCTTGATCTGCAAGATACTGCACGACCGAAATGGCGCGCGCCGCCGACAGATGCCAGTTGGAAGGGAACTCCTTCGTGGCGATGGGCGCGGCATCGGAATGGCCATCGACGCGCAGGATCCAATTGATGTCGGCGGGAATGTCGCGGGAGATTTCCTGTACCGCCGCGGCGATCTTGTCGAGCTCGCTTTGCCCGGCACTCGAAAGCGCGGCGGAGCCGGAGGAAAAGAAAATCTCCGACTGGAAGACGAAACGGTCGCCGACAATCTCGATGTCCTTGCGGCTGCCCAAAGCTTCGCGCAGCTTGCCGAAAAATTCCGAGCGATAACGGGCAAGTTCCTGCACCTTCTGAGCAAGAGCGGCGTTGAGGCGGCGGCCGAGATCGGCAATCTGCGCCTGGGCTTCGCGGTCTTTTGCCTCCGCCGCTTCAAGGGCGGCCTGGAGCGAGGCAAGCTGACGGCGGAGCGCTGCAAGCTGCTGGTTGACGAGTTCGACCTGCGCCAATGCGTCGGAGGAAATTTCTTTTTCTTTCTCGAGCGCGCTTTCAAGAGCGGCGACCCGCTCGCTGCCGCCTTCGGAGAGCGCGCTTTGCAGGGCCGCCTTTTCGCTTTCCGCGCTGGCCAGCGCATCGTTGAGGGCGGCGATGGTGGTTTGCAGTTCGGCTTTTTCCGCCCGCTCCAGTGCCAGAAGATCGGTCAGCTCGCTGATCTGCGCACGCAGCCGGTCGAGCGCGGAATCCTTGCCGGTAATGGATTTGGCGAGAAAGAACTGCGTCAGCATAAAGATCGAAAGCAGGAAGATCAGGACGAGCAGCAATGTCGCCATGACATCGACAAAGCCCGGCCAGTAATCCGCGCTCGGCGCGCGGCCTCTGATGCGCCGCGAAACCGCCATGGCTTAGCTCCCGCGCTTTTTCAGGGAACCGGCAAGTTCTTCAAGCGCAGGCCGGATCGCCGCCTGATTTTCGGCAAGCTCGCGCACCAGGCGCTGTTCGGCGTGAAGCTGCTCGGTGAGCGCGGCGATCTGCCCGGCAAGCGCCAGAAGCGAGGCCTGTTCGGGTGTCGTGTTTTCCCCGGCCGTTGCCGGCACGTCGATGACATTCGTCACCGTGGAAAGCCATTCTTCAAGCTCGTTGTAAAACCGGTTCTGCGCCTGCCCCGCTTGCAGATCGAGAAAGCCCAGAATGAGCGAGCCCGTCAGGCCGAAGAGCGAGGAAGAAAATGCCGTGCCCATGCCGCGCAGCGGCGCTTGCAGCCCCTCGCGCAGGCTGGTGAAGACGGAGGCGGAATCCGTCGCCTCCACATTCAGGCTTTGCAGTGTGTCGCCGACGGAGGAAACCGTAATGAGCAGGCCCCAGAACGTGCCGAGCAGGCCCAGAAAGATCAATAGCCCGATCATGTAGCGGGAAATCTCGCGCTGCTCATCAAGCCGCGAGCCGATGGAATCGAGCATGGCGCGCATCGAGCCGGCCGAGAGCGTCATGCGGCCCTTGCGGTTGCCAAGCATCGTTGCCATGGGCGCGAGAAGGCGCGGGGCGGGCGGCAGCGCCAGGCCCGGATCGGCGCGGCGGAAGGCGTTCACCCATTTCACTTCCGGGCCAAGCTGCAGCACTTGGCGGAATGCATAGAGCATGCCGATGAAAAGCGTGCCGGCGATCAGCCCGTTAAGGCCCGGATTGGCAAGAAAGGCTTCCATGATGCGCGGGGCGAGAATGAGCAGCAGAAAGCCGACCAGTGCCAGAAACAGCATCATCCGCGTGAGGTAGGGGCGGGGCTGTGAAAGTTTGATACCGTCGGAAAAGTCTTTCGCCATCTCGGTCCCCTCGTTCATGCGGCATCCGGCCATGCACCGGGACGCCGTATCTGTCTTCCGGCCAGGTGAGCCGGACCCCCTTAGACGCTTTTAGCGCTTCTGCAAGACGATATCGACACGGTTCTCCGGGCCATCGTCGCGGGCGCCGCCAAAGGCGCGCACATCCATGCGGCTGGTGAGCACGCCCTGGTCGCGCAGATAATTGTAAACGGCGAGCGCGCGTTTCAGCGACAGCTTGCGCGAATCCGATGAGAGATCGCCGCGCGCCCCGCCATAAGCCTTGAGCTGAATGCGTTCGGCGCTTTGCTTCAGACGCTCCGCCGTTTCATCGAGCCCGGCGCGCACGGAAGAGAGGATGGAGGTGCTCTCCGCCTCAAAGAGCACGCGGGCAAAGGCCGGTTCCGGCGGTCCGAGTTTCTCAGCGCCCGTTGCCGGGGCGTCTTTCTTGGGATCGCCGAGGCTTGCCACTTGCGGGGCGGCAGGCGCTGCGGGCCTGCTTTCCGGCGCGCTTTGCTGGGGCGCTTTGACAGGCTCAGGCGTAGGAGCGGTGGCCGGTGCTGCTGCCCGCGCAGGTTCGGGCTCTGCGGCTTTCGGCGCGGGCGCGGCAGGAGCGGGGCTCACCGCTGCGGTTTGCGGCTTGGGTTTCGGCTCTGCCTGACGGGGTGTCTCGGCCTCATTCTTCTGCGCCGGTTTTTGCGGCGGCAGCGCGGCGGCTTTCGGCGTCTCGGGGCCGCCGTCGGGAATGATATGAGGTTTCAGCCGGGGCTGCGGGGCCTCAGCCCCCTCCGGTGCCTTGAGCTTGACGGTTCCGGGCAGGTTTTTCTTCGCGCCCGGATAGCGCAGCACGATGGGCGCCTCGCTTTGCGGTGCCGGGCCGAGCGCTTCCCAATTGACCGTCACGTCATCGGCCTGCGCCAGTGCCGGAAGGGCGGCGCAGAAAGCCGCGCCGAGGAACATTGAAAGAGTGACGTTTGTGCGACCGGACTTCGCCATGTTCTGAACCTTCATCTCCCGTCCCGCTGATTTGCGCCATTTTACCACAGAAGGCGCGCCTGCGGAGGCACGGGAGCAAGCCTTAAGGGGGAAATCCGGCAAAAATTGGCCCGTCTGAGACATTTGAGACTTGGCTGAGACTTGGCAGAATGGGGCTCCTGCGCAGGTTCCTGCACCGGTTGCAGCTTAGGTGTTGCTGGCGGCGCTTTTGCGCGCTTTTTTCAGGAGATCGAGCAGGGGACCATGCAGGCGCTCATTCGCTGTCAGAACGCCGCCCGTCTCGAAAATCTTGTCCTTGCCGCTGAGATCGCTGACCGTGCCGCCCGCCTCGCGGATAAGACAAACGCCCGCCGCCATGTCCCAGGGCGCAAGGCCTGCTTCCCAAAAGCCGTCGAAGCGCCCGGCCGCGACATAGGCAAGATCGAGCGCGGCGGAACCGGTGCGCCGGATACCGGCGACGCGCGGCATGAGCTCGCTCAGCATGGGCAGGAAAAGCGGGCTGGCGCGGCCCAGATGCGGAATGCCCGTGCAGATCACCGCATCGGCGAGTTCCGTGCGCGCGGCTACGCGCAGGCGCCGGTTGTTGAGGAAAGCACCCCGGCCTTTTTCGGCGAGGAACATTTCGTCCGTCACCGGGTTATAGACGAGCCCGGCCACCACTTCGCCCGCCCGTTCCAGCGCGATGGAAATTGCAAAGACGGGGATGCCGTGCATGAAGTTCGTCGTGCCGTCCAAAGGATCGATGATCCAGCGGTGGCTCTTGTCGCTGCCTTTCACCTCACCCGCTTCTTCCAACAGGAAGGAGTAACCGGGGCGGGCTTTGGCAAGCTCCTCGCGCAGAATCTTTTCCGCTTTCAGATCGGCGGCGGTGACGAAATCCCCCGGCCCTTTGCGGGAGACTTGAAGATTTTCGACTTCGCCGAAATCGCGCTGCAGGCCCCGCGCTGCTTTGCGGGCGGCCTGAACCATGACGGTGAGTGTGGCTGAAAGCTGCATGAACCCGGCCTATTCGGCCCGTTTGATGTAGGTGACTTCGGCGGTGTCCACGACAATGCGGTCACCGGTAGAAACGAAAGGCGGCACCATGACGCGCAGGCCGTTTTCCAGCATGGCCGGCTTATAGGAAGAAGCCGCCGTCTGACCTTTCACGACCGGCTCGGTCTCGGTGATTTCCAGCGTCACTTGATCGGGAAGCTGCACGCCGATGGGCTTGCCTTCATGGCTCTCCACGATGATCTGCATGCCGTCCTGCAGGAAGGCGGCGCGGTCGCCGAGAAAGTCCGTGGGCAATTCGATCTGCTCGTAGCTTTCAAGGTCCATGAAGGAGAGCATGTCGCCATTGGCAAAGAGGAACTGATAATCCTTCTGCTCAAGGCGCACGCGTTCCACCGTCTCGGCGGAGCGGAAGCGCTCATTGAGCTTGGTGTTGTCCACGAGGTTCTTCAGTTCCACCTGAGCGAAAGCGCCGCCCTTGCCGGGTTTGACGTGCTGCACTTTCACCGCCGCCCAGAGGCCGCCCTTATGGGTGATGACGTTGCCGGGGCGGATTTCGTTGCCATTGATCTTCATGAAATAACCGTTTGCGTCTTATGGGATCGCGGAAGGGCGCGCGCGGGCCACAATGGCTGCGTCAGGCGCCTTGAATTGGCCGCTCTGATAGCATTGTCTTGCGCTCAAAACAAAAGAAAAGCGCCCCTTAGGGCGCTTCTGGAGGGGAGGCGCGGCCTTATGGCTCATTTGGCCGGGGAAGCGCGCCACTCGGCCAGTTTCTTCTGGGCCTCGGCTTTTACCTCCGGGGTGAGGTGGGGGGCGATCGCCTCGGCAAATTCGGCATCTTCAAAGCCGTTCTCCTGGGCAAACAGATAGAAGGCATAGGCCGTGGCGATATCCTGGCTGGTGCCGCGCCCGATCAGGAAAAGCCGGGCAAGGCGGGCCTGCGCGATGGGTTCGTTCGCCTCAGCCGCCTTCCAGAAGAGGCTGAAGGCCTTTTCATCGTCCTGAGCCACGCCTTCACCGGCAAGATAAAGCTGGCCGAGATAGGTCTGGGCATCCGGGAAGCCCTGATCGGCGGCGACCTTGAACCATTTTGCAGCCTCTGTGGAGGAGGCGGCGACGCCCTGGCCTTCCAGCAGCATAAGGCCGAGATTGAAGGCGGCATCGGGCTGGTTCTGCTCGGCGGCCTTGCGGAACCATTCGGCGGCTTTTTCATCGGACTGGGGCACGTCCTTGCCGCTCGCATAAAGCGCGCCGAGGCTGAATTGGGCGCCGGGATGACCTTCCTGCGCCGCTTCCTCGAAAAGCGCCTTGGCGCGGGGCGTGTCCGCCTCCCCGCCAAGCCCTGCGGCAAGGAACTGGGCGAGCACGAATTTCGCCGCCGTATGATTCTTGATCACCGCTTCTTCGAGATTGGCGCGGGCTTTGGCAAGGTCTTGAGGCACCACCACCCCGTCGCGGTAAATCACGGCGAGGGCGTAATAGCCAGTGGGCTCGCCCTGTTCCGCGGCCTCGTTCAGCCAGCGGATCGCTTCTTGCGGGCTGACCTTTGTGCCTTCGCCGTTCAGATACATGGTGCCGACCAGCAGCTTCGCCCGGCTGTCACCGGCGAGCGCGCCTTCCATCGCCTTGCCGAAGGCGACTTCATAATCTTCGGCCTGATAAAGCTTCACTGCTTCTTCGTAAGGCCCGGCATGGGCGGGGTTTGGCAGCGCGCCGAGCAAGAGCGCGAAAGCCAGCAGAAAAGCGGCGAAGGGGGCTTGGGGAAAGCGAGGGCGGGTGAAGGGGCTCGGACGGTTCATCATGGACACTCTTGCACCCTTTGCATTTAGGGGTTCATCAACAGGTTAAAGAGGCGCACGGCCTCTGCCGGTCCCTTTTCATGGGCCCAGACCCCGGCCGAAACGGCCAGAAAGTCGGCCCCGGCCTCGATCAGCGGCGGGGCGTTTGCCACCGTAATGCCGCCGATCGCCACGCAGGGCAGTTCGAAAAGCTCCGACCACCATGTCAGGATTTCCGGCTCGGCGCGACTATGGGTCACCTTTGTGTCAGTTGGGTGAAAGGCGCCGAACGCCACGTAATCGGCCCCAGCCTCGCCCGCTTCCATGGCAAGGTGGCGGGAATTGTGGCAGGTGACGCCGACAACGGCGTCGGGCCCGACGATTTTCCGGGCTTCTTTGTAAGGCGTGTCGTCCTGGCCGACATGCACCCCGTCAGCGCCCATTTCCCGGGCAATTTCCGGGCTGTCATTGACGATGAAGGCGACGTCGCGGGCATGGGCGAGCGGCATCAGGGTTTCCGTTGCCCGGCGCAACTCATCCGCCGGTGCGGTATCCCCTGCCTCCGTCTTCAGCCGCAATTGCAGCGAGGCAACGTCGCCCGCATCGAGGGCGGCTTTCAGCGTGTCGGCAAAGCCGGCCGGATCGAGCCTTGGCGGCGTGATCAGGTAAAGGCGGGTGGGAATGCGCTCGTCTTTCGTGCTCATGAATGCGGAAGTACCAGCAACCGCGCCTTTGCGCAATCGGCGGGGCGGGCGTAAATTGACGCGGGATATCAACGAGGAGGCGGTAATGGCAGGCGGAGCGGGGGTGTGCGAGCCGGGATATTTCACGATTTCGGTGGAAACGCTGGATAAGGCGATGGATTTCTACGGCGCGCTTTTCGGCTGGGAATTCGAAAGCGAGGCGGATGCGATCTACGCCCATGTCGCCAATACCGAATTTCCCTTCGGCCTGGTGGAAGACGGCGCGCAGGATGCGGGCAATATCTATTTCCGAGTCGAGGATATCGATTTCATGGTCGACCGGGTCTACGACCTCGGCGGCTCGGCGGGCGAGGTGCAGGAATCCGACAGCGGCCTGTCCGCCGTTTGCCTCGACGATCAAGGCACCCGCTTCTCCCTCTGGCAGCCGGCGGAGGGGTATTAGGCTCTTCTCTTTCCTCATGTTCGGGCCCCGCCCGAGCATCCATGAAGTTCTTCAGCTTGCTGCAGCTTTCGCATGGACCCTCGGGTCAAGCCCGAGGGTGACGAGTGGTGGACGCATATGCGGTGCATCAAATCCAGCCGTCATCCCGGCCTCCGAGCCGGGATCCATAGGGCCTCGCTGCCATTACGACAGGCTGTATGGACCCCGGGACAGGGCCCGGGGTGACGGTTTTCTGTTTTGTGACTCTGTACATTTAACTTAAGTCGTCATGCTCGGGCTTGACCCGAGTATCCATGATGCTCTTCGGCTTGCCGCAGGTTCCGTATGGACCCTCGGGTCGAGCCCGAGGGTGACGAGTGGTGGCGGGGTGCACAGCCGTGCCTTACACTCAGCTGTCATCCCGGCCTTTGTGCCGGGATCCATAGGGCCTCGCTGCAATCACGAAAGGCTGTATGGACCCCGGGACGGGGCCCGGGGTGACGGTTTTCGTGTTGTGAGGCTGCGTGCCCCACTAGGCAGGCCGTTGGGCCCGAGGGGAGCGGCCAAGAAAAAACGCCCCGGATTGTCTCCGGGGCGTTTCGGTTTTCTTTGAAAGCTCCGCGCGGTCAGGCGGCGGATTTTTCGAGGTCTGCTTTCCACTCGCCCGTGGTCGCAAGGCCGTTCATGCGGGCGCGGTGCGCGAAGGCGGCCTGTGCGGCGGGGACGTTTTCCGCCTTGCCGCCCCAGGCTTTCAGCGGCGCTGCCTGCAGCGCGCGGCCATAGGAGAAGCTCATCTTCCAGGGGAAGCCGCCGATCTGGTTCATCATGTTGAGATGCGCGGTGGCGTCTTCATCCGACTGGCCGCCCGAAAGGAAGACGATGCCGGGCACGGCGGCGGGCACGGTGCGCTTGAAGCATTTGATCGTCATTTCCGCGACCTGCTCGACACCGGCCTGGGCGGCGCATTCGGTGCCGGAGACGATCATGTTCGGCTTCAGGATCGTGCCTTCCAAGAGGACGCGCTGCTCGTAAAGCGCATCGTAAAGTGCGTTCAGCATGGCTTCGGTCACATCGAAGCAGCGCTCGGCGGTGTGGCCGCCATCCATGATGACTTCCGGCTCGACGATCGGCACAATGCCGGCGGCCTGTGCGAGCTTCGCATAGCGGGCCAGCGCATGGGCATTGGCATTGATGCAATAGGTGCTCGGAATGTCTTCGCCGATATTGATCACGGCGCGCCATTTCGCAAAGCGGGCGCCCAGATCGTAATATTCGGCAAAGCGCTGGCCGAGACCGTCGAGGCCTTCGGTGATTTTTTCGCCCGGCGCGCCGGTCAGGTCTTTTGCCCCCGCATCGACCTTGATGCCCGGAATGGAGCCGGCCGCCTTGATCAGATCGACGAGCGGCGTGCCGTCCTTGGCTTTCTGGCGGATCGTTTCATCGTACAGAATAACACCGGAAATGTTTTCCTTCATCGCGCTTTCCGTGCGGAAGAGCATTTCGCGGTAGTCGCGGCGATTGTCTTCGGTCGATTCCACCCCGATGGAATCGAAGCGTTTCTTGATCGTGCCGGTGCTTTCATCGGCAGCCAGGATCCCCTTGCCCGGGGCCACCATGGCCTGTGCAATGGATTCAAGCGTCTCGGTCATATTCTCTCACCCTCTAAACGGTACGGGAGCCCCAAGCGGCTCAGGCTTTCTCAGGCATGTTCCAACGCGGCGACACCTGGAAGGGTTTTGCCCTCCAGCCATTCCAGGAATGCGCCGCCCGCGGTCGACACATACGAAAAATCATCGGCAGCGCCGGCATTGTTTAGCGCGGCAACCGTGTCGCCGCCACCTGCAACCGAAGTCATTTCGCCCATTTTCGTCAGCATGGCCACATGGCGGGCTGCGCCGTTGGTGCCATTGTCGAAGGGCGGAATTTCAAAAGCCCCGAAAGGCCCGTTCCAGACCACGGTCTTGGCGCTTTCGAAATGACCGGCAAGCGCGGCAAGGCTATCGGGGCCGATATCGAGGATCATCTGATCCGCCGGCACCTTGTCCACCGGCACCGTCATTGCCGGGGCATGGGCTTTGAATTCCGGCGCCACGACCACATCCGCCGGCAGCACAACGCGGCAGCCTGCCGCTTCCGCCTTGGCCATGATCTCGCGGGCCGTCTCTTTCAGGTCATGTTCGCAAAGCGACTTGCCCACTTCAATGCCTTTGGCGGCAAGGAAGGTGTTGGCCATGCCGCCGCCTATGACGAGCGCATCGACTTTGCTGACGAGATTGCCCAGAAGATCGAGCTTCGTGGAAATCTTGGCGCCGCCCACAATGGCGACGACGGGGCGCGCGGGGCTGCCCAGCGCCTTGTCGAGGGCGGTCAGTTCCGCTTCCATCGCCCGGCCTGCATAAGAGGGCAGGAGATGGGCAATGCCTTCGGTCGAGGCATGGGCACGGTGTGCGGCAGAAAAGGCGTCGTTGACGTAAATGTCGCCGAGCTCGGCCAGCGCCTTGGCGAAGGCCGGGTCGTTCTTTTCCTCGCCCGCATGATAGCGGGTGTTCTCCAGCACAAGAACGCCGCCTTTCGGCAGCGCCTCGGCAGCGGCTTTCGCGCTGTCGCCGATGCAATCGACGGCAAAGGCGACATCGAGGCCGAGAAGCTCACCCAGCGCCACGGCGACGGGCGCCAGCGTCATCTCCGGTACGCGCTCGCCCTTGGGGCGGCCGAAATGGGAGAGGATGAGAACCTTGGCGCCTTTGGAGGCGAGTTCCTTGATGGTGGGCAAAAGCCGTTCCAGACGCGTTGCGTCCGTAACCTTGCCGTCTTTTGCAGGAACGTTGAGATCGGCCCGGAGGAGGATTGTTTTGCCCTCCACCGGACCTGACGCATAAAGATCGTCGAGCGTTTTGTGCGCGGCCATAAGCCTGCGGTCCTCCGCTTAGAGCAGTTTGCCCATGGCGACAGCGGTGTCGCCCATGCGGTTCGCAAAACCCCACTCGTTGTCGTACCAGGACAGGATGCGCACGAGACGCTTGTCGATGACCTGGGTCTGGGTGAGGTCGAAGCTGGAGGAATTCTGGTTGTGGTTGAAGTCGATGGAGACCATCGGCTCGTCCACATAGCCCAGCACGCCTTTCAGCGGGCCGTCGGCGGCCTTGCGGATGGCGTCGTTGACTTCTTCCGCGCTCGTGTCGCGCGTCGCGTTGATCACAAGATCGATCATCGAGACGTTCGGGGTCGGCACGCGGATCGCGGTGCCGTCCAGCTTACCGGCAAGCTCCGGCAGCACCAGGCCGACGGCCTTGGCGGCGCCCGTCGAGGTCGGGATCATGGAAACGGCGGCAGCGCGTGCGCGGCGCGGGTCGGAATGGAGCGTGTCGACCGTGCTCTGGTCGCCCGTATAAGCGTGCACCGTCGTCATGTAGCCCTGCTCGATGCCGCACAGCTGATGCAGCACATGGGCCACGGGAGCCAGGCAGTTGGTGGTGCAGGAGGCGTTGGAGACGACCGTGTGGCCTTTTTCCAGCTTGTCGTGGTTCACGCCGTAAACCACCGTCAGGTCGGCGCCGGAAGCGGGCGCGGAGACCAGCACTTTCTTGGCGCCGGCGGTGATGTGGGCGGAGGCTTTTTCTTTCGAGGCGAAGATGCCCGTGCATTCCAGCGCGATGTCGACACCGAGTTCCTTCCAGGGAAGCTGGGTGGGATCGCGCTCGGCGGTCACTTTGATCGGGCCGAGACCGACATCCATGGAATTTTCCGTGGTCTTGATCTCGTTCGGGAAGCGGCCATGCACGCTGTCGAATTTCAGAAGGCGGGCATTGGCGTCCACCGTACCCAGATCGTTGATGCCAACAACCTCGATGTCTTTCCGTCCCGATTCCACAATCGCCCGCAACACGTGCCGGCCGATCCGTCCGAAACCATTGATCGCAACGCGAACCGCCATCTTCTTTCTCACCTTCTCCAAAAGTTGGTCTTTAGCCGAGGCGCTGTTTCGCCGCCTCTGCCGCTTTTTCAGCCGTAATGCCGAAATGCTCGTAAAGTTCCTTGTAAGGCGCGCTGGCGCCGAAGGAATTCATGCCGATAAAAGCCCCGTCCGGGCCCGTATAGCGTTCCCAGCCGAAACCGCTTGCCGCTTCGATGGCAACGCGCACCGTGCCTTCGCCCAGGATCTGCTTTTTATATTCGCCCGATTGCTGGTCGAAGAGATCCGTGCAGGGCATGGAGACGACGCGCGCACCGATGCCTTCTTTCTGCAGAAGCGCGCGGGCCTCGAGAGCGATTTCCACTTCCGAGCCGGTGGCAAGGAAAGTGACTTTCGCCTCCCCGTCCGCTGCGGCGAGCTCATAAGCGCCGCGGGCCGAGAGATTCTCGTCCGTATGTTCGGTGCGCACCGTCGGCAGGCCCTGGCGGGTCAGTGCGATGATGCTGGGCGTCGTCTTCGCTTCGAGGGCGAGCTGCCAGCATTCGGCCGTTTCCACGCTGTCGGCGGGGCGGAAGACATGCACATTCGGCATGGCGCGCAAGGAGGCCAGATGCTCGACCGGCTGGTGCGTCGGGCCGTCTTCGCCAAGACCGATGCTGTCATGGGTCATGACATAGATGACGCGCTCGCCCATCAGCGCGGACATGCGGATGGAGGGGCGGCAATAATCGGTAAAGACGAGGAAGGTGCCGGAATAAGGGATCACGCCGCGATGGAGCGCCATGCCGTTCATGGCGGCGGCCATGCCGTGCTCGCGTACGCCGTAATGGATGAAGCGGCCGGAGAAGTCTTCCGGCGTCACCGCCTGCATGTCCTTGGAACGGGTGTTGTTGGAGCCGGTCAGGTCGGCGGAGCCGCCGATCGTCTCGGGCACCGCGTCGTTGATGACGCCGAGCACGTTCTGCGAGGACTGGCGGGTGGCGAGTTTCGGCTTTTCGTCCGAAATCTGCTTTTTGAAAGCGTTGATCGCTTTGGCCAGGCCGTTCGGCAGATCGCCGGCCATGCGCCGCTCGAATTCGGCGCGCGCTTCGGCGTCGAGTTTTGCCAGGCGTTCTTCCCAGGAAACGCGCGCGCGGGCGCTGCGCAGGCCCGTGCAGCGCCAGGCATCGAGCACTTCGGAAGGAATTTCGAAGGCTTCATACGGCCAATCGAGTTCCTTGCGGGCAAGTTTGATTTCATCGGGGCCGAGCGGGGCGCCGTGGACGCCGGACGTGCCCTGCTTGTTGGGCGAGCCGAAGCCGATGGTCGTGCGGCAGGCAATCAGCGTCGGGGCGCGGCTTTCACGCGCCTTGGCGATGGCCGCTTCGATTTCTTCGGGGTTGTGGCCGTCGATGCGCATGGCTTCCCAGCCTGCGGCGCGGAACCGGTCGAGCATGTTGCCCGATTCGGCCAGATTGACCGGCCCGTCGATGGAGATGCCATTGTCATCGAAAAGCACGATGAGCTTGCGCAGCTTGAGGTGACCGGCAAGGCTGATCGCCTCGTGACTGATGCCTTCCATCAGGTCGCCGTCGGAGGCGAGCACATAGGTATAGTGATCGACGACATCTTCGCCGAAGCGCGCTGCCATCAGCCGTTCGGCCATGGCCATGCCGACCGCGTTGGAAATGCCCTGGCCGAGGGGGCCCGTCGTCGTTTCCACGCCCGGCGTATGGTAAACTTCCGGGTGGCCTGCGGTTTTCGAGCCCATCTGACGGAAGTTCTTTATCTCGTCGATGGTCATATCTTCATAGCCCAGAAGATAGAGCAGCGAATAGACGAGCATGGAGCCGTGGCCGGCGGACAGGATGAAGCGGTCGCGGTCCGGCCAATTGGGATTGCGCGGATCGAACTTCATGAATTTTGAGAAGAGAACCGTTGCGATATCGGCGGCGCCCATCGGCAGGCCCGGATGGCCCGAATTGGCGGCCTGCACGGCGTCCATGGACAGGGCGCGGATGGCATTCGCCATCATCTTGTGAGAGGAAGGATCGGCATGAGCGCCGCTTGCCGCTTCGGTCTGGCTGGTGGAAGAAACCGGTTTGGCTGCCGACGGATCAGATGGCGTCATGTCTCTCAATCTCTTTTAAGTACCTAAAACGGCCCCGCAGACACCCTATTCCGGGGGCCGGTCGTGCTTGAGGCCCCGGACCGATCGTCGGAGGAGCGCTCGAAAGCATGCCGTGAAAGTCACCGGACGGGCCGCCCTGATGCCCGCGGCTGCCGCTTCCCGGCGCCGTTCGGCACCCCTCGGGAAGCGGCGCCACAATGACCATCTGCCTATAGAGAGTCAATGCTGGAATCCCGCCATTCCGGGCCATGGGGCCGGTTGGGCGCGGCATTTGATAAATGGTCCGGGAGCGCCTTGTCCGTTGCCGTTGAGGCAGCCTTTGCTTCCCGGCCGGGCGCTTCGCGGGCGGGCTTATTGCAGCGACAGATCAGCGCGCCTATGCTCTTATAAAACAGAGGCTTTCCGGCATCTCTTCAGGGCCTTTATAAGGTTCGGGCGGAGAACGGGGCCGTTCACCATAATCCGGCGCAGCTCTCCGCTGGCTGCCGGGCTCAACCGACGGGCTGATCGTGCGATGAGTAAACTCGATACCGCTATGGACCGCTTCGCCGGGTCGGTCGACCGGCTGGAGGCGCTGCTCAACCGGCGCATGGCGCAGGGCCGCAAGGTTGGCGGCGGCGGCGATGCGGCGGGTGATCTCGCGGGTCTTCGGGGCGACAAAGCGCGGCTTGAAGAAGAGCTCAATGTGATGAAGGCGGAAGTGCGCCGCCTTTCCACCATGAACGAGCGCGCCAGCGAGGACATTACGAGCGCCGTGGACGGCATCCGCAAAATTCTGGCGGCAGGCTGAGGGGTTTCATGGGACAGGTTTCGGTATCGATCAACGGGCGGGCCTATTCGATTGCCTGCGATGACGGCCAGGAAAAGCATCTGACCGAACTGGCCGCCTATGTGGACGAACAGGTGACGAGCCTTGCCGCGCAAGTCGGCCAGGTGGGCGACGCCCGGCTCATGCTCATGGCCTCGCTCCTTCTGGCGGACGAGCTTTGGGACATGCGCGGGCGCATCAAAAAGCTGGAAGAGGAAGTGGCGACGGTGCGCGATGCCCGTTCCGTGGCTTTGGAGCGCACGGAAGAGGCGGAAGCGGCGGTGGCCGAAATCCTCGAAAAAGCCGCCCAGCGCCTCGATACGATGGCCCAGCGCATCGAAGCTTCTTAACACGCCGGTGACCACGATCTTCGATGCCCGCGCGTTATCCAGTTGACGCGGCTTCATCCTTCACCAGATAAGAGAACCGGGGTGCTGCCCGGTGCGTTAGGAATAAACACGCTCGGGGCCTTACGCGCTTCGAGGGAGCTGTCCCTGCGGTTGGCCGTGGCCTTCCGCACACGGCGCCCACCTACTTATGTAGGTCTCCGAGGTAGCAGATTCCGACGGCCAGGGCGGCTCCCCACTTCTCTTTTCCCGCAGGTCCTATTAGGGGCCGGGGCGGGCGCCAAGATGCCTCATCCTTTTTCAATCTTTCACGTCTTAAAAGTTGTAGCATCCGCCTTGCCTGCCGCAGGCGGATAGGCCGGACGAAATTATGGCGGTTCCAAACGACAAGCGCGCCCTGCGCACCGCGTTCATGGAAAAACGCAAGGAAGCCGCCGCTCTCCACGGCGAGACGGCGGGCCCTGCCATGGCCAAACTTTTCATGGCGCATTTTTCTCCCAAACCCGGCGAGGCCGTTGCCGGCTACATGCCGATGCGCAATGAGGCCGATCCCCTGCCATTGCTTGCCGCCTTGCATGAAAAAGGCGTTGCCACGGCGCTGCCCCGCATCGAGGCGCGCGAAGGCGCGCTCGGCTTTTATGCCTGGGCGCCCGGCGATCCTTTGATCGAAGGGCCCTTCGGCACCAAAGAGCCCAGCATCAAGGCGGCGCATGTCGTTCCGGGCATTCTCATCGTGCCGCTTCTTGCCTTCGACAGCGATGGCGGGCGGCTTGGCTATGGCGGCGGGTTCTATGACCGCACGCTTGAAGAACTGCGCCTGCGCCATAGAGTGATGGCTGTTGGGCTTGCCTTTTCGGCGCAACAGGCCGAGAACTTGCCCACGGAGCCGCATGATGCAGTATTGGATGCGGTGGTGACGGAAAAGGCGGTTTTGTTCTTCAGGTAAGGCCGCGCAAACGCAAGGGTTCGTGTTTCATGCGGCTGCTCTTTCTCGGCGATATTGTAGGGCGCTCCGGGCGCGAGGCGGTGGTGAGCGTGCTGCCGCGCCTGCGCCAGGAAATGGCGCTCGATTTCGTGGTGATCAACGGAGAAAACGCCGCGGGCGGTTTCGGCATTACGGCGGCGATCTGCGACGAGCTTTACGATGCCGGCGCCGACGCCATCACGCTCGGCAATCACGCCTGGGACCAGCGCGAGGCGCTGGCGCATGTGGAGCGCGAGGACCGGCTCATCCGGCCGCGCAACTTCCCGCCCGGCACGCCGGGGCGCGGCAACGGCCTTTATGAGGCCAAAAACGGCGCGCGTGTGCTCGTCATCAATGCCATGGGCCGGGTCTTCATGGATGCGATGGATGATCCCTTCGCCTCCGTCGATGAGGCGCTGAACGAATGTCCGCTCGGCGATGTGGCGGATGCGGCGCTGGTGGATTTTCACGGCGAGGCCACCTCGGAAAAAATGGCGATGGGTCATTTCTGCGATGGACGCGCCAGCCTTGTCGTGGGCACCCATAGCCATATCCCGACGGCGGATGCGCAGATCCTGCCCGGCGGCACCGCCTATCAGACCGATGCCGGCATGTGCGGGGATTATGATTCCGTCATCGGCATGGAAAAGGACGAACCCGTCAACCGCTTCGTCACCAAGATGCCGCGCGGGCGCTTCACCCCGGCGCTCGGGCCTGCCACGGTCTGCGGCGTTTTCGTGGAAACCGGGGCGGACGGGCTGGCCGAGCGTGTGGAGCCCCTGCGTCTCGGCGGGCGGCTCAAACCGGCGCGCCCGGCCTGAGTGCCTTTCCCAGCGCACACAGAAAAACCCCGCCCGAACCAGCCGAGGCGTTTTGCCGGTCCAGACGGGGTTTTGACGCTGCGGGGGTGTTGCAGCGCAGCTCATCGGAGAGGGTGAGTGGGGCGGGTTCCTCCGACGAGCGTCATTTCGACAACACAACCAGAAGTGTTAGTTCAAATTTCAATGCCTGGTAGAGTTGTCTTATCCACAGTAAACTCCCAAAAGTATGATGAAATAGTTAATTCATTAAATAAGAGTATTTACTCTAATTCCCTGGAAAATGGGGCCTGGAATTCTCCCGAAAACCCGCCGGGCCAACCGGATTCGCGTGCCCTATGGATTTTGGGCCCGGCTCTTTCTATAAGGGGCGCGAGATTTCAGATATTGCCGTTCGAGTGAGGGCCGCATTGCCGCGGGCCCGCGGCGAGTGACAGTCAGGTGTCGGAGGGGCCTATGGCCGGACATTCCAAGTTCAAGAACATCATGTACCGCAAGGGCGCGCAGGATAAGAAGCGCGCCAAATTGTTTTCCAAACTCGCCAAGGAAATTACCGTGGCGGCGAAAATGGGCCTGCCGGACCCCGAGCACAATCCGCGTCTGCGCGCCGCCATTCTGGCCGCCCGCGCCCAGTCCATGCCGAAGGACAATATCGACCGCGCCATCAAGAAGAGCACAGATCAGGGCGGGGACGACTATTTCGACATGCGCTATGAAGGCTTCGGCCCGGCGGGCATCGGCGTGATTGTCGAGGCGCTGACCGACAACAAGAACCGCACGGCGAGCGAGGTCCGCTCGATTTTCTCCAAGAACGGCGGAAATCTGGGTGAGACGGGCTCGGTCTCCTTCATGTTCGACCATGTGGGCTCGATCGAATATGGCGCGGACGTTGCCGATACCGAGACCATGCTGGAAGCGGCGATCGAGGCAGGGGCCGATGATTGCGAGAGCGATGAGGACGGGCATGTGCTGATCTGCGCGCCCGATGCGCTGCATGAAGTGGCCGGCGCGCTGGAAGAAAAATTCGGCGAGGCCCGCTCCGCCCGGCTGATCTGGAAGCCGCAGAATAATATCGAAGTGGACGAGGAAAAAGGCGAAACGCTGCTCAAGCTGCTCGACGCGCTGGATGATTGCGACGACGTACAGCAGGTTTACGCCAATTACGAAATGTCCGACGCGGTGTTCGAAAAGCTCTCGGCCTAAGCTTTAAGGCCGCCATTCACGGCCTTTCAAAAGCCCCTTCCGGACCGGGAGGGGCTTTTTTGTTCCCGATTTCTTCTCTTTTCCGCGTCTTGGGGTGTAGCCTCCTGTTATAAAGACGCGAGTCGGAATCAGGAGAGCGGCAGTTTCATGAGCGGGGCCTTTCGTCTTTTAGGCATCGATCCGGGCCTCCGGCGCACAGGCTGGGGGGTGGTGGAGGCTGCGGGCTCGCGCCTTACCCATGTGGCGAACGGGACGATCGCCTCCAATGACAAAGCCTCCGTGCCGGTCAGGCTGGCAGAGATCGAAGCGGCGCTCGAAACCATCATGAAAGAATTCATGCCGCAGGCGGTCGCCGTCGAAACCGCCTTCGTGGCGAAAGATGCGGTGGCGGCGCTGAAGCTCGGCCAGGCGCGGGCCGTGCCGCTGCTCATTGCCGCGCGCGCAGGCCTTGAGATCGGCGAATATGCGCCCAATCAGATCAAGAAGACGGTGACGGGGGCAGGCCATGCGGACAAGCATCAGATCCGCACCATGGTCGGCATTCTTTTGCCCAAAGCCGTGATCGACAGCGAGCATTCGGCCGATGCGCTGGCAACCGCCATTTGCCATGCGCAGATGCGCGGGGCGAAGGCGCGCATCGATGCGGCGCTTGTCAAAGCCACCACCTCCGGCAGGGCGCGCGCATGATCGGCAAGCTGAAGGGAATTGTCGATGAGCTGGGTGAGGACTGGCTGATCCTGGATGTGGGCGGCGTCGGCTATCTCGTCGAATGCTCGTCCTATACGCTGCGCCGCCTGCCGGCGGTGGGGGAGGCGGCGGCGCTTCTCATCCACACCCATGTGCGCGAACAGGAAATCCGGCTCTTCGGCTTTTCAAGCGAGGGGGAGCGGGACTGGTTCCGCCTCTTGCAAAGCGTGCAGGGCGTGGGCGCGCGCGTTGCCCTTGCCGTTATCGGCACGCTCGGGCCGCAAGGCATTCAGTCGGCAGTGGCGACGCAGGATAAAAAAGCGGTGGCGCAGACCTCCGGTGTCGGTCCCAAGCTCGCCCAGCGCATTGTGGTGGAGCTGAAAGACAAAGCGCCCGCAGGCGCCTTTGCCATCGCCGTGTCGGAGGGCGGGGCGGAAGAAGCAAAGCCGACCGATGCCGAGGCCGATGCCATTTCCGCGCTGACCAATCTCGGCTATGCGCCCGCGCAGGCCGCAGAGGCGGTGCGCAAGGCGCGCGCGAAACTCGACGATGAGGCCGGGCCTGAAACCTTGATCCGGCTTGGGCTGAAGGAGCTTGCCCGATGAGTGAAAGACTGGTGGGCGCCGGGGAGCGGGAAGAAGATTTCGATGTGGCGCTCCGCCCGCAGCGCCTTTCCGAATTTGTCGGCCAGCGCAAGGCGCGCGAGAATCTTTCCGTCTTTATCGAGGCGGCGCGCACGCGCGGCGAAGCGCTCGATCATGTGCTTTTTGCAGGGCCCCCCGGCCTTGGCAAAACGACATTGGCGCAGATCGTGGCGCGCGAGCTTGGCGTCAATTTCCGCGCAACCTCGGGCCCCGTCATTGCCAAGGCAGGCGACCTTGCCGCGCTGCTGACCAATCTTGAAGAGCGGGACGTGCTTTTCATCGATGAAATCCACCGGCTTTCGCCTGCGGTCGAAGAAATTCTTTATCCGGCGATGGAGGATTTTCAGCTTGATCTCATCATCGGTGAAGGACCGGCGGCGCGCTCGGTGCGCATCGAGCTTGCGCCTTTCACGCTGGTCGGCGCGACGACGCGCACGGGACTTTTGACGACGCCGCTGCGCGACAGGTTCGGCATTCCCGTGCGGCTCAATTTTTATGAAGAGGCCGAGCTTGAAGCGATCGTCACGCGCGGTGCGGGCGTGCTCGGCACCTCGATCACGAGTGACGGGGCAAAGGAAATTGCCCGGCGCGCGCGCGGCACGCCCCGTGTTGCCGGGCGGCTGCTTCGCCGGGTGCGCGATTTTGCTGTGGTGGACGGTAAAGGCGCCATCGATGCGGCACTGGCCGATAAAGCACTGGAGCGCCTCGAGGTCGATGCGCGCGGTCTCGATGCGCTCGACCACCGCTATTTGCGCAATGTGGCGGTGAAGTTTTCCGGCGGGCCCGTCGGCATCGAAACGATCGCCGCCGCGCTTTCCGAGCCGCGCGATGCGATCGAGGAAATCATCGAGCCTTATCTCATTCAGCAGGGTTTCGTGAACCGCACGCCGCGCGGGCGTGTGCTCACCGCGCTTGCCTTCCGCCATCTTGGCTTGCCCGCACCCGCATCAGGAAGCGGGGCAGGGCAAAGCGGCCTTTTCGATGAAGGAGAGGGCGCATGAGCGGAAAATGGCCGGACCTTGCCGGGCGCATTGAAGAGGGCGCGCATGTGCTGCCCATCCGTGTCTATTACGAGGACACGGATTTTACCGGCATCGTTTATCACGCCAACTACTTGCGCTTTGCCGAGCGCGGGCGCTCGGACTGTCTGCGCATGGCAGGCGTGCATCATCACGAATTGATCGAGGGCGAAAAGCCGCTTGCCTTCGCCATCCACAAAATGGAAATCGAGTTTTTAAAGCCCGCCCGCATCGACGATCTTCTGGAAGTGCATACCCGCTATGTGACGCTGAAAGGTGCGCGCATCGAAGCGGAGCAGAAAATCCTGCGCGGGGGCGAGGTGATCTGGCAGGCGATGGTCCATGCCGCCTGCATTCATGAAGACGGGCGGCCTGCGCGCCTGCCGAAAACCGTCATCGACGGTGTTGAAGATCTTATGAAGCGCGGCGGGTAAGTTTTCTTTCGCCGCTTGCGTTCTGTCATCCGGCCACCTTTACTTGCGATGAGCGGGGATTTTCAGGTGAGCGGCATGACGGCGTCCGTCGAAAAAATCGAAAAACTTTGGCAGCGCGAGGCGGAGGCCTATGCCGCGCGTACGCCGAAATCGGCCGTGCTTGCGAAAGAAGCCGCCTCCCATTGGCTGAAAGGCGTGCCGCTGCACTGGATGAGCGATTGGGAATTGCCCCATGCGCTTTTCCTCAAAGAAGCGAAGGGCGCGCGGCTGAAAGATGCCGACGGCAACCTTTATACCGACTTCTGTCTTGGGGATACGGGTGCCATGTTCGGCCATGGGCCGGAACCTGCGGTCAAGGCGGTGGCCGGGCAAATGGCGCGCGGGGCAACGGCAATGCTGCCTTCCGAGCTTGCCCCGGAAGTGGGCCGGCTTCTTTCGGATTATTTCGGGCTCGATCAATGGCAGGTGACGGCAAGCGCGTCGGATGCAAACCGCGCCATCATCCGCTGGGCGCGCGGGGTGACGGGGCGGCCCCGCATTCTGATTTTCGACGGCTCTTATCACGGCGCGGTGGACGATGTTTTCGTGCGCATCGGGGCGGGCGGGCGCACGGAGCTGCGCCCCGGCCTTGTGGGGCAGGTGGCGGATATCACGGCGACGACGGCGGTCGTGCCTTTCAATGACAGGGAGGCGGTGAAGGCCGAACTTGCCAAGGGCGATATCGCGCTGGTTTTGACCGAGCCTTTGCTCACCAATATCGGCATGGTGCCCTCCGATCCCGGCTTCATGGCGTTTCTTGCGGATGCGGCGCGGGAGGCGGGCGCCTTTTTCGCGCTCGATGAAACGCACACGCTTTCCTCCGGGCGCGGCGGCTGGGGCCGTGTGCATGGGCTTCGGCCCGATTTTCTGGTGGTGGGCAAACCCATTGGCGGCGGTGTGCCCGCCGCGGTTTACGGGTTTACCGCAGCGGTCGGCGCGCGCATTGCCGCTTTCAATGAGACCCGCGCGCCCGGTCATTCGGGCATCGGCACGACGCTCTCAGGCTCCGCGCTCCAGCTTGCCGCGATCCGCGCCATGCTGGCCGAGGTGATGACCGAGGCGGCTTATGCGCATATGGAACAGCTTGCCGCGCGCCTTGAAGCCGGGCTTACACGGGTTTTCAAGGAGAAAGGTGTTTCCTGGCATGTGCTGCGGGTGGGCGCGCGGGCCGAAATCGGGTTTACGCCGGCACCCGTGCGCAGCGGGGCGGCATCGGCCGAGCGTATGAACCATCCGCTGGAGCGCGCGCTTCATCTTTACCTTCTTAACCGGGGGCTGATGCTGACGCCCTTCCATAATATGATGCTGATCTCGCCAGAAACGCGGGAAGAGGATATAGATCGCCTCACGGAGGCGGTGTCCGCCTTCCTGACGGAGCTTTTCGAATGAACGCCTTGCCGCCCCTCGATGAATTGAATGCCTTTTTGAAGGCGCATGCCGATGCCGACGAATTCACGCTGGTCTTTACGGATCTGTGCGGTGTGGCGCGGGGCAAGGTGCTGCGCCGGGCGGAAATCGAAGCGGCCTTCCGCGACGGGCGCTTCATGCCGGGCTCGATCATGAGCCTCGATGTGACGGGCACGGATGTGGAAGAAACGGGCCTTGTCTGGGAAGATGGGGATGCGGACCGCATCGCGCGGCCCGTTCCCGGCTCGCTCGTGCCGAGCCCGCTCGAAGGGCCGCGCGCCGGCCAATTCATCGTGCGTATGACCGAAGCCGACGGTACGCCTTCCGTCTGCGATCCGCGCAATGTGCTGGAGCGGGTGGTGGCGCGCTTTGAAGAATTGAAGCTGACGCCGGTCGCCGCCATCGAACTCGAATTTTATCTCTTCGACCGGGAGGCGGCGGCCAAAGGCGCGCCGCAGCCGCCCTTGGCGCTGAATGGGGCGGGCCGCGCGCAGCATTTCCAGGCCTATCAGCTTTCCGATCTCACCGATTTTTCACCCTTCTTCCGCGATGTTTATGAAAGTGCGCAGGCTCAGGGCCTGCCCGCGCGCACGCTGATCAGCGAATATGCGCCGGGGCAGATGGAAATCGTTCTGCAGCACCAGCCCGACGCGATGAAAGCGGCCGATCAGGCGATCATGTTCAAGCGCCTCATCAAACTTGCCGCGCTCAAGCACGGGATGATGGCCTGCTTCATGGCCAAGCCCTATTCGGCTTATTCGGGCTCGGGCATGCATGTGCATGTCTCGCTTGCCGGTGAGGACGGCGCGAATGCCTTTGCGGATGAAAACCCGAAAGGCAATGCGTTGATGCGCCATGCGATCGGCGGGCTCAAAGCGACGATGGCCGAAATGATGGGCATCTGGGCGCCGAACGCCAATTCCTACCGCCGCTTCCGGGCGAAATCCTATGCCCCGGTCTCCGCCACCTGGGGCGTGAACAACCGCACGGTCTCGCTTCGCATTCCGGCGGGCGCGGCGCCGACGCGCCATATCGAGCACCGCATTGCCGGGGCCGATGCCAACCCTTACCTCGCGCTGGCCGGGGTGCTGGCCGGCATCCATCACGGCATTACGGGCAAGATGGACCCTGGCCCGGCGGTGGAAGGCAATGGTTATGAACTGCCGAGCGAACCATTTCCGCTCAACTGGTTCCGCGCCAATGAGGTGCTGCGCCAATCGGCTTTCGCGCGGGATTATTTCGGCAATTTCCTGGTCGAGACTTTCTGCACGATCAAGGAGGCGGAAGCGGACCGCTTTTTCGCCGAGCCCACCCCCCTCGATTTCGATTATTACCTGCGCACGGTGTGAGTTTTCACCCGTCTTTTCCGAGCCCCGGCCCCAGGCACTGTGCTGAAAGCGCCACAGGGGAAAAACTCAAGCGTTCCGCGCGTTTTCGGGGCCAAGGTGCCGCAGTTTTGACACATTTAAACGGCTAATCTGCCGCGCTCGATGGGGGTTTGCGTTTGCCGCCGGGCGGCAGGCGCGCCAGCATGATCCGGAGTTGGATCTTCAAGGCAGGGTGGAGGACACCGGCTGCATACTCCGATGCGTCCCGATTGAGAGCCCGCCCAAGAAGGCGGGGCCTGATGACGTCGCGGTGTTTTTGAAGAGGCCTTAGATGGATCCCACGCGTGCAAATGAAGTCCTGACCGATGTGACCGTCGATGCGGGGCCGTTGGACTTTTCCCTCTGGTCGCTGTTTTTGCGGGCCGACTGGGTCGTGAAAATGGTCATGCTCGGCCTGTTCTTTGCCTCGGTCTGGTCCTGGGCGATCATTTTCGACAAGTGGTGGCGGGTTTCGCGCTTACGCAAGCGCGCCGATCAGTTCGAACGTCTTTTCTGGTCGGGCCGCTCGCTCGATGAGATTTACGACGATGTAGGCCACCGGCCCGGCCATCCTCTTTCCACGCTCTTTGTCGCGGCGATGCGCGAATGGAAGCGCTCCAACGAGAGCGGGGCGCCTTTCGCGGGCCTGCGCGAGCGGGTGGACAAGGTGATGACCATCACCATCAACCGCGAAATGATGTCGCTGGAATCCAACCTGCTTTTCCTGGCGACGGTGGGCGCGACGGCCCCCTTTATCGGCCTTTTCGGCACGGTCTGGGGGATCATGAATTCCTTCCAATCCATCGCCATCAGCCGCGATACGAACCTTGCCGTGGTGGCGCCGGGTATTGCGGAGGCGCTGTTTGCGACCGCGCTCGGCCTTGTTGCCGCCATTCCCGCGGTGATCGCCTATAACAAGTTTTCCAGCGAGATCGGCCGCTTTGGCGCGCGGCTCGAAGGTTTTGCGGACGAGTTTTCCGCCATCGTCTCCCGCCAGATCGACGAGCGGAGATAGTCATGGGCATGTCTGCGCAGCAACCTGGCAAGCAGAACGGCCAGCGCCGGCGCGGCCAGCGCATGGCGCCGATGAGCGAGATCAACGTCACCCCGCTTGTCGATGTGATGCTCGTACTGCTCATCGTTTTCATGGTGGCCGCCCCGCTTCTGACCGTGGGTGTGCCGGTCGATCTGCCCAAGACACGCTCCGCGCCGCTTTCGGGCGATGATGAACCTTTGACCATTACGGTGAACGGTGACGGCGCGATCTTCCTGCAGGAAACGGAAGTGCAGGTGGAAGACCTCGTGCCGCGCCTTCTGGCCATCGGTGAGAACGGCTATGAGCAGCGCATCTATGTGCGCGCCGATCAGAATATCAATTACGGCCGTGTGATGGACGTAATGGGCACGATTTCCAGTGCCGGTTTTGCCCGGGTCGGGCTCGTGACGGAAACCCCGACACGCGCCCCCCAGAAGAGGTGACATGCGCGCAAGCCTTGTTGCATCCTTCGGCGTCCACGCAGCGGTGATCGCGGCGGCTTTCATCGCCTTGCCCTCGGCCGACCCGCTTCCGGCGGTGCCCGACCAGGCATTGCCGGTCGAGCTTGTCACGATCGACGAGTTCACGAATTTGAAGCGCGAGAAAGTGGCGAAAGCCGAGCCGAAGCCGCAGATCGAGGAAGAGTCGGAACCCGAGCCCGAGCCTGAACAGGCGCCGGAGCCGGAACCGGCCCCCGAGCCCAAGCCTGCGCCGCAGCCTGCGCCTGCCGCCGTCGAGCCGCCGCCGCCTGCGCGCGAGCCCGAGCCTTTGCCGGAACCGGAAGCGGAGCCTGAGGAGAAGAAGGCGGAGCCGGAGAAGAAGCCCGAACCGCCGAAGCCTGCGCCGCAAAAGCCCGCGCCGCCCAAACCTGCCAAGAAGCAGGAGGCGTTCGACCCGACCAAGATTGCAGCCTTGCTCGACAAGCTGCCGGAAGAAGAAAAGAAGACGCGTCAGCCCTCCCGCGAGACCAAGGAGGATGCCGCGCCTCAAGCCCCGCAAGGGGTGAACACGAAGCTGACGGTCTCTGAGATCGATGCGTTTAAATTGCAGATGCGCCGCTGCTGGTCCGTGCCGGCGGGCGCGCCCAATGCGGATAAGCTGATCGTGGAGATCAAAGTGTTTCTCAATCCGGACGGCTCGCTCGCGCGGGCGCCGGAGCTGATGAGCAAAGGACCGCTTTTGTCCGGCAATGCCTATTACCGGGCAGCTGCCGACAGCGCGCTTAGAGCGATCCGGCGCTGCGAGCCTTTCAAAATGCCTGCGGATAAATATTCCAGCTGGCAGGAACTCGATTTGCGGTTCGATCCGCGTGAAATGCTGGGCGGATAGAAACTCGAAAGGGCCTGAGGAAAGACGATGATGACACTGATAAGATCAGCCGGGACGAGACATACCGCATCGCAGGCGCACCCGCAGTCCCGCGGCTTTTCCGGCATTGGGGTGAAGATCTGGCGGGCGAAGTTCCGGCGGGCGGCGTTCGGCAGTGGCCTGCGCGCGCTGGCTTTCACCTTCGCCGCGTTGGTGCTCGGCGCGCTGCCTGCCCGCGCGGCGCTGCAGATCGACATTACGCAGGGCAATGTCGATCCCTTGCCCATCGCCATTCCCGGCTTTCTGGGCGCGAGCGATGAAGACCGGCGGCTCGGCAGCGACATTTCGAGTGTCATCGCAGCCAATCTCGACCGCTCCGGGCTTTTCCGCCCGCTGCCCAAAAGCTCTTTCATCGAGAAGATTTCCGACGTCAATGTGCAGCCGCGCTTCGGCGACTGGCGCATCATCAATGCACAGGCGCTGGTGACGGGCCGCTCGACCATCGAAAGCGACGGGCGGCTCAAGGTGGAGTTCCGCCTTTGGGACGTTTATGCCGAGCAGCAAATGACCGGCTTTCAGTTCTTCACGACGCCGGATAATTGGCGCCGCGTCGCCCATATCATTTCCGATGCCGTTTACGAGCGGTTGACGGGCGAGGAAGGCTATTTCGACACGCGCATCGTTTACGTATCGGAATCGGGGCCGAAGAACCGCCGCGTCAAACGCCTCGCCATCATGGATCAGGACGGGCACAACCCGCGCATGCTCACCAATGGCTCGTCCATCGTGCTGACGCCGCGCTTCAGCCCGTCGAACCAGGAAATCACTTATCTGTCCTATGCGGGCAACAATCCGCGGGTCTATCTGCTCGATCTGGAAACGGGCCAGCAGGAAGTCGTGGGCGATTTTCCGGGCATGACCTTCTCGCCGCGCTTTTCGCCGGACGGTCAGAAAATCGTGATGAGCCTCCAGCGGGGCGGCAATTCCAACATTTACGAGATGGACCTGCGCACCCGCGTCACCCAGCGCCTGACGAACACGGCAGCGATCGATACCGGCCCGTCTTATGCGCCGGACGGCGACCGGATCGCCTTTGAATCCGACCGGGGCGGTTCACAGCAAATTTATGTGATGAATGCGGACGGCTCGAACGCGCACCGGATCAGCTTTGGCGACGGGCGTTATGCGACGCCGGTCTGGAGCCCGCGCGGCGATCTCATCGCCTTCACAAAACTGCATAAGGGACGGTTTCTTATCGGGGTGATGCGGCCGGACGGCACGGGCGAGCGGATTTTGACCGAAGGCTTCCATAACGAGGCGCCGACCTGGTCGCCGAACGGGCGGGTGCTGATGTTTTTCCGCGAAAGCCGCGGGGAGCAGGGCGGGCCGAGCCTCTGGTCGGTCGATTTGACCGGTTATAACGAGCGGCCGGTCTCCACGCCGACTTTTGCCTCCGACCCGGCCTGGTCGCCGCGCCTGAGGTGAGCTGAGCCAAGGTTCTGTGAACCATGGTTCAAACTAAAAACGAAATTTCCCGTGCGTTTGTTGCGGACCTTATCCCGGGCCGCTAACGTTTAAACGGGATGTCAAGGAAGGGCTCTTGGGCCGAAATGCCGGGGCTGGCCTTGAAGGGATGGGTGAGCGGATCCACTCAATCCGCTGTTGCCGGATTTTCCGGCGTGTCATGGTGACGAACAGCCATTCGGCCCCGGCAAAGGCCAATGGCGCAATTAAGGAGACTACCTAAATGACGTTCCTCAAAGCAGGCCTGCGCGTAACCGCTGTTGCCGCTGCATTCGTGGCTCTTGCCGCTTGTAGCTCGACGCCGGACGACGACGCCTCGGCTGCATCCAATCCGTCTTCTGTTTCCTCGGAAACGGCTCCGGGCGGGGCAACGCCGGGCACTCAGCAGGATCTGGTTGTGAATGTGGGCGACCGCGTGTTCTTCGACCTCGACCGCTCCGACATCAAGCCGGAAGCCCGTCAGACGCTGCAGCGTCAGGCTGCCTGGCTGAAGCAGTATCCCGCGCTGACCGTGACGATCGAAGGCCATGCCGACGAGCGCGGCACGCGTGAATACAACTTGGCACTGGGCGGCCGCCGCGCCAATGCCGTGAAGGACTATCTGGTGGCGCAGGGTGTGGACCCGGCCCGTGTGCGCACGATCTCTTACGGCAAAGAGCGCCCCGTCGCGCTTTGCTCGGATGAGAGCTGCTGGAGCCAGAACCGCCGCGGCGTGACCGTGGTCAACGACCGCGCCGGCAGCTAAGTTTACCAGCTCGACGCAACCGCCCCCGCCTGCCCGGTGCATGCGGGGGCGTTTTCGTAAGCGCGCGGCGCTTCTGCGCGCCTTGAGCTAAATCGCAGCTTGCGCGGGCGCGGCGCGGGCGGCATTTTGCGGGAATTGAGACCTCTTTATGAGCGGCCTCAATTTGGCCGAAAACCTTATTAGACTTGAGCTTGAGTTAAGTTCTGGCGGGACGGAGCAAGGATCGATGATGGTGCGGGACAGGAAATTCGTTTCGGTGAGCCTTGCGGCGGGCGCGAGCCTGCTTCTGGCCGCCAGTTTTGCAGGCCCGCTTGCCGCCGATCCCAATAGCGATTTGCGCGGGCTCAACAACCGGCTCGAAAAAATCGAACAGGACATGCTCGACCTGCAGCGCCAGACCTATCGCGGCGGCTCGGGGAGCGGTGCTTCTTCTTCTTCTTCCGCTTACAGTTCCGACCCGGCAAGCGCGGGCGATGTGACGCTGCGCCTGCAGGATATCGAAACGAGCCTGCGCGAAATGAACGGGCGCATCGAAAAGCTTTCTTTCGATATTCGTCAGACCAAAGAGCAACTTTCCCGCTTCATGGAAGATGTGGAGTTCCGTTTTCAGGAGCTTGAAGGCGGTCAGGCTTCCGCTGGCGCTCAGGCAGGCGGGCAAGTGAGGCTGACGCCGCCGGATGGCAATGGCGCCACTGCCTCAAGTGCCAATGCGGGCGCACCGGCGCAAGGCCCGCGCTCTTTGGGCACGCTTTCCCAGTCGGCTGATCCCCTTGCGGGCGGCGCGGGCGCTGCGGCAGGTGCAGCAGCGGGTGCAGCAGGCGGCCAGGATGAGAGCGGTGAAGCTTCTTCGGGTGGGCCGACGCAGACGGCTTCCGCCGTTATCGGCGCGACCTCGCCCAAGGATGCTTATGATGCCTCGATCGATCTGCTCAAACGCGGCGAGTTTGAAGCGGCGCGGGTCAATTTCGACAAATTCCTCGAGCTTTATCCGAACGACCAGCTTGCCGGGAACGCGCAATATTGGCTGGGCGAAACTTATTATGTGCGCGGCGATTATAAGCAGGCGGCGGATGCCTTTCTGAAAGGCTATACGACCTATGAAGCCTCGCCCAAGGCGCCGGACAGCTTGCTGAAACTCGGCATCACGCTTTCCGCGCTCGGCCAGAAGGAAGCGGCCTGCGCGACGATGAACGAGCTCAAGCGCCGTTTCCCCTCCGCCTCGCAATCGGTCATTCAGCGCGCCGAGCTGGAAAAGCAGCGCGCCGGATGCTGATGCCTTGGCGGCGCCCGGCATGAGTGCCCGTCCGCTCACCCCTGCTGCTTTCGACCGGCTGATGAAGCCGCTGGAACCCGGCGCGCGGTTGGCGCTCGGGGTTTCGGGCGGGCGCGATTCCATGGCGCTTGCGGTGCTGGTGGCCGACTGGCTGCGCTGGCGGGAGGAAAAGAAACTGCCCGCGTCGCAAGTCTTCGTTCTCAGCGTCGATCATGGCCTGCGTAAAGAAGCGGCAAGCGAGGCGCGGCAAGTGGGCCGCTGGATGCGCGCCCTCGGCCTTGCGCACCGGATCTTGCGCTGGGAAGGGGAGAAGCCTTCCGCCGATATTCAAGCCGAAGCGCGCACCGCCCGCTACAGGCTCATGGGCGAATGGGCGGCCTCGCGCGGCATCCGCGATCTTTTGCTGGCGCATCATCTGGAGGATCAGGCCGAGACCTTTTTGATGCGTCTCCAGCGCGGCAGCGGCGTTGCCGGGCTTGCCGCGATGAAGCCCGTTTCCGAGCGGGAGGGGATGCGGCTTCTGCGCCCGCTTCTCAGCGTGCCGCGCGCGCGCCTCGAAGCGGTGCTCAAAACCCATGACCAGGCCTATATCGACGATCCGAGCAATGAGGATGAAGGCTTTTTGCGGGTGAAGGTCCGCAAGGCCCTGCCGCTCCTGGAGGAGCTTGGGCTCGGCACGGAGCGCCTCGTGGCGACGGCCCGGCACATGGCACGCGCGGGCGAGGTGCTTGAAGCGCAAAAAGACGAACTGATCGCCCGCGCCGTCACGCGTCATCCTTACGGCTTTTGCCGGATCGACCGGGCGGCCTGGGGAAAACCCTTCGAAGAGACGGGCCTTTCCGCCTTTGCGCAGCTATTGCGCGCGGTGAGCGGCAGCGTCTATCCGCCGCGTTTGGAGGCGCTGGAAACGGCCTATCATGCCTTTCTGCGAGGTAAGCTCGGCAAGGGCCGCACGCTGCATGGATGCCTGATTGCCGAAGACAAGGACGCCGGCGCTAAAGGCGGCGCAGTGATCCTGCGCGAATTTGCGGCCATCGCCCCGGATATTGCCGTTTTGCCGGGCAAGCAGGCGGTCTGGGACGGGCGGTTTGTGCTCAAAGCAGAGGCCTTACGCTCAGGGCTTGAGATCGGTCCCCTCGGCCAGGAAGGCTTGAAAGCCCTGAAAGAGGCAGGAATGAGCCTGCCGAGCGGCCCAGCGCGCAAAGCGCTGATGGCGGGGCCGATGATGCGGCGGGCTGGCAGGTTTTTTGCTGCCCCTCTTGCCGGGGTCCGGGCCAAGGGCGCTGCGGGCATCCTTTGTGAACCGATCTGGGACGCCGGATTGCAAATGGCCCCGGAAACGGAAAGCTGAATGGAAATTTGAACGGAAATCCGGCGGGGATTTACCCCCGCTTGCCCGCCCCGGGCTAAGGTGGGGCAAAGACAGGCGGAGGAGATGAAGTGGAGGCTTAAGTCTGGTAAATTGCCTTTCTGCTCCTATCTTCTCTACAGTAGTTAGAAGAACTCTAAGAAAGCCTCCAAGCCGCCGCCGGGCGGCCCGGGCTTACATCGGAAGGTCAAACGGGTGTCGAATTTCAGAAATTTCGCTCTTTGGGTGGTGATCGCGCTTTTGCTGGTGGCGCTTTTCAACCTGTTTCAAGGGCCCGGTCAGTCCACTACGTCTTCGGAAATCACCTATTCGCGCCTGCTTGAAGAGGCGGCGAACGGCAATGTGGCCCAGGTGACGATTTCCGGGAACACGGTCACCGGCAAATATGCCGATGGCGGCTCCTTCTTCACCTATGCGCCGGACAATACGAATGTCGCCGACAAGCTGAACGAGCGCGGCGTGCAGATTTCCGCCAAGCCTGCCGATGACGGCGTGCCCTCCATTCTGGGCGTGCTGGTTTCCTGGTTCCCGATGCTGCTCCTGATCGCGGTGTGGATTTTCTTCATGCGCCAGATGCAGGGCGGCGGCGGCAAGGCAATGGGCTTCGGCAAATCGAAAGCCAAGCTTCTGACCGAGCGCCATGGCCGTGTGACCTTCGAAGATGTGGCCGGGATCGATGAGGCGAAAGACGATCTGCAGGAGATCGTGGAATTCCTGAAAGATCCGGCGAAGTTCCAGCGCCTTGGCGGGCGCATCCCCAAAGGCGCGCTGCTTGTCGGCCCGCCCGGCACCGGTAAGACGCTGCTTGCGCGCGCCATTGCGGGCGAGGCGAATGTGCCGTTCTTCACGATTTCCGGTTCCGACTTCGTTGAGATGTTTGTGGGCGTCGGCGCCAGCCGCGTGCGCGACATGTTCGAGCAGGCGAAAAAGAATGCGCCTTGCATCATCTTCATCGACGAAATCGACGCCGTTGGCCGGCACCGCGGCGCGGGCCTTGGCGGGGGCAATGATGAGCGCGAACAGACGCTCAACCAGCTCCTTGTCGAGATGGACGGTTTCGAGGCCAATGAAGGCATCATCCTGATCGCGGCGACGAACCGCCCGGATGTGCTCGACCCGGCGCTGCTGCGTCCGGGCCGTTTCGACCGCCAGGTCGTGGTGCCGAACCCGGATATCATCGGGCGCGAGAAAATCCTGAAAGTGCACATGAAAAAAGTGCCGCTCGCCCCGGATGTCGAGCCGAAGGTGATCGCGCGCGGCACGCCCGGTTTCTCCGGCGCCGACCTTGCGAACCTCGTCAACGAGGCAGCGCTTCTGGCGGCCCGGCGCGGACGCCGGCTCGTCACGATGCACGAGTTCGAGGATGCCAAGGACAAAGTGATGATGGGCGCGGAACGCCGCTCCATGGTCATGTCCGAGGAAGAAAAGAAACTCACCGCTTATCACGAAGGCGGGCATGCGCTGGTCGCGCTTCACATGGAGCATTCCGACCCGATCCATAAAGCCACGATCATTCCGCGCGGGCGCGCGCTCGGCATGGTGATGCGGCTGCCCGAGCGGGATCAGCTTTCGGTGACCCGCGCCAAGATGCATGCCGACCTTGCCGTGGCGATGGGCGGGCGCGTGGCGGAAGAGGAAATCTTCGGCCATGACAAAGTGACCTCGGGCGCGTCTTCCGATATCCGCATGGCAACGAGCATGGCCAAGGCCATGGTCATGCAATACGGCATGTCGGACAAGCTGGGGCCGCTCTCCTATCACGAGAACGAGGAAGAAGTGTTCCTCGGCCATTCGGTCTCGCGCCAGCAGAACATGTCCGAGGACACGCAGCGGCTGATCGACTCTGAGGTGCGCGGCATCGTTGAAGGGTCGTATGACAAAGCCCGCGACGTGATCCGCACGCATATCGACGAGCTGCACACGATCGCCAAAGGGCTTCTGGAATATGAGACCCTGTCGGGCGATGAGATTAAAGCGCTGCTCAGAGGCGAGCCGCCGCACCGGGAAGACCCGAGCGACAAGCCCTCCGCGCCTGCGCCCAGTTCCTCGGTGCCCGTCAGCGGCCCCGTGACGGACGGGCCGATGGGGCCGGAGCCGCAAGGCACGTAAAACCTTTAGGTGGGATTTAGAAAGGCGGTGCTTCGGCGCCGCCTTTTTGTTTTGGGGGCCCCCCTTTAATTGTGACGGCCCCCCTCACCCTCCCATCGCTTGGCGCGATGGGCCCCTCCCTCTCCCCCTAAAGGGGGCGAGGGGATTTGCTAAAGCCCTCTCCCCTGGGGGAGAGGGTTGGGTGAGGGGGCGGCCTCAGCCTCAGCCTCAGCCTCAGCCTCAGCCTCAGCCTCAGCCTCAGCCATATGGCGCTGTATCAGGAGCCGTGCTAGGTCCTTTGCATGAGCAAGGCAGTACAGCGCCCGGGGATATTGGGCATCGTCAACATCACAGCGGATTCTTTTTCGGACGGGGGCAAGTTTCTCGACCCGGAAAAGGCCATCGCCCATGGGCGCGCGCTGATGGCGGCGGGGGCGGATATTCTTGATCTCGGCGCGGCCTCCAGCCATCCCGATGCGGGCGATGTTTCGCCGGAGGAAGAAATCCGCCGCCTGGAGCCGGTCATGGAAGCACTATCGGCGGCGGGGGCGGCGCTTTCCGTTGATACGTTCCACCCGAAGGTGCAGCTTTTCGCGCTGTCGAAGGGCGCGGCCTTTCTCAACGATATTCACGGCTTTGCCCATGAGGCGATTTATCCCGAGCTTGCCGCCTCGAAAGCGAGGCTCATTCTCATGCATGCGATCCAGGCAAAGGGCCAGGTGAAAAGCAAAGCGACGCGGGAAGCAGCGCCCGAGGGCGATATTCTCGATCACATCTCCCGTTTCTTCGAGGCGCGGCTTAAGGCGCTGGAAGCGGGCGGGGTGGCGCGCGGCCAGCTCATACTTGATCCCGGTATGGGGTTTTTCCTCGGCAATCAGCCGGAGCCCTCCATAAGGGCGCTCGCCATGGTGGGGCGGCTCAAAGAGCGCTTCGGCCTGCCGGTGCTTATCTCCGTTTCGCGGAAATCATTCCTGAGAGCCATGACGGGGCGGGCTGTGGGCGAGGCGGGCCCGGCGAGCCTCGCCGCCGAGCTTTATGCAGCCCGCGCCGGGGCCGATTACATCCGCACCCATGACGCGGGTGCGCTCAAAGATGGTCTTTTGGTGCAAAACGCGTTGGAATCAGCCAAAAATGAGGCGGATTGAGACATATTCAGCAATAAAACGTTAAGTGTGCGCTCAGACCTGCGCCGTTATACTGGCGCGCAAATCGGCCGGCGGCAGCAGGCCCGGGGGGAAATTGTAAAGAACGAGTTGAGTGGGGATGTCTCGCAAATATTTCGGTACGGACGGAATCCGCGGTAAAGCGAACGAAAAGCCGATGACGGCTGAAACGGCGCTGCGCGTCGGGCTTGCCGCTGGGCGTAAATTCAAGCGCGGCGATTACCGCCACCGGGTGGTGATCGGCAAGGACACGCGTCTGTCGGGCTATATGCTGGAATCGGCGCTGGTGTCGGGTTTCACCTCGGCGGGCATGGACGTTTTCCAGTTCGGCCCGGTGCCGACGCCTGCGGTGGCGATGCTCACCCGCTCGCTCCGGGCGGATCTCGGGGTGATGATTTCCGCCTCGCATAATTCCTTCGAAGACAACGGCATCAAGCTTTTCGGGCCCGATGGCTACAAGCTCTCCGACGAGGTGGAGCTTGAGATCGAGCATATGATGGATAACGGCATCAACGATTATCTGGCCGGGCCGCGCGAGCTTGGCCGGGCAAAGCGTATCGACGATGCCCAGGCGCGCTATATCGAATTTGCCAAGCGCACCTTCCCCAAACAGCTGAGCCTCGAAGGCGTGCGTGTCGTGATCGACTGCGCGAACGGCGCCGCCTATAAAGTGGCGCCTACGGCGCTTTGGGAACTTGGCGCGGAAGTCGTGACGCTCGGCGTCGATCCCAACGGTTTCAACATCAATGACGGCTGCGGCTCGACCGCGCCGGAGCGCATGGGCCAATTGGTGCGCGAGCGGCGCGCGGATATCGGCATCGCGCTCGACGGGGACGCGGACCGTGTAATCATTTGCGATGAAAACGGTGAGGTGATCGACGGCGACAAGATCATGGGGCTTGTGGCGCAGAGCTGGCACAAGGAAGGCCAGCTTTCCGCGCCCGGCATCGTGGCGACGATCATGTCGAACCTGGCGCTGGAACGGTATCTGAAAGGGCTCGGGCTCAACCTTGCGCGCACGCAAGTGGGCGACCGCTATGTGGTCGAGCATATGCGCGAGAACGGTTTCAATCTGGGCGGTGAGCAGTCGGGCCATATCGTGCTTTCCGATTTCTCCACAACCGGCGACGGGCTGATCGCGGCGCTTCAAGTGCTTGCCGTGCTGCGCGCCGGCGACAAGCCGATGAGCGAGCTGTGCAACGTATTCGAGCCGCTGCCGCAATTCCTGCGCAATGTGCGCTACCGCAATTGCGAGCCCTTGGAAAACGCGCTGGTGAAAGAAGCCATCGCCGAGGGCGAGCGGCGGCTGGCAAGCCAGGGCCGTCTCGTGATCCGCAAATCGGGCACCGAGCCGCTGATCCGCGTGATGGGTGAGGGCGACGATGAAAAACTCGTCAAGGCCGTGGTGAACGACATCGTAACCGCCATCGAGGATGCGGCGGTGGCGTGAGGCGGGGTTCCGCTTTTTTCCAGAAACCGTCATGGCCCGGCTTGACCGGGCCATCCATGGCTGTTTACCGACCCGCTTTTCCAAGCTGCCCGTGGATGCCCCGCATAAAGCGGGGCATGACGAAGAGTGGTTGAGCGCGAGGGTGACGAGGGGCAAAGCGCATTGCAATAGCCGCTCAATCCGCTATCTCTTGCCTGAGAGAGTTTCAGGCAGGCATTCATGAACGATGAATTCAAAGGCCGGGTGCTGGCGGTGGCCGGGTCCGATAGCGGCGGCGGCGCGGGCATTCAGGCCGATATCAAGACCATCACGGCGCTTGGCGCTTATGCGGCAACGGCGATCACGGCGCTGACCGTGCAGGACACGCACGGCGTCAAGGATGTCTTTCCCGTGCCGGTGGAAATTATCCGTGCTCAGATGAAGGCGGTGCTGGGGGATATCGGTGCCGATGCGATCAAGACCGGGATGCTGGCGACGGCGGAGGTTATCGAAGCGGTAGCCGAAGAAGCCGATGCTTATGATGCGCCCGCCGCGCTCATCGTCGATCCGGTGATGGTGGCGAAAGGCGGCAGCCCGCTTTTGGAACCTTCCGCCATCGATGCGCTGAAAAAAATGCTCTTTCCTTTTGCCGATATCGTCACGCCCAATATGCCCGAAGCTGCCGCGCTGACCGGCCTTCAAGTGGAAAGTGTGGAAGAACAAAAACGCGCAGGCGAGGCGATTTTGGAAATGGGCGCGCTTGCCGTCCTCGTTAAAGGCGGCCACGGCACGGGCGAGACGGTGCAGGACGTGCTCGTGACGGGCGAGACCATTCAAGTCATGACGAGCCCGCGCATCGACACGCGCCACACCCATGGCACGGGCTGCACGCTGGCCTCGGCCATTGCGGCGGGGCTTTCCTTCGGGCTCGATCTTTCCGAAGCCGTTATCCGGGCGCGCGATTATGTGCATGAGGCGATTGCCCTTGCCCCCGGCTTCGGCGGCGGGCACGGACCGCTCAATCACGGCTTTACGTTTTCGCAAGGCGAGTGAGGCGCGCTTTACGTCAGATCGCGCCGGGCAAAGGGCCCGTCATCCAGCAAAGTTTTGATACGGGCGAGACCTTCTTCCAGAAGCGCCCGGCTTTCCGGCGCGCCGAGCGCCAGGCGGATATGCGCGCGGGGCGGCGGGGCGGCAATGGCAAAATCGGCATCGGCGGCCAGCGCGACACCGCGCTCCCTTGCCGCTTCCACAAAGGCATAAGCATGGCCCTCGCGCTGCCAGGGCTCGGGCAGTTCGATCCAAAGATGGGGGCTGTCGGGATGCGGGCGTCTGAGATAAGCGCCCAGCGTTTCGCGGGCGAGCGCATTGCGGGCACGGCATTCTTGCTGCTGCAAGCCCGCAAGGCGCGCGGCTTCGCCGTTGCGCAAAAGATGCGTGCCCATGGCGATGGTGATGGCGGGCAGGCCCTGGGCGAGCGCATGCTGAGCGGCGCGGGTGCGCTCGGCCAGGCGCGGCGGGCAGAGCACCATGCCGTAGCGCAGGCCCGGCGCGACGGTTTTCGACAGGCTGGAAACGAGGATCGAATGGTCCGGCGTGAAGCCGGCAAGCGGGCGCTGGGGCTGGGTGAGTTTGGTGTAGATCGCATCTTCGATGAGATAAAGCTGGTGGGCGTCCGCAATGGCGGCGAGCTCAGCGCGGCGTTTATCGCTCATCACCGCGCCGCTCGGGTTTTGCAGCGTGGCAACGAGAAAGAGCGCGCGCGGGCGCTGGCTGCGGCAGGCTTCTTCCAAGGCTTCCGGCACGATGCCTTCTTCATCGAGGGGGAGCGGTTTAAGGCGGCGCCCGGCAAGGCGGCACTGGGTGTGAATGACGTGATAGGTGAGCGCTTCACCAAGGACGAGATCGCCGGGCTCGGTTGCGATCATCAGCGCCGTCATCAACGCCTGCTGGGCGCCGCTGCACAGGACGAGTTGTTGCGGGTCCGCTTTGAAGAGCGGGTTTGAGAGCCAGCCCGCGGCAAGTTCGCGGTCCTCACCCGTCTGATCGGCGCTGTAATAATCGGCAAGGGAAAGACGCAGGGCGTTCTGGCGCAGCACGTCCTCGGCGGCCTGGGCAACGGCGGCGTGTTGGCCGATGGGGGCGGGCAGATTGGCTTTCAGCGGGATCGGCGTTTCGGGCGCGATGCGCAGGAAGCTCGCCGAGCCGACGCCCCGCCCGTAAGTGCCCGGCTGCTGGGGGGCAAGCACATGGGTGCCGCGCCCGACCGTGCCTTCCACAAGCCCCCGCCGGGCGGCAAGGTCATAGGCCCGGCTGACCGTGCCGACCGTGACGCCGAGATCATAGGCAAGGGCGCGCTGGGGCGGCAGCTTTTCGCCGGGGGCGAGACGGCCTTCCTGCACCGCCTTTTCGATGGCATCAGCAATCGCCACATACCGGGGCGCGAGCGGGGCTTCCGGCCCGGTGCCTGCGGAAAGCGCGGCGCGCAGCTCTGCTGAGAGAATTGTCATGGTGTCAATGTATTGATTGAACCTCTTCAATTGATCCTTACATTGCCCGTACCGAAACGCAACCGCCCAGAGGGGGCTCCCATGGAACTGCCGATTTATCAGGTCGATGCCTTTGCCGAAAAACCGTTCGAGGGCAATCCGGCGGCGATCGTGCCGCTGACAAGCTGGCTGCCGGAAGAGGCGATGCTGGCAATTGCGGCGGAGAACAATCTGGCGGAGACGGCCTTTTTCGTACCGGCGCCTGAAGGGGCAGATGCGGCAGGCGGGCGCTATCATTTGCGCTGGTTCACGCCGACCGTGGAGGTGGACCTTTGCGGCCATGCAACGCTGGCAAGCGCGCATGTGCTCTTCACGCATCTGGCGCCCGGCCTCAAAGACGTGCGCTTTGAGACCCGCAGCGGCGAGCTCACCGTCACGCGGGAAGAAAGCGGACGCCTGCAAATGGATTTCCCCGCCCGGCCGATGAAACCGGCTGCCGCGCCCGAAGGGCTGGCCGAGGCGCTCGGCGCGCGCCCGCTCGGCGTTCTGAAGGGTACGAACCTGATGGCGCTGTTCGATCGGGCCGAGGATGTGGCGGCGCTGCGCCCCGATGTCCTGAAACTGACGCGGCTGTGCGGCCCGCTCAATGTCGGGTTGATTGCCAGCGCGCCCGGCCAGGAAGGCAGCGGCATCGATTATGTCTCGCGCTTCTTTGCGCCCGCCCATGGCATCAACGAGGACCCGGTAACGGGCTCGGCCCATTGCGACAGCGGACCTTACTGGGCGAAACGGCTCGGCAAGGACGCCCTGGTGGCGCGGCAGATTTCCAAACGCGGCGGCACGGTGCATTTGCGCATCAAGGGCGAGCGGGTAGAGCTTGCCGGGACCTGCGCCGATTTCATGCAAGGCACAATCCATATCTGAGTTTGATTTCTCCGGGCCGCGTGCGGTTTCGTCCGGCTTGAGAAGAGGTCTTCGCGAAGGAGTGAGCGATGAGCTGGCAAGCTTTCATCGGGGTGTTTCTGTTCGGCTTCGTGACCATTGCAACGCCGGGCCCGGCAAATCTCGCCTTGATGGCGGCGGGCGCCGGGGCGGGCGTCAAACGCGGCGTGCCGTTTCTTGCAGGCATTTGGGGCGGCGGCTTTGCGGTGCTGGTGGCCATGGGCGCAGGGCTCGGTGTTTTGCTGGCCAGTGTGCCCGATCTTTACCGCGCGCTGCAGGTGGCCGGGATCTGCTACATCATTTATCTTGCCGTGCGCATCGTGCGGGCAGGCGCTCCGGGGGCGGATGAAACCGCCGAGCCGCCGTCTTTCTGGGCGGGGCTTCTGGTGCATCCGCTCAACCCGAAAATCTATGCCATGACCATGACGGGCTTTACCGCGTTTCTTACGCCGGGCGCGGCTTATGGGCCGCAGGCCTTTGCGACGGGGGCGGTGCTGATGGGGCTCATGCTGCTATGCACCTCGGCATGGCTCGCGCTCGGAGAAGGGCTGAGCGCGCTCATGGCCGGGGCACGGCGCGGGTTTTATCTGCGCTTGGTGCTTGCCGGCGCCATGGTGATCTCGGTGCTTTTGCCGCTTTTCTCCGGTCCTGCCGGGTTTTGACGTTTAGCCGCGCAGTTTTTTCAGCGCGCTAAGCAAGCGGGCAAGGTCTTCTTCGTCGTTATAAAGATGCGGCGTCACGCGCATGGAGGTGCCGCGCACAGAGACATGAATGTTCTGTTCGCGCAGGCGGGTGAGAAGATCGCCCGGAATACCGCCTGGAAAACGCAGACCAAGATAGTGCCCGGCGCGGCGGGAAAGGGGCGCGGCTTCAAGGCCAAGCTCGGCTGCGCCTTCGGCAAGAAAACTTGTCTTCGCGGCAAGGGCGCTTGCGATATTTTCAACGCCCCAGCCTAAAAGCAGTTCGAGGGAGGCTTTGAAGACCGGCATGAGATGGAAACTCGAGCGCTCGCCCATGTCGAAGCGGCGCGCGCCCGGCTGGTATTCGTACTGGTAATCGACAAGGCGGGCGAAATCTTCCGAGCCTTTGCGGTTCAGCCAGTTTTCCTCCACCGGGCGACCCTGATGCCATTTCGGCGCGATGTAAGCCGCGCCCAGCGAATAAGGCCCGAGCAGCCATTTATAGCTGGCCGCGACCATAATGTCGGGCTGCACGGCTTCGGCATCGAAGGGCAGGGCGCCGGCGGACTGGGTCAGATCGAGCACGAGGGCGGCGCCATGAGCGCGGGCCTTTTTGCCGATGGCTGTGAGGTCGATCAGCGCACCGTCGGTCCAGTGGCAATGGGGCAGGGCGATGATGCCGGTCCTGTCGCCGATCGCCTCCAGAATGAGCGGCGTCCAATCGGCGCCCGGCATGTTGTCCGGCGCATTTTCCGGCGGATCGAGCAGACGGAGCGTCCCGCCTTTTTCTTCGGCAAGGCGCATCCAGGGATAGACGTTGGAGGGGAACTGCTCCTGCAGCGCCAGAATTTCCTGTCCCGGCTCCAGCGGCAGATTCTTGGCGGCAATCGCCATGCCGTAGGAGGCGGCGGGCACGATGGCGATATTGTCCGCCCGTGTGTTGATGAGCTGGGCGAAAAGCGCGCGCACGGCCTCGGCATCGGAAAAGAAATGATCCGAGGTCAGGTGCCAGGGCTGGCCTTTGGCGGCAATGGCCGCTTGCCCCGCGGCGATGGACGCCTTGGGCAGGGGAGACATATAGGCGCAGTTCAAATAGGTGACGTCTGCGGGAATATCGAAAAGGTGCCGCTGGGAAGGGATCATGCGGGCCGGGCTCCGGGCGATAAGGGTTTCTTAGGCATGATTACCGTTTCACGCTCAATATGCCGGTCAAAGAGCAAAAGGCAAAAACGTCATTTGACAGCGCCGGGGCGGAGGCATATATCGGCTGCGGGCCACCTTCCCCCACCGGAAGGCGACTATCTGAGAGGATAGATAGATCATATGACGAATACACGTCCGGCCGCTCGCCCGGCCAATCCGCACTTCTCGTCCGGTCCCTGCGCGAAACGCCCGGGATGGACCATCCAAAATCTCCAAGATGCCGCCCTCGGGCGCAGCCACCGTGCCAAGATCGGCAAGGCCAAGCTGAAAGAAGCGATCGACCGCACCCGCGCCGTGCTCGGCGTGCCGGAAGATTACCGCATCGGCATTGTGCCCGCCTCCGATACCGGCGCGGTCGAAATGGCCATGTGGTCGCTGCTCGGCGCGCGCGGCGTCGATATCCTGTCCTGGGAAAGCTTCGGCGCAGGCTGGGTAAGCGATGCCAAGAAACAGCTCAAGCTCGAAGACATCCGCGTGTTCGAAGCCGATTACGGCAAGCTGCCCGACCTTTCCAAGGTCGATTGCAACCGCGATGTGGTCTTCACCTGGAACGGCACGACCTCGGGCGTGCGTGTGCCGAATGGCAACTGGATTGCCGCGGACCGCGAAGGGCTGACGATCTGCGATGCGACCTCTGCCGCCTTCGCGCAGGACCTGCCCTGGGCGAAGCTCGATGTGACGACCTTCTCCTGGCAGAAAGTCATGGGCGGGGAAGCGGCTCACGGGATGCTGATCCTGTCGCCGCGCGCCGTGGAGCGCCTTGAAAGCTATACGCCGGCCTGGCCGATACCGAAAATCTTCCGCCTGACGAAAGGCGGCAAGCTCATCGAAGGCATCTTCAAGGGTGAGACGATCAACACCCCCTCCATGCTGGCGGTGGAAGATTATCTCGACGCGTTGAAATGGGCCGAATCCATCGGCGGGCTTTCCTCGCTGCAGGGCCGCGCCAATGCCAACCTTGCCATGCTCTCCGATTGGGTGGAGCGCACGGGCTGGGTGGATTTCCTTTGCGAGGAAGTGGACAACCGCTCCAACACCTCCGTTTGTCTGAAAATCACCGATCCGAAGGTTGCCGCCCTTGATGCGGACGGCCAGGCCGCTTTTGCCAAGAAGCTCGTGACGCTTCTGGACGATGAAGGCATTGCCTATGACATCGGCTCTTACCGCGATGCGCCGGCCGGCCTTCGTATCTGGGCCGGGGCAACGGTTGAAGTTTCGGACATGCAGGCGCTCCTGCCCTGGCTCGACTGGGCCTTCGGGGAAGCGCTCGCCTCGCTGGAAGCCGCGTAACCGGTTCCATTCTGGTTTTCAACACAGGTTTTTAAAAGCGGGCGGCCCATGAAAGTGCCGCCCCGCTTTCCCAATTCAAAATCCCATTTGAGGAGGCAGGCATGCCGAAGGTCCTTATTTCCGATAAGCTTTCCCCCGCTGCCATCGACATTTTCAAGCAGCGCGGCGTCGAAGTGGACGTTAAAACCGGGCTCGAGCGCGACGAGCTGATCAAGATCATCGATCAATATGACGGCCTTGCGATCCGCTCCGCCACGAAAGTGACGCAGCCCGTCATCGATGCGGCCAAGAACCTGAAGGTCGTGGGCCGCGCCGGGATCGGCGTCGACAATGTCGATATTCCCGCGGCAACCGCCAAGGGCATCATCGTGATGAACACGCCCTTCGGCAATTCCATCACGACCGCCGAACATGCCATTGCCATGATGATGGCGCTGGCGCGCGACATTCCCCAGGCCAATGCCTCCACTCATGCAGGCAAGTGGGAAAAGTCCAAATTCATGGGCGTGGAAGTGACGGCGAAAACGCTCGGCGTCATCGGCTGCGGCAATATCGGCTCCATCGTGGCCGACCGCGCGCTTGGGCTGCGCATGAAGGTCGTCGCCTTCGACCCGTTCCTCACGCCGGAGCGGGCACAGGACCTCGGCGTTGAAAAGGTCGAGCTCGACGAGCTTTTGACGCGCGCCGATTTCATCACACTGCACACGCCGCTCACCGACAAGACGCGCAACATCATCGACGCGAAAGCCATTGCGAAGATGAAGGACGGCGTGCGCATTGTGAACTGCGCGCGCGGCGGGCTTGTCGTCGAAGCCGATCTGAAAGCCGCGCTTGAAAGCGGCAAGGTGGCGGGCGCCGCGCTTGATGTGTTCGAAGAAGAGCCGGCGAAAGAGAACCCGCTTTTCGGCATGGAAAACGTTATCTGCACGCCGCATCTGGGGGCTTCCACCTCCGAGGCGCAGGAAAACGTCGCGCTGCAGGTGGCCGAGCAGATCGCCGATTATCTTCTCACCGGCGCGGTGACGAATGCGATCAACATGCCCTCCATCTCCGCTGATGAAGCGCCGAAGCTTTCGCCCTTCGTCAAGCTGGCCGACCTTTTGGGCTCCTTTGCCGGTCAGCTTACCGAGACGGGGATCGAATCCGTGACGCTGGAATATGAAGGCGAAGTGGCGGGAATGAACACGCGCGCGCTGACCAATGCGGCGCTTTGCGGGCTTTTGAAGCCGCTTCTGGCGGATGTGAACGTCGTTTCCGCCCCCGTGCTTGCCAAGCAGCGCGACATCAATGTGGAAGAAGTGAAGCGGGAAGAGCCGCGCGGCGTTTATGAAACCTATATGCGCCTCACGGTGAAGACCGAACGCCAGGAACGCTCGGTGGCCGGCACCGTCTTCTCAGACGGCAAGCCGCGCCTCATTCAGGTGAAGGGCATGAACATGGAAGCCGAGCTCGGCCCCCACATGCTCTATGTCACCAACGAAGACAAGCCCGGTTTCATCGGCGCGCTGGGCTCTGTGCTCGGCAATGCCGGCGTCAATATCGCCAACTTCAACCTGGGCCGCACCGGCGCGGGCGCGGACGCAATCGCGCTGATCGAGGTCGATCAGGAAGTGACGGAAGACGTGCTGAAAGCAGTGAACGAGCTGCCGCATGTGCGCCAGGCCAAGGCGCTGAAATTCTAAGCACTCTTACGCACTGAGAAATCAAGACGGCCTTCCGGCTTGCCGGGAGGCCGTTTTATTTTGAGGGGTTTACGCAGGGGCGGATGGTGAGCCCTTTGGGCAGGCGGGTGCGGGTGTCGCCGCAGGCATAATCGAGCTGTGCTTGAGTGAGCCCTTTACCGAAGCGCAGGTCCGCGCCCGACAGATCCGCTTTGTAAAAATCCATGCCAGCAAGGTTCGAGCGGCGCAGATCCACATTGTGCATGACAGCCTCGCGGAAGCGGGCTTTATCGGCCATGTCGATCTCGGTCATGTTCGCGCCGGTGAGATTGGCGCCGGTGAAATTGGCCCCCTCGATCCAGACGCCGAGCATGCGTGCGCCGCTGAGATCGGCAAGGCGCAGGTCCGCACCGCTTAGAAGCGCGCCCTGGAGGCGTGTGCCGCGCAGATTGGCGCGTGAAAGATTGGCGCCCATCAGGCGGGAGGCGGAAAAATCGGCTTCCTCCAGATTGGCCTCGCGCATATCCGCATGGCGCAGATTGGCGATGCGGTAAAGCCCGCCGGAAAAGTCCCCCCGCGTCAGCGTGCAGCGCATGCAGGCATTGATGCGCTTGCCTTGCCCGGCGCGCAGCTCCGCCATGCCCGCTTCATCGAGCGGCGGCAGCTCTTGTTCGGTCAAACGCTCCGTGCCGTTTTGTGTGCCGAGCGGCTGCGGCGCGGCGATGGATTTGGCGGGCGGGGCAAGCGCGATGCGCATGGCAAGGGGCTCGGGCTCCGGCGCGCTAAGCCACCAGGGCGAGGCAAGCAGGATATGGAGGCAGAGCGAGAGGAGGATGGCGGTTGCCACGTCGTCGGGCGCAAGGGCGGCGGGGCTGAGCGCGTCCTCGCTGCCGGCCCGGCGCCGGGCGGCGATTTTGGCAAAAAGGCGCGCGAAGAAGCTGCCGAGCGGGCGCTCGCTCCGGTCCGCATCTTGCGGCATTTGGGCCACGCCTTCCCCAAGGCTGGCGGCTTCTGCGGAAATGGCCATGCCGTTCTTCATCCCCCATTTCGTTCAATCTGACCCGATTCGCGCGGAAAAGCGCGAATTGCCGCGGAAAGCTGCGCAAGGCCAGCTCGGACTTTCATTCTGCGGGCAATCGGTTTAAAACCTCTCAAAGCCTCCCTTGGGTCCGGTCTCTTGCCGGTTCCAGCGGGGGCTTTCCTCATGTTTCGGGCGGAAATCCGGGCTTTCCGGGCGTTCTGCCCCTTAAACCCGTCGGTGATAGATATGGCGAATGTGGCAGTTGTCGGCTCCCAGTGGGGGGACGAGGGCAAAGGCAAGATTGTGGACTGGCTGTCGGAGCGCGCGGATGTCGTGGTGCGCTTTCAGGGCGGGCATAATGCGGGCCATACGCTGGTCATTGACGGGGTGACCTACAAGCTTTCGCTGCTGCCTTCTGGCATCGTGCGCAAGGGCAAGATGTCGGTGCTCGGCAATGGCGTCGTCATTGACCCCTGGGCGCTGGTGAAGGAAATCGACGCGCTCGGCGAAATGGGCATCGAGGTGACGCCGGAGAACTTGAAGATCGCGGAAAACGCGGTGCTCATTCTGCCGGTGCATCAGGAGCTCGACGTTATCCGCGAAAGCTCGAATACGGGCACGCGCATCGGCACGACGAAGCGCGGCATTGGCCCGGCCTATGAAGACAAGGTGGGCCGGCGCGCCATCCGGGTGATGGACCTGGCGGCGCCCGAAACGCTGGAAGACAAGGTCGCCAAGCTGCTCGACCACCATAATGCGCTGCGCCGCGGGCTCGGCCAGGCGGAGGCGGATGCCGGCGAACTAACCCGGCAACTGAAAGACGTCGCGCCGCGCATCCTGCCGCATGTTTCTTCCGTCTGGCGGCATCTCGATGAGGTGCGGCGCAAGGGTGAGCGCATTCTCTTTGAAGGCGCGCAAGGCACGCTGCTCGATATCGACCATGGCACCTATCCTTATGTCACCTCTTCCAACACGGTGGCGGGGCAGGCGGCCACGGGCTCGGGCATGGGGCCCGGCGCCGTCGATTATGTGCTCGGTATCACCAAGGCTTACACGACGCGGGTGGGGGAAGGGCCTTTCCCGACCGAGCTCAACGATGAGATGGGCCAGCGGCTTGGCGAGCGCGGGCGCGAGTTCGGCACCGTGACGGGGCGCAAGCGGCGCTGCGGCTGGTTCGATGCGGTGCTGGTGCGCCAGTCCATCAAGACCAACGGGATGACCGGCATCGCGCTCACGAAGCTCGATGTGCTCGACGGGTTCGATGAGATTAAAATCTGCACAGGCTATGAGCTCGACGGTGAGATCATCGATTACCTGCCGGCCTCCGCCACACTGCAGGCACGGGTCAAACCGGTTTATGAAACGCTGGAAGGCTGGAAGGAAAGCACCTATGGCGCGCGCTCCTGGGTCGATCTGCCGGCGCAGGCCGTGAAATATGTGCGCCATGTGGAAGAGCTGATCGAGGCGCCGGTGGCGCTGCTCTCCACCTCGCCGGAACGGGACGATACGATCCTGATGCAGGACCCTTACGAGGACTGATCCGCGTTCAAAGACGTAAACGGACAAATGGCGGTCATCAATGGCCGCCATTTTCTTTGCGCATGAGGCAGATTGCTCTGCCAACTGAAAACTTTCTTTTAGAGCGGCGATCTGCCACAGTTTCGCCATGAGTCTGGAGGAACGTTTGAGCTCGCAAGCAGGTAAGTGCTGCTGACATAGGGGGATTTACGACATGAAAAATATTCTCGTAAAAGGTGCGTTGCCGATTCTCTTCGCAAGCGCGTTTGTTCTGGCCGGCTGCGGCGAGGACAAGCAGGAAGAGCAGACCAGCGAAGACACGTCCGTTTCCGAAGAGATGAACGAAGCAGGCGAGGCCATGGGCACTGCCGCTGAAGAAACGGGCGAAGCCATGGGCGCTGCGGCGGAAGAAGCCGGCGCGATGATGGAAGACGCCGCCGAGACGACGATGGATGCCGCGTCGGACGCGATGGAAGCAACCGAGGAAGCGGGTGAGGAAGCCGCTGCCGAGGGTGAGGCTGCCATGGAAGAAGGCGCCGAGAGCATGGAGCAGTCGATGGACGGCGCCATGGAAGAAGGCGCGGCCATGGAAGAAAGTATGGAAGGCGAAGCTGACGCGATGGAAGCTGAAGCCGATGCGGAAATGGAAGCGTCCACCGAAGAAGGCGACGCAAAAGCGGCTGAATAAGCTTTTTCTTACGCAGATTTGAAACCGGCCCTTTTTTCAAAGGGCCGGTTTTTCTTTGTCTTTTATCTGCGCCCGGCTCTGCCACGATTTCACCAAGTTGCCGCGTAAGGTGATTATCCAATATCCGGCATAAGGGAGGTGCGCGATGAGAACGTTCAAAGCGGTGTTTGCCGCCCCGTTTCTAGCAGGGGCTCTTTTGCTCTTCACAGGCCTCGCAGGATGCGGGGAAGCTTCCGAGGAAAGCGCCGCCGAAGAGACGGGCCGGCCTGCCGAGGTGAAGCTGCAGAATTGGATCGCCATTCTCAATCTGATGCCGGGGCCGGGCCCGGCGAGCTTTTACGTGACGGGCGAGGTGGAGCTTCCCGCCAGCAATTACGAGGCCCGGCTCGTCAAGCGCGTGCCTCAGGGCATCAATCCTAAAGTGCTGATGCTCGATCTCGTGCTGGAGCCGCTCAAAGTTCCCGGCACCCAGGCGCTGGAATGGCGCCTCGTGCGCTATGAGGAAGAGGCGGCGCGGGGTGCGGGCGCGCCTTATGAGCAGATCGAGATCTTCTATCAGGGCAATCGCATTAAGCGCATCATGGATATTAAGGTCGCGCAATAGGCCTTTCCGGCCAATCCGCAGCCGCAAAGCACGATCGGCCCTTTACGGGGCGGGCGGGGAGAGTCACACTGCCTCCCGTTCCGAGGGGTGTTTGCACAGGTAGACTGAACAGGCAGACTGAGATGGCCAAGGCCGAACCCTTCGAACCTGATCCGGGTCATACCGGCGAAGGGACGGAATACAAAGGTCGCCCCCGCTCGCTTTCCCGGATTTCCGAGTCACAGTTGTCTTTCAGGCACTCAGGAGATCCACGATGAACGTCCACGTCAAACCGCAAGTCACGACCGGCCCCCTGCCGGCCTCGCGCAAGGTCTATACCGGTGCGCCGGGCGCCGAAGAGCTGAAAGTTCCTTTCCGGGAAATTTCGCTGCATCCGAGCGCAAGTGAGCCGCCGGTGCGGGTCTATGACACGTCCGGTCCTTATTCCGACCCCGATGCGGTGATCGATCTTGAAAAGGGCCTGCCGCGCACGCGCACCGCATGGGTAAAGCGCCGCGGCAATGTGGAAGAATATGAAGGCCGGGACGTGCGCCCGGAGGATAATGGCAATGTCTCCGGCAAGCATCTGGCTGAGGCTTTTCCCATCCGCCACAGGCCGCTGCGCGGCACGGGGGAAGGGCCGCTCACCCAGTTCGAATTTGCCCGCGCCGGGATTATCACCGAAGAAATGCGCTATATCGCGGCGCGCGAAAATATGGGCCGGGCAGAGGCGCTGGAAAGCGCCGCGCATAGAGTGGCGGAAGGGGAAAGCTTCGGCGCCAATATCCCCGAATTCATCACGCCGGAATTCGTGCGCGATGAAGTGGCGGCGGGCCGCGCCATCATTCCGGCGAATATCAATCACCCCGAGCTCGAGCCGATGATCATCGGGCGCAATTTCCTGGTGAAGATCAACGCCAATATCGGTAATTCCGCCGTGACTTCTTCGGTTGCCGAAGAAGTGGACAAGATGGTCTGGGCGACGCGCTGGGGCGCGGACAATGTCATGGACCTTTCCACGGGCCGCAACATCCACAACACGCGCGAATGGATCATCCGCAATTCGCCGGTGCCGATCGGCACGGTGCCGATCTATCAGGCGCTGGAAAAAGTGGACGGTGTGGCCGAGGACCTGACCTGGGAGATTTACCGGGACACGCTGATCGAGCAGGCCGAGCAGGGGGTGGATTATTTCACCATCCATGCGGGCGTGCGGCTGCCTTATGTGCCGATGACGGCAAAGCGTGTGACGGGCATCGTCTCGCGCGGGGGCTCGATCATGGCCAAATGGTGCCTTGCCCATCACAAGGAAAGCTTCCTTTACGAGCACTTTGAAGACATTTGCGACATCATGCGCGCTTATGACGTCTCCTTCTCGCTCGGCGACGGGCTGCGCCCCGGCTCCATTGCCGATGCCAATGACGAGGCGCAATTTGCCGAGCTCGAAACGCTGGGCGAGCTGACGCAGATCGCCTGGCGCAAGGGCTGCCAGGTGATGATCGAAGGGCCGGGCCATGTGCCCATGCACAAGATCAAGGTCAATATGGACAAGCAGCTGAAGGAATGCGGCGGCGCGCCCTTCTATACGCTCGGCCCGCTCACGACAGACATTGCGCCGGGCTATGACCACATCACCTCCGGCATCGGGGCGGCGATGATCGGCTGGTTCGGCTGCGCCATGCTTTGCTATGTGACGCCGAAAGAACATCTCGGCCTGCCCAACAGAGACGATGTGAAAGAGGGCGTGATCACTTACAAGATCGCGGCTCATGCAGCGGATCTCGCCAAGGGGCACCCGGCGGCGCAGATGCGCGATGATGCGCTTTCACGGGCGCGTTTCGAGTTCCGCTGGGAAGATCAGTTCAATCTGGCGCTCGATCCGGAGCGGGCGAAGGAGTTCCACGATCAGACCCTGCCGAAGGAAGCCCATAAGGTGGCGCATTTTTGCTCCATGTGCGGGCCGAAATTCTGTTCCATGAAGATCACGCAGGAAGTGCGCGAATATGCCGAAAGCGGTATGGCCGATATGGCAAGCGAGTTCCGCAATTCCGGCTCGAAACTTTACATGGAAGAAGGCGATGTGGCGGCGCTGAAGCGCAGCAACAAAGCGCTGGGCTGACCGGACCCCGCGTTTGCCTTACGATCTGACGGCTGTCTGGAAAAATCTGGACAGCCGTCAAGTTTTTTGTGAGTCTTTGTCATATTTATCCCCGTCATGCTCGGGCTTGACCCGAGCATCCATCTAGCGGTTCGGTGCGCTGAGGCGCTGCATGGACCCTCGGGTCAAGCCCGAGGGTGACGATGAAGGAAAGGAAGGCCGGCACCGGCCTTCCGCACAATAACAAGAAGAACCCAAGCGATGACGCTCGAGGAACAGCATAAAGAGGACACGCAAAAGCGCCGCCCGGGCCGGCCGGCCAAGGGCGATGAGGCGATCTCGCGCGAGGAGCTTCTGGAAGCCGCGCTTAAAGCCTTTGCCGAGCGGGGCTATGAGGGGGTGTCGGTGCGCGAGCTGACCCGGCAATGGGATGTCAGCCACAATCTCATTCACCATCATTTCGGCTCCAAGGAAGGGCTTTGGAAAGCTGCCGTCGATCATGCGGTGCGCAAGCTGCCCGAAGGCATCAACGATCTTCTTTCGCCGGACGCGCCGGAGGGTGAGGAGATCGAGCGCATTCACGAGGCAAGCTACCGCATTGCGCTGATGGCGGCGACGCACCCGGATTATTTCAAGGTGCTGATGGACGAGTCCTCGCAAGGGGGGCCGCGTTTCGATTACATCTACGAAAATTACATGAAGGCGACGACGGAAACGGTGCAGACCTTTTTCGAGCGGGCCCATGCGCGCGGGGAAGCGCGGGCCATGCCGCCCGGTGTCGGCCATATCATTCTTTTGGGCGCCATCGGCACGCCCTTTACCATGCGCGCGCTCGCCGAGCGGCTGGTGATGGAGGGCAACCGCCGCCCGCCCACCGTGGAAGAAGGCGCCCGCGCCGTTGCCGATATTCTGGTTTACGGGGTGGTGCAGCCCAAGGCGGAGTAAGGGCGTCCATCATTTCGCCGTGAAGCCATTTCCGTTTGCGCGCCTGCGCCCTACATTAGGCACGAGAGACGATATTGCCCTCGAAAATGGGAGGCCTGCCATGCTGTTCCGCAAGAAATCCGAAATGCCGAGCGCCGAGAGCGCGCTGCCGGGCCGGGAAATGCCGATCCCGACGGCGCAGAGCCATTTCGTGTCCGGCCGTCCGCTGAAAGGGCCGTTCCCGGAAGGCATGGAGCAGGTGATTTTCGGCCTTGGCTGTTTCTGGGGCGCGGAGCGTAAGTTCTGGGAGTTGGACGGCGTTTGGGTCACGGCAGTCGGTTATGCGGCGGGCTTTACGCCCAATGCCACTTATGAGGAAGTGTGCAGCGGGCGCACCGGGCACAATGAAGTCGTGCTGGTGGTTTATGACCCCAAAGTTGTGTCTTTCGACACGCTGCTCAAGACGTTCTGGGAATCTCACGACCCGACGCAGGGCATGCGCCAGGGCAATGACGTGGGCACACAGTACCGCTCCGGCATTTATGTAACCTCGCCCGCGCAGCGCGAGGCGGCGGAGGCGAGCAAGCGGGCTTACGAAAAGGCCTTGAGCGGACAAGGTTTCCCGCCGATCACGACGGAGATCAAGGATGCGCCCGAATTTTACTATGCCGAAGATTATCACCAGCAATATCTTGCCAAGAACCCGCATGGCTATTGCGGGCTGGGCGGCACGGGGGTGAGCTGCCCGATCGGCACCGGCATCGCAGCGGATTGAGCCTTGCGCCTTTAAAAGACAAAACGCCCCGGCAGGACCGGGGCGTTTTTTGTTGAAGGCTTGGCGCTTATTTCGGTTCGTAGCGGAAGCCCACTTTGATCATGATCTGGAAATGCGCGACCTTGCCGTTTTCGATATGGCCGCGCTGATCCGTCACCTCGAACCATTCGAGGTTCTTGATCGATTTGGCCGCCGTTTCCACGGCCTGGTTGATCGCATCGTCGATGCTTTTGGTGGAAGAACCGACAATCTCGCTGGTGCCGTAAACGTGACTCATGGGAAGTCTCCTTTCGGTCTTGTTCTTCTCTTCCTCATGAACGTCCCCGCGCGCCGCCCGTTCCTTGCGTCTTAGTCAGGGAGCGGCCGGGTTTTGCGTTCTTCCGCGGCGATGAAGACGGAAAATTTCTGCAGCCGGTCGAGATGCGAGAATGTCGCCTTGATGATGACGAGAATGGGCACGGCGAGCACCGCGCCGATGACGCCCCACATCCAGCCCCAAAAGACGATGGAGAGAAACACCATCGCCGCGTTGATCGTATGGCGCCTGCCGATGACGGTGGGCAGAACGAGCTGCGATTCAATGAGATTGCAGAGGAAATAGAAAGCGGGCGGCAAAAGCGCCAAGGCCGGGTCGGACATGGTCAGGAGCCCGGCAATGCCCGTCAGCGCCATGCCGATGGCCGGCCCCAGATAGGGGATGTAATTGAGGATCATGCCGGCTGCGCCCCAGAGCACGGGGTTGGGCAGGCCGATGGCCCACATGCAAAGGCCAATGGCGATGCCGAGGCAGATATTGATCAGCGTGACGGAGACGAGATAGCCGGAAATTTCCCGCTCGATATCGCGGATGATGCGCCGGGCCTTTTCTTTATCGGAAATGCGCGGCGCAAGGCGCACGATCCTGTCGCGCATGAGGTGCGTTGTCGCCAGCACAAAATAGAGAAAGACGAAGAAGATCAGAAGCGAGGTGCCGGTTTCGCCGATCAATGTGAGCGCGCGGTTGGCAAGGCTTGCCTCTTGGACAACGACTTCCTGGTTCCCCGCTTTCCCGTTGCCATTGGCGAAACTGCCTGCCGCCTCGCGCATCTTTTCGGAGGCCGCGCGCATTTCTTCCATCGGCACCGTGATCTCGCGGGTGCGTTCTCGGAACTCTTCAATGGCGCTCGGGATGCGCTCGGCCCATTCGCTGACCGGGTCGGCCAGAAGATAAAGCCCGCCGCCGCAAAGCCCGAGCAGCGAAAAGACGATGATGGCGGCGGCTGCCGGATCGGGCAGATATTTCAGCGGGGAAAGGCGCAGGAGCGGGGTAAAGAGAAACGAGACGACAATGGCGGTGAAGACCGGGGCGATCAGCGCCTGGGCAAGATAAAGCGTATAAAAGAGCGCCAGAATGGAAAGGAAGCTGAGCGCGGTGCCGGGCAGCATCAATCCGCCAAGGGCGATCCTTCCCGCCCCCGCTGCGCCATTGGCGCCGGGGCTGTTGCTCGTATCATTGTCCGGCACGGTCCGCGTTCCGCTCTAAAGAGAAGTCCTTGCAGAAGAACGCAGAGGCGGGAGGCAGGTTCCCCTTTTGCAAAGCGGGGGAAGGCGGGGGTCAGGTTTCCGAAGGCGAGTCTTTTTCCAGATCGAGCAGCTTTTCCTTGCGCTCCGGCCCCCAGTGATAGCCGCCGATACCGCCCGATTTCGGCAAGATGCGGTGGCAGGGAATGGCGAGCGCGACGGGGTTCATGGCGCAGGCGCGGGCAACGGCGCGCTGGCTTTGGGGCAGGCCGATGGCGGCTGCAATCTCGCCATAAGTTGCCGTTTTTCCGGCGGGCACGGCGCGGAGCGCCGCCCAGACTTTCGCCTGAAAAGCAGTGGCCTTGATGTCGAGCGGCAGCTCTGGCCAGGCTTCGAGCCCTTCCGCATAGCGGGTAAGAGCATCCGCCCAGGTTTCAAGGGCGCGGGCGTCCGCTTCGCCTTTCTTTGCCGTTTTATCCGCGTTCAAAAGCGCGGCGTTGGAGAATTCCTCGGCAAGGCTTGCGGCAAGTTTCTTTTCGCTTTCGCCGAAGCGCACGGTGCAGAGCCCTTTCGCGGTGCCTGCAATCAGCAAGGGCCCAAGCGCGGTTCTACGGCAGGTCCAGAAGATCGTCTGCCCTTCACCCTTCTTGCCGTAATCGGCCGGGCGCATGCCGAGCGCGGCGGATTCTTTTTCATAAAAGCGGCTGGAGGAGCCGTATCCGGCTTCATAAATGGCGCGGGTGACGGAGTGTCCGGCGCGGGAGGCCTTGCGGAAGCGCTCGAGTTTCATGGCGCCGGCATATTGTTTCGGCGTCACGCCCAGGGTTTTGCGGAAGAGCTTTTGCGCATGGCCTTCGGAAAGTCCGGCGGCTTTTGCAAGGGCGCCGAGAGAGGGCGTTTCTTCGGCTTCCTCGAAAAGCGCGCACATGGCGCGGACTTTTTCCCAGCTTCCTTCGTCGGCGAAGGGCGCGCGCGGTTTGCAGCGCAGGCAGGCGCGCAGGCCCGCTTTTTCGGCAGCGGCGGGCGTGGGGAAGAAGCGAATATTTTCCAGCTTTGGCGTGCGGGCCGGGCAGGAGGGTTTGCAGTAAATGCCGGTGGTGAGGACGCCGGTATAGAAAAGCCCGTCATAGCGCTCGTCGCGCTGCTCGATGGCGCGGTAGAAAAGCTGGCGGACGTTCTCATCGTCCGATGCGTGCCCGGCTTTTTCAGCCTGCCGCATCTCTGCCTTTCTCAGTTCTCCTTTGGCGCCGTGCATCTGTCTCTCCCGCGGGGGGCTTGCCCCTTTCCATTATGAGCCTAAGCGGGGACAAGAAAAAACCGGAACCGGCGCTCAAACACTCCGGTTCCGGTTTTCAATGTTCCGGCGGGTGAAAAGCCCGGATATTCGCGGGTTATTCGGCGCGGGCTGCCTCACGCTGGGCCTGCACCTGTTCCTTCATGGAATCGCGCATGGCCTTTTGCAGCTTTTCGAAGGCTCGGACCTCGATCTGGCGCACGCGCTCGCGGCTGATACCATATTCCTGGCTCAGTTCCTCGAGCGTTGCCGGTTCGTCCTTCAGCCGGCGCTCGGTGAGGATGTGCATTTCGCGCTCATTGAGGCTCTGCATTGCCATTTGCAGCATGGAGCGGCGCTGTTCCAGCTCCTCATTGTCGCCGAGGCGCACTTCCTGGTCGGCTTCATCATCCACCAGCCAGTCCTGCCATTCGCCCGATTGTTCGCCGTCCTGGCGCAGGGGCGCGTTCAGCGAATTATCCGGGCCGGCAAGGCGCCGGTTCATGGAAATGACGTCGTCCGTTGTCACGCCCAGCCGGTCGGCAATGGTCGTCACGGTTTCCGGGTTCAGGTCGCCTTCCTCGAAGGCTTTGAGCTGGCCCTTCATTTTGCGCAGATTGAAGAACAGCTTCTTCTGTGCCGCCGTGGTGCCGATTTTCACCAGCGACCAGGAGCGCAGGATATATTCCTGAATGGAGGCGCGGATCCACCACATGGCATAGGTGGACAGGCGGAAGCCTTTTTCCGGATCGAAGCGCTTGACCGCCTGCATAAGGCCGACATTGCCCTCCGAGATCACCTCGGCGGTGGGCAGGCCATAGCCGCGATAGCCCATGGCGATTTTCGCCACGAGGCGCAAATGGCTCGTGACCAGCTTATGCGCGGCCTCGGAATCGTCATGCTCCTTCCAGCGTTTGGCGAGCATGTATTCTTCCTGCGGCTCGAGCATGGGAAATTTGCGGATCTCCTGCAAATAGCGGGAGAGCGAGCCTTCGGGCGTCAGCGATGGAATCGATTTCGTCGCCATGGAGCCCCCTCATTTGGCTGGTCGTTAAAGCGCCGCCGCCCCAGTTAGGGCAACAGAGCCGATTGGCGTCAGGCCTATATAAGCAGCCTGCCACCGGATAAAAGGGTTCTTGTTCATAATTCTAAAGCAATTCTAAACTGGCTTAAAGAGGCTTGGCGCCGCAGCGTTAGGTTTGCCTTAAAGCGGCCTCCAGCGCCGCAAGATCGGCGGGAAGCGGGCTTTCGAAGAGCAGTTGCTCACCCGTTACCGGGTGTTCAAAGCCCAGTTCACAGGCGTGCAGGGCCTGGCGGCCCAAGGCGGCCAGGCAGGCCTGGGCGTCCGGGCTGAGCTTGACCTTGCGGGTGGCATGGCTGCCGCCATAGATGGGATCGCCGAGCAGCGGGTGGCCCTTATGGGTCAAATGCACGCGGATCTGGTGGGTGCGGCCGGTCTCCAGGCGGCAGATGAGGCGGCTCGCCAGCGCTTCCGGCTCGCCATAGGCTTCGCTCACCTGAAAATGCGTAATCGCCTCGCGCCCGTCCTTGCGCACGGCCATTTTGCGCCGGTTCTGGGCGGAGCGGCCGAGGGGGGCGTCGATTGTGCCGCGGAAGGAGCCGGGCTTGCCCCAGACGAAGGCGATATAGGCGCGTGAGAGGCGCCCGTCGCGCCCATGGGCGGCGAATTGGGCTTGCAGGGCCTTGAGCGCCCCTTCCGTCTTGGCAACGACGAGGAGGCCGCTCGTGTCCTTGTCGATGCGGTGGACGATGCCGGGGCGTATTTCCCCGCCGATGCCGGTGAAGCCGTCCGGGCAATGGGCAAGCAGCGCATTGACCAGCGTCATATCCGGATTGCCGGGGGCGGGATGGACGACGAGCCCGGCAGGCTTGTCGATGACGATGAGCGTGTCGTCCTCAAAAACGATGTTGAGCGGGATGTCCTGGGCTTGCGGCTCGGCGGGGGCGGGCGGCGGCAGGGTGATGGCGAAGGCCGCGCCCGGCTTTACCTTGGCCGAAGGCTCAATTGCGATGCCGCCCGGCTTACCTGCCGCTTCCACGACCTGGCCCGTCTCGATAAGCACGCGCATGCGCGCGCGGCTCGGTGGCTCGGGCAGATGCGCCAGCTTGTCCGTCAAAAACTTGTCGAGCCGGACGCCCTTGTCGTCTTCTTCCGCATGGACGGTTATGGTGGTGCCGCCTGATGCGGCATCAGGCGCGGGCGGGGCAGAAGAAGAACCGGGTGAAGAATCGTGAGAGGACATCATGCCTGACAATATCCCTGAAGGGAGTGAGATGGAAACGAATGAAATAGAAGGCGCGGGAGACGCAGAGGCGGGCCGCTCGGCGCTTTCCACACGGCAGATGGTGCAGCTTGCCATCGTGATTGCCATGGGGCTGGTGCTGCTGCTCGGGTTTGTTTTCGTCGTCATTGTTATGGCGCTGCGCGCCTCCAAAACCGATGGGGAAGACCCGCGCGGCCTTGCCCGTGAAGATGCAGGTGAGATCGCGGCGCCGCGCGCCGACGAGGGACCAGGAGAAGAGGCAGGCCCGGATGGCCGCATTCATCTGAAAGCCGGGGAGCGGCTTCTCTCGCTTGGCGGGGATGAGGAACGGCTGGTGCTTTATCTTCATACCGATAAGGGTGAGGAAATTCGCGTGGTCGATGCGAAGACCGGCGCCGTGGTCCGTCAGATCGAAGTGATCCGGGGCACGCGCTGAGCGCCGCGCGATTCGACTTGATCTGGGACGGGAAAGAGAACGCGCATTCTTGCAGGCAGTATTTGGCGTTCAGGCAAAAAGAAACCGCCTGCGCGGGGGGAGGAGGAGGAGAGCGCAGGCGGTTCTTTTTTCGAAGCCCTTAGCCAGGGAGGAGGTTGGCTGCCGGGCTTGGTGAGTTTGTTATCGGGCATTTCTGACATCCTGTCAATTCCAATTTTTTGCATTGCAGCACATTGTTTAATTCTTTAAGCGCTAGTTAATGCTTTGTAACTGCAAGGGTTTTCCCGTTTTCCGCGATGTGACGCAGGGTCAAGTTGTGCGCTGCTTCGCGCTGCGCCCAAATGACGCAAGCAAAATTGGCGGGAAACTGCGGCGGCTTTTTGGGCGATTCCAGGACGAGGCCTCCGGCGCATCTGCTCAGTCTTTATTCGGGCGGCATACGCGGCGGGATTGCCGGGCGCATTTTCCCCGCTATGCTCATGGCGGGTGGTCGTGAAACAGCCTTAAGACAGGCTGGTTTTGCGCGGGAGGAACGAGCGTGAGCATGGTGATGGGACAGGCTGGGGGACAGACGGGGAGTCAGGCAGGCGAAGGGACATCCGGGACACCGCTTTCAATGGATTCGCCCTGGCGGTGGCTGGCGCTTGGCTGGCGCGATATGTGGGCGGTGCCGGGCATTAGCCTGACTTACGGCCTGGTCTTTTTCGGTGTTTCCGTTGCCATCGTGGCCGGTCTGGCGGTGCTCAGCTGGAGCGCCGTGGCGCTTGCCATGGCGGCGGGGTTCATGCTGGTCGGCCCGATGCTGGCCGTCGGGCTTTATGAAGCAAGCCGCCGGCTCGAGGCAGGTGAGCCGCTGCATTTGCGCGATATCTTTTTCGTCGCCACGAAATCACCCTCACAGCTTGCTTTGCTGGGCGGTGCGCTGATGCTGGTGCTGCTCATCTGGATGCGCCTTGCCACGCTGCTCTTTGCGCTCTTTTTCGGCGGGGAAGGCTTTCCGCCACTTTCCAATTTCCTGCAAACGCTGTTCTTCACCAGCCACGGGCTCGGTCTGATGGTTATGGGGACGGCGGTCGGTGCAGTGCTCGCCGCTTTCGCTTTTGCCATCTCGGCGATTTCCGTTCCCATGCTGATGGAGCGGGACATGGATGCGGTGAGCGCCATGGGGCAAAGCGCGCTTGCCGTGCTGCGCCATCCCAAAGAGCTTCTGCTCTGGGCCTGGGTCATTGCGGTCATCATGGCGGCGGGTCTTGCCACGTTGCTGGTGGGGATGATTGTCGCTTTCCCGCTGATCGGCCATGCGACCTGGCATGCCTACCGGGACATCACCGCGCAGACGAACTAGCGGCGTTTTTATTTCTCTTTCGGCTCTTCGGGCGCCTCTTCGTTTTCATCTTCGAAGAGAATGCGTTCGGCTGCGCCGTCAAGATCGTCATATTGCCCGGCCTTGAGCGACCAGAGAAAGGCGACAAGCCCCAGAAGGCCGAGGCCAAGAGCGATGGGGATGAGGAAGAGCAGCGCTTCCATGGCTCAGCGTTCCTGAAAGCGGGTGAGATTGAGCCGGAGCGCGTTGCCGATCACCGAAAGCGAGGAGGCGGACATCGCCACGGCGGCAATGAGCGGCGTCACGAAGCCCATCACGGCGAGCGGAATGGCAACCGCGTTGTAAGCGAAGGAAAGGCCGAAATTCTGCAACACGAGGCGGCGGGAAATGCCCGCAATGCGCACCGCCTCGAGAACCGGGGCAAGTTTCTGGCCCTGGAAAATGAAATCTGCCGCCGTTTGGGAAATATCGGCGGCGCTGGCCGGCGACATGGAAACGTAAGCGGCTTTCAGGCAGGGCGCATCGTTCAGCCCGTCTCCGATCATCAGCACGCGTTTGCCGTCCGCTTCCGCCGCCTTCAGCGCCGCGATCTTTTGCTGCGGTGTGCATTCACCCTGCCAGTCGGTGATGGCAAGGCGCTTGGCGGTGGCGGCGACGATTGCTTCCCTGTCGCCGGAGAGCAGCGTGACGGGCAGGCCGCGCGCCTGCAGCGCATGGATAATTGCCTCCGCGTCGGGGCGCAAACGGTCGGTGAAGAGAAAGCGGCAAGGCGCGCCGTGGCCGGAGAGCCAGAACTCGGAAGCATTTGTGCCATGTGCGGGCTCGGGATTTTCCGCTTCGGCCAGGCCTTCGAGCGCGAAGGCTTTTTTGCCGAGGCGGATTTCCTGCCCCCGCCAAGTGGCTGAGAGGCCAAGACCGGGGTGCTCTTTCAGATCGCTGATCTCTGCCAGCGGCATGCCAGCGGCAGCGCGGGTCATGGCTTCGGAGAGCGGATGCTTGGAGCGGGCGGCAAGCGCGCCGGCGAGCGACAGGTCTGCGTCCAGAATTTCTTCGCGGTTACAAAGCTCGGGTTTGCCTTCGGTCAGCGTGCCGGTTTTGTCGAAAAACACCGTGTCGATATCGGCGAGTTTTTCCAGCCCGTCGGAGGATTTGACGAGAATACCGCGCTGAAGAAGGCGGCCCGTCGCCACGACCTGCACGATGGGCACGGCAAGGGCAAGGGCGCAGGGGCAGGTGATGATGAGCACGGCGACGGCGTTGAGAAGGCCCGTCTGCCAGCCCGCGCCGAGCGCCAGCCAGAGAAGCAGCGTGGCGGCGGCGAGCGCATGGACGGCAGGCGCGTAATAGCGCGAGACCCGGTCGGCAAGGCGGACATAGCCCGCGCGGCCCTGTTCGGCCGCTTCCATCAGACGCACGATTTCGGCGAGCAGCGTTTCATCGTTGCGCGCGGTCACGCGCACGGTAAGCGCAGCGCCGAGGTTCATCGTGCCTGCGAAGACCTTCGTGCCGGGAGCCGCGGTTTCCGGCACGGTTTCGCCGGTGACGAGTGATTTGTCGATATCGCTCACGCCTTCCAGCACCACCCCGTCGGCGGGAAGGCGCATGCCGCTTGCCACGGAAATTTTCATCCCCGGATCGAGCCTGTCCACGGGAACGGCGCTGATGGTGCCGTCCGGCATGATGACGTTGGCGGCAACGGCCCGGAGCGCCAAAAGGTTTTGCGCCACCGAGCAGGCTTTGCTGCGCGCCTTTACATCGAGATAGCGCCCGATCAGCAGGAAGAAGAGCAGGCTGACGCTCGCATCGAAATAGGCGTGCTCGGCATGGGTGATGGTTTGAACGAGGCTCATGCCCGCCGAAAGAATGACGGCGAGGGAAATCGGCACATCCATATTGGTGTGCCCGGCTTTCAAGGCCCGGAAGGCGGATTTGAAAAAGGGTTGGCCTGCATAGGCGACGGCGGGAAGGGCGATCAGCGCCGATATCCAATGAAAGAGCGCGCGCGTTTCCACTTCCATGTCGCTGACAAGCCCGGACCAGACGGAAACGGAAAGCAGCATGACATTGGCGGCGGCAAAGCCGGCAACGCCTGTGGCGCGCAAAAGATCGCGGCCCTGTTCCTCATCGAGCGCGCCCATGATTTGCGGGTCATAGGGGACGGCCTCGAAGCCAAGCTCGCTCAGCTTTTCGGTGATGGGAGGAATATGCGCGCGGCGCTGCCAGCGCACGGCAACGCGCTTGGTGGACAGATTGGCGCGTACATAGGTGATGCCGTCGAGCGTGCCGAGACCTTTTTCGATCTTGTTCATGCAGCCGGCGCAATGCATGCCGTCGACGATCAGGTCGAGCTCGGCCTCGTCTTCTCCGTGGGGGCGCACATAATGATCGGCAAGGGCCTGAGCCATGGCGTTACTGCGCTTTCGCCTCGTCCGTACCGGCGGGAGATGTACCGTCCGCCGTCAGGAATACTCTTTTTTCTTCGGCATATAGAAGCTCGCCTTGCCGGCGGGCCGAAACGTCGAGCAGCCAATTGCCGGCGGCGGGCAGGGTCAGAACAGCTTTATACGTCCCGGGAAAGGTTTCAACCGCTGAAAGCGCCCGGTCTTTGCCTTCGGATACCGGGCGGCGGAGCACCAGCGAGAAGTCGAGCCCGGTAAGCGGCGCGCCCTCCTTATCCTTCATTGCGAAAAGCAATGTCGTGTCGAGAGCGGGAGTGACGTTATGGCTGACATCGAGCGTCCAGCCGCGTTCTTCCTGCGCTTTGGCGGCGGCCAGCACATCGTTATAGGCGCGGCCCTTGCGGTAGGCGTTTTGCGTTTCCACCCCGTCGAAGGTGGAAAGAGCGTAGTAGGACATGATGATGTTGGCGCCGATCACGACGAAGAAGAAGGCGCCGAGATAGAGCAGAAATTTGCGGCCTGTGAGGACGCCTGCCCAGGTGGCCGGTTTGAAATCCGGATGCTGGCTCATTTTTGCGGTCCTCTGAACACCGTGTCGTTTTCTACCATTTCGCCCGTGCGCAGGTTCTCCACGGTGAAGGCGAAATCCGCCTCGCCGTCATCGAGCCGGCCAAGCGCTTCCACCGGCAGGATGACATACATTTTGATGGATTCCAGGCTGTCGGCCGCTGCCGGCACGATCTGCGCGCCCTGGGTGTCGCGGCCTTGCACGGTCAAAACGCCTTCGGGCAGACCTTCGATGGCGACGCGGAAGTCGGCTGCCTCGTGGTCCATGTTCAGGATCTTGACCTGATAACCGTTGCGGATACTGCCGTCGGACAGCTTGACGAAGAGCGGGTTACGGTCGCGCAGCACGTTCACCTCGAGCTGCGCGCGGGTGGCGAAGGTGTTGATCATGATGGCGCTAACAAGCAGGAGCAGGCCGGAATAGATGACGGTGCGCGGGCGGATGAGGCGCACTTTTTCTTTCGTGCCGAGACGGCGGGCTTCCTTATTGGCCGGCGTGTCGTAACCGATCAGGTTCCGCGGACGCTCCACCTTGTCCATGATTTCGTTGCAGGCATCGATGCAGAGCGCGCATTGAATGCATTCCAGCTGCATGCCGTCGCGGATGTCGATGCCCATGGGGCAGGCCGCAACGCATTGGCCGCAATCGATGCAGTCCCCGCGCCCGTCCCAACTCGTGCCTTTTTTGTGGGGTCCGCGCGGCTCGCCCCGGTCGGGCTTATAGGAGACCAGCAGGGAATCATCGTCGAACATGGCGCCCTGAATGCGCGGCCAGGGGCACATATAGGTGCAGACCTGTTCGCGGGCGATGCCGCCCAAAAGATAAGTCGTGCCGGTGAAAAGGCCGATAAAGATATAAGCGATGAGCGGCGCATCGAGCGTGACGAGATCGCTTGCAAGCGCCGGCGCATCGGCGAAATAGAAAACCCAGGCCCCGCCCGTAGCAATGGCGATCAGAAGCCAGACGATGTGCTTGCCGGTCTTGCGGGCAAGTTTGCCCGCCGACCAGGGGCTCTTGTCGAGACGGATACGGGCCGCGCGCTCCCCCTCGAAGAGACGTTCCACATAGATGAAGAGGTCCGTCCACACCGTTTGCGGGCAGGTATACCCGCACCAGACGCGCCCGGCGAGGGAGGTGACGAGGAAGAGGAGCAGCGATGCCAGAATGAGCAGGCCCGTCAGGTAATAGATCTCCTGCGGCCAAATTTCGATGAAGAAGAAATAAAAGCGCCGGGCGGGCAGATCGAGCAGCACCGCCTGATCGGGCGCATTCGGGCCCCGGTCCCAGCGCAGCCAGGGGGTGATGTAGTAGATGGCGAGCGTGATGGCCATAACGGCCCATTTCAGCCGCCGGAAAGTGCCGTGCACGAGCTTGGGATAGACTTTGACGCGGCTGGCGAAAAGGGGCCGGTTCTGTTCTGCGTTGACCGCCGTGATCGTTTCGCCGTCCTTGCCGTGGGCGGCGTCAAAATCAGCGGCCTGGCGGGCAAGGCCAGCCAGTTTGTCGGCAGGAGAAGCACTCAAGACATCGCTCGCCATATAACTCTCCGGGAGGCAAGAATGGACCTTCTGTCTTGCTCTTATAAAGAGGGCTCTTTAGGGGAGCGGCCCGGCGATTTGACGCTGCGCCATTTTGTCACCAGCCAGGTTTCCCTGGAGCCATCTTTAAAAGAGCAAGGCCCCGCCCTTTTGGGGCAGGGCCTTGCCGGTCGTCTTGTTCTTGTGGGCGTGCGTTATTGACCGCCGCCCAGCGTGTGCACGTAAAGCGCCAGTTCCTTGATCTCCGCATCGGAAAGGCGGCCGCCCCAGGCGGGCATCACGCCGGCGCGTGCCTTGGCGATGCTTTCGTAAATGTCGGAGCGGTTGCCGCCATAAAGCCAGATGGCGTCGGTCAGGTTGGGCGCGCCCAGTTCCTGATTGCCTGCGCCGTTCTCGCCGTGGCAGGCAACGCATTGCTGAGCGAAGATTTCCGCGCCCGCTTCTGCGCCCGCCGTCATTTCGCCCTGACCGGAAATGGCCATGACGTAATCGGTGACATTGCCCACTTCCTCGCGGTTCAAAATACCGTCGGTGAGGAAGCGCGGCATCATGTTGAAGCGGGTGTCGTCATCCTGCTCCCAGCGGATGCCGTGGGTGATCGTGGTCTGAATGGCTTCGAGCGTGCCGCCCCAAATCCAGTTGTCGTCATTGAGGTTGGGATAGCCTTTGAAGCCTTGCGCGCCGGAGCCGTGACAAGGCGCGCAATTGTCGCCGAAAAGCGCCTTGCCGCCGGCAACGGCCAGTTCCATCAATTCAGGATTGGCCTGAATCTTGGAAATGTCCGTCGCTGCGATGGACTGCATATATTCGGCCCGGCCTTCGTCGATGGCGGCAAGTTCTTCCGTCACGGCGCCGCGCTGGCTATAGCCCAGAACGCCTTCCAGCGCCGTCCATTCCCCGTTCCAGAAGACGGGCCAGGACGGCATGAAGATGAAATAGGCGACCGACCAGACGATGGTGGCGTAGAACGTGTAGACCCACCATTTGGGCAGTGGATTGTTAAGCTCGCGGATGTCGTCCCACTCATGACCCGTGGTTTCGACGCCGGTGACTTCGTCTTTATGCGGGGTGCTCATTTCTTCTCTTCCCCTTTCTCTTCATCGTTGAGGGGCAGGCGGGAGGCTTTTTCGAACTTCTTCTTGTTGGACGGCCAGAAAGCGTAAGCGATTGCGCCGATGAACAAGACGAAGAGGAAAACGAGACCCCAGGTGCCGGCAAAGTGTGAAAAATCTTCATAGGTCACAGAGGCCTCCTATTGCTGCTCGAAGACAACGTCTTCGTAGGCGCTGAAATCGACGAGCGTCCCCAGCATCTGCAGATAGGCGATGAGCGCATCGAGCTCGGTGATCTGATCCGGATTACCGTCGAAATCGCGGACCTGGGCCTTGGCATAGCGTTCCTGCAGCCCGTCATAATCGGATTCAGGGTCGGCCTGCGCTTCAAGGTCGGCCCGGGCATTGGCGATCTGCTCTTCGCTATAGGCCTGGCTGATCGTCATGCGCATGGCTTTCAGATCGTTCTCGATGTCGCGGTAATCGAGCGGCGTTTTGGCAAGGAAGCCGTAGCCCGGCATGATGGACTCAGGCACCACCGCGCGCGGGTTCTGCATATGAATGCGGTGCCATTCGTCCGAGTATTTGCCGCCGACGCGGGCAAGGTCGGGCCCCGTCCGCTTCGAACCCCACTGGAAGGGGTGGTCGTATTTGCTTTCAGCAGCCAGCGAATAGTGCCCGTAGCGTTCCACTTCCGAGCGCAGCGAACGCACCATCTGGCTGTGGCAGGTGTAGCACCCTTCACGGATATAGATGTTGCGGCCTTTGAGCTCGAGCGGGGTATAGGGGCGCACGCCCTCCACATCCTCGATCGTGGTGTTGATGAGGAAGGTGGGGACGATTTCGACGATACCGCCGATCGCGACCGTGATCAGGGTCAGAACGAGAAGAAGGATCGAGTTCTTCTCGATGGTTTCATGCTTGAATCTAGCCATCGTGAGAGCCTCCTTACTCGGCCGGTGTTGCGATGATCTGGCCGGAACCTGCGGGCGCTGCGTCGAGCTTTTCGCCCTGGCGCACATCGCCGCGGATGGTCCGGTAGACGTTGTAGACCATGATCAGCGCGCCAAGCAGGAACAGAACGCCGCCCAGCCCGCGGATAATGTAGAAGGGATGCATCGCTTCCACGGTTTCCACGAAGGAATATTCGAGGAGGCCGAGGTCGTTATACGCCCGCCACATCAGGCCCTGCATGATGCCGGAGACCCACATGGAGGTGATGTAGAGCACGATCCCGAGCGTCGCGACCCAGAAGTGCCAGGAGACGAGAGCAAGGGAGTAAAGCTCCTTGCGCCGCCACAGCCAGGGCACGAGGCAGTAGATCGCGCCGAAGGAGACGAAGCCCACCCAGCCGAGCGCGCCGGAATGCACATGGCCGATCGTCCAGTCCGTGTAGTGGCTGAGCGAGTTCACCGCCTTGATGGACATGACCGGGCCTTCGAAGGTGGACATGCCGTAAAAGGCGATGGAGACGACGAGCATGCGGATGACCGGGTCGGTGCGCAGCTTGTCCCAGGCGCCCGACAGCGTCATCAGACCGTTGATCATGCCGCCCCAGGAAGGCATCCAGAGCATGATGGAGAAGGTCATGCCGAGGGTCTGTGCCCAGTCGGGCAGCGCGGTGAAGTGAAGGTGGTGCGGACCTGCCCAGATATAAAGGAAGATCAGCGCCCAGAAGTGGATGATCGACAGACGGTAGGAATAAACCGGCCGCTCCGCCCGCTTCGGTACGAAGTAATACATCATGCCGAGGAAGCCGGCGGTCAGGAAGAAGCCCACCGCATTATGGCCGTACCACCACTGGATGAGGGCATCCTGCACGCCGCCAAAGAAGGTGTAGCTCTTGACGGACAGAAGCGAGACGGGGATCGACAGGTTATTGCCGATATGCAGCATCGCGATGGTGACGATGAAGGCGAGATAGAACCAGTTGGCCACATAGATGTGAGGCTCGCGCCGCTTGGCCAGCGTCACGAGGAAGACCAAGAGATAGACGACCCAGACGATGGTCAGCCAGAGATCCACATACCATTCGGGCTCTGCATATTCCTTCGACTGGGTGACGCCCATCAGGTAGCCCGTGGCGGCCAGCACGATGAAGAGCTGGTAGCCCCAGAAGACGAACCAGGGGGCGATGTCGCCGGCAAGGCGCGTCTTACAGGTGCGTTGCACGGCATAAAAAGATGTCGCGATCAGCGCGTTGCCGCCGAAAGCGAAAATCACCGCCGAAGTGTGCAGCGGACGCAGCCGGCCGAAGGACAGCCAGGAAACGTCGAAATTGAGCACCGGAAAGGCGAGCTGGAAGGCGATGAGCACGCCCACGGCGAAGCCGGCAATACCCCAGAAGAGTGTTGCGATGACACCGGCGCGGATGACGCCGTCGCTATATTGCACGCCGTCCTGGGCCTGCGGATCCGGGCCGCGCTCCAGCGCATCGAAATGACGCTTGCCCAGGGCAAAGAGCCCGAAAACGAAGAACAGCAGGAAGAAGGTCGCATGGGTGGCCATCGCCGCTTCATGCGTTTTTGCTGCGATATAAATGCTTAGGAACGCGCCTAGTACAAATGCGGCGCCGACGCCAAGCGTCGCCGCGCCGAATGTGCCCGCGCCTGCTTCTTTGGAAGCCGCCATCGGAATCTCCTGAATATTGCCTCAGCGGCTTCTTTTAGGGCGGGGCAGGGAGAGGCGCTTTGGCATAGATCAAGTGGATGGCCGGCATATGCCGATCGCCCCCCATTGATTTGCGTATGTGCCCCTCCGGCAACGATATCTGCCACCCCCAGAAGTCGCATCCATCAGATCGTCTTGTCGGTCTTTATCAATGACCGGGCAACGCGACACGGACGCACAGTCCTTACGCAAAATGCCGCACCCCGGAAGGATGCGGCATTTGTTTTAGCGTGGCAACAGATGGTGAGTTGCAAAAGGCGGCAGATGAAAGAGTGCTGTGACTACGTTTTATTAATACTTAGGCGATGGGTGAGCCTTCTTGCAGCGCCTTGATGCGGTCTTCGAGATTCCGTTCGAGCGAGGCCGGCGTGTGAGCGCTGTGCTCCTCCTCTTCGTTTTCGTCCTCCCGGTCGCCGAATTCTTCTTTCACGCCGTCGGAGAAGGAGAGAAGCGATTCTCTGATCTCTTCATATTCCTCGCTGGAAAGAGCGGCGGTGTTTTCTCCCTCCGCCGTCTTCTCGGCATGGTGCGCGTGGGCTGTTCCGGCTGCTGCTGCTCCTGCCGCAGGAACGACGTTTGCCCAGGCAGGAGGCTGCGCCTTGATCGGGGCGGGGCGTTCTTGCCTTACTTGGGACGCTTCGGGTTCTGCAGGACGGGCAGCGGTTTGCGGGCGCGCCTGAGGCTGGGCAGGGGCCGGGGCTTCTTCGGGTTCCTGCAGAAGCATAGCCAGCTTGCGGGCGCTTTCGGCGACATCGCGGGCCTGGCGTCCGGTTTCCTTGCGCCGGGCTTCAGCGTCCTTAAGCGCGTTTTCAAGTGAGCCGATGCGGGCGCGCTGTTCGGCAAGCTCCGCATTTGCCGCTTCATGATCGGCTCTCGCGCCTGCAAGCGCTTCCTGCAGCCCGCTCACTTCACGGGTGAGGGCGGCATTTTCTTCGGCCTGATGGGTACCGATTTTCCGGTTGCGGGAGGAAAGCGCGGCGATTTCGGAGGTTTTGGCGGCAAGCTCTTCTTCAAGGGCTGCGACTTGAGCCTGCAAGGCGCCGATACGGGCCGAGGGGCCGCCTTCCGTCTCGCCTTCTTCCCCGGGCTCACCTGCCGCGAGCCGCTTTGTCGTTGCGGCCACGGCGCGGCGCCAGATGAACTGGGCGGTCATGATGGCAAAGAGGGTCGCCAGGAAAAATCCCAGGGCGAAGATCATCAGCCCTTCAATCATGTCTTTTTCCCCTCTCCCTCGTTTTTACCGCTGCTTCAGAAGGGCAGCCACTCACGCTCGCGCGTGTATTTCAAATATCCGACATTCGCCCCAAGACGCAGGCCGACGCCTGCCCGAATGGGCGCGAGGACAATATCGCCCCGCTGCTGATAGTTCACGCCGACGCCGCCGACATAGTAGGCACTGCCTTCCACGCCGGGGAACCGCTGGTAGATCTGCCCGGTGTCAGGCAAGTTATAGACCAACGTGAAGACTTTCGACGCATTGCCGCCGAAATCCCAGCCGGCGGAGGGCCCCTGCCAGAAGACTTCGGTGCGCGGGCCGTCCTTCATGACCAGCTGCCCGGAGCCGTAGCGCAGGCCGACGCCGATGGCGCCGCTGCCTTCCTGCCCGGCTATATAGGCATTGGGTTCACCATATTCAGCGAAGACCGCGTGGATAACTTCGGCGAGCCCTTCAGCCGTTTCCCCTAGGAAATTGCTGGCGGCCTGGAAAACCTCGTCCTCGGAAAAGGTCTTGCCTTCATTGCGGCTTTCGACGTTGGGGGCGGGCTCGTTCGGCTCTGCGGCTTTGGCCGCAGGCGCGGCAAGGGCGGCGATCCCCAGCGTTCCCAGGCTCAGCATCCCCAAGACGGCAAATGTTTTCAAACGCGGCATTTCATTATCCTTTGTTGCAAGGCCCCCCGGCGCTCACCCTCGAATTTTCGTCTGGAGGCGGCTGCGCGATCCGTTCTGAAACCCGGCACTGTGCCGTATTCGCACACATCCTCACTCCGTAAAACGGCAAAATAACGAAAGCAGGCCGTTTTTGTGCCTGCGAAACATGGCAGCAACGCGGCTGGCCGGATTCCAGGGGAAAAATCCTGAAATTTGCGCTTTTTGCCTATTTTTTGGCCCATATGGCCGCCATCTTCAGAGGGAGCGCGGTTTAGCTGCCCGCTGCATTTTTGGGGGACGAATTGAGCCTGGATAAAGACAATACCGGCCCGCACAAGCCGCAGCTTCAGGCCGAAACCGGCGGGAAGAAGCCGCGCCGCGGCCTGCGCCGTCTCGGGCTGTTTTTCCTGCTGCTTTTGGCGGTGCTGAGTGCCGGGCTTTTTTGGGGCTGGCAGAACCGGGCGGCGCTTCTGGAAGCCTTTGCCAGTGATTATCTGAGCGGTCAGGGGATCGCGGAATTTTCCTTCGAGGTGGAAGAAGCAGGTTTCAGCGGTGTCGATATCGCGGCGCTGCGTATCGGCCCGGCGGAAGACCCTACCTTCAGCGCCGAGCGGGTGCAGGTGCGTATCACTTCGCTCCTTGGCGGCGTGGCGGGCCTTTCCGGCATCGAGGTCGTCTCTCCTTATCTGCGCCTTTCTTATGATGAGGAAAGCGGGCTCGATTTCGGTGCGCTTGGCCCCCTCCTTCAAGGAAGCGGAGAAAGCGGGACCCAGGGAGGCGTGAGTTTTGTTCCGCCGCTTTTCTTTCAGGATGCGGTCTTTGAAGCGCAAACGCCGCTCGGTGATTTCAGGCTCGGGGCGAGCGGCGATGTGCACTGGCAGGACGGCACACTGCGCCTTGCGCTGGAAGAATGCGCGCAGCTTGATCTGCCGCCGGAGCTTGCATGGAAAGGTGTGCCTTATGCGGCGCGGGTTGGGGCGCTGCAGCTTTGTCCCAGTGAGGGCGGCGCGTTTGTCTTTTCACCCGGCACCGGCGCGGGCGAGGCGTCATTGGCGCTTGCCTCTTTTCCCTTTGAGGTGCGCCGGGAAGGCGTGCGCCGGGCCTTCGCCAAAGGACAGATGCCGGTACTTGAGCTGCGCGTCGAAAACGGCGCGCCGGGTGCCCGGCTCGATTGGAAAGCGGCCGGCGGGCAAATCGCGCTGGATGAATATGCCGTGGCTTTGAGCGGGATCGACATGGAGGGAAGCGCCTCGCTCGTAACGGAGGCGAGAGAGGGGGCACTTACATCCACCTTCACGCTTTCCGGTCTTGCGGTGAAAGACAAGGCGCCCGTTCCCCGCTTCGCGCCTTTGCAGCTTTCGGGAAAGGGCACGCTCCAAAAAGGCGTGATTGCCTGGAACGGACTGGCCCAAAGCGCGGCGGGCGCGCCTGCGCGGCGGCTTGAAACGCGGCTGAGCGCCCAGCACGATCTTTCAAAGAACAAAGGCGGGCTGACGGTTACCCTGCCGCTCACGACCTTTGCGCCGGGGCAGCTGGAACTTGCGCGCGTTATGCCCCTCCTCAAAGGCCATATCACACGGGCGGTAGGAGAGCTGTCCAGTAAGGCACAGCTTTCCTGGCGGGACGGCAAGCTTTCCAGCAAAGGCGAGGCGGCGCTGCGCGGTTTCGGGTTTTCGACGACCGCCGCACGGATTGAAGGGATCGAGGGTAAGGTTACGCTTGCCTCGCTGATACCGCCTGTGACGGCCGGGCCGCAGCGTCTCGCGGTGGGGCGCATCTCCGCCGGGATCGAGCTTCTGGACGGGCAGGTGCAATTCGAGCTTGAGCCTTCAGGCGCGGTTCAGGTTCAAGACGCATCATGGCCTTTTGCAGGCGGCACGATTTCGCTCGATGAAGGCGCAATCGAACCGGCTGCCCCGTCGCAAGGCTTCACGCTGCGCGTGCGCCAGGTGGCGCTGGATAAGCTGTTGGAACTTCTGGCGCTCGATGGGGCAAGCGGCACGGGCCGGGTAAGCGGCTATGTGCCGGTCGTTATCGAGGAGGGCAAGGTGCTCGTCAAAGAAGGCAAGCTCAAAGCGGAAGGCGAAGGCGTTCTTGCCTATAATGGCCCCGCAGGTGAGGCGAAGACCGGCGGGCAAAGCGACCTTGTTTTTCAGGCGCTGAAGAATTTTCATTACAAGGGGCTGGAGATGACGCTGAACGGCAATGCGCTGGACAGGCTGACGCTCGGTCTTTTCATCGAAGGGGCGAACCCGGACCTTTATGACGGCTATCCCTTCAAAATAAATATCCGCACCGAAGCGGCGTTTGCCGAACTTCTGCAGCGTGGTACGGTGGGCTTCAGAGCTTTGGATGTCATTCGCGAGCAAGGAACGCCTGCGCCATGAAGACAGCTATTTTCCATTACTCTTCTCGCGGCGCTTTTCTGGGCGCTTTGGCGCTGGCGCTCGGTGCCTGTCAGCCGACGGTGAAAATCGAGGCACCGGACAAGCCCATCGAAATCAATCTCAACGTCAAGATCGAGCAGGAAGTGCGCGTGAAAGTGGACCGCGAACTCGACGATCTGCTTGCCCAGAACCCGGAGATTTTCTGATGCGTGATTTCCCGAATGCCCGCGCCCGCACGCTTGCCGTAGCCCGGCCCGAGAGCCGGCAGCGCCGCCGCTTTCTCACGGCCCTTTTCTTCGGGGCGCTGACGCTCATGGTAGCGGGCCTGACACTGCCCGCATCCGCCGACGGTCTCGATGCCGCCAAAGCGCGCGGGGAAGTGGGTGAGAAGCGCAACGGCTATGTGGGGATCGTGGTCTCCGCGCCGTCCGCCGATCTTGTGCGCATGGTGGACGACATCAATCTGCGCCGGCGCGATGCCTACCGCTCGATCGCGGAAAAGACGGCCGGTTCCACCCTGGCAGCGGTGGAGCAGCTTGCCGGCGCCAAGCTCATCGGCAATGCCGCCTCCGGCACTTATGTGGAAGATGCTTCGGGCAACTGGGTCAAGAAACCTTAAGGCTCGCCCAGTTCTCTAATCCCGTCCCTCCTTTTCTAAACCTGTGCCAGATGGACACAGGTTCTACGGTCCTGCGCCTTGCAGATATGGGACGGACACAGGACGCATTTCTCTCAACTCCCGGTTTTTCGCCGAATCACACGCATTACGTGCGGTGTTCGGCGCGGCATAGGCTTTGCACCTATCAGGGGTGCCGGGCCCCATATCCTTGTCCTCGCGCATATGGGAACCGGCCGCCCGAAGACGTGACGTTTGGGGGGCGTCTTCGGCATCATTTCCACTCCCCCGGCTTTGCCGGCGCGTGAGTGGGGCTGGCGCGGGGCTGGACCGAACGGGGGCTTGGTCCGGCCTCGCCGCCAGCCACGCGTTTGCCGTGCTTGCCTTGGGCTATCCCGCAAGCATTCCTCATGAGCAAACCAATGCGACGCATTTGCATAGCGGCTATCCAGGTGGCGGATTTCTGCGTCATATCGTCTTGCGCAACCCCGAAATTCAACACCCCATTGCCGTGATTTCCTTCAGGCACTAAACTCCTTCTTATCTTTTTTCTGGAGGCTGGCTTTTGGGTCGGCAAAAGCTTGATGAAAACAGACAGCACTGGGCTGCCCTCAGTCCAACAGCTCAACGGCACGTTTGAAATCGCGAACCCCTGCGCGGCTTGCGATGTGCGTACGCGCGCGGTTTGCGCGGCGCTGAACAATGCCGAGCTGACGGAGCTTTCCGAACATTCCCGCCACAAGGAACTTTCCGCCGGTGATACGGTCTTCTTCGAAGGCGATCCGGCGGAAGCCTATTACGTGGTAATGGACGGGGCCTTGAAGCTTTACAAGCTGCTGGCCGACGGGCGCCGCCAGATCACAGGCTTCCTCTTCAAGGGCGATTTCGTCGGCCTTGCCTTTCACACCGACCATACGTTCACGGCAGAAGCGCTCAAAGGCTCGAAGCTTTGCCAATTGCCGAAACAGCGCTTTGAAACTGTTGCCGATCATTCCCCGCAGCTCGGCCACCGGCTGCTGACGCTGGCCTCCGCCGGTATTGCTTCGGCGCAGGAGCAGATGCTGCTTCTCGGGCGCAAGACCGCGGCGGAGCGTCTGGCGTCCTTCCTGCTCTGGCTCTCGACAGTGCAGGGACGTGAAGCGGCCAAACCGCTTGACCGGATTTCCGTGCCGATGAGCCGGGCGGATATGGGCGACTATCTGGGCCTGACGGTGGAAACGGTGAGCCGCACGGTGACGAAGTTCAAAACCAGCGGGCTCATCCGGCTCTGCGATCACAATGAGATCGAGATTTGCGATCGCGAAACGCTGTCCTCCATCGCCGATGGCGAAGAGCTCGACTAGTTTCTAGCGACCCTTCCAGGTTTTTGCGACGAAGTAGGGATTGTCCATGCCCCGCTCGGTTTTGCCGTAGCGCAGCGGCGTGCCGTCAAGCTCCGTGACGCTGCCGCCGGCCGCTGAAAGCACCGCATGGCCTGCTGCGGTGTCCCATTCCATCGTGCGGCCATGGCGGGGATAAATATCGGCTTCGCCCGCCGCCAGCAGACAGAATTTCAGCGACGATCCGGCGGTGATGAAACCGGTGACATTGTAATGGTCGAGATATTCGTCCGTCTTGTGATCGCGGTGGGAGCGGCTGGCGACGGCGATCATGCCGCCTTCGGGCACCGCGCGTACCTTGATGCGGCGGGGGGCGGGGGCCTTGCTCAGATCGCCTGCCTCGTTGGCCTCCACATCCTGCTCATAAGCTTCCGCCGGGCCGCAGGCATAAAAGAGACGCTGCTTGGCCGGCGCATAAACGACACCGCAGGTCGGCTCGCCCTTTTCAATGAGCGCGATATTGACCGTGAATTCGCCGTTCTTGTTGATGAATTCGCGGGTTCCGTCGAGCGGGTCCACTAGAAAGAAGACGTCCCCGAAAACCGGGATGTGACCGGCAGCGGCTGCTTCTTCGGAGACCACGGGAATGTCCGGGGCAAGCTCTGCCAGGCCTTTCAGGATCAGCGTCTCGGCGTCCTGATCGGCGGCGGTGACGGGCGAGTCGTCCTTCTTCTGCGTGACGTCCACCGGCCCGCCTTCATAGTGACGCATGATGTCCGCCCCGGCGGCCACGGCGATGCGGCACAGGCCGGCGCTCAATGAAGGGTAATCTATGCTCATGTCTTTATCTGGCTGAGTTCGGGCGGCGATGGCGCTTGGCATGTAAACTGGGCGGAGAACACCACCCCAGCCCGGTAAGGTCAAGCGGGAAGGGCAGGCGTCCTGTCCCGGTTCGGCGCGGGGTTAGAGGCTAGCAAGGCGCGGCAGAGGGTGTTAATCACGAATTGGCAGACCTTGGGAGAAGCGAATCATGGCCGACAATTACGAAATCGAAGCTCTCGAACTGGCGGCGCTTCTGTGCTCGCGCGTCTGCCATGACGTCATCAGCCCAGTGGGCGCCATCGCCAACGGCCTTGAAGTGCTGGATGATGATGAAGACGATGATGCGGAAATGCGCGGCCATGCCATGGATCTGATCCGCCAGAGCGCACGCCAGGCCTCTGCGAAATTGCAATTCGCGCGTCTGGCTTTCGGCGCGGCAGGGTCCGCCGGGGCGCATCTGGAACTTACCGACGCGCGCGATGTGGCGCTCGGTTATGCGCAAAGCGAAAAAGCCGAGGTGACGTGGGAAGCGCCGGTGGCGACGATCGGTAAGGATTACGTCAAGCTGCTGCTCAACATGATCGTCATTGCGCTTGCCTCTATTCCGCGCGGCGGCACGATTTCCGTCAAGGTGGACGGGGTGCCCGACACGCCGAGCTTCTCGCTGCGTGCCAGCGGCAAGGCGGCGCGTATTCCGCTGGAGACGGAGAAATATCTTGGCGGCGTGCGCCCGGAAGATGTGCTCGATGCGCGCGGGGTGCAGCCCTATTTCACCGGCCTTGTCGCCCGCAGCCTCAACATGAAGCTCGATGCGGCCATGACGGGCGAAGACTTCACTTTTACAGCTAAACAGGCGGGCTAGGCTTTTACCTTCCGTTAACCGGCTAGCAAGTCTTTGATTTCATGAGTGTTTTAGCGGCATGCGCCCGAGTGGCGCATGCCGTTTTTCTGCGTCTGATTTCAGAGCTTTTTAACGAGTTTCCCCAACAATCAGCGGTAATCCGGTTCATTACCCGCTCTCCCAGTGAGCGGGCAGGACCCAAACACAGCACGCCCACATGCAGGCCTTATTGCCCGCCATGGGGTGCGCAACGCGAGAGTGCCGAGGGGACGTTATGGATGATCTACTTCGCGAATTCCTGACCGAAACGACCGAGAGCCTCGACGTAGTGGACGTCGAGCTGGTGAAGTTCGAGCAGGAACCGAACAACGCGCAGATTCTGGATAATATCTTCCGTCTCGTGCACACCGTGAAAGGGACTTGCGGGTTCCTGGGTCTGCCGCGCCTGGAAGCGCTGGCGCATGCCGCTGAAACGCTGATGGGCAAGTACCGCGACGGCATGGGCGTGACCGATGGCGGCGTGACGGCGATTTTGCATTCCATCGACCGGCTGAAGCTCATCCTTTCCGAGCTGGAAGCGAACGAAGCCGAGCCCGATGGCTCGGACGACGATCTGATCAACCAGCTTAACGCGCTCTCGCAGGGCGAAGCGGAAGCCGCCGCCCCGGCAGCGCCGGCTGCGCCTGCCGAAGAAGCGGCGCCGGTTGCCGAAGAAGCGGCGAGCGATGACAGCGCGGCTATCGATCCGCTGCTCGACCGTCCCTTGCGTCCGGGTGAAGTCTCGCTTGAAGAACTCGAACGCGCATTCCAGGAAGCCGAAGGCCCCGAGCTGGCCGCTCCTGCTCCCTCGCCGGCCCCGGCTCCTGCCGCGCCGGTTGCCGAAGAGCCTGCTGCAGCAGATGACGGCGAGAGCGAAGGCGGTAAGAAAGAAAGCGTCGCCAACCAGTCCATCCGTGTGAACGTGGATACGCTTGAAAACCTGATGACGATGGTTTCCGAGCTTGTGCTGACGCGCAACCAGCTTCTGGAAATGGTGCGCCGTCTCGACGATAGCGAATTCAAAGTGCCGCTGCAGCGCCTGTCCAATGTAACGGGCGAGTTGCAGGAAGCGGTGATGAAGACGCGCATGCAGCCCATCGGCAATGCCTGGCAGAAACTGCCGCGCATCGTGCGCGACCTCAGCCGCGAGCTTGGCAAGAAGATCGATCTGGAAATGATCGGTGCGGAAACCGAGCTTGACCGCCAGGTTCTCGATCTCATCAAAGACCCGCTCACCCATATGGTGCGCAACTCCGCCGACCATGGTCTGGAAACCACGGCCGAGCGCGTTGCCGCGGGCAAATCCGACAAGGGCCGCATCACGCTGCGCGCCTATCACGAAGGCGGCCATATCATCATCGAAATCGCCGATGACGGGCGCGGCCTCGATGTCGAAAAGATCAAGGCGAAAGCCATTGCCAACGGTCTTGTGAGCGAAGCGGAAGCGGAAAAGCTCACCGAGCAGCAGATCCACCGTTATATTTTCGCGCCGGGCTTCTCAACCGCTGCAAAGGTCACGAACGTGTCGGGCCGCGGCGTCGGCATGGATGTGGTGCGCACGAATATCGAGCTGATCGGCGGGTCCATCGACCTGCGCTCGACGCATCACAAAGGCACGACCTTCACCATCAAGATCCCGCTCACGCTCGCGATCGTTTCCGCGCTTATCGTGGAAGCGGCCGAAGAGCGCTTTGCCATTCCGCAGCTCGCCGTTGTGGAACTGGTGCGCACGAAGGCCGATTCCGATCACCGTATCGAGCACATCAACAACACGCCGGTTCTGCGCCTGCGCAACCGTCTCCTGCCGCTGGTCTTCCTCGATCAGTTCCTGGGGCTGCGCTCTTCGGCGGAAGCCATGTCGGAGGACGGGCGCACGGTCACCTCCGATGAAGCCTTCATCGTGGTGACGCGTGTGGGTGAGCAGATTTTCGGCATCGTCGTGGACAGTGTCTTCGACACCGAGGAAATCGTCGTGAAACCTGTGGCCTCGCTTTTGCGCGATATCACGGTCTTCTCCGGCAACACGATCCTGGGCGACGGTTCGGTCATCATGATCATGGACCCGAACGGTGTGGCGCAGGCGATTGCCGGCGAGCTCAACGAAATGGAAGAGATCGTGGCGGAAGAACAGCAGGGCTTTACCTCCGACGGCGAGACCTCGCTTCTGGTCTTCTATGCCGGCTCGCAGGAACCCAAGGCCGTGCCGCTTTCCCTCGTCACGCGTCTGGAAGAGTTCGACGTTTCCGAGATCGAATATTCCAACGGTTCCAACGTCATTCAGTATCGCGGCAAGCTGATGCCCATCATGCATGTGGCCGAAGGCACCGCGCTGCGCAGCGAAGGGCGCCAGCCGATCCTCGTGTTCACCGAAGAAGAGCGCTCTGTGGGCCTTGCGGTGGACGAGATCGTGGATATCGTCACGGACCGCCTCGATATCGAGCTGACCTCGGAAGTGCCGGGCATCCTGGGTTCCGCCGTGATCCGCGAAAAGGCCACGGAAGTCCTCGACGTCGCTCATTATCTGACGCGGGTCTTCGCCGATTGGTTCCGCCGCAAGGAAGCCGCGCTTCAGGCGGGCGCTGCCAAGCGGCTGCTGCTGGTCGATGACAGCCCCTTCTTCCGCACCATGGTAACGCCGCAACTGGCAATGGCCGGCTATCAGGTCGTGCATGCCGCCAGCGTGGACGCTGCCTGGAAACTGCGCGATGCGGGCCAGATGTTCGACATCATCGTCTCGGATATCGAGATGCCGGTGACGAACGGCTTTGAATTCGCAGCCGCGGTCAAGAAAGACGACACCTGGTCGCATATCCCGATCATAGCGCTCTCAGCGCTCGGCTCATCCGAGGCGATCGAGAAAGGCCGCCAGGCGGGCTTCGACGATTATGTCGCCAAATATGACCGCGATGGCTTGATCCAGGTTCTCAACGAAATTCTCGATGCCAAAGGAGAGGCAGCATGAGCGAGCACGAAACCAAAGCAGCTGCAACGCGCGCATCGCGCAAGAAAGCCGCAGCAGCGGTGAGCAGTGCCGGTATGTCTGAATACATTACCGTGGTGATCGAGGATCAGCTTTTCGGCATTCCCGTGCCGCGTGTGCATGACGTCTTTATGCCGCAGTCCATGACGCGGGTGCCGCTTTCGGCGCCGGAAGTGGCGGGCGTTCTCAACCTGCGCGGGCGCATCGTGACGGCAATCGATATGCGCCGCCGTCTCGGCCTGCAGTCGCGCGACCGCAGCGCCGGATGCATGGCGGTGGGCGTCGAGCACCGGGGCGAGTCTTACGGGCTGATCATCGACAGCGTGGGCGAGGTTCTGCGCGTTGCCGATGCGGACATGGAAAGCAATCCGGCAAATCTCGATCCGCGCTGGCGGGAAATTTCCGCCGGTGTGCAGCGGCTGGAATCGCGGCTCATGATCGTGATCGATGTCGAGCGGGTTCTGAATTTCACGGGTCAAACGCTGGCGGCTTAAGGCAGGGCCAGGCATTAGGAGAATGGTATGAAGACGTGTCTGGTCGTTGACGATAGCTCGGTCATCCGCAAGGTGGCGCGGCGCATCCTCGAGGAAATGAATTTTTCTATCGAGGAAGCCGAGGACGGCAAAGAAGCGTTGGACCGCTGCTTGGGCTCCATGCCCGACGCGGTGCTGCTCGACTGGAACATGCCGGTGATGAATGGGCTCGACTTTCTGAAAGAGCTGCGCGGAAAGCCGGGCGGCCAGAAGCCTATCGTGGTTTTCTGCACGACCGAAAACAACATGTCGCATATTACCGAGGCGATCAGCGCCGGTGCGAACGAATACATCATGAAGCCGTTCGACAAGGAAATCATCGAGTCCAAGTTTGCTCAAACCGGATTGATCTAAGTGAACGCTGTACCCGCCACTCCCAAACCCCGGAACGACCAGGCCGTTCGCGTTATGGTCGTCGATGACTCCGTCGTCATTCGCGGGTTGATCAGCCGCTGGCTGGACGCGCTGCCCGATATCGAGGTGGCCGTGACCTGCCGGAACGGTGAAGACGCGGTCAAAAAGATCGCGGATGCGGATGTCGATATCGTCATTCTCGACATCGAAATGCCGGTGATGGACGGCATGACGGCCTTGCCGAAATTGTTGCAAGCAGCACCGGGGGTTCGTGTTCTCATGGCCTCGACCCTGACCCGCCGCAATGCCGATATTTCCCTGAAAGCGCTGAAGCTGGGCGCGGCTGATTATGTGCCCAAGCCCGAAAGCACGCGGGAAGGCAATGCGCCGGAAGAATTTCAGCGTGAGCTTGTGGCGAAGATCCGCGGTCTCGGCCGCCGCCGCCGTCCCGCTATGCGGGCTGGCAGCGCGGCCTCGCCCGCCGCTCAGCCGGGCGCCCGCCGTCCGCTCAGCCCCGCGCCTGCCGCCGCGCCGAAACCCATTGTCCTGCAGCCGGCGTCCAAGACGCGCCCGCGGATCGTCGCGATCGGCAGCTCGACGGGCGGACCGCGCGCGCTGTTCGATCTTCTGGGTGCGCTCTCGCCCTCGCTTGAGCGGCTGCCGGTTGTGATTACACAGCATATGCCGGCGACCTTTACCTCCATTCTGGCCGAACATATCGAAGGGGTGGCGAAACGCCCCTGCGTGGAAGGCCAGACGGGCATGAAAGTGGAGCCGGGCAAGATTTATGTCGCGCCGGGCGGCTTTCATATGAAGTTTGAGGCTAAAGGCATGGACACGTTCATCAAGCTCGACGATTCCGCGCCGGTGAATTTCTGCCGGCCTTCCGTCGATCCGATGCTCGACAGTCTGATTGCGATTTACGGACCTGCGATTCTGACCTGCATTCTCACCGGCATGGGCCATGACGGGCGCGACAGCGCACGGCGTGTGCAGCAGGGCGGCGGGACGGTGCTCGCGCAGGACGAAGAGACCAGTGTTGTTTGGGGAATGCCGGGAGCGGTCGCTCAGGCAGGGATTTGCCACAAAGTGCTGCCGCTCGGCCAGCTTGCCGAAACGATGGCCCGGTTGATTGTTGGAGGCGTGTCATGAGGCAGGCGGACTTTGAATATCTCGCAAAGTTCCTGAAAGAGCGCTCGGGCCTCGTGCTGACGCCGAACAAGGAATATCTGATCGAAAGCCGGCTCCTGCCGATTGCCCGCGACAATGGCTTTGAAGACATTGAAGGGCTGGTCGGGGCCATGCGGCCGGGCGCCGTGGCGCTGCTCGAGCAGGTGACCGAAGCGATGACGGTGAACGAGTCGTTTTTCTTCCGCGACAAGACGCCGTTCGAGATGTTCGAGAAAGTGATCCTGCCGCATCTTCTGGAAACGCGCGCGGGCACGAACCGCTTCCGCATCTGGTGCGCGGCCGCCTCCACGGGCCAAGAGCCTTATTCGCTGGCCATGCAGATCAAGGAAATGGGCCCGAAGTTGAGCAGCTGGCGCCAGGAAATCATCGGCACTGATCTCTCCGCCGATGTGCTGCGCCGGGCGAAACTTGGCAAATACACCCAGTTCGAAGTGCAGCGCGGCTTGCCGATCCAACTTCTGGTGAAATATTTCAAGCAGATCGGTCATGATTGGGAAATCTCGCCGGATATCCGCTCGATGGTGCAATACCGCAAGCTCAACCTCTTGGAAGAGTTCAGCGCCCTTGGCCAGTTCGATGTGGTGTTCTGCCGGAACGTGCTGATCTATTTCGATCAGCAGACCAAGGCGCAGGTGCTGGAGCGTATCGCCAAACAGCTGGCGCCGGACGGGTTCCTGGTGCTGGGCGCGGCGGAAACCGTGATCGGCATTACCAAGGCCTTCAAGCCGCTGAAAGGCTGCCGCGGGCTTTACGTGCCGGCGGAAGCCGATGTCTCCAAGCTGGAGCGGGCGGCGGTTGCCTGACCTTCTTTTCAGGAAATGAGATATGAAAAACCCGGCGCGCGCCGGGTTTTTTAATGCCTGGAGCAGGGCAGGCGGGCAGATCCAAATAATAAAGGCGTCTCCTCCCCCGAAGAGACGCCTTTAAATCCCCCTCAAGCGCACGAAACGCAACGCGGTGCAGCTTTTGGATAGGGCCCGGTTTAAGCGGAAGCTTTGGCCGGCTGGCCCTGTTCATGCGGGTCGCGCAGCACATAGCCGCGGCCCCAAACCGTTTCGATGTAGTGTTCGCCATCCGTCGCCGCGGCCAGTTTCTTGCGCAGCTTGCAGATGAACACGTCGATGATCTTGAGTTCCGGCTCGTCCATCCCGCCATAAAGGTGGTTGAGGAACATTTCCTTGGTCAGGGTCGTGCCCTTGCGCAGGGAAAGCAGTTCCAGCATCTGATATTCCTTGCCGGTCAGATGCACGCGCTGGCCGTCCACTTCCACGGTTTTCGTGTCGAGGTTGACGGTAAGCTTGCCGGTGGTGATGACCGACTGGGAATGGCCCTTGGAGCGGCGGACCACGGCATGAATGCGTGCCACCAGCTCGTCCTTGTGGAAGGGCTTGGTCATATAGTCGTCGGCGCCGAAGCCGAGGCCCCGCACCTTGTTTTCGATCCCCGCCATGCCGGAAAGGATCAGGATCGGTGTGCCGACCTTGCCCGTGCGAAGGCTTTTCAACACCTCGTAGCCGCTCATATCCGGCAGATTGAGATCGAGAAGGATAATGTCGTAATCATAGAGCTTGCCCAGATCGACACCTTCTTCACCCAGATCCGTGGTGTAAACGTTAAAGCCTTCGGATTTGAGCATCAGGTCGATGCTCTGCGCCGTTGCGCTGTCATCTTCAATCAACAGTACCCGCATCGAAATCCTCATCCGAGCCAAGGACTTAGGTCCTTAATGGCTCCCCTTATCGTTAATCCATCCATGCCACTTTAAGACGATTTGGTTAACAAAGGTTAATCAGAATGAAGAAATTAGAAAAATTTTTATCCGAACTGTAGGAAGCTCGGGGATATCCGCTAAACCATTGTAAATACGTAAATTTTTCTTTTCCACCGATATGAGGGCCGGGGTTTACGGCCCTTTAAGCATGTTCCGGCCAAAATGATGATCTCGCGAGTCGTCATGAGGATGTAGGCGTGCAGGCGCTTCTAGCAGAAGTAGAGAAAATTCAAGAGGTTAGGTCGTACGGCCGGGTCGCCAGCATTCAGGGGCTCATGGTCGAGGTGGCCGGGCCTCTTTATGCTATGAGCGTGGGCAGCCGCATTGTGATCGAGAGCCGCTCCGGCAAGACCGTGCCATGCGAAGTGGTGGGTTTCGGCCAGAAAACGGCGCTCTGCCTGCCTTTCATGACGCTGGACGGGGTAGGTGTCGGCTGCCGGGCCTGGATCGAGGCGGCCGAGCCCGTGGTACATCCCTCCCGCGGCTGGCTGGGCCGCGTCGTCAATGCGATGGGCGAGCCCATCGACGGCAAGGGGCCGCTGCCGCAAGGGGCGATGCCGATGCCCTTCCGCGGCACGCCGCCGCCCGCTCATCAGCGCGCCCGCGTTAAAGAGCCGATCAATCTCGGCATCCGGGCGATGAACACGTTTACCACCTGCTGCAAAGGGCAGCGGATGGGTATTTTCGCCGGCTCGGGTGTGGGTAAGTCGGTGCTGCTTTCCATGCTCGCCAAAAATACCGCCTCCGATGTCTCGGTTATCGGGCTGATCGGCGAACGCGGACGCGAAGTGCAGGAATTCATCGAAGACCATCTGGGCCCCGAAGGGCTTGCCCGCTCGGTCATCGTGGTCGCGACCTCGGACGAGAGCGCGCTCATGCGCCGCCAGGCGGCCCTGTTGACGCTGACCCTGTCGGAATATTTCCGCGAGCAGCACCAGGATGTGCTCTGCCTGATGGACAGCGTGACCCGCTTTGCCATGGCGCAGCGTGAGATCGGCCTTTCCGCCGGCGAGCCGCCGGCCGCCAAGGGTTATACGCCGACCGTCTTTTCCGAATTGCCGCGCCTTTTGGAGCGCGCCGGGCCGGGCACGGGCGCCGGCTCGATTACCGGGCTTTTCACCGTTCTGGTGGAAGGGGACGATCACAACGAACCCGTCGCCGATGCGGTGCGCGGGATTCTGGACGGGCACATCGTTCTTGAACGGGCGATTGCCGAGCGCGGGCGCTACCCCGCGATAAACATTCTTAAATCGGTTTCCCGTACCATGCCGGGGTGCAATCTGCCGGAGCAGCAAGAGCTCATCCGGAAGGCACGGGGATTGATGGCAGCCTATGACGATATGGAGGAACTCATACGTCTGGGGGCCTATAGGTCGGGTTCCGATCCCTTGGTGGATCGGGCCATCCGCTATCAGCCGGCACTCGACGCGTTTTTGGCCCAAGGCCAGAACGAGTGCACGGGCTTGGACGAAGGATTTGTTCAGCTCGCTCAAATTCTCGAAGGACTCGAGGACGGGCGCAGCGCGACGGAGGGGACTGACTAATGAAAAGCCGTGAATCGCTGATCCGGCTGCACCGCTTTCAGGTTGATGAAAAGCGGCGGCAAGTGGCCGATATCGAGAGCATGCTCGAAGACTTCCAGCGCAAGGAACGCGATCTGGAAGCCCAGGTGGAACGGGAACAGGAAAAGGCCGGCATTTCCGATGTCGCCCATTATGCCTATCCGATGTTCGCCAAATCCATGCGCGCGCGCCGGGACAATATGATCGAGTCCATGAGCGAGTTGAGCCGGCAATTGGACCAGGCCCGCGAAGAGCTGGCCGATGCCTACCGCGAGCTTAAAAAATACGAGCTTGTGGAGCAGAGCCGCCAGCGCCGGGCCAAACGTGAGGCTGCGCGGATCGAGCAAAACGTGCTCGACGAAGTCTCGCTGAACATGCATCGACAGAATATGGGCGGCTAAAGGGGAGAAATCTCCCTTAAAGCTCAGGCCTTCACGAATGGAAACCGGCACGGCATAATGCGGGCCAGTTCACCCCTATTCGTGAGAATAATTCTTCATGCCTTCTTTCGACGTTGTCTCCAAAGTCGATCTTTCCGAGGTCGATAACGCCATCCAAAACGTGCGCCGGGAAATCGAGCAGCGCTACGATTTCAAAGGGTCGAAATGCTCCATCGAGCGCAATGACGACGAGATGGTCATTCTCGCCGATGACGAGCTGAAGCTGAAACAGATGCATGAAGTCCTGCAGGGGCATCTGGCCAAACGCGGAATCGAGCCGTCCGTGCTCGATTATAAGGCGGCGGAAAATGCCGCCGGCCAGTCCCAGCGCCAGAAGGTCGGCATCAAGCAGGGCCTCTCCAAAGAGCTTGCCAAAAAGCTGGTAAAGGAAATCAAGGACAAGAAGCTGAAAGTGCAGGTTGCCCTTCAGGGCGATGAACTGCGCGTCACCGGCAAGAAACGCGACGATTTGCAGGACGTGATCCAGCACCTGAAAACCCGGCCCGACGAACAGCCGCTGCAATATGTGAATTTCAGGGACTGAGGTGCGGTTTCGCACTGCTGTTCAGTAAAACAAAAAGCCCGGCTCATTGGCCAGGCTTCGTTGTTTTTATGGCGGGGCGATTACCCGCGCAGGACGATCCGCTTGACGATGTAAAGGATCGTAATGGCGATGAGATAGCCCAGAAAGCGGATGCCGATCAGTTTCAGATCGCCGTCCACATCGGCAAGATTGGGAAGCGGGTTGGGCGCATCGGCCATGATGCGCCGGCCGACATTGACGGCTTCATGGGCAATGGTCGCAACCAGCGTCCAGACCAGGATCTGGTTGTAGCGCTTCATCAGATAGGCCGCGAGGGCGGCGATGATGAGCCCTTGAATGGAATTGACGGTGTCGAACCCTTGCTGAAACAGCGACAGAGCTTGGGCGACATATTCATTGTTCATCGGAAATCCCCCCTATCCGATCCACCACGTTATCGGCGCAGCTTACCCGATCAGCTTGCAAAATGCATCACAGGTTCTACGGATTTATGACAGAGTGTCAGTGGAGATTGATGCCTCGGTTAACGTGCCGAAGAGCCGGTAAGCGGCGGGTTGCCGCCGGATTGGCTGGTAATGACGGGCGGGTCTTCCAGAAGCAGCGCCGAAATTTTTTTCACCGCTTCCCCCGCTGTGCTTTGCGGATGACGGAAGAAAAGCGGTGCCTGGCGGCGGATCGCCTCGCGCACCTGCGTGTCGGCAGGAACGATCCCGGCAAGCACGGGCTCGGTGCCGAGGAAGTTGCGGCAGGCATTGGCGAGCGTTGCATAAGTGCGCTGACCTTCGGTTTTGTCCGCTGCCTGATTGATGACGAGGCGGATATCGGCCTGCGGGTTTTGCCGCAGGAGCAGCTTGATGAAAGCATAGGCGTCCGTGATCGAAGTCGGATCGGGCGTGACCACCACGACATGGCGCCCTTCATGTTCGCATAATTTACGCACGGCGCCGTCAAGCCCGGCGGCAAGGTCGAGAATGACCGCGCCGTAATGACCGGCGAGTTTTTCGATGCCGCGTTTAAGGCGCGCGACTTCTTCGATCGACAAGGCGCTGAGCGTGCCGCTGCCCGACTGGCCGGTCATGATGTCGAAGCTCGCGCCGCCTTCTTCCTCGCCGAAGGGACGGAAGGTGAAAAGCGCTTCTTTCAGCGAGACGCGCCCCGCAATCACGCTGCCTAGATCGTGGCGCGGACTGAGGCCGAGCTGCACATCCACGTTTGCAAGACCGAGATCGCCGTCGATGAGCAGCGTCTTGACGTTGCGCAAGGCAAGCGCCTGGGCGAGCGTCACGGAAAACCACGTCTTGCCGACACCGCCTTTGCCTGAGGCAACGGAAATGATGTTTGCGCGGGTCATGCTTTTGTCCTCGGACGTGCTGAATGGGTCATGCGGATTGCGCCTTGCGGTTGCCGCCGGTGCCGGTCTCCCCCAGCACAAGCTGGGCAAGGCGCATCGGGTCGAGCCGGGCGAGGCCCTGGCCGAGATAGGGGCTGATGCTGATTTGCGAAAGTGACAGACCGGAACTGTCGGCGGCGGCAAGCAGCCCGCCCATGCGCCGGGCAAGGTCGAGCTGTGTGAAGATCACGCGTCTTGCGCCGAGCTGCGCCATTTCTTCGGCAACTTCCGCGGTTAGCAGCGGGTCCATGGCGGCGGAGAGTACGGCCACGGGCTCGGCTTTGCCGCCGCGCCGGGCCGCCGCGATCATCTCCGCTGCCTCTGCGCTTTCCTGAGCGTTGAAAGGGTTGAAGCTTGCCGTGTCGATGAGGCAGGCGCGCGCGCCGTGCATGGAAGCGACCTCGCGGTAGCCGGCAAGATGGCCGCTCAGCTCGTCGGCGGTTTCGGCTTTAAGGACCGGCGCGTCGAGAAGCGCCCCATATGCCTCGCTCTGAAGTGCGGCGCCCGTGCGCACCGCATCGGCGGTGATCAGCGTAATTTGGGCGCCTTCGCCCATGGCCCGTGCGGCAAGTTTGATCTGCGTGACGGTTTTACCCGCGCCCGGCATGCCGATCAGAAGCAGCGGGCGCTGGGGCAGGGGCGGAAGCGGTTCGAAATTGAAACGGGTTTCGAGCGCATAGGCCAGAGCGCTTAAAGGATCGTCCATCTCCATGGCACTTGCCGTGCGCACCAGCGAGGCGGCGAGGGCGGGCGGTGTGCCATGATCCGCAAGGGCCTGTTCCAGCGCGCTCAGGTCTGCGGGTGCAGAACGGCGCGGCGTCTCTTGTGCTGGAGCGGGTTTCTTCGGGCGGGGACGCTCGGCTTGCGGCTCAGGCTCGCGCAAAGAGGTTTGCAGCCGTTCCAGAAGAATATCGTCGAGCGAGCGGCCGGTTTCCGGTGCGAGCAAGGAGGCAGGTTCCCGGCGGCGGCCTTCCACGGCAGCGGTCACTTCCACCCTGCCTGCCGCTTCATGGGTCGACACAATGATCGCGTCTTCGCCCAGGCTGCGGCGAACCTCGTTCATAGCCTCGGCCAGGCTGGGCGCGGTGAAAGTTCTAAGACGCAAAGCACACTCTTCAAATTTGAAAGTTCAAAGCAAGAGAGCAGTCTAGCGCAACGCCCTTGCCGGTTAAATCGTTCCGACGGTTTTCAGCTTCGCTTTCGGATGAATCTCATTCTGCGACATGACGATGGTTTGCGGGCGGAACCGCTCGATCACCGAGCGCACATAAGGACGGATGCCGGGGCTCGTAAGCAGCACCGGCACGATGCCGAGGCCCGCCGCTTCCTCGAACGTGTCGCGGACGGTCATGATGAATTCCTGAAGCTGGCTCGGAGCCATGGCAAGTTGGCGCTCGTCGCCCTGGCCGATAAGCGCTTCGGCAAAGGCTTCTTCCCATTGCGGGGAAAGCGTGACGAGCTGCAGCACGCCTTCGGCGTCCGCATAGGCTGCGCCAAGCTGGCGGGCAAGGCGCATACGCACATGCTCGGTGATCTGCGTCGTGTTCTGCGTATGGCCGACGGCTTCCGCCACCCCTTCCAGGATGGAGGGCAGGTCGCGGATGGAGACCCGCTCGGACAGAAGCGTCTGAAGAACGCGCTGCATGCCGGTGACGGTGATCTGACCGGGGATGATGTCGTCCGCCAGGCGTTTGTGTTCCGGGCTCAGCTCGTCGAGCAGCTTTTGCGTTTCGGCATAGGAAAGCAGCTCGGACATGTTGTCCTTGATGATCTCGGTCAGATGCGTGGTGATGACCGTTGCCGGGTCCACCACCGTGTAGCCGCGGAAGGCGGCTTCCTCGCGCAGGTTCTCGTCGATCCAGGTTGCCGGCAGGCCGAAGGCAGGCTCGGTCGTGTGCAGGCCCGGCAGTTCGATCTTCGTGCCATGGGGGTCCATGACGAGAAGCTGGTTGATATAGACATCGCCCCGGCCGGCATCCAGTTCCTTGATACGCATGACATAGGCATTGGCCTCGAGCTGCATATTGTCGAGGATGCGCACGGGCGGCATGACGAAGCCCATATCGGTGGCGAACTGACGGCGCAGCGCCTTGATCTGGTCGGTCAGTTTCTGACCTTCGCTGTCATTGATGAGCGGCAGGAGGCCATAGCCGATTTCAAGGCGCAGCTCGTCGATCTTGAGCGCGGTGGAAATCGGCTCTTCAGCGGGCGGTGTGGCTTCGACTTCGGCCTGCGCCGCATCCTCTTCGGCCTGCTCTTTCTGCTGGCGCGCGGTCTTCAGGTAATAGGCAAGTCCGCCGGTGCAGCTCGCCAGGAAAAGGAACGGCACGGCGGGAATGCCCGGCAGCACGGCCATGACGCCCATGACGAAAGAAGACATGCCGAGCGCCTGCGGGTAGCCGGAAAGCTGGTCGAACAGCGCGCGGTCGGCGGCGCCTTCCACACCTGCCTTGGAAACGAGGAGACCAGCGGCGGTCGACACGATAAGTGCCGGGATCTGGCTGACAAGGCCGTCACCGATGGTCAGCAGCGAATAGGTCGCTCCGGCTTCGCCGAAAGGCATGTCCTGCTGGCCGACGCCGACGATGATGCCGCCGATAATGTTGATGAAGGTGATCAGAAGGCCGGCTACGGCATCGCCGCGCACGAATTTCGAGGCACCGTCCATGGAGCCGAAGAAGGCGGACTCGTCTTCCAGCCGCTTGCGGCGGGTGCGAGCGGTTTCTTCGTCGATCAGACCGGCGGAAAGATCGGCGTCGATCGCCATCTGCTTGCCGGGCATGGCGTCCAAGGTGAAGCGCGCGGCGACTTCCGCGATACGGCCCGAACCCTTGGTGATGACGACGAAGTTCACGATTACCAGAATGGCAAAGACAATGATGCCGATGACGAAATTGCCCTGCATCACGAAATTGCCGAAAGCCTCGATCACTTTACCCGCAGCGTTCGTGCCCTCATGGCCCTGCGAAAGGATGAGACGGGTGGAGGCAAGGTTGAGCGCCAGGCGGATCATCGTGGCGATGAGAAGCACCGTCGGAAAAGCGCTGAACTCGAGCGGCGTGCGGATGAAGAGCGCGGTCATCAGCACCAGCACCGAGAAGGTGATGGAGATGGCGAGCGACAGGTCGAGCAGGAAAGCGGGCATCGGCAGGATCAGCACCACAAGAATGGTGATAATGCCGAGGGCAAGGGCCAGGTCGCCGCGCTTGGTGATCTCGCCCAGAATGCGCGCGGGAGACAGTCCGCCCGCTTTGCCTTGATTGACGCTGATGTCGCTCATGCTCGTCTCGTCCTTATGGAAGCGCAGCTTCCCTGGTTACTCAGAAGGCGGCGTTGGCCGGGGCGGGAACGGCGGTTCCCTCGTCGTTATACTGCTTGAGCTTGTTGCGCAGCGTGCGGATCGAGATACCCAGAATGTTGGCGGCATGGGTGCGGTTGCCGAGGCAATGTTCCAGCGTGCCGATGATCAGGTCTTTTTCCACTTCCGCGACCGTGCGCCCGACAAAAGAGCGGGAGACGGCATCGGCAGTGACGGCGGCCTGGGTCGCAACGGAGGGAGCTGCGGCTTCTTCCAGGCGCGTGCCGTCGGGCAGGCGGATGGCTTCCAGACCGATTTCGTCACCCGTCGCCAGAAGCACGGCACGGTGTATGGTGTTTTCCAGCTCGCGCACGTTGCCCGGCCAGGAATGCTTGGCCAGATGGCGGCGGGCTTCCACGGAGAGCGGCTTGGCGGTGAGGCCGTTCACATTGGCATATTTGTTGACGAAATGATCGGCCAGCGCCGTGATGTCGGCCGGGCGCTCGCGCAGCGGCGGCAGCGCCAGATTGACGACATTGAGGCGGTAGAACAGGTCTTCACGGAAGCGGCCGGCGCGCACTTCATCCGCAAGGTCCCGGTTGGAGGTCGCGATGATGCGGATATCGACTTTCACCGGCTGTTTGCCGCCGACCCGGTCGATTTCCTTTTCCTGAATGGCGCGCAGCAGTTTGGCCTGCAGGTGCACATCGATCTCGCTGATTTCGTCGAGCAGCAGCGTGCCGCCATCGGCTTCCTCGAACTTGCCGACACGCCGGGCGATGGCGCCGGTGAAGGCGCCTTTCTCGTGGCCGAAAAGTTCGGATTCGATGAGATTTTCGGGAATGGCGGCGCAGTTCACGGAAATGAACGGCTTGTCGGCCCGCTTCGACTTGCGGTGGACATAGCGCGCCATGACTTCTTTACCCGAACCGGACTCGCCGGTGATCATGATGCTGGCTTCCGATGCCGCAATCTGTTTGGCAAGCTCCAGCACGCCGCCCATTTTCGGGTCTTTGAAGACGAGCTGATGGCTTTCATCGGCAACCGCTTCCAGAACCGCGGCGATGAGCTCGGCATCCGGGGGCAGGGGGATATATTCTTTAGCGCCAGCGCGGATCGCCTTGACGGCGGCCTGCGCATCGGTGCCCACGCCGCAAGCGACGACCGGCACATGCACGCGCTCGGCCTGCAGGTTGGCGATCAGGCGGTTAATGTCGATCGAAACTTCCACCATGAGCAGATCGGCGCCGCGCCCGGAACGCAGGATATCCATCGCCTGATCGATATTGGCGGCATGGGTCACCTTGGCGCCTTTTTCCATCGCCATTTTCGTGGCGGTAGAGAGCTGGCCGTTCAACGTTCCTACAATAAGAAGTCGCATGTCGCTTTTTCCTTCTACTCACGTATAGATCTGAATCTGGTCGGCGGGAGGCAGCATGGCGTTGATGGCCATTTGCAGGCGCCGCGGGCTTTCCTGACGGGTCATCGCGGCGGCGCTTGCCGCGTAGATGGCCAGGCGTAGCCCGTCTTCCTGGGAATTGCGTTCGATTTTGGCGGCGAGCGGGGCAAAGACCATGTTGCCGAGAATGGCGCCGTAGAATGTCGTGATCAGCGCAACCGCCATGGCCGGGCCGATGCTGGAGGGATCGGACAGATGGGTGAGCATCTGCACGAGGCCGACCAGCGTGCCGATCAGGCCCATGGCGGGCGCGACTTCGGCGGCGCGGCGCAGGATCGCGGCGGATTTCACCCAGCGGCCTTTGGCCATGTCGAGTTCGGCGCCGAGCAGGCGTTCGACTTCCTCTGCCGGCACGCCTTCAACCACCAGGGTCAGCGCGCGGGAGAGAGCCGCATCGCGCTTTAGCTGCGGCAAGCGCTTTTCGATGCCGCGCACGCCTTCCTTGCGGGCGGCTTCGGACAGAACGATCAGGCGGCGGGCCGCCTCGGAGAGGTTCGTGGCGCGGGAGGCGAGAGCGCGGCCCACGGCGCGCGCTGCTTCGACCACTTCATCGAACCGGTAGGAAACGAGCGTCATGGCAATGGTGCCGCCGATCACGATCAGGAAGGCACGCAGATTGAGAAAGGCTTCCCAATCCCCGCCCAGGAACACGGCCGTGCCGACAAAGCCGAAACCGGCGATGAGGCCGAGCGGCGTTGCCAGATCCGTTGCCGATGTCCGCTGTCCGCTCATCCGCTGATGCCCGTCTTGATAATTTCCGTCATCGTCACGCCGAGACGGTCTTCCACGATCACCACTTCGCCGCGCGCAACGAGGCGGTCATTGACATAGATGTCGATGGCCTCGCCGACCTTGCGGTCAAGCTCGACGACGGCGCCGCGGCCGAGCTTCAAAAGATCGGACACTTCGATATGCGCCTTGCCGAGAACGGCAGAAACGTTGACCGGGACGTCGAAAACGGCTTCCAGATCCGCCGCCGAACGCTGAATGTCGGCAGCGTCCTGCGTGCTGGTGTCTGCCCCGGCATCTTGCGGCGCGTCACTCGTGGAAAGGTCGGGAAGATCCATGCCGGTATCATTCTCAGACATGTTGCGGCTCCTTTTGGGCAGCGTCGGCGGAGGCAGCTTCACCTTCGCCTTTCAGACTTTGGGCGTAACGGTCGACGATCTGGGTCAATTCCCCGTCGATGGCCGAAAGCGAGCGGGTGATGCCGCCATCGGCCCATTCGACATGACAGTCGCCGAAGGGCACTTCCGGATCGCCGATCAAGAGCACCTGCTCGCTCATGCCGCGCTCATGGCAGAGGCGGTCGACATATTCTTTGAGAAGGCCGGAAAGGCCGTCGGCAACGCGCAGCACCAGATGCGGCTCGCGGTTGAGGTGGGTTACGCATTCCTCGATCACCGCTTCGATTTCAGCCTGCGGACGCTCGGCGATCAGCCGGGCGGCGAGCTTGCGGGCGGCAAGAAGGGAGAGGCGGGCGGCGAATTCGCGGATTTCGCGGTTTTCCTGCTCGAGCTGGGCAAAGCTGGCGCTCAGCGCTTCGCCGATCGCGGCAAAGGTCTGCGCGGTCTGCTGCTCGATCCCGGCCTGAGCTTCGGCAAACCCGCGCTGATGGCCCGTGGCTTCACCTTCGGCGCGCGCCTCGGCGCGGATGGCGTCGATCTCCTCGTCCGTCAGCTCGTGTTTTTTTCGCGGTGCGTTCACGACGACGGGGGCGTCTTCCGCGCGGAAGACGTTGTCGAACATGAACTTCACTTTCTCTTTGTTTTCCTGCATCACCGCACTCATCAGTACACGAGCTCGTCATCTTCTTTGTTGTCGGCCAGCATGATCTCGCCGCGGGCGGCAAGGTCCTTGGCCATGTTGACCATGGCCATCTGGGATTCATCCACATCGCGCAGGCGCACTGGCCCCATGACTTCCATGTCTTCGCGCAGGATACGGGCCGCGCGTTCGGACATGTTCGCGAAGAAAAGATCGCGGATCGTGTCGGAGGCGCCTTTGAGCGCGATGGCAAGCTTGTCCTTGTCGATGGAACGCAGAAGCGTCTGCACGCCGCCCGGATCGAGCTTGCGCAGATCTTCGAAGGTGAACATCAGCGCCTTGATGCGTTCGGCCGCTTCACGGTTGCGCTCTTCGAGCGAGGTCATGAAGCGGGATTCGGTCTGGCGGTCGAAATTGTTGAAGATCTCGGCCATCAGCTCATGCGCGTCGCGCCGGTTCGTGCGCGAGAGGTTGGACATGAACTCGGCGCGCAGCGTCTGTTCGACCTTGTCGAGAATGTCTTTCTGGACCGCTTCCATGCGCAGCATGCGGGTGACGACTTCGAGCGCGAAATCTTCGGGCAGGTGGCTGAGCACGCGGGCGGCATGTTCGGAGCGGATTTTCGACAGCACGACGGCCACGGTCTGCGGGTACTCGTTCTTCAGATAATTGGCGAGCACTTCGTCATTCACGTTGCCGAGCTTTTCCCACATGTTGCGCCCGGCCGGACCGCGGATTTCGTCCATCACGGCGTCGACGCGCTCACCGGAGAGGAAGCGCTTGAGAAGCCGTTCGGTGGATTCATACGTACCCGTCAGCGCGCCGGTGGAGGACATGTGCGAGGTGAATTCCACCAGCAGACGTTCCACAAGCGGCGCCGAGACGGTGCCGAGATTCGACATGACCTGCGAGACGTCGCGGATTTCTTCGTCGTCCAAGCGGTCCCAGATCGCGGAGGCGCTGTCATCGGAAACCGAGAGCATGAAGACGGCAGCCTTTTCCGGGCCGGTCAGCTTGTCCAGGTCTTCTTTGACTTTGATTTTAACTTTGGGCAGTGCGTCGGCCATTGTCCTATCTCCCCTTACGCCGGCTGCTCATGGAGCCAGTTGCGGATGATGGCCAGGGTTTCGTCCGGGTGGCCGCTGATGAGCTCACCGACTTTCTTGACCGAAGACTCGCGCACCTTGCCTTCCACGCGGGCGATATCGATCATGCTTTCCACGTCCGAGGTGCGCTGTACCTGCGGGCCGGGCAGGGCGGCGATGGGCTCGCCGTTCTCGTCCGTGCCTTGGGCGATCATTTGCGTGCCGTCGGGCGCGGTATATTCCGTGCCGGGAGGCAGGGCGAGATTGGTGCCTGCCGTTGCCTGCGCCGGTGCCGTTAGACCCTTGATGAAGGGGCGCACGACAAAGAGCAGCACCAGAACCGAGATGATGAGCAGCGCCGCGATTTCGCCGATGCGCATATAGTCTGACTTCTTGAGGCCGAGGAACGGCTCTTCGATTTCCGGCAGGCGCTCGGCTTCGCTCTGCGGCGCAAAGCGCAGGTTGACGACTTCCACCTGGTCGCCGCGCTCTTCGTCGAAACCGATGGCGGAGCGCACGAGGCTGGCGATCTTTTCCAGATCTTCGGGCGAGCGGCTCTGATAATTGACGTTGCCGTTTTCCCCGAGGTCATAGACCCCGTCGACAAGGACGGCGACAGAGATGCGTTTCACGCGGCCCGCTTCCAAGACTTCCGTCTCGGTTACGCGGGAGATTTCGTAATTGACGGTCTCTTCCACACGGTTCGAGGTGTCCGTGGCCGTAGCCGATGTGTCGCCATTGTCGGCGCCGAAATTGGCGTCCGGCACATTGTTGCCGACGGTGACGCCTTCATTCGTGACACCGTCGGAGCTGGCGGAGCTTTCTTCCACGGTCTGCGTGGAGCGCACGACCTGACCGTCCGGGTCATAGCGGTCGGAAGTCCGGGTGACGCGGTTGAAGTCCAGTTCGGCCGTGACACGCACGCGGGCCTTTTCCGGACCCACGATGCTTTCCACGATCCGCTCGATTTCAGAGCGCAGGCGGCGTTCATAGGCAATGTTGCGCTCATCGAACGTAGCGTTGAGCGCGGCGGCGGTCTCGTTGCCATCGCCGCTTGCCAGAAGGTTACCGGCTTCATCGACGATGGAGACGCGGCCGGGCTTCAGCCCATCCACACCGGAAGCAGCGAGATATTGAATGGCTTTGACTTGCGACTGGGCGAGCGGGGCGCCGCGCACTTTCAGGACGATGGAGGCGCTCGGCTCACGGCGCTGGCGCGAGAAAACCTCACGCTCGGGCAGCACCAGGTGGACACGGGCATTTTCAACCCGGTCGATGGAGCGGATCGTGCGCGCCATTTCGCCTTCCAGCGCGCGCAGATAATTCAGGTTCTGCACGAAGCTCGTCGTGCCCAGCGCGTCGGCATTGTCGAAGATTTCATAGCCCACGATATTGCCGTTCGGCAGGCCCTGTTCGGCCATGGCCATGCGCATGCGCAAAACGCGGTTTTCCGGCACGAAGATGCGGGTGCCGTCGCCTTTGAGTTCGTAAGGGATGTTCTGGGCGTCAAGCTCGGCGAGAATTGCAGCGGCGTCCTGCTGGTCGAGTTCGGAATAGAGCAGGGCCATGGGCTCTTCGGTGACCTTGATGGTCACGAAGGCGAAGAAGCCGAAAAGGCCTGCGGCCACGAGGCCCAGTGCTGCGATACGAGACGGTCCGAGCGTCTTTAGGAAATCGGCAAAGCTGTTCACGCTACCACCCTAGTGTTGTCGCCTCTGCGTCCCTCTCCTTCTTGGATCGGTCGGCATAGTCGACAGGGGCTGGTGGCAACTCCTTTGCCCGTTGTGGCCGATCCTTTCTTACTGGCTGGATCAAGCCCCCCTGTGTCGGTAGGCAAAATTTACCGGGATTGGGGTAACCAGATGCTTAACAGGAATGGATTTCCATTCATGTTGAAGGCCTAAAAGCGGAAATAATTGCCCCGAACTGTGGAAAAGTAAGGAGCTGGTAAGGATTGAAGGCGCGGCAGGGCCTGAAACAAAGAGGACCCGGAAAACAAAGAAGGCGCCGGATCGCTCCGGCGCCTTCTCGGCAGAAAGTACGCAGTACTCTATCTTACTGCCGGTGTTCCTGGCCTACTGCCTGTACTGTTGAACCCGCGTCGCGCGCAGGCCGGCAAGGCCGTGCTTTTCAATGGAGCGCTGCCAGCTCAGGAATTCCTCCACGGTCAGCGTGTAGCGCTTGCATGCTTCTTCCAGACTGATCAAACCGCCGCGCACTGCAGCAACGACTTCCGCCTTGCGCCGGATGACCCAGCGTTTGGTATTGGGGGGCGGAAGGTCGGCCACGGTGAGCGGGCTCCCGTCGGGGCCGATCACGTAGTTCACCCGAGATGACTGTTGCTCGCTCATTGCCTTGCGGTCTCCGTACTCAACTGTGGACACCAATCTAGGCTGGAGCCTTTTAAAAAAGGTCTAAGTGCCACGGTAAAGTTTCCATGAATTTCAACGGGTTAAGCGTGCCATCGCGGGACATGAAAAGGCTGTTCTCCCTTAAGTGCCGCTCGGCGGCTGGCTTTGTGCCTTGTCGCGCACCGCCAGCACATCCGAAGCCGGGATCGTCTGGTCGCCCAGATTGATCAGCGGGATGTTGCCGGAGAAGTCCACCCCGGTCACCGTGCCGGTGATGCGGGAGGAGTATTGGACCTGTTCGCCGTCTTTATTGGTGGCTTCGATGTCGATGATGTAGAAGCCGTCGGGCTGGTCCACTCCTTCATTGTTCTTGCCGTCCCAGACGAAATCCTGCGCGCCGGTGGCGCCGCTGATTTCCTTCGTGTAGACGGTCGCGCCATTGGCATCGAGGATGTTCAAGGTGGCGGTTTCCGCTTTCTCGGCCAGACCGAAGATCCAGGACGCTTCGCCGTCTTTCAGCTCGGCGACGTTGGAGACCGCATCGACTTCCTTGCCGATATAAGAGACGGCCTGGCTTGAACTGGTGGCGGAGGCGACGGCCAGCAGGCTTTCCAGCTGACGGTTTGTCTGGATCGACTGCTCGACGCCGGAGAACTGAACGAGCTGCTGGGTGAACTCGTTCGATTCGAGCGGGTTCAATGGATCCTGGTGGCGCAGCTGTGTGGTCAGCAGCGTCAGGAACGTATTGAAATTCGTATCCAGCGCCGCAGACGCGGTCGCGGATTGGGTCCGCAGGTTCTGCTGTGCCTGAGCGGCGACGGAGGCGGGGTTGCTGCCGAGAATATCCATGAAACTCTCCGTTCTTATACCCGGATGTCGACGCCGGTTTCGCCGTTGAGCATGACGCGGTAGCTGGTGATCACTTCAGGCTGTTCGCTTTCGGCAAGGCCTGCCTCGCCGGTGCCGCCGGCTTCGCCCTCACGCTGGCCTTGTCCTTCCCCGAAGGTGCCGGCCTGTCCCTCGTCTTTCAGAGAGAAGGACAGCGTGTCCTGATCGGCTTCGAGCCCGGCATCCTGCAGCGCCTGCTGCAGGGCCTTGGCATCGCGCTGGAGAAGATCGAGCGTTTCGGCTTTTTCTACGACAAGATGCGCGGTCGCCCGGCCGTCGGCGGCGACATCGAGTTTGACGTCGACCCGGCCAAGCTCAGGCGGATCGATGCGGATCTCGAATGTGTTGACGCCTTTCTGAACGTGCTTGGCGATCTGCAAGGCAATGGCAGAGGCGGGCACTTGCGTCGCCTGGGCCTGGCCGGGCAGGGCGCCGAAGCGCAACTGAACCGGGTTGGTGTTCTGGGTCGAGGTGCCGGTCGGCAGGCCCTCGATTTGCAGCCCGCTGGTGCTGTCGAAGGTGACGTTGAGTGGTTTTTCCGTGCCCGCCAGACCGAAACCGGCGAGGTTGATCGGCGCTGCCTGTTGCGGTGCGGTTGTTGCTGCGGCAGGCGGCGTGCGCTGAGCGGCAGCTTCCGTGCCGGCTACCTTGAACTCCGCCGCTGTGCCTTCTTTGCCCGCGCTCAGTTTATCGGCGGCAAGCTGGCCGAGAGTCTTGCCGTCTTTACCGGCAAGTGCGCCGTCATCGGCCAGATTGCCGGACAGATCGGCATCGGCTGCCGCCTGCGCGGCTTGCAGGGCAGCGTTAGGCCCGCCGTCTGCGCTATCTGTGGCGGCTGCGGCATTAAGATCGGGCGCGGCGCGGGTGCTTTGCGTATTGCCTGTCTGGCCGGTGCCCTGCGCAGCGCTTTGGGCGGCTGCGGCGGCAGCCGTGTTCAGGCCCGTAGCAGCAGCGCTCTGCGTGCCCTTGGCCGCATCGGCGGCGGCCGTGTTCTGCGTGCCCGTTTCCTTGCCCGTTCCGGTCTGCGCGGCTTGGGCGTCCGCCTCACCGTCGATAATCGGAGCAGTCTCAGCCGCATTCGCGCCGGTCTCGGCGGCTTTTTCACCGGTCTGGACCACGGCGGTTTCAGCATTGTCGGTTGACGCGGGGGCCGTCTCTACAAGGCTGGCGGCAAGATCTGCCTCCTCGCCGGACGTTTCTTCGGCGGGCTTTTCAGGCGCATCCTTTTCTCTGGCAGCGGCGGCTTTTTCCGACGCCTTCTCATCGGCGCGTTTGGCGCGGGCTTCCTCGTCCCGGCGTTTTTCGGCGCGCTGGTGTTCGGCCTGGCTCTCCGCGCGGCTGTTTTCGCTGCGCTTGTCATCGGCGCGGCGGGCCTCGCGGGCCTCTTCCGCCCGGCTTTCGGCGGCCGAGACGCTGCGCTGGTCAGCTTTTGCCTCCTGGCGCGTCTCATTCAAATGGCGCGAGAACGCGTCATCGATGGCGCCTTTGGACAGGCGCGCCGTCTCATTGCGGCGGAGAAGCTCGGTTTCCGGGCTGCGCTGTGAAGAAGAGGTACTGACTTCCATAATGACCTGTCCCTTGGAGGCAAGAATTCCTGCGTCCTAATGAGCAAGTTGGAGGCCAGAAAAAATTCTAACTAAATCAATGGCTTAAGATGAGAGTGCCCGTGGGGCGCGGCAAAGCCTGCCGCCGGGCGGCAGAAAATGCCCAGACGCGGCAGATGGCGCCATTGCAACGGCATATCTCTTGTCTATAGTGCGCCTTTCTGGGGCTCTTGCGCGTTAAAAGGCGCGGAAAAGCTCTCTTTAGCGCAGTGGCATGCAGCCCGGCGCCGGGGCTTGGCCCCGCCCACTATGCCTGCGCATGATAGATAATGTGACCCAAGCGATACGGCCGGTTGAAATGAGCGTGACCGCAGCATCCAGCGCGCAAGAGACGAAAAGCGAGGTGAACAGCCTCGGCTTTGCCAAGCCGCCTGCGGCAACGCGCGTCGTTGTGGCGATGTCGGGCGGGGTCGATTCTTCCGTCACCGCGGCTCTTCTGAAAGAAGAAGGCTATGAGGTGATCGGCATCACGCTGCAGCTTTACGATCATGGTGCGGCCATTGCCCGCAAGGGGGCGTGCTGCGCGGGCCAGGACATTCACGATGCGCGCCTGGTGGCCGAGAAGATCGGCATCCCTCATTACGTGCTCGATTATGAAAGCCGGTTCCGGGATTCGGTGATGGAAGAGTTCGCGGATTCTTATCTTGCCGGCGAAACGCCCATTCCTTGCGTGCGCTGCAATGAGCGCGTGAAATTCCGCGACATGTTTCAAGCCGCCAAGGAGCTGGGCGCGGATGCGCTGGCGACCGGCCATTATATTGCCAGCGAACCCGGCCCTGATGGCTGGCAGATGCTGCGCGCTGAAGATCCTGAGCGCGACCAGAGCTACTTCCTTTTCACCACGACGCGCGAGCAGCTTGATTTCCTGCGCTTTCCGCTTGGCCGTCTGCACAAGTCGGAAACCCGCGCCATTGCCCAGCGCTACGGGCTTGGCGTTGCGGAAAAGCCGGACAGCCAGGACATTTGCTTCGTCCCCTCCGGGCGCTATGCGGATGTCATCTTGAAGCTGCGTCCCGGCGCGGCGGAGCCCGGCGACATCGTGGATATGGACGGCAACGTGCTCGGCCGCCACGAAGGCATTCTCCATTACACGATCGGCCAGCGCCGCGGGCTCGGCATTGCCATGGGCGAGCCGCTTTATGTAGTGCGCCTCGACGCGGCAAAGAAACAGGTCGTCGTCGGGCCGAAAGATATGCTGCTGACGCATCAAATTGAACTTGGGGAGGTCAACTGGATCGGCCCCGGCAATCTTGATGCAACGAGTCAGCCGCTCGAGGTGCTGGCCAAGGTGCGCTCGACGCGCCCGCCGGCGCCGGCATTGCTCGTGCCGCTTGGGGAAGGGCGCGCGCGGGTTGAACTGAAAACGGGGGAAGATGGTGTGGCTCCCGGCCAGGCCTGTGTGTTCTATGATGCGCAAACCGGCAAGCGTGTGCTGGGCGGCGGCTGGATCCGCCGCTCCGTCAACCGCTATGGCAATGCGGTGCGCGGGCGTCCGCTGGAAAGCGAGCCCGAAAGCGAACACGCAGCAGGGGCATAAATCCCGCCTTCAATCCGCCACTTTCTGGCGGATTATTACGGAAAAACTTTGGTAAATCCGGCCTGTTGCGGCAAACTGGCAGCGCCGTCACGAGGGAGCCCATCTTTTGAGCGTCAAATCGCGCATCGACGAAAAATCCGTCCGGGAAGCATATGCTCGCTGGGCACCCGTTTATGACTTTTCCTTCGGCCCGATTGCCGATGCTGGCCGCAAACATGCGGTCCGCGCCATCAATCGCCGCTCCGGCTCCGTGCTGGAAGTGGGGGTGGGCACCGGCCTTTCGCTGCCGCGTTACGGCAAGCACCTGAAAGTGACGGGTATCGACCTTTCCACCGAGATGCTGCAGAAGGCGCGCATGCGGGTGAAGGAAAAGAACCTCACCAATGTGGAAGCGATCGTCGAGATGGATGCCTCCGAGCTTGCCTTTGCCGATGGGCAGTTCGACACCGTGGTCGCCATGTATGTGATGACGGTGGTGCCCGAGCCGGAAAAAGTGATGCGCGAGCTTGAGCGCGTTTGCGCGCCGGGCGGCCAGGTCTTCATCGTCAATCACTTTGCCCAGGATCACGGCATGCGCGGGCGCATCGAGCGCTGGATGGCGCCGGCTTCCCGCGCCCTTGGCTGGCATCCCGACTTCAAGGTCGAAACGATCACGGGCATCACCAAGCTCGACCTGCAGGAAACCCAGCCGCTGAACCCGATGGGTCTTTTCACCATGCTGCGCTTCCAGAAGCCGGCGGGCGAGGAAGCTGCCGACCACCAGAGCGAAGGCAAGACCCAGCGCACGGCGCCGAAAATTTCCGGCGAAGTGGAAGCCGGCGCTTCGGCCACCTTTTAAAGCGCGGCGCCTTTCCTATCTCTTCTTCCGGTGACGGGCAGCGCAGCGGGCTGACGCGATGACATCGACAAATGGCGTTTCTTCTTCACGTGCAGGCGGCGCGGGGCGCGGTTTTGCGCTGCGTGTGGTGGAGGCGGGCTGGTTTCAACGCTTCATCATCACCGTCATTCTCATCAATGCCGTGACGCTCGGCCTTGAAACCTCCGCCGAAGCAATGGCGCGGGCGGGCGGCCTTCTCGTGGCGATCGACCGCGTGGCGCTGTCGATCTTTGTCATCGAGCTGCTTCTGAAGTTCTGGGCCTACCGGCTTTCCTTCTTCAAGAACGGCTGGAACAATTTCGACCTTGCCATCGTCGCGATTGCGCTGGTGCCGGCGGCGGGGCCCCTCTCGGTGCTGCGCGCGCTGCGCATCCTGCGTGTGCTGCGGCTTTTCTCCGTCATTCCCTCCATGCGCAAGGTGGTGCAGTCGCTGCTCATGGCGTTGCCGGGCATGGGCTCGGTGGCGGGTGTTTTGTTGCTGATTTTCTATATTTTCGCCGTGCTCGGCACCGAGTTCTTCGGCGAGGCCTTTCCCGAATGGTTCGGCACGATCGGGCGCACGCTCTATTCCCTTTTCCAGATCATGACGCTGGAAAGCTGGTCCATGGGCATCGTGCGCCCGGTGATGGAGGTCTATCCCTGGGCCTGGGCGTTTTTCGTGCCGTTCATTCTCTTTACGACCTTCATGGTGCTCAATCTCGTCATCGGCATCATCGTCGATTCCATGCAGATGATTCACGAGAGCGAGGCCCATACGGAGCGCGAGACGATCGAGCGGCGCGCCCATGAGGAACGGGCGGCAATGGCCCGGGATCTGGCCGATATCAAGCGCGAAATCCGCGATTTGCGGGCCGCCCTGGCCGAAAGGCGGGAGTAGTGCGCAGCCCGCCACGCCTTGCTTGACAAGGGCGGGGCAGGGGCCTTATATCCCCTCACTTTCCGCGGGCCGCCTGGCCCGCGATGCCTTTGGGGCGGAGTAGCTCAGCTGGTTAGAGCAGCGGAATCATAATCCGCGTGTCGGGGGTTCAAGTCCCTCCTCCGCTACCATTTCCCTCCAACACTTGCCCGAAAATGAGTTGGTCCCAGAAGCGGCCTTTCCAATAGGCGTGCTGGCGCAGGAGGCCTTCTTTTTCAAAGCCGTGCCGCTCAAGAAGGCGGATGGAGCGGATGTTGCCGGGGGTCACCATGGCCTCGAGGCGGCGCAGAGCCAGGGGACCTGCGGCGAGGGCGATGAGCTGCGGCATGATTTCGGCCATGACGCCTTTTCCCCAGTGAGCAGGCGACAGATCATAGGCGACTTCGCCGCGCCGGGCGCGCTCATAGAGAAGGGTGTTGAAGCCGCAGGTGCCGAGAAAGTTGCCCGCTTCGCCGTCTCGTCCCTTTTCGCGGATGGCCCAACGGACCCCTTGTGCGGCCGCGCGCAAACTCTCCGCCCAGCCGATAACATCCTCGGCCTCCTCGGTGCGGGTGAAGGGATCGATATCCATAAATTCAGTGACGCGCGGGTCCTTGAAATGCGTCAGGAGGGCGGGGGCATCGCGCGTCTCCAGCGGCGTGAGCCGAAAGCGCGATGTCTCAAGCCCGGCGGTCAGTTCCAGAAAATACTCTTCTCTCGGCTGAGGCGGGGAGCTGTCATGCAAAGTGTCGGGCATAAGGGCGGACCGGCGCTGAAAGACGATGGGTGGGAGGCGGGGGCGCAGCGGCCCATTTCCCCGGGAGCTTGCCGCAAAGGCTACCCCAAATGGCCGAGCTGAGGAAATGGCGGTGCCCCGGCGCCGCATTTGAAGCCCTTCGAAGGGCGAGCAAAGTAAGGGGAGAGTTTTCCTATTGCGGCTTTCCGGTCTAGGCTAGGGGCCTAGATTATACGGGCGGGCAACCGGCCGGGGCGGCTGCGGGCCAGGCGGATGCGGCTATGGCCAAGCTTTGGGGATGAGCGTGCGCTTGAAAAGCAGTGTGATCCGTTTTTCTTTGGGCATTGTTTTGCTGCCGCTCCTGCTTGCCGGCGCGGGGGCGCAGGCACCTTCTGGCGCGCCGGTAGATGAGCCGGAAGGGGAGCGCCTTCAGCTTAGAGCCGGCATCTATCAAAACCCGCCGAAAATATTTCTCGATGAAGAAGGTGTACCGGCCGGGCTTTTTCCGGATGTGCTTGCTGCCCTGAGTGAAAAGGCCGGATGGGCTGTGACCTATCACCCCTGCGCCTGGGCGGATTGTCTTGTCATGCTTGAAGCGGGTGAGATCGATCTCATGCCCGATGTCGCGCCGACCCCGGAGCGCGAGGCGCTTTTCAAGTTCAATCGGGTACCGGTGTTGCGCAGCTGGTCTTACATCTATTCGCGCCCCGGCACGATCGTGCAAAACTTCGAGGACGTAGCGGGCGGGCGCGTGGCGGTGCTCAGGGACAGCGTGCAACATGGCAAGCTTGCCGAGATGCGTAAGGAGCAGGGACTGTCCTTCGAGATCGTGCCGACCGCCCGGCACAATGAGACGCTGGAAGCGGTGGCGGCGGGGCGCGCCGATTTCGGCATCGTCAATCAGTCTTTGGGCGAGGCACTGCAGAGCGGGTTCGATCTGACGCGTTCGCAATTCGTTTTTCAGCCGACCGCGCTTTATTTCGCCTTTGCGCCCGGCACGCCGGATGGGCTGCTTGCCGAAGTGGACCGGCATATGGCGGCGATGAAAACCGATCCGCAGTCGGCTTATTTCACGGCCTTGGAAAAATGGATGTCGCCTGCGGGGGAGCCTGCGCTGCCGGCCTGGGTGATCTGGGCGATCGGCGGCGCGGCGCTTTTGCTCTTTGCCGGTGCGGGCGTCGTTGCGCTTTTACGCCGGCAGGTGGCGCAGGTGACACAGGCTGTGCGCCTGAGCGAGGAAAAGCTAATCCGTGCACAGATTATTGCCCGTGTCGGCGATTTTGCCTGGGACCTGCGCACCAACGAGGTGATCTGGTCCGAGGGTATGCGCCGCCTGCTCGGCTATGATGGGGATTTGGAAGTCAATCTCGACACGGTGCTTGCCGACATCCATCACCCGGATGATTCCGAATGGGTTCTCAACTGGATTTTGGAAGGCGCGGCGAAGGGCGCGCGTACGCTTGGCCCCGAAACTTACCGTCTGCGCAGCAAAGATGGGGCGGTGATGTTCGTGGAGGCGAATATCGTCATTGAATATGAAGAGGGGCGGGCGGTCAAAATTTTCGGCACCTGTCATGACATTACAAGGCAGGTGAAATCGGAGCGGGCCATTTTACGCGCCAAACAAAGCGCGGAGGAGGCAAGCCGGGCCAAATCGCAATTCCTTGCGACGATGAGCCATGAGCTGCGCACGCCGCTCAACGCGATTATCGGGTTCGCCGAAGTCATGCAGATGACGGCGGGCGGCACGCTCAATGCCTCGCAAATGGAACGGATCAGTTTCATTCTCATGGCGGGCGAGCAGCTTCTCAATCTCGTCAACGACATTCTCGATCTTTCCAGCATCGAAGCCGGGCATTTGCGGGTTTCGGTCGAGAAGGTGGATGTGGGCGAGGCGGTGAGCGAGTGCATCGCGCAAGTTGCGCAATTGGCCGAGCGCGGCGAGGTATCCATCGAGGACCGCCTGCCGCGCGACGTGCCGGTGCTGCTTGAAACGGACCGGCAGCGGTTGAAGCAGATCATCATCAATCTCTTGTCCAATGCCGTAAAATATAATGTAAACGGAGGAAGGGTGCGCATTAGCGGCGAGCGCACGAGCGACGGGTTCTTCCGTCTTTCCATTTCCGACACGGGTATCGGGATTCCTAAAGCCAAGCAGGACAAGGTGTTCGAGACGTTCACCCGGCTTCACCCGGATGCCATGGTGGCCGGCGGCGGGGCGGGGATCGGCCTTAGCCTTGCCCGGCTGCTGGTGGAGAAGATGGGCGGGCGCATCGGTTTTGAAAGCGAGGAAGGGCAGGGCAGCATATTCTGGTGCGACCTGCCGCTGGAATTCGATCCTGAAGCGCTGTCCGAAAATGCGGAAACCGGCGCGGCCAGCAGCAAAACCGGCCGGGCGGGCCAGGGCCTGTGACCGGGGGAGCGCAGACAAGCGGGCTCATTCTGGCGGGCGGCAAGGCGGAGCGGTTCGGCGGAGAAAAAGCGCTCCGGCCCTTGCACGGGCAGCCGCTTATCGAGCGTGTTTATGAACGGCTGCGCCCGCAGGTTCAGGCCCTTGCCGTTGCCGAGGGCGGGACCGCACTTGGCTGGCGGGCCGAGCTCACGCATCTGGATGACGGGCCTTTTCCGGGGGCAGGACCGCTTGCCGGTATTCGCGCCGGCCTTGCCTGGTTGCAGGAAGAAGGCGGGGAGTGGTTGGTGACGGCGCCGTGCGACGTGCCGTTTTTGCCTGCCGATTATGCTGCGCGTCTTTGGGCGGGACGGAAAGGCACGCGGCCTGCGGTGCTGCGCCTTGAAGGGCGGGACCAGAACCTTCTGGCGCTTTGGCATGTTTCGCATTTTGAGAAACTAGACGGGCTGCTTGGCGCGGGCCGCCAGGCGGTTTGGGGGGCGCTTAAGGAGTTGGACGCCGTGCCCATAGACGTTCCCGGCCAGGAGGCCGATGCCTTTTTGAACGTCAATGACACGGCGGCATGGGCAAAGGCTGACGCTTATTTGGACAGGCCGCCCGGCAAATGAGCAGATGGCCGCGCAGATTATGCGCAGAATGCCTCTTTTAAAGCGGTTTTTCTCTGGCCCTTTTTTTGCTGATTAGGCTTTAGTGGTTCCCGGCCAAGCCAGCAAAGAATGTTTGTGTATGTCTTCCGCTTCTGAGCGATTGCGTGTGTTGCTTGTCGATCCCGACGATGCGCGGGCGCTGATAGTCGAGCAGGGCCTGGCGCAATCGGGTGCCTGCGAGCTTATGCGCGTCAAATCCGGCATCGGGCTTTATGGCGCGGTGGAGCGATTCGACCCGGATGTCGTGATCGTCGATTGCGACAGCCCAGACCGCGACATTCTGGAAAGCATGGGCGAGGTCTCGGGCGAGCGGGCGCGGCCCGTCGTCATGTTTGTCGAAAAGGATGAGCCGGACGGCGCGCGCAAGGCGGTGCAGGCGGGGGTCAGCGCTTATATTGTCGATGGCCTTGCATCTTCCCGTGTGCGCCCCGTCGTCGAGGTCGCCATCGCCCGTTTTCAAATGTATCAGGGCCTGCAAAACGAACTCGCTAAAGCCAAATCCGATCTTGCCGCGCGCAAGGTTGTCGAGAAAGCCAAAGGCGTTTTGATGCAGCAGCGCGGTCTTTCAGAAGAAGAGGCCTATCAGCTTTTGCGCAAGACGGCGATGAACGAAGGAAAACCGATTTTTCAGATTGCGGACAATCTTTTGGCAGTCGCCAAATTGCTCAAAGGTTGAGCGATTGCTGTGAAAAACGCGGGCAGCGTGATCAAGCATTATGCAGGATATGAGAAAAATTATCTTTAATATCAATTACTTGTTGCGCTGCAGCAAAAATAGTTTTTAGAGTTTTCATGCCGGGCCGATGAAGGCTCAGCATCAAAGGCCGGATTGCCAAGGGCGGCAGAGCGCGGCTGACTGCGAGAATTGAAACACGGGCAAAGGCGTCCGCATGGCGATGAAAATCGCCGGCGGGCGCCTTTTCTTTTGCCGATGGGGTGAGCAGATGACGACATCGAAGATGACACGGCAAATGGTGGCGGGGACATTGGCGGTGCTTTGCGCGCTGCCGGTAGCAGGAGCGCATGCCGATGATTTGGGCGCGGCGCTGGCTGAAACGAAACCGCTGATCGACCTCCGCGCGCGGGCGGAATTCGTCGATCAGGACGGTTTTGCCAATGATGCGCGCGCTTACACGCTGCGCGAGCGCGTCGGCTTTGAGACGGGCAGCTTTTACGGTTTCTCGCTTCTGGCGGAAATCGAATCCGTGCAGGCGCTGGGTCCGGAAGATTTCAACAGCACGGCGAACGGGCGCACCGCCTATCCCGTCGTTGCGGACCCGGAGGCAAGTGAGCTCAACCGGCTGCAGCTTACTTATGAAGGCATTCCGGGTACGAAGATCGTTGCCGGGCGCCAGCGAATCATCCTCGATGATGCGCGCTTTGTCGGCAATGTGGGCTGGCGGCAGAATGAGCAGACCTTCGACGCGGCGCTGATCAGCAACAGCACGCTTCCCGGTGTCACAGCGACCTATGCCTATATCGAGGAAGTGCACCGGATTTTTTCCGACAAGAGCCCGATCGGCAATTTCGACAGCGACAGCCATCTCATCAATCTGGGCTATAGCGGGATCGAAGGCCTGACGCTTACGGGCTTTGCCTATCTCTTGGATTTCGATAATGCGGCCGGCGCCTCAAGCGAAACCTACGGCGCACGGGCGGCGTACAAGACAGCGCTCAATGAAGACTGGTCGCTGAAGGGGGCTGCTTCCTATGCCCGCCAAAGCGAATATGGAAGTAATCCCGCATCTTTCTCCCTCGATTATTATTCGGTGGATGCGGGGGCAAGCTACGGGCCGCTTTCCTTCGGTGCGGGCTATGAGGTGCTGGAAGGGGACGGGACGACAGGTTTCTCCACCCCGCTTGCCACGCTGCATAAGTTCCAGGGCTGGGCGGATGCGTTCCTGACGACGCCGGTGGATGGGATCGAAGATCTTTCCGCCTCGCTGACTTATGCGCTGCCGGCTTTCGGGCCGTTCACGAAAATCACCTCCGGCATCGTCTTTCACGATTTCGAGGCGGAGCGCACGGGCGCCTCGCTCGGCGATGAGGTGGATGCGGTGCTTTCCGCAGCGCTCGATAACGGCATCAAGCTTACCGCGAAATACGCCTCCTTCGATGGGGGCAGCGCCGGGCCGGCGGACCGGGAAAAACTCTGGTTCCAAGTCGCTTACACCTACTGAGAAACGATTTACCTCCCGCTTTCATCAAGGAGACAAGAGATGTCCGATCATGACGACAAAACTCCCCCGGCAGTAAAGCGCAGCGCCTCGCTCGAGACGCCTTATCACCGGCGCTCCGTTCTGAATGCAGGCGCGAAACTTTTCGGCACTGCCGCGCTCTTGAAAGCCGCAAGCCTGGTAGTTCCGGGCGGCGCCTATGCCGCAGGCAGCAGCAATCTGGAAAAGCCGGATGTAAAGCTCGGCATCATTCCGCTGACCGACTGCGCCGTCATCGTTATCGCCAAGGAAAAGGGCTTCTTTCAGAAGCACGGCGTCAACGCCACGATTTCGAAAGAAGCCTCCTGGGCGAATATCCGCGACAAGGTGTCGGTGGGCGAACTTGACGGGGCGCATATGCTGGCCGGCATGCCGATTGCCGCGAGCCTCGGCGTCGGCGCGCTGCAAAAGCCGACAGTTACCGCTTACTCCATGGACCTCAACGGCAATGGCATCACCGTTTCCAACGAGCTTTATGAACGCATGGTGGAAGCGGACCCGGAAGCCATGGCCGAGCGGCCGGTTTCGGCCCGTGCGCTAAAAAAAGTGATCGACGCCAATAAGGCTAAAGGCGGCGATCCCATGACCTTCGCCATGGTGTTCCCCGTTTCCACCCATAATTATGAGCTACGTTACTGGATGGCCGATGCCGGCATCGATCCGGACAATGACGTGCGCCTCATCGTTATTCCGCCGCCCCAGATGGTCGCAAACCTGCGCGCCAACAATATCGTGGGCTACTGCGTGGGTGAGCCCTGGAACGAGCGGGCGGTGAAGGCGGGTCTCGGGCGCACGCTCATCACCAATTACGAAATCTGGAACAACAATCCGGAAAAGGTGTTTGGCGTCAATCTCGACTGGGCGGAAAACTATCCGGAGACCCACAAGGCGATCATCCGCGCCATGGTGGAAGCGGCGCAGTGGATGGACAAGCCGGAAAACCGGCTGGAAGTTGTGGAGATTATTTCCCGCAAATCCTACGTCAACGCGCCGGTCGATGTGGTGAAAATGTCCATGACGGGCACGTTCCAATATGTGAAAGGCGAAGAGCCGCGCCCGCTGCCGGACTTCAACGTCTTCTACCGCTATGCCGCGACCTATCCCTGGCGCAGCCACGCCATGTGGTTCATTTCGCAAATGTACCGCTGGGGGCAGATCGAAACACCCATGGATATCCGTCAGGTCGCCAATCAGGTCTACCGGCCGGATATCTACCGCGAAGCTGTCGCGGGCATGGGCGTGCCGGTGCCGAATTCGGACATGAAGATCGAAGGCACGCATGACGCGCCTTGGGTGCTGGAAGATGCGAGCGCGCCCATCGACATGGGCCCGGACCGCTTCTTCAACGGCCAGACATTCGATCCTTCCAAGATCGCCGAATATGTCGGCAGCTTCGACATTTCCAATCTTAAGGTTCCGCTGGAAAAGCTTGCGGAACTCAACGCTTAAGGAGCCGTCATGACGGATGCCGCTTTGCGCCTGGTTTCAGATGCGCCGACTGCCGAAGACGACCTTAAGGCCGGTTCCGCAGAACCGGCTGGCGGGCAGGCCCCGCCGCCGGAGCTCGGCGAGGTGCCCAAGGGCTGGCCGGATTCAGGTCCGGCCTGGCTTCGGGATTTTCTGGCTATGGCTGTTCCCGCTATCGTCCTGCCTGCCGTGACCTTTCTTCTGGTTCTGGTGGCATGGAGCATGGTGCAAGCCTCGCTTGTGCCTGAGCTTCCCACGGTGCAGGAAACCTGGGCCAAGGCGGTGGAGGTTTTCTCCGATCCTTTTTATGTCTACGGACCCAACGATATGGGCGTTGCCTGGCAGGTGATGTATTCGCTGGCGCGGGTGCTCTCCGGCTTTGCGCTTGCCGTTCTTGTCGGGCTACCCGTCGGGTTTCTGATCGGCACGAGCCGGGTATTCGAAACCGCCTGGATGCCGCTCATTCAGATATTGCGGCCGGTCAGCCCGCTCGCCTGGCTGCCTATCGGGCTATTGCTTTTCAAGTCGGTCGATCCTTCCGCCGTCTTCGTGATCTTCATCACCAGTATTTGGCCGATCATTCTCAATACGGCGGTGGGCGTGCGCGCCGTTCCGGCCGATTACACGAATGTCGCGCGGGTGCTGAATTTCAATCGCTCGGAAATGGTCCGCAAAATCTATATCCCCGCCACCATGCCTTACATTCTGACCGGCATGCAGCTTTCGCTCGGCACTGCCTGGATGGTGATCGTGGCGGCGGAAATGCTGACCGGCGGCATCGGCATCGGCTTTTACATCTGGGACGAATGGAACAACCTTTCGGTGCCTTCCATCATCGTGGCGATCGGCATTATCGGCGTCGTGGGCATTGCCCTTGAAGCGCTGATGAAGCTGGTGCAGCGCCGTTTCGACTATGGCAACGCATAGGAGCAGCCCATGGATACTCAAGAGCATCTACGCATTTCCAAAGTCGGCAAAATCTTCAAAACCTCGTCGGGGCAGTATGAAGCCTTGCGCGATGTCGACCTGTCGATCGAGAAAGGCGAATTCGTTTCCATCATCGGTCATTCGGGTTGCGGCAAGTCCACCTTGCTCAATCTCGTGGCCGGGCTCGAACCCATCTCTTACGGCGCGATCAGCCTTGATGGGCAGATCATCAAGGGGCCGGGACCCGACAGGGCGGTGGTTTTTCAGAACCATTCCCTGCTTCCCTGGCTGACGGTCTACGAGAACGTGCGCCTGGCGGTGGACAAAGTCTTTGCGGGCAAGCGCACGGATGGGCAGCGCCATGACTGGGTGATGGCCAATCTCGAACTCGTGAACATGGAGCATGCCGCCCATAAGCGCCCGGCGGAAATTTCCGGCGGGATGAAGCAGCGCGTCGGCATTGCAAGGGCGCTTTCCATGGAACCCAAGGTGCTTTTGATGGACGAGCCTTTCGGTGCCCTCGATGCGCTCACGCGCGGGCATCTTCAGGACAGCGTGATGGAAATTCATGCCCGGCTCGGCAACACGGTGATCATGATCACCCATGACGTGGATGAAGCGGCGCTTCTTTCCGACCGCATCATCATGATGTCGAACGGGCCGGCGGCGGGCATCGGCCAAATTTCGACGGTCAATGTGCCCCGGCCGCGCCACCGGGTGGAGCTGGTGGAAGATCCCGATTATCTCAGCGCCCGGGCCGCCGTTCTTCGCTTCCTGCATGAGCATCGTTCGGAGGTGGCAGCATGAGCACGCAGAAACAAAAACTCGTTGTCGTTGGCGCGGGCATGGCGTCGGGGCGGATGCTGGAGCATCTTTTCGAGGCGGCGCCCGAGGCTTATGACGTGACGCTATACGGGGCGGAGCCGCGCGGCAATTACAACCGCATCATGCTTTCGCCCGTCCTTTCCGGCGAAAAGACGTTCGAGGAAATCGTCACCCATGATGAGGACTGGTACCGGACGCACGGTGTGACCTGCCGCTTTGGCGAGAGCGTGACGGGCATCGACCGGAAAGCCAAGCAGGTTCATACAGCCGCGGGCGAGACGCCATACGACAAGTTGGTGCTGGCAACGGGCTCGGCGCCCTTCATCATTCCCATTGCGGGTAAAGAGCTTGACGGCGTTCTCGTCTTTCGCGACCTCGATGATGTGGACGCCATGTCGAAAGCGGCGGAAAAGCCGGGCGCGCGGGCCGTTGTTGTCGGCGGCGGGCTGCTCGGCCTTGAAGCGGCGGCGGGCCTTCAGGCACGGGGTATGGAAGTGACCGTGCTGCATCTGATGGAGCATCTTCTTGATAGGCAGCTCGATGCCTCGGCTGGGCATCTTCTGCAGCGCGAGCTTGAGCGGCGCGGCATTAAGGTGCATTGCAAGGCGCAGTCGAAGGCGATCCTTGGTGAGGAGCATGTGGAAGCCGTGCTTCTGGAAGACGGCACGGTCTATCCCGCCGATATCGTGGTCATGGCGGCGGGTATTCGGCCCGAGGCACGTCTTGCCGTCGATGCGGGGCTCCATGTGGAACGCGGCGTTGTCGTGAATGATGCGATGGTCACTTCCGATCCCGACATTCTGGCGCTCGGCGAATGCGCCGAGCATAACGAGGTCTGCTACGGCCTCGTGGCGCCGCTTTACGATATGGCGCGGGTGGCGGCGAAAACGCTGACGGGCGAGGAAGCGGCGTTCAAGCCGGTCGAAACTTCCACGAAGCTTAAAGTAACGGGCGTCGATGTCTTCTCCGCCGGGGATTTTTCCACCGGGGACGGCACCGAGGATATCGTTTACCGGGATGCGGCGCGCGGCATCTATAAGCGCCTTGTTCTGAAGGACGACAAGGTGGCCGGCGCCGTGCTCTACGGGGATACGGCGGACGGGGCCTGGTATTTCCAGCTTCTGAAAGAGCGCGAGGTGGTGCGCGATATTCGCGACCGTATGATTTTCGGTCAGGCGCTGGCCGGTGCCGACACGGACCCTTTTAGCGCCGTTGCAGCTTTGCCCGACACGGCGGAAATCTGTGGCTGTAACGGCGTGTGCAAAGGGGCGATCACCTCGGCCATTGCCGAACATGGGCTCACGGATATTGACGGGGTGAAGCAATATACCAAAGCCTCGGCAAGCTGCGGCTCGTGCTCGGGTCTGGTCGAACAGCTTCTGGCCATGTCGCTCGGTGATGAGTATTCCGGCGCGCCCGCCGTCAAACCGATGTGCGGCTGCACCCATCACGGCCATGACGAGGTGCGGAGGCTCATTCTGGCCCATGGCCTGAAAACCATTCCGGAGGTGATGCAGGCGCTGGAATGGGAAACGCCTGATGGCTGTTCCTCCTGCCGCCCGGCGCTCAATTACTATCTCCTTTGCGCCTGGCCCGGGGAATATGTGGACGATGCGCAGAGCCGCTTCGTCAATGAACGCCACCACGCCAATATTCAGAAGGACGGCACTTTCTCCGTCGTGCCGCGCATGTGGGGCGGGCTCACCAATCCCAACGAGCTGCGGGCGATTGCCGATGTGGCGGATAAATATGAGATCCCGACCGTGAAGGTGACGGGCGGGCAGCGCATCGATCTGCTCGGTGCGCGCAAAGAACATCTGCCCGATATCTGGAACGATCTCAACAGCGCGGGCCTCGTCTCCGGCCATGCCTACGGTAAGGCGCTGCGCACGGTGAAAACCTGCGTGGGGTCCGAATGGTGCCGCTTCGGCACGCAGGATTCGACCGGCATGGGCGTGACGCTTGAAAAGCTCACCTGGGGTTCCTGGATGCCGCACAAGTTCAAGATGGCGGTTTCCGGCTGTCCGCGCAATTGCGCCGAAGCGACGATCAAGGATTTCGGCATTGTTGCGGTCGATTCCGGCTGGGAGCTGCATGTGGGCGGCAATGGCGGCATCAAGGTGCGCGTCACCGATTTCCTCTGCAAAGTCGAAAGCGAGGAAGAGGTGATCGAATATTGCACCGCCTTCATTCAGCTCTACCGCGAAGAGGCCCGCTATCTGGAGCGCACCGCGCCCTGGATTGAGCGGGTGGGCCTCGATCATGTGAAAGAAAAGATCGCGGACGATGCGGAAGGCCGCGCCGCTTTGAGCGAGCGGTTCTTCCTCTCCCAGAAATATGCGCAGCGCGACCCCTGGGCCGAACAGGCCGGGGACCCCGGCACGCGGCGCAACTATAGCCCCCTTCGTCAGAAAGTGATCGCATGAGCAAGAGCGTTTATATCGGCGAGCTTGAGGATATTCCGCGCCGCGGCGCGCGGAAGGTCGAGGCCCTGGGCTGCGACATTGCCATCTTCCGAACGGGCGAGGACGAGCTTTTCGCCCTTGAGGACAAGTGCCCGCATAAGCAGGGTCCGCTGTCGGATGGGATTGTGCAGGGCAGGGGCGTTGCCTGTCCCTTGCACAATTGGATTATCGATCTGGGAAGCGGGCTGGCGCGCGGGCCGGACGAGGGCTGCGTGAAACGCTTTGCCGTGGAGCTGCGCGGCAGCGCCGTCTATCTCGGGCCGCTGATCGGAAACGAGGCGGCGCCTGAGGCAAGCCTTGCGGTGGAGGCGGAGTAATGCGGCCGGCGCCCATCCGCACCACATGCGCCTATTGCGGGGTTGGCTGCGGTGTGCTTGCCAGCGCCCGGGACGGCCGCGTGCGGGTGAAGGGCGACCCGGTGCATCCGGCCAATTTCGGTAAATTATGCGGCAAGGGGCAGGCTCTGGGTGAGACGGTGAGCGCCAAGGACCGGCTCTCCTATCCTCTGATCAAAGGAGAACGGGTGAGCTGGGAGCGGGCGCTCGATCATATCGCCGACCGTTTCCTGCATATCCGTGAGGCGCATGGCCCGGATGCCATTGCCTTTTATCTGTCGGGCCAGCTTCTGACGGAAGATTATTATGCCGCGAACAAGCTGATGAAAGGGTTCATCGGTTCGGGCAATGTGGATACGAATTCCCGCCTATGCATGTCTTCAGCCGTTGCCGGCCACCGGCGCGCGTTTGGCGAGGATGTGGTGCCGGGCGTTTATGAGGATTTCGAGGAGACGGATCTTCTCGTTCTGGCCGGGGCGAATGCGGCCTGGTGCCATCCGGTACTCTTTCAGCGTTTCGAAGCGGCGCGGGAAAAACGTGGCTCCCGCCTTATCGTCATTGATCCGCGCAAAACGGCAACGGCGCAGGCCGCTGATCTTCACCTTCCCCTCAAGCCGGGCAGCGATGTAGCGCTTTTCAACGGGCTTTTCCGTTTCCTTTGCGAGGAAGGGGCGGCGGATGAAAGCTTCATCGCTCGCTCGACGGCGGATTTCGAAAAGCTTTTGCCGCTTCTCAATGCGTCCGAGACGGAGCTTGCCCATGTCGCGGCGCGCTGCGGGCTTGAAGAAAAGCTGGTGCGGCAGTTTTTTACCTCAGTGCTGGAAAACGAGCGCTGGGTGAGCGGTTTCTCGCAAGGTATCAATCAGTCGAGCCGCGGCACCGACAAGGTCAATGCCATCATCAATTGTCATTTGCTGACGGGCCGTATCGGCAAGCCCGGTATGGGTCCTTTTTCCATTACCGGCCAGCCCAACGCCATGGGCGGGCGGGAAGTGGGAGGGCTTGCCAATCAGCTTGCCGCGCATCTTTCCTTCGAGCCGGAAGCGGTGGAAAAAGTGGAGCGCTTCTGGAACGCGCCTTCCATGGCGGAAAAAGGCGGGCTGAAAGCCGTCGATTTGTTCGAGGCGGTGCATGAAGGCAAGGTCAAAGCCCTTTGGATCATGGCGACCAATCCTGCTGTCAGCCTGCCCGATGCTGGGCGGGTGCGCGCCGCCCTTGAAAAATGCGAGCTCGTTATCGTCTCTGACTGCATGACAAGTTCCGACACGCTGGCTTATGCCGATGTGGCGCTGCCTGCCGAAGGCTGGGGCGAGAAAGACGGCACGGTGACGAATTCGGAGCGGCGCATTTCCCGCCAGCGCCGTCTGCAAGCCGCGCCCGGCGCGGCAAAGCCCGACTGGTGGGCACTCATGCAAGTCGCCCGGCGCATGGGCTTCGGCGCAGCATTTTCTTATGAGGGCCCGGCGGATATTTTCCGCGAACATGCGGCCCTTTCCGGCTTCGAGAACAAGGGCGAGCGGTGTTTCGATATTTCCGCTTATGCGGATATTTCGGATGCCGGGTATGAGGCGATGACGCCCTTTCTCTGGCCTGCCCGGAAGGGGAATAAAGAAAAGGCGGCAACAGACGGGCGGCTTTTTACGGATGGAAAATTCGCACATGAAGATGGCCGCGCGCGGTTTCTTCCCCTTGAAGACATGCTGCCCATTCACGGTGCAAATGACGATTTCCCGCTTCTCCTCAATACGGGCCGCCTGCGCGATCAATGGCACAGCATGACGCGCACGGGCGCGGTATCCCGCCTCATGAGCCATGTGAAGGAGCCGGTGCTTTATTGCCATCCGGAGGACATGGCAGCTTTCGCTCTTTCCCCGAAAGGGCTTGCGGAAGCGGCAACGAGGTGGGGGCGGGGGCTTTTCCGTGTGGCAGCGGACGGCGGGCTGCGGCGCGGGGAGATTTTCATTCCCATTCACTGGACGCGGCACATGTCGGCGGCGGGCACGGTGGGCGCGCTTGTTAATCCCGTCACCGATCCTCATTCCGGCCAGCCTGAATTCAAGCACACGCCCGTGCGCGTGAGGCCGGTGTGTCCCGTGCGCGCCGGGTTCTATCTCAGCCGCACGGCCTTCACGCCGGAGGGGTTCGATTATTGGGCGCGGGTACCTGTCGCAGAGGGCGAGCTTTTTTATCTGGCAGCGCTTGAAGACGCCGCGCCGTTCGCGCGGCTGGAGGAAGAAGCGCGCGCCTGGAAAGGTGATGTGCTGGCGGTGGAAGACAAAGCGCGGGGCACATTCCGCCGGGTGCTCCTGGAAGAGGGCGTGCCGGTCGCCGCGTTCTTTTCAGGTCCCGCGGGCAGCGTGCCCGATCCTTCCTGGCTTTCCGAGCAGATTGGCAGGCGCGCGGAAGGGGCGGCGCGCCAGGCGCTCATCGCCGCCGCGCCCATGGACCCTTCGCAAGGCGGGGGCAAGGTTTGCTCCTGTTTCGGCGTTTCGGAAAAAGCCATCCTTGCGGCCATTGCCGCAAAGAATTTGACGAGCGTGCGGGCGGTCGGTGAGGCAACGCAGGCCGGCACCAATTGCGGCTCCTGCCGCCCCGAAATTGCGGCCCTGCTCGAGCGGGCCTTTATGAAAGAAGCGGCGGAGTGAAAGGATGAGAAAGATGGGACATGTTCATTTCGTCGGCGCGGGGCCGGGTAATCCCGAACTTTTGACGTTGCGTGCCGCCCGGCTTCTTAATGAGGCCGATGCGGTGCTTTATGATGCGCTTGTCGGGCCTGAAATATTGAAAATGATCCGGCCCGGCGCGCGCCGCATCTCGGCCGGCAAGCGGGCCCGGTGCCATTCCATGGGGCAAAGTGAAATCAACCGCCGCCTCGTCGCGGAGGCGCGGCGCGGCGGACGCGTCATCCGTCTTAAAGGCGGCGATCCGGCGATCTTCGGGCGGCTCGAAGAAGAAGTAGAGGCGCTCAGCGCGCATGGCATCGGCTATGACATATGCCCCGGCATTACGGCGGCTTCTGCTGCGGCGGCGTCCGCCGGTGTGCCGCTGACGCTGCGCGGGAAAGTGCGCGGCGTGCGTTTTCTCACCACGGCCTCTTGCCCTGAAGAGCCGCACGATCCGGCTTGGGGCAGGCTTGCCGGGGGTGAGGAAACACTCGCTTTCTATATGGCCCGCAGCGCGCTTGTGCGGATTGCGCGCCGGCTTGCGGCGGCGGGCATGCGCTCTTCCATGCCGGTGCTGATCGTGGAAGCCGTCTCGATGCCGCAAGAACGCATTCGGGCGGCGACTTTGGCGGAGGTGGGGGCAGGCGCACTGACCGCCGATCCCGCCCAGCCCGTCTTGCTGATGATCGGCCACGCGCTGGGTGCGCATGCGCAAAAGCGCCTTACCCGCGCGCCCGCGCTTTCTGATTGCGCCTAAGCGGGTCTTTCCTCTCTTAGGTCGAGCTCGACATGGACGATGGCGGGATCATCCGTGTCGAAGCTTTGAGCAAAGCCCAGATCACCGCACATGCGCAGCATGACAGTGTTGGCGCGGAGCACATCGCCGTAAACTTTTTTAAGGCCGGTCTTGCGCGCATAATCGATGATCAGCGTCATAAGCGCCCAGCCGAGCCCTTTGCCCTTGATCGTCGAGCGCACGAGAATGGCATATTCGGCAATCTCGCCATTGGCATCGGCATGAAGGCGCACGACGCCGAGCAACGCGCCCGTTTCCGGATCGAGCGCCACGAAGGCCATAGCGCGGTTGTAGTCGATCTGCGTGAAGCGGGCGATCAGCTTGTGGGATAGCTCGGGCTTCGGAGAGAAGAACCGCAGCCGCGCATCGTCCGGTGTCACATGGTCGAAGAACTCCTGATAAAGCACTTCATCTTCCGGGCGCACGGGTCGGGCGATGATTTTGCTGCCATCCAGAAGTTCCAGCTCCCCTTCCCATTCAGAAGGGTAAGGATGCACGGCAAAGCGCGGATTGCCGCCATGCCGGTCGCGTCTTTTTTCCTCGGCAACGCGCATGCGTGCATCAAGCGCGATAATGCCGTCTTCATCGGCAAGCAGCGGGTTGATATCAAGCTCGCGGATCTCGGGAATGTCGGCGGCAAGCTGAGAGATCTTCACGAGCGTCAGCGCCACGGCGCCGATATCTGCGGCGGCTTGCGCGCGGTAGGATTTTAAAAGCTTGGCCACCCGCGTCTGCTCGATGAGGTCGCGGGCGAGGGTGAGATCGAGTGGCGGCAGCGCCAGCGCCTTGTCGCTGATCACCTCAACCGCCGTGCCGCCCTGGCCGAAAAGTACCACGGGGCCGAACAGTTTATCGTCGGCAAGGCCGAGAATGAGCTCGCGCGCGGCGGGCCGGTCGATCAAGGGTTCGAGGCTGACCCCTTCGATGCGTTTATCAGGATAGGCCGCGCTTATGTCTTCCATCATCTGGCGGGCGCATTCTTCGGCGGCTGTCGCGCTGGTGATGTTCAGCTTTACGCCGCCGACATCGGATTTGTGCTGAATGTCGGGAGAGACGATTTTGAGGGCGCAGGCTTCATGATCCTGCAGAAGATCGCGGGCGGCTTTGCCTGCGTCTTCCGGCGTTGCGGCAAAGCGGGGCGCGACATAGGGAATGTCATAGGCTGCGAATATCTCGCTAATGTCGCCGCTATCCAGCCATTTCTTTCCCTCTTCGATGGCGCGCTGCACTCTCTTCTGCGCGCGGGCGCGGTCGGGTTTGAAGTCGCCGGGCAGGCTCGGTGGCATGCGGATGAGCGCTTCCTGGGCGGCGGCATAACGGGTCAGATAAACGAAGCCGCGCACGGCATCACCCGGTGTTGAAAAATTCGGAATATGCAGGGGCTCGAAAATACCGCGCGCTTTTTCTTCTGCCGCCCCGCCGAGCCAGCACGTGAAAACCGGCTTGGCGCGGGGATGGGCCTTGCGGTAAGCGCCGATGGCATCCGCCACGGCTTTTGCGGTCTTTTCGCTGGAGGCAAGGGCGGTCGGGCAGTTCATCACCAGCACGGCATCGGTGTTCTTGTCGCCCAAAAGGTGATCCAGCGAGGCGCTATATCGGTGTTCATCCGCATCGCCGATAATATCGACCGGGTTCGCGCGGGACCAGGTGGCGGGCAGTACGCCGTCCAGCGCCTTTAAGGTGTCCTCATCGAGCTTTGCCAGCTTGCCGCCGAGATCGGCCAGCGTGTCGACCGCAAGAACGCCGGTGCCGCCGCCATTGGTGAGCACGGAGAGCCGGTCGCCGCGGAAGGGCTGTACATGGCCGAGTGTTTCGGTGGCCGAGAAAAGCTCATCGAGATCGAAAACACGCAAAAGGCCCGCGCGGCGAAAGGCGGCATCGTAAACCGCATCGGAGCCGGCAAGCGCGCCTGTGTGAGAGGCCGCCGCTTTTGCCGCTTCTTCATGGCGGCCCGATTTGATGACGATGACGGGTTTGGCGCGCGCGGCGGAGCGGGCGGCGGACATGAATTTTTGCGGATGGGTGACGGATTCCACATAAAGCAGAATGGCGCGGGTGCGCGTATCGGCGGCAAACCAGTCGAGAAGATCGCCGAAGTCCACATCCGACATATCGCCGAGTGAGACCATGGAGGAAAAGCCGACATTCCGGCTGTTGGCCCAGTCGGCCATGGTGGCGATGACGGCGCCGGACTGGGAGATGAGCGCGAGATCGCCGCTTGCAACGGGCGTGTCGGCAAAGCTCGCATTCAGGCCGATGGGCGGCACGATGAGGCCGAGCGTATTGGGCCCGATGATGCGCATGAGATGCGGGCGGGCGGCTTCCAGCATCTGCCGTTTGAGCGTGCCTTCTTCATTGGCGCCGAGCCCGGCGGTGATGACCACGGCGGCGCGGGTGCCGGCTTCGCCCAGCTCGCCGATGAGACCCGGTACGGTTGGCGCAGGTGTGGCGATGATCGCAAGGTCCGGCGTGCCGGGCAGGGCGGCGATGTCCTTGAAACAGGTCAGGCCCGATATTTCCCGATACCCCGGATTGACCGGCCAGATTTCCCCTTTAAAGCCTGCCTCGCGCAGCTTGGTCAGCACGATATGGCCGAGGGCGCCTTTTCTGCCGCTGGCGCCGATCAGCGCGATGGAACGGGGCAGGAAAATCTTGTCCAGGTTGCGAATGCTCATGAAGACGCGCGCTCCTGTTTTCCGGGGCTCTCAGACGATCTTTAACTATATGATTTTACTATGCAATTCTTGACGTTTCCCCGACGTACTTACGGGGGTGCGAAAAACTGATATAATGTCAGAAATGATGGCGCCGGGAAAAATGGCCCATTGGCAGAGAGAATAAATTGGGGAGTTGGCAGGTTTCATGACAGTCGAACATTTTGACGTGCTCATTGTCGGTGCGGGTATTTCCGGCATCGGCGCAGGCTATCACCTTCAGGCCAACAGCCCGAACCGGACTTACGCCATTTTAGAGCGGCGCGAGAGTCTTGGCGGCACTTGGGACCTGTTCCGCTATCCCGGCATCCGCTCGGACTCGGACATGTATACGCTCGGCTATTCCTTCAAACCCTGGAAGGAAGCGAAAGCCATCGCCGATGGCCCTTCGATCCTGAACTATCTGAAAGAGACGGCGGAAGAAAACGGCATCGACAAGAAGATCCGTTACGGCCATCACGTTAAACGCGCCGCCTGGTCGAGCGATAAGGCATGCTGGACGGTGGAAACCGAGCTGACGGATACCGGCGAGACGCGCCGCTATACCTGCAATTTCCTTTTCATGTGCTCGGGCTATTACAATTACGACCAGGGCTACATGCCGCATTTCGACGGTGTGGAAGATTATCAGGGCCGCCTCGTTCATCCGCAAAAGTGGACGGATGACATTGATTATGACGGCAAGAAAGTCGTGGTGATCGGCAGCGGCGCGACGGCGGTAACGCTCGTGCCGGAAATGGCGAAGAAAGCCGCGCATGTGACGATGCTGCAGCGTTCGCCGACTTATGTCGTCTCGCGCCCGGCCGAAGACGCGCTTGCCAATTGGCTGCGCAGCAAGCTGCCGGCGAAAATTGCCTACCGGCTCATCCGCTGGAAGAACGTGCTGCTCGGCATGTATTTCTACAATATGTGCCGGCGCAAACCGGAAAAGGTGAAGAAGCTGATCCTGGACGGGGTGCGCGAGCAGCTCGGCCCCGATTTCGACATCGAGCATTTCACGCCGAGCTATAACCCTTGGGATCAGCGTCTGTGCCTGGTGCCAAATGGCGATCTCTTTGAAAGCTTGAAGGAAGGCGAGGCCTCGGTCGTGACCGATCATATCGACCGCTTCACGCCCAAGGGCATCAAGCTGAAATCGGGCAAGGAACTCGAAGCCGATCTCGTGGTTAGCGCGACGGGGCTCAATATGCAGCTGCTCAGCGGCCTTGAAGTCGAGGTGGACGGCAAGGTGATGGATCTCTCCAAAACCTTCAACTACAAGGGCATGATGTATAGCGATGTGCCGAACCTTGCCTCGTCCTTCGGCTATACGAACGCTTCCTGGACGCTGAAATGCGATCTGACCTGCGAGTATGTCTGCCGGCTTCTGAATCATATGGAAGAAACGGGGCTGCGCCAGGCAACGCCGCGCGCCACCGATCCCAATATGGAAGAAGAGCCCTGGCTCGATCTCAGCTCCGGCTATGTGCAGCGGGCCATCGACCAGTTCCCGCGCCAGGGCAGCAAGAAACCCTGGAAGCTTTATCAGAACTATGCGCTCGACCTCATGTCCTTGCGTTTCGGTAATGTGGAAGACGGGGTGATGGAATTCTCCAATCCCGAGGCGGGCGCCGCGCCGCAGCCTGCCAAGGTTGCCGTGGCGAGCTAAGTCCCTGAAATCATGAATTAAAAGGGCGTTCAGCTGCCTGCTGCGGCTGGACGCCTTTGCGTTATCATGGTAGCAAGAAGCTGAGGCTGAGCTTAAACATTGCGGCATTCACCCGGCATCTGCGCCGGACGGTTCCGGAGGCCTGATCCAGGCGTCAGAATGACAGCATTCTTTCAAAACAAGCGCCTCGTCAGCATCCTTTCTCTTCTTTTCCTGGCTGTGTTTCTTTCCGGCTGCGCTTCGGGCGGATTGCTTGACCGGCTCACAGGCGGGGGCGAAGAAGGCGAGCTTGGCGGCGCACCGGTTTTCTCCGATACGGGCGGCGTGCCCTACACCACGCAATTGCACGGGGTGGAGAAAGAGGGGCTGCGGGAAATCCTGCGCGGCTCTTCGCAGCTTATCGCGCTTGAAGAGCGCTTGCCGCGCTCGCTCGGCGCACTCCGGCGCCGGGCCGATGAAGATACCGAGCGCCTCAAAACCGCGCTGAAGTCCGAAGGTTATTATGACGGCGCGGTCGATATCACCGTGACGGGCAAAAGCGAGCCAGCCATGGTCGATATTGTGGTGGAGCCGGGCCCCGTTTACACGCTCGCCGATTTCGATATCGATTATGGGGGGGAAGTGCCGGATGAGCGGCCTGCGCTTTCCGACCTCGGCATTCGTTTGGAAAAGCCCGCCCGCGCGCCGGAAATTCTGGGCGCGGAAGCCTCGCTCCTCCGGTTTTTGGAGCGCCACGGCCACCCGCTTGCCAAAATTGAAGACCGTAGCGCCATCATCAACCGAGAGGAGAAAACCATGCGCGTGCGGCTGCGCGTGGCCGCAGGTGCGGAGGCGGCGTTCGGGGAAACCGGCATCGAAGGCGCGCCGGATGTGAAAGAAGATTACAAACGCGCCCTCGTCACCTGGGAAGAAGGCGCGATCTATGACGAGGAGGCGGTGGAAGCAACGCGCCGGTCTTTCGCTTCTACGGGGCTTTTCAGTTCCATCGGTATTGAAAAAGGCGATGCAGTGGGCGCGGACGGCAAATTGCCGATGAACGTGAAGCTTAGCGAAGCGCCGCCGCGCTCCATCGGCTTCGGGGCGAAATATTCCACCAGTGAAGGGGCGGGTGCCGATGCGTCCTGGGAGCACCGCAATCTTTTCGGGCGCAATGAAAGGCTGCGCGCCTCGCTAACGGTAAGTGAGCTCGAGCAATCGCTTGGCCTTCTCTTCAAGAAGCCGCGCTTTCTGGAGCCGGGTCAGGAGCTGACGGCGGAAGCCACGCTGAAAAACCGTAATACCGAAGCTTTCGATGAACAAGGGCTCACCGCCGGTATCGGTATCGAGCGGCCTTGGCGTGAGAACTGGCGCCTCAGCGCCGGGGTTGTCGGCGAATATACTTATCTGAAGGATGAATTTTCCGGCACGACCTTCCAGCTTTTCGGCCTGCCGCTGACCGCTGCGCGCGACACGAGCGACAATGCACTGAACCCCACGGAAGGCACGCGCCTTACCTTGAATGTCACGCCTTATGCGGGGACGGGAAGCGGCGCGCTGGCCTTCACGAAACTCTCCGCCACGGGCTCTGCTTATCATGCGCTCGATGAGGAGAAGCGCTACGTGCTGGCAGGGCAGGTGCGCGCCGGGGCGATTTTGGGCGAGGAGACGGATCAAATCCCCGCCAATAAACGTTTCTATTCCGGCGGGGGCGGCTCCGTGCGCGGCTTTGAATATCAAAGCGCCGGGCCGCTCGATGCGCAGAACGATCCGCTTGGCGGGCGCTCGCTCTTCGAGGTGAAAAGCGAATTGCGCATCAAGGCGACGGAAAGCATCGGTGTTGTGCCTTTTGTCGATGGCGGGTCGGCATTCGATTCCGCTTATCCCGACTTTCAGGAAAAGCTGCGCTGGGCGGCGGGGTTAGGGCTTCGCTATTTCACCGATTTTGGGCCGATCCGTCTCGATGTCGCCGTGCCGCTCAACAAACGCGATTTCGATGATGATTTTCAATTCTATATCAGCATAGGGCAGGCGTTTTAGAATGGATTGGCGCGCCGACATAGCACGCAAGGCAGCGCGCTGGACGGGTGTTGGCTTGTTGGCGGTATTTGCGCTGTGTCTTCTGTTTGCCGTCCTTGCATACGGCGCTTTGCAAACCGGGTGGGGCAAGGCGCGTTTTGCCGCCATGACCGAAGCAGCGCTGAGCGATGAGAGTACCACCTATCATATCACGGGGTTGGACGGCCATCTGCCTCATGCCATCCGCATTCAAAAGATCGAAGCGGAAGATGAGGCCGGTGTTTGGCTGAGCGCGGAAAGGGTTGCGCTCGACTGGAACCCGCTGGCGCTTCTTGCCGGAGATATCTCCATCGAGAGGCTGCATGCCGGGCGGGTGGATTTGCCGCGCCTGCCGGACGTGCCGGAAGAGACGGCAAGCGAGGAAGGTTTCTCCCTGCCGCTCCCTCTTCTTGCCCGGCTTTCTTTAAAAGAAGCGGAAGTCGAAAAGCTCGGTCTTGGCCCAAACGTGATCGGGGAAGCCGCGATCTTGCGCCTTACCGCGCAAACCCGCCCGGAGGAGGGCGCGCTGCGCACGTCCCTTGAAGTGGAGCGGCTCGACGGCAAAGCCGATACGTTTACCTGGCAATCGCTTTACCGGCTGAGCGACGCCTATCTCGAGATTGCTTTTCGCATCGAGGAGCCGGAGGGCGGGCTGGTTGCAGGCGCGCTCGGCCTTGGAGAAGGCGCCGCGTTTTCCGCCGCGCTAAAAGGCAAGGGGCCGCTCTCGAATTGGAATGGCGGGCTCGATCTGCGCGCCGAAGGGCTTTTCAATTTGGGTGCAGACCTAAGACTGCGGGAAGATGAAGGCCCGCGCTTTGCGTTGGAAGGGAAGCTTTCCGCCCCGGCCCTGCGTGAAGGCGACCTTACGGCCCTTTTCGGTACGGAGCCCGGGTTTTATCTGGCGGGCGATTGGTCGCAGCGCGGCACGCTGACGCTTGGCACGTTGAGAGTGAAGGGCAAGGAACTGAACGCCCGCTTCGACGGCGAAGCGGACCTGACGGGCGGCGCGCTTGAGGGCCGGATCGAAGCGGGCATCGCGGACAAAGAAGCAGCAAGCGCCTTACTGCCCAGCGCAGAGGCAGCGCGTATCGAGTTTGCAGGGGATGTTTCCGGCGAGCTGTCTTTCCCGGCCTTGAGCGGCACGATCAGGCTCGATGATTTCCGCAGCGGCGCCTTCCGCGCGGCGCGCATCGAAACGCAGCTCGATCTTGACGAGCAGGGCCTGCTTTCCACGGGCGCCTCGCACCGTTTCTCGCTTGCCGGCAAGGCGGAAGACGTGCGTATGCAAAATGAAGATGCGCCCGATATTGCCGGTCAGCTCTGGCGCCTTGCCGCGGAAGGCACATTCGACCGGGAAAAGACGGAAGTCGACGCGCAGGACATTTCCTTTGAAGCGCCGTTCGTGCAGTTCACCGGCTCTGCGGGTTACGCTCTGCAGGAAGAAGAGGGCCGCGCTGATCTTGAGTTTGAAAGCGGTGATCTTTCCCCTCTTGCCGCACTGGCCGGTACCGGTCTTTCCGGGCGCGGGGAGGGAAGGATCGCGGCGCGCTTTGAAGAGGGCGGGGAGGTGCTCGAAGCGGAGCTCGATGCCGGGTTTGAGCAGCTCGCGCTGGGTGCGGAAATTCCGGACCTCCTTTTGTCCGGCAAGGCGGATATCAATGCCGCGCTTTCCCGCGGGCCTGGGCGCTTCTCGCTCAGCAAGCTCACACTCACCACACCGCATCTCACCTTCGATGCCTCTGCCGATATGCCGGAAGGCGGCGCGGCGGCGGGCAATTATGTGCTCACGCTTCCCGAGGCGGATGTTCTTTCCGGGGCGCTCGGCGTGAAGCTTTCCGGCCCCTTGCAGGTGGAAGGCGCGCTGGCTGGCTCCTTCGAGGCGCCCCGTCTCAGTGGCACGGCGCAGCTTCCGTCTTTGGACGCGGATGGGTTTTCAGTGCAAGAGGGGGAAATCCGCTTTACCGCCCGCGAGATTTTACGTGCGCCGGAGGGCAAGGTCGAGCTGAGTGGCGGCACGTCGCTCGGGCCACTTGTCGGCGATTTTCTTTACGTGCTGGAAGGTGAAAGGCTCGCGCTAAGCGATCTCTCATTTACCTCAGGGGAAAGTCGTCTTTCCGGCGCCGCTACCGTGCCGCTGGGCGGGGCGCCCGCCAAAGGGAATTTCACGGTGGATATACCGGCGCTTTCGCCCTGGTTGTCGCTGGCCGGATTTGGCGGCAGCGGCGCGCTTGACGCCGAGATTGCTCTTTCCGGCCCGCAAGACGGAAAAAGCGGGCAGAACGCGCGCCTTAAAGGGCAGATGAGCGACTTCGCTCTTACGGATACGAACGATGTGCTGTTTGAGGCCGCGCGGGCCGATCTTGAAATAAGCGCCTGGGACCTGATGGAAACGCCGCGCTTTACCGGCAAAGTCGCGGCGAAGGGGCTCGATGCGGGTAGCGTGCGGCTGGAGACATTGACCTTCACCGCCGATGGGGGCTTCGATGCCTTTACCTTCGGCAGCAGCGCCAAAGGCCGCTTCCGCGGGCCGCTTGCGATGGAAATAAACGGCAAGCTTACGCTGCAAGGCAATGACACGGTGCTGGAACTTGAAAACCTTACCGGTCGATTTGCCGGCAGGAAGCTGGCGCTTCATGCGCCTGCCCGCCTTGTCAGCGCGCCGGGTGCGCTTCGCGTTGAAGGGCTCGATATGAGCTATGGGGCGGGGCAGTTAAAGGGTGGCCTGAGGCTCGGTCCCCGCCTGGATGGCACACTTAGCCTTAGCGCGCTTCCCATGGGCGCGCTTGATCCCTTCTGGGCGACGGGCGATTTGAACGGCACGATGTCGGGCACCTTGTCGCTTTCGGGCACGCGCGCGCGGCCCTCGGGCAGTGTGCAATTGCGGCTTGATGATCTTGCCCGCGCGCAGGAAGAGGAAATGCCGCGCTCCACGATCGAACTTCTTTCCGATTGGGAAGAGGGGCGGCTCGGTACGCAGCTGCGCTTTGCTCAAGGCGAGGAGGCGCTTTCGCCTGCCGGACGTATCAGCTTGCCGCTGCGCATGCCGGCAAAAGGCTGGCTGCCGGAGGTACCGGGCAATGGACGGCTCGATGCATCTTTGAACTGGCAGGGGGAAGTCGGCACCTTGTGGGCGCTTGCGCCGCTCGATGCGCACCGTCTGAAAGGGCAAACGCGGCTCAGCGCACAGGCAAGCGGCACGCTGGACCGGCCGGAAGTTACCGGCAGCCTTCGTATCGAAGAGGGGGCCTATGAAAATCTCGATACCGGTACGCTCATCACATCGCTCGTTTTGGAGGCGACGCTTGAAGAAAGCCGTATCGAGGTGACGCAGCTTTCCGGCGCCGATGGAGAGAAGGGAAATTTCTCCGCGCGCGGTATGGCAGAGATCGCACCGGAAAGCGGCTTTCCCTTTGAGCTTGATATGTCGTTCTCGCAATTTGCCGCCATGCGCCGCGATGACATTACCGCGCGGGCCTCCGGTGAGCTGGAAATCGAAGGGGATGCGGCGGCGGCGACGATTGCCGGTAAAGTCCGCACGGACGGCGTCTTGGTGCGCATCCCGGAAGAGTTTCCGCCGGAAGTTGCGGTGCTGAATGTAAAGGAAGTGCGCGGGGCGGAGGGCAAAACCGAAGGCGATGAAGGGGAGGCTTTCGATCTTTCCCTCGATATTGCGGTGACGATGCCGAAACGCGTTTTCGTGCGCGGGCGCGGGCTTGATTCAGAATGGGAGGGCGCGCTTGAGGTCAAAGGTTCAGGCGAAGAGCCGCGCCTGACCGGTGAGCTGCGCCTCGTGCGCGGGTTCTTAAGCGTGCTGACGAAAGAATTCACGCTGAAAAGCGGGAAGATCGATTTTCAGGGCAACCAGCCCATCGCCCCGCGCATCGATGTGGTGGCCGAACATCAAAGCGACGGCCTGACCGTGACGGCGCGCGCGCAAGGCCCGACCTCGCGGCCTTCAATCACTCTCAGTTCCGTTCCGTCTCTGCCCGAAGAAGAGATCGTCTCGCGCGTTCTTTTCGGCAAAAGCCGGGCGAGCCTTTCGGCATTGGAAGCCGCGCAGCTTGCTCTTGCGGTGGGCGAGCTTACAGGCGCAACGGGCGGCGGGCCGGGCGTTCTCGATTTTGCGCGCGGTGCCTTGGGCGTCGACGTCTTGCGGGTTGAATCGGGCGGCGCAGCGGAGAAAGGCGCGGCAGTGGAAGCCGGGTCCTATGTCAGCGAGGACGTTTATATCGGGCTGAAAAAAGGCCTGACGGACAATACTGGCGCGGTCTCCGTGGAAGTGGAAGTCACCCCCAATATTTCCCTGCGCAGTGAAACCGGCGTGACGGGCGAGAACGATGTCGGCGTCGAGTTCAATTGGGACTATTGAGCAGGCGCGTTTTCTTTCCTGCGGTAATGGTAGCCGTAAAGCGTCTTGGAAAAGCCGAGCCGTGCATAAAGCGCCAGCGCCGGATCGTTGCCTGCTACGACCTGCAAGCAGGCCGCTTCGGCGCCCATTTTCTTGCCCCAGCCGAGCAGGGCGCCGACCACAGCACGCCCATAGCCTTTGTTCCGGCAGGTAGCATCCGTGACTACCGATTCCAGCACGAGAAGGCCCTGCTGGATGGTTCCATAGGCCTGCGCGCAGGGCACGCTCTCTACCTCCAGCGCGGCAAAGCAGACCGGGCCGCGGATCAGTGTAAGCATCCTGTTATAGAAGGGTTGGTCTTCCGGCAGTGTGCCGCTCAAGGTGTGACGGGAGGCAATCCAGTCTTGCGACGGCGCCGGTGACAGGCTGACTTTATGGCAGGGCGTATCTGGCGGGACGGTGATCTCTTCAGCCAGAAGCGTGAGCGACCAGCCTTCTTCACCGCCATACCCTGCTTTATCGAGTTCCTTTCCGATATCGGGACCGATCTTAGGTAGGCGGAAGATCGGCCGCTGCCCGCGCGCGGTGTAAAAAGCGTCTGCTGCGTCGATCAGCGCGCCGCATTCGTGTGCCGCGCTGCGGGTAGGGTTCAAGGAGTTGGGGCGTCTTGTCGGGCCGCCCGAATGGCGCAGGAGCCAGCCTAGCTGCGCTGCTTCCGTTTCCGCCGGCCAGGCATCGAGACAGGCGCGTTCGGCGCGCCACAGAAGATCATTATCTTTCATCGAAGGATGCTAAGGGAGGCGGCGCTTTTCAGGCAATCAAAAAGGGCAGGGCACGGTGAAGGTGACGAGCTCGCCGTCTTTCGGATGATGCAGCGTCAGGCTTTCGGCATGAAGCTGCAGGCGCGGTGCGGCATGAAAGGCGTCATCGGGTGCATAAAGCGGATCGCCGATAATCGGGTGGCCGAGCGCGAGCATGTGAACGCGCAGCTGGTGTGAGCGCCCGGTGATAGGGGTGAGGCGCATGCGCGTTGCCACCGCTTCACGGTCCATGACTTGCCAGTCGGTTTGCGAGGGCCGGCCCGTTTCATGATCGACAATGTGCTTGGGCCGGTTCGGCCAGTCGATGGTGAGCGGCAAATCGACCCGGCCTTCGTCTTTTTCGACCTGCCCCCAAACGCGGGCGATGTAGGTTTTCTGCGTTTTGCGCCGCTCGAACTGCAGGCCGAGATGGCGGTGCGCTTTGCGGTGCAGCGCCATGACGATGACACCGGACGTGTCGAGGTCGAGCCGGTGAACGACCGTGGCGCTTGGGAATTGTTCCTGTGCCCGGCTTGCGAGGCAGTCGCGGTGCTCGAGCGGGCGCCCCGGCACGCTTAAGAGTCCCGACGGTTTGTCGAGTACGAGAATATCTTCGTCCTTATGCAGCACCGTTAGATAGGGCTCTACGGGCGGGGCATAGATGAAGGGGCGCTCGCTGCTAGTCGTCAAAACGGATCTTCCCGCTTCTGGCGCGTTTGATTTGCGCGCGTTTGGTTTTTTCCTCGAGCCGTTTTTTCTTCTGGTTGCGGCTGATCCGGGTTGGGATGCGCGGTTTCGGCTTTATAGCCGCGCGGGCGATCAGTTCTTTCAAGCGTTCGATTGCGTCCTCGCGGTTCGCTTCCTGGGTGCGAAAGCGGTTGGCGGTGATCACGATCACGCCTTCTTTCGTCATGCGCGAGCCGGCGATAGAGGAAAGGCGGCTTTTAACCTCGTAAGGCAGAGCGCGGGAGGCGCGCGCATCGAAGCGCAATTGCACGGCGCTTGCGACCTTGTTGACGTTCTGCCCGCCGGGCCCGGAGGCGCGGATGAAGCTCAGGCTGATCTCTTCTTCCGGCAGTGAGATATGCGGGGTAACGGGTATCATGGCGGCACTATAGGTATTTCGCCGGCTTTTAGTAGTGGGGTGGGCGCTGATGCGCCGGCCCTTGCGTCTTTTCCAGCGCCTCTTCGGCCAGCGATAAACGTTCGATCAACTGTTTGACCTGCCGGGTCAGCCGGTCGATCTGCTGCCATTGTTCGGTCACGACGTCATTGAGGCCCGTCACGGTTTCATTCTGATGCGCGAGGTGGCTTTCAAGATCTGCCAGCCGCGCTTCCAGGTCTGCCATTTCACTCATCGCTTTGCCCTCATCGCTTCGCCCCCAACGCTTTGCTGTGCCGTTCACACATATTGGCCTGCCGCATGGCCGGAGGACCAGGCCCATTGAAAATTGAAACCGCCGAGATGCCCCGTCACATCCACCACTTCGCCGATGAAATAAAGCCCTGGTACCTCGCGCGCTTCCATGGTGCGGGAGGAAAGACCGTCCGTATCGACCCCGCCCAGCGTCACCTCCGCCGTCCGGTAGCCCTCGGTACCGTTCGGCAGGATACGCCAATCGGTCAGACTTTGCGCGGCGCGGGCAAGATATTTGTCGGACAGATCGGCAAGCCGGCCGTCGAGCCCGTGAAGCTCGCAAAGTTTTTCGGCAAGGCGTTTGGGAAGGATCTGGGAAAGGGCGGTGCGCAGTTCCTGTTTCGGCTGGGCCTGGCGCGCGTCTTTAAGTTCCGCCAAAAGGTCACGGCCCGGCACCAGGTTGACGGCAATTTCTTCACCTTCGCGCCAATAAGAAGAAATTTGCAGGATGGCCGGGCCGCTGAGGCCCCGGTGCGTGAAAAGGAGCGCCTCTTCAAAGCGTGTCTTGCCGCAGCTCACCGCCGCATCCTGCGCGACACCGGCAAGCTCTTTCAAACGGGAAAGGAGCTCCGGCTTGAAGGTCAGCGGCACAAGGCCTGCGCGGGTCGGCACGATGTTAAGACCGAACTGCTTGGCGATTTCATAGCCAAAACCAGTGGCGCCCATTTTGGGAATGGACTTGCCGCCGCTTGCAATAACAAGCGAGGCGCAGCTCAATCCCGTCTCGCCGAAAGAGAGGCGAAAGCCCTCGGCACTTTTCTCGATGCCCGTCACTTCCTCGCCGAGCCAGAGTTCCGCGCCAGCCTCTTTGGCTTCGCCGATCAGCATGTCGATGATCTGCTGCGAGGAGCCGTCACAGAAAAGCTGGCCTAAGGTTTTCTCATGATAGGCGATGCCATGGGTTTCCACCTTGGCGATGAAGTCCTGCTGGGTGTAGCGCTTCAGCGCGGAGATGCAGAAATGCGGGTTCCGGGAGAGGAAGTTTTTGGGGCCCGCATGCAGGTTCGTGAAGTTGCAGCGCCCGCCGCCCGAAATGCGGATTTTCTCCGCCGGTTTTTTCGCGTGATCGAGCAGCAGCACGCGCCGGCCCCGGCGTCCCGCCTCGATGGCGCACATCAGGCCCGCGCCGCCTGCGCCAATAATGATCACGTCGAAATGCTGCAAAACTTGTCCTGCGCCGTCTGAGACTGCCCGGAAAGGGGATTAGCTATCCCGGCGCGCCTTTTTCTGCAAGGCATCGAGCGCTTTGTCGATGGCGGATTTGGCATTGGCAGTCATGCCGCCTTTTTCATATTGGCGTTTGACCAGCTCTTCCATCTGATCGACGAGATCATCGGCGCTGCGGGTGCCTTCCGCAGGTTTCTCAGGGTTTGCCGCACCGAAAAGGTTGATCCAGTGCTCGCTGCGCCGGCCCATCTCCAGAAGCTCGTAGAAGTTCTGGCTGCGCGGGCCGGACAGAAGGTCGATGGCCGCCGCGATAAAGGAAAGGGGGCTGAGGAGAAGGTCCCGCAACCCGTCCAGGATCAGCTTGCCTTGAAAAACGAAAAGATCGCGCAGCAATATCCAGCGCGCATCTGCGGCGGTCTCGGGCAGATGTTCGGACGTTTCCGGGCGGTCATCTGAGGAAGGGTCGCTCATGTCACTCGCCTTGGCCGGGTAGGCGCTGAGTTTGGCAAGCGCATCACTGAAAGCCCCTGCCGGTTCTATTCGTCCGCCGACTTGCGCACGAAGGTGACGGCGTAGAAGGCTTCGCCCTCGAACAGGGATTTGGGCTCGCCCATGCCTTCGATCATCATGAACTTGCGCGGCACGATCTGGCCTTCCATCCGGTAGCCTTTCGCGCTCATGTTCCGGCGGTGAAACTCCATCGCAGCAGGCGTGAAGTCTTTCGCCAACACCGTGATGCGCTCGGGGTTTTCCTTGTTATCGTCGGACATGGGGCTGGTCTCGCTCCTGCATGGGCGGTTGGGACGGCAAGCCCGGCCGGCGGGCCGACTCATGGGCTTTTCTGGCCGCAGTATGGGCTTTGAGGGGGGAGTTTGTCGAGTGGGCGGGCAAAAAAAGGGCGGCCCCGCAAGGCCGCCCCGATCCCGTGTTTCCGCCCTAAAAGGCTCAGTAATCGTCGAGCTCGGCGTAGCGGTTGCGGTGGAAATTGGCATCCCCCAAGGTTGCCGCTGCGACACGCGCCCGTTTCATGAAAAGGCCGACGTCATATTCGTCCGTCATGCCGATGCCGCCATGCATCTGCAGGCCTTCATTGGTGATGAGGCGCGAGGCTTCGGCAAGGCGGGCCTTGGCAAGGCTGGCAAGCTTCGGCACGTCGTTGCGCCGTTCCTCGACGGCGCTCAAGGCTTCGAGCACCACGGAGCGGCACAGTTCCACTTCGCAAAAGAGCTCGGCGGCGCGGTGCTGCAGCGCCTGGAAGGAGCCGATGACCTTGCCGAACTGTTTGCGCTCTTTCAGGTATTCCACGGTGGTGTCGAAGACCTGCTGAATGAGGCCCAGCGTTTCGGCGGCAATGCCGATCCGGCCGATATCGAGCGCCGGTTCCAGCACGTCCCAGCCGCCATCGACGGAGCCGAGTACATTGGCGGCGGGCACGCTCACGCCGTCGAACTCCACAATGGCCGCATTGCGGTGATCGGCCATGTGGGTGCGGGTGATTTTCAGCCCGTCCGTGTTTTTCGTATCCACGAGGAAAAGCGTGATGCCGCTTGTGTCCTTCGGCCCGCCGGAGGTGCGCGCGGCGACGATCATCACGTCGGCGACATGGCCGTCCAGCACGAAGACTTTCTTGCCGGTGATCTTGAAATTATCGCCCGCCGCTTCCGCTTTCGTGGCAATGGCGCAGGGGTTGTGATGGGCGCCTTCTTCCAGCGCCAGCGCCATGACGATTTCGCCCGAGGCGATCAGCGGCAGATATTTTTGCCGCTGAGCCGACGTGCCGCCGTGCTGAATGGCGGAACCCGCCAAAAGCACGGTGGAGATCAGCGGCGTTGCCGCCAGCGTGCGCCCGGCCTGTTCCAGCACGAGGCCGAGGCCGACGGGGCCGAAATCCGTACCGCCATATTGTTCGGGCACCATGATGCCGGCAAAGCCGAGATTGGCGATCTCGCGCCACACGGCGGTGTCGTAGCCGTTCTCGTCCTTGCTGTCGCGCAATTTGCGGAAATTGGCGACGGGAACTTTTTCCTGAAAAAACTGTTCTGCGGTTTCCTTGAGGAGGGCCTGCTCCTCGTTCAATACCAACGCCATGTCCTGTCTCTTTCGTTTCTTGATGTTGCTTGAAGGGCAGGGCCGGTTATTCCGGCAGTTCCAGAACCCGCTTGGCGATCACATTGAGCTGCACTTCGGACGTGCCGCCTTCAATGGAATTGCCTTTCGAGCGCAGCCAGGCGCGGGTGGTTGTCAGCTCGTCGTCGCTGAAGCCTTCGCCTTCCCAGCCAAGGCCCTGAATGCCCATCACCTCAAGCAGCAGCTCGTAGCGGCGCTTGTTCAGTTCCGTGCCGTAATATTTGAACATGGAAGAGGCCGCGCCCGGGCCTTGGCCTGCTTTGGCTTCTTCGGCGGAGCGGCGCATGGTCAGCGCGAAAGCCTGGCTGTCCATTTTCTGGCGCACGATCTTGTCGCGCACGGACGGGTCGGCAATGCGCCCGTTCTCTTCGCCGATATAGTCTTTGGCGGCCTGTTCGATGCCGGGGCCTGCGCCCCCGCCGCCGCCAAGGCCCATGCCCGAAATCATGGCGCGTTCGTGCTGCAGCAGGCGCTTGGCGATGGTCCAACCCTTGTTGAGTTCGCCCACCAGGTTCTTCTTCGGCGCTTTGGCATCCGTCAGGAAGGTTTCGCAGAAGGGCGAGGCGCCGGAAATCATGGAGATGGGCCGCGCTTCCACGCCTGGCTGGTCCATATCGATCAGCAGGAAGGAAATGCCTTCATGTTTCTTGGAGGTGTCGGTGCGCACCAGGCAGAAAATCCAGTCGGCCTTGTCTGCATAAGACGTCCAGATCTTCTGGCCGTTGACGAGGTAATGGTCGCCCTTGTCTTCGCATTTGGTCTGAAGACCGGCAAGGTCCGAGCCCGCGCCCGGTTCCGAATAGCCCTGGCACCAGCGGATTTCACCGCGCACGATCGGGGGAATGTGCTCTTTCTTCTGCTCTTCATTGGCAAATTCCAGAAGTGCCGGGCCAAGCATCCAGAGGCCGAAGCTCATCAGCGGGGTGCGCGCATGAATGCGACGTAGTTCCTGCTGGAGCACCATGTTTTCTTCTTTAGAGAGGCCGCCGCCGCCATATTCCTTCGGCCAGGTCGGCGCGGTCCAGCCGCGCTCGGCCATGCGCTCCATCCAGACTTTCGAATCCGGGTTTTTCCAGACCGCGTTGCGCCCACCCCAGGGCTCTTCGCCGTCTTTCATCGGGGTGCGCATGGAGGCAGGGCAGTTGGCCTCCAGCCATTCGCGGGTCTCGGCGCGGAATTTTTCGAGCGCGTCCATTCGTTTACTCCCTCATGAATTGTGATGGCGGGAGCATAGCAGTGAGCGGCCTGCTTACAAGTCGTAAAATTGATGTACTAGTTGCTGGGGCCGGGCGCGATTAGGCTTGGGTTTTCTGCATCTTGTTAGGAGCCGGGCGAGAATTCCAAACAGGTAAAGAGCCGGGTGACGACCTCTCCATCCTCGCTCCAGGGCATGACGAGAGATTCGAAACGGACATTGTCCATACCCTGCCAGGCTTCGAACGTGCCATGGCCGCGGATGGGCCGGCGCCAGCAGCGCACCAGGCGGTTGATGGCGTTGTACTGATCGACGAAGAGCGGCGGCATGCATTCGCTTACGAGCTGACCGGTATTGTCCACGCCCACCAGCTCCACGAGCTCCTTGCCCATATAGACGCAGCGGTAATCGTCCCGGCCTTCGCGGGTGCTTTCGGCCTGCAACTCCACCATGAAGGCGTTTTCCACGGCTTCGGCGAGATCGGGCAGGAAAAGGTCGCCGTGGCGGGGGCAGAGCCCGTCTTCGGCCATGCGCTGCCAGTGCTCCAGTGCCCGGGTTAGTCTGGGGGAGGTTAAAACCGGATCGAGTTCCCAGGTGTTGAGGGGAATGGCCTTTACCCATTCCTCGGCTTTAGCGCGGCCGATCGGCGCGCCCGTGCGGCGGGCATGCTCGATCAATGCAGTACGGCCTGTGCCCAAATTTGCCGTCACGATACGTCCCCATCCCAGTCTTATATGTATATTGAAACGATAATATCTTTATTGAAAGTGAATAAAAAAGAAAAACGGCACATTTTTCAATGTGCCGCTTCCGAAAATCTTTAAGTAATGGCGTAAATTAAAAGAATAACTCAGGCTATGCCAAGTTCTTCTTTGGCGAAAGCTGTAACGCCCTTGTAGTCCGCTTTGCCGTTGGGCGCGCGGAAGGGAACGGTGCCGATCAGGATGCGTTTGGGCGTTTTATAGCCGGCAAGCTGGCCGCGCACATGGGCGCGCAGTGTGTCCTCGCAGAAGTCGGCGCCATTGGAGACTTTGACGATGCCGGTGACGGCCTGGCCCCATTTTTCGTCCGGCACGCCGATGACCAGCGCGTCTTCGACGCTCGGATGAGTTTTAAGCGCTTCCTCGATTTCCTCCGGATAGACTTTCTCGCCGGCCGTGTTGATGCAGACGGAGCCGCGCCCGAGCAGGGTGAGCGAGCCGTCTTCCTCCACGGTGCACCAGTCGCCGGGGATCGAGTAGCGCACGCCGCCCACGGTGCGGAAGGTCTTGGCGGTTTTTTCCTCGTCCTTGTAATAGCCGACGGGAATATTGCCGGGGATGGCGATAAAGCCCGGTTTGCCGGAGCCCGGCACGACTTCGTTGTCTTCTTCGTCGAAGACTTTGCAGGTGTCACCGATCTGGAATTTCGCTGTTTGAATCTCGCCGTCCGCGGTCATCAGCGAGGAGCCGAAGCCGAGCCCTTCGGAAGAGCCGAAACTGTCCGTCATGATGGCCTGGGGCATGTGCTTGAGCAGGCCCTTCTTCACATCCGTGCTCCACATCACGCCGGAGGAAATGAGCGTGACGATGCTGGAAAGATCGTATTTGCCCGGATGTTCTTCCAGCTCGCGCAGGAGCGGCTTGGCGAAGGCATCGCCCACGATGGCGATCGTGTCGATCTGATGCCGGTCCACGGTCTGCCAGATTTCTTCGGCATCCATGGAAGCCGCTTTCAGCGTAACGATGCAGCCGCCATTCATCATATGGCCCATGGCAGTGAGAAGTCCCGTGCCGTGCATGAGCGGGCAGGCGGGGATGATGCGCCCGCCGGGCCCTGCTTCTTTGATTGCCTCAAGCAGTGCGGGCATGGTTTCAGGCACCGGGCCGAGACGGCGGAGCGCGGCAAGCTGTGCCTCGCGCAGCGCCGTATGCGTCCACATCACGCCTTTGGGCATGCCCGTCGTGCCACCCGTATAGATGAAGAGCATGTCATCGCCGCTGCGCTCGATGCCGAGCGGGCTGCCATCGCCTTCCTTCACCAGGGTCTCGTAATTGACGGCGAAATCGGCAACCGTTCCGTCATCGGAGATTTCCACGAAGGTTCCGACCTTGGTCAGCTTGTCTTTGATTTGGGCAATCGTGTCACGGAACTCGGAGCCATAGATGACGGTCTGCGCATCGGAATTGTCGAAGATGTAAAAGACTTCGTCTGCCTTATAACGGTAATTGACGTTCACATGGGTCAGCCGGCCTTTAAAGGCAGCGGCGAGCGTTTCCATATATTCCGGGCGGTTGCGCATATAGAAGGCGATCTTGTCGCCGGGCTTGGCGCCGCGCGCATGCAGGGCGCGGGCAAGATTGTTCGAGCGCGCCGTCATGTCTTTCCAGTTTATGATGCGCTCGCCGTGAATAAGCGCGGGCGCATCGCCCGGCAGAACGGTTGCGATCTGATCGAGAATATCGCCGTAATTCCAACCCACGATGTCTTCCTCCCTCAAGTGATCTCATTGATGAGTTCTTATGGGAGGCATCATACCTTTTTGGCGTCCGCCGTCATCTCTCACGCGTGTCTACCCTAGAAGGGGAGAAGACGCGGCGAAAATCACTGACAGTTGTGTCAATTGCTTGCCGGGTCAGCCGGCCTGTCAGACAGCCTGCCGGGCAAGGCGGCGCCAGCGCAGCTTCATCCAGGCCGCAAGGCGCAAGAGGGCGATGGAAAGGACAAGCCCCGTCAGGCTTAGGAAAAGCCATTCCGGCTCGCGCCCTTCGCCGACCCGGCCGGCATAGGAATTCAGGAAGATCGCCCAGAGATACCAGCTGCCCGTGAGGTGCAGCCTGCGCCAGTTCGCACCCAGCGCCCGCTGCGCCCGGTCATTGGAAGTAAGCGCCAGGGCGGCGATAAAGGCATAGCCGATGCCCCCGCCGATGACCGCAACGAGTGCCGGTTCTTCCGGGCTGACGAGGAAGAAGGCGGTGAGCGCGCCCAGATGGATGAAATGGGAAAGCGCAAAGGCAAGGCCCATATAGCGCCGGTTGGCGAGGAGCCAGCGCGTCATTGCGCTCCGCCAGAGCTTGAAGAGGGCTGAAGCGGCAAAGGTCAAAAAGAAGAGCAGCACGGAAAGGCGCGCCGTCAGGCGGGTGATTTCGAGCAATCCGGCTTCGCTCCGGCCCGCAGGCACGATGTAGAGCCACAGCCAGAGCGCATTCAGCCCCAGCACCAGCGCAAAGAGCCACCAGGGGATCTGACGGGAAGGTGAAGCGGCCATTGGTTGCTCCTTTTCATACAGGCTGTATGATTAAATAAGCCGGATTTATAAATTATACAAGCTGTATGAAATGAGTTTTGAAACGACGCCCCCCGTCAAAGCCCCGGAAGAGGCAAAATCAAGGGCAAAACGGCCCTCGAAAAACCGCGTCAAACTGCTGGAAGTGGCCCGCAGGCTCTTCGGCGAGAAGGGCTATGCGGAAACCGGGACCGAGGAAATCGTCGCGGCCGCCGGGATTACCCGCGGCGCGCTTTATTATCAGTTCGCCGATAAGGAGGATCTTTTCCGGGCGGTCTTCGAGGAAATGCTGACCGAATGCGGACAGGAAATCTTTGAAAAGACGATGCAGGGCATCGAACATGACCGCGAGGATCTGCATGTGGGCACGCAGGTCATGCTCGATATTTTCTCTCGGCCCGAGGTGAAGCGCATTTTGCTGCTCGACGGGCCGGTGGTGATGGGCTGGGCGGATTGGCGCGAGGTGCAGCGGCCCTTCCATCTGGCGCTGATCGGCCACGCGCTCGAGCATCTGGTGGATGAAGGCTTGATCCCGGATCAGCCGCTCGAGCCTTTGGCGGATGTGATTTCAGGCGCGGCGATGCAGGCGGCGCTTGCCATTGCCAATGCGCAGGACCCGGCGGCGGCGCGCAAGATTTACGGCGAAAGCCTGGCGCAGCTTTTGCGACGTCTGGCCGGGCCGTCCAATATGTGAGCGAAGGAGGGGGCGATGAACATGCGCGCAACACCGCCATTCAAAGACAAAGGCGTCGAGGCGGCATTCGGCGCGTTCCCCGCAAAGCTGCGCCGTCCGCTTTTGAAACTGCGCGCGCTGGTTTTTGAAACGGCGGCGGCGACCGAAGGCGTGGGGCCGCTTGAGGAATGTTTGAAATGGGGCCAGCCTTCTTACCTCACCTCTAAAACGAAAAGCGGCAGCACGATCCGCCTCGGCGTCTCGAAGGACGGGCAAACCTGGGCGCTTTACGTTCATTGTCAGACGCGCCTCGCCGAGATGTTCCGCACGCATTACCCGGATGTTTTTACCTTCGAGGGAAATCGCGCGCTGCATTTCAAACCGGATGAAGCTTTGCCGGAAGACGAGCTGCGCCATTGCATTCAACTGGCGCTCACATATAAAAAGCGGCCCCGGAAATAAGTAACAAAGAGGCGCGCCATGCCTGAAACCGCAGACGGTTTGACATTCACCTTGCGCCCCTTCCGGCGAGAGGATGCGGCGGCGCTTGCCGCGCTGTTCTTTTCCTCCGTTCATGAAGTGGGCAGCCGCGATTATACGTTCGAGCAGGTGGCGGCGTGGGCGCCGAAGCCGCTTTCCCCCGAGACCTATATCGAAAAAGCGGCGGATGGGCGCTTCTTTCTCATTGCCGAAGATGAAGAAGGCCGGCTGCTGGCCTACGGCGATCTCGAGGCGGACGGGCATATCGATCATCTTTATGCGCATCCGGATGCCGCGGGCAAAGGCGTTGCCTCCGCGCTCTATGCTGCGCTCGAGGCCCATGCGCGCGCTCAAGGCATGGCGCGGCTTTATGTGGAAGCAAGCGAGGCGGCAAAGCGGCTTTTCGAGCGGCGGGGGTTTACCGTCGTCAAGCGCCGCGACTTCGATCTGCGCGGCACGGCCATTCATAATTATGCGATGGAAAAGCGGCTGGAGGGGTGATTTGTTATGTCGCGTTCTGGCCTTCGACGATCCTGGAAGCGTTGCTTCCCATATCTAGAATACCTAACTCCTGGTCCGCAATGGGATGGTTGAGACGGTCACTCTGTCTGATGCGTTAGTCACGCCGTTTTCTTCCAGAAGTTCGATAAAGGCTTCCCTTATTTCATAAGGTTGATCTGAGGGGCCTACTATTATTCGTTCTAAGAGTTGGTCTGGTTCCACCCCAAGCAAGTTTTCTTCTGGAATGTTTGCAAGAGGGATTTTGTATATTTTTTGCGGGACCCCTCGAATGGAATGAATCTCTTTTTTCAAGCGTACGGATTTCTGGAGTGTAGGGGAATGAATAATTCTCCACTCCTTTTCTTCATGAAACCCCGGATGCTTGGTGCTCAGCAATGCTAGTTTGAATATGTTGAATAGATGATTCAGAACGGTCTCTCTTTGTAATTCGATCAGCAGTTCCTTCTTGCATTCCAAGCTCGATACGAGATCTACAAAGTGTGTAATAAAATCGGCGGGTGATAGGTATGCGACGGGACTGGTGTAAGCATCAAGTGCGTTTGAGGGAGCTATAAAAGCATACGGATTGAGGACAAGTGCTACTCCAACTGTTCCTCCATAAGCGCGCCACATCGAAAGGCGTCCGATAGAATCTTCGTTAGGACTGTCATGCTCTGAAATACAAGCAATGTATGTCTCATTTCTAAAATCACCGTACCAGCCCTCTAGGAATTCAAACAGCTTGCTCCAAAGCCCAGGAAACAAATCTTCCAATAGTTTTTTGAGCTTTTCACCCGAAGGGTGTTTCAGCGCCTGCTGAAGACAATGCCGACCATGCTCGATTTCCTGGAAATCGTTCATCGTAGATGCCTGTCGCATCCAGACTTCTTTGTTTCGTATTATAGATACAGCCGCTTCGGCGGTTGAATAATGCACGAACCGCTTTTTGCTGTGGATGATGTTTGTGATCTTCTTGTAAGCAAACGGGTAAAAAGTTTGGAATGATTCCAATTCTATTGGCGATAGAAAACTGAGAGCGTTATCAATTTCCAGCATCTTTCATCTCGTTCGCGAAAGGTGTTGCGTAGCGCCATTACAGCTTAGGTGCGATTCACGCTTTTTTTGATCAAATTTTTGTCTGCAAAGAAAAAGGGCGGCCCGAAGACCGCCCTTTAAATTCAACAAGTGCGAAGCCTGCTTATTCGGCAGCCGTCATGCTGTCGAGGGACATATAGGCGCCATTGTTGCCGTTCAGCTTGCGCAGGAACTTGATGCCTTCCTCGGCAATGTCGTCGCCGACCATGCGGTCGCCTTCGCCGTAAAGTTCCTTCATGTCGATGAAGGCGGCGTAGTTGCCCGAAGTGCGCTCGGTGATGATGCCGGCTTTCAGCAGCGTCTTGATGAGCACGCGGAAGATGTTGGTCGATTCCTGCATGTCTTCGCGGATGTTGCTGTCCGTCATGGCTTCCATGAAGGCGCTCTGCACCCACTGCCAATCGAGGCCGATGCGCTCATACATCCATTTCTTCTGTTCCGGGCTGCCCAGGTTATAGAGCAGCACCTGGAAGACTTCCCAGGCCCAGTCTTCGATCTGGTTGCGCTCGCTTTCCGACAGTTTCGGAATGGTGCGGTCCGCCCAGATTTTCCCGAACTTATGGTGGAAGGCTTCGTCCGTCATGGTCAGCTGCATGACTTTGACCATCAGCGGGTCGCGGGAGAATTTGTAGAAGGTCGCAAAGGCGCCCATGGCGAGGCCTTCGACGAGCATCTGCATGCCCACGAGTTTCTTCCAGACGAGCGGGGAGAGCACGAGCTCGGTCAGAAGATCGCCGAGCGCCGGGCCGACCTGCACAGGCTTGCCCCAGCGGGCCTTGATGTAGTTCGTGAAGCCGGTGACGTGGCGGGCTTCTTCGCGGGTCTGGTTCGCCGCATATTCCTGCGCGCCCGGGTCTTTCAGGATGTGGCAGAGGCTCGCCGACAGCGCCAGCGCGCCCTGCTCGCCGTGCAGGATCGAGGAGAGCGACCAATGCACGTTCATGTTCACGAGCTGGATTTTCTGCTTTTCATCGAGCTTGTCGGCGACCGCCGTTTTCAGCTCCATGTTCTGGCTCGGCTCGATGAGATATTCGTTCTCCATGTCGAAGGGCAGGGAGAAGTCGATATATTTCGTATCCAGCGGATCCCAGAAATGGTCGTGCGTGGCGGAAATGATCTTGTCGAACGCGGTCGAGCGGTTGCCGTAGCGTTCGACATCCATCATCGCCGGAAAGTCTTTGGGGTCGACGGCTTCATAAGCCGTATCGACAGTGATGTTGCCGTCTTTCGATGTCATGCGGTTTCCTCCAGTTCGTTTGTCCCCTCGTCATGTCTTGGCCGGCGGCGCTTAGGCGCTCTTGTGCCAACACATGAAGGACATTCCCTAAGGTAAATATAGAGGGGAACTACGCAAAAATCAAAGAAAATGACGCCTGTGTCACCTTTGGAAAACAAAGGTTTAACGGCAAGGCTCAGTGCAGCATGCGCGAGCGGCCGGCGGGCAGGGGCTGTTTGTCGGCGGGAAGGGGGCTCGGATCGGCGATTTTCAGCGCTGCTTCTTCCAGCCAAGCGCGCCGTTCCGCGCTTGCCAGCGCTTCGCTGATGGCTTTGTAAAGCGCTTCGGGTACGAGCGGCTTTGAAAGAAGAATGCTGACGCCCATCTGCTCGGCCCGCGCTTCATGGGCATCTCCCGATAGGGCGGAGAGCATGATGACCGGTACATTGGGGTCCGGGCTTTCCGGATGCGTGCGCACCGTGTCCACGAGTTCATAGCCGTCGATTGGGGCCATGGCGGCATCGGTGATGATGATGTCCGGGCAATAGCGGAAGAATGTGGTCAGCGCCTCGCTGCCATTATTGGCGATAAAGACGCGGCCTGCGCCGAGCGCGGCGAGGAGCGAGGCAAGAAGACGGCGCACCGTCTCGCTGTCATCGGCGATGAGAATGGAGAGTTTGTCGATGGGATTGGTGGTGCTCATGCGCTCTGCCTGTCTCAGCCGCGCAGCGGGGCGGCGGAGGGCCGGTAATGTTCGAGCGCCCGCCCGACAAGCCGGTCGAGCCCGGCAAGCGTCGCCTTGGCGACTTCCTCGCTCGGTTCCTGCGCGTCGGTTGCCGCGGCGAACATGGCATCGACATGCAGGCGCACGACCGCGCCGTCGGCGGCATCGAGATTGGGCAGGGCTTCGAGATATTGGCACAGCGCGTTGGCGATGCGCCCTGTCACCGGCCTTGAAAAGGTGCCGGCGAGCCCGCGAATGTCATGGGAAAGCGCATAGATGGCGTGAATGGCTTCCTGTTTGCCCGATTGCCATTCGTCATGGGAAAGCAGCATTTGCCGGATTTCGGTTTTCAGCGATTTCTCGTAGCTGTCGGCCATTTTTTCGATGGCCCGTTCCATGCGCTGCAATACGCGCGGATCGAGACGCATGGGCAAAACGGCGCCGGGACCCAGCTTGCGGGTGACGATGGAGGGCGGCTGAACGACTTCGACGCCGTCGGCGCCGCTGTTCACCTGCATTCCCACTTGGGCATGGTCGGAGGGATATTGAGAGTGCGGCATGGCGGCTGAATTCCTCTCAAATGTCGAGCAGGGCGGAGCGCGTGCGGCCTCGGCGGCGCTCGGGCCCGTCATATTTGTTGGTGGCGCGGCGGCGCCGGTCGGGCCCGAAGAACCCATCAGCGCGCACGAAGGGGCGCGGATGCGCGGCCACTTCCACGAGGCGCGAATAAAGCCCGACGGGGGTGACCGGTTTGGCAAGATATTCGGTAACGCCGAGATCGCGGGCGAGCTCAACCGCTTCGCGCTCGCAATGCCCGGTGATCATGACAACGGGCACGGTGGCAAGGCGCGGGTCTTCCGCCGCGCGGATGCGGCGCAGAAGGTCGAAGCCGTTGGTCGGTTCCATCGCGGCGTCGGTCAGCACGATGTCGGGCACGTAATCTTGAAACTTGGCCCAGCCATCTTCCCCGTTTTCCGCTTCCAGGATGGTGCCGACTTCCAGCGCATGCAGAAGCTCGCCAAGCAGCTTGCGCATATAAGCGCTGTCCTCGACGACGAGGATGCTGAGCTTGGAGAACAGCTTGATGGCTTCGGATGTTGGTGCGAACACGGCGCGGTGTCTCCCCCGGTTGCAAAAGGCGCTGTTGCAATACGGGAAAGGCTAGAGCCGCTTCGTTAAAAATTTCGCAATGGAACTAAGGAATTCTTTTCCTTAAGGCGGATTTATCTTAACGCGCGTTAAGGCTTTAGAGCGTTTTCAGGCGCCCAAGCCGTTCGGAGAGCACTGCGGCGCTGTCGGCGAAGAGGTCCGCCGTGTGCAACGCGACGTTTTTGGCGACGGTAAGCTCGGCAAGGCTGCGGTCGATGGCGCTGAGGCTGGCAAAGGCTTCGCTCGGGGCGGAAAGGTCGAGGCCGCTCGGCCCGCTTGTCAGGTTGGCGACATGCAGGACGACGCGGGATTGGCCTGCCGCATCGAGGGTGATTTCGCAGGTCTTGCGGCTGCCGTCGATAAGATTGGCCTCGCCCTCGGCGATGTTCATGACATAAGCGTCGATGCGCTCCAGAAGCGCGCTGTAGCGCTCGGCAATGGCGGCGCGTTTGGCGGTGTTGACGGCCTCGCGGGCATTTTCGCAAAGCTCGGTGCCTTCGGCCAGAAGTTCGGTCAGATGGTCGATGGCCAGAATGGCCGCTTCAAGCATGTGCAGCGCGCCGCTCAGCCGTTCGGCGGTTTCCGCCGTCTCGCTCATACCGGCTATGGAGGGGCGCAGAGCCCGCGAAATCGCGCCTTGAATGGCGCCATTGCCGGCTTCATTGCCGGTTTCGGCGCGCGCGTGCGGTGCGGCAGGCAAGGGAGCGGCGAAGCGGTCTTCCCGCGGTGAGCGAAAGCGCGACAGCAATCCCATGAAAGCCTCCACAGCAAAGTGAATGAGGCTTATGAGATTAGGCGCCTATGGTTGAAGAATGCTGAATCGCGGCGGATGGGCAGGCCCCGCCCGCCCTCAGGTGCGGGCGCTGACGATCCAGCAGGCGCCTTTGAGAACGAGGCCTTTAGCGGTTTCGAACTTGGCGAGCTCTTCGCGCACGGCGCCGATCACTTTTTCTTTTACTGCCGCATCTTCGCTTTTGAGCGCCCGGGCGACCGGCCCGATTTCCAGAACGAAATCGATGGATTGATCGAGCATATCTTTGCCGCCCTCGGCCATGGTCAGATCGATGTCGAGCGGGTCGAGATGGATTTTCTCGAAGCCGGCTTTTTCGAGGAGGCCGCGCACATGGCTTTCATCGGCAAAGGCAAAGGGGCCGGGCGTGCCGGGGGCGGGCGGCTCGGGCGGGGTGATGTGAGGCAGGGCGGCAACGAGCGGGCGGAAGACCCAGTCGTTTTCTTTTGCCTCGCGCCAGCAGACGAAAGAAAGCCGGCTGCCTTTTTTCATGCCTTTGCGGATATTGGCAAAGGCGGCAGCCGGTTCATCGAAAAACATGACCCCGAAGCGGGAGAAGACGAGATCGAAACTTTCCGGCGCAAAATCGTGCGAGGCGGCATCGGCTTTTATGAATTCGGGCGCAAGGCCTTTGGCCGCCGCCCGCTCGCGGGCCCGTTCCAGCATGGGAGCGGAGATATCGACGCCGGTAACGCGGCCCGCCGGACCTGCGGCTTCGGCAAGCGCGAGCGTCGTTTCCCCGCAGCCGCAGCCGATATCCAGAATGGCCTCGCCGCGCGTGGGCTTTGCCGCATCCAGCACCTTTGCCGTGATGGGCGCCAGAAAGCGGTCCACCCGTTCCTGATTGCGGGTCCAGGAGGCGCCGGCCTCACCGTTCCAATACTCGATCTGATCCTGATTAAGGGCGGCCTGTTGGCTCATGCGTCTTCCTCCCGTTATGCTGCCTGCACAGTCTAGAAGCTTCCCCCTCCTGTAAGGCAAGCGCCAATCATGCAAGATGTGCAGCAAGACCCGGGAAAGCCCGATCCTCTCAGAAGATCCATCCATGCCTTGATGCGGATTTATTGGCGCCTTGCCCGGCCGCTCACCATGGGGGTCCGGGCGGCGGTTTTCGATGAACAGGGCGCGGTGCTGCTCGTGCGCCATTCTTATATGCGCGGCTGGTATCTGCCGGGCGGCGGGGTGGAGCGGGGCGAGACCACATTGCAGTCGGTTACCCGCGAGCTTGACGAGGAAGCGGGTATTTTGCTGCGCGAACTGCCCCGGCTTTTCGGTCTTTACGCCAATTTCCGCGAATTCAAATCCGACCATGTGGCGCTTTATGTCGTTTCGCCGGGCACTTATGAGCGCGAAGCACGGCGCAGCCTTGAGATTGCCGAATACGGGTTCTTTCCGCCGGACGCCCTGCCGGAGGGTACGAGCGGGGCCACCCGCGCACGCATCGAGGAGATCAGCAAGGGGCTGACGCCCCCTGCCATGTGGGCCCCCTGAACTCTTAGCGCGCGTTTAGATATTCGGGCGCCGGTCTTTCCAGGGCTGGGCTTTTTCAAGCTGGGCGGCGAGGCGGAACAGCGTGGCCTCATCGCCGAACCTTCCCGTAAACATCGAGCCGATCGGCATGCCGTCCTGCGACCAGAAAAGCGGCACGGACATGGAAGGCTGGCCGGTCATGTTGAAAAGGCCGGTAAAGGGCATGTAGTGGGTGATGGCCTGCATATAGGCGCCCACATCCTCGTTCATCATGTCGAGCACGCCGAGCGGAATGGAAGGCGCGCCCATGGTGGGGCAAAGATAAACGTCATAGCCGCTCATGAAGCGGGCCAGATGCCGGCTCATCTGATGGATGAACAATGTCGCGGCGGCATAATCGACGGCGGTGCGGCTTTTTGCGCCTTCCGCGATGAGCCAGGTGATGAGTTCCACATCGTCCGGGCCGATCTCCCGGCCCCGCGCCTCGCCGCGCTGCTTGAGCGCCAGGGCGACATTCGCGCCGATGAGCGTTGCCTGATGGGTGGACATTTCCTGCGGGTCGAGGCGGGGGGCGGCTTCTTCGACGATGTGACCGAGAGACTCGCACAGGATCGCCGTGCGTTTGATGGCTTCGGCGACTTCCGCTTCCACTTCGCTGCCGTCGGCGCGTTTCGTGTTGAAGGCGATTTTGAGAACGCCGGGCTCGCGCTCCGTCTCGGCCAGATAAGGGCCTTCCGGCGCGGGCGCGGCATAAGGATCGCCCGGCGCTTCGCCGCCTGTTGCATCGAGCATGGCGGCGCTGTCGCGCACGCTGTGCGAGACGATATGGGAGATGGACATGCCGCCCCACCCCTCGCCCCTGTCGGGGCCCATGGGTGTGCGGGCGCGGGTCGGTTTCATGCCGAAAAGACCGCAGGCGGCAGCGGGAATACGGATCGAGCCGCCGCCGTCGCTGGCATTGGCAAGGGGCAGAATGCCGGCGGCAACCGCAGCTGCTGCGCCGCCCGATGAGCCGCCGGGCGAGCGCTCGAGGTTCCAGGGATTGCGCGTCGGGCCGTAGGCTCTGGGTTCCGTCGTGCCGGTCAGGCCAAGTTCGGGCGAATTGGTCTTGCCGAAGGGCACGAGACCGGCGGCAAGATAGCGCTCCGTCAGCGTCGAATTATGATCGGCGATATAGCCTTTCCAGGCATCGGAGCCGAAGGTCGTTTCCGTGCCTTCCCAGAGCAAGTGCAGATCTTTCAGAAGAAACGGGACGCCTTCGAAGGGGCCATCGGGCACGCCTTTTTCGACGAGGCGGCGGGCTTCTTCGTAATTCTCGATGACGATGGCATTCAATTTCGGGTTGAGCGCTTCGGTGCGCGCCAATGCTTCATCCAGCAATTCGCCGGGCGTCACTTCCTTGTCTTTGACAAGGCGCGCAAGGCCAAGCCCATCATAGTCGCCATATTCGGTAAAGCGGCCCATCCCCGTCTCCTTTATTCCGTCTGCCCTCTGCGGGGCTTTTGACGGCGCTTTATTCGTGTTTATCTATGCCCAGCAAAACTATCTTTCGCCGCGCCCGATCACAAGCTTGGGCTCAGCGGCGGTCTTCCGGGGGATTTCATGGACGTATTGTCGGTGCTGGCGGGCTTGGCGCTGCTTTTTCTGGGCGGGGAGGTGCTGGTGCGCGCGGCCGTCGCGATTGCGGGGCGTTTCAATGTCTCGCAAATCATTGTGGGGCTGACGATCGTTGCCTTCGGCACTTCGGCGCCGGAATTCACCGTCTCCTTGAGCGCGGCCTTGGTGGGCCAGCCTGATATCGCCGTGGGCAATGTCGTCGGCTCCAATATTGCGAATATTCTTCTTGTCCTCGGGGTGACCGCACTCATTCAGCCGCTGCGTCCCGAACGCCAGCTTGTGGTGCGGGACGGGCTTTTTATGTTCGCCGTCACAATCGCCATGGCCGCGCTTTGTCTCACCGGCATGGTCGGCTCGCTGCAGGGCGCGCTCTTTATCGCATTGCTCGGCGTCTATATCGGCATTTGTTATTGGGTGGAAAGCACCAACCGCTCGCCCGTTGCCGCGCGCCATGAAACGGAAGCGGATGAATATGGCGGATTGCCGCCCCGGCTTCTCGTTGCCTTTCCGCTTTTTCTGGCGGGGCTGGCCGGTGTCGTGCTCGGTGCCGATCTTTTGGTGTCAGGTGCCACGTCCATTGCCCGTGCTCTCGGCGTGGCTGAGGCGGTGATCGGCCTCTCGCTCGTGGCGATCGGCACCTCGCTGCCGGAGCTTGCCGTTTCCGCCATTGCCGCTTACCGGGGGCGGGGCGACATTGCGGTGGGCAACATTATCGGCAGCAATATCGCCAATATTCTTCTCATTATCGGCGGCACGGCGCTCGTTGAACCCTTGACGGTGACGCGCCAGATTGCCGCTTACGATGCCTGGATCATGGTGCTCGCCGCGCTCGTTCTTCTGCCTGTCATGGTGACGGGGCGGGTGATCAGCCGGAGCGAGGGGGCGGTGTTCGTGATTTTCTTCGCGCTTTACATCGCCAGCCTTTATCTTGGCCTGCCGGCCTATGTCATTGCGCTTACGGCATAATTTACGCCGTGCGAAAGGGTCTGGGCAGGGTGTTTCCGCTTTGCGAACCTTTTGGGCGGCTGCCCGTTAATGCAGCGAACAATGTCAAACGGGAGAGATGCGATGCGCATTTTGTTTTCCGCTCTATACGCGTTCGCTATCACGCTCGGAGCGATTTATATGCCGGCCATTGCCGATGAGTATGGTTCGGCCTCCACTGAAATGAACGCTCAGGCCACGGTGCTGCCTTCTTCGGAAGAAGAGCTGAAAGCGCTGCATGAGCAGCACTTGCGCGAATTACGCCGGATCGGCAGGCAATGCTCGGCAGGCGGCCCGGATGTCGTGATCGGCGGTCCTTGTGTGATCGCGGATATGGAAGCCTATATCGCCTCGGGTGCTTCCCCGGAGCTCAAGGCCTTCCATAACGCGCTGTCACGGGACGGCAAATACGACCAGAACCGCAGCTGGGCGCTCGTTAAGCAGCGTTTCAAAGCGCAAGGCACATTGGCGGAATAATATGCCTTTCGCTTATGCCGCCGAGCGGGCGGGCAGATGCTCGCGCCAGGGCGGCGTGTCGAGGTGAAGTTTCGGTCCGGCGGGTATGACGCCCGCCGGATTGATCGTTTTGTGGCTGCCGTAATAGTGCTTTTTGATGTGATCGAAATGCACGGTCTCGCGCACGCCGGGCACCTGATAAAGCTCACGCAGATAGCCTGACAGCGCCGGATAATCCTCGATCCGCGCAATGTTGCATTTGAAGTGCCCGACATAGACCGCATCGAAGCGGATGAGCGTCGTAAAAAGCCGCCAGTCAGCCTCCGTCAACCGTCCACCCAAAAGATAGCGGTTGTGGGTGAGGATGCCTTCAAGCCAATCAAGCGCATCGAAAAGCGCCGTGACGGCTTCTTCGTAAGCCTCCTGGCTCGTTGCGAAACCGGCTTTATAAACGCCGTTATTCACGTCCCGATAAACGCGGGCATTGATAGCGTCGATCTCCTCGCGCAGCTCTTGCGGATAAAAATCGAGGCCGGTTTTAACGCCCGGCAAATCGTCGAAGGCGCTGTTGAACATGCGGATGATTTCGGCCGATTCATTGGAGACGATGGTTTCCGTTTCCTTGTCCCATAGAACGGGCACCGTCACGCGGCCCGAGTAGGCGGGGTCGGCTTTCGTGTAAAGTTCGTAGAGGCGTTGCTTGCCGTAAAGCGGGTCGCTCTCGCCGCCATCTTCGCCTTTCAGCGTCCAGCCTTCTTCAAGCATCAAGGGATCGGTGACGGTGACGCCGATATGAGGCGCCAGTCCCTTGAGCGCGCGGAAGATCAGCGTCCGGTGCGCCCAGGGGCAGGCATAGGAAACATAAAGATGGTAGCGCCCGGAGGCCGCCTTGAAGCCGCTCGTACCGCCGGACCCGGGCGCGCCGTCCGCCGTCACCCAGTTGCGGAACTGGCTTTCGGAGCGGACGAATTTGCCCTTGGTTTTTTCCATGTCGTACCAGACATCGTGCCAGATACCGTCAACGAGCTTGCCCATGGCGGGCCTCCTTTAATGCGTGTGATCGTGTCTGTTAGCCGGCGAGCTTTGCGGCAAGGCCGGCAACGTGCTTGCCCTGGTGGCGGGCAATGGCAAGCTCCTGCTGCGTCGGCGTGCGGCTGCCATCGGCACCGGCAAGGGTAGCTGCGCCGTAAGGGCTGCCGCCATGCACTTGCGAGATGTCAGCAAGCTCGGGAATGCCGTAAGGCACGCCGGAGATGACCATGCCGTGATGCAGCAGCGTCGAGTGGAACGACGTAATGGTCGTTTCCTGGCCGCCGCCCGTGCCTGTGGAGGTGAAGACGGAGCCCAGCTTGCCGATCAGTTTGCCTTGCGCCCAAAGCCCGCCCGTCATGTCGAGGAACTGGCGCATCTGCGCGGACATATTGCCGAAGCGGGTAGGGGTGCCGAAGATGATGGCATCATACTCGGCAAGCTCGGAAGGTTGCGCGACCGGCGCTTCCTGCTCGGTTTTCATGCCGGCCTTGGCCATGGTTTCCTTGTCCATGGTTTCGGGCACGCGCTTGATCGTCACTTCGCCGCCGCCATCCGTCACGCCTTCGGCAACCGCCTTGGCGAGGGTTTCGATATGCCCGTAAGAGCTGTGATAAAGCACGAGAATTTTGGTCATCGCTCATCCCCTTTGTGAAAGCCCTAAGGCAGGAAATCCGCCGGGCCGGTCCGCAACGCGCCGTTGCGCTGTCTCTCATGGGCGATATTTAGTTTGTTTCGTTCATGATGATAATATACGTATCTAGAAACATATTGTTTCGATAACGGATGCAATGAAATGAGCCTGCCCGACCTCAATCTCTTGCGGATTTTCACGGAAGTCGTGGAGGCGGGCAGTTTCACGCGGGCCGCCGAGCGGCTGCACATCTCAAAAGGCGCGGTCAGCCGCCAGGTCACGGCGCTGGAGGAGGCGCTGGGCGCCCGGCTCCTCAACCGCACCACCCGCACGCTGTCTTTGACGCGGGAAGGGGCGGCGGTGCTCGATCACGCCAAGCGGGCGGTGGATGAGGCGCGTTTTGCCGCGGCTGCCGCAAGTGAGCTTTCGGGCAAGGTGACGGGCGTCTTGAAAGTCAGCGCGCCTATTTCCTTCACGCAGTATGAGTTCGGCGAGGCGCTGCCCGAATTCATGGAGCGTTATCCGGACCTGACGGTGGAGATCGATCTTGCCGATCACATGATCGACTTCGTGTCGGGGGGCTATGATGTGGGCGTCCGGATTTCGGGCATGGCGGATTCAAGTCTCATCGCCCGCCAGCTTGCCCCGGTGCACCGCTTCATCTGCGCCGCGCCGTCTTACATCGAAAAATTCGGCGCGCCGCGCACGCTCGATGATCTCAGCCATCATGCCTGCATCATCAATAGCCAGCTTCCCGACCGCTCTTATTGGACCTTGCGCAATGGCCAGGGGCAGGTCGTCTCGGTGCCCGTCTCGGGCCGCTTCATCGCCAATACCTCTGTTGCCATTCAGCCGGTGGTATTGGCCGGGCTCGGGCTCCAGCATGTGCCGGACTTCATTGCCTACCGGCATTTGAAAAGCGGTGCGCTTGTCCGCGTTCTTGAAGAGGAGGTCGACGATGCAGTGCGCCTTCATCTCATCTATGCCGACCGGCGGCACATGCCCTCCAAGGTCCGCGCCTTTGTGGACTTCATGGTGGAGAAATACGGCGAAGGCCGCGCGCCCTGGCTTGGGGTGTAGAGGGCTTGGGGTGTAGCGGAAACAAAAAGGCCCCCGCCGGAGCGAAGGCCTTTTCGTTTCGTATGCAGCTGATGCTTAAATCGGTTCCCAGGGGAAGACCGAGGCGGTGGCGCCGAGATCGGTCATGTCCGCCTTCATGGAAGGTAGCGCATGGGAGAGGATCGTGTCGGGCTCCCAGCCTTCCAGCCGCGCCATGCCGCGCACGGGGCGGGGCTGGTTGAAGAGGAAGAGCTCGTTGCCGCGCACGGCGAAGATCTGGCCCGAGGTTTCGCAAGAAGGCGCGGCGAGCGCCACGGCCATTTTCGCGACCTGATCGGCGCGCATGGCGTTTTTCATGCGTTCCACGCGCTGCGCGGAGGCTTCGTCCTTCACCGGAATGGTGGCGATCATGCGCGTCCAGGCGAAGGGCGCGATGATGTTGGAGCGCACGTTCTTTTTCTCGCCTTCCATGGCGATGATGCGGGAAAGGCCGGCAATGCCCATTTTCGCGGCGGCGTAGTTCGCCTGGCCGATATTGCCGATCAGACCGCTCGTCGAGGTGAAGAGAACGAAATTGCCTTCTTCCTGCTCGCGGAAATGATTGATGGCGGCGCGCGTGACGTTGTAGCTGCCATTAAGGTGCACATCGATCACCGAATGCCAGTCTTCATCCGCCATTTTATGGAACATGCCGTCGCGCAGAATACCTGCCGGGCTGATCACCGAATGCAGGCCGCCGAATGTGTCGAGCGCCTGTTCGACCATGGCTTCCGCGCCGCTCTTGATGGCGACGGAATCGGTATTGGCGACGGCTTCACCGCCAGCTTTCGTGATTTCGTTGACGACTTCCTGCGCCGGGCCCACATCGCCCGCATCGCCGCCGGCCACGCCGCCGCCCAGATCGTTCACCACAACCTTTGCGCCCTGCGCCGCCGCGATAATCGCGCAGTCCCGGCCAATGCCGCGCCCGGCACCGGTTACGAGAACGACTTTTCCGTCAAGCAATCCCATTTTGCTCTCCCTGTTTTCTGTTCCGCTTCTCATCCCTCGGCGGTCTGGGCCGCCCTTGGCTCGAGGGCAAGCTAGCGGCAGTTTTCCGCGCGGGCCAGCGCTTTCTTAGGCCTTTACCGGCAGGGCGGGAGGGCGCGAGCGGGCAAGTTCCGCTGGACCCTGCGTCCTGTGCGTGCTAATCGCCTTGCCGGTTTGGGGGGCTTTTGCGCCCGCCGGGGAGGGATGAGCGATGAAACTGGCACGCTGGATTTATATCGTGGCCGCGGTCTATGGGATCGTGGTGCTCGCGCCGCAGCTTTTCATGGAAGCTCAGGTCGGCGCGCTCAATCCGCCGGCCATCACCCATCCTGAATTTTATTACGGCTTTATCGGCACGGCGCTTGTTTGGCAGGTGCTTTTCCTGCTCATCGCCTCCGATCCGGTGCGCTACAGAGCGCTGATGCCTATTACCTTTCTCGAAAAGCTTGCCTTCGCTCTGCCCGTTGCCTGGCTTTACGGCGAAGGGCGCGTGGCGGGCGGCGTGGTGCTTGGCGGCCTCATCGACGCGCTGCTCCTTGTCGCGTTCATCATTGCTTACAGGAGCACGCCCCGCCATGGCTAAGGTGCTTGCCCGGGTTTTCATCCAGCGACGACGAAGCGGCGCAACTGGCCGGCATCTGCCCGCCATTTGCCATGGGCCGTCTTTGTCCTGCTAAGCTGGCAATCAGTGTGCGGGATGAGGGGAGCCTTGTTCCGATGACCCGACGCACTGAGAGAAAACATGTTTACGATCGAACTTGAACGGCCCGAACATGCGCCCGAAATCGAGGCGCTGCTGGATGATGCCTTCGGCCCGGGCCGGTATGCCAAAGCCGCCCAGCGGCTGCGGGAAGGCAATACCTCCATTCCCGAACTTTCCTATGTCGCTTATGCGGGCGAGGGGGAGGCGCGCGAGATGATCGGCGCGCTCAGCTTCTGGCCGATCCTGATCGGCGGCGAGCCGGGGCTGATGCTCGGCCCGCTTGCGGTCAAACCGCAGCTGCGCGGCAAGGGCTGCGGCATCAAACTGATGGAAAGAGGCCTTGCCGATGCCAAGGCCATGGGCTACCGGCTCGTTATTCTGGTGGGCGATGCGCCTTATTATGCGCGGGTCGGCTTCGGGCCGGTGCCGCCGGGCCGGCTCACCATGCCGGGGCCGGTGGACCCCTCGCGGCTGCTTTACCGCGAGCTCGATCTCGGCGCGTTTTCCCATGTCAAAGGGGCGGTGACGAAACCGCCGCTCGGCACGGCGATCTGAGCGGGGTGCGGGGGAGGGCCTTACCGGCTCTCCCGCCACCAGGCGAAAAGTAGAAGCCCCAGCATCGCAATGGCGGCGAGCAGACCGCTCAAGAGCGGCACGTCCGTCACGGCGCGCAGAATGTAAGACTCGTTGCGGCGGAAGCCCATCCAGTCGCTTCCCTGCGTGTCGCGCCCGGCACGCACCCGGCGCACTTGCGGGGGTTCGTTTTCCGGCAGGATGAGATTAAAAATACCCCCGCCCGACGCTTCGCTCAAAGGGCGCAGTTTCTCATCGCTGGTCACGACCTGCGCATATTCCTTGGGGTTGGCCGGGCCGATGGCGGTGAGCGCGGTGAGCCCGCCTTGCTCGATCCGGTAGAGGCCGATTTCATCCGTCTCGAGCGCGGCGTTGAAAAGCCCGGGCTGATCCTCTTTCAGCGGTACCTCTTCGCGCGCGCCGGAGGGATAGGTGATGCCGGCAGGCGGCGTCGCCGCTCCCATGGTCCGGCGCTCGATGAGAAGACGGCCCGCCTTGCCGCTTGCGCTCAGCCGTTCTTCTTCAAGGTCGGGTTCTTTCATCAGCCAGTGCGCGGTGCGGCGCAGAAGTTCCGCCTGCGGGCCGCCGCCTTCAAAGCCGCGCGCCCAGAGCCAGCCCTGGTCGGACATGAATTGCGCCACCCGGCCTTCGCCCACCCGGTCGAGCACGAGGAGCGGCTTGCCTTCCGGCCCGCTCATCAGCATCTCACCTCTGTCCTGCAGTGTGTCGATCAGGCGGAACCAGCGCCCCCAGGAGGGCGGTGTGCTTTGCCCGCCGGTCAGCTCGGCGGTGACGGGATGTCTGCGTCCGCTTTCCGAAAGCTCCGGTTTGAAACCTTCCTCCGTCACCGTGCCGGAAGGCTGGGCAGGCAGAATGCTCGCAAGAGGCGTGCGGTAAAGGCTGAAGGGGCCTGCGAAAGGCGGGCCTGCCGCCGTCAGCACCGCGCCGCCTTCAGCCACGTACTGGGCGATATTGTCGAAATAGACGATGGGCAGCACACCGCGCCGGCGGTAGCGGTCGAAGATAATGAGATCGAATTCGTCGAGCTTCAGCGAGAAAAGCTCGCGCGTCGGAAAGGCGATAAGCGAAAGCTCGTTGATCGGCGTGCCGTCCTGTTTTTCCGGCGGGCGCAGAATGGTGAAGTGAACGAGATCGACTGCTGGATCAGCTTTGAGCAGATTGCGCCAGGTGCGCTCGCCCGCATGAGGTTCGCCGGAGACGAGCAGCACACGCAGGCGGTCGCGGATGCCGGTAGGCGTGGTCACGGCGCGGTTGTTCTGCAGCGTCAGCTCGCTTGCATCGCCTGCCGCCTGCAGCTCGATGACATTCGTGCCGCCATGAGGCAGCGTGACGCTCACCCGCTCGCGCTCGCCGGGGCGGGCAAAGGTGGTGGCGACATCTTCCCCGTCGAGCCGCAGCGTGACGGTGACGGGCTCATTGCCGGGGGAGGGGCCCGTTTCCTCGATACGGAAGGCAATGGAGACAGGCTCGCCCACAATGCCGAAGCGCGGGGCTTCCTCGATCACAAGGCGCCGGTCATAAGCGCCCGGATCGCCGATCGTGACGGTGTGAAGCGGCGCATCGAAGCCGAACGCCTCAAGACTGCCGGGCACGTCATGCACCTGCCCGTCCGTCAAAAGCACGATGCCTGCCACGCGCTCGGCGGGCACATCGGCAAGGGAGGAAGCGATATTGGTGAAAAGCGCCGTGCCGTCACCGCCCGGCGCGCTGCCCGCATAGATGGTGCGCAGATCAAGATCGGAGAATTTACTGAGTTCGCGCTGCAATGTTTCGCTGGCAGCTTTCGCCGTCTGAGCGCGTTCTTCAAGGCGCATGCTGGCGCTGGTATCGACCACGAGAAGGGCGACATCGGGAACGGTTTCCCTCTCTTCCTGGCGCACGGACGGATTGGCAATGAGCGCGAGCAGCAGTGCCATGGCAAGAATACGCCAGATGCCGACCCGCATGCGCCGCCAGATGAAAAGCGCGCTGAGCCCCGCGCAGGCAAGCGCCAGCAGCCCCAGCCAGAGAGGCGGCAGCAGCGGCGCGAAGGTGAAGGAAAATCCCATGCGCCGCTCCTATTGGCCGAGCCGTTCGAGAAGGGCGGGCACATGCACCTGATCGGCTTTGTAATTGCCGGTCAGCGCATACATGACGAGATTGACGCCGAAGCGGTAGGCATATTCGCGCTGGCGCTCGCCGCCCGGCGCCACGGGCAGGAGCGGGCGCCCGTTCGGGTCTTCCGCCCAGGCACCGGCAAAATCGTTCGAGCCGATGATGATGGCCGAGACGCCGTCATTGGTTTGCGCGCGCCCGCGATTGGCCGCTTCCACCCAGACCTGCCCCCCGTCCCAGCGGCCGGGAAAACTTTGCAGAAGATAAAAGCTTTTGGTGAGCACGTGGTCGGCGGGCACCGGCTCGAGCGGCGGCACATCGAGCTTGGCGAGCACCTGGCGCAGGGCTTCATTTGCTTCATTGGGCAGGCCCGAAATCGCCCGGTCCTGATCGCGCGTGTCGAAAAGGATCATGCCGCCATTTTGCATGTAGCTGGAAATCTTTGCCGCGGTGGCATCGCTCAGCACATGGGCGTTCTGCGCGACCGGCCAGTAAAGAAAAGGAAAGAAAGCGAGCTCGTCCTGATCGATATTGACGCCCATGGGTTCGCCTGGCTCGAGCGCCGTGCGCTCGCGCAGGCGCTTGGTGAGCCCTGAAAGCGCGGCATGGGAGAGCCCGTCGAGATCCTTGTCGCCGGTTTCCACATAAGCCAGATGCGTTTCGCTGGTGGCTTTCAGCGCATAAGCGTCATCGGCGGCTTTGGCGGGGGCCACATGACCGCCAACGAGCGGCGCGCTTAGGAGACCGGCCAGCAGGAGCGCTGCCACGCGGGGGCCGCGCGGGCGCTGATGCGGCGCATTGAGGCGGCCGGTCAGATAAAGCGCGGCAAAACCATCCGCGATCAAGAGAATGAGCGCCAGAGTGAGGAGCAGGGGACGCAGCGCCTGATGGGCGGCATCGCCAAAGCCCTCCTGCCGGGTGAGGCCGGTCAGGGCGGGCAGCGGAGCAAGTACGAGGTTTTCATTGCCGAGATTGAGCGCGCGGGCTGCGCCCTGCATGCCGTAAAAACCCGGCGGGTGCTCGGCGCTCGGGCGCGTCTTCGTCCATTCGGCAAAGGGAATGGGCGTGACATAAGGGGGCGGGGAGGTGAAGGTGCCGAAGCCCGTCATCACCTGGCGCGGCATCAGAAGGCCGCCTTCCGCTCCCTCGTTTTGCGCGGCGACCCCTTGAGCAAGATCGAGGATGCGCTGGAGCATGGAAACGAAAAGGCCGGAAAGCGGCAGGTTCGACCAATCCGTATTGGCGGTGATGTGAAAGAGGACGAGCCTTCCCTCTCCCTCGCGTGCGGCGGTGACGAGCGGTGTGCCGTCTTCCAGCCGCGCCCAGGTTTCGGCAAAGGCAAGATCGCGCGGTTCGGCCAGCACCTGGCGGCTCACCGTCGCATCACCCGGCAGATCGAGCCCGGCAAAGGGGCTGCTTTCTTCGAAGGGCGCAAGGTGCTGCGGCTCCGTCCAGGACAGCGCACCGCCGAGGCTGCGTCCGCCGCTGCGCAAGGAAACGGGGATAAGATCGTCGCTTTGCGCGGCCAGATGCGGCCCGGCAAAGCGCACCAGCGTACCGCCTTCCTTCACCCAGTTGCGCACCAGCGTTGCATCGCGCTCACTTAAAGTGCCGATATCGGCGAGGAAGAGCACGGATAGCGGATCGGCAAGCAGCATTTCGATCTGACTGCGCTCGCCTTCCTGCGTCTCGCCCTGCCGTGCCTCTCCCTGGTTTGCTTTTCGGATATCGGCAAAGGGGCGCAGCGCGCGTTCAAGGTAGTAAAGATCGGAAAGAAGCGGCTGGTCGGCCTCGAAAGAATTGCCGGAGACGAGCCCCGCGGCGCGGCGCTTCCAGCGCTCATCGATAAGCACCTTGCTTGCCGCCGAGCGCTCGCCCGTGACCGAGATCGTGTGTACTTCATTGCGCAATTCGAGCGGCAGGTCGAGCCGGGCTTTGGTAGCGGTGGCAAGGCGGGGCAATTGCCACTCGGCCTCGGCGAGAAGGCGGCCATCTTCGGCCCGCGCTTCCACCCTGCCATCGCGCAGCTCCGGCACCTCAAGGCGGCGGATCGTGACTTCGAGCCCGTCCTCGCCTTGCGCGGGCGGGGTGAGGACGAGCGGCACTTCGCCGGGCGCATTCGTGACGAGTTTCAGCGCGCCGCCGCTGGCGATTTCTTCCAGCTTTCCGGCAAAGCTGGCCGCCTCGCCATGATCGAGCCCGTTGGCGATCCAGACGATATCGATGGCCTCTTGCGGTTTTTCCATTTTGCCGAGCCGGGCGGCAAGCTCGAGGCGGGCGGGGCCCAAGGGAAGCGGGCTTAAGGCTTTCAGTTTTGCTAGCGCCTCATCCGCCGCTAAAAAGACGGGCGGCTCGGCCTTTACTTGCGGCGAGGTGGCGGCAAGGGCGACGAGCTGGTCGTCGTTGCCCGCTCCTTCGATCAGCGCGCGGGCAAAGGAAATACGTTTGTCCCAGCTATGGGCGGCGGCCCAGCCATCATCGAGCACGAGAAGAAGCGGGCGGCTGCGGCCCGTGTCGCCTGCCGGGCGCCAGACGGGCTCTGCCAGAGCAAGGATCAGCAGCGTCGCCAAGGCAAGGCGCAGCATCAGCAGCCAAAGGGGAATGCGCGAGGCGGTTTCTTCATCCTGGCGCAAGCCGAAGAGCAGGCGGAGCGGGGGAAAGGCAACGCGCTGGGGCGCGGGCGGGGTGACGCGCAGCAGCCACCAGATCACCGGCAAAAGCGCAAGACCGGCAAGGACGAGCGGCTGGGCAAAGCCGATAAGGCCGAGGTCGAGCATCTAGCCTCCCTGCCTGGCAGCCGCTGTGCCGCGTCCGGGGCCCCGGTTCATACCGGCAAGCTGGCCGTAAAGGCTGAGAAGGCAGGTCTCGGCGGGTCTGTCCGTGCGGTGAACCGTGAAGTGCCAGCCGAGCCGCCGGGCGATTTGGCGCAGCGCGTCCTGATGCTCTTCAAGACGGCGGTGATAGGCGCTGCGCAGGCTCTCCGCCTTGCCGACGAGAAGCCGGCGCGGATCTTCCACGCCGACGAATTCCGTGCGTCCTTCAAAAGGAAGGTCAGCTTCGGCCGGGTCGATGATCTGCACCATATGACCGCCGATACCCCGGTGCGCATAAGGCTGCAGCGCCTTGGCAAGCGCGTCGGGCGGGGAGAGAAAATCGCTGAGGAAGACCATAGCGGCATAAGGCGGCACATGGGCGCCGGGGGGCAGGCTTTCCGGCAGGCTCTCTTCTTCGGAAAGATAATGATGCGCGAGGCGGCGCAGGCCCATCCGGTTGGTTGCAGGGGGAATATCGCTGCCGAGCGCCGCCACCCGCTCGCCGCCGCGCACCAGAAGATTGGCAAGTGCGAGGCCGAGCACGGTGGCGCGATCTTTCTTGGAGATTTGTGCAAAGGACGAGCGGTAATCCATGGAGGCGGAGGCATCGCGCCAGAGCCAGAGCGTTTCGGCTGCCTCCCATTCCGTCTCGCGCACATAAAGCTTGCTGGATTTGCCGGACTGGCGCCAATCGATGCGCTGAGCGGCATCGCCTGCGCGGTAGCGGCGGTATTGCCAGAAACTTTCACCGGCGCCCGAGCGGCGGCGTCCGTGCACGCCTTGCGCAACGGTATTGGCGACGCGTTCAGCTTCCACGAGGAGCGGCGGCAGCGCCTCGGCCAGACGTTCCGCCTGGGCACGCAAGCCCGCACGCGCAGGCGCGGCCTGCGTGCTGCGGGCCTTCTCGGCGCGGGGGCTTTTCGGGCCGCCGGAAAGGGGGGCGTCTTCGCTCATCTGGTCTCGTCTTTAAAACGGCCTGCTCAGCCCAGCCGCTGCACAAGCCGGTCGATCACGCCGGGTATGGTAATGCCTTCGGCCCGCGCGGCGAAATTGAGCGCCATGCGGTGGCGCAGCACCGGCGCGGCGAGGGCGGCCACATCGTCGATCGAGGGCGAGAAACGGCCATCGGTCAGCGCCCTTGCGCGCACCGCCAGCATCAGGGCCTGGCTTGCGCGCGGACCTGGGCCCCAGGCGACATGCTCCGTCACTTCGGCGATATTGGCTTCTTCGGGCCGGGCGGAACGCACAAGTTCCAGAATGGCATCCACTACCTGCTCGCCGACGGGAATGCGGCGCACCAGACGCTGGGCGCTGCGCAGTTCCTCGCTGCTCAAAATTTGGCGCACCGGCGTTTCATCGAGGCCGGTCGTCGCGAGCAGCATGCGCCGCTCGGCGGCAAGGTCCGGGTAGTCCACGTCGATCTGCAAAAGAAAGCGGTCGAGCTGGGCTTCAGGCAGCGGATAGGTGCCTTCCTGCTCCAGCGGGTTCTGCGTTGCCAGCACATGGAAGGGGCGCGGCAATTCATAGCGCTGGCCGGCCACCGTCACATGCTGTTCCTGCATCGCCTGCAAGAGCGCGGACTGGGTGCGCGGGCTGGCGCGGTTGATTTCATCGGCCATGAGAAGCTGGCAGAACACGGGACCCTTGATGAAGCGGAAATTGCGCCGGCCTTGCTCGTTTTCCTCCAGCACTTCCGAGCCCACAATATCGGCGGGCATCAGATCGGGGGTAAACTGGATGCGCTTGTCTTCCATGCCCAGCACAACGCCCATTGTGTGCACGAGGCGGGTCTTGGCGAGGCCCGGCACGCCGACAAGCAGCGCATGGCCGCCGGCCAGCAGCGTGATGAAGGTTTCTTCGACGACTTTCGTCTGTCCGAAAATCACGTCATTGACGGCGCTGCGCGCTTCTGCGATGCGGGCACCGGCCGTTTCGACTTCGCGGACGATATCGCCCTCTGCTTCACTGACCGTGTTCATTGTCCTACATATATCCTGAAGAGCGTTGCGGTGGATAAGCATGCGCCGGGGCGCTTATGGGCGAAAAGCCCCAATTTGCTCAGTTTTCGCGGTCTTTATGGCCCGATTATGACGTTGGAGCCCGCACGCGCCTAGTCAAGCAGGCGTGAGATGCCCACGTAAAGCCGTGTAAACGGCTGTAGAATGGAAGCGAGAGGAGGCAAAACCGATGGCAGAGGCCAAGAGCGGCGAAAAACCTGCCGGTTCTGCCGGTTTGAGCGGCAATCCCGGCGATGCGCTGAAAGAGATCACCCGCGCGGCGGAAGAAGCCAATAAAGAGACGGGCGGCAAAAAGAAAAAAGGCCTGCCGCCGGTTCATCTGTGGAACCCGCCTTATTGCGGCGAACTCGACATCCGAATCAAACGCGACGGCAGCTGGCACTATCTCGGCACGCCCATCGGCCGGGAGCGGCTGGTGCGGCTTTTTTCGACGGTTTTACGTCACGATGATGACGGCAAATATTATCTCGTCACGCCGGTGGAAAAGATCGGCATTACGGTGGATGACGCGCCCTTCGTCGCCGTGGCGATGCAGGTGGAAGGGGAGGGCAAGGACCAGCGCCTGACCTTCACCACCAATGTGGGCGATGAAACGGAAGCGGGGCCCGAACACCCGATGCGTTTCGTCATCGACGAGGAAAGCGGCGAGCCTGCGCCTTATGTGCATGTGCGCGCCGATCTTGACGCGCTGATCAACCGTGCTGTCTTTTACGACCTTGTGGAAATCGGCACGGAAGAAGATTGGGAAGGCGCGCGCTGGTTCGGCGTCTGGAGCGGCGGCACGTTTTTTCCCATCGCCCTTGCCGCCGATGTGAACGGGCCTGCCCAATGAACGCTTACCGGGAAAAGATCCTCGGCGCGATCGACCGGGACATGCCGCCTGCCGACATCGTGCTGAACGGCGTGAAGACGCGCGGTGATCACGATCTCAATCCGGATGAATGGGTGGAACCTTCAGAACGTAAAAACCTGCGCCTTGCTGCCGTACTGGTGCCGCTTATCGAGCGGGGAGAGGGCGTCTTCGTGCTGCTCACCCGGCGCGCGGATCATCTCAATTCCCATTCCGGCCAGGTCGCCTTTCCAGGCGGCAAGGTGGAAGAAGGGGAAAGCCCGGCGGAAGCGGCGCTGCGCGAGGCGGAGGAAGAAGTCGGCCTCGATCCCTCGCTCGTGGAGATCGCGGGCTTCCTCGATCCATATGAAACGGGCACGGGCTTCCGGATTCTTCCCGTTGTCGGCTTCGTCAAACCGGATTTCACGCTGAAGATCGATCCCAATGAGGTGGCAGAGGCTTTCGAGGTGCCCTTGTCTTTTCTCATGAACCCGGACCACCATGAACGCCATAGCGTCATGTGGCGGGGCAAGCGGCGCGCTTATTACGCCATGCCCTATGAGGGTCATTACATCTGGGGGGCGACGGCGGGAATGCTGAAAAACATGTATGACAGGGTATACGCGCCATGAGCCGCCTGCTTCTCAACGCCTTTCTCTTTCTCCTGCCTTTCATGCTGTACGGGCTCTATGTGCTCGCCGCCCGCCGGCTCGGCTGGATGAGCCGGGACGCGGATCAAGCTCCGCCCCATGCCTGGCTGGTGCTGGCTGGGATCGGGCTCGTGCTCGCCTCGATCGGGCTTTTTGCGGTTTTCGACGGTTCGGAAGTTGGCAAGGAATATGTGCCTGCACGCCTTGAAAACGGCGAGATCGTGCCGGGCGGTTTCCGCTAAGCTGCCTGCGGCAATTGCGGTCCTTTCGCCCCGCCTTCCAAGGGCTTATATGTGGAAGCAATCAAGGATAAGGCCGCCGGTCTGGGGACGTTCTAAAGGCATGCTCAGGGTCAGGCGCCGCATAGGAGGTGTGACGTGAGCGAGGCAAACAAGGGCGAGCTGAAACTGGCAACCTGGATCCGCGATGCGGCGACGGTGAAGATCATGCAGGCGCTGGGCGAGGGCGAGGCCCGTTTCGTCGGAGGCTGTGTGCGTAACGCGCTTCTGGGCGAGCCCGTCGTCGATATCGACATCGCAACGGCGCTCAAGCCTGAGGAAGTGATCGCCCGGCTGGAAAAAGCAGGCGTGCAGGTCATCCCCACCGGCATCGACCATGGCACCGTGACGGCGGTGACGGACGGGCGGCATTTCGAAATCACCACCTTGCGTGTCGATGTGGAAACCGATGGGCGGCGCGCCGATGTCGCCTTTACCGGCGACTGGCTGGAAGATGCCAAGCGCCGCGACTTCACCATGAACGCGCTTTATGCCGATAGCGACGGGACGGTGCACGATCCTTTGGGCGGGCGCGAGGATTTGAAAGCGCGCCGCGTGCGTTTCATCGGTGATGCTTCCGAACGCATCAAGGAAGATTATCTGCGCATCCTGCGCTTCTTCCGCTTCCACGCGCAATACGGCAAGGGCGAGCCCGATGCCGAAGGGCTGAAAGCCTGCGCCGCGCAAAAGGACGGGCTTTCTCAGCTTTCGGGCGAGCGCGTGCGCATGGAGCTTTTGAAAATTCTGGGCGCGGACAATGCGCCGGCCGCGATCCGCCAGATGGCGGCAAGCGGTATTCTTTCCAAAGTGCTGCCGGAGGCCGAACGCACCGAGCTTCTGGAGCGTGTGGTTGCGATCGAAACCGATCAGCTTTTTATCTCCGATCCCATCATGCGGCTCGGCGCGCTCATCGATCTCGATGAAGCGGGCATCCGCAAGCTTGCCGAGCGGCTTCGTCTTTCCAACAAGGAGCGGGACCGTCTGATCCGCATGCATACGGATCAAACAAAGATCGTCTCTTACATGTCGATGCGTGAGATGCGCCGCGCGCTTTACTGGATGGGCCCGGAGCTTTTCAAGGACCGCGTCATGCTGGGCTGGGCGGCGGATAAAAAGCTCGCCAATTCCGTGCAATGGCGCGCGCTTTTGGCCATGGCCGATAGCTGGGAAAAACCGCAGCTGCCGCTGACGGGCCAGATGGTCCGCTCCGCCGGCGTGCCCGACGGGCCGGAAATCGGCCGCGTCATGCGCGAGGTCGAGGAGTGGTGGGTCGATGCGGATTTCATCGAGGATGAGTTCTCGATCATCGAACGCCTGAAGGCGGTGGTGCAGGCGACGGTTTATTGAGGCTTATGCGGCTGGCTTTCTTCATGCGGTGAGGCTGCATGGACCCCGGGACAAGCCCGGGGTGACAGCTTCGGGAATTGGCAAGGCCGTCGCCACAAATAAAAGCCGTCACCCCGGCCCCCGAGCCGGGGTCCATTGCGGCAGGTGAAGGCGCTCAGGCAATTACTGCCCTCGTCCCCTTCACCGCTTCCAGCAAAACATCCGGCGCGATTTCAAGTTCTAGGCCGTAAGCGCCGCCGCTGACATAGATGCTGGCAAAGCCGAACGCGCTTTCATCGAGAAAGGCGGGAAGCGCGCTCTTCTGGCCGAGCGGCGCGCAGGCGCCCATCTGATAGCCCGTCAGCTTGATGGCTTTTTCTTTCGGGGCAAGATCGACGCGTTTGGCTTTCATGAGCCGGGCGAGCGCCTTGCGGTCGAGGTCTCTGTCCGCGGGCACGATGGCCATGGCGAAGGTTTTGGCGTCGGCCAGCACGATCAGCGTTTTGAAAAGCCGGGCAGGGTCGAGGCCGCTTGCCTTAGCCATTTCAAGCGCGGAGGTTTTGCGGTCTTTCGGCACACCGATTTCGTGAAACGTGGCGGGAATGCCGTTAAGGCGGGTAAAGCGCTGTGCCGCCGTTTCGCCCTTTGCCATTGCCGTTACCTGCTTACGGCCATTTCACCGCAGGCGGCATGGAAGAAAGGATCGAGTCCACATTGCCGCCGGTCTTCAGCCCGAAAGTGGTGCCCCGGTCATAAAGCAGATTGAACTCCACATAGCGGCCCCGGCGGATGAGCTGTTCCTCGCGCTCCGCCTCGCTCCAATCTTTATTCATGTGGCGGCGCACGAGCACGGGATAAATATCGCGGAAGGCGCGGCCCACATCCTGCGTGAAGGCGAAATCCTTTTCCCAGTCGCCGGTATTGTGGCGGTCGTAGAAAATCCCGCCAATGCCGCGCGCTTCGTTCCGGTGGGGCAGGAAAAAATATTCATCGCACCACTTTTTGAAACGGGCATGGTAATCGTCCCCATGCGCATCGCAGGCTTTTTTCATTGCGGCGTGAAAGTCCACGCTGTCGGGATGGTCTTGCGTGCGGTTCGCCATGAGAACGGGCGTGAGGTCCGCGCCGCCGCCGAACCACCAGTCCTGCGTCACCAGCATGCGCGTATTCATATGCACGGCGGGCACATGCGGGTTTTGCATATGGGCGATGAGCGAAATGCCGCTGGCCCAGAAGCGCGGGTCCTTGTCGGCACCGGGAATTTGCGCACGGAACTCTTCGGAAAATTCGCCGTAAACGGTGGAGGTATGCACCCCCACTTTTTCAAAGACGCGGCCCTTCATGATCGACATGGTGCCGCCGCCCTGATCCTCGCTGCCGTCGCCGCGTGTCCAGGGTTTGCGCTCGAAACGGCCCGGCGCCTCACCGGCAAAGGCGGTGCCTTCCAGCGCGTCTTCGAGTTTTTCGAACTCGGCGCAAATCTCATCGCGCAGCGTTTCGAACCAGTCGCGGGCACGGCTTTTTGCGTTTTCGATATCGGGCACGTCGTTCATCCGGGCGTTGGGCGCAGGGCCTGCGCAGTGAAAGATGGCGCAAGGTCTGCGCAATGAAAGATAAGGCGCGCTTTTTCGCCGCAGCCGGGTTTCTCCCGGCAGTCTGACCTGGATCAAGGCGCCTTTTGAAAAGCGGCGCTACTTTCCCCTATCAGCTTGCGGGCCGCAAGGCCCTCGCGCGGCGGAATGCCGGTGCAGCGCAAAGACAGTAAGCCGAGTGAGGTTGGGATGCCGGAAACAGCGAGAATGAACGAGGCGCTTGCCGTCAAATACGGCGTGAACGTGCCCCGCTATACGAGCTATCCGACCGCGCCTCATTTCAGCCGGGCGGTGAGCGAAGGGGTGTACCGCAATTGGCTTGCGGCGCTGCGTCCGGAACAACCGCTCTCCTTATATTTCCATATCCCCTATTGCCGGGAGATGTGCTGGTTCTGCGGCTGCCACACGAAAGCAACGCGGCGGTATGCGCCTGTCGGGGACTATCTCGACATATTGCTGCGTGAAATCGATCTGGTGTCGGCAGCTGTGCCGGGGCCCATGCGCGCGGCGCACGCGCATTGGGGCGGCGGCAGCCCGAGTATGCTGAGCGCGGAAGACTGGCTGCGCATGGTGGCGCATGTGCGCTCGCGCTTTGTCTTCGATGAGGAAAGCGAGCTGGCGGTGGAGATCGACCCGCGCACGGCGAGCACGGATTATATTGCAGCGCTCGGCGAGAGCGGGGTGACGCGGGTGAGTATCGGCGTGCAGGATTTCCGCGAAGAAGTGCAGCGCGCCATCAACCGCATTCAGCCCTATGCGATGACCGCCAAGGCGGTGGAAGAGGTGCGGGCGGCAGGCATCAAGTCCGTCAATCTCGATTTGATGTACGGGCTGCCGCATCAAACGGTGGACTCGGTTCTGGAGCAGGTGGATCTTGCCCATGGGTTGGCGCCCGACCGGATCGCGCTTTTCGGCTATGCCCATGTGCCTTGGATGAAGACCCATCAGCGGCTTATCGACGAGGCGGCGTTGCCGGGGCTCGGCGAGCGGTTCGAGCAGAGCCAGGCGGCGGCCATGCGGTTGCGCGCGCTCGGCTATGTGGCGATCGGCTTCGACCATTTTGCCCGCCGCGAGGACAGTCTTGCCCAGGCGCTGGTCGAGGGCACGTTGCAGCGCAATTTCCAGGGCTATACGTCGGATGATGCCGATGTCCTGATCGGTTTCGGTGCCTCGGCCATCGGGCAGTTGCCCAAGGGCTATGTGCAGAACGAGCCGGCTATCGGGCGCTATATGGAAGAGGTCAAGGAAGGCCGCTTGCCGGTGGTGCGCGGCGCGGTGCTCAGTTCGGAAGACCGGGTGCGGCGCGACATCATCAACGAGCTTATGTGCCATATGGAAGCCAATATCGCCCCGGTTTCGAGCCCGGATACGGTCGAGATGCTGGCGCCGCTTGTGGAAGACGGGCTGGTGGTCCGCCAGGGTACCTTTATCCGCATCACCGAGAAGGGGCGGCCTTTCGTGCGCATCGTCGCCTCGCTCTTCGATGGCTATTTGCATAATGGGGAGGAGGTCCGCCACTCCAAGGCGGTCTAGGCTTCTTCTCCGCGCAGCGGAAAGGCGTCCGTCTGGCGCAGCGCCTCGCCCAGCACCATGGCGGCGGCGACCGCCACGTTGAGAGAGCGGGCTCCGGGGCTTAGCGGGATAAGAAGACGGGCATCGGCGGCGGCGTGGACCTCGTCCGGTACCCCGGCGCTCTCCCGGCCCAGAAGCAGCGTGTCGCCGGGGGCGAATCGGAAGCCCGTATAGGGCTCGGCGGCCTTGGTGGTGAGCAAAATCAGCCGGTTTTCCGCCTTCCGGGCGCTCTGGAACGCCTGCCAGTCGGCATGGCGGCGGATTTCGGCATGCGACACATAGTCCATTCCCGCCCGCCTCAGGCCCCGGTCGGAGAAGGGGAAGCCGCAGGGCTCGATAATATCCACGCCCACGCCGAGACACGCGCCGAGCCTAAGAATAGTGCCGGTATTCTGCGGAATGTCGGGTTGGTAAAGGGCCAGTCGCATGGACCGTTCCATAGCCCAGCGCGGGGCGGACCGCCAAATGGAAAAAAGTGAGCAGGGGGCGCAGGTTGCGCCCAGCTTGCCCCTTGGCCCTGCCGCTTGCGGCATCCTGCCACATTTCCCGATGGCGGGTCTGGACAATCTGTGAAGACAGTGCCACAAACGCCGCACATATGCGGGTGCTGGGCGGCCTGAGCTTGGGAGGGCAAGGGCTCGTGCCGTGCAGTTCGGATGGGGTGGCGTTTGTGTCAGGGAAGACATCCCGGGCCGGCGGGTGCCCTTAAGTGATGAATCAGGGAGACCTCAACCGTGGCACACATCGACACGGATGAGCCGACACGGCGCGATTTTCTTTATGTCGCGACCGGCGCTTTTGCAGCAGTCGGCGGCGCGGCAGCCATTTGGCCGCTGATCGATCAGATGAACCCGGATGCATCGGCGCTAGCGCTGGCATCCATCGAAGTTGACCTTTCTTCCATCGAAGTCGGACAGAGCATTACCGTGCAGTGGCGCGGTAAACCCGTCTTCGTGCGCCGCCGTACGGCCGCGGAAGTGGAAGAAGCCAAATCGGTCCCGGTGGAAACCCTGCCGGACCCGATCGCGCGCAACGACAATCTTTTGGGTGACGTCCCCGCGACGGACGATAACCGCACTGCCGAAGGCCATGAAGAATGGCTAATCATGGTCGGTATCTGCACCCATTTGGGCTGCGTGCCCAAGGGCCAGAAGGTCGGCGATGCCAAGGGTGACTTCGGCGGCTGGTTCTGCCCCTGTCACGGCTCGCACTACGACACGGCCGGACGTATCCGGAAGGGCCCGGCGCCCAAGAACCTGGAAGTGCCGGTTTATTCCTTCCTGTCCGACGACCGGATCAAGATTGGCTGAGGGGGCGTATTATGAGCCATGAAATCACCTATACGCCGTCGAACGCCTTTACCCGTTGGCTCGACGAGCGTCTGCCCATTATGGGCCTCGCCCACCATATGCTTGAGTATCCGACACCCCGGAACCTCAACTACTGGTGGACTTTCGGCGGCATTCTCACTTTCTGCCTTCTGACGCAGATCGTGACCGGCATCATCCTGGTGATGCATTACACGCCGCATGTGGACCTGGCCTTCAATAGCGTCGAGCACATCATGCGCGACGTGAACTATGGCTGGCTGATCCGTTACGTGCACGCGAACGGCGCCTCCATGTTCTTCCTGGCGGTCTATATCCACATGTTCCGCGGCCTTTATTACGGTTCCTACAAGGCGCCGCGCGAAGTGCTCTGGATCCTGGGCGTGATCATTTATCTCCTCATGATGGCAGCGGCCTTCATGGGCTATGTGCTTCCCTGGGGCCAGATGAGCTTCTGGGGTGCCACGGTGATCACGAACCTCTTCGGCGCCATTCCGCTGGTGGGCGATGCCATCCGCGAATGGCTGTGGGGCGGCTTTGCGGTCGGCAACCCGACGCTGCAGCGCTTCTTCTCGCTGCACTACCTCATTCCCTTCATCATTCTGGGCGTTGTCGTTCTTCACATCTGGGCGCTGCATGTGCCGGGGAACAACAACCCGCTCGGCATCTCGGTGAAGGACGAGCAGGACACGGTCAGTTTCCATCCTTACATGACAGTGAAGGATGCTCTGGGCCTGACGGTTTTCCTCCTGCTCTTTGCCTATTTCGTGTTCTACAACCCGAATGTGCTGGGCCACGCGGATAACTATATCGAAGCCGATCCGCTGCAGACCCCGCCGCATATCGTGCCGGAATGGTATCTGTTGCCGTTCTACGCAATCCTGCGGGCGATCACGTTCGATATCGGCCCGATCGACTCCAAGCTGGGCGGTGTCATCGCCATGTTCGGTTCGATCGCCATTCTCTTTGTGCTGCCCTGGCTCGACACGTCGAAAGTGCGCTCGGCGCGCTTCCGCCCGCTGTTCCGCCAGTTCTTCTTCCTCTTCGTGGTGGTGTGCCTCGGCCTCGGCTGGGCAGGCGGGCAGTCGCCCGACCGCACCATCTTCACGAGCAGCGAAGTGATCGGTACCTATGAGAGCGCCGGTGAAGCCGATGCGGCGATCGCAGAAGCGGTGAGCCAGACGGACGCCACGGCCGACATGTTCAAGAAGCATGACGTGATCGAGGGCGGTGTCTACGGCGTGGAAGTCGAGCGGGTGGATTACGCTTTCGATGTGGCGGCGCTCAGCCTGGTGCTGACGATCCTCTACTTCGCGTATTTCCTGATCCTGCTTCCGCTGCTCGGGCTCATCGAAAAGACCAAGCCGCTTCCTGAAAGCATTTCCAAGGCCGTTCTGGCCGAGAAAGATGCGTAAGGGGGCTGAGGGATGATCATGAAAAACGAAGCTCTGAACCAAGCCTCCCGTCCTTGTGTGTTCACGCGCTTGTCGCGCGTGGCACCCTATATTGCGACGGCGGCGATCACGGCTCTTGGCATGATGTTTCTTGCCAGCGTGCCGGCGAAGGCCGCCGGCGGCGATATCGAGCTGAAACATGCCGAATGGTCTTTCGATGCGCCGTTCGGCACGTTCGACCGCAGCCAGCTGCGCCGCGGTTACAAGGTCTATAAGGAAGTCTGCGCAGCTTGCCATTCCATGAACCTCGTCAATTTCCGCAACCTTGCCCAAGAAGGCGGGCCGGAATTTTCCGAGGCACAGGTAAAGGCACTCGCAGCCGAATATGAGATCGAGGACGGCCCGGATGAATATGGCGACATGTTCACCCGCGCGCGCGAGCCGAAAGATCCGATGCCGGCGCCTTTCCCGAATGAGAACGCCGCCCGCGCGGCCAATGGCGGCGCCTATCCGCCGGATTTCTCGGTGATCGTGAAAGCCCGTTCCGGCGGCGCCGATTACATCTATTCGCTGCTCACGGGCTATGAAGAAGCTCCGCAGGGTTTCCCGATGTCACCTGGCATGAATTATAACGCCTATTTCGGCGGCCATCAGATTGCCATGGCGAACCCGCTGTTCGACGAAATTGTCGAATATGAAGACGGCACGCCCATGACGGTCGATCAGTATGCCCGCGACGTGGCGGCCTTCCTGACCTGGGCTTCCGAGCCGAAGCTGGAAGCGCGCCACGAGCTCGGCTTCCAGGTGATGGTCTTCCTGGCGGTTCTGGCAGGCCTGCTTTACTTCGCCGGCCGTAAGCTCTGGGCCGACAAGCACTGATACTCGCGTTCCATACGCGTTGAAAAGGGCCCCTGAGGGGCCCTTTTTTATGGTCATCCCTCTCATTTTTGATAGGTTCGCGCCCGGGTTTGGGCGGAAATCTCCAGGAAAGGCGCGCGCATGGCAAAGACGGTTCTCGGCGTAATCGGCGGCAGCGGGGTCTATGATCTTCCAGGGCTTGAAAATGCCCGCTGGGAGAAGGTGGAAAGCTCCTTCGGCGCGCCTTCGGACGAGCTGCGCATGGGCACGCTCGGCGGCGTGGACATGGTGTTTCTGCCCCGGCACGGGCGCGGCCACCGGCAGACGCCGTCCTCCATCAATTACCGGGCGAATATCGATGCGCTGAAGCGGGCAGGGGTGACGGATATTCTTTCCGTTTCCGCCGTGGGCTCGCTGCGCGAGGATTTGCCGCCAGGCTCCTTCGCCATTGTCGATCAGTTCATCGATCGCACCTTTGCCCGCGAGAAAAGCTTTTTCGGGCCGGGCTGCGTTGCCCATGTTTCCATGGCCGATCCGGTCTGTCCGCGCCTTGGTGATTATGCGGAAAAGGCCTGCAAGGAGCTTGGCATCGCCCATAAGCGCGGCGGCACCTATATCGTCATGGAAGGCCCGCAATTTTCCTCGCGCGCGGAGAGCCATCTTTACCGCTCCTGGGGCTGCTCTGTGATCGGCATGACGAACATGCCCGAAGCGAAACTCGCCCGGGAAGCGGAGATCAATTACGCAACCGTCGCCATGGTGACCGATTATGATTGCTGGCATGATGACGAGCCCGATGTCTCGGTGACCCATGTGGTCGAGGTGCTGCGGCAGAACGCGGAAAAGGCGCAGGACATGCTCAAGCATATCGTCGGTCAGATCGGACCGGGCGAGCGCGCACCGTGCCCGATGGGTTTCGACAAGGTGCTGGATTTCGCCATCATCACGCCGCCCGAGGCGCGCGATGCGGCGCTGATGAAAAAACTGGAAGCGGTGGCTGGCCGCGTTCTGAACAGATAAGAAAGCCGAGGGGCCTTAGACGATGGACGTGAAAGACTATATCCGCACCATTCCCGATTATCCGAAGCCGGGTATTCTTTTCCGGGACGTAACGACGCTGCTTTCCGACGCACGCGGGTTCCGCAAGGCGGTGGACGCGCTGGTGCAGCTTCATGTGGGCGATGCGATCGATCTCGTGGCGGGGATCGAGGCGCGCGGCTTCATTCTCGGCGGGGCGGTGGCGCACCAGCTCGGCAAAGGCTTCATTCCGGTGCGTAAGAAGGGCAAGCTGCCTTCCGAGACGATCAGCCAAGAATATGAGCTGGAATACGGTACCGACAAGGTGGAAATCCACAAGGATGCGGTTTTCGACGGCGCACGGGTGCTGCTTGTCGACGATCTCATCGCCACGGGCGGCACGGCGGAAGCGGCGGTCAAGCTGATCGGCCGGGCGGGGGGCAATGTGCTCGGCGCCAGTTTCGTGATCGAACTTCCCGACCTTGGCGGACGTTCACGTCTTGAGGCATACGATATCGAAGTGCTGTCGCTTTGCAGTTTTGAAGGAGACTGAATGAGGATCGACGGGCGCCCCATGCGGACCATCTGGGTCGGCGCGGATGGCTGGTCGGTGGAAATCATCGACCAGACGAAGCTGCCGCATCTTTTCGAGGTGGCGGCGCTGCGCAGCATGGAAGACGCGGCACAGGCGATCTCGCAGATGGCCGTGCGCGGCGCGCCGCTGATCGGGGCGACGGCCGCTTACGGCGTGGCGCTTGCCATGCGCGAGGATGCAAGCGATGCCTCGCTGGAAGAGGCTGTTGCAGTGCTCGGCGCAACGCGCCCGACGGCGGTCAATCTTCACTGGGCGCTCAATGACATGAAAGCGCGCCTCGGCGCGGCAAGTCCTTCGGACAGGCTCGATCTGGCCTATGATCGGGCCGCGCAAATCTGCGATGAGGATGTGGAAACCTGCCGCCTCATCGGCGCGCATGGGCTGGAGATCATCCGCGCGCTTGCCGAAAAGAAAGACGGCGCGCCCGTCAATATTCTTACCCATTGCAATGCGGGCTGGCTTGCCTGCATCGATTGGGGCACCGCGACCTCGCCCATCTATCAGGCTTGCCATGAAGGAATTCCCGTCCATGTCTGGGTGGATGAAACACGCCCGCGCAATCAGGGTGCTTTTCTGACCGCTTTCGAGCTTGGCCAGGAAGGCGTGCCGCATACAATCATCGTCGATAATGCGGGCGGGCATTTGATGCAGAAGGGCAAGGTGGATTTCTGCATTGTCGGCACCGACCGCACGACGGCGACGGGCGATGTGGCGAACAAGATCGGCACCTATCTGAAGGCGCTGGCCGCTGCTGACAATGGCGTGCCCTTCTATGTAGCGCTGCCGCATTCCACCATCGACTGGTCGCTTGAAGACGGATTGCGCGATATCCCCATCGAAGAGCGGGATGGGCGCGAGGTGACGGCCATGGCCGGGCGCATTCCGGGCGGGGAGGTGGTGGAAGTCGATATCGCCGCGCCCGGCAGCCCCGCGGCGAATTACGGCTTCGATGTAACGCCCGCGCGCCTCGTCAGCGGTTTTGTGACCGAGCGCGGGCTGTGCGATGCAAGCCGTGAGGGGCTCCTCTCGCTTTATCCGGAAAGGGCGCGCGAAGCCTCATGAGCGATCTCAGCCTTGCCATGGACGAAGAATGGGCGCGCCAATCGGTGATCGACACGGCGCTCGCCATGTCGGGTTCGGGGCTCTCGCCCGGCCGCTCGGGCAATGTCTCCGTGCGCTTTGACATGGATGATATCTCCCAAGTGCTCATTACGCCGACGGGTATGGCTTATCCCGATCTTCTTCCGGGCGATATCGTGCCGCTGTCGCTTGACGGCGAGGTGCTGTCGGGCCGGCGGCTGCCATCATCGGAATGGCATTTTCACTGCGCGATTTATCGCGCGCGGCCCGATATTCGGGCCATCGTCCACACGCACTCAGCTTATGCGACGGCGCTGGCCGTGCATGAAAAAGGCATCCCGCCCTTTCATTACATGGTGGCGGTGGCGGGCGGGGCGGATATCCGCTGCGCGCCTTATGCGACATTCGGGACGGAGGAGCTTGCCGCCCATGCGCTTGCCGCGCTTGAGGGGCGCAAGGCCTGCCTTCTCGGTCATCACGGCCAGATCGCCTGCGGGCCCAGCCTCGAAAAAGCGCTGGAGCTTGCCGAGGAAGTGGAAAATCTCGCCCGCCATTATGTGATTGCCTGCGAGCTTGGCGAGCCGCCGCTGCTTGCCGAGGATGAAATGGTCCGGGTGATCGAAAAATTCAAATCCTACGGCAAGCAGCTGGATTGAGGTTTTTCTGAGTTAGGCGTGTGGAGGCGGAGGCATTGCCTTGCGTCAAATTCAGCGTCACCCCGGCCTCTGAGCGGGGTCTATTTAACGCTGCGGCATGTTGCGCAGCCTGATAGACCCTCGGATTAAGCCCGAGGGTGACGCCTTGAAGACACTCACGCTTTCTCGAACCAGTCCAGCGTGCGCTCCCGCGCCAGCTTCGTGGCCTCGGGGTCATAGTGTTGACGCCGGTCCGAGTTGAAGCCGTGATCGGCATCATAGATATGCACGGTGATGTCGGGGCGTTCTTCCTTGAACTTGCGCACCCAGTCGATAGGGATCGATTTATCCTTCTCGCCGAAATGCAGCATGGTAGGGCAGCGCGGCTTTTGCGTGTCCATTTCCATGATGAGCCGGCCGTAATAACCCACAGCCGAGGTCAGGCCCTCGCAATTGCAGGCGGCGAACCAGGCGACGGACCCGCCATAGCAATAGCCGGTGATGTGCACGCGCTCATTGCCGCGCGCTTTCAGGAAATCGATGGCCGCCTGCACATCGCCCTTGGCGTAAGTCAGGCCCGTCCCCTGCGCCAGCTTGATCGATTGCTGCATGCCTTCTTCGGTGTATTCGGCCTGCCAGTTCTTGTAATCGCGGTCATACATGGAGGGGGCGATGACATCGTAGCCGTCGGCGGCAAACCCGTCGCATAGCTCTTTGATGTGATCGGTGACGCCGAAAATTTCCTGAATGAGAACGAGCCCGCCTTTGCGCGTGCCTTCCGCTTCTACGAAATAAGCGGCCAGTTCGTCGCCGCCCGATCCCTTGATTGCGCTCATGCTGCCTTTATGTGTCATGTGCTTCCTCCCTGATATGGTTCGCGCCGCTCGATCAGGCCCTGACCGATAAAGGAAAAGACGAGCTCGCCATCCTGATTGATGCCTTCATTGCGCGCGCGCACGATGCCGAGCAAGGGCCGGCTTTTCAGATCGATTTTTTCGATCACGGTGCTGCGATAGGTGAGCTTATCGCCGGGACGCACGGGTTTCAGCCATTTCATGTCGAGAAAGCCGGGCGAAGGCCCGCCTTTAGGGGCAGGGCGCCCGTCCGGTGCCGGTTCCACCCTCTCTTCCGGGGCGTTCTGGCGCGCGGCGATCATCAGTTTCATCCAGATGGCCGCTGTGTGCCAGCCCGAGGCGACGAGCCCGCCGAAATGGGTTTTGGCGGCAGCCTCTTCATCGAGATGAAAGGGCTGCGGGTCGTATTTTTCGGCAAAGGCGATGATTGCCTCTTTCGTGAAGGTGTAGGAGCCGAGCTCGCTCACCGTGCCGGTTTCAATATCCTCGAACCAAGCCATCATGCCGCTCCTTTTTTTTCATTGGGGCGGCGGGCGAGCATCACCCAGCAGTCCGATGTCATAATGACGTCGTCGGCCTTGTTTTTCATGGTCCAGAGGAAGCGCGTCAGGCCGAGCGCCGGGCGGCTTTTGGAGGCGCGGCTTTCGGTGACCTCCAGCGTGACGGAGACGCTTTCGCCGGCAAAGAGCGGACGCTTCCAGCGGGTTTCCTCAATGCCGGGCGAGCCCAAGGGCGTGCAATGGGGATAGAAATCATCGGCAACGAGGCGCATGGCGATACAGCAGCTATGCCAGCCCGACGCGCAGAGCCCGCCCAGGATCGAGTCTTTCGCCGCCTCTTCATCCAGATGAAAAGGCTGCGGGTCGTACTCGCTGGCGAATTCGATGATTTCTTCCTTGGAGACGTGCCGGCTTTTCGTCGTGAAGGTGAAGCCGGGCGTCAGGTCCTCCCAGTCATAATGCGGATCTGCCATAAAATGCGTCCCTGTTCTTGTGGGGCTTTGCCTCTTTTCTTATCGTTCAGAATACAGATGCGGCAGGGCGCGAAAACCCCCGCGCCCCAAATCAGGTGATCAGATATGGACTATGCCCGTGCAATTCCGGTTCTTGCCTCGCTCGATCTCGATGAGACGGCGGCTTTTTATGCCGATCAGCTTGGTTGCAAGGTCGATCGGTACGGCGATTATGTGATCGCCCAGCGCGGCGAGATCGAGATACATTTCTGGGCCTGCACGGAGCGCCACATTGCCGAGAACACGTCCTGCTATATCAGGGGCGGGGAGGTGCCGGCGCTTTACGAGGAATTTTTAAAGCGCGGTGTGGAGCGGCTGAGCGATTTCGCCGTGCGGCCCTGGAACATGAAGGAGTTTTATGTTCATGACCCGCACGGCAATCTGTTGAAATTCGGCTGCGCGCCGGAAGAGGCGAATGCCTTGGCCTGAGGTGTGCCGCTTCTAATTTGCGAAGCGGAAATGCATGATGTCGCCGTCAAGGACGACATAGTCTTTGCCTTCAAGGCGCATCTTGCCGGCATCCTTCGCGCCTTGTTCGCCTTTCAGCGTGACATAGTCGTCAAAGGCGATCGTCTCGGCCCGGATGAAGCCTTTTTCGAAATCCGTATGAATGACACCGGCGGCTTGCGGCGCTTTGGTGTTTTTCTGGATCGTCCAGGCGCGGGTTTCCTTCGGCCCGGCGGTGAAATAGGTAATGAGGTCGAGCAGGGAATAGCCGGCGCGGATCAGCCGGTCGAGCCCGGCTTCGGCAAGATCGAGCTCGGCGAGATATTCCTGGCGCTCTTCATCTTCAAGCTGGGAAAGCTCGGCTTCGATCTTGGCGGAAATGATGACGCATTCGGCGCCTTCTGCTTCCGCGCGTTTCTTCACCGTCTCCGAAAAGGAATTGCCCGTCGCGGCTGAGCCTTCATCGACGTTGCACACGTAAAGCGTGGGTTTGGAGGTGAGAAGCTGCAGGCCTTTGAAGGCGCGTTTTTCTTCGTCTTTCACTTCCAGCAGCCGTGCAGGCTTACCTTCGCGCAGGAGGGCGAGGGCGCGGTTGACGAGATCGAGCTGGAGTTTTGCTTCCTTGTCCTGGCCGCGGATTTTCTTTTCCAGGTTCGGAATGCGCTTTTCCAGACTGTCGAGATCGGCAAGCATCAGTTCCGTTTCCACCGTGTCGGCATCGGCGAGCGGGTCGATCTTGCCTTCCACATGAGTGATGTCTTCATCCTCAAAGCAGCGCAGCACATAGGCAATGGCGTCCACCTCGCGGATATGAGCAAGGAACTGATTGCCCAGCCCTTCACCTTGTGAGGCGCCGCGCACGAGACCGGCAATGTCGACGAAGGTCAGCCGCGTCGGGATGATTTCCTTCGATCCGGCAATGCCTGCGATCTCAGTGAGGCGGGGGTCCGGCACCGCTACCTCGCCCACATTCGGCTCGATCGTGCAGAAGGGGTAGTTTTCCGCCTGGGCGGCGGCGGTCTGGGTCAGGGCATTGAACAGCGTGGACTTACCGACATTGGGAAGGCCCACAATTCCGCATTTGAACCCCATCTGGGTTACTCCTTTGTCTTCGGCTCACCCTCACCCGGCGCGGCTTTCGGCGCGCGGGGCGGGTTGAGCGCGAGATGTACTTTATTGGCGAAGGTCGCGTCCTTGCCCTCGGCCAGCAGCGGGGCTTCGGCGGCGACCGCATCCAGCAATTTGTCGAGCCAGTCCTGATCGGCCTTGGCGAAGTCGGAAAGGACGTGCGAATGCACGCGGGCCCTGTCGCCCGGATGGCCGATGCCGAGCCGCACGCGGATAAAGTCCGCGCCGATATGCTGGGTGATGGAACGGATGCCGTTATGGCCCGCGGCCCCGCCGCCCAGTTTCACGCGGATCTTGCCGGGCGCCAGATCAAGCTCGTCGTAAAAGACGATGACGTCTTTCGGCTCCAGCTTGAAAAAGCGCATGGCTTCGCCGACCGATTGGCCGGATTCGTTCATATAGGTCTGGGGTTTCAGCGCCACGACCTTCTCCCCGCCCATCAGCCCGTCGCACATCAGGGCCTGAAATTTCTGGCGTTCGGGAGAAAAGGAATGGCGGCGGATGATGCCATCCACCGCCATGAACCCGATATTGTGGCGGTTCCGGGCGTATTTCGTACCCGGATTGCCGAGCCCGACGAAGAGTTTCATTGAGCCGGTCTCCGTCGTTGCCGGACGGCTTACTCTTCGCCGCCCTCTTCTTCCTTGGCTTCCTCGCCGCCTTCTTCACCTTCTTCGGCTTCGTTCTCAGCAGAGACGAGGCCGGCAGGGGCGGCGATGGTTGCAACCGTGAAGTCGCGGTCCGTAATGGTCGGCGTCACGCCCTTGGGCAGTTTGATGGCCGAGATGTGAATGGAATCGCCCACATCCGTGCCGGTCAGATCCACTTCGATGAATTCGGGGATCGATTCTGCCGGGCAGTTCAGTTCCACTTCGTGGCGCACGATGTTCAGAACGCCGCCGCGCTTGATGCCGGGAGAGGCTTCGTCGTTGATGAAGTGCACCGGCACTTCCACAGCGATCGAGGCATCCTTGCCGAGGCGCAGGAAATCGATATGGGTGACGAAGTCGAGCACCGGATCGAGCTGGACGTCACGGGGAATGACGCGTTCGACCTTGCCGTTCACATCCAGATTGAGCAGGTGGCTCATGAAGGTGCCGGTGTTCCAGAGACGTTCGATTTCGTTCTTGGCGAGCGAGATCAGCTCGGGCGCTTTCTTGTCGCCGTAAATAACGGCGGGGATACGGCCTCCACGGCGAACTGCACGGGCTGCCCCCTTACCGGCCCGTTCGCGGGTGTCGACCTTGAGGGTTCTTACCTCGGCCATGTCATATTCTCCAATAAAAACAGGCCCTTAGCGCAATTAGGCGACGCAAAGGACCCGTAAGCCTTGCAAAAAACCGCCTCCTCCAGGGGTGTCGGCGGTCAGGTGAGGCGGGTTATAGCCCTCAAGCCCCAAAAACTCAAGTAGGAGAAGCCGCCGGAAGCGCGGTTTAAGCGGGACGGGAAAAGGGGCCGGAAAGGCCGGTTTTTCAGTCGAAAAGGCTGGAAACCGAACGTTCTTCGGAGGTCCGATGCATGGCCTCGCCGATCAGCGGGGCGATGGTGATGGTGCGGATGTTCTGCGCCACCCGGACCGCTTCCGTCGCATGGATGGAATCGGAGATCACCAGCTCTTTCAGGGCGGAGGAGGAGACACGGGCAACCGCGCCGCCGGACAGGACGCCGTGGGTCACATAGGCCGAAACCTGCGTCGCGCCGGCATCGAGCAGCGCCTGGGCGGCGTTGCAGAGCGTGCCTGCGCTGTCCACGATGTCATCGACGAGGATACAGGAGCGCCCGCTCACATCGCCGATAATGTTCATGACTTCCGATTCGCCGGCCCGCTCGCGGCGCTTATCGACGATGGCAAGGTCCGCATTGAGGCGTTTGGCGATGGCCCGCGCGCGCACCACGCCGCCCACGTCCGGGGAGACGATCATGAGGTTCTGACCCTCATAATGGGACTGGATATCGCGGGTGATGACGGGAGCGGAAAAGAGGTTGTCCGTCGGAATATCGAAAAAGCCCTGAATCTGGCCGGCATGGAGATCCAGGGTCAAAACGCGGTCGGCGCCGGCGGTGACGATGAGATTGGCCACGAGCTTCGCCGATATGGGCGTGCGGGCCTGAGGTTTGCGGTCCTGCCTGGCATAGCCGTAATAGGGCAGGACGGCGGTGATGCGGCGCGCGGAGGCGCGTTTGAGCGCATCGATGATGATCAGCAGTTCCATCAGGTGGTCGTTCGCCGGATAGGACGTCGACTGGATGACGAAGACATCTTCCCCGCGCACGTTTTCCTGGATTTCGACGAAGACTTCCATATCCGCAAAGCGGCGGACGACAGATTTTGTCAGGGGAAGGTTGAGATAAGCTGCGATAGCTTCGGCAAGCGCCCGGTTGGAATTGCCTGCGACAAGTTTCATCTGGTCAACCCTCTCGGCCCGCTTTATCGGGCCGTTTGATGCCTAACTTTTCCCCACCCCGGCGCGGGCCGCGCAAATTGCGGTCAGCCCTGTCGGCGGGCGCGTTTTAACAGGGGGGCCGGGGCCTGTAAACATTCAAAGCCCTGCGCGGGGCTCCCCTTTACCCCCTGTTATCCCTGTGGCTCCCGGTGCCGCTCAAAGGGGCTTATGAGCGCGCCTTTTGCGGTGCCAGAAGCTCTAAAATCCCGTCGGCGGCGGCTTTGCCCGCCGCCTCGGCGATCAGGCCCCAGGACCGGTCGATCTCGCTATTGGCGACGTCATTGGCCTGGCGCACGAGCCCGAGCGGCGTGCCGTCCTTGGCCGCAACCTGCCATTCGATTTCCACCTGCGTGCGGCCTTCGCCGCGCGGGGCGGTTTTTATGTTGCCGGTCACGAAATAACCCGCTTCAGCTTCAAGGCGTCTGCCTGCCTGCCGGTCTTTTTCCGTTAGCGCCTGGCGCAGTGCGCGGGCAAGGGTGGTGCCATCCCTGCGGCCGGCCGCTCCTTCTTGCGCATTTGCGGCGCGCACCGTCACCAGGAAGCGCGTTTCCCCTGCCAAAGTAGCGGCAGGGGCAGCAGCAGGCGCGGTGCTTGCCGTTGCAAGCCGGTCGTCGGCGGTAAGAGCGGCAGGGTCGTCAAAGCCTGCGGGAGTTATCTCCGGCCCAAGTTCCAGAAGGTCTTCGGCTTCGGCATAAAGCGCGCGCGGTGTTTCGGCGGGCGCCAAGCCTGGTCCCTTCAATTCGGCGAAGCGGGGCCAGGCGCCGAGCTTGTTGACCGTCTCTCCGGCGAGGCGCTGCATGTCTTCTTCGGAAAGCGCCTGCCAGACATTGCCGTTTGCAGACGGAGAAGGCGGCAAGCGCTGTTCGATCACCGCGCGGTGGAGGCGTTCTCCCTGGCGGTTTTCCATATCCGCGACCAAAAGCACGATGATGCCGGAGGCATTGGCCGCGGCTTTTACTGCCGTCTTCAACTTGAAGGCGCTTTGCAATGTATCGAGGCTGGACGCGGTGACGGATTGGCGGGCCAATGCCACGCGCAGTTCTTCCTGCAGCTTGTTTGAGAGGGCGGAGGGCGCGCCTTGCGGCAGTTCGATCTCGACGCTCTGGCGCGTGATGGGCGGTGCTTCGGGGGCGGCTTGCGGCGACGGGCGGACGGAAAGGGAGCCGGTGATTTCTTCAGACGCGTCATCTTCGCTGAATATCCACCAGCCATCGTCCGAGCAGGCGGCGAGCGGCAGAGCAAGTGTCAGAGCGGCGAGAAGCGCTTGCGCTTTTCCAGAATAATATCCAGCCGGCCGCGCCATCAGGTCCCCTCGCTCGCGTGCTGTGCCAGTTCTTTCTATGCGATTCGCGCGTTTTGAGCGAGGCGCCGTAGAGGAGGGGCTTTGCAGACTTAAGCGCTAAGCGATTCGGATGACGGAAATCTGCCGCCCGTAATCAGGCTCTTTTCTGTGCGTGGTGCGGCGGAAGGAGAAAAAGCGCTGCGGGTCTTCATAGGTGCAAAGCTGCAAATCATCGATCTGCGCGATGCCTGCGTCTGCAAGACGCTGGCGCACGAAGCCTGTCAGATCGAAAAGAAAATGCGCTTCTCTTTCGCCGGGGATGAAGTAGCGCGCGTTCCCCCCATTCTCTTTTAGAAAGGTATCGCGGAACTCGGCGCCCACTTCATAGTTCTTCTGGCGGATGGCCGGGCCGATGGCGGCGATGATGCGCTCGCGTTTCGCGCCTTGTTCTTCCATCAAGGCAAGCGTGCTTTCCAGGACGCCGCCGATCGCGCCTTTCCAGCCGGAATGGGCGGCGCCCACAATGGGTTTTTCCTTGTCGGCAAAAAGCACGGGCACACAGTCGGCGGTCAGAATGCCGAGCGCGAGATCCTTTTCGCCCGTCACCATGGCATCGGCCTCGGGCCGTGTGTCGCTATTCCATGGGCTTGCCGCATAAACGGCATCGGGCGAATGCACCTGGTAGAGGGTGAGGAGGTCGCCGGGGGCAACCTCCATTGCGGCGGCGACGCGGGCGCGGTTCTCGCGCACATGTTCGGGATCGTCCTTCGAGCCCGGGCCGCAATTCAGGCTTTCATAAATGCCGCCCGAGACACCGCCTTCACGGGTGAAAAAGCCGTGGTGGATATGGGGCAGGGCTTTCAGAAGCTTGCTCTCGATCATGACGGCTCTTTCGTTCAGGCGCGTTAAGCGCGGTCGAAACCGGCAGGCGGGGCCATGTCGGGCGCGGTGATGGTCAGCACTTTGAAAAGCGTGCCCATCTCGCCCGGGTCGGTCAAGCGGTGCAGGGCGGCCTTAATGTCCCGGCTTTGAGCGGGTGTCGCGCTTGCCTGTAATTTCTTGGCGCGCTGAATGATCCCCAGCATGGAAAGAAAGGCGCTTTGTGTCGTCAGCGGCCAGATCTTCGCGCCGCCTTTGGCAAAGCACTGGGCAAGGGCGGCAAAATCCACATGGGCGGTCAGGTCTGCCTCACCGGGATCGGCAAAGGGGTCGGCATAATCATGAGCGCGCACGGCTTGCAGCGTGTCGCCCGGCGCGCTTTCGCCGTGGCCGTAATCGATGATGAGGCCGGCACCGCCATGGCGTTTCAAATGCGCGCCCAGCGTTTCGGCAATGCTTTGCGCGGCAGGGCAGGTTTCCGCAACGGAGCCTGGCGGCGCATCGAGGACGTTCAGGGGTAAGAGCGCGGTATTCGGAATAGGGTCCGGGGCAAGCTGCAGAGCGAAATCCCAGCCGCCGTTTTCCTGCGGCACAAGGCCGAGGCAGCGCTCATGCCAGCCCTGCTCCGTGCGCTGAAACTGGCGGATGGGCAGAGCATCGAAAAATTCATTGGCGATAAGCAGCACCGGCTTTTCCGGCAAGCTTTCGATGCTGGCATGCCAGGTGGCCTGCGGCACGCGGGCGCGCTGCTCCGCCATCAGGGCGGGGGAGGTTTCGACGAAATGCACTTCGGCGGCTTCCAGAAGTTCCGGCACGACTTTTAGGGTGCGCAAGATGTCTTCCATCAGGGTGCCGCGGCCGGGGCCGAGCTCCACCAGCGCGATCTCTGCGGGCGCGCCCATGCGCTGCCAGGTATCCGCGCACCAGATGCCGATCAGCTCGCCGAACATCTGGCTGATTTCCGGCGCGGTGGTGAAGTCGCCTTTCTCGCCGAGCGGCACCTGCTTCATATAATAGCCGTGCTGCGGATGGCCGAGCGCCAGCGCCATATAGTCCGAAATGGCGAGCGGGCCCTGATTGGCGATCAGGGTGGCGATCATGTCGGAAAGCGGGTTCATGATTTTTTACGCGGCTTTTTGCTTGCAGGTTTTGCTTGGGGCTGCGGCATGCGGCGCTGCGCCCAGAAGATGATGGCAAGGCCGATCAATACCATGGGCAGCGACAGCAGCATGCCCTGAGTGAAGATACCGGCGTAATAGCCGATATGGGCATCGGGCTCGCGGAAGAATTCGACGCAGATGCGCGAGGCGCCATAACCGGTGATGAAGGCGCCGACGATCGTGCCCGGTTTTTTCAAAGCGTCTGTGTGGTGCGTAAGAAAGCGCAGCAGAATGAAAAGCAGGATGCCTTCAAGGGCGGCCTCATAAAGCTGGCTGGGGTGGCGGGGGAGGCCTAGCGGGTCGGTCGGAAAGACCACAGCCCAGGGCGCATCCGAGGGGCGGCCCCAAAGCTCGGCATTGATGAAATTGGCGATGCGGCCGAAAAAGAGCCCGATGGGCGTTGCCGCCGCCACCATGTCGCCGAGCGGCCAGAGCGTGATTTCCTTGCGCCGGGCAAAAAGCACGATGGCCAGCACGACGCCGAGAAAGCCGCCATGGAAGGACATGCCGCCTTCCCAGACCGCGATAATGTCCCCCGGATTGGCGAAGTAATAGGCAGGTTTATAGAAGAGGACATAGCCGAGGCGGCCGCCCAGAATGACACCGAGTGCCGCCCAGAGCAGAAGATCGTCGATCTCCTCGCGCGTTGCCGGGCCCTTGCCGCCCCAAAGCGCGCTCGTCTCCGTCAGCCGCACGATATAGCGCCAGCCCAGAAGCAGCCCGGCAATATAGGCCAGCGCATACCAGCGGATGGCGAAGGGGCCGATTTGAATGAGCACCGGATCGATATCGGGAAAGGGCATGGGGCGCCTGAGAAAGTGAATGGATGGGCCGTGCCGCTAGTCTCACCGCGGCGCGGGGTAAGTCAAGCGCAGGGGGCGGGCGGGGCCCGTGTGAGCCCATAAGAGGCTGCGGCGTCTCGCCTCTCGCTTTTTACCGGCGCCGCGTTATGGTGTGTGCCGGATCTGGTGAGTGCCATTTGAGGAGAATGCCATGGCGCAGTATGAAAACCGCATTCTGGACGATATGGCGAAGCTGTTCACATCCGCAGCGGGCGCAGCCCAGGGCGTGCGCCAGGAAGCGGAGACGTTTTTCCGGGCGCATTTCGAGCGCATGATTGCCGATCTCGATCTCGTTTCGCGTGAAGAATTCGAGGCGGTGCGCGATATGGCGGCGCTGGCGCGTGAAGAAAACGAGGCGCTGCGCGCACGGATCGAAGCCTTGGAAGCGGCGCAGAAGAAACCGGCTGCGGCAAAAGCCAAAAAGACGGACTAAGTGCTGCCGCCATCGGCGCCGGTCTGCGTGGATTTTATTCACACAAAATTCGCTTATGGGAGAGGCGTGCGCTCTTGCGCCGACTCACCTGTTCATGCACGCTGCTTGTGATAGGACGGCCAGTCACCACTATATGTGGCGGTCGCAGCGCTCTCATAAGGTGCCGTGCGGGTGCCGAACGGGTGCCAGACAAGCTGTTACCGGCTCTCGCCAGAGACCGGGTGCGGCAAAGGCGGGGTGCAGCGATGACAGCAATTCTCATGGAAGCCGATTATGTGGACTCCAATCCGCTCGATCTCGTCGAGCAGGTGGCGGATCTGCGTAACTGGGTATGCGAGCGCAGCCACGATCAGGAACTCAATCTCGCCCTTTCGGGTGAGTGGCGGGACTATCATGTCTCGCTGAACTGGCGGGACGATATTTCCGGCCTGCACATGGCCTGTTCGCTCGACCTGCGGGTTTCCCCGGACAAGCGCGGCGCGGTGCGCGAGGTGATGGGGCTTGTCAACGAGCAGCTCTGGTCCGGGCATTTCGACATGTGGCTGGAGGACGGCACGGTGCTGTTCCGCGACTCGCTGCTGCTTTGCGGCGGGGCGACGGCAACACCGGAGCAATGCGAAACATTGCTGCGCCTTGCGCTGGAAGCCTGCGAGCGGTTTTTCCCGGCTTTCCAATATGTGATCTGGGCGGGCAAGGAACCGCGCGAGGCGGTGGAAGCCTGTCTGTTTGAGACCCATGGCACGGCGTGAGCTTAAAGCCTTTAAGCCCGGGACAGTTTGATTTTCGGTGAGACAGAAGATGAGCGAGCTTGAAGTCGGCGGGCCGGTGGCCTTGATCGGGGCGGGCAAAATGGGCGGCGCGCTTATGGACGGCTGGCTGGCGCTCGGCCTGCCGGGCAGCCAGATGATCGTGCGCGACCCGGCGGCCCCGCCGGAGATTTCCCGGCTGATCGTCGAGCACGGCATTTCGCTCAACCCGGAAATCGAGGCGCTGGCGGCGCGGCGCCCCCGCATTGTGCTTCTGGCCGTCAAACCGCAAATGTTTGGAGATGTGCTGCCTGCGCTGAAACCGCTCGTGGCGCCGGGCACCATTTTCGTTTCGATTGCCGCGGGCATCAGCCTTGCCCGGCTTGAGGCGCTTTTGGGCGCGGAGGCCGAAATCGTGCGCGCCATGCCCAACACGCCTTCCGCCGTTGGGCGCGGGGTGACGGCATTGATTGCCAATGAGCATGTGGATGCGGCGGCACAGACCCATGTCACGGCGCTCATGTCGGCGGTGGGTGAAGCCCATTGGCTCGCCTCCGAGGAACTGATGGATGCGGTGACCGCGCTCTCGGGCAGCGGCCCGGCTTACGTCTTCCATATGGTGGAGGCGATGGCGGAGGCGGGCGCAAAGCTCGGTCTTGAGCCCGAGATGGCCATGGCCTTTGCCCGCGCGACGGTGGCAGGGGCCGGGGAAATGCTGCACCGCTCGGAGCTTCCCGCCGCCAAATTGCGCCAGAATGTGACCTCTCCCGGCGGGACGACCGAGGCGGCGCTGAAGGTGCTGATGGGCGATGATGGCCTTTCCCGGCTTGTGGAAGGGGCCATGACGGCAGCCCGGGACCGTTCCCGCGAGCTTGGAAGCTGAGTTTTTCCAGCCGATTTTCGGAGAATATTGCGCGCCTGCTCTCGAAACCGTGAGACAGGGTTCCTATATTTTTTTTATGAGCGCGAAACGGACAGCGGAAGAGCGGCTGGTGGATGCCGCGATGCGCCTTGCGGCCAAAAAGCCGTGGGAGGAGATTTCCTTTCAGGACATTCTGAAATCCGCCCGTCTGACGCTCGCCAAGCTGCCGCCTTCTCTCCACAGCAAGCCGGCCATTGTCAGCGCGTTCATCAGCCGTGTGGATGCCGAGCTTCTGGCCAGCATCGATCCAGAGGAGTTCGAGGAGGCCCGCCCGCGCGACCGGCTCTTCGACGTGCTGATGACGCGGTTTGAAATTCTCGAAGACCATAAAGCCGCCGTGCGCTCCATCGCGCAGTCCATGCAGCGCGATCCGCTCGGCGCGCTTTCACAGGCGGAGACGATCGACCGGTCCATGGGCTGGGCGCTTGCTGCTGCGCAGATCGATGCGGAGGGGCTAGTGGGGGCTGCGCGCCGGCGCGGCCTCGGGCTCGTCTGGCTTGCTGCGTTCCGGGTCTGGCTGCGCGAGGACGATCTCAACAAGGTCATGGCCGAACTCGACAACCGCCTTGCGCAGGGCGAGAAATGGCTGACCATGCTGCGCGGCAGGCGCGGTGCCCGGCAGGGTGCTTCCGCTCGTGCCGGAGGCGGGCAGCCGCTTCACTCGTGATAGACGCGCACGTCCGTTAGATACTCCCCCTCCCATTCGATCAGCTCCAGAACGCGCGCCCGCTGCGCTTCCTCACCATTGCGCACGCGCCAATATTCGACGGCGGCCTTGTTGCCTTCCGTCACGACGCCAATGATGTCGGCGCGGAAAGAGCTGATATTGCCCGCCACCTTTTTCGCATAGGCGTGGATTTCTTCGCGCCCGTTCAGCGTATTGTCCTTGGCCTCGGGGGCCAGGCGGGCGACGACCGAGCTTTTGTGTTTGGCATCCGGCGCATAAAGAGCGGCGATGCGGTTGGGATCGAGGCTTTCCCAAGCTTCTTTCCAGCGGGTGGCCATGAGGGGAATGGAAGACGACATGCCGAGCTCCGTTGTTCCATTTTTACGGAAGCTGAGCATTGCGCCGGTCTTTTTCAAGCGCCAGTCTTCAAACAGGCAAATTGATTTGCGCGCGAAGGCCGCCGAGCGGGCTTTTCATGAGCACGATATCCCCGCCATGGGAACGGGCAACATCGCGGGCAATGGCAAGGCCGAGCCCGGTGCCGCCTTCATCGAGATTGCGCGCCTGATCGAGGCGGTGGAAGGGGCGGAAGACTTCTTCATACTGATCTTCCGGCACGCCTTCGCCGTCATCATCCACGAAGATGGTGATGAGATGCGGCGCGCGCGTCGCCGTAACCGCCACATGGTCGGCATATTTGCAGCCGTTTTCGATGAGATTCGTCAGGCAGCGTTTGAAGGCATGGCGGCGCAGCGGCAGGGTCAAGTCGCCTTCGGCGGTAACGTCGACCGCATCGCCGTTGCGGCCCGCATCGAAGCGGATTTCTTCAAGCAATGCTGCAATATCCACATCGACCACCGCTTCGTCCTGATCGCCCTTGGCAAAGGCGAGATAGGCTTCGAGCATGCGCTCCATTTCTTTGACGTCGGCGCGCAGGTCCTGCACTTCCGGCCCGTCGCCCAGCATGGCGAGCTGCAGTTTGAAGCGGGTGAGCGGGGTGCGCAGGTCATGGCTTACACCGGCCAGCATGGCCGTGCGCTGGTCGATCTGGCGCTGAATGCGCTCGCGCATATTGAGGAAGGCGGCAGCGGCCCGGCGCACTTCCGAGGCGCCTTGCGGGCGGAAATCGGGCACGTCCCGGCCTTTGCCGAAGCCTTCGGCCGCTTGGGCAAGACGCTGAATGGGGCGGATCTGATTGCGCAGGAAAATCACCGCGACGGTGAGCAGCACGAGCGAGGTTCCCGCCATCCAGACAAGGAAGATATGCGAATTGGTGGCATAGACGCGGCTGCGCAGCGGCAGCACACGCAGAACCCCGCCATTTACCGCGATGCGGATATCCACATAATCGGAATAGCTGACCGTATCGATCCAGAAGGGCCGGGCGACGCGTTCCTCGATTTCCGAGCGCAAGGATTGCTCAAGCAGAAAGTTGCCGGGCTCGGCCGGTTCCGCCGGCAGGCCTTCCTTGGGCCGGAAGGCGACGCTCATATCGAGCTCTTTCCAGGCCGCTTCCGTTAGGAGCTGCAATTCTTTCGGGTCATCGAGAATTTCATATTGCCGCGTGAGAAGCGCGATATCGGCAACGACGGAGGCAGAGAGTTTTTCCGTCACCATCTGCCAGTGCCGTTCGAGAAAGACATAAGAGACGACGAGCTGCAGCAGCACCATGGGCGCGACGATGATGATGAGCGAGCGCCCGTAAAGGCCGCGCGGCAAAAGCGCCTTGATCTGCGCCGACAGGCTGAAGCCGGGGCGGGGCAGCGGGGCGCTTCGATGATCGTTTTCGATACTGTCTACAGTCATGAGTGCCTAGTGGATGCCTTGCCGGTGCCGCCGGATAACTTAATCCGGTTTGAAAATATAGCCGATACCGCGCACCGTTTGCAGATAGAGCGGGTTGCGCGGGTCATGTTCGATCTTGCGGCGCAGGCGGTTGATCTGCACATCGATCGCCCGTTCGCTGCCGGCGTTTTCCCCGTCGCGCAAATCGTCCCGCGTCAGCGTTTCGTTCATCCGGCCGGTGAAAAGCTGCATGAGCTGCACTTCGCGTTCGGTCAGGCGGACGGGAATTTCATCGCGCCAGAGCCGGCCGGATTTGCGCTCGAAACGGCAATCGCCGAAGAAGAGTTCCGCTTCCACCGCCTCTTCCTTGCGGGTGCGGCGCAGGATCGTGTTGACGCGCAGCAGCAATTCGCGCGGCTCGAACGGCTTGGGCAGATAATCATCCGCCCCTTGTTCGAGCCCTTCGATGCGGTGTTCGGTTTCCGCCCGCGCCGTCAAAAGCAGGATGGGGATTTCGGAGGTGCTGCGCAAAGCGGCGGTCAGCTCCAGCCCCGTTTCGCCGGGCATCATCACATCGAGCACCAGAAGGTCGAAGGCAAGGCCCGAGAGGCGCGCGCGCGCTTCTTCCGCCGTGCCGGCCACGGAAACGCGAAAGCCATTGTCGCCGAGATAGCGCTTCAAAAGCTCGCGGATGCGCCGGTCGTCATCCACCACCAGAATATGGGGCGCATTGTCATCGGGGCGCGGCGTCTTGTTTTGCGCGGCGGCGCCTTCGGCGGGTGTTTCCATGAGACGGGCGGTATTATCGCTCACGATACATATCCGTTGGAAATCAGCGCTTCGACGGCGCGCCTGTCATCTTCGTTGACGAGATGGGCAAGCACCGCGCACCAGGCTTTTTGTGCGTCCGGCCCGGCGGTGGCAAGGGCTCTGGCTACGCGCTCGCGCTGCGGGCCGGCAAGGCGGCGCTCCATCTCCATGCCCTTGTCGGAAAGATAAAGCAGGCGCTGGCGGCGGTCCTTCGTGCCGGTCTTCTGCACGATATAGCCCTGGCCGACGAGCTCCTTAAGGACGCGCGAGAGGCTTTGTTTGGTGATGCGCAGAATATTCAAAAGATCGGCAACGGTGATGCCGGGATGGCGGCCGACAAAGTGAATGACCCGGTGATGGGCGCGCCCGAAGCCATATTCGTGGAGAATCTCGTCCGGGTCGCTGGTGAAGTCCCGGTAGGCGAAAAACAGCCACTCGATCGCCTCCACCAGTTCGCGGGTTTCGGCAGGGGAGCGGGCGGGAGGCTCGCTTTGCGGCGTGTCCGTGGCAGCGGAAGCCTCTGATTCTGCGGGCTTTCCGGCAGAATCGGCCGGCGTACCGGTAGGGGCGCTGCCAGGGGCGGGGGGAGCCGTGCTCATTTTTAGGTCAGCCATGTTGACATATATTCGTTCAGATGTTACGTTTAGAGCAATCAAAACGACAGATTTGTACTCTGCGCGTATTGGAAATCTGATTTCCCTATTTTGACCTATGCGGAGGCATCCGGCAAACATGTGCTGAGCACATGGCAGGCATGCCGAACCGGCTTGGACTTTTGAGGATACAAGGCTCATGGCGGACATACCGTTCGATCAGCGTGATGGCTGGATCTGGTACAATGGCGAACTCGTTCCCTGGAAGGACGCGAAGGTGCATGTGCTGACCCATGGTCTGCATTACGGGAGCTGCGTGTTCGAGGGCGAGCGTCTTTACAATGGCGAGATTTTCAAGCTGCGCGAACATACCGAGCGGCTGTTCAAGTCGGCGGAAATTCTCGGCTTCAAAATTCCCTATACGGTCGAGGACATCGACAAGGCCTGCATCGAAACGGTGAAGGCGCAGGGGCTGACGAACGGCTATCTGCGGCCCGTCGCCTGGCGTGGCAGCGAGATGATGGGCGTTTCGGCACAGAACAACCGCATCAATGTGGCGGTGGCAGCCTGGGAATGGCCGAGCTATTTCGATCCCGAGCAGCGGCTGAAGGGCATCCGCATGGATATCGCCCAATACCGCCGTCCCTCGCCCGAAACTGCGCCCTGCAAGAGCAAGGCGGCCGGCCTTTACATGATCTGCACGATCTCCAAACATGCCGCTGAAGCGAAAGGCTATGCGGACGCGATGATGCTCGACTACCGCGGCTATGTTGCGGAAGCGACGGGCGCGAACATGTTCTTCGTGAAGGACGGCGTCATCCACACGCCGACGCCGGACTGTTTCCTCGATGGGATCACGCGGCGTACGGTGATGGATCTCGCCCGCAAGCGCGGCTATGAAATCATCGAGCGGCATATCAAGCCGGAAGAGCTCGACGATTTCTCCGAATGCTTCATCACCGGCACGGCGGCGGAAGTGACGGCGGTTGCCGAAATCGGCCCGCACCGCTTCACGCCGGGTGAGATCACCAAAGTGCTGATGGACGACTACACGGCGGAAGTGAACCCGAAAAAGGGCGCCGCCTGACTATGGTTGGCTGATTATTTCTGCCAGCGGGCGGCGGCTTCGTCGTCGCTTGCCTTGGCATCGACCCAATGCGTACCCGAAGGCCCCGTTTCTTTTTTCCAGAACGGGGCCTTTGTCTTGAGCCAGTCCATGAGAAATTCCGCCGCCTCGAACGCATCCTTGCGGTGGGCCGAGGCGGTGATGACGAGCACGATCTGCTCGCCCGGATGCAGCGGCCCATAGCGGTGGATGATGCGGCTTGCCTGCAGCTGCCAGCGGTCATGCGCTTCTTTTTCGATGCGCTCCAACTCGCGCTCGGTCATGCCGGGATAATGTTCAAGCTCCATCGCTTCGACGGTTTTCGCTCCCGCATGATCACGGGCGAGGCCGGTAAAGGTGACGAGCGCGCCAATATCGGTGCGTCCCGCCGTTACTTTTTCCGTTTCGGCCTTGATGTCGAAATCTTCAAGCTGAACAGAAATGCTCATGGGGCTCCCCTTGCGGGCTCAGCCGCCGGTGACGGGCGGGAAGAAGGCAATCTCGCGCGCGCCGGTGATGGGCACATCGAGTGTTGCATGTTCCTGATCGACCGCCGCCTTGATGAGCGCGGTGTCTTCAAAAGCATGGGCATAGCCTTCACCGCGCCCCTGCAGCCAGCCGAGCAAATCGCCCACGGTCTTCGTTTCGGGCGGACAGTCGATATCCTCTTCGCTGCGGCCGATCTTTTCTTTCAGCGAGGCGAAATAGAGAATCTTCACAAGGGCACCTATCCGTTGGAAGCTGGTTTGTTGGAGGCTGGGCCGGTTTTTCCCGCCGCGCTCTCATCTTCCTGAATGACGTGGCGCAGGCCTGCATTCAGGTAGTCATAGCCCGTATATAGGGTCAAAAGGGCGGCAATCCAAAGCAGGGCCGTTCCCGTTTGCGTGACGTAAGGCACGAGCTTGTCGCCGGCAGGGCCCGCGAGGAGAAAGCCGATGGCAATCATTTGAATGGCGGTCTTCCATTTTGCCAGCTGCGAGACGGGCACGGAGACGCGCACGCTTGCCAGAAACTCGCGCAGGCCCGAGACAAGAATTTCGCGCGAAAGAATGACGATGGCCGCGAGCACCGAATCCCAGCCGATCGTGCCCTTGGCGACCAGCATGAAAAGCGCGGCGGAGACAAGCAGCTTGTCGGCAATGGGATCGAGCATCCGCCCGAGCGCGGAGACCTGATGCCAGGCTCTGGCGAAATAGCCGTCGAAATAATCCGTAACCGCGGCAAGTACGAAAAGCGTAAGCGCCGTCCAATTGGCTACGTCGCCTTCCAGATAAAAGGCGCCGACAAGGCCCGGCACCATCAGGATGCGGGCATAGGTCAGAAGATTGGGGAGGCTTGTCAGCATGGGCGTACCGTTTTTACTGCTTGCTTGGGGCAAGACCCCTTACTCACATCATCATAACACAGGCGGCAGGCACGCCGAGGGTAAACCGGCTATTTGGCTGGCTGCTCCGGTGTGCCATGAAAGTGATCGTAAACGATCTGCGCGACTTTCTCATTAATCCCTTCCACCCCGGCAAGATCGGAGAGGCCAGCGCGGGCGACGGCCCGGGCTGAACCGAAATGATGCAGAAGCGCGCGCTTGCGGGCCGGACCAATGCCCGCGATCTCGTCGAGGGGATTGGCGGTTGCCGCCTTTTTCCGCCGCGCGCGGTGGCTGCCGATGGCATAGCGGTGGGCCTCATCGCGCAGGCGCTGAAGGTAATAGAGCACGGGGTTTTTCGGCGGCAGCATGAAAGGCTCGCGCCCCGGCATGAAAAAACGCTCGCGGCCTGCATCGCGCTCCGGGCCCTTGGCGATGGAAATGACGGCGACATCCTCGATGCCGAGATCCTGCATCACTTCCATGGTTGCCGAGAGCTGGCCCGCGCCGCCGTCGATCAAAATGACGTCCGGCCATTCGGCGGGCCTGCCGCTGATCTCTTCGCGTTCGTGATCGCCCTTGGGCCCGGCTTCTTTCAAAAGGCGGGAGAAGCGGCGGGTCAGCACTTCGCGCATCATGGCGTAATCGTCGCCCGGCTCGGTTTCCTCGTCCTTGATGTTGAATTTGCGGTACTGGTTTTTGATGAAACCTTCCGGCCCCGCCACCACCATGCCGCCCACGGCATTCGTGCCGGAAATGTGGCTGTTATCGTAAATCTCGATGCGCTCGGGCGGGGCATCGAGGCCGAAGGTCTCGGCCATTTCTTCCAAAAGCCGGCGCTGGGTGGAAGATTCGGCAAGGCGGCGGCCCAGCGCGTCTTTCGCGTTGGTGAGCGCGTGTTCGGTCAGCTCGCGCTTTTCCCCGCGCTGGGGCATCGTTACCTCGACCTTGTGGCCCGCGCGGATGGAAAGCGCTTCGGCCAGCAATTTGCGCCCCGGCACATCCTGGCTCAGGAGAATGAGCTTGGGCGGCGGGCGGTCGTCATAGAACTGCGCAAGAAACGCATCGAGCACGTCGCCTGCCTCGATTTCCTTGTCATGGCGGGGGAAATAGGCGCGGTTGCCCCAGTTCTGCCCCGCCCGGAAGAAGAACACCTGAATGCAGGTCTGCCCGCCTTGTTCGGCAATGGCAAAGACATCCGCATCCGAGACGGTGTGCGGGTTGATGCCCTGGTGAGACTGGATCTGGGTGAGCGCGCGGATGCGGTCGCGGTAAATCGCTGCCCGCTCGAAATCGAGATCGGCGGAGGCTTTCTCCATTTCCTTCAGCAGCATGTCCTGGGTGCGCCGGGAGCGGCCAAGCAGGAAGTCATGGGCTTCGCGGGCAAGCTCCGCATAGCCTTGCTTGTCGATCTCGCCGGTGCAGGGCGCCGAGCAGCGCTTGATCTGATAGAGGAGGCAGGGGCGCGAGCGGCTTTCAAAGACGCTGTCGGAGCAGGAGCGCAGGAGAAAGGCTTTCTGCAGCGCGTTGAGCGTGCGGCCCACGGCGCCGGCAGAGGCGAAGGGGCCGAAATAATCGCCCTTGCGCTTGCGCGTGCCGCGATGCTTGAGCACCTGCGGGAAATCATGGTCGCCGGTCAGAAGGATGTAAGGAAAGGATTTGTCGTCGCGCAGCAGCACATTGTAGCGCGGGCGCAGGCGCTTGATCAGATTGGCTTCGAGCAGCAGCGCATCGGTTTCCGTCGCCGTGGTGATGAATTCCATCGCGGCGGTGGAGGTGATCATGCGGGCAATGCGGTTCGATTGGCCGGCGAGCTTGGTGTAATTCGTCACCCGGCGCTTCAGATTGCGCGCCTTGCCGACATAAAGCACCTCGCCGTCCGTGCCCATCATGCGGTAGACGCCGGGGCTTTCGGGCAGGGTTTTGACCTTTTCGGCAATCAGATCCACCCCGCGGGGCGCAGATGTTCGGGTGTCCGTCATGAGCCTAATGTAGCCGCGTTCGGCGTTTCTCAAACCCTCCATCGAGGGTACGGCGGCCTTTAAGTTATTGGGGTTATTCTTGTTTTGTCCACAAAAGGGGAGTGGGTGGAAGCCTGTGGATAAGTTTGTTGATGATTTCGGAGTGGATTCAGCAAACCCTTGTAATAATTACCTTTTGTGACACGGGTGAAATTTTCGTCATATTTCAAGCCTTTGATTTTAAAGGGTTTTTTCTCTCTTTTTGCCGACTCCGTGCACGGAACAATAAAATCGGGCGAAATTCCCGTGGTTAATCGTGCTTGACAGACCGTGTGCAGAACTTCCCTGAAGCGGGCGGGAATCGCGGTCAGATTGCGTGACCGCAGGACTCTGCGCCTTTGGCGTGCGAATCGCGGGCAGCTGCGCGCGTCAATCGAGGCGGCTGCGCTCGATCTCGACGCCGACACTGGCAACTTCGGGGATGGCGGCGAGTTTTTCCACCCGCACCCGGGCGGCGAGCACACGGGCATCTTCCAGGCAGCCGGCGGCGATTTTCTCGGCCAGGGTCTCGACCAGATTGACCCGGTCGCCGGAGACCAGTGCCTTGATCCGGTTCACCACTTCCTCGTAGCAGACCACGTTGGAAAGCTCGTCGGAATGGGCGGCTTCGGAGACCGTCAGGTCCACATTGAAGCGCAGCGGCTGCTGGAGGCCTTTTTCATGGGCGTAGACGCCGATATCGGCCTGCAGGAGCAGGTCGCGCACGAAAACGTGACGAATGGCCCGCGCGTGATCGGCGATCCGCAGGGGGGTCACATTGCCCGGCATGTTGGAATTCTGTGTCACAAGCGACCTTTCTGGGGGCGTTTCCCGGTCTATTCAGGGATGCCCACCACATCCGGCGTTTCCCAGGCCAGATGCTGGCCCCCGTCGAGTGCGATCATTTGGCCCGTCAGGGAGGGAGATTCAAGGATAAAGCGTATGGCGGCGGTAATTTCCCCGAGATCGGGACCGCGCCGCAGAATAAGGGCCTCCTGCTGGCGGGCGAAATCGGCCTCCTCCTGGCGGGCATTTTTCAGCGTGGGGCCCGGGCCGATACCGTTGACGCGGATGCGCGGGGCGAGCGCCTGGGCCAGCGTCTGCGTCATGGTCCAGAGCCCGGCTTTCGAGAGCGTGTAGGAAAAAAAGCGAGGCGTGAGGCGCCAGACGCGCTGGTCAATGATGTTGATGATATTACCTTGTGCGCCTTCAGGCAGCTGTGCGGCAAAGGCCTTCGCGAGGAATGCCGGGGCTTTCAGATTGGTGTCGAGATGCAGCGCCCAGCTTTCCTCATCGAGGCTTTCCAGCGTGTCGTCTTCAAAGGCGGAGGCATTATTGATGAGACAGGTAAGCGGGCCGAGTTTTGCCGCGGCCGCCTCAACGAGGCCGGAAAGAGCGGTGCTGTCCGCTAGGTCGGCCTGAAAGGCGGCGGCTTTGCCGCCCTTTGCCTCGATGTCGCGGGCAAGGCCGGCAGCCTCTTTTTCCGAACCGCCATAATGGATTGCGACGGGAAACCCGCGCGCTGCCAGATCCTCGGCAATGGCGCGGCCGACGCGCTTGGCTGCGCCAGTAATCAGAACGGTGCCGGGCTGGCTGTCGGGCATGAGATCAGGGTCCTGTGAAGCCTGTTAAAGCGTGGCGGAGGCGGGCGCCTTTTAAGGGGTAACGGCGCTGGCCGCCCGGTCCGCCAGAAACAGGAAATACATATAGCTGCAATAGCCGGCGACAAAAACCGCCCCGGCGCTGCGCGTGATGGTCGTACGCGCCATGGCGAAAGGCACGATGAGCAGCGCGGCAATGAGCATGACCCAAAGATCGAACCAGAGGAAATTGACCGGGATCGGTACGGTTCCCACCATCGCCGTCACGCCCATAATGCCGAGCAGGTTGAAGATGTTGGAGCCGATGACATTGCCGACGGCGACATCGGCTTGCTTGCGCAGGGCGGCAACAACCGTGGTGGCAAGCTCGGGCAGGGAGGTGCCGAAGGCGATGAGCGAGAGGCCGATGGCTGCTTCCGAGACGCCGAAGGCGCGGGCGATGTCGGTGCCGCCCAGAACGAAAAGATGGGCGCCGAGGGGCAGGCCGAGAATACCGAGGGTGATATAGGCGGTGATCTTCAGCCCGTTCGTGGGCAGTGCGTCGCCTTCCAAAAGTTCTTCGACTTCATCATCCACCGCTTCCGGGCAGCGGCTTGCGTAATAGGCGGAATAGGCAAGGAAGAGCAGCAGCAGAATAAAAAGTAGCGCGCCTTGCCAGAAATGCAGCGCGCCGGAAAAGCACAGAACGACGAAGAGAACGCTCGTGCCCAGCATCAGGAATGTATTGCGCCGGATGGAGGGCTGGTTGCAGAGCGTTGGATAGATAATCGCCGGCAAGCCCAGCACGAGAAGGATATTGGCGATATTGGAGCCGACGACATTGCCGATGGCGATGCCCGGCGCGCCTTTCAGAACCGCGTGAATAGAGACGACGAGTTCGGGCGCGGACGTGCCGAAGGCGACGATCGTCAGACCGATAATGATGGAAGGAATGCCGAGCCGCACCGCCAGGGCAACGGCGCCGCGCACCAGAAGATCGCCGCAAAACAGCAATACAAGCAACCCGCCAGCAAGAGCCAGATACATCATCATGCCTGCTTGCCTTTCAGACGGGGCTGAAAGTGATGGGGGAATGCCGGAAGGAACCGGTAAGGCGAAGGCCGGAAGAACACGAGCTGAAGGAAGGACGGGGTCGGATGGGTCTCTCCATTAATTCTGTTCATTAGCCTCGCGGGTGCCCTCTTATAAAGCCTGTCGCGGCAATCGCAAAGGTACCGATTTTCCGGCCCGTGCAGCGCGGTGATGTGCTAGGTGCAAAAGTGTATCCGCATGGATGTGGGGTTTTTAGCGGCCGGGAGTAGAAGAACGAAAATGGAACATAAGAAGATTTATCTCGCCGGGCCGGAAGTCTTTTTGCGCGAAGCGGTTGAAATCGCCGATCGGAAGAAAGCCATCTGCGCGGCGCATGGCTTGCGCGGGCTCTTTCCGCTCGATGCGGGGCTCGATTTGAGCGGGCTTGAGCCTCAGGCAGCGGGCCTGGCGATTTATGAGGCCAATATCGCGCTGATCGAGGCGGCGGATGCCTGCATCGCCAACGTGACGCCTTTCCGCGGTCCTTCGCTCGATCCGGGTACGGCCTATGAGATCGGCCATATGCGCGGGCTCGGCAAACCCGTCTTTGCTTATTCCAATGCGGCCGGTGATTTTGCCCAGCGCACGCGGGCCCATTGCGGCGTCAGCGGCGAGCGGGATGGGGAGGGGCTTCTCATCGAGGATTTCGGGCTCACCGACAATCTGATGATCGACGGCGCGGTCTTTCAGGCGGGATACGGGGTCGAGCAACAGGCGGATGACGCCGGTTTTGCGGGGCTTGCCGCTTTCGAGATATGTGTGCGCCGCGCTGCTGCAGTGCTTGGCGTTTAAGGCATATCCCCGGCGCCGGGGACAGTGGCGGGAACCGGGCGGAGCACAATGTCGATAATCGTGCGTCCGGCCTCCGGCTCGTTCAAGGCCGCGGCATGGGTCTGTGAGACGAAACGTACCTCATCATCGATCAAGGCGCGGGCGGCGACGGCATAAGATCCGCCCTCTTCGATATTGGCCGGATCGTAGCGCAGCTCATAGGCAAAAGGGGGCTGCCCGCCGCCGGTCGTAACGGTCTGTCGGGCGATGCGCGCGCTGCCCGCATCCATGCGGGAGGTATCGAGCAATACGATCTCGATGACCGCCTCAGGCGGCAGCGCGATGCGTTCCTTGTAAGAAACGGTGCCGCTCAGGGCAGCGGTTTTCCCGTCTCCGCAGGCGGCAAGAAAAACGGATAAGAGCAAGAGCGAGAGGGCAGAAGGCAGCGGTTTCATCGGATTTCCAGCTTTCCCACATGGAGCGGCCCCCACCACCCGGATACCAGCAAGGAACGTGCTTTGCAGGCGGGCTTATAAAAAGCGGAAAAAATGGCAATTTCTTGATCGCCGGAAATCCCTACGGATTGCCAGGTTCAATTGGCCTCGGAACGGGCCTGGCGCGCAGGAGAAGGAACGTCTGCCTCCTCATCGATGAAGGAAAGCGCGAGGGTAAAGCCCATCAGGGAAAAATGCGCCGAGGCCGGATTGCCGTCTTCATCGGTAAACCGGATGGCGAGCGTATAGCCTTTCTTCATCGCGTCCACGAGTTCGGCGACGATGGCCGGGTCTTTCACCACATATTCGTTGACGGATTCGGGCGTTGAAAGTTTTTCAGGCGCGACGACGAGATTGGCCTCACCCGGAATGTCGAAAATCATTTCCTTCGAGGTCGTGGCGAAGCGTTCGACGGCGATGAGCGAGACGTTGAGCGGGCTTTGCGGGTCGGGCCTTGCCACGCGTAATTGATAGTCGATGCCGGCCGGTGCCGACTGGTTGTGTACGTATGTGTTGACGCTGCAATAGCGCGGCTCGCCGGGGCGGCAGGCGGCCAGCCAATCGGTAAAGTATGCGCGGGTTTCGCAGAAGGGCGCCTTGCTGCAGTCCGCCGCCATGGCGCTTCCTGCGCCCGTAAGGCAGAGCAGAACGGCAAGAATATATTTCAAGGTCGTTTCTCCCAGGGTTCGAGCCGTCCGGCAATGGTGCGCTTGTCGCCGCTTCTTATGGCTTTTATCGCCGCCGAAGAAATTTCCTCATGGGTCAGCCAGCGGCTTTTCCCGTCTTCTATCACAAAACCGAGAATGACCTGAGCATAGCGGATATGGGGGAAAAGCCGCATGGCTTTCGCCCGTTTATCGGCAAAGCCGCCGGGGCGGGAGGCGCCCGAGCCCATGACTTCCACCAAAAGCGCGTCTTTGGCCATCATCCGGGCAATGGCATTGCGCATTTCTTCCGCCTGGGGACGAATCCAGGTCAGCGCCATGTCGAAAGGCGCTTCGGGGCGAATCAGGCCTAGGAAGCGGGAAGGGCGCGCGTAGTCGGCGTCTATTTTCCGTAACCCGGCATCGAGGCGCGGATTGGCGAAGCGGAAGGCCGACGCGTTGCGCGCGGCAAGGACAGTTTTGCCTGCACCTGCCGCCAGTTCACCCGCCGCTTGAGCGAGCATGCCCGTCGTACCGATGAGAAGGGCCTTGCGCATGGCGCGTCAGTACCGCCGGATCATTTCGTCGATCACGGGCAGGATAAGCGCTTGCGGTGTCTCTTCGCACTCCATCAGAAGCTTGTCTCTGACGTGTGTCATCCAGCTTTCATCCGCCTCGGTGCTTTTCATATGCGCGGCGCGGTATCCGTCGAGCCAGATAGCGAGCGGTACGATCTTTTCCTCGTCGACGTCAGCGCATCTCAGCTGGGCGATATTCTGCGCACCGGCGGGCGGGGCCATGAAAGCCAGCATCAGAGTAAGGAGAAGGGTGGCGGCCGGCGCGGCGGTCTGTTTCTTTTTCATATGCGTGTTCTTGATTTTCGCGGGGCGCTTTAGAAGCCGAACATATGGTCGAGGCAGAAGCTTTCCTCGCCATTCAGAAGGCCGTGGAAACCGAAGAGACGGCAGGTCGTGTCGCGCACGATGACATAGCCGAGCCCGTCCACCTTCGCGCGTTCTTCTTCTGAGAACATTTCCTTGTAGCGCCAGAAATGCGAGCCGCCGCAAGCGATCTCGATGGCCCGTTCCGCCACGGGCTCGCCCTTGCCATTGTGCAGGATAAGTTTCGTGCTGCTCTTCTCATGCCAGGGCAGGGAGGCGGGATAGACGAGATGGCACATCGTGTCCTCGCCGCCGCGCGCAAGGCGCAGGAAAAGCCGCGTAGTAAGCCCCGGTGGCTTGTTCGTGTAAGATTGCGGCTCGTCCTTATAGATGATCGGCGTGTTGTAGATATGCGCGCCGAAAATCGTCTCGGCCCGGTGGCCCGATGCTTTCTGCTCAAAGCGGCCAAGGGCGTGCAGCCAGCCATTTGCCTCGCCACCCTCGCGGAAGTCGTAGAGGAACTCCACATGGCCGAAGCCGGAGGGAAGTTTCGCGCTTTCTTCCGCGATCCAGGCATCGATATCGATCGCCACGCTTTCGCGGCGGGGAATGCGGCCCAGATATTTCGAGGCGGCGAGCGTGCCGTCCCCGTCCATCAGCTCGATGCGCAGCGGCATTTCCATTTCGTCGCGCGCCATGGGCGTCGGCAGTACGGTGGTGGTGAACAGCGCTTGCGGGAGAACGGGCAGCGGCATGATGTAGCCTTTGCCCATCGTCTCGGAAAGCGCGGGGATGTTGGGGTCGGCTTTCAGGTCGATCCGCTCCACATTCGCATGGGCGATGCGGCGGCGGCCATTTTCCTTGTGCCGGACTTCATAGCGCGGGCGCACGAAAAAGCGCCCGGCGGTCACTTCCACCTGATCCGGCCATTTGGCCTGCGGCAGAAGCGCGTTCACGTTCAGCGCGTGGGTGGCGAAGGGCGGAATTTCCTCTTCGTACCAGGCGACATCCTGCGCGCCCATGATGTTGAGCCCGATAGATTTGGGCGGAATGGGCATGGGGTGGGAGTTCTGAATATAGAGAAGAACTTCTTCGTCTTCTTCGCCCGCCGGCATGCCCGCGTAATAATCGGCGGGCCAGGCATTGGCATCGTGCGAGCAAGTCAGGCTCTTGCCATTGTCGCCATAAACATCGAGCGCGTATTTGACGACATCATGCCCGGCGATGCGCACCGCATGGATGAAGAGCGAGCCGGTGAAATCATCGAGGCCGAAACGGTCGCGGATTTTCTGGCTGTCGAGGGTGAAAGGTGCGCCGGCTTGCGGCAGCCCTTCTGTCCATTCGGCAAGCTGGTTGCCGCCCTCATCGAAAAGGCAGAGCCAAAGCTCTGGATTGGCGGCGCCGTGCATCGACCAGTAATTGGCGGTTGCAACGGTGCTGTGCAGCCCGTCCGATCCGTTCGCGCCTTTACGCTCGCGCAGCAGCGCGAAGTTCGTCGCGAAATTCATCGGGTCGAGATATTTCTTCTGATTGGTGAGCATCTCATCGGGGATGCGCATCTCATCGAGCGTGCGCACATCCGCGCCCTTGGGGAAGAGATGGGTAAGGGGGGCAAGCACACCTTTGGCATCGAAAAGAAGAACCAGCACGGCTGCGGCCTTGCTCTCTTTCATCTGGCTGAGCGGGCGGGCCTTGTGGCCGAGGAAGGTGCCTTCCAGGTCTTCCACGCGCTGCACGTAATAGCCCTCGATCTCCAGCTGCTTCAGATCGAAATAGGAATTGAAATTGCCGATCATGCCGGTGGGATCGTAAATGGCGACGGGACCTTCGCCTTTCAGCCCTTCCACCAGCGCGCGGCCTTTGCGCGCGGCTAGCGGATGGCCCAAAGCCTTGAACAGCGTCGAGCCGCCGGCATTGTTGCCGGGGCGCCAGCCATGGGACAGGTCCGCGTTTTGAAAGGTTTCGATATTCAGCATCGGCAAACTCGCTGGTTTTTCTTTTATGAGAAAGCGCGCCCTCGGCCCGCATGGCGGGTCTCGTCACGATAGGGCGCTATTTCCCTCCCGCTTTGATCTCGGTCATCTATGGCTCAATCGGCTGCAAAGGGATTGAGCTTTTTCAGGCGCTGGGTGAAGCGGTGCCGGCGCTGTTCCTTATCCACCACCTTGTCGCTGGTCACCCAGTTCATCTGTATCGCCCGGCGCGGCCCTTCGAAAGGTTCATGGCCGTGCCAGGATTTTTCCGAGCGGCGGAAGACGAGCAGCGTTCCGCCGTAAGGGGGGACTTCCTCGGCATAATTTTCCAGATCATCGCCGCTGCGCAGGATGCGCAGGCGCCCGCCATCGGCTTCCCAGCGCTCGTTCATGTAAAGCAGCACGGTGATGATTTTCGATTCCGTATCGGTATGGATCTTGCCGTTGCCTTTGTGGCAATGGCCGCGCACGGTGAACATGGTTGGATAGGCGCTCAGGTCCAGATCGAATTTCTCTTCGATGAGCGCGCGGAAATCCGGCCCGTTCATTTCATCGAGCAACTCGGCGAAAGCGCCTTTGATCTCGAGCTCGGAAGGGGGGACGGAGCCCGTCGTCGTCATAGGCGGATAATCGCGCACGACCCCGGCGAAGACTTCCGGGCGGATGAAGTTTTCCACCACGAGGTAATCGTAAGGATCGGATTTGCGCGTTGTGTTTTTCAACGCCTCAAGATCGAGCAAGCTCATCGGGTTTTTCCTGAACCGGACCTGTTAACCTTGTTGCCGTGCGCGGTAGCGGCGCACGATCTCGCGCGCGACGTCTTTGGTAGCATTTAAGGGGCGATAATCCCAGCTTTCAAGCCGTCCCGCAAAGGGCCGCGCCGCGCCTTCCGCGTAAAGTGCATCGAGAAAACGGCGGAATTTGGAAGCCTTGATGGGGGAAATCGCGGGCAGTTCGATGACATGCACCGGCTTGCCCGTGGCCGTCGCCTCGCCGACCATATTGACGCTGTCGCAGGTCACGATCACGGCATCGGCCTGGCCCATGAAGCCGAAATAGGGATTGTCGCTTTTCCCGTCCCAGACGACGGCGCGCGGGCCCTCAAGCTCGCGTTTCAAGATGGCGGTCTGCGCCTCGCCGGTACGCCGTGAAGGCGTCACCATCAAGCTTGCGCCGCCCTCCATCACCGCTTTCAGTTCGGCGCAGATCGTCTCCATGCGCGCTTCATCCAGCGTGAAAGCCTTATTCGTGCCGCCAATGAGCACGCAGACGCGCGGGCGGGGCAGATGCGCTACCTGCGCGTCGAAGGCTTCTGCCTCGGCGGTGAGTTTTTCCGGTGTAATGCGGTGGGGGGAGGTGAGCGTGGAAAGCACGTTCGGCCCGCTCAGGCGATCATGGGCGGGCACCCAGACGAAATCGAACTTCGAGGGGCGCACATGCGGGTGCTGCAGCACCGCAACGAAGGTGCGTCCGCCCGAGGCTTTGCGGATCATCCGCGCATAAGGAATGGCCTGACGCCCGGCGGCGATGAGAAGATCGGGCCAGGGCGCGGCGATGGCCGGGTCTTTCATGGCGGGCCCCCAAGGGGCAAGCCACTTGCCCGGCGCGCCGGGGCTGACCCGTTTGATCTCCGGCACCACTCCCATCATTTCGGCCAGGCCGATGCCTTGAACCTCATAGCCCGCATTGCCATTGGAAAGCACCCAGCAGCGCGTGCCCTCAGGCAGGGTCAGGTCTTTGTCATCGGAAGAAGAGGCGGCAGAGGCAGCAGAAAAAGTCATAGGCGGGATGGAAACGGGCTCATTTGGGTTATAATCATGCGCGAGCGGGTAATTTTATTACTGAAATTATCGCTCCGCCTGAGTAATAAGGCATTGAGAGCCGAATGTCTCCGGTTCTGGCCGCCGCCCCTTCTATGAGGCGCGGGCGGCCCGCACCAGACGGCAAATGGCCGCGCCCAGCCCCGCTGGCGCCGAGGCGGCCCGGCCAAGAAGAGAAGTGATTTACCGATGAAGCGGTCCAAGCTCGACACGATCGACCTGCAAATTCTGGCGGCCCTGCAAGAGGACGGCCGGATTACCAATGTGGATCTGGCCAAAAAGGTCGGCATTTCCGCGCCGCCCTGCCTGCGCCGGGTCAGGGCGCTGGAAGAGGCGGGCTTCATTCGCGGCTATCACGCCGATGTCGAGCCGAAGGCGCTCGGTTTCGAGGTGACGGTCTTCGTCATGGTGGGGCTGCACAGCCAGGCCGAATCGGACCTCAAAGCCTTCGAGACTTATGTGATGGGCCTGCCGCTGGTGCGCGAGTGCCATATGCTGAACGGCGAGATCGATTTCATTTTGAAATGCGTGGCGCCCGACCTTGCCACGTTCCAGAGCTTTTTGACCGAGCATTTGACGCCCGCGCCCAATGTGGAAAGCGTGCGCACATCGCTGACCATCCGGCAGTCGAAATATCTGCCGGGTGTGCCCGTGGAAATGCTGGAAGAGATGCTGGAAGGCTAGGCGGGCCGGCAGCGCTTCTGAAAGCGCTGCCTTTTTCGTGCTTATTTGTATTCTACTTTGAGAATTTCGTAGGATTTGCCGCCGCCGGGGGTGTTGACCTCGACGCTGTCGCCTTCTTCCTTGCCGATTAGAGCGCGGGAGATGGGCGAGGAAATGGAAATCCGCCCCTTGGAGACGTCTGCCTCCATGTCGCCGACGATCTGGTAGACGTGCTCTTCATCCGTGTCTTCATCGACCACGGTAACGGAAGCGCCGAATTTGACCGTGCTGCCGGAGAGTTTGGACACGTCGATCACATCCGCGCGGGCGATCTTGTCTTCCAGCTCGTTGATCCGCGCTTCGTTCATGCCCTGCTGCTCTTTGGCAGCATGATACTCCGCGTTTTCCGAGAGGTCGCCATGGGCGCGCGCTTCCGCAATCGCCTGAATGATGCGGGGGCGTTCAACGGATTTGAGACGTTTCAACTCTTCTTCCAGGGCCGTGTGACCCGCGGAAGTCATCGGATATTTATCCATGTCCTGACGGTCTTCCTTAACGTGTTTTGGCCGGTTAACCGGGGACCCCGGCGACCGGCCTATATGCTTATCTTTGAGCAGGTTTTCGGGAGGGTCAATGACGATTTCCGCCACTTCCCTCCCGTAGAGCGACATATGTAGGAAGTTTGCCGCCGCTTCCAAGCGCGGGGGCGGGCAAGAGCGCGCCGCCGCCCCGGTTAAGCTGATGCGGCTCCGTTGTAAGCCTGCAGCGCTTCCACCTGAAGCTGCCCGGCATGGATGGCGGCGATGCCTTCCACGGCCGCGCGTGCGCCTGCCAATGTCGTGTAATAGGGAATTTTCGACATCAGCGCCGTCTGGCGGATGGATTTCGAATCGGCCAGCGCCTGCGCGCCCTCCGTCGTGTTGAAGACGAGTGCCACTTCACCGTTCTTCATCGCATCGACGATATGGGGACGGCCTTCCAGCACCTTGTTGATGGTTTTCACCTCAAGGCCGGCTTCTTCCAGGAAGCGGGCCGTGCCGCTGGTGGCGATGATCTTGAAGCCGAGGCCGAGCAGTTTGCGTGCCGGTTCCACGATGCGGGTCTTGTCCGCATCCTTCACGGAAATGAAGGCGGTGCCTTTGGTCGGCACTTTGACGCCCGCGCCGAGCTGGCTTTTGGCAAAGGCGACGCCGAAATCGCGGTCGAGGCCCATCACTTCGCCAGTCGAGCGCATTTCCGGGCCGAGCACCGTGTCGACGCCGGGGAAACGGGCGAAGGGGAAGACGGCTTCCTTCACGGCGATATGATCGAGCGTCTTGTTGGTGAGCGCGAAGCTTGCCAGAGGCTCGCCTGCCATGATGCGGGCGGCGATCTTGGCCACCGGCTCGCCGATCACCTTGGCAACGAAGGGCACGGTGCGCGAGGCGCGCGGATTGACTTCGAGCACATAGATGTCCTTGCCCTGAACGGCATATTGCACGTTCATCAGGCCGCCCACATTCAGCGCTTTGGCCATGGCCTCGGTCTGGCGTTTGATCTCCTCGATCGTCTCGGCGGGCAGGGAATAGGGCGGGAGCGAACAGGCGCTGTCGCCCGAATGCACGCCCGCTTCCTCGATATGCTCCATGATCCCGGCAACGAAGACGTCCTTGCCGTCGCACAGCGCATCGACATCCACCTCGATGGCATCGCGCAGGTAGCCGTCGATCAGCACCGGGCTCTTGCCGGACACGACGACGGCCTCGTTGATGTAGCGTTCGAGATGCGGTGTATCGCGCACGATCTCCATCGCCCGGCCGCCCAAAACGTAAGAGGGGCGGATGACGACGGGATAGCCGATCCGCTCGGCAATCGCCTTGGCCTCTTCGCCCGAGCGGGCAATGCCGTTCGGCGGCTGCTTGAGGTTCAGCTTGTTCAAGAGCGCCATGAAGCGGTCGCGGTCTTCGGCCAGGTCGATCGCATCGGGCGAGGTGCCGAGAATGGGCACGCCTGCGCGTTCCAGGTCATTGGCAAGCTTCAGTGGTGTCTGGCCGCCGAACTGCACGATGACACCGGCGAGCGTGCCGTTACTCTTTTCCGTTTCGATCAGTTCCAGCACGTCTTCGGTCGTCAGCGGCTCGAAATAAAGCCGGTCGGACGTGTCGTAGTCGGTGGAGACGGTTTCCGGGTTGCAATTGACCATGATGCTTTCGATGCCGATATCGGCAAGCGCGAAGGCGGCATGGCAGCAGCAATAATCGAACTCGATGCCCTGGCCGATCCGGTTCGGGCCGCCGCCAAGGATGATGGCTTTCTTGGCGTTCGTCGGTTCGGATTCGCAGCGGGCCTGCCCCATGAAATCCGTCTCATAGGTCGAATACATGTAAGGCGTTTCGGATTTGAATTCGGCCGCGCATGTATCGACGCGCTTGAAGACGGGGCGCAGGCCCAGCGCCTGGCGGCGGGCGCGCACGTCCTCTTCGCTCAAATTCGACAGCTCGCCGAGCCTTGCATCGGAAAAGCCCATGGCTTTGAGGCGCAGGAGGCCGTCTTTATCTTCCGGCAGGCCGTTCTTGCGCACTTCTTCTTCGGTTTCCACCAGCTCGCGTATCTGTTCCAGGAACCAGGGATCGAAAGAGCAAAGCGACTGGATCTGCTTGTCGTCGAGGCCCATGCGCATGGCCTGGGCGATCTGCAGAATGCGCATCGGCGCAGGCGTGCCGAGCGCCTTGCGGATGGCGTTCTTATCATCGCCTTCACCGGCGCCGGGAATGGCCGTCTCGTTCATGCCGGTCAGGCCGGTTTCAAGACCGCGCAGCGCTTTCTGAAAACTTTCCTGGAAGGTGCGGCCGATCGCCATGACCTCGCCCACCGATTTCATGGCGGTGGTCAGCAGCGGCTGCGCGCCGGGGAATTTTTCGAAGGCAAAGCGCGGGATCTTCGTGACGACATAGTCGATGCTGGGCTCGAAGCTGGCGGGCGTCACGCCCGTGATGTCGTTCATCAATTCATCGAGCGTATAGCCGACGGCAAGCTTTGCCGCGATCTTGGCAATGGGAAAGCCCGTCGCCTTGGAGGCAAGCGCAGAAGAGCGCGAGACGCGCGGGTTCATCTCGATGACGACGAGACGCCCGTCTTCAGGATTGACCGCGAACTGTACGTTGGAGCCGCCGGTCTCCACACCGATTTCACGCAGCACCGCAATGGAGGCGTTGCGCATGATCTGGTATTCTTTGTCGGTGAGGGTGAGGGCGGGGGCAACGGTGATGCTGTCGCCGGTATGAATGCCCATCGGGTCGATGTTTTCGATCGAGCAGATGATGATGCAATTATCCGCTTTGTCGCGGACGACTTCCATCTCGTATTCTTTCCAGCCGAGCAGGCTTTCATCCACCAGCACCTGCGCCATGGGCGAAGCGTCGAGGCCGGAGCGCACGATCTGCTCGTACTCTTCCTTGTTATAGGCAACGCCGCCGCCGGTGCCGCCCAGCGTATAAGCGGGGCGGATGATGGCGGGCAGGCCCACTTCATCGAGCACGGCCATCGCCTCGCGCAGGCCCGCATTGCGGTCGTAATCGATAATCTGGCCGCTCTCGTCCTTGATGGGCGGGGCGGCGATGATGGAGGCGCGCGGGTTTTCAAGGCCGATGCGGTCCATGGCCTGGCGGAAGAGATGGCGGTCTTCGGCCTTGGAGATGGCATCGCGGTTCGCGCCGATCATTTCCACGCCGAATTTGGCGAGCGTGCCGTTATCGGCGAGCGCCAAAGCGGTGTTGAGCGCGGTTTGCCCGCCCATGGTGGGGAGCAGCGCATCGGGGCGCTCTTTCTCGATGATCTTGGCAACGACCTCCGGCGTGATCGGCTCGATATACGTCGCATCGGCCAGATCCGGGTCGGTCATGATCGTCGCCGGGTTCGAGTTCACCAGAATGATCCGGTAGCCCTCATCGCGCAGCGCCTTGCAGGCCTGGGTGCCGGAATAATCGAACTCGCAGGCTTGCCCAATCACGATGGGTCCCGCGCCGATGATGAGAATGGAGTGAATGTCGGTGCGTTTGGGCATGGGTTACACTGTCGCGCTAGAGATAAGGGATTGGGAAGAATGAAAAGAGACGGGACGGCCAAAGCGCGGGCGCTGCGCCGCAACCTGACGGATGCCGAACGCTTGCTTTGGCGGCATTTGCGAAGCCGTCAGCTTGAAGGCGCAAAGTTCCGCCGGCAGTTTCCCGTTGGAAGCTTTGTTGCCGATTTCGTCTGTCTTGAAGCCCGGCTCGTCGTCGAACTGGATGGCGGGCAGCACGCGTTCCAGGCGGCGCGTGACAAGGCGCGCACGCATTTTCTTCTGGCGCGCGGTTTTCGCGTTATCCGTTTCTGGAACCATGAGGTGCTTGGAAATATCGGCGGCGTATTGCAGCAGATCGCTGCCGAGTTGAGAGGCTGACCCCTCACCCTCCCACTGCCTGCGGCAGCGGGCCCCTCCCTCTCCCCGGAGGGGCGAGGGAACGTATTGTCCAAGCCCTCTCCCCCTTGGGGGAGAGGGTTGGGTGAGGGGGTGCGTGCCGTATGTTGCGCCGCGTGCCGTCATGCCTCAGCCCTTCGCCTCCGAGATCATCCGCACGAAGCGGTCGAAGAGGTAATGACTGTCCTGGGGGCCGGGGGAGGCTTCGGGGTGGTACTGCACGGAAAAGACCGGGCGGTCTTTCAGGCGGATGCCGCAATTGGTGCCGTCGAAGAGGGAGACATGGGTTTCCTCGACACTGGCGGGCAGGCTGTCCCGGTCCACGGTGAAGCCGTGGTTCATCGAGGTGATTTCCACCTTGCCGGTGGTGAAGTCCTTCACCGGGTGGTTGGCGCCGTGATGGCCCTGGCGCATCTTCACGGTCTTCGCGCCGAGCGCGAGGGAAAGCATCTGATGGCCGAGGCAAATGCCGAAAACGGGTTTGCCGCTTTCCACGAGTTTCTGGATTTCCGGCACGGCGTATGCGCCCGTTGCCGCGGGATCGCCCGGTCCGTTGGAAAGGAAAATCCCGTCGGGCTTCAGGCCAAGCACATCATCCGCGCTCGTCGTTGCCGGCACGACCGTGACTTTGACGCCGGTGCTCGCCAGGCAGCGCATGATGTTGCGTTTGACGCCGTAATCGAGCGCGACGACGTGATGGCGCGGATTTTCGAGCCGGCCATATCCTTCGTTCCAGGCCCAACGGGTTTCATCCCAGCTATAGGACTGGCCGCAGGTCACTTCCTTTGCAAGATCGAGCCCTTCAAGACCGGGAAAGCCCTGTGCTTCCTTCAGGAGCGCGTCCTTGTCGAATTTGCCCGTGGGATCATGCGCGATGGCGGCATCGACCATGCCTTCCTCGCGGATGCGCGCGGTCAGCGCGCGGGTGTCGATCCCGGCAATGGCGATGATCCCGCGCCGCTTCAGCCATTCATCGAAATGCAGGGCCGCGCGGTAGTTCGACGGGTTCGTGATGTCGGCTCTGAGCACCGCGCCGCGCACGCCGGAAGCGGCCGCCAGGTTCGAGGTTTCGATATCCTCGTCATTGGCGCCGACATTGCCGATATGAGGGAAGGTGAAAGTGATGATCTGGCCGACATAAGAAGGGTCGGTGAGGATTTCCTGGTAGCCCGTCATCGCGGTGTTGAAACAGACTTCGCCGACCGCGCTGCCGGTCGCGCCCAGGCCCATGCCTTCAATGACGGTGCCGTCCTTCAGGACCAGAAGGGCTGTGGGAAGCCGCTTCGTCATGTTCTGTCTCCTTGAGCTTTATGGGCGCTGCCCTGGAGCGTCCGGCATCCGGGCAGCCGACTCTGCCGGGAAACCTCGCAAACGGGTTCCCGCATCTGTGGCTTCGGGCCGATCATACTATTCTCCTGAGGAGGGGCGGGAGCCAGGCTGCCCCCAAGCGCAAATTGCGCGGAACCTAAGGGAAGCCGGGCAAAGCGTCAACCCTCTAAGCGAAAAGAAAAACTCTTTAATTCCAATTGCTTAGCGGGACCTTGGCGGATTGCGCCAGCGCCCGGTTTGAGATAGCTTTCTCGCTTCCTTTGGAGCCTGCCGGTGAGTCTTTAATCCCTTTTCGGGGGCGGCGGGCATGAGAGCGAGAGGCAGGGAATGCGCGACCAGTTTAATGCGGCGCTGAAAGAAGCCATGAAGGCGCAGGATAAACGGCGCGTTGCGACGCTCCGCCTGATGCAGGCCGCGATCAAGGACCGCGATATCGCCGCGCGCACCGCGGGCAAGCCCGACGGCGTCTCGGATGAGGAAATCCTCGATATCCTGGCCAAGATGATCAAGCAGCGTACCGAATCCGTTGCGACCTATGAGCAGGCCGGGCGCCTGGAACTGGCCGAGCAGGAGCGCGAGGAAATCGCCATCATTCAGGAATTCCTGCCCAAGCAGCTTTCCGAAGATGAAGTGAAGGAAGCGGTGCAGGGCGTCGTCAGCGATCTTGGCGCGGAAAGCCTGAAAGACATGGGCAAGGTGATGGGCGAGCTCAAAAAGCGCTATGCCGGGCAGATGGATTTCGGCAAGGCGGGGGCCTCGGTCAAAGCGATTTTGAGCGCCTGAGGTGCTCCAGTTCTTGAGAAAGTGCGGTTTTTGGTGATTTTCTGAGCGGCATTGTCTTACTTTTCAATGGCATTGCCGCTCGTTACACTCCGATCCTAAACGAGTCTATTGGGCAAGCTGGCTAGCGTTGTTGCAAGTCGGCCAATAGCCGTATCTGGAGTGTTTGATGAGTTTCCCGAAGTCATTTCTTGAGGAACTGAAGGCCCGTGTCCGTGTGTCGGACGTGGTCGGCCGGAAGGTCAAGCTCAAGCGCCATGGCCGGGAGTTCATGGGGCTGTCGCCCTTTTCCAATGAAAAGACACCGAGCTTTACGGTGAATGACGAAAAGCAGTTCTATCATTGCTTTTCGACGGGCGAGCATGGCGACGTCATCAAGTTTCTGGAAAAGACCGAGAACCTGAGCTTTCTGGAAGCGGTGGAGCGGCTGGCGGGCGAAGCCGGACTTGAAATGCCGCAGCGCGACCCGCGCGCCGCCGAGCGGGAAAAACAGCAAACCGGCCTCATCGACGTGATGAAAATGGCGCAGGATTATTTCCGCGCCGGGCTGACGCGCGGGCACGGCGCCGAAGCGCGCGCTTATTTGCAGCGCCGGGGGCTGAAAGCAGAGACGGTGGAGCGCTTCGGGCTCGGCTATGCGCCCGATCAGCGCCACGGGCTCCTGAAAACGCTGCAGGCGCAGGGCGTCAAGATTTCCCAGATGATCGAAGCCGGGCTCATTATCGGCGGTGAGGACATCAAGGAGCCTTACGACCGGTTCCGCAACCGGTTGATGTTTCCCATCGAAGATGCGCGCGGGCGCGTCATTGCGTTCGGGGGGCGGGCGCTCGATCCGGATGCGCGGGCGAAATATCTGAACTCGCCCGAAACGCCGCTCTTTCACAAAGGCCATGTGCTTTACAATTACGCCCGCGCGCGCAAAGCCGCTTATGACGCGGGCACCGTGATCGCCTGCGAAGGCTATATGGATGTCATCGCGCTCGCGCAGGCCGGCTTTGAACACGCGGTCGCCCCGCTCGGCACGGCGATGACGGAAAACCAGATCGATCTTCTCTGGCGTCTGGCGCCCGAACCCATTCTCTGTTTCGACGGGGACAAAGCGGGGGTGAAGGCGGCTTTTAGAGCAATGGAGAGAGTACTTCCCTTGTTGAAGCCTGGGCACTCGGTGCGAGTTGCTCTTTTGCCTGATGGGAACGATCCCGACGACATCATTCGCGGAGGGGGGGCGGAGCAAATGTCTGATTTGCTTCAGGCAGCCGTTCCGCTTTCTGATTTGGTTGGCAACTGGGTTGTTCAGGGAGAAAGACTTCAGACACCAGATGATCGAGTGCGGTTGGAGACAAAGCTTGAGGGCATTCTTGAAACTATTGCCGACGACCGCATTAAACGGCACTACAAACGAACTCTGAAGGACAAGTTGTGGCAGCATTTTGCTGATGTTTTTGGCTGGAATGTTCGCCAAAAGATCGGGCAAGATAAAAGAAAGCCTCCGCAACTCGATATTGTCGGCAAGCAAGCTAGGTCAAAAATCCCCGATCCGTTCGAACGGACAGAGGTCGATTTGGTTGCTCACGCACTCAATCATCCCCGGATTGCGTCTGAATATTTCGAAGCACTGGAGAGGGTTGCCTTTCGAACTTCGGGCCTCAGGAATCTTGTAAATGAGATCGTACGTGCAAGTGTAATATTGGAGATCACCGATCCTGATATTCTACTGCGAACGCTAAAAGGGCGGGGGCTTGATGGAATTATTTATCGGATACGGTCGTCCGTTGTTGCGCAGCTAAAGGCCGGACAAGATAGGCCTTTTGAGGAGGCAGAAGAATCTTTTCTAGCTACGTTGCAGTTGTTGATTGCCTGGGGGCAATTTTATGAGATTAACGAAGAGGCACTGCAATTGACCGACTCTGAGGTGCATCTTAAAGATTTCTGCAATCGAGTTAATTGGTTAGCTGCAGAGCTTAGGAATAATTCCCTAAGAGGGTACGATGGGCATTTCTATTTCGTTGGCGCTGAATATAGAAAGCGCAAGGTTGAGGCCGATCAGCGGGCCGGAACTTCAGATTTAAATGCCATGGCGTCGTGATTCTCTTTTTCTTGACAAAATACGCAATGAAATCATAGATATAGCCGCCCTCCATGCGCCTCTTGAAAGGGAAGTGCTGGGGGACCACTTGAATCACAGGGGTTTTTTCGGAACTCGCCCGGCGGTTGACGCACGCGCCCTCGCTTATGAGCGAACGGTTTGCCCGGATCGATGCCTCGGTTGAAGAAGCGGAACACGGGTTCCTTCACTTGCTTCACCGGCACAGGCACGCATCGGATTTACAAACCGAATTGAAGGCGGCTGAACGAGCACTGGCTGAGGAGATGACCGAAGAGAATCTGGCAAGGCTTAAAGCCGTGCAGGCGGAGCTTGGCGGATTCTCGAACAGCGAATAGGCACAACATAGCTGCGGGTCATGAAATATAACGGGCTATTCCTAGGAGGGGTTGGGAACAAGCCTTAAACCACACGGCACAACTGGCAAGCGTGCGCGACCGGACTAGATCGTCCACATAAAGGGTCGCGAAAGGCCTTGTGCTTTATGGTCATGATCCATGGTGCATGATCGGAGATCGTTGAATGGCGAGCAAGACGGCGGAAACGGCAGAGACGGAATCCTCGGCGGAGAGCAGCGACAGCCCGCTTCTGGATATGTCCGATGCTGGCGTGAAGAAGATGATCAAAGCCGCCAAGGCGCGCGGCTGGGTCACTTATGACGAATTGAACAAAGTTCTGCCGTCCGAAGAGTTTTCCTCCGAACAGATCGAAGACACGATGGCGATGCTCTCCGAGATGGGCATCACCGTTGTGGAGAACGACGAAACCGAAGACAGCAGCGAAGAAGCAAGCGCGGCAGAAGACGACGAGGACGAAGAAGCCGGCGTGCCCGCCAAGGCTGCCTCCTCCGCCGTTACCAAAAGCGAAAGCACGTCGACCACGCTGGAGCGCACGGACGATCCGGTGCGCATGTATCTGCGTGAAATGGGCTCCGTCGAGCTTCTCTCGCGTGAAGGCGAAATCGCCATTGCCAAGCGTATTGAGGCCGGCCGCGAAACCATGATCGCCGGGCTCTGCGAAAGCCCGCTGACCTTCCAGGCTATCATCATCTGGCGCGACGAGCTGAATGACGGCAAGATTCTGCTGCGCGATATTATCGACCTCGATGCGACCTATGCCGGGCCCGACGCGAAAAAGATCGACCGCAGTCAGGCCGCGCTCGAACGCGAGAAGGCGAAAGCCGAAGGCCGCGAGGTCGAAGAGCAATACGAGGTTCAGGAAAACGACGACGATGACGACGAGGATAACGAGAACTCGCTCTCCCTCGCCGCCATGGAAGCGGAACTGAAGCCGAAAGTTCTGGAAACTTTCGACGCCATCGCCTCGAACTACAAGAAGCTGCGCAAGCTGCAGGACCAGAAGCACGAGCTGGTGCTGCAGAACGAAGATCTCTCTTCGGCGCAGGTGAAGCGCTACAAGAAGCTGCGCGATGAGATCGTCGAGGAAGTCAAAAGCCTCTCGCTCAACAACAACCGTATCGACTCCCTGGTCGAGCAGCTCTACGCCATCAACAAACGCCTGATGATGCTGGAAGGGCGCCTCTTGCGCCTTGCCGAAAGCCACGGCGTCAAGCGCCAGGAATTCCTCACGCAATATTACGGCAACGAGATGGACCCGAACTGGGTCGAGCGCGTGGCCAAGCTGAAAGCCAAGGGCTGGTCTTCCGTCGCCAAGGAAGAAAAAGACACGCTGGAAAACCTGCGCGCGGAAATTCAGGAACTGGTGCAGGAAACCGGTCTCGACATTTCCGAATACCGACGCATCGTCCACACGGTGCAGAAGGGTGAGCGCGAGGCGCGCCAGGCCAAGAAGGAAATGGTGGAAGCGAACCTCCGCCTCGTGATTTCCATCGCCAAGAAATACACGAACCGTGGGCTGCAATTCCTCGATCTCATTCAGGAAGGCAATATCGGCCTGATGAAAGCGGTGGATAAATTCGAGTACCGCCGCGGTTACAAATTCTCGACCTATGCGACCTGGTGGATCCGTCAGGCGATCACCCGTTCGATCGCCGACCAGGCGCGCACCATCCGTATTCCGGTGCATATGATCGAGACGATCAACAAGCTGGTGCGCACCTCGCGCCAGATGCTGCACGAAATCGGCCGCGAGCCGACGCCGGAGGAGCTGGCCGAGAAGCTCGCCATGCCGCTCGAAAAAGTGCGCAAGGTGCTGAAGATCGCCAAGGAGCCGATTTCCCTCGAAACGCCCATCGGTGACGAAGAAGACAGCCACCTCGGCGATTTCATCGAAGACAAGAATGCGGTGCTGCCCATCGATGCGGCCATTCACTCGAACCTGCGCGAGACGACGACGCGGGTTCTCGCCTCGCTCACCCCGCGCGAGGAACGCGTGCTGCGTATGCGCTTCGGCATCGGCATGAATACCGACCACACGCTGGAAGAAGTCGGCCAGCAGTTCTCGGTGACGCGCGAACGTATCCGCCAGATCGAAGCAAAGGCGCTGCGCAAACTGAAGCACCCGAGCCGCAGCCGCAAACTGCGTTCCTTCCTCGACAATTGATCCTTGCTGCAACGGCAAGCAAAAAACCCCGGCACTTCGCAGCGCCGGGGTTTTTTGTTAGGTAGGCGCCGCGCGGGCGACGATCTCTCCGTTTCGGCATCCATGCGGCAAGGTGCCGAAGGCGCCGCGGTATGAAGCGGCAAGGCGGGAGGCGCAAAGCGCATCGGCCACAAAAGCCGGGGCAAACCGGATGAGAAGAGAGGCCTGGAGCGCAAGCGTCAGTTTCTCGGTGAATTGGCGCGCGGCGGCTTCTTCCGGCGGTGCTCTGCGGTATGTCTCCAGCTCGCGCAGTATATCGTCGAGGAGGGCGCAGTGGGATTTTGCCAATGCGATTTCGCCAAGCACGGCGGCATAGGCTTCACCGTCCTGGCGAATGGCGCGCAATACATCCAGGCAAAGCACATTGCCCGAACCTTCCCAAATGCTGTTGAGGGGGGCTTGGCGGTATAACCGGGCCATGGGGCGGTCTTCGATATAGCCGTTACCGCCGAACACTTCCATCGCTTCGAAAGCTGCCCAGGGCGTTCGCTTGCAGGTCCAATATTTATGTAGAGCGACGGCGATCCGGGCGAAGCGTGCCGCTTGTTTGTCGCCGTGTTTGGCATCATCGATGGCGCGGGCCGTGCGCATGGCCAGAACGAGCGCGGCTTCGCTTTCAAGAGACAGGTCTGCCAGCACGTTTTCCATGAGCGGCAGGTCTTTGAGCGGTGCGCCGAATGCCATGCGTCCGCCGGCATAGTGGAGCGCTTGGGCAACCGCCTGGTGCATAAGCCCCAGCGATGAGAGGGCAACATCGAAGCGGGTGTTCTGGATCATTTTGAACATCACTTCAAAGCCGCGCCCTTCGGCGCCAAGACGCTGTGCCCAGGCGTTTTTCAGTTCCGCTTCGCTTGAGGCATTGGCTCTGTCGCCGGCTTTGTCTTTCAGGCGGTGCAGATAAATGCTGTTCCGCGTGCCATCGGGCCGGAACCGGGGCATGAGAAAGCAGCTGATGCCGCTCTTGGTGCGGGCGAGCACCAGCGCGCCGTCCGCCTGGGGGACGGAATAGAACCATTTCCGTCCGCTCAGCAGATAGCCGCCCGTTGCAGGATCGGGGAGGGCCTGCGTCTCGATTTGCTTAAGGTCGGTGCCGGCAATCTGTTCCGTCACAGCCATGGTGATGAGCAGGCCGGTTTTTTCGCCGGCAGGCAGGCTGCGCGGATCATAGGCGGTGGAGGTGATGCGCGGGCGCCACCGGGCGGCGATCTCTTTGTCGGTTTCCAGCGCCGGAATGCAGCAATGGGTCATGCCAAGCGGACATGCTATTGCCTGATCAGCTTCGTTCAGCAGCAAGAAGAGGGCCGCCCGGATGACATCGGAACCTTTCCGCTCATCGGTCCAACCGAGTGAATGAGCGCCGGAGCCGATGCAGATGCGCATCCAGTCGTGCCAGGCTGGATGAAAGATCACTTCATCGAGCCGCGCGCCCGCCGCATCGCGGGCAAGGAGGCGGGGCGGGTTTTCATGGGCGCGCTTTACCAGTTCCTGTACCTCGGCGCTGCCGACGGTCGCCCCCAGCTCGTGCAGCCGGGTATCGTCCGCGCCTGGTGCTTCGCGGCTAATGGCTTCGCGCAGCGCCTTGTGGCTGGCATAGGCGTTATAGCCGCTCAGGGGCGCGGGCTGGTTGCGGCTTGGCAGATCTTCCAAGGCTGTGAACATGAGCTTTCCCGTCACTTGTCAAAATCGGGGCCAGCCTAGGAGCGTGAGTTAAATAAGAAAAATTGATAATATTGATATTATCCATAGTATTTGCCTATGAATGTGACGCATCTGCGCTTCTTTTTGGCGGCGGTGGAGGAAGGCGGCATGACAGCCGCCGCACGGCGCTGTTTTGTGACCCAGCCGACCCTTTCGGCGGGTATTGCTGCGCTTGAGCAGGAAATTGGCGGCAGGCTTTTGGAGCGCAGCCGAAGGGGCGTCTCGCTGACGCCGCTGGGGGAGCAGGTGTTGGAACCTGCGCGGCAGATCGTACACCGGGTCAATGCGCTGCGGGCGGCAGGTTCGGCTGAGCCTGCGCGGCAGTACCTGCGTCTTGCTGCGGCGCGTGCCGTGCCGGGCAATTTTCTGTCGGCTTTTATCGGCGGGGTGCTTGCAAACGGGGAAATTGGCGAATGCCGCATTCTGGAGATGGAGCCGGACGAGGGCGGCGGACTGCTGGCACGGGCACGGGCAGATGCCGTGCTGACCACGCGTCTGGCGCTGGATGCGCGGGCGCCGGTCCGGCGTTCCAACAAGAATGCTGCCGAGAAGCGCGCGGCTAAGAGCGCCGCGCAGGAGAAGACCCGCGAGCGGTGTCTGGTGAGAGAACCGCATGGGCTTGCCGTTCCCGCAAGCGCGCCCTTTGCCAAGAAGAAAATGCTGACGCTTGCCGAGGTCGACGGCCAACCGATGATCGTGCGCATGCATAGCGAGGAAACCCGGGCGGCGACGGAACTGCTGCGGCGCGGGCATGCCAATCCCTTCGTTGTTGCGCGCGTCACGAGCGATGAATGGGCGGCGGGACTTGTTGCAGCGGGCGCAGGGGTTTGCCTTATGCCAGAGAGCGTGGCCCGTGCGCATTTGGGCAAAGGCGCCGTCTGGCGGCGTGTCGACGGGGTGGATCTGATGCGCGAGATCGTTTTGTCCTGGCGTGATCCCATATGGGACGAGCTTTTCTCTGCATTTTCTTTTTGACCGTCAGGCCTGCAGCAGTGTGGGCATTTATGCAGGCTTGAAACGGTTGCGGCGGGGGCGGGGCGGCTATATGGTGCGCCGCGTTTGCGCAAGGGGCGGTGCCCGCCGCGTATGTCTGGACCCTTGGGAGTGCCTCGATGAATCTCACCATGCTGAAAGCCAAGCTGCACCGCGCGGTGGTGACGCAATGCGATCTTCATTATGAAGGCTCGATCTCCATCGATAAGGATCTTCTGGCGCGTTCCGGTATTTTGCCGAACGAACAGGTGGATGTACTCAACATCAATAATGGTGAGCGGTTCACGACTTATGCCATCGAAGCGCCGGCCGGCTCACGTATGATCGGCATTAACGGCGCGGGCGCTCGCAAGGCGCAGGTCGGCGATCTCGTCATCATCATCGCTTATGCGCAGATGAGCGCGGCGGAAGCGGAAACCCATGAGCCCCGCGTCGTGCTGATGGGTGAGGGCAACGAGCCGCTTTAAGGCGTGCCATTACCGCGTCCGGTCAAGGCAATTGCGTTTCCAGCGGGTACTCGATTTGCGTGGCGATGAAGCTAGCTGTTGCCGCGCCGTGGGTTTCTTCAAGAAGTTTCAGCATATCGCTGCGCAAGCTGGCGCTGCTTGAAAGCGTGACATCGGCGCTGCGGGCGTCACCGGGCAGGGCGAGGGTGAGCGCGCTCTGCGCTTCTTCCATGCTCATGTCCGGATAAAAGCGCAGACCTTGCGCAGTTCTAAGCTCGGTGCCATCTGCGGCAAGCGAGGAGGCGGATTCCCAGCTGCGCGCGCCCATATCGACGGCGAAGGCAAGGTCCACCTGATCCATGCCGTCTTTGCCCAGCACGGCGTAGGTGCTGCGCGGCCAGCCGAAAAGCAAGTTCGTAAGCGCGGTGCTAATCTCGCGCAAGCCGATGTTGAAACGGTCGCTATTGTGCTGCGGTCCGTAGGATGCAATGCCGTAGCGCGCCGCAAGCTTTTGCGCTTCCGCGGGTCCTGCGATCCGCTCCACAAGGCGCAAGGAGGCGGGCAGTGAGGCACTCACACCGGAAGAGGTGAGGAAACGGCCGTCTTCCACATAGCGCCTGTTGGCATGCCAGGTGACGTGCGGGTAGTCGGTGCGGCGATTGTCTTTGGTATAGAAGTGCCCTGTCGCTTCATGTCCGTCGAGCACGCCGCTTTCTGCGAGGAGGAGACTGCCATCGCAGATCGAGGCGATAAAGGCGCCTTTGGCGGCCTGCGCGCGGAGCCAGGCGGTCAGGCGCGCGTTCTGGGGATCGTGCACGGCAGGCACGACGATGAGGTCTGCGCCTTCCGGCCAGGCGGCATCGAATTTTGCAAGATCCATGTCGGGCTCGGCTTTCAGTGCCGGCCAGAAGGAGATGGGCCCCGGTTCTTCTGCAACGGCAAGAACCTTCGTGCCGGGAGCTTCGGACAGAAGCGCATGGGGCACGAGGAAATCGGTGATCTCGGTCCCGTCGTTCTGCGCGAGAATGGCAACGACAAGCTCCGCGCGGCCATGCTTCGGCGTGACCCGTTCCGCAGCCTTTACCGGCAAGCTAAGAACGCATGTGCAGAGAATAAGGAAGGTCAGAAGGGGGGCGGCAAAGGCTCTCATCGGTGGGCTCCAGGTTTATGCGGAGCCAGCATCGCGGGGAGAGCGGGCGGGGGACAAGGACAATTGCCCCTCGATTTCCGCCGGGCGCGGGGCCCGTGCGGAAACCGGGGCAAATATTGTCTTACTCGATTTCGATGGTGAGGTTGACGCTCGCCGTCAATTCCTGCTCGCCCGAGGCAATGGGAACGGCGGAACCTGAATCTTCCATCGCCGCGCGCATCATCATTTTCGGCTGGGGCACATAGCTGCCGCCTTCATTGATGGTGAGCACCCGGCCCAACACCACGCCGGCGGAGGCGGCATAGACTTTCGCCTTGCGCAGCGCGTCTTTCACTGCATCCTCGCGCGCCTTGTCCAACATGGCTTTGGCGTTGGAAACTTCAAAGCCGACACCGCTCACCCGGTTCGAGCCGACGGTGACGAGCTTGTCCAGCACCGCGCCGATCTTGTCCGTATCGCGCAGGCGCACGGAAAGCGCATTCGTCACGCGGTAGGATTTGATGGTCGGCACTTCGTTCGAGCCGCGCTCGGGATAGGTGTAAACCGGGTTGATGTTGAACTGAGAGGTCTGGATGTCGCGCTTTTCGATGCCGATTTCTTCCAGCGCGGCGAAGACTTTGTTCATGGCCTCGGTATTGGCGGTCAGCGCCTCGCGGGCGGTTTTCGCCTCGGTGACGACGCCGGAATTGATATGAGCGGTATCGGGCACGGCGTTGATCTTGCCTTCGCCGGAAACCTGGATGGTGCGGCGGAAAGGCGTATCGTCGGCATGCGCCGCCAGCGTTCCGCCGGCAAGGATGATGAGAGCAGCAAAAGCGCTAAGGATTTTTGCCGTATTTTTATGCGCCGTCTGTTGCATGGGAAACCCCTTTGGATTGTCGCGGACCCGTTTCGTGACGCGCGCAGCATGGCTGCCGATTGAGACAAAAATGCGGCGTTTATGGCCCTTTGTCTTAAGCCAAGATATGGGGTCATTGCGGCGGAAAAACGGGAAAAGAGAGGATGGTGGGCCCGGCAGGACTCGAACCTGCGACCAAACCGTTATGAGCGGTTCGCTCTAACCAACTGAGCTACAGGCCCCCAAAGACATCCAGAAGGACATCAAGGGGCGTATAGCAGAACTTGGCGGGGACCGGAAGCGCCTGCTGAGGGTCCGGCAGGGGCAAAGGGCGGCGTCAGTCGGAATAGCGCTGCTGGATTTCTTTGATCGTGTCCAGATTGTCGAAGAGAATGTCGACGAGCTTCGGGTCGAAATGCTTGCCGCTTTCCCGGCGGAAGAGGTCCAGGACATTGTCGAGCGGCCAGGCTTTTTTGTAGCAGCGGTCCGAGCCCAGGGCATCGAAAACATCCGCTACCGCCGTGATGCGGCCCATAATGTCGATCTCCTCGCCCCGGCGTCCTTCCGGGTAACCCGAGCCATCCCATTTTTCGTGATGGTCGCGGGCGATCACGGCTGCCGCTTTCAGGATCGGGCGCTCGGAATTTGCGAGCATCTCATATCCCTTGGTGGCATGGGTTTTCATGATTTCCCATTCGTCCGCCGTCAGCTTGCCGGGCTTGTTGAGGATCGCATCGGGAATGGCGATCTTGCCGACATCGTGCAAGGGCGAGGCGTGGAAAATAATGTCGCAGTCCCGCGGTGAGAGCCCTGCGCCGCGCGCAATCAGGCGGCTGATTTCCGCCACACGCTTGACGTGGTTGCCGGTCTCCTGGGAGCGGCTTTCCACCGCTTCGCCCAGCCGGTAGACGATTTCGCGCTGGGTTTCGTCGAGCTGCTGGCTGAGAACCAGATTGTCGAAGGCGCTGGTCGCCTGGCGCATATAAACGTCGAGCAGGTTGCGGTCCGTCGGCGTCAGCGCATGCAGGCCTTCCATGTAGAAGACATATTCGAGCGTGGCGCTTTCACGGTAGAGCCCGCCAAGCCAGGTGCCGGTGACGATAGAGCCGGCTTTTTCAAGCTCGTCGAAACGTTGCAGCAAGATTTCCGGCAGGTCCGAGACGGTTGTGCAGCCGGCAAGCGGGCGGAGCGCGCCGGTAGCCGCGATCACGTCGAGATTGTCCCCGTCGACGCGCTTGGCCCAGATCATGTCGATATTCGTGGCGCGGCTCGCGGTCGTCTTGGCCAGTAGTTTGGGGAAGCGGTATTCGGCGGTGCGGGTAAAGGCACTCAGGCTCTGGCATTCGAAGAGGGCGGAGGTGGCGGCAATGACTTCTTCCAGCCCTTCCTGATGATGCTCGAGCGCATTGATGTCGCGGTAGGCGCGCAGCGCGCCGTAAATGGCGGTGAAGAGATGAGAAGACGTCAGATCGGTCTTTTCACGGTAATCGTTGATATCGTAGCGGATGATGACATCGCGCTCCGGCGCCTGGCCCGGCTGGCCGGTGCGCAGGATGATGCGCGTTGCGGTATTGCGCATCGTATCGCGGATGCGGCGAATAAGCTCGAGCCCGGCATTGTCGGTTTCCATCACCACGTCGAGAAGGATGACGGCAATGTCGCTGTGGCGGCGCATAATGTCTTCGGCTTCGGACGCGGAGTGCGCCGAGATCAGCTCCAGACCGCGCCCTGCAAAGACAACGTCGTGCAGCGCAAGGCGCGTGACCGAATGCACCTCCGGTTCATCGTCGACGATGAGAACTTTCCAAACCCCGTGATGGGGGACTTCCGCCGGCCGTTCCTCGGCAAACAGAAATCTCTCTTCGCTTGGCGCGAACGTCATGCTGGAACCTTTCTGGCTCACGTTCATCTATCGGTTTGGAAATGCCGCCGCGTTTTCCGCGGGCGCAAATGCCCAACCCCACGGCTCAACCATAGGTGAGGGTGTTTTAAACAAGCCCTAAACGAATTGGTTAAGGCCCTCTTAGTTTGCACTGGGTTTTGCCCCTTTTCAGGACAGGGCAAGGCGGGGCGTGCCGCCCTCCGGCGTGAAAAAGGCAGGGAAGGGCGGGGTTTATCCGGCGTTGTTCCGGGCAGCGCAATCCGTTACTACTCTGCCCCAAGTCAATGGCCGGCGGCGGGCGGTTTCAGCCCTGGCCCAGGCCAAGCATCAGGCAGAGCAGAGGGAATTCATGGCGTCGTATCAATATGTTTACGTGATGGACCGCTTGTCCAAGACCTATCCGGGCGGCAAGCAGGTGCTCAAAGATATCCGCCTTTCCTTCCTGCCCGGCGCCAAGATCGGCGTTGTGGGGGTGAACGGCTCGGGTAAGTCCACGCTGATGAAAATCATGGCGGGGCAGGACAGCGAGTATACCGGCGAGGCCTGGGCGGCGGAGGGCGTCAAGGTCGGTTATCTGCCCCAGGAGCCGGAGCTCGACGGCGAGAAGGACGTGCTCGGTAATGTCATGGACGGTGTGGCGGAAAAGAAAGCCATGCTGGAGCGCTATAATGAGCTTGCCATGAATTATTCGGACGAGACGGCCGATGAAATGGCGCAGCTTCAGGACGTAATCGACGCGCAGAACCTCTGGGATCTCGACAGCCAGATCGAAATGGCGATGGACGCGCTGCGCTGCCCGGCAGGCGACGCGGAAGTGGCCAAGCTCTCGGGCGGGGAAAAGCGCCGCGTCGCGCTTTGCAAGCTGCTGCTTTCCGAGCCGGACATGATCCTGCTCGATGAGCCGACCAACCATCTCGATGCGGAATCGGTTGCCTGGCTCGAACATTACCTGCGCGATTACACGGGCACCGTCGTGCTCGTTACCCATGACCGCTATTTCCTCGACAATGTAACAGGCTGGATTCTGGAGCTCGACCGGGGCCAAGGCATTCCTTACGAAGGCAATTATTCGTCCTGGCTGGAGCAGAAGAAAAAGCGTCTCGAACAGGAAGGGCGCCAGGAAGAAGCCCGCCAGCGCACGCTCGACCGGGAACTTGAATGGATCAAGGCGTCGCCCAAAGCCCGCCAGGCCAAGAACAAGGCCCGTATCCGCGCCTATGACGAGCTGGTGGCGAGCGCCGGCAAGGCGCAGGACGGCAAGGCGCAGATCATCATTCCGGCAGGCCCCCGTCTTGGCAGCCTGGTGCTGGAAGCCGAGGGGCTTTCCAAAGCCTATGGCGACCGGCTTCTGATCGAGGATCTCTCCTTCTCGCTGCCGCCCGGCGGTATTGTCGGTGTGATCGGTCCGAACGGCGCCGGTAAGACGACGCTCTTCCGTATGATTACGGGTCAGGAGGAACCGGATGCCGGCTCGATGCGTGTCGGGGACACGGTGGTGCTCGGCTATGTCGATCAGACCCGCGACGATCTCGACCCGAACAAAACCGTTTGGGAGGTGGTGTCGGACGGGCTGGATGTGCTGGAGCTTGGCAAGCAGACCATGCCGAGCCGAGCCTATGTCGGCGCCTTCAATTTCAAGGGCGGCGATCAGCAGAAGAAAGTCAGCCTGCTGTCGGGCGGTGAGCGCAACCGGGTGCATCTGGCCAAGATGCTGAAATCGGGCGCCAATCTCTTGCTGCTTGACGAACCGACTAACGATCTCGACGTCGATACGCTGCGGGCGCTGGAAGATGCGCTGGTGGATTTCGCCGGCTGCGCCGTCGTCATCAGCCACGATCGCTGGTTCCTCGACCGTATCGCCACGCATATCCTGGCCTTTGAAGGCGACAGCCATGTCGAATGGTTCGAAGGTAACTATGCCGATTACGAGGAAGACCGGAAGCGGCGTCTTGGGGATGAAGAAATCGTCCCGCACCGGATCAAATACAAGCGCTTTAGCCGCGACTGAGTGGTCTGGTTTTCCGGATAAAGAAACGGCGCCCCGCGGGGCGCCGTTTTTGTGTTTGAATTGAAGAGCTGCGGGCTTATTCGCTTGCCGGCGCTTCTTCTTCGGCCGGGGTGTCGCCGGGCTGCGGCTGGGCTTCGCCGGTCAGTTTCTGCTGGATTTCTTCTTCCGCCTGGCCGATCTGGGCGCGCAGATGTTTCAGCAGCGGCTCGAACTTGCCGCCATTGTTGCGGATGACCGAGATGAACGTGTCGCGCTGTTCCTGCGCCATCCAGATGCCGAGCACCTTCACGTCGAAGACCTTGAAGCCCTCATCCTGGCGCAGCAGCCACCAGTCCACCGGCACCGGCTCGCGGCCGCTGGCAAACTCGATCTTGCTTTCAACTATCACTTCCTTGCCCTTGGAGCCTTTTTCCACGGCGCCGTTCACATGGAAGGTCTGGTCGGTATAGGCGGAGAGCCGGTTGGCGTAGACCTTGACGATGAACTCTTCGATGAGCTGGATATATTCCTTTTTCTCCTCAGGAGAGGGCAGGCGGGCATATTGGCCAAGCGCAAAGCCTGCCACGCGGGGAATATCCAGATTCTCGGTGAAGAGTTCGCGGAAGGCGGCTTCGCGTTCGCTCGGCGTCTGACCGTCCTTGGAGAGAATGGCAATTGTCTCATCGGCCAGCTGCTGCACATAGGCTTTTGCTTCCTCTTTCGGATTTGCAAAAGCAGGCGCGAAACCGGCGATCAGCAGCCCGGCGGCAAGGGCCGCGCCGGCAAAGAGGTTTGCGAGGGGGCGGGCCGAGGGAGCTACGGCCTCAGAAAACGTGGTCATGGTCGCTGTGCCCGCCGAAACGGGCCCTCCTGTTGGTTATTCGAAGGTGCTGCGTCTTCAGGACGTACGCTTAAACTGAAGAGCTACTCAAAGCTGATATTCGAGATATCGGGCAAATCTTCGACATTTGTTTGACCATTTGCGATCTCTTCCGCACGGCTTTGGCGGTAGAGGCTGCGAATGGTGGCGTAATAGTCCACGGACGTACGCTCGATTTCGTCGAGAACTTCTAGGTTACGCGCCCGAAGGTCCACGCCGTTCAGCACGAAGCGTGTCACCGGCACGGTGTAGCCGTCATCCCAGAAGATATAGGTCAAAGGATCGAAGAACTGATCGACCACGACGCCCGTCAGGTCGCGGGGCGGGGCCGGGCCCAGAACGGGCAGGAAGAGATAGGGGCCTTCATTGACGCCGTAAACGGCAAGCGTCTGGCCGAAATCCTCACCGTGGCGGGTATAGCCGTAATCTGTGGCCGGATCGTCGAGGCCGAGCACACCGACGGTCGTGTTGATGCCGAAGCGCGTTGCCGTGGTTTCGGCGCGGTTCCATTCGCCCTGCAGCACGTCGTTGGCCAGAATGACCGGCGCGCGCAGGTTGTCGAGGAAATGGCGCACGCCCTGTTTGGCCTGGCGCGGCAGCACCCCGTCGTAAATTTCAGCGGCCGGGCGCAGCAGAATGATGTCGGCAAACCGGTTGAGCTCGAAGAAATAACGGTTCATCGGCTCCAGCGGGTCGTTGGCTTCCTCATAAGCGGCAACCGCCGCCTCATCCGCCGGGTCCGGCGCCGTGGCGCAGCCTGCAGCGAAGAGAGAGACGCCAAGAACCAGGGCCAGCGCCTTGTTTACCTTGTTATTCACGAGCTCGGTCATAGTTGCTCCTGCTATGGGCACGCTCATATATAAGCGCCTTATTTCTGCTTCCAGGTATTTGCCGGAGCAAAGGCGGAACGCAATCCTTAACCGCAGCGCTCTTAAGGGCATATGAACGCCCGCGCCAAGCGCGTCAGAATCGCGGTTAACCCCAGAATTTTTAGCTATCACAGGGGCTTGGGCATAACCAGCGGCCCCGCGTTTCACTTTTCTGAAATCGCAAAGCTGTTGCGAAAATGACGCGAACCGTGAAATCACTTGCAGACATAAAGATATATTTATATAACTCGCAACAGCAGGCCGCCAAAAGCGGCCTTTGGCCTATTGGCGACGATGGAGCAAGCCGGACCATGGGCGGTCTCGTGACAGGATTGAGAGCGGCAGGCGAGCCTACCCGGCTGCGCCTTCTGGCCCTGCTTGCCCAAAGCGAACTAACGGTGAGCGAGATCACCCAGATCATGCGGCAAAGCCAGCCGCGCGTCAGCCGCCACCTGAAACTTTTATGTGAGGCGGGGCTGCTCGACCGCTTCCGCGAGGGAAGCTGGGTGTTTTACCGTTTGGCCCGCCTTGGCCAGAGCGCCGAGCTTGCCCAGGCGCTGATGGCGCTGCTGCCGGCGGGCGACCCCGTTCTGACGCGCGATATCGAGCGGCTGGAGGAAGTGCGCCAGGGCCGGGCCGAGCGGGCGGCGGCTTTCTTCCGGGAGAATGCGGAAGAATGGGACCGCATCCGCGCGCTTTATGTGCCCGAGGCACGGGTGGAGGCGGCGCTGCTGGAACTTGTCCCCGAAACCCGCATCGGCGATATGCTCGATCTCGGCACCGGTACGGGCCGGCTTTTGGAGGTTTTCGCGGGGAAAGTGGAAAGCGGTATCGGCCTCGACATGAGCCCGGAAATGCTGGCCTTTGCCCGTGCAAAGCTGGAAGAGGGGGGGCTGACCCATTGCCAGGTGCGCCAGGGCGATCTTTTTGATCTGCCGGTGCCCGATGACAGCCAGGATCTCGTGACGCTGCACCAGGTGCTGCATTATCTCGATGACCCGGCCGCGGCGCTGGCGGAGGCGGCCCGGGTGCTAAGGCCCGGCGGGCGGCTGCTCATTGCGGATTTTGCGCCTCATGAGCTCGATTTCCTGCGCGAGGAACAGGCGCACCGCCGGCTCGGCTTTGCGCCGGAGGAAGTCAGCGCCTGGTGCGCGCGGGCAGGCCTTGCGGGCGGCGACATTATCGAACTGCCGCCTGAAGGCGGTGAGGCGAAACTGACGGTATTGATTTGGGCGGCGGAAAAACCGGCTGCCGGCGGTAGGAAGCAACCGGCGCGCGCAGCAGGGCGCCGGCTTGAGGAGGCATGAGTATGGTAAGGCTGGGCGATAAAATCCGGGGCAGGGAGGACCTGCGCGTTTCCTTCGAATTCTTTCCGCCGAAAACGGAAAAGATGGAAGAAACGCTTTGGGAGTCCATCAAGCGGCTGGAGCCTTTGCAGCCCAATTTCGTCTCGGTGACATATGGCGCGGGCGGCTCGACGCGCGAGCGCACCCATGCGACCGTGGCGCGGATCGTCAAGGAAACTTTGCTGAAGCCTGCCGCGCATCTGACCTGTGTCGGCGCCTCGCGCGATGAGGTGGATGAGGTGGTGCAGGCCTATTGGGATGCGGGTATCCGCCATATCGTGGCGCTGCGCGGGGATATGCCCGAGCTTGGCGCGCCCTATAAGCCCCACGAAAAAGGCTATCAAAGCGTGCCGGAGCTGATCCGCGGCATCAAGGCGATCGGTGACTTTGAAGTGTCGGTCTCCGCCTATCCCGAGCGCCATCCGGAATCGCCCGATGGGGATGCGGATTTGCGGCTCTTGCAGGAAAAGATCGAGGCAGGCGCCACCCGCGCCATTACGCAGTTCACGTTCGATTCCTCGATCTACGGCACTTTCATGGAGCGGGCCGAAAAAGCCGGGATCAACGTGCCGATCGTGCCGGGCATCATGCCGACCACGAATTTCAAAGGCATCAGCCGCATGGCCGAAAAATGCGGCGCCACCGTGCCCGGCTGGCTCGCCGATTATTATGAAGGGCTCGACGATGATCTAACGACACGCAAGCTCATCGCCGCTGCCGTGGCGGTGGAGCAAGTGCACGATCTGGAGCGCATGGGCTTCCGGGACTTTCATTTCTATACGCTCAATCAGGCGGATCTGACTTATGCGATCTGCCACATTCTGGGCCTCAAGCCCTCGACGAAACCGACGCCCGGCCTGAAAGCGGCCGAATAGGAGACGCGCGATGACACGCGAAGAACGCATTCAAGAACTCTACAAAGCGGTCAAGGAGCGCATTCTTGTACTGGACGGCGCCATGGGCACGATGATCCAGGGCTATAAGCTGCAGGAAGAAGATTACCGCGGCGATATTCTGAAAGACCATCCCAAGGACGTGAAAGGCAATAGCGAACTGATCGGCCTCGTGCGCCCGGATATTCTGCGCGACATTCACCTGGCCTATTACCGGGCGGGCGCGGATTTTGCCGAGGCGAACACATTCGGCGCCACAGTGATCGCGCAGGCCGATTACGATCTTGAGCATCTGGCGCGCGAAATGAATGTGAAAAGCGTGCAGATCGCCCGTGAGGCAGCCGATATTGCCGAAAGCGAAGACGGCAAGCTGCGCTGGGTGATCGGCGTGCTCGGGCCAACGCCGCGTTCGGCTTCCATCTCGCCGGATGTAAACGATCCCAGCTTCCGCAATGTCACGTTTGACGATCTTTACGCCGCCTATAAGGATGCCGCCGAAGGGCTTATCGAAGGCGGGGCGGACGTGATCATGATCGAAACCGTGTTCGACACGCTCAATGCCAAAGTGGCGCTTTATGTGCTGCAGGACATTTTCGATGCGCAGGGCTTCGAGCTGCCGGTGATGATTTCCGGCACGATCACGGATGCGGCGGGCCGCATTCTCTCCGGTCAGACGCCGGAAGCCTTCTGGTATTCGGTGCGCCATGCTAAGCCCTTCTCCATCGGGCTTAATTGCGCGCTTGGTGCCGAGCAGCTGCGCCAATATGTGGAAGAGCTGTCCCGCGTTGCCGACACGAATGTTTCCGCCCATCCCAATGCGGGCCTGCCGAACGAGTTCGGCGAATATGACCAGTCGGCGGAATATATGGCCAAGCTTGTGGGCGAGTTTGCCGAGGCGGGCCTGGTGAATATCGTCGGCGGGTGCTGCGGCACGACGCCGGAACATATCAAAGCGATTGCGGAGGCGGTAGCGAATGTGCCGCCGCGTGAAATTCCGCACCCCGAAACAAAGATGAGACTTTCGGGTCTCGAACCCTTCGTTCACGCGTAACAGATCGAGCTTTTTATGACCGAGGCGACAGCAACATTCATCAATGTCGGTGAACGCACCAATGTGACGGGATCGGCGAAATTCAAAAAGCTGATCCTGAACGGGGATTATGAAGAAGCGCTGGCCGTTGCCCGCTCCCAGGTGGAAAACGGTGCGCAGATCATCGATGTGAACATGGATGAGGGGATGCTGGATTCGGAAGCGGCCATGGTGCGCTTCCTCAATCTCATCGCCTCCGAGCCCGATATCGCCCGCGTGCCGATCATGATCGACTCTTCCAAATGGTCGGTCATCGAAGCGGGACTGAAATGCGTGCAAGGCAAGGCGATCGTCAATTCGATCAGCCTGAAGGAAGGTGAGGAACCTTTCGTCGAGCAAGCGCGCAAGATCAAACGCTATGGCGCCGCCGTGGTGGTGATGGCGTTCGATGAAGTGGGGCAGGCGGATACCGCGAACCGCAAATACGAGATTTGCGAACGCTCTTACAAAATTCTGACTGAGGAAGTCGGCTTTCCGGCGGAAGACATTATTTTCGATCCCAATATTTTCGCTGTGGCGACGGGTATCGAAGAACACAATAATTATGCGGTGGATTTCATCGATGCCACGCGCCGGATCAAACAGAACCTGCCGCATGCTCATATTTCAGGTGGTGTGTCCAACGTCTCCTTCTCTTTCCGCGGGAACGAGAAAGTGCGCGAGGCGATGCACTCCGTTTTCCTTTACCACGCCATTCAGGCGGGGATGGATATGGGCATCGTCAATGCCGGGCAGCTTGCGATCTATGAAGAGATCGAACCGGAACTGCGCGAGCTGGTCGAGGATGTGATCCTCAACCGGCGGGAAGATGCCACCGAGCGGCTTCTGGAAGCGGCGGAAAAATATAAAGGCGAGGGCGGGCGCAAGCAGGAAGAAGACCTGTCCTGGCGCGAGGCGCCGGTGGAAGAGCGCCTGAAGCATGCGCTCGTCAAAGGCATTACCCAATATATCGAAGAGGACGTGGAAGAAGCGCGGCTGAAAGCCGAACGCCCGCTCCATGTCATCGAAGGTCCGCTCATGGCGGGGATGAATGTGGTGGGCGATCTTTTCGGCTCGGGCAAGATGTTCCTGCCGCAGGTTGTCAAAAGCGCCCGCGTGATGAAGCAGGCTGTGGCTCATCTCATGCCTTACATGGAGCAAGAGAAAAAGGATCTCGGTATCGACAGCCGCTCGGCGGCAGGCAAGATCCTGATGGCGACGGTAAAGGGCGATGTGCACGATATCGGCAAGAACATCGTCGGCGTCGTTCTGCAATGTAACAATTACGAGGTGATCGACCTCGGCGTGATGGTGCCGGCGGCGAAAATCATCGAGACGGCGAAGAAGGAAGAGGTCGATATTATCGGCCTTTCGGGTCTCATTACGCCGAGCCTCGATGAGATGTGCCATGTGGCTGCTGAAATGGAACGGCAGGATTTCGATATTCCGCTGCTTATCGGCGGGGCGACAACGAGCCGGGTGCACACGGCAGTTAAGATCAACCCGAATTACAAGCGCGGCCAGGCGGTCTATGTGCCCGACGCGTCGAAAGCCGTGGGCGTTTGCTCGAACCTTCTTTCAGAAGAAAAAGGCGGGGCTTACCGCGCGGAAATTCTCGCCGAATATGAGCGCATGGCTGAGGCTCATGCCAGCCAGCGCGCGCGCGGCCCGCGCACGAGCCTCGCCGAAGCCCGGCGCAACCGCTATCCGGTGAAATGGGACGGCTATCAGCCGGTGAAGCCCAGCTTCACGGGGGTGAAAGTCTTCGAGGATTATTCGCTCGAAGAACTCATCCCCTATATCGACTGGACGCCTTTCTTCTCGACCTGGGAAATCAAGGGGCAATATCCGGCGATCCTCGATGATTCCACGCGCGGGGAGGCGGCGCGCGCGCTCTTCAAAGACGCGCAGGAGATGCTGGAGAAGATCGTTTCGGAACAATGGATGCATCCGAAAGGCGTGATCGGTTTCTGGCCGGCCAATCAGGTGGGCGAGGACGATATCGCGCTTTATACGGATGAAAGCCGGAGCGGGGAATTGGCGGTGCTGCATACGCTGCGCCAGCAAATGGCGAAGAAAGAAGGCCGCTACAATATCGCGCTTGCCGATTTCATCGCGCCCAAGGCCACGGGCATTGCCGATTATATCGGCGGCTTTGCGGTGACGGCGGGCCACGGGGAAGACGAGATTGCCCGGCGTTTTGAAGAAGCAAAGGACGATTACAGCTCCATTCTCCTCAAAGCCCTGGCGGACCGGTTTGCCGAAGCCTTTGCCGAGCGCATGCATCAGCGCGTGCGCAAGGAGTTTTGGGCCTATGTGCCGGATGAAACGCTGACGAATGAAGAGTTGATCGCAGAGAAATATCAGGGCATCCGCCCGGCGCCGGGCTATCCCGCTCAGCCCGATCACACGGAAAAGCGCATTCTTTTCGACCTTTTGAACGCTGAACAGAATGCGGGCATCGAGCTTACCGAAAGCTTTGCCATGTGGCCGGGCTCGTCGGTCAGCGGGCTCTATTTCGCGCACCCGGAGGCGCATTATTTCGGTGTCGGCAGAGTCGAGAAAGATCAGATCGAGGAATATGCCAAGCGCAAGGGCATGAGCGTCAAAGATGCCGAGCGCTGGCTTGCCCCGATCCTCAATTACACGCCGGGCGAGGAAGTCGCCGCTTAAGGCTTCCGCGATTTTTCGAGTTGGCGGGCCCAGCGTTCCGCCCAGCCTGTTAGGGGCGTGAGCTGCTCGGTCAGCTCGCGCCCCAATTGCGTCATGCGGTAGCCTTCGGCCTCTTCATGTTCAAGCAGTCCGGTTTCCTTCAGATCGGCAAGGCGCGCATTGAGAACACTCGGCGAAATGCCGCCGCATGCCTCCTGCAAAGCGCGGAAGGTGAGGGGCGCGCCGCGCAGTTCCCAGAGAATGCGCAGGACCCAGCGCCGGCCGATGAGGTCGATCAGCGCCATGACGGGCCGGCCCGTCGCCGAGCCGCGGACCGGGCGGCCGGGCCGGGGGGCGGATTTCTTCCCGGCTTTCGGCGCGGGTTTCTTCGCTGTTTTTTGGGCTTTTCCGGGCGGTGCCATCTCGTCCTCTCCTGTTTCCGGCATTTTAGGTCTTGCGCTACGGAAAAAGAAGCGTAAATCTTTTGCTACTTAAAACGTAGCAATGGAGCATGCAATGAATACCCGTATCGACCCGGCCGTGCAGCCATATGAAAAAGACATGGAAGAAACGCTATCCCGGCTGATGCCGGAAGGCGTGGAGCCACTGGTGTTGTTCCGCACGCTGGCGCGCAACCCGCGCGTCTTCCGCCGTTTTATGGCGGGCGGCCTTCTCGACAAAGGCACGCTGACGATGCGCCAGCGGGAAATTGTTATCGACCGGGCCTGCGGGCTCTGCGGCGGGGAATATGAGTGGGGCGTCCATGTCGCCTTCTTTGCCGAGAAAGTGGGGTTCGGCGCTGAAGAAATCGCCGCGACTGTGGCAGCGGACGGCGCCTCCGCTTCCTGCTGGAGCGGGGAGGAAAAACTGATCATGGAACTGGTGGATGAGCTGCACCGCACGCAGACGCTAAGCGATGGGCTGTGGGCGCGGCTGAAAGAGGCCTTCTCCGACGAGCAGCTGATCGAAATGGTGGTGCTTGCCGGGCTTTATCACATGGTGTCGTTCGTGGTGAACGGGCTCAAACTGCCGCTTGAGACGTATGCCGCGCGCTTTCCCGAAAGCGCTTGAGCCAAGTCCTAGAGCGAAAGGCCCAAAGAGAAAGGGCCCGGCATGCCTCCGGGCCCTTTCAGCTGTTCTGCGAGATGCCCCGTCAGAGGTAAATCCTCAGGGGTAGATCAAATGAACCCGACTGTCACAGCGCCGATAAACACCATGACCATGCAGGGGAATAGGTACTCAACTCGAATCGAGAGCATGTTTCTCATGGGGGACTCCCGTCTCGGTTGGTTGCGCATTGTCGCCCCAGAAGTGTGCATGGTTAACCCTGTCTTTCCAAACAGATTCGTTGCTGCGCTGCCGGAGGGGGAGGACCCTAATTTTCGCAGGCGCGGTAAGTGCTTGATTCAACGGGAGCGGGGTGCGGACCCTGCGGCAATTTGCCGGAAAGTGTTAAGGGGCGGCTGGGCTTTAACGGACCCCGTTAATCGGCAGAGGTTAACGGGAAAAGCCTAGCGGGGCGGCCCATAACCGCCGCCGCCCGGCGTGCGGATGATGATGGCCTCATCCTTTTGCAAGGAAACCTGCACGGCGCCGGCGAGCGGCTCTTCCTTGCCGCCCGCGCGGCGCAGCGCGTTTTCACCGAGCGCGCCGGGCGCCCCGCCCGCCATGCCGAAGGGGGGAATGCGCCGGTGCGTGGCGAGGATCGCAACATCCATGGGCTCGCGGAAACGGATGATCCGCTCGATGCCGTTGCCGCCGCGCTGCGCGCCTTCACCGCCCGAGCCTTGGCGGATGGAAAAGCCGTCCAGGATGACGGGAAAGCGCCATTCCAGAATTTCAGGATCGGTGAGGCGCGAATTCGTCATATGGGTGTGGACGGCATCGGCGCCCGGAAAATCCGGGCCCGCACCCGCCCCGCCGCAGATCGTTTCATAATATTGATAGCGCGCATTGCCGAAGGTGAGATTGTTCATCGTGCCTTGCGCGGCTGCCATGGTGCCGAGCGCGCCGAACAGCGCGTCCGTTACGGCCTGGCTCGTCTCCACATTGCCGCCGACAACGGCTGCCGGATAGGTGGGGGAGAGAAGCGAGCCTTCCGGGATAATGAGTTCCAGCGGTTTCAGGCAGCCCTCATTCAGCGGGATTTCATCGTCGACGAGGCAGCGGAAGACATAAAGCACGGCGGCGCGCGCCACGGCGGAAGGCGCGTTGAGGTTTGTCGGTTGCATCGGGCTCGTGCCGGTGAAGTCGATAGAGGCGCTGCGGGCCTTTTCATCGACGCGGACGGCGACTTTGATGCGCGCGCTGTCGTCCATTTCCTGTTCGAAGGAACCGTCTTTGAGGCGCGTGATAACGCGGCGCACGCTTTCCTCGGCATTGTCCTGAACATGGGCCATATAGGCATTCACCGTTTCAAGGCCGAATTGCGCAGCAAGCTTGCGCAGTTCCTGTGCGCCTTTTTCGCAGGCCGCGATCTGCGCGCGCAGGTCCGCGATATTTTGATCGGGGCTGCGGGCAGGATAGGGCCCGCTGCTTAAAAGCTCGCGGATCGCCTCCTCGCGAAAGGTACCTTTTTCCACGAGTTTGAAATTGTCGATCAGGATGCCTTCTTCTTCCACGGACTTTGAATGGGCAGGCATGGAACCCGGCGTGATACCGCCAATGTCAGCCTGGTGGCCGCGCGCTGCGACATAGAAGAGTTTTTCTTTGCCCGCCTCATCATAGACGGGGGCGATCACGGTCACATCGGGCAGATGCGTGCCGCCATTATAAGGCGCATTCAGAACGAAGACGTCGCCCGGCGCCATATCCGGGTTCTGCGCGATAACGGTTTCGACGCTGGCGCCCATCGAGCCCAGATGCACGGGCACATGGGGCGCATTGGCGACGAGCGCGCCGGTCTTGTCGAAAATGGCGCAGGAAAAATCGAGCCGCTCTTTGATGTTTACCGAATGGGCGGTCTTTTCGAGGGTAAAACCCATCTGCTCGGCAACGGACATGAAACGGTTATTGAAAATCTCTAGCATCACCGGATCGGCTTTCGTGCCGATGGCGCGCCTTTTAGGCAGCGCGGCCGTGCGGGACAGCACGATGTGATTATGCTTTGTCACCGTGCCTTTCCAGCCGGGCTCGATGATGATGGTCTGGTGATCCTCGATCAGGATGGCAGGGCCTTCTACATCATCGCCGGGACGCATCTGCGCGCGCCGGAAGACCTTTGCCCCGTGCCAGGCACCGCCGGAAAAGAACTCGGTTTCGGCGGCGGGGTGGAGCGGGCCGTGCCGGGGGGTATCGGCTTCGAGTTTTTCTTCAACCTGGCTGTCCCGCCCGGCGCATTCCACCGAAAGCGCTTCGACGATGATGGCTTTGTCGGGGGTGAGAAAGCCGAAGCGCTGGCGGTGCGCTTCTTCGAAGCGGGCTTTGGTTTCGGCAAGCCCCGCGCGGGGAATGAGAAGGGCGGTGTCCGTGCCTTCATAGCGCAGGTGCAGGCGGCAGGCCGCGGTGTTGCGGCCCCCCGCAATGCCTTGCGCTTTGATTTCGGCGCGGGCGGCGGCTTCCAGCTCCGCCTGAAGCGCGTCCAGCTTTGCCTCGCTCTCGCGCGCAAGCGGCCTTTCCACGGCTTGCTCGCGCGAAGCGCTGAGATCGGCAAGGCCCATGCCATAGGCCGAAAGAATGCCGGAGAAAGGATGGAAGAAAATTTTCGACATGCCGAGCGCATCGGCAACGAGGCAGGCATGCTGGCCGCCCGCGCCGCCGAAACAGGTCAGCGCGTAATCGGAAATATCATAGCCGCGCTGCACGGAAATCTTCTTGATCGCCTGGGCCATGTTTTCAACGGCAATGGCGAGGAACCCGTCGGCAAGTTCCTCCGGCTTCATGCCGCTGCCCATCTCTTTTGCCAGCGCGCGGAATTTTTCTGCCGCCGCCTGCCGGTCGATGGGTTCATCTGCGTTCGGGCCGAAGACGCTCGGGAAAAACTCCGGCAACAATTTACCCGTCATGACATTGGCGTCCGTCACGGCAAGGGGGCCGCCTTTGCGGTAGCAGGCGGGACCGGGATCGGCGCCGGCGGAGGCCGGACCGACGCGCAGCCTTGCGCCATCGAATGTCAGAAGCGAGCCGCCGCCCGCCGCCACGGTATGGATCTGCATCATCGGCGCGCGCAGGCGACTGCCCGCAACTTCCGTATCGAAAGAACGCTCGAGCGCGCCGTCGTAGTGGCAGACATCGGTGGAGGTGCCGCCCATGTCAAAGCCGATGATCTTGTCGAAGCCGGCCATGGCGCTCGTTTCCACCGCACCGATGACCCCGCCCGCAGGACCTGAAAGGATCGCGTCCTTGCCTTGAAAGAAATGCGCATCCGTCAGCCCGCCGGAGGATTGCATGAACATCAGGCGGCAATCGGCATCGTCCTTTTCGCCGATAGCGCCCGCCACCCGGTCCACATAGCGGCGCAGAATGGGGGAGAGATAAGCATCGACCACGCTCGTGTCCCCGCGCGGCACGAATTTCATGAGGGGGCTGACCGCGTGGCTCGCCGAGACCTGGGTAAAGCCAATATCGCGGGCAAGCTCGGCCGCGCGTTTTTCATGGTCGCTATAGCGGTAGGCATGCATGAAGCAGATGGCGAGGGCGCGCAGGCCTTCGTCATAGGCTTCCTGCAGCACACGGCGTGTTTCCGCCTCATCGAAAGCTTCGAGCTCTTCACCTTCCGCGCTCATGCGGCCCGGCACTTCGGCCACCTTCGCGTAAAGCATTTCGGGCTTTTCGATCTTCAGCTTGAAAAGATGCGGGCGCGCCTGGGTGCCGATCGCCAGCGCATCGGCAAAGCCTTTATTGGAGAGAAAAAGTACCGGCTCGCCGCGGCGCTCCAAAAGCGCGTTGGTGGCGACGGTGGTGCCCATCTTCACGGCGCCGATGCACTCGGAGGGGATAGGGGCCTCTTTTTCAAGCCCCAGAAGATCGCGGATGCCCTGCAGGGCGGCATCTTCATATTGGCCCGGATTTTCCGAGAGCAGCTTGTGAGTCGTCAGCGTGCCGTCCGGCCGGCGCGCCACGATATCCGTGAAGGTGCCGCCCCGGTCGATCCAGAAATCCCAGCGGGAAGATGCGTTTTGCCGGTTCATGAGGCGGAACCTGCCACAGCTTGGGGCCCGTGCAAATATGGAAGGATCTTTGGCGGAAAGTGCGGCCAATTGGCAGTCGCACCCTGCGGCAAATCGCATTAATGTCCCGCTCATGTCGATTTGGGGAAAAGTCGCGGGTGCCGCTGCCGGTTTGGCTGCGGGCGGGCCCCTCGGAGCCTTGCTAGGCGTGGTGGCCGGTCATTATGTGATCGACCGCCCCTTGCGGGACGACGAGGTCGTGTTTGCCGTCGCGCTCATTGCGCTTTCCGCCAAAATGGCCAAGGCGGACGGCATCGTCTCGCCGTCGGAGATTCGCGCTTTCGAGGAAGTCTTCAAGGTGCCGCCGGAAGAGCGGGCGAATGTCGCGCGGGTCTATAAGATCGCGCAGCAGGATGTGGCGGGCTTCGAGGCTTATGCGCGGCAGGTCGCTTCCATCTACAAGGCCAATCCGGGCGTTTTGGAAGACGTGATGGATGCGCTTTTTCACATCGCCAAGGCGGACAATAAAGTGCTGCAGAGCGAGCTCGATTTCCTCTATGCGGTGGCCGATATTTTCGGCTTTTCCGATTTCGAGTTCGAGCGCATCAAGCTTTCGCATATTGGCGGGGAGAGCGACGATCCCTATATGATCCTCGGGGTCACGCCGGAGATTTCCGATGAGGACCTGAAAAAGGCCTATCGGCGCCTTGCCCGGGAAAACCATCCCGACACGCTGGTCGCCCGCGGGGTGCCGCAGGAATTCGTCGACATGGCGGAAGAAAAGTTGAAGAAGATCACGGAAGCCTATAGCCGCATCGCCAAATCCCGCGGGCTTTAAGGGGACCAATTCCAGGTTTTCTGCCGCGCAGGCTTTGCGCTTGGCGCGGCGACAGGCTAGAAGGCTTAGAACCGGTCCCGGGCATGCCCCGGGGCTTTGTTTTCGGCGCCGTGCGCGGGGGAGAGCGCGAGCGTCTTTTCCTCTCTCCCTGCCGGTGCGCCCATGACCCCTCAACACCTTGCGTTTATGGTGCTGATCAACCTGATCTGGGGCTTTGCCTTGATCGCGGGCAAGGTGAGTCTCGGGCATTTTCCGCCGTTTCTTTTTGCCGCCTTGCGCTTCGGGCTCATCATTCTGGTGCTTTTCCCGTTCTTGAAGATCCACCATGGGCGCATGCGCGATGTCATTATCATTGCGCTCTGCGCGGGGCCCTTGGGCTTCGGGCTTTTCTTTATCGGTCTGTCGCTCGCGGATGCCTCCGTCGTTGCCATCGTCACGCAGCTCGGCGTGCCGATATCCACCATCCTGTCCGTGATTTTCTTGAAAGAGCTCATCACCTGGCGGCGCTGGGCCGGCATTGCGCTTTCTTTCGGCGGCATCGCCATCATCAGCTTCGATCCTGCGGTATTCAATTATCTGACCGGCGTTATCGTGCTGTTCTTTTCCGCGCTTGTGGGCGGGGTGGGGACGATCTTCCAGCGGCAGATCAAGAATGTCGGCGTTTTCGAAATGCAGGCCTGGGTGGCGGTCATCGCCTGTCCGCTGTTGCTGGCCGGCTCGCTTGTCGCTGAGCAGGATCAGCTCGCCACTATTACCTCGGCCTCGCTGCTGGAATGGTCGGGCATTTTCTATGTGGCCTTTGCCTCCAGCCTGGTCGGCCATGCGGGCATTTATTATCTGCTGCAACGCTATGAGGTCTCGCAAACCGCGCCGCTGACGCTGCTTGCCCCGCTCTTTACCGTGACCTTTGCGGTGCTGTTGCTCGGGGAAACGCTGACGCTGCGCATGGGTATCGGCGCGGCGGTGGCACTGGTCGGCGTCTTCATCGTGACGCTGCGCCAGGCAAAGAAAGGTGTGCCGACGGCAATGGAGTCCAAGGCATGAGCCTCCAGATCACCGAGTGCCCGTCGCCGAACCATGAAGAACGGCGTGCGCCCATCGACATGCTGCTTCTGCATTACACCGGCATGGAGACGGGCGAGGCCGCGCGGGAGCGGCTTTGCGATGCAAGCGCAAAGGTGAGCGCGCATTATCTCGTGGAAGAAGACGGCCGTGTCTTGCGCCTTGTGCCTGAGGAGCGCCGCGCCTGGCATGCGGGTGTTGCAAGCTGGCGCGGGCAAAGCGACATTAACAGTTGTTCCATCGGCATCGAAATCGTCAATGGCGGCCATGATTTCGGTTATCCGGATTTCCCGGTCGCGCAGGTCGCCGCTGTCGAGATGCTGTGTCTCGATATTCTAGTGCGCCACAAAATCACGCCCGCGAGGGTGCTCGGTCATTCCGATGTCGCACCGGAGCGCAAGGCGGACCCCGGTGAAAAATTTCCCTGGGCCCGGCTTGCAAAGGCCGGGGTCGGTCATTGGGTCGCGCCTCAGGACATCGTGGACGGTCCCGTGCTGCAGCGGGGCGATAGGGGCGATACGGTGGCCGAGCTGCAGTTTCAGCTTGCCGATTATGGTTATGGGATTGAGGTACTAGGCGTCTTCGATGCAAAAACCGAAGCGGTGGTGAAGGCTTTTCAGCGCCATTTCCGCCCGGCGCAGGTCGATGGCATTGCCGATGTGTCGACGGTTGCAACGCTCCGGCTGCTGCGTGACGCGCTGGCAGGGTAATGAAAAGCGCAGCCGCGCCTCACACCTTCCGGCGCAAGGCGCGGCGCAGCTTTTTAGGGTTTCATCAGCACACGGCCGACCGCTTTACGGCTTTCGATATAGCTATGCGCCTCGGCAGCCTCTGAAAGCTTGAAGGTCTTGTCGAGCACGACTTTCAGCTCACCTTTAGCGATATCGGCCAGAAGATCGCGCACCAGCTTTTGCACGCGGTCGGTAATGATTTCCCCGCCGAAGAAGATGCCGGTAATGGAGCGGTTGCCTTGTGAAAGGGAAGAAAGGTCGTAAGTGATCTTTTCCCGGCCGGCGTTGCCCATCCAGGAGATACGGCCTCGATGGCCGAGCGAAGCGATGCTCTTTTCCAGCGTGCTGCCGCCCACCGGATCGACGACGAGATCGACGCCTTTGTTGTCCGTGAGGCGCATGACTTCTTTCACGAGGTCCTGGGTGACGTAATTGATGCCGTGATCGAGGCCGAGTTTCTTTGCTGTTTCGAGTTTCTTTTCATCCGACGCCGTGGCGATGACCGTCGCGCCCGCGCGCTTGGCAAGCTGAATGGCGGCAAGGCCGACGGCGGAGGCACCCGCCTGAATGAGGACGGTCTCGCCTTTCTTCAGGTGACCGAATTCGAAAAGGCAGTCATGGGCGGTACCGAAGGGGATGGGCACGGTGGCCGCTTCTTCCACCGAGAGGCCGTCCGGAATTTGAAAGGCGGTGAGATAGGGCACCACGCGCTGCTCGGCATGGGAGCCGAAGGCATTGACGGTGACGACCTTCTGGCCGAGTTCGTAGCCTTTGACGTTTTTGCCGATTTCGATGACCTCGCCGGCGGCCTGATAGCCCACGACATGGGGTTTGGCGGGCAGCGGCGTGCCGGCCCGGTGCAGCGTGTCGCCGCCTTCGATGGAGACCGCCTCGACCTGGATGCGGACATCGTTTTCGCCGCAGACGGGATCGGGGATTTCCTCATAGCGCAGCACATCGGGCCCGCCGAGTTCATATTGCACAGCAGCTTTCATGGTGTTTCCTCGTGTTGATTGATAATTGGATGGCGCTCATGTGGGGCGGCAGGTTGCAAAGCGCAACCAATAGAGCCGAATTTTACGCAAGGGAAACTGCGCTGGCGCTTGACGCGGAAGGCAGGGCAGCCCACTTTCCCCCCGCGTCAGATGGCCGGACGGCCGCTCCGCTCCGAAAGGGGCGGGGAGGAAAGTCCGGGCTCCATGGAAACACGGTGCCGGGTAACGCCCGGCGGGGGCGACCCCAGGGAAAGTGCCACAGAAAGCAAACCGCCCCGCGTAGCCTTCGGGCAAGGCGGGGTAAGGGTGAAAGGGTGCGGTAAGAGCGCACCGCGCGCCTGGCAACAGGGGCGGCACGGTAAACCCCACCGGGAGCAAGACCTAATAGGGATGGAGCTCTTCAATGAGCAAGCCCGTTTTCAGGCTCCATCCGGGTTGGTCGCGCGAGGCATCCGGCAACGGGTGTCCCAGATGAATGGCCGTCGCCGGCTTGCCGGCACAGAACCCGGCTTACAGGCCATCTGACGCCTGATTTTTCCATAAAACGGCAAGGAACTGCCCTTTAGCGGGCGGCCGCGGTAACGGGCGGGCATCCATGGCCCGGGCCGGGACGCTATGGGCGCTCATAGAATCTATTCTTTTGTTCTATTTATGTTCTCAAATATATTGCGTTTTGCCATCTTCGTTAAGACAGTGTAAACCCGCAGAAATCCGCCGAATACCTATCCAATCCCATTGACTACCCATGATTTCCCATGGTATCCCATGATGTCCCGTACGAGGGGCGGTAGACCGGGCTCTGTAGGCGGGGGGAGCCTTCAACCCGGAATGGGGGATTTGGCGGGCGATGGAGTCCTTTCGCGGCACATTCACGAATAAAGTTGACGCCAAGGGCCGTGTCTCCGTCCCCGCCAAATTTCGTGCGGTCGTTGCGGCCCAGGGTTTCAACGGCATGACGTGTTTTCCCTCCTTCCTCGGGCAGTTCCTGGAAGGGGGCGGGCCGGCCTTCACCGCAGAAATCGATGCCATTTTGAACAAGCTGCCGCCGTTCTCGCCGGAGCGGGACCAGCTCGCCGCCATTCTGGTGGGTAACGCGGTCGATCTGATGTTCGACGGGGACGGGCGCGTGGTGCTGCCGCGCGAGTTTATGGATCACGCCGGGATCACGGATCAGGTGACCTTTGTGGGCATGACCAACAAGTTCCAGCTTTGGAGCCCGAGCGGCTATGAGGCCTTCCGCGCCGAGGCGCTGCGCCAGGCAAGCGGCCATACGGGGCTCTTGTCCGACGCTTTTTCTGCGCTGACCGGCTCGCGCACCGTGCAGCCGCCCAGCAGCGGCGGGCAAGGTGGCGGCCAGAGTGGAGGTGCGCAGTGAGCGAACGTGAACCATCCGCCCTTCATGTGCCGGTGATGCTTCGCGATGTGCTCGACTGTCTGGCGCCCAAAGATGGCGGGATCTATGTCGATGGAACTTTCGGGGCAGGCGGCTATACGCGGGCCATTCTCGAAGAAGCTGATTGCAAGGTCTATGCGATCGACCGCGACCCGGAAGCGCTGGCGCGCGGGCGCGTGATCGAAAAGGAATTTGGCGGCCGTCTCACCCTCGTTGAAGGGTGTTTCGGTGATATGGAGGCCTTGCTCCACGAGCGCGGCGTCGCGGCGGTGGATGGCGTCGCGCTCGATGTGGGGGTCTCCTCCATGCAGCTCGATCAGGCCGAGCGCGGCTTTTCCTTCATGGCCGACGGGCCGCTCGACATGCGCATGGCGAGCGCCGGGCCGAGCGCGGCCGATGTCGTCAATGAATGCGAAGAAACCGAGCTTGCGCGCATCATCTTCATCTATGGCGAAGAAAAGAAGTCCCGCGCCGTTGCCCGCGCCATCGTGCAGGCGCGCGGCAAGGAAAAGATCACGCGCACGGGCGAGCTTGCCGAGATCGTCTCGCGCGCCGTGGGCGGGCGGGGCGCTTCGCGCATTCACCCGGCAACGCGCACGTTTCAGGCTTTGCGTATTTTCGTCAATGACGAGCTGCGCGAGCTGGCACGGGGTTTGAGCGGCGCGGAGAATCTTCTGCGCGAAGGCGGACGCCTTGCCGTTGTCGCTTTCCACTCGCTGGAAGACCGGATCGTCAAGAAATTCCTGGCCGAGCGGTCGAGCGCGCAGCGCGCCGTCTCCCGGCATATGCCGCTGCCCGAAGAGGGGGCGCCGGCTTCCTTCTCGCTGCTCTTCCGCGGCGCGCGGGCGGCAAGCGAAGCGGAGGCTCAGGATAATCCCCGCGCCCGTTCGGCGAAGCTGCGCGCAGGTGTACGCAGCGGCGCACCGGCCTTGCCGCTCGACTTTGCCTCGCTCGGTCTTGGCAAAGCGCCGCAACTGGAGGGCGCGCTATGATCCGGTTCTTGAACGCTCTTTCCTTCATCCTCGTCATCGCGCTCTCGGTGGTGCTTTACAATGTGAAGTACCGCATCGATGCGCAGGAAAATGCGCAGGCGAAGCTGCAGCAGGATATTTTGAACGAGGAAGACGCGATCCGCGTGTTGCGGGCCGAGCATTCCTATCTGACGCAGCCTGACCGCCTGCAGGCATTGGCCGACCGCCATTTGCAGCTTGCGCCGCTCCATGCCTCGCAGATCGCCACCTTCGACGATTTGCCGATGCCGCCGCGCGATGAAGATTTCTTCGGTCCGGCCGGGCGCCGGGCGCTCGGCGGCTATGCGGGCATTGCCCCAAGCACGGGGGTGCAGTGATGGCGCGCGGATTTTCTTCTCAGCAAGGGCGTGGGCCGCGGGTTGCAGGTATCGGCTATGACATGATCGCCCGGCCGGATTTTGCTTCCTCCAGCGCATATGAGCCCGAAGCGCGGGTGCTGGATGGTGGGCGGCGGCGGCTTTCGCTGGCTCTCGTCTTTTTTGTCGGCGCCTTCGCCGTTGTGGCGGGGCGTCTTACGCTTTTGGGCGCAGCTTCTGACGCCGATGTGCGCCATGCTTATGTGCCGCCCGCGCCCGTGCAGGCCGCCCGGCCCGATATCGTAGACCGGAACGGCGAGATCATGGCGACGGATATCATCACCGCTTCGCTTTTTGCCGATGCACGCAAGGTGCTTTCTCCTGTGGAAGCGGCGCGCCAGATCGCCCGTGTGCTGCCGGAACTCGATGAAGAAAAGCTGCGCGGCGATCTTTCCAGCGGACGCGCCTTCGTCTGGCTGAAGCGGGATCTTTCGCCGCGCCAGCAATATGCCATTCATAATCTCGGTATTCCGGGGATCGATTTCCGCCGCGAGCTGAAGCGGGTCTATCCGAACGGCCGCGCTGCTGCTCATGTGCTCGGCTATGTGGATATCGACAATCGCGGCATTTCCGGCATCGAAAAATATCTCGACACGCGCGCGGAGGCAGAGCAGGGCAAGCCCGTCGATCTTTCCATCGATCTGCGTGTGCAACACATTTTGACCGGCGAGCTGTCGGAGGCGATGAAAACCTTTTCCGCCAAGGCGGCTTCCGGTGTCGTTGTCGATGTGCGCTCTGGCGAGGTGATGGCGATGGCCTCGCTGCCCGATTTCGACCCGAACGATCCCACGGCCTCAAGCGATTTTGCCCGCTTCAACCGGGCAAGCCTCGGTGTTTATGAGATGGGCTCGACCTTCAAGACTTTCACCACGGCGGCGGCACTTGAAAGCGGGCGGGTGAGCCTTGCCCAGGAATATGATGCGCGCGAGCCGATCCGTGTTGCTCGTTTCACGATCAATGATTATCACGCCCAGCGCCGCTGGATGTCGGTGCCGGAAATCTTCATGCATTCCTCGAATATCGGCACTGCGAAAATGGCTATGGATGTGGGCCGGGAAGAGCACCGGGCTTTCCTGGGTAAGCTCGGCCTGTTGACGCGCGCGGGGATCGAGTTGCCGGAATCGGGTACGCCGCTTCTGCCCCATCCTTGGACCGATATCTCGATGATGACGATTTCCTATGGGCACGGGCTTTCGGTTACCCCGCTGCAGGTCACGGCGGCAGGCGCGACGCTCGTCAATGGCGGTTACAAGGTGACACCGACCTTCCTGCGCCAAAAGGTGCCGGCGGCAGGCCCGCAGGTCATTTCAGAAAAGACCAGTCTTGCGATGCGCGCGCTGATGCGCCTTGTCGTGGAAGAAGGCACCGGGAGCAATGCGGATGTGCCGGGTTATCCGGTGATGGGGAAAACCGGCACGGCGGAAAAGGCTGTGGCGGGCGGCTATTCGAAAAAGTCTCTCATCACCTCATTTTTGTCCGCTTTCCCCGCAAATGACCCTCAATTTGCCATGTTGGTTGTGTTGGATGAGCCGAAAGGCACGAAGGAAACCTTTGGATATGCAACGGCTGGTTGGAATGCCGCCCCGCTTACCGGGCGCATCGTGCAGCGTATTGCCCCGCTCCTGGGCGTGAAGCCCACCGAGCGCTGGGTGTCGCCGGTGCAGGAAGCCAGCCTGATCCGGGCTGAATGAAGCTGAAAGGAATGACGCAGGTCATGGAGCTGAACGAACTGATAGGACCGGGCGCCGCCCTCCCCAATGGGGACGGGGTGGACATTGCCGGCCTGACGGCGGATAGCCGTGAGGTCGCGCCCGGCTATTTGTTCGCGGCTCTGCCCGGCGTGAATGTGGACGGCGCCAAGTTCATTGCCGATGCGCTGGATAAAGGCGCCGCCGCGATCCTGAGCGGGCCTGAGACCGGCGCCGACGCATTGACTGTGCCGCATCTCATCGACCGCAATCCCCGCCGGCGCTTTGCGCTGATGGCGGCGCGCTTTTATGGCGCTCAGCCTGAAACGGTGGCGGCTGTCACGGGCACGAACGGTAAGACCTCCATTGCCTCTTTCACGCGCCAGCTCTGGGAACTGCAGGGGCTGAAGGCGGCAAGCCTCGGCACGCTCGGCATCGAGGCGGCGGGCGAGACGCGCCCGCTTGGCTTTACGACGCCGGACCCGGTGCGCCTTCAAAAAGAACTCGCGGCGCTGGCAGGCGAAGGCATCGCTATGTTGGCTATGGAAGCCTCAAGCCACGGGCTGGCACAGCATCGCATGGACGGGGTGAAAATCACGGCGGCAGCCTTCACGAATATCACCCGCGACCATATGGATTATCACGCCACGTTCGGCGATTACCTTTACGCCAAGCTCCGGCTTTTCGGCGAGGTGATGGGGCCGGGCGGCGTGGCGGTGCTCAATGCCGATGCCGATCAGTTTGCCGAGTTCGAAGCCGTCTCCTGGGCGCGCGGGCACCGGATCATTGCGGTCGGGCGGCGCGGGCAGGACATTTGCCTTGAAGGCGTGCGCGCGCATCCGCGCGGCCAGACGCTGCAGATCATCCATAAGGGCGAACATTACGAAATCGATCTGCCGCTGGTCGGTGAGTTTCAGGCATCGAACGCGCTTGTCGCAGCCGGGCTCGTCATCGGCTGCGGCGCGGAAGCAGGCAAAACATTCGAAGCGCTTTCCTCGCTGCGCGGTGTGCGCGGGCGGCTGGAAGAGGCGGCGCATCTTGAAAACGGCGCCAGCGTCTTCATCGATTATGCCCATACGCCCGACGCGCTTGCCAATGCGCTGAACGCGCTGCGCCCCCATGCCAAGGGGCGGCTGCTTGCCGTTTTCGGTTGCGGCGGGGACAGGGATAAAGGCAAACGCCCGGAAATGGGCCGGATTGCCGCCGAACTTGCCGACGGTGTCTTCGTGACCGACGACAATCCGCGTTCCGAAAAACCGGCTGCGATCCGCGCGGAAATTATGGCAGGCGCGCCGGAGGCGGTGGAGATCGGCGACCGGGCCGAGGCGATCCGCATTGCCATGGAAGCGCTTGGCACGGGCGATGTGCTTGTCGTTGCCGGTAAAGGCCATGAAACGGGCCAGACGATCGGTGCGAAGACCGTTCCTTTTTCCGATCATGAAGCGGTTGCTTCTGCTCTTCAGAAAATGGGAGGGCAGGCATGAGCGCGCTTTGGACCGGTGAGGAGGCAGTGAAAGCCACAGGCGGCGAGCTGACGGCGGCGTTCTCGGCAAGCGGTGTTTCCATCGACACGCGTACGCTGGAGCCGGGCGATCTTTTTGTGGCGCTCGACGGCGACAATAGCGACGGCCATGCTTATGTCGGCAAAGCCTTCGAAGCGGGGGCTGCGGCAGCGCTTGTTTCGCGCCCGACCGATGCAATGCGCGCCGCCGGTCCGCTTCTTATCGTCGAGGATACGCTTGCCGCGCTTCAGGCGCTCGGCCGGGCTGCCCGCGCGCGCGCCAGAGCCAAGATCATCGCGGTGACGGGCAGCGTCGGTAAGACGGGCACGAAAGAAGCGCTCTTGCATATTTTCGCCGGTCAGGGCCGGGCCCATGCGTCGGCAGCCTCTTACAACAATCACTGGGGTGTGCCGCTGTCGCTGGCGCGCATGCCTGAGGAAACGGAATTCGGCATTTTCGAAATCGGTATGAACCACGCCGGGGAAATCACCCCGCTCTCGAAAATGGTAGAGCCCGATGTCGCCATCATTACGACGGTCGAGCCGGTGCACCTTGAGTTCTTCAACAGCGTTGAAGAAATCGCCGATGCAAAGGCGGAAATCTTTGCAGGCCTTAAGGCGGGCGGCACGGCAATTCTAAACCGTGACAATCCGCATTTTGCGCGGCTGAAGGCGGTGGCGGAGAAAGTGCCGAATGTCCGCCTGTTCAGCTTCGGGGCGGATGAGGCAGCGGATATCCATCTTGAAAAGTCTGTGCTGCATGAAGCCTGTTCCTGCGTCTGCGCGTCCGTTGCCGGGGAAGGGGTGACCTATAAGCTCGGCATTCCGGGGCAGCATATCGTTCTCAATTCGCTGGCCGTTCTCGGCGCCGTCAAGGCAGTGGAGGGCGATATGGCGCGCGCGCTGCTGAAGCTGGCCGATCTGACGCCGCCTTCCGGGCGCGGCGGGCGCCGGCATATCAAAGGCGGCAAATACGATTTCCTGCTGATCGATGAGAGCTATAACGCCAACCCCGCTTCCATGCGCGCCGCGCTCGCCGCCCTAGGGCAAACGCAGCCGCGCGGGCAGGGCCGGCGCATTGCGGTGCTGGGCGACATGCTGGAGCTTGGGGAGCAGTCGGACGCGCTGCATGCGGGCCTCGCGGGTGCGCTTTCTGAGGCTGGTGTGGCGCAGCTTTATGCCTGCGGCCCTCACATGAAAAAACTTTGCGATGCGGCAGGCAGCGCCATCGATGTCTTCCATACGGAAACTTCCGAAGGGCTCGTCGAGCCGCTTCTGGCGCAGCTGCGCGCGGGCGATGCCGTGATGGTCAAAGGTTCGCTCGGCTCGAAAATGGCCGTGATCGTTGCCGCGCTGAGTGAGCTGAATGGGGATGGCAGGGATCTGCCGGAAAGGGGCCGCGCATGATCTATCACTTGCTTACCGACTATGCGGATCAAGTATCCGTCTTCAACGTCTTCCGCTACATCACGTTCCGCACGGGTGCGGCGATGTTTACGGCATTACTTGTCAGCTTTCTGCTCGGCCCCATGGTGATTGAGGGGCTGCGCGCGCGACAGAGCCAGGGTCAGCCCATCCGCGAAGACGGGCCGCAGTCCCATCTTCTGACGAAAAAGGGTACGCCGACCATGGGCGGACTTTTGATCCTGCTCGGCATGGTGCCGGCGGTTCTGCTCTGGGGCGATCTTGCCAATCCTTATGTCTGGATCGTGCTGCTCGTCACGCTCGGTTACGGGGCCATCGGCTTTGCCGACGATTATATGAAAGTCGCCAAGGTCAACACGGCGGGCGTTCCCGGTAAGATCAAGCTTTTCTTCGAGGCGATGATCGCGCTCGCCGCGGTCTATGCGATCGCGCGGGTGGGCGCATCGCCGCTTTCCACCTCGCTTGCCATTCCTTTCTTCAAGGATGTGTTGCTGCCACTCGGCATTTTCGGCTTCATTCTCTTCGGCGTGTTCGTGATTGTCGGCGCTTCCAATGCGGTCAACCTGACGGACGGGCTCGACGGGCTTGCCATCGTGCCGGTGATGATCGCCATGGCGAGCTTCGGCTTTATCGCCTATCTCGTCGGTAACGGCGTCTTTGCCGATTATCTGCAGATCCATTTCGTGCCGGGAACGGGCGAGCTTGCCGTCTTCTGCGGCGCGCTCCTCGGCGCGGGGCTCGGTTTCCTCTGGTACAACGCCCCGCCTGCCATGGTGTTCATGGGGGATACGGGCTCGCTGTCGCTGGGCGGGGCCATCGGCTCTATCAGCGTGGCAACGAAGCACGAAATCGTGCTGGCGATCATCGGCGGGCTTTTCGTGCTCGAGGCCGTTTCCGTCATCGTGCAGGTCGCTTCTTTCAAGCTTACCGGCAAGCGCGTCTTCCGCATGGCGCCGCTGCATCACCATTTCGAGCAAAAAGGCTGGGCCGAGCCGACCATCGTGATCCGCTTTTGGATCATCGCCGTCGTGCTCGCCATTGCCGGCCTTGCCACGTTGAAGATTAGATAGGAGTCCGCGTTCAGTCCCATGCTTAACGTGCCGCAATATCAAGGATCGCGTATCGCCGTCTTCGGGCTTGGCCGCTCGGGGCTAGTGAGCGCGCGCGCCTTGCGTGAAAGCGGGGCGGAGGTGCTGGTCTGGGATGACAATGAAACGCGGCGCGCGGAGGCGGAAGCGGAAGGCTTTGCCGTCAAGGATCTTTATTCGGGCGACTGGCACGGCATCGAGGCGCTGCTTCTCAGCCCCGGCGTGCCGCTCACGCATCCCGAGCCCCATGACGTCGTCAAGCGCGCGAAGAAACTGAATGTGCCGGTCATCGGCGATATCGAGCTTTTTCAGATGGCGCTCGATGCGGCAGAGACGGAAGTGCCTTTCATTGCCATTACAGGCACGAATGGCAAATCGACGACCACGGCGCTGATCGGGCATATGGCGGCTTTTTGCGGGCGCGATGCGCAGGTCGGCGGTAATATCGGCAAGCCCGTGCTGGAGCTTACCGCGCCGCGTCCCAATACGGTCTATGTGATCGAGATTTCCTCTTATCAGATCGACCTTGCTCCGCATCTGCACCCGAGCATCGGCATTCTGACGAACATCACGCCGGATCATATCGACCGTCATGGCTCGCTGGATGGCTATGCGGCGGTCAAAGAGAAACTCTTCGCCCGTCAGGCGGCAGGGGACGATGCGATGATCGGCATCGACACGCCTGCCAGCGCGCAAATCTGTTCACGTCTCCTCGGTAAGGGCTTGCAGCGGGTGGTGCCGGTTTCCGTCGGCAAGGCGATCGGCCGGGGCATCTATGTGCTCGACGGGGTGCTATACGACAATACGGGCACGCAGTGTGTCACCGTCGGCAATTTGAAACCGATGAAAACGCTGGCAGGCGCGCATAACTGGCAGAATGCCGCCATTGCCTATGCGGTGGGGCGCAGCCTTGGCTTCCCGCGCGACCGGATCCTCGATTCCTTCGAAAGCTTCGCCGGTCTTGCCCACCGGATGGAAATCGTGGCCGAAGAGGCGGGTGTGCGTTTCGTCAATGATAGCAAGGCGACGAACGCGGATGCGGCGGAAAAATCCCTCGGCACCTATGACAATATTTATTGGATTGCGGGCGGCGTGGCGAAAGAAGGCGGTATCGCGCCGCTCGAGCCGTTCTTTCCGCGTATCCGCAAGGCCTATCTGATCGGCCAGGCGGCGGAAGCTTTCGCCGAAACCTTGAGCGGCAAGGTGGAAACGGTGCTGGCCGGTACGCTCGGCAGTGCCGTCGCCAAAGCCCATGCCGATGCGGCGAGTGATGCGGCGCCCATGGACAAAGTCGTGCTGCTTGCACCAGCCTGCGCTTCCTTCGATCAGTTCGCCAATTTCGAAGAACGCGGCGACAGTTTCCGCAAGGCGGTGCTGGCGCGGCTTGGCAAGGCAGAAGCCGGAACGGCCGGGGAGGTGACGCCATGATGCGCCTTTCCCGCACGAACCGCACGCCGATTAGCGAATGGTGGTGGACCGTCGACCGCTGGACCTTGCTGGCGATTGGCGGGCTCATCGTGCTCGGCATCGTGCTCTCGCTGGCGGCAAGCCCGGCGGTGGCGCAGCGGCTCAACCTGCCGAATTTCCATTTCGTCTATCGCCAGATGATTTTCCTGGTGCCGGCGCTGATCATCCTGATCGGCGTTTCCATGCTTTCCGTCCGCCAGGTGCGCCGCCTTGCGCTCATCGTTTTTGGCGGGGCTTTCTTTCTTATGTTGGCGACGCTCGCTGTGGGCCCCGAGATCAAGGGCGCAACGCGCTGGCTCAGCATCGGACCGTTCTCGATCCAGCCGTCGGAATTCATGAAGCCGGCTTTCGTGGTGCTGGTCGCCTGGCTCTTTGCCGAAGGCGCGCGCAAGAAGATCGCAGGCGTGCCTTTTGCGCTTGGTCTTTACGGGGCGACGGCCTTCGTGCTGGTGATGCAGCCCGATTTCGGCCAGCTCTCGCTGCTCACGATCATTCTGGTGGCGCTCTTCTTCTTCTCCGGTCTTTCCTGGTTCTGGATCGGCTCCATCGGCACGGTGGCGCTGGCCGGTGCGCTTATGGCTTATAGCTTCGTGCCGCATGTGACGAGCCGTGTGGACCGGTTCATCAACCCGGAATCGGGCGACACCTATCAGATCGACCGGGCGCTCGATGCCTTCAAGGCAGGCGGCTTTCTGGGGCGCGGGCCCGGCGAGGGCGAGGTGAAGCGCATTCTGCCCGACGCTCATACGGATTTTATTTTCGCGGTGGCGGCGGAAGAATACGGCGTCTTTGCCGGACTTCTGATCATCGGCCTTTTCGGTTTCATCGTGGTGCGCACGTTGATGCGGGCGCGGGGCGAGAGCGATCTTTTCGTGCAGCTTTCAGCCTCAGGCCTCGTGCTTCTGATCGGCGTGCAGGCACTCATCAATATGGCGGTGAACGTCAACCTTCTGCCTGCCAAAGGCATGACGCTGCCTTTCATTTCTTATGGCGGCTCTTCGCTTCTGGCGGTGGCGCTGACGCTCGGTATGCTTTTGGCGCTCACCCGGCGGCGGGCGGGCGCATCTCTCGCCCAGCCCATGGCAATGGGGAGGGCGTTCGCATGACGGCGGATAAGCTTCACCTTCCCGGACCCATCGTGATCGCCGCGGGCGGCACTGGCGGCCATCTCTTTCCCGGTCAGGCATTGGCGCAGGAGCTCGGCCGCCGCGGCCACGAGGTGGTGCTCTTGACGGATGAACGCGTACAGCGTTTCGAGCACTGGTTCCCGCAGGCCGATATTTATGCGGTGCCGGCGGCAACGATTGCCGGGCCCGGTCTTGCCGGGGTGCTCTCCTCGCTCTGGAAAATCTTTTCCGGCACCGCGCAGTCCTATTCGATTTACGGGCGCATCAAACCGAGCGCCGTTATCGGCTTTGGCGGCTATCCGACGCTGCCGCCGGTTCTGGCGGCTGCTGCGCGGCGTATCCCGACATGCGTGCATGAACAGAATGCGGTACTTGGCCGCGTGAACCGGCTCGCCGCGCGTTTCGTCGATGCGCTGGCCTCCACGTTTGAAGCGCCGAAATATCTGCGCGCGCAGGATGCTCATAAGGTCGAAGTGACCGGCAATCCGGTGCGCGATGCGGCCATGGCCCAAGCGGGCGCGCCTTATCAGGCGCCGCGCGCGGATGAACCTTTCCATTTGCTTGTTACCGGCGGCAGTCAGGGCGCAAGGGTGATGAGCGATGTGGTGCCGGCGGCACTTACTCAGCTGCCGGGAGTGTTGCGCAATCGCCTTAAACTCGTGCAGCAGGCGCGGGAAGAAGATCTCGCCCGCGTCAAAGCCGCTTATGAGGAAGCCGGGATCGAGGCGGAGCTTTCTTCCTTCTTCGATGACATGCCGGCACGCATTGCCCGCGCCCATCTCGTGATCGGGCGGGCAGGGGCCTCGACGGTAAGCGAGCTTGCGGTGATCGGCCGTCCCTCGCTCCTCGTGCCGCTCCCCCATTCCATCGATCAGGACCAAAAGGCGAATGCCGAGCTTCTCTCATCGAGTGGAGCGGGCTGGATGATCGAGCAAGAGGTTTTCACGCCCGGCGCGCTGGCTGCACGGCTCACCGAACTGATGAACAGCCCGGATGTGCTGGCCTCGGCGGCAGCGGCGGCCCTGAAGCAGGGCCGGCCCGATGCGGTGACGCGCCTTGCCGATCTGGTCGAACGTCTGGCGCTTGGAAAAACACAGCGTCTTGGCACGCGCGGCGCGGCGAAGGCGCTGCCCGGCGGCAAAGATGCGGGCGAGAACGCCCTCAAACGGATCAGTGTGAAGGAGTATGCGCGATGAAGCCGGCACCTCTTGATATCGGCGTCATCCATTTCGTGGGGATTGGCGGCATCGGCATGAGCGGCATTGCCGAGGTCATGCACAATCTCGGTTATAAGGTGCGCGGTAGCGACGTGGCCGACAGCGCCAACGTGAAGCGCCTGCGCGCGCTCGGCATTGCGGTCGATATCGGCCATGCAGCGGAGAATATTGCCGAAGCGCAGGTGCTGGTCGTCTCCACGGCGATCAAGCCGGACAATCCCGAGCTTGTGGAAGCGCGCGCCCGGATGATGCCCATCGTGCGCCGGGCGGAAATGCTGGCCGAGCTGATGCGGCTGAAATCCTGCATTGCCATTGGCGGCACGCACGGCAAGACGACGACAACCTCCATGGTCGCCTCCATTCTGGATGCGGCGGATTTCGACCCGACGGTCATCAATGGCGGCATCATCAATGCTTACGGCACCAATGCACGCCTTGGCGACGGCGACTGGATGGTGGTGGAAGCGGACGAATCCGACGGCACTTTCCTGAAACTGCCCTCGACCATTGCGGTCGTGACGAATGTCGATCCGGAACATCTCGACCATTACGGCAGTTTCGATGCGATCCGTCAGGCCTTCCTGAATTTCGTTGAAAGCGTGCCCTTCTATGGCTTTGCGGTTATGTGCATCGACCATCCGGAAGTGCAGGCGTTGATCGGCAAGGTGAAAGACCGCTGGGTCGTGACTTACGGCACGAGCCCGCAGGCGGATGTGCGCGCCAGCAATATCCGCACGGAAAACGGCTTCAGCGTCTTCGACGTCACGATCACGAAGCGCCGCACGGGTGAGGTGATCGAGATGCCCGGCATGAAACTGCCCATGCCCGGCACGCATAATGTGCTCAACAGCCTTGCGGCCATCGGCGCGGCCAGCGAAATGGGTGTGCCCGGCCAAACGATCCGCAAGGCGCTGGAAGGTTTCGGCGGGGTCAAGCGCCGCTTCACCCGCACGGGTGAATGGAACGGCGTGCAGGTCTATGACGATTACGGCCATCACCCGGTGGAAATTTCCGCCGTGCTGCAGGCCGCCCGCTCCGCGGCCGAGGGTAAAATCGTCGCTGTCGTTCAGCCGCACCGTTTCACACGCCTGCGCGATCTTTTCGATCAATTCTGCCAATGCTTCAACGATGCCGACACGGTGCTGGTCGCGCCGGTCTATGCGGCAGGCGAGAGCCCGATCGAAGGCTTTGACAGCGCCGCGCTCGTACAAGGCCTGCGGGACCGGGGCCACCGGAACGTGATGGCGTTCGAAGGACCGGAAGAGCTGCCGGGCCTCATCGCCGATATGGCCCAGCCCGGCGACATGGTGGTCTGCCTCGGTGCGGGCAGTATCACGCAATGGGCGAATGCGCTGCCCGAGGATTTGAAAAAACTGAAGGGAGGGGGCGCATGAATGCTGTTCAGGCTTCTTCCCTGATGGCGCGGCTGCCGCAGGTGCGCGGCGAGCTTACCGAGAACGCGCCGCTGGCCGAGTTTACCTGGTTCCGTGTCGGCGGGCCTGCCGAAGTGCTGTTCCGCCCGGCGGACCGGGATGACCTTGCCGCTTTTCTGAAAGGCTGCCCGGCGGATGTGCCGGTGACGGTTATCGGTGTCGGCTCCAACCTTCTGGTCCGCGACGGCGGCGTCAAAGGGGTGGTGATCCGTCTCGGACGCGCCTTTGCGGGTGCACGCAAAATCGGCGAAACGCGCCTGGAAGTCGGCACGGCCATGCTCGATGCCATGGTCTCGCGCGCGGCCATGGAAGCGGGCATTGAAGGGCTTGAATTTTACCGCGGTATTCCGGGCTCCATCGGCGGCGCGCTGCGCATGAATGCGGGCGCCCATGGCGGGGAAACGAAAGACGTGTTCGTCGAGGCGGAAGCCGTGACGCGGCAGGGCGAGATCATTCGTCTTACGCCCGCCGATATGGGCTTTTCCTACCGGCATACGGACGTAGCGGGCGATTTGATTTTCACTTCCGCGATCCTTGAAGGGCGCAAGGGAGACAAAGACGCCATCGCCAAACGCATGGCGGAGGTGCAGGAGCACCGGGAAAACGCGCAGCCCATCAAATCGCGCACGGGCGGCTCGACCTTCAAGAATCCGGAAGGCGGCAAGGCCTGGCAACTTGTGGATGCCGCCGGATGCCGGGGGCTGAAAGTCGGCGGCGCGCAGGTATCGGAAATGCACTGCAATTTCCTCATCAATACCGGCGATGCGACGGCCCGCGATATCGAAACGCTGGGCGAGGAAGTGCGCGCGCGGGTGAAAAAGACAAGCGGTATCGAGCTGCACTGGGAAATCAAACGCATCGGAGAGGCTGCATGAGCGGGAAGAACACCCATGTCGCCGTTCTGATGGGCGGCTGGAGCGCGGAGCGGGAAGTCAGCCTTTCCTCCGGCAAGGGCTGTGCCGATGCGCTGCGCCGCGCAGGCTACCGGGTGAGCGAGATCGATGCGGGTCATGACCTGCCGGCGGTTTTGCAGGAGTTGCGCCCCGATGTGGTCTTCAATGCGCTGCACGGCGAGTGGGGCGAGGATGGCTGCGTGCAGGGCGTCCTGGAAATTCTGGAGCTGCCTTACACCCATTCCGGCGTTCTGGCTTCATCGCTTGCCATGGACAAGGAGATGGCCAAACACATTTTCCGCGCCGCGGGCCTGCCCGTCACGGAAAGCGTTGTCGTGACGCGCGCCGAAGCGGCCAAGGGTCATGTCATGGACACGCCTTACGTGATCAAGCCGGTCAATCAGGGCTCGAGCGTCGGCGTTCACATTGTGCGTCAGGGTGAGAACCGCCCGCCAGCGGAGCTGAGCTCGGAGAAGTGGAACCTCGGTGAGCTCGTCATGGTGGAGCGTTATATCCCTGGCCGCGAGCTGACCTGCGCCGTGATGGGCGAGGAAATGTTCGATGTGACAGAGATCGTCGCCAATACCGCTTTCTACGATTATGAGGCGAAATACAAGGCGGGCGGTTCCGATCACATTCTGCCCGCGCCCATCGAGGCGGATATTTATGCCCATGTGCAGGCGGTGACGAAAGCCGCGCATGAGGCGCTGGGCTGCCGCGGTGTCAGCCGGGCCGATTTCCGGTTCGATGAAACGAAAGGTGCGAGCGGCGTGGTGCTCTTGGAAGTGAACACGCAGCCGGGCATGACGCCGACCTCGCTCGTGCCCGAGCTCGCCGCCCGCGCCGGTTATTCCTACGAAGATCTGGTTTCCTGGATGGTGGAGGATGCGTCATGCCGCCGGTGACACGCTCAACCAGCAAGCGCCAAGCGCAGGCAAGCCCGCGCACCCGCAAAGGGGGCACGGCGAACCGCCGCAAGGTGAGCGCGGCAGCGCCGGGCAAGCCGCGTAAAAAGGCGCGTGAATTTGGGCGGCGTAAACAGCGTCCGCCGAGCCGTCTGTCGCGTTTCTTCTCGGCGCTGCGCAGCGGCAATGTTTCGGCCATGCCGCTTGCCGCGCTGGCAGGCATGCTGGTGGTCTTTGCCGTCTTTTACGGGCTCATGGTCGGCGGGCATTTCGCAGCCGCCGGCAGCTCTCTTGTGGCCGGCACGCACCGCATGATCGCGGGCGCAGGCTTTTCCGTGCAGGACGTGACGGTGGAGGGGCGTGACCGCACACCGGTGCGTGATGTCATGCAGGCGCTCAATGTCGAGCGCGGCATGTCGATCTTCCTTGTCGATGTGGAAGCGGCGCGCGAACGGCTCGAGCGGCTTGACTGGGTGGCCTCGGCCAGCGTCACGCGCTTCTGGCCGGACCGTATTCACGTGGAACTGAACGAACGTGTGCCCTATGCCGTCTGGCAGCGGGGCGGGCGTCTTGCCATTGTGGACAGGGAAGGTCAGCCGATCACCGAAAACCATATCGAGGATTATGCCCATCTGCCGCTTGTCGTCGGTCATGGGGCCGCCGATGAGGCGCCCGTCATTCAGGAACTTCTGGCGCAATGGCCGGCGCTGCATTCGCGGGTGCGCGCGGCCGTGCGGGTGGGGGACCGGCGCTGGAACCTGCGCCTTGAAAACGGTGTCGATGTGCTTCTGCCCGAGCGGCATGTGGAACGCGCGCTTGCCGAACTCGTTGCCATCGAAAACAGCCACCGGGTGCTGGCGCGCGATATCGAGGCAATCGATTTGCGTCTGCCCGACCGCTTTACCATCCGTCTCACTCCCGATGCAGCGGCCCGCCGTGCCGCTTCCGGCGTGAACGATCTTGGGCGCGAGCGTGCCAAGGGGAGCGCGACATGAATATGATGAGCCTCGGGAATAAGAACATGCAGGGCCGTCCCGTTTCCTCCAGCCGGCCGGGTATCGTCACGGCGCTGGATATCGGCACCAGTAAGATCGCCTGCTTCATCGCCAAGATCGAGCCGGGGCGCATGGCCGACGGTTTGCACCCGGTGCGGGTGCTCGGTATCGGCCATCAGGTCTCGCGCGGGATGCGCGGCGGGGCGGTGGTCAACATGGACGAGACCGAAGAGGCGATCCGCGTTGCCGTCGATGCCGCCGAACGCATGGCCGGGATCACGGTGAAGGAGGTCGTCGTCTCGGTCTCCTGCGGCGAGTTGAAAAGCCAGACCGTGGCGGTCAAATCCTCGCTCACGGGTCAGGCGGTCAGCGATGAGGACGTGCAGCGCCTGCTTGCCCATGCCCGCGTGCATTATAAGCCCGAAGGACGCGACGTGCTGCACGCCATCCCGGTCAATTACGCGGTGGATGGCAGCCGGGGAGTGCGCGCGCCGCAGGGCATGTTCGGTGAACAGCTCGGCGTTGAAGTGCATATGGTCAGCGCGGTCAAAGGACCGCTGCGCAACTTGGCGCTTTGCATCGAACGCTGCCATCTCGACATTGCCGGCATTGCCGCCGCGCCTTATGCCGCCGGGCTTTCGGCACTGGTGGAAGACGAAAAAGACCTCGGCGTAACGCTGATCGATATGGGCGGCGGCACGACATCGCTCGCCGTTTTCTTCGAAGGTGTAATGGTCTATTGCGATGTGATTCCAATTGGGGGTATTCACATTACAAACGACATTGCACGCGGTTTGTCGACGCCGCTCGCGCATGCGGAAAGAATGAAGACTCTTTACGGCAGCGCGCTGGCGAGCCCCTCGGACGAGCGGGAACTGATCGACGTGCCGCAGGTGGGAGAATCCGATTCAGACGGCGCCAATCACATTCCCCGTTCCATGCTGACGGGGATCATCCAGCCCCGACTCGAAGAGACGCTCGAGCTTGTCCGTGACCGGCTCGAGGCGAGCGGTTACGGCCGCATCGCGGGGCGACGTGTGGTGCTGACGGGCGGTGCGGCGCAGCTCAATGGCGCGCGCGAGCTCGCCGCCCGGATTTTGGACAAGCAGGTAAGGGTCGGCCACCCCTTGAAGGTGACGGGCCTTGCCGAATCCACGGCAGGACCGGCTTTTGCGGCATGCGCAGGGCTTCTTGCCTATTCACAAGTTTCTCCGCTCGAGATTCTCTCGGGCGGTGAAGACCCCGATCCGGAACATTCCGGCGGGCAATTGCGGCGATTGGGCCGCTGGTTGAAGGAGAACTTCTAATGGAACGTCCCACCCGGAACGCGACTGCTTCCGGTTGCTGTGAAGCGGCAAAAACAGCGCCGGGGCGAACTGACGGAAGTTTTGATTGCGGCATCGGATGTGCGGGAAAGGCCGCCGCGGCGGCGGCACCCCATAAAAGCATCCGGAACTTTTGATACTCACGAGGAGGCTGACATGAGCATCAATCTCACTGTCCCGAAGAACCAGGAACTGAAACCCAGAATTACCGTATTCGGTGTCGGCGGTGCCGGCGGGAACGCGGTCAACAACATGATCGAGGCCGGCCTTGAAGGCTGCGACTTCGTTGTCGCCAACACGGATGCCCAAGCGCTGCAGATGTCCTCTGCCGACCGGCGCATTCAGCTCGGCGAGAACATCACCGAAGGTCTGGGCGCAGGTTCGCGTCCGGAAATCGGCTGCGCGGCGGCCGAAGAAGCCATGGCGGAGATCAACGACAATCTGCAAGGCGCCCATATGGTCTTCATTACGGCCGGCATGGGCGGCGGCACGGGCACGGGCGGCGCCCCCGTCATTGCCCGCGCGGCCCGCGACCTTGGTATTTTGACCGTCGGTGTCGTCACCAAGCCCTTCCAGTTCGAAGGCTCGCGCCGTATGCGCATTGCCGAAGAGGGCATCGAAGAGCTTCAGAAATATGTCGACACGCTGATCATCATCCCGAACCAGAACCTGTTCCGGGTGGCAAATGAGCGCACGACCTTTGCCGACGCGTTCGGCATGGCCGATGAGGTGCTGCATTCGGGCGTGGCCGGCATTACCGACCTCATGATGAAGCCGGGCCTCATCAATCTCGACTTTGCCGATGTGCGCACGGTGATGAACGAGATGGGCAAAGCCATGATGGGCACGGGTGAAGCCGAAGGCGAGAAGCGGGCCATCGAAGCGGCGGAAGCGGCCATTTCCAACCCGCTGCTTGACGAAGTTTCGATGAAAGGCGCGCGCGGCGTGCTGATCAACATCACCGGCGGCATGGACCTGACCCTCTATGAAGTGGATGAAGCGGCAAACCGCATCCGCTCCGAGGTGGACCCGGATGCCAATATCATTGTCGGCTCGACCTTCGACAGCAATCTGAACGGCTCCATGCGCGTCTCCGTCGTGGCGACAGGCATCGATGTGGAAGAAGCCATGCTGGGCCAGCCGCGCGAAAGCCGGCCGGTGGAAGCGGTGGCCCGCCAGCAGGCTGCTCCTCAGGCCGCTCAGGCTCCTGAGGCGCCGCAAGAACGGACGGAAGACGTTCGGATGCAGGAAGCGCCTGCCGCTTCCACGCCCGAACCGGAGTATGAGAGTGCAGGGGAAGAGGAAACCTCCTTCCGGGAAGTGGCCTCAGCGGTTGCCGATCACGTTCAGTCGGAAACGGAAGGCCGGAACGATGCGTATTTCGACCCGAAGGAATTCGAGGCCGAGGTGATCATCCACAAGCCGGGTGAAGCCCCGCGCTCGCTTTCCGAGCAAAAGGCGCCGAAGCGGCCCTATATCCCCGAAGGGCTCGACCGGGTGGAAGGCACGGCGAAGGACGACATGCCGTCCTTCCTCGGCCAGCGGCCCCAGCCGGTGCCGCAGAGCCGGACGGTGAAACGGGCGCCCAGCTTCTTCGAGCGTCTGGCCGGCGGGCGTAAGAGCCGCCAGGAAACCGAAAACGAAGCCCCGCGGCGCGAGCCGGTTCTGGGCCAGGGAACGCCGGTGCGCGCCCGCGCTACGGCTGCCCAGCCCGTGATCTCTCCCGACGCGGTGCGCGATACGGAGACCCGGCGCGAGCCGGTGCAACAAAAACGGGCTGTTCCCTCCGAAGAGGGGCTCATTCAGCCCAGCTATGAGGAAGACCAGTTGGAAATTCCAACCTTCCTCCGGCGCCAGGCTAACTAAGCCGCGCGCCAAACCTGGGGGGCTTGCTCTCCATGTCAGCCTGATGGCCTGGTTCGGATGCCGCTCCGGACCAGGCCATTATTGTTTAAAATCAAAGGCTTATGAGTTAGTTCGAAGTGTAACATATCGAAATAAAGAGTTATTTGAGGCGATTGTGCCGGATTGTTACAAGAAGAGTGCCCGGTAAGGATCTGCGGGGGCAGGTGCCGGGCGCGAGGGGGCAGCGAGCTTGACTTGCAGTCGGGTCATAAAGACCGAAAGACGAAGGGTCGGGCGGCATTGGGTGAAAACCTCAAGCCCACAAGCTGAATGAGTAAGTGTGCCGCTTCCGGCGGCGAAAGGACGACGAGCGTGCGTAAGACGGAAATGGACATGAACGGGATCGAACCGGTAGGCAGCGCAGGCGCAGCCTGTGCCCCGGCTTCCGTCGAAACCCCTTCCGCTGCATCGCTGGACCGTTCCGCTTTCCAGACCACGCTTTCCCGCGCAATCGAGATTGAAGGCATCGGCCTGCACAAGGGCGAGGACGCCCGTTTGGTGCTGAAACCGGCCGCTGCCGATACCGGCGTGGTTTTCCGCCGCACCGACCTTTCCTCCATCGACCGCACGCTCACCGATATTCCCGCCCGCTTCGATGCGGTTTGCGAGACGACGATGTGCACGGTGCTGGGCAATGAAAAAGGCACGACCGTTGCCACGGTCGAACATTTGATGGCGGCGCTGGCCGCCTGCGGCATCGACAATCTGATCGTTGAAGTGAGCGGGCCGGAAGTGCCGGTGATGGACGGCTCGTCCGCCGCCTTCGTCAAGGCGATCCGCCAGGCTGGCATCCGCGAGCTGGACGCGCCGCGCCTTGCCATCCGTATTCTGAAGCCCGTCATCCTGGAAGAGGGCCTGAAAAAGGCCGAGCTTCTTCCGGCAGACGGGTTCTCCATCTCCTTCGACATCGATTTCGACAATCCGGTGATCGGGCAGCAGAGCTATACGGCTGACATCAATGCCGAGCTTTTTGCCGAGGAGCTTTCCGAAGCCCGCACCTTCGGCTTCTACAAGGATTATGAGCTTCTCAAATCCATGGGCCTTGCCAAGGGCGGCTCGCTGGAAAACGCCGTGGTCATCGACGGCGAAGAAGTGATGAACGAAGAAGGCCTGCGCTTTGCCGACGAGTTCGTGCGCCACAAGGTGCTGGACGCGGTGGGCGACCTCGCGCTGGCCGGTGCCCCGCTGATCGGCCGCTACCGGGGCGTGCGCGCGGGCCATGCCCTCAACAACCAGATCCTGCGGGCGCTTTTTGCCGCGCCGGATGCCTGGGAATTCGTGGCGCTGACCCCCCGCGCCGAAGAAGGCCTTGAGGCCCTGGCTGCCGCAGTTTCGGCGGACTGAGCCGGGCTTTCCCTTCAAAATCCCCCAAAACGGCCCTTGCGGGCTCTATGGCGCGGCGCTCAGCCCTGCTATAGTCGCGCCCTCGAAGGGGCGATGCACCCGATTCCCGTTTCAGCAACGAATGGAAACGTTACGTGCCGTATTTTGATTTCTTGAGGGGTGGGGCAGGCCGCCGTTTGTTTCCGGCTGTGCTCTGCGTAATGGCCGCGCTCGTGCTTGCCGGCTGCTCCTCCGATGGTGAAGAAGAAATCGCCTATGAAGAGCGCCCCGTCGAGGCCATTTACAATAAGGCGCTCGATTACCTGGAAGCGGGGGATTACCGCCGCGCTGCGACCGAGTTCGACGAGGTGGAGCGCCAGCACCCCTATTCGGTTTGGGCGCGCCGGGCCATGCTGATGGCCGCCTATACCTATTACAAGATCAATGAATACGACACGGCTATTCTCGCCGCCCAGCGTTTCATTGCGCTTTATCCGGGCGGCGATGAGGCCTCTTATGCCCATTACCTTGTCGCGCTTTCCTATTACGAGCGCATTTCGGATGTGCGCCGCGACCAGAAGATTACCGAGCAGGCTTATGCCGCGCTTCTGGAAGTGCTGCGCCGGTATCCGGACAGCAAATATTCCCGCGATGCGCAGCTGAAGCTGGAACTGACGATCGACCACCTTGCGGGCAAGGAAATGGAGATCGGGCGCTATTACCTCAATCAGCGCAACTATCTGGCAGCGATCAACCGCTTTCGTGCAGTGATCGAGAATTACCAGACGACGACGCACACGCCCGAAGCGCTGCACCGGCTCACCGAAGCCTATCTCTCGCTCGGCATTGCGCCGGAAGCGCAAACGGCGGCGGCGATCCTGGGGCACAATTTCCCCGGCAGCCGCTGGTATGAAGACAGTTATGCGCTGCTGGCCGATAAGGGACTTGAGCCGAAGGAAAACGAAGCGTCCTGGATCAGCCAGGCGTGGAAATCCGTTTTTTAGGGGCGGACATGCTTGTCGCGTTGTCCATCCGGGACATCGTTTTGATCGATAGGCTCGATCTTACGCTTGAAGGCGGGCTCTGCGCGCTGACGGGTGAGACGGGCGCAGGTAAATCCATTCTTCTCGATGCGCTCGGCCTTGCCATGGGCGCCCGCGCCGATGCGGGGCTTGTGGCGCAAGGCACGGACAAGGGTTCCGTCACCGCTATCTTTGACGTGGGCGGCGATCATCCCGCCCGCGCGCTTCTGGCTGCCCAGGAGCTTTCCAGCGACGGCGATCTTATCCTGCGCCGGGTGCAAACGGCGGATGGACGCACCCGCGCTTTCATCAACGATCAGCCGGTCAGTGTGGCGCTGCTGCGTGAGGTGGGCGAGCGGCTTGTGGAAATTCACGGCCAGCATGATGAGCGCGGCCTTCTGGATGTGTCGGGCCACCGTGCGGTGCTCGATGCTTTTGCCCATTGCGAGAAAGAAGCGCAGGCCGTGCGCAGCGCCTACAAGGCGATGTCAGAAGCCCAGTCGGTTTTGAACGCTCACCGGACCCGCCTTGAGCGTGCGGAAGCGGAGCGCGCTTTCCTCACCCATGCGCTCGAAGAGCTCTCCGATCTCGCGCCGGAAGAGGGCGAAGAAGAAAAACTCGCCGAAGAACGCTCCTTGCTGATGCATGCGGAAAAGATTTCCGAGGAACTGGTTGCTGCGCAACAGGCGCTGGCCGGCGATGCGGGGCTCGACGCGCGTATCAACCTTGCCATGCGCCGGCTGGAGCGGGCCGCGCCTCAGGCTGCCGGGCGGCTCGAACCGGTGCTTGCCGCGCTGGAGCGCACGCTGGCCGAGGCGAGCGAGGCCGAAGCGCTGCTTGATGATACAGTGCGCGGGCTCGAATTCGATCCCGACAGGCTGGAACATACCGAAACCCGGCTCTTTGCCCTGCGCGCGCTTGCCCGCAAACACAATGTCCAGGTCGACGAGCTGCCTGCGTTGCAGGAGCGCATGGCCGCCGAGCTTGCCGATATCGACGATGGGGCGGCAGCGCTCGGGCGTTATGAAAAAGCCGTGGGCGAGGCGGAAGCAGCCTATGCCAAGGCAGCTCAGCTTCTCTCCGACAAGCGCGTTAAGGCAGCGGAAAAACTCGATAAGATCGTCGCCCGCGAGCTTGTGCCTCTTAAACTTGAAAAAGCGACTTTCCATACGCGGGTGGAAACGCTGCCGCCGGAAGAGGGCGGGGCGGAGGGCATAGACCGTGTGTCCTTCCTCATTGCCACCAATCCGGGCTCGCCGCTCGGGCCGTTGATCAAGATCGCCTCGGGCGGTGAGCTGTCGCGCTTCATCCTGGCGCTGAAAGTCGCGCTTGCCTCGGCAGGCAGCGCGCCGACGCTGATTTTTGATGAGGTGGATAGCGGTGTCGGCGGCGCGGTGGCGGAAGCCGTGGGCGTGCGCCTTGCCGAGCTTGCCCGCACAGCTCAGGTACTGGTCGTCACCCATTCACCGCAAGTGGCCGCGCGGGCGCACCACCATTTGCGCATTTCCAAAGCCGCAAAGGGCAAATCCAAGGACGCGCCGGTCGCAACGCAGGTCGCCCGCCTTTCAAGCTCCGACCGGCGTGAGGAAATCGCCCGTATGCTGGCCGGCGCCACGGTGACGGAAGAAGCGCGCGCTGCCGCGGACAGGCTGATCGGGAGCGCGGAGTGAGCGTGGAAGAAAAAATAAAAGTTGCCGATCTTTCCGAAGAAGAAGCGGCGAGAGAACTCGAGCGGCTGGCCGAAGAGATCGCCCGGCACGATGCGCTTTATCACGGCGAGGATGCGCCGGAGATTTCCGATGCGGACTATGACCGGCTGCGTCAGCGCAACGATGAAATCGAAAAGCGTTTTCCCGGCCTTATCCGTGAGGACAGTCCGAGCCAGCGTGTCGGCGCGGCGCCATCGGAAAAATTCGAGAAAGTCGTGCACAAGGTGCCGATGCTTTCTCTTTCCAATGCCTTTTCCGATGAAGACCTGGAAGATTTTCTCGCCCGCATCCGCCGGTTCCTGAACCTTAAGGAAGGCGAAGAGCTTTTCCTTACCGCCGAGCCCAAGATCGACGGGCTTTCCGCCTCGCTGCGCTATGAGAAGGGCAAGTTCGTGCTTGGCGCAACGCGCGGCGATGGGCGGGAGGGGGAGAACGTTACCGCCAATCTGCGCACCATCGGCGATATTCCGTTGGAGGTGAAGGCTAGGGACATGCCGGAGGTCTTCGAGGTGCGCGGCGAGGTTTATATGAGCCACGCGGATTTTGCGGCGTTGAACGAGCGTCAGGAAAAAGACGGCAAGCCGATTTTCGCCAATCCGCGCAATGCCGCCGCGGGCTCGCTCCGCCAGCTCGATTCCAGCATCACCCGTCAGCGGCCCTTGCGCTTTTTCGCTTATGCCTGGGGCGATGTGAGCGGTCTGCCGGCTCACACGCAGATGGGTGTTATCGAGGCGATGGGCCGCTGGGGCTTTGCTACCAACCCCTTGATGCGCCGCTGCGCCAGTGCGGAAGAAATGCTCGCCTTTTACCGCGAGGTTGAAGAGCAGCGCGCCACGCTCGGCTATGACATTGACGGGATCGTTTACAAGGTCGACCGGCTGGACCTGCAGGGCCGGCTCGGTTTCGTCTCGCGCAGCCCGCGCTGGGCGATCGCCCATAAGTTCCCCGCCGAGCAGGCCGTGACGGTGCTGGAGGCTATCGACATTCAAGTGGGCCGCACCGGCGCGCTGACGCCGGTGGCCCGGCTCAAGCCCGTCACCGTTGGCGGCGTCGTCGTTTCCAATGCGACCCTCCATAATGAAGACGAGATTGCCCGTAAGGACGTGCGCATCGGCGACACGGTGGTGGTGCAGCGGGCAGGCGATGTCATTCCGCAGATCGTGCGGGTGATGGAAGAACATCGCCCGAAAGGGGCAAAGCCTTATGAGTTTCCCGAGACCTGCCCCGAATGCGGCTCTCATGCGGTGCGGGAGATCAACCCGAAGACCGGCAAGCCCGATGCGGTGCGCCGCTGCACGGGCGGCCTTGTTTGCCCGGCGCAAGCGGTGGAGCGGCTGAAGCACTTCGTCTCGCGCAATGCCTTCGATATCGAAGGGCTGGGCGCTAAGCAGGTTGAGGCTTTTTATCATGACGGGCGGATCATGCGCCCGGCGGATATTTTCACGCTGGAAGAGCGGGACAAGAAAAGCCTGAAAAAGCTGAAGGACAAGGAAGGCTGGGGCGATACCTCCGCCAAGAACCTTTTCGCGGCCATTGAGGAGCGGCGGAAGGTCAGGCTCGACCGTTTCCTTTTCGCGCTCGGTATCCGCCATATCGGCGAGACGACGGCGCGGCTGCTTGCCCGTTCCTATGGCAGCATCGAAGCATTGATGGCGGCGATGAAAGAGGCGAGCGCCCCCGGGAGCGAAGCCTATCAGGAGCTTTTATCCATCGACGGGATCGGTGAGGTGGTGGCCGAGGCAGTCGTCGATTTCTTCCAGGAAGAGCATAACCGCGAAGCGGTGGAGGCGCTGCTTGCCGCAGGCGTTGCGCCCGAGCCGCTCGAGGCGCAGGAAACGGGCTCGCCCGTTGCCGGCAAGACCGTTGTTTTTACCGGCTCGCTGGAGCTTTTCACCCGTTCGGAAGCCAAAGCCAAAGCTGAATCGCTTGGCGCCAAGGTTTCAGGCTCCGTTTCGGCCAAGACCGATATTCTGGTAGCCGGGCCGGGCGCAGGCTCGAAGCTCAAAAAGGCGCAGGAGCTCGATATTCAGATATTGGACGAGCAGGGCTGGCTCGATCTGATCGAAGGCCACTGACTTTCAAGAGAGCCTAGACAGGGCGACAGGCCTCGCTCAGCCATGCCCGTTCCTGCTCATCTGTAAGTTTCTCCGTCAGCACCTTTTCCACCCGCGCGTGATAAGCGTTGAGCCAGGCGCGTTCATCCGTGTTCAAAAGCGCCGGGTCGATCAGCCGCCGGTCGATCGGGGCAAGGGTCAGCGTTTCAAACCCGAGCATGGGCCGCTCGCCGCCATCGATCATGGCCGCGGGGGTGACGACTTGCAGGTTTTCGATGCGGATGCCGTAGGCCCCGGTCTTGTAATAGCCCGGCTCGTTGGAGACGATCATACCGGGGCGGAGCGGCTCGTGCCCGGCCTTTGAAATGCGCTGCGGGCCTTCGTGAACGGACAGATAAGAGCCGACGCCATGGCCCGTGCCATGGTCGAAGTCGAGCCCGGCCTGCCAGAGGGCCATGCGGGCAAGCGCGTCGAGCTGCGCGCCGGTCGTGCCTTCCGGAAAGCGGGCCATGGAAAGGGCGATGTGGCCTTTGAGGACGCGGGTGAAGCGGTCTTTCATTTCCGCCGACGGTTTGCCGATGGCGATGGTGCGCGTCACATCCGTCGTGCCGTCGAGATATTGCGCGCCGGAATCGACGAGATAGAGCTCGCCCACATCGAGCTTGCGGTTCGTGCCTTCCGTTACCCGGTAATGGACGACGGCGCCGTGCTCGCCCGCCCCTGAAATCGTGTCGAAGCTGATGTCTTTGAGCGCCCCCGTTTCTGCGCGGAAAGCTTCCAGCTGCTTGGCCGCCGAGATCTCATCCACTTCGCCGAGCGGGGCATTGGCATCGAGCCAGGCGAGGAAACGGACAAGCGCCGCGCCGTCCCGTTCATGGGCGTCTTTCGCGCCTTTCACCTCGCGCTCGTTCTTGCAGGCCTTCGGCAGCTCGCAAGGGTCCGCGCCGTGCTGCACTTTGGCGCCGGAAGCGATGAGCTTGTCGTTGATCCAGTCCGCGCAGCTAGCCGGATCGATCTGCACATGGGCGCCGCTTTCCCCGAGCTCGCCGAGATTGACGCCAAACGCGTCCGGCTCGTGCAGCGTGACGACATTGCCCAGATGCGCGCGCGTCTCATCGCTCAGCTTGGCGCTGTCGATGAAAAGATCGGCGCTGCCATCGGCCTGCAGAATGGAGAAGGAAAGCGGCAATGGCGTATGGGAAACGTCGCCGCCGCGAATATTGAAAAGCCAAGCAATGGAATCCGGCATGGTGAGGACCGCGGCATCGGCCTTCTTGCCTTCCAGCACCTTGGCCACCCGCGCCAGCTTTTCCTGCGCCGCTTCCCCGGCAAGCTCCGTGCTATGGGCTTCAACTTTTGCGGCGGGGGGCGGGGGCTGATCTTCCCAAATATGGTCGATGAGATTTTCGGTAACAGGCACAAGCTCGGCGCCTGTTTCGGCCAGCGCTTTTTTCAGCCGCGCTACGCCGTCCACCGTGTGCAGCCAGGGATCATAGGCAAGCTTTGCGCCACCTTTCAGGTGCTTGGCGAGCCAGGTACCGAGCGGCATATCCACCATGTGGCATGTCTCGAAAATCTCCGTGTCGACCTGCTCGCGTACCTGCAGTGTGTAGCGTCCATCGACAAAGACGGCAGCCTTTTCTTCCAGCACGGCGGCCATGCCGGCGGACCCGGAAAAGCCGGTCAGCCATTTCAGGCGCTCGGCGCGCGGGGGCACATATTCGCCCTGATGCTCGTCGGCGCGGGGAATGAGAAAACCCGCAAGGCCCTCTTCCTTTAAAAGGGCGCGCAGGCGGGCAACACGCGCCGCGCCGAGGGTGGGGTCTGCACTGTCATCATATGTCTGAAACATGAGAATAAAGTGTGCTCCGGCGGCTGGCAGGTCAAGAGGGAGGCGTTTAGCCTTTCAGATGCAGGATCACCCAATCGCCGATAATCTGGCGGCGGAAAAGGTGCAGCCCCTGGTCGCGGAAGGCGCTCGCCACCATGTTTTCCTGGGTTTCCAGAATGCCGGAAAGGATAATCTCCCCGCCCGGCGCCAGATGCCGCTCCATGTCCCTTGCAAGGGAAACGAGGGGGCGGGCGAGAATATTGGCAACGATGAGATCGAAGGGCGCTTTCTGGGTGATCCGCGCATGGGCAAAGCCCCGCGCCGTTACCGCCTCGATAAAAGGGCCGAGATCGTTGGCGGCCGCATTTTCCTTCGTCACTTTGACCGCCACGGGGTCGATGTCGCTCGCCAGCACTTTGCGCCGTGTCAGGCGGGCAAGAGCAAGGGCGAGAAGCCCCGTCCCGCAGCCGAGATCCAGCGCGTTCGTGATAGGGCGGCGCCGCGCGATTTCCTCGATCATGGTCAGGCAGCCATAGGTCGTCGGGTGATGCCCCGTGCCGAAGGCAAGGCCTGCTTCCACGGCAAGCGTATATTTGCCCGCCGGGCGCACATCGCGGTTATGGGCGCCGTGAATGAAAAAGCGCTGGGTTTCGATGGGTGTCAGCCCTTCAAGGGAACGGGCGACCCAATCGAGGTCGGGCAATTGCTCGACCTTCAGCGGCGGCATCGCCGCGCCATGTTCGTCAAAGAAAGGCGAGAGCGCTTTTGTGAGCGCTTCTTCGTCCGGCGCATCGAGATAATAGGCCTCGACGGCCCAGCTCGCATTTTCTTCGACTTCTACAAGCGAAAGGGCGACGGGCTCCGGCTCCACCATCCATTGCCAGAAATCGGACAGCGCATCGGCAAGATTTTCTTTGATGAGGTCCGCGCCCAGCACCAGAGTGGCTTTCCATTGACCGGCATTTGCTTCGGTCTCTTGCGGTAGGGATGACATGGCCTAGTGGCGCTCCACGAACGTGTCGATGACTTTCTTGATGCCAGCTTTTTCGAAATTCACGGTCAGCTTGTTGCCGTCGATCAGCTGAATGCGGCCATAACCGAATTTCTGGTGGAAGATGCGCTCACCCACTTCATAGCGCGAGGCCGAGGGATCGGAGGTAGCGACAAGTTCCGCCTGCGCTTCGATCTGCGGCGCCCTCGTGCGCATCGCCCCGCCATGGGCCTGCGCCTGGGCGCGCCGCCAGCCGGGGCTGCCATAATCGCTTGTCTCGAAGCTGTGTTCGAAACGGCTTTGCCCGAAGCTTTGATAGGAGCCGTATCCCGTTTCCGCTTCCAGCACTTCCACATGCTCGCGCGGCAGCTCGTCGATGAAGCGGGAGGGAATGGCGCTTTGCCAGAGATTGTGAATGCGTCTGTTGGCGGCAAAGGAAAGATGGGCGCGTTTCTTCGCCCGCGTGATGCCGACATAGGCAAGACGGCGTTCCTCTTCCAGCCCCGCCAGGCCCGATTCATCGAGCGCGCGCTGGTGCGGGAACAGCCCTTCCTCCCAGCCCGGCAGGAAAACCGTGTCGAATTCCAGCCCCTTTGCCGAGTGGAGCGTCATGAGATTGACTTTGTCTTCGCTCTCCGACTGCTGCACATCCATGACAAGGGAAATGTGTTCGAGATAGCCCAGCAGGTTCTCGAAATGCTCCATCGCCCGCACGAGTTCTTTCAGGTTGTCGAGGCGGCCCGGCGCATCGGCGGATTTGTCGTTCTGCCACATCTCGGCATAGCCCGATTCATCGAGCACGATTTCGGCAAGCTCCGTATGCGGCATGCTGGCCATGAGATGGCGCCAGCGGTCCACCATTTCGATAAAGGCGGTGAGGTTGCGCCGCGCCGGCTGTTTCAGCTCTTCGGACTGAATGAGAAGACGGGCCGCGCGCATCAGTGAGATGTTTTGCGCGCGGGCAAGCTGGCGCAGGGTCTGAACGGCTTTGTCGCCAAGGCCCCGGCGCGGCTTGTTGACGATCCGCTCGAAGGCCAGGTCGTCATCGGGCTGCGCGATCAGGCGGAAATAGGCGTTGGCGTCGCGAATTTCCATGCGCTCGTAAAAGCGCGGGCCGCCCACCACCCGGTAGGGCAGGCCGAGATTGATGAAGCGGTCTTCGAATTCGCGCATCTGGAAGCTCGCGCGCACCAGAATGGCGATCTCGTGCAAGGGATGGCCCTCGCGCATCATGTCTTCGATTTTCTCGCCGATCTGGCGGGCTTCCTCTTCCCCGTCCCAGACCCCTTGCACGGTGACGCGCTCGCCCTCATCAAGCTCGGTCCAGAGCGTTTTGCCGAGCCGGCTTTCATTAGCGCGGATAAGGCCGGAGGCGGCACCCAGAATATGCGGCGTCGAACGGTAATTCTGTTCGAGGCGAATGACTTTCGCGCCAGGAAAATCCTGTTCGAATTTCAGGATGTTGTCGACTTCCGCCCCGCGCCAGCCATAGATCGATTGGTCGTCATCGCCCACGCAGCAGATATTCTTATGCTGCTGGGCAAGCAGGCGCAGCCAGAGATATTGGGCGACATTGGTGTCCTGATATTCATCGACCAGCATGTAGCGGAAGCGGTTTTGATATTCCGCCAGTACATCCGGGTTCTCCTGAAAGAGGCGCAGGCATTCGAGCAGAAGATCGCCGAAATCGGCCGCGTTCAGCACTTTAAGGCGCGCCTGATAGGCGGCATAAAGCTCCGCGCCCTTGCCATTGGCATAAGCAAAGGCTTCGCCCTGGGGCACTTGGTCCGGCGTCAGCCCGCGGTTCTTCCATGTGTCGAGATGGGCGGCAAGGCGGCGCGCCGGCCAGCGCTTCTCGTCAATGCCTTCCGCTTCGATGAGCTGCTTGAGCAGACGGATTTGATCGTCCGTGTCGAGGATCGTGAAATCGGAGCGCAGGCCGACAAGCTCGGCATGGCGGCGCAGAATTTTCGCGCCGATGGAGTGGAACGTGCCGAGCCAGGGCATGCCTTCCACCACCCCGCCGATGAGCCGGCCGATGCGCTCCTGCATCTCCCTCGCAGCCTTGTTCGTGAAGGTCACGGCGAGGATTTGCCCCGGCCAGGCCTTGCGCGTTGCAAGCAGGTGGGCAAGGCGGGTCGTCAAAACCCGCGTTTTGCCCGTGCCGGCCCCGGCCAGAACCAGAACCGGGCCTTCCAGCGCCTCGATGGCGGCTTGCTGCTCGGCGTTCAGCCCTTGCAGATAACGCGGGCGCATGCCGGCGCTGGCAGCGGCGCTGATGGAGCGGGCGGTTTCCTCTTCCGGGATCGCGCCAAGGTCAAAGGGATCGTCTTGCGGCATGATGCCGGACCTTACTCATTTCCGGCGCGGAAAACCAGCTTGCGGCGGCCCCTTTAGGGCCTCTTCGGGAAGGGCCTAATGGTGCTCTTCGCGGGTTGCCATGATCAGCGCGTCATTGAAGGCGCGAAGCGCCCGTTTTTCGGTAATTTCCCCGACAATCATGCCGGAATCGTCGGGATGGGAGACGGGATAGGTGCTCAGCTCCCGGTTCTCCATGAGGCCCAGCGCCTTGCCCAGATTGTCGCTCGGCACGAGACGTGGGGGCTTCGGCGATTCGCTGTCTTCTTCGAGGTCCGATTGCGGGCGCGGCGTGTCATACCATGTCATGAGATCGCGCACATGAAGGGAAAGAAGCACGCGCCGGTGGGGGCCTTCATGCAGGTGCAGATGGCGCTGTTCGAGTTGCCAATGGAAAAAGCTCTTGCCGATCACGGCCTGTGTCAGCGCGGTGGAGATGGAATTCGCAAGGAGGAGCGCCACGGCGACCTCATAAGTGCCGATCAGCTCGAAAACCATGATGGTGGAAGAAAGCGGCGCGCCCAGGACGGCGGCGGCAACCGCGCCCATGCCGACAATGGCATATACGCCGTGTTCGGAGGCAAGGCCGGGAGAGATGCTGGCTGCCACAATGCCGAAGGCACCGCCCGCCATGGCGCCGAGATAGAGCGAGGGGCTGAAGACGCCGCCGCCGAACCGGGCGGCAAGCGTGATCGCCGTGGCGATGATCTTGGCGGCCACAAGGGCGATAAGCAGCCAGAGCCCGTAATTCTGTTTCAGCGCATTGTCGGTGGCTTCATAGCCGACCCCCAGCACTTCGGGAAAGAGCAGGCCGATGGCGCCGATCAGAAACCCGCCGATAACCGGTTTCGTCCAGAGCGGGATGCGGATCTTGCCTACAATATGATCGGCCACGAAAGAGGACATCATGAAGCTGATGGCAACGACAGCGCAGACGACGCCGAGCAGCGCAAAGGCCGGAAACTCCCAGTAGGACATGATTACATAGTCAGGCAGGGAGAAGGCGGGTTGATCGCCGATATGAAAGCGCACGATCGCCGTGCCGACGACGGAGGCGATGGTGGTCGGCACGAAGGCGCGCAGGGCGTAGTGGGCAAGGATCACTTCATGGGCAAAGAGCACGCCCGCAAGCGGCGCGTTGAAGGAGGCCGAGACCGCCGCTGCAACGCCGGACGCAAGCAGCACGCGGCTCATGTCTGGCGGTAGCTTGAGGTAGGTTGCGATTTTGGACGTCAGTGTTGCGCCCAGATGCACCGCAGGACCTTCGCGGCCCGCGCTTGCGCCAGCGCCGAGCGATATGGCGGCAAGACCGGCACTTACCATTCCTTCGCGGAAGGGCATGCGCCCGCTATTCAGATGCGCCGCCTCGATTACCTGCGCCACACCGCGCGGGCGTTTGCCCGGCAGCCAGAAATCAATGACGAGGCCGACCAGAAGACCGGCGGCCACGGGCCCCGCCATGACCTGCCACCAGGGCGTTTCATAAAGAAGAGAGGTGATGGCTTCCCGCCCGCTACCGATCCATAAGAACTGCACGCCGGCAATGGCGAAGCGGAAGGCGATGGTGCCGTAGGCGGCGATGATGCCGGCGGCGAGCGCGGCCAGCCAAACGACCACATGCCGCTCGGCCCAGAATTCACGCAGATTTTCCTCGATCGGCCGGTCGAGAAACATGTTGAGGAACGGGCGGAACAGACCTTTGAGCCGGTCTGCTGCCCGTTTCAGCCAATCGGTCCGCTGCTCACCCATCCGCAACCTCCAGTAGGAGGTTTACCCTAGCTGAAAGGGGTTAGCGAGGTCTTTGCAAGATTTTTCGGCAGCTTACTTACACCGGCCGATGGAGCCTTCCCCGCAGACATGCTTGCCGTCGGTCCAGGTGGCGCCCGTCAGGTCGGCATGGAGGAAGTCGGTCTGATCGAGATTGGCGGCCGTAAAATCCGCGCCCTGCAGGTTCGCCCGGAAAAGGCGGGTGCGGCGCAGTTTGGCGCCTTTGAAGCTCGCGCCCTGCAATTTTGCTTTCGTCATGTCCGCATCCGTCAGGTCAGCCTTGTCGAAGCGCGCGCCTTTCAGATCGGAACTGACGAATTTCACGCCGCGCGCTTCCACATCGGTGAAATTGGAGCCCGGGAAGGCGGAATGTTTCAGCCGCGCGCCCACCAGCCGCGCGCCGGAAAGGTCCGCTTCTTCATAGGCGACTTCCCCGAAGACGCAGCGGCTCCAATCCACACCCGGCGCAGGCGGGGCGGAACAATTGGCCAGCGCCTCCGCCTTCGGCGCAAATCCGGCCCCCGTTAGCGCCAGGAAAAAAGCAAAGGTCAGAAGCGATGCAGCGGGGAACAGTCTCATGGGCAGGTTACGCGCTCTCTTTCTTGCGCCGGATGCCGATCACACGGCCGACTTCGGCAGGGACGGGAAGAGATTTGTGCCGATCCATCAGACTTTCCAGTTTTTCTTGCACATGGGCCGGAAAAGGCGCGGTCTTGCGGGTTTCCAGGCTGACGTGGAGGCTGATCTGCTCGGAGGTCGCGGCGAGATAATTTTTTTCGGCGTGATACATCTTGCCGAAATAATGCATGCGTTTCTCGTCCCAGTCGAGAAGCTGATATTCGATGCGCACCGGGTCGCCTTCTTTGAGTTCTTGGGCGTAGGTCACGTGAATCTCGCCGATAAAGCAGGAGAACTTGCCCTCTTTCGTATAGTCCCAGCCGATGCCGAGATCGTTGAACAGCGCATCGAGCGCATTGTCGAAGAGAAGGTTGTAATAGGCCATGTTCATATGGCCGTTATAATCGATCCATGCCGGTTCGACCTTGCGGGTCGGCGTTACATAGGGTGCGGCGGGAGAATTCGCTTGGTCCGGCATGGTTGGCTCCTTTTGTCTATCTTTTGCGGGCGCAGGCGCCTTGTCAAAGTGGGGAGTTTGATGGGCGGGTGCAAGGTTTCATCCGTGCTTGGCCGCGGCGCGCGAAGGGATTAGCCTGCCCGCAGGAGTTATCGATGAACATTCACCCCGCCGCAGAAAATCGCCATGCGCCGGCCGCCTTGCTTGAGGCGCTTGCCGCGCGCTTTGGCGAGCGGTTTTCCCGCAACGCCGCGCAGCGCGAGGCGCATGGGCGCGATGAAAGCTGGCATATCCCGGCAGCGCCCGACGGTGTTTTTTATCCAGAAAGCACTGAAGAAGTGGCCGAAGCGGTGAAACTTTGCCGCGCGCATAACACGCCCATCATCGCCTTTGGCGCAGGCACCTCGCTCGAGGGGCAGGTGGCTGCACCTTCCGGCGGCATCTCTTTCGATTTTACGCGCATGAACCGGGTGCTGGCGGTCAATGCAGAAGACCTCGACGTGCGGGTGGAGGCAGGCGTTACGCGCAAGCAGCTGAATGAAGAGCTGCGCGATAAAGGCCTTTTCTTTCCCGTCGATCCCGGCGCTAATGCGACACTGGGCGGCATGGCGGCAACGCGCGCTTCGGGCACGAATGCGGTGCGTTACGGCACAATGCGTGAGAATGTGCTCAGCCTCAAAGCCGTGACGGCGGCGGGCGAGGTGATCGAGACGGGCGGGCGGGCGCGCAAATCCGCCGCCGGCTATGACATGACGCATTTGCTTATCGGTTCGGAAGGCACGCTCGGTCTCATCACCGAAGTATCGCTGAAACTTTATGGCGTGCCGGAGGCCATGGCTGCCGCCGTTTGCGCCTTTACGGATATTGAAGGCGCCGTCGCCTCCGTCATCGAGACCATTCAATGCGGCCTGCCGGTGGCGCGGATCGAAATCCTGGATGCGTTGCAGGTGCGCGCCTGCAACGCTTATTCCAAACTTTCCTTGCCTGAACAGCCGATGCTCTTTCTGGAATTTCACGGCTCGGCGAAAAGCGTCGAGGAACAGGCCGCTCAGTTCGGGGAGATCGCTTCGGCCCATGGCGGCAGCGGTTTCGATTGGGCGGTGAAGGCGGAAGACAGAAACCGGCTCTGGGAAGCCCGGCACAATGCCTATTACGCCGCCCGCGCGCTGGCGCCCGGCAAGAACGGCATGGTGACGGATGTCTGTGTGCCGATTTCCCAGCTTGCCCGCTGCATCCGTGAAACGCGCACCGATCTCGATGCTTCTTCCATTCTTGCGCCGCTGGTCGGCCATGTGGGGGACGGCAATTTCCACACGATCATGCTGATCGATCCGGACGATGCGGGGGAGGTGGCGGAAGCCAAGCGCCTGCACGACCGGATGGTGGCACGGGCGCTCGCGCTTGGCGGTACCTCGACCGGCGAGCATGGCATCGGTTCGGGCAAGCAAGGCTTTCTTGCCGAAGAGCATGGCGACACGCTGCCCTTGATGCGGGCGGTAAAGCAGGCGCTCGATCCTGAAAACCTGCTCAATCCCGGCAAGCTTGCCGGATTTTGAGCCGCTTAAGCGGCGAGGCCCCTGATAAAGGTTTCGGCATGCGCTTTCAAAAGCGCATCGGGATCGACGATACTGGGATCGGGCCCGATGGAATTCATCCAGATCCCATTCATCAGTACCGGGAATATGCACAGCGCGGCCTGGGCGCGCGCATCGCAGGGACGGAACTCGCCCGTGGCGATCCCTTTTTCGATAACGCCTGAGATCGTGGTCATGGCGCGCGCCACCACCTCGTCGCGGTGATAGGTGACGAGCTCGGGGAAATTGCGCGCTTCGGCGGCGACGATCTTCACGATCGTGCCGAGCTCCGTATGCGCCATGAGATGGCCGATGCCGAGAATGATTTCTTGCAGGAGATCGGAGAGCGAGCCTTCATGGCGGGCAACGGCAGCATTGGTGTCCGCGACGGTGGGCAGGGCGCCTTCGCGCACCAGGGCGAAGAACAGGTCTTCCTTGCTTTCGAAATAAAGATAGATCGCGGCTTTGGACACGCCTGCCGCCTCGGCCACGTCTTCAAGGCGGGTATTGGCGAAGCCGTGCTCTCCCACCAGCCGGATCGCCGCGGAGATAATGGCCTGCGGTCTGTCGCTGCGCCGGCGCACCGTGCCTTTTCCCAATGCCGCTTCCACCCTGTCCTTGTATTCCATGGCGACCATCCCCGGTTTTGGATTACGGGGCCGATCATACATGTTACTGACTGGTCAGTCACCTACGGGAAGGGCGGATTTTCGCAAGGAAACGCTCATTTTTGCGCTATTCGGCGGCCTTTTTCCGGGCTTTAAGCTCGGCCAGAAGCCGCTCCCGGCCGGAATCGAGTTCGGGCGCGGGGGGGCGGGCCGCCGGGTCCGCAAAGCCGGAGATTTTGACGGGATTACCCGCCATGCGCACCTCGCCCACATCCGGGTCTTCGGTCGAAACCACCATATTGCGGAAGAGAACTTGCGGGTCGCTCAGCGCCTGCTCGACATTGTTGATGGGGCCGCAGGGAATGCCCGCATCCCCGAGCAGCGTCAGCCAATGGCGGGCGGGTTCGCCGGTCAGCCGCGCTTCGAGCGCCGCGGTCAGCGCCTCGACGTTCTGGCAGCGGGCTTCATTGGAGGTAAAGCGCGCATCGCCTGCAAGGCCGGGCAATCCCAATAGCTCGCAAAGCCTGGTGAAAAGCGCGTCATTGCCAGCCGCGATGGTCAGATAGCCGTCTTTCGCCTTGAACGCCTGAAACGGGGTGATGGAAGGATGGCGCGCGCCGAGCGGGCCCGGCACCTTGCCGGTCGCAAAATAACGGGCAATGCCGTTTTCCAGCATGGCGATCTGGCAATCGAGCATGGAAACATCGACGCGGCGGCCCTCTCCGCCGGCCGTGCCGTTCTTTGTGCGCTCGTATAGTGCGCTGACGATGCCAAGAGCGGTAAAAAGCCCCGCGCCAATATCGCCGATCGAGGTGCCGACCCGCGTTGGCTCGCCGCCCGGATGGCCCGTCAGGCTCATGATACCGCCCATGCCTTGCACCACCATGTCATAGGCGGGCTTTTCCCGGTACGGGCCGGTCTGGCCGAAGCCGCTTGCCGAGGCGAAGATGAGGCGGGGAAAGCGCTTATGCAGGCGCTCCCAGTCATAGCCCAGTTTTTCCATGGTGCCGGGGCGGTAATTTTCCACCAGCACATCGGCATCTTCCAAAAGCGCTTCGAAAATCTCCCGGTCTTCTTCGAGCTTCAGGTTGAGCGCGATGGATTCCTTGCCCCGGTTGACGGACATGAAATAGGCCGACTTCTTGTCGATGAAGGGGCCGATATGGCGCGCATCGTCGCCGCGTTCGGGCAGTTCCACCTTGATGACGCGGGCGCCGAGATCGGCAAGCACCATGGTGCAGTAGGGCCCGGCAAGCACGCGGGTCAGATCGATGATCTTGATGCCCGAAAGCGGGCCTGCGGCGGGTTCCGCTGGCGAGGTTTGCGCCTTTGTCATGTCTCTTCGGTTCCTCCCGATTCGTCTTCAGGGTTCGCGCTCTTTGCGGGCACTTTCGCCGTTTCTCCTTGCAGGTCGCCATGCGGGGTAAGGCGGCGGCCTTCATGCAGGCGGCGTTCTTTTTCTTTGAGCAGCTTGGCCGCTTTCTTTTCCGCGCCCGTGCGCCCGGTGCGCACGCGGTTGGCGGCGGCCTTCGCCGCTTTTTCCTGGCGGGTCTCTTTCTTGCCGGATTTTTTGGATTTTTGCCGGAAATCCGAGAAATTAACTATATTTCCTTTGTCAGAACCCATAATTTCCCCGCTGAAGACCGGCATCTGACATACCATCAAGCCGGGCTTTGCCAAATACAAGGGCTCTGAATAAAAGGGGCCCTGCATATAGGGGCGTTGAATGTCTGTGGCAGGTTGTGGGGGCCGCCACCTTCAAATCCATAGACCGGACCGAAGGGGTCGTCTTGCGATGACAGTCGGGGAGGGCGCGTGAATTCCGTACTGTCTTATATTGCCGCGTTTATCGTTGTCGTTCTCTTTGCTGCGCTGATCGGCCCGAGCTTCGTCGATTGGAATTCTTTTCGCGGTGAAATCGAGAGCCGTCTGAGCGAAGCCACGGGCTGGCAGGCGGAAGTTTCCGGTGACATTCATTTCGTGCTTTTGCCCGCGCCGCGTTTTCAGCTTGGCGGTCTTGCCTTACGCGAGGCTGATGCTGCAGCCGAGGCCGCGCCGCTTGCCGACATCGGCTCCGTGGAAGGGGAAGTGGCGCTGGCCCCACTTCTGCGCGGCGATGTCGAGGTGACGCATGTGCGCCTTTCCGATTTTTCGCTGAATGTGACAGTGGATGAAGACGGGCGGCTTGACTGGAGCTCGCCCATCAATGTTTCCGATCCCGGCGCAGACAGTTATGTCGATCCCAAATCGGTCAGCCTGACCAGCGCGCAGCTCGAGCGCGGCACGTTGCAGTACCGCGACTTGCGCTCCGGGCGGGAGGTGAGCTTTGCCGGCATCAACGGCACTTTCTCCGCCGCCTCGCTGCAAGGGCCGCTCCGGGCGGATGTCGCTTTCACGCAAGGCGGTACCAAAGGCGAGGTGGAGCTTGCGGTGGGCGAGTTTGCCGGCACGAAAGCCTTTCCCGTTACTGCGGCGCTCTCATATCCGGAAATCAGCTCGCGTCTCAGCTTTTCGGGCATCGCGACTGAGTTCTCGCGTGCGGGCCGGCTCGACGGCGCTTTCCAGGCCCAGGCTGGAATGAAGGAAAAGGGCGAGCCGCTCGTCAACGTCAACGCGGGGCTCGTTGCCGGGGAAAACGAAGCGCGCCTGCGCACGCTTGTGGCAGACCTTCCGGGCGGCACGCTGAAAGGCGAGGCGGTGCTCAGCCTGTCCGGCACGCCGCGCGCTGCGCTCGATCTTTCCGCCGTCTCCCTCACGCTCGATCCCTATTTTGCAGGTCCCGAAACCGGTGAAGCCGTCGCCGGGCTTTTGTCTTATCTGCCTGCCGATATGGATTTCGAGGCCGCGATAAAAGCTGACGGTGTGCTTTACTGCGAGCGCTCCGCAAAAGAGCTTTCGGCGCAATTGATGCGGGAAGAAGGTGTCTGGCGGTTGACGGAAGCTGCGCTCAAACTGCCCCATGACGCGCGCCTTGAAATGCGCGGGCGCCGCAGTGAGGCAGCGGGCGGCAAGACCCGTTATGACGGTACCTTCAATTTGCGCGCGCCCAACGCGCAGCTCTTCTCATCCTGGCTTGCAGGCACGGCGCCGGTTAACGGCAATGGCGGGGCCGCGGCGCTCAATCTGGAAGGCACGCTCGCCCTCTCCGATACGCTTTGGCAATTTTATAATATCGAGGCCGCACTCGGTCCTGCGGGCGAGAGCGGGGCGGTGGAAGAAAATTTACGCGGCGGCTTTTCGCTTGCCCGTGTCGAGCGTCAGGCGCTCAGCATCGAGGCGCATGGGCGCGATGTGGACCTGACCCCGCTTGCGCCCCTCCTTGCGCTTCTGCCCGAAGACCCGCGCGAGATGGCAAGCGAGCGCGATATCAGCCTCGTGACGACGGGGCAGAACGTGACATTCGAAGACTGGCAGGCTGCCGAGCTTGATGCGGAAGCAGCGCTCCGCCAAGGCGCGCTTGCCATCGATCATGTGCGCCTTGCCGATCCGAGCGGCGCGTCGCTGTCGCTTTCCGGCCGCCTTGCCGGGATCGAGGATGAACCGCTCGGCGCGCTGCAGGGCCGCATCGATGCGCCGCAGGCCGGCACCTCCTTTTTCGGGCTGATCGATGAGAATTGGCAGAAGGCGGGCTACGCGCCACTGTCGGTCTATTTCGAAGCTCAAGCCGAAGCCGGGGATGACGGCGCAGGCCATTTCACCAGCATCGATCTTGAAGGGCGGGTGGCTGAAAGCTCCTTGAAAGCGCTGATCAAGCGCCGCCGTGAAAAAGAAGGCAAAGCCTTTTATGATGGCGTTCTCTCGCTCACCAATGAAAGCAGCGCCGCGCTGCTGCGCCAGCTCGGCTTTGCGCCCGGTGCAGAGGTCAGCGAAAACGGCGAGCTGCGTCTGCAAGGGGCAGGCGAGGAAGGCGGCTCTTACGAGGTTGGCGCACGGCTGACGGCCAATGGCTTTCATATATCTTCCAAAGGCAAGCTTGGCGGCGCGCTCGCCTGGCCGCCGGAAAAATTTGATGGCCGCGTCGATATTTCCGCGCCGCGCCTTGAGGCTTTGGTGCAAGGCTTCGGCTGGAACGAAGGCGAGGCGGCGGGCCTGATGCGGCTGCTCACCCGTAATGGGGCAGGCGGCGGCGTCGTTGCCGGCGGCGATGTGGCGCTTGAAGAAGGGGCGTTTCAGGTCGAAGGGCTTGAGGCGGTAGCGGGCACGTTCCGCACCTCGGGCACGCTTGGCTGGAAAATGGCGGCGGGCGAAACGCCGGGCCACCTTTCCGGCAATATCGAACTCTCCCGTCTGTCGCTTGATCCGGTTTTCGCCGAAGGCGTTGCGCCCGGCGATGTTTGGCCGACAACGCCGCTCGACTGGTCGGTGCTGGGGGATTTTACCGCCGAGCTCAATGTGAAAGCAGACCTCCTGGAGCTTGCGGGTCTGCGCATCGGGGACGCGGAAAGCCGGGCGAGTGTCGAAAGCGGCGTGCTGTCGCTCACCCCTTTCACCGGCACTTTTGCCGATAGCCGGCTTACCATGGGCATGCGCTTTGAAGGCGGGGAAAGCGAGCCCGGTATCGGCGTGACGCTATCGCTGGAATCGGCGGATGCGGCGCAGGCCACAGGTCTTGCCTTAGGGGAAAGCGCCGGGCGCGGCGAGCTCGGCCTCAGTCTTCAGATGGAAGGCAAGGGGCGCTCCTGGCTCGCGCTCGTCTCCTCGCTCGGCGGCAGCGGTCAGCTGCTTTTCGAGAATGGCGTTTTCAACGGTTTCGATCTCGACGCCTTTTCGATGGGGCTTGCGGAGCTGGAAGACATAGAAGATTTCGCGGCATTGAAAGAGCGCACGCTCGAGGAAGGGCAAACGGCGGTAACGCGCATTGCCGCGCCGCTCAATGTCGAGCAGGGACTGGTGCAAACGGTCGATGCCGAATTCGATATCCCGCTCAGCCCCGGCGCCACCGGTAAAACCTATATCGATCTGCCGCGTCTTCATGGCGACACGGAACTTACCCTGCCGCTCTCCGCGCCCGAAGGCGTGCCCGCACTTGGCTTCGTTTCCGCAGGGCCCTTGCGCGCGCTGCAAAGCCGCTTCGATACCGTGGCGGTGGAGGCCTTCATGGCGCGGCGCCTGCTCGAAAAGCAGATAGAGGATGCGGGCGTGGAAGACTTGCCGGAAGATTTAAAAGAACTGATCGAGACGCCGGAGAAAAAACCGGAAGCGGCTTCGCCCGAAGCCGCAAATGACAATGCGCCTTCAAGCGATGTGTCGTCCGATGAAGGGACTTTGCCCGAAGCGCCACGCCCGCAGGCCCGGCCCGACAAGGCGTCTTGAAGGCGTTAGCCGGGTTCACCGTCTTCTTCAGGCGCAGCGCACGCTCTTGCCGGCACTATTTCCTTGAAAACGAAAACGCGGAGCGCGCTTGAGAGGTTTTCCTCTTCCTCGCGCCCCGCGTCTATCTGGCGGATCAGTTCGTTGACCGAAACCTTGCGGGAGCAGGCCAGTTCCTTCAAGCCTTCCCAAAAGGGACGCTCAAGAGAAATGCTGGTGCGGTGGCCTGCAATGCTGACCGAGCGTTTGACGATTTTGCTCAAACCCGCTCCCTTTGCCCTGAATTACTGAGGGGCAATCATATCCTGCGGACGCACGGTCTGGTCAAATTCTTCTTCCGTCACATACCCGCCTTTCACCGCTTCCTCGCGCAGCGTCGTGCCGTTCTTATGCGCGGTCTTGGCGATTTTCGTGGCGTTGTCATAACCGATCTTCGGCGCCAGCGCGGTCACAAGCATCAAAGAACGTTCCATGAGATCGGCAATGCGATCGCGGTTCGCTTCGATGCCGTCCACGCAGTTTTCCGCGAAGCTGACGCTCGCATCGGCCAGAAGGCGGATGGACTGCAGCACATTGTAACCGATCACGGGCTTGAAGACGTTGAGCTCGAAATGGCCCTGGCTGCCGGAGAAGGTCACCGTCGTGTGGTTGCCCATCACCTGCGCGCAGACCATGGTCAAGGCTTCGCACTGGGTCGGGTTCACCTTGCCCGGCATGATGGACGAGCCCGGCTCGTTTTCGGGCAGCTGCAATTCGCCGAGGCCCGAGCGCGGGCCGGAGCCCAGGAAGCGGATATCGTTGGCGATCTTGAAGAGCGAAACGGCAACGGTGTTCAGCGCGCCGTGGGCTTCCACGCAGGCATCATGCGTTGCCAGCGCTTCGAACTTGTTCGGCGCGGTGATGAAGGGCAGCTTCGTGAAGTTCGCCACTTCTTCGGCAAACTTTTCCGCAAAGCCGATCTTGGCGTTGATGCCGGTGCCGACCGCCGTGCCGCCCTGGGCAAGTTCCAGCAACGCGGGCAGAACCGCTTCCACGCGGCGGATGCCGTTTTCGACCTGCGCCACATAGCCTGAAAATTCCTGGCCGAGCGTCAGCGGCGTTGCATCCTGGGTGTGGGTGCGGCCGATCTTGATGATGTCTTTAAAGGCTTCTGCCTTGTCGTTCAGCGAATTGCGCAGCTGCTGCAGCGCGGGCACGAGGCGGTGCGTGATCTCTTCGGCCGCTGCAATATGCATGGCGGTGGGGAAGGTGTCGTTCGAGGATTGCGAGCGGTTGCAATGATCGTTCGGATGGACCGGGTCTTTCGAGCCCATCGTGCCGCCCAGCATTTCGATCGCCCGGTTGGAGACGACTTCATTCGCATTCATGTTCGACTGAGTGCCCGAGCCCGTCTGCCAGACGACGAGGGGGAAATGATCGTCGAGCTTGCCCTCGGCCACTTCCAGCGCGGCCTCGGCAATGGTCTGGCCGATTTTCGGGTCGATATTGTCGAGCGCCATATTGGCGAGCGCCGCCGAACGCTTGATGACGCCGAGCGCCCGTACGAGCGGCTTCGGCATGGTTTCGCCGCCGATCTTGAAATTGCCGAGGGAGCGCTGCGTCTGCGCGCCCCAATATTTATCGGCGGGCACTTCAAGCGGGCCGAAGGAATCGGTCTCGGTGCGGGTCTTGCTCATGAGTGGGATCTCCCTGAAATACGGCGTCATGGCCCTCCCGCACCAGGCGGATGGGCGATTTTGGAGGCTGATTTAGCACGCAGGAGCGGGAGCGCCAAGCGGGGGACCGTGCGCTGCCTTGCCGGCGGGTAGGGAGAGAGCCCAAGCGGGCGCGTTATTTGTTCTTTCGGAAGGCGTCTAGGCTGACCACGTCGCCGCCCGCTTCACCGGGCGCCGGGCTTTCGGCATCCTCGGTGCCCGGCTCTTGCGCCGGTTCCAGTTCCTCATCCGCCGCAGCGTCCTCGCCTTGCGCGAATTGCAGGCCGAACTGGACGGAAGGGTCGAAAAAGCCCAGAAGCGCGGAGAAGGGCACCACCAGCCGTTCCGGCACTTTGTTGAAGGAGAGATTGACCGAGAATCCCTTTTCGGAGACGTCGAGATCCCAGAACTGGTGCTGGAGCACGATGGTGATTTCTTCCGGATATTGCTCTTTCAGCCGGTCGGAGATCTGCACGCCCGGCGCATCGGTGCGGAAGGAGATGTAGAAATGGTGCTCGCCCGGCAGCCCTTCCTTGCCCGCAATCTCCAGCGATTTGCGCACCACGCCTTTCAGCGCTTCCTGCGCCATCAAATCGTAGCGCATGAGATCTTGGGAGGGGGTGTCAGCCATGGGTGTTCAACCTCAACCTTTTGCCGAATCTGCCGATTTTGCCGCTTTGCAAGCCTGCCTTGCCCCCGGCGGGCTGGCAAGGGAGCTAGTGCATCCGGGCAGCGGTGTCAAAGCGGCGTTGCCGCGCGGCCACAGCTTTAACCTTATATAGGCCGCAAATTGCCGAAAGACGCTTAGGCGCGCGCAAAACCGGAGGGAAATTAAGTGAGGGCTTCTGTTGCCAGGTGCCCTCGAACCCCGCCTAACCGTGCTAACGGCTAGGGCTTAATTCGAAGCTGTCGCACTGCTTAGGCAGCGAGACGTGCTTCAGCATAGTTGTCGTTGGCAACTATCAAGTTTGGCCCGATAACGGTGGCTACCATGCCGAGCGAAAAAACTACCTTTACACCCTCGTCGATCCTGTTTCGCCCCCCTGAAGCCCGCAAAACCGTTTCAAGCGCGGGGATATTGGTGGAGGCGCCGGGTACTGCCCCCGGGTCCGATAGGCTTATTGCGTAGTCCGTTTATCGCCATAGTCGGCAATGCCGACAGCCGTAATATAAGCATCATGAGCCGCAAATAAAGGGTGAAGGGCGCCTGACCGAAGGAAGTCTTGTGCTTTCTGCAACAAGCCTGCGCCCGGCACATTCTTGCCGTTTTTGCTCCCCATTGCCGCCATTTCCCGCCGTTTGAATGCCTTCGGGCGCGGGGCACTGACTTTAAGAATAAAGGGCGGTGCGATGATAACGCGCAGGAAGGTTCTCAGCGGCTTCGGCACTCTTTTCAGCGGCGCTTTGACGGGCGGCGCGCTTTTTTCCATGCCCGGCTGCGCCGGCTCGTCCGAGGCGGGGGACGCGCCCGGCGCGGTTTTGGGTGAGGATCTGCCAGAACCCGCGCGCCAGCTCATCATCGCGGCGGAGGCCCAGATCGGCGTCACCCGGCGCTACGATCCTTCCTATGCCCGGCTCGATTATCCGGGCGGCGATGTGCCGCTGGAGCGGGGCGTGTGCACAGACGTGGTGATCCGCGCCTACCGGGCCGGGCTCGGCCTCGATTTGCAGGAGCTCGTGCATGAGGACATGCGCGCCGCGTTTGCCGACTATCCGCCCCATTGGGGTCTGAAAAAACCCGACCCCAATATCGACCACCGGCGCGTGCCGAACCTTGCCGCGTTTTTCGCCCGCCAGGGAGCGGAGGTGAAAGACGGGAGTTACAAGCCCGGCGATCTTGTCACGCAGAACGTCTTCGGCCGCCCGCATATCGTGGTGGTGAGCGCGAAAACCTCACCGCTCACCGGGCGCCGGCGCATCATTCACAACATGGGCCGCGGCACGGAATATGGCGACTGGCTCGGGCTTTTCCCCGAGACGGGCCATTTCCGTTTCCGCACGCTTGCCGTTTGACGGGCGGGTTTAGCCCGCAGGCAATTGCTCCTTGAAGACGCGGATGACATTGCCGCCCATGATCTTGCGGATTTCTTCATCCGTGAAACCGGCCTTGCGCATTTCCTCCGTCAGGATGGCAAGTTCGGATGTGTCGAAAAGAACCGTCGTGCCGCCATCATAGTCCGAGCCGAGGCCGACATGATCGGCGCCCAGAAGGTCGGCGGCATAGCGCAGGGATTTGACGACATTCGCCGGATCGATCTTGCAGACCGCGCCGTCCCAATAGCCGATGCCGATGACGCCGCCGCGTTCGGCGATGCGTTTCATCAGATCGTCTTCGAGGTTGCGCGCGGTGTTGCAGGCGCCTTTAACGCCCGTGTGGGACACGAAGATCGGGCCATCCGTCATCGCCAGCACATCCTCCACCACGGCGGGGGAGGAATGGGCGACATCGATCATGACGCCTTGCGCTTCCAGCTCGCGCACGACCTCCTTGCCGAAATCGGTCAGCCCGGCGCCCGAAAGCCCGTGCAGCGAGCCGCCCAGCTTATTGTCGAAGAAATGATGCAGGCCCATCATCCGGTAGCCTGCGTCGTAAAGCACTTTGACGTTGGCGACATCGCCTTCCAGCGGATGAAGGCCTTCGGTCGCCAGCAGCCCGGCGACGATCTCCTTGCCTTCGGCCCGCGCGCTCAAAACTTCTTCCAGATCGGCTTTCGTGCGCACGACTTTCAGCGCCTCGGGGGCGTCTTCTGCTGCGGCCTTTAGTTTGTCCGCCTGATAAAGCGCGCGCTCCAGAAGGCTGCGCCAGGTGCGGGCCGGCCAGCGCTGGACCATGGCAAGCAGGGTGATCTGGTCGCTGTCAGCGGTGTTCTCGTCATAGTTCAGGCCCTGGGGCACTTTGGTGACGACGGAAAAGACCTGCAGCGCCACATTGCCGTCCACGAGGCGGGGCACATCTACATGGCCGCGATCGGCTCTCGACAAGGGATCGCGGGCCCAGAGCAGCGTGTCGGAGTGCAGATCGGCGATGACGAGGCTTTCATGCAGCGCGGAAGAAGCCTCCCCGATCTCGTATGGGGCGTGTTCCTCGACCACATTCGTGGTGCTTTCCAGATAGCCCGGCACGATGGCAAGGGCGGCGACGGCGGCGGCCACCACAAGGCCGAGCCCGATCAAAACTGCTTTTTTCACTTTCTGCTCCCCATTTTTCCCCAGCTTTTTGCCGGGCGGGGCATTTCTTGCGCCCCTCTGCTGGCCGCCATTCTGGCTCAAGCGGAGCGGGGGCGCTAGACTGGCGGGCGAAAGAATCAGGAAGGGCCCGATGCAGCAATATCTCGATCTGATGCGGCTGGTGCGCGACAAAGGGGTGGAAAAGTCCGACCGGACCGGCACCGGCACGCGCTCCGTCTTCGGCCACCAGATGCGCTTCGATCTTTCGGAGGGCTTCCCGCTGGTGACGACGAAGAAGCTGCATCTGAAATCCATCATCCACGAGCTGCTCTGGTTTCTGGCGGGCGACACGAATATCGCCTATCTGAAAGCGAACGGCGTACGCATCTGGGATGAATGGGCGGATGAGAGCGGCGATCTCGGTCCCGTTTACGGCCATCAATGGCGCAGCTGGCCCGCGCCGGGCGGCACGAAGATCGACCAGATCAAGAACCTCATTCAGCAGATCGAGAACAACCCGGATTCGCGCCGGCTTATCGTTTCGGCCTGGAATGTCGCCGATGTCGACCACATGGCGCTGCCGCCCTGCCACTGCCTCTTTCAGTTCTATGTGGCGGACGGCAAGCTTTCCTGTCAGCTCTATCAGCGCTCGGCGGATATTTTCCTCGGCGTGCCCTTCAACATCGCGTCTTACGCGCTGCTCACCATGATGATCGCACAGGTAACGGGGCTCAAGCCCGGCGAGTTCATCCACACATTCGGCGACGCGCATCTTTATCTCAATCATCTGGAACAAGCGGACAAGCAACTTCAGCGCGACCCGCGCCCCTTGCCGCAGATGAAGATCAATCCGGATGTGAAGAGCATTTTCGACTTCACCTATGATGATTTCGAGCTGGTGGGCTACGACCCCCACCCGCATATCGCCGCCCCGGTCGCGGTTTAGACTGATTTTTCAGTTTATTTTGCCTCGTTTATCTGCTAGCCGAGCGGCTAGTAATTCTTTGTTTTCCTCCGAGCAGCTAGCATTTGGCGGTCTAGGCGGTTTTTTGTCTCGAATCGCTCTATGAATCGCTACCATTATGCTATCGTTATTTGCCTGCAGAGAGGGGCGGCTTTGGTAGCCAAATGGGGGGCTATTCAAAGTTAGGGGCGCGGCACATTCATGGTAAAAAACGTTCAAATACCAATGCCATCTATTGCGTACGTAGTTGCGCGAAGTGCTCCCGGGCATGTGATTGGCTGTGAGAACTCGATGCCATGGCATTTGAGAACCGATTTACAGAGGTTCAAAAAAATAACGTCCAATCACGCCATTATCATGGGTCGTAAAACTTTGGAGTCTATCGGGCGGCCTCTACCAAACCGATTGAATATTGTTTTGTCGAGAACTGCTGGCTTTGATCAACATCAAAGTTTGTGGGGGAAAGACTGCAACTTAATTTGGGCAAAAGATCGAGAGTCTGCTCTGTTCTTCGCAGACGTTTATACAATGTTGCATGGGCAGGACGAATTTTTCGTTATTGGAGGCGCTGAGATCTATAAGGCTTTTCATGACTTGTTTAACAAGATTCATCTAACAGAAGTGTTGGCAGACAACATAGAAGGCGATGCGCATTTTAATTATTCCTTTGAAGCAAAGGAATGGAAGGCCACGCAAGAAGACGAGTTGCCAGCCTCTGAAAACGATGACTATCCAACTCGGTATATCGTGTTTGAACGAAAGGTAAAACGTGACCGCCGGCGTTGGTCTGAAGAGTTCCTTACTGATAGCAGTGAGATGATTGAGTTCCTGAAATCGCATCAAGCGTTACCAGCAAACTCCTGTGGCGTTCGTGAGGAAGAGAGTGCTCAAGGTGTATTATCGGAACTTTTGACCGGCACATAAGCGTGGGCGAATTCGTATCCATGAATTTTCGAGTTCTAAAACTCAAGCCCTCTCCCAACCAATATCTCGTCGCCCCGGAAGGGCTTTGCGAGAACGCGACGCCCCATCGCACGGCCCCGGTTTTTTCCATGAGCCGCGAAAAGCTCGACGCGTTGATGAGCGATCTTGTTCTCAAGCAGCCGCGCACGCGCCGGCGCAATGTGGAAACGGCGCCTGGCCAGCATGAATTCGTTCAGCGCACGGCGCTTCTCGGTTTTCCCGATTGGATCACGTTCGAGGCGTTGGAAGTGGAGGGCGGCAAATCCACCCTCGCGCTTTACAGCCGCTCGGTCTATGGTTGGTCTGACCTCGGGGCGAATAAGAAGCGGATCGACGGTTGGCTCGCCAAGCTGGAAGAGACAGTGCGGCGGCAGGGGTGAGAGGTCCGCGCCGGCTGGGACAAGCGCCACATTAAGAGCGCGGGTATCAGTGCGTAACGTGTGCGTAGAGAGAGTTTCCGCAACAGATCCGGCAGTTCGTGGTGGCCTGCCGCGCCTTTAGACAAGAGCGCGTGCCCCATGGAATTTGAAACACTGACCCTTCCTTTTGCCGCCAGCCATTACCTCGTCGCGCCGCAAGGCCTTTGCCAGGCGGCGGTGCCGCATCGATATTCACCCGTTTTCAGTGCGCCGCCCGAAGCGCTTGAGGAACGGCTTCTCCGGCTTATCAAGCTCGAGCCCGGCATGATCGAGCGGCTGCAGGACAAAGAAGAAGGCCAGCACACTTATGTGCAGCGCTCCTTCTTTCTCAATCTGCCCGAGATCGTGACCTTCCAGGCCTGCGCGGAAGGCGAGGGCAAATCCAGCATCGCCATTTATTCGCGCTCCGAAACGGCGCTGCCCGATTTCGGCGGCAACAAATACCGGGTGGAAAGCTGGCTCGGTTATCTGGAAGAAAGTTTCGAGACGGTCTGGTAGCGCGCGCTTTTCGCCTCTTTGCCCAAGACCCGGCCTTGCATGTTGAGGGCTGGCTGCCGACAATGCCCGCCGGAATCAGAACCCAATTAGGGAGAGCCCCCATGGACGTGCGCGCGGCAGTCGCTTTCGAAGCAGGAAAACCGCTTGAGATCGAGACGGTTCAACTGGAAGGGCCGAAAGCCGGCGAAGTTCTGGTGGAGATCAAGGCGAGCGGCATTTGCCATACCGACGCCTTCACGCTTTCGGGCGAGGACCCGGAAGGGCTTTTCCCTTCCATCTTCGGTCATGAAGGGGCGGGCGTTGTCGTCGAATGCGGGCCGGGCGTGACCTCGCTCAAGCCGGGCGATCACGTCATCCCGCTTTATACGCCCGAGTGCCGGGAGTGCGAGTATTGCCTCAATCCCAAAACCAATCTCTGCCAGGCGGTCCGCGCGACACAGGGCCAGGGCCTGATGCCGGACGGCACGAGCCGTTTTTCCTATAAGGGTAAGCCCATCTTTCACTACATGGGCTGCTCGACCTTTGCCAATTACACGGTGCTGCCGGAAATCGCGCTGGCGAAAATCCGTGAGGACGCGCCCTTCGACAAGGTTTGCTATATCGGCTGCGGCGTGACGACCGGCATCGGCGCGGTGGTCAACACCGCCAAGGTAACGCCGGGCGCGCGGGTCGTCGTGTTCGGGCTCGGCGGCATCGGGCTCAATGTCATTCAGGGCGCGCGGATGGTGGGCGCGGATCAGATCGTCGGCGTCGATATCAATCCGGCGAAGAAACCGCTCGCTGAAAAATTCGGCATGACCGATTTCGTCAATCCGAAAGAAGTGAGCGGGGATCTTGTCGCCCATCTTGTGGAACTGACGGGCGGCGGCGCGGATTGGAGCTTTGAATGTATCGGGCGCACGGACACGATGCGCCAGGCGCTCGAATGCTGCCATAAGGGCTGGGGTGAGAGTGTCATCATCGGCGTTGCGGGCGCGGGCCAGGAAATTTCGACGCGGCCCTTCCAGCTCGTTACGGGGCGGACCTGGAAAGGCTCGGCCTTTGGCGGCGCGCGCGGGCGCACGGACGTGCCGAAAATCGTCGATTGGTATATGGACGGGAAGATCAATATCGACGATCTGATCACGCATACGATGCCGCTTGAAGAGATCAACAAAGGCTTCGATCTCATGCATGAGGGCCATTCCATCCGTTCCGTCGTGGTTTACTGATGAGCGATCTGGAAATTCTCGAAGAGCACAGCTGTTTTGACGGGCGCGTTCTCATTTGCCGCCACGGTTCGGCGGCAACGGGCACGTCCATGCGCTTTTCGCTTTTCCTGCCGGAGGGGGAGGGGCCGTTCCCGCTGCTTGTCTGGCTCTCGGGCCTTACCTGCACGGAAGATAATTTCACCAACAAGGCGGGCGCTTACCGCAAGGCAAGTGAGCTTGGCCTTGCTATTGCCGCGCCCGATACGAGCCCGCGCGGCGAGGGCGTTGCGAATGACGAGGCTTATGACCTCGGCCAGGGCGCGGGCTTTTATCTCGATGCGCGCGAGGCACCCTGGGCGGCGCATTTCAAAATGGAAAGCTACATCACCCGCGATTTGCAGGATGTGCTGAGCGCGAACTTTCCGCTCGATATGGAACGGCGCGGAATTTCCGGCCATTCCATGGGTGGGCACGGCGCGCTGACGCTTGCGCTGAAACATCCGGATCTTTTCCGCTCCGTCTCCGCCTTTGCGCCTATCGTCTCGCCGACGCGCTGCCCCTGGGGCGAGAAAGCGTTCAGCGCCTATCTCGGTAAGGACCGGGCCGCCTGGGCCGCGCATGATGCGGCGCTTTTGATGGAGAGCGGCGCGGCGCGCTATGCCTTCGATGAAATTCTCATCGATCAGGGGCTTGCCGATGGGTTTCTCGAAGAACAATTGAAGCCCGAGCTTTTCGAGGAAGCCTGCGAGAAGGCGGGCCAGCGCCTCATCCTGCGCCGGCAGGAAGGCTATGATCATTCCTATTTCTTCATTCAGTCCTTCATCGAAGATCATCTGGAATTTCACCGCGTGCGGCTGAGCTGATCTCTTACGCTGCGGCATGGGCGTAGGCCGTATGGACCCCGGGACAAGCCCGGGGTGACACTTGGTGTGTGCAGCGGAGCAGTGCCTCTCACCCGCACAGTTGTCACCCCGGGCTTGTCCCGGGGTCCATAGTGCGCCGCAAATGGTTGTGGCGTCCGCTCCCCTAGTCATTAGCGCAGCGGCCTGACAGAATGCCTCCTATAAACACAAAAATCAGGGAGGGCTTCATGCTCGAGATGGAAGAAATTGCCAGCGGTCTGAAATTTCCCGAAGGGCCGATCGCCATGGATGATGGCAGCGTCATTCTGGTGGAGATCGAGCGCGGTACGCTCAGCCGCGTCAGCGAAGACGGCAAAGTCGACGTCATCGCCGATCTCGGCGGCGGGCCGAACGGCGCGGCGATCGGGCCGGACGGTGCGGTTTATGTTTGCAACAATGGCGGCTTTGAATGGCATCACCGGGACGGGCTGACCATTCCGGGTGACATCGCTCCGGATTATTCGGGCGGGCGCATCGAGCGCGTCGATCTGGCCACCGGCAAAGTCGACACGCTTTATACCGAATGCGGCGGCAATCCCTTGAACGGGCCGAACGATATCGTCTTCGATAAGGAAGGCGGGTTCTGGTTCACCGATCTTGGCAAGTCGCGCGGGCGCATCAAGGACCGCGGCGCGCTTTATTATGCAAAACCCGACGGGTCGATGATCACCGAAGCGGTGTTTCCGCTCGAAAGCCCCAACGGGGTCGGCCTTTCGCCGGATGAAAAGACCGTCTATGTGGCCGACACGGTGCCGGGCCGGCTTTGGGGCTTCGACATCGAAAAGCCGGGCGTCATCAAGAAAAGTGACGGGCCGTTGCCTGGCAATTTCGTTGGCGCGCCGCAGGGGCTCAATTTCTTCGACTCGCTGGCAGTCGATGCGGAAGGCAATGTCTGTGTCGCGACGATTTTCAATGGCGGCATTACCTCCATTTCGCCGGACGGTGCGAAGATCGAGCATTTCGCGACCGGCGATTTCATCACCACGAATATCTGTTTCGGCGGTAAGGACCTGAAGACGGCGTATCTGACGCTGTCGTCCACGGGGCGTCTTGTGAAATGCACTTGGCCGCGCGCCGGGCTGCCGCTCAACTTCCATAACAAGTAAGCGCGAAAAACGCTGCACCCGGATTTGTTTCGTCCGGGTGCAGATTTACCCTTGTCCTTATGGTTAACGCATGTCAGCATGCCTCGCGTTTTTGGGGGAAATCCAGGATAAACCGAGGAGGAAAGAGATGCGTTTCATCGTAGCTCTTGTGTTTGCGTTTGCGTCCATGACCGGCATTGCCATGGCCGATCCGATGGCCAGTTTCTACGGCAACACCGTGGTCGTGAATAATCCGGAAAGCGGCGAGCGCCAGGTGCATATCAATGAAGACGGCACCTATAGTCAGACACTGGCCGACGGCACTAGCGTCGAAGGCACCTGGGAAATGAAGGGCGAGGAGGTTTGCTTCACGTCCGGCGAGAACGAGCCTTACTGCACCTCGGCGGAAAGCCGTTCCGTTGGCGATACGTGGGAGCTGACGAACCCGGCGGGCGTAACCGAAACGGCATCGCTCGAAGAAGGGCGCTGATCTTTCGGGCTACTACAAAACGAAACGGCCGGTCCTTTGCGGGACCGGCCGTTTTCTTTTGAGCGGGCGCGCTTCATGAAATGGAAATCTTTGGCGGCTTACGTGCGCCGCCTTCCTCATAAAGCTTGGCGGCAAGGCGCGTTGCGATATCCATGAAGGGCGTTGCCGCTTTGCTGCCCGGATCGGTGGCAACGATGGGCTTGCCCTCGTCCATGCCTGCGCGAATGTCCGGCACGAGCGGCACATCGCCCAGGAAATCGGCCTTCAGTTCCTCGGCCACGCGCTTTGCGCCGCCTTCCCCGAAAATATAGGTCTTCTCGCCCGAGCCTGGCGCTTCGTAATAAGCCATGTTCTGCACGATGCCGAAGACGGGCACATGGGTTTTCTCGAACATGGCGATACCGCGGCGCGCATCCATCAGCGCGATTTCCTGCGGCGTCGACACGATGACGGCGCCGGCAAGCGGCACGCGCTGCACCATGGTCAGCTGCGCATCGCCCGTGCCGGGGGGAAAGTCCACGATCAGCACGTCAAGCTCGCCCCAGTCGACCTCGCTCATCATTTGCGTCAGCGCCGATTGCACCATCGGCCCGCGCCAGATCATGGCGGTGCTGTCATCGACCATATAGCCGATGGACATGGTCTTGATGCCGTAAGCTTCGAGCGGCAGGAGTTTCTTGTTTTCGCTTACCTGCGGCTTGCCGGAAAGGCCCATCATGCGCGGCACTGAGGGCCCGTAAATATCCGCGTCCAACAGGCCGACTTTCATGCCGAGATGGCCGAGCGCCAGGGCGAGGTTAACCGCAAGCGTCGATTTGCCGACGCCGCCTTTGCCGCTCGCCACGGCGACGATTGCTTTGACGCCGGGAATGTTTTGCGGGCCGGGTTGTGCCGATGGCGCACGTTTCGGTGCGGCGGGCGCCGGGCGAGAGGCGGAGGGGGTGTCGCTATGGGCGGTCAGAACCGCGGTCACGGAGAGGACACCCTTGATCTGCTTGACCGCCTCTTCGCAGGCACGGCGGAGCGGTTCCTTCGCCTCGGCCTCTTTCGGGTCGATTTCGAGGGAGAAACCGATATTGCCGTTCTTAACGACGACGCCTTGCACGATGCCCGCGCTCACGACGTCTTTACCGGTTTCGGGGTCGGTAACGGTCGATAGGGTTTTTAGGACGTCTTCCCGTGTTACAGACATGGATATTGCCGGTCCTCTTCCTATATCCCTGAAGGGGGCTTTGATTGCGCGGGTGGTCTGCCTGTCATATAACCCCTCAAGGCCTTTTTCCAAAGGCAGCATAAGAATTTGTGCGGTCCGGCGGGGTGAAACCGGCCGGGCGCGGCAAGCGAACGGAACCGACAGCGCAACATTTAAGGGAAGAGCTGAATGCCCTGGAACAATCAGAGCGGCGGCGGTGGCTGGCAAAATGGCGGCAATCGTGGGCCTTGGGGTCAACCTCCTTCCGGCGGCGGCCGGGGCGGGCAGGAGCCGCCGGATTTGGAGGATCTGATCCGCAAAGGCCAGGAGCGGCTCAAGGGCGTTCTGCCGTCCGGTGGCGGCGGGGGCGGCGGCCTCATCGTGGTCGGGCTGATTCTGCTCGGCCTTCTGGGCTGGAGCTCTTTTTACCGGGTCGATACGGACCAGCAGGGCGTGGTCTTGCGCTTCGGCGAGGCGGTGCGCACGGCGGGTCCGGGGCTGCATTTCAAGCTGCCTTATCCGATCGAGACGGTCTATTCCCCCTCCGTGACCAAGGTGAACCGGGTCAATATCGGCGACAGCGCCGATGAGAGCCTGATGCTCACGGGCGATGAAAACATCGTCGATGTGGATTTCGTGGTGTTGTGGCGTATCGCAAGCGCGCAGGACTATCTCTTCAATGTGGAAGGCCGGGATACGGTCGTCAAAGCGGTGGCGGAAAGCGCCATGCGCGAGATTGTCGGTTCTTCCGGCCTGCAGGTGCTCTTGACCACCCAGCGTAACGAAGTGCAGCAGAAAGTGCAGGAACTGGTGCAGCGGACGCTGGACGACTACGGCGCAGGCATTCAGATCGTCGAAGTGCAGCTTCAGTCGGTCGACCCGCCCAAGCCCGTGGAAGATGCTTTCCGTGATGTGCAGGCAGCGCGCGCCGACCAGGAGCGGCTGCGCAACGAGGCCGAAGCTTACGCGAATACAGTGGTGCCGCGGGCGCGCGGTGAAGCCGATCAGATCCTTCAGGCAGCCGAAGCTTATAAAGAGCAGACTGTTGCCGAGGCGCAAGGTCAGGCGGACCGCTTCCTGGCGATCTATAACGAATACAAGAACGCTAAGGACATCACACGTAAGCGTATCTATCTGGAAACTATGGAAGGGGTGCTGAGCGGCATGAACAAGATCGTCGTCGATCCGAAGGCAGGCGGCGCCGGTCCCGTTCCCTATCTCCCCCTTAACCAGCTTTCGCCCGGCGCATCGCAGAAGAAGGAGGCTCAGTAATGAAAGCCAGCGCAATCGTCGCGGCCATTGTTGCCGCAGCCGCCGTCATTATCGGGCTCTCCTCCGTTTATACGGTCGATGAGACGCAGCAGGCGCTCGTCATTCAGTTCGGTGATGTGAAACATCAGGAACGCGAGCCGGGCCTGCATTTCAAACTGCCCTTCATTCAGAACGTGGTTTACATCGACAAGCGCGTTCTGAACCTGACCTCCTCGCGCCAGATCGGCGGGGAAGGCGGACAGGTGATCATCACCTCCGACCAGAAACGGCTGGTGGTTGATGCGTTTGCCCGTTACCGCATTGTGGACGCGCTGAAATTCTATCAGTCCGTGCGCGATATGCGGCAGGCAAGCGACAAGCTGCAGCCGATCTTCCTCTCTAATCTGCGCAACGTTCTGGGTGAAGCGACGCTCGAAGCGCTGGTGCGTGACGAGCGGGCCGAGCTCATGCAGCGGATCGAAGAAAAGTTCAATCAGGCAGCTCAGGAATTCGGTGTGGAAGTGGTGGATGTGCGTATCCGCCAGGCCGACCTGCCGACCGAAAACAGTGAAGCGATCTACCGGCGCATGCGTACCGAGCGTGAGCGGGAAGCGGCCGAGTTCCGCGCGCAAGGCCAGGAAACGGCCCAGCGTGTGCGCTCGCGCGCCGACCGCGATGTGACGGTGCTTCTGGCCGAAGCCCAGCGCGATGCCGAACGCATTCGCGGTGAGGGCGATGCCGAGCGGAACCGCACCTTTGCCCAGGCCTTTGGCCAGGACGAGGATTTCTTCGCCTTCTACCGGTCCATGCAAGCCTACCGGGACGGTCTGAAGGGCGATTCCACGACGCTCATTCTTTCGCCCGAGTCCGACTTCTTCCAATATTTCAAGGATGAGGAAGGTCAGGGGCGCCGGTGATCCTTAACCATGGGAAACCCCGGTCATGAGTGACCTATGGGCAGCAATAGGGCTCTTTCTGGCATTGGAAGGAGCCCTTTATGCCGCCTTTCCGGGCGGCGTGAAGCGGATGATGGAGCGGGCGAAAGAGATGCCCGAGGCCAATCTGCGTTTCGCCGGGCTGACGGCGCTCGGTGCCGGTTTTTTGATCGTCTGGCTGGTGCGGGGGTAGGCTCTGCCTCATTTCGTCCATATTTTGTCCCAGGATGGGCAAGTGAACGGGCAGGGGCTGGCCAGCAGGGCACGGGGGCGTATTCGGCTTTCCGGTGTCTAGCTTTCCGATCTCCCCATTTATTCCCGGGCCGGCATAGCGGCTTAGTATGACGAGTGCCGCAATCAGGAGATGTGTTTATGGCAAGGTTGAAGACTTCGGCAGTGGCAAAACGGCAGGATGCTGCGCCCGGTATCATGCGTGTGCTGACCGCGCTCGCGGCTCTGACGGCAATCGTGTTGGCGCTTTATGCCGCTCCCGCTTTTGCGCGGGGGGCGCCGGAAAGTTTCGCCGATCTTGCCGAAAAGCTGTCCCCGGCGGTGGTCAATATCTCCACCTCGCAGACCCTGAAAACGGGTGTGCCGGGCGGCGCGGTGCCGGGCCTGCCGGAAGGCTCGCCCTTCAATGAATTCTTCGAAGATTTTCTTCAGCGCCAGCCGGGTGCCCAGGCTCCGCGCAAGGTGCAGTCGCTCGGCTCCGGCTTCGTGATCGACCCGGACGGGATCATCATCACGAATAATCACGTCATCGAGCAGGCCGACGAGATCAAGGTGAACTTCTCCGACGGCACGACGCTGGCGGCGGAAGTGCTCGGGAGCGATCCCAAAACCGATGTTGCGGTTCTGAAGGTGAAACCCGACAGCGCGCTGCCTTTCGTGAAGATGGGCGATTCGACGAAAGCGCGCGTCGGCGACTGGGTGGTGGCGATCGGCAACCCCTTCGGTCTCGGCGGCACGGTGACGGCGGGCATCATCTCGGCGATCAACCGCGACATCAATGCCGGCCCTTATGACGATTTCATTCAAACGGACGCCTCCATCAACCGGGGCAATTCCGGCGGCCCGCTCTTTAATCTCGAAGGGGAGGTGATCGGCGTGAACACCGCGATCATTTCTCCCTCGGGCGGCTCCATCGGCATCGGCTTTTCCGTTCCCTCGGCAACGGCCATGCCGGTTATCGAGCAGCTGAAGGAATATGGCGAGACGCGGCGCGGCTGGCTCGGTGTGCGCATTCAGACCGTGACGGATGAGATCGCCGAGAGCCTTGGCATGGATGAAGCCAAAGGCGCGCTGGTGGCGGAAGTCACCCCCGGCGGCCCGGCGGAAGAAGCGGGCATTCAGGCGGGTGACGTGATCCTCGATTTTAACGGCAACGATGTGCCGAGCATGCGCGATCTGCCCCGCATCGTGGCGGATACGAAGATCGGCAAAGAAGTGGAAACGACGGTGCTGCGCGGCGGCGACAAGGTGACGCTCGACGTGACGGTGGGCCGCCTTGAGGAAGCCGAAGCGAAAGCGGAAGGCGCAAAACCCGACGCGGAAAAGAGCAATGAGCCGACGCTGACGCTCGGCCTTGCCCTGGGTGAGCTCAATGCCAATAGCCGCCGCCGCTTCAACCTGACCGACGATGTGGACGGCGTGCTCGTCACCTCCGTCGATCCGGCGGGCCCTGCGGCGGAAAAAGGCATCCGCCCCGGCGATGTGATCGTCGAAGTGGCGCAGGAAAAAGTGAAATCGCCGTCCGATGTGGTGGAACAGGTGAAGGCGGAACAGGAAAAGGGCCGCCGCTCGGTTCTACTGCTGGTCTCGACCGCCGGGGACTTGCGCTTCATCGCGGTCAGGATCGAGGAAGGCTGAGGCTTTCTGCCGTGAGCTAAAAGAAAGGCCCCGCATCGCGGGGCCTTTTTCTTTGGCGCGGGATCAGAGGCCGGTGATTTCCGCTTCGCTATAGCCTTGCAGATAAAGCAGAGAAGTCAGATCGCCGTGATCTATACGGGCCGGCGCAGCGGCGGCCACGACGGGCTTGGCGTGATAGGCAACGCCGATGCCTGCCTTCTCGATCATGGCAAGATCGTTTGCCCCGTCACCCACGGCCAGTGTTTCTTCCGGCTTGAGCCCCAGCTCGGCGCTGAAAGACAGAAGCGCGTCGAGCTTTGCCTGGCGGCCGAGGATCGGCTCCTGCACCTTGCCGGTCAGCTTGCCGTCTTCCATCAAAAGCACATTGGCCTGATTGTGCTGAAAGCCGACTTTCTCGGCGATGCGGGAGGTGAAGAAGGTGAAGCCGCCGGAGACGAGAGCGCAGGTCGCGCCATGGGCGCGCATCGTCGCGCAGAGGGCCCGGCCGCCCGGCATTTCGGTGATCTGGTTTTCCAGCACGCGCTCAAGCTCGCTGATGCCGAGGCCCTTGAGAAGGCCCACCCGTTCGCGCAGCGCCGGTTCGAATTCAAGCTCGCCGCGCATCGCCCGCTCGGTGATCTCGGCGATCTGCGCCTTGATGCCGAGCGCGTCCGCCAGCTCGTCGATACATTCTTGCTCGATGATGGTGGAATCCATATCCGCAACCAGCAGCTTCTTGCGCCGGTGGGCGAGGGGCTGCGCCACCACGTCGATGGCCTCTCCCGCAAGCGCCTGGCGCGCTTTTTCCTCGCTGCTTTCGGCCTCCATGCCTTCCAGCGTAAAGTCGCAGGCGTAACCCTCTTTCAGCCAGGCAGGTTCCGCACCCAGGTTCAGCGCAGCGGCAACGGCTTTACTATGATCCTGCGTCAGGGCTTGCCTAGGTGAACCGATTAGTGTCAGGACGTTGCGCATGAAGCCGGATCCGAAAATAGGGAATGAGGAAAAGGGGCCGCGGCCCCGCGTGCTCCTTATTGCAGGCCCGACCGCCAGCGGCAAGTCCGCGCTGGCGCTGGAACTGGCCGCCCGGCTCGGCGGGGAAATCGTCAATGCCGATTCCATGCAGGTTTATGACGGGCTTCGCGTGCTGACGGCGCGGCCCTCGCGCGCCGAAGAGGCGCAGCAGCCGCATCATCTTTACGGTGTGCTCGATCCTGCCGAGACCTGCTCGGCGCAGCGCTGGGCGGAAATGGCTGCGGCCAAGATCGCGGAGATCGAGGGACGGGGGAAGCTGCCCATCCTTGCGGGCGGGACAGGGCTTTACTTCAAAGCGCTGGTGGAAGGGCTCTCCGAGATGCCCGCCATTCCAGAAGAGGTGCGCGCCGCCATCCGCGCGGAAGTCGCCGAGAACCTTGCCCGCGCTCATGCGCGGCTTGCGGGCGCCGACCCGGAGGCTGCGGCAAAGATCGCCCCGACCGACCCGCAGCGCACCGCCCGGGCGCTTGAAGTGCTGGAGGCGACGGGCAAACCCATTTCCCATTGGCAAAAGCAGAAGGGGGCGCCGCTTTTTGACGGGGCGAGCGCCGGGTTCGTGCTCGATCCGGACCGCACCTGGCTGCGGGCGCGGATCGACCGGCGTTTCGATCAGATGATCGGGGAGGGCGCGCTCGATGAAGTGGCGGCACTTTTCGAGCGGGGGCTCAGCCCGGACCTGCCCGCCATGAAGGCGCTCGGCGTGCCGCCGCTGCTGGCGCATATAGCCGGGGAGCTTGGGCTGGAAGCGGCCATCGAGCAGGCCAAGACCCAGACAAAGCAATATGCCAAGCGCCAGAGCACCTGGTTTCGGCATCAGATGATTTCGTGGAAAAGACTTTCTGCGCAAGAAATGGAAAGTCAAATTCAGGAAATCTTTTCATTTATTGACGATTTTGGGTTGACCCCCTCCGGGTGAGGGGGTAGGTTGCGCCCGTTTTCCGCGGCTGAGTGCCGGAAAACCCCGGAATTCGCGGGGTTAACCGTCACCGGGGGCCGCGGAGATTTGTTTGAGCGGAAGGGTGTTCTTCCGCCGCGCTTCAAAGGAAAAGACCCATGGCCGCCCGTGAAATGACAGGTGCAGAAATCGTCGTCAAAGCTCTGGTCGATCAGGGCGTCGAAGTGATTTTCGGCTATCCGGGCGGCGCGGTGCTTCCCATCTATGATGCGCTTTTCAAGCAGAACGACATCGAGCACATTCTAGTACGCCATGAGCAGGGCGCGGTTCACGCCGCCGAAGGCTATGCCCGCTCCACCGGCAAACCGGGCGTCGTTCTCGTCACCTCCGGCCCCGGCGCGACGAACGCCGTGACGGGCCTGACGGACGCGCTGATGGATTCCATTCCGCTCGTCTGCCTGACCGGGCAGGTCGCCACCCATCTCATCGGCACCGACGCCTTCCAGGAATGCGACACGGTCGGCATTACCCGGCCCTGCACGAAGCACAACTGGCTCGTCAATTCCGCCGATGAACTGGCGCGGGTCATGCACGAGTCCTTCCATGTCGCCACCCATGGCCGGCCGGGACCCGTCGTCATCGACATTCCGAAGAACGTCCAGTTCCAGACTGCCGAATACAAGACCCCGGCGCAGGTGTCTCACAAGACCTACCGCCCGCAGGTGAAAGGCGACATGAGCGCCATCAACCGGGCGGTGGACCTGATCGCGGCGGCGAAGAAGCCGGTCTTTTATACCGGCGGCGGCGTCATCAATTCCGGCCCCATGGCAAGCCAGCTTCTGCGCCAGTTCGTCAAGCTCACGGGTTATCCGATCACCTCGACGCTGATGGGTCTCGGCGCTTATCCGGCGGCCGATCCGCAATGGCTCGGCATGCTGGGCATGCATGGCACCTACGAAGCCAATAACGCGATGCACGATAGCGACCTTATCATCTGCGTCGGCGCGCGTTTCGACGACCGCGTGACGGGCCGCCTCGATGCGTTCGCGCCGCATTCGAAGAAGATCCATATCGATATCGACGCCTCCTCGATCAACAAGAACGTGCATGTGGATGTGCCGATCATCGGCGACTGCGCGCATGTGCTTGAAGACATGATCCGGGTCTGGAAGTCGAAAGTCAGCCAGCCCGATAAGAGCGCGCTTTCGACCTGGTGGAAGCAGATCGAGACCTGGCGCGGGCGCAAGTCGCTGGCCTATGTCAAAAGCGAGACCTCCATCAAACCGCAATATGCGGTGGAGCGGCTTTACGAGCTGACGAAGGACCGCAAGACCTTCATCACCACGGAAGTCGGCCAGCACCAGATGTGGGCGGCGCAGCATTATCATTTCGAGGAACCGAACCGCTGGATGACGTCGGGCGGGCTCGGCACGATGGGCTACGGCCTGCCGGCGGCGATCGGCACGCAGGTTGCGCACCGGGACGCGCTGGTGGTCGACATTGCCGGGGAAGCCTCGATCCTGATGAACATGCAGGAAATGTCGACGGCGGTGCAGTTCATGCTGCCGGTGAAGATTTTCATCCTGAACAACGAATATATGGGCATGGTGCGCCAGTGGCAGGAGCTTCTGCATGGCGGGCGCTACTCGCACTCCTATTCGGAGGCCTTGCCCGATTTCGTCAAACTGGCCGAAGCCTATGGCGGGCACGGCATCCGGGCGACGCATCCGGACGAGCTCGATGCCAAGATCATGGAAATGATCGAAACGCCGGGCCCGGTGATTTTCGACTGCGTGGTGGAGAAGATGGAAAACTGCTTCCCCATGATCCCGTCCGGGGCCGCGCATAACGAAATGATCCTGGGCGACGATCCGGAAGGGGCGACGGTGACGGAAGCCGGCAAGATGCTGGTCTGACGGGCTGGCAAGGCTTCGCTTTCCAAGATGAATGGGCTATAAGCCGCCCGGGACGGCCCCCGATGGGGCGGACCACACGATGAAGAAGAGCCCGCTTGGGGCCGATCGCAGGACTGAACATGAGTGAAGAAAAATCAGAACGCCATGTATTGGCCGTCCTCGTGGACAACGAGGCAGGGGTCCTGGCGCGTGTGGTCGGGCTCTTTTCGGGCCGGGGATACAATATCGAAAGCCTGACCGTGGCCGAAGTGGACCATGCCGAGCATACCTCGCGCATTACGGTTGCAACGTCGGGCACGCCCATGGTCATCGCCCAGATCAAGGCCCAGCTCGAACGGCTGGTGCCGGTGCACAAGGTGGTCGATCTGACCGTGCAGGCGCCCTCCGTCGAGCGGGAAATGGCGTTGGTGAAGGTTGCCGGCACGGGCGAGAAGCGGGTGGAGGCACTGCGCCTTTCCGATGCGTTCCGCGCCCGCGTGATCGACACGACCCATACGTCCTTCATTTTCGAAGTGACGGGCACGCCGGAAAAGATCGACGCTTTCGTGGGGCTGATGCGGGGTCTTGGCCTGGTGGATGTGACGCGGACCGGCGTTGTCTCCATCGCCCGCGGCCCGGAAGCCATGTAAGCGGCCGGGTGAAAGACGGCAGAATTAGAGATGAGAGAATTCGGGGGCGGCCTGCCGCCTCATGAGATGTGAAGATGAAAGAGCGCCGCTTCGCGCGGTAATTGACCGGGTAAGTCCGGCGGAGAATTGGAAGGATAGGAGCCATGCGCGTTTATTACGATCGCGATGCGGACGTGAACCTCGTTAAAGGCAAGAAAGTCGCCATCATCGGTTACGGCAGCCAGGGCCATGCCCATGCGCTGAACCTGCGCGACAGCGGCGTGAAGGAAGTGGCCGTGGCGCTGCGTCCGGGCTCGTCCTCGGCAAAGAAAGCCGAAGGCGAGGGGCTGCAGGTCATGTCGGTTGCCGACGCCGCCAAATGGGCCGACGCGCTGATGATGCTGACGCCGGACGAGCTGCAGGCCGATATCTATAACGAGCACCTGAAAGACAATATGAAGCCGGGTGCGGCGCTGCTCTTCGCCCACGGCCTCAACGTGCATTTCAATCTCATCGAACCGCGCGCGGATATCGACGTTTTGATGGTTGCGCCCAAAGGCCCCGGCCACACGGTGCGCGGCGAATATCAGCGCGGCGCGGGCGTGCCCTGCCTCATCGCCATCCATCAGGATGCCTCGGGCAATGCCCATGATTTCGGCCTTTCTTACGCGTCCGCCATTGGCGGGGGCCGCGCCGGCATCATCGAGACGACCTTCAAGGAAGAATGCGAGACCGACCTTTTCGGCGAGCAGGCTGTGCTTTGCGGCGGTCTTGTCGAGCTCATCAAAGCCGGTTTCGAAACGCTGACCGAAGGCGGCTATTCGCCGGAAATGGCTTATTTCGAATGCCTGCACGAAGTGAAGCTGATCGTCGACCTGATCTATGAAGGCGGCATCGCCAACATGAACTATTCGGTCTCCAACACGGCCGAGTACGGCGAATATGTTTCCGGTCCGCGTGTTGTCGGCCCTGAAGCGAAAGCGGCGATGAAAGAAGTGCTGACGGACATTCAGACCGGCCGCTTCACCCGCGACTGGATGCTGGAAAACAAAGTCGGCCAGACCTCGTTCAAAGCGATCCGCGCCCGCAATGCCGCGCACCCCATCGAAGAAGTGGGCGAGAAGCTGCGCGCCATGATGCCTTGGATTGCCGAGACGAAGATGGTGGACAAGGAAAAGAACTGACGCTCTTACGGCGCAGCCTTTTATGGACAGGGCCCGCCCGCTAAGAGCGCGGCGGGCCTTTTTCAAAACCGGACCGGCCCTATTTAATACCGGCAACCCGCAATCGACAGAGGCGAAGATGATCCCTTACCGTTCCCGAACGACGACCCATGGCCGCAATATGGCCGGCGCGCGCGGTTTGTGGCGTGCGACAGGCATGAAGGATGAGGATTTCGGCAAGCCGATTATCGCGGTGGTGAATTCCTTCACCCAGTTCGTGCCGGGCCATGTGCACCTCAAGGACCTCGGCCAGATGGTGGCGCGGGAGATCGAGGCGGCGGGCGGCGTTGCCAAGGAGTTCAACACCATCGCCGTCGATGACGGGATCGCGATGGGCCATGACGGCATGCTTTATTCGCTGCCCTCGCGCGATCTCATCGCGGACTCGGTCGAATATATGGTCAATGCCCACTGCGCCGATGCGATGGTCTGCATTTCCAACTGCGACAAGATCACGCCCGGCATGATGATGGCGACCATGCGCCTCAATGTGCCGACGATCTTCGTGACCGGCGGGCCGATGGAAGCGGGCCGGGCGGTGGTCGACGGCAAGGAGATCGCGGTCGATCTCATCGATGCGATCATCGAAGGGGCGAACCCCAACCGCTCGGACGAGGAAGTGGATGAGTTGGAGAAAAACGCCTGCCCGACCTGCGGTTCCTGCTCGGGCATGTTCACGGCGAATTCCATGAACTGCCTTGCCGAAGCGCTCGGTCTTGCGCTGCCGGCAAACGGCACGATCGTTGCCACCCATGCGGACCGCAAGGAGCTTTTCCTGCGCGCGGCCCGGCAGATCGTCGAGCTGACCGACCGCTATTACAAGCAGGGCGATGAAAGCGTGCTGCCGCGCGGCATCGCGACCTTCAAGGCCTTCCAAAACGCAATGACGCTCGACATTGCCATGGGCGGTTCGACGAATACCATCCTGCACCTGCTCGCCATTGCCAATGAAGCGGGCGTCGATTTCACGATGAAGGATATCGACGAGCTTTCGCGCAAAGTGCCGTGTCTTTCGAAAGTCGCGCCCGCCGTTCAGAACGTGCATATCGAGGATGTGCACCGGGCGGGGGGCATCATGTCCATTCTCGGCCAGCTCGAGCGCGGCGGGCTTATCCACGGCGATGTTTCCACCGTGCATGAGCCGAGCATGAGCGCGGCGCTCGACAAGTGGGATATTTCCCGCACGAATTCCGAAGAGGTGCGCACGCTCTTCAAGGCGGCGCCGGGCGGGGTGCGCACCACGGTCGCCTTCAGCCAGCAGAGCCGCTATCTCGATCTCGACACGGATAGGGACAGCGGCGTCATCCGCTCGGTGGAAAAAGCCTTCACGAAAGAAGGCGGCCTTGCCGTGCTCTTCGGCAATATCGCCGAGGAAGGCTGTATCGTGAAGACGGCGGGCGTCGATGAAAGCATCTGGAAGTTTTCCGGTCTGGCGCGGGTTTGCGAAAGCCAGGAAGAGGCGGTTACGCGCATCACCAAGCGCGACATCAAGGCGGGCGATGTCGTGATCATTCGCTATGAGGGCCCGAAAGGCGGGCCGGGCATGCAGGAAATGCTCTATCCGACCTCCTACCTCAAATCCATGGGGCTCGGGAAAGACTGCGCGCTCATCACCGACGGGCGTTTTTCCGGCGGCACCTCGGGCCTTTCCATCGGCCATGCTTCGCCGGAAGCGGCGGAAGGGGGCAATATCGGGCTCATCGAGGAGGGCGATCTGATCGAGATCGATATTCCCGCCCGCTCGATCAATGTGAAGCTTTCGGACGAGGAACTTGCCAAGCGCCGCGCGGCCATGGAAGCCAAGGGCGCCGATGCCTGGAAACCTGCCGAGGAGCGCCCGCGCAAGGTCTCGCAGGCACTGCGCGCCTATGCGGCGATGGTCTCGAATGCCGCGCGCGGTGCGGTGCGGGACGTTTCTCAGATTGAACGCAAGTAAGTTTTAGTGCAGATTGCGCTTCATGACACAGGAATGGGCATATGGCGCCTTTGCGCCCCGGTCTTTGAACGGCTCGCTGAAAAGCGAAGCTGCCCATTCCGCGCGCCTTTTGGCCGCCAAAACCGTGATCGCCATTGTAACGGCAGTGAAACTCGCCGCCGTTAAACTCGCGGGCAAAGCCGCCCCATAGCGCGATCACGCAGAGCCGACACTGGAATAAAGGCCCGCCGCGATGATCGCGGCGGGCTTTTTCTTTGAGCCGATGGAGAAAAAGATGACACCGCCTGATAGGGGCACACCGGAACGCGTGACGTTCTTACATACCTCGCCCTTGCACATAAATACGTTCGAGAACTTGCGCGACCGGCTGGCGCCGGGGCTGAAACTGCGCCATGTGGTGCGGGAAGATCTGCTTAAACAGGCGGAAAAGGCGGGCGGGCTGACGCCGGCGCTGCGCATTCACACGGGCGAGGCTTTACTCAAGGAAGCGGCGCGCGGGGCGGATGTGGTGGTTCTCACCTGCTCGACGCTCGCGCCCGTCGCCGAGGAAGTGTCATTCGAGGGCACGCGCATCATGCGCATCGACCGGCCGATGGCGGATGAAGCGGCGGGCAAGGGCGGGCGCATTGCCGTTGCCGCGTGCCTGGAGGCGACGCTAGAGCCGACCATGGAGCTGGTGCGCTCTTCGGCCAAGGCGGCGGGCAAGGAGATCGAGGTTTCCGGCCATGTCTTTTTCGATCTTTGGCCGCTTTTCCAGAAGGGCGCGCTCGGCGATTATCACGCCGCCATCGCGGCCCGGCTGCGGGAGGCAAGCTGTTCCTGCCAGGCGATCCTTTTGGCGCAAGCCTCCATGGCGCCCGCCGCTGCATTGCTCGGCGAAGGCGGCATCCCGGTTCTCTCCAGCCCCGAAAGCGGCTTCAAGGCGGCGCTCGGTGCATTACACTGAAGGGTGCGGGGCAGGGCTTGCGCCCTCCCGCCATTCGCCCTTTGCCTGGCGGATAACGCGCCAGGCGGAAGAAAGGCCGAGGGCGGCGATCAGCACGGCGACCAGAATGTCGGGCCAGCCCTGACCCGTCGTCCAGACAAGGCCGGCGGCGGCGAAGACGGCGAGATTGGCGATGGCGTCATTGCGCGAGCAGAGCCAAATGGATTGCCGGTTCGCATCGCCTTCACGGTGCGCGAAGAGAAGAAAGGCGACGCCGACATTGACGGTAAGTGCCAGGAGCGCGACGGGCCCCATGATGAACGGTTCGGGCGCGCCGCCCTGCAGCACGCGGTAAAGCGCCATGCCCAGCACCCAAAGGCCGAAGAGGCTCATCGTGCCCGCCTTGATGAACGCGGCCATGGCCTTGGCGCGCAGGCTCATGCCGAGCACGAAAAGCGAGATGGAATAGTTCGCGGCGTCGGCGAGGAAGTCCATCGCATCGGCCTGCAGCGCAACGGAGCGCCCGAGGAAGGAGCTATAAAGCTCAACCGCGAACATAACGCCGTTCAGCACAAGCGCGATCCACAAGGCCCGGCGAAAGGGTTTGTCGATTTCACCCGAAGTGGGGGCGGCGCAGCAATCATCGCATCCAGCGGACATGGGAGGCTCCTTCAATGTGCGGCTTTTGCCGTCTCTGGGGGCGGGGCGCAATCTCCCTCGCAGCTTTCCCGCTCGATCTGCACGGTGGCATGGCTCACGGAAAAAACCTCGGCAAGACGGGTGTTGATGTCGCGCAAAACCTTGTCGCCATCCGCCGCCTCGCTGATGCGGGCATGAAGGGTGACGACGGGCCGTTCCTGCGTCAGGGACCAGGCATGAAGATGGTGCACGTCTTCCACGCCTTCAACATGACCGCAAAGGTCGTTGCGCATTTCGGTGAGGTTCAGATCGCTCGGCGTGCCTTCCATGAGAATATGCGCGGACTGCTTGGTGATGAACCAGGCGCTGCGCAGCACGAGCAGGGCAACGAGAAGTGAGAGCAATGGGTCGATCGGCATCCAGCCAGTCCAAAGGATGATGCCGGCAGCGGCAATAGCGGCGACCGAGCCCAGAAGGTCGCCCATGACGTGGACGGCGGCGCCCTTGATGTTGAGATTGTCGCCCGCCCCGCCATGAAGAAGGGCGAAGGCGGCGATATTGACGAGGAGACCTGCGGCGGCAACGGCGAGCATCAGGCCGCCCAGGACCTCCACGGGCTGGAAGAAGCGGGTGACGGCCTCATAAGCGATCCAGATGACAAGCGCGATCATGGCGAGGCCGTTGACGAAGGCGGCCAGAATTTCGGCCCGGTAAAAGCCGTAGGAGCGCGCGCCGTCCGCCGGGCGGCGGGAAAGGCGGAAGGCGAACCAGGCAAGCAGCAGCGAGGCGGCGTCCGTTGCCATGTGCCCGGCATCGGCGATCAGCGCGAGGGAGCCTGACATGAGACCGCCCACAACTTCCGCAACCATAAAGCCGCCGGTCAGCAGCATGGCCCAGAAAACCCGCCGCTCATTCTCGTGGCTGACCTGCGGGGCGTGGCTGTGCCCCCCATGGCTATGGGCATGGTCATGGCCGTGATGATGATCGTGCCCGTGACTATGGGTGTGGCCGAGTTCGGCTGCCATCAATCCGCGCCTTCCGTTACATGCTCGACCATGTCCTCGATAACGCAGCGGATGTGATGGTCGTGAACGCTATAGAGCATCTGCCGGCCCCGGCGCTCGTGGCTTGCGATGCGCGCGGCGCGCAGGAGACGCAGATGGTGGCTGACGAGAGAGGGGGAGAGGCTGAGCCGTTCGGCAATGCTGCCGACGGAAAGCGGCCCGTCCAAAAGCGCGATGACGATTTTCAGCCGCGAGGGATCGCCCAACAGCTTGAACATATCCGCAAGGACGGCGGTGTGGTCATCGGCCAATTGGGTGAGGGGTTTCAACATCTCGACCTCTCGATATATGAATAGGTGTTTATATGTTGGTTTTGATCGGAGAGTCAAGGGTTGGCCGGGGTCCATGCGGCATCCTCATGGAATGGTGAGGGCAAGAAAGAGCGATAAGCGCAACGGCCTGCTGGCCCCTTTCTTTTCCCTTGGGTAAAAGAGGGGCAACAGAAGGAGGCCTTATGCGTATCGGAACACCGCTTAGCCCGTCGGCGACGAAGATCATGCTGCTCGGCTCGGGTGAGCTTGGCAAAGAAGTAGCGATCGAATTGCAGCGTCTCGGCGGGGAGGTGATTGCCGTCGACCGCTATGAAAATGCCCCCGCGCATCAGGTGGCGCATAGGGCCCATGTCATCGACATGACGGACGGGGCGGCGATCCGCGCGCTGGTGGAAAAAGAGCGCCCGCATCTCATCGTGCCGGAGATCGAGGCGATTGCGACGGACATGCTGGCGGAGATCGAAGCGGAAGGCCTTGCCGAGGTCATTCCGACGGCGCGGGCCGCGCAGCTCACCATGAACCGGGAAGGCATCCGCAAGCTCGCCGCCGAAGAGCTCGGTCTGCCGACTTCGGCCTATGCGTTCGCTTCGAGCGCTGAAGAGCTGAAAGCGGCGGTGAAGGGCGGCATCGGCTGCCCCTGTTTCGTCAAACCCGTCATGTCCTCTTCCGGCAAGGGGCAATCCTTTGTGACGCGGGAAGAGGACCTCGAGGCCGCCTGGGATTATGCCATGGCAGGCGGGCGCGTGGCGCGGCCGCGCGTCATCGTCGAGGGGCTTGTCGATTTCGATTATGAAATCACGCAGCTCACCGTGCGCGCGCTTGGCGCCTCGGGCGAAGTGGAGACCTTTTTCTGTGACGCGGTGGGGCACCGCCAGGAGAAGGGCGATTATGTGGAAAGCTGGCAGCCCCAGGCGATGCCGGCAAAGGCGCGCGAGCGGGCGCAAGAAATTGCACGCAAAGTGACCGCCAATCTCGGCGGGCGGGGGATTTTCGGTGTCGAGCTTTTCGTCAAAGGCGAAGACGTCTGGTTTTCCGAAGTGAGCCCGCGCCCCCATGATACGGGGCTCGTGACGCTGGCCACGCAATATCAAAGCGAGTTTGCGCTTCATGCCCGCGCTATTCTGGGGCTGCCGGTCGACGCGTCCTTGCGTGAGCCGGGCGCCAGCGCGGTGATTTATGGCCGCCTGGAAGAAAAAGGCATTGCCTTTGAAGGCGTCGAGGAAGCGCTTGGCGTACCCGGCGCCGATATCCGGCTCTTCGGCAAGCCCGAAGCCTTCGAGCGCCGCCGCATGGGCGTGGCGCTGGCGCGCGGGAGCGATGTGAACGAAGCGCGCGCCCGCGCTGTTCTTGCCGCAGGCAAGGTACGTCCGGTGAAAGGGGCGAAGTAAGCATGGAACGGGAGATCGCAGGGATAGGCGAGGGGCTTTGGCGGTTCTTCACCGAAGGGGGCCCGCAGCTTCTCAATACGCTGATCCTGATCGGCGCGCTTTTGGCGATCCGCGCTATTGCCGGGCATTTTCTGCGCCGCCGCCAGCGCCTGCCGCGGCAGATGAAGCGGCGTATTCAGGACCAGCTCCGTCTCGGCCTTTTGGTGATCGGCGTTATCGGCATCGTCATCATCTGGGCGCCGGAGCTGCGCACCTTCGCGCTCTCGCTTGCCGCCGTGGCCGCCGCCATCGCGATTGCTACGAAAGAACTCCTCATGTGTTTTGCAGGCGCGGTGATCCGGGGCAGCGGCGAGGCGGCGGAGCCTGGCGAGGTAGTGCGCATCGGCGAGCACCGGGGCGAGGTCTTGGAGCGGCATCTTCTCACCACCACGCTTTTGGAAGTGGGCCAAGGCTCGCAGATCGGCCGCTATACGGGCCGCATCGTTACGCTGCCCAACAGCGTTTTTCTGACCTCGCCGGTCAAGCGCTACAGTTTTGTCGGGGATTTCATCCGCCACAGCGTCGAGTTTCCGCTGGCCGATGAGGTGGACCCGGCAGCGGCGGAAAAGGGCCTACGCGAGATCGCGGCCAAGGCCGTTACACCCTACCGCGCGCAGGCCGAGGCCCATGCCAAGCGTCTGGCCAAGCGGACCGATTCCACCGTCTTCTCCGTCGAGCCGGAGCTCAACCTGCATTTGACGGCGGCCGGTCAGGCGGTGCTGGAACTTGGGGTCTTCCTGCCTGTTTCGGCAGCCGCAGAGGTGGAGCAGAAGCTGCTGAGAGAGGGGTTTTCCCTGCTCAGGCGCCTTAAAGCGGAGGCAAAAGCGGCGGAAAACCTTGCCAAAAACCCCGATTTCGTCTGATTTGCATAAACGCATAACCTTTATTGCAAAAATCGAGTGAAGAGGCCCGGCCCGCGCGCTAGGCTTGCCGCGGCACGATCAATGAGGGCCGGGCAATGAACTGGGACGATTTGCGGTTTTTTCTGGCGGTGGCGGGTGCTGGCAGCCTGTCGGGCGCGGCGCAGCAGCTCAACGTCAACACGACCACGGTCTTGCGGCGTGTTTCCTCGCTGGAAGAGGATCTGGGCGCGCGGCTTTTCGAGCGCGAGCGCACCGGCTACCGGCTGACCCTGGAAGGGGAAAAGCTGATGGAGGCGCTTGATCCGGTGGATCGGCGGCTTTCTTCCCTGCAGCGTGATTTCACGGCGTCGGCTTCCGCAGGCACGCAGGGCACGGTGCGCCTTGCCTCGGGTGAGGTGATTGCCGCCTCCGTTATTGCTCCGGCACTGCGCGCCTTCCGCGATCAGCATGACGGGCTTGATATCGAGCTTCTGACCGATCCGATGCTCTCAGGCGCTTCCGCCGCCCCGCGCATCGCAAATCCGCTTAAAGATGTGGATGTCGCGATCCGCGCCGCGCGGCCCACCCAGGGCGATATGCTGATGCGCAAGGTGGGTGATCTCGCCTTCGGCCTTTATGCGAGCGCGGAATATCTCGCCGAGCGCGGGCGGCCCGGTAAAATGGGCGATCTGGCGGGTCATGACGTGATCGGTTTTCCCCGCTCCGAAACGCCGCTTGGGCCCGTTTGGTGGCTGTCGCGGGCGGAAAAGCCCGCCAATACGCTCTTTCGTTCCTCCAGCGCGGCGGCGCGGGCGGAAGCGGCGCGGGCAGGCTGCGGGCTTGCCGCGCTTCCCTGCATTCTGGGCGATAGAGACCCGGGCCTTGAACGGGTTTTCGGGCCGGAGATTGTCGGCTCCCTCGAGCTTTGGCTTTTGACACGCAACGATCTTGCTCAGCTCGGCCATGTGCGCACGGTGATGGACTTCCTCGTCGGCGAACTGAAAGCCAAGCGGGGCGAGCTTGAAGGGCGCGGCCAGGTGACGGAGATCCCGCTTGACGGCGTGCAGGGACGGGCGGCCGGACAGCAGGCTGCGTCCTGATCTAATCACGGGCGTGCTTCGCGTGAACGTGATGAGCGGAAAGACGAAAGAACGGATTCTTTTTCGCTGCGGAAGATAAAATCCGCGAACGGCCCTTTTTATGCCGTCTTTTTTAGCTTATTAACCATTTAGCCACCATAATTGCCGAAACTGACTCGCAATTTACGGCGGTCGACTCCGTCTGTCCGAAGGCCTCCCTGGCCATCAAAATTTTGGGGAACGATAAGAATATGCTCTCCGGTCTTCTCGGAATGCTCTCCGCCGATATGGCGATCGATCTGGGCACCGCCAATACGCTGGTTTACGTCAAAGGACGCGGAATCGTTCTGAACGAGCCGTCGGTCGTTGCGATCATCGAAAAAGGTGGCAAAAAACAGGTTCTGGCCGTCGGCGACGAGGCCAAGATGATGCTGGGCCGCACGCCCGGCAACATTCAGGCGATCCGCCCCATGCGCGACGGGGTGATTGCCGATTTCGAAGTCGCCGAGGAAATGATCAAGCACTTTATCCGTAAGGTGCATAACCGGCGCTCTTTCGCCAATCCGCAGATCGTGGTCTGCGTGCCCTCGGGTTCGACGGCGGTGGAGCGGCGCGCCATTCAGGAATCGGCACTGTCCGCCGGCGCCCGGCGCGTGCATCTCATCGAAGAGCCGATGGCTGCGGCCATTGGCGCGGGCCTGCCCGTGACCGAGCCTACCGGCTCCATGGTCGTCGATATCGGCGGCGGGACGACGGAAGTGGCCGTGCTCTCGCTCGGCGGCATCGTTTATGCGCGCTCCGTGCGTGTGGGCGGCGACAAGATGGACGAGGCGATCATCGCTTACATCCGCCGCAACCATAACCTGCTTGTGGGCGAATCGAGCGCCGAGCGGATCAAAAAGGAAGTCGGCTCCGCCGCCATTCCCGCCGATGGGGAAGGCATGGCGATCGAGATAAAGGGCCGTGACTTGATGAACGGCGTGCCGAAGGAAATCAAAATCAGCCAGCGACAAATTGCCGAGAGCCTGGCAGAGCCTGTCGGTGCTATTGTGGAAGCGGTGAAAGTGGCGCTGGAAGCCACTCCGCCGGAACTGGCGGCCGATATCGTGGATAAGGGTATCGTGCTGACGGGCGGCGGCGCTTTGTTGACCAATCTGGATCAGGTACTGCGTGAAGAAACGGGCCTGCCTGTTTCCATCGCCGATGATGCGCTTTCCTGCGTCGCGCTCGGAACGGGCAAAGCGCTGGAACACATCAAGACGATGAAACACGTGCTCAGCTCCGTTTATTGACGGGGAACTGATCCTCATGCGGGCCCTCGCTCGGGCCCTGACCCGGGGAAGGCCAGCCGTTGTTTCCTGATAAGCATGGGGGATGGTGATCCGTGCAGGATTCATTTAGCCGGCCAGCACCGCCGATCCTCGGGGTTTCCAACCGCGTCTCTTTGATTTTCATGGTGACGCTCGCCGTGGCGCTTTTGCTGCTGGGGCGGGCGGAAACCTATGTGTTCGATCAGGCCCGCCAGGTCGTCACTGACCTTGCCGCGCCGGTGCTGGAGCTGGGCTCGCGCCCCGTCGCCGCCGGCCGACGCCTTGTCGAGCGGACGGATGAGTTCGCCTATGTCTTTGACGAGAACGAACGCCTGCGCCAGGAAAATGCCGAACTTCTGACATGGAAGGAAAAGGCGCTGAAGCTGCAGGCGCGTCTTGCCCGCTATGAAGCGCTGCTCAATGTGCAGCTCGACCCCTCCATCAATTACGTCACGGGCCGGGTGATCGGCGATACGGGCGGGCCGTTCGTTGAAACCTTCATCGTCAATCTCGGTCATGAGCACGGCGTTGAAAGCGGCCAGGCGGTGGTCGATTCCGAAGGCTTGATCGGGCGTATCGTTTCCTCAGGCGAGCGGGCAAGCCGCATCCTTTTGCTCACCGACCTTAACAGCCGGGTGCCCGTCACCATCGAACCGACACGTCAGCGCGCGGTGCTTTCCGGCGACAACACGGTCTGGCCGAAACTGGAATTTCTGCCCGCCGGCTCCGGCGTCGTGCCTGGTGACCATGTGGTGACCTCCGGCCATGGCGGGCTAATGCCGCCGGGGCTGCCGGTCGGCACGGTGATCCAGACCGAAAACGGCGATCTGCGCGTCCAGACATTCTCGAACCGTAACCGGCTCGATATGGTCCGTGTGCTGCAATACCGCTTCCCCATGGATGTGCCGGAACAGAACCCGCCCGCCAAACTGACGGCGCCGGTGCCCGGCGAAGAAGGGGAAGAAGGCCAGCCTTCCGCTGCCGGTCAAAACGGTTCGGTTGGCGGTCCTGCAGGCGGCGCTGCGGTGCGCGGCTCGCTTGCCGGTGCCGGGGGGGCTGGCCAATGAAGCCGAAAGAGACAATCGGCCCGACGCCCGCCGCGCGGGCCGGCAAGCTGGCGCTTTTGACCCTGCCGTTTCTGGTCGGGCTGTTTTGCGTTTTTCTGACCTTCGTGCCGCTGGGGTCTATCGTCGGGATCGAAGTTGCCCCGGCCTTCGCGCTGATGGCTGTTTATTTCTGGGCGGCGCATCAGCCGGAAACCTTTCCCCCTTACGCGGTGTTTGCGGTGGGGCTGCTGCAGGATTTGCTCAGCGCCGGGCCCATAGGCCTTTGGGCATTTACCTATGTGGTGATTTACGGGGTGGTGCAGACGCAGCGTCTGGTCTTTGCCGGGCGCGTGCCGCTGGTGCTTTGGACCGGGTTCGCGCTGACCGCGCTTCTGGCCGGAACTATCGCCTGGAGCGTTGCCTCGCTTTATTATGGCCGGGTGCTGCCGCCGGGGCCGGTATTGTTACAGTTAATCGTCACAGTGGCGCTGTTTCCGATCTTTGCTACACTTTTTGCACGCGTCGAGCGCATACTGGCGCCGTCGATTTGATAGTTGAGTTCAGGAGGGTCCGGGTTTCATGCTGATGGATGGCAAGGATAACGTCCGTTACAAGACGTTTTCCCGCCGCGCCGCGCTGATCGGCGGGCTGCAATTTGCCGCCTTCACCGCGCTGGCGAGCCGCATGTATTACCTGCAGATCATCAAGTCCGGCGAGTACACGATGCTGGCCGAGGAAAACCGCATCAATAAACGTCTGCTTGCTCCCTTGCGCGGGGAGATCGTGGACCGCTTCGGCGATGTGCTCGTCTCCAACCGGCAGAACTTCCGTGTCATGCTGGTGCCCGAGCAGACGCCGCATATCGAAGCGACACTGGATAAACTCTCCCGCATCGTGCCGCTGCCGGACCGTCAGCGCGCGCGTATCATCAAGGATGCGCGCACCTCTCCCTCGTTCCTGCCCATTCTTGTGGCGGAGAACCTCGATTGGGAAACTTTTGCGGAAGTGAATATTCACGAGCCCGATTTGCCGGGCATCGTGCCGGATGTGGGCGATACGCGCCATTATCCTTATGGGCCCGATCTTGCTCATGTGGTGGGCTATGTGGCGGCCGTCTCGGAAAAGGATCTTGAAGGCAAGGACGACCCGTTGCTCAAACTGCCCGGTTTCCGCATCGGCAAGAGCGGCATTGAGCGCGAGCTCGATCAGGAGCTGCGCGGGCGGGCCGGGGCGAGCCATGTGGAAGTCAACGCCTATGGCCGGGTGATCCGCGAGCTGGCGAAAGACCCCGGCGTGCCGGGTGCGCAAGTCTCGCTGACGCTCGACATGGAAGTACAGAAACTGGCGACGGAGCGGCTGCGCGGGGAATCCGCCAGTGTCGTTGTGATGGATATTTACAACGGCGATGTGATTGCCATCGTCTCCGCGCCCGGCTTCGATCCCAATGATTTCAATGTCGGCATCTCGCAAAAGAAGTGGGATGCGCTGCTGAACGATCCTTACAACCCGCTTTTGAACAAGTCTATTGCCGGGCAATATCCGCCGGGCTCCACCTTCAAGCCGGTGGTGGCGCTGGCCGCTTACGAAAGCGGGATGATCGACCCCAATCACAAGGTTTTCTGCTCGGGCAAATATTCGCTCGGCAGCCACGATTTCCACTGCTGGAAGAAACACGGTCACGGCGCCATGGATATGCATGACGCGATCATGCATTCCTGCGACGTTTACTTTTACGAAGTCGCCAAACGCATCGGCATCGACCGGATTGAGGCGATGGCGCGCCGCTTCGGCCTGGGCGATACGCTGGGCTTTGAAGTGCCGGGCGAGAAGAAAGGTTTCGTGCCGAGCCAAGGCTGGAAGCGGGCGACACGCGGCGAGCCCTGGCATCAGGGCGAGACGCTGATTGCCGGCATCGGGCAGGGCTTCCTTCTGACGACACCCTTGCAGCTTGCGGTTATGACGGCGCGTCTTGCCAATGGCGGCAAGGCCGTCACGCCGCGCATCGTGCGCAAAGTGGGCAGCGAGCTTGACCAGCATGGGCCTTACCCCGAACTCGGCTTTTCCCAGCCTGGTCTTGCCCTGGTACGTAAAGCGATGGATTCGGTTTCCAACGTGCCGGGCGGCACGGCCTACCGCTCGCGCATCACCGAAGAGGGCATGGAGCTTGCGGGTAAAACGGGCACGGCGCAGGTGCGCCGTATTTCCCGCGCCGAACGCGAATCCGGCGTGCTCAAGAATGAAGATCTGGAATGGCGCCAGCGCGACCACGCGCTTTTCATTGCGTTCGCGCCGGTGGATGCACCGCGTTATGCGATCTCGGTTGTCGTCGAGCATGGTTCGTCAGGCTCGGGCACAGCGGCGCCTATTGCGCGCGATGTCATGAAAAAAGTTTTGGAACGCCACCCGCAGCGCGAGATCGCGATGCGCCGGTCCAACGAATGGCGGGAGGGCTGAGATGGTCGATGCGTTTTTCTCATCCGGCGGCGGGCGCGACCTCAGCCTGAAAGACAAGTTCCTGGAGTTCAACTGGGGATTTCTACTGCTGCTTTTCGCGATTTCGAGCCTCGGCTTTGCCATGCTCTATTCGGTGGCCGATGGCAGTTTCGATCCTTGGGCGTCGCGGCAGATGGTGCGTTTCGGCATCGGCCTCGTCATTCTGTTCGTAGCCGCCTTTATCGATATCCGGCTCTGGATGAACCTTGCTTATCCAGCTTATACCGGCGCGCTGTTGCTGCTTGTGGCGGTGGAGTTCATCGGCTTCAAGGGCATGGGCGCGCAGCGCTGGATCAATCTCGGGATCATTCAGTTGCAGCCGTCGGAGCTCATGAAGATCACGCTGATCCTGGCGTTGGCGCGGTATTTTCACGGGCTGACCCATGAAGAAGTGTCGCGCGTCCGCAATCTATTCGTGCCTGCGGTTCTGCTCGGCGCGCCGGTGGCGCTTGTCCTGAAGCAGCCGGATCTTGGCACGGCCGTGCTGCTCGGGGCGGTCGGCGTCGCGCTTTTGTTCCTCGCCGGTCTTGCCTGGCGCTATTTCATCATTACCGGGGTGGGCGCGCTTGCCGCGCTCCCCATCGCCTGGAACATGCTGCATGATTATCAGAAGCGGCGCGTCTTCACCTTCCTTGATCCGGAAAGCGATCCTCTAGGGGCGGGCTATCACATTCTCCAGTCTAAGATCGCGCTCGGCTCGGGCGGGCTCTTCGGCAAGGGCTTCATGGAAGGCACGCAGGCGCATCTCAATTTCCTCCCCGAAAAACATACGGACTTCATCTTCACGATGCTGGCCGAAGAGCTCGGCCTTGCCGGGGGTATCGCACTGCTCGGGCTTTACATGATGGTGCTGTTCTTCGGGATTAGTGTCTCTCTGCAGACCCGCAACCAGTTCGGCCGGCTCATCGCCATGGGCGTGACCATCAACTTCTTCCTCTATATCTGCATTAATGTGGCGATGGTCATGGGGATGTTGCCGGTGGTGGGCGTGCCGCTGCCGCTCGTCTCTTATGGGGGCACGGCCATGCTGACGCTGCTGTTCGGCTTCGGCCTTCTAATGAGCGTCTATATTCACCGGAATACAGAAATTACCCGCAATCCCAGCGCCTTCTGGTAGGGCCAGTCCGGCTTTTGTCTTTGGGGAGGGAAGTGGTGGGCGCACAAGGACTCGAACCTTGGACCCGCTGATTAAGAGTCAGCTGCTCTACCATCTGAGCTATGCGCCCCCATGCCGCTTAAGCGGCGGAGAGGCACGCGATATAGCAAAGGCGCCGGGCGCTGTCCAGCCATCATCTGGCGCAGTCTTTCCTGCTAATCCTTAGACGGGCCTGCTAATCCTTAGACGGGGCCCGCCGGGCGGCGCAGGGCCGGCTCAGATCTGACCGGCTCAGGCCGGCAGCGCCGGGGAGGCTGTATCGTTCGCGGCGGAACGGGGAGAGGGCTCCTCGCAGCGCGGGAAAGTGAGGATCGCCGCGGTGCCTTTGCCTTCCGTGCTTTGGTAGCTCACCGTGCCGCCAAACTGGCCGGTCAGCTCGCGGATCAGCGGCAGGCCGAGCCCGGTTCCCTGGATGCCGGGGTGGGTCTGTTCGTGGAACCGGCGGAAGGGCTCGAAGATTTCCCGCAAGTTTTTCTTCGGGATGCCGATGCCATTGTCCGAGACGATGACCCGGACGCGGTCGTCGGGCGTCAGGCGCGCGGTGATTTCGACCTCCGGCTGCCGGTCGCAATATTTGATCGAGTTGGAAAGGCAGTTCGTCAAAATCCGCTCGAAATCCTGCGGAAAGCCCTCCAGCTCGATGTTATCCGGAATGTCGAGGGTGATACGGGCCCGGCTTGCGCCGATCGGGCCTTCCAGCAGTTTCACCGCGTTGGCGGCGGCTTCGGCAACGCAGAAGCGGATGCCTTCCTTGGCGGCGCGCGGGCTTTCCTTCAGCCGTTCGATTTCCAGAATTTCGGTCACGAGCCCGCTAAGGCGCAGGCCGGCGGCGCGAATGTCGCTCAGATAATCGCGGCGCCGGTCTTCGGGCAGCTTGTCCCACATGGTCTCCAGCATATCGGTGAAGCCGACAATGGCATTGAGCGGGGTGCGCAGCTCATGGTTCATCGTCGCGAAGAACAAGGTGCGCTCCTGCGCGCTTTGCTTGGCCTGAGCGAGCGCCGCTTCCAGCTTTTGAGAGGTTTCCTGAAGGGCCTGCGTGCGCTCCTCGACCATGCGCTCTAGATTTTCATTCAGCGCTTCAAGGTCCGAATGGGCTTTCTTCAATTCCGCCCGGGAAGGGGAATTGAGGAGCGGTGGAAGCAGTGGCCAGAGCAGAATTGCCGTGATGACGGAAATCGTGGCCGTAATGACTTTTCCCACCCCTTCGGCCGCATAAAGCGCGCTCCACATCGTGGCGATCCCGAAAAGGTGGGTGACGCCGCAGGCGATGATGAAGGCGCTGAAAAGATAAAGCACGCCGTGGGGGTTCATGTCCGGGCGGCGGCGCGCGGCGATGAACAGGACGGCGGGAATGGAGAAATAAGCAAGGGCAATCAGCGCGTCGGAGACGACGTGAATCCAGACAAGCGCAGGGTCCCAGACGAGGCAAAACCCGTGCGGGGTATACCCTTGTTCAGCGGTCAGCCAATTCCATACTGACGAAAGCATGACAATCTCCCAAGGGCACCCCCAATGGTGCCGCTTGCCGGAAAGTTTCGATGCCCCGCTTTAAGCCCTCGTTGAAATTTCGGTTACGCTTTGCCTCAGGTGAAACTGTGATTTGCGATAGTTTACCAAAGGTTAAAATCCGTTTTCCGGTGTAGCCATGGGCTCGCAATCTGCGCATTTGTCGCGTTACGCAAAAGAATGGCGGCTTCCTAAGAAGCCGCCACTCGCGATAGGAATGAAAGCTGCGGGTTAGTCGGCAGCCGCGCCGATCCGGGCCCCTTGCGGGCGGGGCTTTGCGCCGCGCAGCAGTTTGCCCACCAGCGCGCCGGTCGGCTCGCCGTTTTTAAAGGCAATGGTGCCGGAGATGATCGTGGCGGTATAACCTTCCGCCTTCTGAATGAGCCGCTTGCCGCCGGCGGGCAGGTCGTAAACGATCTCCGGTGCGCGCAGCTTTAGCCCATCGAAATCGATGACATTGATGTCCGCTTTCATGCCCGGCGCCAGGACACCCCGGTCGAGCAGGCCCACCAGTTCGGCATTGGCCTGTGTCTGCCGGTTGATCAGCCATTCGAGCGGCAGTTTCGGCCCGCGTGTGCGGTCCCGGCCCCAATGGGTGAGAATGGTGGTGGGGAAGCTCGCATCGCAGAGAATGCCCACATGCGCGCCGCCATCGCCAAGGCCGAAGGCGGTGTGTTTATGGGTCATCATCTTATAAACATCGTCGAGGCTGCCGCCGGTATAGTTCATCAGCGGGAAGTAAAGCAGTGCATGGCCGTCCCGCTTCAGCATGAGATCGAGCAGCACTTCGCGCGGCGGTTTGCCGTCCCGCTCCGCCATGGCGCCGACACTGTCTTCGGGCGAGGGCTCGTAGTTCGGCGGATCACCGAGCTCATACATCTTGTGATAGGCGGTGCAGAGCATGGTGACGATTTCACCTGCCGGATAGTCCGGCTCTTCAGCCAGAAGCCGGGCGCGGAAGGCGGGATCGCGCAGCGCCTCCACCTGCTTTTCAAGCGGGGCGTGCCAAATCTCGCGGAAGGTCTGGTGCATTAGGAAGGGGTTGAGCGAGGAGGAAAGGCCGAGCAGCACGCCGGTCGGGCGCGGCGGCACCTGGCCTTTGACGGGAAGTCCCGCTTCGGCAGCCTCTTCGATATTGCGCAGCACGTTCTTCCAGGTGTCGGGGTAGCGGTCGTCCTGCTCGATCGTCATGGACATGGGCCGGCCGGAGATTTCCACCATGCCCCGCAGCATGGCGAATTCCCGGTCGACATCGCGGAAGTCGGCGATGAGTTGCAGTACGCCTTTGCCGCTCTCGCCCATGGCCTTGGCGATGCCGTGCAGCTCGTCTTGCTCGGCTTTATAAGTCGGGGTGTGTTCGCCGTGTTTGTCGCGGTGCTTTTCTGTGCGTGAGGTGGAGAAGCCAAGCGCGCCCGCTTCCAGCGCTTCCTTGACGAGGCGCGCCATCTCAGCCGTATCTTCAGCCGTTGCCGGTTCGAGCCGTGCGCCGCGCTCACCCATCACATAGGCGCGCAGGGCTCCGTGCGGCACCTGCAGTCCGACATCGAGGGCAAGCGGGGAGGCTTCGACCGCATTCATATATTCCGGGAAGCTTTCCCAGTTCCATTTGATGCCTTCGACAAGTGCCGTGCCGGGAATATCTTCGACGCCCTCCATCAGGCCGATCAGCCAGTCATGCCGGTCCGGGCGGCAGGGGGCGAAGCCGACGCCGCAATTGCCCATCACTGCCGTGGTGACGCCGTGAAAGGTGGATGGCTGCAGATAAGGGTCCCAGGTGACCTGGCCGTCATAATGAGTATGCACATCGACAAAGCCGGGGGTCACGATCTGGCCTGCGGCATCGATCTCTTCTTTGCCCCTGGCCGCAACCTCACCGATTTCGGCGATAAGGCCGTCTTTAACGGCAATGTCGGCTTTGAAAGGCGCGCTGCCGGTGCCGTCATAAACGGTGCCGCCCCGGATAACCAGATCGTACATGAAACCTCTCCTCCAATTGGCGCCGGTGACCGGCTGCTCTCTTTTGAAGAGAGTTTAGAGGAAAGAGGGCCGAAACGAAACGGGCCGTCCCGAAGGACGGCCCGTGCTGCCTCAAGGCAGGGTGACGCTGCGTAAGGCTTTCTGCCGGGAGGGGCTTAAGCCTGGGACTTGCCGCGCTGGCGGATGCCTTCGCGCCGCTCCTCGATGGCGGAGGAGGACACTTTCGTATTCGCTTCCCCGGAAACCCGCGCTTCGGTTTTCAGCCCCTCGCCGAAGCTCTGGGCGAAACCTTCATCGATCAGCGCTTTATAGGCGGGCAGGCATTCGGGCACGACCGAGAGCATGTCGGTGGCAAGCTGGCGGCAAGTGGGCAGAAGTTCGTCATGCGGCACGACGCGGTTGACGAGGCCCCACTCGGCGGCCTGCTCGGCGCCGATGAAATTGCCGGTGAGCGAAAGCTCTTTGGCGCGGTAAATGCCGATCAGACGGGAGAGCTTCTGCGAGAGACCCCAGCCCGGCAAAATGCCGACGCGGGCATGGGTGTCGGCGAAGCGGGCATTTTCCGAGGCGATGAGCACATCGCAGGCCAGGGCGATTTCAAAGCCGCCGGTAATAGCCACGCCGTTGATGGCGCCGATGACCGGGCCGGAAAACTTGCCGATCGAGGTAACGGGGTCTTTATCGGTAATGGTGGCCTGGGTGGAGAAATTGCCGCCGCCTGAGCCCAGTTCCTTCAGGTCGAGACCGGCGGTAAAGGCACGGTCGCCGGCGCCGGTCAGAATGACGACGCGGGTTTCAGGGTCCGCTTCCAGTTCATCGAAAGTGGTTGCAAGCGCGGCGCGCAGCTCGCGCGACAGCGCGTTCATGGCATTGGGGCGGTTCAGCGTGACGGTGGCGATACCGCCTTCTTTTTCCACGAGAAGGGTGTCGGACATGGGGCTCTCCCTGTTTTCTGCTTATGAGCATTGCAATGCCCTTTGATAGCAGGCGGGAGAGCCAGCCGAAAGGCTGCTGTCAGGGATTGATTGGCCGGGAGAAGACCTTAGTCGAAGAGGGCGTCGATATCGTCCTGATCGATCGGCGTATCTTCCTCGGCAGGCAGTTTGGCCTCGGCAGGCGCAGGCGCCTTTTCCGCTGCGGCAGGGGCCGGGACCTGAACCTGGGCTGGCGTCTCGGGTGCAGCCGCTTCCATGGCGGCCGCCACTTTGTCGATCTTTTCTTCCAGCGTCGCGGCATCGCCGTCCAGCATGGCATCGATCATAGCCTGATCCACGCCCTGGCCTTCGGCTTGCGGACCGTTTAGCAGATGCGCGTCGGGGCGTTGGTCCAGATCCCGGATTTCGGGCGCCTGCAGGCCGTCTTTGTTGGAGACGCCCCAGATCTGGATCATCGCATTCACGCGCTGCTCGAGATAGCGCAGCACATTGACGACTTTCGTCGTGCGCTGGCCGGTAATGTCCTGGAACGAGCAGGCCATGAAAATATTGGTGGCGTGGGTGTCGATCTCCTCACAAAGCTCTTCATCGACGCCTTGTGCGCGCAGCTTCTCGCCGATCTCCTGCAGCCGTTCGGCAGCGCCCAGAATATCGGATGTGGCCCGCTCGGTTGCGGTGACGATGGCGTCGAGTTCCTCGGTCGCCGCCATGATGCGGTTTTCGGAGGCCTCGTCCGCCGGTTTGATGGCGGCAATCTCAGAGCGCGTCTGCTGGATCGATGCGCTCATTTCCTGCAGCTCTCGGCGCATCACGTCGAGATGGGTCTGCTCTGCGGAGACGAGTGCCGCGCGGCCCAGCTTCTCGATGGCGCTGGCAAGTTCGCGCGTATCGGCATGGCGGTTGCGCCGTGCATATTCTTTCAGAAACCAGCGTCCGCGCGGGGTGTCCAGCACGGCTTGTTCGATCGCCTCGAACTCTGCATCTTCTGACCTTTGCGCCTTCCGGGCGGCTGCCGGTTCAGACATGGCGGATCCTCTCGAACCATGTAAGCTTTTTCATAGTAAACTTTGATTTTCTTGCCTTTTGGTTGATGAAACGGGAGAAAGGGGCGGGCAAAACCGGAAAGTCGGCTTTTGCAACGGTCTTCTTGGTAAGAAACGGTTAAGAAAGGGCGTCGGATGAAACTGGTGCGCTACGGCAAACGCGGCGATGAGACGCCCGGTATTCTGGATGAAGAAGGACGCATCCGCGACCTTTCCGGCCATGTGGACGACATTGCCGGCTGCGTGCTCGAGCCGGCAGGGCTTGCGAAGCTCGCCAAGATCAATCCGGCGAAATTGCCGCTTGCCCCGGAAGGCCAGCGCCTCGGCGCGCCGGTGACGGGGATCGGCAAAATTCTCTGCATCGGCCTCAATTACAAAATGCATGCAAGCGAGACCGGCGCCGACGTGCCGAGCGAGCCGCTGCTTTTCCAGAAAGCCGTGAGCGCCATTAACGGGCCTTATGATGATATCGTCATTCCGCGGACCTCCACGAAGACCGACTGGGAAGTCGAGCTCGGCGTGGTGATCGGCGCGCCTGCAAAATATGTGAGCGAAGAAGAGGCGCTGTCCCATGTCGCGGGATATGTCATCCTCAACGATGTTTCCGAGCGCGACTTTCAGAAGAACCGGGCAGGCCAGTTCACCAAGGGTAAAAGCTGCGACACGTTCTGCCCCATCGGCCCCTGGTTCGTGACGGTGGATGAGATTGCCGATCCGCAGGACCTGACGCTGCGCACGCTGGTGAACGGCGAAGTGCGCCAGAACGGCCGCTCAAGCGATATGCTGCATTCGGTGGCCAAGCTCGTTTCCTATCTTAGCCAATTCATGAGCCTTTTGCCCGGCGACATCATCGCGTCGGGCACGCCGGACGGGGTGGGCGCGGGCATGAAGCCGCCGCAATTTCTGAAAGCAGGAGACGAGATCGTCATGAGCATCGACGGGCTCGGGGAACAGCGCGCCCGCCTGGTGGCGGACCGGTGAGGGGGCATAAAATGTCACCGTCACCCCGTGACTTGTTCGCGGGGTCCACTCGCATTCCGGCTGGTTGGGGGAAAACGAGTGTAAACGCTGCGATGCTGCTCGAAATCACCTGTTCTTTTATGTCTTGAAAGGCCAATGGATCCCGCGAACAAGTCGCGGGATGACGTATTAAAAACCCCGCAAAAATCTTCGAAAGCACTTCTATGAGTATTTCTCTGCCCATCGATCCAGAAAGCGTGAAAGGGTTTCTCGACCCGAAAGAAGGCGAAGCGCTTTACGGCGCGGCGCTGGAGGCTGGTGCGCTCGGGCCTTGCTTGGAGATCGGCTCTTACTGCGGTAAGTCGACGGTCTATTTCGGCGCCGCCTGCCAGAAGGCAGGCTCGGTGCTTTTCGCGCTCGATCACCACCGCGGGTCGGAAGAAAACCAGATCGGCTGGGAGCATCACGACAGCGAGCTTTACGATCCCGAGACCGGGCTGCTCAATACGCTGCCGCTCTTCCGCCAAACGCTGCGCCGGGCGGGGCTTGAAGATACCGTCGTGCCGCTGGTCGCGCCGTCAACGGTTGCGGCGCGCGGCTGGGCGACACCGCTTGCCATGGTGTTCATCGATGGCGGCCATGCGATGGAACACGCCTTGAACGATTACCGGCTCTGGGCACCGTTCGTGAAGCCGGGCGGCATTCTCGCCATTCACGATGTTTTTCCGAACCCGGAAGATGGCGGGCGCCCGCCATATGAGATTTACAAGATGGCGCTGGCGTCGAACTTCTTCGAGGAAATTTCTGCGGTGAAATCGCTGCGCTTACTCCGCCGCCTCGGCCAGGTGGCGGCCTGAGAAAAGCGGCGCGGCGGGCGTCATGCCGATCACGGCATCGGTCGCCAGAATGACGGCGGCGGCGGTCCAGGCCGGTTTTTCATCCGGCCAGGCAACGGCATTCTCGAACTGATAGCCCATCCAATAAGCCCCGCAATCGGCGCGCCATTGATGGATCCAGGAAAGCAGCGTTTCGGCTTTTTTGCGCTCGCCGGAAACGAGCAACGCCAGGCACAGCTCGGCGGATTCGGCGACCGTCACCCAGGGCTGGTCGAGCACGCAGCGGCAGCCTTTGCCTTCGGCAACGAAAATATCCCACTTTGAGGCGAGCCGGTCGCGCGCCGCCTGGCCGGTAAAGACGCCGGCCAGCACCGGGTAATACCAGTCCATGGAAAAGCGGTCTTTGGGCTCCCAGGTGCGGTCGAAGCGGTGGGGTTTTTCGCGTAAGGCCTCGCCGAGTTTCATGCGCGCTTCGGCCCAGTGGCGGCTCGGCTCGCCAAGACGCTGGGCAATGAAGATAGCGCATTCGAGGCTCTTATAGATCGACGAGCAGCCGGTGATCAGCGCATCGTCTTCGGGCGTGCGCGGCTCGTCAGCCGCCCAGCGAATGTCGCCATGGGGGCTTTGATGGGCGACCACCCAGTCGATGGCAGCTTTGACATGCGGCCAAAGCGTTTTGAGATGGGAAAGATCGCCGTCGAGCAGATAATGATGCCAGGCACCGGTTGCGATATAGGCGGCGAAATTCGTGTCCCTTATGGGATCGGGCACGTCTTCCTCATCGCCGGTGAAACGCTGTTCTTCTTCGTCCATCGGCACCGCGCTGCCAAGCTCGCCGTGCCAGGAGCCGTCTTCGAGCTGGGTTTCCATGAGATAACGGAAGGCGCGGCGCGCGGCCTCCGTCTCGCCCAGGGTTGCCAGACCCATCGCCGCTTCGGTGTGGTTCCATGGGTCGATCACCCCGCCGTCATACCAGGGGATCGCGCCATTATCGCGCTGAAGCTCGAGAATGCGGCGAACGGATCCCTCGAAAAAGCCGTCAGGCAGCCGGTCGCCGAAGCTCAAATAGGTCATGCGGCGCGGTTCTCCTTTGTGAAATAGAGAACGACGCTCTTGCCCATCAAGGGCGCGGCCAAGGCTTCGAGCGTGCGGGTCAGCCAAGGCTGTTTGACCAGGTCCCAGACGAGGAAGCGGTGATAGGCGGCAACGAGTTTCGACTTCGTGTTTTTCACACCGACGGCGCAGCGCAGCCACCAGTAAGGTGAATGCAGTCCATGCGCCCAGTGGCGGTGGAAGAAGGAAAGACCGTTCTCGCTTACGTCTTTTTTGAGCTGGCCGGTGCGGAAGATGCGCACATGGCCGCCCGGCTCGTTGTGATATTCCTCAGAGAGCGCCCAGCAAATCCATTCAGGCCAATAGCGCGGCACGGACACGGCGAGTGTGCCGCCCGGCTTCAGAATGCGCGTGATTTCTTTCAGCGCCTGGCGGTGATTTGGAATGTGCTCCAGCACTTCGGAACAGACGATCTTGTCGAAGCTGTTATCGGCGAAAGGCAGGGTGAGCGCGTTGCCGACGCACAGCGAATAAACACGCTTCGTTTCCGGGTCCATGTCCGGGCAGGCGCTGAAGCCGTTGCGGGTCTTCTTTACGTCCTCAAAGGCAAGGTCGACGCCGACGACATGACAAACGGCGTGGTGATACATGGCATGCACATGGCGTCCTTCGCCGCATCCCAGATCGAGCACACGCAGCCCGTCTTTAAGACCCAGCGTATTGAAGTCCACCGTTCGCATTGGCCATCGCCTCTTTATATACTTCGACCACCTGACGGCCGGTCCGTTCCCATTTGAATTCACGCAGGATGCGCTCGCGGGCAAGCCTGCCGAGCTCGTCGCGCTTTTGCGGATTGTCGAGCAGGTCGGCAATCGCTTCGGCAAGCGCGGGCGGGTTGGAATGGGGCACGATCACGCCCGCTTCGCCCACGACTTCCGGCAGCGAGCCGCCCGTCGTTGCAATGACCGGGGCGCCGCATGCCATGGCCTCGCCCGCCGGAAAACCGAAGCCTTCATAAACGGAAGGAGAGACGGCAATGGTCGCCTTGGCATATTGCTCGGTAATGTCGTCGTCGGTGAGATTGGTGATGAACTTCACCTTGTCGATGATGCCGAGTTTGCGCAGTTCCGTGGCGGTAGGGCCCTCGCGCAATTTGCCGATCACATAAAGCTCGAGATCGGGGCGCGTTTTTAGCAGCTCCGCATAAGCGCGGATAAGATAGATAAGACCCTTCAGCGGCACATCGGCGCTGGCGCAGGCGATCAGCCGGTTCGGCAGGCGCTTTACATCCGGGCGCGGGCGGAAGGTTTCATGGTCGATGCCGTGCAGCACGAGGCGCATCTTTTGCGGGTCGAGTTTGAAATCGCGCGTCACGTCGCGTTTCGTGCTTTCGGAAACGACGATGACGGGATCGAGCTGGCGGGCCACCTTGATCTGCATGCGCAGGAAGGAATACCAGCGCCATTTCAGGAATTTCATGAACGGGCCCGGCATATGCTTGATGTCGATGCGCTTGTCCATGGTGATCGGGTGGTGGATCGTGCCGACCACGGGCAGGCCCATGTCGCGCACTTTCAGCATGCCCCAGCAGAGCGTCTGGTTGTCATGCATCACGTCATATTCGTGGATGCGGCCTTGCATGTAGCGCGCCATGCGCTCGCCGAACGTATAAGGCTCGGAGAAGCCGCCCCAATTGTGGCTCCACCATTCGAAAAGATCGATGGGGGAGGTCAGCATCCAGGGCCGGAAGGCGCGAATGGGATGGGGATTGGCATAAAGATCGAGCGAGGGCAGCTTGATGAGCCCGACCCGGGGATCGAGATCGGGGTAGGGCGGGCCGGAAATCACATCCACCGTATGGCCGAGATCGACCAGCGCCTTGGAGATGTGGCGCATGTAAACGCCCTGGCCGCCGGTCGTCGGGTTGGAGCGGTAACTGGGCAGAAGAATGCGCAGCGGGCGGTCGCCCGATAGCGCGGCGATCGTCGCATCGGACGGCGCGTTTCCGCTCTGCGGCGGCGCGGGCGTTTCAAACGCCTCTTGCCGGTCCAGGGCCTGCGACATGCGCCTCTCCTTTCAAACTCTTAGCCGGCTCCAAGGCCGCTCGTGGGCGTGCCCATATCGGGCTGGCCGGCGAGGCTGATGTCTGGGACCCCGCCGGGGTAAAACAATGCTTTTCGGATGAGGCCGAAGCCCCGCCCCAACTTTCGGCAGTCTGAGTGCCGCTTCGGCGCGCGGATCATACCCAAGAGGCCGGGTCCCCTCAAGGCTTGGTAACAGCTTTGTCAGTCCGCCATGGCGGAGGGGCCGCAGGCCCCGGAACGGCGCCTGCTATTCATAAACCACAGTGAAGCTTTCGCCTAGGCGGCGGCTTGAAAACGCCCGCCCTTTACGCAGGGGCGTCGGCGGGTTGAAGCCGCCAGCCGCCTTTGCCCGATACCGCGCGCAGGACGATGTAAAGCAGAAGGCCAAGCGGCCCGGCAAGCCAGGTGAAGACGAGGCAGGGGATGACCAGCCAATGGGACATGCCGCGCCGCTGCGCATCGCGTGCCTCCCAGGCACCGATGAAAAGATCGAAAAGGAGATAATGCAGCCAGCCGGCAAGCGCCGCTTCCGGCATCTGGAAGAAGATCATGACGCCGGCCAGCGTGCCGAAGCTCGCGCCTTCCGGCTGTCCGCCGCCGAAAGAGGCAACGGCCAGATAGTAGGTATAAAGACAGCCGAAGATCAGCGGCAGCAGCGCCGAGTGCACAAGAAACTGCGTCCCGCTCCAGCGCGGCAGCACCACAAGCAGCAGCCAGAAAGGCACAAGGCCGTATGTGGCTATCAGAAAAATGGCATCAGGCGTCATGACGTTCTCCCCCTCCAAATGGGCAGGGGCGCGGCCGCATGCCCTGCCGCCGGCCCCTGCGCAGTGGCAGGAAGCCTAGCAGGCGGCTAAGGCAACTCAAGCAAAGAGTGTAAGACAGGTGGGCGTGTGCGTTATGTCAGCGCGCCGTCCCCGGCCAGATAGCGGGCAAGGTCGATATAATCGATGACGAGCGACAAGCCGTTGGAGGCGAAAAGCGCCCAAAGATAAGCGCCCGAGACGCTGCGCAGCTCGATCTCGGCGCGCCGGCGCCACAGATAGACGAGAAGCGGCGTCCAGAACACGATATGGCTGAGGCCGAGAATGCGCGTATAGCCGAACTCGGCAAAGAGCATGGGCATGAAGAGCAGATTGGCGAGCCAGGCGGTGAGTACCCAATGCGCCTCCGTGCGCGTGAACGCAAAGACAATGGAGGCGGTGTTGATGAACATCAGCCAGAAAAGCCAGCTGCGCAGCCAGATGGGTTCTTGAAGAATGAAATCGTTGAGCGTCATGCCGTCCATGGCCGTGTCCCTCCCTCGCATATGGGCCGCCCGGACATAGCGCTTCTTACTGCCGCGCTAATTGATGGCGTCCGGTTTGCGGCGTTCTTCCGTTTCTTTTTCCGGAGGGCTGGTCACAGGACCCGATTGATGATGGATCAGCATCCACACATGCCCCCGCCGGACGAAGAGATTCGTCGCGACCAAGTAGTCCATGCCGATTTTCTCATAGCAAATCACAATCCCGCTTTCGCCGATGATGCGGGCCACAGGGGCCACGCAATCGATGCGCGGCGGCTCTGGGCCGTTGAAGATATTGTGCCAGCTTTGCAGAATTTCCTCGCGCCCTTCCAGCGGGTGCCAGCCGGGGTGGAGGCAGGTGCAGGGCGCATCTTCCGCCCAGATTTCGGACATGACGGTAATGTCCCGGTCCGCGAAGGCCCGGTAGAACATTTCATTGGCAAAAAGCAGCGCGTCCGTATCCGACATGGAAGCCCCGGCAGGAAAGCCCGAAGCGCCGCCCTGCCGAAACGGGATCAGCCAAAGCGGCGTTTGAGCCAATCGATCATGAGTGTGTTCAGTTCATCCGGCTTTTCGCTCTGTGTCCAGTGACCGCAGGCCGGAATGATGTGCTTTTCGAGATCCGGCACATATTTTTCCATGCCCTCGGTCATGGCGGGCGGCAGCACCACGTCGTCCGCGGCGGAAATCATCAGGCTCGGCGCGGTGACTTTCTGCTCCACGCCTTCGCTCAGACGCCAGTTACGCGAGAAATTGCGGTACCAGTTGATGCCGCCTTCCCAGCCCGATTGCTCGAAGGCTTTGGTATAGACCGCATATTCCTCATCGCTGAGAAGCGGCGTGCCGCGCCATTCTTCTTCCGGCGTTTCGAGCGCATCGAGGAAGGAGAGATTCTTTTCCTCCGCGGGCATTTTTTCCCACTCTTCGGCGGTTACGCTGCTTTTGCGGTAGAAGAAGCGCAAGGAGCGGGCGGTGTCCTTGCCCAGCAGCTTTTCCGCCTCGCCGAAGCGCTGGAAGAAAACGATATACATTTTCTCGCCATAGACCGCGCGCATCGCCTCGATGGGGTCGGAGGTGAGGCGGGGGATGAAGGGCGTGTTGACGCCGATGACGCCTGCCACACGCTCCTTCTGCAGAAGCGACATTTGCCAGACGACCATGCCGCCCCAGTCATGGCCGCAAAAGACCGCTTTATCGATACCGAGCGCATCGAGCATCCCGGCAAGGTCGCCCGTCAGATGTTCGATGTCGTAAAGGGGAACGTTTTCCTCGCCCTTCGGCCCGCCTGTCAGCCCGTAGCCGCGCTGATCGGGCGCGATGACGCGGAAGCCTGCGGCAGCAAGCGCCGGGATCTGATGGCGCCAGGAATACGCAAGCTCCGGCCAGCCATGGCACAGCACGACCGGCACGCCGTCTTTCGGCCCGGCTTCATAGACGGCCATGTTGATGCCGTTCGTTTCAACGAAAATGGGATCGGGCATGGCGGGTGCCTGGGTCATGACTGCGTCCTGTGTTTGGGCGGGATCAGGCTTGATCCGTGATCAGATCGGCATCTTTGGGAAGGCCGAGCATGTTGAAAAGCGTTGTGCGCTCCGGCCCTGTGCGGGGCGGATAATACTTACGGTTCCATCTGCGCCCGCGCGCCCAGACCCACAAGACCTTGGCGAGGTTCTTCTTGTTTTCCAGCAGCCAGGCGGTGGGATGGGCAAGCATGTGAAAGCCTTGCATGAAGGCGCGGTAAAGCTGGATATCGGAGCGGATGGCGATATTGATGCCGTCTTCGGTGAAACGTTTGACGAGCCGCGCCTTGAAGCCCGGCTTATAGCCCGGCGTGAGTTCGTTGCGCGCGCGTTTGATCGCGCCGAGGTCCTGCTTGACCATATTATCGTAATAGGGGCGGATTTCTTCGCGTGTTGCTGCATGATAGGCGATCGCGCGTGTTGCCGGATCTTTTTCGGCCCGCAGCACATCGCGCAGGATATGCGCCTGAATGGCTGCGAAAGAACAGCCGCGTCCGTAAAGCGGGTTGGTGCGGATGTGGCAATCGCCAAGCGGGAAATAATTCAGCGCATGGGGCTTGCCCGCCTCGGTCATGTGCCGCCAGCGGCTGAAGAGATTGCCCATCAGGAAGACTTTCGAGCGCGGCTCGGTGCGCTCTTCTTCGAGCCAGGGGGTAAGGCCGGGAATGGAACGGCAGACCTTGTCGAAAACCTCCGTATCCAGAATGGCTTTCGAAAGCGTGCGCTCGACCTCCGGCACCGCAAGGGTGATGGAGAAGCAGCCATTATCGCCCGGAAAGACACCGAACTTGAGGAAGCCGAGATCGGCGGCGCCAGGGGCGGCGGTGCGTTCCGGCTCGCTCATGCCGTTTTTGATACGGTAATGGCGGGTGAAATAGACGATCCCGGCAGGCGCATCTTCCTCGCGGATGTGAACTCCGAGCTCTTTCAGCCAGTCGGCGCCTGGATTGAGCCGCCCCATCGCATCGACAACCAGATCGCCCGTTACTTTTTCGCCCGAGCGCAAAGTGACGCCATGGATGACGGCCTGGCCCTCCGCGTTCTTTTCCGCGATCAGACCTTCCACTACTTCGTCGGTGCGGAAGGTGACATCGGGCTGGCGGGCGGCATAGCGGCGCATGATGAGTTCAAGCGTCGTGCGGCGGCTTGATAGAATGGTCAGATGCTCATCGCCTTTTGCCGGCACGTAAGAGGGGACGAGCGGCATGGGCACGGTGTCGGCGAATTTCAGCTCGCGGCAGCCGGCCTCCAGAAGATCGGCTAGCAAGGCGGGGTGGTTTTCGCGGATGAGCTGATAGAGCCGGGCGAGAAAGGCATGGCTGTGGCGCAGCTGGCCGACGCCCCGGCGCTGCCATTCGTCAAAGGCGGCATCGGCGGAAAGCTCGGGCGGGGGCGGATCGCGGTCGATCACCGTGACCTCATGTCCTTCGCCTGCCAGCGCAATGGCAGCCGAGAGCCCGCCGATCCCGGCGCCCAGAACGATAATGCGGCTCATCTTTCCTCCCGGCCTTTCAGCCTCCATCCAGCCGCGCAATTGCGCGACTGGGCCCCATGACTGGACCGCAGTCTAGTAAATTCTGGCAAGGGGAGTGCCGTAAGTCCAGCCTCTTGCGCGGGCTTTTCTTATGGATGCGCTTTCAGCCCCGCCGCCGCTGCGGCAAGCAGAGCCCAGCCTGCGAGGAAGGCGAGCCCGCCCACAGGCGTAACGAGCACAAGCGCGCGGCTGCCGGTGATGCCGAGATAGTAAAGCGAGCCGGAAAAAAGAATCATACCCGCAAGGAAAGCCCAGCCCGCCGCGTAGGTCAGCGAGGCGGAAGCGTGCTGGGCCAGCCAGGCTACGGCGAGCAGCGCCAGCGCGTGATACATGTGATAGCGCGCGCCGGTTTCAAAAGCGGCAAGTTCCTTCTCGCCAACCCTGCCGGCCAGCCCATGCGCGGCGAAGGCGCCGAGCGCCACGGAGATAAAGCCGTTTACCGCGCCGAGAATGAGCCAGAGTTTCATGGGCCGTCTCCTGATCCGCTGCTTTTTAAACCTGCCTGCTTTCTTAGCCTGCCGTTTGAGGGTGCGCAAAGACTCATGGGAAGAGCTCTAAAAAATGCGGAGCTGAACTGCGTAAGGCGCGGGCGGGCAGGGCGTCCGAGCTTTCATTGCTCCCGTTACGCGACGTCATTTTCTGAGCCACCCAGTCAAGTTGACCCATGGGCGGGCGCGCGCCATGCTGCCTGCAATCAAAAGCAAACCGGGCAATGAAACCGGAGAACAGGGAGGCCTTGATGCTCACGAAAGGGGATGAGTATCCGATCCACCAAACCCCCGAACCAATCGCTTATTCGGGGACGGACCGGAATTTTTACGACCGCTATTTCTTCAACGGTTACAATTGGGATGGCAGCGTTTTCTTCGGCTGCGGTCTCGGTGTCTATCCGCATCTCAATGTGATGGATGCGAATTTCGCCGTCGTCGTGGACGGCGTGCAGCACAATATTCACGCCTCCCGCGTACTTCACATGGAGCGGCTGGATACGAAAGTCGGCCCCATTGCGGTGGAGGTCATCGAGCCGCTTCAGGCGCTGCGCATCACGGTCGATAGCGCCGAGCATGATTTCAAAGCCGATATCACGTTCCGCGGCCGCGCCCGCGCGCTGGAAGAACCGCGCTTCACCTACCGGCAGGGGCCGCGCATTTTCATGGACTATACGCGCATGACCCAGAACGGCTCTTACGAGGGCTGGATCGAGGTCAAGGGTCGGCGCATCGAAGTGAAGAAGGATCAGTTCGTCGGTACGCGCGACCGCTCCTGGGGCATCCGCCCGGTCGGCGCGTCCGATCCGCAGCCCGTGGCGCCGCCGCCTCAGCCGCAATTTTACTGGATCTGGTCGCCGCTCAATTTCGAAAATGCCATCACGCTTTACCACATCAATGCCGATGCCAAGGGCGATGCCTGGAACACGGCCGCCGTTCTCTGCCCCACGGGCGATGGCGAGGAAGAAAAAATGGACCGCTGCTGGTCCGACATTTCTTTCCAGTCCGGCTCGCGCCACGCAAAAGCCGCGGAGCTGCATTTCCAGCGTCATGACGGCAGCCGCATCGACATTAAGCTCACGCCGAAATGGAATTTCTACATGACCGGGCTCGGTTACGGGAACCCGGACTGGAACCATGGCGGCTATAAGGGCGAGCTTGTAGTGGATTATGATTGCTTCAAGACCGCCGATATCGACACCTGCGTGCCGCCTTATCTGCACATTCAGGCCTTTGTGGAAGCGGAAATGAAAGACGGTGACAAGCCGGTGCAGAAAGGCGCGGGCATTCTCGAGCAGCTCATCATCGGCCCCCACGCGCCGTCCGGTTTCAAAGACCTTCTCGACATGGCGCCATAAGGAGAAGGTGATGGAAGAAATCGCAGAAAAATTCGCCGCTTACCTCTCCCACAAAATGCCGCAGGCAAGCGCCATGGTGGTGGAAGGAATTTCGCGCATTCATGGCGGGGCAAGCCGGGAGACCTACCGCCTGACCGCGCGCTGGCAGGAGGGGGGCAAAGAGGTGTCGCGTCCGCTCATCCTGCGCCGTGATCCGGTGGCAAGCCTGATCGAGACCGAGCGCGATCTCGAGTTCAATGCCTACCGCGCCTTTCACCCGACCGGCGTGCCGGTACCCGAGCCGCTTTTTCTGGAAACGGATGAGAAATGGCTCGAGCGGTCCTTCTTCGTGATGGAACAGATCGAAGGCTGCCAGGCGGCAAGTCCTTTCTCTCCCGATCCTTACGGCGAGCTTGCGCCGAAGATCGGCCCGCAATTCTTCACCATCCTCGGCAAGATCGCCGCGCAGGACCCGGGCGCCATCGGCCTTGGGGAAAGCATGGAAAAGCCTGCGCCGGAGGAATGCTGGAAGCGCGAGCTTGATTATTGGGAAGGGGAGATTGATAAGGACACGCTGATCGCCCAGCCCATCGCCAAAGGCGCGATCCGCTGGCTGCGGCGCAATCCGCCGCCACCGCCCAAAGAGTTGCGCGTCGTGCATGGGGATTACCGTACGGGCAATTTTCTCTTCAACGAAGCAGGCGAGATCAAATCGATCCTCGATTGGGAAATGTGCCATCTGGGCGATCCTCTGGAGGATCTTGCCTGGGCCTGCGATCCGCTATGGGCATTCGAGAATGAAGAAAAGCCGGGCGGGCTTTTGCCGCGTGCCGAAGCCTTGAAGCTCTGGGAAGAGGCAAGCGGCCTGAAGGTCGATCCCAAGGCTTTTGCCTGGTGGGAAATCTTCGCCATGGTCAAGGGCCTTGCGATCTGGATTTCCGCCGGTAAGGAATATCAGGCGGGTAACAACACTGATCCCGTCATGGCGCTGTCGAGCTGGTATTGCACGGATGTGCATAACCGGCTCCTGTCGAAACGCATGCAGGAAATTGCCGAGGAGGAAGCCGCATGAAACCCGATGTTCCTCTCGTTCTGCAGCATTCCTTCGGCAAGCTTCTGCTGGAAGTCGCGCCGAACCTCACCGCCGAATATGCGGTGGGCAACACCTCCGTCATCGGTCTCATGATGTTCATGTCGGCGGCGGAGTTCGAGCGCGGGGCGCAGCTGCGCGCCGAAGAAAATGCGGAGATGCGCGCCATTTTCGAAGAGACGGGCGGGCTTGGCCTGCCGGGCGATCTGCAAAAGCGTCTTGGCGCGGCAGCGGGGGGCCGGGAAGCCTCGCTGCTCATTTCCGATCTCGATCAGGAAAACGACCGGCTCAAAACGCTTCTGATCGAGCTGCAAGCGGCACTGGAAGAACTGGACAGCCCGCCGGCGCGCAAGCTTGGCGCGCGCATCTGGAGTTTTCTCCGCCAGGCGGCGGAGAAACGCAAACTGCCTTATCCTTCTATCGGATAGACATTTCAAAGCGCCTCTGTAGTCTCCCTGTCATGCTCTTATGCGGACAGGGAGATTTTTTTGCCGCTCGCCGCGCGTCTTGGCCTTTTCTATGCCGCCGTTTTTATTTTTCCCGGCGTCCATCTGCCGTTCTTTCCGGTATGGCTGGGGGCGCAGGCGCTGACGCCCGCGCAAATCTCCATCGTGCTCTCCGGCGCCATGCTGCTGCGCATTCTGGCAGGACCCGCGCTCGCCTTTCTGGCGGACAGGGCGGAGAACCGGCGCGGCATGATGCTGGCTTTGGCGGCGGTTTCTTTTTGCGCCGCCGCGCTTTATTTTCTGGCGGACGGGTTTCTGCCCATCTTTCTCATCAGCCTTGTGCTGATGACGCGTTATCCCTCCATCATTCCCATGACCGAAAGCCTTGCCATGCGCGCCGTGCGCGAGGAAGGGATGGATTACGGGCGGGTGCGGCTCTGGGGCTCGGTCAGCTTCATCGTCGCAAGCTATGCGATGGGCTGGTGGCTTTTGCCGGGCCGGGAAAACCACATTCTGGCGGCGATGCTATTCGGCATCGCGCTCACCTTCTCCATCGGCTTTCTGCTGCCTGCCGAAGGGCGCAAGGATAGCGCCGCGCCGCCGCTTTCCTGGGCGAATGCGCTCAAAGTGCTGCGCCATCCGGTCTTTCTCGGCTTCGTGCTCGCCGCGGGGCTTACCCAGTCGAGCCACGCTTTTCTTTATGCCTTCGGCTCGCTCAATTGGCAGCGGCTCGGGCTCAGCGAAACACTGATCGGGTTTCTCTGGGCGCTTGGCGTGGTTGCGGAAATCTCGCTTTTCATGGCCTCCGCCTGGCTTGCGCGGGTCTTCGGGCCCGTGGGGCTTGTCGTTCTTGCGGCGGGGGCGGGCGTCTTGCGCTGGCTCATTACGGCGCAGGAACCCGGTCTTGCCATTCTTTGTTTTGCGCAGGCTTTGCACGGGCTCAGCTTCGGGGCGGCGCATCTTGGCGCCATGCATTTCATTGCGCGGGCCGTTGCCCCTGAGCTTGCGGCAACGGCGCAGAGCCTTTATGCGGCGGTTTCCGGCGGCATCATGATGGCAGGTTTCATGGCGCTATCGGGCCCGCTTTATGAGGCCGCGCAGAGCACGGGCTTTTATGTCATGGCCGGTGTGGCCCTCATGGGGGCGGGGGCAGCGCTCATCACCTGGCGGCGCTGGCAGGGCGGGCTTCTGGTCGAAGCGGCTTAAAGCTTTTCTTTTTTCTTTTCATCGAAGAAGGCTTTGACCTCCGGGTCGGCCGGCGGCGGCGTCACGTCGATCCTTGCGCCCAGCACTTTGAGGATTTCTTCAAGGCAGGCGATGCGGGCGGCGCGTTTTTCATTCGCATCGATCCGCACCCAGGGGGTGGCAGGTGTTGAGGTTTCGGCAATCATCTGCTCATAGGCCTCTTCATAGGCGTCCCAGCGGCTGCGGTTGCGTAAATCTTCGCGGGTCATTTTCCAGCGCTTCTGCGGTGAGCGGAACCTTTTTTCAAAGCGCCTGTACTGGGTCTGCGGGGTGATGTCGAGAAAGAGTTTGACCATACGCAGCCCTTCATCGGTGAGCATGTTCTCGAACTCGTTGATCTCCCGGTAAGCGCGGGCCGCTTCTTCCTGGCTGGCAAACCCCTCGATAGGTTCCACCAGCACGCGCCCGTACCAGGAACGGTCGAAGACGGCGATCTCCCCCTCATCGGGCAGGCGCTGCCAGAAGCGTTTCAGCCAGTGCTGGCGCTTTTCGGCGGGAGAGGGCGCACCGATGGACCAGACTTTCAAATGGCGCGGATCGAGTGCCCAGGCGATGCGGCGGATGACGCCGCCTTTTCCCGCTGCATCCCAGCCTTCCAGCACCACAATCCCGCTCAGGCCCTGGCGCGCCATGGCGTGCTGGAGAAGATTGAGGCGTTTCTGCAGTTCCTTGAGCCGGGATTTATAGGCGGCTTTGTCCATCTTCCCTTCGCTCATCTACCGTTTTGTCCTCAGGCTTTGTGTCTTCAAATTCGGGTGTGCCGGCGGTTTTGGGGTGGCTCTTTGCCGCTCCCCGGCCTATCTGGAAATTGCCTGCCGGATGATTATGATGGCCCCAGCCTAAAGGAGTAAGCAGGAATGGCAATCGAGGTTGTGCCGACGGGCGCCGCGCTGGGCGCCGTCGTTTCGGGAATAGATATTTCCGCCCCGCTGAGCGGGAGCGACATGGAAGCCGTGCAGCAGGCCTGGCTCGACCATCAGGTATTGCTTTTCCGCGGGCAGAAAATCAGCGACGACGATCTCGTGCGTTTTTCCAAACATTTCGGCGAGCTCGACATGGCGCCGGCCAGCGCAACGGATATGGCGGGCAGCCAGGCGCTTTCACGCCCCGAAATCTGGATCATCTCCAATGTGAAGGAAAACGGACGGCCCATCGGCGCGCTGGGCGACAAGGAAGCCGACTGGCACACCGATATGTCCTATGTGGCCGCGCCGCCCAAGGCGAGCGTGCTTTACTCGCTCGAAATTCCGCCCACGGGCGGTGATACGAGCTTTGCCAATATGTACAAAGCCTATGAAGAGCTGCCGGAGGATCTGCGCGCCTTCGTTGGCGGGCACCGCTGCTTTCACGATGCCAGCACGACCAGTGTCGGGGAAACGCGCGCCGGGTTTGAAAGCGTGACGGATATCCGCCAGATGCCGGGCGAGATGCATCCCATGGTGCGCACGCATCCTGAAACCGGCGGTAAGACGCTTTATCTCGGCCGCCGCCGCAATGCTTATGTGGAAGGGCTGAGTGTCTCCGAAAGCGATGCAATGCTCGACCGGCTTTGGGCGCATTGCGAACAGAAAAAATTCGCCTGGACCCATCAATGGGCGCTCGGCGATCTTCTGATCTGGGATAATCGCTGCACCATCCACCGGCGCGATAGTTTCGATGCCTCTAGCCGTCGCGTCATGCACCGCACCCAGATCAAGGGCGATAGACCTTTTTAATTCGGTCTTTGTGGTCTCCGTATTTTCCTGCTTAAAAAACACGCCGCGTTGACGCTACGGCAGGGCAAAGCTTGGCTTGAAATCCGCGTCGTCCCGGTCACATTGGTCTTATCCATATTCAATAAGACGCAATGAGGGAGGGTGATCATGCGCGCCGCCGTGATTTCCGGAAGCTATGGGCTGGACAATCTGAAACTCGAAGAGCGGGACGTGCCGAAACCGGGGCCAGGGCAAATCCTGGTCAAGCTGAAGGCCGCTTCGCTGAATTACCGCGACCTCGCCATTACTTCCGGTTTCGGCGGGGATTACCCTTTGCCGCTTGTCCCGCTTTCCGATGGCTGCGGTGAAGTGGTGGAACTGGGCGACGGGGTGCGCCGCGTGGCAAAGGGCGATCTTGTTTGCCCGTCTTTCTTCCAGGGCTGGCTTTCGGGTCCGCCGACACCCGCCGCGCTTGCCACTTCTTTCGGGGGGCCGATCGATGGCTGCGCGGAAGACTATGTTTGCGTCTCTGCCGACGGCGTTTCCAAAGCGCCGAAGAACCTGACGCCGGCGGAGGCCGCTTGCCTTCCCTGCGCCGGGCTCACCGCCTGGCGGGCGCTTTTCGTGGAAGGCAATTTGAAAGCGGGCGACACGGTGCTTGTGCAGGGAACGGGCGGCGTGTCGATTTTCGCACTGCAATTTGCCAAGACCGCCGGCGCCCATGTCATCATCACATCCTCCTCTGACGAAAAGCTGGACCGGGCCAAGGCGCTCGGCGCCGATCAGTTCATCAATTACAAAAAAACGCCGGACTGGGCGAGCGAGGCGCGCAAGCTGACCGGCGGGCGCGGCGTCGATCATGTCGTGGAAGTAGGCGGTGCGGAAACTTTCCCGCAATCCATCATGGCGATCCGTACCGGCGGGCATATCGCCGTGATCGGTATTCTTTCCGGTCTCGTGAAGGACATGAATGTCGCGGCGATGTTCGGTCAGAACGCCAAAATCTCCGGCATCACGGTAGGCAGCCGCCAGCACTTCGAGGAAATGGTGCGCGCGGTGGAGCAGAACGACATCAAGCCCGTGATCGACAAGACCTTTCCGCTGGAAGAGATCGTTCCTGCGCTGAAGCTGATGCAGGGCGCCAGTCATTTCGGCAAGATCGTGCTCGATATCTGATGGAATGGCGCTTTGGGCCTATCCCCAAAGCGTTCTTTCGGGCGGGAAAAGCACCGAACCTTCATAGCGAAGGCCGGGCTCCCGGTCCTCCGCCAAGAGCAGCGGACCGTCCAGATCGACAAAGGAGGCGCCGGCGGCAAGCAGGGCGGCCGGCGCCATCGCCAGCGATGTTCCCACCATGCAGCCGATCATGATTTCCATGCCGAGGCCGCGCGCTTTCTCGATCGTGTGCAGCGCTTCGGTAAAGCCGCCCGTCTTGTCGAGCTTGATGTTGACGGCATCGTAAAGGCTGGCAAGACGCACGAGGTCCGCCGAGGTGTGGCAGCTTTCATCGGCGCAAAGCGGAATGGGGCTTTTTACCGAGGCAAGGCAGGCGTCGTCTCCGGCGGGCAGGGGCTGTTCGATCAGCGCCACGCGGTACGGGGCGATCTCGCTTAAAAGGCGCTCCAGATTGTCCGGCGCCCAGCCTTCATTCGCATCGACGATGAGATCGGAGCCCGGCGCGCCTTCGCGCACGGCGGCAAGCCGTTCAAGATCGCCGTCTCCGCCAAGTTTGATTTTGAGGAGCGGGCGGCTTGCCGCGCTCTTTGCCGCCTCGTGCATTGCCTTAGGCGTATCGAGACTGAGCGTGAAGGCGGTGGTGAGTGGTTCGGGTTTCGCCAGTCCTGCCAATTGCCAAACGGGCATATCTGCCCATTTCGCTTCCAGGTCCCAAAGAGCGCAGTCCAGCGCATTGCGCGCCGCGCCTGCGGGCAGGAGCCGCATCAGCTTTTCCCGGCTCGGTTTTTCCTGAAATTCATCTGCAATGGAATCGATCTGCGCGGCAACGCTTTCCAGCGTTTCGCCGTAGCGGCCATAAGGCACGCATTCACCGCGCCCTCTATGGGGCCCGTCTTCCAGCGTAACGACGATCACCTCCGCCTCGGTCTTGGCCCCGCGGGAAATCGCAAAGCGTCCTTTGATGGGCCAGGCTTCGATGGTGACGGTCAGGTTGCGCATGAACGCATCATGCCGGGCCTTTGCACGCCCGCCAAGGGTGATTACGCAAAGGCCCGATAAATGGGCGAAGGATTAAATACGGCCCGCGTACCACACCCCATTCCAGGCAAGGCCGGGCGGGTTCGCCTCGAAATGCGCGATGCGCTGCTCATAAAGATCGTAGAGCGTTTCGATGGCCCCGTTGAGCTTGCGTGCTTGGGCGATGACGGCCCGTGCCTCGGCCCAGCGCTGATTGCGGTAGGCTTCGAAAAGCGCTTTATGGGCTTCCTGCAGTGCGCGGAATTTCGGGCTGGCGCGGACGATGGAATCGCCCAGCAGCGCAAAGGCGCGCGAGCCGTTGGGATGGCGCGGCGTGGCGATAAGATCGACCTCGAGCAGCGCATAGCGCTCGCCCAAGATGCGCTGCGCCCCTTCGCCCACGATGATGGCGGGCCCATAGTGGCGGGCATGGCGCTGCAGATAATTGGCAAAGGTCACCGGTTCCCCGGAAACGCCATAATCGAAATTGTGATCCGCGCCGAGATTACCGGCAATCGCCTCGCCCGAATCGATGCCGATGGAAACCGACAGCGGCACATAGGACATGTTGAGCCGGCTCGCATCTTCCAAAAGGAAGTCGTTGAGCGCGTCGAGCTGTTCGGTCATGCGCAATGCCGCGTCGCAGGCGCGCGCCACATGATCGTTGGTGGGGAAGGGCGTATTCCAGACCGCGTGCATGGTCTCGCCCATATAGCGTTCGATCATGCCGCCCCGGTCATGCACGAGTTTCGTCGCCGGTGTGAAGAAGCGGTTGAGAATATCCGCATAGGCTTCCGGGTCCGCCAGATACCGGTCGGCGATGATGTTGAAGCCACGCAAGCCCCCTGTCATGGAGGTCACTTCCACGCCCGTGCCCTTGTGGGGAACGCGGCGCGGCTGGGCGATCAGCTTGTTCAGTTTCGATTTCGGCAGGCGGTGCGTGAACTGGTTTTCGATGAAACGGGTTTCCGCATCGATCCGCAGCCGGTTCAGCATGGCCGAGATGAGATAGACGGCAAGCAGCGTCGCGATGGGCTGCACTGGATGCAGGAGCCACATTTTTTCTGTAAAGGCATACCAGGTGCCATAGGCCGCGCCGCCCGTCAGAAGCAGCGTGAACAGAATGGGCCAGGGATACCGGCGCGAGCCGAGTACGATCAGCAAAATGAGCAGGCTGCCGCCGCCGATCAGCAGCATCTCGGCGCCCTGGCCCCATTCCGGCCGGGTCAGCATGGTGCCCGTGATGATCTGGTCGAGCGCTTCGGTGATGATCGCGCCGGAGGGCAGCGGGCCGATGGGCGTCGTGTGAAACTTGTCGATGCCGTTTTTCGAAACGCCGATGACTGCGATGCGCCCGCTCAGGTCCGCCGCATCCGCCCCGTCTTCCAGAAAGCGCCAAGCGGGCACGGACGCGCCCTCGCGCTCCATGCGGAAATAAAGCGGGAAAGAACCGTCCTGCAGCGTCGGGATGGTTTTGCCGGCAATGGTGATGGAGGCAATGCCGCCCAGATTGGTGATGTCGTATTTCGTCGGCGCGGTGCGCAGGCGCATCTCATAAGCGTTTGCCCCTTCTTTGAGGCGCAGCGCTTCAAGCGCGGTCGCAGGCATGAGATCGCCGCGCAGATTGGCGAAGAGCGGCAAATGGCGGACCATGTCCGTGCGTGCCTGCGAGGGTAGATGCACGCCGATGCTGGCCGCCGCCCGGTCGAGCGCGCTCAGATTGCCGGTCCATTCGGTGAAGGCGGGAAGATGCGCGTAAGGATCGCCGCCGGTCGCCGTTAGCGTCCAGCCGGTATTGCGCGGCTTACGGGCCTCGCCCTTGCCGGGCGTGATGGAAAGTACGGTCGGGGCGCGGCGCAGGCTCGCAGCCAGCGCCATGTCGTGATCGGGCAGGGCGCGCAGCGCCTGCGTCACCGCCATGACGTCGGCATCGGCGGGAAAGGGCGGCCACTGTGCGAGCGCCTGTTCCGGCGAGGTCGGGTCCGGGCTCTCCAGGGTTTCGTCCAGAATGATGATGCTGGCCCCTGCGCCATGCACGGCGTCCAGGAGCTTGGCCAGGCGCGGGCGCGGCCAGGGCCAGGTACCCACGCGCTCGGCGGTCTGCGCATCGATGTCGATATAGATGGCTTCCGGATGCCCCGCGGGCCGCGGCTCGAAGCGCTGAATAAGATCGAAGGAAATCTCGGCCATGCGGGTGCGCAGGCTGAGTGGGTCATAAATGGACAGCGCGAGCGATCCGGCCACAATGAGGACCGGAAGGGACCAGGCTAGGCGTCTGAACAAGGCCGAGGGCTGCATAATCTTGACTCAGGTCTGGGCTTTTGGCCCGGGTTGCACCATATCCATTGTCCCGAACTGGAACACGGGACCATGACTTAAGGGCTGACTTGCAGCATTTGTTCCAAAAATCGGCGGTAAAATGAGCCCCGTGGAACCTGAGGCGCGGTTGCCATATGGCAAGCCTGCTGCCATCAATAGGGGTGAAACGGAACAAAACACATCGAGGGAGTGTTAAATGGCGCGTCTGGCAGCTCTATTTATGGGAATTATCGCTTTGGTGGCCGGCGCGGCAGGCGCAGGCGCCCAGGAGCGCCAGTATGTGACCATCGGCACGGGCGGGGTGACCGGCGTTTACTATCCGGCGGGCGGGGCCATTTGCGCGCTGACCCGCAAGACCCGCGAGGAGCACAATATCCGCTGCTCGGTGGAAAGCACGGGCGGCTCGATTTTCAACCTGAATGCGCTGCGCCAGGGCGAGTTGCAGCTGGGCGTTGCCCAGTCCGACTGGCAGTACCACGCCTATAAAGGCACCTCGCAGTTCACCGATGCGGGGCCGATGGAAAACCTGCGCTCGGTTTTCTCGCTGCACCCTGAGCCTTTCACCGTGCTGGCGCGCGCCGATGCGGGCATTTCTTCTTTTGAAGATTTGAAGGGCAAGCGCGTCAATATCGGCAATCCTGGCTCCGGCCAGCGGGCCACGATGGAAGTGCTGATGAAAGCCTATGGCTGGGAGCTGAGCGACTTCCTGCTCGCCTCCGAGCTGGTTTCCACCGAACAGTCCATGGCGCTCTGCGACAATAAAGTCGATGCGATCGTCTTTGCCGTCGGCCATCCGAGCGGTTCGATCCAGGAAGCGACGACGACTTGCGAGACACGGCTCATCAATGTGAACGGGCCGAAAGTCGAAAAGCTGATCGAAGAAAACAGCTTCTATGCGCCCGCCACCATTCCGGGCGGCCTCTACCAGGGCAATTCGGAGGATGTGCAGACCTTCGGCGTTGCCGCCACGCTTGTTTCGACGGCGGATGTGGAGGCGGATGTCGTTTATTATCTGACCTCCTCGGTCTTTGAGAATTTCGATGATTTCCGCAAGCTGCATCCGGCTTTCCAGGCTTTGACGAAAGAAGGCATGGCGAAACACGCGCTCACCGCGCCCTTGCATGAAGGGGCGGCGCGCTACTTCAAGGAAGCGGGCCTCATCGAGTAAGCTTGCGCCCTTCGCACGGGCACCCTTCTCACGGGATTTGCGGAGAAAAGAAGAATGAGCGAGCCGCGCAGCCCAGCTGCTACGGGCCATACCCGCCCGGATGAAGAGCTTTTGTGGGAGCTTGAGGGCGAGCGGGCGGCGGGCGGCGTGCCCGGCAAAGCGGTGGCTGTGCTTGCCGTGCTCTGGTCGCTCTTTCAGCTTTGGTATGCCTCACCGCTGCCTTTTCTTGCCGCCTCCGTCATTCCGGTACTGAACGATACGGATGCCCGCTCCATCCATCTCGCCTTCGGGCTGTTGCTCGCCTTTCTCTGCTTTCCCGCGCTCAAGAAACACGCCAAGGCCATTCCGCTTGCCGATTGGGGGCTGGGCGCGCTCGGCGCTTTTACCGCGGCTTATCTTTTCATTTTCCGGGACGGGCTTGCCTTGCGGCCGGGCCTGCCGAGCGATCTCGACCTTGCGGTGTCCGGGCTCGGGCTCTTGCTGCTTTTGGAAGCGGCGCGCCGGGCGCTCGGGCCGCCCATCGTCATCGTCGCGCTTCTTTTCCTTGCCTATATTTTCTTCGGCAATTACGCGCCGGACATTATCGCCTGGAAAGGCGCGTCTTTTTCCCGCGCCATGAGCCATCTCTGGCTGGGGACGGAAGGCGTCTTCGGCATCGCCATCGGTGTTTCGACCAGTGTGATCTTCCTCTTCGTGCTTTTCGGCGCGCTGCTTGAGACGGGCGGTGCAGGGGACTATTTCATCCGCCTTGCTTTCTCCCTTGTCGGGCATATGCGCGGGGGACCTGCAAAAGCGGCGGTGCTTGCTTCCGGCATGACGGGGCTTGTCTCAGGTTCTTCCATCGCCAATACGGTGACGACGGGGACCTTCACCATTCCGCTCATGCGCAAGGTCGGCTTTTCGAAAGAGCAGGCAGGGGCGGTGGAGGTCGCGTCCTCGGTCAACGGGCAGATCATGCCGCCCGTCATGGGCGCGGCGGCGTTTTTGATGGTGGAATATGTCGGCATTTCCTATGTCGATGTCATCACCCATGCCTTCCTGCCCGCGGTCATTTCCTATATCGCGCTCGTCTATATCGTTCATCTGGAAGCGGTGAAGGCGGATATGCCGCTTCTGGAGCGGCCGGACCCGCTGCCCGCTTTGCCTATGCGTCTTGTGCGCACCGGTTTGATGCTGGCCGGCATCACGGTCTTTCTCGGCCTTGCCTATTTTATTATCGAGCTTATTCAGGGCCTTGGCGCTGGCGCTTTCTGGGTACTGATGGGCGCGCTCTTCGCCCTCTATATCGGCGCCGTCTATACCGCCGCGCGGGACGAGGCCCGTTCCGGTACCGGCGGGACCGATATTTTCGACGACGATGCGCCTTTCCTTCCCCGGTTTTCGGAGACAGTGCGCCAGGGGCTGCATTTCCTTTTGCCTATTGCCGTTCTTGTCTGGTGTCTCGTCGTCGAGCGGCTTTCGCCCGGTCTTTCCGCCTTCTGGGCGGTGGTGGGGCTCATGGTCATTCTCGCGACCCAGCATGTGCTCATCTCGCTTTTTGCCGGGCGGGGCTTTCGCCTTGGTGATTTGAAAGAAGGCGCGCGCACGATCTGGGACGGGCTTGAATCTGGCGCGCGCAACATGATCGTGATTGCCGTGGCAACGGCTGCTGCCGGCATCATTGTCGGCGCCGTGTCACTGACGGGGGTGGGGCTCCGGCTCGCCGAGCTCGTCGAATTCCTTTCCGGCGGCAATCTCATTTTGATGCTGATCTATGTCGCGGTGCTTAGCCTCATTCTCGGGCTTGGCCTTCCGACCACGGCCAATTACATCGTCGTGTCGGCGCTGCTTGCAGGCGTGGTGGTAGAGCTTGGCGCGGATGCCGGGCTTGTGGTGCCGCTCATTGCGGTGCATCTCTTCGTTTTCTATTTCGGCATCATGGCGGATGTAACGCCGCCTGTCGGTCTTGCCTCTTTTGCGGCGGCGGCGATATCGGGCGGCGATCCCATCAAGACGGGGATTACGGCCTTTCGCTATTCGCTGCGCACTGTCATCCTGCCCTTCTTCTTTATCTTCAATACGAAGCTGTTGCTGATCGGTATCGAAGGACCGCTCGATCTGGTATTGACGGCGCTCGGAGCAACGCTCGGCGTATTGCTCTTTGCCGCCGTCTCGCAAGGCTATTTCTTCACGCGGCTGAAAATCTGGGAGGGGGCGGTGCTGCTCCTTATCGCTTTCACGCTGCTGCGCCCGGCCTATTGGGTCGATCAGGTCGTGCCGCCGTTTGAGCGCATCTCTTATGAAGAAGCGGTGCCGCTTATCGAGGGCGCGCCGGCGGGAGAAAGCGTGGCGCTCATTTTTGAAGGGGAAACTTTCGAGGGCGATCTTGTCCGCCGCACGATCCGCTTACCGCTCGGGGCACAGGGCAGCGCGGGCGAGCGCCTTAGCGCTGCGGGCATCGATCTCAGACAGGAAGAGGGCAAGACCTTTGTCGATCTCGTGCGTTTTGCCTCGCCCGCCGAAAAACTCGGTGTCGGCTTCGACTGGCAGGTGCTCGGCGCGGAAGTGGCGCAGGAGCGGATCGACCCCTATTGGCTCTATCTGCCTGCTTTCCTCCTGACCCTTCTTATCGCGCGGGGTCAGCTGCGCCGGAAGCGGACATGAAAAACCGGCCCGGATATGAAAACCCGGACCGGTTTAAAAACGTTAGTGGTGTCCGCTTATTCAGCGGCGCCCGTTTCCTGTTTAAGGTATGCGATCAGGTTGGTGCGGTCGCTTTCCTTGCGCAGGCCGGCAAAAGCCATGTTCGTGCCCGGTACATATTTGCGCGGGCTTTCGAGATAGGTTGCCAGATTCTCTTCGTCCCAGGAGCCGATTTCGCCCGCTTTTTCCATCATTGCGTCGGAATAGCGGAAATCTTCTTTCGCCGCGACACCCCGGGAGAAGAGGCCGTGGAGATTCGGGCCGATCTTGTTTGCCGCGCCTTCTTCAAGCGTGTGGCACGCCTGGCACTTCTTGAAAACTTTCGCGCCTTTTTCAAGGTCCGCGTCGTCGGCCGAGGCTACCTGGCTGAAGGCGAGCGCCGCGCCGGCAATCATGGCGATCTTCATGAAATTCATCGTTTTGGTCCTCTGCACTCTAAAATTATGGTCCCGGGGCGTTCTACCGCGCCATTCTCCGCATCAGGATGAGACTTTATACAACGAAGCTAGAACAGGTAGGGTTCAAATCCATGCGGCCCGGTGACGCGGGCCGGATTTGAAGTTAAAACTACGATTGTGCGGGCAACTTAGCGTATTGAGGGGATATGAGCCAGACGCCCAGTTTCAAAACCGAAGAAACCGGCTCCGGCTTCATGTTTCAGGCGTCCGGTGACTGGACCGTCCGGCAGGCTGCCACGCTTGACGCAGCGCTTGAGGCGCTTCCGGCCTCGCGCATCCGCGGGGCAGAGGTCATTTTCGATCTCAAGAATGTGACGCGGCTTGATACGGCGGGCGCCTGGCTGATCGACCGCACGGCGGAGCGGTTTTCCGCGCAGGGGCTCAATCCCCGTTTTGAAGGGCTGCGCGGGGAATTTCAGACGTTATTTGCCACGGTGCAAGCCAATCGCGGCAGCTGCCCAGACACGCTGCATGACATGCGCCCCTTTGCCGTGCAATTGACGGCAAGGGTGGGGGACGTCTTGCTGGCGACGGGCGCGGAGGTGCGCGGCATTGTCGGTTATTTCGGCGTTTTTCTGCAGGCGCTTTGGCGGGCGGTAAAATCACCCCGGCGCCTGCGTCTCGTGCCGCTTGTCCATCATATGGAAAAGGCGGGCTTTGACGCGCTGCCCATCGTATGCCTCATTACCTTTCTGATCGGCGCGGTCATCGCTCAGCAAGGGGCGGAGCAGCTCAAGCGTTTCGGCGCGGACGTTTATACAGTCAATCTTGTTGCCATCATCTTTTTGCGGGAAGTCGGCATCCTGCTCACCGCCATTATCGTTGCGGGCCGTTCCGGCAGCGCGTTTGCTGCGGAGATCGGCTCGATGAAGATGCGTGAGGAGATCGACGCCATGCGCACGCTGGGGCTCGACCCTGTCGAAATGCTGATCGTGCCGCGCGTACTGGCTCTGGTGCTGACCTTGCCGCTTCTCACCTTCATCGCCGATATTATGGGGCTTCTCGGCGGGGCGGTGACGGTCTGGATGCTGCTCGATACGACGCCCGGCGTCTTCCTCGTGCGCCTTCAGGAGGCGGCGGGCTTCTGGACCTTCGGGGTGGGGCTCCTCAAGGCGCCCTTCATGGCCATCACCATTGCGCTTATCGGCTGTCACTGCGGGATGAAGGTGACGGGCAGCGCGGAATCGGTCGGCCAGCAGACCACGCAATCGGTAGTGAAATCCATTTTCATGGTCATCATTCTCGATGCGCTTTTCGCCATGTTCTTCACGGCGGTGGGAATTTAACGCATGGCGGATGAAACTATCATCGATGTGAGGGGCTTGCGCACGCAGTTCGGCGATCATGTCGTGCATGAAAATCTCGACCTTAAAGTTCGAAAAGGAGAAGTGCTCGGCATTGTCGGCGGGTCGGGGACCGGCAAGTCGGTTCTTCTGCGTACGATTGTCGGGCTTAACCGCCCGGCAGCGGGGCATATCAACGTGCTGGGGGAGGAGCCTTCCGAACTGAACGAGGAAGAACGCCAGGCGCTAGAGCAGCGCTGGGGCATTCTCTTTCAGGACGGCGCGCTTTTCTCCGCGCTCACCGTGGCTGAAAATGTTCAGGTCGCCTACCGCGAGCATCTGCATATGCCCGAAGAGATGATGGACGAACTGGCGGCGCTGAAAGTGCGCCTTGTCGGCCTGCCGATCGATGCGGCGTCGAAATATCCTTCCGAGTTATCGGGCGGCATGCGCAAACGGGCCGGGCTTGCCCGCGCGCTGGCGCTCGACCCGGAAATCCTTTTTCTCGATGAGCCGACGGCAGGGCTCGATCCCATCGGAGCGGCGGCCTTCGACCGGCTTTTGAAAGAATTGCAACAGGCGCTGGGGCTCACGGTTTTCCTCGTCACCCACGACCTTGATACGCTTTACTCGACCTGCGACCGGATCGCGGTGCTGGCGGATAAACGTGTTATCCTTACCGGCACGATCGAGGATATGATGGCAAGCGATCATCCCTGGATTACCGAATATTTCAAAGGCCCGCGCGGGCGCTCCGCGCGCAAAGCGCAAGGCCGGGCATAGAACCGGGTAGGGAAGCGGAAATGACACACCGCCAGGAAAGAGGCTTCATCTGATGGAGATCAAATCGAACAACGTGCTGATCGGCGCTTTCGCGCTGGCGGGCATCGCCGCGATCTTTCTCTTTGCGCTCTGGATCGGCCGCTTTCAGCTCGACCGTACCTATGAATATTACGAGATCGTTTTCGAAGGCTCGGTCTCCGGCCTCACGAAATCGGGCACCGTTCAATATAACGGCATTCAGGTGGGCCAGGTGGTGGATCTGCGCCTTGCCCGCAACGATCCGAGCAAGGTGGTGGCGTTGGTCGAGCTCGATGCGCGCACGCCCGTGAAAGAAGATACGGAAGCACGGCTTGAGCTTTTCGGGCTCACCGGTGTAGCCCTGATCGAGCTTTCCGGCGGCTCGGCCGGTTCGCCTTCGCTCGAAGCGCAGGGCGGTCAGGATTACCCGGTGATCAAGGCGGAAAAGTCCACCATCCAGCAATTGTTCACCAGCGCGCCGGAAGCCGTGGATAATGCCAATCAACTTATCCACGATCTGCGGGTGCTGGTGCAGCGGAACGATCAGAACGTTACCGGCATCATGACCAATCTCAACACGGTCTCGGAAAAACTGGCGGCCAGCTCCGACGCGCTGGAGGAAACGCTGGAAAACGTGAACAAGATTTCCGGTAATGTGGAAAGCATTACGGCAGGGGCCGATGACATCCTGCAAAAAGATGTGAAGCGTTTCGTGGCGGACGCGCGCGCCACGGCCAATTCCTACCGTCAGCTCGGCCAGCAGTTTGAAAGCATCGTGGAAGGCAACCGCGCTTCCATCGACCGTTTTGCGCGCGAGGGGCTCGGCGAGATGCCGCTTCTGATCGCGGAAATGCGCGAGCTGGTGCGCAATCTCGACAGGGTCGTGGCGCGGGCCGAAGACAATCCCGGGGCCTTTCTCCTCGGCAAGGATGTGCCTGAATATCAAGGGGCGGAATAATGATGACGATGACGGGCGGGTTTAACCGGATAGCAGCGCTTTGCGCGGCGGGCCTCTTGATGCTGGCGCTTGGGGGCTGCGCGGTTCTTTCAGCCGCCGATAGCGAGCCGCCCAGCATTTTCGTGCTGACGGCGGCAAAGCCCGCCATGCCGCAGGAAGAGCCGACACGGGCGCAGATCGTCGTGGCCGAGCCTTTCTCACCGGCCGCTTATGACACGAACCGCATCGTTTATCTGCCGACCCCCAATGAAGTCAGCTATTTCGCCGATGCCCGCTGGACGGACCGCGCACCGCGTATGGTGCAATCGCTCACCGTTGCTTCGCTCGACAATACGGGCAAGTTTCTCGCCGTCGGGCGCAAGGGCGCAGGGCTGAAGCCGGATTACGAGCTACGCCTCGAGCTGCGCGCTTTCGGGGTCGAGAATGAAAGCGGTGCGGGCAAGAACGTTCATATCGTTCTGAACGCCCGGCTGATCGATTATCCCAATGACCGGATCGTTGCCTCGCGTTCTTTCGAGGCGGTGCGCCCGACGAATGAAACACGGGTCGAGGCACTGGTGCTGGAATTCGACAATGGCTTGACCGGTATCATGGGCGAGCTTGCGCAATGGACCCATGATGCCGTGGATGCCCATGAAGAAGAGAAGGCGGAGAGGCGCTGACGCCCATAAGATTCCTCAGCTCAAATGGCCGCTTGCCTGAGCAAGCATCAGATAGACCTTGCCGGTATCGGAGGTGAGGTAAGTGTCGAGCAGGATGTTTTCCCGGTCGTTTTCACCGGCAGCGGCAAGCAGTTCTTCGAATAGCCCGATGAACTTGTCCACATGCTGGCGGAACTCGCGGTCGCTTTCATAGCGCTCGGCAATCTTGTCGTGCAGATTACGGCCCTGCAGATTGTAGAGCCTGCGGGTGAAGATGTTCCGCTCCCCGCCATGATAACGCCGCCAAAGCTCAGGCGGCGGGCTTTGCTCCAGCGCCCGGTCGAGATCGATGGCGAGCGATTGCAGCGTCTCGATGATATGCAAAGAGGCACGGCTCAGATCGCCGCCTTTTTGCGGGCCCCGCGCGCTCTCGCTTTCTTTCGTTTCCGATTTGCGCGCCGCGCTTAAAAGATCCGAGAGGCTCCAGCGGCTGTCGGCCTGCATGCCGGCGGGCGCAGGCGGCAGGGGCTCGCCCCGATAGGGCGGCATGGGCGCGGCGGCCGAGCGGGGCGCAACGGCGGCGGTGCGGTCGAAGACGCGGGCATTGCGCACCACGATATCGGCGATGGAGGCCAGTACCTCGATCTGTTCTTCGATCACCTCGCGCAGCGCTTTGGCGCCTTCGGTTGCCTCTGCGGGCAACTCGTCGATGCGCTTTTGCAGATCGTCCGTTGCTTCGTGGAGCGAGCGGCCTGCATCTTTTGCCGCCCCGCCGAGGCGGAACATGGCCGAGTTCAGTTGCTCGGAGAGTTTTTCCATATCGACGGCGGCATCGTGCAGCGTCTCGCGGGCGTCCTTCGACTTTTCCTCGATATGATCGTGGATGCCCGTCATCGTGTCCTTGGCGGCTTTTTCCAGGCCCGCCGTTTCCTCGCCGAAACGGCCCGTCAGCGCCGCAAGCTCGCTTTCCAGCGTTTCTTTCAGCGCGGCGGTGTTGCTTTCCACTTTCTGGGAAAGAGCGTCCACTTCCTCGCGCAGCGCTTTATAGGCGCTGCTGATTGTGCCTGTGGTGCCTTGGAGGCCCGTTTCGAGATCATGGGAGGAAGCGCGGATGGAGCCAGCCGCCTGGCCGATTTTATGGGAGGCGGTTTCGGCGGCCTCGGTAATCGATTTTGCTGCGTCTTCGACGGCGCCGCTCATGCCGCCGGCTTCCTGCTTTAAGGTGGTGCCCAGCGCCTTGGCGCGTTTGTCCGCCGCTTCCAGCGCATGGTCGAGCTCGGAGGCGAATTTGGAAACGCTCTCGTTGATCTCTTTCGTGCGGGCGCGCAGCGCCTCTGTTGTGGTTTCGATCGTCTCGCGCTGACGGGTAAAGGCGGCGTCCAGGGCCTCGCGTTCTTTTTCGATGCCGTCCACCGTCTCGCGCATCGTCTCGCGCTGTTTCTCATAGCGCTGAGCGAGTGTATCTGCCTTGCCAAGCGCGCTTTCGGCGACGACTTCCAGACGCGAGGATTGTTTGTCGAGCATGGTGGCGGTGCTGTCCGCGCCCGTTGCCGCCGCTTCGCTCACGCGGGCAAGGGTTTCGGTCTGCAGGCGCAGTTTTTCGGCGGCGTCTTTCAAAACCTCTTCGGCGCTGCCGGTAAGCGCACGCACATCGTCATTCTGCTCGCGTATCGCCTGGCGCACCGTATCGGCCTCGCTCCCGAGCGCCCGTGAAATGGCGTCGAGGCTGGCGCGGCCTTCTTCGATGGCACGCACAAGATCGGCGGTGCGCATTTCCGTGCGCGTCGCGCTGCGGTCCACCGTGTCGATATTCTCGGCAAGCTCCTGGCTGAGATGAGAGGCATTGGCGAGCAATGCGTCCATGCCGTTTTGCAAAGTAAGAAGCTCGTGGCGCACGGACGCGGCGAGCGACTTGGCGCGCTCGCGGGCGGTCTCATCCGGTTCGGTGATGCGCAGGGCGGTGCGGGCCAGCGCTTCGGCCATCAGCCGCATTTCCTGCCCGCGCCAGATCAGCCAGGCGAAAAGCCAGATAATGATGACGGGGGCGAGTACGGCGGCCAGAAGCGGCGCGGCCTCCGCCAATGTCGAAGGCAGGGCGGCGGGCCCGGTGAACCGGCCGGTCATATAGGCAAGGACGGCACCGGCGGCAAACAGGCTGAGAAGAGCGGCCACATAGGGAATGGAACGGCTGGGGCGCTTATTGATCAGGCGGTAAAGCTGGCCGGCCTCGGGCGAGTCCTCATTGGCGGCGGCTGCGGCAGGGGCAGGCGCCGGGGCATTTCCGGCAGGTTTCGCGGCGGATGTCGGCTTGATCATGAGGGTTTTCCCAGAATTCCGGACAGATTGTCTTTCAGACTCGCCCATGGCGCGGGGGGCGTCAATGCTGCAATGAGCGCCGCGAGGTCTTCAAAAACAGTACTCGTTTCTTTCCCAGGCGGGGAAAACCCCTTAAAAGACCTAATAATAAAAAGGATATCTGCACTGCGTCAGGGGGATGAGATGGCAGAGCAAGACACCCGACGTTCTGCTGGGGATAGCGGCGCGGCGTCTTTTCACGGCAAGTTGTTTCATACATCGCGGCACTGCCGCGCTTTGCGGCGGCAGGCAAGCGCCGCCACGCTGATCCTGGCTGCAGGCCTTTGCGCAGGCGCGGCTGAGGCGCAAGAGGGGCTCTTCCTTTATGTGCCCAATTTCAACGATGACACCGTTTCGGGCCTGGAATTGGCAGCGGATGGCACGGCCAGTGTGGTGGCCACGGTAAACGGTGTGGGCACGACCTTGCTCACCGTTAAGGTGCGCGGCGACCAGGCTTATGTCTATGCGCCGGCACGTAATACCAACCGGGTTTATGTGATCGATACGGCGACCAATACGGTCGTCAGTTCGGTTGCGACGGCCGCGCAGCCGAGCGGTGTGACGTTCAACACCAATGGCACGCGGGCCTATGTCTCCAATGGCAGCGGCAGCGTCGATGTCTTCAACGTCGATGCGGCAACGGGCGCGCTTAGCGCCGTCACGAATATCGATACGGGCGGGGGCAGCGGGCTGCGCCAGATCAGCATTTCGCCGGATGGCAGCCGTGTTTATGCCGTCGACCAATCTCTGGACCGGCTCGTCGTGATCGACACTACGACCAACAATGTCCTCACCAATGTTACGGTCGGCGATCAGCCGCTCGGTATCGCCGTCTCGCCGGACGGGTCCCGGCTCTATGTCACCAATTTCACCGACGACACGCTCTCGATCATCGATGCAGGCACCAACACCGTGTCGGCGACCATCGGCCTCGATTTCGGCGGCACGCTCGGCCGCGGGCCGGACAGCGTGGCAGTCAGTCCGGACGGGCGCTTCGTCTATGTCGCGAACCGGACGACGGGGAATGTCAGCATCGTCAACGCGGCGACCGACACAACGGTTGCGGTCACGGCGGCGGGTCCGCAGGCGAATGGCGTGGCCGTTTCACCGGACGGGTCCTTTCTTTATGTCTCCTCGCAAGGGGCGAGTGACCGTGTGAATGCCTTCACCATCGATCCCGTCACGGGGCTTTTGACGGCAAACGGCACCGCGGCGGTCGGCGATTCACCTGTGGCGCTGAGCATTTGCAGCGGCGGCAGCGGTTTGCTGGGAAGCGGCGGCACTTTCGTCGCTAAAAGCGCGGCGGCGCTTGCCTGCGCGGGCGGCGCGGCGAATTTCACCGGCGGTACGTTGCTCATCGACGGCACGAATCTGCAGATCGGCGCGCCCGTGAATTTCGGTGCGGGCGGCGGCACCGTGAATACCGATGGCAATGATGCCGCGCTCACCGGCGCCATCACCGGCACCGGCAATTTTTCCAAGACGGGCACGGGCACGCTCAGCATCGTCGGCAACGGGTCTGCTTATACCGGCACGGCCAATGTCACGGCGGGCACGCTTGTCGTCGGTGTCGGCGGTCTCGGCTCCCTGGGCGGCGACGTGAATGTGGCTTCGGGCGCGGCGCTGGGCGGTACGGGCACGATCGGCGGGGATGTAATGCTGGCGTCAGGCGCGCGCCATGCGCCGGGCAATTCCATCGGCACGCAGACCGTCAGCGGCAATTACGTGAATAGCGGCACGCTTGCCATTGAGGCTTCGCCCAGCGCGGCGGACAAGGTGATCGTGCAAGGCACGGTCGATATTTCCGGCGCGAGCCTGGAAGTGACGGCGTCTCCCGCGACTTTTGCAAGCTGGGGGCCGCTGAGCGGGCCTTATACGATTATCGACAAGCAAAGCGCGGGCGCGGTGACGGGCACATTTGCCGCTGTCACGAGCAACCTCCTCTTTCTCACCCCTGCCGTCGGTTATACGGGCGGGGACGGCAATGATGTGACGCTCGCCCTTGTGCGCAACGACACAAGCTTTGCCAGCCTGGCCAATAGCGCGAACCAGGCGAGCACGGCGAACGGTGCGGAGAGCCTTGGCAGCGGCGCGGTGTGGAGCGCGCTTGCCTTGAGCGGCAACGCGGCGGGCCTGCAGCAAAATCTCGATCTTCTTTCCGGTGAAGTCCATGCCTCGATGAGCGGCGCGCTTCTGGAAGGGGGCAAGCATGTGCGCCAGGCCCTTGGCGCGCGCACACGCGCGGGTTTTGGCGGGGCGGGGGCGGCAGCGCCCGTTGCCGTTGCCTATAATGGTGAGGGCGGGCCCATGCCCGTGCCCGAAACCTATGAAGGCACGGTCTTCTGGGCGAGCGCCTATGGCGCCTGGGGCGGTACCGATAGCGATGGCAATGCGGCGGAAACCGACCGGCGCGCGCGCGGCGTGCTGTTCGGCGCGGATGCGCAAATCGGCGAGGGGGCTTTCGAAGGCTGGCGCCTCGGGCTGATGGCAGGCGCCGGACAGACGGATATGGATGCGGATGCCCGCGCCTCTTCCGCCGAAAGCAATGATTATCACCTCGGCGCTTATGCAGGCACGCAGCTTGGCGCGCTTGGGCTGCGCACGGGGCTTTCCTATTCCTTCCATGATATTGAAAGCGCGCGTCAGGTCAGCGGCGGCGGGCTCACCGATAACCTGACCGCCGAGTACGATGCCCGGCTCTTCCAGGCCTATGGGGAAGCGGGCTACCGCTTGAAAACGGCAATGGCCGAGCTTGAGCCTTTCGCAAGCCTTGCCTATCTCACTCTCGATGCGGACGGTTTCAGCGAGACGGGCGGTGCCGCCGCGCTCAGCGTTCAAAGCGCCACGACCGAGACGGTCTATTCGACGCTCGGTCTTCGCGCCGACAAGCCGTTCACGGCAGAGGGTAAAGAACTCACGCTCGGCCTCATGGCGGGCTGGCAACATGCGTTCGGCGATACAAACGCCTCAAGCATCAATGCTTTTGCCGGCGGCACCGGCTTTGCCATCGACGGCGCGCCGATTGCCGAAGACAGCCTCGTGATGGAAGCGGGCCTTAGCGGCGCGATTTCAGCGGATGCTGGCCTTAGCGTCGCCTATCAGGGCCAGCTTTCGGACGAGGCTGAGGACCACGGCCTCACCGCCCGGCTGACGCTGAAATTTTGAGGGGGGCTTGCCTCGTTGCCCTTAAGGGCCCGCACAAATCTCCCAACACGCCTCGGAGGGGTGGCTGGGAAGCTGATATGGTGGATGAATGTCAGCGCTTAGAGATTTTCCGTTTAGAAAGATGTGCGTGACACCGTAATCGCTCGTGCGTCAGCTTGCCGCCGGAAAATTCATTCACTGTCCGCCCCATTCAAGTTCAACAGTGCTTCGCGTTTTTCGCCGGAGGCGGCTTCTGCCCACATTAAAAGGCTGTCGAGGGCGGGGCAGAGGGATTGGCCCCAATCGGTGAGACGGTATTCCACGCGGGGCGGGACTTCCGGGTGGACGGTGCGGGTGACGACTTCGTCCTTTTCCAGCTGGCGCAATTGCTGGATGAGCATTTTTTGCGAGATGCCGGGGATGGCGCGTTCGAGTTCGGAAAAGCGCAGGGTCTTGCCGCCGAAGAGCTGGAAGAGGATGACGAGTTTCCATCTGCCGCCGATGACCTGCAGCACGTTTTCGATGCCTCTCGCTGCAAGCTCCGCCGTGTAATCGGGGCGCTTACCTGGAGGTCTGTCAGTTACCTTTTCGTGCGTTCTTGTCATGTTCCAAGCCTAGCGGCATGTATGAGGCCCGGCAATCTTTCACGCCGCGCCTGAGAACGCGCCTGAGAAAAGGAAGGCATGTCATGACGATTACGCTCCCCCAACCCGTTGCCGATTATATGGAAGCCAGCGCCCGGCTGGATGCGGACGCCATTCTTGCGCCCTTCGCGCCGGATGCGGAGGTTTTCGACGAGAACCGCACGCATCGCGGGCGTGAAGAAATCAGGGCATGGATTCTCAGTGCGGCGATCGCCGCCAAGGCGGTGCCGCTGCCTCGGGCTGTCGTTGATGCCGAAGACAGTGATTGCCGCGTGCGGGCGGAGGTAGCGGGTGATTTTCCCGGTACGCCGATCATGCTGACGTTCGATTTCGGGCTGAAGGGTGGGCAAATTCAGTCGCTGCGCATTTCGCCCTGAGAAGGTAGGCGCTGGAATGAGCGGGGGTCCGCGCCTTTTAGCCGGGCGCGGTTGCTCTTGCGTCCCGTTGCCCGAGGTTTCAAGATGGTTTCCCAATAAGCCTTGAGACCTTGGCCTGGGAGGCTGATATGGCAGATGAGCGGCAGCGCTTTGGGGCCATTCCGGGAGCGGCGGAGGAAGCCGTCCGTTCCGGGAGCGATTTTCCGGACGGCGGCGGGGATTCTGCCTCTGCTGCCGGCACGGGGCACGGCCCGCAGGCTCACGAAGCACGCTTTTCCCACAAACCCACCTGGGCGCAGACGCGCTATCTCATTCGCGGGTTGAAACAGCCGGGCGGCAAGCTGCCTTTGTTCGATGATGAGGGGCAGGAGATCGACATTCGCACCATCCGCTCCTGCATCGAGCGGGGCTGGGCGGAGCCCTGGTTCAAGAACCCGATCAAGAAAGACTGGCTGGTCTGCAAGCTGACGGCGGAAGGCTATAAAGTGCTGGGGTCGGCAAAACCGAAAGCCTGACGATTTTCCTGCCGCGTGGAACGCGCGCGGAAAAGCATCCTAACAATCTGAGACTTGAAGTGTGGCAGCGCGCCTTGGCGCGCGGTGCTTCCTTGGTCTGTGCCCTGCAACGACGGCGCTCTGCAAACGAAAGCCCCCGGCGTGGGGGGGCGCCGGGGGCACTACGAGGGGTTCTTGACGATTCACGAGGCTGTTGGTGCCCCGTTTGTTATTTTTACCAAGCCTTAACTTTAGGCGCAAGATAAAAACGGCCGTTTGTTAATAATGATTAACTATTTTGCACAGTAAATAGAGTCATTCGTAAACAAATCGAGATTTAATTGTTTAAAGTTTTAAGGAGAATTAAACGTTTTTTAAACTGTGCCAAAACGATTGGAGCTAAGTATTTAGAAGGCAATTGCGCGGTAGAGTGCGCTGAAGGCACATTATTCATTCGTGTTCGGATTTGTGCCTGGGCAGTAGTGGCGTTTCTCGAGGGGCTTTTGAGTATGAAGGATATGTCTATCGCCAGTGAGGCTGAGGCCTTGGCAGGCCTGAACGGAATTTCCGGCGGCGCGGGACGGCCGGTCGATCTGGTTCATCTTTCCCGTTACACGATGGGCGACCGTAATCTGGAATCGGAGCTGCTGGGCCTTTTTTGCCAGCAGGCGCGGGTTTATGTGAGCCGGATGCGGGACGCGGAAAGCGATCAGGACTGGCACCGCGCGGCGCACAGCCTGAAGGGCTCGGCGAAGGCGGTCGGCGCTTGGGCGGTGGCCCAGGTCTGTGAGGGCGCGGAGAGCCTTGGCGCAGGCGCGCAGGACGCCCGGCTCAAAGCGATCGGCGAGATCGAAGCCCAGCTCGATACGGCGACGGCTTATATCGATCTTTTGCTCGCGAGCTGATCCTTAAAGCTCCAGGCGCAAGACCGCTTCTTCCGCAAGGGCGAGGGAGGCGGTGATGCCTGGGCTTTCGATCCCGAAGAGATTGAGCAAGCCTTCGAGCCCGTGATCGGCGGGCCCGGAGAGAAGAAAGTCGCGCGCCGGTTCGCCCGGCGCCTGGATTTTCGGCCGGATGCCCGCATAGCCCGGCTGCAGCGCGCCCTCTTCCAGCCCCGGCCAATAGGTGCGGATGGCGCCGTAAAAGCGCTCCCCCCGCGCCGCATCTACTGAATAGTCCGGGCCCTCCACCCATTCCACATCCGGCCCGAAACGGGCCTGGCCGCCCAAATCGAGGGTGAGGTGAATGCCAAGGCCCGCCGCCTCCGGCACCGGGTAGATAAGCCGGGAGAAGGGGGCTTTGCTGGGTAGCGTGAAATAATTGCCCTTGGCGTAATAGGCTGGGGGCACATGGGCGGCATTCAGCCCTTCGATCTTACGGGCAAGGTCCGGCGCGCTAAAACCTGCCGCATTGACGAGACAGCGGGCTTTAAGGCGCATGGGCGCCGCGCCGCCCACCTCCAGCCCATACCCATCCTTGAGCCGGGCCGCTTTCAAAAGCGGCGCGCCGAAGGCGATCATGCCGCCTCTGTCTTCCAGATCCCCCTGCAGGGCCAGCATATAGCCATGGGTGTCCAGAATGCCGGTGGAGGGGGAAAGGAGCGCCGCCTCGCAGGCAAGCGCCGGTTCCAGCGCTTTTGCCTGGCGGGCGGTGAGGCTTTCAAGATCGGTGACGCCGTTTACCGCCGCTTTTTGCCGGATGGCGGCAAGCGCGCCTTCCTGCTCTTTCGTCGCCGCGGCGATAAGCTTGCCGCAGCGCCGGTGGGCGATGTTCCGCTCGGCAAGATAGCGGTAGAGGCGTTCTTTCCCCTCCACGCAGGTGCGCGCCTTCAGGCTGCCTTCGGGATAATAGATCCCGGCATGAATGACTTCCGAATTGTGGGAGGAGGTTTCAGTGCCGATCTGCCCGGCCTTTTCCAGCACGATCACCTCCCGGCCCTTGCGGGCAAGCGCGCGGGCGACGGCGAGGCCGATGACGCCCGCGCCGATGACCACGCAGTCAGCTTCGCTTTCATAAGAGGGGGATGTCATGGACCGAACCGTTTCCGTTTTTGAGTAGCGCCCGTTTTAACCGGCCTGCGGCGAAATGACCATGAGAGCGCCGGGGCGAGGCCAAAAGGGCGGGGAAAAGTGGCTGGACGCTGGGCAAAGAGGCGTGATAAGCCCCTCCTCGAACAAGGTGCTGGCAGGCTTCCCGGGGCGCAAAGCTCAAGGGGAAGGCCTTGAAAAGGCGAGCCGGCGTCAATTATGTAAGAGGGGCTGCGGTCAGGGAGGCGGCGGCAACTTTTCCGGCATCCAAAGACGGCGATAAAAAGACAATGGCAAAGATCACCTTTATCGAGCATGACGGCACCAAACACACGGTCGAGGCCGAAAACGGCATGACCGTGATGGAAGCGGCCGTGAAGAACTCCGTTCCCGGCATCGATGCCGATTGCGGCGGCGCCTGTGCCTGCGCGACCTGCCACGTTTATGTGGGCAAGGACTGGCTCGACAAGACGGGCACGGCCGAGCAGATGGAAGAAGACATGCTCGACTTCGCCTTCGACGTGCGCGACAACAGCCGCCTGTCCTGCCAGATCAAGGTCACCGACGAAATCGACGGCCTCGTCGTCGACCTGCCCGAGAAGCAGTTCTGATTTTCTGAGAAAAGGCCGTTTCCGTGCGTCTCGGAGCGGCTTTTTCTTTTTAGTCCCTGCCGGTCAGGTTCGGGGCGGTTTGGCCTGTGTGCCGTTCGCAAGTCCGTTTACGTAAAAGCAATTCTCACAGATAAATTCTGAGACCGTTTGGGCGGATGCGCCCAAACATCCATTTGTTGGCGTTTACGGTTCAGAAACCATAAAAGCGGTTCTATTTCCTGGAAATCCGGGGATTTTCTCAGCTACTTTACGGCTTATTAACATTAACAAGCGCATCTTTTCTCCCAAAGACCGGCGATCCCGCCGGAGACTTCTGGCCACGGAGAGATGAATGGCATCGAACGATTCCCGCCCGCCTGTGTCAGCCAATCCTCTTGCCGACGAAGCCGTCTATAGGGCGGCTCTTTCCGCTTGCGCCAATTGGCTGAAAGCGGGTGATGCCGCGCGCGCGGTTGAAGCGCTGCAGGATACGATGAGCCGGCTTGAGCGTGAGGCGCAGCGGGGCCCGCTGCGGGCGCGCCAGGTGCTTGTGGTGGGCGGTGCAGGATATGTCGGCGCGGTGATGGTGCGCGAGCTCTTGAAGCAAGGCTACGGCGTGCGTGTTCTGGACAACTTCCTTTATGCCAATTCGCTGTCGGTGGAAGGGCTGTTCGACGAGCCCGGATTTAGCTTTGTGTTCGGGGATATGCGTGACCAGGCCGTATTGGACCGGGCGCTGGACGGGGTGACGGACGTCGTGCTGCTTGCGTCGCTGGTCGGCGATCCGATTTCCAAGAAATATCCGGAGCTGACCCGGTCCGTGAATGGCGGAGGCAGCGAGGCGCTTTTCGAAGCGATGAAAGGCCGCGGCATCCATAAATTCGTTTTTACCTCCACATGCTCGAACTACGGCATGCGCACCTCCGATGACCCTGCGACGGAAGAGGCCGAGTTGAAGCCGCTTTCGATTTATGCGGAAACAAAAGTGGCGTTTGAAAAGTACATTCTAACGCATGCGGATAAAGCTGATTTCATACCGACTATCCTGCGCATTTCGACGGCGTTTGGCTTAAGCCCGCGCATGCGTTTCGATCTTACGGTGAACGAGTTTACCGCAGCCTTGGCGCGCGGCGAAGCTCTCGACGTTTATGACAAAGATACATGGCGGCCCTATTGCCATGTGCGCGATATTGCCGGTGCCGTGATCCGTGTGCTGGAAGCGGATGAAACCAAGGTGCGCGGCGAGGTGTTCAATGTCGGCTCGGATGAGAACAACTACACCAAAGCGATGATCATCGAAGAGATTCTCAAGCACATCGACGGTAAAGTGAATTTCGTGGAGCATGGGTCGGATCCCCGTAATTACCGGGTTTCCTTCCGCAAGATCCGCGAAGTTCTCGATTTCGTGCCCCAGCATTCGGTCGCTGGATTTGTGCCGGAGCTGATCGGCGCAGTGCATGCCGGTTTCTATCAACGCCAGAATGCCATTCAAGGCTATTACGGCAATTATGAGGTGCGGCCGGAAGTGGCGGCCGCGTAAGGAGGCGCAATGGCGCTCACCGTGGACGTTTCCGGCATGGCTGATAACAAGCGCGGTGTCGATGCCGGCGCGGTTGTTGCCGCGCTGCGATCGGCGATAGGGCGAGGCGCCGAAAGCGGTTTTGTGCCGTTGCATGCTCCGCGCATAGCCGGCGCTGAATGGACTTACGTAAAAGACTGTCTTGATGCTGGATGGGTGTCTTCCGTCGGATCTTATGTGGACCGGTTCGAGGAGATGCTGGCTGAGCGGTGCGGGGTGGCGCATGCGGTAGCTGTCGTAAACGGTACCGCTGCTTTGCAGGTCTCGCTTCGGCTGGCGGGCGTTCAAGCCGTAGATGAGGTCATCATTCCTGCCGCGACTTTCGTGGCGACGGCGAACGCCGTCTCTTATCTCGGCGCCGTGCCGCACTTTGCCGACAGTTCCACGCTCACGCTTGGGCTCGACCCTGAAAAACTGGGCGCATATCTTAAAGATATCGCCGAAGTGACCGGAGATGGCACGCTTAACCGGCTGACTGGCCGGCGCATTACCGCGATTGTTCCCATGCACACATTCGGTCATCCCGTCGATATGGAAGCGCTTGCAGAGATCGGTGCGCAGTGGAACCTGCCGATCGTGGAGGATGCCGCCGAGTCGCTTGGCAGTTTTTACAAAGGCCAACCATGCGGTTCGCTCGGGCTTGTGGCAGCGGTGAGTTTCAACGGTAACAAGATTATCACCACAGGCGGCGGCGGCGCTATCCTGACAGATGATGCCGAGCTTGCCCGTCATGCAAAGCACCTGACGACCACGGCCAAGGTTTCTCATAAATGGGCCTTCAATCATGATGAGACGGGTTACAATTACCGCCTGCCTAACTTGAATGCCGCAATGGGGTGCGCGCAGCTGGAACAGCTCGATGATTTTTTGCAAGCAAAGGCACGTCTTGCAGATCGCTATATGGAGGAGTTTTCCGGGGTAAAAGGTGTTTCCTTTTACCGTCCGCCTTCTTTTGCCCGGTCCAATAACTGGCTCAATTGTCTGCTTCTCGATACCCCGGATATGGAGACCCGGAACGCCGTTCTCGATGCAACGAACGATGCGGGTCTGATGACCCGGCCGCTTTGGACGCTTATGCCGGACCTTCCTATGTATACAAGCTGTCCTTCCATGGATCTGCCTGCAGCGCGGGCCCTTGAAGCGTGCTTGATCAACATTCCCTCCAGCGTGGAGCTTGGGGAGGCGATATGAATGAGCGGCGTGTGAGGACTGAAGATGGTTGAGCATCTCGACATCCGCAGATTTTCCCCGGGTGATGAGGGCGCAATCCTGCGTCTGTTCGAAACTTCTTTTGGGCACGCGATGGGGACGGATTATTGGCGTTGGCGTTATCAGGATAATCCGGTGGGTGGACCTGCAATCGAACTTGCCTGGGAGGGTGACACGCTTGCTGCGCATTACGCGGTTTCGCCAGTCGAGCTTGAGTTGGATGGAAAACCAATCAAAGCTGCGCTTTCCATGACGACAATGACCCATCCCGATTATCGAGGGCTTGGGCTTTTTCCCAAACTTGCCGGACGACTTTACGCACGGCTAGCGGAAGAAGGCTATGAATTGGTTTTCGGCTTTCCCAACGTACAAAGTCACCGCATTTTTGCACGGGATCTCGGGTGGCAAGACCTTGCACCCGTCCCCATGATGCGGCTTGAGTTAGGCACTGCGCGGCTTGAGAAAAGCGCTGAGGCGGTTGAAGTGCGCTTGGCGGAGGAGATTGCATGCGCATCGCACGATGCAGGAGTTACGCTTCGGCGAAGTGCTGCATTTCTGAGTTGGCGCTTCGAGCAGGAGCCGGAGCACGACTACCGTTTCTTCAAATCCAAAAATGATGCTGCCTATATTGTCGTCAAACGTTTCGGTGAAGAGATGGATATCGTGGATTACGCTGGTTCGGGTGATGCGGCTGCCGGACTCATATCGGCGTTCGGTGTCCGGGCCCGGGAAGAAGGCGTGACGGCGTTCAACACATGGATGCCGGTTTTTGATCCGCGGTTCGGCGCACTGGAAAAACTAGGTTTCGTGCCCGGCGCGCCGGTCACGTATATGGGCGGACGGTCGCTGGCCGGCGCAGAAGATCTTTTTAAACCGGAACGCTGGCATGTGACGATGGGGATGTCCGATGTCTTCTGACGCCTCACGTCGCGACGTGTTGTTCGTTACCGGGTCGCGGGCGGAATATGATATTCTTTTCCCGGTCATTGAGGCCGTGGCGGCGTCGCAAACGCTTATCCCGGCCATTGCGGTGACGGGTAGCCATCTAGCGCCGCAATTCGGGCTCACGGCGCGAGAGGTAGAGGCAGATGGTTTTCCTATTGCTGGGCGTATTGAAAATCTTCTTGCTTCGGATAGTGCCGGTGCGCGGGTGAAGTCCGCTGCCATTCAGCTTTCCGGGCTTGTCGATCTTGTACAGAACCGCGCTCCGGATTTTCTCGTCGTTGTAGGAGACAGGGAAGAAGCCATCACCACTGCAATGACGGGCGCTTACATGAATGTTCCAGTTGTCCATATAGCGGGCGGGGACACGGCAGATGATTTCAATGTCGATAATGCGGTGCGTCATGCGGTAACGAAACTGGCGCATCTTCATATGGCGGCCTCGCCGGGCAGCGCTGAGCGTATTGTAAAATTCGGGGAAGAAACATGGCGGGTGCATAACGTAGGTGCGCCGGGTCTTGACAGGCTTCGGAAAGAGCCTTTGTTGGGCCGTGATGAGCTTGGCCAAAAAATGGGTGTGGCGCTGGATGGGCCGTTTGCCATTCTTATCCAACATCCCATTTTGCCGGAAATGGACAAGGCCGGTGCGCAAATGCGGGCAACGCTTGAGGCGATGGTAGAGCTTGATATTCCCGTTTTTGTCAGCGCACCCAATTCGGACGCCGGTAATTTGGCGGTGCGCGAGGCGATTGCGGATTATGCGTCACGTTACGCGCAATTTCATGCTTATCACAATTTGCAGCGTTACCTTTTCGTCAATCTTATGCGGCATGCCAGTGTGCTTGCCGGTAATTCGAGTTCTGGGATCATCGAAGCGCCGTTTTTGGGCTTGCCAGTGGTGAATGTTGGCTCGCGTCAGCGGGGGCGGGAGCATGGCGGCAACGTTACATTCACGGGATATGAGGTTCCGGAAATCTCCACTGCATTGAAGCGCGCAGTATTTGATGAGAATTACCGCGCGAAAGTAAAGGCAGCGGCCAACCCATATGGCGACGGGTATGCGGGCGAGAAAATTGCGGCTGTGCTGGCGCGTGAGACGGACAAGGTTCGGCTTCTTTCCAAGAGGAACACGTTTTGAGCATTCTTGTAGCAGCACCTCACCCGGATGATGAGACCATCGGTTGCGGTGGTACGCTTTTGAAGGCACGCGCAGCGGGCGTACCTGTTCACTGGTTAATCTTCTCGGAGATGGATAAAGCGCTTGGCTATTCAGAGGCACGTATTGCCGCGCGGCAAAAGGAAGTCGAGGCTATTTCTGCGCATTATGGTTTTGCGAGCGTGCACCGGCTTGGATACAGAACGGCGGCGCTTGAGCAGGTCCCGATTGGAGAGATGATTGGGAAGATTGCGCAGATCATCGGCGAACTCGGTCCTGACACTCTTTATCTGCCTTTCCCTGGCGATGCGCATTCTGATCATAAGGTGGCTTTTGATGCAGTGATGGCCTGCTCCAAATGGTTCCGTGCTGCGTCTGTAAAACGCATCCTTTGTTACGAAGCGCTGTCGGAGACGGATATTTCTCCAAAGCCTGGCGGGCCGCAGTTTCTCGCTAATGTCTATGAGGATGTTACTACTCAGATGGACGGCAAGATTGCGGCGATGAACATGTTCAAGGGGGAAACAGGTGTGCCGCCTTTCCCCCGCAGCGAAGAGGTGATCCGCGCTAAGGCACTGGTTCGCGGGGCAGAAGCAGGATTTATGGCTGCAGAGGCCTTCATGCTGGTGAAGGAGATCCGCTCATGAGCCCGCATGTAACCTTTATTGCCGAAGCCGGGGTCAATCATAATGGCTCGTTGGCGCGTGCACTTGAGATGGTGGATGTGGCTGCAGCGGCTGGGGCGGATGTCGTTAAGTTTCAAACATTTAGCGCTGACGCGATTGCGACCAAATCTGCACCTAAAGCGGCCTATCAGATACAGGAGACGGGGGCGAGGCAAAGTCAGTATGAAATGCTCAAAGCGCTGGAATTGGATAAGAAGGCGCATGAAGCATTGATCGCCCGCTGTGTTGAACGAGACATCGAATTTCTTTCAACGCCGTTCGATTTACCAAGTTTGAAACTTCTTGCTGAAGATCTGCAGTTGAAACGGCTGAAAGTTGGTTCCGGCGAGTTAACCAATGCACCACTCCTGCTTGCCCTTGCGGAGACGGGTTGCGACGTTATTCTTTCAACGGGTATGAGCGCGCTGCAAGAGGTGCGCGCGGCATTGGAGGTTCTTGCTTTCGGCTACACAAGGAACGGTAGCCCGCCGGAAACTGATGCATTCAAGACTGCATTTGAAAGCGCGGAAGGTCAGGCGGCGCTTAGCCGTCATGTGACACTGCTTCATTGTACGAGCGCTTATCCTACCCCGGATGAAGATATCAACCTTGCTGCGATCGGTACGTTGAGAGACGTTTTTGGGCTAGCTGTAGGGTTTTCAGACCACAGTACTGGTGTCGATATTCCCATTGCATCCGTTGCGGTGGGCGCATCCATGATAGAAAAACATTTTACTCTGGATCGCGGACTGCCTGGGCCGGACCATAAGGCCTCACTAGAGCCTGGAGAGCTGTCGGCGTTGGTAAAGTCGGTGCGACGTATTTCGACAGCCTTGGGAAATGGGGTTAAGGCGCCGCGCCCGAGCGAGGAAGCGAATATTCCTATAGGGCGCAAAAGCCTTGTGGCGGCGCGGCCCATTGCGGAAGGTGAGCTTTTTACAGAAGACAATCTGACGGTGAAGCGGCCGGGCACGGGGTTGTCGCCGCTTGCATTCTGGTCGCTACTCGGCAAACCGGCGCCGCGCGCTTTTGCGCCGGACGAGCTTATTGGGCTGTGAGGGGAAATGGCCGATTGGAAAAAAGCCGCATTGCCTGAAAGCGCCACGATCCGTGAGGCGATTGCCTCGCTCGATCGAAGCGCCCTGCAGATCGTGCTTGTCGTGGATGGGGAAACGCATCTTAAAGGCACGATCACGGACGGCGATATTCGCCGTGCGCTTTTGCGCGGGGAAGGGATGGAGGCACCCGTTACCAAGGCGATGAAGGAAAACCCCATCACCGCCGGGCCGGAGATCGACCGGGCGACCGTTCTTAAATGGATGAAGCAGTTCAACATCGCGCAAGTGCCGGTGGTGGATGATGGCGGGCATATCGTCGGGCTTGAGACGCTCAGCCAGCTCATGCGTCAGCAGGACAGCGGCAATTGGGTAGTGATCATGGCGGGCGGGCTCGGCACACGGCTGCGGCCCTTGACCGAGGACCTGCCGAAGCCGCTCATTCCCGTCGGCGGGAAGCCCGTGCTGGAAGGCATTATCGAGCGCCTTGCCGAACAAGGCTTCAAACGGCTCTTCCTCTCCGTCAATTACCAATCGGAAAAAGTGGAGGACTATTTCAAGGACGGGTCGAAATGGGGCGTCGAGATTACGTATCTCGAAGAAAACAAGCGCCTTGGCACGGCGGGCGCATTGCATCTTCTCCCTGAGCGCCCGGTGGAACCTTTCCTTGTCATGAATGCAGACCTCATGACGGATATCGATTTCCGCCGCTTGGTCGATTTTCATAAAGAACAGGAGGCCGATGCCACGATGGGCGTGCGCGATTACCGCCTGCAAGTGCCTTACGGGGTGATCGACACACGTGGGCACCGCATCACCGGCATTGTGGAAAAACCGGTGCAAAGCTATTTCGTCAATGGCGGTATTTATGCGCTTTCGCCTTCGGTTCTTTCTTATGTGCCGGAAGATGAAATGTACGACATGCCCGAACTTTTCGAAGCGCTGATCAAAGACGGCGGTCTTGCCGCCGCGTTCCCGATCCATGAATACTGGATCGATATCGGCCGCTTTGAAGATCTCGACAAAGCCCAGGAAGAATATGGTGCGGTCTTCGGTAAGGATGGCGCTATGAAAGGCAAGGTGCTGTGAGGCGGATCTGCACCATTCTGGCGCGGGGCGGCTCGAAGGGCGTGCCGGGCAAGAATATCCGCTTCATTGGCGGCAAGCCGCTGATTGCGCATTCCATCGCCCAAGCGCTAGCCAGCGGGCTTTTCGAGAGGGTGGCCGTTTCAAGCGACGATGACGAGATTTTGCGCGCTGCTGAAGAGGCGGGGGCCCATGAACTGATTGTGCGCCCGGCAGAACTTGCGAGCGACACGGCGCCCAAGCTTCCGGCCATTCTTCACTGTGTGGAGGACGTGGAAAAGCGTGAGGGCCGGTTCGATGTGGTTGTGGACCTACAGCCGACTTCGCCTTTGCGCGAGCCTTCGGATATTCGAGGCGCTGTCGCGCTTCTGGAGGAAAGCGGCGCGCCCAATGTTATCACCGGATTGCCGGCCAAATGCTCGCCCTATTTCAATCTGGTGGAAGAGCGGGCGGACGGCAGTGTCGGCCTTTCCAAACCGACCGATCCGCCAATTATCCGCCGCCAGGATGCGCCGCGCACTTTCGATATGAACGGCTCTGTCTATGTTTGGCGTCGGGAAGTACTTACCGCCGATATGAAGCTCTTTAAGCCGGGCACAAGACTATATGAAATGCCCGAGGAGCGTTCCGTCGATATCGACACACCGCTCGATTTCGAGTTTGCGGTATTTTTGATGGGGCGCCGCTGAGTTTTACTCAGCCGCCGCCTTCTTATCGAAGACTTCGTATTCGTGCTCGATGCTCTTTTCGATGAGGAGCCGCCAGAGGGGTTCGGCGATGGCGCCGGAGAGGCCGGCTTTTTCGGCCTCGGCCAGGACTTTTTGCACCACGTCCTCGATGCGGGCCTGGTCGCGCACAGCGCTGCGCTGGCCTTTGATGCGGCCAGCCTGCTCGATATAGCCCTGCCGCTCGGCCAGCAGTTTCACCAGCTCGCGGTCGAGCCGGTCGATTTCACGGCGTACATCGGACATGGTTTCGCAGTGAACGGCCACCGGGTCCTCCTTGGGGTCAATCGGGGGGCAAATCGGTCTATCTAGGGGGAAGATAGGCATCGCGCCGGGAAAGTCACCCTGAAATCACCGCAAACCCGGTGTGGCAGATGCGCCGGGCGGCGGAAAGGGCGGTCAAAGATATCCTAAATAAACAAGTTAATAGTGTGAATTATTCATTTTCACACTTGAATTTTGAATTTGAATGATTATTACAACAGGAGTTTGTTCTTTACCTCACGGGCCAGCCTTGCTAATTGGGCGCCGGGTGCGACACAGATGGACGGCATTTTATGACCCAGGAAACGATCAAGACGGACGTTGTCATCATCGGCGCAGGCCCTGTGGGGCTTTTCGCGGTGTTTGAGTTGGGCCTTTTGGACCTGAAGGCGCACCTTATCGATATTCTCGACAAGCCGGGCGGGCAATGCGCCGAGCTTTATCCTGAAAAGCCGATCTACGACATTCCCGGCCTGCCGCAAGTGTCCGGCCAGGAGCTGACGGACCGGCTGATGGAGCAGGCCGCCCCCTTCGATCCGACCTATCACTATAATGAGATGGTCGAGAGCATGGAGAAGACCGGGGAAGGTCATTGGCGTCTAAAGACCGATGGCGGCCTCGTCTTCGAAGCGCCGGTCGTCGTCATCGCCGCGGGCGGGGGCAGCTTCCAGCCGAAGAAACCGCCGATCCCGGGCATCGAAGAATATGAAGGCACGTCCGTCTTCTATGCCGTCAAAAAGATGGAAAACTTCCGCGGTAAAAACATCTTGATCTCCGGCGGCGGCGACAGCGCGCTCGACTGGACGATTAACCTGCAGCCGCTCGCCAATTCCATGCAGCTCATTCACCGCCGCGACGGCTTCCGCGCCGCACCGGATTCGGTGAACAAGATGCGTGCGCTGGTGGACGAGCAGAAGATGCAGTTCCATCTCGGCCAGATCACCCAGCTTCACGGCGCCAACGGGCAGCTGGAAGGGGTGACGGTGAAGGGCGCGGACGGCGAGTTCAATGTCGAATGCGACACGTTGCTGCCCTTCTTCGGGCTCACCATGAAGCTCGGCCCCATCGCCAATTGGGGGCTCAACCTGCATGAGAACCTGATCCCGGTGGATACGGAGAAATTCGCCACCAACGAGCCCGGCATCTATGCCATCGGTGATATCAACTGGTATCCGGGCAAGCTGAAACTGATCCTTTCCGGCTTCCATGAAGCTGCTTTGATGGCGCAGGCCGCCTTCAAGCACATCAATCCGGATGCCAAGATCACGTTCCAGTACACGACGTCGTCGACGAGCCTGCAGAAGAAGCTCGGCGTCGCCTGATCTTTCTCCTTCGCAAGGAGCGGACACATGAAAATCATCGTCGCTGACAGCGGCGGGGTCGAGCACGCGCTCGACGCCGTGGAAGGATGGCGCGTGATGGAAATCATCCGCGCCCACGGTTTCGGCCTTGAGGCGGAATGCGGCGGCTCCTGCGTCTGCGGCACCTGTCAGGTGCATGTGGACCCGGCCTGGGCCGCCCGGCTGCATGAGCCGCGTGAGGACGAGCTGGAACGGCTGGACGAGAATTTCGCCGAGCCGGACGAGCGCCTGTCCTGCCAACTCATCTTTACCGAGGAGCTGGACGGGCTGCGCCTCGTTCTTCCGGAAAATGTGAAGGCGCCGGAGCCCGCTTGACGGGTTTCGGCCCCGGCTTTCCTCGCCTTCAGCGGCGCGTCTTGCTATGAAAGGGCGCTGTTTTGAGGGAGGAAAGATGCAGGCCGCCGGTGAAGTTCCGTCCCGCTTTCATGCGGGTCATTTCCTGTTTCAGAAAAAAGATACTGCCGCGCCGGGGTTGCCCGCCGGGGCGGAGGCGCTTTTGGACGGCCTGCCGGAAGATCTCGCCCTGATCGATGCCCATGGCAGCGATGCCTTGCCCCGCTCGGCCGTGGGCCGCGCCATGATGGAGGCAATGCGCCAGGTGCATGAGGCGGTAGGCCACACGGCCCGCGAGCCGGCCGTCTCCCCCCGCTTTGCCGCTTATGGCGCGCTGGCCGATCTTTGGGCGGTAGAGGAAAAAGCGGAAGGGGCGGTTTTCGAAGAAGGCCTGCTCTTTGCCGCACAGCCAGGCAGCGCTTGGCAGGAGGAAGCAGCGGTGCATGCGCGCAAGGCAAGCGAGCTTATGCTCCATGCCGGTACCTTCGGCGCCGTGCAATGCACAGGCACCGGCGGCGGCCTGCCCAGCATGGGGCTTGCCGATACGGTTTGCGTCCTCTCCAAAAATGCCGCTCTTGCCGCCTATGCCAGCGCCTATATCGTCCATGGTGTGCAGGCAGACGGGGTTAAAGCCAGCCTCTTTCAAGGGGAAGACAGGTTTTTCGGCGCTTATGAGGCGGTGCGGGAGGTGCCGGTCATGGAGCCCGATCTCATCTGGGAGGCGCTTTCCCGGGGCGTGCGCCTTGCCTCCACGCTCAAAAGCAAAGGCCTGTTGCGCGCTTGCGTGTTGACGTTGAAGGGGCGGGGCCGTCTTATTGGACCCATCGAGGGGGACCGGCTTCTGCGCTTCGGCGTCTCGCAGTGGCGGTGACGCGCGTTTAGCTGGATTTCTCTTCGGGCCTCCCGCGTGGTGGCGGACAAAGACCGAGAGGGAAAGACATGGGCTTTTACGAAAAATATATCGTGCCGCGGATCATCAACGTGGCCTGCGGGACCAAACCCATCTCCTATCAGCGCCGCAAGGTCGTGCCGCAGGCGGAAGGCCGTATTCTGGAAATCGGCATCGGCACGGGCCTCAATCTGGAATATTACGACCCCTCCAAGGTCGAAAAGCTGATCGGTCTCGACCCTTCCGAAGAAAGCTGGCGCATTGCCGGCGACCGCGCCAAGGACCTGCCTTTCGATGTGGAGTTCATCGGCCTGCCGGGCGAGGAAATTCCGCTCGATGCCAACAGCGTCGATACCGTGCTCGTTACCTTTAGCCTGTGCACGATCCCGGAGCCTGAAAAGGCGCTGGAAGGGATGCGCCGGGTTTTGCGGCCGGGCGGCAAGATGATTTTCTGCGAGCATGGCGCGGCGCCCGATGCAGGCGTTCGCAAATGGCAGGACCGGGTCAATCCCGTCTGGAAGGCGGTCTGCGGCGGCTGCAATCTCAACCGCGAGATCCCCTCGATCATCGAAAGCTCTGGCTTCAAGATCGGCAAGCTGGAGACGATGTATCTGCCCTCGACGCCGAAGATCGCCGGCTTCAATTATTGGGGCGCGGCGGAGGCCCGCTAGGCCTTACCAATAGCGGTGCGGATAGGGCCGGCCGTAATACCAGGGATCATAGAAGAAGGGATGGCGGTTCGCCTGTTCGATCGCCTGGGCGCGGCGTTCTTCGGCGCGGATTTCACGCAGCTTGAGCAGGCATTCGGAAAACTTTTCCGTGCCGCGTTCAAAACCGAGCTGTGTGCATTCCTGTTCATCGGCGATGCGCTGCTCGGCGGCCATGCGCTCGCGCTCTTCTGCGGAGACGCAGGCGCCGAGGCTGAGCAGCGCGGCAAGTGAAACGATGAGGGGCCAGGTGCGCATCTTTCTCTCCTCGGCCTTAAAAACTGGTGCCCACGCCGATACCAACGCCGAAGGTCGGGGAAGAGTTCTGCTTGGCCCGTTCTTTGGCGCGGATTTCCCTTAGTTTCAGGCGGCAATTGCCATAAGCCTCCGTGCCCGGTTCGAAACCGAGCTCCTGGCAGTTCCGGTCGTCTTCCGCTTCGATACGGGCGGCTTCGGCCCGTTTGTCCGCTTCGCTCGCGCAGGCAGCCAAAAGGCCCGCGCTGAGTGCCGCCACGATGAATGCTTTGAACATGATTTCGCCCCCCGCCCGTTATGGGTTGGATGGAAACAGCCTTACCAAGAGTTGAGGCGAAAATATGGTGGGGTCAAGCCGTTCTGGAACCGGTAAAACCAGGGCGGAGTTGGAAGAGGGCGCCCGCCAGTTCCGTCACGGCAAAAAGCCCGAAAACCGGGGATAGCCCGCCCGCGATATGCCAGAGCAGCAATGCGGCGACGGCAAGCCGCCCGGCCCCGTCCAGCCGGGCAAGAGGGGCTAAGGGCATTTTTAGCCGCGCCAGCGCCCAGATAACGCCGATAACGCCCATGATGTTGATGAAGGCCATGGCGGCCCCGCCGATTTCCGGTGCAGCTTCCGGGGCGATGAGGCGGTCATGCAGCCAGAAAATAAGATCGAGCACGGGCCGCGCGGTGAGCGGCAGCACAAAGAGCCCCGTGACGAGAAGATCGAGCCCGGCGAAAAAGCGGATGGTCTTTTCCATGGGAAGGCCTTTCTTCAGTCCGCCGCTTGCGGGGCGGGCACGGGCTTTTGCCAGATAAGCTCATGGCCGGGCTGCGGATGAGACGGGATCATCCGGGCAAAGACGAGAGAAATGCCCGCCATGCCCGCACCCAGAAGGAAAACCAGTGAAGGATTGAAAAGCCAGATCAGTCCGAAAAGCGCCGGGATGACAACGGCGGCGATATGGTTGATCGAAAAGGCGACCCCGGCGGTGGGGGCGATATCTGCCGGATCGGCGATTTTCTGGAAATAGGTTTTCATCGCGATTGCCATCGCAAAGAAGGCATGGTCGATGACATAGAGCACGGCGGCGATCAGCGGATTTTCCACAAAGGCATAGGTCACGAAAACGAGGATGAGACCGATATATTCAAAGGTGAGCGCGCGCCGCTCCCCGAAGCGGATGATGGCGCGGCCGATGGCGGGCGCGAGCACCATGTTGAAGGCCTGATTGATCAGGAAGAGCATGGTGATTTCGGTCACCGCATAGCCGAATTTTTCCACCATCATGAAACCGGCAAAGACGACGAAAATCTGCCGCCGCGCGCCGCCCATGAAAGTGAGCGCGTAATAAAGCCAGTAGCGCTGGCGCAGGATCAACGTCTTGTGCTGCGGCACCGCGGCTTTGAATTCCGGAAAAAGCAGAAAGGCGGCCAGCGCGATGAGGCAGGTGACGGCGCCGCCTGCGGCATAGACCCACTTATAATCGAGATGCAGCGCCTCGAAGGTCACATAAATCAGCGCATAGGCAACGAGGCTGGCAAAACCCGCCATGGCAATAAGCTTACCAAGGATGGCCGGCGCCTCTGATTTCGGCAGCCATTGCAGCGCCAGCGACTGCTGCGCCGTTTCATAATAATGATAGCCGACCGACATCAGCACCGTCGTGCAGTAAAAACCGATGGCGGTGGGAAAGAAGCCGGTCAGCGCCGTGCCCGTGCCGAGCAGCGCAAGGGAGAGCAGAGCGAAGCGCTGTTCCTTGATCGCCAGCAGAATGAAGACGAAGGTGAAGGCCAGAAAGCCCGGCACTTCGCGCAGCGATTGCAGAATGCCGATCTCCGCGCCGGTAAAAGCTGCCCGCTCGATCGCGAAATTGTTGACCAGTGATTGCCAGGTGGCGAAGGAAAGCGGCACGGCGGCGGCCATGACGAGCAGCAATATTTCCGGCCGGCGCCAGTCTGTCTTTCCGGCTGTCCGTCCGGCTAAATTTTGAAAAATGTTGCTCATTATCGGGCCGTGCGCTTGTGATGCGGCGGATTGACCCTAATCATGGCAGGGGCGCCTGTCTTGCTCAAAATGGGCAAATCGGGCGGCGGAAATGCGGGGTAAGTGCGCTATGCTTGCGCCGCATTCGCGCGGGTCTCAGTTTTCCGCGCATGCAGCCGGTTGGAACGGCCAAAGCAGGAGACGTGTGTGGCTTCAAAATGGGGATGGGCGGCTGCCGCCGGGCTTGTGATCTTGGCCGCAGCCGGGGCGTATTTTTTCTTCGGCGGTTCCACTTATCAGGCTGAAAAAGCCAGGATTGGTCCTGCCGTCGAGGCCGTCTATGCGACGGGCACCGTAGAGCCGGTGCGTATGTCCCGGGCGGGCCCGAAAATCGCAGGCCGCATCGTGGCGATGCCGGTGCGCGAATCTCAGATGGTCGCCAAGGGCGATCTGCTTGTGGTGCTCGATGATACCGAAGCACGCTCGCGCGTTGCCGAGCTCGAGGCCCGGCTCGATCTTGCCAAAGCCGAGCAGGCGCGCGTCGCGCGGCTTTTCCGCTCCGGTAATATCAGCGCCTCGGCCCGCGATCAGGCTTTCACGAATACGCAAAGCGCGCAGGCCGCGCTCAATGCTGCAGAAGCGCAGCTCGCGGAACATCACATCCGCGCGCCGATGAGCGGGCAGATATTGCGCTTTGAGGACGATCCGCAAGTGGGCGATCTGGTGCGGGCGGGTGAAACACTCGCTATCCTGGGCGATCCGGCCCAACTCTGGATCGAAGCGGATGTGGATGAAGAAGACATTCCGCAGGTCGAGCTCGGCCAGCGCGCGCTTATCCGTTCCGATGCCTTCACCGGCCGCGCGCTGGAAGGGGAGGTGCGCAAGATCACGCCTTTCGGCGATCCCGTGCGGCGCAGCTACCGGGTGCATATCGCGCTGCCCGGCAACACGCCGCTTCTTTCCGGCATGACGACGGAAATCAATATTGTCGTGCGGGAGACGGAAGAGGCGGTGCTGGTGCCCACCTCCGCGCTTTCCGGCAATGCGGTTTATGTGCTGAAAACCGGAAAAGCCGTGAGACGAGAGGTGGAGATAGGCACGATCGGCCGCGATGAAGCGGAAATCCGTTCCGGGCTGGAGGCCGGTGAAATCGTGCTGCTTAATCCCGCCGGGCTTGAAGATGGCATGCGGGTCGATGCCGCGCTGCCAGCGGAGTGAACCTTGCTCTTTTCCCGCGTCAATTTTCAAATCGCCTTCGCCCATCTGATGAACCGGCGGCGGCAAAGCCTCGTCTCGGTGCTGGGCGTGGCGCTGGGCGTCGGGTTTTTTATCGGCACTTCCTCGCTCATGCAGGGGTCGGAAAACGATTTTGTCAGCCGCCTCGTCGACAGCCAGCCCCATATCACCGTCAAGGACGAGTTCCGGGAGCCGGCACGCCAGCCGCTTTTCATGATCTTTCAGGACGGGGCGGTGGCGCTAAAGGGTGTCAAACCGCGTGAATATCTGCGCGGCATCAAGAATTACAAAGGCAAGCTCGAGCAGCTCGAAGCCATTCAAGGGGTGATCGCCGCACCGGGCTTATCCGGCGCCTCGATCGTGCGCTATGGCGGGGAGGAGCGGAATGTCTCCATTCTCGGCATCGACCCCGATGTCGAGCCGCGCCTTACCACCATCGAAGAGGACATGGGCGAAGGCTCACTCGATGCGCTGAAAACCACGGCGGACGGGATCGTGATCGGCAAGGGCCTTTCGGACAGGCTGCAATTGCGCATGGGCGATCTTGCCTCCGTCATTGCGCCCAGCGGCAATGTGGTGCTGATGAAAGTGGTGGGTATTTTCCGCGCGGGGAATGTTCTGCTCGATGAAGGGCAGGCTTATGTTCTCTTGAAGGATGCGCAGGTGCTGTTCAACAAACCCAATATCGCCGACCGGCTGCGGATCAAGCTGCCCGATCCCAATGCCGCGCTTGAATTTTCCCGCCAGCTCGAACAGCGCTGGGAGTACAAGGCGGAAAGCTGGCAGGAAGTGAACGAGGATATTCTCGGCCTCTTCGTCGTGCGGAATGCCATTCTTTATTCCATCGTCAGCGCCATCATGATCGTGGCCTCGTTCGGCATCTTCAACATTATATCGACCGTGGTGATGGAAAAACGCCGCGATATTGCCATTCTCATGTCCATGGGCTTTAGGGCGCGGGACATCCGGGCCATCTTCCTCATTCAGGGTTTTGTCGTCGGCATTATCGGCATGTTGACGGGCTGGGGCATCGGCGTCGGGCTCATATCCATTCTCGCTTCTATCGAGTTCGATGTGGAAGGGCTGATCGATGCGCAAGGTTTTCCGCTCGATTATGGCTTTACCCAATTCGTCATTGCCGGGATATTCGCGCTTGCCTCCGCGGTGCTTGCCGCCTGGCTGCCCGCGCACCGCGCTTCCCAGGTGCGTCCCGTCGATATCATCCGGGGGGCGGCGTAATGGAACCTGCCATCGAAACACGCCATGTCACGCGTATCCTGCAGGAAACCGTGCCGGTAACGCTGGTCAAGGATATTAACCTGAAGATCGCGCCGGGCGAGTTCGTTTCCGTGACGGGCCCCTCCGGCTCCGGCAAATCCTCTCTGCTTTATCTTCTGGGCCTTCTCGATGTGCCGACGGAAGGCGAAGTGCTGATCGAAGGGCAATCGACGGCGGGGCTGGAGCGGGCCGAGCTTGCCGCGCTCCGGCTGGAGAAACTTGGTTTCGTTTTCCAGTTCCACTTTCTTCTGCCCGAATTCACGGTCGCCCATAACGTCATGCTGCCCATGCAGCGGCTCGGGCGGCTCAGCGAGAAAGAGATCAAGGAACGAGCGGCGGAGTTGCTGGATTATTTCGAGATCGGGGAGCAGGGCACCAAACGCCCGGACCAGCTTTCCGGCGGGCAGCGCCAGCGTGTTGCCGTGGCGCGGGCCCTGGCCAATCGGCCGAAGATCATTCTGGCGGATGAACCGACGGGTAATCTCGACACGAAGAACTCGGACATCGTGCGCGATATTTTTGTCCGCCTCGCAAAAGAGGAGGGGATGACGGTGGTCGCCGTCACCCATGACACCGATTTTGCGGAAGCAGCCGACCGGAATATCCATCTGGTCGACGGCATGGTCGCCCGCTCATAGAGATGACGGCTTAGCCGCGGCTCAGCTCGCGCATGGCGTTATCGAGCCCTTCCAGGGTCAGCGGGAACATCCGGTTATGGATGATCTGCTGAATAAGCTCGATGGACGGCGTGTACTGCCAGTGCTGCTCGCCCACCGGGTTCAGCCAGATCACGCTTTCGTAAATCTGCTGCAGGCGCTCGAGCCAGATGCCGCCGGGCTCTTCGTTCCAATGCTCCACCGAGCCGCCGGCATAGGTGATTTCATAGGGGCTCATGGAGGCATCACCCACGAAGATCACCTTATAGTCGGACGGGTATTTGTGCAGCACGTCCCAGGTGTTCATGCGCTCATTGTGGCGGCGCTTATTGTCCTTCCACACATATTCGTAAAGGCAATTGTGGAAGTAGAAATATTCCATGTTCTTGAATTCGGAACGCGCCGCCGAGAACAGCTCCTCGCAGAGTTTGATGTGGCTGTCCATCGAGCCGCCGATATCGAAGAAGATCAGCACGTTGATCTTGTTCTTGCGCTCCGGGACCATCTTGATGTCGAGATAGCCGTGATGGGCGGTGGACTTGATCGTATCGTCGAGATCGAGTTCCGTCGGCTGGCCGTCGCGGGCGAATTTGCGCAGGCGGCGCAGCGCCACCTTGATGTTGCGTGTGCCGAGCTCGACGCTGTCGTCGAGGTTCTTGTATTCGCGCTTGTCCCACACCTTCACGGCCTTGCCGTGGCGCCCTTCCTTCTGGCCGATGCGTACCCCTTCCGGATTATAGCCGTACGCGCCGAAGGGGGAGGTGCCGCCGGTGCCGATCCATTTATTGCCGCCTTCATGGCGTTCTTTTTGTTCCTCGAGGCGCTTTTGCAGCGTCTCCATGATCTTTTCCCAGCCGCCCAGCGCTTCGATCTGCGCCTTTTCCTCTTCGGTGAGGAATTTCTCGGTTAGCTTTTTCAGCCATTCTTCCGGGATTTGCGCGAGATCGCCTTCCTCCAGGCTGTCGAGCCCTTTGAAGACATGGGAGAAGACCCGGTCGAACTTGTCGAGATTGGTCTCGTCTTTCACCAGCGCGGCGCGCGAGAGGTAGTAGAAGTCCTCGACCTTCTGCTCGATGACATCGGAATCCACCGCCTCGATCAGCGTCAGATATTCGCGCAAGGAAACCGGAATATTGGCTGAGCGCAGTTCCTGAAAGAAGTTGATAAACATATGGCGTTCCTCTCGAGGGTATCCCTCTCGGCCAAACGGCCTATTGGCGCTTTCTTATAATTTAAAGGGCAGGGCGGCATTTTCAAAGGGCCGCCCTTATCCCTAATCGTCATGCTCGGGCTTGACCCGAGCATCCATGAGGTTGTTCCACCTGCCGCAGCCTTCTGATGGATCCTCGGGTCGAGCCCGAGGGTGACGAAGGAGGGGGCGACGGGGCAGCCTCCCTAGTTGCGCTCGCGGCGCGCCAGGAACGCCAGGCGTTCGAAGAGGTGCACGTCCTGCTCGTTCTTTAGGAGAGCGCCGTGGAGCGGCGGGATGAGCTTGGTCGGGTCCTTTTCGCGCAGCGCTTCGGGCGAAATGTCTTCGGCCAGCAGCAGCTTCAGCCAGTCCAGAAGCTCGGAGGTGGAGGGCTTTTTCTTCAGGCCCGGCACATCGCGGATTTCGTAGAAGATCGACAGCGCCTGTTGCACGAGCCGGCCTTTGACGCCCGGGAAGTGCACATCGACGATCTGGGTCATCGTCTCGTCGTCCGGGAATTTGATGTAGTGGAAGAAGCAGCGGCGCAGGAAGGCGTCGGGCAGCTCTTTTTCGTTGTTCGAGGTGATGATGACGATCGGGCGGTGCTTGGCTTTCACCGTTTCGCCGGTCTCGTAAACGAAGAATTCCATCCGGTCGAGTTCCTGAAGCAGGTCGTTCGGGAATTCGATATCGGCCTTGTCGATCTCGTCGATCAGCAGAATGACGCGCTCGTCCGCATCGAAGGCTTCCCAGAGCTTGCCCTTCTCGATGTAGTTGGCGATGTCCTTCACGCGCTCGTCGCCGAGCTGGCTGTCGCGCAGGCGCGAGACGGCGTCATATTCATAAAGGCCCTGCTGGGCTTTCGTGGTGGATTTGATGTGCCAGGTGATGAGGCGCATATTCAGGGCCTTCGCCACTTCTTCTGCCAGCACGGTCTTGCCGGTGCCGGGCTCGCCCTTCACGAGGAGCGGGCGTTCCAGCGTGATGGCGGCGTTCACCGCCACGCGCAGATCTTCGGTGGCGACGTAATCCTGTGTCCCTTGAAACTTCATATTTCTTTTCTTCCCTGTTTTTCGAGGCGCCTGGCCAAGCATTGCTCGCCTGCCCCTTCGCTCAGCGCTGAATGGCAGAATGGCCCCGAAACTAGGGCTTGGCGGGGGATTGATCAAGAAACGCTCGCGTATAGCCGCCTTGCACATTTGGTCGGGATGGTGCGGGCCCCCTTGGGCAAAGGAGGGGGCGGGCGGGGCTGAAATGGCCGGGCAAGGCGGGCAAAACTTGCCGCCCGGCGGCGGAGATTGCCGGGGAGCTTGGCTCCGATTTTCCCTAACCTATTGAAAAATATAGAGAAAAAATCTGGCCTCTTCCTTGCTCATGGAAGGGCAGTTGAAAGTGCCTCCAGCGGGGATCGTGGACGGGGGCAGGTTAGGAGAGAATGCGATGAGCTTTTTCGGTGCGATGACCACGGCCGTTAACTCGATCCGGGCACAGGCCAGCGCCCTCGGGCATATTTCGGACAATATCGCCAACTCGCAGACCGTCGGCTTCAAGCGGACGGATACGAGCTTTTACGATGTGGTGACGGTGTCCAGCGGGCGGAATCATTTGCCCGGGTCCGTAACGGCCCGGCCCGCCTTCACCAATTCCGTGCAGGGCGTGATCAACGCTTCGGACGTGAAAACCCACCTTGCGATCAACGGGGACGGGTTTTTCGTGGTATCCGAGCGGATTGCCACGGTCGATAATGATCCTGTGTTCCTGAATGTGGACCGTTACACCCGCCGCGGCGACTTCACGGTCGATAAGAACGGCTATCTGGTGAATGGCGGTGGCTACTACCTTCAGGGTCTCTCCATCGACCCGGCAACGGGCAACCCCTCCGGCAATACGCCGGGCGTCATTCAGGTCACCCGGCAATTCCTGCCGGCTCAGGCCTCTACCCAGCTCGATTATGAAGTCAACCTGCCGTCCGATCCCAAGACAGTGGCCTTCGATCCCAACACCGCTAACAGCGAATTGCTGACGGCGGGCGCCCCTGGGGCGCCGGGCAACCCCTTCGCCAACGACCCCTCGACGATCACGGCTGCGGGCTCGCCCCCGGTTAACGGGTTCGTGCAGGCGGGCGATGAGAATATCTTCCTTGACCGCTCGCTCTCGGGCGGCGCCATCACGCTTTTCGATCCGACCGGCAATCCGCTGAACGTGCAGCTGCGCTGGGCCAAGGTTGATAACGCTGCGGACGGTGCCGGCTCGGGCAATGGCGATACCTGGAACCTTTTCTACAAGTCGAGCGATACGGCTGCCGGCGCGCAGCCTAAATGGATCAATGTCGGCCAGGATTACAGCTTCCAGAACGGCCAGCTGAACCCGGCGGTCAACTCCACCACGATTACGGGGCTGACGGTGAACGGGGTGAACCTGGGCAATATCACAGTCAATCATGGCTCCGGTAACGTGACGCAATTTTCCGATCCGAACGGCAAGGTTACGGTCAATGAGATCGACCAGGACGGTTTTGCCGCCGGCCGGCTCGTGGAAGTCGGGGTTTCGGACAATGGCCGTGTGACGGGCTCTTATTCCAACGGTAAGACGCTGGATCTTGCGGAAATTTCAGTGGCCCGCTTCAACTCGCCGGACCAGCTGAAAAAGATCGACGGCACGGCCTTTGCCGTGACGCAGGAATCGGGTGAGCCGCTAACCGGCGATCCGGGCAATATCGTGGGCGAGGCGACGGAAGCCTCGAACGTGGATATTGCCGATGAGTTCTCCAAGCTGATCATCACGCAGCAGGCCTATACGGCAGGCACGCGTATCGTGACGACCACGGACGAACTCGTCCAGGAAACGCTCAACATGAAGCGCTAACGGCTGACTGAGGCGGGGAAAGGCATTGCTGCCTTTCCCTTAGCCCGGCACCTTAGGCAGGAAACGGGACCATGGGTCTTTATTCGTCCATCAGTGTTGCCCTTAGCGGCATTCGCACTACGCAAGCCGGGATCGATCTCGTCTCGCGCAACGTGGCGAATGCGAGCACCCCCGGCTACACGCGCAAGGTTCTGCCGCAGCAGAACGTTGTGGCGGGCGGGCAGGGCATCGGCGTGCGCTCCGAAGGGGCGGTGCGTCAGGTCGATCTTTTCCTGCAGCAGCAGCTGCGCACGCAGAATGCGCAGGCCGGTTCCCTCGAAGTGCTTTCCAGCTTCCTGCAGCGCGTGGATAATCTTTTCGGGCGTCCGGAGGACGAAACGTCCATTGCCGGCGTCCTGGAAGCTTTGGGCGACAGCCTGCAGGACCTGACGACGGACCCGGCCAACTCGGCCGTGCGTCAGTCGGTCATCAACCAGGCTAGCCGTTCCGCCGAGCTTTTGAACTATCTGACCAATCAGGTGCAGGGACTGCGCCTCGATGCGGAAAACAACATCGCGACCGCGGTGGATGACGTCAACGCGCTCCTGCAGAACATTGCTACGGTCAATGTGCAGATTTCCCAGCGCCAGGACGGGTCCATTTCCACGGCCGATCTGGAAGATCAGCGCGATCTGGCAATCGACAAGCTTTCCAAGCTGCTCGATATTCGTGTGGTCGAGCAGAATGACGGCTCGCTGTCGGTTTTCACCTCCAGCGGTTTTCTCTTGGCGGACAAGACCGCCCAGGTGCTGAATTTCGACGAGCGCACCTCGATTGCGGCCAATTCGCAATATTCCACGGATCCGGCGCAGCGCAATGTCGGCACGATCTCCATCACCTCCGGCGGGGTGGAAGTCGACCTCATTCAGGCCGGCGCCTTTCAGGGCGGGGAAATCGGCGGCTATCTGAAGCTACGCGATGATATTCTGGTGGAAACCCAGGCTCAACTTGATGAGCTTGCCTCGGGCCTCGCGCTTGCCTTCTCAGAGGAGCAGGTGAACGGCGTTGCGGCAACGGCGGGCCCGGCGAGCGGTTTCGATATCGATATTGCGAACGTCCAGCCGGGCAACGAAATTCACCTGAACTATACGGTGACGCCGCCCGGCACCCCGGTGAACATTACTTTCATCGCGGTGGATGATCCGGCCTCACTGCCGCTTGCCAACACGGTCACGGCCAATCCGAACGATCAGGTCGTCGGCATCAACTTCAATCAGCCGATCGGCGATATCATCACGGATATCAATGCGGCGCTGCCTGCTGAAGTTGTTGCTTCCACACCGGGTGCGAACACGATCCGCTTCCTCGATGACGGGGCAGGCGCGACCTCGGATGTGAACGGTGTGTCGGCTGTCGTCACGCCCGCCGCTCTGCAGGACGCGGGTACCGGCCTTGCGCTCTTCGTGGACGGGGCGACGAACAAGATCTATTCCAACAGCCAGGACGGCCAGACGCAGAAGCTGGGCTTTGCCGGCCGCATTCAGCTAAACGATGCGGTGCGCAACGACAATACGCTGCTCGTTAACTATCAGACCTCGCCTGCGACGGCTTCCGGGGACAATACCCGGCCGCTCGACCTGATCCGCCGGCTGAAAGAGAACCAGCGCGAGTATCATCCCGATAGCGGGATCGGCGGCGCCGGTTCCCCTTTCTCCGGTTCGGTCGATGCCTTTGCGCGCCGGCTTGTTACCTTCCAGACCGGCCAGGTCGCCGAAGTGAAGCGCGATCTTGAAAGCGTCTCGCTCGTCAAAAACGCGCTGGAAGAAAAATTCGCGGATGGGACCGGGGTGAATGTCGATGAGGAAATGGCCAATCTCCTGGTGCTGCAGAACGCGTTCGCGGCAAACGCCAGGGTGATCACCGCGATCCAGGAAATGTTTCAGACCCTTCTGACAATTGGCAGGTAAGCCATGCAAATTTCTTCTCTCTCTCAGGCTCTTCGCTTCAAGGACGATATTTCCCGCCTGCAGACGCAGTTTGAAGACCTGCGCCGTCAGCTCGTCACCTTGAAGAAATCCGACACGTTTTCTGGGCTCGGCAGTGATCGCACGCTGGTGCTTTCCCTGCGCAGCCAGGTCACGGAGACGGATGGGTTCATCTCGACGATCGAAAGGGTGAAGCTGCGCACGAAAGCCTCTGTCGATGCACTGACCCGTGTGGAAGAGATTGCCAATACGAGTAAGACCGCCTCCCTCACCAGTACGTTCGAGCTTCTCAGCACCGGGCAGACGCAGCTCCAGGCGAACTCGGCTGCCAATCTCGATGAGCTTGTGTCGCTGTTGAATCTGGAGCTGGACGATCGCTATCTTTTCGCAGGCAAGGATACGGACACGCGTCCCGTCGCGCTGCCGGGTGAAATCCTGGACGGCGATGTGACCCATGCCGGCTTGAAGCAGATCATCGATGAGCGCCGTCAGGCCGACCTTGGCGCCGATAACCGCGGCCGCCTGGCGCTGAGCCAGCCCAATCCCGAGGAAGTCCGGATTGCCGAATCCGCCTCGCCGAATGCTTTCGGCCTTAAGCTCTCGGCGACGACCTCCAATCTGACGGGCACGACGGTGCCGCAGCCGACAGGCACACCGGCCGGGTTGACCATTGCCTTCTCGGCCACGCTGCCGAATGAGGGGGAAACGATTTCCATTGAAGTCGATCTGCCAGATGGCACGACGGAGACCATTACACTGCAAGCCACGAACACGAACCCGCCCGAGGAAGGCCAGTTTCTGATCGGCGCGGATGAAGATGCGACGGCAGCGAACTTCAATGCCGCTTTCGATACGGCCTTGCAGGACTTCTCCCAGACGACGCTGCGGGCAGCCTCGGCCAAGGCGGCAGCGGATAATTTCTTCGATTATGGCAACGGGACCGCGCCGCAGCGTGTGGACGGCCCGCCTTTCGATACGGCAACGGGTCTGATCGACGGGACGCCGGCCAATACGGTGTACTGGTACAAGGGCGATGGGGCAGGTATTGCCCGCGACAGCGTCACCGCGCGTATCGGCGAGGGGCAGAGCATTTCTTATGGTGCCCGGGCCGATGAGGCCCCGATCCGCGATACGCTGAAGACCCAGGCGATTTATGCCGCGCTTCAGTTTTCCGACGCCGACCCCAATGCGCCGGATGCTTATGCGGCGCTGACCAAGCGCCTCGGTCAGGAGCTGACTTTCGAGGGCAAAGCCTCCGTCGCCGATGTGGTGACCGAGCTTGGTCTGACGCAGCACCGGCTGGAACAGACCCAAACCCGCCATGAGACAAACCTATCGCTGTCTCTGGGGCTCGTGGAGGACCGGGAAGGGGTGGACCCTTACGAGATCAGTGCCAAGATCGGTAAGCTGCAGGTGCAGATCCAGGCAAGCTATCAGGTAACCGCGCGCGCCAACGAATTGTCGCTTCTGAACTTCATCCGTTAAGACGCCGGCAGACTTCCAAGGCACATGAAATGAAAAAGGCCCGCTTCGGCGGGCCTTTGTTTTTTCTGTGGTAGAGAGCGTTGCGGCAATTGCGGGTTCAGAAATTCGCGGCCGCGGGCTCGGAAGGGGCCGTGCTTGCCCCCGGCTTCTGGAAGAGGCCGGCGGCGATCTGGCGGTTGATGTTGATCAGCGTATCCAGGCGCTCGGGCGCGGGTTTCGCTTCCACAGAGGCCGTATGCTTGAAGATAAAGAGCGCCAGGTTGGCGATGTTCTGTTTGATCTCGCGGGGAAGGGGATGATTGTCCTCGGCCGCGGAGGCGGCGAAAATCGTCCAGAGCTTGCGATTGTAAAGGAGGGCGCCGGAGAGCTCTTTTTTGCTGTCGGGCCAGCCTTCCTTGATCCGTTGAAGCTGCGATGCGGCTTTGATGAGAAGGTTGCCTTCCAGCTCCCGAGGGGCCCCAGGGGCCATCTTAGCCGTCTTACCGTAGGCTTCAGCCGGATTTAACATTGGCAATTAGCTCCTGCTCGTAATCCACCAATTTGCGAGCTTCCTTAAGAGCTTTGTACATTTCGCCGGTTAATATTCGGTTGTTAACGGCGTCGATCAGCGGCACTACGCTGGGGGCGGCCTCGCTCACATCCTTCACAAGTTCGAAATATAGATCGTGGTGTTTGGAAGGATCGGCGGCCAGATACATCATCTGGACTACTAGGTATATTTTCTTGCAAGGGCTGTCGGCCTCTTCCACCCGCATGATATCTTTTTCGCGCAGGATGGGGGCAGTGCCTTCGATGAAGAGCCGGGTGCGCTGGCTGTCATTGGTGATGACGCTTTCGCCGAGGATAATGCGCTCGCCCGGTTTCAGTTCGACTTTCAAAGCCATGGTTCTGCACCCCTGATTCGCCGCTGCATAAGATGCGGCAGATTACCTGCTTTTTGCGGTGGGCGGAAACCCGGCGGTATTGGCGGCTTCTTGCAGGACGTTTTGAAGGGCAGGGCACAAAAGCAAACGACGGGGCCTTTCCTGGGCCCCGCCGCTTTAGATGTCGTCTTGTGCCGCTATTAGAAGAGACGCAGCACGGCCTGGTCAGCCTGGTTAGCGAGAGAGAGCGAGATCGAGCCGAGCTGCTGACGGGTCTGCAGAGCGAGCAGGTTCGCGCCTTCTTCGTTGGTGTCAGCCAGCGTCAGGCCGGCGGCACCGCTTTCCAGCGTGTTGATCAGGTTGTTCGTGAAGTCCTGACGGTTTTCCACAACGGCAAGGTTGTTACCGAAGGTGGATGCCTGCGAGCGGAGCGAGGTGAGCGCGCCGTTCAGGCTCGTCAGAGCGGACTGAACGCCCGAGTCGGTCTCGAAGCCTGCATTGGTCTGAGCGGAGATGCCGAGACCGGCCGAGTCATAGCTCACACCGGAGATTTCCAGCGTGGACGTGCCGGTTTCGTTGAACGTCACCGTCAGGTTGTCGCCGTCGAGCAGGTTAACGCCGTTGAAGCTTGCGTCACCGGCCAACTGGTCGATCTGCGTGCGCAGGTTGTTGAAGTCCGTCACGAACTGGTCACGGTTCGTACCGTTCGTGAAGGTACCTGAAATGCTCAGGTTCGTTGCAACCGCACCGGAAATCGTGACCGTACGGCCGCCGTCACCGGAAACGGACAGAACGCCATTGGCGAAGCTGGCAGTAACGCCGGTCTGGGCGTTAATGACTGAGGCCAAACCGTCAAGATCGCGGGCTGCCGTGGCGGTTGCCGTAACCGTAACGGTCGCGCCGGCGGCATTCGTCGTGGTGACCGTAATGGTGTCGCCGGTGCTAATACCGGACGTGCCGGCGGCTACTGCCGTACCGGCAGCGCCCGTGTCGGACGAGGAAGCCGTCGTAGCAGTGATCTGCGTGTTCAGAGCCTGCGTGGCCGTCGCACGAGCCTGCTGCACCAGGTTCGTCAGAGCGGAGAGGCCTTCGTCAGCCGCCTGCAGCGTCTGAACGGCAAGGCCGGTGTTGTCGAGCAGGGCGTTCAGGTCGCCTGCACGCGCGTTCAGGCTCTGCGAGGTGAAGAACGAGGTCGGGTTGTTGATTGCCGCTGAGATCTGACCCGGTATTGGGGGATTTTTCCACTGAGATTTGACCCATGTTTGAACGCTATCCTGCTCGTTTTGGGCAGGAGATTGAGGAGTGTTGGACATGGCGTTTTTGAGCGTTATCCGGCGCTGGCATTTCCGGGATGGTTTTTCGATCCGGGAGATAGCACGGCGCACGGGTCTGTCCCGGAATACCATTCGCAAATATCTTCGGTCCGATACGGTTGAGCCGAAGTTCAAAGTGCCCGAGCGGCCGAGCAAGATCGATCCTTTTGCCGAGAAGCTATCGGGCTGGCTGAAGGCTGAGAGCCGCAAACCGCGCAAGCAGCGGCGCACAGTCAAGCAGATCCATGCCGATCTGGTCAGCCTTGGCTTTAAAGGTTCCTATGGTCGGGTGGCGGTTTTTGCCCGGCGCTGGAAAGAGGATCTCCAGCGCCAGCAGAACACCACCGGCCGCGGCGTGTTCGTTCCCCTGGCCTTTGAGCCTGGAGAAGCTTTCCAGTTCGATTGGAGTGAGGACTGGGCGCTGATCGGGGGCGAGCGGGTCAAGCTGCAAGCGGCCCATACCAAGCTCTGCTACAGCCGGGCCTTTGTGGTAAGGGCCTATCTGCTCCAGACCCACGAGATGCTGTTCGACGCCCACAATCATGCCTTCCGCGTGCTGGGCGGCGTGCCCCGGCGCGGCATCTACGACAATATGCGCACGGCCGTGGACAAGGTTGGCCGTGGCAAGGCCCGGCAGGTCAATGCCCGGTTCTCGGCCATGGCCAGTCACTTTGTGTTCGAGCCCGAGTTCTGCAATCCGGCCGCCGGCTGGGAGAAGGGGTTGGTGGAAAAGAACGTGCAAGATGCCCGGCACCGGCTTTTCCAGCCCATTCCGCACGCGAACTCGCTTGAGGAGTTGAATATCTGGCTCGAGCATCGGTGCAAGAGCTTGTGGGAGGAGACCTCTCACGGCGTTGAACCGGGCACCATTGCTGATGCCTGGCGGGTCGAGACCCAGTTCCTGATGGCTGTGCCAAGGCCCTTTGACGGGTTTGTCGAACACACCAAGCGTGTTTCCCCAACGTGCCTGATCCACCTGGAACGCAATCGCTACAGCGTGCCGGCCTCTTTCGCCAACAGGCCGGTCAGCGTCAGAGTCTATCCGGCGCGCATCGTCGTTGTCGCCGAAGGACAGACGATCTGTGAGCACTTACGGATCATCGACCGCCATCATGGAACCGGGCATACTGTTTATGACTGGCGCCATTACCTAGCCGTGGTCCAGCGAAAGCCCGGTGCCCTGCGCAATGGTGCACCCTTTGCCGACATGCCCGATGGATTCCGGCAGTTGCAGCGCCATCTTCTGAGCAAACCCGGTGGCGATCGCGAGATGGTCGATATCCTGGCCCTGGTTCTCCACCATGATGAACAGGCCGTGCTCGCCGCGGTCGAGATGGCCCTTGAGACCGGGGTGCCCACCAAGACCCATATTCTGAACCTGCTGCACAGACTGGTCGATGGCAAATCGACCGCGATCGCGCCCGTCGAGGCACCACAAGCCCTTGTCCTGGGCAAGGAACCGCAGGCCAATGTGGAACGCTACGATACCCTGCGTGCGGACAAGGAGGTGCGCCATGCGTCATGATCCGGCAAGCGCAGCTCTGGTCATCATGCTCAAAAGCCTCAAGATGACAGGCATGGCCCAAGCGATCAGCGAGCTCACCGAACAGGGGTCTCCGGCCGTCCAGGCAGCCGTTCCGGTTCTCTCCCAGTTGCTCAAGGCCGAGATGGCCGAACGGGAGACAAGATCGATTGCCTATCAGCTCAAGGTGGCACGGTTTCCAACCTACAAGGACCTGGCCGGCTTCGATTTTGCCAGCAGTGAGATCAATGAGGCCCTGGTGCGCCAGCTTCATTCAGGGGCTTTCATCGACAAGACCGACAACGTGGTGTTGGTGGGCGGGCCGGGAACCGGCAAAACCCATATCGCCACAGCGCTGGGCATCCGGGCCATCGAGCATCACCGCAAGAGAGTGCGCTTCTTCTCGACCGTGGAACTGGTCAATGCGTTGGAACAGGAAAAGGCTCAGGGCAAGGCCGGACAGATTGCCAACCGGCTTGTCCATTCCGATCTGGTCATCCTCGACGAGCTTGGATACCTGCCCTTCAGCGCATCAGGAGGGGCATTGCTATTCCATCTGCTGAGCAAACTCTACGAGCGCACCAGTGTCATCATCACCACCAATCTCAGCTTTGCCGAATGGGCCAGCGTGTTTGGCGACGCCAAAATGACAACCGCGCTGCTCGATCGGCTCACCCATCACTGCCACATTCTCGAAACCGGAAACGACAGCTTCCGCTTCAGGAACAGCTCGGCCCAGGCCGCAAAAACCAAAAAAGGAGAAAGCACCGACTTGACCATCTAACCAAACCCAAATCATATCCACGAGGCGGGTCAATTCTCGGTGAAAATACCGGGTCAGATCTCAGCGGCAATCAACAGTCGGGTTATCGACAGCGCTCCGGACCTTCAGACCCGTAGAAAGCTTGCTCTGAGTGTCAGCGGTGAGTTTAGCGGTGTTCTGGAGAGAAAGAAGGTTTTCGCGAACAGCGCTCGAGAGAGTAATACCAGACATATTATAGCATCCCTTTCCTAGGATTAGCAGTTGGTTCTTCCTGAACCGGAACTCTTTCTGAGTTCGATGTGATCATGGCAAAGCGCGCTTAATGGCCGGTAAACGCGCCTGGAAAAGTTTTACTCATCTCAATTTTTTCGAAAATTCGGCGGAAATCCGCGGAAAAAAATTGCAAAAAAAAAGCGGAGCCGAAGCTCCGCTGAAGTAAAAGGCAACAATGAACTGCCGCAGATAGCCCTTCTAGAAGAGCTGCAGCACGCTTTGTTCGGACTGCGAGGCGATGGAGAGCGCCACCGAACCGAGCTGCTGGCGGGTCTGCAAGGCAAGCAGATTGGCGCCTTCTTCGTTCGTATCGGCCAGGGTCAAGTCGGCTGCCCCGCCTTCCAGCGTATTGATGAGCTGGTCGGTGAAGCCCTGGCGGATTTCCACCACGCCAAGGTTGGAACCGAAAGTGGAGGCCTGAGTGCGCAGGGTGCGGCTTGCCGCATCGAGATCGCGGACCGTATTGCGCAGGTTCACCTCGTTTTCCCACGAACGGGCGGTGATTTCCGGCAGCCTCAGGTCGCCATCCACGGTGAAGTCGACGCCGCGGATAGTGATCTGGCTGGTCTGGCTTTCGTTGAAATTGATGGTCAGATCGTCGCCGCGCAGCAGGTTGACGCCCTGATAGTTCGCGTCACCGGCCAGCTGGTCGATCTGGAGACGGAGCTCGTTATAGTCCGTCTCGAATTTGTCGCGGTTCGTGCCGTTCGTGAAGGAACCGGCAAGACCGAGGTCGTTTGCGACGGAGCCGGCCGAGCTGCCGATGACCAGTGCGCGGCCGCTATCGCCTTCGATCTTGAGCGAACGCTCGTTGGTGATTTCCGCAGAAACCCCGGTAATCGCATTGATGGCGCTGACAAGCTCGCCGATGGTTTTGCTGCCGACGGTGACGGAGCGGACAGAGCCGCCGCCGACCTGCACTGTGAGCACGTCACCAGAGGCGATGCCAGAAGCGAAAGCCGTTGCTGTCACATCGGGATCCGTCACCACCTGACGCGGGCCTTCGGAAGAAGAGGCGACGATGGGCGTTTCCAGCGCGCGGTTGGCAAGTGCCTTGGCGCTTTCCACCAGCTTTTGCAGCGAGGTGATGCCTTCATCGGCCGTCTGAATCGTGTTGATCGACTGCTGGAGCGAGTCCACCAGCCGGTTCAGGTCACCGGCGCGCGTGTTGAGCGAGCGTGCCTGGAAAAATGCAGTCGGATCGTCGACCGCGCTATTTACCTTGAGGCCCGTGGACAGGCGCAGCTGGGTGTCGTCCAGCAATCTTGCCGTGTTCTGGATACTCAAAAGGTTCGAGCGGATTGCACCCGATAGAACCACTTCAGCCATTGTTGCTACCCTCCGGGTTTAAGCCGGTCTGTTTAACTGCGGCACGAGCTATATACTCGGAATTAATGATTAATTCCGGGTAAACGGCGTCTTTACGGACTGCGAACTTATTCACACTCGTCTTGTCGTCCGAAAGAAACATCCGTTGATCGCTCATATCGATCTCCTCGTGCCGACAACCGGCAATGGTCGAAGAGATATGAGCAAAGGGCGGGCCACATTGAAAAACTATGTTATTTCAATAGGTTGCTTGTTTTTTGCGGGGGCGGGGGTAGGGAAAACCTGCCGTTCGCAGGCATTTTTTGCCGCCTTACCGGAAAATTGCGCCGAGTGAGGTGGACCGGTAAGGCGGCTTTGAAAAACAAAGACTTAGAGCCGGGCGGCAAGGGCTGCCGTGATTTTATCCACAACCTCGGCCATGGGTTCATTCCATTTGCGCGGGAAGGCTTGCATGGAGGGATACCAGGGCAGGTGGTCGGTGCCCAGCATCATGGGGTGGAAGGCGGGGGTGTAAATGAAGGTAGGGGTGCCGACGGCGCCAGCCATATCGGCAGCTGAGGTGCCTGCACTGATGACAAGATCTAGTGAGGCGGTCAGAGCCGCTACTCCATCCAGATCGTTGAAAAGATCGAGATCGGCTTGATGAACGACCCGGCCGGTCTTCTCTTCGGCCCGTTTCAACTCATCATCGACGGCGCCATATTGCAGATTGATGAGCTCGGTCCCTTTCAGGGAGAGCAGCTCCGCCCAGTCGTCGATCTGCGTGTAATGGATTGAGCGTCCTTCACCCATATTTCCGCTTCGCCAAGCAAAGCCGACTTTCAGCCCTTCTCCGAGCCCATCAATCCATGTTTTAAACTGGTCCCGGCGTGCCGGATCGGGCACGAGATACCCCGGTGTTGCAGGGAAGGCCTCCAAGGTGCGCCGGTAAAGACGGGCAAGGGAGCCCATAGGGATCTGATAATCGATATCGTCAGCCGCATCGTTTGCTCCGACACCTTCGATTATGGCGCCGGGAAAGCTGCGGGCATAAAGCTTGATGAGCCGGGGGTCGGTTTCCACCCGGCACGTCGCAGTTTCAGGTTTGGCGGCCAGAAGATCGGGCAGGCAGGAGACATAGCGGATATCGTCGCCGATCCCTTGTTCCTTCCAAACAAGAAGCGTCCTGTTATCCAGGGGCTCCCCGTTCCAGCGGGAGATGTCCGGGAATTCGCGATTGCCGACATTGATACCGGCGGCAAAACGGGCCTCGTGGTTGTCCCACCCTTCGGCAATGATACCGGCGCCAAGCTGCGCGGTGCTCAAGTCCCCGCGGATAAGATCGGAGCGCGGATCGAGTTTGCGGGCAATGGCATATTCGGCGAAGGCTTCCTCGAAACGGCCTTGCCCCTGCAGGCTCGTTGCAAGCAGGCCATGGGCACTTGCGTCCTGAGGAGCATGATCCAGGGCTTTTCTGTATTGCGCCTCTGCTGCTGTCAGATTGCCGAGTGTCTTGAGCGCATTGCCGGCATTGACGTAAGCCGTGCTTAGGGCGGGATCGAGCGCGAGGGCTTTTTGCGCGTGATCGAGCGCTTCTTCCGGTCTGTTGAGTTTGGAAAGCGTGCCAGAGAGATTGCTGTGGGCGGCAGCCATGCCGGGGGCGAGGCGCAGTGTTTCTTCGTATTCTTCCGCCGCCTCTTCCAGCAGTCCTTCGCGCCGGTAAGCATTGGCGAGGTTGAAGCGGGCTTCGGCGAAGCCAGGGCTCAAATCGCTCAGCTTTTCATAGGCGGCGAGCGATTTTCCACCTTCACCCAGTTCCCGGTAGGCATTGCCGAGTGAGAGGTAAGCATCGGCATAGTCGGGCTTCAGCCGAATAGCTTGCTGCAAGTGTTCGGCGGCCTCGGCGTGGCGGCCCATGGCGCTGAGCGCATTGCCGAGAATAAAGAGTGTGCCGGGCATGTCTGCTTTGAGTTTGAGAGCTTTTTGGGCGGTTTGAATGGCGCGCGCCGGTTTGCCTTCCCGCAATCTCGCATCGGCCAGGAAGTTGAGCGCGGCAAGGTTGCCCGGTTCTTTCTTCAACGCTTTTTCATAAAGGCGAGCCGCTTTGTCGAACGCGCCCTGCTGGTGAAATTGCAGGCCGTTCTGGATGATTTGATCGATCCCCATAGGAGCGGCAGCGTCCGCAAGGATATGGTTTTTTCCGTTCATGGCGCTGTCCTTTGGATTTCTTTGATCTTGCGTTGGCATCTCCTGATCACCTCAGGAATGTAGTCTTCCTTGGGAGAGAGTCCCGGATGGAAATCCACGATGTCCATGGACGGATACCAGGGAACGTAATCTGTCCCGAGCTTGATGACGTGCTTGGCGGAAGTGTAGATGAAGACAGGCACGCCGAGGGCACCGGACATTTCCCCTACTGAGGTGCCGGCGCTTACGACGAGGTCGAGCTCTTTTGTGAGCGCTGCTGCGCCGTCAAGGTCTGAATAAAGATCGAGATCGGGGGCTTGATGAATTTTGATCCCATATTCAAGTTCGAAAGCTTCGAGATCGGGGCCAGCGTTATCGTATTGAAGATTGATCAGCTTGATGTCAGGTGTTTTAAAAAGCTCAAGCCAGTCTTCAAGCTCCGTATAGTAATGGCTGCGCACTGCATTTCGTTTTCCCGACCGCCAAGCAAAACCAAGCGCAATGCCTGAGCCGAGAGAGTCCAGCCATTCCCTGAAGGCAGCGCGCCGGTGAGGGTCGGGCACGAGATATCCTTCGTGCCTCGGAAAGTCTTCAATACGCGGGCGTAGGTAGGTGGCTAGCAATGCGGCCGGCGCCGTAACATCGAAGTCCACTTCCTTCATGTTTCCGAGGCCGGTGCTTGTATTGGTCTCGGGCCGGACGACCGCTTCGGGCCAGGTGCGTTGGTAGAGTGGCACGAAGCGGGCATCCGTTTCGATAATGACCTTTTTGGCTTGTGCGACGATTTCACCATACATAGAGGAAAAGCGTAGATCGTCGCCTATCCCCTGCTCGCGCCAAACCATGATGGTTTTGTCTTTGAGGGAAGAGCCATCCCACAGGAGACCAGGAAATGGCCTATAAGGTTTGCGCTGTTTGCTGCCAAAACCGTAACTGTAAAGACCCCAGCCGTCGTCAAGCCGTCCAATGGAGAGGAAAGACAGCGATAGATTCCAATAGGCTATTTCGTTCTTCGGGTTTTGTTCGAGCGCCTTTGCATAATACGCGATGGATTCTTCAGGAAACCCTATCGAATAAAGCGTACTGCCTAGATTCTGGAGCGCGGAATACATGGTCGGATCCATGTCGAGCGCTTTTTTATACGCTGCGATCGCGTCTTCATACATGCCATTGCTGTCGAACGCTCGTGCGATCGCGCTATAGGCATGTGCGAAGTTGGGGTCGGCTTCGAGGGCTTTCTCAGCCCAGTCTATGGATTCCTGCAATTCATCGTCGTCATGCGCGATGATGGACAAGGTAAGGTAGAGCTCCGGGATGTCCCCCCGCCGGCGCAGTGCTTGCTGCACGATGTTTCTGGCTTCCTCGGCTCGTTCCAACTTTGAAAGCGCCAATCCCCAATTGCAGTAAGCGCCGACCAATGCCGGGTCGATTTCCGCCGCCTTCTTGTAATAGGGAAGCGCGTCCTCGTGAAACAGGAAGGCATGAAGCGAATTTGCTGCAAGATAGTGCAGCATGGCGTCATTTGTATGTGTTTCGAGAGCTTCTGAAATCGTTTTACGCAGCGCCGTCGCATCTTCCTGCTTGACGTTCAAATTCATGATTTCTTGGTAGACGAGGTCGGTTTCAGCGTCCGGCAATGTAAGGGCGCGGCGTAATTGTTTTTCGGCTTCGTCCAGCTTGCCGAGCTTGAGTAGTGTTTGGCCACGCAGGTAATGCGCTTTGGCGATGCTGTCGTCTATTTCTAGAGCTGTATCTAATGCGGGAAGTGCATCTTCGAAGCGTTCGGCCTCCATGAGTATAGTGCCCAAATTCAGATGATAGACCGGGTGCGTCGGATCGATCGCGATGGCCTTGCGCACTAATGCTTCGGCTTCTTCGCGCTGGCCGCGCTGACTTTTCAGAACGCCCAGGAGGTGCAGCGTATCGGCATGGTTCGGATCGGATTCCAGGATGCGGGCATAGCGGCGTTCGGCTTCGTCGAGCCGGCCTTTCTGGTGCAGCCGCATGGCGCGCTCGAAGCGGCTCGCAATTCCGGTATTTTCCTGCAGAGCGGGCGCTGAAGGCGTGTCCGTCATAATGCCTGGGGCTCCTTGCGGGCGCGGGCGCCCGTCAGATCTGACCTTGGGGACCTTATTCGTCCCAAATTAAGGTTAGTGATCCGTTAAGGAGAAGAAAAGGCGTGCGGATTTCGGGCAGCGCAGAAGTGATGCGGAGGGGAGGGGCGTTCAGGCTTTGGCGTCGACGATCAGGCCGCGCGGGTTGCGCAGCTGTGTGACGAGTTTGACGATATCTTCGCTCGGGACCTGGTTTTTCACCTCGCCGGTTTCTTTGTCCAGCGACTGAAAGATGACACGGCCCGACGGGTCGTCCACTTCGACATGGATTTCGCGGTTTTCGGCAAAGAATTCGGCAATGGTTGCGCGGATGGCGGCTTCGTCGCCTTCCTGGCCGTTTTGAGCGGCGTTTGCAGGGCGGGATCGTTCGACCGGACGCGGGGTTACGCTTTGGGCTTCGGCCGTGCGCGCGGGTTTATCGCCAGCAGCGAGCGCCGCTAGCGACTGGGTTCCTGGCAATGGGGCGATGCTATCCATCTAAGCCACCGTTTCATGCTCTCCCCCCTTAAGGTTGAACACAAATATCCCCTAGGAAAGCAGCTTAGACGGCAAGCTTTAACGGCGGGTTAAAGCGTTTTAACCTTTTGTGGAAAACTGTAAGGGCCCGGAAGCCCCTACTGGTGGAGACCCGAACTAAATCTGCCGGTCGAGCGAGAGGGCAGAAGGCGCCGTCTTCGGCAGGTCCGACATCTGACCGGAATTGCCGTAGCCGGCAGCCGGACGTCTTTCGCGCGCGGCGATGCGGGCGACGTTTTTGATCAGGTCTTCGGAGGCCTCTTTCAGCGCGCCGAGCAGCTTTTCGTTTTCCGTCAGTTTTTCGGAGAGCTGCTTCATATTGCTTTTCAGGCGCGAGACGATTTCAGCCGGGGCCTGATCGAGAATATGCGGCGTCTTGCCTAAAAGCCCGATATCCATGGCGTAGTCGGAGGTCAGGCGCAGCTTTTCCTCATGCACCTCTTCGATGCGGTAAGGCTCTTTGTTACGCAGGAATGTGCTCTCCTGTTCGACGATCCGCATCAGATGGTCGGTGACGGAGATCAGCCGCTCCACGCGCTCGCGGGGCGGGGCCGCTTCAATGGCGGTATAGTTGGATCTGGGCGCAGCGGTCATTGGGATACCTCCTGCAGTTTAAGGATTTCCTTGAAGACATTGTCGGCGATACCGATGCCGCCCGACTGGCTCATTTCCTTGCCATATTCCTGAATGAGCAAGGAGCGGAAGACGCTTTCACCATGGCCGCCGCCAAAGGGGCCGTCGGTCGGGATTTCAGCGAACATGCTTTCGGCAAAGGCGGAAATCACATGGGCTTCGAAATCCTGCGCCACTTCGCGGGCCTTTTCGGCGTTGCGCGTGCGCAAGGAAGAAGGCTCGTGGCTTTGAGCGGCGAGCTGTGCGGAAAATGCGCCGGAGAGTTCCATTACATCACCTCGATTTCAGCCTGAAGGGCGCCGGCGGTCTTGATCGACTGCAAAATGGTGATCATGTCGCGCGGGCCGATGCCAAGGGCGTTGAGACCGTTGACAAGCTCCTGCAGCGAGACGGAGCCGCCGACGAGCGCGAGCTGCCGGTCTGCGCCTTCATCCACTTCCACTTCCGTGCGCGGCACGACAACGGTGTCGCCCTGCTCGGCAAAGGGGTTGGGCTGGCTGACCTGCGGCGTCTCGGTGACGCGGACCGTCAGGTTGCCTTGGGCAATGGCCACGGTGCTGACGCGCACATCCTGGCCCATGACGATGACGCCGGAAGATTCGTCGATGACGACGCGGGCGGGCATGTCGGGCTGTACGCGCAGCTGTTCGACTTCCGTCAGAAGATCGATGACCGAGCCCTGGTAGCCGGCGGGCATGCGCAGTTCGACGGAAGTCGGGTTCTGCGCTTCGGCGGCCTGTTGGCCCAGATAGGTGTTGATGGCCGTGGCAATGCGGTTCGAGGTCGTGATGTCCGGGTTGCGCAAGGCAAGGCGCAACTTGCCCAGCGTCGCCAGCTCGAATTCGATTTCCCGCTCGACGATGGCGCCATTGGCGATGCGGCCATTGGTGGGTACGCCGCGCGTAATGGAGGCGGCCTCGCCCTGCGCGCTGAACCCGCCCACGGCGAGGGAGCCTTGAGCCACGGCATAAACCTCGCCGTCGGCGCCCATGAGTGGCGTCACCAGCAGCGTGCCGCCTTGCAGGCTTTCGGCATCGCCGAGCGCGCTCACCGTCACATCGATGCGCGTGCCTTGCGGGGCGAAGGGGGGCAGGTTGGCTGTCACCATGACGGCGGCGACGTTCTCCGTTTTCAGATCCGAACCGCGCGTGTTGACGCCGAGCCGTTCCAGCATGGCGGTCAGGCTCTGCAACGTGAAGGTGGAGTTGCGCAGCGTGTCGCCCGTGCCGTCGAGGCCGACGACGAGGCCATAGCCCACCAGCAAGTTGTCGCGGATGCCCTCGACATCGGCAATGTCCTTGATCCGGGAGGTAGCTTGGGCAGGCGCGGGAAGAAGGCCCGCGGCCAGAACCAGACCGGCCAGAAAGGCGCCGAACAGGCGGTGGCTGAGTTGTCGAGCGTGGCTTTTCATCGGTTGCTGCACTCCGCGCATGAATTTCTGTGAAAGTAGAAAGCGAAATGCGTGCCAAGTCGCTTGGGGCGGGTGTGTTTCTTAACATATTGATTTTGCTGAAATTTTCTTGCTGCCTGGTGGCGCGCCGCGAGCCGCAATCTGCCCGCAGGGCAAGAAACGCCGGGCCTGGGCGGTAAAATTTGCCTGCCGCCATTTAACCTTAACGTCATGTTAAATGCTCTGGCGCAGGATTCCTCAAACATAGCCGGAATTGCGCTTTTCCGGCAGGCAGTTAGCCGGCGTCGTCCGGGATGGAAACCAGCGTTGGGTATCAGGGCTAGATCATGAAAGTGGGCAGCAGAACACAGATCGGCACGAGCGGCAGCGCGCCGCGGGCAGGAAAATCTTCCGCCTCCGGCGCTGTCTTCCAACCCGCAGGGGCCAGCGATGCGGCCCCGGCCCGCGCCGCCGCCGGCACCGGCCCTCTGGCGGCGCTCGATGCGCTGCTTGCCGTGCAGGGCGCCGACACGGTGGGCGATTTTAAAGGCGGCAAGCGCCGCGCCGTCGCGCGGGGCGAGGAAATTCTCGATATTCTCGATGAAATCAAGCTCGGTCTGCTCAGCGGCCAGGTGCCCGGCCCCAAACTCTCCCGGCTTTTGAGCATTGTGGAACGCCAGCGCGATCAGGTTGCCGACCCGCAGCTTTGCGAGGTTTTGGACCATATCGAGCTGCGCGCCAGGGTAGAGCTGGCAAAATTCGGGCGCTGACCCCTTAAAATTTCTTGCTTAAGGGCCATTTTTCACCGACATGTCACGGGATTATGGCTAAAGAAGCCCAGCTGGCCCGTGCGTAAACCAGCTTTTCGTCCCGATATTGAGAATCGTCGGGGCTCTACCTATACTCCAGCCGCTTTTACGCGGGGGGGAATCGCGTTGAGAAGGAGAGAGCAGGGCTCATGAGCGTTCGGTTACCAAAAGGGTATGTGCCGTCTGACGACGAACCGTTCATGAACAAGCGTCAACAGGAGTATTTCCGGCAAAAGTTGCTCGCTTGGAAGGACGATATTCTGCGCGAAAACAAGGAAACCTTGCAGCACCTGCAAGACGATTCCGGTCATCATCCCGATATCGCCGACCGCGCGTCGAGCGAAACGGAGCGCGCGCTCGAGCTGCGCACCCGGGACAGGCAGCGCAAACTGATTTCCAAAATCGATTCCGCGCTGCGCCGGATCGAGGAAGGCACTTACGGTTATTGTGAAGAGACGGGCGAGCCGATCAGCCTGAAGAGGCTCGATGCGCGTCCCATCGCCACTTTGTCGATCGAGGCGCAGGAGCGTCACGAGAAGCGCGAGAAAGTTTATCGCGACGACTAAGCGGGAAGAAGATATTCGGCAGGGTTTGGAGTGCCTTGCCCGGAAAGAGGAAACGCGGCTCGGTTGAGCCGCGTTTTTCTTTGGGTGTGTGGTGTGAAAATGGCCTTGGTATTTCGTAAGGCGGCCCTCCCTTTAAATCGGGTTCTGATGGATCAGAACGGCATGATGATGTCGTAAACCTGCTGGCCGTAGCGGGGCTGCTGCACGTCGGTCAGCTGGCCGCGCCCGCCATAGGAAACCCGCGCCTCTGCGATCTGGGTGTGCTGGATCGTGTTGGTGGCGGAAATATCCTCAGGGCGGACGACGCCCGCGATGAGCAGTTCACGTACTTCGAAATTGACCCGGACTTCCTGGCGTCCCTCGATCACGAGGTTGCCGTTGGGCAGTACCTGCGAGACGACGGCGGCGACGGTAAGCGTCACTTCTTCACGCCGGTTCACCGTGCCGGTGCCCTGGCTGGCGCTGTCGCTGCCGAACTCGGCCAGATTGTCGGGGTCCACGGCCTCGGGAAGAATTTTCCCGAGAGCGGACTCGTACCCCAGAAGCGCGCTGACATTGGCGTCTTCGGAATTGGAGCGCGTGCGGGTCGTGCTGTTATTGACCCGTGCGCGGTCGGTAATGTCGATATTGACCGTCAGAATGTCGCCGATACGCGAGGCGCGCTGATCCTTGAAGAAGGCGCGAGAGCCCGAGCGCCACAGCGAGTTGGGCTGATAGACCACCTGTTCCGGCGCCGGCATCGGCAGGGTCACGGGCTTGTAGCCGGGCTGCGAGGTGGGGTTCTCGATCGGGTTCAGCGGCGGCGGTTTGCCGACATTGGCCAGACGGTCGGCCGCGCTGCAGGCTGCCAGGCTGGCGCCCATCAAGGTAACGGCAAGGCCGGTGCGCAGGCGGGCGGCGAGGGGTGCGGAGAGATGGAACATTTTCTTGGCTCCTTTGCCTGGCGCCAATCCGGCGCCCTAGTGGCGAATTCCTGTGGCTCTAGTACTGGGCCTTCAAACTACTGCGCCGATACGAGGCGGACGGGATCGGGCGCGGTGATTTCCGCTTCCCCCGGGCCGGTGACGACGGCCTGAATGGTGCGCCGCGAGCGGCTGTTCAAAATGCTGATCGTGTCGCCGACCGCGCCGGCATTCAGCGCCGTGCCGCGGGTGCTCAGCAGCATGGCGCCGCTTTTGAACGTGACGTTGACGAGCGAGCTTTTCTCCACGACGACGGGCGTTTCCACATCCGAGGCGCGGATCGGGCGGCCGGGGCGGATGCCGTTGCGCGGCGTCATGCCGACGAGCTTGTTCATATCCGTGATCATGTTCTGACCGAGACGGGTCAGCGGCACGCGGACCCATTCGATGTCGGAAGCGCGGATCAGTTCGCCGCCGGATTTCTGATTGGTGAGCACCGGCACATCGAGGGCAGGATAAGCCCGGCCCATCACCCGGCGCACCGGGGCGGCGGGGTCGTTTGCGGGCGCGCGCAGCAGGGCGACGAAACGGCCGCTGCCGGCATCGACGCTGTAGCGGTCGACGGAGACGCTCGGGAACTCGCCTTCGGCCACCAGGATCGGCGCGCTGTTCGGCGCGATCTCGACTTCAAGGACACCGGCGCCGGAAATTGCGGGGAAGCGGGAGGCGAGCGCTTCGGCCAGCACATCGCGCACTTCCTCGGTGCCGACGGGCAGGCCCGTGCGTTTGACCGCAATATGGGTCAGCCCGTCCCGGTTGCGCCAGTCGAGGCCGTTGCGCCGCGCCATGGCGCTGATGCGTGAGACGGAGAGCGTGTCGGTGAGGCCCGGCACGGGGCTTTCGGCGATGACGACATCGCTGGCGGCGCCTGCTTCGTCGAAAATATCGCCAAGCGTGATCTGACTGCCGGAGACGATGACATCCGACTTCAGCCGAGCGGCCTCGGCGTCTGCGGCGGGCAGCGTGAAGGCGAGAAAGCCCGTCAGGCCAAGGGCCGCGATTTTCCCAAGTGCTGCTTTTTTCATGGTCGTTTTCATCGTGTCTCTCCTCGCGCCGGGTTTAAGCGTTAGCGAAGGTTGGAGGTGACGGACATCATTTCGTCCGAAGCGGTGATGACTTTGGCATTCATCTCATAAGCGCGCTGAGCGGTAATGAGAGAGCTGATTTCGCTCACCGCGTTGACGTTCGAGGTTTCGAGGAATTTCTGCAGAAGGGTGCCGTAGCCCTGATCGCCGGGCGCGCCGATATTGGGGGCGCCGGACGCTGCGGTTTCCACGAAATAGTTGTCGCCGATGGGATCGAGGCCCGGGGCGTTGGCGAAAGTGGCAAGGTCGAACTGGCCGACGATCACAGGGTCCGTCTCGCCCTGCAGCGTGGCCTGCACCTGACCCTGCGCGTTGATCGTGATGTCGATCGCGTCTTCGGGAATGGTGATGCCGGGCTGCACGACATAGCCGTCGGAGGTAACGATCTGGCCGTTCGGGTCGCGCGAGAAGTTACCCGCGCGGGTGTAAGCCGTTTCACCATTGGGCAGATCCACCCGGAAATAGCCGCGGCCCTGGATTGCGATGTCGAGCGGGGCTTCGGTATTGTCGAGGTTGCCCTGCGTCGTGATGCGGTAAACCGAACCGGTTTTCACACCGAGGCCGACCTGAACGCCCGCGGGGACGACGGTGCCTGCATCCGAGGAGGCCGAGCCGACACGGCGCAGGTTCTGATAGAGCAGATCCTGAAACTCCGCGCGCTGGCGCTTGAAGCCGGAGGTGCTCATGTTGGCGATGTTGTTCGAGATGACCTCGACGTTGAGCTGCTGGGCCATCATGCCTGTGGCTGCGATGCTGAGAGATTGCATGGCTTGACCTTTCTATCCGTTCAATCCGTTCCGGGCGCGCCGGTTAGTTGTTGCGACCGCCCAATTCCTGGATGGCACGGCGTTTCATTTCATCTGCTTGTTCGACGAGTTTGGCTGCCGAGGTGTAGGAGCGCAGGACGTCGATCATGCGCGTCATTTCCTCGATCGAATTCACATTGGAGCTTTCCAGCGCGCCTTGAATGATGCGCGTGTTCTGCGCTTCGATTTCCGGCTGGTCGGTCTCGAGCATGTTGTTCCCCGTCTTTTTCATGTCGCGGGGATTGTCGAAGGCAACGACGGTCAGTTTGCCGCGTTCGCCGAGCTCGGTCGAAATGGTGCCGTCGGAGGCCACTTCGATGGAGGTTTCTTCAGGTGAAAAGAAAACGGGGGCATCGCCTTCCGCCAGCAGCGGGTCGCCATTATCCGTCACCAGACGGCCCGTGGCGTCCAATTGGAAATGACCGTTGCGCGTATAGCGGATGCCTTCGGGCGTCTGAACCTTGAAGAACCCGTCGCCGGAAATGGCGAAATCCATCGGGTTGTCCGTGGTTTTCAGGCCGCCATCGGCCAGGTTGCGGTGAATGCCCTGATCAAGAACGAAAGAAAGACGTTTGTTCGGCGAGTCATCGCGGGCAACCGGCATGAGGTATTCCTCAAACAGCGGTTGTTCGGCTTTGAAGCCGGTCGTGTTCGCGTTCGCCAGATTGTTGGCGACAATCGCCATTTCCCTTTTCAGGGTTATCTGACGGGTCAACCCGATCAGTAATGCGTTTTCCATTTTCACACCCAATGCATTCTGCGGACAGGTCCGCGGTCTGCTTCGCTGGATCATTTGCAGAGGGCGTGCCAGATGGATTTTTCAGGAAAATCAATGGCTTGGCTGAAATGGCGCCCGGCAAGGACCGTCGGGCGGAAAACTCGACCCGGCAAGATTTGCCGAACAAAAGACTTCATTAACCAAAGACAGTCAGAATTCAGAAAGTTTCAGGGTCGCCGGGAAAAGGGCGAGGGGGTCTCGTGCCGCAGGGATGGCTGAAACGAAGCGCAAAGAGGCCTGTCTTTCAGGCCGCGATTGCTGAAGAGCGCACATAGGATACGCAGATTATGAGCGACATCGATATGGAAACGGATGCTGCCGAAGGCGGGGAGGAGCCTTCCCGCAAGAAGCTCAGCGGCAAGTTTCTCGTTCTTTATATCATTCTGCCGCTGCTGGCCGTCGGGGGGCTTGGCTACGGCGCTTATGCATTTTTTCTTTCCGGCGGAAGCAGCGCGTCCGGCGCGGAAGGGGAGATGGAAGTTTCGCTGATCGAAGAGGGCGAACCCATCTTCTACGACCTGCCGGAATTTCTGGTGAACCTGTCTTCGCCGAGCGGCGGGCCGACGCGCTATTTGAAGCTGCGCGTCTCGCTCGAACTTGCCAGCGAAGACGGCATGGAGCACCTGGAAATGGTGATGCCGCGCGTGGTGGACGGGTTTCAGGTCTATCTGCGCGAGCTGCGCCCGGAAGATTTTCAAGGCTCGGCCGGCATGTATTTGCTGCGTCAGGAGCTTTTGCGGCGGGTCAATCTTGCCGCGCGTCCGGTCAAGGTGACCGATGTTCTGTTCCGCGAAGTGATCGTTCAGTAAGGGTGGGTTTGGCAAATGGCTGACGAAGATCTGGATCAGGAAGAGCTGGCCGCTGCCTGGGAAGCGGAAGCTGCAGGCGATGAGGAAGTCGACGAGGAGGCCATGGCCGCCGAGTGGGCTGCCATGGCCGAGGAAGGGGATGGCGAGGCGGAAGAAGAAGCCGCCGCTCCCGCCACGACCAATCCGGGCGAAGCTTCCATGGTCAAGGCGGGCGCTGCCGAACGCGTGCTCAATCAGGACGAGATCGACAGTCTTCTCGGCTTCGAGATCGACGAGAACGATGCGGCCGAGCGCAGCGGTATCCGCGCGATCATCAATTCCGCGCTGGTCTCTTATGAACGCCTGCCGATGCTGGAAATCGTCTTCGACCGGCTGGTCCGGCTGATGACGACGAGCCTGCGCAATTTCACGTCCGACAACGTGGAAGTCAGCCTCGACAATATTTCCTCGATCCGTTTCGGCGATTATCTGAACTCCATTCCGCTGCCGGCGATCCTTTCGGTGTTCCGGGCCGAGGAATGGGACAATTACGGCCTCTTCACGGTCGATTCCAACCTGATCTATTCCATCGTGGACGTGCTGCTCGGCGGGCGGCGCGGCACGGCGGCGATGCGTATCGAAGGGCGGCCTTACACGACCATCGAGCTTTCGCTTGTGGAGCGGATGATCGAAGTGGTGCTGGCCGATGCCAAGACCGCGTTCGAGCCGCTCTCTCCGGTGCATTTCGAGCTCGACCGGATGGAAACGAACCCGCGTTTTGCGGCCATCGCGCGCCCGGCCAACGCGGCGATCCTGGTCAAGCTGCGCATCGATATGGAAGACCGCGGCGGGCGGCTGGAAATGCTGCTGCCTTACGCGACGCTCGAGCCCATTCGTGAACTGCTTTTGCAGATGTTCATGGGGGAAAAATTCGGCCGCGACTCCATTTGGGAAGGTCACCTTGCGACCGAGCTTTGGTCCACGAAAGTGCAGATCGATGCGGTGCTCGACGAGCAGCCGATGATGCTGCGCGAGGTGATGAACCTGGAAGTCGGCCAAACGGTGATGTTCAACAACGGCCCGCAGGACCAGATCGGCATGCGCTGCGGGGGCATTCCGCTGATGGCAGGCCGGATGGGGCGCATGGGTAATCACGTAGCGGTCTGTCTTGATCAAGGCATCAAACAATCGATCAAGAACCGGCTTTTGAACAATAATGAAGGAGCGACGGTCTGATGGCTATTCCCACAGGACTTATTCTCGAAGGTTTGCTGGCTGTCCTCCTGGTTGCCACGATTTGCTACTGTTATGTGCTGGACCGCAAACTGCGGGCGCTCCGCTCCGGTCAGGATGGCATGCGCGAGCTGATCGATGCCTTGCACAAGGCGACCGATCTGGCGCAGCGCTCCGTCGGCCAGCTTCACGACACCTCGCGCACTGCGGCCGATCATCTCGACGAGCGCGTCAAGCGCGCCCGGGAAGTGGGCGATGAAGTGACCGGCAAAATCGAGGCAGGCAATTCCAAAGCCAAGGCGCTTGCCGATGAACTGTCTTTGATGGTGGAAAGCGGCAACAACCTGGCCGAGCGCCTGGAAGCGCAGGTCGCTGCCCGCACCCATTCGCGCCAGTTGCCCGCCAGCTTGCGGGTGAACCGCACCGCGCCCGCGCGCGAGGAGACGCAGCATGCCGCCGCGCCTCCCGCTTTGCAGAACAAACTCCTGGAAGCCCTGCGCCGCGCGCGCTAGGCGGATTGAAGGAACCTCGCCATGAGCAACCGCCTGCGTTTGCTTCCCGTTTTGATGCTCAGCGCCGCATTGCTGTTGGGGCTGAAAGTCATGGGTCTCGATGACAGTCTGAATGCGCTGTCGGGCTTTGCCCTTGCCTATGCCGAAGAAAGCGGCGCCATGGAAAAAGAAGCCATGGAAGGGAAGGGAGAAGGCGAGGCGATGGAAGGCGGGGTCATGGAAGCGGGCGGGGAGATGGCCAAGGACAGCATGGCAGGAGATGCGATGCAGGTCATGACGCCCCAGGGCGATGTCATGAACCCGGCTGCCGAATTCACCCCGTCGAAATTGCAGGTGCTCAAAAACCTTTCCGAACGGCGCAAGGAGCTGGAAGAGCGCGCCCGCGAGCTCGATATGCGCGAAAGGCTGATCAGCGCGGCGGAAAAGCGTGTCGGCGAGCGCTTCAAAAAGCTTGAGGCGGTGGAAGAAAAGATCGCCGCGCATCTCGGCAAGAAAGACGACGAGACGAAAATGCGTGTCGAGGGCCTTGTGAAAATGTACTCGGCGATGAAGCCGAAAGATGCCGCCCGCATCTTCGAACGCCTCGACATGGATGTGCTTCTGCAGCTCGCCAACATGATGAACGAGCGCAAAATGGCCGCGATCATGGCCGAAATGGACCCGGTCACGGCGCAGGAGCTGACCGTGGAAATCGCCCTGCCCAAGCCTTTGCCTGCCGAATTGCAGGAAATGGCGGCGCAGTTCGAGAAAACCGCGCCGATGATGGAAGCGGAAATGGAAGACGGCGAAGGAAAACGCGCGGCAAACTGACGCTTTCCGGGCGGCTTTGAGCCGCCTTCGCTCTTTGCCCGCCTCCATGCTGCGAATTTCCCGTTTCGCATAGGTCCGCCTTAAGGGGCACTTAACCGTCAATCGTTAATCTGGTTCCGTCCGCTTTCCTCTCCGGAAGCGGGCTGCCGCATGAGGCGGCGCGTGCAAGAACCTGCATCGGAGCAAGCCAGAATGGCGTATCGGGGGGCCCAGTTATGAGCGAGCGCTCAGCGCATTCTGCGCCGGCACGCCGCAAAGGCAGTGCCCGGAACGCCTTGAGCGATCTGCCGCTGGAGGTCAATGACGGCTCCATCAGCGCGCTGTGGACGCTGCTTTCCGTTTTTCTTCTTCTGCTTGCCATGTTCGCCTTTCTCAACAGTCAGGCATCGACCGACGTCGCCAAGGGCGGGCCGGTGATCGGCAGCGTGCAGGCGGCTTTCAAGGGAACAGCTGGGCAAAGCGCATCGGAGACAAGCCGCGCCATGGTGCGTGAGGCGTTGCCGGGGGCGCCGGCTTACAGGCCCGTTTCGGCGGCCTTTGCTGAGGATCTGCGCGCCAGGCTGGGGGCTGCGGGCATGGGGGCCGGGCTTTCCGATGAGGGCGGCTTTTTGCGGCTGCGCCTTCCCGCTGAGACGTTTTTCACTAAAGGCGTCGGCGCGCTGCGCCCCGAGCAGGATGTGCTTCTCGATACATTTGCGGCCATGCTGATGCGCGGCGAGATGGAGTTTCGCCACCGCCTGCGCGTTGTTGTGCCTGCGGCGCCTCAGGGACGGCTGGATGAGCGCCGCGCCATGGCCTTTGCACGGGCGCTGGAAAGCCGGGGCGTTGCTTCTGGCGCGCTTGTGGCCGATGTATCGGCCTTGAGCGGGCGCGATGTGCTGTTTGAATTTTTTGCCGAACGCCCGCGCGGGCAGGGAGGGCGTCCATGACGGGCATTCTCCAGGCGTTTTTCGGCGGGCAGGAACATGAGGCAGGCGGCGCGGAGACGCCGCTTTGGCTCATCACCTTCACCGATCTTATGGGATTGATGCTGACCTTTTTCGTGCTGATCTATGCGGCCTCGGCGCCGAGCGGCACGGCCTGGCAGGCCCTTGGCAGCGCGTTCCGGGGCCAGCCGGCGGCGGGCGGTGCGGTTTTGGGAACCGTCGAGCAGGGCAGCGCAGGGCTTGCCGCGCCGCTGAAAGGCGCGCGCGGGCGGCTTGAGACGAGGTATCTCGCCGCGGTGCTTGAGACGGGCGGGGTGGCTTCCTCGCGCGATCAGACGGCACTTGCGCGCCAAGTGACCCAGGCATCCGGCAATCAGCTCGTCCTTTTGACGCGGGCCGACAGACTTATCCCCGCCGGGATGCGTACGCTTACTATCGAGGGCGAGGATTTTCTGCACCGGCTGGCAGCCGTTCTTCAGTATGCTTCCAATCCGCTGCAGATCCGCGTCACGGTGCCGGCGGGCCCTACCGGCGGTTTCGGTACGGATACGGGCGATTGGCGGCTCGCTTTCGACCGGGCGGCCATTCTGCGCGACCGTTTGCGCGAAGGGGGGTATACTGGCACCATTGATTTGTCCGCCGAGGTGGCGAGCGATGCGGGCTCGGGTATTGCCATCGTGATTGCGGGCGTGAAGGAGGCCAATTGGTGAGCATGCGCTTCAGACATGGGCGGATCGGCGCTTTTGCGCGCGCGGCCTTTGCCGTGCTTGCGCTGTCGCTCGCCTATGTTGCGCAGGCTTCCGCGGCCACGCCCATTACCGTGACGGGCGATGAGGAAGACGGGTTCGGCAGGCTGGTCTTCACCTGGCCGCGCCATGACGATCCTTTGCGGGTGCAAAGCGCGCCGCGCTTCGAGGCGCTGACGGCGGCGAACGTGCTGGTCATCAGTTTCGAGGACCCGTTCGAGGCGGATTTGAGCGAGCTTGCCGCCAATATGCCGCGCTATGTGGCGCTGGTGCGCACGGATCCGGGCAAGCGGACGATGCGCCTTGCCATGAAAGCCGATTTCCGCATCAACACCCATGAGGCAGGCAATGAGGTCTATATCGATCTTCTGCCGCCCAATTGGCGCAGCGCGCCGCCGCCCTTGCCCGCGGATGTGATGGCGCGGCTGGAAGCTGAACGCAGCGCCGTCAAACAGGCCGTCGCCGAAAAGGAAGGCGAGGCGGAACTGAACATTGCCGAACCCGCCCCCGGCGTGACCTTGCGGGTGGGCGAGCATGAAACCTTTACCCGGCTTGTCTTCGATTGGGGCCAGCCGGTGCTCTACAACGTTTCCTCGCGCGACGGTCGGGTGACGGTGGTCTTCGACCGGGATGCGAAACTTCCGCTGGCACGGCTCCGGGTCGATCCGCCGGCCTTTCTGACCGGGGCCTCGGCGGGCAGCAGCAATGGCCGCCTGACCGTGGCGCTCGATACGGTGCCGGGCGTGACGGTGCGTGATTTCCGCGAGGACTTGAATGTCGTGATCGATATCGTGGCCCCTGGCCGGGGCGCGGCGCCGCTTGCCAAGGCGCCCGAGCCGCCGAAAGGCAGCGAGGTGCCTGCCAAGCCGCAGCAAAAAGCGCAGAAGGCCGAAAGCAACGCAGGCGTGAAGGAAGCCAAGGCGGAATCTGAAAAGCCGGTGGCCGCTGCCTCCGCAGAAAAGCAAGTTCCGGCTCAAGCTGAAAAGCCGCAGACGAAAGACACCGCGAAGGCGGAAGGGGAACCGGTAAAACCGGCTCCCGCCAAGCAGGCCGAGGCGCAGCCGGCGCCGGCAAAAACGCAAGAGGGAAAACCGGGCGCGAAAGTTGAAGCGGCGGCCGAGGCAAAACCCGAACTTGCTGCCGTTCAAGCTGGGGCGGTGGTGGCTGCGGATACCGAAGGCCCGCTCAATGTGGTGGCCGAGCTTGTGGGCGAGAGCGTGCGTCTCATCTTCCCCTGGGCCGAGCGCACGGGCGCGGCGGCCTTTCAGCGGGACGGGCGCGTCTGGCTGGTCTTCGATGCCAAGCGCGAGCTCGACTTCTCCGCCCTGACGGCGGACATGAGCAAGGTATTGGGCCCGGCGGAACTGGTGCCCATGGACGATGCGACCATCGTGCAGTTTCAGCCGCCGCAGCGGGTTCTGCTGGCGGCAAGCGAGAAGGGCAATAATTGGGTCTTCACGGTCGGCGACACGATCGTCGAGCCGGTGCGGCCCGTCTCGTTGCTTAGGGGCTGGAGCGCCAATGGCGAGGCGAAAGTCAGCCTCGATCTCAACGGGCGCGGCAAGGTGCACTGGGTGCGTGACCCGAATGTGAAGGATGTGCTGGCCATCGTGACGGCGGAGGGCCCGCCGCAAGGGCTCGTCGCGCCGCGCAATTTCGTGGAGTTCGCCGCGCTGGCGACGGCGCAGGGCCTCGCCTTCGTCTCGCTTTCCGACGATCTTTACGTGCGTGCCATCAAGGACGAGGTGATCGTCTCGCGCGGGGCGGGGCTGACGCTTTCCTCCGGCGATGTGGAGGAAGATGCAAGCGCCCAGGTTTCGATCGAGGCGCCCACGCAGCCCGGCAAGATGGATTTTAAGCGCTGGCGCGAAGCGCCGGGCGCGAGCTATGCCGAACGGCGGCAGTTCCATCTCGACAAGCTGGCCAATGCGCCCACAGACAGTTTGCAGGACCAGCTCGATTATGCCCGGTTCCTTCTTGCCTATCAGCTTGGCGCGGAAGCGATTGCCGTGCTCCGGCTGGCTGAGAAGCTCAGCTCGGACGTGGCGCTGGAGCCGGCCTATCTCGCGCTGCGCGGGGTGGGCCATATCATGATGCACCGCTTCGACGAGGCGCTGGGTGATCTGTCGGGACGCGGGCTGGCGCAGGACCCTCATGCAGCGCTCTGGCGCGGCACGGCGCAGGCCGAGCTTGGCAATATGCGCGAGGCGCGCGACGAGTTCGACCGGGCGGGTCAGGCGTTCAGTGAATATGAGCCCGACTTCCAGGCGATGTTCCGCGTCAAGGCCGCCGAGGCGGAGCTTGCGGCGGGCGATCTTGCCTCCGTCGCTTATAATCTGAACGAGATTCCGAAAGAGACGGAAAACAATATCTGGCTTGCCGAAGCCCAGCTCGTGCGCGGACTGATGCTCGAGGCGGCGGGCAAGACGGACGAAGCGCTGGAAACGCTGGAGCGGCTGGAAAAACGCGGGCCGCGCCCCGTGGCGGCGCGCGCGCGGTTTGCCAAAGCCAAGATCAAGCATGAGATGGGGCTGCTTGCCGATGCGGGCTTCATGCAGGAGCTCGAGGCGATCGGCTTCATGTGGCGCGGCGATGACCTCGAGCTTTCCGTCATGGAACGGCTCGGGGAAATGCATGTTGCGATGGGCGAGGTGGAAGACGGGCTGCGCGTGATGCAGACGGCGGTGACGAATTTCCCCGAGACCGATCAGGCCCGGCGCATCGCCACGACGATGACGGACACGTTCTCGGACCTCTTCCTCGGCGGCGGGGCCGATGAGATGGACCCGATCGAGGCGTTGTCGCTCTATTACGATTTCCGTGAGCTGACGCCGATCGGTCAGCGCGGCGATGCGATGATCCGGCAGTTGTCGAACAAACTCGTCGATGTGGACCTGCTCGATCAGGCCGCCGAGTTGCTGCAGCACCAGGTGGATCACCGGTTGCGCGGCATTGCGCGGGCGCAGGTTGCCACGCGCCTTGCCTTGGTGCGGCTGATGGATCACAAACCGGAAAAAGCGCTGGAGGCACTGCGCTCTACACGCCAGTCGCTGCTGCCCGACAATCTTGCCGACAAACGCCGCCTTCTGGAAGCGCGCGCGCTGTCCGAGCTCAATCTCTATGACCACGCGATCGACCTTCTCTCCGAGATGGAGACGGTGGAGGCGGAGTGGATGAAGGCCGATGTGCTCTGGGCCGCTCAGCGCTGGGAAGAGACGGGTCAGCAGATCGAATCCACGCTCGGCAATACCTGGCTCAATGAGCGCGAGGTGCCGAAGAAGGTGCGCCGCATGATCATGCGCGCCGCCATCGCCTATTCGCTGGCCGATGATCCCATCGGGCTCGGGCGGCTGCGGGAGAAATTCGGCGATCAGATGCGTGCGGGGGCCGATGCGGGCAAATTCGCCATCCTCTCCGAACCCATCGAGCGGCAGGGCGAGGAATTCCGCCGTCTGGCAAAAGAGTTCGCCAATTCCGATACGCTGGACGAATTCGTCTCGACCATCGGCAAGGACCTGGACGAGCAGGCGGCGACGGCCATCAACTGATTTTCCCGGAAGATTTGCAGGGCTTCATGCCCGGCCCAAAAAAATCCCCCGTGCCCGAGGCACGGGGGTTTTCAGTTGGGAGGAAGAGCGGCGCTAAATGCCGAAGCTCTTCACCAGGGAGCCGGTAATCAAGTTCCATCCGTCCACTAGGACGAAGAAGATGAGCTTGAAGGGAAGTGAGATAATGATCGGCGGCAGCATCATCATGCCCATGGACATCAACACCGAGGCGACGACCATGTCGATGACGATGAAGGGCACGAAGACCAGGAAGCCGATTTCAAAAGCGCGGCGCAATTCGCTGATCAGGAAGGCGGGCACGAGCACGCGCAGCGGCACGGCTTCGGGCGATTCCGGCTCTTCGATCTTGGCGAGATTGACGAAAAGACCGAGATCCTTGTCGCGCACCTGGCTCATCATGAAGGTGTGGAAGGGGCGCGAGGCTTTGTCGAAAGCTTCGCCGATCTCCATCTGATCGTTCATTAAAGGCTCGATGCCTGTCTCATAGGCTTTTTCGAAAACCGGCGCCATGACGAAGGCGGTCAGGAAGAGCGCAAGAGAGATCATCACGGCGTTGGGCGGGCTTTGCTGCACGCCCATGGCGGTACGCAGCAAGGACAGCACCACCACGATCCGCACGAAGGACGTGACCATGATGAGGATGGAAGGGGCAAGCGTCAGAACCGTGATCAGTGCAATGAGCTGCACCACGCGCTCGGTGAGGCCATAGCCTTCCGCAAAATCGATACTCACACTCTGCGCGAAGGCGGGCGAGGCGAGGCTCAGCACCGCAAGGGCGGCGGCGGCAAAAAGAGCAGGCCGGGTGAACTTGGACAAATGCATCACGTACGGCGCTCCTTGAGATAGGCGATCCCTTTGAGAAGGAAGTCGGGGGCGGTCATCTTGGCGTGGGCCGGCTGCGCGGCAGGCGTGCTTGCGGCAAAGCCGGGAAAGGACGCGACATTGACGGTCTCTGCTTCCGCGCCGGTTTCGGCGGGGGCGGGTGCGTCAAGGCCGGCCTCGATCAGTGTCGTCGTTTCGCCGACCACGATCAGATGTTCCTTGCCGTCACGGCGGATGAGCAGAAGCTTGTGCTTGGGATCGAGGGTCAGCTTTTCGACGATGGCAAGGCGGCTTGCCGGGCCGTTCGTCAGGCCGTGCTGCATGAGCCCGAAGCGGCGCGCCAGCCAGGCGCAGCCCCCGATCATCGCCAGAACCAGAAGCAAGGCCCCTAGAAAGCGTGTGTATTCTGCCAGATCCATCTGCCCCTCATGCCGTATTGGCGCTCAGCGGGTTCTCCCGCGTGCAGGTCACTAGGCAGATATTTCCGCTGTTAAGCTTAAAAACGGGTTAAGGGGGTGCCTTACTGGGACAGAATTTCCTAGTTGGCGGTTTTGTTAAGGAAATTTTAGCCCCGAGGTAGGAAAGATTGACCTGCCGCCCAAGGATTGTGTGGCGTGACGATGTGCCGGAGGCGCGCTCCAAGGAAGGAGAGCTGCTCTGCAACGTTGAAACGCGAGATCGCAATGGCCTTAGGTGACATTCCCCTATTTGGCATGATCAAGGACCGTATGCACTGGCTGACGGAGCGCCAGCGCGTGTTGTCCCAGAACGTCGCGAATGCGGACACGCCCGGCTATGCCGCGCGCGATCTGAAGAAGCAGGACTTCGGCGCCGTGCTGAACGCGCACGGGCCGGTTCTCAAACCCGTTCGCACCAATGAAATGCATATCGGGCCGGGCGGCGCCACGGGCACCAAGCCGAAAAGCGAAGAACGCCCCGACTCCGAAACCACGCCGACGGGTAACTCCGTCGTGCTGGAAGAGCAGATGATCAAGGTTGCCGAGACCCAAGTCGATTACGAGATGGTGACGGGTCTTTACTCCAAGAGCCTTGGGCTCCTGCGCACGGCTCTCGGGCCGCGCAGCTGATTGGGAGAAGTAAGATGGATTTTGTTAAAGCCATGATGGTTGCGGCATCGGGCCTGCGCGCACAAAGCGGGCGCATGCGGGTGATCGCCGAAAACATCGCCAATGCCGATTCCACCGGCACGACGCCGGGCGCCGATCCTTACCGGCGCAAGGTCGTGACGTTCTCCAACGAACTGGACCGCGAGCTTGGCGTGAAAAAAGTGCAGGTGGACCGGCCGAAGCTCGACCAGTCGCCTTTCACACTGAAATACATGCCCGGCCACCCGGCTGCCAATGACGACGGCTATGTGAAAACGCCGAACGTCAACGGGCTTGTGGAAGCCATGGACATGCGCCAAGCGCAGCGCAGCTACGAAGCGAACCTGAACGTCATTCAGGCGACGCGCCGCATGCTGGGCAGCACCATCGACCTGCTTCGCCGTTAGGAAAGGGCTAGAAGATGACCATTCCAGCATCTGTTGCGCTTAACGCTTACGCCAATGCGGTCAAATCGGCTGCGGCGGGCAGCGCGGAAAAAAGCCAGGGGCCGAAGGAATTTGCCGGGCAGAGCTTCGGTGATCTTGTCGGCCAGGCGCTTGGCGGCGTTGTGGAAGCAGGCAAGGCGAGCGAAACCCAGGCCGTGAGCGCGGTCGCTCAGCAAGGCGATGTGGTCGATCTCGTGACCGCCGTTTCCGAAGCCGAGGCCACCGTGCAGACCGTTGTTGCCGTGCGCGACAAGGTGATCACCGCCTATCAGGAAATCATGCGCATGCCGATCTAGGCGCGCCTGACTGTTTAGACCGACTGCTGACAAGTTCCGCTCGGGGGAGCGGGGAAATCGACAAGGGGACAAGCCGCATGACCGGCGCTGAAATTCTCGATGTGGCCCGCGAAGGGATTTACGTACTTCTGAAAGTCTCCGGGCCGCTGATGCTGGTTGCGCTGGCGGTCGGTCTTGCCATCGCGCTGATCCAGGCGCTGACGCAAATTCAGGAAATGACGCTGGTCTTCGTGCCGAAGATCCTGGCGATCTTTCTCTTCATGCTCGTCTTCCTGCCTTTCATGGGCCAGGCCATGGGCACCTACATGACGTATATCGCCGATAAAATCGTCGCCGGTTAACCGCCGCTCGAAAGAGGCGAGGGAACTCCCGCGTGAACATTACCGCCGCGCCAGATACGGTTTTCGTTTTCCTCATGATCTTCTGCCGGATCGGCACGATGATCATGCTGATGCCGGCGCTTGGCGAAATTTCGGTGCCGGGACGCATCCGTCTGACCTTTGCCGTGGCGCTCGCCGCGATCCTGATGCCGCTGGTGCAGGATAATTACGGACCGCTGCCGCCAACGCCCGCGCTTCTGGCAGGCCAGATCGTTTCGGAATTTCTGATCGGGCTGATGATCGGCGGCACCGCGCGCCTTCTCATGACGGCGCTGCAGATCGCCGGCACGATCATCGCTTTTCAGACGGGCCTTGCCTTCGCGCAGAACGTCGACCCGACGCAGGGTATTCAGAGCGCGCTTGTGGGCTCCTTCATGTCGGTTGTGGCGGTGACGATGATTTTCGCCACCGATCTGCACTATCTGCTCATCGCGGTGATGAATGACAGCTATGCGCTTTTCAAACCGGGCGCGCCGCTGCCGGTCGGGGATTTTCTTCAGGCTGTGACAGGCGTGATCGCCGGGTCGTTCAAACTCGGCGTGCAGCTTGCCGCCCCGTTCCTCGTTTTCGGTCTGGTTTTTTATATGGGGCTCGGGATCCTTTCCCGCCTGATGCCGCAATTGCAGGTGTTCTTTATTGCGCTGCCGGCCAACATCTTCCTCGGCTTCCTGCTGTTGATGGTGCTGCTCGGTGTGATGATGTCGTGGTTCCTCGGCTATTTCGAGGCGACCTTGAGCCAGTTCCTCGCCTGACGGCTGAATTTTGGAGGTGAGGCATGGCCGATCAATCCGACGATACAGAAAAAACAGAAGAGCCAACTAGTAAGAAGCTCGAAGACGCCCATAAAAAAGGCGACGTGGCCAAGAGCCAGGAGGTCAATACCTGGTTCGTGATGCTTGGCGCCTGCGTGACGGCGGGTTTTCTTTCACCCGGTATGGCAAGCAAGCTGTCGCATTTCTTCGAGGTCTTCATCGCCTCGCCCCACGACATTCCCATGGACGCGCAGCATTTGCGCATGCTCTGGCTCGATATCGGCCAGGCGGTGCTGCTGTCGCTCGCGCTGCCCATGGCGGTTTTGATGCTGGGGGCGCTGGCGGGCAATGTGCTGCAGCACAAGCCGATCTTCACCACCGAAAAGATGAAGCCGAAGCTGAACAAGATTTCGCTGCTGCAAGGCTTCAAACGGCTGTTCTCGCTGACCAGCCTCGTCAACTTCACGAAGGGCATCGTGAAAATCTGCGTGGTGGGGGCGGTGACGTTTCTCATTCTCTGGCCGGAGAAGGACCGGCTGGCCGTGATGGTCACCTATGAAGTGAGCGAGCTTTTGCCGCTGGTGCGCATGCTCACGATCCGCGTCTCCCTCGGCGTGCTGGCGATCCTCGGCATTGTGGCGGGGCTGGATTATCTCTATGAGCGCTTCCAGTGGATGAAGAAGCAGCGCATGAGCATTCAGGAAATCAAAGACGAATATAAGCAGATGGAGGGTGATCCGACCGTCAAGGCGAAGCTGCGCCAGCTGCGTATGGAACGCGGGCGCAAGCGCATGATGGCCGCCGTGCCCGAAGCCTCGGTCGTGATCGCCAACCCGACCCACTATGCCATTGCGCTGAAATACGAGCAGGGCATGGCCGCGCCGCTGGTGCTGGCCAAGGGTATCGATGCGGTGGCCCTGAAAATCCGTGAAATCGCCGAGGCGCATGAAATCCCCGTTGTGGTCAACCCGCCACTTGCCCGCGCGCTCCATGCGACGGTCGAGATCGACGAGGAAATCCCGCCGGAACATTACCGCGCCGTGGCAGAGGTTATTGGCTACGTCATGCGTCTTAAGGCTAAAATGGCTTGGCGGACGCGCCGGACCTGATTCGCAGGCTCTGCCGGCGTTTAAGTCCGGCCCTGGACACGAGAGCCGATCGCGGGTCGAATTGAGCGCATGAGCCAGCTGGATGCTCACATAAATGGTCAGGCCGAAGGGCTGGAAGCTGCCCCCGGCACGTTGAACGGTGCCGAAGCGGCTGCGCTTGCCGCGCCGCGCGGGCCGGGGCTTTTCTCGCGGGTAAGCTGGCTCGGGGCGATTATCGCCGTGGCGCTGCTGGCCTTTTCTCTTGTCGATTTTTCCGCCATCGGCCCCATCGCCTATTTCCTGCTGGCCGGCATCTGCTCGGCCGTGGCGCTGGCCTTTTTCGGCCTGGCCTTTCGGGGCGCGGGGGCAGGCGCGCGCGGCACGCTCTCGCGCAGTGTGAAGGGCTTTGCCGCCCCGGCACTCGAGGCGCTGCCCGATCCCTGCCTCGTTACTTCGTCCGGCGGCACAGTGCTTTTTGCCAATGAAGCCTACCGCGCCCTTGGCCTTGACGATAAAGGCCGGGCGGTGCCCTTCGACCGGCTGCTCTCGGGCCAGCAAGGGGTGGAAGAAGCGCTTTATCAGCTTGCACAGGCCGCCCGGCTCGGCCTTGCCGATGAGGCGGAGTTGACTTTTCAGCCCTCGGCAGGCGCGGCGCGCAGCATCACGGCGCTTGTTTCCGTGCGCCCGCTGGACGGGCAGGGCAGCTTCGGGCGGGACGCGGCGCTCTGGCATATCAAAGACCTGACAAGCGAGCGGGCGGCGGCGAAGGACGCGCGCGAGGAACGCACGCGCTATCTCTCTTATCTCGACGAGGCGCCGTTCGGTTTCTTCTCCGCCGGTGCGGACGGCAAGGTCACTTATGTGAACAAGCATCTGGCGGCGAGCCTCGGGCTCGAGCCGGATCAGATTACCGCGCGCGGCATGAGCCTTCAGGATCTGGCGGTGGGCGATGTGGCAGCGCTCTCGCCGCCCGTGGGCGAGGAGGGAATGGACCTGCAGGTGGTCAATCTCGACCTCAAGGGCGCGGACGGGCCGCTGCCGAGCCGCATCATCCAGACCTATGCTTATGACAGCGAGGGCGCGCCCCTTGCCACGCGCTCGCTGGTGCTCGACCGCTCGCCGGGCGATGAGATGGAAGCCAGCTTGCGCGAGGCGGAGATGCGCTTTTCCCGCTTCTTCCAGCACGCGCCCGTTGGTGTCGTCATGCTGGATGGCAAGGGACGGGTGGAAGCGGCGAATGCGGCCTTTACCGGCCTTGTCGATATGCCCGTCAACAAGGCGGGCAAGTTTGCCGAGTTTCTGGCGCCTGAAGACCGGGATGCTTTCCGCGACGCGCTGACGCGCGGGCTGAAGGGCGACGGTATCGTTTCTTTCGAGGCGCATCTGGCCGGTCAAAGCGACCGGATCGTGCAGGTCTATACGAGCCGGCTCGATAGCCGGGCGGGGGCTGCCGGGGGCGGGGCGGAAGACGGCGGGACCGCGCAGCTTGCCCTTTACATTGTCGATTCCACCGAGCGCAAAACGCTGGAACTGCAATTCGCCCAGTCCCAGAAGATGCAGGCGGTGGGGCAGCTTGCCGGCGGCGTGGCGCATGATTTCAACAATCTGCTCACCGCGATTATCGGCTTTTGCGATCTCTTGCTTGCCCGCCACAAGGCTGGTGATCCTTCTTTTGCCGATGTCATGCAGATCAAGCAGAACGCCAACCGCGCGGCCAATCTGACGCGCCAGCTTTTGGCTTTCTCACGCCGCCAGACGCTGCGCCCGAAAGTGCTGAACCTGACGGACGAGCTGGCCGAACTGCATAATCTGCTCGACCGGCTGCTGGGCGAGACGGTGGACCTGAAAATCGTTCATGGGCGCGATCTCGGCCTCGTCAAAGTCGACCAGAGCCAGCTGGAGCAGGTGATCGTCAATCTGTCGGTCAATGCCCGCGATGCCATGCCCGAAGGCGGACGGCTGACGATCCGCACGGCGAATGTGTCGGAGGCCGATTCCCGCGCGCTCGATCATTCGGTGATGCCGCCCGGCGAATATATTCTGGTCGAGGTGGCCGATACCGGCACCGGGATTTCCAAGGAGCACTTGGCGAAGATCTTCGAGCCTTTCTTCACCACGAAGGACGTGAACAAGGGAACGGGGCTCGGGCTTTCCACCGTTTACGGCATCGTCAAGCAGACGGGCGGCTATATCTTCCCGTACTCGACCGTGGGCAAGGGTACGACCTTCCGCATCTATCTGCCGCGCTATTATGAGACCGAGAAGGAAAAGGCCGCCAAGGCCGAAGAGGCCGCGCCCGCCGATACGCGCGATCTGACCGGCAAGGGCACCATCTTGTTGGTGGAAGACGAAGATGCGGTGCGCACCTTCGCCGTGCGCGCGCTGACCACGCGCGGCTATGAAGTGCTGGAGGCGGAAAGCGGCGAGGCGGCGCTTGAACTCGTCGACAGCCATGAAGGCAAGATCGATCTCATCGTCTCCGACGTGGTGATGCCCAATATGGATGGGCCGACCATGCTGAAAGAGCTGCGCAGCCGGGGCAAGGCGACGAAAATCATTTTCGTGTCGGGCTATGCCGAAGACGCCTTTGCCAAAAGCCTCGATCCCAATGAGGATTTCCGCTTCCTGCCGAAACCTTTCTCGCTGAAGCAGCTTGCCGCAGCGGTGAAAGAGGCGATGGACGACGCCTGAGGCGCCGACTTCTATCTCCCTTAGGCTTGTGCTTTTTTCTCCGTTGCCGCTGCGGTGCTGCGCGCGTAAGGCGCGAGCAGGTTTTCAGGTCTGCGCCGGCGCAGCCAAAGCACCGACCAGACATTGATGAAGGCAAAGAGCGGCACGGCGGAGGCGGGCGCGAGGATCATCGGAAACTCGAAAAGCGCAAGACTTGTCGGCGGGCTGGAGAAAAGCTGCAAGGGGCCGGGCAGGCCGAGCTGAATGAAAAGCCCGGCGGGCACGAGCAGGAAAAGACCGGCAAGGTGCCAGCGCACAAGCCCGCGCCAGGTGATCTTGCCGCGCGCAATGAGCCAGAGGACGGCAAGGGCGGAAAAGCCGAAGAGAAGATCGGGGATGCCCGTCAGCACTTCGAAATGGACGGGGAAGGTGCCCTGAAACGTTTTGATCAAGGTGCCGAGGCCGAGAATGCGCAAGCCTTCCAGCGCGACGATGGCGGCGGGCGGCACTTCATCCATCAGCTTGTAAAGCGCCTGGCGGCCGAAAGCCATGAGCCGCAAGGGCTGCAGGATGAGGATGATCGTGTAGGGCAGCCAGAGGCCGGGAAGCCAGAAAAGGAATTCGGCGCTGCGCGCGGCGCCGGAAAGGGCGAGCTCAGCGCAGACCCAGGTCCAGAGTGCGCCGGCGGCAAAGAACCCGAAAAGGAGCGCGGCCTCGCTCTGGGTCAGCGTGCCTGCCCGCCAGGCGCGCGCGCCCATAAAGGCGATGAAGCCGAAAAGCGCCACAAGCAGCAGCGGCAAGGAAGAGAGCGGAAAGCTGGTGGCGGTCATGAGCCTGTCCCCCGGAATTGGCGTGATCATCCCCGCGCTCTAGGTGGCCCGTTTGCGCCGGGCCCGCAATGGCAGGCGCGCGGCAATTCTGGCCTTCGGTTTTCATATTTGCGCGAGTGCCGGGAGCGCGCCCGAGAGGGGGCATTTGCACGCTCATAAGCTGCGCCGGGCTTCCGAATCCTCCTTCGCGGGAAGCGGCGGACGGACGGCAGCGGCGAGTCGCGCCGGCGGGGGCGGGATAAGGTCAAATTTTCGAGAACGCTCTGCGAACACGTTCCGATTTATCGTTTTAAAACAGCTGCTTATTGCATCGCTTGCCAATGAGAACAAAATATGTACATTTACTTCCATTGCGGGGCTACGGCCCCTGTGAAATAAGGGGTGCCGAAGATGGCGAAGAGCGATACAGCCGAAAACGTAGTCAGCCTTTCCAGGAAAGACGATAAGAGCGATATGGATAAGCAGAAGGCATTGGACGCAGCCTTGGGCCAGATCGAACGTTCCTTTGGCAAGGGATCGATCATGCGCCTCGGCAAGAACGAGCAGGTGGTCGAAATCGGGTCGATTTCCACCGGCTCTCTCGGTCTCGACGTGGCGCTTGGCATCGGGGGATTGCCGAAGGGCCGTGTGGTGGAAATTTACGGGCCGGAAAGCTCCGGTAAGACGACGCTGGCGCTGCACACGGTGGCCGAAGCGCAAAAGAGCGGCGGCGTCTGCGCCTTCGTCGATGCCGAACATGCGCTCGATCCCATTTATGCGCGCAAGCTGGGCGTCAATCTGGAAGACCTTCTGATCTCCCAGCCCGATACGGGCGAGCAGGGGCTTGAGATTGCCGACACGCTGGTACGCTCCGGCGCGGTGGATATTGTGGTGATCGACTCCGTGGCCGCTTTGACGCCGCGCGCCGAGCTTGAAGGCGATATGGGCGACAGTCTGCCCGGTCTTCAGGCCCGTTTGATGAGCCAGGCGCTGCGCAAGCTGACCGCTTCCATCGCCAAATCCAATTGCATGGTGATTTTCATCAACCAGATCCGCATGAAGATCGGGGTGATGTTTGGCAGCCCGGAAACGACGACGGGCGGCAATGCGCTGAAATTCTATGCCTCCGTGCGCCTCGATATCCGCCGTATCGGCTCGATCAAGGAGCGCGACGAGGTGGTGGGCAACAATGTCCGCGTCAAGGTGGTCAAGAACAAGGTTGCCCCGCCCTTCAAGCAGGTGGAATTCGACATCATGTATGGCGAGGGTATTTCCAAGACCGGTGAATTGCTCGATCTCGGGGTGAAGGCCGGGGTCGTGGAGAAATCGGGCGCCTGGTATTCCTATGACAGCCAGCGGATCGGCCAGGGCCGGGAAAACGCCAAGCAATTCCTCAAGGAAAATGTGGACATGGCCGCTTCCATCGAAAAGGCTGTGCGGGCAAATGCCGGGCTCGTTGCAACCGAGTTCGAAGGCGATGCCGAAGAGGGTGACGATGGCGATGAGGCCGAGACGGCCTGACCTGCCTCCCTCCGGGGCTAAAAGTTCCTGTGACGCCTCCTGAGGCGTTGAAGCGGCGCCGGTTCCCGGCGCCGCTTCTTGATTCCGGGGGCTCGTTTTTCGGGGCCTGCCCTTCTCCCCAGGTGCCACCGTTTGGCGGCGGGAGGGGGCGTTCTAATGGTAAGCGGGCGGGCGGCGCGGGCCTCCGGCGCCGCTGGACAGGGTAGGGCTTGCCTAGTAAAAGCTAGGCTCATGCTATTGCCGGTAACTGCCCACAAACCTTGACCTTTTGAGTGAATTTTATGAGCGGCCTGAACGATATTCGCGCGACGTTTCTCGATTATTTCGCCACCAATGGCCATGAGACCGTGCAATCGGCCTCGCTCGTTCCCTCGAACGATCCCACCCTGCTTTTCACCAATGCAGGCATGGTGCCCTTCAAGAACGTTTTCACCGGGGCGGAGAAGCGCCCTTACGTGCGCGCGGTTTCCTCGCAAAAATGCGTGCGCGCAGGCGGCAAGCATAACGATCTTGATAATGTGGGTTATACGGCGCGCCACCACACTTTCTTCGAGATGCTGGGCAATTTCTCCTTCGGCGATTATTTCAAGGCCGAGGCGATCGAGTTTGCCTGGAACCTGATTACGAAGGAATTCGGCCTGCCGAAGGACAAACTGCTGGCGACCGTCTATTCCGAAGACGATGAAGCCTTCGAGCTTTGGAAAAAGATCGCAGGCTTTTCCGACAGCAAGATCATCCGCATTCCGACCTCGGACAATTTCTGGTCCATGGGCGAGACGGGACCTTGCGGGCCCTGCTCAGAAATCTTCTACGATCACGGCGATCATATTCCGGGCGGACCTCCCGGCAGCCCGGATGAAGACGGCGACCGGTTTATCGAAATCTGGAACCTCGTCTTCATGCAGTTCGACCAGCTGACACCCGACAACCGGGTGGAATTGCCCAAGCCTTCCATCGACACAGGCATGGGGCTCGAGCGGATCAGCGCCGTGCTGCAGGGCACGCATGACAATTACGAGACGGATCTTTTCCGCGCGCTCATTGAGGCCTCGGCGCATGCCTCAAGCACCGAGCCGCGCGGCACCCATGGCGTCAGCCACCGTGTCATTGCCGACCATTTGCGTTCGTCTTCCTTCCTCATTGCCGACGGTGTGCTGCCGTCGAATGAAGGGCGCGGCTATGTGCTGCGCCGGATCATGCGCCGCGCCATGCGCCATGCTCAGCTTCTGGGCGCCAGCGATCCGATGATGTGGAAACTGGTGCCGGCGCTTGTTCAGCAGATGGGCGCGGCCTATCCGGAACTAACCCGTGCGCAAGCGCTCATCACCGAAACGCTGAAGCTGGAAGAAACCCGTTTCCGCGAAACGCTCGCCCGCGGCCTCAAGCTGCTCGATGAAGAAGTTGCGCAGCAGCAAGGGCAAGGCACATTGGCGGGTGAGACGGCCTTCAAGCTTTACGACACATACGGTTTTCCGCTCGATCTGACCCAGGATGCGCTACGCGGCCGGGGCATGGATGTGGACGTTGAAGGCTTCAATGAGGCCATGGCCCGCCAGAAGGCCGAAGCGCGCAAGGCCTGGTCGGGTTCTGGCGAGCAGGCAACCGAAACGCTCTGGTTCGAGCTGCGCGATGAAGCGGGTGCGAGCGAGTTTCTGGGCTATGAGAACGAAACGGCGGAAGGCAAGATCGTAGCGCTCGTCAAAGACGGCGCGCGGGTGGACGCCCTTTCAGCCGGCGATGAAGGCGCGGTCATTCTCAACCAGACGCCTTTTTACGGGGAAAGCGGCGGCCAGGTCGGCGATACCGGCGTGATCTTTACCGGCGCCGGGGCCGAATTCGAAGTGCGCGACACGCTGAAGAAAGTGGGCGATCTCATTGTCCATCTCGGCACGCTGAAACGCGGCAGCCTGAAAAGCGGTGACATAGCCGAATTGCAGGTGGACCGGGCGCGGCGCACGGCAACGCGCGCCAATCATTCCGCGACCCACCTCGTCCATGAGGCGCTGCGCCGGGTGCTGGGCGAGCATGTGGCGCAGAAGGGTTCGCTTGTCTCGCCGGAGCGGCTGCGTTTCGACTTTGCTCATCCCAAGCCGATGAGCGCGGAGGAGATCGCGAAGGTGGAAGAGATCGTCAACGATCAGATCCGCCGCAATGCCGATGTCTCGACCCGCCTGATGACGCCGGATGCGGCGATCGAAGCGGGCGCGCTGGCGCTTTTCGGTGAAAAGTACGGCGATGAAGTGCGCGTCCTTGCCATGGGCGAGCCCGATGAAGAGGGCAAGCGGCCTTATTCGGTGGAACTGTGCGGCGGCACCCATGTGCGCCGCCTCGGCGACATCGCGCTGTTCAAAATCATCTCGGAAGGGGCCGTGGGTTCGGGCGTACGGCGTATCGAAGCGCTGACGGGCGAGGGCGCGCGGCGCTATCTCGTCCATCAGGAAGAGATTGCGCGCGATGCGGCAGCCGCCCTGCGCGTGACGCCGGATGAAGTGCCGGCCCGCGTTATCTCCCTTGTCGAGGAGCGCAAGCGCCTGGAAAAGGAACTCGCCGATGCCAAGCGCAAGCTCGCGCTGGGCGGCGGCGGCGCGTCCTCTTCGGAGCAGGCGGCTGAGGAGCTTGGCGGTATCAAGCTCATTGCGCGCAAGCTCGACGGCGTCAATCCGAAGGACCTGCGCGGCATGATCGACGATGCCAAGAAGCAGATCGGCACCGGTATCGTGGCTTTCGTCACGGCGACCGAAGAAGGCAAGGCAGGCCTTGCCGTGGGCGTGACGGGCGATCTGACGGACCGCTATAGCGCGGTGGAACTCGTGCGCGCGGGCGCGGAAGCCGTGGGCGGCAAGGGCGGCGGCGGCCGGCCCGATATGGCCCAGGCAGGCGGCCCAGACGGGGCGAAAGCAGAAGCGGCACTCGGCGCCATCCGCGCCATGGTCAGCTCCCTTGCCGGTGCAGCCTGAAGGCCCGCATAACGCGTCCGGCGCCCATGGGCTGCGCCGCCGTCTCTATGTGGTGTTAGAGGCGGGCAAGACCGGCGATCTGCCCAGCATCATCTTCGACGTCTTTATGGTCGGGCTCATTCTGGCGAATGTCGCAGCCTTCGCGCTGCAGACCGTGCCGGAGATCGATGCGCGCTATGGTGCGGCGTTCTTTCAGTTCGAGATTTTCTCCATCACGGTTTTTACGGTGGAATATCTCGCCCGGCTCTGGGTGGCGGTGGATCATCCGACGGTGCGGCATCTTTCGCCCTTCAAGGCGCGGGCACGCTGGGCGCTGACCTGGCCGATGCTGATCGATCTTGCGGTGATCGCGCCTTTCTATCTTTCTTTCTTTTTCTTTATCGACTTGCGGGTGCTGCGGCTCTTCCGCCTCTTGCGGTTTTTCAAACTGGCGCGGTTCTCGCCCGCGCTTGCCACATTCGGGCGGGTGCTGGCGTCCGAAAGCCGGGCCATTATGGGCGCGCTCATCATTATGGCCGGTCTTCTCATGACCTCGGCAACGGCCATGTACTGGATCGAAGGGGAGGTGCAGCCGGCGCATTTCGGTTCCGTGCCCGATGCCATGTGGTGGGCGATCGCAACGCTCACCACCGTCGGCTACGGCGATGCGGTGCCCATCACGCTTCTCGGCAAGCTGGTGGGCGGCATCGTCATGCTGCTCGGGCTTTGCATGTTCGCGGTGCCGATTGCCATTGTTTCGAGCGGCTTTGCCCAGGAAATTCACCGGCGCGATTTCGTGGTGAACTGGGACATGGTGGCGCGTGTGCCGCTTTTTCAGGGGCTTGAGCCTTTTGCCGTCGGCGATCTTCTCAAACTCCTGCAATCCCAAATCATTCCCGCCGGCACGCTTATCACCCAGCGCGGGGAAGAGGCGGACGGCATGTATTTTATCGTTGTGGGCGAAGCGCGGGCCTATCTGCCCGGCGGCGTGGTGGACCTGGAGGAAGGCGATTTCTTCGGTCAGATGGCGCTCATCGATGCGCGCAAGCGCTCGGCCTCGGTGGAGGCGCTGACCCGCTGCCATGTGCTTAAGCTTTCGCGGGCCGATTTTCACCGCTTTGTCAGCCGCCACGAAAAGGCGTTCGAGAATATCTCTGCCGCCGCGCGCGCGCGTCAGCATGCCTTCGATGACAGCGATGAAATGGCGGAAGAAATTGCGGCGGAAAAGGAAAGCGTCCCGCCCAAAGCCGAAGGCTGAAACGAAAAAGGAGCCCGCAGGCTCCTTTTAGAATCTTGCTGCCATTGAAGAGGCTCAGGCTTTGCCCATTGCCTTGGCGAGGTTTTCATCGACCTTGTCGAGGAAGCCTTCGGTCGTGAGCCATTTCTGTTCGGCGCCGACGAGAAGGGCAAGGTCCTTCGTCATGTAGCCGCTTTCCACCGTGCGTACGCAGACCTTTTCCAGCTTGTCGGCAAATTCGGCCAGATCGTCGTTGCCGTCCTGCTTGGCGCGGTAGGAGAGGCCGCGCGTCCAGGCGAAGATGGAAGCGATGGAGTTGGTCGAGGTTTCCTCGCCGCGCTGATGGGCGCGGTAGTGGCGGGTGACAGTGCCGTGGGCCGCTTCCGCCTCGATCGTGTTGCCATCCGGCGTCATCAGCACGGAAGTCATAAGGCCGAGCGAGCCGAAGCCCTGGGCAACGGAGTCGGACTGTACGTCGCCGTCATAGTTCTTACAGGCCCAGACATAGCCGCCGCTCCATTTCATGGCGGAGGCCACCATGTCGTCGATCAGGCGGTGTTCATAGGTCAGCTTCTTGGCGTCGAGCTGGGATTTGAATTCGTTCTCGTAAACTTCCTGGAAGAGATCCTTGAAGCGCCCGTCATAGGCTTTCAGGATCGTGTTCTTCGTCGAAAGATAAATCGAATAGCCGCGGTCCATGCCGTATTTCATGCAGGCGCGGGCGAAGTCGCGGATCGACTCATCGAGGTTGTACATGCCCATGGCGACGCCGGAGCCCGGGAAGTCGTAAATCTCTTCCTCGATGGTTTCCTTGCCGTCTTCCGATTCCCATTTCACCGTCAGCTTGCCTTTGCCCGGCACGCGGAAGTCGGTGGCGCGGTACTGGTCGCCGAACGCATGGCGGCCGATGATGATCGGCTCCGTCCAGCCCGGCACGAGGCGGGGAATGTTGCGGCAGATGATCGGCTCACGGAAAACCGTGCCGCCGAGAATGTTACGGATGGTGCCGTTGGGCGAGCGCCACATTTTCTTGAGGCCGAATTCTTCCACGCGCGCCTCATCGGGGGTGATGGTCGCGCATTTGACGCCGACGCCGTGTTTCTTGATGGCGTTCGCAGCATCGACGGTCACCTGATCGTCGGTCGCATCGCGGTGCTCGATGCCCAGATCGTAGTAATCCAGCTTGATGTCCAGATAGGGAAGAATGAGCTTCTCTTTGATGAGCGCCCAGATGATCCGCGTCATCTCGTCGCCGTCGAGCTCGACAACCGGATTCTCGACCTTGATCTTGGACATCGATACGTACCTCGTTTATTGAGCGGACCGTGGCGGGCCGCTGGCCTCTTTGGGGTGGGACGGCCGGGGGGCCGCAGGCGGGATTCGTGTCTTATATAAGCCGCCAGAACCTATAGCATCCGGCGGTGATTGATAAAAGATCGCGGATCGCTTAAGCAGCGGCGCTGGCTTAGTTTTCCGCCTGTTTTCCGCATCTGGCGGGGCGGGCGGGAGCCAAGGAAACCGATTTTTGTGACGGGAATTTTAAGGGCGCATGGCCGGAACGGATAAACGCAAGGCAGACGCTGCGAAAAACCTGCCCAAGGGGCCGGCCATGGTGCTGGTGGTGCCGCAGCTCGGCGACAATATCGGCGCGGCGGCCCGTGCCATGCTGAATTTCGCCCTCACGGACCTGCGCCTTGTGGCGCCGCGCGACGGCTGGCCGAACCCGCGCGCCTGGAAGGCGGCCTCGGGCGCCGATTCGCTCTTGGACAATGCAAAAGTGGTGGCGACCACGGAAGAAGCGGTGGGCGATCTCGATTTCGTGCTGGCGACGACGGCGCGCCCGCGTGACATGGTCAAACCCGTCTATACGCCCGAGGAAGCGGTAAAGCGCATGCGCGCCCACCTGAAGGCAGGCGGCAATCCCGGCTTTCTCTTCGGGCCGGAGCGCACGGGGCTGACGAATGACGATCTGGCGCTGGCCGACGCGGTGGTGACGGTGCCGCTCAATCCCGCCTTTTCCTCGCTCAATCTCGCGCAGGCGGTGCTGCTCATGGCCTATGAGTGGAATAGGGCGGGCGATGAGACGCCGGACGAGGAATTGCCCATGGCCGATACGCGCCCGGCCAATAAGGACGAGCTTTTGGGGCTTTTTACCCATTTGGAAGAAGAGCTCGATGACACGGGCTTTCTGCGCCCGGAAGAAAAGCGCCCGGCCATGATCCGCAATATCAGGAATTTATTCCAAAGAGCGGCCATGACCGAGCAGGAGGTGCGCACCTTCCGGGGCATCATCTCCGCGCTCACCAAGCATGCTTACCGGCGCGCCCGGGAAGAGCTCGGCGCCAGGAAATCCGGGGATTAAGGGCCCTTTTGGCCAATTGACTTACGTGGAGGGGCGGTGTAAACCCAGCCCGTTCCTTGCGGGTCTGGCTTTCGCAGCCGGGCCCGCGGGCATTTACGCACCCGCGGGAGGGCCAGGCGCCTTGGCACCGTCTCCCTGTCGGCTTTCTTCGGGAAGCAGAGGAGGGCGCGTTTCCTGACACAAATAAAGACAAGGAAACCGCGATGAGCAAGCGCATCAGTTCCAAGTATAAACTCGACCGGCGTATGGGCGAAAACATCTGGGGCCGCCCGAAAAGCCCGGTCAACCGCCGCGAATACGGCCCCGGCCAGCACGGCCAGCGCCGCAAAGGCAAGCTGTCGGACTTCGGCATTCAGCTGCGCGCCAAGCAGAAGCTGAAAGGCTATTACGGCAACATCACCGAGAAACAGTTCAAGCGCACCTATCACGAAGCCACGCGCATGAAGGGCGACGCCGGTGAGAACTTCATCGGTCTTTTGGAGCGCCGCCTCGACGCGGTGATCTACCGCGCCAAATTCGTGCCGACCGTGTTCTCCGCGCGCCAGTTCATCAGCCACGGCCATGTGCTCGTGAACGGCAAGCGCGTCACGATCCCGAGCTACCGGGTGCGTGTGGGCGATGTCATCGAAGTGCGTGAGCGTATGCGCCAGCACCCGATCGTGCTCGAAGCCAGCCAGAGCGCCGAGCGCGACATGCCCGATTATATCGAGGTCGACCATTCCAAGATGAAGGCAAGCTTCGTGCGCGTGCCCGCGCTTGCCGATGTGCCCTATCCGGTGCAGATGGAACCGAACCTCATCATCGAATTCTATTCGCGCTAACGCGCTGGGGAATTCTGTTCGCGCTAAGTTTCGCGCGATTGCAAATTGAAAAAGCCGCGGGGTTCGCTCCGCGGCTTTTTTTGTTTCCGCTCGTCATGCTCGGGCTTGACCCGAGCATCTATGGGACGGTGGTGCCGGATGCGGAGGCTGCATGGACCCCGGGTCAAGCCCGGGGTGACGGCCTCATATGTGACTAAGGAAATACGTCCCTGCGGTGCGAGGAGGTGTGTCTTCGCGTTTGGGACGCACCCGCGCCCCCAGCACCCGCTCACGTCACCCCGCCCCGGCCCCCGAGCCGGGGGCCAAACGGCGTCTCCGCCTGCCGCAGCGCTGCGTGGACCCCGGGACAAGCCCGGGGTGACGGGCCTAATATGTGTCTAAGGAAAATATGTCCCTGTGGTGCGAGGCGGTGTGTCTTCGTGTTTGGGACGCACTGCGCCCCTGCACCTACTACCGTCACCCCGGCCCCCGACCGGGGTGATAGCTGCGGTCTGGGTAACGGCCACGCAAAAGAAAAGGGGCCTTGAAGGCCCCTTTGTGTTTCACACCAGCAATGCTTACTGCTGCGCGGGTTCGGCTTCGATGCCTTTGGCGGCGAGATATTCGCGTAGTTCGCCGTTTTCGAACATTTCGCGGATGATGTCGCAACCGCCCACGAATTCGCCCTTCACATAGAGCTGGGGAATGGTCGGCCAATCCGAGAATTCCTTGATGCCGTGGCGCAGCTCGTCCGTTTCCAGCACGTTCACGCCTTTGAAGGGCACGCCCAGATAGGTGAGCACCTGCACGACCGTGTTGGAGAAACCGCATTGCGGGAAGACCGGCGTACCTTTCATGAAAAGTACGACGTCGTTGTTTTCGATGTCGGAGCGGATTGCGCTGAAAACTTCGGGCTCGCTCATGTCGGGGTCCTTTTCAACTCTGAGATTTATGCGCCAATTTCATGCATTGGGGGCAGAGGTCTGCAGGGCCAGCGCATGAAGGGCGCCGCCCATCTGGCCGCGCAGGGCCTTGTAAACCATCTGATGCTGCTGCACCCGGCTTTTGCCTTCGAATTCCTTGGAAACGACCACGGCTGCATAATGATCGCCGTCACCTGCTAGATCCTGAATCTCCACCGTTGCGTCCGGCAGGGCGTCCTTGATCAGCGTTTCGATTTCCTTGGCGCTCATGGCCATGTCTTGTCTCCTTTGCCGAGCCTGCCTTGCTTAGGCGTTGGTATCGGGAGCGGCCATATAGGCCGGGAACCAGCCCTCATGGGCCTGGGCCAACTTATCCAATGATATGGTGAGCTGGCCGCTCAGTGTCAATTCACGTCCGCCTGTCCGCCCGAGCCGGGTCAGCGGAATGCCCGCTTTTTCCGCGTCTTTTTCAAGATCGCCTGCGCCGGCTTCGGCAATGGTGACGATGTAGCGGGCCTGATCTTCCCCGAAACCCCAGGCATGGAGCGGCAGGTCCGTTTCCGCCTCAAGCTCAGCGCCGATACCGCCCGCCATCGCCATTTCGGCAAGGGCGATAAGGAGGCCGCCGTCGGAGACGTCATGGACCGCCGTGACACGGGCCGAGCGGATGAGGGAGCGGACGAAATCGCCGTGGCGTTTTTCCGCGCCGAGGTCGACATGCGGGGCAGGGCCCTCGCGGCGGCCTTCGATATCGCGCAGATAGACGGACTGGCCGAGATGGCCGAGCGTTTCACCGATCACATAGATCGCCTCGCCTTCGCCCTTGAAGGCGGTGGTGGCGGTTTTGCCGAGATCGGGGATGAGGCCGACGCCGCCAATGGCGGGCGTGGGCATGATCGCCTGGCCGTTCGTTTCGTTGTAAAGCGAGACATTGCCGGAGACGACGGGGAAGGCAAGCGCTTCGCAAGCCTCGCCGATGCCCTTAATGCAGCCGACGAATTGGCCCATGATTTCCGGCTTTTCCGGATTGCCGAAATTGAGGTTGTCGGTAACGGCCAAAGGCTCGGCGCCCGAGGCGGTGATGTTGCGCCAGCATTCGGCAACCGCCTGCTTGCCGCCTTGAACGGGATCGGCAGTGCAATAACGCGGCGTCACATCGAGCGAGAAGGCAAGGCCCTTGTTGGAGTCCTTTACGCGCACGACGGCGGCGTCCGAACCCGGGCGCACAACGGTATTGCCCTGCACCAGATGGTCATATTGTTCCCAGACCCAGCGGCGCGAGCACATGTCGGGCGAGCCCAGCAGCTTCAGCAAAACCTCGCCGAGATCGTTCGGCGCGGGCACGCTTTCCGGGTCGAGCGGGGCGGGCGGTTTCGTCTCCACCCAGGGACGGTCATATTCAGGCGCTTCATCGCCCAGTTCCTTGATCGGCAGATCGCCCATCAAATCGCCATGGCGGAAGATGCGGAAGCGCAGATCGTCCGTCGTCTTGCCGACAACGGCAAAATCGAGATCCCATTTGCGGAAGACGGCTTCGGCCTCGGCCTGCTTTTCCGGATGCAGCACCATGAGCATGCGCTCCTGGCTTTCCGACAGCATCATCTCATAAGCGGTCATGCCTTCTTCGCGGCAGGGCACTTTGTCGAGGTCGAGCTCGACGCCGAGATTGCCTTTCGCGCCCATTTCAACGGCCGAGCAAGTCAACCCCGCCGCGCCCATGTCCTGAATGGCGATGACGGCACCCGTCGCCATCAGTTCGAGACAGGCTTCCAGCAGCAGCTTTTCGCCGAACGGGTCGCCGATCTGAACGGTGGGGCGCTTTTCTTCCGAGTCATCGTCGAATTCGGCAGAGGCCATGGTCGCGCCGTGGATGCCGTCGCGGCCCGTCTTGGAGCCGAGATAAACGATGGGCATGCCGACGCCCTTGGCTTCGGAAAGGAAAATCTTGTCCGTGTCGGCAAGGCCCGCGGCGAACGCATTGACGAGGCAGTTGCCATTATAGCTCGGGTCGAAGTTTACCTCGCCGCCCACAGTCGGCACGCCGAAGGAATTGCCATAACCGCCGATCCCGGCAACGACGCCGGAAACGATATGGCGGGTGCGCTCATGGGTGGGCGCGCCAAAGCGCAGCGCATTCATGGCCGCGATGGGCCGGGCGCCCATGGTGAAAACATCGCGCAGGATGCCGCCGACCCCCGTCGCCGCGCCCTGATAGGGCTCGATGTAAGAGGGGTGGTTGTGGCTTTCCATTTTGAAGACTACGGCTTCCCCGTCGCCGATATCGACGACGCCGGCATTTTCGCCGGGACCTTGAAGGACGCGCGGGCCTTTGGTCGGCAACGTGCGCAGCCATTTCTTCGAGGACTTATAGGAGCAGTGCTCGTTCCACATGGCCGAGAAGATGCCGAGCTCGGTGAGCGTCGGGGTGCGGCCGATCAGGTCCAGGATACGCTGATACTCGTCGGGCTTCAGCCCGTGTTCGGCAACCAGCTCGGGGGTGATTTCAATCTCGTTGGGGATCACGCAACAGTCTCCAACAGGCTTTCAAAAATGCCGCGGCCGTCGAGGCCGCCATGAAGGGGTTCCACCAGATTTTCCGGATGCGGCATCATGCCGAGCACATTGCCTTTTTCATTTATAATGCCGGCAATGTCGTTGATGGAGCCATTGGGGTTCGTGCCTTCCGCATAGCGGAAAACGACGCGGTGCTCGTCTTCCAGTTGGCGGATCGTGCCTTCGTCGGCGAAATAATTGCCGTCGTGATGGGCGACGGGGCAGCGGATGATCTGGCCTTGGGTATAGGCGTTCGTGAAGGCGGTGCGGTTGTTCGCGACTTCCAGCTTCACTTCCTTGCAGACGAATTTCAGATGCGCATTGCGCAGGAGCGCGCCCGGCAGGAGGCCGATTTCGGTGAGGATCTGAAACCCGTTGCAGACACCGAAGACGCGCACGCCCTTGGCAGCTTTCTTTTTCAGATCGGCGGTGATGCGGGCCTGCCCGGCAATGGCGCCGCAGCGCAGATAATCGCCATAGGAAAAGCCGCCCGGCACGGCGATGAGATCGACATCCGGGATTTCGGCATCGTCATGCCAGACCATGTAAGGGGCGGTGCCGGTCACCAGTTCCAGCGCGCGGGCAAGATCGCGTTCGCGGTTGATGCCGGGATAAACGATAACGGCGGATTTCATACGTCGAGCTCGATCGCGTAGTTTTCGATGACGGTATTGGCGAAGAGTTTCTTGCAGGCGTCTTCAAGCTGGGCGCGGGCTTTGGCCGGGTCCTGCTCGCTCAAAGTGACCTCGAAATATTTTCCCTGGCGCACATCGCCGATGCCGCCGAAGCCGAGCTGGCCGAGCGCATGTTCGATTGCTTTGCCTTGGGGGTCGAGAACGCCGTTTTTCAACGTAACAATTATACGAGCCTTCATGTACGAGCCTTTTAGGGGTCTTCGCGGGCCGGGGAGGCCGGATGGAGCGGAAAGGGACCGGCCTCTTCTTTTGGGGGAAGAGGCCGGCGCTTTTTACGATTTAACCAGCGTGGGGCCGGTGCGCTTTTTCGGATCGTTCTCGAAGAGAATACCGAGGCGGCGGGCCACTTCCTGATAAGCCTCGACAAGGCCGCCCATGTCGCGGCGGAACCGGTCCTTGTCCAGCTTGTCCTGGGTGGTGATGTCCCAGAGACGGCAGCTGTCGGGGCTGATTTCGTCGGCGAGCACGATGCGCATCATGTCGCCTTCATAAAGACGGCCGAACTCGACCTTGAAGTCGACGAGGCGGATGCCGACGCCGAGGAAAAGGCCGGTCAGGAAATCGTTGATCCTGAGCGCCAGCGCCATGATGTCGTCGATCTCCTGGGGCGTCGCCCAGCCGAAGGCGGTGATGTGCTCTTCGGAGACCATGGGATCGTGCAGCTCGTCGGCCTTGTAATAGAACTCGATGATCGAGCGGGGAAGGGGCGTGCCTTCCTCGATGCCGAGGCGCTTGGCGATGGAGCCGGCGGCAACGTTGCGCACCACGACCTCGATCGGAATGATCTCGACCTCACGAACCAGCTGCTCGCGCATGTTGAGCGAGCGGATGAAATGGGTCGGCACGCCGATATCGTTCAGCCGGGTGAAAATATATTCCGAAATCCGGTTGTTCAGAACGCCCTTGCCGTCGATCAACTCGTGCTTGGTGTTGTCGAAGGCAGTGGTGTCATCCTTGAAATGCTGGATGAGGGTGCCAGGCTCGGGGCCTTCATAAAGCACCTTGGCCTTTCCCTCATAAACCCGTCTGCGGCGGTTCATATGTGTGATTCCAATCAACTTGCACCCGTCCGACGGCGGCGGATGCCGGAAGGCGGGGGCGGGTCAGCCGTCGATTCCGCCCCGTTCAATGGCTCGGAAAGTACCCGAAGACCCAGACTTGCACAACGACCCTCTTGTCACTCAAAATATATATGAAAATCAACCGGTTGACGCTAATCTGCGCGGAGAGGCCGCCCAAGAGCGCCGATTTGCAGATTTGTGTCAAAGTTGTTCCCAAGGAGACCCGATATGTCGAGCTTCAGCGATCGCGAGAAAGCTTACGAAAACAAATTCGCGCATGACGCGGAGCTGCGCTTCAAGGCCCAGGCCCGGCGCAACAAGGCCCTTGGTTTGTGGGCGGCAAGCCTGCTCGGCAAGACGGGCGCGGAGGCGGAAGCCTATGCCGGCGAAGTCGTGAAAGCGGACCTGGAAGAGGCGGGCGAAGAGGATGTCTTCCGCAAGGTGCGCGGTGATTTCGATGCGGCCGGCGTCGATCAGTCGGACCATCAGATTCGCCGCCAGATGGCCGAATTGCTGGTGGCTGCCGCTGAGCAGATCGAAAAAGAGGCGTAAGACGCCTCACGCGGGGCTTTTCAGCCTGCGGTAAATTGAAGCGGGGCCGTCCGGTTTTTAAGAAGCGGACGGCTCTTTTTTCTTGTCTTTTTTCGGGAAGGCGGGCGGCAGGCGGCCGTAGCCATGCTCGAAGACGCCGCCGAGCAGCACTCTTTCGTCCTTCTCGCCGATGGCGACTGGGAGATGGACGAACTCCGCGATCTTGTAGTCCCGGTCGAGCCCTTCGACCTGGCCCTTGGTAACGACGGGGCGCAGATGCTCCAGCACGTCGCGGTAGACGGCGGCGTTGGAGAGTACTTTTTCCGGTGCGTAAAGCTCGCTGATCGCGCGGCCCGTCGGGTCGGCGGGAAAGGCATTGGCGATATCGGTGCCGACGAGGCGGAAGCGCCAGTCGGTCGCCGCCTCGTTCGCCGGTTCCAGCAGGTAGAGGCGGGGGAGCAGCCGGGCGAAGGTTTTGGAGGGCAGGTCCTGAGCGTGAAGGAGGCGGTCTTCATCGCGCAGCTTTTGCCATTCTTCCATGATGTAGCACGCGTCCTGATGCTCCGGATGCTCCAGAACCTGGACTTGCGTATAAAGGCGGACCGTGTCGAGGGAGAACTTATCCCTCTTGATACCGAATAAAGCGGGCCGGGCCACGATGTCATCTCCCCAAGGCGCTCGCGCGGTGCGGGCGCTATCTCACCTTCATTAGACAGGAAGGCGCCTTTACCGCCGGTAAATGGCGGGCGGATTCCGGAGGTGAAAACGGCAAAAAGACGTGGCGGTATAGGAATTTAGGCAGGCCTCGCTGCCTATCGGGGGATAGGGGCGCTTTCTTACGCGCTGAAAAAAGAGGCAGCGAAGGCGGCGGTCGCCGTTCGGCGGATGTCTTCCTCGCTGAGGGGGGCGAAACTGTGCCGCTCGCTTTCCTTGCGCCGGTGCATGGCGGCCCAGGAAATGATTTCGATGGCCATGCGCGCTTTCAGCCGCTCTTCCATGGGGGAGGCCGCGCCCGGCAGCCGCGCGATCAATGCCGAAAGATCTGCAATATATCGCCCGCGCATCACGTCAGCGTATGTCTGGTCGATCTCGGGAATGTCGAGCACCAGCTTGTCGAGCAGCCAGACGGCCCGGCGGATGGGGACGAGAAGATCGTAAAGCTCCGCGCCGATGCTCTGAAGCTCTGCGCGGGACGGGGTTTTGTCACTTTCCAGCGCCTTGGTGAGCACCGGCCAGAGCCCTTCTTCCCCCGCAATGCCGCGGATGAGGCCGTTCACCGCTTCCAGTCCTTGCGTGGCGAAAGGCAGCTCCAGCCCCTCCAGAGGCTCCCCGGCGGCTTTCAGCACCGCAAGATGGAGCAGTGCCTCCTTGCTTGCCGCATAAAGGTAAAGTGTGCCGGCGGAAACATGGGCGGCGCGCGCCACATCGGCCATTTGCGTGCGGGCATAGCCGGCCTGGGAGAAGCAGGTGAGGGCCGCTTCGACAATGGCGTCCAGCCGGTCGGGAGATTTTTTGCGCATGGGCCCCGCAGGTGAGGTGGGTTGCTGATAGGTCGATATATCAGACTTGACCGGGAGAGCGTAGATGCCAATATATGAATGAATCATTCATTTATGGAGATGGCTATGGCCGGTCGGATCATGGGCGAGAAGACGAGAAGCAGGGGCCGTCCGGTTGCGGGATTAGCGGTTTTTGCCGCGCTGGTGGCTGTGATGCTCGTGGGCGGCGGGCCGGCAGGGGCTGAAAGCGGCTGGGGCCATTATGGCGGGGATGCGGGCGGCCAGCGCTATGTCAGCGCCGGGCAGATCACGCCTGAAAATGTGGACGATCTCGAAATCGCCTGGCGCTATTCGACCGGTGACATGAAGGCGCGGCCCGAGGCGATCAAGCAGAGCGCCTTTGAAGGCACGCCCATTCTTGCCGAAGGCTCGCTTATCTTCTGCACGCCTTTCAACGAGGTGGTGGCACTCGATCCGGGCACGGGGGAAGAAAAGTGGCGCTTCGACCCCCAGATCGAAACCGATTATGAGCCGGCTAATCAGTTCGTCTGCCGGGGTGTGACCTATTGGAAGGACGAGGCGGCGGCTGAGGGCGCAGCCTGCGCCGCGCGCATTTTCATGGGCACGAATGATGCCCGGCTCATTGCGCTCGATGCGCGAAGCGGCCTGCCTTGTAAGGGTTTCGGCGCGGGCGGCGAGGTGCGTATCGCGCCCGGCATGGCGCTTGCCTATCCCGGCGAATTTCAAATCACCTCGCCGCCCATCGTGGCGCGCGGCGTTCTCATTACCGGCTCGTCGATCGGGGACAATAACCGCGCCGATGCGCCGAAAGGCACTGTGCGCGCCTTCGATGCGCGCAGCGGCGCACCGCTTTGGGATTTCGATCCCGTGGCGCGGGGGGTAGCGGAGCAGGAGGGAAGCTGGGATACGCGCGCCGCGCGCACCGGCCATGCCAATGTATGGGCGCCCATGTCGGTGGATGAAAAACGCGGGCTCGTCTTTTTGCCGACCTCCTCGCCGAGCCCGGATTTTTTCGGCGGCGAGCGGCCGGGGGATAACCGCTATGCCAATTCCGTTGTCGCGCTTGAGGCGGAGAGCGGAAAGGTGCGCTGGCATTTCCAGACCGTGCATCACGATGTCTGGGATTACGATTTGCCCGCCCAGCCGAGCCTTGTGACGCTGCAGCGCCCGGAAGGTCCGCGCGATGCGGTGGTGCAAGTGGCAAAGACGGGGCTCGTCTTTGTGCTCGACCGGGAGACGGGCGAGCCGATTTTCGGGGTGGAGGAACGGCCCGTGCCGCAAGGGGCGGTGGCGGGCGAAAGGCTTTCGCCGACACAGCCTTTCCCGCTTGCCCCGCCGCCGCTCGTGCCGACGACGATTACGCCGGACGAAGCCTGGGGGCTGACGCCTCTCGACAGGTGGGCCTGTTCGAGGGAGATCGCTAAATACCGCTCCGAAGGGCTGTTCACGCCGCCGAGCGAGGAGGGCACTTTGCTATTCCCCTTTACGGGCGGCGGGGCGAATTGGGGCGGCATGGCGTTCGATCCGGAAAGCCAGCTCATGTATGTGAACACGAACCGCGCGCTCCATATGGTCAAACTTATCCGGCGTGAAGATTTTGCAGCGGCAAAGGCGGCGGAGCCGGACAAGGAGATAAGCCCGCAGACCGGCACGGCCTGGGGCATGAAGCGCGATCTCGTTTTCTCGCCGCTTTCGCTTCCCTGCAACGCGCCGCCTTTCGGCGTGCTGCATGCGGTGGACCTTTCCGATGGCAGCATTGCCTGGGAGGCGACGCTCGGCACGGTGGAAGATTTGGCGCCCGTGCCGATCCCCTTGAAACTCGGTACACCGAGTTTCGGCGGGCCGCTCGTCATGAAGTCGGGTCTTCTTTTCATCGGTGCGGCGATGGACAATTACCTGCGCGCCTTTAATGCGAAAACCGGCGAGGAACTTTGGAAAGGGCGCTTGCCGGCAGGCGGGCAGGCAACGCCCATGTCTTATGAATGGGAAGGGCGGCAATATGTGGTGATCGCGGCGGGCGGTCATTCGCGCTCCACCACGACGCTCGGCGATTCTGTGATAGGCTTTGCGCTGCCGGAGGAAAGTCCGCAGTGAGAAGATATGGCCTGGCAGATCGATGCGTATGAGCCGCTTTATGAACTGAAACCCTTCGGGCCGGACATATGGCTTGCCGACGGTCCGCTGATCGATTTCAAAGCGGGCATCGTGACCGTGCCTTATCCGACGCGCATGACCATCGTGCGCCTTAAAGATGGCAAGCTCTGGCTTCATTCGCCCGTGCCGCTGACCGATAAGCTGAAAGCGCAAGTGGATGCGCTGGGCGAGGTTGCTTATCTCATCGCACCCAACAAAATTCATTATTGGTGGATCGGGGACTGGATGGCGGCTTACCCGGGCGCGCAAAGTTTCGCTGCGCCGCGCGTCGAAGAACGCTCATGGCCGGAGAAGGGTGTGCGCTTCGACCGCGAATTGACGAACGGCGCAGACACACCCTGGGCGGGGGAGATTGCGTTCTGTGTCGTCGAAGGGCATGTGCTCAGCGAAGCCGTGTTCTTTCATGCCGCTTCACGCACGCTGATCGTCACGGACCTCATCGAGAATTTCGAACCTGAAAAAGTGCATGGGTTCTGGACGCATCTTCTTTTGCGCCTCACCGGCATCATGGCGCCCAATGGCGCCGCGCCGCGCGATCTGCGCGCGACGTTTTTCGGCAGAAAGGCTCATGTGCGCGCCGAGGTGCAAAAAATGTTGTCCTGGAAACCGGAGAAAATCATCCTCGCCCACGGCGCTTGCATCGAGAGCGGCGCGCTTTCCTTCCTGCGCTGCTCCTTCCGCTGGGCGGGGATCAAGTCTGCCTGAGCCTCACCCGTATTTCGCGCGCATGCGTTCGGCGATCATTTCGAGTGCTAGTTTGTCGACGTTCTTTTTCACCGGATCGTAAGGCGTGATGTTCATGCCGCGCACGGTCATGCGGCGGATTTCGCCGGTGTCCGGGTGCGTGTCCACATCGACGATATTCAGGCAGCAGGTGTTCTGATCGAAAGCGTGGAAGGCGCCGAGGCTGGCGCCGCTCGCCCAGCCCAGAATGGCGCGGTTGACGCCGCCATGGGCGATAAGGGCAAGGTTCTGCCAGCTCTTATCGGCGACAAGATGCATCAAGCCGGTAACGATGCGGGCTTCGAATTCCAGAAAGCTCTCGCCCTCGCCGTAGCGGGCGCCCGGAAGATGCGCGCCTTCGAAGGCGTAAGCGACATCGTGCAGGCTTTTCAGGTTCTTGTAGCGGTCGGGGTCGGAGCGGATTTCCTCGAACTCGCTCATCACTTCGATCTTGAGATCGCGGCCCTTCAAAATGCCTTCGGCGGTTTCCACCGTGCGCGGCAGGCCCGAGCAGACGGCCTTGTCGAAGGAAAGCTCTTTTACATAATCGCACATCAGCGCGGCCTGTTCGCGGCCCCAATCGGTCAGCGGCACGGCGCGGCTGTCGGGCACACGGTTGCCCTCTTTGTCCACATAGGAAACATCGCCATGGCGGAAAAAATGGATGCGGCGGCGGATGGAGCCATCGAAAGCGGTGCGCATGTCTATCCTCTGGTTGTTTTGCCGGGGACTATACATGTTTAGGTGTCAACTGTGTGGCATGTGTTGGCGGCTTTGCGCATCGCCGCATCGCTCTTCCGTCATCCCGGGAACAAGTCCCGGGACGACAAAAACGTTATGCCTTGCCGAAGACGCGCTTGAAAATCGTATCCACGTGCTTGGTGTGGTAGCCGATGTCGAAAAGCTCATCGAGTTCGGCGTCCGAGAGTTTCGCGGAAACCTCTTTGTCGGCTTTCAAAAGCTCGAGGAAATTGCCTTCCCCGCGCCAGACGGGCATCGCATTGCGCTGCACGAAGCGGTAGGCATCCTCGCGGCTTGCGCCTTTCTGCGTCAACGCCAGAAGGACGCGCTGGGAGAAGACGAGGCCGCCGAGCTTGTCCATGTTTTCCTGCATGCGGTCGGGATAGACGAGCAGGTTCTCGATAACGCCGGTAAGACGCACGAGTGCGAAGTCGAGCGTGACGGTGGCGTCCGGGCCGATCATCCGTTCGACGGAGGAGTGGGAAATATCGCGCTCGTGCCAGAGGGCGACGTTCTCCATGGCCGGCAGCGCCATGCCGCGCACGAGGCGGGCAAGGCCGGTCAGGTTTTCGGTCAGGACCGGATTGCGCTTATGCGGCATGGCGGAGGAACCCTTCTGGCCCTCGGAGAAATATTCTTCCGCTTCCAGCACTTCCGTGCGCTGCAGGTGGCGCACTTCCGTCGCCAGCCTCTCGACGCAGCTTGCGATGACGCCCAGCGTTGCAAAGAACATGGCGTGGCGGTCGCGCGGGATAACCTGGGTCGAGACGGGTTCCGGCTCAAGCCCCATGGCCTTTGCCACATGCTCCTCGACCTGCGGGTCGATATTGGCGAAGGTGCCGACGGCGCCGGAAATGGCGCAAGTCGCGATTTCCTTGCGCGCGGCGAGCATGCGCTCTTTGCAGCGCTCGAACTCCACATAGGCCTGGGCCATTTTAAGGCCGAAGGTGGTGGGCTCGGCGTGGATGCCGTGGCTGCGGCCGATGGTGATCGTGTCTTTATGCTCGAAGGCGCGCTTCTTGATCGCGGCGAGCAGGGCGTCGAGGTCTTTGAGCAGAAGGTCGGCGGCGCGGGTGAGCTGCACATTGAGGCAGGTGTCGAGCACGTCCGAGGAGGTCATGCCCTGGTGGACGAAACGGCTGTCCTCGCCGACGAATTCAGACAGGTGCGTCAGGAAGGCGATGACGTCGTGTTTGACCTCGCGCTCGATCTCGTCGATCCGCGCCACGTCGAACTCGGCCTTGCCGCCGCGTTCCCAAATGGTTTTGGCCGCCTCTTTGGGAATCACCCCGAGCTCCGCCAGCGCATCGCAGGCATGGGCCTCGATCTCGAACCAGATACGGAATTTCGTGGCAGGGTCCCAAATGGAGGCCATTTCCGGCCGGGAGTAGCGCGGGATCATCGAGCATTCGCCTTTAATGAGGTGGAGTGGAGGCCGTTGCTTTAGCAGATGGCGGGGCGAGGCTCAACTGGCCCGGTCCGGCCCGGTTGAGTCTTGCCCCACCGGGCGGGCAGGGGACCAATTCTGCCAGGAAAGGGGCCTATCGATGAATAATCTGAACGGGTCCTTCAGATATATTGCATTTTATTTGGCAAAAAGAGGCGCAATACTGCCTTCCTACCCATCGGCCGAGATGGAAAAGACAGAATTCTGGGAGGAATACATGGATCGCCGTCAATTTTTGAAGGGCTCGGCTGCGGCCGGCGCCCTTGCCATCGGTTTTCGCCATATGCCCGCGCGCGCGGCAAACGACCCTTTTGTCAAGCTGGACGCATTGGGCCAGGCGGCGCTGGTGAAGAAGAAAGAAGTGACGCCGCTTGAACTGGTGGATGCCGCCATTGCGCGGATCGAGCGGCTGGACGGCAAGGTCAACGCGGTGGTGACCGAGACCTTCGAGGCGGCCCGCGAGGAAGCCAAGGCAGGGGCAGGCGAAGGGGCTTTCGCCGGCGTGCCTTATCTTCTGAAAGACCTGAACGACCTGAAAGGCGTGCGCCGCACCTCCGGTTCTAAAATGCTCGCCGATTACGTGTCCGATTGGCAGTCGCCTTACACGGACAAGACGCTGGAGACGGGGCTTGTCGTTCTCGGCAAATCCAACACGCCGGAATTCGGCCTACTGGCGACGACCGAGCCGCTGTTGCTTGGCGACTGTCACAATCCCTGGGATCTCGAGCATTCGACGGGCGGTTCTTCCGGCGGTTCGGCGGCGGCAACGGCGGCGGGCATGGTGCCCTTCGCCCAGTCGAGCGATGGGGGCGGCTCGATCCGCATTCCCGCGTCCTGCTGCGGGCTCTTCGGCCTCAAACCCAGCCGCGGGCGCATGCTGGAGCAGAACAAGGATCCGATGCCGGGCGATATTTCTGTGAAGCATGTCATTTCCCGCTCGGTGCGCGATAGCGCGGCGCTGCTCGATCTGACGGAAGTAAAAGAGGGCGGCGCCTTTGCTCCGACTGGCAATGTGACGGATGCGGGCACGAAGCGCCTCAAGATCGCGTTCAGCATGGCCCGCTACGACGGCAGCGACCCGGACGGCGATGTGCGCAAGGCGATCGAGGAAACGGCGGAGCTTTGCAAAGGGCTCGGCCACGAGATTGTCGATGTGACGCCGCCCATCGACGGGCCGCAATTCATCGACCATTTCCTGACCGCCTGGGCCTCCGGCCCGGCGCAGCTCAAAGCGCTGGTGGAAGAAAAGACCGGCAAGCCTGCCGCCGAAACGGGACTGCTTGAGCCCTGGACGCTCGGCCTTGCCGATTTCTTCAATGCCAAGGACGATGATGCGATGAAAAACGCGCTTGCCTATTTCGCCAAGGTGGAAGCGGATATTGCCGAGTTCTTCACCGGCTACGATGTCTGGCTGACGCCGACACTGGCGAGCGCGCCGCCCAAACTCGGCGAGCAGGCGCCGACGGTTGATTTCGATACGCTTTATGAGCGCACGACGACTTACGTCGCATACACGCCGCAGCATAATGTGGCGGGCACACCGGCCATGTCCGTGCCGCTGAGCTGGAATGAGGCGGGGCTTCCCATCGGCAGCCAGTTCGCGGCCGCCAAGGGCCAGGAAGGGCTGCTTCTGCAGCTTGCCTATGAGCTGGAAAAAGCCCAGCCCTGGATGGACAAATGGGCGCCTTACTCGGCGGTGAATGTCTGAGCTTGCCGAGAACTTAAAAAGATCAGGAAAGGGCGCCCCGTGAGGCGCCCTTTCTTTTCATCTGTTGTCGAGCTGCGCGCGCACCGCTTCGAGCCCTTCGCGGGTGATCCTATAGGGCTTGCCGCCTTGCGAGCGGATGAGGCGGCGGCGTTTCAGCTTCTTGAAAACCGGTTCGGTGCAGTCCGTCAGGAACCAGCCGTCGCGGGTAATGCAATCGACACGGGTGAGTTTGCGGGGGCCATCGCGTTCAATGACGATGCGCCCGCCCTGAGCCAGCGCGTGAAGCACGCGCTGCTCTTTCTTCGAGATGTTCATTGGAAACCAGCAAGTTACACATCAACGAGCGCCGCAGGCGCACGCGCGGCCTGCGGGGCGGATTGATCACTGCCCAGGCTCACTCAAGAAGAGCGGGGCAGTTAGCGCACAATTTCCTTGCTGGACATAAAGTCTCCTGATCGCCGGGACGTCCGGCGGCCCTGAGAATACCCGTGCGCGGCGCGGCGTCAATTCCCGAAAGCGGCGGGCGGCACTCTTAAAGCAGGCCAAGTGACTTAAAGCTCACATGGCCGTCCTTGCCGATGACGAGATGGTCGTGCACGGCAATGCCGAGCGGTTTTGCCGTTTCCACAATCTTTTTCGTCATATCGATATCGGCCTGGGAGGGGGTCGGATCGCCGCTTGGGTGATTGTGCACGAGAATGATGGCGGAAGCGGAAAGCTCCAGCGCGCGTTTGACGATTTCGCGCGGATAGACGGGCGTGTGATCGACCGTTCCTTTTTGCTGAATTTCATCGGCAATCAGAATGTTTTTGCGGTCGAGAAAGAGAATACGGAACTGCTCGGTCGTCCCATATGCCATGGCGGCGCGGCAATAATCGAGAAGCGCCGACCAGGAAGAAATGGCGGGCCGTTTCATCACCTTTGCCTGGGCAAGATGGAGAGCTGCCGCCTGCACCAGTTTGAATTCGGTCACGACCGCCTCGCTGATGCCTTTGGTTTCCAGAAGCCGGGCGGGCTCTGCGGCAATGGTTGCGGCGAAGGAGCCGAACCTCGCGATCAGGTCTTTGGCGAGCGGTTTGACATCGCGTCGCGGGACGGCGCGGAAAAGCACGAGCTCCAAGAGCTCATAGTCGGCCAGCGCCTCGGCGCCTGCCTTTCTGAACCGCTCGCGCAGGCGCTGGCGGTGGCCGGCATGATGCGGCGTGCCGGAGGCTTTATCCTGCTGCCCCGCTTCTGCCACGGAGTTTAGGCGTAAGGCGGGCGGTCGAGCCCGGCAGGGGATTTCGTGAAAATTTCCGCGCCGTCTTTCGTCACGCCGATCGAATGTTCGAACTGGGCAGAGAGCGAGCGGTCGCGGGTGACGGCGGTCCAGCCGTCATTCAGCATTTTCACATGCGGGCGGCCCGCATTGATCATCGGTTCGATAGTGAAGAACATGCCTTCCTTCAGCACCGCGCCTTCGCCGCGCCGGCCGTAATGCAGCACATTGGGCGCATCGTGGAAGACGAGGCCGAGGCCGTGGCCGCAAAACTCGCGCACCACCGAGCAGCGCTCTCCTTCGGCATATTCCTGGATGGCGGCGCCGATATCGCCGAGCGTTGCGCCGGGCTTTACCTCGGCAATGCCGCGCATCATCGCTTCATAGGTGATCTCGCATAGCCGCTCGGCCTTGCGCGGCACCTGGCCGACAAAGAACATGCGGTTCGTGTCGCCGTGCCAGCCATCCTTGATGAAGGTGACATCGACATTGACGATATCGCCTTCGCGCATCACGCGGTCGCCGGGAATGCCGTGGCAGACCACATGATTGATCGAGGTGCAGCAGGAAGCGGTGAAGCCCCGGTAGCCGAGTGTCGCGGGCATCGCGCCATGGTCCATGCCGAATTCGAAAACGAGATCGTCGATCGCCTTCGTCGTCATGCCGGGACGTATTTCCTTCGTCAGCATGTCGAGACAGGTTGCCGACAGCCGGCCTGCCGCGCGCATGCCCTCGAAGGCTTCCGCGCCATGGGTTTTGATATTCCGGCCCATCGGGTCGTAATCCCCGAATTCGAAATCCTCGTCTTGGTCGGTCAGGCTCATAGCGTCAGCTTCCGGTCGAGCCGGATTTCCTCCGGCGTGATCACACATTTATAACATAGGGCTTCGACCCCGGCGTTAACAGCCGCCTCAAAAGCCTTGGCGTAGGCTGGGTCGATGTCTTCAGCGAGGCGAAAACGGTCCGCATCACTGCGCTGGACAAGAAAGAACACAACCGCCCGCTCGCCCGCAACTGCCCGCCGGGCGAGTTCTTCCATATGTTTCGCCCCTCGGGCAGTAACGGCGTCTGGAAACTCAGCAATTCCGGGCTCCCGGGCGAGGGTGACATTTTTCACCTCGACATAGGCAGGCGGCTTTCCGGGATCTTCCAGCAGCAGGTCGATGCGGCTGTTCTGGCCGTATCTCACCTCCCGGCGCAGCGTTTCATAGCCTGCCAGCTCCGGCACTTCGCCTGCCAGGATGGCCGCTTCGACGATCCTGTTGGGATGGGCCGTGTTGATACCGACGAGGCAGCCTGCCTCCGGTTCCACGATTTCCCAGGAATGGGCGAGTTTTCGCTTCGGATTGTCGCTTTTTGAGAGCCAGACCCGCATGCCTTCACCGGCAAGGCCCATCATCGAGCCCGGATTGGCGCAATGAGCGGTGATTTCCTCGCCGCTATCGAGGCGGATATCCGCCAGGAAACGCTTATAGCGCTTGAGCAGCCGGCCGGAGAGAAGGGGCGGGTCGAATTTCATGGGAGCGGACCATAATCAGTCGGCTCGAAAGCCGCAACTGAGGGGCTTTCGTTGCAATTAGCGCGGGGCGCCTTGCACGGGAAGGGTGATGGCGGCCATTGCCCTTGCCCGCCGGCGTATTATCCTTAGAGAAAATTTTGCAACCTGGAGGCCCCGATGGGAAATGGCGCGGCGGAAGGCTCTGTAACGGCCTGTGTTCTGTTGATCGGCGACGAGCTTTTGTCCGGGCGCACGAAAGACGCCAACCTTTCCTATATTGCCCGCTATCTCGGCGATATGGGCATTCAGGTGCGTGAGGCGCGGATGATCCCGGATGTGGAAGCGGTGATCGTCGAGACGCTGAACGAGGTGCGGGCGGCCTACGATTATGTCTTCACCACCGGCGGCATCGGCCCGACCCATGACGACATCACGGCGGACTGTGTGGCCAAGGCCTTCGGTGTGCCCATCGGCCATCACCCCGAAGCCATGGCGATTCTCACCAAACATTATGAGGAAACCGGCAACCCTTTCACCGAGGCGCGCAAGCGCATGGCGCGGATCCCGGAAGGGGCCTCGCTCATTCCCAACCCCGTGAGCAAGGCGCCGGGCTTTCAGATGGAGAATGTCTTCGTCATGGCGGGCATTCCCATGATCATGCAGGTGATGATGGACGGGCTTGCCGGGCGCCTGAAAGGCGGGCGCAAAATGCTGTCGGCCACGGTCAGCTGCGAGATGGGCGAGGGGCAATTGGCGGAAGGGCTCGGCACGCTGCAGGCGGCGCATCCCGATGTCAGCATTGGTTCTTATCCCTTCTTTGTCGGCAAGCGCTATGGCACCAGTATCGTCATGCGCTCGGTCGATGAGGCGGCGCTGGCGAGCGTGCAGGACCGAGTGCGGAGCCTGATGCGGGAGTTGGGGGCGGTGCCGATCGAGGGGGACGTGCGGGCGGCCTCTTAACCTTGCGCGGGGCCGTGGCGGTATAAATCCCGCGGAAAAGCTGGGTTTTTCGTCACTTTTCTGCAACATCCTCCCTAACATTACGAAGAATTCAGTCGAATCTCTTATGGAATCGGATACAATTTCCCCACGATCGACTAAATTGCCGAATGAAAAAGGCTTGTCAGTCGCCGCCCGGTGCATTTGGCTCCTGGGTGAGAAAGAGCCATGTGGGGGAAAACAGGCACTGGCCTGTAACAAGGGTTTTAAACCCGGAGGGAGATCAGGAAGATGAAAAAAGTTTTTGGTATTCTTGGGATGGCTGCGGGAGCAACGATGCTGATGAGCGCTGGCGCCATGGCGCTCGACTCCAGCTTCGATGCCATGTCGAAAGCCGGCAAGCATCAGTTCTACGTCTGGTGCACGGGCAAGGACGACTACGTCGAAGCTGCGGATGGCTCCAACGCCAAAGACGCGCAGGCGAAGCTCGCCGCCAAAGCCGGCAACAACTGCTGGCCGGTCTGGCAGGGCATGGCCAACTAAGCCTGTCTTGACTGAAAAGTCTCAAAACGGCGGTCTTCGGGCCGCCGTTTTTGTTTGGGGAAAACTCTTGGAAAAGGCGCAACTATTCCGACAAGCGTGTTGAAATCCGTGTCTCTTTGGGGCCTTATCCCTGCGTTTCTTGCCGGGCCTCTTTCGCCCGGTCCCGCTGGCCGCGTGGTGGAATGGTAGACACAGCAGACTTAAAATCTGCTTCGCTTTTTGCGAGTGCCGGTTCGAGTCCGGCCGCGGCCACCACTTCCAGCTTCACGTTCCTCTAGTTTTCCGGTGCCGCGCCTTGCGGATGGACGGCAAGTGCCGTTTGCAGGATCTGCGCGGCTTTGTCCCGCAGCCATTGCAGGCCCTGATCGTCATCCGCCTCGCGCAGCCAGACGAAGCCTGCCTCGATCTGCGGGAAGGTGAAGGGGGCGGGCAGTTTGACAAGTGCATGGTCGCGCTGATGCCGGGCAAGGCTGTTCTGGCCGATCACGCCGATCAGGTCCGTCATTTCGACGATGGAGGGGATCGTCGTCGTGTCGGGCACAAAGCAGGTGATGTTGCGCTCGATCCCCTCCGCCTTGAAGGCGCCGTCGACGATGGCGCGGACGAAGGGGGCGTTATTCGTGGCGACATAGCGCGCCCCGGCCAGCGCTGCCTTGGTGACGGGGGCGGCGAGCAGGGGGTGGCCCGCCCGCACGGCAAGCTGCAACCCGTCGGTCGTCACCGGCAGATAGGAAATCTCCTCAAGCCCTTCGACCGCCGAGCGGGGCAGCATGCTCATTTCCGTCTGCCGGCGCCGGAGCGCATCGAGATGAGCGGCGGCGGTGCCGGTCCGGGCCTGATACTCCACTTTGATGCCGGGTGCCTCGCGCTCAAGAAAATTGGTGAGCGGGGGGACAAGCGTTACGCGCAGAAAGTCGTTGATGGTGAGCTTGAAAAGCCGCGCCGATGTCGCCGGATCGAAAGCGCGCAGCGAGGACAGGCTTTCCTCAACCGTGCGCAGCGCATGGGCGACCGGCACCGCAAGCGCATTGGCGGCGCGGGTCGGCACCATGGCGTTACCCGCTCTGAAAAAGAGATTGTCCCCAGTGAACTGGCGAAGACGTTTCAACGCATTGCTGACGGCGGGCTGAGAAAGGTCGAGCCGCGCCGCCGCCTTGCTGATGCTGCGCTCCTTGTAAACGGCATCGAAAACCAGAAGCAGATTGAGATCCAGTTGCTGGATATTCATGGGCGGCGGCTTCCTCTGCGCGAGCTTGGCGGTAATGGTTTGGCGCGATGGATTGGTTAATCAGAGACGTGGTGGCCTTGACGAGATTTCGCGGAAAACCGCCAAAATTTCGCTCACACTATGGTGAAATGCGGAATCCTTACTTATGTGTTAAGATCAGTTGCGTTTACTTGTAAATAACAAGAATACTTATTATTCATCCAAGTAAATTCCGATATAAATGAAGTGAATAGTCGATCACTTTTTAATAATATATCAATAATTACCTAGATTTCACCCGCCTTTTTTGCTTCACCTAGAACAGCAGTTTCATGAGTGAGTAGAAAGGTGATCGGCATGGCTACTGGGGACCGTGTGTTCGGGACGAGCCGCAAGGCTTTGTTGGGTGCAACGATCATTGCGCAGGGCTATGCGATGCCGGCGCTGGGCGCGGAGGCGCTGCCGAGCGGCGGGCAGTTCGTCGCCGGGCAGGGGGATATCCAGTTTTCCGGCGCCAGCGCCACCATCACCCAAAGCTCGCTGGCCGGGATCATCAATTGGGACGGCTTTTCCATCGGCGCGGGCAATAGCGTGGCGATCCAGAACGGCCTCGGCGCCACGCTGAACCGCGTGACGGGCGGCGACATCTCGCAGATCGACGGGCTTTTGACGGCGACAGGCTCGGCCTATCTCATCAATCCCAACGGCATTGTGGTTGGCCCCGGCGGCGAGATCGTCACGGGGGGCAGCTTCATCGCTTCGACCCGCGACATTGCCAATGAGGATTTTCTGGATGGCGGGGCGATGCGCTTTGCCGGTTCCTCGCATGGTTCCATCGTCAATGTGGGGCGCATCGTCTCGCAGTCGGGCGACGTGGTGCTGATCGGCCGGGCGGTGCAGAATTCCGGAACGGTTGAGGCGGCAAACGGTGTGGCGGCGTTCGGCGCGGGCGATGAGGTGCTGCTGCAAACGCAAGGCGGCGGGCAGCGGCTTTTCATTCAGGGCGCCAGCACGAGCGGCGATGTAACGAATGAAGGCGCGGTCAGCGCGGCGCAAGTGGAGCTTGCCGCCGCCCATGGCAATGTCTATGCGCTTGCCGGGAACACGCAAGGGCTGGTGCGCGCGACGGGCAGCGCCGAGCGGGACGGGCGCATTCTTCTGACCGCATCGAATGAGATCGATATTTCCGGCACGCTGGAAGCGCGCAATCAGGATGGCGCGGGCGGCACGGTAACGGCTGAGGCTGCGGATATCGATATTTCGGGCCTCGTCGATGTTTCCGCGTCAAGCGCGGGCAAGGATGGCGGTGACGCCGTGCTTGTGGCAAGCGGACGCATGCGCGTTTCGGGCGCGTTGAAAGCCGAAGGCGGCGCGGGTGCCTCGGGCGGTTTCATCGAAACCTCCGGCGGCGATATCGACATTGCCGAGAGCACGCGTGTTTCGACCTTGGCTGAAAACGGCACGACCGGTACCTGGCTCATCGACCCGAACGATCTGACCGTGGCAGCCTCCGGCGGGGATATTACGGGGGCGACGGTTTCCACGAATCTTGCCAGCACAAATGTGACGCTCGATAGCGACAATGGCGCTAGCGCGGGCAACGGCGATATCTTCATCAACGACGATATTACCTGGAGCGCCGATACGGTTCTTATCCTCGATGCGGTGCGCAATATCGAGATCAATTCGGATATCACCTCGACCGGCACGTCGGGCGGCCTGACGCTGACCTTCGGCGGGGATTATTCTTTCGGCACGAATGGCAGCGTGACGCTTGCCGGGGCGAGCGCCAGCCTGAGCATTGATGGGCAGGCCTATACGCTGATCCATAGTGTCAACGATCTGCAGGCGATCGGTTCCGGTCTTACCGGGCGCTATGCGCTGGCCGGCGATCTCGATGCTTCATCGACCTCGGGGCTGAATGGCGGACTGGGGTTCGATCCCATCGGCGACCGGAACAATCATTTCCAGGGCACGTTCGAAGGGCTCAACAACACGATCTCCGATCTCTTCATCAGCCGCGGCGGGGAAGCGGACGGCTATATCGGTCTTTTCGGACGCACACGTAATTCCACCATCCAGAATGTGCATCTGGCGGGCGGCTCGGTGACGGGCGGCGCGGATACGGGCGCTTTGGTCGGGCAGAATGGCGGCGCCATCCGCAATGTCAGTTCTTCGGTCAATGTGACGAGCGTCAACAATGCGATCAGCGGCAGCGTTGGCGGATTGATCGGTTCGAACGGTTTCTCTTTCTTCGATGGCGTGAACGTCCTCGATATTCTGGGCACTGTCAGCGATTCTTCTGCTAGCGGCACGGTAACGGGCACAGGCATCGAAGGGGTCGGCGGTTTCATCGGCGTCAATAGCCGCGGCACGATCACGCGGTCCTATGCGACGGGGAACGTGACACCGGGCGGCGCTTCGGATGAAGTGGGCGGCTTCGCCGGTACGAACAGCACGAATGGCACGATCACGCTTTCCTTTGCGAGCGGCAGTGTAAGCGGGAACAACTTGATCGGCGGCTTTGTCGGTCTGCAATCGGGCATTATCGAGGATTCTTATGCAACCGGCAGCGTGAACGGTAATGACGAAGTGGGCGGCTTTGCCGGGCGCTATGCCCCGGCCTCGGCACAGTCCCGCATCGTCAATACCTATTCATCGGGCGCGGTGACGGGCAGCACCAATGTCGGCGGTTATGCGGGTCGGGTTGCCCCCGGTGGCAGCGGCGCGCCGCTTACCGGGTCCTTCTGGGATACGGACACATCGGGCCAGGCAAACGGCATCGGGCTTGACGGTGTCGGCGGCGGCTCGCCGGTGACGGGCCACACGACAGCCGAACTCATGGACCTGCAAACCTATATCGATGCGGGCTGGGACATTGACGGTGATGGCGGCACAGGCACGACCTGGCGAATCTACGAAGATGAAGCGCGCCCGGTGCTGCGCTCGTTCCTCACGCCTATCACCATAGATGTGAACGATATCACCAAAACCTATGACGGGCAGGCAGCGAGCGGCTTCACGGCGACAATCTCCGATCCCATGGCTGCCTTGTCCGGCACGCTGGGCGGCAATCTTGCCGGGGTGACGGATGCGGGCACTTATGAAATCCGCGGGCTCTTTTCCGATGCGCTCGGCGTCGACATCATCTGGCAGAACGGCACGCTGACCATCGACCCGGCAACGTTGACGGTGACCGTGACGGTGGATGACAAGGTTTATGACGGCACGGTGGCGGCACGTGTTTCAGGCAGCGTCGTGACGGGCGTGATCGGCGGAGATGATGTCACGGTTTCGGGCAGCTTTGCCTTTGCCGATCCCAATGCGGGCGTCGCTAAGGACATTCTGATTTCGGGCCTGGCGCTTAACGGTGCCGATGCCAATAATTACGTCCTGGCGCCGGGCGTGGCGGCGACGGCAACGATTGCGCCGGCAACGTTGACGGTTGCGGCCGATGCGCTCTCCAAGACTTATGGCGATGTGGACCCCGGCCTGACTTTCAACTTCTCAGGTTTCGTCGGCGGGGATAACAGTTCGCTCTTTACCGGCGGGCTCGTCCGCGCAGCGGGCGAAACGGTGGCGGGCGGGCCTTATGCGATTGGCCAAGGCACGCTCTCGGCGGGCGGCAACTACATCATCGATTTCACGGGCGCGAATTTCACGATTACGCCGAAGGCACTCAGTGTGAATGTGGCCGCGGATGACAAAGTCTATGATGCCACTGTCACGGCGACCGGTACGATCTTGGGGCTCACCGGCATTGTCGGCGGCGACGATGTGACGGCGAACGGCTCCGGCACTTTTGCCTTTACCGATGCCAATGTGGGCGCGGGCAAGATGGTGAATGTAACGGGCCTTGCGCTTTCCGGCAGCGATGCGGGGAACTACACGCTTTCGCCGACGGCCAGCAGCTCGGCATCGATTACACCGGCAAGTTTGAGTGTGACGGCGGATGCGCAGACGAAAACTTACGGTGACGCGGACCAGGCATTCACCTTCAATTTTTCCGGCTTTGTCGGCGGGGATAACAGCTCGCTCTTTACCGGCGCGCTGACCCGCGCGGCGGGGGAGACGGTGGCAGGCGGGCCTTATGCGATTAGCCAAGGCACGCTTTCCGCCGGGGGTAATTACACCATCAACTTCACCGGCGCGAACCTGACCATCACGCCTGCCGCGCTGACCGTCACGGCGGATGCGGTCTCCAAAGTCTATGCTGAGCGTGACCCGGCACTCACCTTCACCCATAGCGGGCTAACGAATGGGGATGATGCGTCGGTCTTCACCGGCGCGCTCGTGCGGGCCGCAGGCGAAACGGTGGCAGGCGGACCTTATGCGATCACACAAGGCACGCTGTCGGCCGGCAGCAATTACACGATCAGCTTCAATGGCGCGAACCTGACCATCACGCCGGCAGCGCTGACGGTAATGGCGAATGCGCTTTCAAAAGTCTATGGCGCGGTGGACCCCGCGCTTACCTTCACTCATAGCGGGTTGACGAATGGGGACGATGCCTCGGTCTTCACCGGCGCGCTTGCCCGTGCGGCTGGCGAGACCGTGGCAGGCGGTCCTTACGTGATAAGCCAGGGCACGCTTTCGGCCGGTAGCAATTACACGATCAGCTTCACCGGCGCGAACCTGACCATCACGCCTGCGGCTCTGAGCGTTACGGCGAATGCGGTTTCCAAGGTCTATGGCGGGGTGGACCCGGCGCTTACCTTCACCCATAGCGGGCTGACAAACGGGGATGATGCCTCGATCTTCACCGGCGCCCTGGTGCGTGCGGCAGGGGAGACAGTGGCAGGCGGTCCTTATGCCATTACCCAAGGCACGCTGGCGGCAACGAGCAATTATGTCCTCAGCTTCAACGGTGCAAACTTCACCATCACGCCCGCGGCGCTGAGCGTGACGGCGGATGCGCTTTCCAAAATTTATGGTGATATCGACCCGGCGCTGACCTTCGGCTTTACGGGCCTGGCGAACGGGGATGATTCCTCCGTCTTTACCGGGGCGCTTGCCCGTGCGGCTGGCGAGACGGTAGCAGGCGGACCTTACGCCATTACGCAAGGCACGCTTTCCGCAGGCAGCAACTACACCATCAGCTTCAATGGCGCCAATCTCGTCATTACGCCGAAGGCGCTCAGCGTTTCCGTCTCCGCCGACGACAAGGTCTATGACGGAACGGTGGCCGCGACCGGCACGGTAGGCGGCCTGAGCGGCATTGTCGGCGGCGATGATGTTACGGCCTCGGGCAGTTTTGCCTTTAATGATGCCGATGTAGGGGCCGGGAAAGCGGTCAATGTGACGGGCCTCACGCTTTCAGGCGCCGATGCAGGCAACTATACGCTCTCGCCTAACGCGGCAACGAGCGCTTCCATCACGCCTGCGGCGCTGTCGGTTTCGGCGGATGCGCTCTCCAAAACTTATGGCGAGGCCGATCCTTCCTTCACCTTCAACTTCGCCGGCTTTGTCGGCGGGGATAATGCCTTGCTCTTTACCGGCGCACTTTCCCGCGCGGCAGGGGAGACGGTGGCAGGTGGGCCCTACGCCATCGGCCACGGCACGCTTTCTGCCGGCGGCAACTATACGATCAATTTCACCGGCGCCGACTTCACCATCACTCCGGCGGCACTGACCATTACCGCCAATGATGCCCAAAAGGATGAAGGCGATACGCTGCTGCTCAATGGCTTCAGCGTGGCGGGGCTTGTGGCCGGGGACAGCGTAAGCGGCGTCAGCCTGACGAGCGCCGGGACAGTGGCAAGTGCGGCGCCCGGTACCTATGTCATCACCGCAAGCAATGCCGCGGGCACCGGTCTTTCCAACTACGCCATTACCTATGTGAACGGTCAGCTGACGGTGATCGAAATGCCGCTCGTGCAGCCCAATCCGCTGCCCGGCACGCCGCAGCTTCCGGGCGATATTACGCTGACCTCCTTCCAGCCCGGCACGCTGCAAAATGCCTGGCGGCCGGAAGATCAACCTATCGGCAAGGGCGAGGGAGCAGGCGGTTTCTGGACGCTGCCGATCCTGTTGCAGCTTGGCGGCTTCGGCGGCGGTACGGATGATGGCGGCCTCGTGACCGGCTCGATTGGCCAGGAAGACGGCCAGAGCGACGGCCCGAATGACGGCAGTGACGAAGAGCGCTGGAACCTCTTTACAGGCCAGGCAGGCCGCTTCGGTTCTTACACGAATATCGGGGTGCAGGACCTGCGGCCTCTCCCCGTCACCGGTAGTTTTTCCGGGGCGACAGAATGATAGGACAGAGTGTGGGGGATCGGTTGGAAGAAGCGCGCCGGCGGCGTTTGCGTTACACGTTACCGGTGCTGGCACTGATGATACCGGCTTTCGGCGGCATGGCGCAGGCGGCGGACGAGGATTTCGAGCGGATTGCTCCGCAAGAAGCCCCGCCGCTTGAAGGGGGCGGCACCCTCACGGTGCCCGATGCGCTGGAAGAACCGGATGGCGAGGCAGGCAATGTCATTCTGCCGGAGCTGAAAGGTATTGTGGTGCGTGGGGATGGGAGCGCGATCGAGGCGGGCGGTGTCGACCGGCCGGGTATCGATGCCGCTGCGCTCGGGGATGAAGAAGCTGCCGTGCGCGCGGCGCTTGAGCCTTTTCTGGGCGCACCCTTCCACCAAGGCGATATCGGCAAAGTGTCGCGGGCCATCGTCAACATTTACCGTGAAGCCGGACGGCCTTTCGTCGATGTCTCTTTTCCTCCGCAGGATGTGACGGCGGGCACCGTACAGGTGCTGGTGACGGAGTTCCGCCTCGGACAGATAGAGGTGGCTGGCAATAAGTGGTTTTCTGAAGCGCAGTACCGGGACGGGATCGGTATTCGCCCCGGCGCGCCGGTGGAAATCGAACGGCTGAAACAGGGCATCAATCAGCTCAATACCAACCCGTTCCGCCGGGTCGATGCGGTGCTGAAACCGGGCGCGAGCCCCGGCGCCACGGATATCGCGCTGCAGGCCGAAGACCGCTTTCCTTTGCGCGTTTATGCAAGTTACGACAATACCGGCACGCCGTTGACGGACAGGGACCGCTGGAGCCTTGGTTTCAACTGGGGCAATGCCTTCTGGCTTGGTCATCAGCTTTCCTATCAAGTGACGACCAGCGGCGATCTTTTGCAGGACCGGGACAGGGGCGCGGGCCAGAGCGATGATTTGCGCTTTGAAGCGCATTCCTTCACCTACACCGCGCCGCTGCCCTGGCGGGATACGCTGCAGCTTTTCGGCTCGCATGTGAAGCAGGTGCCGGATCTGGGGCCTTTCTTTGGGCAGGAGGGGCTTTCCTATCAGCTCAGCGCGCGCTACCGCCATGCGCTGCCCTCGCTTTCCTTTGCAAGCCACAGCGTGAGCCTTGGCTTCGACCACAAATCGACCAATAACAACCTGTCCTTTGGCGGCACGCAGGTTTTTGCCAATACGACGAATGTCGATCAGTTCCTGTTGAATTATGAAGCAAGCGCGGTGGACCCTTACGGGCAGACGACGCTGGTCAATTCACTGGTCTGGGGGCCGGGCGGTTTCAACAGTCATAATACGGACGATGCCTTTGCCGGTTCCGGCACCGCCTTTGCCGAGGCTTCTTATCTTTATGACACGCTGGAGCTGACCCGCGCGACGCGCCTGCCCAAAGAAGCAAGCTGGGTGCTGCGCGTGAAAGGGCAGATTTCCGACGGCAACCTTCTGCCCAGTGAGCAGCTTGGCGGCGGCGGCGTGGATAGCGTGCGCGGTTATGAAGAGCGGGCGGTGAACCGGGCGCAGGGTGTTCTGGTGAGCAATGAGCTGCGCTCGCCGCCGTTTCCGGTTCTAGGCCAGGGCTTCGACTGGGCCGAAGACCGGATGCAGCTCGTCGGTTTCTGGGATTATGCCTATCTTTCGGATAAGGACCGCCAGCCCAACCTGTCCAAAAGCGTGACGCTGCAAAGTGTGGGCGTGGGCGCGCGCTATGTGCTCGACCGCTATCTTTCCGTGCGTTTCGATTATGGCTGGCAGCTGCGCGAATTGCCCGGTGCGAGCGACGAAGGCCAGCTGGGCACGGTTTCAGTGACGCTGAGCTATTGATCCTTCCTCATACTGACACTTGCTTCAAGGCGGCCTCCGGGCCGCCTTTTTCGTTCCGGCACCAGGAAATTGACGGGGACGTTCAATCGACATAATGTATATCATTAATTTGAGCGCGCGGAAAATAACCGGGCCTGGAGGGGATGGAATGCGTTTTCTCAATTGGAAAATTCTGGTGCCGGTGCTTTTGGTGGCGGTGCTGATCGGCGCGGCCTACGCGGAGCGCAAGACACTGCTCGTCAACGCCATAGGCATGTACATGCAGTGGAACCGCCATGTGGAGCAGAACCGCGCGGTGGCCTGGGCCGCGCCGGAAAACGAAACGGCAGCGGCGCGCCCGGCGGGCGAGCGGCCCAATATCGTTCTCATCGTTGCAGACGATCTCGGCTTCAACGACCTGAGCTTTTTCGGCGGCGGGGTGGCGGGCGGCAGCGTGCCGACGCCGCATATCGATTCCATCGCCCGTGAGGGCATGAACCTTTCCAATGGCTATGCGGGCAATGCGGTCTGCGCACCCTCGCGGGCCATGATCATGACGGGGCGCTATTCCACGCGCTTCGGCTTCGAGTTCACGCCCGTGCCGGACGGCATGCAGCAGGTGATCCGCGTGCTCTCCAGCGGTGATGACCGGCTGCATCCCGTCATTGTGGATGCGGATGTACCTGAATCGGATATTCCCTTCGCGCAGCGCGGCATGCCGGCATCCGAAACGACAATTGCCGAAGTGCTGCAAGAGGCGGGGTATCAAACGCTGCATATCGGCAAATGGCATTTGGGCCGGACGGAAGGGTTCCGCCCGCGCGATCAGGGTTTCGATGAAAGCCTGATGATGGAAGGCGGGCTCTACCTGCCCGAAAGCTCGCCCGATGTCGTCAACTCCAAACAGCCTTTCGATTTCATCGACCAGGCGCTATGGCAGGTGCTGAACTATTCCGTCAGCTTCAATGACAGCGTGCCCTTCGAGCCGGATGGATATTTGACCGACTATTTTACCGAGGAAGCGGTCTCCGCGATCAAGGCCAACCGCGACCGGCCCTTCTTTCTCTATCTCGCTCATTGGGGCGTGCACACCCCGCTCCAAGCGGCCAAAGCCGATTACGATGCTCTCTCGCATATCGAAGATCACCGGCTGCGCGTTTATGCGGCAATGGTGCGCTCGCTCGACCGCAGCGTCGGCCAGGTTCTGCAGACCCTCAAAGAGGAGGGGCTGGAGGAAAACACGCTCGTGATTTTCACCAGCGACAATGGCGGCGCCGATTATGTGGGCCTGCCGGAGATCAACCAGCCCTATCGCGGCTGGAAGCTGACCATGTTCGAAGGGGGCACCCATGTGCCTTTCTTCGCCAAATGGCCGGGGCGCATTGCGCCGGGAAGCCGGCTTGAGAGCCCGGTTTCTCATCTCGACATTCTGCCTACATCCGCAAGCGTTGCCGGACTTTCCGGCTGGGAGGTGAAACCCATCGACGGCGTCGATCTGCTTCCCTATCTCACCGGCGAGAAAGAGGCATTCGAGCGTCCGATCTTCTGGCGGGAAGGTTATTATCAGGCTGTCCTGCACCAGGGCTGGAAGATGCATGTCTCGGATAATCCGGACAAGGTATGGCTTTTCAATCTGCGCGAAGACCCGACCGAACAGAACAATCTGGCGGAGGCGAAGCCTGAAAAAGTCGCCGAGTTGAAAGAAATGCTCGCCGCGTTCAATGCGGAGCAGGCCGAACCCTCCTGGCCCTCCGTTAGCGAACTGCCCGTGCTGATCGACAAAACGGGCGCCGAGAAGGCGGAGCCGGGAGATGAATATATCTACTGGCCAAACTGATTTTTAAGGGGCGATGCCTGCCCGGCGCTTTAAAGAGAAATAGAGCGCTGCGGCGAGGAGCGGCAGGAGCGCCAGCGTCACATAGGCTTCAGGCGGGTGATGGCCGGTGCCGGCAGGTTTGAGCACCCAGGTATTGAGCGCGATAAGGCTGCGCTCCACCAAAATGATGAGAAAGAAGAGCGGCACCAGCGAGCGGTAGCGCAGCGCCACAAGCAGCATGAGTGTGCCATAGGCAAGTTGCGTGGCGCCCGCCCAGGCAAAGGTACCGATGATGACGGGCCCGCCCGCGCTTAGATCGAGCCCGGCGATGGACCCTGCGCCCCCGTCCGGCAGGAAGCTGTGGATGAGGCCCGGCACAATCGTGCCGAGGGCTAGAAAGGCGAGGAATGGCGGACAGGCTTTGTGCCCTTGATAGGGAATGGTGGGGGCGGGAAGAAGCGCGCTCATTTCATATCTCTCCTTATGCACTCGGCTATGCGCCCGGCTGGCGCAGAAATAGCAGCACTATGCTGCCCAGTGCAGCGGCAAGAGCGAGCCCCAGTGCCGCCCAGATGCGCGGGCCTGCCATAAAGCTGATCATGGGGGAGGTGGGGACGGAAAACGTGGCGGGAATGGCCGCGACCTTGAACATGTGCCCGTCTTTAAAGGCAGGGTCTGTAACCAGTTCCATTGCATCGCGCCGGCTGCGGTAACGCATCCAGCCCATTACCGTCCAGCCGGGATTTTCAGCGACGTTCCAGCTATCCACATTGCCGCCCACAATGCGGGCGGCAATGGCGGGATGGCCCGCGCGCCTGAAAAGCGCTTTGAAGAAAGAGGAGGTATAACCGCTTAAGATTTCCTGGGAGGATTTGAGTTCGCCCGTTTGCGGGTCCGGGACTTTTCCTTCATGGAGTTTGACGAGATTGAGCATGAAAAACTCGCGCCCGTCATCCTTCTCCAAAAACCGGCGCAGCACTGCCGGGTCCGTTGCGCCGTTCGGCGTTCCCTCGGCAAGGCGGGCCATATATGTCTCGATTTCCTCCGGCGTGAGCGGGCCCTGCCAGTTCTGATACCAGCCAAGGAAACCGAGATAGATGAAAAGGGCGGCGGCCCAGAGCCAGAGAATGTTCATATGATCCTCGCATTTGACGGGCGCAATCTAATGACATAAATTATGTCAATAAATTATGCCGGTCAAAGAAAACCGCATTTCTTCCAGGCAGGGGCCTTCCATGAGCATTCGGGAAATCGTTTCTCCCTTTTTTGCAGCCCGTATCGTCAGTGAAAAAAGACAGAGGGAGGCTAGGGCCGCTGCCGAAAAAGCGCGCCGGAAAGCGGGTGCGCCTCATGAGGTCTTTTATTTTCACCAACCGGACGATCCCTATGCGGTTCTTGCCGCCCAGCTTCTGCAAAGCCTGACAGAGCGCTTCGATATCAAGCTGATACCCATGCTGGTGCCGCCGCCTGCCGATAATGACGCGCCGGAGCGCGAGGCGCTGATCAATTACTCGCGCAGGGACGGCGCGATGCTGGCGCAAAAATACGGGCTTTCGTTCGATGATCCCGGCCGCCAGCCGGAGGGAGCGCTTACCGCGCTTGCGCGCCGGATCCTTGCAAGCGCCATCGCCAAGGAGCGTTTTTCAGAGGCGGTTTGCGCGGTGGACCGGGCGCTTTGGCAGGAGGATACGGGCAGGATCGACGCCCTTGCCGGGGAGTTCGGCATGGCGGGAGAAGCGGAGACGGCCCATGCGATGAAAAAAGGGGCCGAGATGCGGAGGCGCCTCGGGCATTATCTCGGCGGGGTCTTCTGCTATGCGGGCGAGCAATATTGGGGCGCGGACCGGCTGCATCATCTGGAAACGCGGTTACATGCGCTTGGCGCTTATATGGGAGAGGAGCCCTTTGCGCCGCTCAAACCGCCGCCTGCGCTCTTGGCTGGGCCAGGTGATGAAGCGGCAGGACCCGCGATCGATTTCTTTCTCTCCTTGCGCAGTCCTTACACGCATGTCGCCGCGCCGCAGCTTTTCGCTCTTGCCCGGCATCACAATTGTCCGGTGCGGCTGCGTTTCGTCTTGCCGATGATGATGCGCGGCATTCCTGCGTCTTTTCAAAAGCAGACCTACATCATGCGCGATGCCAAGCGTGAGGCGGCGCGGGCGGGGATCGGTTTCGGCCGCATTGCCGATCCTTTCGGCAGGCCTTCCGAGCGGGGCCTTGCGCTCATTCCTTATGCGGTGAGCCAAGGAAAAGGAGAGGCTTTCGTTCTTTCTTTTCTCAGCGGTGTCTGGGCGGAGGCGATCCGCTCCGGTTTTAATCCGGGGTTGAAAAAGATCGTGGCGCGCGCCGGACTTGACTGGAAAGAAGCCAAAGCTTTTCTGGGCGATGAAAGCTGGCGGGAAGAGGCGGAGGAAAACCGCAAAGCGCTTTTTGAGCACGGGCTTTGGGGCGTGCCGACCTTTGCGGTGGGCGATATTGCCGTTTGGGGGCAGGACCGGCTCTGGGCGGTGGAGGACGAAATCATTCGCTTGAAAGCGAAAACGCGCGCCCAAGGCTGAGCGCGCGTTTGATCGTCAACGTTAGGTCTGGGTTTAACCTTCCCAAACCTCGATATTGTTTTTCCGGCCGACGCGGCGGGCGCTGCGCAGTGTCATGATGTCGCTCAGGTCCGTTTCCTCGAGCAGCGCGCCGACGGATTTCCTGTCTTCTTCTCCCAGCGCATCGAACGCGTCCTGAATGCGCTGCAGCAGGTAGAAGCGGTAGGGCATCACGCCGACATCGAATGTCTTGCCGCGCCATTCGAAGGTGCATTTACCGATGGCGCGCACGAGCTTTTCCCCGCCGACGGGCGCATCCGCCGGCAGGTCCGGGTTCTCGGCCAGCCAGTCATTTGTGAAGGCGGTGAAGGCGCGGATCTCCGGCAGATAGTCGGAGGCGACACGCTTCAGCAGGGTTTTTAGCGTGGCGGGAATGTCATCACCCGGCAGCAGCGTTTCGGGATAATCCAGGAACTCGGACATGTCCGTGCCCCAGGCATTCATGCGCTCTGTCCAGCGGAAGAGTGCCGGTGCGCGGCGCTTCATCATCTGGGCAGGGTAAGGATCGCGGCCGAGATGCGCAAAGAGGCTGGCGATGAGCCCATAATCGCCGATGGTGGGCGTGCCGCCGAGAAGGTAGGGCGTTTCGGCAAAATGCGCGTTGAGCTCACCCAGCAGCTCTTCATAAGCCTCTTCGATGACGGGTATCGTCTCCGGCACCACACCGAACATGACGGCGGCGGCGCGCATGCGGCCTGTCGATTTGCGGATGATTTCCAGGCGCTTTTCGCGCGGTGCGGAGGGCATGGCGAAAAGGCCGAACTGATCTTCGATGAAATCGAGATTGGTTTCATCGAAATTCCAGCGGTAATGCATGGCCGGGCGCACCATGCCCTCGCCGCCGAACATTTCGAAGATGAGCGAGGTGATGCGCTGGCGCGGGCTTTCAGGATAGGCGGAATGGCGCGCGAGGCCGCGCTTCTCGAACCAGTCGATAATATCCGTGCCGTCCTGAACGATTTCGCCGTCCGGCGTTTCGAGCACGGGAATGATCCAGCGCTGAATGGCGGGCATGACTTTTTCGCCATAGCGCGGATGGCCCGGCGTCATTTCCTCGAAATCCACATGCTGCTTGATCAGGTAAGAGCGGGCCTTGCCGGAGTAAAGCGAATGCGGCATGCCGTAAAAGCGGAACTTGGTCATGAAAATTCTTCCGGAAATAAATTCTTTTCAGGCGTTCTAATGGCGCGACCATATGGCATAATATCTGCCAATAAAAGCATTCATCGAGTGAAAAAGGACGGGCCGATGGCGGGCAGCGCCGCACGAAAGAGCGAGCCGAAACAGGACGGCCGGCTGAACAGGAGCGTGAAGACGAAAGCGGCGATTGCCGCCGCCTTTGTCGAGATGGTGGATGAAGGCAATCTTGCGCCCACCAGCGAGCAGGTAGCGCTGAGGGCCGGGGTGGGACACCGGACGGTGTTCCGGCATTTTCAGGAAATGGAATCGCTTTATTCGGCTATCAGAGATGAGATCTTCAAACTGATCGAGCCGATCCTGACGGAAATTTCCACGGATCTGCCGCTCGACGAACGGATCAAGCTTGTCGTGCGTCAGCGCATCCGTTTTTTCAAACGTATCACCATGTTCCGCCGGGCGCTGATTGCGCGCTATTGGACCTCGCCCGCGTTACAGGAGCTGACCCGGCAGGACGAGAAACTGATGCGCGCCTTGCTGCTGAAGGCACTGCCCGAATGCGCGGCGCTTCCCAAAAAGACCTTCGAGGCGGCGGATCTGCTTTTGTCCTTCGAAAGCTGGACGCGGCTGAAGGAATTGCAGCGCCTTTCCGATGCCCAGGCCCGGGCCGTGATCGAGGAAACGGTGACGGAGCTGATCACGCGCGCCTATTGAGGGCCGGAGAATTTTCTGGCTACGGGAGATATAATGACATAATGTCTGTCATTATGCGAGCGGGTGCCCGGCATGGCGATGGATCACAGGCAAGAGAATGAAGCGGGCGGGGATGCCTTACCCGTCCTGCACGGTCTGACCCTTTCTTATTTTACCGGCAAGCTCGAAGCCTATATGCGGGCCAAGGGGCTCGGCTACAGGTTCCGCGAAATGGATATGGCGGCGTTCCGCCGGGCGGCGCGCGCGACGGGTATCGCGCAGATGCCGCAGCTTGAATATCCGGATGGCACCTGGCTTAGCGATACAACGCCGATCATCCGGCATTTCGAAGAAAAGGGAGAGGGGCCGGCATTCAGCCCCGCCGATCCCGTGACGCGTTTCCTCAGTCTTGCGCTTGAGGATTACGGCGATGAATGGCTCTGGCGGCCCGCGCTTTATTACCGCTGGGCGTTCGATGAAGATGCGCGGCTGATGAGCAGTCAGATTGCACGCACCATGCTGCGCGATCTGCCGCTGCCTTTCGCATTGCGGCGGCAATTTATTCTACGGCGCCAGCGCAAAGTCTTTCTGAAAGAAGACGGGGTTACCGCGAAGACGGCGCCTGCCATCGAAGCGCTCTACAAGCGCACTTTGGCCGAGATGGACGGACTGCTTCAAACGCGTCCCTTCCTTCTTGGCGCGCGTCCTTGTGAAGCGGATTTCGGATTCTTCGGTTCGATGTTCCGGCATTTCTCCCATGACCCGACGCCTGCCGCGCTGATGCGGGAAAAAGCGCCTTATGTGTTTGCCTGGGTGGCCCGGCTTTGGGCCTACCGCCCGGAAGATGCGCAAGGGACGGTTTTGCCCGAGGGCATTCCGGACGGATTGGACGGGTTGATGGCGGATTTCCGCGATGAATACCTGCCCTATCTTGCGGCGAATAGTGCGGCCTTTGAACGCGGCGCGCGGGACTTGCGCTATGAAGCGGCAGGGACAAGCTGGGCCCTGCCGGTCAATCCATACAGGGTGCATTGCCTTGCAGCGCTAGCGGGGGCGTATCAAGCGCTTTCCGGCGGCGAGAGGGCACAGCTCGAACCGCTTTTGCAAGAGGGCGCGCGGATTTTGTCGGATTACAAAGGCAGGGCGCCGGATGCGCCCGCCGCACATGCCAAGCCGGCCGACCGGCAATGGCGCTGAAGGGACGGAAGTCATGAACGGGGAAACGGGCAAGCGGAACATGAGGGTTTTCTGGAAAAAGAGCGCGCTGGCGGCGCTTCTCTGCGCAGCCATGGCAGCGCCGGTTTCGGCGCAAGAAAGCGTAAAGCGCCCGAACATCGTTGTGCTCGTTGCCGATGATGTGGGCTTTTCCGATTTCGGCGCCTATGGCAGCGAGATCAGTACCCCCAATATCGATGCGCTTGCGGGACGAGGGACGCTCTTTTCCAACTTCCATGTTTCCCCCGTCTGTGCGCCGACCCGCGCCATGCTGATGACGGGGGTGGAAAGCCACCGGGCGGGGATCGGCAATCTGCCCGAGACGTTGCCCGAAAGCCATCAGGGGCATCCGGCCTATCTTGGCAGGCTGCGGGACGATGTGGTGACGCTGGCGAGCCTTCTCAAAGAGGCCGGATACAAAACCTACATGGCCGGCAAATGGCACCTCGGTCATGAGCCTGGCGCGCTGCCGAATGCGCGCGGTTTCGACCGGTCCTTCGCGCTTGATGCCTCGGGAGCGGATAATTGGGAAAAGAAAAGCTATCTGCCGCTTTATGACGAAGCGCCCTGGTTCGAAGACGGCAAGCCGGCCTCCCTGCCGGAGGATTTCTATTCCTCGGAATTTTTCGTCGACAAGATGATCACTTACCTTGAGGAAGACCGGCAGGAAGGCGAGCCCTTCTTCTCCTATATCGGTTTTCAGGCGGTCCATATTCCCATTCAGGCGCCGCGTTCTTTCATCGAGAAATATGAAGGCGTCTATGCGGACGGCTGGGACGCTTTGCGCGCCGCGCGCTTCGAAGCTGTGATGGAACGCGGCCTCTTGCCCCCCGGCACGAAGATGGGCCCGATGCCCGATGGGCTCGAGGATTGGGAAAGCTTCACGCCCGAAGAGCAGCGCTATCTGGCGAAAAGCATGGCGGTGAATGCGGGCATGTTGGAGGCGATGGATTTTCATATCGGCCGGCTTATCGATCATCTGAAAGAGACAGGCGATTATGAGAACACGATTTTCGTTGTCATGTCGGATAATGGCCCCGAGCCTAACGAGCCCACCGAGCATTTCGGTTTTAAGGAATGGCTCTGGAGCGCCGGCTATAGCCGGGATTATGAAACACTGGGCGAGAAAGGTTCCTACGCCTTTATCGGGTCCGAGTTTGCCAGCGCAGCGGCTGCACCCGGCGCCTTCTTCAAGCTTTACGCAGGCGAGGGCGGGCTGCGCGTGCCGCTCATCATCGCAGGCGAAGGGGTGGGCCAAGGCAGGGCGGATGCCTTTTCCTTCGTCACCGACCTGACACCCACCCTGCTCGATCTGGCGGGTGTGACGCCTGCCGCGGAAATCGGCAGTGTGCCGGTTCAGGAATTTGCCGGGCGCTCTCTCGCGCCGCTTTTGAAGGGCGAGGCGCAAAGCGTGCGCGGGCCCGAAGACGCAGTCGGCATCGAGCTTGGCGGCAATGCCGCGCTCTTCCGCGGGGACTATAAGCTGACGCGGAATATGCCGCCGCTCGGCGACCGGATCTGGCGGCTTTACAACATCAAAGCCGATCCGGGCGAGACGGAGGACCTGGCCGCGGCCGAGCCGGAACTCTTTGCGGATATGATGCGTGAGTATGAGGCTTATGCCGCCCGCGTCGGCGTGCTCGACGTGCCGGAAGGATATGAGCAGATGAAACGGGTGGCCGCGCTCACCCGCGAAAAGCGGATGGGGCGGCTGCTTCCCTGGGCCGGGCTTGCCGTGCTGCTGCTCGCGGGCACTATCGGCGGCGCGGTCTATTACCGGCGCAGGCGGGCCCGCGGCTGAAAGGGCTAAGCACACCCTTTTGATCCGCTGGTTTTGGCTTTTCTGTCATACTGAACCTCCGGGAAATCTGCGGCATGTGATCGCCGAAGAGAAGAGAGACGAGGAGCAGCGCCATGGTGGAGCGTGTCTTTTTAAAACGGGCTTATGAGGCCCCGGCCAAAAGCGATGGAACGCGGGTGCTGGTGGATCGGCTCTGGCCGCGCGGTATTTCTAAAGAGGCGCTGAAGGTGGACCATTGGCTCAAAGAGGTTGCACCGAGTACGGAGCTTCGCAAGTGGTTCGATCATGATCCGGAAAAATGGGCCGAGATGAAAAAGCGCTACAAGGCCGAACTCGGTAAAGGCGCGCAGAAAGAAGCGCTGGGTGAGCTCAAGGCGCTTGCGAAGGAGGGGCCGCTGACCCTCGTCTATGGGGCCAAAGACGAGGAGTACAATCAAGCGGTCATTCTCAAGGAGCTGCTGACCGGCAAAGCCGGCTAATCCTTGCCATTAAAATGCTGCGGTAGAACGACGCAGCCAGGCGGCAAGACCTGCCGTGTTCATCTCCCATACACCCTCATTTTGCCATGTTTGTCTGACTTACTCCCTGAACGGATCAAGCTATCTGCTTTGGTTTCTCAGGCTTTCCGGCACATTTGCGGATTGCATATTTCAGGGACCTTTGCCTGTGTTGCGGCGTTCACTGAAGGCTGGCGCCCGGCATGTTGAAACAATTGTTTCAATTTTAACGGAAATTGATGAGGATAAGGCGTGGTTTCTTAAGGCGCTGCCTCTATGCCTGAAAAGGCGAATTCATGGATTGGTCAGGGTGATGCGGACACCGGCATCTTACAACACCCCGGACTATCTGGATGTTCCAGAGAAGCCCTCCAAGCCGTCCCAGATGAGCCGGACACAGGATCCCGCTCACGAGGACGGCGACACGTATTTTCCCGGCCTGATGGCCGGCGGGGTGGTCCTGTGGGGCCTCCTTGTTGCGGGAGGCGCGGGTATCTGGCTCTGGATGGCGGATGCGGAAACGCAGATGGAAGCAGGTTTCGGCCTGGCGGCCACCATTGCCGTGGGTGCCAGCCTGATGGGGCTTTTGTGCTTTATTGCTGCCATGTGGCTGTTCGCCGGGCAGCGTCTGACGAAGACGCGTCTGGCCGCGCTGGAGCGCGATTACAAGGAAGCCTCAAGCGGTCTTGCTGCAACGGAAGAAGCGCTCTCGATGGAAAAGCGCGACCATGAAATGACACTGCGGGCTGCCCGGCGGCTCGCCATGCGTCATGATGCGCTTTTTCATGTGGCGCCTTATCCCGTGCTGGTGGTCGAGCCGGCTGCGCGCCGCGTGCTCTTTGCCAATAGGCGGGCGGGCGGGCTTTTCGGGCTGACACCGACGGAGCTTTCCAAGCGGCGGTTTTCCGTCTTCGTGCCGCAGCCTGCCGATTACGAGCGGCTGATGGCGCTTGTCGCCGATGGCGGGGATGCGGAAACGGGCACTGAGATTTCCATGTGCGATGCGGCTGGCCGCAGTTTCCGGGTGCATGTCTATGCAGTGAATATCGATTATGACGGCCAGCAGGCGATCTATCTGATGATGGAGGACCTTGCCGAGAAACAGCGCCTTGAACAGGCGCTGGAGCGCTCCACGGGCCAAGTTCATGCCCAGCAGGCGGAGCTTGCGCACCTGCGCGAAGAAGTCGGCAGTCAGAAGGACATCATCGACTCGCTCGGCAAGCAGGTCCGCGTCCAGCCTTCACCGAAATAACGGGCTTTAATGCCGCTCTATCAGGCGGCGTTTTTCTGCTCGTCCTGCTTCAGGCTGGCGTCGAAACGGTACAGCGTCGAGCAATAAGGGCAGACGATATGGTCGTCCGAGCCCATATCCAGATAGACATGGGGATGATCGAAGGGGGCCGAGGCGCCCATGCATTCGAATTCCCGCGCGCCGATGCGAATTTCGGCAACACCTTCATCATTGGCGAATTTCGGTACGGAGTGGTCGCTGGCCATGTTCGATCCCGTCTTTGCGTAAGTTCTGCCGCAAGGCCCCGTGCCGCGCTGCGGCTTCAGTGCGGAGCCTTGCAACGCGTTTCCTGCGAGGCTTGAAACGGGCGTAACCTACCGGCCCGAGGCGCGGCTGCCTAGTCCTAAACTGGTCCCTCTGCAGGGGCTGCCGAGCGCTGTCCGGGGCGGCTCTGCCTCTGTTACGGTTCGTTACCCTAAAAACGTTGATGGGAGCCGTGACATTCTGTCATACTTCATCCCGGTAATACGCCTCGCAAGAAAGGCGCTGCCGGGTGGAGGACCATAGGGAGGAGAGGCATGGCCGAGGCTGCCAGCCGCGAGCGTTCTGACGCGCTGAAAAACTTTACGCTGTTTTCCTATTCTCTGCCGGCAATTCCCATTTCCGCTCTCGGGCTGCCGCTCGTGGTGCACCTGCCGCCTTTCTATGCAAAGGAAATGGGCCTGGGGCTGGCGCTGGTCGGCTTCCTCTTCATGATCGCCCGGTTCTGGGATGTCTTTACGGACCCCGTGCTCGGCATTCTTTCCGACAAGTTCGAAACGCGCTGGGGGCGGCGGCGTCACTGGATCGTGCTCTCCGTACCGATCCTCATGCTCTCCGCCTATATGATTTTCTTGCCGAGCGGGGAGGTGAACGGCGTCTATCTCATGTTCTGGATGTTCATTCTTTATGTGGGGTGGACATTGCTGACGATCTCGCACCTGTCCTGGGGGGCGGAGCTGACGCCGGCTTATTATGAGCGCAGCCGCGTGCACGGTGCGCGCGAGATCGCGCTTATTCTGGGCATGGTCTTCGTGCTCACCCTGCCGGTCTTTGCGCATCTGATTTTCCCCGAAGAGTCCGAGCCCCATGCGGTTACGCTGATGGGGCTTTTTATTATCATCATGCTCCCTCTCACGGTTGCCGTGGCCGTGTTCGGCGTGAAAGAGCGCAAGACCCCGCCGCCCCAGCATGTGCCCTGGAAGCAGGCCGTCAAACTGTTGGCCACCTCCAAGCCGCTGCAGATCATTCTGGCGGTGGATCTCATTTCCGGTATTTCCGGCGGCATCGTCGCCTCGCTTTTTATCTTCCTGGCAAGCGATGCCTTAAAGCTCGGCAGCGCATCGGATGCGATGCTGCTCGTCTATTTCATTTCCGGCGTGACCTTTATCCCGCTGATCATGGTCCTGTCGCGCAAATTCGGTAAGCACAAGTCCGTTGCCTTCTCCGCGCTTTTCAGCGGTGCGACACTGCCGCTCATTCTGCTTATTCCCGAAGGCAATGTGCCTATGGCCATGGCCTGCTGGGTGGCGCTCGGCGTCAATATGGGCGCGGGGCCTTTCCTCTTCCGCTCGATCATGGCCGATGTGGCAGATCACGATGCGGTGCAGAGCGGGCAGCAGCGCACGGGGCTTTTCTATTCGCTCCTCACCATGACGAACAAGGTCGGCCATGCGGTGGCGATCGGCATCGCCTATGCCGCGCTCGACCTGATCGGCTTTCAGGCGGGCGGGGACAATTCACCGGAAGTCATTGCGGGCCTCAAGGCCGTTTATGTGTGGCCGGCCTTTATCATCGCGCTGGCCTGTGCCTATCTCATCTGGCGTTTTCCCATCGACGAAACGAAGCAATTGGAAAACCGCCGTATCCTGGAAGCGCGGGCGCTCGATGTCGCGGAAGCGGCCATCGGATCGCGTACTGCCGCTACCGTCGATCCGCGGCCGACAGGTGCGCCAGCGGATTAACCCCCAACCAACAAGAAAATGAGTTTTGCGGATGAATGAAGGCCGTCTGTCCAACTGGCGTTTGCTTCTCTATGCAGGTCCCGCCGTTCCCATTGCAGCGCTCGGTGTGCCGATTTCGGTGTTTTTGCCGCAGTTCTATGCGGGTGAAATGGGGCTCGGCCTTGCCACGGTCGGCACGATCTTTCTGATCTGCCGCCTTTGGGATGTGGTGACGGACCCGGTCATGGGCTTCCTGTCGGACAAGTACCCCTCGCGCTGGGGGCGGCGGCGGCACTGGATCGCGCTTTCCGTGCCGATCCTCATGCTTTCCGCCTATATGGTCTTCCTGCCTTCAAAACCCGTCACGCCCTATTATCTCGCGGGCTGGATGATCTTTCTTTATATCGGCTGGACGATGCTCACCATTTCCCACATGTCCTGGGGGGCGGAGCTCGACCGCGACTATAATGAACGCTCGCGCATTCAAGGTTTCCGTGAAGGGGCGCAGATTGCCGGTGTGCCGATCGTGCTGGTGCTCGTGGCGCTGGTGCAGATTTATCTGAGCACGCCCGACACGGTGGATGCGGACCGGGTGAATTCCATCGGCTGGTTCGTCATCGTGATGCTGCCCATCGCGGTCTTCTTTGCCGTCACCATTACGCCGGAACGCAACATCAAGCTGCCCGGCGTTCTCTCCGTCAAGCAGATGCTGGAGCCGCTCCTGCGCAATGCGCCGCTGCGGCGCGTGACGGCGGCGGATTTCGCTTCCGGTGTTTCCGGCGCCTCGCTCGGCTCGCTCTTCGTCTATATCGTGGAATATGACTGGCGGCTGAAAGAATATATCCCGCTTCTTCTGCTGCTCTATTTCACGGCGGGCGTGCTTTTCGTACCGGTTGTCGTGCGTCTTGCCCGCGCGCTCGGCAAACACCGCGCGGCGGTGGCGTCAGGCACGTTCAATGCCTGCCTGGTGCCGCTCGTCTTCCTCATTCCCGACGGCAATATCTGGATTGCGGGCGGCATGCTCTTTTTCCTCGGGGTGAATGCCGGGGCGATGAACCTGCTTTACCGCTCGATCATGGCCGATATCGGCGATCTCGATGAAATCGAAACGGGGGAGCGGCGCACGGGGCTTTTCTATTCGCTCCTCACGCTGACGCAGAAGACCGGCGCGGCGATTGCCGTCGGTGTGGTTTTCTGGCTTCTGGCGCTGGTCGGCTTCGACCCGCAAGGAGATAACCCGCCGGAGGTCGTGGACCGTCTTTCCTATATTTTCGTCGGCATTCCGATGCTGGCCAATGCCAGCGTCGCCTTCTTGATGTGGGGCTTTCCCATCGACGAGAAGAAGCAGAAGGAAATGCGCAAGATTCTGGAAGAGCGCTATCTGGAAGAAGTGGAAAGCGCCCAGCGGCCTATTCCGTGATCGGGTCTGTGATCGAAATTCGGCGGCAGCGGCTTAACAGCAGCCGCAGCCGCCGATTTCCTGCACGCCGTCCGGGTTGAACGCGGCGGCGACGGAACGGGCGGAAAATTCCGCGCTCTTGGCAAAACCCTCTTTCGCTTCTGCCTGCATGGCCTGATCACTCAAAAAATCGATGGCGGTCATGGCAAGCGCTTTGGCGCCGTCGATGCAGGCTTTGTCGCCGAGGTCGGAGCCCGCCCAGCGGGCGAATTCCGGATTATGGATGACGACATGGGCCGGCGCCGAGGCGATCATGGGATGGATGGAGGGCACGCGGTGGCTGACATTCCCCATATCCGTGCTGCCGGCTGAGCCGGTGGGGAGTTTTTCCAGCGGAAAGAAATCCCGTCCCAGCATACGGCTGTTCTCCTCATAAGCCTTGGCGAGGGGCCAGCTCGTTTTCATGTCGAGATAGTCCGCCTTTGCCCAGCGGATCTGGACCCCAGCGCCCGTCGCCATGCCGCCCGCTTCAAAGCAGCCGGTGACGCGCTTTTTGAGCGCGGCAAGGTCTTCGGCATTCGCCGCGCGCACATAGAAAACCGCCTGGGCTACTTCCGGCACGATATTGGGCGCATCACCCCCTTTGGTGATGATGCCGTGAATGCGCTCGGTCGGGCGGATGTGCTGGCGCAATTGCGCGATCGCCTGATAGGCGGTGATCAGCGCATCGAGCGCGTTGATTCCGGCATGAGGCATGGCGGAGGCATGGGCGCTCTTGCCGTGATAGGTGACTTCCACTTCCGAAATGCAGATGCAGGGCATGGTGGCAAGGTTGATGCCCGCCGGGTGCACCATCATGGCGGCATCGAGCCCGTCAAAGGCGCCGAACTGGGCCATCAGTTCCTTGCCGCCGCCTTTTTCCTCCGCCGGGGTGCCGAGATAGCGCACGCGGCCGGGCAGGGCGCCGTTCAGTTTCGAAAGGGCGAGCGCCGCGCCAAGGCCGGTCGTGGCGATGATGTTATGGCCGCAGGCATGGCCGATACCGGGCAGGGCGTCATATTCGGAAAGGATAGCAACTTCCGCCCCGCCGGCACCGAAGGCGGAGGCATAGGCGGTTTCAAGGCCGAAGGCTTCCCGGGTCACGGGCAGGCCGTTTTTCTCCAGCGCGCCGGTCAGGGTCTTGGCCGCGTGATGCTCGTGAAAGGCAAGCTCCGGGCGGGCGTGAATAGCATGGCTGATATCGATCAGCTCCCCCGACATGGCGTCGATCATGTCGCAGACTTGCTTTTTCAGCGCTTTCGTATCAGCCATATAAGCCTCCCTTTTCTTTATCCTAGCGGGAGGCGGCAGCTCTTGCCAGCGGCAGCAAAGCAGGCGGTTTCAAGGAGGCGTGATGGAGTATTTTCAGTCGGAGGGCGTGCGGATCGCCTATCGGGACGAGGGGGAAGGCCCGGCCATCATCCTCGTGCACGGGTTTGCCTCGACGCATCTTGCCAATTGGGTGGAGCCCGGCTGGACGAGCGCGCTTCAGGAAGCCGGTTACCGCACCATTCTTTTCGATCTGCGCGGCCATGGGAGGAGCGGTAAGCTTTACGATCCGGCGGATTACAGCCCCGCGCTCCTTGCCCGCGACCTTGCCGGGCTGATTGAGCATCTGGGCCTCAAACGGCCCCATGTCATGGGTTATTCGCTGGGCGCGATGATCGGCCTGCGCCTCGCCTCGGATGCCCCGCAGCTTTTCGGCTCGCTCATCGCAGGCGGGGTGGGCGCGCGGCTCTTCGAGCCGCCTTCCCATGTCGAGCCCGTCATCGCGGCGATGGAAGCGAATGATCCGGCCAGCATCATGGACCCGGCGGCGCGCGCCTTCCGGATTTTTGCCGATCACAACAAACAGGACCGTAAGGCGCTGGCCGCGTGTTTTGCGCGGGCGCGGGAGCCTTTCACGCGCCAGGAACTTTCCCGCATCGCCGCGCCCGTTCTCGTTATTGCCGGGGAACGGGACGATCTCGCCGGACCGCCCGGCCCGCTGGCGGATGCCATTGCGGGCGGGCAGGCGCATGTCGTGCCCCGGCGCGATCACATGCGCAGTGTGGGCGATGCGGAAACGAAGCGCGCGGTGCTGGCTTTTCTGAAGAACGTTACCCGTTCTTAACGGGCGGCGAGCGGCGCAAAGCCCAGATGCAGCCCGGCATCGGTGATCAGCGTTTCACCGGTAATGTGCTCGCCCCCTTCATCGGCAAAGAAGATCACGGCTTTGGCGATGTCTTCGGCCATGCCCGCGCGCTGCAGGGGCGTCGTTTCTTCCTGCTGTTTGACGATGCTGTTGAACTGATTTTCCCCGAAGCGGTCCGAGAACCAGCGCGTGCCGATGAAACCGGGACAGACCGCATTCACCCGGATTTCCGGGGCAAGCGAACGGGCAAGCGAGAGCGTCATGGTGTTGAGCGCCCCTTTGGAAGCGGCATAGGCGACCGAAGACCCGATGCCGGTGACGCCCGCGATAGAAGAAATGTTCACCACGCGGCCCATGCCCTGTTTCTTCATCGCCGGTGCGCAGGCGCGGATCATCTGATAGGGCCCCACCACATTGATGCGGTAGATGCTGAGAAAATCATCGGCATCCAGCGCATCGAGCTTTGCATGGTCGGCGAATTGCGTCGTGCCCGCATTGTTGACGAGGACATCAATGCGGCCCCACTTGTCGAGCGCGGCTTTGGCAATGCGCTGGCAATCTTCGTCTTTGCCCACATCGCCCTGGGCGAGAATGGCTTCCGCGCCCTTGGCCTTACAGGCCTCCACCGTTTCCTTCGCTTCCTTTTCGCTCTTGGTGTAATTGATGACGAGCTTGGAGCCGCGTTCGGCAAGGCCGATGGCAACGGCGGCGCCGAGCCCCGTTGCGGAGCCCGTGACAATGGAAACGGTATTTTCGAGCGACATGGATTTCTCCCCGGATTTTGACTGTGGTTGGCGGCAGTCTAACGGTAAAAGCGGCGCGGCCCTAGCCCCGGCGCGGCTGCAAACCTCTCTGGATGTTGCCGCCATCTGCGCTAAACTGCGGGCAAAGAGGGGCGGGGTATGAGAAAACGGGTTTCGGCCATTGCGGCCATCATTGCTGGATGTCTTGTTTCAAGCGGCGGGCTTCAGGCCGCGCCTGCCAGCGTCTATTCCGACATCGCGCTCGACAAATGCACGCTGCTGGAGGAAGAGCCGGAATTCGGCTCCGCGCTTTGGCGCTGCGATGGCATTGCCGGGTATGACATCTATCTGCGCGAGGGGGATTTGCGGTTCTATATTGCTTTCGGGCGGGACGGGGCGTTTCCCGGCACGCACGGCCAGACGCTTGCCCCCTTCAACCGGCTCGGCGAGAAGCTGGAATGGCGGCTCGATGAAGAGGGGCGGCCTTTCGCCACCATCGTGCGCTATTTCGTCGATCGCGGCTCTCATCAGGCAGGCATCGATCCTTTACCGGACGGGCAGGTACTGGTCGTCTCGAAATTCGAGGACGGCGAAAGCTGCCACATGGCCTTTATCGATGCGCTGGAAACACCGAATGCCAATGCGGTGGCGCGGAACGTCGCGGATGACCGTTCCGCCCATTTCGTTTGCCGGAGCGATGCGCCCGATCTTGAAGGGGTGGTGGGCGAGGATCTGGGGATCCGCTAGGCGGCCCCCAGAACTTTTCTCTCAGCCGTTCAGGACTGACCGTCCTGCACGGAATTCATGAACTCCGTCACCGCTTCTTCCATGTTCAAGCTGGTGCCGATCCCGTGCATGGGACCGGCGGTCAGCCCGCCATCGACGGCGATGGCCTGGCCGGTCACGAATTCGGAGGCATCGGAAGCAAGAAAGAGCGCCGTTTCGGCAATATGCTGGCCGAGCCCTGCCTTCGGAATGGGCTGGATCTTGGCAAGGCGCGGCTTGATGAATTCACCGAACTTATCGGCCACCTGCGAGCCGAGCCCCATGGCCGAGCCGAAGATGGAAGTGGCGATGCCGCCCGGGCAAATGGCGTTTGATCGGATGTTGTGCGGCCCAAGTTCGAGCGCCGCCGTGCGGGCGAGATGCGCGACGGCTGCCTTGCAGGCCGAATAAGGCTGCGGTCCGAAGCCTGCCTGGAGCCCCGCGACGGAGGCGGTGGAGATGATCGAGCCTGCCCCTTGCACCTTCATCACCGGCACGGCGTATTTATAGCCGAGGAACACGCCTTTCAGCAGCACGCCCACCGTTTCGTCGAACTCGTCCATATCGATCTGGAAAAGCTCGCCGCGCGCGCCGACATAGCCGGCATTATTGAACATGCAATCGAGCCGCCCGAATTTCTTCACGGTCTCGTTGACGAGATGTTTCATATCCGCTTCGACGGAGACATCCGTGTGGATATAGAGAAAATCCGGACCCAGAATTTGGGTCATTTCCTCACCCAGATGGTCCGTCACATCGGCGGCAACGACCTTCGCGCCTTCTTCGAGAAAAAGCTCCACGGTGCTTTTACCCATGCCGCTTGCGCCGCCTGTCACGATGGCGACTTTGCCTTTCAGCCGACCTGCCATATCAAACTCCCTGTCCGTTGTTTCTTGTTTGGACGGGACTCTAGCCGGTCTGGCGGCGCTTCTCTAGCGCGATCTCGGAAATAGGAGGCTTACCTGCCGCGGAAGCGGGGGCGGCGTTTTTCCATGAAGGCGGTGCGCCCTTCGGCATAATCTTCGCTGGCAAAGCAGCGGCCGATCAGCCGGTTGCAGTAGGCCGCATCGAAATTGCCCGGTGCTTTGCCGATCTCATCGACAATCTGCTTTTCACTGGCAACGGTGAGCGGCGCATTGTCGGCAATGGAAGCGCAGGTGGCGAGCACATGCTCGCGCAAGTCTTCTTTGGAAAAGAGCTGGTTGATGAGACCCATGGCGAGCGCTTCTTCTGCGCCGTAGCGTTTGGCGGTGAAAAAGATTTCTTTCGAGCAGGCAGGGCCCACCAGATTGACGAGACGGCGCGTCTGGCCGAGCGGATAGGCAAGGCCGAGGCGGGCGGCGGGAATACCGAAGGTCGAACCTTCCGCCGCATAGCGCAGATCACAAGACAGCGCGATGCCAAGCCCGCCGCCGATGCAATAGCCGTCGATCATGGCGATGGTGGGCTTGGTGCATGCGGCAATGCGCTCGAAAGCGCTCGCCGTCATATCTTCATATTCCTGCACTTTTTCAGGTGAAGAGCGCGTTTCCTCGAACTGGGAAATGTCGGCGCCGGCAACGAAGGCTTTTTCCCCGGCCCCGGCCAGCACGATCACGCGGATGGCGTCATCATTTTCGAAGGCATCCAGAATTTCCGGCACGGCCTGCCACATATCGGTGCTTACCGCGTTGTGGCGGAGCGGATTGTTGAACACCATCCAGCCGATGGCGCCGTCTTTTTCCGCGATCATACGTTCCGTGCTGCTCGTCATTTCCGCCTCCGCTCCGGGTCACACCATGGCCACCCAATCCAGACGCGGTTCACGCACCGGCGGGAGAGCCGCCTTCAGGTCGTCCAAGAGCCCGGCTTTGATGTCTTTATAAGCCGGGTCGTCCCAAAGGTTCCGCCATTGATAGGGGTCTTCCTTGAGGTCGTAAAGCTCTCCCTCGGTGCCCTCATAGATATTGGTCTTGTTATAGGCGGTGATGATGTAGTGATCGCGGGTGAGTGTGCGGATGGAAACTTCCGTACCGTCCTTATAAACCGAATCCCATTCGGTGAAGACGCGGTCCCGGTTCTGCCGTTCCGCTTCTTCTTCGTTTTTGGGCAGGGTCTTGCCTTGCATCCAGTCCGGTATGGGCAGGCCCGCGATCTCGCAGAAGGTAGGCGCCAGATCGATCTGGCCGACGGGGCGGTTAACTTGCGCCGGGGCGATGCCCGCCGATTTTCCCGGCTTCCAGATGAAGGGCAGGCGCATCAGGCTTTCCACATGGTAAGGCCCTTTGAAGAGGAGGCCATAATCGCCCTGGAACTCGCCGTGATCGGTAGTGAAGATAATGTCGGTATCGTCCGCCCAGCCGCGTTCTTCCAGCTTTGCGAAAACCTTCGCGCAGGCTTCGTCGATCAGCTCGTTTTCGATATGGGTCATGGCGTTGATTTCGCGCACCTGATCGGGCGTCATATCGCGGGCGGCGAATTCCGGCGGGGCTTCGACATTGGTGACGCGCTCGCCCGTCCAGTACCACATCCAGTGCTTGGGCTTGCCTTCCAGGATTTCCCGCATCTTTTCCTTCGAGCCCGGATAGGCTTCGGGCAGGGCAAGATCGCGCCAGTCTATCCGGGCGAGCTCGCTTTCCGGCGGGTCCCAGGGGTGATGGGGATCGGGAAAGCTCATCCAGCAGAAAAAATCTTCGTCCGCATCCAGACTGTCGAGCCAGGCCATGGTGCGCTCGGCCACCCAGTCTGTGTGGTAATGCTCGCGGGAGACGGGGTTGTGATGCACCTGGCAAGCGCCAGTGTCGCCGCCGCCTGCGGCATTCACTTCGAATTTTTCATTGAGATTGCGGTAGAAGCCGCCGATTTCGTCCGGCGCGTTTTTCTTCATCCATTCGTTGTAATGAAGAATGAGCGGTGTATGGCTTGAAAGCTCCATATGGTCGAAGCCGCGGTGAGGGCCGTATTCGCCGTTGCGCGCCATGCGGTTTTCATAGAATTTCAGATCGAAATCCACGAAAGGCTCGAAATGCGCCTTGCCGATCAGCGCCGTGGCGTAATTGGCGTTCTCTTTCAGGTAGGCGGCGACGGAGGGCGCGTTCTCGGGCAGCGGCACGCCGTTCATCCATACGCCGTGCGTGCTGACATATTGGCCGGTCAACATGGTGGAGCGGGCGGGCATGCACACGACCGACTGGCCATGGGCGCGGGTGTAATTGACGCCGCCTTTCGCCAGCGCGTCGATAGCGGGCGTGCGCGCGACCTTGCCGCCATTGCAGCCCAGCGCGTCGAAACGCATCTGGTCGGTCGTGATGAAAAGAATTTTGCGGCCCATCTTGTCCTCCCGAAGTCCCGAATTCCGCCGGGGAGACTAGCTCTTTGGGTGCTCTCTGGGGACTGCCCGAATTGGGCAGTCAGTCCTTCAGAAAGGCGATGATCTCTTTAAAAGCGCGGCGGTCCTGCAGCAGGAAAAGATGTCCGCCTTCGAACATTTCCAGTTTCGCGCCTGCAATCCGGCTTTGCAGCTTTTCCTGGGTTTCGGGCAGGGCGATGCCGTCATATGTGCCGCCGCAAATAAGCGTCGGGGCTTTGATGGCGCCGAGCCGGTCCCAGGTGTCATGGGCGGCGCGCGCTTCAAGCTGGGCAAGCGCGCCCTCGCCATGGCCGGGTTCGCCCGCATAAGGATCGTCGGCGGCCATGCGCACGAGCTCTTCATAATGTTCGGGATGGGCCTTTGCCCAATCGTCGCCGTGACGGGTGTCGGAAATGGGGATCATGTGCCGGGCGCGTTCTTCCCCGCTCATATGGGTGAGCGTATGGAGAGGGTAGGAGGCGCCGCCGTCTCCGCCGGGCGAGGTGCAGGCAAGGACGAGCTTATCCACTTTTTCGGGGAACCGGATGGCGAGTTCCTGGGCCACCATGCCGCCGAAGGAAACGCCCATGACATGCGCGCGTTTCCAGCCCGCCGCTTCCATCAGCGCGGCTGCGTCCTCGGCATAGTCTTGCATTGTGTAGGGCGCGCTCTGCGATGCCTTCGGTTTCCCGCTCTGGCCGAGGCCGCGCTGATCGTAGGAAAGGGTGGTGAAGGCTTTGGGCAAGGGGCCGTCGAAAAGGTTCGGCTTTTTGCGCAGGTCGCCTCCCGTGCCGGAGATGAAGAGGAGGGGCGGTCCTTCGCCCTGCCATTCGGCATAGAGCCGAATCGTTTCAAGGGATACGAAACCAGCCGGTGCAATCGTCATGAAACCTCCCGAAATGCGCGCTTTTCTGCCCGCTTTTGGGCGAGCTTAGCACAGGTGCGCCGGGGAGCATTCACGTCCCGTTGACCACGCTGCCCAGTTGAATTCGCATAAGGGCTGGCCTATGTGATAGTCTGGTTTGACTTAGAGGCCGCGCGCGGCCACTTGAAGAGAGGGACGGCCATGTCCAGACCTATCGAGCAGGTCGAGAGCTGCGATCCGATTTGGCAGCGCCTTCAGGAAGAAGCCCGCGAAATGGCGGCCAGCGAACCAGTGCTGGCGAGTTACATTTACGGCACCGTGCTCAACCACGATTCCTTCGATGAAATGCTGTCCTTCCATGTGGCGCGGAAACTTTCCAGCGAGGAAGTCTCGGCCATGGTGCTGCGGGAAGTCTTCGAGGATGTGTTGAAGGCTAACCCGGACATTGCGGCGGCCTGCCGGGCGGATATGTCGGCGGTCTTCGACCGGGACCCGGCCTGCCATGCCTATATCCAGCCGCTCTTGTTCTTCAAAGGCTTCAACGCCATTCAGGCGCACCGTTTCGCCCATGAGCTTTGGACGGGCGGGCGCAAGGCCATGGCGCTTTTCATTCAAAGCCGGGTGTCGGAACTTTTCGCGGTGGATATTCACCCCGCCGCCCGCTTCGGGCGCGGCATCATGATGGACCATGCGACGGGCGTCGTGATCGGTGAGACCGCTGTCGTGGGCGATGATGTTTCCATGCTGCACGGGGTCAATCTCGGCGGCACGGGGAAAGAATCCGGCGACCGCCATCCCAAGGTGGGCAACGGTGTGCTGCTCGGCGCGGATGCGAAAATTCTCGGTAACCTTACGATCGGTGATTGCGCGCGCGTCGGTGCGGGCAGCGTCGTACTGCAGGACGTGCCGGCCAATTGCACGGTGGCGGGCATTCCCGCCAAGGTCGTCGGCTGCGCGGGCTGCGAGCGGCCGTCGCGGGCGATGGATCATGTGATCCGCGAGGAAGACAAGCCGAAAGAAAAATAGGCGTGGACTGAAAGAACAGGCCGCTTAAGGCAGCCTGTCTTTCATCGCATAAAAGAGCATGCCGGCAACAAGACCCGGGTAGCGCAGCAACGTGCCGCCCGGGAATTTTTGTGTCTTCATGCCGGCCAAAAGATCGAAGCGCTCCGCCGTGCCGCTTACGGTTTCGGCGATCAGTTTGCCGGCAAGTGTTGCCACATTGATGCCCTGGCCGGAATAGCCATGGGCGAAAATCCGGTTGGGCGCGAGGCGGCCGAATTGCGGCATGCGGCTCAAGGTGATGGCGAGCGTGCCGCCCCAGGCATAATCGATGCGCACGTCTTTGAGCTGCGGAAAGACGCGCAGCATGGGCTTGCGCACGAAAGCGGCAATGTCTTTGGGGAAGTTCGGCGAGTAGTTTTCCCCGCCGCCGAAAAGCAGCCGCCCGTCGGGGGAGAGGCGGTAATAGTCGATCACGAATTTCGTATCCGCCACGGCGACATTGTCGCGGATCAGCGCCTTTGCGCCTTCCGCGCCGAGCGGCTCCGTTGCGATGATGAAATTGTTGATCGGCATGATGTAGCCGTTCACCCGGCTTTCCAGTTTGCCGAGATAACCGTTGCAGGCGATAACGACATGGGAAGCTTTTACCGTGCCATGGGCAGTGCGGATGCGGGCCGGGTCGCTTTCGCTGATGTCGAGCACGCGGCTGTCCTCAAAAATCCGCGCGCCTTTTTCCTTTGCCGCTTCAGCCATGCCCAACGCGAAATTCAAGGGGTGAAGGTGGGCTGCGCCTTCATCGAGCGCGCCGCCCCAATAGCGCGGGCTTGCCACCATTTCGCGCATTTCCTCGCGCGGCACATAGCGCAGCTTTTCATAGCCGTAAGCCTCGCGCATATGCGCGGCTTCTTCTTCAAGATCCGCGGCATCCTTGCGCTTCCAGGCAGCGTGTAAAATACCGGGCGTCAGATCGCAGTCGATCTTGTAGCGCTCGATGATGGATTTGACGGTGGCAACGGAATCTTGGGCAAGCTCCCAAAGGCGCTGCGCCATTTCCTTGCCATAGAGCGCTTCAAGCTCACCTTGTTCCTTGCGCAAGGTGGTGCCGAGCTGGCCGCCATTGCGCCCCGACGCGCCCCAGCCGATGCGCTCGGCTTCAAGGACGACGGGCTTATATCCTTTTTCTGCAAGGTGCAGCGCGGCGGAAAGGCCGGTATAGCCCGCCCCGATGATGCAGACATCGCAGGTGATGTCCTCTTCAAGGCGGGTCAGCGCCGGCACGCCCTTGGCCGTCGCCGCATAATAGGAATTGGGGTAGGTGCTGCTCATGGGGCAAATGATAGACGCGCCGGCGGGTCTCAGGCCAGCGCGCCGGTGGGAGCGGCTGCCGCTCAGCTTATCATTTTAAACGTCAGCGCCTTGTTGCTGTCCGAAAAGGTCTCGTTCAGGTCCATGCAGGCTTCCCAGGGCGCGCTGTCGCGGGTGTCTTCAAGCTGCTCTTCGCTTTCCCACTCGGTCAGAAACGTCACAGTCTTGCCATCCGTGCCTTCCAGAATGCGCGCGCCGAGATAGCCCTTGGGCGGCGAGCGGTCGAGCTCGCGTTCCTTATAGGCTTTGAGCTGCTGCACGATCGTATCCGGGTCCGATGCTTCATAGGTGATGAGATAGGCGATCGCCATGGGGCACTCCCTGATTTTACCGTTTTGCCTGCCGCGCCGCTGCCGGGCGCGGATATTTCTTTGCGCCAGCCTATAGCATGGGCGGGCGTCTCTGTCCTCTTTGAAGCGCTCTAGGGTGCGGCGTTTAAGGGCTGGCCATTGCCTCGTCGCGGCGGCAAGATGCCGCAAAACAACACGCGATAACGGGGAGCTTCCTATGGGACGGTTGAGCGGCAAGGTCGCCATTGTGACGGGCGCGGCAAAAGGCATCGGTGCGGCAACGGCCGAACTTCTGGCCAGCGAAGGCGCGAAGGTCATGTGCACGGATGTGGACGAGGCGGCAGGCCAGGCGCTTGCCGATAAAATCCAGAATGCCGGTCACCTTGCTTCCTTCATGTCCCATGACGTGACGAGCGAAGAGGCCTGGGAGAAAGTGACTGCCGAGACGGTGCGCGCTTTCGGCGGGCTGCATGTGCTCGTCAATAATGCGGGCATTGCGCCGGAAGGTCATCCCATTGAGGACATGCCGCTTGAAAGCTGGCGGCGCACGCTTGCCGTCGATCTCGACAGCGTTTTTCTCGGCTGCAAATACGCGATCCGCGCCATGAAGAATTCGGGCGGCGGCTCGATCATCAATATTTCCTCGATCATGGGCCTCGTCGGCACGCCGCGCTCATCCGATTACAACGCCGCGAAGGGCGGGGTGCGGCTGCTCACCAAAGTCGCTGCGCTGGAATGCGCGGAGGCGGGCTACAATATCCGCGTCAATTCCGTGCATCCGGGCTATATCGATACACCGCTCGTGCGCGGCGTGGTGGAGCGCTCAGAAGAGGCAAGCCCCAATGAAATGCTGGGCCTGCTTTCGATGCTGCACCCCATCGGCCGGCTTGGCACGGCGATGGAAATCGGCAAGGCGATCCTCTTCCTTGCCTCGGACGAGTCTTCTTTCGTCACGGGCTCGGAGCTTGTCGTCGATGGCGGCTATACGGCCCGCTAAGTCCTTATAGAAAGTCTCAGCGCAGAAAATTTGCAGCGGCGTTTTTCAGCAGCGCTTCGGTATCGCCTGCGATCTTCCGGGTAATCTCTTCGGCAGGCCGGCTTTGGGTCACCAGATCCACGGCCTCGCCGATGATGATGGCGGCGGTGTCGAAATCGCCTTTGGCGGCAGCTTCTGCGTAACGTGCGCCTTCTTCGGCGGCATGCTGTTGCAGCGCCTGCGTATCACCCGTCCATTTTTCCGAGAAGCTGTTTTTCAGCGTCCGCATGGTCCATTCGCGCGGCCAGTTGATGCCGCGGGCAATGTCGAAAACGGAGCTGCGCTGCGTGTCATCGCCGCTCGCGCTCAGTGCTTGCTCTTTTGCTTTGGCGTGGGAGAGCGCTTCGGGGGCGGCGTAAAAAGCACTGCCGCAAACGGCACCGCAGGCCCCCAGCATCAAGGCGGCGGCAAGTCCGCGCCCGTCGCCGATGCCGCCCGCCGCAATGACGGGCACGTCCACGGCATCGGCAATGGCAGGCACGAGCGGGAAGGTGGCGCGCTTTGCGCCATGCCCGCCCGCTTCCGTTCCCTGCGCGACGATGAAATCAGCTCCGGCCTTAGCGGCGCGTTTGGCCTGAGCCAGCGTTTGCACCTGGGCAATGAGCGGGATGCCGCGCTCTTTCACTTGCGGGGCAAAAGGTTCGATCTCACCGAAAGACAGGAAGATGGCTTTCGGCGCATGATCGAGCGCGAAGGGGAGGAGGTGCGGTTTCTGCGCCAGCACCCAGGTAATGAAGCCGGCGCCGACCTTCTCGTTTCCTGCCTTGGCAAGTTCCCCGCGCAGCCAGTCTTCTTCCATATAGCCCGTGCCGATAAACCCGAGCCCGCCCGCCCGGCTGACGGCGGCGGCAAGTTCCCCGCCGCTTACCCCGGCCATGGGGGCAAGCAGCAGCGGAATGTCGATGCCGAGCTTTTCAGTAAGCGCGCTGACAAGGGCCATGGGTTTATCCTTTTATGAGGCTTTATCCTGTTAAGAGGACGTGAGGGTCTTGCGGTATTCTTCCACCGGCAGGCCGCCGATACCCCAATCTTCCATGTCCACTTCATTGATGACGACGACCGTCGTTGCCGGGTTCTTGTTCAGCACTTTGACGAGCAGATCCGTCGTGCCTTTGATCAGTTCTGCTTTCTGCGCCGGGGTCACGCCTTCGCGGGTGATTTTGATATTCACATAGGGCATGGGTGCTCCTCTCTTCAAGCTTCTGCCGTTTCTGGCAGGATATCGTAATGGAAAATCTTCGAGATGATCTGCCATTTCCCGTCCGTACGGATCAATGTCAGAAAATCGGTGAAATATTTGGGACCGATTGCGCATTTCACATGCGCAAAGGCGGTGTAGGGACCGGCAAATTCGATAGCTTCGATACTGTCGCGCCGCGGTTCGCCCCGGCTTGCAGGTGATGGGCGCTTTGCGACGATGGGCAGATATTCGTCCATCCGCAAGTAAAGAAGCGGTGCTTCGGTGGCGCAGGCGTAATTTGCCTTCGTATGAAAAATACCGGCCAGCTTTTCCGCGTCGCTGTAATAAAGACCGTCGAAATAATCCTGCAGCGTCTGAACGATGTCGCTAAAGGCTGCCGTGGCATGCGCGGGATGCATGGGATGCCTCGTTATCAAAGGAGAGGGAAGGGCTGGCCGGTTTGCGCCGGCCAGCCGCTCGGTTCTTGCTCAAGCGGCAAGAAGGCCTTCCGCCTTCAGCGCTTCCTGCACGGCGGGCAGTGCCGAAACGTGGCTCATATAGCCTGCGATATGCGGCCATTTGCCGAGGTCGAGACCGATGAAGTTGCTCCAATTGGTCACGACGAAGAAATAGCTGTCGGCCACGGTGAAGGTGCCGCCCGTCAGATAGGCGCGGCCATCGCTCAGCACCGTCTCGAAATAATTCAGCTTCTTTTCGATATTGGCGAGCGCGGCGGGCTTGGCGTCATCGGAAATCGGCGCCGCGCCGAAGAAGGGGCCGTAAGCCTTGTGAAGTTCGGAGGCCACATAGTTCAGGTGTTCTTGAACGCGCAGCCGCTCCAGCGTGCCGGGCTGTGGGGCAAGGCCGCTTTCCGGCTTCTGATCGCCGATGAACTGCAGAACGGCGGGAGCTTCGGTCAGCACTTCGCCGCCCGCGATTTCCAGCGCCGGGACATACCCTTTCGGTGTTACGGCGAGATAATCCGCGCCGCTTTCCGTGGTTTTTTTCTGGGTGTCCACTTTTTCCAGGGTGAAGTCGAGCCCTGCCATTCGCAGAGCGATATGGGGGGCGAGCGAACAAGCGCCGGGTTTGTAGTAGAGCTTCATCTTGTGTCCCTTGCATTGGGGTGGCTGATGCGCTCCTAGCTAGGCAGTAGGCTTTCTGTTGTAAATGTACTATCCTTTGGAAACTTGCAGAATTGAGTTTCCATCCGGTAACCCGTCTGCGGCGATCTCTTTGTCCGGCAACCCGGTGGAAACGCGCCATGCCCTTGAAAATCCGCAAAAACAAAAGCCCTCAGCCGCCGGAGGCCTGTCCGCTTACGGAATGTATGTCGATCATTGGCGGTGCCTGGACGGTGAATGTGATCTGGAGCCTGCGCGCTGGCCCGCGCCGGTTCAGCGAGCTTAGGCTCGATATTCCCCCTGTCTCGCCGAAAGTGCTCACCACCAGGCTGCGCGAGCTTGAAACGCGCGGCGTCGTGCGGCGCGACGTGAAGCCGACTTCGCCTCCTTCCGTCGAATATGAACTGACGGAACTCGGCGCCGAGCTTGTGCCGGCGATCGAGGCGATTGTCGATGTCGGCCACAAGCTGAAGCAGAGGGCGTGAAGCGATTCGTTCTTAGGTATCGCCCGCGCCGCTTGTGTGCTGCGCATTGTGCAAAGGCGCGGCGGGCGGGAGTAAAAATGCTCAAGCAAAGGTGGGGAGAGCAGGTTTCTGCGCCGTTCTATGCTCACGCCTCGGTGATGAGCTGCAACGGGTGGTTGTTCCGGCTGCGTCAATATGGTCTTCTTTGGCGCCGGTTAATGCTGCCGCTCCCAAAGGTTGCATCGGCAGCGCAGGCTCGTTAGAACCTGCGCCTTGCCTTTGAATGGCAGGTGTTTCCATTTGTTTCAGTGAGTTGGGGATCGTTTTGGACAAGCAAGAAGTTAAGCGTCTCGAAAAATACCTGCGCGATACATTCCGGCTGGATACGATCCATGTGTCGGCTCGCCCGCAGAAATCCGATTCTGTGGAAGTGCATATCGGCGATGAATTTATCGGCGTAATCTTTCGCGACGAAGACGAAGGCGAAGTTTCCTACGCCTTCCAGATGGCGATCCTCGACATCGATCTGCCGGAAAATATCTAAATCCGCGCCCGCCTTAAGAAGCGGAAGCTGCTTTGCCGGGTTTTTCGGAAAAGCTGTCCACCAGCGCCTGGATGTTTCTGTCGATCGCCGCCCAGTTTTTCAGCCGCGTGCGCTTATACCGGTATGTCAGCACGAGCCCGTTCGGCAGCACTTTCGTGCGTGAGCAGGACGGGCTGAAAATCACCGGTGTTTCGCGGAAGCAGAGCAGGAGCAGCATTTCTCCATGATCATCCGTGGCGAGGAAAAGGTCCTGGTCGCGGTAGCCCGAGCCTTCGGCAAAGGCGTAGTGCTCCAGCCCGTTCATCACTTCGTCGGGCTCTTCCCCTGAAAAATAGCGGCTATAGACAGCGGCAAAGCGCTGGTCTTCAGGCAGCGTCATGTCGCCGGCTTTCAGGCTGAACAGGACGACGCGGGAATTCGGGCTGTTATCCTCGAAAAGCGCGCGCTCTTCCGGGCTGAAGGGCGTGAGGTCCGGCAGGAGGGCGTGAAGGGCGAGCTCTTCCTGCTCGCCGCCGCGCTGGGCCGGGTAACGGGTAAAATTCGAGGGCACATAGAGCGTCTTGCCGCCCACCGTCACTTCGGCGATTTCCTCGCTTGCCGTCGCCTTGGGGCTGAGGCCCAGGATCTCGTTCGCCGAGGGGCCGAAGTAATAATAGAGAAAGACGGCCGAGAGGCCGAGAATGGCCAGGGCCACAATAGCGGGAATGAGCCAGGCAGGGCGTTCCTTTACGGCTGCATCCATTTGACCACTCGCTTCCTTGTCCTCGTCCGGCCATTGCCGGGCGTTTCGGTTTGCCCCAGGCGGGCGCATCTTAGCGGCCCCTTGGGGGGACTTGAAGGGAGGCAGGCGTTTCCTTTTGAGACAGATCGGCCTCGCCATCCCGGTTTTGCGCACAGAACGGCACAGAACCGCCGGTTCGCGCCTTGGCGCGCGGGGGCTGCCCTATGCCGGGCTTTTCCTATAACTGCCTGATTTTTCTTAATTTTTCGTCGCCAGACATGCCCTAGCGGCAAAAACCGCTATTGGGCTGCGCTCTGGTACGGGGCTTGCGCAAGCGGGGGCATGGTTACGTTCGTTCTCAAAGTGATGATGTTGCTGGGTTACGTCGCTTATGCCGGCGGTCCCACGGATGCCGTTTTGGTCTGGTCTGGCGCCAGCGCGGCCCCCGTCAGCCCCTGCATCACGGAACCTGCGCGCTGTGCCATGGCCAAGGCAGAAGTCCTGCCGCTCGACGGTCATGTTCCGGCCCCGCCTGGCGCCGATCTGGCGTTCCTGGAGGAGGGCAATGCGCTGCGCCCGGCCCTGGCCGACGAGTTTGCGGTCAAGGATCAGGGTCAAGACCGGGATCTGGCCCAAGGCGGCCCGCTCTTTGAGAACGGCATTGAAGATGAGGCAAAGCCGTAAGGCGCTGGCCGCGGGGCGGCCATGGGAGCAGGGATTATGCACGAGTTGATGGTTTTCTTTTTGACGCTGATCACGGGATATGTGGCTGCCGGTTTGACGGGCAGCTTCTACCGCCTGGTAACGAACAAGCCCGCCAGCTTTCAGATGTGGCAGGAAACGACCGCCGGACTGGTCATGGGCGTCTGCACGCTGGTCTTTGCCGGGCCGACGGTCATTCTGCGCAATGCGGTGCGCGCCCAGGTGATCGAAAACCGCCCGCCTTTCTGGCTCCTTCTGAGCACGCTCATCGCCTCGTTCTGGAGCTTCCTTGTCGGGATCTTCATTCTCTCCCTGGTGCTCGCTTAAGAAATAAGGCCGGGGCGGGGCTGTTTTCCCCTGCGTCCGCCCCTATATAGCTCCTATATAGGTTAAGGAGCATGGCGGTATTCGCAAGCCTTTGGTAAACATACCGAATTTCGCTACTTGACTATTTGTCAGTTAGTTCCTATCTATAACCTGTGCGGCGCAGCAAAGATGCTGCATTGCGATACATTGCACCGCAAAACAAAGATAGGACGCCCCCCATGCGCTCGACACTTTGGAATATCGTTTCGGTTACCGCGATCGTGCTGATTGCGGCCGGTTTTGAATTCGGCCTTCTGGCTGCCCGCGACGCTTTCTTCGGCGCCTTTGCCGTGCTCGCGGTCTATACCGGCTACCAGCTCATGGCTTTCGAGAACCAGCCGCTTGGCAATGCCATTGCCGCGCTTTTCACGAAGCCGGAAGGCAGCGCGAAGACCGGGTATCTTTCCTTCGTGGCGTCTGCCGCGCTGGGCACGGTCATTGTCGTTCAGACGCTGACCTATCTCTAATCGAAGGTTTTCGCTTCTTCTGAAGCGTGGCCAGTAGTGGGGACAGCTCCCGGTATCCGCCGGTGGAGCCCTCTGAAAAGAGGTGGTCCCGAACTGACAAAAGCCCGCAGCATTTTCGTGCTGCGGGCTTTTCGTTTTAAGTGGGTTTGCCGTCAGGCTTCGCGGGTGTAAACGCGCCGGCGTCTCAGGCGGCGCACGCCGCGCCGCATTCCCATACCGCCGAGCCAGGTGGCGATGCCGGCCACGATGGCCCAGGCCCAGGAGAGCAGCCAGAGCACGAAGTTCGCCAAAGTCTTGAAGGCGCGCAGGCTTGTCTTGCCCGTCAGCTCTATAATGCCGCGTGTCTTCGGCCCGAGTGTTTTGCTCATGCGGGTGATGCGTGCAAGGTCGCCGCTGTTTTCCACATAGCGCATCAGGCGGATGGTTTCGGCAGGTCCCGCGGCGCGCTGCAGCGCGCCGACATCGCTGACAACCGGCGTCAGTTTGGCGAAGGAAACATTGTCCGCATAATCGCCCACCGCGCGGCGCGTGGCGGAAAGATCGCCAAGGCTCGTCGTTTGCAGCGTTTCCTTCAACTTCTTGAAATTGACGGCTTCGGAAAGGAGCTGGCGCAGCTCGCTGGCAAAGCTGGCGGTGAGTGTGCCGGCTTTTTTGGCGACTTTGAGAAGCGAAAGGCCGGCCTGCGTCGGCAAAGCCGCGCCGCCGGAGCCGACCGTTGCCGCTGTCGCCGCAACACCCGCCACGGAAAGGCCGAGCACCAGTGTGGAATAGTCTTCGCCGCGCACCATTTTTTCGCCTTCCCCGGCAATGTCGCGTACATCACCGATGACCGTGAGGTCCGAGGTGAGCGCGCCCATGAAGCTTGCCGTGTCGCTGCCGCGCCCATAGACGAAGCCTTCGAAGAAAGAGCCGCCGGTGCGCCGGATATTGTTCGTTAGCGAATTGGCGTCGTCGAGTGCCGCGCGTGTTTCATCCGAAAGGGGAATGGAAGCGTAATCTGCGATTTCCGCATAAAGCTGCGCATCCGCGTAATCGTCTTCTTCAAGCGCTTTGGCAATGCGTGCCTCAAGCTCCTCAGGGCTCACTTTGGCCCGGAGTTCCGCCTGAATGAGTGGGCCCGCCGGAATCCAATCTTCCTCGACATAAGGATCGAGCCAGCCTTGCTGATAGGCAAAGAAGAATGCCGCCGGCAAGCCGATGAAAAGCAGAACAACCGTATTGAAGAGCCGCATGGAACCCCCGTTTCCCTTTGGCCAGGCGCAAATGCCGATGGGCACGCGCAAGCAGGCATATAGAGTGCTTGAGCGTTCCGTTTGATGCAACCGGCATGGTTAATGCGCGAAGCTAGCCCACCTTGCCGCCGCCTTTGCGGGTGATCACGACAACAGAGGGGCGGGGCGGCATGGCCGGGTCGAAATCCGGCCAGCGCGTTGCCGGGTCAGTATAAGTCGAGGGGCGGCCATGGGCAGCGTAGTCCTCCGCGCCGTCGGCACCCGGATGCTGCACGGCAAGGAAAAGCGCTTCGCCGTCTGCGGTAAAGCGCGGCCCGCACATTTCAGCGCCCACGGGTACGCGGAAGAACATGCGTCCGAGCCCGCGCGTCTCGCCCTCCGTGCCGAGCGCCCAAAGCCCGTCGGCGGTGCCGGATACTTCCGGCCAGTCCTTGCCTTGGTCGGTCGCCACCCAGAGACGGCCTTGCGGATCGATTTCGAGATTGTCGGGGCAAGCGAACCAGCCATTGGCGCTGGTCTTTTTATTGAAGGCGGCGCCCGTTTCGGGCTTGGCCGGATTCCCCGCTTTCACCAGCAAGTCCCACCTGAATTTTTGCGCGCCGTGATTGCCGTCTTCCGGCGTGATTTCGACGATCTGGCCCCAGATATTGTTGGCGCGCGGATTAACGGCGTCGGTCGCGTCTTCTCCGCGTTTAGAATTGTTGGTGAGCGCGGCATAGACGCGGCCCGTCTTCGGATTGGGCTGAACGTCTTCGGGCCGGTCGAGCGGTGTTGCGCCCAGAATGTCGGCGGCGCGGCGCGTTTCGATCAAGACGTCCGCCTGGCTTTCAAACCCGTTTGCAGCATCGAGGCCGTTCTTACCGAAAACAAGCGGCAGCCATTCGCCGCTGCCGTCTTCCGCGAAGCGGGCGGCGTAAAGCGTACCTTCGCTCAGTATTTTCATGTTCGCCAACCTGTTGCTGGGATCGACTTTGGCGGCACTGATGAATTTATAGAGATATTCGAAGCGCTGATCGTCGCCCGAGTAGATGACGACGCGGCCATCTTTCGCGAGAATGGTTTCGCAGCCTTCATGTTTGAAGCGGCCAAGGGCGGTGTGTTTAACCGGCGTGGAAGCAGGATCGTAAGGATCGACTTCGACGACCCAGCCGAAGCGGTTCGCCTCGTTCGGCTCCTTGTTGATGTCGAAACGCTCATCGGCAATGAACCAGGGATAAAACCCGCCGGGTATGCCGACGCGTTCGTAATTGCGTTTTTCGGGATGGCTGTCCAAATCGCCTGCGAAATAGCCGTGAAAGTTTTCTTCCGCCATTAGATAGGTGCCCCAGGGCGTCATGCCGCCGGCGCAATTGTTGAATGTGCCGATGACTTTGCGTCCGCTCGGATCGGCGGAGGTCTGCAGGCGCGGATGGCCTGCGGTAGGGCCGTCCAGCGCCATCTCTGTTTCAAGCGCGCTGATGCGGCGGTTGAAAGGGCTGTCCGTAACGGGCGCCCATTTGCGGTCCGTCTTTTTCACTTCGACAATGGTGCCGCCATGGGCTGCCATGGAGATGCGCGCCATGTCCGGCGTATAGGCAAGGCGCGGGTCGGCAGCTTCGCTGAGCGCGCGGTGCATCAGCGGATCGTTCGTGAATTCGTGATTGACGCAAAGCAGCGCATGCGGGCTCTGTGCATCACCGAAGGGCAGTGGGGTGAGGCCCAGAAAGTCGTTATTGTAGCCGAACTGTTTGAGTTGCGTGGCCGCGCTCTGACTTTCCGGATCGAAAGGCGGGGAATCGGCAAAGAGCGGGTCGCCCCAGCGCAAAAGAATATCCGCGTCATGGCCGGGCGCGACGTGATGGGTTTCATCGACGCCGTGGGCGATCTCGTCGAAATCGAAGCCGGGAATGCCCGTTTCTTCTTTCTCGCTGCAGGCGGCAAGCGCGCCTGAGACGCCGAGCGCCAGCACCGCGCTCGACGTGCCTTGCAGGAAAGACCGGCGGCTGAAGCGTGCGGCGGCAATATCGCGAAAGGCGCGCGCCATGGGGCGCGGAACGGGCCGGTCCTCACTGCGTTTATATTTTTCCAAGGCAAGAAAGTTTTTGTCGCTGGCGCGGGTGCGGGAAGTGTCGCTCATGGCCTCGGTTCTGCCTCTCAAATCTGACGGGTGCGTTTCTTCCATCCTATTGCGCGCAGACGGCAAATCCATGACAGATTTATCTTTTCCGTGGCATAGTCCGGCCAGCAAGAAGAACCGGCAACGGCAAAAGCACGGCGCGCTCCGCGCGGCGTTTCAAGGAGGTATTCATGACGATTTACAAGCTGGGGGACGTCACCCCCATCCTGCCCGGAGAGGGGCAGTATTGGGTTGCGCCCGATGCGCAGATGATGGGCAATATCGAATTGAAACATCAGGCCAGCGTCTGGTTCGGCGCGGTGCTGCGCGGGGATAATGAGCGCATCACCATCGGCGAGAATTCCAACGTGCAGGATGCTTCCGTGCTGCACACGGATATGGGCTATCCGCTGACGCTCGGCAAGAACGTCACGATCGGCCATAAAGTGATGCTGCATGGCTGCACGATCGGCGACAATTCGCTGATCGGCATCGGCTCGATCATTTTGAATGGCGCGAAGATCGGGAAGAACTGCCTGATCGGCGCGAACTCGCTGATCACTGAGAATAAGGAAATTCCGGACAATTCCGTCGTCATGGGCTCGCCCGGCAAGATCGTGCGGCAATTGTCGGAGGAAGAAGGCGGCGCACTGAAACTTTCCGCCGATCATTATGTGGAAAACTGGAAGCGCTATGCGGCGGGGCTGAAGCCGGTCGGCTGACCGGTTAACCGGTTTTTCCATCGTCCGGCATATGATGGGCGGTGGAAGCGGACCGGCCTTGTTGTGCCGGCCTGAAAGTGACGAGTTGGGGAGTGGGGACGTGCGAGCTTGTGGCCGTGATTTCGCCTGGCGGGGGCGCTGGGGGCGGATTCTGACCTGTCTCATTCTCCCGTTTTTGGCGTTGATTTCCGCCGAAGCCGAGGCGCGTTCCTTTAGCGGTAGCTATACGGGCCTGGCCGAGGCCGAAGGCTACCGGCTCACGGTGACGGAAGCCGAAGCGCGCATTGCAGGCCAATTGCGCCCGCCCGGCCAATCGGCTTTCGCATTGAACGGGCATCGAACCGGCGCCGCCGCGCAGGGGCTTTTGAAGCGCGGCGCGGAGACTTTCTATTTTCATATGGAAGAGCGCCCGCTCGGGCTGCAGTTTCTGCTCATTCCCGCAGGCCCTGAGGGTGAACCCGATATTGCCGAAGCTACCGAGATGTCGTTCCTGAAAGAGGGGCTGCGTCTGCCGGAGGCGCCGGAGGAAAAACCGGAAGAAGAAAAAGTACCGGCGCCCGTCACCTCCCGGCCCTTGCCGGGAGACATTCTTGGGTTTCTGGAAGCCTTCCGCCGTCTTGAGCCGAAGGAACTCGCGCAAGTCTATGGCGGTCTTTCGGGGAGTGAGCGTGATCTCGTGCAGCTTTTCGATCATGTGGCCGCCGAGCTTTTGTGGCGCATCTGCTCTGGAGCGCCGCCGCATGACACATTCTCCGCGCGCCAACTCGAAACGCTCCTGGAGCGCCAGCAGATCGGCTGCGAAGACTATCTTGTCCTGGTAGGCAAGGTGCGCGATGCGGGGCTGATCGACGAATTCGTGCGCAAGGTCAATTTCCAGCTCGATATCTTGCGGGAGACGGTACGCTGCGACAGGGGTGAGGAGGCGGGCCCGCGCTGCATCGATATTGGCGCCATGCGCGCGCCGCTGATTGCCCGCTGGCGGCCTGCGAAATCCATCATGGAGCGCCTTGCAGGCGATGCGGTCCCGGTGCGCAGCGAGGGAGGAGAGCCGGTTGCTGCGCCGTCTGTTGTCCTGCCGCAGGAAAACCCGGCCCGTGAGGCGGAAGAAGACGCCGCGCTACTGCCACTGGCCCGGCCCGGCGCGGAAGCAGCGGTGACGGCACCTGCACCGCTGCCGCTAACGGCGGGCGGGCTCAGGCTGCCATTGGCGCGCCCTTGAGGTTGCTGCAAAAATAAAAGAGATCAGGTCGGCTTGCGCCAGACGCGGCGGACTTTCGCGTCCATCTCCGGCCCGAAATTGAACCAGGCGATCCGGTCCGAGGTGGCATCGGAAATGAAGAGCTGGTCGGAGCGGCCGATATGCTGGCTGAGTTGATTGAGCAGGCCCGGCGCGGAGGTTTTGGCGCTCAGCACCCAGGCGTTGCTTGCAATCTTCATGGCGGGCCCGGCGGACATCAGCGCCCGTTCAAGCTCGGGGCCATGGTGGGATTTGATCTCGGCAATGATAACGAAGTTATTCGACTCGGGCCGTTTGCGCCGGTCGATCTGACCTTTAGCGGGGCCATAAGCGGGGCGGTCATCGCCGGTATCGGCAGCTCTGCGGTTCGCGCGCCGGTCGGGCTGCGTGCTTGCCTGAAGGCCTGTCTCCGCCTCCGGCTGCGCGGGCGCGCCGCCGAAGTGAACCGCAAAGGCGCTCACATCCTTGGCGAATTTCCATTCTTCGCTGCCTGCAGGCGCGATGACGCTTTGCGCGACGATCCGGCCTTCGCCGATATATTTTTCCATCGCCTCATGCGCATAAGGCCCATAGATCTGGTCGCCATATTTCAGTGTCCAGAAGGTCTTCGCCTCGCGTGCCGGTTGCGGCTGCGCGTCTGCAGCGGCGGCGGGCGTGCCGGTTTCGCCAGCAGTCTCCGGCCGGGCATCGCCAGCGGGCGCGGCCGTCTCTGCCATGTCGAGTTCTGCTTGGTTGATCTGGGCGCTCATAAACTGTGTGCCTTGATTCGAAACGGACTTGTGGCGGCTTTTCACCACAGGACAACTTAAGGGCAGAATGCTTAATGGAGGCTTACCCGGGGCTGCCGCTGCGTCCGATTACGGGAATTTAGCGCGCTCCGGGGGGTGGCCTGCCCCCGGCTTGTCCTGACGGGCCGCGCACGGCAAATTGATGGCAAGCAATAAAGCGCCCTCCGGTGAGGGGGCGGCGAACAGGGAGAAACAAATGGCTGATTATGAATTCTGCTCGGTGGAGCGCGACGGACACCTGCTGATCGTGACGATGAACCGTCCCGACCGGATGAACTCGCTGCACCCGCCGGCCAATTTCGAGCTGGAGAAAGTCTTCAACGATTTTGCCGCCGATCCCGATCTTTGGGTGGCGATCATCACCGGGGCAGGGGACCGCGCCTTTTCGGCAGGCAACGACCTGAAATACCAGGCCGAAGGCAACAAGCTGGAAGTTCCGGCTACCGGCTTTGCCGGGCTCACCGCGCGCTATGACCTCAACAAGCCGGTCATTGCCGCGGTAAACGGTGTGGCCATGGGCGGCGGCTTCGAGATCGCGCTCGCCTGCGATCTCATCATTGCCTCGGAGAAAGCGAATTTCGCGCTGCCTGAGCCTAAAGTCGGGCTTGCAGCGCTCGCCGGGGGCCTCCACCGGCTGCCGCGCCAGATCGGCCTGAAGCAGGCCATGGGTATGATCCTGACGGGCCGTGTCGTCGGTGCGGAAGAAGGGCGCCAGCTCGGTTTCGTCAATGAAGTCGTGCCGGCGGATCAGCTTCTTGAGGCAGCCAAACGCTGGGCCGGGCTGATCATGGAATGCTCGCCCATGTCGATCAAAGCTTCCAAAGAGAGCGTCTATAAAGGGCTTGATGAGGCGGACCTGGAAAAAGCGGTGAACGGGAAATATCCCGCCGTTGCGGCACTGTTCAAAAGCGAAGACCTAATCGAAGGTCCGCGCGCCTTTGCCGAAAAACGCAAACCCCAATGGAAGGGCCGGTAAGAGCCGTTCCCTTTCGGCCTCGCTTTCTCATGGCCTAAAACTGTCCAGCCGGCCCCGCCTCGCGACGGGACCGGCCTCGACAGGACCAGGCCCAAGGGGGGTGAAAGGGCCTGATCGGGGGGATCGTGGGGCAGGCGGGGCCTGCCCGATCTCCTAATTTACGCTCTGCTTCAAGACGCCTTCTTCAAGCGGCTTTTGCAGGTTGGACGTGCCTTCCGGCGCTGCGCCGGCAGGCTTTTGCAAGGCCGGGCGCTTCGGCACCTCGGCGCTTGCAAGACGGATGGCTTCCTCGCGCTCCGGGTCCAGGTTGACCCACATATAAGGATGGGTGCGGGACTGGCGCTTCACCCAGCTATAGGGCGTGTCTTTCCAGAGCACGATGTTGGCGGCCTGATTGTCGAGCGCGTAGTCGCCCTTGTCGGTGACGGCGGTAAGCACCGCATGACCGGCCCCGTTCCACTCCTTCACCACGGAGAGCAGCAGCGCATCTGCAGGCCAGCCGCGCTCGATCAGCAATTTACGCTTGAGCAGGGCATAATCTTCGCAGTCGCCGCCTTCTTCGCCCGGATAGGCCCACCATTCGGCACGGCTATAAAGCTCGATGTCTTCGACCGGCCGGATGGCTTTGTTGACGTAGTCGTTCACCTCGTTGAGCTCGCGCCATTTTTCGGGCGTCAGCTCCACGCTGGAAGGCGTGTCGGTGCCGGTTTCGCACTCCGCCGCATGGCGCAGGCAAAATCCGATATATCCGAAGGGGGGAACGACCTGAGAGCCAGCTTCCATGGAAGCAAGCTGGAGGGCTCTTTCGGCCGGCGCCACTGGCTTACCGGCTTTCAGCCCGGACGTCGCATCCGGCGCAATCGTCTGGCACCCCACCAGATAAAGCACCAGCGCAACGCTGATTACTAAACGCATCAAGAACATTGTACTTACCCCGATCTTTCGATCCTGTATTGAGTAAGTTACACGTCTCGGGTTTCTATATTTCCAAAACGGGAGGGTGTATTTGAGATAAGTTCAGAGATTATTTGTATATACTTTTATTATCTTTTGTTTTTATTTGTATTCAATTTTCAGATTTCTTTTCCGATAATTTGAAGCAATTTCGCTGGATGCCGCCCAGGCGGGCGCAAAGCAAAACGGGAGACGTTGCCGTCTCCCGCTTTAAACCGCTTCGGCGTTTCTGTGCTTAGCCGCCGATGATCTTCCAAGTGCCGTCGCCCTGACGGCAGGCCGTGCCCGTCGCCTGTTCCGGCTGGCCGTCGATATAGATCGTCTGTTCGAACTCGCGGCAATTGCGCCCACCGTTACCCTGATAGGTGCTGACCGGCGTTACCGTGCCCCAATGCCCGCTATCGGGATTGCGCCACGTGGCGCTCTGCCCGGACGGGTAGCGCTCCAGTGAGGACTGGGTGGTGTCGTACATATAAGATTGGTCCTGGCAGGTCAGATTACGTGCGGCCTGATTGCCCGCAAAACCGCCCAGCAGCGCGCCGCCGATCGTGGCGGCCGTTTTGCCCGAACCGCTGCCGATTTTCGAGCCGAGAAAACCGCCCAGCGCCGCCCCGGCAAGCCCGCCAAGGACGCCCTCGGTGCTGTCCACGGCGCACTCGGCCCTCGCCGGCGCGCTTTGAGCAAAGGCCAGGCCCGCCGCAAGCAGGCCGATCGTCAGAAAGCGAAAATGCATGAACCGCCTCATTTTCCGTTCTCCTGAGAACAGAGGCTAATGCGCCCCATCAAAGCTCGAAGAATCGGCTGTGAGTGTGTCTTCAATATGGCGGACGGTGGGGCCATGAGCTTTGCGTTTGGTGCCGGAAAAGGCTGCGCGGGGCAGGGCGCCCATGGCTTCGGCCTTTGCGATAGCGGTTTTCATCAACGCTTCCGGCGTGGCGGTTTCATCGAGGAAGCCGGCGGAAACCGCGCTTTCAGGGTCGAAGATGCGCGCATGGACGGTCGCCTGATCGAAGAGCGGCGCGGGCACGCGGTCGCGGGCGAAGTCGAGGAGGAAGAGCGGCGTCGTCATGCCGATCGCTACTTCATTGAGCCCGATCTTGAACGCGCCTTCCGCCCCGATCCGGTAGTCCGAGGCAAGCAGCAAAAGCCCGCCTGCAGCCAGCGCATGGCCCGTGCAGGCGGTGATGACGGGCAGCGGATACATATAAAGACGGGTGAGAAGTTTGGCGCCGGAGCCCACCAGGTTCTGCACAGCTTCCGGTCCGCCGCTCATCACCGACAGATCGAAGCCCGCGCAGAAGCGGCCTTCGCGCCCGGAGAGCAAGACGGCGTTTGCTTCCTTTTCTGCTTTGTCGAGCGCGCCGTTGAGCGCGCCGATCATTTCATGACCAAGTGCATTGGCGCGCCCGTCATCCATATGGATTTCGGCAACGCCGTTTCTCACTTCATAGCTCAGCAGATTGTCTGACATGAGTTCCGCCCCGTTTTCTGATTCCTTGACGGGGCAGTTTAGCGGCCAGGGCGCAGGGCGGATAGCGGGGGTGTCCCCGCATCCTCGCGCCCTGTTTTGCTAATTTGGCGGGATTACTCGGTCAGATGCGAGGCGTCGGTCGGCAGCTCGGTGGCGAGCGTGTCGAAATGCACGCCGATACCTTCGGGCGTATGGCGCACGACGCGGCCGGTCATGCGGCCCACCTGCACACGCGAATCGATGGGCGGACGCAGATCGGTTTTCAGATGCGCGCCGCTCAGCGACATGTCGAGCACGCGGCATTCTGTGCGCTCGCCGTTTGGCAGGATGAGCCGTGAGGCCGCGCCAAGGCCGGATTCCTTCGGCGTGATACGCGGGAACTGGCGCTGGCTTTCGGCGGATGCCGCAGGCAGACGCTGGTTCTCGAACAGCCAGCGGATGCGTTCGGCAACCCGTTCGCGCCGCGGCGTCACCAGGTGAATTTCCACGCAGAACCCATTATCGATCATCCGCACGACCTTGCCTTCGAAACGGCCCAGATCGTTCAGATAGATGATGACTTTGTCGTCGAGATTCGCCGGGGCAGGTGTGGAGAGCGCGATGCCGACCAGCGAGATGTCGAGCACGCTGCATGTATATTCCTCGCCCGCCGGCGTCATCAGACGGCCTTCGACGGAAAGCTCTTTACGCTCTGCGCGGCGGCGGTCTTCGTTCAATTTCTTCTCCTGCATGACAGGCGCGCCCCTTTGAACTGCCGATTCTGCATGGTGTTCTTTGCCGTTTATCCTAGGACAGGAAAGTTAATGAGTTGCTTCGCTTTTACGCAGCATTGCTGGCCTAAACACGTCTTTTCGCGCTATAAGACTAAAGCGGTTAACCTTACTTAGGACAACCCAGGACCAAAGAACAAGCCGTTTCGAGCGGCGCAACGGGGCTGCGGTATGCAGCCGAAGATGAGGGCACGATGCGGGGCACGGCACAAAAAACGATGGAAAACGGTTTCCGGGGACGGGCAATCGGCGCGGTATTCGCTTCATCGGGGGCGGCTTTCAAATATGCCGTGGTTCTTTTCTTAGGTCTCGCCGTCGCTGCGTGTTCCTCAAGCCTTTATGACGATGCGCTGGACACGGTGCCGGGCGGCAGCGCCTTTCAGCAGGCGCTTTACCGCTCTTATCTTAATCTAGCGACGGCCCGTGATGGGCAGGGCGCCGATGAGCAAGCCGAGTTCTATGCCGCGAAAGCGCTGGAAGCGGCAGGCGGCGTCGATGTCGAGCCTTTGGCGCCCATCGCCAGCGTGCCGGAGACCGCAGATGCGCGTCAGCGTCTGACGGCGGCCTTCAATCTCGGCGCCAAGGAAGCCGAGCCCGATATGGCCGCGGTGGCGCAAACCGCTTACGACTGCTGGGTCCATGAGATCGCCATGGATTCGGGTGCCGCGCCTGCCTTTGAATGCCGGGGCCGCTTCCTTTCCTATATCAGCCGTTTGGAAACGGCCCTTGCCCCGGCCCCTGCGCCGGTCGTGCAGGCGCCGCAGCCGGCGAATTTCACCGTCTATTTCGGCTTCGATGAATGGTCGCTTTCCGCCGAGGCGCTGGAAGTGCTCAATACCGCCATCGAAACGGCGCGTGCCGGCGGCCACGGCCTCATCCGCGCCGAAGGGCATACGGATACATCGGGCCCTGCTTCTTACAATGACCGGCTTTCCGTACGCCGCGCCGAAATCGTGAAAACGGTGCTGGTGGAAATGGGCGCGCTTCCCGAAGCGATCGAGACGATTGGCTATGGGGAAACCCGTCCTGCCGTGGCGACCGGGGACGGGGTCCGCGAGCCGTTGAACCGGCGCACCTTGGTCACGCTGATCCCGTAAGTTAAGGGAAAAGCTTTCAGGCGAGATTTGGCAAAGATGACGCTTGCGTCATCTTTGCTGACATATCACAATTCGGCAAAATCAGAACAAGGGCCTGAGAAAAAGGCCATTATAAAAGGCCGTGAAGGGCCGAGCCCGGATAGCAGGGCAGGGAGCGGGCTGCCGGACATGGCAGCCACATTCTTGCGATAAGAAACTGCGGGCCAGGAAGCTGTGAGAAGGGAAGCTTATGACACGTTACGATTATATCATTGTCGGGGCCGGCAGCGCCGGCTGCGTTCTGGCCAACCGCCTGTCCGCCGATCCGAGCAAGAAAGTCCTGCTTCTGGAAGCGGGCGGCAAGGACAAGAGCGTCCTCTTTCATATGCCCGCAGGCGTCGGCAAGCTGATCGGCAATGAATTCGCCAACTGGTATTACTGGACCGAAGGCCAGCAGCATCTGAACAACCGCAAGCTTTACTGGCCGCGCGGCAAGGTGCTGGGCGGCTCGTCCTCCATCAACGGCATGATCTATATTCGCGGCCATGCGCGCGATTATGACATGTGGCGTCAGATGGGCCTTGAGGGCTGGGGCTTCTCCGATGTGCTGCCCTATTTCCGCCGCTCGGAAGGTAATGAGAACGGCAATGATACGTTCCATGGCGGCGACGGACCTCTCGGCGTTTCCAACGGACGCAGCCCCAATGTGCTTTTCGATGCCTTCGTCGAAGCGGGCAAGCAGGCAGGCCATCCTTATACGGACGACTTCAACGGCCCGCAGCAGGAAGGCGTCGGCCCTTACCAGCATACGATCAAGAACGGTCAGCGCTGCAGCGCGGCCAAGGGCTATCTCGTGCCCGCGCTCGGCCGTCCCAATCTGACGGTGGAAGTTGAAGCGCTGACTTCACGCATTCTCTTCGAAGGCAATAAGGCCGTCGGCGTTGAATATGTGCAGAAGAAACAAACGCAGAAGGCTTATGCCGATGCGGAAGTCATTCTGTGCGGCGGTGCGATCAATTCGCCCCAAACGCTCATGCTCTCGGGCATCGGCAAGGCCGATTACCTGCGCAAATTCGGCATCGATGTCGTCGCCGATCTGCCCGGCGTCGGGCAGAACCTGCAGGATCACCTCGATTGCACGGTGATCCAGGAATGCCCGGAGCCCGTCACGCTGCATAGCCAGGTCTCGAACCCGCTCAAGCAGCTGATGACGGGCATGCAATATGTCTTCTTCAAATCCGGTGTCGGCACCTCGAACGGGCTTGAGTCCGGCGGCTTCCTGAAGACGCGCAAGGAACTGGAAGTGCCGGATGTGCAGATCCACTTCGTGGCAGCCTTCATGCGCGATCACGCGCGGATCAAGTCTGACCGTCATGCCTATACGACGCATATCTGTCAGCTGCGCCCGGAAAGCCGCGGCTTTATCGGGCTGAAGAGCCTCGATCCCTCACAGGCGCCGATCATCCAGCCGAACTATCTGGAAGCGGAAGCCGACCGCATCGTGATGCGCGAAGGCGTGAAGATGGTGCGCGAGATTTTGGCACAGAAGGCGATGGACCCTTACCGGGGTGCGGAATTCTGGCCGGGCGCGGATGTCAAAACCGACGAGCAGATCGATGCCTGGATCCGCGAGACGGCGGAGACGATCTATCACCCCGTCGGCACCGCCAAGATGGGCAAGGACAACATGGCCGTGGTGGACGAGCGCTGCCGCGTGCACGGTTTGGAAAACCTGCGCGTCGTCGATGCCTCCGTCATGCCGACGCTGGTGGGTGGCAACACCAACGCCCCGACCATCATGATCGCGGAAAAGATTTCCGACGACATGCTGGGCAAGGCGCCGCTGCCGCCGGAGAATGTCATGATCGCCGAGGACCGCGAGGTCGCGTAAGCGCCGACGAGACAGGTAAAAAGAAAGCGGGCCCTTGTGAAAGGGCCCGCTTTTGTTTTGGGGGGACGTTTCCTTCAGGCGGAACGGGCAAGCGCTGCCGGGCTGCGCGCGCCGCTGCGGGCCATGGCCCAGGCTTCCCCCGCCGCCCACATGGCGATGCCGAAAAGCAGCACGTCCTTGATGAGGAAGCCGGCCGTATCCTCACTCACGCCCGGCGTGGTGAAGAGAAAGCTCACGGTCATGACGAGTGAACCGGCCGCACCCAAGCAGCCGAAGGCGGCGGCACGGGGCAGGAAGCGGCGGGCGAAAATCGCAAGTGCGATGGCAAGTTCCACGACGCCGATCACGTTGGATGCGCCTTGCGCACCGAAACCGGCATGCAGCCAGGACAGGAACGGGCTGTGAATGAGCAGCGGCTCGATGGCGGCAGCTTCCTCCGGCGTGAATTTATAAAGACCGAAGGCAAAGAAAATCAGGCCGAGCCCGTAATAGGCGACGGCGCGGCCGATCTTTTCCGCATAGCCGAAATAGGCGGCAAGCTGGGTCTCGTTCATGTGGGGTCCTCCTCGGGGCGCTTTGGGGGTTGGGCTCAATGCGGGGCGCCCGCCGCTTCGAGCTCTTCATAGGTGCGGTGGACGGGGCAAGCGTCATGGCCGCACATGCCGTCATCGCACAGGCGGCACATGCGCCCGGCGCTAACGGCATCCACGGTCAAGGAGGCGAGCAATTTATCGAGCAGCGGTAAGAGCGTTTTGCGCTCCTGTTTCGTCAGCCCGTCCAGAATGGTGCTAAGTGCCTCTTCGCGCGCGGTAAGAATGGTTTTGCGCATCCGCTCGCCTTTGGCCGTGAGCGCCAGCGCGACTTCGCGCTTGTCCGCGCCGGGGCGGCGGGTGAGAAACCCTTGGGCCGCCAGTTTCTCCGTCAGGCGCACGGTGGCCGAATGGCTGAGATCGAGCAGGGTACTTGCCTCAGATACCGTGCCGCCGGGATAAAGACCGAGCGAGACGATAAGTGCGCAGGACGAAGCGCTGAGCCCGGTGATGCGGGTTGCGCCTTTGAGCTGCGCATCGCTTGCGGCAAGGGCCAGTGCGCCGAGGCGGTTGGTAAGCTGTTTCTCTGTCATGCGCTTATTATATGCATGATGCATATAATAAGAGGACGCCTGCCCATCACTCTCCCGTGAGCCAAAAAAACGGGCCCCTGAGGAGGGGCCCGTTCATCCGGTTGGAACAGAGGAAGTAATTAGCTTTCGAAGACTTTTCCGGTCGCCGTGCCCGTATTCGGCACTTCCGATTTGATAAGGCGCAGATAAGGCCGCTCGCCGCTCAGGCGCTGGCGGCGGGCCGCAAGGCTCGGGATACCGGCATGGATACGCGGCGGGGCCTGCCGGGCGATGCGCGGGGCAAGGGCTGCGGCGGCGGATTTCGGCATTTGATCCGGATCGATGAGCTGAATGCGGTCGATCCACTGGCGGGTCAGCATCTGGTCGCCGAGCCAGGCCGGATTTTCCAGCGGCACGGCAGCGCCGATGATGCGGGTGAGGGCGCCATTGTCCTGGGCGAGCGGCAGCAGCACCATTTCGAAGGAGACCTGGCGGCCTTCGCCCGTCTCGGCGGTGTATTCCAGCACACCGGCAGCCGCACTGCCCGTCACGTCATTGAGCAGGTGGGTCATATTGGTATGGCACTCGTCCTGCCAGAGGCCGAGCATGTTCTGGCGGCGGAATTCGGTGCCATAGGCATTGCAAAGGCCGGTGCCGGCAAGGCGGAAGCGGAAGGACCAATGGTCCTGGCGTTCCAGAATGAACACGTAAGGAAGCAGCCGCTTGATGTCGCGCGGCTCGATTTCGCTGCGGCGCGGTGCGGGGCGGTCTCCCCGGATCGCGTTCCAATATTCAACAAGTGCCTGTGTCGTCTGATGCTGCATTACTCTGCCCTCTGAACCCGTTCCGCGTTCCGGCCGGGTTCCCCCCAAGAGGAGCCAAGCCGGCACGTTAATCCAGTTTTGTGACGCTGTCGCGTCCCGGCCCCGCGAAACGGGGGAATTTGTGTGTCCTCTGTTCCTTTTCGAGCTTCCTTGCGTGCCGTGCCGGAACACTTTCGGCACACAAGCGGCGCTCTTGGGCGGGAGGGAGCAGAAAGCGTGCCAGCAGCGCGGGGCGGGAGGGGGAAAGCGCTTAAAAACTGAAAGCACCAGTTCGCTTCTTCTATTGAGGGCAGGCGGGAAAAGGTTAACGGGCGCCTCCGGCAAGTGGCACGGCTCCTGCGATGGCAGGGCACAAGGAAATGAAACGCGCCGAAATGCGCCAAAATAGCTCTTAGTGCCGTTATGGAGTGCCGTTATGGGACACAAAGTTAAGAATTTGTTCATTGCAATGAGTGTGGCGGCGGGCGCCACGGCCATGGATGCGGCTGTTCCGATGCCCGCTTCGGCAGGCAATCCGGCCGATTATTGCCCGGACCAGCCCTGCGTCCCGGATACGCCCTGCGGGCCGCATAAACCCCCGCATCATGGCGGCGGCAAGAAGGTGATCATCAACAAGAGCTATACGAAGAAGATCACCATCAACAAAAACACCACGACGACGAATACGAGCGTTCATAACGACAACCGCGTCTTCAATATCAATGTGGACCGCGGCGCGCGGAACAAGACCGTTTTCGTCGGCGGCAGCACCACGTTTATCGAAGCGCCGAAAGCGGTTACTCCGCTCGGCCAGCTCACCGTGGTTGTGCCGAACGCGGTCGAAAAACTGCGCAAGCCCGTCAAGGGCGTGTGCCAGGACGCCAAGGGTCTTGAAGAAGCCGCGCGCATGAGCGTGCCGAATAAGATCATCGAGGCTGGCTCTTATGTAGGCGAGGTCTTCCACTGCCTTGCCGGCGACATGATGGTGGTGACGCTCGGCCGGTTCCTGGAAGATGGCACGAGCACGGATTATCAGGGCGGTTATACGTTCGAATGCCAGGTGGGCAGCAGCCTGCATGTGGGCGAAGACGGCCGCGTTGCCTGCGGCCCGGCCTCGGACCTTGCATTCAACAGCGGCATCGCCCCCCGTGCGCGCTTTGCCGAAATCATTCTGCAGAAAACGACCGGCGGCCCGCAGATGAGCCAGGTGGGCGACACTTCGGGGCTTTATCTTTCCGGCGGTGTCGGCAACTGATCTTCTCTCTTTCTTGACGGCACCTCGAAGCCGCGGCGTCTTTGCACGGACGCCGCGGTTTTTTGTGTGCGGGGTGTTAAAGGGTGGGCGGTGCTTGCTCTTGCCGTCCTGTTCGCACGTACATTTGCAGCTGCTGCCGTATGGACCCCGGGACACGCCCGGGGTGACAGCTTCTATGTGGAACTGCGGCCTTGCTCCACAAAGATGCACGCGATGTTACAAACACGGTGTGGCACTGTATCTCCTCAAATAAAACCGTCACCCCGGGCTTGTCCCGGGGTCCACAGGCCGCATACTCGGCAGTCATGAAGACTTACTACGTCTACATTCTCGCCAGCGGCAGACGGGGCACGCTTTATGTGGGTGTGACGAATGACCTGGTGCGCCGGGTCTATGAGCACAAAGCCGGAGCAGCCGACAGCTTCACGAAACGGTATGGCATCAAGGACCTCGTCTGGTTTGAAGCAACGCCGGATGTGGAAGAAGCGATCCGTTCTGAAAAGCGCATCAAACGCTGGCGGCGCAGTTACAAGATAAACGTGATCGAGGCACACAACCCGGAGTGGCGCGATCTTTATAAGGGGTTGCTGGGGTGAGGGAGCTTTCACGCCAGCTTTCTCGGCCTTGCTGTTGTATGGACCCCAGGACTAGCCCGGGGTGACAGCTTCTATATGGAGCTGTGGCTTTGCCAAATCCCAGCGCTCCGCCACGAGAGCCTGAGAGCGCACCGCCTCACCATTCTCCGCAACCGTCACCCCGGGCTTGTCCCGGGGTCCATGGGCATTCGCCTCACCCGCCCCCGCACAAAAAAAGAGGGAGGATCTTGCGATCCTCCCCTAGTTGGCTCTCAGGCTTTCCTCTTGGGAAACTTGTGGCCGGGCCGGAGCCCGGCGGAATTCTTGAAGGTTAGTTGACCCGGCCGCGCAGGCCCGTGAAGACCGGCTCGGAGTAGTAGTCGTAAGGACGGACCGGGGCGGCGGCGGTGCGCATACCATTGTCGGCGTTCTGCTGACCGCGCGGGGCGTCGTAGTAGATTTCGCCCAGCGGATCGCCGTCCTTGCCGAAATTGGCGCAAGGGGCCGGATCGATGCCATAGACCGGCACGATCATTTCCAGGACGGCGCGTTCGATGACCGAGCGCACGGCGAGCTGCAGCGGCTCGAGGGCCTTCTCGCCCGCGGCGATGTCGAAGATGTTGCCGCCGAAGAAATCGAAGACGCCGGCTTTGATTTCACGGCCGATGATCTGCTTCTGGTAGGAAACGACATCGATCACTTCCAGCGTGCGGCTGTCCACCAGGCGCAGGTCCAGGCCCACATTCATGACGAACTGGTTGACCAGCAGGTTGGCTTTCGTGCCGTCCGTGTCGAGATCGGAGAAGAAACCGTCCACGCCGCCGGAGCGGATGTTGAAGTTCAGCTCCGTGATGCCGCCGACAAGGTAATAGTCGGAGCCGCGGATGGTGCCGGCCACGATCTGGCGGAAAGCCTGACCGTCCTGGTCGCCGATCAGCTTGTTATTGGCATATTTCAGCTCAAGCTCGGTGACACCCGTGTCATACCGCTCCACCTGGCGCACGCCGGCTTTGGCGAGGGCGGAAATGGCCATCAGGGCGGCGCCCTGGGTCACTTTCCGGCCGCCTTCAGGTTCGGCTTTGCCGGTGTAATCCTGAATATTGCCGACAGCGATGCGCGGGGCGGTGCTGACGTTGCGGGAGGAACGCGCGATGCAGCGCAGCGCGTTCGAATAAGGTGTTTCATTGTTGATCACCGGGGCATTGCCGATCGGCTCCGCATAACGGCCCGTCGTATCCGCCACCGGGGAGATGCAGCCTGCCAGAGCGGCTGCGACGCTTGCGATGGACAGAATGCGGCCCGCGCTTTTCATCGTATATCCAAGAGGGTTACTGAACATTGTTGGTCACCGTAGCCTGCTGATTGCCATTGTTTATTTGTTCTGCGTTGATCACGACCGTGTTGTAGGAGCCGGTCGTCACAACGTTGATCTGGTTCCCGATGGCTTGTGCCGAATTGGAACCACAGCTCACACCATTGCAATTGCCGTTCCCGCCGCTGGTGTTGGTGAAGCCGACGCCCGAGGTGTGGGTGCCGCCGCCAGATGCGGTGAGATCGCCGTTAGCAATGACGCGGTTGCCATTGTCATCGCGGAACGAGGGGTACATGGGCTGGTTCAGCTCGACCGAGGAATCCATGCCGTAGGGCACATTGGCCGTGAAGCGATTTTCCTCGAAATCGAAGGCGGCTGCCGGCGCGATTGCCGACAAAGTGCCGATGGCAATACCGGCGGTGATGCCGGTAAGGGCGCTGAGCGCTTTTTTTGTTGCCGTGCTTGCCATGTTGAGCCTCGTCAAACGATTGGTCTGAGATCTTTTTTTGTTTTGCCAAGGGGATCGCAATGGCCGTGCCAGCGGCAGGGCGGGGATGTTTTTGCGAAAAACCCCAGCTTTTCCGCCGGTTTTTTCGCATGGTTAAGGCGGGGTTAAGGGGAAAACGGGGGAAATCCCGCTTCCGGCCTCCCTTTGGCACGCCGGATTTGTCTCTTGCTGGGACAGGTGGCACCGGCGAGCGGAAAGGTGGCCAGACGGGGCCGCGTTGCGAATCCGGCCCCGAGCGGCCACACTCGCGCTCAATGCCCGCGGCAAGCCGGGCGGTTAACCATAAGGAGCGGCGGGATGGCGACGCTGGAATTCTATTTCGATTGTTCGAGCCCCTGGACTTACCTTTGTTTTGCGCGGGTTCACGAGGTGATCGAGCGCACGGGCGCTGAGGTGATCTGGAAACCCATCCTGGTGGGCGGCATCTTCAATGTGGTTAACAAGGAAGTTTACGAGCTGCGCGCCAAACCCAATCCGATCAAGGGCAAGTATTATGTGAAGGACCTGCAGGACTGGGCGAATTTCACCGGCATCAAGATCGGCCAGCCGCCGGTTTTCCCCGTTAAGGCGGTGGACCCGATGCGCGGGGCGATCGTCGCGCAGGATGAAGGCAAGCTCGTGCCTTATGCCTGGGCCATGTTCGAGGCTTATTGGGGCGATCTGAAAGACATCAGCCAGCCGGAAGAAATCGTGAAAATCTGCGAGAAGGTCGGCATCGATCCTGAAATGCTGCTTAAACGGATCAAGGATCAGGATATCAAAGACCGGTTGAAGCAAAACACGGAAGAAGTAATCGAGCGGGGCGGGTTCGGCTCGCCCACCATGTTCGTGAATGGAGAGAGTATGTTCTTCGGCAATGACCGGCTGCCCCTCGTCGAGGCGGCGCTGAAAGGCGAACTTCCCCTAAAGAAGGCGGCGGCCCGTGGCTGATTTACAGGAATATAAAGAGCCGCCCGCATTCAACGCGCCTTCCGTGGTGATTGCGCTGGTCGCCGCCATTTTCGCGGTCTTTCTGCTGCAGGCGTATGGCGGGCGTGAATTATCCGGCGATCTCCTGATCTGGGGCTCGCTTATTCCCGCGCGTTATGCCCCGGCGGTGGACGGCAATATTTACTTCTTTCCCGGCGGCATTCTCGCGGACCTTTGGACCTTCATCACCTATGCCTTTTTGCATGGGGGCTGGACCCATGTGATTTTCAACGCGATCTGGCTACTTGCCTTCGGTACGCCCGTGGCGCGGCGGATCGGCACGGCGCGGTTTCTTACCTTCTATGTGATCTGCGCCATTATTGGCGGCATTACTCATGTGGTGATCTATGCGGGTGAGCTGACGCCGGTGGTGGGGGCCTCGGCGGCGGTATCCGGCCTGATGGGCGGGGCGGCGCGCTTCGTCTTTCTGGCGGGCGGTCCGCTCGGCATGATCGGCACGGGTCAGACGGGACTTCCCGGCGCGCCAAGGGCGCAGGCCAGCATTCTGCAGGCCCTGACGGACCGGCGTACGCTCATCTTCATTGCCATCTGGATCGGTATGAACCTGCTGTTCGGCATTACGGGGCTGACGCCTTCGGGCCAGATCGTCTCGGTTGCCTGGGAAGCGCATCTTGGCGGCTTTTTCGCCGGACTTCTGCTTTTCGGGTTTTTCGATCCCATCAAAACCTCTCCCTCCGGCGGGCCGGGCAATGTGGGCTATGGGGAGTGGAAGGGTTGAACTTCGCCAGCCCGCCCCGGCTCTAGAGCTTGAAAGCGCGCCCCTGCCGCCCACATCTTATAAGGCGCGGCGTTCGGCGCGCCGGCGCGAACTCCAGGAGACCCCAATGAGCGACGCATCTTCCCATTCAGGTTCCCATTCGAGTTCTGGTTCAGACCGCAGCGGCGCGCACACGGATGAGCGCCCGGGCGGCGCGGCCTGGCAGCGTGTGCTTTACATGATCGGCTTCTGGTTTTTAGGAAATATCGCCTTTTCCCTGTCGATCCTGCTCGGTGCGGTGCAATTCATCGTCGTGCTGATCAACGGCGAAAAAAACGAGGAGCTGGCCGCCTTTTCCAAACGGCTGGTCGCCTATGTCTGGGAATGCCTGACCTTCATTACCTATGGGCAGGAAGAAAAACCCTTTCCCTTCGGCAAGTTTCCGGAAGAGCGGCCGGACGAGCGGGACGACTGAGCGCCGTCCCGCGCTAATCCTTTAGTCGTTCGTCAGCACCACTTTACCGAGCGCCTTGCGCGCGGCGATGTCGCTGAGCGCCCGCCCGGTATCGGCCATGGGATAAAGGGCAAAGCCTTCCGGTTTCAGCTCACCCTTGGCGATCATCGCCATAAGATCGCGCATGAAGGGCGCGGCATTTTGCGGCTCGGCCCGGGCAAAGCCGCCCCAATCCACGCCGACCACCGAGCAGCGCTTCAAAAGCGGTAGATTGAGCGGAATGCGTGGAATGTCGCCTGCCGCAAAGCCGACAACGAGATGCCGTCCGCCCGGCGCGAGTGAGCGGAGCGCCGCTTCCGAAATCGGCCCGCCCACCGGGTCATAGACAAGATCGACGCCTTTGCCGCCCGTCAGTTCCTTGAGATCGCTGCGCCAGTCTTCCTTCGTATAATCGACGGTATGATCCGCGCCGAGCTCCAGCGCGGTTTTGCGCTTTTCCTCGCTGGAAGCGGCGGCAATGACGCTCAGCCCCATGGCTTTTGCAAGCTGAATGGCGGCGCTGCCGACACCGCCTGCCGCACCGAGGACGAGAAGCGTTTCGCCTTCCTTGGCATTTCCGCAGGCGCGCAGCCCGTAAAGCGCCGTGCAATAAGAGATGATGATGCCGGCGGCGGGCGCGAAGTCCAGATTGTCCGGAATGGGCACGCAGGACGCGGCAGGCACGGCGATCTTTTCCGCACAGGCCCCGCCCATGGTCGAGCCGAGCACCCTGTCGCCCGGTTTTAAGCCCGTGACGCCTGCGCCCACACTCTCCACAATGCCGGAAAATTCCGTGCCGGGAATAAAGGGCAGGGGGATTTTCACCTGATAAAGCCCTTGAACGAGCAGGCCGTCCACAAAGCCGACGCCTGCCGCCTTGATGGCGATGACGGCCTGACCGTCTTTCGCGGCAGGATCGGGCACGTCTTCAAAACGCAGTTTTTCCGGCGGCGCGTAGTCGTGGCAGAGAATGGCTTTCATCGGAGGCTCCCAAATTTGTTTGGCGTCATCATAGAAGAGGCAAGGTCCAGCGCAATGGCGCCGCTTCTAACGCCGCGTCGGCAAGGGCGGTTTTGAAGATCGAGCGAATCGAACGGGCGTTCCCTGCACATCCCATTGTTCACAAATGAGCCGCTTGCGCGGTGGCAATCGGCCCCCGGCGGCTGTGTAATGGCGGGGAGGATGGAGGAGCCTGGCTTATGAAACCGTTTCCAGAAATTGGTGTCCTGAAGGGCAATTACGCGCCGGTGCTGGCCGAGATGGACGCGCCGGAGCTTGTTGTGACGGGCGATATGCCCGAGACGCTTTCCGGCACGCTTTACCGCAATGGTCCGAACCCGATGTTTCCCCCGCTCGGAGAAAAACATCACTGGTTCCTGGGCGAGGGCATGGTGCATGGCATTCATGTGGAAGGTGGGCGCGCTTCTTACCGGAACCGCTGGGTGCATACCGAGCAATATGAGGCGCAGCGCAAGGCGGGCCGCCGGCTTGTCGGTACGGGCTTTGGCGAGCCCCGCGCGCCGGGCGGTGAGGAGCTGCGCAACAATGTCGCCAATACCAATATCGTCTGGCATGGCGGCAAGCTTCTGGCACTTGATGAGGGAAGCTCGCCTGTCGCCATGGACCCGCTGACGCTGGAAACGGCGGGAAGCTGGACCTTCGAGGGCAAATATAAAGGCGCGATGACCGCCCATCCCAAGATCGATCCTGAAACGGGCGAAATGCTGTTCTTCGCCTATATGGCGGATGGGCCGGGCTCCAAGACCATCGCCTATAATGTGGTGGGCGCGGACGGGCGCGTGACGCGTACGGAAAAATTCGAGGCGCCTTATTGCACGATGATGCATGACTTCATCACCACGGATGAGCATGTGATCTTTCCGCTTTTCCCCGCAACCATCGATGTTGACCGGATCATGCAGGGCGGGCCGGTCATCGCCTGGGACCCGGATACGCCGAGCATGATCGGCATCATGCGCCGGGACGGGGCGGTGGAAGATATGCGCTGGTTCGAGGGCGATCCCTGTTATGTGTACCACCCGATGAACGCCTTTACGGTGCATGAGGGCGGGCACACGAAAGTTATTGCCGATGTGATGAAATATTCCCGCGTACCGCTTTTCCCGGATGCAAACGGCGCGCGCCCGCCTTCCGATCTTTCCAGCGAGCAAGGGCTGCTGGTGCGCTGGACCTTCGATCTCGACGGCAATACGAACAGCTATAGCGAAGAGGTTCTATCCGACCTTCGCGGCGAGTTTCCGCGGCTCGATGAGCGTTTTGCGGGGCTCGGCTACCGGCACGGCTATTATGCCTCCATGGCGCGGCCGGAAGCGGAGGCTGCTTCCTATGACGTGCTGGTGCATATCGATCTTGAGACCGGCAAGAAAACCGAGTGGGATGCAGGCGCGGGCAACACGGTGCTCGAACCCGTCTTCGTGCCGCGCGCGCCGGGCTCTGCGGAAGGGGACGGCTATCTCGTTACCGCGATCTACCGGCGGGAGACGAACCTCTCGGATTTTGCCGTCTTCGATGCAAGCGATGTCGGTGCGGGGCCGCTCGCGCTTGCGCATCTGCCGGTACGCATTCCCCATGGCTTCCACGGCAATTGGCGGCCCGCGTAAACTAGAAGAGCGGTTCTTCGTAGATCAGCTCGCCGTCGAGGAGGAGCCCTTTGATGGCGGCTTCCCCATCGCCGCCGAGCGCGATGCGCGCGGCAAGGCGGTTTTCGTTGCGCTGTTCTTCAAGATCCCAGCCCGTACCCTCCGGCACGAAATAGCTTTCGATGCCGTAGGAGAGCGTGAGCATGCGGCAATTCTCGCAGGGCTCGTCTTCTTCCACGGTGCGCGGGCGCGCGCCGATCGCATAATCAACCCGGCCTTGGATGAAGGTACCCTCGCTTGGGGCTTTGCGGTGAAGGGCGGCGGCCTGCCAGAGCCCGCCTTGCTCTTCAAGCGCCACCCAAACCGTATCGCCTTCTTTGAAATCGTTGTCGCCGGCAAGTTTCGATTCTTCCAGCCGTGAGATGTCGTAGGTGAGGATGACATAGTCACCGCGGAAAAGATCGCGGGGATCGACCGGTTCGATGGCCAGCGTGACTTCCGTGCCGGAGCGCAGGAGCATCATCCGGTCCCAGATCATGGCGCCGAGAAAGAGCGCCTGCGCAAGGAAGATCGCGGCAACGGCAAGCGCAAAGGTGCCGGGCGCGCGCGGGGCAGGGGCTTGCAGGCCTTTGATCTGCTCATCGATGAAGCTCATTGGGCCTCTCCCTTGCCGGTTTCAGCCAGCATCTTTTTGCGCCAGCGGTTGAGCGCCCAGCTGCCTGCGATCAGCAATATACCGCCCAGGGCAAAGAAGATCGCGGTGTCGAGCAGCGTGCCGAGCGTTTCGGCGTAAATATAGAAAGCCTCGGCGGCAAAGGCGGTGAAGCCCAGATTGACGAGGAAGCGGCTGGCCGACTGCGTACCGAGAAAGATAAGCCAGATGGCGAAGGCGAAATAGAGAACACCGCCCATGCCGGTCGTCATATCGAGATAATTCGTTTCCCCGCTGGTGATGATTGCCGGCAGAACGGTGAGCGCCAGCAGCGCGCCGAACCCGGCAAGCCCCGTCATGGTGAAGGCGCGGCGCATCACACAGAAGAACAGGAGCGCCACGTTGAAAGCACCGAAGGCGAGCAGTGTCAGACGCCAGCTCATCTCGCCGGTAAAATCGAGCTCATCGAATTGCAGGGCGAAAAGCAGGATGCCGGTGACGATGGCGCCGTAAGCTTCGGCAACGCGTCCCATGCGCAGGCCAAGCTCGCCGCCGAGCCGGCCTTTCAGCCAGACGGTGAGCGCGATGGCAAGACCGAAGAAGAGAAGGTTGCCGCTGTCCCAGTGATAATTGTCGAACCCTTCGAGCCCCATCAGCAGCCAGCCGAAAAAGGAGAGCAGGGACAGATGGTAGGAGGGCGTCCATTGCAGGCGGAAGCCTAGCAAGGTGGCCGCCGCCCAGGCCGGGATGTAAGTCCAGTGCGGGCTGATACCGGCATCGAGCGAGGCCGTGCCCGTCCAGATGAAGAGCAGCACGAAGGAGCCGGCCAGCACGGCGCGGGACTTTGCCGCCCAAGCAAGCGCCAGTGCTCCGAGTGACCAGGCGAAAAGCCCGCCCGTGTAATCGCTCGCCAGATGATACATCTGCGCGATGAGCATGATATTCGCGCCGAACAGGAGCGTGGCAAGAAGTAGGGCGGCTTCGGCAAAGCCCGTGTGTTTTTTCAGATAAAGCCAGATCGCGGCGCCGTAAGCAGCGCCCAGCGAGGCAAAGAGAATGAGAAGGCGCAGGAGCTTCGGCATCTCCGCCCAATTGGCGGCGACGAACGAGAGGGCGGCAAGGCCGAGTAATGCCGCGCCCAGAAGCGAAAGCACGAGAGGCAGGCGGCTACCGCCATCCTCGTTTTCCAGCGACCGGCGGATCGCTTCGGCATTTTGCTGGGTGACCCAGCCCTTCGTGACCCAAATGTCCAGATCACGATTTATTTGCTTTTGATACAGGCGTTTCCAGAAAGGCCAACCATCCATGCCCGTTTCCCCCGGCTTCCTGCGCTTTTAACTATAAAGGTGACGTCAGTGTCAGGATTATTGTGTCGCAAATAGGGCAGTGTCTCTGACATTTTAATGATGTTTTCGACTCGCGAGCATCTTGAATGTCGGGCGCGGCGGGGTCATCATTTTTATTCGCGGGCTTGGGAGAGCCTTTAAGTCTCCGGGGGATGACGGGCGATGCGGCGAGCATGCGCCTCAACAGGAGGAGCCGAATGAACGTTGAAACGATCCTGAAAGAAAAGGGCCACAAGGTTGTGGCCATTCCCGCCGATGCGACGCTGAAAGAGGCTGCCGATCTTCTGAGCGAAAAGAAAATCGGGGCTGCGGTGGTCGCCGATGGGAAAAAGCTGGGCGGCATCCTGTCCGAGCGGGACATCGTGCGCGCGATTTCCAAATTCGGCGCTGCCGTGCTGGACAAGCCCGTCCGCGAAACCATGACGCAGAATGTCATCACCTGTTCGCGCGCGGATACGGTGGACCATCTGATGGGCATCATGACCGGCGGGCGTTTCCGTCACGTACCTGTGGTGGAAGAGGGTGAGATGATCGGGCTCATCTCCATCGGTGACGTGGTCAAATACAAGATCGCGGAAACGGAGATGGAAGCCGAGCAGCTCAAAATGTATATCGCCACCGGCTAAGCTTAGCTGAGCTGTTTGAGCGCCCGTTCGATGAAAGGCATGGAGCGGTCGGCTGCCTCGCGGCCGTGACGGATCAGTTCATCCGCTTTATCGAAATCGATGAGATTGATATGGCCCACATCCGGCTCGATGACGACATCGGCCGGGTCTGCGGCCATGCGCGCGCGGGCAAGGCGGTCCTGCACGATGTTGAGCGCGCTCGTCATGACGGTGGTCAGCCCCGGCCCTGAGGGGGCGTCGCGTTTGAAAAGCTGCTGCAGCAGCGCGCGGTCCGTGCCGCTGCGCATCTGTTTCAGCCGCTCGGAGATGGATTTGCGCAGGCTCTTTTCCGGCGTTTCGTCATCCTCGATCGGCATTTCCAGATGGGTGTTTTCGAGGCTGATCATGTCTTCCGTCTCGAAGGTGCTCCGTTCCGCCTCGCGCTTGGCTTCACGCTCTGCTTCCAGCTCTTCTTCCAGGCGGTAATAATTCAGCGCCGAGGTCATGCCGAAGGCATCGAGGTTGAGATTGATCGCGATGACGAGATGGGCGTCGAAAGCGCGGCAGACGGAAATCGGCACCGGATTGACGAGCGCGCCGTCGATCAGCCAGCGCCCTTCATAGGCCATGGGTTCGAAAACGCCGGGCAGGGCGTAAGAGGCGCGGATGGCATCGATCATCGAGCCGTGTTTCAGCCACACCTCATGACCGCTATTCATGTCCGTCGCCACGGCTACGAATTTGCGCGGCAGGTCTTCGATCTGGCGTTCATGCAGATGTTCTTTCAAAAGCTCGGCCAGCTTGCTGCCGCCGAAAAGCGCCGAGCCGTTGAAGCGGATATCCATGAGATTGAAGAGCCGGCGCGCGTTCAGCGAGCGAGCGAACTCTTCCAGCGCATCGAGTTTGCCTGCCGCATAGCACCCGCCCACCAGCGCGCCGATGGAGGTGCCGGAGATCACGTCGATCTCGATCCCTTCTTCGGCAAGGCGCTGCATGACGCCGATATGCGACCAGCCGCGCGCCACGCCCGAGCCGAGGGCGAGGCCGATTTTCGGTGTGCCGGTATGTTTGGGAGCAGGTTTGCGCATGGGGACCCTTCACGTTACCTGCGCATTACATCACAAAGACCCGGTTAGACAAGATGGCGCCCGAGGCCGCGAAGGCCTGCGGCCTTACTTCCCGTAAACGTCTTTGGGGTCGTAGACCTTTTCGCTCTCTTCAAAATCGAGCGGGGCGGGTTTCTTGCCCGTGCCCACCGGAATGGAGCGGTAAAAACAGGCCTTGTAGCCGACATGGCAGGTCGCGCCATTGCCGGCCACATTGACTTTCAGCCAAATAGCGTCCTGGTCGCAGTCGGTGCGCATTTCCACCACGCTTTGCACCTGGCCGCTGGTTTCGCCCTTTTTCCAAAGGCCGCCGCGCGAGCGGCTCCAATAGACCGCCTCGCCCGTCTCGATGGTCAGGGCGAGGGCTTCGGCATTCATATAGGCATGCATGAGAAGATCGCCCGTCGCCGCATCGGTGGTGACAACGGGAATGAGGCCGTCTTCGCCGAATTTCGGGGCGAAGACGGAACCTTCTTCGATCTCTGCCTTCGCGCCGCGCTCGGCAAAGTAAGATTCGGATTTATCGCTCACGGCAGGTGCCTTGCTGCGGGCGGCTTACCGTTCCTGGTAGCCGCGGATCATCTGCAAGAAGCGCTGCTCCATGCGCAGATCGTCGCGGAAGACACCCGTAAACTGCGTGGTGATAGTCGCCACGTCCGGTTTGCGGATACCGCGCGTCGTCATGCACTGGTGCTTGGCTTCGACGAGAACGGCAACGCCCTTGGGCTTGAGCACGCGGTTGATCGAGTCGACGATCTGCGCCGTCATCGTTTCCTGCGTCTGCAGGCGTTTGGCGTAGATTTCGATCACGCGGGCAAGCTTGGAGATGCCGACCACCCGGTTGGTGGGGACATAGGCGATATGCGCCTTGCCCAGAATAGCCACCATATGGTGCTCGCAATGCGATTCCAGCGTGATATCGCGCAGCATGACCATGTCGTCATAGCCTTCGACTTCCTCGAAGGTCTTGCCCAGCACTTCGTCCGGGTCTTCTTCGTAGCCTGCGAAGAATTCTTCATAGGCACGCACGACGCGGTTCGGCGTTTCGATCAAGCCTTCACGGTCCGGGTTGTCCCCGGCCCAGGCGATGAGGGTGCGCACGGCCGCTTCCGCTTCCTCGCGGGAAGGGCGAGCGCGATCGGTTTTCGTTGAAGACAAGCTATCCACTACAGCATTCATATCCATTTCGACCATTCTCTTAGGGGTTCGCCGGCCAAAACCCTGACGGGAGGGTTTGAAAGTGCCGGTTCAAGTCACAGGCAGCGGTCCTCCTCTGCCTATTTTGCCCATCAAGCACGGGTCTTATGCCATGCTGCAGATGATGTGACACCGTCTAGAGTGTGCATATAGCCTTGCAGAAAGGGGCTATCAAGCTTTGTGGACCTTGCAAATGCGCAAAGCCTTGACGGAATGTTGATAATGGGCGCCGCCCGAGGCGCCGGATTTCCCTTTTCCGGTGCGTTCCGGGCGCAATCCGGGCCATTTGGGCTGGTTTTCGGCGGGTTTCTGCATTAGGTTCCGGCGGTTTCCGACACCTTGAGGTTGACGATATGACCTGTCATCTGTGTTGCCGCTGCCGCCAGACCTCGTTCACCCGGCTGGCCTAGGCCTCTTTTAGGGAGCGCCGGCAGCCCATCTCCGGCCCGATCCGACCAAGAGAACAGATCCGATGAGTGCTGAGACCAAGTCCCTCAAGCTTTACAACACGCTGACCCGCCAGAAAGACCTCTTCACGCCGCAGGACCCCAAGCGCGTGACCATGTATGTCTGCGGGCCGACCGTTTACAATTTCGCCCATATCGGCAATGCGCGCCCGGCCGTGGTCTTTGACCTTCTGGCCCGGCTGCTGCGCCATCTTTATGGCGCGGGGCACGTCGTTTACGCGCGCAATATCACCGATATCGAGGACAAGATCATCAAGGCCGCCCAGGACGAGGGCGTGCCGATTTCCGCCATTACCGAGAAATATGCGGCGATCTACCGGGAGGATATGGGCTCGCTCGGCGTGCTGCCCCCCGATATCGAGCCGCTGGCAACCGAGACGACGGAAACCATGATCTCGCTCATGGAGCGGCTCATCGCCTCCGGCCATGCTTATGAAGCGGAAGGCCATGTGCTTTTCGATGTGCCCAGCTTTGGCGATTACGGCGCGCTCTCCCGGCGCGATCAGGATGAGATGGAAGCGGGCGCGCGGGTGGAAGTTGCCCCTTACAAGAAAAACGCCTCCGACTTCGTGCTCTGGAAGCCGTCGAGCGCCGAGCAGCCGGGCTGGGAAAGCCCCTGGGGCCGCGGGCGGCCTGGCTGGCATATCGAATGCTCGGCCATGATCGAGAAGCATCTGGGGGAGACCATCGACATTCATGGCGGCGGCATCGATCTGCAGTTTCCCCACCATGAAAACGAGGTGGCGCAAAGCACCTGCGCCCATGGCGGCAAGGCGCTTGCCCGGTTCTGGATGCATAATGGCTTCGTGAATATCGAGAAGGAAAAAATGTCGAAGTCGCTCGGCAACGTCCTTCTCGTGCATGATTTGTTGAAAGAAGCGCCGGGCGAGGCGATCCGCCTTGCGCTTTTGAACGGCCATTACCGCCAGCCTTTGGACTGGACGGGTGAGGGGCTGAAACAGGCCAAGCGCATGCTCGACCGGCTTTACGGCGCGCTGCGCACGCTGGCGGATGTCGAGGCGGAACCGGCACATCTGCCGGCGGCATTCCTCGAGGCGCTGCTCGATGATTTGAATACGCCCAAAGCGCTCGCCGAGCTTTTCGCGCTCGCCAAGAAAGCCAATCAGGCCGAAGGGCAGGCGGAGAAGGCGGAGGTGAAAGCCCAGCTTCTGGCGGCAGGCAAGGTGATCGGCCTTCTGCAGCAGGACCCGGCGGCCTGGTTTGAACAGGCAGGCGGGGATACCCATATTGAAGCTGCGGAAGTCGAGCGGCTCATCGCCGCCCGGCTTGAAGCCCGCAAGGCCAAAGACTTTGCCGAGGCGGACCGGATCCGCGATGCGCTCACCGATATGGGCATCGCCATCGAGGATGGGCCGGACGGCACGAAATGGCGGGTGGCGTAAACCCCGCCGGAGACGGATATGCTCGACGACATTTATAACGCGCGCATTCTCAAATATGCCGGGGACATTCCCCGCATCGGCCGGCTGGAAAATCCTGACGGCACGGCGACGGCCGTCTCTAAACTTTGCGGCTCCAAGGTCACGGTCGATGTGAAGGTGACGGACGGCAAGGTCGTGGACTTCGCCCATGATGTGAAGGCCTGCGCCCTCGGCCAATCCTCCTCCTCGATCATGGCGCATTTCGTCATCGGCGCAGACGTGGAAGAGCTGCGCGCGCTCCGCGATCAAATGAAAGCCATGCTGAAAGAAGGCGGGCCCCCGCCCACCGGCAAGTGGAAGGACCTCGAAATCCTAGAGCCCGTGCGCGAGTACAAAGCCCGCCACGCCTCCACCCTCCTCACCTTCGAGGCAACGCTCGAAGCGGTGGAGCAAGCGCTGGAAAAAGCCGGAGCGGCTTAAGGATTGTTGTTTTTTGCTGAGGCTCTATGGACCCCGGCACGGGGGCCGGGGTGACGGCCTCATGTAAAAGGCGGAACGTCGCATCAAACGCAAAGTGTCACCCCGGGCTTGTCCCGGGGTCCATAAGGCGGATTAGCCTTTGCTTAGCATTCCGGTTATTATATTGAGACCGCATAAAACGGAGCAGCAATGAGTTACGGCAGAAACAGCGCCAAGATGCTGAAGGCGGGGCCCGCAGGGCGCCGGGCTTTTGCGCGCGCTTGTGCCATCACGCTCACCGTAACGCTCACTACCCCCGGCTCCGGACGGGCGTAAGCCTGTGCCCCGGAGCCAGCCGCTCCCCGCGAGGGCGCGCCGGGCGGCTTCTTTCCGACCCACAATCGATGAAAATTGAAGGATGAGAACGGTTTAGCCGTCTCCTTTCCTTCCATCCGCGCTGTTGAGCCGCCTTTCAATACCGGCTACACAGTCATGAACGAGCCGCCCTCCAAAAGGGGCGGGAATGCGGGAGAAAGCCGTGGCGCGCAATCCTTTAGGCTTTTTGGGAAGCCTTTTGATGATCGGCTTCATCCAGGTCTACCGCCTGGGAATTTCGCCGCTGATCGGGCCGCGCTGCCGTCATTTGCCCACCTGCTCGGAATACGGGCTGGAGGCGGTGCGCCGGCACGGGGCCTGGCGGGGCTTTTGGCTGACGCTTGCCCGCATTGCCCGCTGCCACCCCTGGGGCAGCCACGGCTTCGACCCGGTGCCGGCGGCGCTTCAGCCCCAGCCCATCTATGCGCCCTGGCGCTATGGTGTCTGGCGGCTCCCGAACGCGGATAAAGGAAATGATGAGGCGGCCTGCCGGACATCCGGTAAGCACGTTTAAGAGAGAAACGATGATCAAATTGACGATGCCGGACGGGTCCGTCCGCGAGTATGAAAAAGCCTTGAACGGTTTCGAGCTGGCCGAAAGCATTTCCAAATCGCTCGCCAAGAAGGCCGTGGCGGTGAAGATCGACGGGAAGGTCGACGATCTTTGCTCCGAAATTGCCCATGACGCCAAGGTCGAGGTGGTGACGAAGGAAAGCCCGGACGGGCTCGAGCTTCTGCGCCACGATGCGGCCCATGTCATGGCGCAGGCCGTCCAAGAGCTTTTCCCCGGCACCCATGACACGATCGGCCCGGTGATCGAGAACGGCTTCTTCTACGATTTCCACCGCGAGGAACGTTTTTCCGAGGACGATCTGGAAAAGATCGAAAAGCGGATGCAGGAAATCGTCGACCGGGACGAACCCATCGTGCGCGAGGTGTGGTCGAAGGACGAGGCGATCGCCTATTTCAAGAAGATCGACGAGCCTTACAAAGTCGAGCTCGTGAACGACATCCCGGATGGCGAGGACATCCGCATCTATAAGCAGGGCGACTGGCTGGACCTGTGCCGCGGGCCGCACCTGCCCTCCACGGGCAAGCTCGGCAAGGCTTTCAAGCTGATGCGTGTGTCGGGCGCTTATTGGCGCGGGGATGCGAAGAACGAGCAGCTTCAGCGCATTTACGGCACGGCCTGGACGAATGAGAAAGAGCTGAAAGCCTATCTCCATATGCTGGAGGAGGCGGAAAAGCGCGATCACCGCAAGCTCGGCCGCGAGATGGACCTTTTCCACCTTCAGGAAGAAGCGCAGGGCTCGGTCTTCTGGCACCCGAAGGGCTACCGCATCTGGCAGGCGCTGGAGCAATATATCCGCCGGCGCCTGGAAGAGAGCGATTATGTGGAAGTGAAAACGCCGCAGCTTCTCGATTCCAAGTTTTGGGAACAGTCGGGCCACTGGTCGAAATTCCGCGAGAACATGTTCGTCGTGCCGGATGAAATTCCGAGCACGGAGGAAGATGCGCCGGTTCTTTCCGGCGAGGCGGAGTTCATGGCGCTGAAGCCGATGAACTGCCCGGCCCATGTGCAGATCTTCAAGCAGGGCATCAAATCCTACCGCGACCTGCCCTTGCGCATGGCCGAGTTCGGCTGCTGTCACCGCAACGAAGCGCATGGGGCGCTGCATGGCCTTATGCGCGTGCGCCAGATGACGCAGGACGATGCGCATATTTTCTGCCGTGAGGATCAGATCACGGCGGAAAGCGTCGCTTTCTGCGAATTGTTGCAGAAGGTCTATCACGATCTCGGCTTTACGGACATTGCGGTGAAGCTCGCCACGCGGCCGGAAGTGCGCGCGGGCGAAGATGCGGTGTGGGATAAAGCCGAGAAGGGCCTTGAAGACGCGCTTAATGCCGCCGGGCTCGAGTTCGAGTTCGCGCCGGGCGAGGGGGCCTTCTACGGGCCGAAGCTCGAATTCCACCTGCGCGATGCGATCGGGCGGACCTGGCAATGCGGCACGTTGCAGCTCGACTTCGTGCTGCCGGAGCGTCTCGATGCCTCTTATGTGGGTGAGGATGGCGGCCGCCACCGGCCCGTCATGCTGCACCGCGCGGTGCTCGGCACGCTGGAGCGCTTCATCGGCATCATGATCGAGAACTATGAAGGCCGCTTCCCGCTCTGGCTCGCGCCCGTGCAGGCGGTGGTGACGACCATTACGTCGGATGCGGATGAGTATGCGCGCGAGTCGTATGAAAAGCTGCGCGCGGCGGGTCTGCGCGTCGAGCTCGATCTGAGGAACGAGAAGATCAACTACAAGGTGCGCGAGCACTCGGTCGCCAAGGTGCCGGTCATTCTCGTCGCGGGCCGGCGCGAGGCGGAGGAAAAGACTTTCTCCATCCGCCGTCTTGGCTCCAAGGATCAGACGGTGGCGGGGCTCGATGAAACGATTGCCGCGCTGCGCGAAGAGGCGCTGCCGCCGGATCTCGCGCCCGCCCGAAGCGCGGCAAAAGCTGCTGAATAAGATCGAGGAAAGGCCGGGGCACCCCGGCCTTTTCTTTTGGGCTCTTTAAAAGTGATACCAGAAGCCGAGCTTGATGCCGCTGTCTTTCACCGTGTTCATGCCGGCATAGGTGGTGTAGCCACCGATCTCCACGGAAAGAATGGGGCTCATGCGGATGATGGATGAGAGATGCGCCTTGTAGGCGCTGGCCGAGCCGCGCGGCGCATTTTCCGGGCCGATGGATAGAAAGTTTGAGGATTGAAGAAGCACCGTCCAATCCGGGCTCATATGAACGCCCGCAGTTGCGATGGCGTTGATCTCATCGGGTTTGCCGCCGGTGCGCAGCCGGTAAGCCACGCGCTGATCGGTAAAGGCATCACGTCCCAGAAGCGTTGTCGTCTGGCCGAAATAGACTGCGCTTTCCACATCCACATTGCCCGCTTCCGGCGAAAACGTATCGCCTTCATAGGTGGCGGTGGTGAGCGTGCCCAGCGTTTCAAGCGCGATGCGGGTGCCCCGCCATTCTCCAAGCGCCACACGCACGCCCCCTTCGATGAAACGCAGATCGTTCGAGCCGACCCGCCCGATGGGGCTCTCCACAATCTCGCTGGAATAGGCGGCCTTGCCGACCAGCGTGACGGTGTCGCGCCAGCCATATTCGGCGTAAATCTGAAATTCTTTTTTGCTGAAAGGGTTGGTGGGCGCCGCGCGCCCGTCCGCGCCGTAAGCCCGGCTGGCTTCGGCCACCGTGAAAGAGGTAATGACGAGCGTCTTGCCTTTCTCCTGCGGCCAGGCGCCGGCATGGGCGGGCAGGGCGCTCGACATCAGCGCCAGCCCCGTTCCCGCGATACCGCCCCATATACTATTCGCCGCCCCCATCGAAATATGGTGAAACGCAAGTTTTCATGGGTAAAGGCAAAGCTCGCCTGCGCGCGTAAATGTGATGTGCGGCTCGGAGGCAGGCGCGAAGCCGGTTTGAACAATGGGCCCGGATGGCTTATGTGAGGAGCACTTTGTTATTTTTGATAAAGATTCGCAAAAAGGACTTCCCATGAGTGCGACGCCGCTTCCCGCGCTGCCCGGTTTTCTCGATGTGCTGCTTGCCCGCCGCTCGGTCACGGCGAAGGACATGCAGGGGCCGGGGCCGAGTAAGGCCGAGCTCGAGCAGATATTGGAAGCAGGCTGGCGCGTGCCCGATCACGGCAAGCTTGGGCCCTGGCGCTTCGTCGTTTTCGAAGGCGCGGCGCGGGCGGCGTTCGGTGAAGAGCTTGCCCGTATCTTCAAGAAGCAGGAACCCAAAGCGGATGAAAAACGCGTGACACTAGAAGCCGAACGGCTGACGCGCGCGCCGGTTGTTGTGGCGGTGATTTCCACCGCCGAAGATCATCCCAAAATTCCGAAATGGGAGCAGCGGCTTTCCGCCGGCGCCGTCTGCCAGAATATGCTGGTTGCCGCGAGCGCGCTTGGTCTTGCCGCGCAATGGCTGACGGAATGGTATGCCTTCGACAAGAAGGTTCATAAGCTCCTCGGCATGCGGAAAGGGGACCGGGTGGCCGGGTTCATCTATCTCGGTTCCGCTGCCGCCAAGCCCGATGAGCGCGTACGCCCGCCGCTTGAAGAGCGGGTGAGTTACTGGAAAGGCTGACGGCGCCTGCGCTTATGCATTGCCCGAAGGCGGGGCGCCGCTGATCTCGCCTTCCTCGCGCCGTGTCATGGCGCGGCCCTGGCGCACGGCAACGCCGCGCAGCGCGGCTTTGCGCCCTTCAAGATCGTCCGACGCAAAGCCGCCCGACACGCGCCGGTCGAGTACACCGCCCGCCGCCAGAACCAGCGCCAGCACGGCAATGCAAAAACCGCCCAGCGTGCTTTCCAGATAAATCAGAAAGGCCGCGCCGCCCGTGGCAATCGCCAAGGCAAGGCTTGCAACGCGTTTAATGGTCAAATCTCTCCAGCTCATCTTCGCCCCCATCCTGGATAAGATCAGCATAGCATGAAGCGGGACCTCAGGAGACCGGTTCCTTTTTATCGTGATCCCAGATCGATTTATGTCCGCCTTTCTGGCCCAGCACCGCCTCGCGCGGGCTTTGCTTGTCGATATGGCCGATCAAGCCCTGATAGGTGCCGAAACCGGCAAGCTCCTGCAAGCGCGGGGAAAACTCTTTCACCCGCTCCAGCGGAATGCCGAGCTGCTGGTTCTCCTGCTGGCGGATGAAGCCGGCGCAATAATTCATCGCAAGGCCGGTGCGCCGCTCTTCAGCTTTATGCGCGCCGCCGCCATGCCAGAGGCTGCCCACCCAGACCAGCACGGAGCCTTTCGGCATTTCGGCGGGAATGGATGCGTAATGCTCGCCATAGGTCGGGCAATGATCCCATTTGTGACTGCCGGGCACGAGGCGGGTTGCGCCGTTTTCTTCCGTAAAATCGCTGAGCGCCCACATGGAATTGCAGACGACGGATTTATGCGGCCGGGTGAGGCCGATCACCTGATCGTCGGAATGGATGGGCTGGGCGCGCTCGCCGGGCAGAATGGCGATGGAGGAAAGGGAGGAGATGAGGCAGCCCTTGTCGAGCACGCCTTCGATGAGCGGCAGCACATTCTCATGCACCGGCACGCGCTCGAAAAGCCGTGCGCGGGCAAGCAGATTGTAGATGCGCAGCGTCTTGTGCCCTTCGAAGGAATTATAGGCGGGCTCGATGCCGAGCTCCTTTTCAAGGCCAAGCAGGGTCTCGTTCAGCGCCTCGATAAAATCCGGCTCGATGGCGTTTTCGACGATCGTGTAGCCGTCTTCGCTAAGGCGCGCCAGATGCGCTTCCTTCTGTTTTTCCTCCATCGTCTCCTCCCGGTCTTTTTATCCTGCCGCTTTGGCGAGAATGCGCTCGGCCTGTTTCAAATGCGGGCGGTCGAGCATCACACCGTCGAGGCTTACCACGCCCACATCGCCAGCCTCCTCAAAGGCTTTCACAATGGCGCGGGCATGGGCAAGGTCGTCATCGCTCGGCGTATAGACCTCGTTGATCACCGGCACCTGGGCGGGGTGGATCGCCATTTTACCGGTAAAGCCGTCGCGCAGCCCGGCGCGGGTTTCCGCCCGTAAGGCCGCTTCATCGCGGAATTCCTTGCAGATGGAATCGATGGGCATGGCCTCCGCTGCCACAGCGCCGAGAAGGCAAAGCGTGCGGGCAAGCTGATAGGGGCCGGTATAAGCACCGCTTTCATCCTTGTTGGAGCGTGCGCCAAGATCGGCGGCCAGGTCTTCCGCGCCCCAGGTCATGGCAAAGAGCCTGGGGCTTGCGCCTGCATAACTGCCCATATTGAAGAGAGAGGCGGCGGTTTCCGTCGCCACATTGCAGAGCTTCACCGCGCCTTCCGGCAGGCCGTTTTCCTGTTCGAGCCTGTCCAGCGCCCCGGCGACTTTCGCGATGCAGGCGCCCGAGATCGTTTTCGGCACCATGACGGCGAAAGGCCGGGCGGGGACGATGGCTTTCAAATCCTCTTCCCAGAAAGGCGTGTCGAGCGCGTTCATGCGCACGATAAGTTTAGGGCCCGTTGCAGGCGCGCCTTTCACATATTCGGCGGTCATGGCCCGCGCGGTTTCCTTCGCCGAAAGGGCGACGGAATCTTCCATATCGAGGATCAGCGCATCCGCGCCGCTATCCTGGGCCTTGGCCTGTTTCTTTTCGCTGTCGCCCGGCACAAAGAGAAGGGAGCGCATGGGATCAGCCCTCCGTCTTGGCGTGCATGAAAGCCTGGCGGGTGCATTTGGCCACTTCATCGCCGTGCTGGTTGAAGGCGGTGTGCTCGAAGGTCACGATCCCCGCCTTGGGCCGCGACTTCGAGCGACGCTTGCCCATGACTTTCGTTTCGATACGCAGCGTGTCGCCGTGGAAAACGGGTTTGGGGAAGGTGATGTCCGTCATGCCCAGATTGGCGATGGTGGTGCCGAGCGTCGTTTCATGCACCGAAATGCCGATCATCAGGCCGAGCGTGAAAAGAGAATTGACCAGAGGCTTGCCGAACTCCGTCTCTTTTTCGGCGTAGTCGTGATCGAGATGCAGCGCCGCCGGGTTCATCGTCATGGTGGAAAAGAGCACATTGTCCGTTTCCGTGACGGTGCGGCGGATGGCATGGGCGATGATCTGGCCCTCTTCGAATTCTTCAAAATACATACCCGGCATGAAAGGCTCCCTGTCGTCCGGTGCCGCTCTATCGGCGGCTTGAGAGATTGGGTAGGTTATAACGCAAAAAGAGGGGAGGCCCCATGGACTTCACATTCTCGCCGGAACAAGAAGCGGTGCGCGACGCCGTCGCCCGGATTTGCGCGAAATATGACGATACCTATTGGCTGGCCCGGGACACGGACGGCGAGTTTCCGGAGGATTTCGTCGCCGATATCGCGGCCGGCGGCTGGCTTGGTATCGCCATGCCCGAGGAATATGGCGGCGCGGGGCTCGGGGTTACGGAAGCGGCCATCATCGCCCAGACCATTGCCGAATCCGGGGCCTGCCTTTCCGGCGCCTCCTCCATCCATATGAACCTTTTCGGGCCGATGCCCGTTGTCGTCTTCGGCACGGCGGAGCAGAAAGAGCGCATGCTCGTGCCGCTTATCAAGGGCGAGGACCGCTGCTGCTTCGGGGTGACGGAGCCTGATGCCGGGCTCAACACCACGGCAATTTCTACCCGCGCGGAAAAGACGGGCGATCATTATGTCGTCCATGGCCGGAAAATGTGGACCTCGACCGCCCAGACCGCGAACAAGATCCTGCTTCTTGCCCGCACCACGCCCAAGGAAGATTGCGCCAAGCCCACCGAAGGGCTCAGCCTCTTTTATACGGACCTCGACCGGGGCGGGGCGACGGAAGTGCGCGAGATCGCCAAGATGGGCCGCAAGGCGGTGGACACGAATGCGGTGTTCTTCGACGGGCTGAAAGTGCCGAAGGAAAATCTCATCGGCGAAGAAGGCAAAGGCTTTCACTATCTCCTGCACGGGCTGAACCCGGAGCGCGTGCTGATCGGTGCCGAGGCGGTGGGCATCGGCCGCATCGCCCTTAAAAAGGCGTCTGAGTATGCCCGCGAGCGGGTGGTTTTCGGCCGGCCCATCGGCCAGAATCAGGCGATCCAGCATCCGCTCGCCAAAAGCTGGGCGGAGCTGGAAGCGGCGAACCTCATGGTTTTCAAGGCCGCTTCCCTTTACGACGCGGGCCAGCCGTGCGGGGCGGAGGCGAATGCCGGCAAGTATCTGGCCGCCGAAGCCGCCTTCCATGCCTGCGAAAGCGCCATCCTCACCCATGGCGGCATGGGCTATGCCAAAGAGTTTCACGTGGAGCGCTATATGCGCGAGGTGATGATCGCCCGCATTGCGCCGGTGAGCCGGGAACTCATTCTCTCCTTCATCGCCGAGCGGGTGCTCGGCCAGCCGAAGTCCTATTGAGAGGCCTTATGTTCGAACTCCATCCCCGCCTGGAGGCAGACACGAAAACCGTCGACGATTGGGAGCTATGCCGCGTTCTCCTGATGGACGATGCGCGCTACCCCTGGCTCATTCTTGTGCCGCGCATCGAAGGCCTGCGCGATTTCGATGAGGTGCCGGCGGTCCATAAATGGCGGTTTTTCGAGGAAATCGAGCTTGCGAGCCGGGCGCTGCGGGAAACTTCGGGGGCGGAAAAGATGAATGTCGCCGCCCTCGGTAATATGGTGCCCCAGCTCCATGTTCATGTGGTCGCCCGTTTTGAAGGGGATGCCGCCTGGCCGAAGCCGGTCTGGGGTGTGGGGGAGGCGGAGCCTTACGGTCCCGGCAAGGCCGACCTTCTGATCGGCAAGCTCAATGTCACCGTTGCCCGGCTTGCGGTGGGGTAAGGCAGCCCAAAAGCCCGGTTATCCACAGATCGGCCCCCAATGAGCCCCTGAACAGGGCTTGGCGCTCATAAATTGTAAATCAGGGTTAACTGTTGGTTTAGAAAGCCTGTGTAGTTTCAGGGCAGTCGAAACGGGACCCCGGCAGGGGACCCCATGGAGAACTGCCCCATGCCTTGCTGCGTCATTGCCGATTCCGAAGATCCGCGCCGCCGCCGGTTTGCCGACCTTTTGGTCCGGCTGGGCTTTGAGGTGCTGGAGGCGCGCTGCGGGGCCGACATCCGCTTTCACGCCCGCACCCAGGATTTCCATGTGCTCTTCGTGCAGTCCTGGCTGAAGGACGGGGCGGGCGCGCAGGCGATCGACGCTTTCCGCGATGCCTATCCCTCCCAGGGCGCTCATGTGGTGCTGCTGGCCGAAGAGGTAACGGAAAAGCTCATCCGCGACGCGCTGGCCGCCGGAGCGGACGATTATCTGGCGGATGCGTTCGATGCCGACCAACTGCTCTTCAAGATCGATCTTGCCGCCGAGCAGGGCCGTGTGCCGGGCTGGATGACGGCGCTCGAAGCCGAACGTCAGGGCGAGGCCGTCGGTATGAGTGGTTCTGTGACCCAGGGTCAGGCCGCTTCTGCGAAACCCGATCTAAGGCTTTGCTGAGCTTCAGCTTTTTCTGTTCTTAAGAGTTCGATTCAAGGAACTCCCTCGAAAATGAAGCGGGGCTCCGAAACTGATTCCGGAACCCCGCATAAATGCTTGTTTTTTATGATTAATCAGGCTTCCGCGGCCTCGTATTGATCGCGGAAGTCCCGGCTGCGCCGATAGGCCCGCAATCCGATGAAGCCGAAGAGCGAGGAGCCCGCCAGAAGCACCGCCGGCACGATGGCGATCGAATAGCGAAGCTGCGATTCATCCTGCAAAATGAAGTCGGTCATGAAGGCAATGGCGCTCGGGCCGAGGCCAAGGCCGATGATGTTCACCACGAAAAGCATGATGGCCGAGGCCATGCCGCGCATCTTGTTGGGCATGAGTTCCTGCATCGCCGAGGGTCCGCCGCCGGTCGTGAAGGTGGCAAAGAAGGTCGCCGGGATGAGCAGGTAAACGGCGAGCATGGGGTTATCCACCAGGGGCGCGGCAAGGGCGAAGGGCAGGGTCAGAATACCCGTCAGCGCCAGCACCAGCATCCGCCCGTTACGGGAACGCTTGGCGGCGAAATCGCCGAGCCAGCCGCCCGCGATAACCCCCGCCGTACCGAAAATCGCAATGATCCAGCCATAGGCCGAGCCGATTTGCCCGGCGCTCCAGCCATGGGTGCGGATCATGAATTCCGGTATCCAGGCGGCAACGCCGTAGCCCATCATGGCCGAAAGCGCGTAGCACATATTGTGGCAGATAAGGGTGAAACGGTTCGCCTTCATATAGGCCAGAACCTGGCGCAGGGGCGGGGTTTCCGTCGCCCCGTGGCGCGGCGGCTCGCGCAGCGTCCAGGCCCAGAGCGCCACTAGAAGGCCGGGCAGGCCGACGATGAAGAACACCATCTGCCAGGGATAGACCGTGCCGATAATGGGGAACGTGCTGGAACCGGCCGCCCGGGCGGCTTCCACGACTTCCGCGCCGATGACGAGGGCAAGGCCCGCGCCGATGTAAACACCGGTGCCGTAAACCCCGATGGCGACGCCGATCCGCTCCGGCTTGAAATAGTCCGAGAGCATGGAATAAGCGGCGGGCGAGAGCGCGGCTTCGCCGACACCTACCCCCATGCGGTAGATGAAGAGTTGCATGTAAGACTTTGAAATCCCACATAAAGCCGTCATCAGGCTCCACACGGCGATGCCGATGGTGATGATCCGCACCCGGTTGTGGCTGTCCACCATGCGCCCGATGGGCAGGCCCATTAGCGTGTAGAAAATGGCAAAGGCAAAGCCCTGCAGCAGGCTCATCTGGAAGTCCGAGATTTCCAGATCCCGCTTCATCGGCCCGACGAGCAGGCTCAGGATCTGCCGGTCGATAAAGGAAAACGTATAGGCAATGACAAGAACCGCCACCGCGTACCAGGCATAAAGCTGGCTGGGATATTCGATATGCCCGGCTGCTGCCGGGGCTTTGGCCGCATTTTCGGCCATCGCCGTCTCCGCGGCGATTTCGGTTTCCGCCATGGGCCTCCCCTCCCTTGGTGACTCGCGGGCAAATGATACGCGTAAGCGCCCCCATTGTCGCATGACCTCTTCGACCGAGGATATTTTGAGCTGGCACGGGCTTTGCTCCTGAAAGGGCAGATCTTGGAGCAAGACCCTTATGAGCCTTATCAGCGCCATATCACCGCAGAGCCCCGTCACTCAGGCCATCCACAAGGCGAGCCTGAAAACCGGTACGGATTTCGACTATCTGTTGAAGACGGCCGTCCGGGAGTCGGGGCTGGAAACACAAGCAAAAGCAAAGACTTCGAGTGCGGCAGGGCTCTTTCAGTTCATCGAGCAGACCTGGCTCGGCACGGTCAAGAAGCACGGGCCTGAGCTTGGCTATGCGCAGGAAGCGGCGGCCATTCAGCAGGACGGCAAGGGGCGGTATTTTGTGCCCGATGGGCAGGCGAAGGAGGCAATTCTTGCCCTGCGCCATGATGCCGAAGCCGCCTCGCTCATGGCCGGGGCGCTGACCAGCGACATTTCGGATGCCCTGGAAAAGACGCTGGGCCGGGAGCCCAATCAGGGCGAGCTCTATATCGCCCATTTCATGGGGACGGGCGGGGCCATCGATTTTCTGACGGCCCTCGACCGGAACCCGAATGGCGCGGCGGCGGAATATTTTCCTCAGGCCGCGAACGCCAATAAGCCGATCTTCTATTCCAGATCCGGCGAGCCGCGTTCGCTGAAAGAGGTTTATGCCAACCTCGTCTCGAAACATGGCGACACGCAGGTGCCCGTACCCAGCCTTCCGGCAAATGAAGCGCCGGGGCGCTTTTATGCGGTGGCGCGGGATTTTGCGCCGAGCGCGCGCAGCTATGGCGCGCCTTCCGGCGCGGCAGGCGGCGGCTATGCGGGGCTTCCTGGGTCCGGCGTGCCCGGCACCGGCGGGCTGCAGCTTTCGCCGGTCCTGATTGATATTCTCGCCTCGCTCGACGTGCCCTTTGCTGAGAGTGGCGGCAACGGCGCGCGCAAAGCGGCGAATGACGCCTATTCCCTGCGCGGCGCGGTGGCGTAATTAACTCGTCTGAGGGGGGTATAAGAAAATCAGGCAATCGTGCCGGATTTCTGCAGCCCTGCGATATCCGCTTCCGAATAGCCGAACTCCTTGAGCACATCGAGCGTGTGCTGGCCGAGATCGGGCGAGGGCCCGCGCGGGTGGGCGTCTTCGCCCTCGCCGCCGAAGCGGATGGGCGAGGCAGGCGCGCGGAAGGTGCCCGAGCCATCATTTTCCGGCACTTCGAAAAAGGCCCCGGCAGCTTCCGCCTGCGGGTCGGCGGCGACATCGCCGGGCGGCATCATCGGCGCCCAGACCATGTCCTGTTCATCGAGCGCTTTCGTCCAATATTCCAGATCGTGCTGGGCGAAGGTCGCATCGAGAATGTCCACGAGCTCGGTGCCGTTGGCCCGGCGGTCGCGGGAGCTTTTGAAGCGCGGGTCCTCGATCATTTTTGGCTGGCCGATGGCCTTGCAGATCGCATCCCAATCGACGGAGCCCTGGCGCGGGATGATGGCGATCCAGATGCCGTCGGAGGTCTTGAAGAAATTGTTCAGCGGGTTGATCGCTTCATGGCGCGACTTCGTCGAGCCGAGCTTGCCGAACTTGAGCTGGATGGACATGTCCGAGCCCAGCGCATAAATGCCGGTGCGCAGTAGCGAGGCTTCGACGAGGCGGCCCTTGCCGGTGCGCTGGCGCTCCAGAAGCGCACCCAGAATGCCCGCCGTCGTGGCCATGGAGGTCGTGTGATCGCCGACCGCGGTGCGCAGCGGCGCCGGTTCCTGGCCCTTGGGCGTGGTGATGGCGCCGAGCCCGGAGCGGGCATAGAAGGCGGCCATGTCGAAACCCGGCCGGTCCCGGTCGGGCCCTTGCAGGCCGTAACCTGAAACCGTTGCGTAAACCAGCTTCGGGTTGACTTTTTTCAGGCTCTCGTAGTCTAGGCCCGCGCGCTCCAGCCCGCCGGGGCGCACATTGGTCAAAAAGACATCTGCGTCTTTCACCAGCCGTTTGATGGCTTCCACCCCTTCCGGCGTTGCCGTGTTGAGGGCGACGGAGCGCTTGCCGCGGTTGTCGAGGTCGAAGACCGGATTGCCTTTCAGATGATCGACGCCCACGGATTTGAAGAAATTGCGCATGGGGCAGCCGGATAGCGGCTCCACCTTGATCACCTCCGCGCCCCAGTCGGCCAGAATGCCGCCGGCGCCGGGCGCTGCGATATAGGTTGCCATTTCGATGACGCGGATGCCTTCGAGCATGTGACGTTCCCCGTATTTGCTTATTGCTGTTGTTTCTTGGTTTTAAATTTTGATGGGCGGATCATCCACGAAACGGGCGGCCTGTCAAAGCACGAGCCTGCGGCTCGCTGGCCAGATTTGCGGGGGAGGGCTAGGCTCGGGGCATGGACGATCTGACAGAATCGGAGCTTGCCCGCTACAAGGCGCTGCTTTTGGCGCAGAAGGACGAGCTTGATGCGCTTTCTGGTGCTTCCCGCGAGGCGGTGAAAACCGTGACGCTGGATCAGCAGAGCGTCGGACGGCTGTCGCGCATGGATGCCATGCAGGCCCAGGCCATGGCGCAGGAAACGGCGCGCCGCCGCCAGATTCAGCTTCAGAAGATCGATGCCGCGCTTTCCCGTATGGACGAGGGGGAATACGGGTTCTGTGCGGTTTGCGGTGAGCCCATCGCGCGCAAAAGGCTGGATCTCGACCCTGCGGCGGCCACCTGTATCGCTCATGCCAAATAAGTGTTCAGGTGTGCTTTTGGGGAAATTGCACCGGCCCGGCAAAGCGGCTAATCATGAAAATCCTCAGCAAGTACCTGCGGCTGCCGGTATGGCGGCCCAAAAGTGTTCGAACGGAGGGCGAGGTGAGTAAACCGTCTGAAATGCAACCCACACATAGCGCGGCCGGCTGGCGGCGCGCCGTCTCCTATGTCATCTGGCCGGGGCTTTTGGCCACGGCGCTGACATTGACGGGGCTCGGCATGCAGACGGAGTATCCGGTTCTCGTCTTCAATGCAGTCTATGTGGCGTTCGCGCTGACGGTGGGCCTGTTCGAGCGGCTGATGCCGCATGAGCGGACCTGGCTTGAGAACGATCATCAAACGCTTGCCAATCTCTCTCACACGCTGCTGAACAAGGGGCTGGTGCAAGTTGCGGTTGTGGTGTCGGCAGTGGTCGGCGCGGCGGCGGTGGTCGAACCGAGCGCGGCGTCTTATGCGATCTGGCCGGTAAGCTGGCCGCTCTGGGCGCAGGCTGTGCTGGGGCTGGTCGTGGCCGAATTCGGTCTTTACTGGGCGCACCGGCTTGCCCATGAAATACCGCTGCTGTGGCGGTTTCACGCCGTGCATCATTCGGTCACGCGGCTCTGGTTCATCAATACCGGGCGCTTTCATTTCGTCGATACATTCTGGAGCATTCTGCTCAGCCAGCCGTTGCTTTATGTGCTGGGCGCGCCGCTCGACGTTTTCCTCTGGGTGAGCGCGACCACGGCCTTTATCGGCATTCTGACCCACTGCAATATCGAGACGCGCACCGGCTATCTCGATTTTATCTTTAACACCCCGCAGCTCCATCGCTGGCACCATTCCATGCGGTTGGAAGAGGGCAACCGCAATTACGGCGAGAACCTGATGCTCTGGGACCGGCTTTTCGGCACTTACTATGACGATCCGAGCCGGCGGCCGCCTGCGCGGATCGGCATTCATGAGCCTATGCCGGCACGTTTCCGTGATCAGCTCGTTTACCCTTTCCGCAGCCCGCCGGCGGAGGAAAGCTCCCCCGCGGAGTGAGCAGCGCTTCGTTAAGGGGTTGAAGGGGAAGCGGAAATCCGCCTTCGATCTTAATAGAGCTTTCATAAAAAACGACCTACCCGCCGAACGGGTTATTAACGTCTGATTGATAATTTGGCCCGACCAAAGATGTCTCGCAGAAGCGGGCATGCGCGCGAAAGCTCGAAAGGAACGGACCATGGCGGAAACACTGGCGCTCAGCGAACGCGATATCGAGCGGCTTTTGACGGAACCTTCCGACACGGTGCGGGCCGAGGTCGCGGTCAAGGTTGCCAGCCAATACGAGAATGTGGAACTGACCGACCGCCAGCGTGAGCTGGCGCAGGACATTCTCGGCTTCATGGTGCATGACGCCGCCGTTCTGGTGCGCGAGAGCCTGTCGAAAAGCCTGAGCGCGCTGCCCGGTGCGCCGCGCGACATCGTGCGTATTCTCGCCCGCGATATCGACGAAGTGGCCGCGCCCATTCTCGAAGAGTCTCCCGTTCTGACCGATGCCGATCTCATCGACATCATCGTCAAAGGCTCGGCAGCCAAGCAGGTCGCCATTGCCGGGCGCGCCACCGTTTCCGCGCCGGTGAGTGAGGCGCTCGTCAACACCGATAACCGCCGCGCCGTGGTGCGCCTTGTCGGCAATGACGGGGCGGAGATTGCCGATGACACGATGAGCAAGGTGGTCGATCGTTACGGCGACGACGAAAGCATTGCTGCGCCGCTGGTGCGCCGGGGCGATCTGCCGGTCACAATGATCGAGCGCCTGGTCACGATGGTGTCCGACCGGCTGCGCACTTATCTCATCGAGCAGCATGACATTAGCGAGGACGTTGCTGCGCGCCTCATCGACGAAAGCCGCGAACGCGCCACCGTCAATCTGGTGGACAGTAATGCGCGCGCCGACGACATGCCGCATCTCGTGCGCCAGCTTGCGGGCAATGGCCGCCTGACGCCGTCTTTGATTCTGCGCGCTGCCTGCCTCGGCGAAATGCTTTTCGTCGAAGCCGCGATGGCCTATCTCACCGGCCTGCCGGAGCAGAAAGTATGGCGGCTCGTGCATGATGAAGGCCCGCTCGGCTTCCGTGCCATCTATTCGCGCGCCGGCCTGCCGGAAGTCTTCTATCCGGCCTTCCGTGTGGCCCTCGACATCTATCACGAGCTGCAGGAAGCGCATCTCGATCTCGGCCGTCCGGCCTTCCGCGCCCGCATGGTCGAGCGTGTGCTGACCCAATATCAGGGCATGGAAACCAAGGATCTCGATTTCTTGTTGGCAGGCCTTGCGAAGCTCATCCGCCACGAACAGCAGCTGAGCAAAAGCGCAGAGCGGGCTACAGAAAAGGTTGCCTGACGCAACGGAAAAAAGCTGATAGGGTCCCCATCCTGATTCACACTGGATGAGGCCGACAATGATCCGTTCTTCCCAAGAAGCATTTATCTGCGATGCCGTGCGCACGCCTATCGGCCGCTATGCGGGCTCCTTGTCGAGCGTGCGGGCGGACGATCTGGGCGCCGTGCCGCTGATGGCGCTGATGGAACGCCAGAGCGGTGTCGATTGGGAACGGGTCGATGATGTGATCTTCGGCTGTGCCAACCAGGCAGGCGAAGACAACCGCAACGTGGCGCGCATGTCCACTTTGCTTGCGGGCCTGCCCGTCGGCGTTTCCGGCACGACGCTGAACCGGCTGTGCGGTTCGGGCATGGATGCGGTGGGCACCGCCGCGCGGGCCATCAAATCCGGTGAAGCCGATCTCATTCTGGCCGGCGGTGTGGAAAGCATGTCGCGGGCGCCCTTCGTTGTTGCCAAGGGCGGCACGGCTTTCGCGCGCGATGTGCAGATGTATGACACGACGATCGGCTGGCGTTTCGTCAATCCGCTGATGCAGAGCCAATACGGCACCGACTCCATGCCGGAGACGGGCGAGAACGTGGCCGAGGAATTCCAGATCAGCCGCGAAGACCAGGACGCTTTTGCCTATCGCAGCCAGAAGAAGGCGGGCGCTGCCATGGAAGCCGGGCGGCTTGCGGAAGAAATCGTGCCCGTCACCATTTCCACCCGCAAGGGCGAGACGGTGGTGGACAAGGACGAGCATCCGCGCCCGCAAACGACGCTGGAAGATCTTGCAAAATTGCCGACGCCCTTCCGCAAAGGCGGCACGGTGACGGCGGGCAATGCCTCGGGCGTCAATGACGGGGCCTGCGCGATGATCGTCGCCTCGGAAGAAGCGATTGCGGCCCACGACCTTAAACCCCGCGCGCGCATCGTTGCCATGGCAACAGCCGGTGTGCCGCCGCGCATCATGGGCATGGGGCCTGCGCCTGCCACACGCAAGGTGCTGGAGAAAACCGGTCTGACTATCGACGATCTCGACGTGATCGAGCTCAACGAAGCTTTTGCCTCACAGGGCATCGCGGTGCTGCGCGATCTCGGTATTCCGGAAGATGCGGAGCATGTGAACCCGAATGGCGGGGCGATTGCGCTCGGCCATCCGCTCGGCATGAGCGGGGCGCGGCTTTTGACGACGGCGGCCTATGAGCTGGAGCGGCGCAAGGGCCGTTATGCGCTATGCACCATGTGCATCGGCGTCGGCCAGGGCATTGCGACGATTATCGAACGCGTCTGATTGAAGCCAAACGGGCTTTAAAAGCCGAGGCGGGCCAGCATGCTTGGCCGCCTCGGTTTTTTCATGGGCGGTTCTTGCACCTTCATGACGATGCGTTTGCCGATGCCCGGCACGCGGCGGCCATGGAGCTGGGGAGCATGGCGGATAAGGCGCATGCGTTCGGCCATGATGAGGCAGAGCGGGTTGAAATTTCCCGGCCCCGGCAAGGCAAGATCGAAATCGCCGATCGCTTCGAAATCGAGCGTCACCATCTCCGGCCCGAAAGTTGTGTCTTGCAGGCTCTTCTTAAGGGGGGCGGCTTTGGGCGCCGGTTTCTTCTCCGCGCGCTGGGGCGCTGCGGCGCGGCGCGTGCGGGGGGCGGGCCCGGTCAGCGCGGCTTTGACGGCGGCGGGCACCGTCCATGTATCGAGGACGCGCGCTTCTGCTGGCCGGCTGATGAAAGCGCCTTGGGCATAAGTGAAGCCCAGTTCTTTCAGGGCATGGAGTGTGCGGGCATCTTCCGCGCCGACCGCCGTCAGCGGCAGGGAATGTGCCGCCGCCATTTTCTGGCGCTCGGCGATGAGCCCGCCGGCGGATTTCGTCGTCAGCGCGAATTTGATGATCGCGCTGCCGGACACCTTGATCTCGTTGAATAGCGCGAGGGGAATGTCTTCCGCCGAGGCGGTCATCGCGCCGCGTCCTTCAAGCGCCAGGGCGAAGCCGCGATGGCGCATATCTTCAAGCACCGGGATCAGGTTTTCATCGCGCACGAGAAACGCCGATTCCGGAATGTCGAAAACGAAAAGCCCGTAAGGCAGCTCGCATTCATCGACAAGGGCGGTCAGCCGGTCGCCGAGCTCCGGGTCGATGAGTTCGGCCGGGGAAAGGTTTACCGTCACATGCCAGCTGCGGCCCTGGTTGTACCAGCGCCGCGCGGCCTGGGCGCTTTCGCGCAGGACCATGTTGGTGAGGTCGGCCAGCCGCTCCTGGCGCTCGAGGGCGGAAAGGAAGCTGGCGGGCAAGAGCCGGCCAAGCTCTGGATGGGCCCAGCGCACATAGGCCTCCGCGCCCGTCATCTTGGCGCTGGCAAGCTCGATCTTGGGCTGGAAGAGCAGGTGAAACTCGCCCTGATCGAGGGCGATGGCCGCTCTTGCATCGTTCAAATCATCCAATTGCTGGAGCATGGGTCCGCCGCTTTTTGTGCCTTCCCGTTTCTAGCAAGCGGGCGTTAGAAGGCGGTGAAGCGGAAATCTAAAATTGTCCCTTTTGGCGCGTTCAAGGCGCGGATTTCCTCGGGTTTTGCGCTTTTCTTTCCCATTCCCGCTCTCTCTGCTAGCAAGGAAGAAGAGGCGGGAAAGCCTCAAAACCAAAAACGGCGGAAAACGCTGCGTCTCTTGGGAGGACACATATGAGCGAGAAAAAATCCGGCGCCCTGATTCCGGCGGCGACGATCATGTTGCTGCGGGACGGGGATAAGGGGCTCGAAGTTTTCATGGTGGTGCGCCATCACCAGATCGACTTTGCCTCGGGCGCGCTCGTCTTTCCGGGCGGGAAAATCGACAAGCATGACAGCGCGCCGGAAGTGCGCGGGCTCTGCCGCGGGGCGGAGGGACTCGACGATACGCTGCTGGCGCTTCGGGTCGGCGCGATCCGCGAGGCGTTCGAGGAATCGGGTGTGCTGCTTGCCTATGACAACAAAACGGGCAAGCTCGTTGCCGGCAGCCGCCTCGATGAAATGGAAAGCTGGCGCGAGCCGCTCAATCGCAGCGAGAAGGGCATTGCCGAGTTCCTGACCCATTTCGATCTGGAGCTTGCCTGCGACATGCTGGTGCCCTTCGCGCATTGGATCACGCCGGACATGATGCCGAAGCGTTTCGACACTCATTTTTATATCGCCGTGGCGCCGGAGGATCATGTCGCCGCCCATGATGGCGGGGAATCGGTCGATTCCGTCTGGATCGATCCGAATGAAGCGGTGCGGGAAGCGGAGGCGGGCACCCGCACGGTGATCTTCCCGACACGGATGAACCTTTTGAAGCTCGGTAAGAGCGCCAACATGGAAGCAGCGTTCAAGGCGGCGAAGGCGGAAAAGATCGTCACCGTGCTGCCCAAGGTCGAAAAGCGCGGCGAGGGGGCGGTGCTCACGATTCCCGCCGAAGCGGGCTATGCCGTGACCGAAGAGAAGCTTGAAAACATTATGGGCTGAGGCGCCTAGTGAATGAACTGCTCGGCGAGGATGCGCTCGTCGAGCGTATGGCCTTCATCGAACATCATCAGAAGATCGATGCTGCTTTCCTCCGAAACGGTGACGCATTCCACATTGCGCACTTCCGTATGATCGGCCACGGCGGAGACCGGGCGTTTTGCCGCTTCGAGCACATGGAACGTCACGGAAGCCGTGTGCGGCAAGAGCGCGCCGCGCCAGCGCCGGGGACGGAAGGCGCTGATCGGCGTCAGCGCCAGAAGCTCGGCATTGATCGGAATGATCGGCCCTTGCGCGGAAAAATTATAGGCGGTGCTGCCGGCAGGCGTTGAAACCAGCACACCGTCGCAGATCATTTCTTCCATCCGCACGCGCCCGTCGATGGCGATGCGGATTTTCGCGGCCTGGAACGTTTCGCGCAGCAGCGAGACTTCGTTGATGGCAAGCGCCGAGGTTCTTTCGCCGTCCACGCTCACCGCTTCCATCTTCAGCGGGTGGAGAGTCGTGGTCTCTGCAGCGTTCAGCCGCTCTTTCAGGTCGTTATCCCTGTATTCGTTCATCAGAAAGCCGACCGAGCCCCGGTTCATCCCATAAATGGGGATGCGCTTTTCCATATAGCGGTGGAGTGTTTGCAGCATCAGCCCGTCGCCGCCCAGCGCGACGATGACGTCGGCCTCTTCGGGCGGGCAATTGCCGTAGCGCTTGGAAAGCTGTTCCAGGGCATCCTGCGCTTCGGATACGTCCGTGGCGACAAAGGCGATTTTTTCAAACGTCATTGGCCGTCTCGTTATTGGGCGCGGGCTTCGCGCATTGGCTCTTTGGCCGGTGGCGGGCACTATACATGTTCAGCGGAGGCGGGGGAATCGCAAGGGAGGACCCATGAGCGAAGATGCGCTTTTATTCATTTACACCACCGTAGGCGATATGGAAGCGGCGGAGAAAATTGCAACCGCGCTGGTGGAGCCGGGGCTTGCCGCCTGCGTCAATATCTATCCCGGCATGCGCTCGGTTTACCGCTGGCAGGGCAAAGTGGAGATCGATGAGGAAGTGAGCCTCTTCATCAAGGTGCCTGCCACGCTTTCAGTGCGCGCAATGGAGGAGGTGCGCCGCCTTCATCCATATGATGTGCCGGCGCTCCTGGAAATTCCGCTCGGCCGGGTGGACGGCGATTATCTGACCTGGGCTAAAGAGCAGACTAGGGAGCAGACGAGAGGGCAGACAGGTTAGCCGCCGGTGAGGGACATGTGGCGTTTGACGGCGGGGGCCTGGCCTGCGCGGTCGATGACGAAATCATGGCCCTTGGGCTTGCGGGAAATCGCCTCGTCGATGGCCGCTTCCAAGAGCTCATCGCCTTCGCTCGCCCGCACCTTGGCGCGCAGGTCTTTGTCGTCGTCCTGGCCGAGGCACATGAAGAGCTGGCCCGTGCAGGTGAGGCGCACGCGGTTGCAGCTTTCACAGAAATTATGGGTAAGCGGTGTGATGAAGCCGAGGCGGCCGCCGGTTTCCTTCACCTCCACATAGCGGGCGGGCCCGCCGGTCTTGTAGGGAATATCGGAAAGCGTCCAGCGCTCTTCGAGTTCCTCGCGCACTTTGGAGAGCGGCAGATATTGATCGGTCCTGTCGCCGTCGATATCGCCGAGCGGCATGGTCTCGATCAGCGTAATGTCATATCCCTCGCCATGCGCCCAGTCGATAAGCGCGGGAATTTCATACTCATTCGTGCCTTTAAGCGCGACGGTGTTGATCTTCACCTGAAGCCCGGCGCGCTTGGCCGCTGCCAGACCGTCCATCACCTGGCTCATGCGGCCCCAGCGGGTGATCTCGGCGAATTTTTCTTCATCGCGCGTGTCGAGCGAGACATTGATGCGGCGCACGCCCGCCTCGTAAAGTTCATCAGCGAAGCGGGCGAGCTGGCTGCCATTCGTCGTCAGCGTCAGTTCGTCGAGATTGCCCGCTTTCACTTCATCGCCCAGCGAGCGGATCAGCGTCATGATATCCCGGCGCACCAGCGGCTCGCCGCCCGTCAGGCGGATCTTGCGCACGCCCTTGCGCATGAAGGCTTTGCAGACGCGGTCCAGTTCTTCCAGCGTCAGAATTTCCTTCTTCGGCAGAAAGGTCATGTGCTCGGCCATGCAATAAACACAGCGGAAGTCGCAGCGGTCCGTCACGGAGACGCGCAGATAGGTCACGGCCCGCCCGAAGGGGTCGATCATCTGCCCGGCGGGCGCGCGTTTCGTCTCGATGGGCTGGTGTTGATCCATAAGCACTGTTTAACATGGTTGCGGGGGATTTTCGTCCCCCGTTTCTGAATGGTTTCTTGCGCATATAAGCGTTCTTTGGCCGATGAGAAGCGTTTGGGGCGGTAAAGGCGGCATGAGGGCGCCTTCCGGCTTGCGCCGTCCGGCCTGAGCGGTAGCCTAGCGCGGGATGAAAGCGGCATTTGAAGGGGGAAAGTGTGGCGGCGGATCACGCGATTTTGAGTATCGACCAGGGCACTACCAGCTCGCGGGCGCTGGTTTTCGACAAGACGGGGCAGCAACTCGCCGTTGCGCAGCGCGAGTTCCGGCAGATTTATCCCGAAGACGGCTGGGTGGAGCATGATGCCGCCGAAATCTGGCGCGACACGGTGGAGGTCTGCCGCGAGGCGCTAAAGAAAGCGGGCGCGCCTTCCATTGCCGGGATCGGCATTACCAATCAGCGCGAAACGATCGTGCTTTGGGAGCGGGCGAGCGGCAAGCCTTTGCATCATGCCATCGTCTGGCAGGACCGGCGCACGGCGAGCCTTTGCGAGACGCTGCGCGCCGAGGGCAAAGAGGCCGTTGTGCAGGAGAAGACCGGCCTGCTGCTCGATCCTTATTTTTCCGGCACGAAGCTCGCCTGGCTGCTCGACAATGTGGAAGGCGCGCGCGAGCGGGCGGTGAAGGGCGAGCTGGCGGCGGGCACGATCGATAGCTGGCTGATCTGGAACCTGACGGGCGGCAACGCGCATGTGACCGATGCCACCAATGCCTCGCGCACCATGCTCTTCAATATCCGCACGCAGGACTGGGACGATGAGATTCTGGGCTGGTTCGATATTCCCCGCGCGCTTCTGCCGGAGGTGAAAGATTGCTGCGCGCCGTTCGGCGTGGCGGGTAAGGAGGTGCTGGGCGCGGAAGTCCCCATTCTCGGCGTTGCAGGGGACCAGCAGGCAGCTTTCATCGGCCAGGCCTGTTTCGAGCCGGGCATGATGAAATCTACCTATGGCACGGGCTGTTTTGCGCTGGTGAATACGGGCACGGAATTCGTCGCCTCGCAAAACCGGCTGCTCACGACCGTGGGCTACCGGCTCGGCGGAGAAACGCATTACGCGCTGGAAGGCTCGATCTTCATGGCCGGGGCGACGATCCAGTGGCTGCGCGATGAGATGAAACTCATTAAGAGCGCGGCGGACTCGGAAAAGCTGGCGGCGGAGGCGAGCCCCGACGGCCATGTCATTCTCGTGCCCGCCTTTACCGGCCTCGGCGCGCCTTATTGGGACCCGCATGCGCGCGGCGCCATTCTCGGCATGACGCGGGACACCCATGCCGCCGACATCGTTCGGGCCGGGGTGGAATCCGTCTCCTTCCAGACCCGCGATCTCATGGAGGCGATGGGGGCGGATATGAAGGGGGCCGGCCTCTCGCGCCCGAACGCGCTGCGCGTCGATGGCGGCATGGCGGCCAATAACTGGTTCCTGCAGAACCTCACCGACATGATCGGCTGCCCGGTGGAACGGCCCGAAGTGATCGAGACGACGGCGCTGGGGGCGGCCTATCTTGCCGGGCTCGAAGCCGGGCTCTTCCAAAGCCCGGCGGATATTTCCGCGAAATGGCGCTGCGACCGGCATTTCGACCCGGCATTGCCCGGCGCGGATGCGGACCGGCGCTACGGGCGCTGGAAAGAGGCGGTCGGGCGTATTTTGTCGAGATAGGATGTTTTCCTTCAGATGTCATGCCCCGCTTTATGCGGGGCATCCACGGGCGCTTCTCTCAGGCGTTTCGGCTGGTTGCCGTGGATGGCCCGGATAAACCGGGCCATGACAGTTGAGAGGTGAAGAGCAAATGCGTGTCCCGGCCTCTTCTGCTATAGTCGGCGCAAGAAACAGACAGCGGGAGGAACGTCATGGGCGTGCTCGAAGACCTGAAAGCCAAGCTCGGGGAGAGCGGGGTTCTGGAAGGCGAAGCGGCAGCGGAAAAAGCGCAAGGCGGCTGGAGCCATCTGGGCACACCGAAAGCCGTGATCCGGCCCGCAACGACCGAAGAAGTTTCCTTCGTGCTGAAAACCTGCCACGCGGCGGGGCAGGGCGTTGTCGCTTGGGGCGGCAAGACCGGCCTTGTGGAAGGCGGCAATGCGGAAGGGCTGATCGCGCTTTCACTTGAACGCATGAACAAGATCGAGGCGATCGATCCCGTCAGCGGCACGATGACGGCGGGCGCCGGGGTGCCGCTGCAGGCGGCCTGCGATGCGGCGGAAGAAAAAGGCTTCTTCTTTCCGCTCGATTTGGGCGCGCGTGGCTCGGCAACGATCGGCGGCAATATCGCGACGAATGCGGGCGGCAACCGCGTGCTGCGTTACGGCATGATGCGCGAGCTGGTACTGGGCGTCGAAGCGGTGCTGGCCGATGGCACGGTCATCTCCGCCATGAACCAGATGCTCAAGAACAATGCGGGCTATGACCTGAAGCAGCTTTTCATCGGCTCGGAAGGCACGCTCGGCGTCGTTACGCGCGCCGTCTTGCGCCTGCGCGCTGCGCCGAAGAGCCAGGATACGGGCTTCGTGGCGGTGGATGAATTCGCTAAATTGCCCAAACTCCTGCGCCATATGGAAGCGGCGATGGGCGGCACGCTCTCGGCTTTCGAGGTGATGTGGGAGGATTTCTATAAGCTCGTTTCCACCGAACCTGCGCAAGGCAAACCGATCCTGCCGCATGGCTCCCCTTACTATGTGCTGGTGGAAGGACTGGGCGGTAATCAGGACGAAGACACGCCGCGTTTTGAAAACGCGCTGATGGGCGCGCTTGAAGCCGGACTTGCAAGTGATGCCGTTATCGCCAAGAGCCAGGCGGAGCGCGATGCCATGTGGGCGCTGCGGGACGATGTGGCGCAAGTGATCAATCTCTTCCCGATCTTCACCTACGATGTGAGCCTGCGTATCGCGGATATGGAAACCTATATCGAGAAAGTGAAAGCGGACCTTACAGCGAAAGTGCCCGGTCATTCGCTGATCGTGTTCGGGCATCTGGGTGATGGCAATCTGCATGTGATCGTCGGCAGCCATGACGGCACGCCGGAGACGCGGCGCCTTGTGGAGGGGATCGTCTATGATCCCTTGCGCGACATTGGCGGTTCCGTTTCCGCCGAACACGGGATCGGGCTTGAAAAACGCCCCTATCTCGGTTGGTCCCGCAGCCCGGCGGAAATCGCGCTCATGGCGACGCTGAAACGCACGCTCGATCCGAAGAACATTCTCAATCCGGGCAAGGTGCTGGAACCGGAGATGAAGGCGGCGGCGGAGTAGGCGCTTTGCCTGACACGGGCGCTTCATGGACCCCGGGTCAAGCCCGGGGTGACGCGTTGTGTTTGGTGCGACGCGGTGCCTTTTACACAAGCTGTCACCCCGGCCCCCGTGCCGGGGTCCATGCAGAGGAAAAAGGTGGCACGGCGCCGACAAACGTGTCAGCTGCCCCCGCATTTTTAACCGGGTGGTTTGACAGTTGCCGCTCAGCGGGCCAATCTTGAGGTAATTCAGCAATTAGGGAGGACGCCATGTCCGTCGCGGAAGATCTTAGCTTTCCTGCGGTCCGTGAACAGGTGAGCGCTGCCGAATGGGAGCAGCGCGTCAATCTGGCCGCTACGTACCGTCTCGTTGCCCATTACGGCTGGGACGATCTTATTTACACGCATATTTCGGCGCGGGTGCCGGGGGAGGACAATCATTTCCTCATCAACCCGTATGGCCTGACCTTCGATGAAATCACCGCCTCGAGCCTGGTGAAGATCGACCTCGACGGCGAGATCGTGATGGATACGCCTTTCAAGGTGAACCCCGCCGGTTTCACGATCCACAGCGCCGTGCATTCGACGGGCAAGGATGCGCATTGCGTCATCCATACCCACTCGAATGATGGTGTGGCGGTCTCCGCGCAAGCCGATGGGCTTCTGCCGCTCAGCCAGACGGCAATGATCGTGCTCGGTGATCTCGCCTATCACGATTATGAAGGCATCGCGCTCGATCTCGATGAGCGCGAGCGGCTGATTGCCGATCTTGGCGAGAAACATTCCATGATCCTGCGTAATCACGGGCTGCTCACCACAGGGGCGACCTGCGCGGATGCTTTCCTGCGGCTCTTCTTCCTGGAGCGGGCCTGCACCATGCAGGTGCGCGCGCTCTCGGGCGGACGCGAGCTGACCATGCCGGATCAGGGCGTGCCGGAGAAAACCGCCGGTCAGGCGAAATTTGGCACCGCGAACGGCATTGGCGATCTGGCTTGGCCCGCGCTTTTGCGCACGCTCGACCGGCAGGACGCTTCTTACCGGGATTAAGGTAAACTTGTTTTCGATAAGGCCGGTGCCTAGATAAAGGCATCGGCTTTTTCAGCTTGAATTCTCATAAGAACTGAGCGGGGACTTTCCATGGTCAAATTCGGTGTCGGTCAATCTGTGCGGCGTGTGGAAGACGACCGGCTGATCACGGGCGGCGGCAGATATGCGGATGATTTCCGCGCGCCCGGACAAGCCTATATGGTGGTCGTGCGCTCGCCTTACGCGCATGCGAAAATTCTTTCCGTCGATACCGAAAGCGCGCGCGAAGCGCCGGGGGTGCTCGATGTGCTGACCGGCCAGGAATTGCAGGAGGCAGGGCTCGGCGAAGTGTCGAATGCGGCAGTGGCGCTGATCAAGCAGCGGGACGGCAGCCCCGCGTTCAAAACGACGCGCCATGTGCTGGCGGTGGACCGGGTGCGCCATGCCGGCGATGCCATTGCCGCGGTGATTGCCGAAAGCGAAGCTGCGGCGCGCGATGCCGCCGAGCTTGTGATGATCGATTTCGAAGAACTGCCTGTCGTCGTCGATACCGAAAAAGCCGCCGATCCCTCGAGCCCCGTGATCTGGGAAGAAGCGGGCTCCAACCTTGCTTACGACTGGGGCAAGGGGGATGAGGACGCGGCGCGCGCGGCGATTGCAAACGCCCATCACGTCACCAAACTGAAGCTGATCAACAACCGCATCGTCGTGAATGCGATGGAGCCGCGTGCCGCGCTCGGCATGTATGACAAAGAGCAGGACCGCTACACGCTGCATGTACCGAGCCAGGGCGTGCACGGGCTGCGCGACCGCATTGCGAATGACACGCTGAAAATTCCGCCGGAAAAACTGCGCGTCATCACCGAAGATGTGGGCGGCGGTTTCGGCATGAAGACCTTCGCTTATCCCGAATATCCGCTGGTGCTTTACGCCGCCAAGAAGCTTGGCCGTCCGGTGAAATGGACGGCGGACCGCGCCGAGTCCTTCCTGAGCGATACGCAAGGGCGCGACCACGTGACCGAAGCGCAGCTTGCGCTCGATGCGGACGGGCGCATTCTCGGCATCTATATCGACACGATCGCCAATCTCGGCGCTTATCAGAGCCAGTTCGGCGCCTTCATCCCGACGCTTGCGCCGCGCGACATGCAGGCGGGCGTCTATAAAGTGCCGGCGATCTATAACCATGTGCGCGCGGTGCTGACGAATACCGTGCCCGTCGATGCTTATCGCGGGGCGGGGCGGCCGGAAGCCTCTTATCTCATCGAACGGCTGATGGATCAGGCGGGTCACGAGACGGGGCTTGGCCCCATCGAAATCCGCCGGCGCAATTTCATTCCCGCCGAGGAAATGCCCTACAATCAAAAGCCCTCGCTGCCGTTCGATTCCGGCGATTTCAACCGCAACCTGAACGATGCGCTGGCCAAGGCCGACTACGAAGCCTTTGAAAAGCGCCGGGCGGAAAAGGCGAAGGATGGCAAACTCCTCGGTCTCGGCCTTTGCTATTACGTGGAGCGTACGGCAGCGGGCATGTCCGAATTCGCGCAGCTTGCCGTGGATGTGGAAACCAATGTCGTGCATGCCTATACCGGCTCGCAGACGAACGGGCAGGGGCATGAAACGGTCTGGACGCAGTTTATCTCCAGCCGCCTTGGCCTCGATGCCGATCAGATCGTCGTGCATTCCGGCGACAGCGATGTGCTGCCGGGCGGCGCGGGCACGGGCGGTTCGAAAGCCGTTTACATGGCAACGGGCGCGCTTGGCGTCGCCTCCGACACGCTGATCGAAAAGGGCAAACAGATCGCTGCTAATGAGCTGGAAGCTGCCGTGGCCGATATCGAATACCGGGGCGCGGACGGCGAGGCGGTCTTTGCCGTGGTGGGCACGGACAAGCGCATCGATCTTTTCGAGGTGGCGCGCAAAGCCGAAGGCCAGACGGACAGCGCCGCGCTCGAAGCAGCAGGCGAATATAAAGAAGCCGGCAACTCCTATCCGAACGGCGCACATATTTGTGAAGTCGAGATCGACCGAGACACGGGCGATTTCGAGATTACGCGCTATATTGCTGTCGATGATTTCGGCCATGTCATCAACCCTATGATCGTTGCGGGACAGGTGCATGGCGGGATCGTGCAGGGGCTCGGTCAGGCGATGGGCGAGCGGACGGTCTATGATGAGGAATCGGGGCAGCTACTGACCGGTTCCTTCCAGGATTACTGGATGCCGCGCGCCGACGATCTGCCGTTCTTCGATACGAGCTATAACGAGATCCCGTCCAAGAACAATCAGCTCGGCGTGAAAGGGGCGGGGGAAGCCGGCACGGTGGGCGCACCGTCCGCTTTCATCAATGCTATTCTCGATGCGCTGCGCGTCGCGGGGGTAGAGAATATCGACATGCCCGTGACGCCTTATAGCTTGTGGAAGGCGTTGCACGGGGCGGAGGAGAAAGCTGCGTGAGTTTGTTGTGTGTTGTGTCGCCTGCCAAGGCACTCGATTTCGGGCCGCTGGCCCTTGATGCGTCTCCTACGATGCCCCGCCTTTTGGAAGAGGCGGGCGAGCTTGGCCAAGTGGCCCGCCAATGCAGCCGCTCGGACTTCAGATCGCTCATGGATCTTTCCGAAGATCTTGCCGATCTGACTTATGAGCGGTTTCAGGCTTTCGATCCGGAACATCCCGAGCGTAGTTCCAAACCCGCGATCTATGCCTTTAACGGTGATACCTATCGCGGCTTCGATGTCGCAACGCTGAAACGTCCGGCGGTGGAGGAAGCGCAGAAGCGGCTGCGGATTCTCTCCGGCCTTTACGGCGTCTTGAAGCCGCTCGATCTCATTCAGGCTTACCGGCTGGAAATGGGCACGCGGCTTCCCAATCCGAAGGGGCGCGACCTTTATGCCTTCTGGAAGGAAGAGGTGACGGCACTTTTGAATGCGGATATCGAGGAAGCGGGCGCGGCCGCGCTCGTCAATTGCGCCTCGGTCGAATATTTCAAAGCCGTCGACACGAAAAAACTTTCCGTGCCCGTCATAACGCCGGTCTTCAAAGAAGAGCGGGCAGGCGCAGCACGCGTCGTCAGTTTCTATGCCAAGCGCGCGCGGGGTATGATGGCGCGCTTCATCGTGGAAAACGATGTGCGCGATGCGGACGGGCTGAAAGCCTTCGATATGGCAGGCTACAGGTTCCGCGCGCCGCTTTCGGATGCGCATAATCTGGTTTTTACCCGCCTGCAGGATGAAGAGTGACGTAGCGGGCTGCGCGTTTCACAAGATGTTTTGAGGAGCTGGCTTGCGCCCGATGGGGAATCGGGCGCATTCTTTTTTGACGAATTGTCATAATGCGTATTGACAATTTGTCAGGTGAAGGGGGAGACTTTACGTATGAGTGACACGACAACCAAAGAAGCCGTGAGCGAAGCCGCCCGCGCGCCTGCCGAAAAGGCGGGGAGCGGGGATGCGGCGAACGGCCTCTCGCGGCGGCGGCTGGAAAGCCGGCGCAAGCTGATTGCCGCCGCCCGCCAGCTCTTTGTCGAGCGCGGCTACCACGCGACGCGCCCGCAGGACATTTCCAAACTGGCCGGTGTCGGCCACGGCACGTTCTATCTTCATTTCACGGACAAGCTCGACTGCTTTCTCACCTTCGCCGATGAAGTGTGCGACGAGCTGGAAGTCGTGCTGCAGGACCATTTGGGCCGCGCGCGCACCGTGGAAGAGAGCGTGAAAGAAACGCTCTATGCGATTTACGAATATTCGGACGCCAATCCCGGCGTGCTGGCCGCAGCCATGACGAATACGGCAATGCTCTCGGTGGAAGAGACGAAACGCCGCTCGCCCATGGAACGCTGGGCCGCGCAATGGACCGAGATGGTGCTGCAATGGCGCGCGGAAAAGGACATTCCCTCGGATGTCGATCCGCTGCTTTCAGGCCACCTGATCGTCGGCGCTATCAGCCAGGGCATGGCCTATGGCTATCTCTATCAGGTGGACCGGGACAAATTGATCAACGATATCGCGCAGGCTCTTTTCGGGGCGCTGACGCGGCAATAGCACCGGCAGACCGGACCTTTGGGAGGAGGAAAGGCAATGGCAAAGCTCGTTTACAGCCAGGAAGAGTTGATGGCGGATCATCCTTATGCCAAGCGGCAGGAGGATGCGGGATATCTGATGCATGGCGGCTTCGATGAAACGGGCACTTATATCTCCCCGCGCACGCTGCACCGCTGGCCGGCTGTCAAAGCCTGGCAGGGCGCGCTGAAGGAAAAGGGCGTGCCGCTGATCGATGCTTCGGTCGAGCTGTTGAAGCACGGCAATTTTCCGAATGTCGAGCAGCAGAAATTTCTCCTCAAAAACGGCTATGGCCAGTCGCTCTGGAATTCGCTGACGGTGACGGGCATCGTCGAAGCGCGCGGGCGGGCGCTGTGTGAATTCACCGCGCCGGATTTTCAGGATATCATCGTCGACGATATTTCCGAGACGGCAACGGGACATCTCGGCAAGGGGCTCCTTTATGCCCACGGCGCCGATGAAGGCGGCGATCCCGATCAGCCGCAATATGGCGCCCATGATGCGATGTGGTTTGCCGCGCGCGATCTGCTTTTCGGCGCGAATGCCTATCCCGCCGATATCGAGCCCGACAATATCAGCCGCCCGGACCAGGGCCGCCTGATGCCGCAATTGCCGGATGTCTATGAGCAGATCATTCTGCTTCTGATGAACGTGCTGATGATCGAAGTGCGTGCCGAAGCCTTTTTCAGCTTCTGCCAGAAGGTTATGCGCGATCCGGACGTCTTCCAGGACCGCCGCGAGGCGGCGGAGCGGGCGGCAACCATGGTCGAGCGCATCCGCACGGACGAGGCCATTCATGTGGGCTACCTGCAGACCGTCGTCTCCGAGATGCGCGCCTTCACCTTCAAGACCGTGGATGGCGGCACGATTGCAGGCAAGGACCTGATCGATCCCATCTGGCAGGGCATGATCCACTGGCATGCCGAAACCCAGCATGAAAAGGCGCGCGAGCTTTCTTACGCGCGTGTGCGCGAACATTTCGAGGCGATGCCGGAGGGCGCGAAACTGCTCGATCAGTTCAATGCGCTCGGCGCGCGGGCCAAAGCCGCTTGAAGAAGCAATAAGAGCGGAAGGCCAAGGGAGGCAGCCTCATGAAGTTCGGTATTTTTTACGAGCACCAATTGCCGCGCCCCTGGAACGAGGGCGACGAGCTGAAACTTTTCCAGGACGCGCTCGATCAGGTGGAGCTTGCGGACAAACTCGGCATCGATCATGCCTGGGAAGTCGAACATCACTTCCTCGAGGAATATTCGCATTCCTCCGCACCGGAAGTTTTTCTGGCCGCCTGTTCGCAGCGCACGAAGAACATCCGCCTCGGCCATGGCATCAACCTCATGCCGCCCCCCTATAACCATCCGGCGCGTGTGGCCGAGCGTATTGCGACGCTCGATCTCGTCTCGAACGGGCGCGTCGAATGGGGGACGGGCGAGTCCTCGGCGCTGGCCGAGCTTGGCGGCTTCAACATTCCCGTCGCCGACAAGCGGCCCATGTGGCGCGAGGCGGTGGAGCAATGCGCCAATATGATGGCGATGGACCCTTATCCCGGTTTCGAGGGCAAGTATTTCTCCATGCCCTGCCGCAATGTGGTGCCGAAGCCCGTGCAGCGCCCGCATCCCCCGCTTTGGGTGGCCTGCTCGAACCGCGAGACGATCAAGCTCGCCGCCCGGCTCGGCATCGGCGCGCTGACCTTCGCTTTTGTGGACGCCTCCGAGGCCAAGCAATGGGTGGACGATTATTACCGCATCTTCAAAGAGGAATGCGTGCCGATCGGCCATGCGGTCAATCCGAACATCGCCATGGTGACGGGCTTTTCCGTGCACCGGGATGCCGAAGAAGCCAAGCGCCGCGGCATGGACGGCTTCCGCTTCTTCGGCTACGGGCTCGGCCATCATTATATTTTCGGTGAGCACAAGCCGGGCCGTACGAATATCTGGGACGCTTTTGAAGCGGCGCGCGACACGATGCCCGAAGAAGGCGGCAACCGCGGCATCGGCACGCCGGAGCAGATGCGCGATCATTTGCGCGGCTTTCAGGAAGCGGGCGTTGATCAGGTGACGTTCATTCAACAGGGCGGGCGCAACCGGCATGAGCATATTTGCGAGGCGCTGGAGCTTTTCGCCAGCGACGTCATGCCCGAGTTCAAAGAAAAGGAAGCCGAGCGGCAAAAGCGCAAGGATGAAGAACTTGCGCCCTATGTCGAAAAGGCCATGGCCCGCAAGGAGCGCATGAAGGAACTGGCCGACGATGAAATTCCGACCATCGTGGCATTGGGCCGTCAGATTGCCGAGGAGGGCAAGAAGACAGGCTAAAGGATTTTGAGTTAAACGGCGCCGGCCCGAGAGTTCCGCAAGAAGAACAAGAGGCAGGCACCGCAACAACCCTGGATCAACCAGGGAGGCGTCAAACGCCGCTAAGGCCGGTTCCTGGAACCGGCCTTTTCTTTTTCCGTCTCAAAGGTCATGCTCGGGATCAGGCTTGTTCTGGATCAAGGCGGAGAGGCGGCGCCTTCGCCAAGCTGAAGGAGCACTTAGGAAGGGAGACCGGCATGATCTGGCGCTTACTTATTGCTTTTGTTCTGACGGTGGCGGCGGTGCTCGCCTCCGCCCGCACTCACGCCTATGCGGCGGAGGGCAGCGCCAATGTCATTTCCTTCAAGAACCGCACCTGCGGCGAGCTGACGCTGACAGCGACGGGGAACGATGCCTGTTTCGGTTTCGGCGGCTGCGCGCTTACCATTCCGGCAGGTGAGACGAAACGTTACGGCCTGCGCGAAGGGGTGCGGCCTGAATGGGCGATCGTAAAAGTTGCCGGTCATTGCCCTGTGGAAGAGGGCGCAGAGCTCAAGACGGAACTGAAAGGCGAATGCGCCATCGATCTGACGCGGGCTTTCAAGGGCACGAATTACCGGCCCGGCATCGACACGCCGCTGCCGGCCATGCCGGGGAGCCCTGTCAAACCACAATTCGAGGAATTGCCGGGCCTGCCTGCGCCGGGCGCCAAGACGGCCTCCATCGTGCTCGACACCGGCATTTGCGAAGTGGTGGACGGCAAGGAGATTTGCGAGGTTTCCTGCGACGTCAACTGACGTTCAAATCCATTTCAGCCAGCGGAAGAGTGCAATCTCGGCAAGCCCGATAATGATGAGTATGCCGCAGACGATATAAAAGGCCGCCGCATCTTCCGCCCCCGGCATGCCGCCCACATTGATGCCGAGAAGGCCCGTGGCAAAGCCGAGCGGCAGAAACACGGCCGCGACGAGCGAGAGAATATACATGTTCCGGTTCAGCGTTTCGGAGAGCCGGTTCGAGAGTTCCTCGTGCAGGATGCTTGCCCGCTCGCGCAAGGCATCGAGATCTTCCACATAGCGGATCACCTGATCGGCCACCTCGCGCAGCCGGCTTTGCTGCCAGGTATCCAGCCAGTCCGGTTTCGCCGCAACGAGTTGCCCCAGCGCGTCTCGCTGCGGGGAAAGATAGCGGCGCAGCGGAATGGTCTGGCGGCGGATGTCGATCAGCCTTTTGCGGATGTCCTGGCTCGGCAGGTCGATGCCGCTTTCCTCCAGATCGTCGATCTCTTCTTCGATGTCCTGAATGGCTGCGCCCATGCGTTCGGTCAGGCCGCGCGCCAGTTCGATGACGAACTCGCCGATGCTGGCAGGCCCGGCGCCGGCCTCATAAGAGCGGCGTATGTCGTCGATGGCGAGCAGTTTGACTTTGCGCAGGCTGATGACGCGGCCGGGCTCGATCCACAGGCGGATGGAGACGAGCGCGTCCGGGTCGGCTTCCGGGAAGAGATTGACCCCGCGCAGGATGAGCAGCGTGCCTTCGGGCGAGACGGCGCAGCGCGGGCGGGTTTCCTCGGCAAGCAGCGCTTCGGCCACATGTTTCGGCAACCCGCTCTCCTTGCGCACCCATTTCACCGCGGAAGGTTCGGTCCGGTTGAGATGGACCCAGCGCCAGCCTTCGGCGGGGGGCGGGGAATGCAAGTCCTGCCAGGCAATGCCTGTGGGCGTACCGGCAATGTCGAAGGCGCAGACAAGAGCGGCGGCGGTCATCGGCTCTCCTTTGGGCGTTGGCCGTGTCGCTCTCATCTTACCGCTCAAGCGGCAGGGCGGGAACCGCTTGGAAGCCAAAGGAGAAGAAAACCGGCAAGACAAAAACCCAGAAGCGGTCCGTGCGGCATATAGGCGAAGGCGAGCGTTGCCAGAATGCTCATGAGCGGCAGGAGCGCAAGGACGAGACCTGCCGTCCTGTCTTCATGGCGTATAGTAATACCTGCCGTCAATGCCGCGGCCATGGCGGCAAGAAGGCTCGGCACTTCCGTCACCCAGAACCCCCAGAACCGGACGCCCGTGCCGTACCAGCCACCGCCCCAATAGGCGGTGAGATCGCCCGCCAGTGCAACGAGAAGGGCGATAAGCATGAGGCGGTAGGCGCGAGGGCGCTTTAGAGCTGGCCGCAGGTGCGGCAGGCAGAAGAGCGTAATGAGCAAACCCGCATAGACCGCGGGAACGATGCGCCCGAAAAAGTAATAAGGCTCCATGCCGAGCGGTGCGCCGGTACGGGCAAAGATATGCGATGCCAAGTCTTGAGCGCCCGGCAGCGCGGTGATCCAGGCGGGGGCCTCAGCGCCGTTCCAGATCACCGATTGGACAAGGCCGAGCCAGAAACAAAGGGCAAGCGTGAGTGCGCTGAGGAAGCGCAAGCCAGAAACGTTCATGGGGCCTCTCCTCATGCGGCCAGATTGCTGGCGCGGAACGTGTCTTCGACGCTCGGGATGATGTCGATAAGCTCGTAATAGGGCACGGTGAAGAGATCGGAATCGCGCAAGCGGTCCATCAGCCCGCAATGGGCGGCGAGGTTGCTTGTCTCGATCTGCAGAATGTCCGAGCAGCGGCCGGAAAAAGCCTCGGCATCGAAATAGCGGATCCTGGCGTCCGGGTGGTCCTTCATCCAGGGGCCGAAAGCGGCGCGTGCCGCCTTGCTGCGTTCCTCATGGGTGAGGCGCAGCCAGGGGGCGGCGGCGCGCAGCAGAATGAAAATTGTGAAGGTCGGGTGCGTTGTCATGGGCCGGCTCCTTACAGGCGTGTCGAGATTGCCGGCTGACGCTAGGGCGATTGCATGACGGGAAAAACAGAATAATATTGTCGTTCTCGTTCAAATTATTTGATTAATCAGATGCACCCCAATCTTCTCGACCAGCTCCGGGTTTTTCAGGCCGTGGTGGAAGGCGGCAGTTTTGCCGCCGCTGCGCGCACGCTGGGCCGCGCGGTTTCGGCCATCAGCTACGCGATCAATGCGCTTGAAGAGCAGCTCGCCTTTCAGGTTTTCGACCGCTCGACATACCGTGTCTCGCTGACGCCGGAAGGGCAGGCGCTCCTCAATGATGCGGAAATTCTTCTGCGCCGGGCCGAGCGCTGGGAAGCGCGGGCGCGCTCCTTGCGCGAGAAGGTGGAAGCGGTGCTTCCCCTCATTGCCGACCCGTCCTACCCGGAAGGTTTTCTCGTGGACGCGCTGAAAAAATTCGAAGCGCAATATCCGCTCGTCACCATCACCGTGCGCCGGGCGGAGAGCGAGGAAGTGGTGCGGGCGGTGCGCGAGGAAGAGTTTCCGCTCGGCATCATGCTGCTCGACCATGGCCGTCAATGGGACGGGATCGACGGGCGGCAGGTGGCGGCCGACAAGATTGCGCTCGTTGCCGCGCCCGCCCATCCGCTGGCGCAGATCGAGGGCGCTTTTCCGCTTGCCGAATTGGAAAATCATCGCCAGATCCATCTGCATAGCGGCGCCTTCGATATCCGCGCCTTCGATTACCGCGTGCACCGCACGGATGTCTGGGGCGTCGATACGCAAAGCGCGTTGCGCATGATGATCGAAGAAGGGCTGGGCTGGGGCTTCATGCCGGAGGAAACGGCGCGCCCGGCTATCGAAGCAGGAAGGCTTGTGCATTTGAACTGTGACGGTATCGCCCAGCCTTCGCTGCGCCGGTTCGCGGCGGTCTGGACGACGCGCCGCCCGCCCGGCAAAGCGGGGGAGGCGCTTGTCGCCTCGCTCTTGCGCGATGAAGAACCTGTGCTTGCTTGAACCCGGGTAAGAGGATTGCAGGCGGGTTCGAAATTGGTCCGTGTAAAAACCGGTTCCGTACACATCTTCACTCTCTAACAAAGAGAGGGCGAGAAGATGAAATTACTGACAGGACCGCTCAGCATGTTCGGCACGAAGGCGCGCATTGCCGTCGCCGAGAAGAATGCGCCATGCGAGATCGAGTATGTGCCGTTTTCTTTGAAGACCCGCTATAACCCGCTGCATCCCGATGTGGCGCGGCTCAACCCGAAAGGGCAGGTGCCGGTGCTGCTCGACGGGGAGGTGGAGATTTTCGATTCCACGCAGATTTTCGAATATCTCGAGGACAAGTTCCCGGAACCTTCGCTTTGGCCGCGTGAGAGGCAAGCGCGCGCTATGGCGCGGCTGATGGAGCTGAAGGCCGACGAGATTTATTTCCCCAATGTCATTGTGCTGATTAATGCGGCAGCGGACATATCCCGGCCCGAATGCAAAGAAGCGCTGGAAAAGATGGATGCGTATTACCGCGACATGGATGCGCGCCTTGCGGGCCAAGAATTTATTGCCGAGGGGTATTCCTACGCCGATATCGCCTTTTTCACGGCAAGCTATTTCGCCTCTTTCCTGGGCGGCGCGCCGGACCCGTCGCTTTTCCATCTTTCGGGTTGGCGCAAACGCATCGCCGTGCGTCCAGCCGTGGCGCCCATCGTGAAGGGCGTGGCGGATTATCTTGCCGCCAACCGCTTGCCAGTTCCGGAAATATAGAAAAGATGGAAGGAAGGACCGGCCCCGCAGGAGAAAGATGTGCCTTACAAGGAATTGCTCAGCGCCATTGCCGTGGCGCTCACCTTTCTTGCCTTCTGGCCCTATATTCGCTCCATCCATAAGGGGGCGACGCGGCCCCATGTTTTTTCCTGGGTGATCTGGGGCGCGGTGACATTCATCGTCGCGCTCGCACAGCTTGCGGATGGGGCGGGCGTCGGCGCCTGGCCCATCGCGCTTTCGGGGCTCATTACCTTCTATGTGGCGTACCTCGCCTATCGGCGCCGGGGCGATATGACGATTGCGCGGCTCGACTGGATTTTCCTGACGCTCGCGCTGACCTCGCTGCCGCTCTGGTATCTGACGCAAGACCCGCTATGGGCGGTAGTGGTGCTGACCAGCGTCGATCTTCTCGGCTTCGGCCCCACCTTCCGCAAGGCCTATCACTTTCCGTTTGAAGAACAGGCGAGCCTCTTCGCGCTTGCCGCGCTGCGCAATTTTGTCGTCTTGGGCGCGCTGGAAAATTACACGCTCACCACCATGCTCTTTCCGGCGGCGGTGGGCGGGGTCTGCGTGATCTTTATTGCAATGCTGGCCTACCGGCGCCGGCGGCTCAGTTTGCAATCCACTTAAGTGCCTGCTCGCGCTTTTTGAGCGGAAAGGCAAGGGTCTCGGCGGGAATGAGCGGCGAGAGCAGGCGCATGGTCTCGGCAATCCAGTTCCGGTCCGTCACAACGCCGACTTTCTTGAAATCGGTGAGGTGCTTGAAGCCGAAAACCGTGTCGTCCCAGAGCGCGCCCGCCTCATAGGTTTCGAATGCATCGCCCAGCACCATGAGGAAGCTGACTTTGCTGTGCTCTTTCAAAGCTTCCTCGACGGCGGGGATAAGAACGGTTTCATAATCCTCGGCGCTGACGGTGCCTTCCGCTTCCAGCGCGACGACATGGGCGGGGAGCGAGCCGATCCTTTTCAGCATGGCGTCTTCTCCTTTCACTGCTTTGGCTGTGAGAAGAGGGACGGTGGCCGAAAAATCTGGCGGAATTATGCGCGGAAAATGGTGCCCCCGGAGAGACTCGAACTCCCGACCCCCTGATTACAAATCAGGTGCTCTACCAACTGAGCTACAAGGGCTTCGGGCGCGAACATACTGGCCGCCGTCTCATCTCACAACAGGCTTTTTGGGGATTTGAGGCGGGTGCCCGTCAGGTTCGCGGCATCTTTTCCCCGCATGCGCTGGTAAGGGTAAGCTGGCGCAATATGGGGCGGTGCGCGAGGAGGGGGCGTGGAGATTCTGACATTCATGGCCGGGGAGGCGGGGCCTGCGGCGCTGTGGTTCGCGGCCTTTGCGGTGGCGCTCGCGTTTTTCCTGCGCGGTTTTGCGGGCTTCGGGGCTTCGCTGCTTTCCGTCTCCGCGCTTAGCCTGATCTGGCCGCCGGTGGAAGTGGTGCCGGTGATCTTTCTTCTGGAGGTGCTGGCAAGTGCCGTGCTGCTGCCCGGCGCTTTTGCATATGTGAACTGGCGGGCCCTGTTCTGGATGTTCGCGGGCATGGTGGTGGCAACGCCTTTGGGGCTCGCGCTTCTCATGGCGCTGCCGGCCGCCGCCATGGTGCTTGTCATTCAGGCAGGGGTTGCCTGCGCGGCCCTGGCGCTTCTTGCCGGGATCGGGCCGAAGGAAGCGCCTGGCAAAGCGGCGACAGTGGCGACGGGCCTTGCGGTGGGCGGGCTCAATGGGGCGGCGGCGATCGGCGGGCCGCCTGCGGTGCTTTTCTTCTTCTCCGTGCCGGGGCGGGAGGAAATGGCGCGGGCCTCGCTGATCGGCTTTTTCCTCGGCACCGACCTCGTGGCCGCAGGGTTTGCCGCCGGAAACGGGCTTTACGGGAGCCTTGAGGCCTGGCGCTTCGCCTTTCTTGCCCCGGTGATGATGGCGGCGGCCTTTGCCGGGGCGCATGTTTTCACACGGGTGGATAAGGCGCTGGTGCGCAAAGTGGCGCTGATCGGGCTTTGCCTTCTGGCGCTGGCGGGCCTTGCGCGCGGCCTTATGAGTTAAAAGCAGGCGGGTTAACGGGCGCGGGCGAGCTCATAAAGGGCGGCGGCGGCGGCATTAGAGACATTGAGGCTGCGCATCGGCCCGGAAGCGGGCAGTTTTGCCAGAAGATCGCAGGTTTCCCGCGTCAGGCGGCGCAGGCCCGCGCCTTCCGCCCCCATGACAAGGGCGATGGGCCGGGCGGTGTCGATCTGCGAAAGGGGCGTCTCGGCATCCCCGTCGAGGCCGACAATGAGAAAGCCCATATTCTTGAGAGATTGCAGCGCGCGGGAGAGATTGCCGATTTTTGCAATTTTTACGTGTTCTATGGCACCGGACGCCGCTTTGGCGAGCACGCCGGTCAGCGGCGGGCTGTTGCGATCCGTCATGACAAGGGCTGAGGCGCCGAAAACGGCGGCCGAGCGCAGAATCGCCCCCACATTATGCGGGTCCGTCACCTGATCGAGCACAACGATGCGGTTTGCCTCGAAGCAGGCCTCTTCCAGATCGGGCTCGGGCAGGGGGGCAACATGGAGCGCGATGCCCTGATGGACCGCGCCCGGGGGCAAAAGGCGGGTGATCTCTTCGGCGGAGGTGATCTCCGGTGCGATTCGCGGCGGCGCAGAGAGCCGGGCGGTGATTTCGTTCCAGGCGTTCTGGGTCGCGAGGAATTTATGGAGGGTGCGGGCCGGGTTTTGCAGCGCCGCCTCGACCGCATGCAGCCCGTATATATAGGGACTTTGACCGGCAGGCGAGCGGGCGCCGCGCCGGGACCCTTGCTTTCCCGGAATTGCCTCTTTTTTCCCGATTTCCCGGCGGCCCGGGCGCTTGCGCTCTTTCATGAGGCCGCTTATAGTCCCGGCCACCGGCGTTCGCAACGCAAGTCAACACAGTGCTTCGAGCTCGATTGAATAAAACGAGAGAGGCGCTGCGGGGGCTTTTATGCATTTTAGCGGATTTTCGGTTGACACAGCTTGGGGAGGTCCGCATAAATCCGCTCACTGAGAGTGAGGGATTTTCTGCCGGAACTCACTGGGTTTAAACAGATTTTTGACTGGCACGGAGGGATGCCCGAGCGGTTAAAGGGGACGGACTGTAAATCCGTTGGCTATGCCTACGTTGGTTCAAATCCAACTCCCTCCACCACCGGTCAATGCGGGATAGGAACGGATCCAAGAGGATCGCTCAAGGCGGGTGTAGCTCAATGGTAGAGCAGCAGCCTTCCAAGCTGACGATGAGGGTTCGATTCCCTTCACCCGCTCCATCTCTTGAACTTCTGGAGCGTTCACGCTCGAAGACACTTGAAGGGGCCGATCCTGTGGCCGGTTACGGCGGGACGGCAGGCGTTAACAAGACCGATCATAGATTAGGGTCAGGCAAAAGGTAAGATAGGGCAATGGCCAAGGAAAAGTTCTCGCGGAACAAGCCGCATTGCAACATCGGGACGATTGGTCACGTTGACCATGGCAAGACGACGCTGACGGCGGCTATTACGAAAGTATTGGCAGAGACGGGCGGTGCGACGTTTTCGGCATATGATCAGATCGACAAGGCGCCTGAAGAGCGCGCCCGCGGTATCACGATCTCGACGGCGCACGTTGAGTACGAGACCGAGAAGCGTCACTACGCTCACGTCGACTGCCCCGGCCACGCCGACTATGTGAAGAACATGATCACGGGCGCGGCGCAGATGGACGGCGCGATCCTGGTTGTGTCGGCTGCCGACGGCCCGATGCCGCAGACGCGCGAGCACATTCTGCTTGCCCGCCAGGTGGGTGTGCCGGCTCTGGTCGTGTTCATGAACAAGGTCGACCAGGTGGACGACGAAGAGCTTCTGGAGCTCGTGGAAATGGAAATCCGCGAACTTCTGTCCTCTTACGACTTCCCGGGCGACGATATTCCGATCATCAAGGGCTCGGCTCTTGCGGCGCTGGACGACAGCAACCCGGCGATCGGCAAGGAAGCCATTCTGAAGCTGATGGAAGCGGTGGATGAGTACATCCCGCAGCCGGAGCGTCCGAAGGATCAGCCGTTCCTGATGCCGATCGAAGACGTGTTCTCGATCTCGGGCCGCGGTACGGTTGTGACGGGCCGCGTTGAGCGCGGGATCATCCATGTTGGCGATGAAATCGAAATCATCGGCATCAAGGACACGAAGAAGACGACCTGCACGGGCGTTGAGATGTTCCGCAAGCTGCTCGACCAGGGCGAAGCGGGCGACAACATCGGTGCGCTCTTGCGCGGTGTCGACCGTGAAGGTGTTGAGCGCGGCCAGGTTCTGGCGGCCCCCGGCTCCATCACGCCGCACACGAAGTTCAAGGCAGAAGCCTACATCCTGACGAAAGAAGAAGGCGGTCGTCATACGCCGTTCTTCACGAACTACCGCCCGCAGTTCTACTTCCGTACGACGGACGTGACGGGTGTTGTTCAGCTTCCGGCAGGCACGGAAATGGTTATGCCGGGCGACAATGTGGAGATGGAAGTCGAGCTTATCGCTCCGATCGCCATGGAAGAGAAGCTGCGCTTCGCTATCCGTGAAGGCGGCCGTACCGTCGGCGCCGGCGTCGTCTCCGCTATCATCGAGTAAGGTTGCGGATTAGGAGTGTAGCTCAACTGGTAGAGCACCGGTCTCCAAAACCGGGGGTTGGGGGTTCGAGTCCCTCCACTCCTGCCACGGACAAGGTGGTGCGCCGCTAAATGGCGCGCCGCCTTTCCGAGTCAGAGAAGCATTTGTTTTGGTTGCCGGAAAAAGGTAGGACATGGCTAAGACCAACCCATTGGAATTCGCACGGCAAGTGCGGTCCGAAGCGTCCAAAGTCACATGGCCGACCCGGCGCGAGACGATGATCACCACTGTGATGGTCTTCATCATGGTTTTTTTGGCCGCGATTTTCTTTTTTGCGGTCGATCAGGTGCTGAGCTGGGGCGTGTCGCTCGTGCTTGGCCTTTCAACTTAAGGATGCGGCGCGGATGACGAAGCGGTGGTACATCGTTCACGCCTACTCGAATTTCGAGAAGAAGGTGGCGGAGTCCATCCGGGAACGCGCGGTTGGCGCGGGCCTCGAAGAGCAGTTCGAGGAAATCCTGGTGCCCACCGAAGAGGTGGTGGAATTGCGGCGCGGGCGGAAAGTGAACGCCGAGCGCAAATTCTTTCCGGGCTACGTTCTCGTGAAGATGGAAATGACGGATGAAGCGTTCCACCTGATCAAGAATACGCCGAAAGTGACCGGGTTCCTGGGGTCCGACAGCAAGCCGGTACCGGTGAGCCAGAAAGAAGTCGATCAGATTCTGCAGCAGGTGCAGGAAGGTGTGGAGCGGCCCAAGCCCTCCATTACGTTCGAGATCGGCGAGCAGGTGCGGGTGGCCGACGGCCCCTTCGCCTCGTTCAACGGATTTGTCGAGGAAGTCGACGAAGAACGGGCCCGCCTCAAAGTGGCGGTGTCCATTTTCGGCCGGGCAACGCCGGTCGAACTGGAGTATGCCCAGGTCGAAAAGCTCTGAGTTTGAGAGCATCGGCCCTCGGGTGTTTCGCGTGGGAGGTTCCGGCAGGTCCGGGCCGCACCACTAACCCTTTAAAGTTGCCGTCTTTATAGGCGGCAGGGGAATGGAAGAATGGCTAAGAAGATTACAGGCTATCTGAAGCTTCAGGTGCCGGCGGGGGCTGCGAACCCGTCGCCGCCGATCGGTCCGGCGCTGGGTCAGCGCGGGCTGAACATCATGGAATTCTGCAAGGCGTTCAATGCCGCCACGCAGGGTATGGAACAGGGCATGCCCATTCCGACCATCATCACGATCTATCAGGACAAGTCTTTCTCGTTCGCGACGAAGACGCCGCCGGCCTCTTACTTTCTGAAAAAGGCCGCGAAGCTGCAGAAGGGCGGTAAGACGCCCGGCCGCGAAGTGGCAGGCAAGGTGACCGTGGCTCAGTGCCGTGAAATCGCCGAGCAGAAACTGAAAGATCTGAATGCAACGGACCTCGACGCTGCGACCCGTATTATTATGGGTTCCGCGCGTTCCATGGGCCTGGAAGTGGCGGAGTAAGACGATGGCGAAAATTGGCAAGCGTCTCCAGAAGGTCCGTGAAGGGATCGACCGTAAGAAACTCTACAATCTTGACGAAGCCGTTAAGCTTGTAAAAGAGCGCGCAATCTCCAAGTTCGACGAGACGATCGAAGTGGCGATCAATCTCGGCGTCGACCCGCGCCATGCCGACCAGATGGTCCGCGGTGTGTGCCAGCTGCCGAACGGCTCGGGCCGCTCGGTGCGTGTGGCCGTGTTCGCCAAGGACAAGAAGGCGGAAGAGGCAAAAGCAGCCGGCGCCGATATCGTGGGCGCGGACGATCTGGCCGATCAGATCCAGAGCGGCCAGATCGATTTCGACCGCTGCATCGCCACCCCGGACATGATGCCGCTCGTTGGCCGTCTGGGTAAGGTGCTCGGCCCGCGCGGCCTGATGCCGAACCCGAAAGTCGGCACCGTGACGCCGGATGTCGCCGAAGCAGTGAAAGCTGCCAAGGGCGGCGCCGTGGAATTCCGCGTCGAGAAGGCCGGCATCGTGCATGCAGGTATCGGCAAGGCAAGCTTCACCGAAGAGCAACTGAGCGGCAACATCCGCGCGGTTGTGGATGCGGTGCAGAAAGCCAAGCCCGCCGGTGCGAAAGGCACGTATCTGAAGCGCATCGCCCTTTCTTCGACGATGGGCCCCGGCGTGAAGGTCGAGCTGTCGAGCCTTCAGGCAGACGCCTGATAAAGCGTTTCTCCGGCCGTGTAAGGGCGGAGCACAATTTGAGTTTCCATCCGCTTCTTGCGGATGGCGGGGGCGACCGGCTGCAAGGCCGGTTCGTCCTCAACCTGTCCGAGACGGTAGGCGCCTCTTTCCTCTGGAAAGCGGCTTAATGGGCCAGCTGGCCGACCTGCAATAGACGGGAGATGAGCGGATTTCGGAAAGGTCTCCTTTTCGGAATTGGTTTGGACCCGGGACAGGCACGAGCGTCGGTATTCGGCGTGCCTGAGCGGCGCAAAGATGCCGGCAAACGCCAACAGCGGGGAGGGATGTTCCCGAACCGCGCCAGAAGCGCATGGAAGCCAATCCGGATTTCATGACGCGGAAGGAGAGTAAGGTGGATAGAGCCCAAAAGTCGGAGCTCGTGACGTTCCTGAAAGGTGCCTTTGACGGTGCCGAGACGGTCGTCGTTGCCCACTATTCCGGCCTGACGGTCGCGCAGATGACCAATCTTCGCGAACAGATGGCGGAAGCGGGCGCGGGCTTCAAAGTGACCAAAAACCGGCTCGCCAAACTCGCTCTCGAGGGGACCGGCAAGGACGGCATCGCCGACCTTTTCACCGGCCCCACGGCAATCGCCTATTCAGAGGACCCCGTCGCTCCGGCGAAGGTCGCTATGAAGTTCGCCAAGGATAACGAGAAGCTCGTTGTTCTGGGCGGAATTATGGGCGGGACCGTGCTCGATCAGAACGGTGTGAAGGCTTTGGCCGACCTGCCGTCCCTGGACGAGCTGCGCGGCAAGCTTGTCGGCCTTATCCAGGCTCCGGCTACGAAAGTGGCTGGCGTCGTTCAGGCTCCGGCAGGTCAGCTTGCTCGCGTTCTCGGCGCATATGCCGCGAAGGGCGAAGCAGCTTAAAGAGCTGTTTTGGCAAACCTGGTTCGAACCGATTGATAGGAAAAGAGACAAATGGCTGATCTCGAAAAAATTGCAGAAGACCTTTCCAACCTGACCGTTCTGGAAGCTGCGGAACTCGCAAAGCTTCTGGAAGAGAAGTGGGGTGTGTCGGCAGCGGCTCCGGTTGCTGTTGCGGCAGCTCCGGGCGCAGGCGGCGGTGAGGCCGCTGCGGAAGAAAAGACCGAATTCACGGTCGTTCTCGCCTCCGCAGGCGACAAGAAGATCAACGTGATCAAGGAAGTTCGCGCGATCACGGGTCTTGGTCTGAAAGAAGCCAAGGATCTGGTCGAAGGTGCTCCGAAAGAAGTGAAGACGGACGTGCCGAAGGCGGAAGCCGAAGAAATGAAGAAAAAGCTCGAAGAAGCAGGCGCTTCCGTCGAGCTGAAGTAATGATGTGGCGGGGGAACCACCGGTTCCCCCGGCATGTTTCAAGTTAGGTCCCAACCGGGCAGGGGCCGTTCCCGGCGGTTATCCGCCAAGCGCCCGGCAGCCGTTCTGCAGAACGTAAAGAGGCATGAGACATGACGCAGTCCTTCACTGGTCGCAAACGGGTTCGCAAATCTTTCGGGCGCATTCCGCAAGTGGCCGAAATGCCCAACCTGATCGAAGTTCAAAAATATTCTTACGACCAGTTTCTCCAAGTCGAAAAGCCCGGTGAGGGCCGCATCGACCAGGGGCTTCAGGCAGTATTCAAGTCTGTCTTCCCGATCAACGATTTCTCCGAGACGGCTGTTCTTGAGTTCATCGATTATGAATTCGAAGAGCCGAAATACGACGTTGAAGAGTGCCAGCAGCGGGGCATGACCTTTGCCGCGCCGCTGAAAGTCACGCTCCGTCTGATCGTCTTCGAAGTGGATGAAGACACCGGCGCCAAGTCCGTCAAGGATATCAAGGAGCAGGACGTCTATATGGGCGACATGCCGCTGATGACCTCGAACGGCACGTTCGTCGTCAACGGCACCGAGCGCGTCATCGTTTCCCAGATGCACCGCAGCCCGGGCGTGTTCTTCGATCACGACAAAGGCAAGACCCATTCGAGCGGCAAGCTGCTGTTCGCCGCCCGCGTCATTCCTTACCGCGGTTCCTGGCTCGATTTCGAATTCGACGCCAAGGACATCGTGCATGTGCGCATCGACCGCCGCCGCAAACTGCCGGTGACGACGCTGCTTTATGCGCTGGGCATGGATGCGGAAGAAATTCTTTCCACCTTCTACAACACCGTGTCCTACAAGAAGGACAAGAAGGGCTGGAAAGTCGAGTTCGACGCCGAGCGTTACCGCGGCGCCAAGCCCGAGCGCGACCTGATCGACGCCAAGGGCGGCAATGTGGTGGTGGAAGCCGGCCGCAAGATCACGCCGCGCCTTGCCCGCAAGCTTGCCGAAGACGGTCTGAAAGAACTGCTGGTGCAGAACGAGGACCTTTACGGCCGCTACATCGCCGAAGAGCTGGTGAATGCGGAAACCGGTGAGATCTTTGCCGAAGCCGGTCAGGAAATCACGGCCGAGCTTCTGGAGCAGCTGGAAGAGGCCGGGTACTCGGAAATTCCGACGCTCGACATCGATCACATCAATACGGGTGCTTTCATCCGCAACACGCTGGCGATCGACAAATCGACGAACCGCGAGCAGGCGCTTTACGATATCTACCGCGTCATGCGTCCGGGTGAGCCGCCCACGCTGGATACGGCTGGCGCGCTGTTCAACAGCCTGTTCTTCGATTCCGAGCGTTACGATCTTTCCGCGGTTGGCCGCGTGAAGATGAATATGCGCCTCGACCTCGATGCGGAAGATACCGTCCGTGTGCTGCGCAAAGAAGACATTCTGGCCGTCATCAAGACGCTGGTCGGCCTGCGCGATGGCAAGGGCGAAATCGACGACATCGACAACCTTGGCAACCGGCGTGTGCGCTCGGTCGGCGAGCTGATGGAAAATCAGTACCGCATCGGCCTTCTGCGCATGGAACGGGCGATCAAGGAGCGCATGAGCTCGGTTGATATCGACACGGTCATGCCGCACGACCTGATCAACGCGAAGCCGGCGGCGGCTGCCGTGCGTGAGTTCTTCGGTTCCTCGCAGCTCTCGCAGTTCATGGACCAGACGAACCCGCTTTCCGAGATCACCCACAAACGCCGTCTTTCGGCGCTTGGCCCAGGCGGCCTGACGCGCGAACGCGCGGGCTTCGAGGTGCGCGACGTGCACCCGACGCACTATGGCCGTATCTGCCCGATCGAAACGCCGGAAGGCCCGAACATCGGTCTGATCAACTCGCTGGCGACGTTTGCGCGTGTGAACAAATACGGCTTCATCGAAAGCCCGTACCGTAAAGTGAAAGAGGGCAAGGTGACGGACGAGATCGTTTATCTCTCCGCCATGGAAGAAGCCCGCTATCACGTGGCACAGGCAAGCCTGCCGCTGAGCGAGAAGGGCGAGATCACCGAAGAGCTGGTGAACTGCCGCTTCGACGGGGACTTTGAAATGGTGCCGCCGGCGCAGGTCGATCTCATCGACGTGTCGCCCAAGCAGATCGTTTCGGTGGCCTCCGCGCTTATTCCGTTCCTTGAAAACGATGACGCCAACCGCGCGCTCATGGGTTCGAACATGATGCGTCAGGCTGTGCCGCTCGTGCAGGCCGAAGCGCCGTTCGTGGGCACGGGCATGGAATCGGTTGTGGCGCACGATTCAGGCGCCGCTATCGCCGCCCGCCGCACGGGTGTGGTCGATCAGGTGGATGCGGAACGTATCGTTATCCGCGCCACCGAAGAGACCGATGCGACGAAGCCCGGTGTCGACATTTACAAGCTGCGCAAGTTCCAGCGCTCCAACCAGAACACCTGTATCAACCAGCGTCCGCTGGTGCGGGTGGGCGACAAGGTGATTGCCGGCGACATCGTTGCCGACGGCCCCTCGACGGAGCTTGGCGAACTGGCGCTCGGCCGGAACGTGCTCGTCGCGTTCATGCCCTGGAACGGCTACAACTTCGAGGACTCCATTCTGATTTCCGAGCGGATCGTGCGCGATGACGTGTTCACGTCGATCCATATCGAGGAATTCGAAGTGGCAGCCCGCGACACGAAGCTGGGCCCGGAAGAAATCACCCGCGACATTCCCAATGTCGGTGAAGAAGCGCTGAAAAATCTCGACGAAGCCGGGATCACCTATATCGGCGCGGAAGTGCATCCGGGCGATATTCTGGTCGGCAAGATCACGCCGAAGGGCGAAAGCCCGATGACGCCGGAAGAAAAACTTCTGCGCGCCATCTTCGGTGAAAAAGCCTCCGACGTGCGCGACACGTCGCTGCGCCTGCCGCCCGGTGTTGCCGGCACGGTCGTGGAAGTGCGCGTCTTCAACCGCCACGGCGTGGACAAGGACGAGCGCGCGCTGCAGATCGAGCGCGAAGAGATCGAAAGCCTGGCGAAAGACCGGGACGACGAACTCGCCATTCTGGAGCGCAACGTCTATGGCCGCCTGCAGGAGCTTCTGCTCGGCAAGCAGGTTTCCTTCGCGCCCAATATGGACGCGGACGCCAAGGTTACGCAGGCCTCGCTCGACGAATTGTCGAAAGGCCAGTGGTGGCAGATCGCGCTGAAGAACGAGAGCGCCATGTCCGAAATCGAAGCGCTGAAGAAGCTCTTCGACGAAGGCAAGGAGCGTCTTGAAGCCCGCTTTGCCGACAAGGTTGATAAGCTGCAGCGCGGTGACGAATTGCCGCCCGGCGTCATGAAAATGGTCAAGGTCTTCGTTGCGGTGAAGCGCAAGCTGCAGCCGGGCGACAAGATGGCCGGCCGCCACGGCAACAAGGGGGTTATCTCCCGCATCCTGCCGATGGAAGACATGCCTTATCTCGATGACGGGACGCCGGTGGATATCGTGCTGAACCCGCTTGGGGTGCCGAGCCGTATGAATGTGGGTCAGATTCTCGAAACCCATCTCGGCTGGGCCTGCGCGGGCATGGGCCGCAAGATCAACGACGCGCTGGGTGTTTATCAGCGCGAAGGCAATCTTGCTCCGCTTTCCCAGACGCTCAACGCGGTTTACGGCGACAACGAGGAAGTTTCCGGCATGGACGAGAAAGAGCTCGTCGAAATGGCAGGGAACCTGACCCGTGGTGTGCCGATTGCGACCCCGGTCTTTGACGGGGCGCAGGAAACCGATATCGTGGGCATGCTGGAGGAAGCGGGTATGGACCGTTCCGGACAGGTGACCTTGCATGACGGGCGGACGGGTGAGCCGTTCGACCGGCAGGTGACGGTGGGCTACATCTATATGCTCAAGCTGCACCACCTGGTGGACGACAAGATCCACGCCCGTTCCATCGGCCCTTACAGCCTGGTCACGCAGCAGCCGCTCGGCGGCAAGGCGCAGTTCGGCGGCCAGCGCTTCGGCGAAATGGAAGTCTGGGCGCTGGAAGCTTACGGCGCTGCCTATACGCTGCAGGAAATGCTGACCGTGAAGTCGGACGACGTGGCCGGCCGTACCAAAGTGTACGAAGCCATCGTGCGCGGCGACGACACGTTCGAGGCCGGCATTCCGGAAAGCTTCAACGTGCTGGTGAAAGAAATGCGGTCGCTCGGCCTCAATGTCGAGCTGCAGACCAAGCAGGTTAACTGATGATGGATTTCAGGCGGTGCTCCGGCGCCGCCTGACATCTTGCTTTTAAAGATTGCAATCAGGGGTTCGGCTGGCCCGGCCGTTTAATACGCCCCCAACGCCAAGGCAGATTATCTGCTGCGGCTGAAATGAGGAGAAGTCCATGAACCAAGAGGTCATGAATCTCTTTAACCCGTTGGCGAGCGCGCAGAGCTTCGATCAAATTCGGATCTCCATCGCAAGCCCGGAACGGATTCTGTCTTGGTCCTACGGCGAGATCAAAAAGCCCGAAACCATCAACTACCGTACGTTCAAGCCGGAGCGTGACGGTCTTTTCTGCGCGCGTATTTTCGGCCCGATCAAGGACTACGAATGTCTTTGCGGCAAATACAAGCGGATGAAGTATAAAGGCATCATCTGCGAAAAGTGCGGCGTGGAAGTGACCCTGTCCAAGGTCCGCCGCGAGCGCATGGGCCATATCGATCTGGCCGCGCCCGTCGCCCATATCTGGTTCCTGAAATCGCTTCCCTCCCGTATCGGCCTTCTGCTCGACATGACGCTGAAGGATCTGGAACGGGTTCTCTACTTCGAAAACTACATCGTGCTCGAGCCGGGCCTGACCCCGCTGAAAGAGCGCCAGCTGCTTTCCGAAGAAGAGTTCATGGACGCCCAGGACGAATATGGCGAGGACAGCTTCACTGCCGGTATCGGCGCCGAAGCCATCCGCGACATGATGATGGGTCTTGATCTTGAAAAGCTGCGCGACGATCTGCGCGTCGAGATTGCCGAGTCCACGTCGGAACTGAAGCCGAAGAAACTCGCCAAGCGCCTGAAAGTCGTCGAAGCCTTCATTGAATCCGGCAACCGGCCGGAATGGATGATCATGAAGGTCATTCCGGTCATTCCGCCGGAACTGCGCCCGCTCGTGCCGCTCGATGGCGGCCGCTTTGCGACGTCGGACCTCAACGACCTTTACCGCCGCGTGATCAACCGTAACAACCGTCTGAAGCGGCTGATGGAGCTGCGCGCCCCGGATATCATCATCCGGAACGAAAAGCGCATGCTGCAGGAATCCGTGGACGCGCTGTTCGACAATGGCCGGCGCGGGCGGATCATCACGGGCGCGAACAAGCGTCCGCTGAAGTCGCTCTCCGATATGCTGAAAGGCAAGCAGGGCCGTTTCCGTCAGAACCTGCTCGGTAAGCGCGTCGACTATTCCGGCCGCTCGGTGATCGTGGTGGGCCCGGAACTCAAGCTGCACCAGTGCGGCTTGCCGAAGAAGATGGCGCTCGAGCTCTTCAAGCCCTTCATCTATTCGCGCCTTGAGGCCAAAGGCCTTTCGGCGACGGTGAAACAGGCCAAGAAGCTGGTCGAGAAAGAACGCCCCGAAGTTTGGGATATTCTGGAAGAGGTGATCCGCGAGCACCCGGTTCTTCTGAACCGCGCGCCGACGCTGCACCGCCTCGGCATCCAGGCGTTCGAGCCGACCCTCATCGAAGGCAAGGCCATTCAGCTGCATCCGCTCGTCTGCGCGGCGTTCAACGCCGACTTTGACGGGGACCAGATGGCCGTGCACGTGCCGCTTTCGCTGGAAGCGCAGCTCGAAGCGCGCGTGCTGATGATGTCCACGAACAATATTCTGCATCCGGCCAACGGTTCGCCGATTATCGTTCCGTCGCAGGACATCGTGCTCGGCCTTTATTACGTTACGCAGGAAAAACAGAACGAGCCGGGCGAGGGCATGGTCTTCGCCGATGTGGATGAAATCCATCATGCGCTCGAATCCAAATCCGTGACGCTGCATGCCAAGGTGAAGGTGCGCTGGAAGACGGTCGATGCCGATGGCAACGAAGTCGTTTCTCTGGTGGATACGACGCCGGGCCGCATGCTGGTCGGTCAGCTTCTGCCGAAGAATGCCAACATTTCCTACGACCTGGTGAACAAGCTGCTCACCAAGAAGGAAATCTCGCGGATGATCGACGTGGTTTACCGCCACTGCGGTCAGAAGGAGACGGTGATCTTCTGTGACCAGATCATGGCCCTCGGTTTCGGTCATGCCTGCCGCGCCGGTATTTCCTTCGGCAAGGACGACATGGTCATTCCGGGCGAGAAGCAGGGTCTCGTTGAAGAGACCGACAAGCTCGCCAAGGAATACGAGCAGCAATATATCGACGGTCTGATCACTCAGGGTGAGAAGTACAACAAAGTTGTCGACGCCTGGGCGAAATGTACCGACCGCGTGGCCGACGCCATGATGGAGAAGATTTCTTCCGTGCAGGTCGACGATGAGTCGAAGCGCGAGAAGCCGATCAACTCCATCTACATGATGGCGCATTCGGGCGCGCGTGGTTCGCCCGCTCAGATGAAGCAGCTTGCCGGTATGCGCGGCCTCATGGCCAAGCCGTCGGGCGAGATCATCGAGACGCCGATCATTTCCAACTTCAAGGAAGGCCTGTCGGTTATCGAGTACTTCAACTCGACGCACGGTGCGCGTAAAGGCCTGGCCGATACGGCGCTGAAGACGGCGAACTCCGGTTACCTGACCCGCCGCCTTGTGGATGTGGCGCAGGATTGCATCGTCGTGGAAAGCGATTGCGGCACCGATGCCGGCATTACCGTTCAGGCGGTAATCGAATCCGGTGAAGTGATCGTGTCGCTCGGCGACCGGGTTCTCGGCCGCACGCCTGCCGATGACATTATCGACCCGGTTTCGGGCGAGGTGATCATTAAGAAGGGCACGCTGATCGAAGAGCCGCATGTCGAGCTGATCGAACAGGCGAATGTGCAGAGCATCCGCATCCGCTCGGCTCTGACCTGCGAAACCAAGAACGGCGTTTGCGGGGCCTGCTATGGCCGCGACTTGGCGCGCGGCACGCCCGTGAATATGGGTGAAGCCGTCGGTGTCATCGCCGCTCAGTCGATCGGTGAGCCGGGCACGCAGCTGACCATGCGTACGTTCCACATCGGCGGGACGGCGCAGGTTGTCGATAGCTCCTTCATCGAGTCCAACCATAAGGGCACGATCAAGATCCTGAACCGGAACGTGGTGAAGGACTCTTCCGGCGCGCTGGTGGTCATGGGCCGCAACGTGCAGGTGCAGGTGATCGACGAACACGGTCAGGAGCGCTCGACGAACAAGCTGAGCTACGGCTCGCGCCTGCGCGTCGATGACGGCGACAAGATCGACCGCGGCGACCGTATCGCCGAGTGGGACCCCTACACGATGCCGCTTCTGACGGAAGTCAACGGCGTCATCGAGTTCGAGGACCTGGTCGAAGGCATGTCGATCAAGGAAGTCACGGACGAGGCGACGGGGATTTCCCAGCGCGTCGTGGTTGACTGGCGCGCCAGCCCGAAAGGGGCGGAACTGCGTCCGGCCATCGTCGTGAAGAGCAAGAACGGGGAGATCATGAAGCTCTCCAACGGCAACGATGCCCGCTACCTCCTGTCGGTGGACGCGATCCTGTCCGTCGACAATGGCGCGGATGTCCATGCCGGCGACGTGCTTGCCCGTATCCCGACGGAAGGCGCCAAGACCCGCGACATTACGGGTGGTCTGCCGCGTGTGGCCGAGCTTTTCGAAGCCCGCCGTCCGAAGGACCATGCGATCATCGCGGAAGTCACGGGCCGGGTCGAATTCGGCCGCGACTACAAGAACAAGCGCCGCCTGATCATTCACCCGGAAGACGGAAGCGATCCGGTGGAATATCTGATCCCGAAAGGCAAGCACATTGCCATTCAGGAAGGGGACGTGATCGAGAAGGGCGAATTCCTGCTCGATGGCCACCCGGCGCCGCATGACATTCTGGCGATTTCCGGTGTCGAGGAGCTTGCCGCTTACCTCGTCAACGAAATCCAGGACGTCTACCGCCTGCAGGGCGTGACGATCAACGACAAGCATATTGAAGTGATCGTGCGCCAGATGCTGCAGAAGGTGGAAATCACCAATGCCGGCGATTCCACCTTCCTGTCCGGCGAGCAGGTCGACCGGAAGGAAATGGACGAAGTGAACGAGAAGCTGGTGGCCGAAGGCCGCAACCCGGCTTCCGGCACGCCCGTCCTTCTGGGGATTACGAAGGCGTCCTTGCAGACCCGTTCGTTCTTCTCCGCCGCTTCCTTCCAGGAAACGACCCGCGTGCTGACCGAAGCCGCCGTTATCGGCAAGGTGGACGATCTGGCGGGCCTGAAGGAGAACATCATCGTGGGCCGGCTTATTCCTGCCGGTACGGGCCGCATGATGGACCTTCTGCGCGGCGAAGCGCGTGAGCGCGACGACGTGCTGCTGGAAGAGCAGGTGGCTGCCGGTGTGATCACCGCCGAGGAAGCTGCCGGCGAGACTGCCGAAGCGCCTGCGGAGGCGTCTTCGGAAGAAGCGCCGAGCGAGACCCCGGACGAGACGGCATAAACCGTCCTGCCGGTATGAAAGATCGGGGCCGCGGCATTGCTGCGGCCCCTTTCTTTTGGGTGGTCTCAGGCTCTGCCGGCGGGCAAACTTACCCTTGAGACGAAAAGACCAGCGCAGGGAGGCCGATATGGTGAAGGCGGGATCGTTTGGCCTGCGGATCATCTATGCGCTGCTGTTTGCCGTGACTTTGCGGGCTCCGGCACAGGCCAGCGAAGCGGCACCTGCGCCTGTACTCAGCGAGGCGGTAAAGCGGGAAATCATCCGCGAATTCGTGCTCGCCAATACCGAGTTCACGCTGCTGCACGAATTCGGCCATGCCTTTCTCTATTATTTCGATGTGCCGGTGCTCGGCCATGAGGAAGACGCCGCCGATCAACTGGCGACCATGGTCATGATCCGGAACGCGGATCTGAGCGCCAATCCCGCCGGGGTCAACAAGCTCCTCATGGTCTCGGCGGAATGGCGGCGGGAATGGCTGCATGAGGGGGGATATGGCACGGCCAAACCGGCTTATTGGGACAACCATTCCCTTGCCATTCAACGGTTCTTTAATGTGAATTGCCTCGTGTATGGCGGGAACCCGGTGGAATTCGCCTTCCTGATGGACAGTGAGTACTTACCCGCGGAACGAGGGTTCGTTTGTGAGGATGAGTATAAGGCTGCCGAGAAAGCAGGGCTCTGGATCGAAAAACGTTTCGGGCGGCGGCTGTGGGAGCGGCTTCCTGGTTTCGGCTATGATAAAATTTCTATTCTATACAAAGAGCCGCGGACACCTCTGAGCATCGAGCTGATGGGCTGGATGCGCGAGGAGGGGCTGGCCGAGCACGTGGCTGGCCGTGCCGAAGCCCTTTATGCATGGCCCGAGCCGCTGACGATCCGCTTCGAGGCCTGCCCGGGTAACTCGGACGCTTATTTCAATAACAGGGTGGGGGAGATCGTGGTTTGCCATGAACTCCTGGAGAAGTTTCACGAACTGGCTTTGATTGCGCTGCGTGAAGACCTGCATGAGGTCTGCGCCAATGCCGGGCTGCGCCGGCTTTTCGGGGCGCGGATCGGATGTCCGGCTCCGGCTCCCTAGCGAATCCCTACCTGGCGAGTCCGGCGGGGCGGGATGGAATCAGAAGCCCGCCTGCGGCAAAATGGCGGAGATTCCGGCCCTTGGCAGGCAAAAGGAGGGGTATTTTCCCGGTTTTCCTCTCCGGCGCGACAGGCGGCGCGATAAAAGTGTAAAAAAACGCCGAAAGGCCCCTGAAAACGGGAGATGCGGGGTTGACGGTTCCCAGGGCGCGGAGTAATTTCCGCGCACTTTCGCATCAGGCGGTAGGCCACTTGGCGGCGTTCATCTGGGCCTAGACGCTGACGCACACAACCGAATACGAAGTTTGGCGCACGATCCTAACGGATCCTCTGCTTTTTGGGACACCAGCCAGTCATGTGCTGAGTGTCTCGTTTTCTCGCGCGTTCCTTTGGGTTTTTACCCGCAAGGAATTGCGTGTGACTTGGTGTTTGAACGAACGGAACGGCATATGCCTACGATCAACCAGCTTATTCGTAAGCCGCGCAAAAAGCCGGTGAAGCGCAACAAAGTCCCGGCGATGGAAGCGTGCCCGCAAAAGCGCGGCGTATGCACACGCGTTTATACGACCACACCGAAGAAGCCGAACTCGGCTCTGCGTAAGGTTGCTCGCGTTCGCCTGACAAATGGCTTCGAAGTTTCGAGCTACATTCCCGGTGAGGGGCACAACCTGCAGGAACACTCCGTCGTGATGATCCGCGGCGGCCGTGTGAAGGACTTGCCGGGTGTGCGTTACCACATTCTTCGTGGCGTGCTTGACACGCAGGGTGTTGGCGATCGCCGCCAGCGCCGGTCTAAATATGGCGCTAAGCGGCCGAAGTAAGGAACACAGCTGATGTCTCGACGTCACCGCGCTGAAAAACGTGAAGTGCTCCCGGATCCCAAGTTCGGCGATCTCGTGCTGAGCAAGTTCATGAACAGCCTGATGAAAGACGGCAAGAAGTCCGTCGCTGAAGGTATCGTTTATGGCGCCTTCGATAAGATCCAGTCCAAGGGCGCTGCCGATCCGCTGCAGACGTTCCACGACGCGCTTGAAAATGTCATGCCGCAGATCGAAGTGCGCTCGCGCCGTGTGGGCGGTGCAACGTACCAGGTGCCGGTCGAGGTTCGTCCCGACCGCCGCCGCGCGCTGGCCATTCGCTGGCTGATTTCCGCTGCCCGCGGCCGCAACGAAACGACGATGGTCGATCGCCTGTCCGGCGAGCTGCTGGATGCGGCCAACAATCGCGGTTCTGCCGTCAAGAAGCGTGAAGACACGCACCGGATGGCGGAAGCCAACCGCGCCTTCTCGCACTATCGCTGGTAAAGGATGATCGCCAGATAGGCTGGCGGCTCAAGAGGTTTCATCATGGTTGCTCGCAAGACCAAGCTCGAAGATTATCGTAATATCGGCATCATGGCGCACATCGATGCCGGTAAGACGACGACCACGGAGCGTATTCTCTATTACACCGGTCGCAGCCATAAGATCGGCGAAGTTCATGATGGCGCCGCCACCATGGACTGGATGGAGCAGGAGCAGGAGCGCGGGATCACGATTACCTCCGCTGCGACGACCTGTTTCTGGAAAGATCACCGCATCAACATCATCGACACACCCGGTCACGTGGACTTCACGATTGAAGTGGAGCGTTCGCTGCGCGTGCTCGACGGCGCCGTTGCCGTGTTCGACTCCGTTGCCGGTGTGGAGCCGCAGTCCGAAACCGTGTGGCGCCAGGCGGACAAGTACCGCGTGCCGCGTATGTGCTTCGTGAACAAGATGGACCGTATGGGCGCGGATTTCTTCCGCTGCGTTGACATGATCGTCAACCGTCTCGGTGCCCGTCCGCTGGTTCTGCAGCTGCCGATCGGCTCTGAGTCCGATTATGAAGGCCTGATCGACCTCATCAAGATGCAGGAAATTATCTGGAAAGATGAGAGCCTGGGCGCTGAATACGAATACCGCGATATCCGCGATTCCCTGAAAGAGCAGGCGGACGAATACCGCTCGGCGCTGGTGGAAACCGCCGTCGAAGTCGATGACGCGGTGATGGAAGCTTACCTTGAAGGCAATGAGCCGGATGAAGAAACGCTGAAGCGCTGCATCCGCAAAGGCACCATGGTGCAGGCCTTCGTGCCGGTGCTGAACGGCACGGCCTTCAAGAATAAAGGCGTGCAGCCGCTGCTCGACGCCGTTGTCGACTTCATGCCGTCGCCGCTCGATATCGAAGCCATCAAGGGCGTCGATATGAAGGGTGAGCCGATCGAGCGTCACGCCGACGACAATGAGCCGGCCGCAGCTCTTGCCTTCAAGATCATGAACGATCCCTTCGTGGGCTCGCTGACCTTCGCCCGTATCTACTCGGGCACGTTCACTGCCGGTTCGAGTGTGCTGAACTCCGTGAAGGACAAGCGTGAACGCATCGGCCGTATGCTGCTTATGCATGCCAACAGCCGCGAAGAAATCAAAGAAGCAGCAGCCGGTGACATCGTTGCTTTCGCCGGTCTGAAGGATACGACGACGGGCGACACGCTCTGTGATCCGAACCACGCGGTTATTCTCGAGCGTATGGAATTCCCGGATCCGGTGATCGAAGTTGCCGTCGAACCGAAGACCAAAGCGGACCAGGAAAAGATGGGCATGGCGCTGGCGCGTCTGGCTCAGGAAGATCCGTCCTTCCGCGTTGCCACCGACCACGAAAGCGGTCAGACGATCATCGCCGGCATGGGCGAGCTTCACCTCGATATTCTGGTGGACCGTATGCGCCGCGAATTCAAGGTGGACGCGAATGTTGGTGCGCCGCAGGTGGCCTACCGTGAAACCTTCACCAAGACGGCAGACGTCGACTACACCCACAAGAAGCAGTCGGGTGGTTCGGGTCAGTTCGCCCGCGTGAAGATGACGGTGGAGCCGGGCGAAATCGGTTCGGGTCTCGTCTTCGAAAGCAAGATCGTCGGCGGCTCGGTGCCGAAAGAGTATATCCCCGGCGTGGAGAAGGGCGTTCAGAGCGTTGCCGAGAATGGCGTGCTTGCCGGCTTCCCGCTGATCGACTTCAAAGTCACGCTGACGGACGGCGCCTTCCACGATGTGGACTCCTCCGTTCTCGCCTTCGAGATCGCCTCGCGTGCTGCGATGCGCGAAGTGGCTAAAGATGCCGGCGCGAAACTTCTCGAGCCGGTGATGAAGGTCGAGGTTGTGACGCCTGAAGAGTATATGGGCGATATTATCGGCGACTTGAACAGCCGCCGCGGTCAGATCAACGGCACGGAAGCGCGCGGTATTGCGACCGCGATCACCGCCATGGTGCCGCTGGCCAATATGTTCGGTTACGTGAACACGCTGCGCTCGATGAGCCAGGGACGTGCCCAGTACACCATGCAGTTCGATCATTACGAGCAAGTGCCGCAGAACGTAGCGGACGAAATTCAAGCGAAGCTTGCTTAATAAGTTTGGCAGTTAGTTAGCCCGGAAGGAGCGCCATCATGGCCAAGGAAAAGTTCTCGCGGAACAAGCCGCATTGCAACATCGGGACGATTGGTCACGTTGACCATGGCAAGACGACGCTGACGGCGGCTATTACGAAAGTATTGGCAGAGACGGGCGGTGCGACGTTTTCGGCATATGATCAGATCGACAAGGCGCCTGAAGAGCGCGCCCGCGGTATCACGATCTCGACGGCGCACGTTGAGTACGAGACCGAGAAGCGTCACTACGCTCACGTCGACTGCCCCGGCCACGCCGACTATGTGAAGAACATGATCACGGGCGCGGCGCAGATGGACGGCGCGATCCTGGTTGTGTCGGCTGCCGACGGCCCGATGCCGCAGACGCGCGAGCACATTCTGCTTGCCCGCCAGGTGGGTGTGCCGGCTCTGGTCGTGTTCATGAACAAGGTCGACCAGGTGGACGACGAAGAGCTTCTGGAGCTCGTGGAAATGGAAATCCGCGAACTTCTGTCCTCTTACGACTTCCCGGGCGACGATATTCCGATCATCAAGGGCTCGGCTCTTGCGGCGCTGGACGACAGCAACCCGGCGATCGGCAAGGAAGCCATTCTGAAGCTGATGGAAGCGGTGGATGAGTACATCCCGCAGCCGGAGCGTCCGAAGGATCAGCCGTTCCTGATGCCGATCGAAGACGTGTTCTCGATCTCGGGCCGCGGTACGGTTGTGACGGGCCGCGTTGAGCGCGGGATCATCCATGTTGGCGATGAAATCGAAATCATCGGCATCAAGGACACGAAGAAGACGACCTGCACGGGCGTTGAGATGTTCCGCAAGCTGCTCGACCAGGGCGAAGCGGGCGACAACATCGGTGCGCTCTTGCGCGGTGTCGACCGTGAAGGTGTTGAGCGCGGCCAGGTTCTGGCGGCCCCCGGCTCCATCACGCCGCACACGAAGTTCAAGGCAGAAGCCTACATCCTGACGAAAGAAGAGGGCGGGCGTCATACGCCGTTCTTCACGAACTACCGCCCGCAGTTCTACTTCCGTACGACGGACGTGACGGGTGTTGTTCAGCTTCCGGCAGGCACGGAAATGGTTATGCCGGGCGACAATGTGGAGATGGAAGTCGAGCTTATCGCTCCGATCGCCATGGAAGAGAAGCTGCGCTTCGCTATCCGTGAAGGCGGCCGTACCGTCGGCGCCGGCGTCGTCTCCGCTATCATCGAGTAATCAGGGCAGGCGGCGCCCGGCAACGGGCCCCCTCCACCGGGTAGGCATTAGGAAGAAGCAATGCAGAGCCAAAATATTCGCATCCGGTTGAAGGCGTTCGATCATCGAATTCTGGACACTTCGACGAAGGAAATCGTGAATACCGCAAAGCGCACGGGCGCTCAGGTGCGCGGGCCTATTCCGCTGCCGACCCGCATTGAGAAGTTTACGGTTATTCGTGGTCCTCATATCGACAAGAAGAGCCGTGAACAATTCGAGATCCGCACGCATAAGCGGGTACTCGACATCGTAGATCCGACCCCGCAGACGGTCGATGCGCTTATGAAGCTCGATCTTGCTGCTGGTGTTGATGTTGAGATCAAGCTCTAAGAGCGCGATCTCGGATTAGAAAAAGGATTTCGGACCCATGCGCTCCGGAGTGATTGCACAGAAGTTGGGGATGACCCGCGTATTCACCGAAGACGGCCGGCACGTTCCGGTTACCGTTCTTCGTCTGGATAATTGCCAGGTCGTTTCTCAGCGTACCGAAGACAAACATGGTTATTCCGCCGTTCAGCTCGGTGCTGGCCGGGTGAAGCCGAAAAACGTGAACCGCGCGATGCGGGGTCATTTCGCCGTCGCTCATGTCGAGCCCAAGCGGAAGATGGCCGAGTTCCGCGTGAGCGCCGACAATCTGATCGATGTCGGTTCGGAAATCACCGCCGACCACTTCGTGGCGGGCCAGAAGGTGGACGTTTCCGGCACCTCGATCGGTAAGGGCTTTGCCGGTGCCATGAAGCGGCACAATTTCGGCGGCCTTCGCGCCTCGCACGGCGTGTCCATCAGCCACCGTAGCCATGGTTCCACGGGTCAGTGCCAGGAGCCGGGCCGCGTCTTCAAAGGTAAGAAGATGGCCGGTCACATGGGCTCGGTGCGGGTGACGACGCAGAATCTGGAAATCGTGCAGACGGATGCGGACCGCGGTCTGATCCTGGTGCGCGGCGCCGTTCCCGGCTCCAAAGGCGGCTGGGTCTTCCTGCGCGATGCCGTGAAGCATCCGCTGCCGGAAGGTGTGCCGATGCCGGCTGCGATCCGTGCGGCGAATGGTGGCGCGGCTGCCGAAAGCGCCGAACCGGCCGAAGCAGCTGAAGAGAAAGGTGAAGAGTGATGAAGGCGGATGTAACGACTCTTGAGGCCAAGAAGGCCGGTACGGTCGATCTGCCGGAGGACGTCTTCGGTCTGGAACCGCGGGCCGACCTCTTGCACCGGATGGTGACCTATCAGCTGGCCCGTCAGCAGGCAGGCACGCACAAGTCCAAAGGCCGCTCGGAAGTAGCCGGCAGCACGAAAAAGATCGTGCGCCAGAAGGGCTCGGGCGGGGCACGTCACGGCAACAAGAAAGCCCCGCAGTTCCGCGGCGGCGGCAAGGCCTTCGGTCCGGTTGTGCGCAGCCATGCCGTAAGCCTGCCGAAGAAGATCCGCGCGCTGGCGCTCCGTCACGCTCTTTCGGCCAAAGCGACGGCTGGTGAGTTGGTCATTCTGGAAGACGTCAACATGACGGCGCCGAAGACCAAGACGGTCAAGGAAGCGTTCGGCAAGCTCGGTCTGAACTCGGTTCTGATCATCGACGGCCCGGAGCTGAACGAAAACTTCGCTCTGGCAGCCCGCAACATTCCCCATGTGGATGTGCTGCCGGCTCAGGGCATCAACGTTTATGACATTCTGCGCCGCGACAAGCTGGTCTTGACCAAAGCGGCCCTCGACAGCCTGGAGGCGCGGTTCAAATGAGCGACGCCAAGTATTACGACACCATCGTTTCGCCGCTGATCACCGAAAAAGCCACCATGGCTTCGGAGCAGAACCAGGTGATTTTCCGTGTGCCGCTGGTCGCGACCAAGCCGGAAGTCAAAGAAGCCGTCGAAAAGCTCTTTGGCGTGAAGGTGAAAGCCGTGAACACGCTGCGCCAGAAGGGCAAGACGAAGCGCTTCCGCGGCACCATCGGCCGCCGCAGCGATTTCAAGAAAGCTATCGTGACGCTCGAGGAAGGTTACTCGATCGACGTGACGACGGGCCTTTAAGACTAAGGGAAGAGCTAGAGAACAATGGCACTTAAGAGCTATAAACCTACAAGCCCTGCCCAGCGCGGTCTGGTCCTCGTCGATCGCAGCGCCCTGTGGAAAGGCAAGCCCGTCAAGTCGCTCACCGAAGGGCTGACGAAGAAGGGTGGCCGTAACAATACCGGCCGCATCACAGCCCGGCGCATTGGCGGCGGTCACAAGCGCGCTTACCGCGTGGTGGATTTCAAGCGCCGCAAATACGACGTGGCAGCGACGGTCGAGCGTCTGGAATACGACCCCAACCGCACGGCTTTCATCGCGCTGATCAAATACGAAGACGGCGAGCTGTCCTACATTCTGGCACCGCAGCGTCTGGCGGTCGGCGACCGGGTGATCTCGGGCGAGCGCGTGGACGTGAAGCCGGGCAACGCGATGCCGCTGTCCAGCATTCCGGTCGGCACCATCATCCACAATGTGGAGATGAAGCCGGGCAAGGGCGGCCAGATGGCGCGTTCGGCAGGCACTTACGCGCAGCTCGTGGGCCGCGATCAGGGTTACGCCATTCTGCGCCTCGGCTCCGGTGAGCAGCGTCTCGTCTCCGGCAAGTGCATGGCCTCTATCGGCGCCGTGTCCAACCCGGATCAGGCAAACATTACGCTGGCCAAGGCAGGCCGCAAGCGCTGGCACGGCAAGCGTCCGTCGGTTCGCGGTGTCGCGATGAACCCGATCGATCACCCGCATGGCGGCGGTGAAGGCCGTACCTCGGGTGGCCGTCACCCGGTGACCCCTTGGGGCAAGCCGACCAAGGGCAAGCGGACCCGTTCGAATAAGTCTACGGATAAGTTCATTGTCCGCAGCCGTCACCAGCGCCGGAAGTAAGGGAAACGAAGCATGACTCGTTCTGTTTGGAAGGGCCCGTTTGTAGACGGCTACATGCTGAAGAAGGCCGATGCCGTTCGCGAAGGCGGACGCAAGGAAGTGATCAAAATCTGGAGCCGCCGTTCCACGATCCTTCCGCAATTCGTCGGGCTGACCTTCGGCGTCTATAACGGCCAGAAGCACATTCCGGTGCTCGTGTCGGAAGACATGGTCGGTCACAAGTTCGGTGAATTCGCGCCGTCGCGTACCTATTACGGTCATGCGGCCGACAAGAAAGCGAAGAGGAAGTAAGCGATGGGTAAGCCGTCGAAGCAACGCACGCTCGCCGATAACGAGGCGAAAGCCGTCGGCCGGATGCTGCGGGTGAGCCCTCAGAAGCTCAACCTGGTAGCAGCGATGATCCGCGGGCAGAAAGTGGAAAAGGCGCTGGCCGATCTGACTTTCTCGCGCAAGCGGATTTCGGATGACGTGAAGAAGGTGCTGGCAAGCGCCGTCGCGAACGCAGAAAACAACCACGATCTGGACGTGGACGGCCTGGTCGTCGCCGAAGCCTATGTCGGCAAGAACCTGGTCATGAAGCGCTGGAAGCCGCGGGCACGCGGCCGGGTGGGGCGGATTCAAAAGCCGTTCTCCCAGCTCACGATCGTCGTTCGTCAAGTCGAGGAGTCTGCCTGATGGGACAGAAAATTAATCCGATTGGCCTTCGCCTCGGCATCAACCGTACCTGGGATTCGCGTTGGTTCGCCGATGGCCGCGAATACGGCACGCTTCTTCATGAAGACATCCGTATCCGTGAGTTCCTGCAGAAGGAACTGAAGCAGGCCGGTGTGTCGCGCGTCGTTATCGAACGCCCGCACAAGAAGTGCCGCGTGACCATTCACACCGCCCGTCCGGGCGTGGTGATCGGCAAGAAGGGCGCGGATATCGAGCGCCTGCGCCGCAAGATCGGTGAGATGACGGATTCCGAAGTCCATCTCAACATTCTTGAAGTGCGCAAGCCCGAGATCGACGCGACGCTGGTTGCCGAGAACATCGCGCAGCAGCTGGAACGCCGTGTGGCTTTCCGCCGCGCCATGAAGCGCGCCGTTCAGTCGGCGATGCGGCTCGGTGCCGGGGGCATCCGGATCAATTGCGGGGGCCGTCTCGGCGGCGCTGAAATTGCCCGGACCGAATGGTACCGCGAGGGCCGTGTGCCGCTTCACACGCTGCGTGCGGATATCGATTACGGCGTTGCCACGGCACACACTGCCTACGGCACGATCGGCATCAAAGTTTGGATCTTCAAAGGCGAGATCCTTGAGCACGACCCGATGGCGCAGGAACGTCGCGCGCTTGAAGGTGGAGATGGCGGCCGCCGCCGCGACGCCGGCGCCAACTGATCGGCGAACGGGAAACGAGAGAGTTTGAAAGATGCTGCAACCGAAGCGCACAAAGTTCCGCAAGGCGCATAAGGGCCGCATTCATGGTGTGGCGAAGGGCGGCACTGCGCTCAACTTCGGCGCCTATGGCCTGAAGGCGATGGAACCTGAACGGATCACGTCCCGGCAGATCGAAGCCGCCCGCCGTGCCATCACGCGTCACATGAAGCGTGCCGGCCGTGTGTGGATCCGGATTTTCCCGGATGTGCCGGTCTCCAAGAAGCCGACGGAAGTCCGTATGGGTAAAGGTAAAGGTTCGCCTGAATATTGGGCCGCCCGCGTCAAGCCCGGCCGGATCATGTTCGAAGTGGACGGCGTTCCGCACGATGTGGCGGAAGAAGCCTTGAAGCTGGCAGCGGCAAAACTGCCGATCAAGACACGTTTCGTCAGCCGTCCTGGCGAAGGGGCATAAGCGGGCGTGACGCCCCAAGCGTTAAAGAGAGGATGAGGCCATGAAGGCCAGCGAGCTGAGAGATATGACGCCGGACCAGCTGTCCGATGAGCTGGTGAAGCTCAAGAAAGAGCAGTTCAACCTGCGCTTTCAGGCAGCCAGCGGACAGCTTGAGAACACGTTCCGCGTGCGCCAGGTGCGCAAGGACATTGCGCGAGTTCAGACCGTTCAGCGCGCCCGCGCGCTGGAAGCAGGCAAGGAGTAACCTATGCCGAAACGTATCCTGCAGGGCGTCGTCGTGAGCGACAAGAACGACAAGACCGTCGTCGTCAATGTCGAGCGCCGCTTCATCGATCCGGTTTTGAAGAAAACCGTGCGCCGGTCGAAGCGCTACCACGCGCATGACGAGACGAACACGGTGAAAGAAGGCGAGACCGTTCGCATCCGCGAATGCCCGCCGATTTCGAAGAATAAACGTTGGGAAGTTATTCGAGACGAAGCCTGAAACCCATTTGGGTATCCGGTCTCTCGCTTAAGGTGAAGGGCAGACAGCCATGATTCAGATGCAGACGAACTTGGATGTCGCGGACAATTCGGGCGCTCGTCGCGTTCAGTGCATCAAAGTGCTGGGCGGTTCGAAGAGAAAATATGCCGGCATTGGCGACATTATCGTGGTCAGCGTAAAGGAAGCCATTCCGCGCGGCCGTGTGAAAAAGGGTGATGTGATGAAAGCGGTCGTCGTTCGTACCGCCAAGGACATCCGCCGTCCCGACGGCAGCGTCATCCGTTTCGACCGCAACGCTGCGGTGCTGATTAACAACCAGGGCGAACCGGTGGGGACGCGTATCTTCGGTCCGGTAACCCGCGAGCTGCGTGCGAAGAGCCACATGAAGATCGTTTCGCTCGCGCCGGAGGTGATCTGATGGCTGCGAAGATTAAAAAAGGCGACAAGGTCGTCGTGCTGACAGGCAAAGACAAGGGCAAGCAAGGCCAGGTCATCGGTGTTTTCCCGCAGGAAGACCGGGCGCTTGTTCAAGGGGTCAACATGGTGACGCGGCATGAGCGCGCTTCCCAGACCGGCCCTGGCGGCCTGCAGCGCCGTGAAGCGAAGATTCAGTTGTCGAACCTGGCTTTGGTCGATCCGAAGTCCGGCAAGGCGACGCGGGTAGGGTTCAAGACGCTCGATGACGGGCGCAAGGTTCGGTACGCCAAGGCGTCGGGAGAAGTGATCGATGGCTGATGTGCAAAACAAGCCGCGTCTGAGACAGCAATATGACGATCAGATCCGCGCGCAGCTGCAGGAAAAGTTCAGCTATGCGAACGTGCACGAAGTGCCGCGCCTGGATAAGGTCGTGATCAATATGGGTGTCGGCGAAGCCGTCGCCGATAAGAAGAAGATGGAAGCGGCGGTCGCAGACCTTGCTGCCATCTCCGGTCAGAAGCCGGTCGTAACGCGGGCCAAGAAGTCGGAAGCCGGCTTCAAGATCCGTGACGGCATGGCGATCGGCTGCAAAGTGACGCTGCGCCGTGCCCAGATGTACGAATTTCTGGACCGGCTGGTGAACATCGCGCTGCCGCGCGTGCGTGACTTCCGCGGTCTGAACGGCAAGAGCTTCGACGGCAACGGCAATTACGCCATGGGCCTTCGTGAGCATATCGTTTTCCCCGAAATCGACTACGACAAGGTCGATGAGGTGCGCGGTATGGACATCATCGTCTGCACCACGGCAAAGACGGATGACGAAGCACGGGAGTTGTTGAAGGGCTTCAATTTCCCCTTCATCAAATAATTTTGGACACGGGTCCGCAATGCGGTCATCGGAGGTTTAAGTGGCTAAGAAGAGCGCCATTGAAAAGAATATGAAACGTCAGAAGCTGGTCGCGCGCTATGCAAACAAGCGCGAAAAGCTTAAGGCGGTTGCGAGTGATAAGTCGCTTTCGGCCGAGGAGCGCTTTCAGGCGCAGCTCGACCTTGCGAAACTGCCGCGCAACTCGGCCAAGGTTCGCATTCGCAATCGCTGCGATGTGACCGGACGCCCGCGCGCTTATTACCGCAAACTGCGTATGTCACGTATTGCGCTCAGGGAGCTGGGGTCGAATGGCCTGGTCCCGGGGCTTGTGAAGTCGAGCTGGTAAGGAGGGCGATCGCATGACAATGACCGATCCGCTCGGAGATATGCTCACGCGTATCCGTAATGCCCAAATGCGGGGCAAGTCGACGGTTTCCACGCCGGCTTCCAAACTGCGTGGCTGGGTTCTGGACGTTCTTGAAGCCGAAGGGTTCATTCGCGGGTATACCCGTGTGGACCATGGCGGCGGTAAATCTGAATTTGAGGTGCACCTGAAGTATCATGAAGGCCATCCGGTCATTCATGAAATTCAGCGGGTTTCGACGCCTGGCCGCCGGGTCTATTCCTCGGCGCGGGGCATTCCTGCGGTGCGCAACGGCCTCGGCGTTTCGATCCTGTCGACGCCTAAAGGTGTGATGTCTGACGCGTCGGCGCGCGAAAACAATGTCGGCGGCGAGGTTCTGTGCCGCGTCTTCTAAGACGGCGGAACAGACTAACGGATCAAGGAAGCGAAAACGATGTCGCGAATTGGTAAACTACCCATCACCGTCCCGAACGGCGTGACTGTGAACATCGACGGGCAGAACGTGGCGGTGAAGGGCCCGAAGGGTCAGCTTTCGCTCACGCTGGTGGACGAAGTATCGATCTCGCAGGGCGAAGACGGCATCGCCGTCGCTCCGCGCGACGACAGCAAGCGGGCCCGCTCCATGTGGGGCATGCAGCGCACGCTGGTGCAGAACCTGGTTGACGGTGTGGCGGAAGGGTTCAAAAAGAACCTGGAAATCACCGGCGTCGGCTACCGTGCGCAGGCTCAGGGCCAGAAACTGCAGCTGGCTCTTGGTTTTAGCCACGATGTGGTTTACGAGGTGCCGGAAGGTGTTCAGGTGGCAACGCCGAAGCCGACCGAAATCGAAATTACCGGGATCGACAAGCAGAAGGTCGGCCAGGTCGCGGCAGAAATTCGCGGATACCGCCCGCCGGAGCCTTACAAAGGCAAGGGTGTGCGTTATTCGGACGAATACATCTTCCGTAAGGAAGGCAAGAAGAAGTAACGAGAGCCATGAGCAAGCAGCAACGCAATCTGAACGAGCGGCGGAAACAGCGCAATCGCGCCCGTTTGCGCAAAATGTCGAATGGTCGCCTGCGGCTGTCCGTCTTCCGGTCGTCGAAGCATATTTATGCCCAGGTCATCGATGACACGAAGGGCGTAACGCTGGCTTCGGCCTCGACGCTGGAAAAAGACTTCACAGCTAAGGGTGCGGACCAGGCGGCTGCAGCCGAGATCGGTAAACTGGTCGCCAAGCGCGCGCTGGAAGCCGGTGTGAAGGAAGTGGTTTTCGACCGTGGCGGTTACATCTACCACGGCCGTGTGAAGGCCCTTGCCGACGCTGCCCGCGAGGGCGGCCTGAGCTTCTAAGGTCTCAATTCAAAGGACGAGCAAAGTGGCACGTAAGGACAACCGGGAAGAGCGCGATAGCGAATTTGTGGACAAGCTGGTCCATATCAACCGCGTCGCAAAGGTGGTGAAGGGCGGCCGGCGTTTCGGTTTCGCAGCTCTCGTCGTCGTAGGCGACCAGAAGGGCCGGGTCGGTTTCGGTCATGGCAAGGCGCGCGAAGTGCCGGAAGCTATCCGTAAGGCGACGGAATCGGCAAAGCGCAACATGTTGCGCGTGCCGCTGCGCGAAGGGCGCACGCTGCACCACGATATCGAAGGCCGTCATGGCGCGGGCCGTGTGGTTCTGCGTTCGGCGCCTCCCGGTACCGGGATCATCGCAGGCGGTCCGATGCGCGCCGTGTTCGAAACGCTCGGCGTTCAGGACGTGGTTGCCAAGTCGCTCGGCTCCTCGAATCCCTATAACATGGTTCGCGCAACCTTCGATGCGTTGTCGCTGGAGCAGAGCCCGCGCATGGTTGCTTCGCGCCGGGGCAAGAAAGTTTCTGACATTGTTGGCCGCCGCAGCGATGGTGCTGGCGAAGCGCTGGCAAGCGAGTAAGCCTGAGCGAGGATTAGACCGATGGCAGCCAAGAAGTCCACTCTTACGGTCCAGCAGATCGCTAGCCCGATCCGGCGCAAGCCCGATCAGCGGCAGACGTTGATCGGCCTCGGGCTCAACAAAATGCACAAGACCTCCGTGCTGGAAGATACGCCTTCCGTGCGCGGCATGGTCAACAAGGTCGCACACTTGGTGCGGATCGTCGAAGAATCGTAAACCGCGTCAGCGGCGAGGACAGAGAAATGAAGCTCAATCAGCTTTCCGATAACGAAGGTGCCCGTAAGTCCCGTATGCGTGTGGGCCGCGGTATCGGTTCCGGCAAGGGCAAGACCGGCGGCCGGGGCGTCAAGGGTCAGAAATCCCGTTCGGGCGTGGCCATCAAAGGGTATGAAGGCGGTCAGACGGCTCTGCACCGGCGCCTGCCGAAGCGCGGCTTCAACGTGCCTTCGCCGAAGGAATATAACGAGGTCAATCTGGGCCGCGTGCAGACCGCCATCGATGCCGGCAAGCTCGATGCGAATGCACCGGTGACGGGTGAAGCTCTTCAGGCTGCCGGCGTGATCCGCCGGGTCAAGAAGGACGGCGTGCGTCTTCTGGCCAAGGGCGAGCTGAAAGCCAAGGTGAATTTCGATATCGCCGGTGCCTCCAAGGGCGCCATCGAGGCGGTTGAGAAAGCGGGCGGCAGCGTCAAGGTTGCTCCGAAACCGGAAGCTTCCGAATAATTCCAAGAAATTAGGGCAGGCATCGACCTGCCCTTTGCCTGGAGCGGCATGATATGGCATCAGCGGCGGAACAGCTGGCGGCAAATCTGAATTTCTCTGCCTTTGCCAAGGCGGAGGAACTCAAGAAGCGGCTTTGGTTTACGCTCGGCGCGCTGATCATTTACCGGCTCGGTACTTACATTCCGCTCCCCGGCATCGACCCTGCGGCGCTGGCTCAGGTCTTCCAGCAGCAGCAGAGCGGCCTGCTCGGCGTCTTCAACATGTTCTCGGGCGGGGCGGTCGGCCGTATGGCGATCTTCGCGCTGACGATCATGCCCTACATTTCCGCGTCGATTATCATTCAGTTGATGACGACGGTGAGCCCGCATCTGGCGCAGCTCAAGAAGGAAGGTGAGCAGGGCCGCAAGCAGATTACCCAGTATACACGCTACGGCACGGTGCTTCTGGCCACGATGCAGGGCTACGGCATTGCCGTGGGTCTGGAAGGGGCAGGCAATGTGGTGCTTGATCCGGGGCTCTTCTTCCGCGCGAGCACAGTCATTACGCTGGTGGGCGGCACCGTCTTTCTGATGTGGCTGGGTGAGCAGATCACGGCGCGCGGCGTCGGTAACGGGATTTCACTGATTATTTTCGCCGGTATCGTCGCCGAGCTTCCTGCCGCGCTGGTGGGCACGTTGGAGCTTGGCCGTGAAGGCGCGATTTCTACGGCACTGATCCTCTTCCTGTTGGTCATGGTGGTGGGCGTCATCGCAGCCATCGTCTTCATGGAGCGGGCGCAGCGGCGGCTCATCGTGCAATATCCCAAGCGCCAGGTCGGCATGAAGATTTACGGCGGCGACAGCTCACATCTGCCGCTGAAACTGAATACGGCCGGCGTCATTCCGCCGATCTTCGCCTCGTCTATTCTGCTGCTGCCGATCACGCTTGCGAATTTCACGCAAGGGCAGGGTCCCGGCTGGCTGAACACGGTGACGGCGCTGCTCGGCCATGGTCAGCCGCTCTATATGGCGCTTTATGCGGCCGGCATCATTTTCTTCTGTTTTTTCTATACGGCGATTGTTTTCAATCCCGAGGATACGGCGGAAAACCTGCGCAAATATGGCGGGTTCATTCCCGGTATCCGTCCCGGCAAGCGCACGGCGGAATATATCGACTACGTGCTGACCCGTCTGACCGTGGTGGGCGCCGGCTATATTACGCTTGTCTGCCTCTTGCCTGAAATTCTGATTTCGCAATACAGCGTGCCGTTCTATTTCGGCGGTACGTCTCTTCTGATTGTCGTGAGCGTGACCATGGATACGGTCGCCCAGATCCAGAGCCATCTGCTTGCGCATCAGTATGAAGGACTCATCAAGAAGTCCAAGCTCAGGGGAAGCCGTCGATGAAGTTGATTTTCTTGGGCCCTCCCGGCGCGGGCAAGGGGACGCAAGCCCAGCGTATCCAGGAGAGCCACGGGCTCGTGCAATTGTCGACGGGCGACATGCTGCGCGCCGCCGTTGCCGCGGGCACGGAAGTGGGTAAAAAAGCCGAAGCGATCATGGCGCGCGGCGATCTGGTGCCGGACGAGGTTGTTGTCCGCATCATTTCCGAGCGCACCGAGCAGGCGGATTGCAAAAACGGCTATATTCTGGACGGTTTTCCGCGGAATGTGGCCCAGGCCGAGGCGCTGGACGAGATGCTGGCCGGTCGCGGCGAGGCGCTCGATGCCGTAATCGAGCTGAAAGTTGACGACAAGATTCTGCTGTCCCGGATCGAAACCCGGGCAGCCGAGACCGCCGGGGGCGCCCGCGCGGATGATAATGCCGAAGCGCTGAAAAAGCGGCTTGGGGTTTATCATGAACAAACCGCGCCGCTGATCGACTATTACGGGAAAAAAGGCATTCTCCGGTCGGTCGACGGCATGAAATCGATTGACGATGTCACGGCTGAAATCGAGGCCGTGCTCAAACTGTAGAAGAAACGCAGGAACTGCTGCCTAAGCGGTTGACTGGATTGGGGTAATTCCTATAATCCCGGCCTCCGTAGCAACAGTTCCAGGCAGATTTTCGGTTGCTTAACGAAAAATGGCGGAATTCCGGCATTTTTCGGCAAACCCGGGTGCTGCTTGGTGCTGGTTTTTGGCTTGCGATTCCTCGGATTAGGAGAGACAACGTGGCTCGTATCGCTGGCGTCAACATCCCGACCAATAAGCGGGTCGTGATCGCGCTTCAATATATTCACGGCATCGGTGCCAAACATTCGGCCGATATCTGTGAGAAAGTTGGTATTGCCCCTGAGCGCCGCGTGAACGAACTCACCGACGCCGAGGTGATCCAGATCCGTGAAACGATCGACGCCGGGTACACCGTGGAAGGTGACCTGCGCCGTGAGACGGCCATGAACATCAAGCGTCTGATGGACCTGGGCTGCTATCGCGGCTTGCGGCATCGCCGCGGTCTTCCGGTTCGCGGCCAGCGCACGCACACCAATGCGCGCACCCGCAAAGGCCCGGCAAAAGCTATTGCCGGCAAGAAGAAGTAATCACGCGGGTTTTCCGCAAGCGACGAAGGTTAAGAGATGGCCAAGGAAAAAGCACGCGTCAAACGCCGGGAACGGAAGAACATCACCTCTGGCGTGGCCCATGTGAATTCCTCCTTCAACAACACGATGATCACGATCACGGATGCCCAGGGCAACGCGATTTCGTGGTCCTCTTCCGGCGCCATGGGTTTCAAAGGCAGCCGTAAGTCCACGCCGTTCGCGGCGCAGGTTGCGGCTGAAGACGCCGGCAAGAAAGCTGCCGAGCACGGCATGAAGACCCTGGAAGTGGAAGTTTGCGGTCCGGGCGGCGGGCGCGAGTCCGCGTTGCGCGCACTGCAGGCAGCCGGTTTCGTGATCACGTCGATCCGCGACGTGACGCCGATCCCGCATAATGGCTGCCGTCCGCCCAAGCGCCGGCGCGTTTAATATGAAGCGCTGCGGCCGCGGGCTGCAGCGCTGGATCGAACGGGCAGGGAATGCTGCCCAGGGTGTTTGATCGAAACCCCGAAAAACGGCACGAGGTTGCACAAGTGATCCAGAAGAATTGGGAAGAATTGATCAAGCCGGCCAAGCTTGAAGTTCAGCCGGGCCACGACCCGAAGCGTCAGGCGACGGTGGTTGCAGAACCGCTCGAGCGCGGCTTCGGCATGACCCTTGGCAACTCGCTGCGCCGGGTGCTGATGTCCTCGCTGCAGGGCTCTGCGGTGACGGCGGTGCATATCGACGGTGTGCTGCACGAGTTCTCCTCGATCGCCGGTGTACGCGAAGACGTCACCGACGTGATCCTGAACATCAAGAAGATGTCGCTCAAGCTGCATGCGGAAGGTCCGAAGCGCATGAGCCTCGTGAAAACGGGCCCCGGCATCGTGACGGCAGGGGACATCGAAGCGGGCGCGGATATCGACATTCTGGACCCGAACCATGCGCTGCTGACCCTCGATGAGGGGGCGGAAATCCGTATGGAATTCACGGTCAACACGGGCAAGGGCTATGTTGCCGCCGAGCGCAACCGCCCGGAAGATGCGCCGATCGGCCTGATCCCGGTCGACAGCCTTTACAGCCCCGTGCAGCGCGTCTCTTACAAGGTCGAAAACACCCGCGAAGGTCAGGTGCTCGACTATGACAAGCTGACCATGCAGATTGAGACCGACGGCTCGCTGACGCCGGACGATGCGCTTGCCTATGCGGCCCGCATTCTCCAGGACCAGCTGCAGATCTTCGTAAATTTCGAAGAGCCCAAGGAAGCCGTGGTCGAAGACCGCCGTCCGGAGCTGGAATTCAACCCGGCGCTTCTGAAGAAGGTGGACGAGCTGGAACTTTCGGTCCGGTCGGCCAACTGCCTGAAGAACGACAACATCGTTTATATCGGCGATCTCATTCAGAAGACGGAAGCGGAAATGCTCCGCACGCCGAACTTCGGCCGTAAGTCCTTGAACGAAATCAAGGAAGTGCTGGCGCAGATGGGCCTGCATCTCGGCATGGAAGTGCCGAACTGGCCGCCGGAAAATATCGACGATCTGGCCAAGCGTTTCGAAGATCAGTATTAAGTTTGACATGCCGCGCCGTGAGGCGCCGTAGATTGAAGAGCAGGAGACAGTCATGCGCCACGGGAAAGCCGGCCGCAAGCTCAACAGAACAGCTAGCCACCGTAAGGCGTTGCTCGCCAATATGGCCGTTGCGCTGATCAAGCACGAGCAGATCGTGACCACGTTGCCGAAAGCCAAAGAGCTTCGCCCCTATGTGGAGAAGCTGGTGACGCTCGGCAAGCGCGGCGATCTGCATGCGCGCCGTCAGGCCTATTCGCAGCTGCCGGACCAGAAATGGGCCGCCAAGCTCTTCGACGAACTGGGTCCGCGCTACAAAGAGCGCCAGGGCGGCTACACGCGTGTTCTGAAAGCCGGTTTCCGTCATGGCGACAATGCGCCGATGGCTGTCATCGAATTCGTCGACCGTGATGAGACCGCCCGCGGGCAGGATTCGGGTCCCGTGATCATGGATGACGAGGATGCCGCAGCTTAAAGGCCGCCGGTGACTTAAGTCTTCGAGAAACAAAGGGCAGAGCTTCGGCTTCTGCCCTTTTGTTTTGGATAAACCGGATATTTCAGGAATCTGGCTGGATCGTAACTTGCGCAAGGTCCGGCCTTTGCCAAAATACCGGCGTGGGCCAAAATACCCTCGACGAGGGGGCCGCCCATAGCCGGGGCAGTGAGTGATGGTAGGGGAAGTAATGTCTGATTCCGCGTATGCGCTGTTCTGGATGGCGGTTGCCGCCGTCCTCTTGATCGCCGCTTTGCTTTTCACGCCGCTTTCAGCGCGCGCCGAAACCACGCGCGTGGTGCCCGGCTCGCGGGCCGAGGTGCAGCTTTCCTATGCGCCGGTCGTGCAAAAGGCCGCGCCTGCCGTGGTCAATGTCTATTCCAAACGGGTGGTGAAGGAGAGCCCATCTCCTTTCTCCAATGATCCATTCTTCCAGCGCTTTTTCGGCGACCGTTTCAGCTTCGGTGTGCCGCGTGAGCGGGTGCAACAGTCGCTGGGTTCCGGCGTCATCGTGCGGGGCGACGGGATCATCGTCACCAACAATCACGTGGTGGCGGAGGGTGACAGCTTTACCGTGGCGCTGGCGGACCGGCGTGAATTCGACGCGGAGCTCGTGCTGGCCGATGAACGCACGGACCTTGCCGTTTTGCGCATCGACCCTAAGGGCGAGACGCTGCCGGCGATTACCTTCAAGGATTCCGATGCGGTCGAGGTGGGCGATCTGGTGCTGGCGATCGGCAATCCCTTCGGTGTCGGGCAGACCGTGACGAGCGGGATCGTCTCGGCGCTGGCGCGCACGCAGGTCGGGGTGTCCGATTATCAATTCTTCATTCAGACCGATGCCGCGGTCAATCCGGGCAATTCCGGCGGTGCATTGGTGACGATGGACGGTCAGCTGATCGGCATCAATACGGCGATCTTTTCCCGCTCGGGCGGCTCGATCGGGATCGGCTTTGCCATCCCGGCCAATATGGTGCGCTCGGTGGTGGAATTCGCGGTCGATGGCGGCACGGTGAAGCGGCCCTGGCTCGGGGCGAGCCTGCAGCCCGTCACCTCCGACCTTGCCGAAAGTCTGGGCCTTGATAGGCCGGGGGGGGCCTTGGTGCAGAATGTTTATCCGGGCGGGCCAGCGGATAAGGCGGGCCTTCGCACCGGGGACGTGATCCGCGCCGTCGATGGGCGCGATGTGTTCGACCCTCAAAGCGTGCGCTACCGGGTGGCGACGAAGGCGGAAGGCGCGCGCATGGAAGTTTCCTATGTGCGCGGCGGGCGCACGGGTACGGCGCGGCTCTCCCTGCAGCTTCCACCGGAAGACCCGCCCCGCAATGTGACGGAGCTTTCGGGCCGCAACCCCTTTTCCGGGGCGACGGTGGGCAATCTTTCCCCCGCCTTTGCCGATGAACTGCGCATCGACACGCTGGCGACCGGCGTCGTGGTTCTGCGCGTGCAGCGGGGCAGCCCCGCCCAGCGGATCGGGGTGCGCCCAGGCGATATCATCATTTCCATCGATGAGGATGAGGTTGGCGATACGGCCGAATTGCAAAAGCTGATTGCTACGCCGCGCGGGCAATGGGAATTCAAGATCAAGCGCGGGGACGAGATTTTCTCGGCCAGTGTGCGCGGCTAGGTGACAAGCTGGCGGGACGGGGTGAGACGCGCGCCGTTCCGTGCTAGGCATAGCGGATGAACACGCTTTTCGATGCAGCCGGAATGGGCGATGAGGCGCCGCGGCCCCTGGCGGACCGTTTGCGCCCGAAGTCGCTCGAGGAAGTGGTGGGTCAAAGCCACCTGATCGGCCCGGAGGGGCCCATCGGGCGGATGGTCGCCTCCGGCCATCTTTCCTCGATCATTCTCTGGGGGCCGCCCGGTACCGGCAAGACCACCATGGCACGGCTTCTGGCGGGGCATGTGGGGCTCGAGTTCCATCAGATGTCGGCGATCTTTTCCGGCGTTGCGGACTTGAAGAAAGCCTTCGAGGCGGCCCGCGCGCGGCGGGAGACGGGCAAGGGCACGTTGCTTTTCATCGACGAGATCCACCGGTTCAACCGCACCCAGCAGGACAGTTTTCTGCCCGTGATGGAAGACGGCACGGTGACGCTGATCGGGGCGACGACGGAGAACCCCTCTTTCGAGCTGAACGCCGCTTTGCTCTCGCGCGCGCAGGTGCTGGTGCTGAACCGGCTCGATGATCCGGCGCTCGAAGAGCTGCTGAAGCGCGCCGAAGCTTATGAGGGCCGCAGCCTTCCGCTTACCGAAGAAGCGCGGGCCTCCCTGCGGGCCATGGCGGATGGGGACGGGCGGTTCCTGCTCAATATGGCCGAGGAGCTTTTCGCTCTCGATCTGCCGGAGGTCGTGGAGACGGACGAGCTGATCCGTCTCGTCCAGCGCCGCGCGCCGCTTTACGACAAGGGCCGGGAAGGGCATTACAATCTCATCAGTGCCCTGCATAAATCCGTGCGCGGCTCGGATGTGGATGCGGCGCTTTACTGGCTGGCGCGGATGCTGACGGGCGGGGAAGACCCGCTTTATATCATTCGCCGGGTGGTGCGCATGGCGGTCGAGGATATCGGCCTTTCCGACCCGCAGGCGCTGCGCGTGGCGCTCGATGCGAAAGAGGCCTATGACTTTCTCGGCAGCCCGGAAGGCGAGCTGGCGCTTGCCCAGGCCGTGCTTTATATGGCGAGCGCGCCGAAATCGAACGCGGCTTACAAAGCCTATGGCCAGGCCATGCGCGCGGCGAAGGAGACGGGCTCCGTGGCGCCGCCCGCCCATATCCTCAATGCCCCGACCAAACTGATGAAGGAGCTTGGCTACGGGGAAGGCTATGTTTATGACCACGACACGCCGGAGGCTTTTTCGGGGCAGAATTACTTTCCCGATGAAATGGACCGCCGGCAGTTCTATAAGCCGCCCGAGCGCGGGTTCGAGCGGGAGATTGCCAAGCGGCTCGCCTATTGGGCAAAGCTGAGGCAGGAGAAGACAAAGTGAAAATGCTGCTATCTGTGGCGCTGGGCGGAGCGCTGGGCGCGTCCGCCCGTTATCTCTTTGCCGCACAGGCGCTGCGCCTTTTCGGGCCGAATTTTCCCTGGGGCACGTTCGGGGTGAATGTCATCGGCTCGTTCCTCATCGGCGCGCTGGTGGAAGCGGGCGCCTTGCGGCTTTCGCTTACCCCTGAGATGCGCGCGTTTCTCGTGACGGGCGTGCTCGGCGGCTTTACGACCTTCTCCGCTTATTCGCTCGATGTGGCGAACCTTTTTGAAAAGAAACAGGCGGGCCTGGCGCTGCTTTATGCGTTCGGTTCCATGGGCCTTTCCATCGCCGCGGTCTTCGCGGGACTTTATGCCGTAAGGGCGGTGCTGACGTGAGTAATGTCGAACAAGTGGATGTCCGCGCCGAAGACGACGGCGTGCGCCTCGATAAGTGGCTGAAGAAGCGTTACCCGGGCCTCACTCAAGGGCGCGTCGAAAAGCTGCTGCGCACGGGGCAGGTGCGGGTGGATGGCGGGCGCGTGAAAAGCAATGCCCGTCTTGAGGCCGGGCAGATGGTGCGCGTGCCGCCGCTCGGCGATCTCAGCCCGCCGCCGGCAAAGCCGAAGCCAAAAACCACGCCGCAGGACCGCGCCTATGTGCAGGAGCTGGTGCGACATAAGGATAGTTCGCTCATCGTCATCAACAAGCCGGCCGGTCTTGCCGTGCAGGGCGGCTCGAAAACCGAACGCCATCTCGACGGGATGCTGGAGGGGCTGAAATTCGATGCGCCGGAGCGCCCGAAACTCGTCCACCGGCTCGATAGGGATACGAGCGGCGTGCTGGTGCTGGCACGGACCGGCAAGGCGGCGGCCTATCTCGGGCGGGCGTTCAAAAAGAAGGATGCGCACAAGATTTATTGGGCGCTCACCGTCGGTGTGCCGCGCCCGGCGCAAGGCACGATCCGTATGCCGCTTGCCAAACTCGGCGGGCCGGGGCGCGAGCGGGTGCATGCCGCCGAGTTCGAGGATGAAGAAGCGAAAAACGCCACGACCCATTTCGCCGTGGTGGCGCAGGCGGGTCAGCGCCTTGCCTGGGTGGCCTTCATGCCGGTGACAGGGCGCACGCACCAGATCCGCGCCCATGCCGCCTATGCGCTGAAAACGCCGATTGCCGGGGACGGCAAATATGGCGGGGCGGAAGCGCATCCGGGCGGGGAGATCGAGCGCAAGCTGCATCTTCATGCCCGCGCTCTCGATATTGCCCACCCCGAAGGCGGGCGGCTGAAATGCACCGCACCGTTGCCGGAGCATATGCTGAAAGCCTGGAAACTGCTCGGTTTCGATCCCAATGATGACGGTGATCCGTTTGTGGAGCTTCTGGCATGAGCGGAGAGCTGAAACTCGTGCTCTTTGACTGCGACGGCACGCTTGTCGACAGCCAGCATATGATTGTCGCGGCGATGAACGAGGCCTTCACGCAAAACGGCCTGGAACTGCTGCCCCGCGGGGAAGTGCTGTCCATTGTGGGCCTTTCGCTTGAAAACGCCATTGCCGCGCTTTTGCCGGAAACGGACCCTGCGACCTTGATGCGGGTAACGGAGGCTTACCGCGATGCGTTCACGACCCTGCGCGGGCGGCCCGATCTGCACGAACCTTTGTTCGAAGGCGCGCAGGAGGCGCTGGACTGGCTGCGGAACGAAGAAAATGTGCTGCTCGGCATCGTGACGGGCAAATCGCAAAAGGGCCTGCGCAACATTCTGGCGCTGCATGAACTGTCCGATTATTTCATCACGCTGCAAACCGCCGACGATGCGCCTTCCAAACCCCATCCGGGCATGATCGAGCGGGCGCTCGGCGAAACCGGTGCCCGGGCGGACCACACGGTCGTTATCGGTGACACCAGCTATGATATGCTGATGGCGCGGAGCGCGGGCGCACACGGGCTTGGCGTTGCCTGGGGCTATCATGAGCCGACCGCGCTCAGCGCCAGCGGCGCGCGGCTCATTTTGCAGCATTTCGGCGAAACGGAAGAGGCGCTCGGCACGCTTTGGACGGAGTGGCAGAGTAAGGCGCAAGGCAAAGCCCCGAACGGTAAAGAGGCGGCGGAATGAGCATTGATGATGAATTGGGCCGGAACCTTGCCGCAGACCGTTTCAAGCCGCATCCGGGCAAGGACGCCAAAGCGCCGAAGCCCAAACGCTTCTACAAGGATGTGAATATCCGCGAAGAGGAAGGCGGTTTTGCCATCACCCTGGACGGGCGGGTGGTGAAGACGCCGGCCAAAGCCGTGCTGCGCGTGCCCGCCGAACCGCTTGGCCGGGCGATTGCCGGTGAATGGGACGCGCAGAAGGAACATATCGACACCTTCTCCATGCCGCTCACCAAGCTTGCCAATACCGCCATCGACCGGATTTCGGCGCAGCGGGCGGCAGTGATCGACGAAGTAATGAATTTCGCGGGCACGGACCTCCTGTGTTACCGGGCGGATTTTCCCGAAGCCTTGGCCGAGCGGCAGGCGGCGCAGTGGCAGCCGCTGCTCGATTGGGCGGAGGAAAGTTTTGGCGCGCGGCTTGCCATAACTGCGAGCGTGCTGCCGCTCGAACAGGATGCCTCGCATTTGGCGCGTCTTCGGGGCCCCGTCGAAGGGATGGACGATTTCGAGCTGAGCGGCTTTTCCAGCCTGACCGCGCTTACCGGCTCGTTGATCATCGCGCTGGCGGTCCATCGCGGTCATATCACGCCGGAGACTGCTTATGAGGCCGCCCATCTCGATGAAGCCTTCCAGGCCGAGCAATGGGGCGAGGACGCAGAAGCGCGGGACAGGCTGGTGGCCCGGCGCGGCGCTATCGAGGCGGCGGGGCGATTCCTCGCGCTTATGGGACGCTAAGCGCCTAGGCTGGAGAGATTGCCGCAACGTCACCGCCAGCTTGCGCGGGAGCGGGTGCAGAAAGGCAAGAAGCGGGTGGTCATTGCCCGGCGCGGGTGCTATTCAAGGCGCCAAATTTTCAGCTTTTCCCGGCTTTTAGGGTATCGCAAGGGCGGGTTCGCCGCCTGTCTGAAAACGGCCTCAAAACGCAAAGTAACAAGGTGAGGGGACGCCATGAAAGAAATCGTCCGCCAGTTGGAAGAGCGGCGTCAGAACGCCCGGATGGGCGGGGGGCAACGCCGCATCGATGCGCAGCACACAAAGGGCAAACTGACCGCCCGCGAGCGTATCGAACTGTTCCTCGACGAAGGCTCTTTTGAAGAGTTCGACATGTTCGTCGAACATGATTGCCACGAATTCGGGATGGAAAAGACCAAATTCCCGGGTGATGGCGTGGTGACCGGCTGGGGCACGGTGAACGGGCGCAAGGTCTATATCTTTGCCAAGGACTTTACCGTTTTCGGCGGCTCACTCTCCCGTACCCATGCCAAGAAAATCACCAAGGTTCAGGACATGGCGATCCGCACCGGCGCGCCGGTGATCGGCCTTTTCGATGCGGGCGGCGCGCGCATTCAAGAAGGCGTCGATGCGCTGGGCGGTTACGGGGAAGTCTTCACACGGAACGTTATGGCTTCGGGCGTCGTGCCGCAGATTTCCGTGATCATGGGCCCGTGCGCGGGCGGCGACGTTTACTCACCCGCCATGACCGACTTCATCTTCATGGTGCGCGATACGTCTTACATGTTCGTGACGGGCCCGGATGTGGTGAAGACCGTGACGAATGAGACCGTGACGGCCGAAGAGCTGGGCGGTGCTTCGATCCACACGACGAAATCTTCCGTCGCCGACGGGGCTTTCGACAATGACGTGATCGCCATGACGCAGCTGCGCCGGCTGATCGACTTCCTGCCGCTTTCCAACGTGTCCGGCGTGCCGGAGCGTCCTTTCTTCGACGATCCGAACCGCGAGGAACCCTCGCTCGACACGCTCATCCCGCACAATCCCAACATGCCCTATGACATGAAGGAGCTGGTGCTGAAGACGGTGGATGAGGGTGACTTCTTCGAGCTGCAGGAAAACTTCGCCAAGAACATCATTACCGGTTTCGGGCGCATCGAAGGGCGCACGGTCGGCATCGTCGCCAACCAGCCCATGGTGCTGGCGGGCGTGCTTGACTCCGATGCAAGCCGCAAGGCGGCGCGGTTCGTGCGCTTCTGCGATTGTTTCGAGATTCCGATCGTCACCTTCGTCGATGTGCCGGGCTTCCTGCCGGGCACGGCGCAGGAATATGGAGGGCTGATCAAGCACGGCGCCAAGCTGCTCTTTGCTTATACCGAAGCGACCGTTCCCAAGGTGACGGTGATTACCCGGAAAGCCTATGGCGGGGCCTATGACGTGATGTCCTCCAAGCATCTGCGCGGCGACATCAACTATGCCTGGCCGACGGCGCAGATCGCGGTGATGGGCGCCAAAGGGGCGGTGGAGATCATTCACCGCCAGGACCTTGGCGATCCGGAAAAGATCGAGGCGCATACCAAGGCCTATGAAGACCGCTTCCTCAACCCGTTCGTCGCAGCCGAGCGCGGCTATATCGACGATGTGATCATGCCTCACGGCACACGGGCCAGGGTGGCCCGGGCTCTGGCGCTGCTGCGCGACAAGGAGCTCGAAAATCCCTGGAAAAAACACGACAATTTGCCGTTGTAAGGGGGCGTCATGTTCAAGAAGATTCTGATCGCGAACCGCGGCGAGATTGCCTGCCGCGTCATCAAGACCGCCCGCCGCATGGGCATTCAAACCGTTGCCGTTTATTCGGACGCCGACCGCGATGCGCTGCATGTGGAAATGGCGGATGAGGCGGTGAATATCGGCCCGGCGCCGTCCAATCAGTCTTATCTGATTATCGAAAACATTCTCAAAGCCATCAAAGAGACGGGCGCGGAAGCTGTGCATCCGGGTTACGGCTTCCTGTCGGAGAATGCGAAGTTCGCCGAGGCGCTGGAAAAAGAAGGCATTGCCTTTATCGGGCCGAACGTCAAAGCCATCGAAGTGATGGGCGACAAGATCGCGTCCAAGAAGTTCGCCAACGAAGCCAAGGTCAACACGGTGCCGGGCTATCTCGGCGTCATCAAGGATACGGATGAGGCGGTGAAGATCGCCAACGAAATCGGCTATCCGGTGATGATCAAGGCCTCGGCCGGCGGCGGCGGCAAGGGCATGCGTATTGCCTGGTCGGAAGGCGAGGTTGCGGACGGCTTTAATTCCTCCGTCTCCGAAGCAAAGTCGAGCTTCGGCGATGACCGTATCTTCATCGAAAAATTCGTGACCGAGCCGCGCCACATTGAAATTCAGGTGCTGGCCGACGGCAAGGAAGCGATCTATGTGGGCGAGCGCGAATGTTCCATTCAGCGCCGCAACCAGAAAGTGATCGAGGAGGCGCCGAGCCCCTTCCTCGACGAAGCCACCCGCAAGGCGATGGGCGAGCAGGCCGTGGCGCTTGCCAAAGCCGTCGATTACCGCAGCGCGGGCACGGTGGAATTCATCGTCGACAAGGAAAAGAACTTCTATTTCCTTGAAATGAACACGCGCCTCCAGGTGGAGCACCCGGTGACGGAACTCATTACCGGCATCGACCTTGTGGAACATATGATCCGCATTGCGGCAGGCGAAAAACTCTCACTCAAACAGGCGGATGTGAAGCTGAAGGGTTGGGCCATCGAAAGCCGTATCTATGCGGAAGATCCCTACCGTAACTTCCTGCCCTCCACGGGCCGTCTGGTGCGCTATCAGCCGCCGGCCGAAGGGGTGACGGGCACGCGTACGGTTCGCAACGACACGGGCGTTTTCGAGGGCGGTGAAATCTCCCTTTATTACGACCCGATGATCGCCAAGCTCTGCACCCATGCGCCAACCCGCGAAGAAGCGATCGATGCCATGTCCGAGGCGCTGGACCAGTTCCGCATTGAGGGCATTCAGCACAATATCCCGTTCCTCGGCGCGATCATGGAGCATCCGCGCTTCCGCTCGGGCGCACTGACCACGGGCTTCATCGCCGAAGAATTCCCGGACGGGTTCAGCGGCATTGAGGTGACGCCGGAACGGGCGGATCTCTTCGCGCTTGTCGCTACTTATGTGAACGAGCTGCATGCGGCGCGGGCGACGGAGATTTCCCATCAGCTGCCGCACCGCCAGCGCAAGCTGCCGGAAGACTGGGTCGTGTCCTTCGGTACCGACTGGTCGCAGCGCGTCAAAGCGCAGGAAGCGGCAGGCGGGCTCGATGTGGCGTTCCTGAGCGATGATGGTGAGGTCACGAGCCGTCATCACATTTCCAGCAACTGGACGCCGGGCCAGAAGGTCTTCCGCGGGGCGATCGACGGCCAGCCGGTCGTCATGCAGCTTGACCGCGCGAAGGGCCTGCAGGGCTATCACCTCAATTATCGCGGCTCTTCGGCCAATGTCGTGGTGCGCACACGCCGCGCCCATGAGTTCGCGCTGTTGATGCCGGAGAAGGTGGAAGCGGATACGTCCAAACTGCTGCTTTGTCCGATGCCGGGTCTTGTCGTCTCCATCAATGTGGAAGTCGGCCAGGAAGTCAAAGCGGGCGAGTCCCTTGCCGTTGTCGAGGCGATGAAGATGGAAAACATCCTGCGCGCCGAGCGCGACGGGGTGGTGAAGGAAATCAACTGCGCGGCGGGCGACAGTCTCGCGGTTGACGAGATCATTCTCGAATTCGAATAGGGGTCTCATGAGCGCGGGTGCAATGAACGAGGATCGTTGCCCCGCCGGGCTCATCGAAGGCTTTTACGGCCGGGAGTGGAGCTGGGAAGACCGCCATGCATATGCCGCGTTCCTGAAGGAGCGCGGCTTTTGCTTTTATATCTATGCGCCGAAGGGCGACACGTTTTTGCGTAAAAGCTGGCAGTCGCCCTGGCCGGCGGCCCAGCATGAAGCGCTCATCGGCCTTGCCGCGGCCTATAAGGCCGAAGGACTTTCCTTCGGCATCGGCTTTAGCCCGTTCGAATTTTATCTCGACGATACGGCGGAAGCGCGCGCGGCGCTGAAGCGCAAGATGGACGAGATCAATGCTATCGGCCCCGACATTCTTTGCATTCTCTTCGATGATATGAAGGGCGATGTGCCGGGACTTGCGGGCCTGCAAGCGAAACTGACGGATGAGATTGCGGCGCTGAGCACGGCCAGCCGCTTCATCATGTGCCCGAGCTATTACTCTTTCGATCCGATCCTTGAAAAAGTCTTCGGCGCCATGCCGGAAAATTATATGCAGGATCTGGGGCGGGATCTCGATCCGGCTTTCGATGTGTTCTGGACGGGGCCGAAGGTCTGCGCGCCCGAGTTTACGAATACCCATATCGAGGAAGTGACGGAGATCTTCTCCCGCAAACCTTTCCTCTGGGACAATTATCCGGTCAATGACGGCGCGCGCATGTCGCGCTTTTTGCATCTGGATGCCTTTACCGGCAGGCCCGGCGCGCTCGGCCCCTTACTTGCCGGCCATGCGGTCAACCCGATGAACCAGCCCGCTGCCTCGCGCATTCCTTTGCGCACGCTGGAGGAAAGCTACCGGCTGGGGGAGGCGTACGATCCGCGCGCCGCTTTCGAGCGGGCGGCCCTTGCCGAAGCCGGGGAGAGCCTTGGGCGGCTTCTCATCGCCGATCTTGAGGTTTTTCAGCGTCAGGGCTTGGACAAGCTCGATGCACCGGCCATGTCCGCGCGCTATGTGCCTTTCGAGGGCACGGCGCTTGGCAAGGAAATCCTCGATTGGCTTGCCGGGCGATATGAATTCGACCCGGCCTGCCTGACCGACTAGACTGGCGGCAGGTTCACTCTTTCCGGTCTTACCGGCTCTCTTTGCAGGTCTGGGAATATGCAGCGCTGGGTTTCGGCTTTTTTCTTCCTTCTGTCCTTCTGCGCAGCAGCTGCGCCTGCCGCGGCGAATGAGGGCATGGAATGGCGCTCGGGCGAGCGGCTTTACATGACCGGCAAGGATGTCGCGCTATCGGAAGATGTGGACGGCGTGCTTACCGCGCTCGGCGACCGGATCGTGCTCGGCAACGACACCGAGGTGACGGGCGATGTGTTTCTGGCGGGCCGCGTTGCGGTGATCGACGGGCGGATCGGCGGCAATCTGGAGGCGCGGGCGCCGCGGGTGCTGATCAACGGGCCCGTTGCGGGCAATGTCTCGGTCTGGGCGGATAAGCTCGAAATCGCAGCGGATGCGGATATTGCCGGCGATCTTTCCTTCTTCGTGACCTCCGAGCCCGATATCGATCCCGAAGCTTTCATCGGCGGGGATATTTCCGCGCAGATTCTGGATAGCCCCATTTCCTTCGAGCGCCGCGCGCCGGAAGGCGAGAGCGGGGTGAATTACATCTTCCGCCTCAATTTTTCCTCCGCCGTCTTTCTCGGTTTCCTTGCCGCCATTCTGGCGCTGGTCGCCCCAGGCTGGACGAGCGCGGTGCAGGATGTCGGCCGGGCCACCCCGGCACAAGCCGTGGCCTACGGGGTCGGCTGGCTGCTCGGCCTGCCGCTGCTTGCGATTTTCGCCGCGCTTACCGTGGTCGGCATTCCGCTCGCCTTCATTCTGCTGCTGCTATACGTGGCGGGCCTGGCGCTCGGCATGGTCATGTCTATCCATCTGGTGGGCGCCGGGGTTGTTGGCGCTTTCAACATCGATCTTGGCCGCCACCGGCGCATTCTGGCGGTGGTGCTCGGCGCGCTTATTCTGTGGGGCGTCGCGGGCCTGCCATTGATCGGCGGCGTGCTCTGGTTCGCGGCGGTCAGCGTGGGTGTCGGCGCGGTGCTGATGGCCGGGCGCTCGCGCTATCTGCTTTAAGGCTTTAAGTCTCTGGTTCCCGTTTGGCCAGAAGCGGCGGGCCGATCACTTCGGCAAAGGTCTTTTTCAGCACGCTGTCCACTTCCGGCATGGAAACGGGCAGGCCGAGATCGACAAGGCTCGTCACCCCGTGTTCTGAAATGCCGCAAGGCACGATGCCGCTGAAATGGTCGAGTTCGGGATCGACATTCAGGCTGATGCCGTGGAAGGACACCCATTTGCGCAGGCGGATGCCGATAGCCGCGATCTTGTCCTCCCGACCCGCTCCGAGCTGCGGGCGTGCTACCCAGACGCCAACCCGCCCGTCGCGCACTTCGCCTTTGACGTTGAATTCGGCGAGCGCCGCGATCAGCCAGCGCTCGAGATCCTCGACGAAGGCCCGCACATCCGGCTTGCGCCGCTTCAGATCGAGCAGCACATAGGCAACCCGCTGGCCGGGCCCGTGATAGGTGTATTGACCGCCCCGGCCCGTCTCATAGACGGGAAAGCGCTCGGGGGTGAGAAGGTCCGCCGGGTCCGCGCTCGTGCCTGCCGTATAGAGCGGGGGATGCTCCAGCAGCCAGACAAGCTCGCCCGCCTCTCCCTCGGCAATGGCCGCCGCGCGCGCCTCCATAAAGCGCACCGCCTCCTCATAAGGGACGGGGGCATCGGAAATCTTCCATTCCGGCCCTTCAAGAAGGGGTGAGGGGGCAAAAGAATCCGGATTTGGAGAGGCTGGATTAACCATGTGGCAACCGCGGCATGAAATTCTGGGGCAGGTTCAGGAGCTGTCTTATGAGTGCATTAGAAGTTATGGAAAGCGTCACAGCGATTAACAAGGTCCATATCGAGATTTCGGTGGTCCTTGGCCGTTCCCGTATGCCTATCCACCAGCTTTTGAAAATGGGCCGCGGCGCCGTTATCGAGCTCGACGCCCAGCAGGATGAAGAAATCTGGGTCCTGGCCAATAATATCCCCATCGCGCGCGGGGAGATTGTGGTTCAGGGAGACAAGATTGCCGTGTCGATTACCGACAAAATCCGCAATTTCGAATCCATCGCTTAAACCTACCCGATAATTCTTTCGAAAACGCCCCTGTTGTGCATGAGGGCGGTCTCGCTGCCTCATATATAACACATTATAAGTGTTATATTTTCTATTCTACTTTCAAATATTGAATTATTCGGGAAAACAGCTTATCTGATTGTGCAATGGAAGCGACAGGGCTTTCATGATGGCACAGGATAGCCGCGATGCTGCCCATCAGCCTTGACTTGGATCTATGCCCGACCGTGCTGGTTGCTGCCGGTGAGGCGGGGGAAAAGCGTCTGGCGCTTTTGAAGGCGGGCGGCGCCGGTAAGCTGCGGGTCTTCAGCGCCGAGGCGGAAGGCCCGCTGGCAGAGGCTGCTGAGAGCCCTGAAGCGGACTTGGAAGCCGTTAAGGCCGCCCGGGTGGTGTTCGTGGCGGGGCTGCCCCGCGCCGAAGGCGAGCGTCTCGCCGCAGTGGCGCGCAAAGCAGGCGCTCTCGTCAATGTGGAAGACGAGCGCGACCTTTGCGATTTTCATGTGCCGGCCCTGGTGCGGCGGGGCGACCTGATCCTGGCGATCCTGACGGGCGGCAAGGCGCCCGGCATGGCCCGCTTCATCAGGCGCTATTTGGAGAGAATTTTCGGCCCGGAATGGGCGGACCGGTTGGACGAAGTGGCCGCGCAGCGCCTGAAATGGCGCGCCGAAGGACTCTCGCTCCCCCAGGTCAGCGCGAAAACAGAACGCTTCATTGAAGATAAAGGATGGCTCAAATGACGCTAGCAACAGCGCAGACGCAGACCGTCGACCGCCGCGCCGCGGCCATGGATAGCGAAAATGTCACGTCTTCCGAATTGCTCCGGCTCCGGGAGAAATATGAAGGCCTGACCGGCGCGCCGCTTTTGGAGGCGCTCATCAAGGACGAGTTCCCGGGCGAGATCGCTGCGGTTTCTTCCTTCGGGGCGGAATCCGCCGTGCTGCTTCACATGATCTCGCAGATTGACCCGACAACGCCGGTGCTCTTTCTCAATACCGGCAAGCTCTTCGGCGAGACGCTGCGCTACCGCGACCGGCTGCAGGACAAGCTCGGCCTGACGGACCTGCGCGCCATCGGGCCTCATCCTGACGATCTGAACGCCAAGGACCCGGACGGCGTGCTTTGGAATACCGATGCCGACGATTGCTGCTTCATCCGCAAGGTGCTGCCGCTGGAACGGGGGCTGAAGCCCTTCCGCGCCTCGATCACCGGGCGCAAGCGCTTCCAGACCTCGACGCGGGCTGCCATGCACGCCATCGAGGAAGAAAAAGTGCGGATGGGTGAGGGCACCCGCTTCAAGATCAACCCGCTGGCTCTTTGGGACTTGGATGATCTGGAAGCCTATCTCGACAAGCATAAGCTGCCCCGCCATCCCCTGGTGAAGGACGGCTATCCCTCCATCGGGTGCATGCCCTGCACCAGCCGGGTGAAAGAGGGCGGCAGCTACCGGGACGGGCGCTGGGCCGGGCTCGACAAGGACGAGTGCGGTATTCACCTGCCTGGCAACACGGATGGCGACGGTATCTGATACCCTTCGATTTAAAGCGGCGGGCGGTGCGAAGAGGCTTGTGCAGCGCAAATCTATTTGTTACATCACCGCCACCAATCGTATGGCCTGCGGACGTGGCGGAATTGGTAGACGCGCAGCGTTGAGGTCGCTGTGGGGTAAAACCCGTGGAAGTTCGAGTCTTCTCGTCCGCACCAAACGATGAAAAAGCCGGGGAAACCCGGCTTTTTTCATGCCCGGCTCAACCTATATCCTTCCCATCTGGAACTGGCGCCGCCGCCTGCTTTGTCGCAAACTAGGCGGGACGATTCGAGCGCGGCCGGGCTTTCTCAAGGTCCGGCCTTTTAGTGACCCTTTGCGCAAGGTGAGACGAATTGAGCGAAACAGCCGTCGCCAGACAAAGCGAAGAGCGTGACGATCCCTTGACCCCGCAATTCGTGCGGCAGGTGATCGATGCGCTCGACCGCGGGGACGGGGACCAGGTCCGCAATCTCATCGCGCCGATGCGCCCGGCGGATATCGCCGAGCTGCTCGATCTCATGCGCACGGATGAGCGCCGCGCGCTTGTGGAGATGCTGGGCTCGGAGCTGAAGCCCGAAGTGCTCTCCGAACTGGAAGAGGGCGTGCGCGATGAAGTGATCGCGCTGCTCGATCCGGGCGACATTGCCCAGGCGCTTGCCGAAATGGATTCGGACGACGCGGTTTATCTGCTCGAAGACCTTGACCAGCAAGGCCAGCAGGAAATCCTCTCGCAAATGCCGGCGGATGAGCGCGCGGCGCTCGAGCGGGCGCTTGAATATCCCGAGGATAGTGCCGGCCGCCTCATGCAGCGCCACCTCGTGGCGGTGCCGCCCTTCTGGGATGTGGGCCATACGATCGACTATATGCGCGAGGCGGAAGATCTGCCCGACGAGTTTTATGAAATTTTCGTCGTCGATCCCGCTTACCGGCCCATCGGCACCGTGCCGCTTTACCGGGTGATGCGCTCTAAACGTCCGACGAAAATCTCGGACATCATGAATACCGAGCAGACGCTGATCCGCGTCGATACCGACCGGGAGGAAGTTGCCCGGCTCTTTGAAAAATACGACCTGATTTCCGCCGCCGTGATCGACGAGAACGACCGGCTGGTCGGGGTGACGACGGTGGACGACATCGTCGAGGTAATCTCCGAAGAGGCGACCGAAGACATCCGGCTGATGGGCGGTATCGTCAACGAAGAGGCGGTGGGGGACAGCGTGGCGCTGACCGCGCGCAACCGTTTCTCCTGGCTCTTCGTCAATCTACTCACCGCCATTCTGGCTTCCGTTGTCATCGGGCTTTTCGATGCGACGATCGAGCAGATGGTGGCGCTCGCCGTTCTCATGCCCATCGTTGCTTCCATGGGCGGCAATGCAGGCACGCAGACCATGACCGTTGCCGTGCGCAGTCTGGCAACGCGCGAGCTCGGTCCTTTGAATGCCTTACGCTTCATGCGCCGTGAATTGCTTGTGGGCGTCGTCAACGGGGTTCTTTTTGCGCTGCTTATCGGCGTTGTCGGCGGCGTCTGGTTTCAGGATACGATGCTCGGGATCGTGCTCGGGGCTGCCATGATTGTGAACATGGTGGTGGCCGCGGTTTCGGGTATCCTCGTGCCCATGGCGCTCGACCGGATGAATATCGACCCGGCGGTCGCCTCCAGTGTCTTTGTGACGACGATGACCGATGTTGTCGGGTTCTTTGCTTTTCTCGGCTTGGCCGCCATCTGGCTCATGTGAGCGCGGGCGGAAGGAGAGTGTGATGCGTTTGGCAAGTGTGATTACGTCTTTCGTGCTCGTGAGCTTGGCAAGCGCGCCTGCCGCTCTTGCCGGCGCATGGCAGGACGGCGTGCCGATGAACAATGCCCGCGCTTTCTCGTCGGCTGCCGTGCGCGGCGAAGACATTTATGTCGCGGGCGGCGCCGGCATTACCGCGCCGCAGAACAGTGTCGAGATTTACGACATGCTGGGCGATATCTGGCGCTCGGGTCCGGCGCTTCCCGAGGGGGTGCAGCAGGGCGCCATGGCGAGCCTCGGCGGGCTGATTTATCTTTCCGGCGGCTACCTGAAGGAGAGCAAGGGCGCGGATAATGCGCGCCTCTGGGTGCTCGATCCCTCGCTCGGCTTCTGGGTGAGCGGGCCGGATATGCCCGCGCCCCGCGCCTGGCATGGCATGGCGGCGCTTGGCGGCAAGCTTTATGTCGTCGGCGGCGAGGGCGGCAGCGCGGCAAGCGTTCTGGTTTACGATCCGGGAACGGAAGAATGGTCCGCCCTTTCCGCGCCCCTGCCGCAGCCTCGCTCGGGCCTGGCGCTTGTGGCGCATAAGGGCAAGCTTTATGCGATCGGCGGGCGCTTGGCGAATGGTGAAATAACGGGCCGCGTCGATATTTACGACGTGGAAGCGGGACGCTGGAGCGAAGGCCCGGCGCTTCCGGCGGCGCGGGCGGGACACGCGGCTGCCGTTTTCGGTGAGAATATTCACGTAGTGGGCGGCGAGCAGGCCTCACCTCCGCAAACCCATGCAACCCATTATGTGCTTGGCCCAGAGGGGCGCAAATGGCGCGAGGACGTACCGCTGCCGACACCGCGCCATGGTCTTCTCCTGGTGCCGGGAAGGGGCGGGGTGGTCGCCATCGGCGGCGCCTCGGGCCCGGGTTTTTACACGGTCTTTACGGAGACGGATAGCGTCAACCGTTACCGCCCTTAATCAAAAGCAAGCTGGTACACAGCTTCACGCATTTCAGACGAACGGGAGAAAATTCCGATGAGCGCAGCTTATCCTTCACTCAATTTCGATCTCGGCGATACCGCCGACATGCTGCGCGAGACGGCACATAATTTTTCTCAAGACAAGATCGCCCCTCGTGCGGCCGATATCGACCGCACGAATGAATTCCCGAAAGAGCTTTGGCGTGAACTGGGCGGGCTCGGCCTTCTCGGCGTGACGGTTGAAGAGGAATATGGCGGCTCGGCCATGGGCTATCTCGAGCATGTCGTGGCGATGGAAGAGATCAGCCGTGGCTCGGCGAGTGTCGGCCTTTCCTACGGCGCCCATTCCAATCTCTGCGTCAACCAGATCCGCCGCATGGGGACCGAAGCGCAGAAGCAGAAATATCTGCCGAAGCTCGTTTCCGGCGAGCATATCGGCGCGCTTGCCATGAGCGAGCCGGGCGCCGGGTCCGATGTCGTTTCCATGAAGCTGCGCGCCGACAAAAAGGGTGACCGCTATGTGCTGAACGGCAACAAGATGTGGATCACCAACGGCCCGGACGCGGATACGCTGGTCGTTTATGCCAAGACCGAGCCGGATGCCGGACCGCGCGGCATTACGGCCTTTCTCATCGAGAAAGGCTTTAAAGGATTTTCCACGGCGCAGAAGCTCGACAAGCTCGGCATGCGCGGCTCCAACACTTGTGAGCTTGTCTTTCAGGATTGCGAAGTGCCGGAAGAAAACGTTCTCGGCAAGCTGAATGAAGGCGTGCGTGTGCTGATGAGCGGGCTCGATTATGAGCGCGTCGTGCTTTCTGGCGGCCCGCTCGGCATCATGCGCGCCTGCATGGACGCGGTGGTGCCCTATCTGCATGAGCGCAAACAGTTCGGCCAGGCCATTGGCGAGTTTCAACTCATGCAGGGCAAGGTCGCGGATATGTACACTGTCATGAACGCTGCCCGCGCCTATGTCTACGCAGTGGCAAAGGCGTGCGACCGGGGCGAGACGACGCGCAAGGATGCGGCGGCTGCCATTCTTTATTCGGCGGAAAAGGCGACATGGATGGCGCTGGAAGCCATTCAGGCGCTGGGCGGGAACGGTTATATCAACGAATACCCGACGGGGCGCCTCCTGCGCGATGCCAAGCTTTATGAAATTGGCGCGGGCACGAGCGAAATCCGCCGCATGCTGATCGGCCGGGAGCTTTTCAGCGAAACGGCGTAGCTGCATTTTCTAACTTGTCATGGCCCGGTTTATCCGGGCCATCCACGGAAACTTGCCGAAAGGTTTGCGAGTGCCGCCGTGGATACCCCGCATAAAGCGGGGTATGACATGTCAGGGTATGGGCGGCGCGAGGAACGGCAGGAAAACGCAAAGCGCTTTGCGCTTACCCCGCAAATAGTTGTTTCTTCTCTCCGCTTGCCCAAATAAGACCGGCATAAACCGGCAAGGAGTGCTCATGCGTGCGATTTTTTCCGAAGAGAATAATCTCATCATTCCCACCTCTGACGCGGCGGGGCCCTGGGACCCGGGCATGCAGCACGGCTCGGCCCCGTCCTCGCTGATCGCGCGGGCGGCGGAGCGCTATATCGATGATGAAGATTTTCTCGTCTCGCGGCTGACCATCGATCTGATGCGCCCGGTGCCGATTGCGCCGATGGACCTGCGCATCACGCCGGTCCGTGAAGGACGGCAGATCAAAGTGCTCGATATCCGTATCGTGCAAGGCGGGAAAGAGACGGTCTGCGCCAGCGTGCTTGCCGTGCGTAAGCAGAAGGTCGATACGCCCGCGCTCAGCCAGCCGCCCGCGCTTGAGCTTCCCTATGCCGACGATCTTCCCGAAGAGAAAGACGTGTTCTCTGGCACAAGCCCCTTCGTGACGGGGCTTTGGGTGCGCCAGGCGAAAGGCTCTTTCCGCACGCCGGGCCCTGCCGCCGTCTGGTACCGGCTTGTCCGGCCCATGGTGGAGGGAGAGGAGATCAGCCCGCTCATGCGCGCAGTGGCGAGCGGGGATTTTTGCAACGGCCAATCCTCGGCGCTCGATTTCACGAAATGGACCTTCGTGAATGCGGACCTCACCATCGATCTTATCCGCTATCCGCAAGGCGAGTGGGTATTGCTCGATGCGGAAAGCTGGCTCGATGGGGAAGGGGGCTGCCTTGCCATGGGTAAGCTCGCCGATAAGAGCGGCTATTTCGGCACGGCAAGGCAGCATCTTGTGGTGAGGCCGCGTTAGGCGGCCTCCGGTTTCTTTTCGGCAAGGCGCATGAGCTGAAAGAGCGGCGGGGCGATGGCCCCGATATAAAGCGCGATGATGAGCGTGCGCGCGTAACCTGCCGCAATGTCGCCAAGGCCGATGGCCGCGGCGGCTTTCCCCCAGGCGGCCGAAAGCGCGAAGAGCCCGGCAATGCCGATAAGGCCCGTGAGCCCGCGTGCCCACCATTCGCTCCGGGGCTGAAAGGCGATGAAGTTCTTGTCCGCAAGGATCGCCAGCCACCAGCCGGCCAGCAGCGCGCAAATGGCAAAAGCCTCGCTCGGCCCGCCCGGCCAGAAGAACCAGGCCGCCCCATGCAGAATGGCCAGCAGCACGAGCTGGAAGCTCCAATGCAGATTGTGCCAGCGGTGATCATGGGCCCGCAGGAACCAGACGAAAGCGCCTAGCACCACGATCCCGATGGCCCAGCCCGCCAGAATGTCCTCCACATCGTGGACGCCGAGATAGAGCCGGGAAAACGCGATCCCGGCAATCATGATGCCAGCGCCGATCCAGGCCCAGGTCTGGCGGACACTCAGCGCCAGAAAGCCCCAGGTCGTCAGCGATACCTGCGCATGGCCCGAGGGCATGCCGTAGGATTCGCCCACTGCATGGTCGAGGCGGAAGGCATCTGCCGGGCGCGGGTCCTGCCAGAAATCCTTCAAAAATGCATTGATCAATGCGGAAATGCCGACCAGCACGGCAAGCCGGGCGAACATTGTCTTACCCAGCATCCAGTACCCGAGCGCCAGAAGAATGATGTAAAACGTGGTGTATCCGGCCCAGGTGAAGGCCTGGAACACCGGCGTCGCCGTGTCGCTGCGCAGCGGCAGCACCCAGCTCAAATCGTGAAGAAAGCTCTCCAACCCCGCTCTCCCTCTTTTTTATTTTTTGGTGTAGGGTCTCGCCCCAAACGGTACCGACCATATCAGTGAGGTTTGCATATGTCCCAGTCCGAACGCGATCCGATCGTCATCGTCTCCGCCGCGCGCACGCCGATGGGCGGGTTTCAGGGGGCTCTGGCGCCGCTTTCGGGCCCTGAGCTCGGTACCATCGCGGTGAAGGAAGCCGTGTCGCGGGCAAAGCTGGGCGCTGGCGATGTGGATGAAGCGTTCATGGGCTGTGTGCTGCCCGCAGGCGCCAAGCAGGCGCCGGGCCGCCAGGCGATCCGCAATGCCGGTCTCGAGGACGGCACCGCCTGCTCGACCATCAACAAGGTCTGCGGCTCGGGCCTCAAAGCCGTGATGCTGGCGCATGACGCCATCGCGCTCGGCCGGGGCGATGTGATGATCGCGGGCGGCATGGAAAGCATGACCAATGCGCCGTACCTGTTGCCCAATGCCCGTGGGGGCATGCGCATGGGCCACGGCGAGGTGAAGGATCACATGTTCCTCGACGGGCTGGAAGATGCGTATGAAGGCACGGCCATGGGCGTTTTCGCCGAGGCGACCTCGCAGCATTATCAGTTCACCCGCGAGGCGCAGGACGCTTATGCGATCGAGTCGCTTGCCCGCGCACAAAAAGCAACGAAGGACGGTTCCTTCGCGCCGGAGATTGCGCAAGTAACGGTGAAGACCCGCAAAGGCGAAAGCGTGGTGAAAGACGACGAGCAGCCGCTGAAAGCCGACCCCTCCAAGATCCCGAATCTGAAACCCGCCTTCGCCAAGGACGGCACGGTGACGGCGGCGAATTCCAGCTCCATTTCGGACGGGGCGGCGGCGCTCGTTCTCATGCGCCTGTCGGACGCTGAAAAGCGCGGGCTGACGCCGCTTGCCGCCATTCGCGGACAGGCCGGCCATGCGCAGGAACCGGCCTGGTTCACCACCGCCCCGGTGGGAGCCATGAAAAAGCTTCTGGAGCGCACGGGCTGGAGCGCGGGCGACGTCGATCTTTACGAGATCAATGAAGCCTTTGCCTGTGTCACCATGGCGGCGATGCAGGAGCTCGATCTGCCTCATGACAAGGTGAATGTGTTCGGCGGCGCCTGCGCCCTCGGCCATCCCATCGGCGCGTCGGGCGCGCGCATTCTCGTGACCCTGCTCAACGCGCTCGAAAAGCGCGATGCCAAGAAAGGTGTGGCTTCCTTGTGCATTGGCGGCGGCGAAGCCGTGGCCCTTGCGGTGGAACGGCTGCAATAATGGATGGAACGCGCGGAGATCACGGCGGCTAACGCCAGGGCCTGGGACGAGGCGGCGCCTTATCATGCCAGGCATAATCAGGAACGCCTTCTTGCCTCGTTCCGCACGCCGGGTTTTTCGTGTCTCGATGCCACCGAAACCGCTCTTCTGACCCGCGCCGGCATTGCCGGTAAACGTGTCGCCCAGCTTTGCTGCAATAATGGCCGCGAGCTTTTATCGCTTGAGGCGCTGGGTGCGCGCGGCTGCGCCGGTTTCGACATCTCGGCTGAATTCATTGCCCAGGCGAACGAGCTGAAGGCAGCGGCGGGCGCCGAGGCGGAATTTATCGCCAGCGACATTTACGAGGTCGGGCCGGAACATGACGGCGCTTTCGATCTCATTTACATCTCCATCGGCGCGCTCTGCTGGATGCCGGACCTTGCTGCGTTCTTCGCGGTGGCGGCCCGCCTTGCCGCGCCGGGCGGCCAACTTTTCCTTTATGATAAGCACCCCATCATCGACATGTTCGAGCCGGGGCTTGAGGGGGAGGCAGCCTTCACGCCCGTTCATTCCTATTTCCGCCGGGAGCCTTTTGCCGAGGCGGACGGGCTCGATTACTGGAGCGGGCAGGCTTATGAGGGCGCGGTGCATTATTCTTTCCCGCATCCGCTGTCGGATATTTTCAATGCGGTGATCGGGGCGGGTTTCGTCATCCGGCATTTTGAAGAATATGCCCATGACATAGCTGTTGCCTGGCACAAATACGAAGAGCGGGACGCGCAGTTCCCGCTCTCCTATACGCTGCTTGCAAGTAAGGCTGACTAATTGCCGCGTGCGGCCATCGCTTCCTCGAAGAACTTCCAGATTTCTTCCGGCCCATTAATGTCATGGGCGGTGGGGCCGAGGAGGCGCGGCATGCGCTGATCGGGATGCGGGATCGTGTGGCCGCCGCCGATCAGCGTCAGATTAGCGACAGGCGGTTTGCCGGGGTCTTTCCAGGCGATTTCCGCGGCCCGTGTGCCATCCTCCACCGTGTCGTCGTAGTGAACGGCGATGGTGGTGTCCTGACCGGCTTTCTTCGCCCAGAACTCGGTCGTGGCTTCGGTGGAAAGCACCATGCCCCGGTTGCCCGTGCCGAAAAGCGAAACCGTGCCGCCTGCATAAGGATTGACCGGGTCCGCCGTGCCGTTCATCACCAGCACCGCCGTGCTGCCGGGCTGTTCCGTGCAGTCCATATTGCTTTCCGCAGGCAGGTTCGCGGCAATGGCGGCAATGCCGGTCATGGCTTCGGGTACTTCTAGCGCCAGCCGGTAGGCCATGTGCCCGCCATTGGAAAGGCCGGTGGCAAAGAGCTTGGGCGTGCCGTGCGGGCTCCCGTGCTTTTCGGCAATGGCGAGCAGAAAGCCTACATCGTCGATATTTTCCTCATTCGCCGCATAAGGGCCCGCCGCGCGGCAATCGTTCCAGTGCCGCTCATAGCCGTCCGGATAAACGATGAGCGCGCCATGGGTATCGGCGACCTTGTCGAACTCATAGGCGGTGAGCGCACGGATGCGGTTGCCATCCCCGTCCGAGCCATGCAGCACGAAAACCACCGGCGGGTCAGCGGCAACTTCCTTCGGTGTATAGAGCCGGTAGCTGCGCTCCTTGCCGCCATGAGAAAGCGTGTGTTCGGTGAGCGCGCCTTCAAGGCGCGGCTCGGCCACAAGGTCGGAGCCCAGGTAATATTGATACATCACCCCAATGGCGATGATGACGATCAGAAGCGTAACGGCGATGATTTTAAGCGCGCGCATGGGTCAGGCAGCTTCCTTTGCAAGACAGGCTTTGACGTGCTCGGCCAAAGCGATGAGGCCGTTGAGCGGGCGGATCAGCACTTCGATATGCTGAAGGCGGCCTTCGCCATCCACCGTGATCCGGTCGATACCTTTGAGCTGGGTTTCGCCGATGCGCGCCTCGAATTCGAGAATCATCTCGCGCCCGTCGACCCACTCTTTTGTGTAGCGGAAATCCTCGAAGCCCTCGTTCACCGCCGTTAGAATGGCCGCCACATAGGCTTTAGACTGTTTGGGTTTGAAGTAAGCGGGGGAGGAAATCGAGGCGTTTTCGGCGAGCAAGCCGTCCAGAAGGGCCGGATCGGGCTTTTTCATGTACCCGTGCCAGCGGTCCAGAAAAGTCTTGGCTTCAGCTAACATGTGGCTATGCTCCCCCCAAAGTAGTTAGCGTCACGAACTATTCTACCACGCGCCGCCAGAACGATAAACGGAGGCATGCGGCAAATGGCCGTTCTTAAAAGCTCCATCTCGACCCGCGATGAACGTTATCAGGAAAACCTTGCCAGCATGCAGGGGATTCTTGAAGACCTTTCCCGCCAGCGTGAAAAACATGCGGGCGGCGGCGATCAGCGCTCGCGTGAACGCCACGTTTCACGCGGCAAGCTTTTACCGCGCGAGCGGGTGATGGGATTGATCGATCCCGGCACACCTTTCCTCGAACTGTCGCCCATGGCCGCCCACGGGCTTTATGGCGGGGATATTCATGCGGCAGGCATCATCACAGGGATCGGCCGCGTTTCGGGGCAGGAATGCGTCATCGTCTGCAACGATGCGACGATCAAGGGCGGCACCTATTATCCTGAAACGGTGAAGAAGCATTTGCGCGCGCAGGAAGTCGCGCTGCAGAACCATCTGCCCTGCATCTATCTGGTAGATTCGGGCGGGGCGAACCTGCCGAACCAAGCCGAGATTTTTCCGGATAAAGAGCATTTCGGGCGGATCTTTTTTAACCAAGCCAATATGTCCGCCAAGGGCATTCCGCAAATCGCGGTGGTCATGGGCTCGTGCACGGCGGGCGGGGCCTATGTGCCGGCCATGTCGGACGAGACGGTGATCGTGCGCCAGCAGGGCACGATCTTTCTGGGCGGCCCGCCGCTCGTCAAAGCGGCGACGGGCGAAGTGGTCAGCGCCGAGGATCTGGGCGGGGCGGACGTTCATTCGCGCAAAAGCGGCGTGACGGACCATTACGCTCAGGACGACACCCATGCGCTTGCCATTACGCGGCGCATCATTGCGACGCTGAACCGGAAGAAGAGCATCGCCATTCCGCTCAGCGCGCCGCGCGATCCGCTTTACGATCCGGCGGAACTGAATGGCATCGTGCCTTATTCGCTCTCCATCCAATATGACATCCGCGAAGTCATTGCCCGGCTGGTGGATGGTTCGGAATTCGACGAATTCAAAAAGCTATACGGCACGACGCTGGTGACGGGCTTTGCTCATATTCACGGCTATCTCGTCGGCATCATCGCCAATAACGGCATTCTCTTTTCGGAGTCCGCGCTGAAAGCGGCGCATTTCATCGAACTGTGCTGCCAGCGGCGCATTCCGCTGCTTTTCCTGCAGAATATTTCCGGCTTCATGGTGGGCCGCCAATATGAAACGGGCGGCATCGCCAAGGACGGGGCGAAGATGGTGACGGCGGTCGCCTCCGCTCAGGTGCCGAAATTCACCGTGCTTGTCGGCGGCTCCTACGGCGCGGGCAATTACGGCATGTGCGGGCGGGCTTACTCGCCGCGCTTCCTTTACGCCTGGCCGAATTCGCGCATCTCCGTCATGGGCGGGGAGCAGGCGGCCAGCGTCCTTGCCACGGTCAAGCGGGACGGCATGGAAGCGCGCGGGGAAAGCTGGAGCGCGGAAGATGAAGAAGCCTTCAAGGCGCCCATTCGCGGGCAATATGAGGAAGAGGGGCATCCATATTTCGCCACCTCACGGCTTTGGGATGACGGCATCATCACGCCGGAAGAAACCCGCCGCGTCATGGCGCTCTCCCTTTCCGCTTCGCTCAATGCGCCCATTCCCGAAACCCGCTTCGGCGTCTTCAGGATGTGAGGTTTCATGTTCAATTCCCTGCTCATAGCCAACCGGGGCGAAATTGCCGTGCGCGTCATGCGCAGCGCGAAAGCCATGGGTCTGCGCACGATCGCCGTTTTCTCCGATGCCGACCGCGACGCGCTGCATGTGGCGCTGGCGGATGAGGCCTATTACATCGGCCCGTCGCCTGCGAATGAAAGCTATCTCGTTGCCGAGAAGATTCTGGATGTCGCCAGGAAATCGGGCGCGGAGGCTATTCACCCGGGTTACGGTTTTCTCTCCGAAAACGCCGCCTTTGCGGAAGCCTGCGCCAAGGCGGGCATTGTCTTTGTCGGCTCGCCCGCCAGTGCCATCAAGGCGATGGGGCTGAAAGATGCGGCAAAAGCTCTGATGGAAAAGGCCGGCGTGCCCGTCGTGCCCGGCTATCACGGCGAAAATCAGGACCCCGCTTTCCTGAAAGCGGAAGCGGAGAAGATCGACTATCCCGTCCTCATCAAGGCGGTGGCGGGCGGCGGCGGCAAGGGCATGCGCAAGGTCGAGGCGGCGGCGGAGTTCGACAAAGCGCTGCAATCGGCACAGCGCGAGGCCGCGTCCGCGTTCGGCGATGAGCGCGTGCTGATCGAAAAATTCGTCACGCAGCCCCGCCATATCGAAATTCAGGTCTTCGCGGATAGCCATGGCGAGGCGGTTTATCTTTTCGAGCGCGACTGTTCCTTGCAGCGCCGCCACCAAAAAGTGCTGGAAGAGGCACCGGCGCCCGGCATGCCCGAAGACATGCGCCGGGCCATGGGCGAGGCGGCGGTCGCCGCGGCCAAGGCCATCGGCTATGAAGGGGCGGGTACGATCGAGTTCATCGCCGATGCCTCGGGCGGGCTCAGCGCGGATAAATTCTTCTTCATGGAAATGAATACCCGCCTGCAGGTGGAGCATCCCGTTACCGAGATGATCACCGGTGAGGACCTTGTCGAATGGCAGCTGCGCGTTGCCGCAGGCGAGCCCTTGCCCGCGATGCAGAGCGATCTTGAAATTCAGGGCCATGCCATTGAGGCGCGGATTTACGCCGAAGACCCGGCGAAGAAATTCTTCCCTTCCACCGGCACGCTGCACCGGCTGCGCCTTGCCGAGGAAACCGACTTCGTGCGCATCGACACGGGCGTGCGCGAGGGCGATGCGGTCTCGATGTTCTACGATCCCATGATCGCCAAGCTTATCGTCTGGGATGAAACGCGCGAAGGGGCGCTGCGCCGCCTTAAAACCGCGCTTGAGGAAACCCAGATCGCCGGGCTGAAAAGCAATGTCTCCTTTCTTGCCGCCGTGGCGGGTAACAAGGCCTTCGGGGACGGGGAAATCGACACGGGTTTTATCGACCGGCACCTGGAAGCGCTGGTGCCTGCGGGCGTGCGCCCCGGCGCCGATGTCCTGGCGCTTGCCGCGCTGCATGAGGTTTTGGCGCGTGAGGAAGGGCCGGAAGAACTTGCCCTTCTCGGGGAGGATTATCATTCCCCCTGGGCGCTCAAAGACGGCTGGGTGCTGGGCGGGCCGCGCACCGAGCGCTTGACGCTGCTTTTCGGCGGGGAGGCGCTGGAACTTGAGCTGCGGGCCCACCGCCATGGCTGGCAGGTGACGGCGGAAGACCAGCATCTTTACGTGGAAGGCAGCCTCGATGACGACGGCACGCTTCACGCGCTTGTGGATGGCAAGCGGCTTTCTGCCGGTGTAATCGAGCTGAAAGACGGCTTTACTCTGATGTGGCGCGGTGCGGCTTTCGAGTTCGCGCGGCCCAATCCGCTCGATGTCGATCTTGCCGATGAGGCGGGCAGCGGCGCGCTCACCGCGCCCATGCCGGGCAAGATCATTCAGGTGCTTGCCAAAGCCGGCCAGAAGGTGCGCAAGGGCGATGCGCTCATTGTGCTGGAGGCCATGAAGATGGAGCAGACGCTGCAGGCGGCGGGCGAAAGCACGGTCGGCGCGGTGAATGTCGAGGCGGGGGATCAGGTCGAAGGGGGCGCCGTCTTGCTGACCTTCGAGGAGAATGCGTGACACTGCATCTGATCAAATTATGCGTTGGCGTCGAGGAGCCGGACGAACTGGTGAAATGGCAGGCCATGCGCCGCCAGCAAAAGCGTGAGGCGGGCCTGCCCGATGATATCGCGCATATCACCCGCATGGTGCCGAAGCGCGCCGACGAGCTTCTGGATGGCGGCTCGCTTTACTGGGTGATGAAGGGCTCCGTCCGCTGCCGCCAGCGGCTTTTGGACATCGAAACCTTTACCGATGAAGAAGGTATCCGCCGCTGCCGCCTGGTGCTCGATCCGGAAGTTGTGCAAACGGAACTGCGCGCCCGGCGTCCCTTCCAGGGCTGGCGTTATCTAAAGGTGGAAGATGCGCCGGAAGATGTGAGCGGAGAAGGCGCGGCAGGCGACATGCCCCCTGAAATGCGCGCCGAACTACGCGCGCTCGGGCTGCTTTAGGCGTTTTTTGTGGACCCCGGGACAAGCCCGGGGTGACACGCGTGCGATAACGTATGCGCCTTGCCTTTCAACACATACCGATTGTCACCCCGGGCTTGTCCCGGGGTCCATGGAAGGCAGCGCCATATGAAGGTGTGGCGGTCTCTCACTCCACCGGCATATTGTCGATCAGCCGCGTCTTGCCGATCCGGGCGGCGACGAGAATGCGCGCGGGCGCGTCGGGCTTGCCGCCGGTAAAGGGCTCCAGCGTCTCGGCGTTGCGCACTTCCAGGTAATCGACGCTTTGAAAGCCCGCTTCCTTGATCGCGGTAATGCCGGCCTGCGTTGCCGCGGCAATGGGCGCGCCTTTGGCGACCGCATGGGCGGTTTCGCGCAGGATGACGTTAAGCTTGCCGGCGGACTGGCGTTCCTCGGCGCTCAGATAGGCATTGCGGGAGGAGCGGGCGAGGCCGTCTTCCTCGCGGTGCGTCGGCCCACCGATGATTTCCACCGGGATATTGAGATCGCGCACCATGCGTTTGATGGTGAGAAGCTGCTGATAGTCTTTCTCGCCGAACACTGCCTTGTCGGGCAGAACTGCGAGCAGCAGTTTCGTGACGACCGTCGCCACCCCGGCAAAATGGGTGGGCCGCGCCGCGCCGTCGAGATCTTCCGTCACGCCCATGACATGGACGCTCGTCGAAAAATCGGGTGAATACATTTCCGCCGCGCTGGGCGCGAAGATGAGATGAGCACGGGCGGAAAGCTTTTCCGCATCCGCCGCTTCCGTGCGCGGGTAGGCTTCGAAATCCTCACCGGGGGCGAACTGCGTCGGATTGACGAAGATCGACACGACGACCCGGTCCGTATCCGCGCCCGCCAGATCGACCAGCGAGAGATGGCCCTCATGCAGCGCGCCCATGGTGGGCACGAAACCGACGCGCAATCCCTCCTTGCGCCAGGCGTTCACTGTTTCGCGCAACTCCGCGATGGTGCGGGCGACCGGAATTCCATATTGCATGTCGAGCGCCATCACTCTCTCCCCAAAGGCCGTTCAACCGGGCCGGACCATACATAATCGCCGAGCGCGGGACAATTGAACTTGAAGGCCGGGCGGCTCAGCTCAGATCGCCGTCGATCGCCTTTTGGAAAAGCGTTTCATAAGCGCCCTGATCCATCTCCACCGGATTGCCCCCGTTTGACGGGTCCTCCAGCGCCATGGCGGCAAGGCGGGGAATGAGATCGCTTGTCACGCCGATTTCGGCGAGCGTCGCCGGAATGCCGATCTTCTGGCGCAGCTCCACTACCCAGTCGAGGAAGCCTGCGAAATCCTGGCGCGGCAGATCGAGATACCGCGCCAGCGCATCGATCTTATAGGCAATGGCGCGACGGTTATGGAGCAGTACATAAGGCATGACGACGGCATTGGTGAGCCCGTGATGGGTGCCGCAAAGAGAGGAGCAGGGATGGCTCATTGCATGCATCGCGCCGAGGCCTTTTTGAAAGGCGACCGCGCCCATGGAGGAGGCGGCCATCATGCGGGCACGGGCGGCGACGTTTTCCCCGTCCTTCACCGCTTCGGGCAGCCAGCGATGCACCAGGCGCATGGCTTCGAGCGCAATGCCCTGGCTCATCGGATGCCAGATGCGGCTTGAATAGGCCTCAAGGGAATGGGAGAGCGCGTCCATGCCCGTTGCCGCTGTGATATTGGCGGGAAGGGCGCAGGTGAGCTGCGGATCGCAGATGACTTCCACGGGCAGCATTTTGGGATGGAAGATGATTTTCTTCGTGTGGTCGCGCTCGTCGGTGATGACGGCGGCGCGGCCCATTTCAGAGCCCGTGCCCGCGGTGGTCGGCACGGCAATGACGGGCGCGATCCCGCTCGCATCGGCGCGGGTCCACCAGTCCTCCCGGTCCTCGAAATCCCAAAGCGGGCGCGTCTGCCCGCTCATGAAGGCAATGGCCTTGCCCGCATCGAGCGCGCTGCCGCCCCCGAAAGCGACCACCCCGTCATGGCGGCCTGCGCGGTAGGCGGCAAGGCCCGCTTCCACATTCGCGCCCACCGGGTTGCCTTGAATGGCTGAAAAGAGAGCGGGCGAAAGTCCGGCTTCCTCAAGATCGTTCAGCGCGGCGGCGATCATCTCATGACCGGCAAGGCCCGGATCGGTGACGATAAGCGGATGGCGCACGCCGTGCGCACCGCAAACGGCGCTGAGCTCCTTGATCCGCCCGGCGCCAAACCGTGTGGCCGTGGGGTAGGACCAGGCCGCCTGAAGGGAAATATAGGGATCGTCCATCTGTCGCTGTCCGGAAGGTTGAGTGCCGTCCGTGGCACTGTGCTAGGCTTTTATGCAGGCTGCATGGGGAGTATCGCAGCAGGCGGGGCAACTGAAAAGGGAGGAGAATATATGGGGCAGAAACTTGCCAAGGCGGTTCTTGCAGGGCTCGTCCTCCTGCATGCCGGGCTGCTTATATGGGCACTGATGGGCACGGCGGAACTCCTGCTCGGCGACGTGCCATGGACCCCCATCACCAATCCGCTGTTCCCGCCGCTCATGCTGATCGGGCACTGGCTCTCCGTGCTGTACACGTCCATCGTCTTTCTGCTCGGCACTTTCTATCGCTGGCCGCTTACACCGCCTGCCACCGTCGCAGGCTATGGCGCCATGGCGCTGGTCTGCCTGATCGAGACGACACAGTTTCTCGTTCATGACGGGCGCTGGCTTGCCATGGCGCTGGAATATGCGGCCTATATCGCGATCACGCTCTTTCTCTTCGGCTCGGCCACGATGCGGGAGTATTTCGGACGGACGGCGAGTGCCTGAGATACGCCTCAGGTCTTCGTGCGCAGGTGATAGGATTTCGGCCGCGTCAGCGCTTCATAGCCGAAGGGCGAGAGCGTGCAGCCATGGCCTGAGTCTCTGACGCCCGTCCAGGCGAGATAAGGATCGAGATAATCGCACCGGTTCATGAAAACCGTGCCGGTCTCGATACCGTCGCCGAGCCGGATGGCGGCTTCTTCGTCTTCCGTCCAGATGGAGGCGGTGAGCCCGTAAGGGCTGTCATTCATCAGCTGCAGCGCGTCTTCATCGGAGGCGACTTTCATGATGCCGACGGCGGGCCCGAAGGTCTCATCCCGCATCAGGCTCATCTTGTGCGTGACATCCGTCAGCACATGCGGGGAAAGATAGGCGGTGCCGGGGCGGGAAGCGGGAAATTCCGCCTCGTCGATCAGCGAGCGCGCACCGGCACGGACCGCGTCCGTGATCTGCCCGCGCACGAATTCCGCCGCCCCCGGCCGCACCATGGGCCCGAGCGTCGTTTCCGGGTCCAGCGGATCGCCCAGCACATATTGGCGGGTCAGGCTTTCGAAGGCGTCGATGAAGTCGCCATAGAGTTTTTCATGCACATAAATGCGCTCGATGCCGCAGCAGGATTGGCCGGAATTGAAAAAGGCGCCGTCCACCAGCCCTTCCACCGCATGGATAAGGTTTGCATCGGCGCGCACATAGGCCGGGTCCTTGCCGCCAAGCTCGAGCCCCACACCGATGAAGCGCCCCGTCGCGGCCCGCTCGATGGCCGCGCCCCCGCTCACCGAGCCGGTAAAGGCGACATAATTCACATCCGGATGGGCGACGGCCTTGGCCGCCGTCACATGGTCCATATGGACGATCTGGAAGATGCCGTCCGGCGCGCCCGCTTTTTCCATGGCAAGCGCCAGGCGCTCGGCGCAAAGCGGTGTCTGGTGGGACATTTTCAGCACCACTGTATTGCCCGCCATGAGCGCAGGGACAATGGAATTGACGGCGATGAGATAAGGATAGTTCCAGGCAGAAATGGTGAGCACAACGCCCAGCGGCTCGCGTTTGATATAGCGTGTAAAGCCTTCCTTGGCGGAGGGCACGTAAGGAGAGAGCGCTTCTTTCGCAAGCACTATCATCGCCCGCGCGCGCTCCTCGAAACCTGCCACCTCGCCAGCGCCGAACGCGACAGGCCGGCCCATCTGCCAGGCAAGTTCGGGCACGATCTCGTCTTTCATCGCGCAAAAGGCATCGACGAAGCGCGTGCAAAGATGCGCGCGTTCCTCCAGCGGCACTTTCGCCCAGGCCTGCTGGGCTTTCTTGGCCGAGTGAAGCAGAGCAATGACGGCGCGCTCATCCGCCAGCTCCCGCTCGGCGTAAAGCGACCCATCGACAGGGGATATGACTTCGAGCTTCTTCGTCATCCGCGTTCGAACCCTCGCACCAGCTCCCAGTCTGTTATACGGCGCTCATACTCATATTGTTCCCAGCGTCCGGTATGAAGGTAATGCTCGATCACCTCGTCGCCGAAGGCAGCGCGCAGCATTTTTGAGCCCTCCAGCGCGCTCAGCGCATCGCGCAAATTGCGGGGGAGGGAGGGAATACCTTCCTTCGTGTATGCATCACCCTGAAATTCATCACCTAGCTCCAGCCCTCGTTCGATGCCGTCGAGCCCGGCGGCAAGAATGGCCGCATAGGCAAGATAGGGATTAAGGTCCGCGCCGCCCACGCGCGTTTCCACCCGCGTGCCGGCCCCGTGCCCCAAAACGCGCAGCGCCGCCGTTCTATTGTCCCGGCTCCAGACGGCATTGGTCGGCGCGAAGGAGAGATTGGCGAAGCGCTTGTAGGAATTGACGTAAGGGGCGAGGAAATAGCTGATCTCCTGCAGCGCGCTCAGCTGGCCCGCAATGAACTGTTTGAAGAGCGGTGTCATCTCGCCGTCCTTTTCAGGTTTGAAAAGCGGCGTGTCGTTTTTTGCATCCCAGAGCGAGGAATGGATATGGCAGGAATTGCCCGCCAGATCGTAATGCCATTTCGCCATGAAGGTGACGGACTTGCCGTGCAGATGGGCGATTTCCTTGATGCCGTTTTTTAGGATCACATGCCGGTCCGCCATGTCGAGCGCTTCGGCATAGCGCACATTGACTTCTTCCTGGCCCGGCCCCCATTCGCCTTTCGAGTTTTCGACGGGAATGCCTGCGCCTTCCAGCCCGTTGCGGATGGCGCGCATCACGCCTTCTTCCTTCGACGTCTGGAAGACGTGATAATCCTCGATATACCAGGAGGCGGTTTGCAGGTCGTGGTAGCGCTTTTCATGCGCCTCGCGGTAGCTGTCGTCGAAGAGAAAGAACTCAAGCTCCGAGGCCATTTTGGCCGTCATGCCTTTTTCGGCCAGACGCTTCAGCTGCTTCTTGAGGATGGCGCGCGGCGCGGTGGGAATATCCTCGCCGTTGTGATCCAGCGTGTCGCAGATCACCAGTGCCGTGCAGGGCAGCCAGGGAATGCGCCGCAAGGTGGAAAGATCCGGCTTCAGCGCAAAGTCGCCATAGCCTTTCTCCCAGCTTGCCGAGCGGTAGCCGGGCACCGGCTCCATATCCATGTCGACGGTGAGCAGGTAATTGCAGCTATGGGATTCCTTGATGGCGCTATCGAGGAAGAAGCTGCCCGTCATGCGTTTGCCGACCAGCCGGCCCTGCATATCCGGCATGCAGGTAATGACCGTGTCGATCTCTCCCGAGGCGACGAGATCGGACAATTGATCGACGCTGAGCATTCCCCGCATGACCCCTCCTGATCCGCCTCTATGGAAGGCGGCGCTAGTTCTTGCCGCTGCCCGATGCGGTGTTGCAGCAGCCGGCATAGAACGGCCCGCCGCTGATGGTGATGAATGTTTCGTATGGAAAGATGATGTCGGACATGCCGTCCGAACATTGATTGGTACGCCGCACGATGATGGAGACGGGCTTGTTCCCGGCTTCCGTGCGCGCATCGATCGCCCAGGCGGTGGACATTTGCGGTGATTGGCGGGCCGGGGAAAGATCGATCTTCAAGGGCCCGTCGGCGAGCGAATCGAGCACCGTCTCCCGGCCTTTCAAAAGCATCCCCCAAAAAGGTTCGGTGCCTGCGCAGCTCAAGGGTTCCAGAAAAACGCTGGTGCCGGAGGTGCTGCCGGTGATTTCAGGGTCCGGTGTGATCTGGCGCGGCGCGCCCGCTGTTTGCGCCCGGTCGCGCACAAGAAAGTGACTGTTCACCCAGCCCGTCACATCGCGGTACATGATTTCCCGCCAGATGTAATCGCCGCGCTTGGCGGTGCGGCCCGTCGCCTCGATGCCCCGCGCATCCGGCGGAATGGCGCCGACTTTTGCCGCATAAGGATCGGGCACGATGCGCATGTTCAAAACATCGTCGCTTTCCACCCGCACCACGCGGAAATGGGCTTTCTGCTCATCTGCTTCTGCCGCCTGGGCAACGGGAACGGTAAAGGCGGTAAGTCCCGCGCAAAGGGCAAAGAGAAACCCTGTAAGAAAACCCGCAATCTGGCGGCGCATCATCATGACAAACAAATCCGGTTCCATTTCGGCGGCGGTGAATCGCCTGCGCTGTTTCAGTTTAACGGCTGGCAGGCCCCCAGCAAGCAGCGCCTGCATTTGCGCTTCGATGTCCCAGTATCGCCGCTTTTAAAGAAGCGGGGATAAGTGCCGGGCCAAATGTCGGCCGGCGGCTGGGAATGGGAGTTTCCTGCGGCTTGCCCCTCCTGCGCGGCGGTGTCCCGCGCGCGTGATGCCGGTTGACTTGCCAAATGGGTCACAACAAACTCCGCCGCCCGTGGCAGTATCGGGGTTATGAGTCGGGGTAAGGGTATGATGGACGGGCAAAGCGGCACGCTGGAAATGGCGGCGCAGGAGACGCGGGACGGCGGGTCCGCCGAAACGGGGGAGAGAGGCCGCATGCAGGGCGAGCAGGGGCCAGGCGAATCTCAGACGGGAAGCGGGCGCGGCCGCCGCGCGCATGTCATCGTGCTCGGCAACGAAAAAGGCGGCTCGGGTAAGACCACCAGCGCCATGCATGTCATTGCCGTTCTGCTGCAGGAAGGCTTCCGCGTCGCCTCCATGGATCTCGACAGCCGCCAGCGTTCCTTGAGCCGCTATGTGGAAAACCGTGCGGCCTGGTCGCAGTCTAACGGCGTGCGCCTTGCCATGCCCGATCATCAGGTGATCGAGCTTTCCCAGAAAGAAACCGTCGCCGAGCGTCAGGAAGATGAGCGGGAGCGTTTTCAGGCCGGTCTTGCCCGCGCTTCCGCCGCCCATGATTTCGTGGTGATCGATTGTCCGGGCTCGGATTCTTTTCTCTCCCGGCTCGGCCATGCGGTGGCCGATACGCTCATCACGCCGATGAATGACAGTTTCGTCGATTTCGATCTGCTGGCCCGTGTCGACCCGCAAACCTATGAGATAAAGGGCCCCAGCGTTTATTCGGAAATGGTCTGGGAAAGCCGTAAACGCCGCGCCATGGCCGATGGCGGCAGCATCGACTGGGTGGTGATGCGCAACAGGCTGTCCATGCTGGATGCCAAGAACAAGCGCCGCCTCGAAGGCGTACTCGAAACTTTGGCGGACCGGATCGGCTTCCGCCTCGCGCCCGGTTTCGGCGAGCGGGTGATCTTCCGTGAGATGTTTCCCTCCGGTCTTACGCTGCTCGACTTGAAAGAGGGGGGCGCCTGGTCCATGTCGCATGTGGCGGCGCGCGCCGAAGTGCGCCAGCTTATCGAGACGCTGGACCTGCCTCTGACCGAAATGGCAGGAGAAGGCTAGCAGGCCTCTGAATGAGGCGCCGGGCCACCATAACGCGAAAGGACACTGGATGATCTGGTTCGTTCTGGGCGGGGTGCTGCTGGCCGGGCTTTTATGGTTTCTCTACAGACTTGCCTATGCCGATAGTGCGCGTGTTGTCAGCCGGGCGCGCACCCTTGGCGCGGCGGCGGCCATTATCGTCGGGCTCGGCCTTGCGCTGACCGGCCGTATCGGCCTGGCTGTCGTGCTGTTCGGCGCGGCGGCGGGGCTTCTCGGCTTTGGCGGCTTCGGGCCGTTTGGTCAGCTCGGCGGTAATGCTTCCGGCGGTGCTGCCGGCGGCATGGGGGGCAGGCCCCCGCAGCCGGGTCAGATGAGCCGGGCGGAGGCGCTGGAAGTACTCGGCCTTCGAGAAGGCGCCTCGGCAGATGAGATCAAACAGGCGCACCGCAAATTGCTCGGCAAGGTCCATCCCGACAGGGAAGGGACCACCTATCTCGCCTCGAAGATCAATGAGGCAAAAGACGTGCTTCTCAAGAAATAGGCTTAACCGTTATTGGGCGCGCGGCGCGCGGAAGCCGCGGACCAGCCGGACGGCGGCAGCGCAATGCAGCTGATATTCACGCGGGCAAGCTGGCCGCAGGCATTGCGCGCGGTCAGCTCGTCAAAGCCGCCGAAGCGCGAGCGGTAAAGCGTGGTATCGCCCGTCATCACCGGCACCGTTACCGGCACGGCATTGGAAAGCTCGCCGGGCGCGGCCTGCATGGCCTCGCGAATGCGGTCCACGGCCTGCGCCGGATCGCGGTAGGCGCCGATCTGGATGACCCAGCTTTCCGGCGGGAAGAGCGAGCCCACCAGCGAGGGCTGTTTCTTGGGCGGCGGCGGCAGGGCGACATTGCGCGTGCTGCCTGTTGCGCCGGTATTTCCGCCATGGGCGTGAGCGGGCGGGGCGATCAGATTGCCGACTTTCTCAAGCGGCTCGGCGGCTTCGCGCAGAGCGGCCTTGGCAAGGCGCGCGGCCGGGCTTTCGACTTGGCTGGGCGTAGCGCTCGGCACAGCAGGCTCGCTCAGCGAGGCGCGGCGCAGCGGCAGTTCCTCTTCGGCCGGCGGCTCGAGCGGCAGGAATTCGGTATTCGTAAATTGCGCGCCGCGGCCGGATGTGCTGCCCAGATCGAGCGAGGCCATCAGCGCGGGGTCCGATGTGTCGGGCAGATTGGCGGCGAAGGTCACCGGTGGCTTTTCGATAGGCAGCGGCGCTTTCACCATCAAGGTGCTCGGATTGCCCGGCCGCACCCGGTCCCAGGCATCGTCCAGAATTTCCACCATGTGATTGTCGCGGGTGCGCGCTTTGCGCCCGCCCATGACAACGCCGATGAGGTATTTGCCGTCCCGCTCGACGGCGGCGGTCAGGTTGAAGCCGGAAGCGCGGGTATAGCCCGTCTTGATGCCGACCGTGCCGCCATATTTACCCAGCAGATTGTTGTGGTTGGAATAGTTCCGCCCGTGCCAGGAAAAGCGCTCGGTCGAGAAATAGGTGTAATATTCGGGGAAATCCTCGCGGATCCGCTGGCCGAGCTTTGCCATGTCGCGGGCGGTGGTTTTCTGGCGCGTGTTGGGCAGGCCCGAGGCATTCATGAAACGGGTGCGGCGCATGCCGAGCTCGCGCGCTTTCGCCGTCATCTTGCGGGCAAAGGCGCTTTCGGTGCCGCCGATATGTTCGGCCACCACGGTTGCCACGTCATTGGCGGATTTCGTGACCAGCGCCTTGATCGCATCGTCGACGCGGATGTACTGACCGGCTTTGAGGCCCAGCTTCGAAGGGGCCTGGCCTTGCGCGCGGCGTGAGACTTTCATGCGCGTGTCGAGCGAGAGCCGGCCGGCTTCCAGCTCTTCGAAAACCATATAGAGGGTCATGATTTTGGTGAGCGAGGCAGGGTAACGGGCATTATCCGCGTTCCGGGAGAACACGACTTTCCCCGTGTAGCCGTCGATGACGATGGCCGCATATTTACTGTTGGCGTGCGCGGCAGGCGCAAAGAAGAGGCTCAGCGCCAGAAGGGCTGCGCTGACAATCCCCCAATAAGACAACCCGGACGCACTGATTCGCGCTTTCCCCCACATGGAAACCCGCTCAGTTACAAAAACCCCTGATCCCTGCATCACAGTACTGTCAGTTTGTGTAAAATCCAAGATGCCGCAGAAAAAATCCTGCAATTTCTGCACCGTTTCCAGCGGCTACATTAGGGGAGGCGTCATTACCCTTTCGTTAAGGTAAAAATTTGCCTCAAACTTTATTCGCATTCTGGTGAAGGTTTTTCCGAACGGGGCTTTGCGGCGGGGTGCCGGCGGGGCATTTGCCCGGTGCTCATCTTGACCGCTTGTCCAGGCGGGCCGGTCCATGGCAGGCTTGCAAGGTGAATTTGCAAGGTTTGCGCGGCTTTCCGGGACCCTTCGCGCGCATCCCGGCTCTTTCATTAGGTTGAATTTTTCCTATGTAATAGAGGCAGGGGAATTCCGGTCCGGTGGTTTTACAGTCAGTTATACGGGAACGTCACGCTAAGATGTTGATTAAGAAAGATATTTCGGAAGTGACGGAGCATCCGGCAGGTATGGGCCTGCATTTGGACGCCTCTCTTTCGCCTTGGCGCCTCTCGGAAGATGGCGACGGCGAGGATATTGGCGGCCAGGGCGGCACCGGCACGGGCGTCATAACTAAGACCAAGCCCAAGACGCAGAAGCCCTCCATGTACAAGGTGCTGCTGCTTAACGACGATTACACGCCCATGGAATTCGTCGTTCATATCCTGGAGCGGTTTTTCAACAAGGGCCCGGAAGAGGCCGCGCAGATCATGCTGCATGTGCACCAGCACGGCGTCGGCATCTGCGGTGTCTATACGTATGAAGTCGCCGAGACCAAAGTGACGCAAGTCGTCGATTTTTCACGCCAACATCAACACCCGTTGCAGTGTACGATGGAACGGGATTAGCGCTGCCGAGACAAAAAGGTTGAGGAGAGAGGGACGCGCTTTCAAACGGTAACATTCAGATAGCAGGAACAAACACGTGCCATCATTGTCCCGTAGTCTCGAAGAAGGTCTTCACAGAGCGTTGGCTTTGGCTAATGAGCGAAAGCACGAATACGCCACGCTTGAACACCTGTTGCTGGCCTTGATCGATGATCGGGACTCGGCAGCGGTCATGCGCGCCTGCAATGTGGATCTGGAACATTTGCGCCAGCAGCTTGTCCAATATGTGGACAATGAGCTGCAGAGCCTGATCATCGACGATGGTGAAGAAGCCAAGCCGACGGCAGGGTTCCAGCGCGTCATCCAGCGCGCCGTCATTCACGTTCAATCCTCCGGCCGCGAAGAAGTGACGGGCGCCAATGTGCTCGTCGCCATGTTCGCCGAGCGCGAAAGCCATGCCGCCTACTTCCTGCAAGAGCAGGATATGACGCGCTATGACGCGGTGAATTACATCAGCCACGGCATCGCCAAGCGCGCCGATATGAACGAGGCGCGCCCCGTGCGCGGCGTCGAAGAAGAGGCGGTGACGGAAGAGGGCGGCGCGAAAGGCACGACGGAAGCGCTTGAAGCCTATTGTGTCAATCTCAACGAGAAGGCGGAGAAGGGCAAGATCGACCCCTTGATCGGGCGCGACAAGGAAGTCGAGCGCACGATCCAGATTCTCTGCCGCCGCCAGAAGAACAATCCGCTGTTCGTCGGCGATCCGGGCGTCGGCAAGACGGCGATTGCCGAAGGTCTTGCCCGCAAGATCGTCAATGGCGAGGTGCCGGACGTTCTGAAAGACGCCACGATCTTTTCGCTCGATATGGGCACGCTGCTGGCCGGTACGCGCTACCGCGGCGATTTCGAAGAACGCATCAAGGCAGTCATCAAGGAGCTTGAGGATTATCCGGGCGCGGTGATGTTCATCGACGAAATCCACACCGTCATCGGCGCCGGCGCGACGAGTGGCGGGGCGATGGATGCCTCGAACCTGCTCAAGCCCGCGCTTGCCAGCGGTACGCTGCGCTGCATCGGTTCGACCACCTATAAGGAATACCGTCAGCACTTCGAAAAGGACCGCGCGCTGGTGCGCCGTTTCCAGAAGATCGACGTGACCGAGCCGTCGGTGCCCGACACGATCAAGATTCTGAAAGGGCTCAAGCCTTATTTCGAGGAATTCCACGGGCTGCGCTACACCAATGAAGCGGTGAAGTCGGCGGTGGAACTGTCGTCTAAATATATGGCGGACCGCAAATTGCCGGACAAAGCCATCGACGTGATCGACGAGGCCGGCGCTCGGCAGATGATCCTGCCGGAATCGCGGCGCAAGAAGACCATCGGTGTGAAGGAGATCGAGGAAGTCATCGCCACGATGGCGCGCATTCCGCCGAAATCCGTTTCCAAGAGCGACACGGAAAAGCTGCGCGATCTCGGCAACGAGCTCAAGCGTGTGGTTTTCGGCCAGAACGAGGCGATCGATGCGCTTGCCTCCGCGATCAAACTGTCGCGGGCGGGCCTGCGCGAGCCGGAAAAGCCGATCGGGTCTTATCTCTTCTCCGGTCCCACCGGCGTCGGCAAGACCGAGGTTGCCCGTCAGCTCGCCAGCATCATGGGCGTCGAGCTTTTACGTTTCGACATGTCCGAATATATGGAGCGGCACACGGTGTCGCGTCTCATTGGTGCGCCGCCCGGCTATGTCGGCTTCGATCAGGGCGGGCTTTTGACCGACGGTGTCGATCAGCATCCGCACTGTGTGCTCCTGCTCGATGAGATCGAGAAGGCGCATCCGGATCTCTTCAACATCCTCCTGCAGGTGATGGATCACGGCAAGCTTACCGACCATAACGGCAAGCAGATCGACTTCCGCAATGTGGTGTTGATCATGACCACCAATGCGGGCGCCAGCGACATGGCGAAAGAGCCGATCGGCTTTGGCCGTATCAAGCGGGAAGGCGAAGACGAGGAAGCGGTGAAGAAGCTCTTCACGCCCGAATTCCGCAACCGCCTCGATGCGGTGATCCCCTTCGGCAATCTGCCCGAAGAGGTTATCGCCCGCGTGGTCGAGAAGTTCGTCATGCAGCTTGAGGCGCAGCTGGCCGACCGTCACATCACCATCGAGCTGACGCCGGAAGCGACACGCTGGCTCGTCGGCCATGGCTATGACCAGCAGATGGGCGCGCGGCCCATGTCCCGCGTCATTCAGGAGCACATCAAGAAACCGCTGGCGGATGAAGTGCTGTTTGGTGAGCTGAAACATGGCGGCGTCGTGCGCGTCATCGTCAAGAACGATGCGCTCAGCTTTGAATTCGAAGCGGCGCCCCCGCCGAAAAAACGCTCGCAGAAAAACGGCAAAGGCTCCGGCCCGAAAAAGCCGGGTGGGGATGGCGGCGATAGCGGTAATTCGCCGGGCGGCGGCTCGTCCGTTCCCAAAGTGCCGCTGATGGTTGAATAACGAAAGGCCGCCCCATGGGGCGGCCTTTTCTTTTCGCTAGATGGGCTGCTTATTTCGGCTCGATTGCCTTGATGCACATATAGCCCCGGCTGCCGGCCTTGTATTCATCCAGCGCCGCGCCTTCGAGTTTTGCCGGAACGGATTTTGCGATTTCCGCTTCACAGGCTTCCTTCGTTTCAAACGTGCCCGCATCCGTTATGACGTATACATCCGGCCCGGCGAGCAGGTGCAAGGTAACGGCAACGATTGCCCACATGTCTCATCCCCCATATTTCACAAAGACGCGGCATGGTACTGTGCCGGGCCGATTTGACAACACGGAAACGTGATGAATTGGCTCTAAGGTCTTCGCATTTTATCTCCAAGGGAATTGTCCGGGACGCTTGCAGGGGCAAGCGTGAATGCTGTTAAGTGATGCCACCTGAAGGCGGACATAAGAACCGCCGCGACTATGAAGGAGAACAGGGATGCTGGGTTATTTAATGATTGGGACGAACGACCTGGACAAAGCGGTGGCTTTTTACGAGCAGCTTGTGCCGCTGGTGGGCGCCAAGCAGGCCGCGACCGATCCGGGCCGTTTTGTGATGTGGGGCAATGGCAATGGCGCGATGCTCGCCGTGACGAAACCCCATGACGGCAACCCCGCCACGGTCGGCAACGGTGTGATGCCCGCAATCGCCGCACCGTCCAAGGAAGTAGTGGACCAGTTCCATGCCAAGGCGCTGGAGCTTGGCGCGACGAATGAAGGCGATCCCGGCCCGCGCACGGATAATTTCTACGGCGGTTATTTCCGCGATCTCGACGGCAACAAGCTGGTGGTTTTCCACCTCGGCTAAGCCGTGAGGCGATAAGCTAAAAGAAAGGCGGGCCCCTTGCCGGGTCTCGCCTTTTTCATTGTCTGAAAGCGCGCCTATTGCGGCGTGAGTTTGTAAAGCGCCGCTTCCATGTCGGAAGTGAAATAAACCGCGCCGTCCTTGGCAACGGCAACACCGGTCGGCACGTTGAGCGGCAGCACGTCCCCCTCAAACCCGAAGCCGATGGGCAGGTCTTCGGCGATGACGATCTTCTCGGACGTCGACAAATCGATGCGGCTGATCCGGCGCGCGCCGACTTCGGCCACATAGAGATTGCCTTCCGCATCGATGTCGAACCCTTCCGGCCCTTCGAGACCTTCGGCCACGGGCATCAGCGCACCGGTTTCAAGATCGAGCACGGAGATGCGTCCCGCCAGCTGCTCGCTCAAATAGACCCGTCCGTCGGGCGCCTGCATGAGATTGGCGGGGCCTTGGAGGCCGGTGAGGAAATCCGTGCGGTTTTTCCAATCGTCCGCCGCGACTTTCACCAGCGCGCCGCGGCCATATTCGGCGACGAGCAGACCGCCATCTGCCAGGGGCAGGGCATCGGTCGGCGTATTGAAACCGTGATGGGGACCCGGCAGTTCCGCCGCGCCAACGTCGAATGCCTGCACGGCGCCGGCCGACCAGCCGGCAACCGCGATGCGCCCATGAGCCTCGGCAACGGAAATCGGATAATCGACATTGGAGCCGAAAACGCGGCCCACTTCGCTGACGCTGCCATCGGCAAGGTCGACCTTGCGCAGCGCGAAAACATCGCCAACGTAGAGCGCTTCGCGGCCGTCTTCCTCCACTAGCTCAAGATCGGCGGCGACCGCAAGTTTGCCTTTGACGAGCGGGGTGCTTTCCCCCGTCTCAGTGTCGATTTCGATGATGGCATTATCCGCCATATTGGTGATGAAAAGCCGGTCGTCCGAAGTGATCGCCAGATTGTCGATGGCGGCATCGACATCGGCGACTTTCATGCGGGTGCCATCGTCGATATCGACTTTATAGACCGCGCCTTCCGCCGTATCGACGGCCCAGAGATTACCTCTGGAATCGAAATTGACGGCGGCGGGTGTTTTAAAGCCCGTTGCCACGGTTTCCAGCGTGGCTTCATCCACATCGACGCGGACGATCTCGCCCTTGAACCAGAGCGGGCCGTAGAGTTTGCCGTCCGGGCCGAAATCGAAACCGTTGAGGCCCCCCATGTCTTCCATGATCTTGCGCGGCGGGGCGATGCCTTGCGGGTCGAGTTCATAAAGCGCGTCACCGAGGAAGACTTGCGTCGCAAAGAGCCGGCCTTCCATGTTCCAGGCGGTGGAGTTGAGCCCCGGCAGGTCTTCGGCAAGGGTGCGCAGCTCGCCGTCTTTCGTACGCAGATAATATTTGCCGTCGAGAAATGCGGTCCAGCCGAGCGCGCCGTCCGGGCCTTCTTCCAGATCGTCGGCCATGCCGGTGGGCGGGGCTTCATAAATGCTGACGGTGCCGGTCTCTTTATCGATCTCATAGATCGCGCGGCCAAGCACGCTGCCCGCAAGCAGTTTGCCATCGGATGTTTCGGTGATGCCGTGAATGCCGTGGAAGGCGGAGCCCGGCACGACAGTTTCAAGCGTGTAAGAGGCGGGGGCGGCGGCGGGCGCTACGCTTTCTTCTTGCGTGGCCGGCGTCTCCGTTTCCTTTGGTGCGGTTTCTTCCGCCGCTTTTTGATCGTCGCAACCTGCCAGCGCGAGCGCAGCGGCAAGGCCTGCCGCGATCTTCAGATTGTTCTTCTTGTTCATTCTCTCCCCCCCTTTATGTCTAAACCGGCGGCGCTCAGTTCAGCGCGGCTTTGATTTTTTCTGCCTGTGCTTTCAGCTCGTCCATATCCGCCATCTCGCGCGCATGCAGTTTCATGTCGATGCCGTCCCAGCGCGGGATGATATGGGTGTGGATGTGAAAGACGGTCTGTCCGGCTTCCGGGCCGTTGAGCTGCGCGATCATGATGCCCGGCGCATCCATGGCTTTTTTCACGGCGGGCGCCAGTTTCTTCACCGTGCGCGCCATGGCGGCGGCATAATCGGCGTCGAGGTCGAAAAGATTTTCGGCGGGAAATTTCGGAATGACAAGGCAGTGCCCCGGCGCCTGCGGCATGACATCCATGAAGGCATAGGTCATCTCATCATCGTAAAGCGCGATGGAGGGCATTTCTCCGCGAAGGATTTTCGCGAAGACATTGCTGTCATCATAGGCCATCGGGTTTCTCCCTTGTTCTGGCGTCAGACTAGTCCGGTTCGTTTTCCTTATCGTGCCTGAAGGGGGAGTGCTCGCCAAGCATCTCGATATCCTGATCGACATAGGCGCGCTCGCGCTCCAGATAATCGCCCACGGCCTCACGCAGGCCCGGATTGGCGATGTAATGGGCGGAATAGGTATGTTCGGGCAGATAACCGCGCGCCAACTTGTGTGCCCCTTGCGCCCCGGCTTCGACCTTTTTGAGGCCCCGCGAGATTGCAAAATCGATGGCCTGATAATAACAGCACTCGAAATGCAGGAAGGGGTGATCCTCGATGCAGCCCCAATTGCGCCCGAAAAGCGTATCCGAGCCGATGAAATTCAAGGCCCCGGCAATATAGCGCCTCTCGCGCTTTGCCATGATGAGCAGCGTGTCATCGGCCATGGTCTCGTTGATCAGGCTGAAAAACTCGCGGGTGAGGTAGGGCGTGCCCCATTTGCGCGCGCCGGTGTCCATATAGAACATGAAAAAGGCGTCCCAGTGATCTTCGGTAAGGTCCGCGCCCGTCACCCATTCGATCTCGATGCCGTTTTCCAGCGCGCGGGCCCGTTCCTTTTTCAGGTTCTTGCGTTTGCGCGAGGCAAGATCGGCGAGGAAATCGTCGAAGGCCGCGTAATTCCGGTTCGTCCAGTGGAACTGCTGATCGGTGCGCTGCAGAAGACCGATCTTGCCAAGTTCGTCCCATTGCTCCTTCGGCAGAAAGGTGAAGTGGATGGAAGAGGCCTCGAGCTGGCGGCAGACTTCCATCGCCCCCGCCAGAAGCTGTTTTTCGATATGGGCGCGCGCCGGGCCGGGGCGGGCAAGAAGCCGTCTGCCGCTGGCGGGCGTAAAAGGCACGGAGACCTGGAGCTTGGGGTAATAGCGCCCGCCTGCGCGCTCAAAAGCATCGGCCCAGCCGTAATCGAAGACATATTCGCCCCGGCTATGGTTCTTTAGATACATGGGCAGGCAGCCGGCCAGCTTGCCGCCCGGCTCTTCGATCACGAGATGATAGGGCGCCCAGCCGGTCGAGCGGGTGGCCGAGCCGCTTTCTTCCAGCGCTTTTAGAAAGGCGTGAGAGACAAAAGGATTGCGCGGCTCGCCCGGCGGGTTGGCGCAGGCGTCCCATTCCTCCGCCTTTACCTCGCTAATGGCGTGCACGACGCGGATCATGACTTGTTCTTCATCGCCCATAAGGTCCTCCGGCAAAGGAGTCTAGCGCCGCTGCGGGGGAAGGCAAATGACAGGCAGGAGTGTTCACGCGATTTCGAAGATGGCGTCGATTTCAACGGCGACATTGAAGGGCAGGTTCGCCGCGCTTACAGCCGTGCGGGCATGGCGGCCTGCTTCACCCAATACCGCAACCATGAGGTCTGAGGCGCCGTTGATCACCGCGGGCTGCTGGTCGAAATCGGGGGTGGAATTGACGAAACCGCCGAGCTTGACGCAGCGGTTGAGGCGGGACAGATCGCCCCCGCAGGCCGCTTTCGCTTGGGCCAGAATATTGATGGCGCAGAGCTTTGCCGCTTCCTGGCCCTCTTCCATGCTGAAGGCGTCGCCGACCTTGCCTTGAAACTTCAGCCCCTCGGGGGAAAGCGGCACTTGACCTGAAATGAAGAGCTGATTGCCGCTGATCACATAGGGCACGTAATTGCCCGCCGCGCCCGAAGGCGCAGGCAGCGTGATGCCGAGATCGCTCAAGCGTTTTTCGATTTCTGCTGACGTTGCCGGTCCTGCCATGATCTTTCCCGATAGTGTTTGTCCCCATGTGGGGCTTTTTTCATTGCGTTAAAGGCTGCCTCTGTGCTCGCTTCAACCTACACCGTAATTCTTATTAGCAACAGTTCCGGAGCATCATGGAGTCCATTTATCAAAGCCCGCTCACCGACGGATTTTTCCTTCCCGCCGAATGGGAGCCGCATGAACGCACCTGGATCGAGTGGCCGGCCCGCGCGGATATTTGGGGCGAGGCGCTGCCGCAAGCTCATGCCGCTTATGCAGGGCTCGTGCGGGCCATTGCCGAGTTCGAGCCGGTCAGCCTCATCGTGCGGCCGGAAGATGAGGCGACCGCGCGTTTTGCCTGCGGGCGCGACAGCGCGGTCGAACTGCATGTCATGGCGCAGGACGATGGGCGCATCCGCGACAACGGGCCGATGTTCGTGATCGACGGGATGGGCGGTGTTGCGGGTATCGACTGGCAATATGACGGGCTGGGCGGTCATTTCCGCCATATCGACAATGACCGGCGCCTGGCGGGAAAGCTGCTCGATGAGATCGGTCTGAAACGCTATGAAGGCGAGCTTGTGCTGGAAGGCGGTGCGGTCTGCGCGGACGGATCGGGCACGTTGATCGCGACGGAAGCGGTTTTGCTCGACAGCAACCGCAACCGCGAACATTCGCACCGCGAAATCGAAGAAGCGCTCGCCATGTTCTGCGGCGCCCGGCGCATCATCTGGCTGGGCGGCGGCATGGCACATGATGAAGCCGGCGGTCATGTGGATCAGGTGGCGGCTTTCACCGGGCCTGCCCGTGTTGCCGTTGCATGCGGAAGCGAGGCGGACCCCATTCAAGCCGAAGTGCTGGCCGATGCGCGCGCCCAGCTTTCAGAAGCAAAAGATGCACGGGGCAGGGCGCTGGAGATTGTCGACGTGCCGCTCACCCGCGATCTTTTTGCCGGAACCGAAGGCCATGGCACGCAGTTTTCCTATGTCGGGTTCTATCCGGTAAATGGCGGGCTGCTGGTGCCCGCTTATGGGGACGCCCATGACGCGCGGGCGCGAGATATTCTGGCGGAGCTATTTCCGGGCCGGAAAGCCGTCAGTGTGCCGGCAGGAGATCTTGCCTGGGCAGGCCGCTCCTTGCACGCGGCGGTGCTGGCGCAGCCTGCCGCTTTGGCAGACGGATAAAAGGGCGATGGATAAGGCCAGGCTTACGCGCTGGCCTTTTTCCTTTGTGCGGCGCGGGTGCGCGTGACAGCGCTCTTGCGGCGGGTAGCCGGTTTCTTGCGGGGCCGGCTCTTGTCCCGGTACATCGCCCGGTCGGCAAGATCGAGCAGTTCCATCGCGGTGGAATCCTTGTCGTAACTTGCCATGCCGATGCTGGCGCGCACTTCGATCGAGTGGCCTTCCCAAGGCACGATAAGGCCATTGAGCTTTTCATTGAGCTCGCGCGCGCGCTCTCTTGCGCGGGCATGTTCACCGCGCACGTAAAGCAGGGCGAATTCATCGCCGCCAAGCCGCGCTGCATAATCGGTGGTGCGAATATTCCGGCGCAGGAACTGGCCGATCTTGCGCAACACCGCATCGCCCGCCGCGTGGCCATAGGTGTCGTTGATCTGTTTGAATTCATCGAGATCGATAAAGGCAAGGACGCCCGTCTCGTTGTGCCGCGTGGCGCTGGCAAGATTGCGGTAGAGCATGTCCTGGAAGCCGCGCCGGTTCAAAAGGCCGGTCAGCTCATCCGTCACGGCGAGCGATTCCAGCAGTTTGACACGGGCTGAGAGCTCGCTGATGCGCTGTTCGGCTTCGGAGGCATAATCGAGCGCCCGGCGAATTACTTCTTCCGGCGTGTCCGCCCGTCCGGCATCGCGTAGCAATGCGCAGCGCATGCGCATTTCAAGCGTATCGATCACCGGGTGAATGCTTTGCCCGGTGGCGGGAGCCGCTCGTTTTGTCTCGAGCGTGGTTGTCTTATCTGCCTTGGCGAGCCCCATCGTTTTCTCCTGGCATTGCCCTTTGTCATCCCCGCCAATGCCAGCGCAAGCCATGTGCCAAATGCGAATCCCCATAAATCCAAGGGTTTAGAGGCGCTTCTTCATGTGGAAATAGGCAAAAAATTCCCCTTTTCCTGCCGGTGGGCAAGGTTGGCAGGGCAAAATGGCTCAGGGGGTAACGGGGTTTGGCGGCGCTTTTCCGGCGAAAAAGGCATCGAGATTGTCGAGGGCGCAAAAGCCCATGGCATTGCGTGTCTCGCGCGTTGCGCTGCCCAGATGCGGCAGCAAAAACGTGTTGGAAAGGCCGCGGTAGCCGGGGTGAATGTCGGGCTCGCCCGCATAAACATCGAGCCCGGCGGCGGCCACCTTGCCGCTTTGTAGGGCCGCGATCAGTGCCTCATCGTCGACAATATCGCCGCGCGCGCTGTTCACGACAATGGCGCCTTCGGGCAAGAGCGCCAGGGTGCGCGCATTGATAAGGCCGCGTGTCTGCGGGGTGGAGGCGCAATTAATGGAAAGAATGTCCGATTGGGCGAACAGCGCCTCCGGGCTTTCATGATACTGCGCGCCTTGCTCCCCGGCTTCGGAAAGGCGGCTGCGGTTGTGGTAATGGATCTCCATGCCGACGGCCCGCGCCCGGAGGGCCACGGCCTGACCGATGCGGCCCATGCCGAGTATGCCGAGCCTCTTGCCCGTCACATCCGTGCCGAGCGGGCCGCTCGGCGCCCAGTTCTGCCACGTCTTCTGGCGGATCATGGCTTCGCCCCAGCCCGCGCCGCGCGCTGCGCCCAAAAGGAGAAGGAGCGTGATATCGGCGGTGGCATGGGTGAGCACGCCGGGCGTGTTCGTCACGGTAATGCCGCGCTTTGCCGCCGCAGCGACATCGATATGGTCGTAGCCGACCGAGAAGGTGGCGATGATGCGCACGCTGCCCGGCAGGGCGTTTATCGCGGCGGCATCGAGCTTGTCCGTCACCGTCGCCAGGACCGCGTCCATGCCTTCAGCGCGGGCGGCAAGTTCCCCGGCGCTGAAAAGCCGGTCTTCCTCATTCAAAAGCGGGGCGTAATCCCGTTTCAGCCGGGCTTCCACATCGGCGGGCAATTTGCGGGTAACGAGGACGCGCGGCAAGGACATGCAAGCAGGCTTTCTTTCTGGCATAATTCGGCGGCTCGGGCGGGCCAATGACAAGATCGGCAAAAACCCGCCGCTTCGCAAGGCCGCGCATGGGAGAGGATGCAGGATGACAGTGTTTGGACGGTATTTGCGGCAAGCAGCTCTGGCTTCGGTAACCGCTTCGGCAGTGCTGGGGGCAGTGCTGGGGGCGGCATTGGTGCCGCCGGCTTTCGCCGGTAAATTTCAGCCGCACCGGGCCGTTTATGAGCTCAAGCTCGACAGTTCCCAAATGTCTGCGGACATTGCCGATCTTTCCGGGCGCATGGTGCTGGAATGGACGGGTAATGCCTGCACCGGCTACAAGCTCGCCCAGCGTCTCGTCATGCAGGTCGTGACGATGGACGATATTCGGGTGGTGCGCGATCTGCGCTTTAGAAGCTCGGAGGCGGCGGACGGGCGGAATTTTGAATTCGACTTTCAGCGTTTCATGAACGGTGAGGAAGTCGAACGCATCAAGGGCCGCGCTTCGAAAGAAGGGACACCTGCGGTGCATTTTGAAGAACCCAATGCGCCGGATCTGGCGCTTGCGCCGGAAACCGTTTTCCCGAGCGCCTTTTCCCTTGTCCTGGTGGAAACGGCGGAGGCGGGCGATACGACTTATAGCCGGCCGATTTATGAAGGCGCGGAGGTCGATACGGCTTTTCTCGCCTCGGCCTTTATCGGCAAAAGCCGGGGAGATGACGCGACGCTTGACGGCGTGAAAATGGGCGAGGAAGCGGCAAAGGACATGGCAGCGCAGGAATGGTGGCGCGTCCAGCTTTCCTATCACAATCCCTCCCGTGTGGACGGCGTGCCGGAATATCAGGTGGCCTACCATCTTTATGCAAACGGGATTTCAAGCGGGCTAACGATGGATTACATCGACTTTAAGGTCGATGCGGGGCTGAGCAGCCTCGACTATTTACCGTCCGAACCTTGCGAGCGCTGAGGCGCCTTGAAGCCGCGGCCCATCGTGATGATGCCTTTGCCGAATTTGGAGCGCATTTCATCCATCGCGCGCTCGGCTGCCGCGCGCCGCGCTGCTGTCGGATCGAGCAGGTCCGGCGGGTCGGCGAGATCGCCATCGGTGAGCGTTGCAAAGCCGACGCCCAGCAGGCGGAAGGCGGTTTTGCCGTCACACTCCTTTTTCAAGAGCGGTGAAGCGGTACGGTACAGCACTTCGGCAAGCTGGCTGGGGTCGGACAGGCGCTGATTACGGGTGCGGGTTTTAAAGTCTTTCGTCTTAAGTTTCAGCACCACGGTCTGACCGGCAAGGCCTGCCGCTTTCATGCGCGCGGATAGTTTCTCACAAAGCGGCCAGAGCCGTTTGTCGAGCTCGGCAAATGAGGAAATGTCGTTGGCGAATGTCGTTTCGGAGGAAATGCTTTTCGCTTCCCGCTCGGCGCTGACGATGCGCGCGTCCTGGCCATGGGCAAGGCGGAAAAGCCGCCGCCCCATCACGCCGTAACGGGCAAGGAGATCGTTTTCTTCGTAAGTGCGTAGTTGCTTGATGCGGGTAATGCCGTCCCGCTCCAGCTTTGCCTGCAAAGCCTTGCCGACGCCCCAGATGAGGGAGACGGGTTTTTCCGCTAGAAAGTCCAGTGCCTCCGCCTCACCGATGACCGAAAAGCCGCGCGGCTTGTCGAGGTCGGAAGCAATCTTGGCCAGAAACTTGTTGTAGCTGAGACCGACTGAGACGGTGATGCCGATTTCCGCCTCGATGCGCTTGGCGAGCTTGGCCATGGAGATGGCGGGCGGGGCTTTGTGCAGCCGCTCGGTGCCGGTGAGGTCGAGAAAGGCTTCGTCGATGGAAAGCGGTTCGACAAGCGGCGTCAGCTCGCGCATGAGTTGGCGCACTTCTTTGCCGGCCTTGGCATATTTTTCCATGTTGGGAGAAAGGACCACCGCTTCCGGGCATTTGGCCAGGGCCTTGAACATGGGCATGGCGGAGCCGACGCCTTTTGTGCGGGCGATGTAGCAAGCGGTGCTGACGACGCCGCGCTTGCCGCCGCCGATGATCAACGGCTTATCGCGCAGCTCCGGATTATCGCGCTTTTCGATGGCCGCATAAAAGGCATCGCAATCGAGATGGGCGATGGAGAGGGAGAAAATTTCCGGGTGGAAGACAAGCCGGGGCCGCCCGCAGGAGGAGCAGCGTCTCGCGCCCTCCGGCAGCACCGTGAAACAGTCCCGGCACAGCCCGGTCTCCATCTGGCTCCCTTGGTGTTTCTTTGCGGCAAGCCGCTTAAAGCGCGGCGGCTTCCGCTTCGCTCCACAGCCAAGCCGCCCCGCGCACGCCGCTGGAATCGCCATGCAGATTGGGCTTAAGGCGCGTTGCCACCTGGTCGGAGAAAATATACCGCGCCCAGCGGGCGGGCACATCCTCATAAAGCAAGGTGAGATTGGAAAGCCCGCCGCCGAGCACGATCACTTCCGGATCGAAAATATTGATCACCCCGGCAAGCGCGCGGGCGAGCCTGTCCGCATAGCGGGCTAGGGTGGCGGCGGCGGCCGCATCGCCTGAGGCGGCGCGGGCCTCAAGCGCTTGGGGTTCGGCTTTCTCACCTGAAATGCGGAAATGGTCTTCCGCGAGACCCGGGCCCGAAAGCCAGGTTTCGATGCAGCCGCGCCGTCCGCAATAACAGTCGGGGCCCGGCAATTCTCCTTCCTGCGGGGCGGGCAGGGGATTGTGGCCCCATTCACCTGCAATGGCATTGGGGCCATTGATGAGGCGGCCTTCATAGACGAGGCCGCCGCCCACACCGGTGCCCAGAATGACGCCGAAGAGGGAGCGCGCGCCTGCGCCCGCGCCATCGGCGGCTTCCGACAGGGCAAAGCAGTCGGCGTCATTGGCAAGGCGCACGGGCTGGCCGAAGCTGGCTTCGAGATCGGCCTGCAAGGGCTTGCCGATCAGCCAGGTGGAGTTGGCGTTTTTGATGAGGCCGGTGGCGGGCGAAGGGGCGCCGGGCATGCCGAGGCCGATCGTGGCTTTGCCGCCTGCTTGTTTCTTCAGCGCGGCGCAGAGCACGGCAACGGCCTCCAGCGTGGCGGGATAATTCCCGCGCGGTGTCTCGCGCCGCTCGCGGGCTAATACCCGACCATCCGGGGCAAGCAGAATGCCTTCGATTTTCGTGCCGCCAAGGTCGATGCCGATGCGCATGGGGCGTGCCGCTTAAAAGCCGGTTTCGTCCAGCCGGGAATGGATGAAATCGCCTGCCAGCTGCCATTTTGTCGTGTGGAAATGGCCGTCATCGCAGGGCGGCAGCAATTTGGCGAGGCGCTCATCGGCAATGAAATGAATGCGCTGGCTTTCCTCATGGGCCTTGGCGACGGCGGAAATGTTGTGCGGAATGTCATCGAGAAAGAAGACCGGCGCGCGGCCCGCCGCCTCGGCCAGATAGCGCACCGCGCCGCCTTTCAGGCCCGTATTGGCGATGACGGGATAATCGAGCCCTTGGCCCGCCAGGCAAGCGGCGCGCGCCGCGCGCTGATCCTGGGGCACATTGGTGAGCACCACGATCTGCGCGCGTTTGGAAAGGTCGGCGAGGGTTTCGGCGGCATCCGGCACCGCTTTCAGCGAGGCGGTTTCGGAGGCAAAGAAGCCGCCGAGAATATCCGGCATTTCAGCGGCGGGAATGCGCTCATTCGTGCCGATGCGACGCACATTACCGGTCAGCGCGAAGCTCTGCAGATCGAGCCAGAGGCCCTGGCGCTCCAGATAGATTTCGAGCCCTTGCACGAATTGCAACAGCACTTCATCGGCATCGGAAATGATGAGGGGGCGTCCGGGGGCAAGGTCCAGCGCATCAATCTGAGCCTGAACGGCTGCATCCAGGGCAAGGAAATCTGGTTCGGGAGCTTTCATGGCAGTTTTATCGCCCGGGCGGGGCCTCAAGTCCAGTGAGGCTGGTCGCCGCCGGGCAGGGCCTGGCGGGCCTCGCCCGGTGTTTCGGGGGGCAGGCCCGCCTCTTCGCAAAATGCAAGGAGGCGCTTGTCGTCCATCATGAGGAAGTCGATCACGCCGGCCAGAATATGAGGGCTCGAGGCATTGGCCCGCAAAGTCTTAATATCGACGCCGGTCGCCTCCAGGAATGCGGTAAGCTCGCTTTCGTTTTCCGCGATATAGGCAAGGCCCTGAAGGGCGATGGTTTCGGCGGTATCTTTCTGCATTTACAGGCCCTTTTTCCTCAGAAAGACAATTTTAAGTATCCGGCGGGTTTCAGCAAAGAACTGCTTCTTCCAGTCTGCCTTTAAAGACTTAGTTAACGATATTGAGTTCAACTGTAACAAGCCAGCCGGAACCTTCTCTGTCTGGTAACCGGATGTTTTTCCCAGGGGAGCTTCGAAAGCAATGTCGAAAACGGTTCTTATCGTGGAAGACAACGAGCTCAATATGAAGCTGTTCCACGATCTGCTGGATGCTCACGGGTATACCACCTTGCAGACGCGGGACGGTATCGAAGCTCTGGAAATCGCCCGCGCCAATCATCCCGACCTCATTCTCATGGATATCCAGCTGCCGGAAGTGTCCGGGCTGGAAGTCACCAAGTGGTTGAAGGAAGACGATAATTTGCGCTCCATCCCGGTGGTTGCCGTGACGGCATTCGCCATGAAGGGCGACGAGGAAAAGATCCGCGAGGGGGGGTGCGAGGCCTATATCGCCAAGCCGATTTCGGTCACGCAATTTCTGGAAACCGTTCAGCGTTTTTTGGGGTAAGTGGTGACGGCCAGAGTTCTCATTGTCGACGATGTCCCGGCCAACCTAAAGCTACTCGACGCTAAGTTATCGGCTGAGTATTTCGAGGTGCTGCAGGCGGCTTCCGGACCCGAAGCACTCGAAGTTGCGCAGCGCGAGCTGCCCGACATCGTTCTTCTCGACGTGATGATGCCCGGTATGGACGGCTTCGAAGTCTGCCGCCGTTTGCGCGCCGATGCCCGCACCCAGCATATTCCCGTGATCATGGTGACCGCGCTCGACCAGCAGAGCGACCGCGTGCAAGGTCTTGAGGCCGGCGCCGACGATTTTCTCACCAAACCGGTGAACGACGTGGCGCTCTTTGCCCGCGTGAAAAGCCTGGTGCGCCTGAAAATGCTCATGGATGAGCTGCGCATGCGTGAAAGCACGGGCCAGCGCATCGGCCTTGTGGAGCCGGGCGAGCCGGAAGGGCCGAGCTGCGAAATCAAAGGCCGCGTGCTGCTGCTCGACGACCGTGAAATTTCCTGCCGCCGCATCGCCGAAACGCTGGCGGAAGTGCATGACGTGGCCGTGCTCGGCGATCCGAACCGGCTTCTCTCCGTCGTGCAGGACAATCGCTACGATCTCATCGTCATCAGCCTGTCGCTGCAGGAAGTGGACGGGCTGCGGCTCTGCTCGCAGCTCAAATCGCTCGATGCGACCCGTAATATTCCCGTGCTGGCGCTTGTGGAAGAGGGCGACATGCCCCGCCTCGTGCGCGCGCTCGACATTGGCGTGAACGATTATCTGCTGCGTCCGCTGGACCGCAGCGAGCTGCTGGCCCGCTGTAAGACGCAGCTGCGCCACAAGCGCTATCAGGATCAACTGCGCCAGACGGTGCAGGAAAGCCTTGAGGCGGCCATCACGGATCCGCTGACCGGGCTTTATAATCGCCGCTACATGACCCACCATCTCGGCACGCTGGTGGCGCAGCATAACGAGACCGGCAAACCCGTCTCGCTGCTCGTGCTCGACATCGACTATTTCAAGCCGGTCAACGACACGCATGGCCATGCGGTGGGCGATGATGTGCTGAAAGAATTCGCCCGGCGCATGCAGGCCAATGTGCGCGGCGTCGATCTTGCCTGCCGGATGGGCGGGGAGGAATTCGTCGTCGTCATGCCCGACACGGATGTAGCGCTTGCCTATTCGATCGCCGAGAGGCTGCGCCAGCAGATCGCCGACCGGGCTTTTGCTGCAGCGCAAGGTGCGGTGGAGCTGAAGATCACCGTCAGCATCGGTGTGGCGGCAACGCTCGGCATTGCCGATGATGCTTCCGCGCTTCTCGAGCGGGCAGACCAGGCGCTTTACCGCGCCAAGCGCGAAGGCCGCAACCGGGTGGTTGCCGAGGCCGCTTAACGTGCTCCTTGAGGGGGCCTTTCGGGCGTCTGTTCTCTCCCCCAATTTCTCCTACAGTCCAGCACTCCCGCCGCCGTCCCGTTTTGGGGCGGGGAGCGGGACCGGCTGGCTTTGATTGGGAGAAATGGCTGTTTTCTGCGGTTTAAAGTCCTGCGTTAACCTTAATTTTTTATTATAAAACAATGACATATTAAGCCTAGCTATTATCCTGCTTCATTCGCCGGAGGCTTCGTGCTATCCCTATACCTAAGGCAAAGGGGGGTTCCATGGCCGGGTTCCGGCCATATATGTATCGAGCCTTTCTTGTCATCTGGTCCTTGCGATGCCCGGGTCCGCCGCATCTCCCGGGCGCGCGAGGAAGGCCGGTCGGCACGTGGTTAGGAGTGGCCTCCTCTGTTACGCCGCGAATTCCGATTGGCCGCCGTTTCCTGTGACGACGAGGAAACGAAAGGGCCGGCTGCTTGCAGCCGGCCCTTGCCTTTTGTGCCGATGTGTTTCTTGTGCAGATGCACAATCCCTCACTTCAATTCAATGTATGTCGTCTTCAGCTGCGAGTATTTGTCGTAAGCGTGAAGCGACTTGTCGCGGCCGATGCCGGACTGTTTGTAGCCGCCGAAAGGCACGGTGATGTCGCCGCCATCGGTATTGTTGACGTTGACGGTGCCTGCTTTCAGTTTGCGCGCCACCTTGTGCGCCTTGTTGATGTCGCGCGTCCAAACGCTGGCCTGTAGCCCGTAGATCGAATCATTGGCGATGGAGAGCGCCTCTTCCGGATCCTTGAAGGTGAGGGTGGAAAGAACGGGGCCGAAAATTTCCTCGCGGGCGATGCGCATGTCGTTTTTCACACCGTCGAAGATGGTGGGCTCCAGATAATAGCCGCCCGTGTTCTGGCGCACCTGCTTGCCGCCATAGGCAAGCGTCGCGCCTTCCTTGGCGCCGATCTCGATATAAGATTTCACGCGTTCGGTCTGTTCGCTGTCGACCATGGTGCCCATCATCGTGGCGGGGTCGAGCGGGTCGCCCGGCTGCATGGTTTCGCCGACCTTTTTCACCTTCTCCAGAAACTCGTCATGGACGCTTTCTTCCACCAGAAGGCGGGTGGCGGCGACACAGACCTGGCCTGAATTGTAGAAGACCGCCATGCCTGCATCTTGAGCGGCGGCGTCGAGGTCCGGCGCATCGGCAAAGACGATGTTGGGGGACTTGCCGCCGCATTCCAGGCTCACATGCTTCATGTTGGTTTCGGCGGAATATTTCAGGAAGTACTTGCCGACCTCCGTCGAGCCGGTAAAGGCGATCATGTCCACATCCATGTGGCGGCCAAGCGCCTGGCCCGCCGTTTCCCCGAAACCGGGCAGCACCTGGAAGACGCCGTCCGGAATGCCTGCTTCGCTCGCAAGTTCGGCGACGCGCAGGCAGGTGAGGGGAGACTGCTCTGCCGGCTTCATGATGACGCTGTTGCCGGCGGCAAGAGCGGGCGCGAATTTCCAGGCGGCCATGAGGAGCGGGAAGTTCCAGGGCACGACCGCGCCGACGACGCCGAGCGGCTCGCGGGTGATCATGCCGACGGCGCCCGTGCCCATGGGGGCAAGCTCGTCGTAAATCTTGTCGATGGCTTCGGCATACCATTGCACGGTGCGCACCACCCCTTCCATGTCGCCCTGGCGGGAGAAGGTGATGGGCTTGCCCATGTCGAGGGTTTCGAGCAGCGCCAGCTCATCGGCATTGTCGGCGATGAGCGCGGCGAATTTCAGCATCACGGTCTTGCGCTCGCGCGGCGCCATTTCCGACCAGGTGCCTTTTTCGAAGATGGTGCGGGCGGCTTTTACGGCCCGGTCCACATCTTCCTTGTCGCATGCGGCGATGGCGGTCAGGACCTGGCCGTCGATGGGGCTGTAATTGTCGAAGGTCTCACCGGAGGCGGCATTGGTGAAGCGGCCATTGATGAAGGCCTGATGGCGGTAGGTGAGCGTGCTTGCTTTCTTGCGGTAATCTTCTGCTGCGGACATCGGGTCCTCCCTCAGCAACGAAACGTTGATTTGGGAGCATCATACAGCAAAGGGCGAGGCTGTATGAGTGACAGCCTCGCCCTTCGGCACCCTTGCGGGTAAATATATTGAACAGGAGCGCGGCTCCTGCATCCAAGATTACTTGATCTTGTTTTCCTTGAACTCGACGTGCTTGCGCGCGACGGGGTCGTATTTCTTGATGACCAGTTTTTCGGTCATCGTACGGGTGTTCTTCTTCGTGACGTAGAAGTAGCCCGTGCCCGCGGTGCTTTCGAGCCTGATTTTCAGCGTGGTCGGCTTCGCCATCGCGAAATCCTCAATCTTTGCCCGCCGCGGCCGAGTCCGGACGGAAGTCTCACAATTGATGCCTCGGAATTGCGCCGCAGACTACCCATCGCGCGGGCGATGTCAAGCATGGCTTGAGGGGCAGGGGCCTCCGAATCGCAGATTTTGGCCCTTTTCCGGGGCTTTGAACCTTAAGCGAGGCTCAGGCCATGGGATCGCGCGGCTTCGGGGTGGAATAGCGCCAGCCCACCAGAATGAGATAGACCCCGATCAGCCCGGCCATGAAGACGGCAAGGCCGTGCGGGTCCCAGACATCCATGGAAAGCCCGGCGAGCGGCGGCCCGGCCAGCGCGCCCACCGAATAGAGCATGACGAAAGTGGCATTGGCCGAGGCAAGGTCCGCTCCCCGGAAGCGCTCCCCCAAGAGAGTAAGGCCGACCGTGTACATGCCCACCACGACGCCGCCGAAGACGAAAAGCGAGGGAATGAAGAGATAGATGCTCTGGGAGACGAGGGGCAGCAGCGCTGTGCCCGCAAAGCCGAAGCCCGCGCAGATGAGAAGAACCAGGCGGCGGTCCATCCGGTCCGCCAGCGCCCCGATGGGGACCTGGAAGAGGATGTTGCCCGCCCCGAAGACCGTGAGTACCAGGGCGGCGGTTTCCGCCGTCTGGCCGGTGCGCAGGGCATAGATGGGCAGGAGATTGAAAATATTGGTCTCCGTTGCCCCATAGATGAGCCCGGCAAGGGTGGCGGCGGGGGCGACGAAGAGAAAGGTCAAAAGCCCCCGGCTCGGCGCTTCTTCCACCCGCGGGGCAAGACCCCAGGCGAGGAAAAGCGGAATGCTGGCACTTACCGTCAGAAAAGAGACGATGAGGAAGGGCAGCGCGCCTTCGCTGCCCACCAGCGCCAGAATGAGCGGGCCGATGGCAAAGCCGCCGGAAAGAATGGCGCCGTAAAGACCGATCAGTTTGCCCCGGCTTTTTTCATCCGCAAGCTGGTTGATCCAGAATTCCGAGACGACGAAGAGCCCGGTCAGCGCGATGCCGTTGATGAAGCGGATGGGAAACCAGGCCCAGATATTCGGGAAAAGGAAATAGCAGGGCATGCAGGCTGCCGAGAGCGCCATGCAGACCAGGAGAAACCGGTCCGGCTGCACCCGGCGCAGTAGGGCCGGAATGAAGGGCGTGAAGACCAGCGTGGCAAGCGCGGGCATGGCGGTATTGAGGCCGATCAGCGCGGTGTCCGTGCCGCGCTGCTCAAGCTGCAGGGCGAGCAGGGGGATCGAGAGGCCGAGCCCCATGCCGACGGCGGTGATGCAGGCAATGACGGCGGCAAGGCTCTTGAGGCGTTCCTTTTCGCTCAGGGCGCCTTTTTGGGTGATCTCGGCCATTTCTTAAGCGCTTTTCTTGTTATTGCGGAACCGCTGCCCGGTGAATTCGGTTTGGACGCGAACAATCCGGCCTTTAATACTGTTTCTACAATGTAGCGGCAAAATTGCGGGATAAAATTGCCGTCACATGTGAAACACGAGGCAGGAACTGAATGCTCGAAGCGCAGACCGTCGCCATTTTTATCGTTGCCGGGCTTGTCTGCGCCGCCATTCTTTCCAGCCTTCTTTCCTTCCGCATCGGCTCACCCTTGCTGCTTGTCTTCCTCGTGGTGGGGCTTGCGGCGGGGGAGGACGGTTTCGGTCTCGTCGTCTTCAACGATGCGGGCACGGCCTATCTCATCGGCTCCATCGCGCTTTCCGTCATTCTTTTCGACAGCGGCTACGCGACGCGCTTCCGCTCCTACCGGGCGGCAGGTGTTCCCGCTGTGGTTCTGGCGACGGCGGGGGTGCTGCTCACCGCCGGGCTGACGGGCACGGCCGCCAAGTTTCTTTTCAATGTCGGCTGGCTGGAAGGGATGCTGCTCGGCACCATTCTCGCCTCCACCGATGCGGCGGCGGTGTTCTTCCTCCTGCGTGTCGGCGGGGTGACGATCCGTGAGCGCATCCGCTCGCTGCTCGAAATCGAATCCGGCACGAATGATCCGATGGCGATTTTCCTGACGCTGACGCTTGTCGAGCTTATCGCGGCAGGCGCGGGTGTGGACACGCTGAGCGCCGGGCTCTTTGGCCGCTTTGCCTGGGCGATGCTAGGCGGGGCCTTGATCGGGGCGGCGGGGGGCTGGCTCATTCTTGTGGCGGTGAACCGCATTCAGTTCGACAAGCCGCTTTATCCGCTCATCGTGCTGTCGTTGGCCATCACGGTCTTTGCCATGGCCTCCATCGCCGAGGCGAGCGGTTTCCTTGCGACCTATATTGCCGGGCTCATCGCGGGCAATATGCGCATGCGCTATTCTCAGGCGCTGGAGGATTTTCAAAGCGGGGTGACCTGGTTCTGCCAGATCGCCATGTTCCTGACGCTCGGGCTTCTGGCGACGCCCTCGGAATTTCCCGCCGTCTTTGTGGGTGCGGTGGCAATCACCGCTTTTCTGATTTTCCTTGCCCGGCCCATCGCCGTTTGGGTGTGCCTGTCGGTTTTCCGGTTTTCGCCTGCCGATATGACTTTCGTTTCCTGGGTGGGGCTGCGCGGGGCGGTGTCGATCCTGCTCGGCATTATCCCGCTTGTTGGCGGCATCGGGGACGGGCAAAGCTATTTCAACATCGCCTTTATCGTGGTGCTGCTCTCGCTTGCCATTCAGGGCTGGAGCATCGGCCCCGTGGCGCGCTGGCTGGGGCTGCTCGTGCCGCCCATCAAGGGGCCGGTGGACCGCATTCAGCTCGAGCTGCCGACCGCCTCACGCCATGAGCTTGTGACCTACAAGATCGCGCCGGACAGTCCTGTGGCGCTCGGCGCGCGCATGCCGCGCTGGGCCCGGCCTTCGCTTGTCATTCGGGACGGCGCCTCCATGTCGGCGCGGCGCGCGGGCCGGCTGAAAGAGGGGGACAGCATCTATCTCTTCGTTACGCCCCGGCAGGTGCAGCTTCTCGACAAGCTTTTTGCCCGACCGGTGCCGGAGGATGAGTTCACCAGCACGTTCTTCGGCGATTTCATTCTGAAACCCGATGCGCGGATGGGCGATGTCGCCCCGCTTTACGATTTCAGCGTGAGCGAGGAAGAAGCGGACTTGAGCGCGGAAGAATTTCTGCAGCGCCGCCTGCCGCAGCCGCTCGATATGGGCGACCGCACGACGATCGGCACGGTAGATCTTATCGTGCGTGCGCTCGATGAAGAGGGCACGCGCATTCTGGAGGTCGGGATTTCCGTCCAACCGATGCGCCCGAGCCTTGAGACAATGCCGCTGCCGCTGCCTGCGAGTGTGCGCAAAGTTCTGCTGAAAGCTATCGGCTCCATGCGCTCAGGCATGCGCGAGGAATAATCAGGCTTTCCGGCGCACCACGACCGGCTTGTCATTGCGGTAGCAATAAAGCGGCGGCACGGGATGGGTGATGCCTTTGGCGCGTGCCTGCAATTCCTTCAGCATGAATTCGGTCACATCGATCACCGGCAATTTCAGCGCCTCGGAAAGCGGATACCAGTCGATGTCCGAAAGCTCGCCCGAGCCTTGCACCGTGCCTTCCGTGTGATCCGCCGAGGCAAGGAAGAAGCGGGCATGGAAGCGGATGGGGCTTGAAAGCGGCGTGATGGCGCGGCCCACAAAGGACAGCTTCTCAAGATCGGGCAGGCGTTCCTCGGCGCGGAACTCTTCCCAGGTGCCCGAGACGCGGCCCTTGAGCGTACCGGGGCGCGTCAAATAGAGCCCGGTCTCCTCGCGTGTTTCGCGGATGGCGGCAAGGGCAAGGTGGCGTGCTTTCACCCCCGGACAACCGGCATGGGCGAGCGTCTTTTCCGTTTCCGGTGTGAAGGCGGTGCCGGGCTCGATATGCGCGTCGTTCGCATCGAGCTTGCCGCCCGGAAAGACATAGGCATCCGGCACGAAGGATACCTTGCTGTGCCGCTTGCCCATGAGGACGCGCGGCTCGGCGCCCGTTTCATCGAGCAAAATGAGAGAGGCCGCATCGCGCGGCTTTACTTTGGTCATGAGCGCGCGGCCTAGAGCGTTTCGCGGATGGGACCCGCCTGGCGGAAATAAACGAAAGGCACGGGTCGTTTCGCGGCAGCCTGGGTGGAGAGCACCAGGCGCTCATCCAGCTCGTCCAGCACCACACGGGTGATGTTCGGCAAATCGAGACCGCGGGCATCATCGAGCGTCAGCCAGTGCACTTCCAGTAGCTCGTCCGAGCCGCCGGCAATATCGTGCATGTCGCCCTGAATGTGTTCCGCATCTACCGTGAAAAAACGCGTGTCGAAACGCTTCGTGCGGTAGGGCGGCGTGATGGCGCGGAAGAAGAAATCCATGGCGCCGAGGGCGGGCAAAACCTTCTGGTCGAAATAGCTTTGCCAGTCCGGGTTTTTCGTGCGGCGGATTTCAGGGCAGGGCTTGCCGACGATGAGACCGGTTTCCTCGAAAGTCTCGCGGATGGCGGCAAGCGCCATGCCGCGTGCGCGGGCCTCGGACGGCGTGCCGCGCATTTTCTTCAGCAGCTTTTCTTTCACGGGCCTGCGCAAATCATCGCTCACGGCAATGCGGCTGTCCGCCGGGTCGACGCGTCCGCCTGGAAAGACGAATTTGTTCGGCATGAATTTATGGCCCGCATGGCGCTTGCCCATCAGCACTTGCGGCTTCGGTCCGTCGCGGCGCACCAGAATGAGTGTTGCCGCTTCCTTGGGGCGCACGGCGGGGGCCTTGCCTTCCCGGTATTCCTGATTGCGGCTGTTCTTCGGATCGAAAACGGCCTTTGCGGCCTGTTCGTTTTTGGACATTGCTTAACTCCCTGTGGGCCAAACAATGCCTCCAAGGCGATGTGAAGTCCAGCCGCGCCCGTCTGCGAGATGCGCTCAGTAAATCGATTTCTTCAGATGTTCGGGGTAATTGCGGTCATAGGCCGCGCCGTCGAATTTGGGATCGAAGCCTTGATTGATCTCGCCTGCCGTAGGGACAGGGCGGGTTTTGGGCCAGCTTTCCCATTGCCAGAGGCCGGAACGGGCAAGCGCTTTCTGGCATTGATAATAGACCGTCTCGATTTCCACCTTGATGACGGAGCGCGGCGCTTTTCCTTGCATGGTGAAACGGGCGGCGAGCTCTTCATCGGCAAGGATCGAGGCGCGGCCATTGACGCGCAAGGTTTCGCCGACGCCCGGCACGAGAAAGAGCAGCGCGACGCGCGGGTCGCGCACGATGTTCTTCAAACTGTCGAGACGGTTATTACCGCGCCGGTCCGGAATGAGCAGCGTGCGGGGATCTTCCACATGAACAAAGCCCGCCGGGTCTCCGCGCGGGGAACAGTCGAGCCCTTCCGGCCCTGCCGTTGCAAGCAGCATGAAAGGGGCGGCTTCCACGAAGGCGCGGTAATGCGCGGTGAGATGATCGCGCTCCTTGCTCAGCGAAACGGGAACCGGCGCGCCGTAAAGCGCTTCAAGTTCCTCGACGGTTTTGATCTGCCGCTCGCTCATCCCGCGCTCCTTTGAGAGGGGTGTCTTGGATGCGGTGATCATAGGGCGGGCAGGCGCGGCGGCACAGCCCGATCAGAGGCCTAATGGCGGGTGATTGGCCCTATGGTTTTAGAGAGGTGCCGTCAGCCGGTGCGGCCGAAGCCTTCCATCCGCAAGGCCCATTGCAGGCCGACGGTCGCGCCCTTGGCGACGGGCAGCAGCGCCAGCGACATGATCGCGGTGAGTGGAAGCCAAATGGCGGCATGGACCCAGAGCGGAGGCCAATAAGCAAATTCGAGCGCCATCATCATCGGCACGATGACATGGCCGACAATCAGGATCGTGAAATAGGGCGGGGCATCATCGGCGCGGTGATGATGCAGTTCCTCGCCGCAGCTTGCGCAGCGCGGCGTGATCTTCAGATAGCTCGTGAAGAGCTTGCCTTCCCCGCAATGGGGGCAGGTAAAGCGCATACCCTTCCACATGGCCGGCCAGAGGCGGCGTTCATTGCGGTAGGTCAGGGTGTTGCCGGATTCGGTCATGCGCTTCTCCTTGATCGGCTCCGTATTTAGAGACCGCCGCGTCTCCAAACAATGTGTCCGATTGCCGCGCTCGGCAAGGGCGGGCTTAACGTGCGCCGGGCTTACGCTTACCCTTTGCGGCAGCGCGCCGGTGCTTGCCCGCTTTCGATTTGTCGCGGGGACCGGAGGCGCCGCGGCGCGGGCCTCTGCCGGGCGCACTGCGCGCGCCTTTGCGCGGGACAAGCGTTGAGCCGCCTTCCAGCATTTCGAACAAAAGCCCGCCTGTCACCGGCACGGCATCGAGCAATTTGACGCGCACATTCTCGCCGATCCTGTAGGCCTTATGTGTGCGCTCTCCGATCAGCGCCTGGCGGCCTTCATCATAGATGAAGTAATCGCCTTCAAGCTGAGAGATGGGCACGATGCCGTCCGCGCCGGTATCGGCCAGTTTCACGAAAAGCCCGAAGCGGGAGACACCGGAAATCCGTCCCTCGAAATCACCGCCGACTTTCGATTGCAGGAAAGAGGCGACATAACGGTCCGTCGTTTCACGCTCGGCCAGCATGGAGCGGCGCTCGGTGAAGGAGATGTGCTCGGCGATCTCTTCCAGATCCTTGATCTCTTCATCCGTCAGCCCGTCCTTGCCGAATTTGAGCGCGGAGATGAGCGCGCGGTGGACGATGAGGTCCGCGTAGCGGCGGATGGGCGAGGTGAAATGCGCATAACGGCGCAGGTTGAGCCCGAAATGCCCGAGATTTTGCGGGTCGTACACCGCCTGGCTTTGCGAGCGCAGCACCATGTCGGAAACGAGATGGATGAAGTCGCCTTTTTCCGCCTGCGCCAGGATCTTGTTGAACTGGCTCGGCGTCATGCGCTGGCCCTTGGGCAGGGAAATATCCATGCTCTTCAGGAACTCGGACAGGCCGAAAATCTTTTCCTGCGAGGGCGCATCGTGGATGCGGTAGATGAGCGGCGAGTTTTTCTCTTCCAGCGTTTCGGCAGCCGAGACGTTTGCCTGGATCATGAATTCTTCGATGAGACGCATGGCCTCCACGCGCTCGGCCTGTCGGATGGCTTTCACTTTGCCGGTTTCCGTCAGCTCGACTTTATATTCAGGCAGATCGAGTGCCAGCGGGCCGCGCTGGTCCCGCGCTTTGGCGGCGGTCTGGTACGCGTTCCAGAGCGGCATGATGACGGTATCCAGAAGCGGGGCGGTTTTTTCATCCGCATGCCCGTCCACGGCTTTCTGGAAGGCCTGATAGGAAAGTTTGGCGTGAGAGCGCATCAGCCCGCGAATGAAACGGTGCGAGATTTTGCGCCCGTCCTTGTTGAAGACCATGCGCACGGCAAGGCAGGCGCGGTCTTTGCCTTCCACCAGCGAGCAAAGGTCGTTGGAAATGCGCTCGGGCAGCATCGGCACCACGCGGTCCGGCAGATAGGTGGAGTTGCCGCGCTTGCGCGCTTCTTTGTCGAGCAGCGAGCGGGGCGTGACATAGGCGGCGACATCGGCAATGGCGACATAGACGATATGGCCGCCTTCGTTTTTCGGATCATCATCGGGGGCGGCGTAAACCGCATCGTCATGATCGCGCGCATCCGCCGGGTCGATGGTGATGAGCGGAACGTCGCGCAAATCCGTGCGCGTGCCGAGGTTTGCGTGTTTTGCCTTTTCCGCTTCGGCTATGACGGCCTCGGGAAAGACATCCGGAATGCCATGCGCATGGATGGCGATGAGGCCGATGGATTTTTGATCGGAAGCATTGCCCAGCACGTTGCGCACTTTGGCGCGTTTCAGGCCGAAGCGGGGGCCTGGCAAGGTTTCGGCCAGCACCAGATCGCCTTCTCGCGCATCGCCGAGGTCGCGGCCTGAAATCTCGAATTCCATGCGCAGGCGTTTGTCGACGGGCAGAAGCCGCGCGCCCTCGGTATGTTCGCGGATGACGCCCAGCAATGTTTCCGCTGCCTTGCCGATGCGCCGCACGATACGCGCTTCATAGGCAAAATCCTCTCCGCCCTCGAGCGGGAAGAGACGGGCAACCGCCCGGTCGCCGACACCGACGGTAGCGCCCTGATGGCGGTCCTTGGCGCGGGGCGGGGCGATGATGATGGAGGGGGGCGGGCTTTCCTCGTCCCATTGATGGGGCTCGGCGACAAGTTCACCGTCTTCGTTCCGGCCCGTAATGTTGATAACGCCGACGGGCGGCAAGGTGCCGGGCGGGGCAAGGCGCTTGCCTTTGCCCTTTTTGATCAGCCCTTCATCGGTCAGCTCTTTCAGGATGCGTTTCAGAGCAATGCGCTGATTGCCCGCAAGCCCGAAGGCGCGGGCGATTTCACGTTTGCCCGCCTTGCCTTCATTGTCGGTAATGAAAGAGAGGATTTCGTCGCGCGAAGGCATGCCTGCCTGCGAGCCGCCTTGCTTGGCAGCTTTGTTGCGGGCGCGGGGGGCGCGCTTGTCAGCCACTTCTACTCTTCACCTGTGTCAGCGGTTTCGGGTTTTGCAGCGGTTTTCTTCTTCGCGGCGGTTTTCTTTTTGGCCGCGGTTTTTTTCGTCGAAGCTTTCTTCGCCGACGTCTTTTTCTTGGCAGCCGTCTTTTTCTTTGCGGCGGTTTTCTTTTTCGCCGCCGTCTTCTTCTTGGCCGCAGGCGCCTTGCCGGCTTTGGCGGTGATCAGTTCGACCGCCTGTTCAAGCGTCACGGATTCGGGGTCCTGGTCCTTGGGCAGGGTCGCGTTGATCTTGCCGTGTTTGACATAAGGACCGTAGCGCCCGTTGAAAACCTGCACGGGCTTGCCGTCCGCCGGGTGCTCGCCAAGTTCTTTCAGGGCCTGCGCGGTGCGGCGGCGGCCCGGATTGGCTTTCTTTTCGGCCAGAAGCGTAACGGCGCGGTTGAGACCGACCGTGAAGACTTCTTCCGGGCTTTCCAGATTGGCGTAAATCTTGTTGTGGTAAACGAAGGGGCCGTAGCGCCCGAGCCCGGCGGTGATCATCTCCCCGTCATCGGGATGCGGGCCGACGTCGCGCGGCAGGGAGAGCAGCTGCAAGGCCTGCTCAAAATCGATATCGGCAACGCTCCAGCCTTTCGGAATGCCGGCGCGTTTCGGTTTCTCGCCGCCCTCGGCTTCGCCGAGCTGAATGTAAGGGCCGAAGCGGCCGCTTTTCAGCATCACATCCTTGCCCGTTTCCGGGTCCTGGCCGAGTACCTTGTCGCCCGCCACGGCTTCCTCGTTGGACTTGGTGAGCTGGCGGGTGAATTTACACTCGGGATAATTGGAGCAGCCCACAAAAGCGCCGAAGCGGCCGACTTTCAAGGAAAGCTGGCCTGCCTCGCAAGAGGGGCAGGCGCGCGGGTCCGAGCCGTCTTCCTTGGGCGGGAAGACGTGCGGGCCCAGAACCTCGTTCAGCCGGTCGAGCACATGGGTGATGCGCAGTTCGAGCGCTTCATCGACGGCACCGGTGAAGTTTTTCCAGAAGTCGCGCAGCACTTCCTTCCAGTCGAGCTCACCCGCCGAAATCTGGTCGAGCTTTTCTTCCAGATCCGCCGTGAAGGAATATTCCACATATTGGGTGAAGAAGTTTTCCAGAAAGGCGGTGACAAGCCTGCCCTTGTCTTCGGGCACGAAACGGTTCTTGTCCATATGGACATAGCCGCGGTCGCGCAGCACGGAAAGTGTGGAGGCGTAAGTCGACGGGCGGCCGATGCCGAGTTCTTCCAGCCGTTTGACGAGGCTGGCTTCGGTGAAGCGGGGCGGCGGCTCGGTGAAGTGCTGATCGGCTTTGACTTCGCCAAGGCCGAGCGCATCGCCCATGGCGACTTTCGGCAGGCGGTTGCCGTCCTCGCCGTCCGCTTCATCGTCGCGCCCTTCCTGATAGATTTTCAGGAAGCCGTCGAAGGTGATGACGGAGCCGGTGGCGCGCAGGCCGATCTGATTGTCGCCGGAGGTAATGTCGATGGTCGTGCGGTCGAGGCGCACGCTTTCCATCTGGCTCGCCACGGTGCGCTTCCAGATCAGGTCGTAAAGGCGGTGCTGGTCGGCATCGAGAATTTTTTCGAGCTGCGAGGGCAGGCGCGCCACATCGGTCGGGCGGATGGCCTCGTGCGCTTCCTGAGCGTTTTTCGCTTTGGTCTGATATTCGCGCGCGGACGAGGGCAGATAAGGCTCGCCGTATTCGTTCTGGATGACATTGCGCGTCTGGGCGAGCGCTTCGGGCTCGATCTGCACGCCGTCCGTCCGCATATAGGTGATGAGACCCGTCGTCTCACCGTCGATATCCACGCCTTCATAAAGCCGCTGCGCGGTCTGCATGGTGCGCGAGGCGGAGAAGCCGAGTTTACGCGCCGCTTCCTGCTGCAATGTGGAAGTGGTGAAAGGCGGCTGCGGGTTGCGCCGGCCGGGCTTGCTTTCCACCGAGCGTACGGAGAAGCGCGCGGCTTCGATGCGGGCCTTAGCGGCATTCGCGGCATCGGCGCTGTTAATGTCGAATTTTTCGACGCGCTTGCCGTCCAGCGTCCAGAGCCTTGCCTCGAAATTTTCATCCGAGCCCGTGCGCATATCGGCGGCTAGCGTCCAATATTCTTCCGGGATGAATTTCTCGATATCGAGCTCGCGGTCGCAGATGAGGCGCAGCGCGACGGACTGCACGCGGCCGGCCGAGCGCGAGCCGGGCAATTTGCGCCAAAGCACCGGCGAGAGCGTGAAGCCCACGAGATAGTCAAGCGCGCGGCGGGCGAGATAGGCGTCCACCAGCTCCTTGTCGAGCTCGCGCGGATGTTCCATCGCCTCCAGCACGGATTTCTTGGTGATGGCGTTGAAAACCACGCGGGAGATGTTTTTGACGTCTTTCAGGACGCCTTTTTTCTTCAGGACTTCCAGAACGTGCCAGGAAATGGCTTCGCCTTCGCGGTCCGGGTCAGTGGCGAGGATCAGCCCGTTCGCGCCTTTCAGCGCGTCGGCGATCTCATTCACCCGCTTCTGGGACTTCGCATCCATGTCCCAGGCCATGGAGAAGTCTTCATCCGGCTTGACCGATCCGTCCTTGGAGGGGAGGTCGCGGATATGCCCGTAGGACGCCAACACTTTGTAGGACGAGCCGAGATATTTGTTGATCGTCTTGGCCTTGGCAGGCGATTCGACAATGACGACGTCCATGCAGGTATGACTCTCTTAAAGAAAACAATCACTTAGCCGGAGATTCCGGCAGTTTCCGCTGCTTTTCTCCGCGTGGCGGCCCGGTCCGTTTTGCGAACAGGCGGTGGGAGAAAATGAGCAAAAGCAGGAAGGCTGTCAAATGGACTACTTCTTATTAGGCCCTGCTGGAAGGGTGAAAAGACCGGAGAGGGCAGGAAAAAAGTCATTTTGAGGGGAAAATGTACCAAGATATGCAACTAAAACGAGTGTTTTGACATATATGCAATCTATGGGTACATTTCGGGAGCGAGCCTGACTCACTTTCGGCGGGTGGCCGCCGGATTACCACTTACCCGTAGTTGAAAGAGGCCAAAATGGAACCTGACAGAGCAAGCAAACTTCCGCTTTCCAGGGAATTGCCCGCCGGGGTTCAGGCGCGCGGCACAGCCCAGGAAGACATGGCGCTGTACTCCTTCGAGCTGCTGGCGGGGCTCGCCAAGCTTCTCGACGAGCCGCGCTACCGGCGCCTGGCGCATTTCGTCTCCATGGCAGCGGAAGTGGCCTTCGAGATTTCCCAGGAAGAAAAGCGCCGGGCGCAAGAAGCTGCCCGCTCGGCTCTTTAGCCGGCTCCCCAGTCTGTGACAGCGCGGGTTAGGCTTCTTCCGGCGGGATGAGCGCGACTTTCTGGCCCGGCTCGCGGCGCAGCTTTCCGCTCAAATCGAGCTCAAGCAGAATGGCGGCAACCGCCCGGGCAGGCAGGCCCGACTGGCGGATCAGAAAATCGACTTCCACCGGTGTCGGCCCGAGAAGGGACAGGATCTCGGCTCTTTCCGGATCGCTGATCTCGGGCGGAACGGCGGGCGGCTCGCCGTACCCGTCCCGGCCTGAAGGCTCGCGGAACCAGTCATCGGTGCTTTGCCGGGCAAGGGCGGCGAGCGCATCGGCGGCATTTTCGATGAGCGGCGCGCCGTCCTTGATGAGCTGATTGGTGCCGCCCGCGCGCGGGTCGAGCGGGGAGCCAGGCACGGCCATGACATCGCGCCCCTGTTCCAGCGCAAAGCGCGCGGTGATGAGTGAGCCCGAGCGCAATGCTGCTTCCACGACAATGACGCCGAGCGAGAGGCCGGAAATGAGACGGTTGCGGCGTGGGAAGTGCCGGCCTTGCGGTTTCGTGCCCGGCGGCATTTCGCTGATGAGCAGCCCGCGCTCGCCGATCGCTTCCTGCAGGGCGCGGTTCTGTTCCGGATAAACCACATCGATGCCGCCGGCGATAACGGCCATGGTGCCTGTCTCCAGAGCCGCCTTATGGGCTGCAGTGTCGATGCCGCGAGCAAGGCCGGAGGTAACGGCATAGCCTTCCGCGCCCAGTTCGCGCGCAATGTCGCCTGCCATGCGCAGCCCGGCGGCAGAGGCGTTGCGCGCGCCGACCATAGCGATGGAGGGGCGGGCGAAAAGGCTCTTATGACCTTTGACGATGATGAGCGGCGGGGCGGGATCGGTCGCGGCAAGGAGCAGCGGAAAATCGGCTTCATCGAAAAAGAGAAGCTCGGCGCCGTTCTTAGCGATGGCTTTCAGTTCACCTTCCGCCTCGCGCGGGCTGGCAAGCTTGATGGGCCGCGTGCGCCCGCCGCGCCTTGCAAGCTCCGGCACCGCTTCCAGCGCGCGGGTGGCATTGCCGTAAACGCGCAAAAGGTCGTGGAACGTGACAGGGCCGATATTTTCACTGCGGGCGAGCCGCAGCCGCGCGCTTTTTTCTTTGTCGCTTAAAGGCGCTGCCATGCGCGCCTAGCCATCCGTCTTCTTGGCGCCGATGCGCGATTCCTCGCCGCGCAGGAGGCGTCCGATATTCTCGCGGTGGGCAATGAAGATGAGGACGACAAGGAGAAGGCTCATCTCGGCAAGCTGCCAGCGGTCGAGCCAGGCAAGATAGGCCGGTGTCGCCAGCGCCGCGACGAGAGCCGCGAGCGAGGAATAGCGGAAGATCACGGCAACGGCGAGCCAGGTGGCGCAGAAGAGCAGGCCTACGGGCCAGTAAAGCGCGAGCAGGAGGCCGATAAAGGTGGAAATGCCTTTGCCGCCCTTGAATTTCAGCCAGACGGGAAAGAGATGGCCGAGAAAGGCGCCGACAGCGGCAAGCACCGCCGTGTCCGGGCCGAAGCGGGCGGCAAGAAGCACGGCAACCGCGCCCTTGGCGGCATCGCCGATAAGCGTTGCGACGGCGACCCAGCGGTTGCCCGTGCGCAGCGCATTGGTCGCGCCGATATTGCCCGAGCCGATCTGTCGGATATCGCCGAGCCCGGCAAGGCGCGTGAAGATCAGGCCGAAGGGAATGGAGCCCAGAAGATAGCCGCCGAATAAAGCGGCGGCGAAATAGGGAAGTGCCTGTCCCCAGTCAATCGGATCCGGCATGGATTAGACGTCCTCTCCCTGGACATAAACGCTCTTGCCATTGACGATTGTTCTGATGGCCCGGCCTTGCAGGCGCCGTTCGTCATATGGCGAATTCTTCGATTTAGATTTGAGCTTATACCGATCGAGCACCCATGGCACCCCCATATCGATGAGGGTGAGATCGGCGGGCCGGCCTTTGGCGATCCTGCCCGCTTCAAGCCCCAGAAGATCGGCGGGGCGGCAGGTGAGCGCGCGCAATGCTGCGCCAAGCTCGATATCGCCATTGTGAACGAGGGAGAGCGTTGCAGGCAGCAGCGTTTCAAGACCCACTGCGCCAAAAGCGGAGACGGAGAAAGGCAGGCGCTTCGTTTCCGGGTCCTGCGGGTCGTGGGCGGAGACGATGACGTCCACCGTGCCGTCCGCGACACCTGCGAGCACGGCGCGCCGGTCGTCTTCGGCGCGCAGCGGCGGGTCGAGCTTGCAGAAGGTCAGATAATTGCCGACATCGTTTTCGTTCAACGTCAGGTGGCAGGCGGAGGCGCCGCATGTAACGGGCAGCCCGCGTGCTTTGGCTCTGCGGATGACATCGACGGAGTCGGCGGTGGAAACCTGCGAGACGTGATAGCGCGCGCCGGTCATTTCCACGAGGCGGATATCGCGCTCGATGATGATTGTTTCGGCGGCTTTCGGAATGCCGGCAAGGCCGAGGCGGCTGGCAAGCTCGCCTTCATTCATCACGCCGCCGCGCGCCAGCGAGGGCTCGGCGGCATGGTTGACGATGAGCGCATCGAGATAAGTCGAATAGGCCATGGCGCGGCGCATGACCTGCGCGTTTTCAAGCGTGTGGTCGGCATCGGTAAAGGCGACGGCGCCGGCTTCTTTCAGAAGGCCCATCTCGGCCATCTGCTCGCCCTTCAGGCCCTTGGTGAGCGCGGCCATGGGATGCACATGGACAAGTCCCGTGTCGCGGGCGCGGCGCTTGATGAAATCGACAAGCGCCACATCGTCGATGGCCGGCTGCGTATTGGGCATGACGATGATGGTGGTCACACCGCCTGCGGCGGCGGCCTGCGTGGCGCTGCCCAGCGTTTCGCGGTGCTCATTGCCGGGCTCGCCGGTAAAGACATGCATGTCGATCAGGCCGGGGCTCAGCACATGGCCGCCGCAATCGACCGTCTCAATCCCGTCCGGCACGCCGTCTCTAAAGAGCGCGGCACCGAAATCGGCGATCTTGCCGTGCTCGATCAGGAGCGCGCCTTGTTCGTCAAGGCCGCTTGCCGGATCGACAAGGCGGGCATTGATCAGCGCGGTCCGGCTCATTTCCCCGCTCCATTGACGAGTGGCGTGTTCGGCAGGTTGCGCGAGAGCGCATCGAGCACGGCCATGCGCACGGCCACACCCATTTCCACCTGCTCGCGGATCACCGAGCGGTTGATGTCGTCGGCAACGGCGCTGTCGATTTCAACGCCCCGGTTCATCGGCCCCGGATGCATGATGAGCGCATCGGGCTTGGCGGCGGAGAGTTTGGCTTCATCGAGGCCGAAGAGATGAAAATATTCGCGCACCGAGGGCACGAAAGAGCCGTTCATGCGTTCCAGTTGCAGGCGCAGCATCATCACAATGTCCACATCCTTGAGGCCTTTGCGCATATCATGAAAGACCTCGACGCCCATCCGGTCGATCCCGGCGGGCAGGAGCGTGGGCGGGGCGACGACGCGCACGCGCGCGCCCATCGTGTTGAGCAGCAGAATGTTGGAGCGGGCGACGCGCGAATGCAGGATATCGCCGCAAATTGCCACGGTGAGCCCTTGAAGCCGGCCCTTGCGCCGCCGGATGGTCAGCGCGTCGAGCAGCGCCTGGGTGGGGTGTTCATGGGAGCCGTCGCCGCCATTGACGACCGCGCAGCCGACTTTGCGCGCCAAGAGGGCAACGGCCCCGCTGTCGCCGTGGCGCACGCATAATAGGTCAGGATGCATGGCGTTCAGCGTCTGCGCCGTGTCGATCAGCGTTTCGCCCTTCTTGATGGAAGAGCTTGCGACCGACATATTCATGACATCGGCGCCCAGACGCTTGCCCGCCAGTTCGAAACTCGACTGGGTACGGGTGGAATTTTCGAAGAAGAGGTTGATCTGCGTGCGCCCGCTCAAGACCGATTTCTTTTTATTGGTCTGGCGGTTCTGGTCGACATAAGTGTCGGCAAGATCGAGCAGCGAGCCGATTTCCTGAGGTAAAAGCCCCTCGATGCCCAGCAAATGGCGGTGGGGGAAAATCAGTTCGGAACTTGTTTCGGCGGCGCTCATTAAAGTGGCATTCTATAGGCTCGAAGCGTGTTTGGCGCAAGTGCCGATCCGGAAAAATAAGGGAGCGAGAGATGAGCAGGCCAGCAGCCGCGGAAACCGGGTTCGAAACCCATGAAGTTTTCAATCAGGCCCCGCCGCTTGAGGACTACAATCTCTTCACCAGCGACCGGGTCCTGCAAGAATCAGTGGCGCGGGAAGGGGCGGGTGACGCCGCCGCCCAGCTCACCGCCTTCGGCGCGAAGATCGGCAAGGCGGAGGTGCTCGACCTCGGTCGGCAGGCCAATACCTATCTGCCGGTGCTCAAAGGCTTCGACCGTTTCGGCTATCGGCAGGACCGGGTGGAGTTTCACCCCTCTTATCATGCGCTGATGGAGATTTCCGTCGCCCAGGGCATTCACGCCTCGCCCTGGGAACATCTGGCGCGCGGCGAGGCGGCGCCGGCCGGGCGCAACGCTGCCCGCCAGGCCGCGCTTTACATGATGTGTCAGGTTGAGCCCGGGCATATCTGTCCCATCACCATGACGAATGCGAGCGTCCCCGCGCTGCTCTTCCAGCCGAGCCTTGCGGAAGAATGGCTGCCCAAGATCGTCTCCCGCGCTTATGACCCCGCCTTCGGGCCGATGCAGGCCAAGACCGGGCTGACGCTCGGCATGGGCATGACGGAAAAACAGGGCGGCACGGATGTGCGCGCCAATACCACGCAGGCGCAACCGGCAAGCAAGGCAAGCGCGGGGCCGGGCAGCGAATATCTCATCACCGGGCATAAGTGGTTCTTCTCCGCGCCCATGTGCGATGCGTTTCTTGTTCTGGCGCAGGCACCGGGCGGGCTTTCCTGTTTCCTCATGCCGCGCTTTTTGCCGGACGGCACGCTCAATGCCATTCAGATCCAGCGGCTGAAAGAGAAAGTCGGCAATCGCTCCAATGCGTCTTCCGAAGTGGAGTTTAAACGCGCGCATGGCTGGCTCATCGGTGAAGAAGGACGCGGTGTGCGCAACATTATCGAGATGGCGACCTATACGCGTCTCGACTGCGCGGTGTCGTCGGCGGGGATGATGCGCCAGTCGCTCGCGCAGGCGCTGCATCACTGCGCGCATCGGCGCGTCTTTCAAAAACATCTGATCGATCAGCCTTTGATGCAGAACGTCATTGCCGACATGGCGCTGGAAGTGGAAGCGAATACCGCGCTTGCCTTCCGTGTGACGCGCGCTTTCGACATGGCTGATGAAAGCGAAGAAGAAGCGCGTTACCGGCGCATCATGACGCCGGTCGCCAAATATTGGAACTGCAAGCGCGCGCCGGGCTTTGCCTATGAAGCGATGGAATGCCTCGGCGGCAACGGTTATGTCGAAGAAGGCGTGGCGGGCCGGCTTTACCGCGAAATGCCGGTCAATGCGATCTGGGAAGGTTCGGGCAATGTCATGTGTCTCGATGTGCTGCGTGCGCTGGCGCGCGAACCCGAAGCGCTCGAGGTGGTGCTGAGCGAATTCGATAGCGCCAAGGGCATGAACGGGCATTATGATGCAGCCCTTGCGAAACTGAAAGATGGTTTCAGTGATATCGGCACACTCGAGCCGCGCGCCCGCCGCGTGGTGGAAGAAATGGCGAAGATCGCCGCCGCCTCCATTCTGCTTAAAACCGCGCCGGGCGAGGTGAGCGAAACCTATTGCGCTTCACGCTTCGGCGGGGAGAGCGGCGATCTTTACGGCGCCTTGCCGCTCGGCGCGCCGCTGCGCGAGATCGTCGAACGGGCGATGCCGGTGCTTTGAGTGCGGATGCCGATTGGAGGCGCTGCTTGGACCCCGGCACGGCGGCCGGGGTGACAACCTGTGTGAAGGGCACCGCATTGCGATAGCCAACACCTGTCACCCCGGGCTTGTCCCGGGGTCCACAGGAAGGTGGCTACAAGCTGAGCTGCCGGACGGACCCTCAGGTCAAGCCCGGGGTGACGACGTGAGATGGGTTAACTCGCCAGCCACAAAATTACCGGCATCGTAACCGCCGCCAGGATCGTGCCGCCGGTAATCAGGCTCGCCATCAGGCTTGCATCGCCGCCAAGCTGGCGGGCGAGGATGTAAGAGGAGGTAGCCCCCGGCACCGCGCCGCACAGAAGAACGACGAGGCGCGGCAGGCCCGTTACGTCGAAGAAGATGCACCAGCCAAGCATGAGCGCGGGCATCACCGCGAGCTTCAAGGCGCTTGTCAGTAGCACGATCCATTTATGCGCGAGCGCTTCGTGCCATTTAAGCCCCGCCCCAATGGCGATGAGGCCGATGGTGAGCGCCGCCTTGCCCAGAATATCGGCGGTGGTGGCGAGTGGTCCCGGCAGGCCGATATGCGTCGCGTTAAGCGCAATGCCTGCCGCGCAGGCAAGAATGAGCGGGTTTTTTGACAGGAGTTTCAGCACCGTGCCCATGCCGGCCGGCGTGTCGCCGGCATAGCGGGTGAGAATGAGCACGGAGAGCACGTTTACCGTCGGCACCAGCACGGCGAAGGAGACGGCGGCAAGGGTTACGCCCTCGGGCCCGTAAAGCTGGCCGATGGCGGCAAGAGCGACGAAACCGTTCCAGCGCGCCGCGCCCTGAAAGACGGAGGCGAATTGCGGGCCGGTGAGCTTTGTCGTCACCCGCAGCACCATGAGGATCGCCACCATGGAAAAGAGCCCGCCCCAGAGCGCATAGGCCATGGGCCAGACATCGAAATTGGCAAGGTCGGCGGTTGCCAGCGTGTGCAGCAGCAGCGCGGGAAAGAAGACGTAATAGGTCAGCCGGTCGAGCGGCGCCCAGAGCCCTTCATCCAGAAAGCCGATGCGCTTGATGACGGCGCCGAGCGCGATCACCAGAAAGACGGGAATGAGGGAATTGAGGATCGCTTCCATGGCTCTTCTTTCAAGGCAGGCGCCGCAAGGGAATGCTGTGCTCTAGCAGAGCACTTATTGCGGGTCCAGAGGTGGCCAGGGCTCTTAAAGCCGGGCGAGGCGGTCGAGGGCGCCTTGCAGGATGTAGGCGGCGGCCATTTTATCGACGACTTCACCGCGCCTCTTGCGGCTCGCATCGGCATCCAGCAGCGTGCGGGTGACGGCGACGGTGGAAAGCCGCTCATCCCAGAAGACGATGGGGCACTCGGTCTTTTGCGCGAGGTTTCGGGCGAAGGCGCGGGTGGACTGGGCGCGCGGGCCCTCGCTGCCATCCATATTGAGGGGCAGGCCCAGAATGAGCGCGCCGACATTATTCTCCGCAATCAGCTCCAGAAGGCGGGCGGCATCGGCGGTGAATTTCGTGCGTTTGATGGTTTCAAGCGGGCTGGCGATGTTCCAAAGGCCGTTTGAAAGCGCGACGCCGATGGTGCGGGTGCCGAGATCGAGGCCCAAAAGCGCCTTTCCGGGCCGCGTTTTGGCCGCAAACTCCTCGATGCTCAATATTTCCGCTGTCATGGCAGGATCGGTAGCCCTCCGGTGAGGAATTGTAAATCACCATTTGGCAGGTTTTGCTGTACACCTTGAAGCGCCTGCCGGGGGCGGGCTGCCGCGCCGGTTGCCCGGACCTGCCCGCTTTGTTATTTTCCGCGCCAAATCAAGATGATACGGGGTCCCTCCCGCGTGATCTTGCCCGTTTCCTTAAACCTTCGAAAGAGAGAGGCCCATGTCGGTCGATCAGAACACGGTCCGGCACATTGCGCGGCTTGCGCGCATTGCCGTTACGGATGAAGAAGTCGCTCCGCTTGCCAAGGAGCTGTCCTCCATTCTCGATTGGGTGGAGCAGCTTGGCGAAGTGAATACGGACAATGTCGAGCCGATGGCGAGCGTCGAGAATCTGGCTTTGCCGATGCGCGAGGATGTCGTGACCGATGGCAATATTCAGGACCAGGTGACGAAGAACGCGCCAGGCGCCGATGACGGCTTTTTTGCCGTCCCCAAGGTTGTGGAATAGGAGCGCGGCATGACGGATCTGACAAAACTCACCCTGGCCGAAGCGCGCGACAAGCTGAAAGCCAAGGAAATCACCTCGAGCGAGCTGACCGGCGCTTACATCAAAGAGATGGAAGGCGCGCGGTCGCTCAATGCTTATGTGCTGGAAACCGCCGAGAAGGCCGCCGAGATGGCCAAGGCGTCCGACGCGCGGCTGCAAAAGGGCGAGGGCGGGCCGCTGGAAGGCATTCCGCTCGGCATCAAGGACCTGTTCTGCACTGAGGGCGTGCGCACCACGGCCTGCAGCCACATTCTGGACGGCTTCACGCCGACTTATGAATCTACCGTGACGAGCCAGCTTTGGCGCGACGGGGCGGTGATGCTCGGCAAACTCAATAATGACGAATTCGCCATGGGCTCCTCCAATGAGACGAGCTATTACGGATCGGTGACGAACCCGTGGAAGGGCAAGGGCGAGGATAAAGCGCTTGTGCCCGGCGGTTCTTCCGGCGGCTCTTCGGCTGCGGTGGCCGCGCGCACGGCGCTTGCGGCAACGGCGACGGATACGGGCGGCTCGATCCGCCAGCCCGCCGCCTTTACCGGCACCGTGGGCATCAAGCCGACTTACGGGCGCTGCTCGCGCTGGGGCATCGTCGCCTTCGCGTCTTCACTCGATCAGGCAGGGCCTATCACCCGCACGGTGAAGGACGCGGCGATCATGCTGAAATCCATGTCGGGCCATGACCCGAAGGATTCCACCAGCGTTAATCAGCCGGTGCCCGATTTCGAAAAGGCACTGACCGGGGACATCAAGGGCCTCAAAGTCGGCATTCCGCGCGAATACCGCGTGGAGGGGATGCCCGAGGAAATCGAAAAGCTCTGGACCCAAGGGATCGACTGGCTGAAAGCGGCGGGCGCGGAGATTGTCGATGTCTCGCTGCCGCATACGAAATATGCGCTGCCTGCTTATTACATCGTGGCGCCTGCCGAAGCCTCGTCCAACCTCGCGCGCTATGACGGCGTGCGCTACGGGCTGCGCGTGGAAGGCAACGACATTACGGACATGTATGAGAAGACGCGGGCAGCCGGGTTCGGCGCGGAAGTGAAGCGCCGCGTGTTGATCGGCACCTATGTTCTCTCCGCAGGTTATTACGATGCCTATTACATCAAGGCGCAGAAGATCCGCACGCTCATCGCGCAGGACTTCAAACAAGCCTATGAGAAAGTGGATGTGCTGCTGACGCCGACCGCGCCGTCGGACGCATTCGGCATTGGCGAGAAAACGGACGATCCCTTGTCCATGTATCTCAATGATGTTTTCACGGTAACGGTGAACCTTGCCGGCCTGCCGGGCATTTCGCTGCCTGCCGGGCTCAGCGCCAGAGGATTGCCGCTTGGGCTGCAGCTTATCGGCCGCGCCTTTGATGAAGAAACGTTGCTGCGCACCGCAGGTGTGCTGGAAGAGGCCGCCGGCTTCAATGCCGAGCCTGACGCCTGGTGGAGGGCCTGATCATGACGCAAGAAGCTGCAAGCAAACTGATCGAAGGGGCGACGGGCGCCTGGGAAGTGGTGATCGGACTTGAGGTTCACGCCCAGATTTCCTCCAACGCCAAACTCTTCTCCGGCGCTTCGACGGAATTCGGCGCCGAGCAAAACCAGAACGTCTCGCTCGTTGATGCGGCGATGCCGGGCATGTTGCCGGTGATCAACAAGAAATGCGTCGAGCAGGCGGTGCGCACGGGCCTCGGTCTGAAAGCGCAGATCAATCTGCGCTCCGTCTTCGACCGGAAGAATTATTTCTATCCGGACCTGCCGCAGGGCTATCAGATTTCCCAGTACAAACACCCGATCGTCGGGGAAGGGGCGGTGCTGATCGATCTGCCGGGCGGTGAAATGAAAACCGTCGGCATCGAGCGGCTGCATATGGAGCAGGACGCGGGCAAAAGCGTGCACGACCAGCACCCTTCCATGAGCTTTGTCGATCTCAACCGCTCCGGTGTGGCGCTGATGGAGATCGTGACGAAGCCGGATATGCGTTCTTCGGAAGAAGCGCAGGCCTTCGTGCGGAAATTGCGGGCGATTTTGCGGTATCTTGGTACCTGCGACGGCAATATGGAGCAGGGGTCGATGCGCGCGGACGTGAATGTGTCCGTACGCAAGCCGGGAGATGAATTCGGCACGCGCTGCGAGATCAAGAACGTCAACTCGATCCGCTTTGTCGGCCTTGCCATCGAATATGAAGCGCGCCGGCAGATCGATTTGATCGAAGATGGCGGCACGGTGGACCAGGAAACGCGTCTCTTCGACATTAAAACGGGCAAAACGCGGTCCATGCGCTCGAAAGAAGAAGCGCATGACTACCGTTATTTCCCCGATCCCGACCTTCTGCCGCTGGTTTTCAGCCAGGAATGGGTCGATGAAATTGCCAAAGATCTGCCGGAACTTCCCGATGAAAAGCGTGAGCGTTTCATCCGCGAATATGCGCTTTCGCCCTATGACGCGAGCGTGCTCGTCTCGGAAAAAGCCATCGCTTCTTTCTATGAAGAAGTTGCCGAAACGAGCGATCCGAAAGCGGCGGCGAACTGGGTGACGGGTGATTTTTTCGGTGCGCTCAACAAGGCCGGACTTGCGATCGAGAGCTCTCCGGTGAGCGCAAAACAGCTCTCCGAGCTCATTAATCTCATCCAGGATGGAACCATCTCCGGGCGAATCGCTAAGGAAGTTTTCGAGCTAATGTTCGATTCCGGCGACGATCCGGCGAAAATTGTCGAAGAAAAAGGCCTTCGTCAGGTGACCGATACAGGCGCCATCGAGAAGGCTGTCGACGAGGTTATCGCAGCCAATCCGGATAAAGTTGAGCAGGTAAAAGAGAAGCCGAAAATGATCGGCTGGTTTGTCGGACAAGTCATGAAATCCACGTCAGGAAAGGCGAATCCGCAAACCGTGAATGAATTGCTCGCCGAAAAATTGGGTGTGTCTTCCGATAACTGAAGATGTTTTTCCGCTTCTGAAGTGAACCGTTTGTAAACACATTTTTCTGAATGTGTTGCAGACTCGCTAACACTTGCGTGCATCAAAGTGTTGCCGAGTCAAGAGGAGACAACCATAGTATGGGTGTCTGCGTCCTTTAATTGGGGGCGCTCACTAAAGTATGTGCGTTAGGTCCTAAATTTACGTCGTCACAGGAAACGGCACATCAGGAGCGATATGGACAATGGCTACTACAGCTAAACGGAAGACCACCGCCAAAAAGAAAACGGCGGCCAAGAAAAAAGCAGCAGTGAAACGCACGGCCAAGAAGACGGCCCCGAAGCGTAAGACGGTTGCTAAGCGCAAGACAGCGGCCAAGAAGAAGACCGCTGCCAAGAAAACGGCGGCTAAGCGGAAAACCGCCGCGAAGAAGAAAGCAGCTCCGAAGCGGAAGACTGCAGCCAAGAAGAAAACGGCTGCTAAGAAGAAAGCCGCTCCGAAGCGCAAGACAGCCGCTAAAAAGAAAACGGCTGCCAAGAAGAAAACCGCTGCTAAGAAAAAGGCAGCTCCGAAGCGCAAGACCGCTGCCAAGAAGAAGGCAGCTCCCAAGCGTAAGGCTGCGGCCAAGAAGAAAGCCGCTCCCAAGCGCAAGGCTGCTGCCAAGCGTAAGGTTGCGCGCAAGAAGAAGTAATAGCCGCCATGCAATGTCCCGCCGCGCCTTAGGGCGCGGCGCGGCAGCGGCATAGGACAGTCTGACCCTCCGGCACTTCCAATGCGGCGGAACTTCCGGAAGGCAGGCAAGGCGGAACACCTCAGCCTTTAAAGGGCGGGCGCTCCGGCCTCATAAAACTGAAGATCGCGCCGAATTCCCGGGTGCCGGTGATCGCCATACCGGATGGACCTAGCGGCAAGCCGATTACGGCATTCGGATCCGGTGCGGTCTTTCAGTTTTCTTTCCTGATTTTCCCTCTCATTTCATCGGCTGGGACCTGCATCCAAACGGAGCGGCAGAACCTTCGCGCTTTGGCTGGGCTGTGCTAGGGTCGGTGCCGTAACACCGGGGGCGGTTAAAGCGTTATGAGAGAGGATGTCATGCGGGTTGTCGGGGGTCTGGTTTTTGCGTCGAGCCTTTTGGCTACAACTTTGTTTGCAGCACCTCTTGCCCATGCCGAGCGCGTTACGGCAACGGGCACGCGGGTGGAGAACGACACGTTCGGCACCGCCAATGTTTGGGGCCGCTCGCTCGACCTGCCCGAGGCCGGCAAGATCGTGCGCGTGATGGGCGGGACCTACGGCTTTCAGCTTGTAAACAAGGATGGCGATATCGTCGGCGATTTTCTTTTTCCCGAAGATGCGGTCGGTTTTGAATTGCCGGCAGGTTCCTATGCGCTGCGTCCCTTGATCTGCCGGATACACCGCCACCATCACGTCGAAGTGACCGTGGAATACTAAGTGGTCCGTGCCTTACGCTTCTGAGCCCTTGGGTTCGGCCGTGCCGCCTCCCATATGCCATCGCAGTTGTTGAATGCGATAAACGGCCGGGCTTTGGACCCGGCGAGGGAGGCACGAATGATCGATCTTTACACCTGGACCACGCCGAACGGCCGCAAGGTTTCCGTCATGCTGGAAGAATGCGGCCTTCCTTATGAGGCACATGCAATCGACATTTCCAAAGGCGCGCAGTTCGAACCGGACTTCGTGAAAATCGCGCCGAATTCGAAAATTCCCGCCATTGTCGACCGGGAGACGGGCGTCTCCTTATTCGAGTCCGGCGCTATTCTCGTCTATCTCGCGGAGAAGACGGGCAAGTTCCTGCCGAAGGAGGGTGAGGGCCGCGCCAAGGTGCTTGAATGGCTGTTCTGGCAGATGGCGAATATCGGCCCGATGATGGGGCAGGCCAATCACTTCGCCAATGTTGCGCCGGAAAAAATTCCTTATGCGATCGACCGGTATATGGGTGAAACCGCGCGTCTTCTGAAGGTGATGGACGATCAATTGGGGCGTACGGACTATCTGGCCGGGGACTATTCGATCGCCGATATGGCCACCTATCCCTGGGTTTCCGTAGGGTTCGAGATGATCAAGTCGCTGAAAGGCGACATTGTCGGCGATGGGAATAACGTCTCACGCTGGCTTGCCGCCAACGCGGCGCGCCCTGCCGTGGAGCGTGGCATGAAAGTCCCAGTCGTTAGCTGATTTGCAAAAAAATCCGGCTGCTGATGAAGAATCCATCCTTGTTAACCAAATTTTCAAGCGATGGATTTTTCATTAACCTCGTTGCAGGCGGATGTCCTGCTTGTTTGTCGGGGGGCTCCTCCAAGTAAGGGAGTATGGGAGCCTGAGGCATCATCGAGGAGGCTGGCACGATGGCTCGTGTACAAATCGATGCCCTTCAGAAATGCGAAATGGCCGCCGAAGGCGGGCAGAGCGAAGCCCTTTACAGTTTGGGGCTGATCTACGCCACGGGTAAAGGTGTGGATGTCGACTATGTGACGGCACATAAGTGGTTCAATCTTGCGGCCATGCGGGGCAATCATGCCGCCCGCGATTGCCGCACCGAGATTGCCCGCGATATGTCGCCGGACGAAATTGCCGACGCTCAGCGCCAGGCACGGGAGTGGCTTTCGCAGCACTGATAGGGTGGATCCATAGGACTGGCGGACACTATCCAGCCAGCAGTAAGAAAGTAAGCGTATATGTTTTTGCTTTGACAGGTCCGGACGCTACGGCGTGCGGGCCTTTTATTTTGCCCGGAGCTTTGCCTGGCCGGGCGGGCCTCACGTCTTCGTGACACTTGCCGTTTAAGCGCGTATTTTCCGCCCAGATTCGTTTTCCGCCGCGTTAACAATGAAGAAAGAGAGCCGGTCATGACCCTGCCAGCAGAAAATCTCATTGAGCTCCTCGACCTTGAAGCCATCGAGCAGAACCTTTTCCGCGGCCACAGCCCCGATGCAAGCTGGCAGCGCGTGTTCGGCGGGCAGGTGATTGCGCAGGCGCTTTCCGCCGCTTACCGCACGGTGCCCGAAGACCGGGTCTGTCATTCGCTCCATGCTTATTTCATCCGCCCCGGCGATCCCAAAGTGCCGATCCTTTACGAGGTGGACCGGGCGCGGGACGGCAAGAGCTTTACGACGCGCCGCGTCGTCGCCATTCAGCACGGCAAGCAGATTTTCAACCTGGCCAGCTCCTTTCAGGTGATGGAAGAAGGTTTCGAGCATCAGGTGGAGATGCCCGACGTGCCGCAGCCCGAAGACCTGCCGACGGAGCGGGAGCGGCGCAAGGAAATCATGGACCGGCTGCCGCCGGAAATCGCCACGCATTTTGCCCGCCCGCGCCCCATCGAAGTGCGCGCCGTCGATCCGCAGGCCTATATCAAGCCGGAGCCGATGGAGCCGCTGCAGAACGTTTGGATCAAGACCACGCGGCCGACGCCGGATGATTTGCGCATCCATCAATGCGTGCTTGCCTATGCCTCCGACATGACGCTGCTCGACACCTGCGTGCGCCCGCATGGGGTGAGCTGGATTTCCGGCAAGCTGCAATCGGCCAGCCTTGACCACGCCATGTGGTTCCACCGGCCCTTCAGCGTCGATGAGTGGATGCTGTACTCGCAGGATGCGCCCACTTCGCAAGGGGCGCGCGGCTTCAACCGGGGCAGCATTTTCACGCGGGACGGCAAGCTTGCCGCCTCCGTCGCCCAGGAAGGGCTGATCCGCTATCACGGCACGCGCAAGAGCTCTTAAAGCTAGAGCTGGTGCGCGTGAAGCGGCTTTGCCGGGGCAAGCGCCAGGGCGGCGCATAAGAACCCGCAGGCGCCCATGAAAAGCGTGATGTTGATGAGGGATTCCGGCACCAGCGCGGACGCGGCGCTGATTGCCCCTGCCAGCATGAACTGCGTAAAGCCCATGATCGAGGCGGCGGTGCCGGCCTGATGCTCGAAATGATGCATGGCGCAGGCCTGCGCATTCGGCCCGATCATGCCGAGCGAGCCGACGGACACCATCATGCAGGGCACGAACATCCAAAGACCGATATCGAAGGCGGCGGCCGCAACGAGCCCGCCGATGGCGAGCGCCTGAACGGGCACGGAGAATTTCAGAATATGATCGGGGTCCATTCGCTTTAAAAGAAAGCGGTTGAGAAAATTGCAGCCCGCCATGGTGGCGATATTCGCCGCGAAGACCGCCGAGAAACCAAACTCCGAAAGGCCGAACCATTTTTGATAGATGTAGGAGGCATGCGTCAGGAAGATCAGCATGGAGGAAAAGCCGAGCGTGATGATCATGATGAAACGCAGCGCCGAAGGATTGCTCAGCACCGCCAGATAGGCGGGCAGCAGGCGGTAATCGCGCGGCGCCCGCTTGATCGTCTCAAGCCTTGCGAAAAGCCCGAACCAGAGCAGCACGATCATCATGGCGGAATAAGCGGCGAGAAAGATGAAGATCATCGGCCAATCGGAGACGGCCAGAATGGCGCTGCCGACGGTGGGCGCGATGGCCGGCGCGATGATCATGATGAGGCCGATCAGGGAGAAGAGCGTTGCCGCTTCCCGGCCCGTTGCCCGGTCGCGCACGATGGCAGGAACGGAGACCGCGGTGAAGCCCGCGCCGAAAGCCTGCGCCGCGCGCCAGATCAAAAGCTCGGTGAGGCTGCCTGAAAGGGCGATCAGCACGCTGGAGAGGGAAAACACCGCAACGCCCGACAGCATCACCCAGCGCCGCCCGAAACTGTCCGAAAGGGCCCCGCCGAAAAGCTGCCCGAAGGCGAAGGCCAGCATATAGACGGAGATGGTCAGCGAGACGTCATGCACCTCCACGCCCAGCGTCTCGGCGATGCGGGGGAAGGAGGGCAGATAAGCGTCGATGGCGAAAGGCCCCATCGCCACCGTCATCGCCAGCAGAATGGTCAGCCGGGCGGTCGAGATCATGTCGTCTCCGGGATTTGGTCCGAGATTGGATAGGGGCTGAGGGCGGAGATAAAGCGGCGCCGGTCCCGCGTTACTTAAGGGCGCGCTTCGGCCTCTACAATGCAAAAACCGCTGCAAAAATGCAAAGGGCGGCTCCGGGAAACCCCGGAGCCGCCCATAAATGCCTCACACACGGCGCTGAGCGCGCCTTTCGCTTAAAAACGGATCTCCATGCCCACATAAAGCGCGCGCCCGTCACCGGGGTTGTAGAGCGCGTCTGCGGCCGTTGCCACAGGCCGGGCATTGGTGTTGGAGATATAGGTCCGGTCGAGGAGGTTGCGCCCATCGGCATAGACGCTGAGGCCGTTGCCGAAATCATAGCCGGCTTTGACGCCGTAAATGACGTAATCCTCGGTCTTGAAGGCGTCCGTATTGGCGTTGTCGACGTGATAGCCCTCCGGCACCCATTCGGCATTGGGGGCGATGTAGAAGCCGTCCTCGTTCTCATAGCGCAGCTCGGTGCGCAGGAAATGCTTCGGCGCGCCCGGCAGCTCGTTGTCGCCGAAGGCCGCGTCGCCGTCGAAATGGAAATCGTTCAGCGTGTAAGCCTGACGCCAGAAGAGCTTGTCATCGCCCGGCGCGGCGAAAATGCCGTCCAGCAATTTGACATTGAGCCCGAGCTCGATGCCCTGATGGATGGTTTCATCGGCATTGAGCGCAAAGCCGCCCTGGCCGCTGCCCGGCGTTACGAAGAGCTGCAGTTCGTTCTCGATCCAGGCGCGGTAAAGCGAAAGATCCCAACCGATCCACTCATTACCGCCCCGCGTGCCGATTTCCGCCGTCCAGGCTTCCTGCGGATCGAGATCGGCAAAGCCGGGCGCGGAAGAAGGGTTGAGCTCGGAAAAGGTCGGCGGCTCGGACGAGCGGGAGACATTGGCAAAGAGCTGCGCGTCTTCCGTCACATCCCACAGCACACCGAGTTTCGGGTTGAAACTCGTGAAGGTTTTGCGGCCCGTGTCATTGCCATTGGAGAGTTGATTGTCGTCGAGCTCGCGGATGGAATGATTGAGCTGCGCCCCGGCGATCAGCGCGATGCCGGTGGTGAGATAGTGCTCGATCTCGCCATAAAGTTCGTAATTGTAGGATTTCTCATCCACATCGTTGAACTGAATGGAGCCGCGCGAGCCGCCGATATTCTGCCAGATGCGCGCCCGATTGATCCCGGCAATGACATTGGCCCCGAGCGTGATCCGCGAGCGGTTGCCGAAAAGCTCACCCTCCTGTGTGCCGCGCGCGTAAAGGCCGGCATTCTCATAGGAATTGTCGATCACGCCGAAAGAGAGCGGGTGAAAGAGATCCTTGTTCGTGTAAGAGGCGCCGAGCATCACATCCCAGTCGCCCAGGATGAACGAGGTGCGGTTGGCAACGCGAATGGAATCGATGTCGCGGGCCGTGTCCTGCGTGAAGCTCGATGTCTGCGTGCTTTGCGGGCTGGTCAGTGCCTGCGCTTTCGTCAGCGAGCTCGGGATGTCCTGATCGATCGTGTTGAGATTGAGATAGAAGCGGGTTTCGACCTTAGGGCTCACCCGGTAGCCGAGATTACCGGAGAAGCGCAGATAATCCTGCTCGGTGTGATCGCGGTAGCCGTCGGAGCTGGAATAGGTGGGGCTGGCATAATAATCCCACTTGCCTTCAACGCCGCCTGCAGCAAGCTGCACACGCTTCGTGCCGAAGCTGCCGATCTCCACGCGCGAAAGATAAGCGGGTGCATTGTAGCCGGTGGGGGAGACGAAATTGATCGCCCCGCCCAGCGAGGCGGCGCCATATTGCAGGGCGTTACCGCCCCGGTAGACCTCGGTATAGCGGAAGGTCAGCGGATCGATTTCCTGCGGGTCGCCCCCGCCATCGGCCTCATTGATCGGAATGCCGTCAATGAGAAGGCGGATACCGCGCAGATGGAAGTTGCGAGAAAGGCCCGAGCCGCGGATCGAAAGGCGCAAATCCTCCTGGCCGTATTTCGGCTGCACGAAGACGCCCGGCACGAAGTCCAGAACGTCTTTGAGGTTCGCCGCGCGCCCATCCCTGTAATCTTCCGCCGGGACGGCTTTCACCGCGCCCGGTATGCGCGAGAGCTGTTCTTCGGCCGCCTCGAAACTCGGCACGGTGAGAGAGGGCTCGGCCTCTGCCGAGACGGTGATGCCCGGTAGGGTGAGCGGTGTGTGTTCGGCCAGTGCCGGGGCGGCGCACAGGCTGAGGGTGGCGGCGCCGGCAAGGCGCAGCCCGAAGGGTGTCGGGATCATGTGTCTTCTCCGGCGGCTTAATGGTTGTGATGCGCGTTTTGCGCGGGCATCAGAGTGAGCGCAGGGGCGGGCGAGGCAGGATGCGCGCCGCCTTCCTCCGCAATCTCGTTCCAGTTGCGGGTGCCTTGCTCGCAGGTCTGGAGCACCGGGAAATAGAGCGTGGTTTCTTTGTCCACTGCTGGAAGCCGCATGTGGATTTTGAAGGCATCGAACTGCGCATCGGGCAGCTTGCCGTGCCGCCAGGTGATCGCCTCGATCGCTTCCTCAAAGACCGCCCCATGCGGGCCTTCCACAGGCTCGGGCAGCGGCTTCTTGACGATTTCAAGCTGCCAGCCGGGTTTCGGTTGCGGCTTGGCGACCAGCGTGCCCTCGGGCAGCGTGATGCTCAGGCCCGTCGTGGCCGAGCCTTCGCAGCCATGGGGGGCAAGGAAAGTGGCCTGGAAATAGCTGTCCGCAGGGGCGTTCGTGGTTTCCAGAACGATATGCGCCTTGGCCGGAGCGGTAAGAAAAGCGGGTAGGGCGATAAGTGCGGCGCCGAGCGCAGCTTTCAAAGAAGAATTAGACATTGGGTCCCTCAAATGACAGTGCGGGCGCGCGTACGCGCCCCGGTAGATCGGCAGTCAGATGAGGAAAAAGGGCGGGGCCTGCGCGCCGAGCGGCGGGCCGATGGCAGGCGGCAGTACCACGCCGTGCCCTTGCGGGGCACGCGGGGATGCAGCGGCGGGCAGGGCCATCGCCGTCAGCGTGATCTCGGGTGCGGCGATGTAATGGGCCGTCGCAGTCCAGTAAAGACAGCCGGTGCTTTCCGCCCCGCCGTCTTCATCCTGCGAGATGGCGTTACCCGCGGCATCCAGCGTCAGTGTTTTCAGCCCCGAGGCCGAACAGATGACGATGGTGAAGCTGCCATCCTCCGCCCGCGCGCCGGGCATATAACCGGCGGGCAGCAGCGCATTCAAAAACAGCACGAAAAGCGACAGCCAAAGGACTGTGCGCTTTGCATCCCGTTTCATATGGCGGGCAGCTTGCGTCATGGCCGCCAACCTACCCACAGTTCCCGCCAAGGGCGAGCGGGAATCGCCCGGCGATCATGCGATTGTGATTGATGTTTAGCGCTGGGAAGGTGGGCAAAGGGTTTGTTCTGTAACCGGATGCCGCGGATTCTTGGAGATTTCCTTGTGCAGGTTAAAATATGAAGCTGTGTCATGATTTAGGTTATTAGGAAATTAGCGGGTGAGGGGAATGGATAACCGAGCTTTTGACTATGCAGTGCACTCAGATTTTCTGATTCACTGGACCGGGCGTGATATCGACCAAGATGCTAATGCAGTCGCTGCCCAAGCAGCTGGCGAGGATGATAAAGAGCCTTGGTATGAAAAGGCCTCGTCGCGCACCGAAGGTGAATTTACAGAACGATATGTCGAGCGGTTTAGAAATATCCTCAAGCATGGCTTGTGGATGACTGAAGATCCTCTTTTTGACCCCACTTTAGGCGCCGCCAAGGCCCCGCAAACTTGTTTTACCGAACTTAGAGTCTCATTAGCTCGTAGACATGCACGCAAGTTTGGCCGGTTGGGCATCGGACTGAAAAGATTTTTTCTTTTCAAACGAGGAGGGCGGCCAATGGTCTACTTTGGCGATCCGTCTGTTGTTCAGGATGTGCTTTTGGAGGCATGTAAATCTGACTTAAAGAACAAGGTGCTGCTGAATTTCTTCAAGCCGATGCACGAAATAGATAGTCGACTAAATGACAATAAGTTCCACTATGAGCTCTACTCAGAGTCTGAATGGCGAATAGTTTATAATGACCAACCGCAAATAGTTGACCCGAGAGCGGCAGATTGCGTTGCTGCTGCAGAGTACTACAACAGCCTAACTGCGCAGGAACAGGAGAAGTTAAAGTACCTCATTCCACTTGATTATCATTTAGGGTTAGTCATCTACCCGTCGTTAGCAGTGAAGCGGGCTGTGCGTCACGATGAGGAAATTCAGTATCTCCTCGCCCACATGACTTTAAGAACGGGAGAGAAGGTATTTCCTATCGAAGTCGATTTGGATGCCTGCCGAAATTTCTAACAGGCGATTCATGCGGTACGACTCAAACTGGCACTTGCTTCGTTAGCTGTGATCCGGGCGTCCCGCGGCATTGCCCGCGCGGGCGGCGGCTCTCGCTGATCTTACGTAAGGCGAGCGTTCTGGCATGAAGTAGACCGTATTGTGGGAACGGGATGAGAACAGAATCCCCGCGGATTCCCCAGCAAATTTGAGCGCGATCCTGCACGTTCCTGCAAGGTTCTGCACGATCCTGCAAGGTCAGAAAAACGGGAAAGGGGCCAGTTTCGGCTTGAAAGGCCAAGATTTCTGCGGCATACACGGCGGCGGAGAGGTGGCCGAGTGGTCGAAGGCGCTCCCCTGCTAAGGGAGTAGACGTCAAAAGCGTCTCGTGGGTTCGAATCCCATCCTCTCCGCCATCTTCCCCCACATTTTCTGTTCTGTTTCCAGCCTGCGGTTGAGACTCGGTTCTTGTCATCACACGCGGCTAGGCCGGCAAGTTGAGCTGCCAGGAAACGCCGTAGCGGTCGGCGAGCCAGCCGAAGCGCTGGCTGAAGCCGTAATCGTCCAGCGGCATCATGACCTGGCCGCCCTCCGACAATTTGGCGAAGGCCGCCTCGATTTCTTCCGCCGTTTCAAGATCGACATAGAGCGAGATGGAGGGGGTGAAAGTGAAGTCATGCATGGGCGGGCTGTCGAAGATGATCAGTTCATGGCCTGCGAAGGAAACAGGCGCGGTTTTGAAGGCGCCGGTGGGCCCCGGTTCCCCTTCCACATAGCGTTCGATGTCGCCCACCTGAAAATCGCTGAAAACGGACGCATAAAGTCTGACGGCGTTTTCCGCCTCGCCTTGAAACATCATATGCGTTTTGACTTTTGACATGCGCTTCCCCTTGAGGCTGGTGAGTGTGTTGTTCGGGGCGGCATCTTAGCGGGAGGCGGAGTGGGGTTCGACCGCTTGCCCGTTGGAAAGCGCCAATCGCAAAGAGTTTTATTTGCTGCTGGATTGCTCCTCGCCGTCTTTCGTTTTCACCCAGCGGTGCTCGATGCGGCCCATGAGATGAAGGACGAAGAGGCCGAGCAGGGCGACGAAGAGGGCGAAGAGAACCTGGCCCGCGCCCGCGATGAGGCCGATGGCGCCGGTGAGCCAGATGCTCGCGCCCGTGGTTAGCCCGCGCACATGCCCGCCCGATTGCAGGATGGCGCCCGCGCCGAGAAAGGCGATACCGGTCACGATCGCCTCGATGGCGCGCAAGGGGTCGAGATTGAAATCCGGCCCGTCATCGGCAAGGCGCATGGAAAGTTCGATACTGCCGACGACGAAGGCGGCCGAGGTCAGCGCCACCAGCATGCAGGTGCGCAGGCCCGCCGGTTTTTGCCGCAGCTCCCGTTCGAGCCCGATCAACGTGCCAAGCACCAATGCCGAGACCGTGCGCAGGGCGATTTCGGCGGGCGGCAGATAGGTTTCGAACTGGCCGGCGAGTGTTTCCATCATGCCGCAGAAACGATGCCTTGCCGTCTTGGTTCCGTTTCACGGGCAGGCGGCTTTCTTCAGACATACATAAACCCTTGCTGCCGCGACGTGTTTTCGCGCCTTGATGACAGCGCTATCGAAGGTGGTAAAGTTCCGCCAGAAACAAGCGGCGTCTGCCGCGCAAGGGCCATGCCCTAACGAATAGCGACAAGAACAACCGCCAAGAACAAGTACAAGGGGAGAAAGCGATGAGTGAAGCGGCGAGCGAGCTGCGCCCGGTGACGGACTACGTCAAACTGCCGGCGAATGGCGAGCCATATCTCGAAGGGCATAAATGCGGCAATTGCGGCACCGTCTTTATCGGCGCGCGCCATGTCTGCTCGAAATGTTTTGCCCGCAACAAGATGGAAGCGGTGAAGCTGCCGAATAAAGGCAAGCTCTATTCCTACACGATCGTTTACCGCTCCTTCCCCGGCGTGGAAGTGCCTTTCGTTTCCGCCGTGGTGGACATTGAAGGCGGCGGCACGGTGAAAGGCAATCTCATTAATATCGAGCCCGATCCTGCGAAAATCAAAATGGGGATGGATGTCGATGTGGTCTTCAAAGATGCGGGCCGCACCGACAAACAGGGCAACCACTATATTTCCTATTTCTTTCAACCGGCGGCGTGAGGAGGCTTAACCCATGAGCAAAGACGACGTTTATGTCATTGGCACGGATATGATCAAATTCGGCCGCTTCCCGGACCGCACGGTGCCGGACCTGGGCGCGGAAGCCGCACTCTCGGCGCTCGATGATGCCGGGCTCGGCATCAAGGACATGCAGGCGCTTTATTGCGGCAACCTCTTCCAGGCAAGCGGCATGGTGGGCCAGCGCATTCTGCACCAGATCGGCCAGACGGGCATTCCGGTGGTAAATACGGCAAATGCCTGCGCCACGGGCGCGACCGCGTTCCGCGAAGGTTGGATCGCGATCAAGGCGGGGCTGTACGATCTCGTGCTTGCGGTCGGCGTCGAGCAGATGGGCCGCGGGCTTCTCGGCGGCGGGGGAAGCGATAAGGGCATTCCCACCGAAGGGCTTCTGGGCTCGGGCACCATGCCGACGGTCTTTGCCGAGCTTGGCATGGAGCACCACAAGAAGCACGGCACGAGCTTCGAGCAGTTCGCCAAGGTGGCGGTGAAAAACCATCACCACTCCACCATGAACGACAAGGCGATGTATCAGAAGGAAACGCCGCTTGAAGAAGTGATGGGTGCGGAGATGATCTCTTATCCCAACACCAAGCTGATGTGCTCGGTGAATGTGGACGGCTCCGCCGCCGCCGTGCTCTGTTCGGAAAAGAAGGTGAAGGAACTCGGCCTCATGGACCGGGCGATCAAAGTGCGCGCGTCTGCGCTTACCTCCGATCCCTTCACCGACCGCGACCTTGTGATGCCGGACTTTTCGACCTGCACGCGCATGGCCGCGCAACAGGCTTATGAGATGGCGGGCGTTGGGCCGGAAGACCTCAACCTTGTCGAGCTGCATGACTGTTTCGCCACGGCGGAAATTTTGCACTACGAAAATCTCGGCCTCTGCAAGGACGGGGAAGCAGGCAAGATGATCGACACGGGTGCAACCGCACTGGGCGGCAAGATTCCGGTCAATGTCTCCGGCGGGCTTCTGTCCAAGGGCCATCCTTTGGGCGCGACGGGCATCGCCAATGTCTATGAGATCGTCACGCATCTCAGAGGTAAGGCCGGCAAGCGCCAGGTGGAAGGCGCACGCATGGGCATGACCCATGTGGTGGGCATGGGCAATGCCGCCGCCATCCATATTCTCGAAAAGCCGTAAGGTTCTGGAACCTCAAGGCAGGGGCCGCTCCTCCGGGAGCGGCCTTTTTCTTTTCGGCTTCGTGAAATGCCTTGAAGCTGCGTGGACCCCGGGACAAGCCCGGGGTGACAGCTTTGGTAAAAGGCAGGGCCCTGCGCCACACTCACGTGTCACCCCGGCCCCCGTGCCGGGGTCCATCTGAGGTAGTGCTAAGTGCATGGGCAAGCCGCTCCACAAAGGCGGCGCAATTCGTCCTTGCAAAGCGCGCCGCCGCGGCTATTCTCCGTCCCATGATAAACGCACGCACCATGATCGTTCCGGCCGGCCGCGTTGCCGGTCTTTGGTGGACCGCCTTTTAGGCGGTCTCCTTCGCGTGCGCGTGTCGCATATCTGAAGTTCGGGCCGCCTTTCGGGGCGGCTTTTTTGTTGGCGCTGCCCTGCCATGCGGTTCTGCCTTGCGGTTTTGCAGGAGGAAGGGCAATGAATGCCAAGTTCGAGCTGCCGGGGATCGTGCCCTGGGGGCGCAAGTTCAAGGAATATGAAGCGTTTTTCGCGCTGGATGCGGCGGCGCTTGCCGGGCCCGTGCTCGATGTGGGCGCGGGGCCGTCCTCCTTTACGGGCGAGCTTTGCGCGCGCGGCGGGCAGGGGCTTGCCGCCGATCCGCTTTATGCCGAGGCGAGCGCCGATATCGCCGCGCGTTTCGAAGCGGCACGCGCGCCGATGCGCAAGGCGATGCGGGAGGCGAAGGAGCGCTTCAACTGGAAAACCTATGGCAGCGAAAGCGCGCTTGAAACCTTAAGGGAAGAAGCCTTGCAGGCCTTCATGGCGGACCGTGCCCGCGCGTCGGAGCGTTATATAGCCGCCTCGCTGCCTGCGCTTCCTTTTGCCGACGGCACGTTCCATCTCGCGCTTTGCTCGCATCTTCTCTTTCTTTACGGGGACGATCTCGATGCCGCCTTTCATCTGCGCGCGGTCAAGGAGCTTGCGCGCGTGGCGGGGGAAGTGCGCATCTTTCCGCTGTTCAATCTTGATGGGCGCCCATCAAGCCATCTGCCTTGCGTGATGAAGCGGCTGAGGCAGGAAGGCTACGTTTGCGAGACGGTTAGAGTTCCCTTTGAGTTTCAGCTTGGGGCCCGCATGATGCTGAAAGTGAAACGATGAAGGCCGGACAAGATCATGCCGGACGGGACGGAAGACAGGCATAGGCTCAAGCGCAGTCTCTCGCTGCCTTTAACCGTGCTTTATGGTGTTGGCGTAACGGTGGGCGCGGGCATTTATGTGCTGGTCGGCAAGGTGGCGGGGGCCGCCGGGCTCTATGCGCCGCTTGCTTTTTTGCTTGCCGCACTGCTGGCAGGGTTTACCGCCTGTTCTTATGCGGAGCTCTCCGCCCGGTTCCCCAAAAGCGCCGGTGAGGCAGTTTATGTTTTCGAAGGGTTTAAGCGGGCCTGGCTTTCACTTGCCGTCGGTTTTGGTGTGCTGATCACGGGCACGCTTTCCGCGGCGGCCATTATAGCGGGCTATGTTGGCTATTTGCGGCTGATATTCGATCTGCCGGATTTTATAGCGGTCACGGCTTTGACGCTGATATTGGCCGCTATCGTCATTTGGGGGATCCGCGAATCCGTCGCGGTTGCTTCACTCATCACCTTGATCGAGCTGTCCGGCCTGCTCATGGTTGTGTGGGCAGGCAGCGGCACCCTTTTCGAGCTGCCCGCCCAGGGCGCGCTCTCTTCTTTGTGGGGGGCAGGCGCCTCGTCTCTTGTTTGGCCGGGCATTTGGGCGGGCGCGCTTCTGGCTTTCTATGCTTTTATCGGGTTCGAGGATCTGGCCAATGTGGCCGAGGAAGTGCGCGATCCAGCGCGCAATCTACCGCGCGCGATTGCGCTGACGCTGCTCGTCACGGCCGTGTTTTATTTCTCCATCGTGGTTATCGCCATCCGCACGCTCTCTCCCGAGACGCTCGGCCAGTCGGAAGCGCCGCTTGCGGATGTCTTTATGGCGCTTACCGGATCGGATGCCCGGCTTCTTGGTTTAATTGCCGTGCTTGCCGTATTGAACGGCGTTCTCATTCAGTTGATCATGGGCTCGCGGATGCTTTACGGCCTAGCTGATCAAAAATGGCTGCCTGGGCCTTTCAACTATATCTGGCCGCGCACGCAAACACCGGTGATTGCGATTGCCGCGGTGGCCGGCGCGGCGTGGTTGCTTGCGGTCTTTTTTTCCGTCGAAAACCTTGCGGCCTCGACCAGTTATGTGACTTTGGCCGTATTCACGCTCGTCAACGCGGCTCTGGTGCATTTGAAACTGATGCAGAGCGCCAGCGCGAAGCCGGATGGTTTCACCGTGCCGCTTTGGGTGCCGGTGACGGGCGCGGCCGCCAGTTTGGGCCTTTTGCTGATCAATGCCGCGCAGGCGCTTTAGTGCAACTCGTCCAGAAAGGCGCCGATGGCGGCGAGAGATTGCGGCTCGTCGAGCCAGGGCGCGTGACCCCGGTCGGGCACGGTGACGGCGGTCAAGCGCGGGTGCACCTCTTCCATGCGTTTGACGGTTTCTGCTGATAGAAGGTCCGAGTTTTCTCCGCGCAGCACGAGTGTCGGGATCGTGTAAAGCGCTTTGAACTCGGTCCACATATTAGGCAGCTTGCCGCGCAGGAGTTTCATGCCGATGCGCAGGCCATCGCCGATCTTGGAATCATAATCAAGCGCGGGTTTGCCGTCTTCATCGCGGAAGGTCATATGGGCGAACTCGTGCCAGCCGGGCCCGGTGATGGTGGGGAAGTGGCGCTCATTCATCTGCCGCAATGTGATCGCGGCAATGTCCCAGCTTTCAGGGGCAGGCATCTTGCCGGCATAGCCCATGATGCGGGTAATCCCTTCCTGAGAAACTTCGGGACCGACATCGTTCAGCACCACGCCTTTCAGAGCGCCGGGACGCTGTGCCGCCATGAGCGTTGCGACGAGCCCGCCGCGCGAGGTGCCGATGATAACGGCATGGGGCACGCCGGCGGCGGCCATCAAGTCGAACGTGTCGCGCGCCTCGGCCTGGGGCGTGTAGTCCGTCCAGCTCTTGCAATAGTCGGAGCGTCCGCGGCCGCGGAAGTCCGGGCAGATCACGCGGTGTGTTGCGCTTAGGTGCTCGGCCAGTTTGTCGAAATCCTTCGAATTGCGGGTAAGTCCCGGCAGGCACAGAACCGGCATGCCCGGCGCCAGAACGTCGCCATAGTCGCGCGCATAAAGGCGCATGCCTTCCTGGTTCGTATAGAAGAATTCTGTGAAGCTCATCTTGTTTTCTTTGTTATTGGCCCGGGTTATTGGCCTGATTTATTGACCTGGTGCGCGCGGCGTTTCAAGGCCGGGCGGCGGTTTGAGGATGATGCGCCCGGCCGGTTTGTTCACCGGTTCCGGCTCGGCGGGGCCCGTGCTGCCGGTAATCTCCGGCTCCATGGATATGGCTTGCGGCACCATGCTTTCCGACGGTTCGATCACCGGCGCCATTTGCGCGGCGCCTTCCGGGGAGGGGAGCGGGAGCGAAGGCTGGCTTTGCGGTTTCACGGGGGCAGGCTTTGTAGCTTGAGGCGCAGCCGCTTGCGGCTTCACACTTTGCGGTTGGGGCCGCTCGGGGATCGGCTGCATCAGCGGTTTGCCAGGCACGGCAACACCCGGTGTGCTTGGCGTGCTTCCGGCATCGGCGGAAGGCGGGGCAAGCGGTGTACGCTCGGCACGCCGGGGCGGGGGCGGCGCCGTGATCGGCGTGCCCTGATTACGCTTCAGGTCTTTTTCGATGTCGAGTGAGGCGACACCGCCGGCAAGGCGCGCGCGGTAAACCTGAATGTTCTCCAGCACCCGCTGTACGTAGTTGCGGGTTTCGGAATAAGGAATGCTTTCGATCCAGTCGATGGCATCGACGCCGGTGGAGCGCGGATCGCCGAACGTATCGACCCATTCATCCACGCGCCGCTCGCCGGCATTATAAGCGGCGATGGTCATGATGTAGGAGCCGGAGAATTCATCCAAAAGCTCGCCCAGATGCGCCGAACCCAGCATGGCGTTATAGGCCGGATCGTCGAGCAGCCGGTCCCGGCGATAAGGAACGGAGACGCGCCGCGCCACGCCTTTTGCCGTCGCCGGCATGAGCTGCATCAGCCCGCGCGCGCCCGCGTGGGAAACGGCGCGCGGATTGAACTCGCTTTCCTGGCGCGAGAGGCCGTAAACGAAGGCAGGCTCGACGGGCCGCCCTTTGGCGGGATAATTCGGCACGACGCCGAGCGGGTAAGACTGTTCGGGCAGCACGATGTTGCGGGTGGCCGCCGTCTTGGCGATACGCACCGCGACTTCCGGATATCCGAGGCTGCCGATCTTTTCGGCCAGCGCCGCAAGCTCGGCCGGGTGCTCCAGCGTTTCGGCCAAATGCAGGGCGAAGACGCGGCCCATCCGCGTCCAGTCCGCATCATAGAGCATCAATGTCGCCTTCATGACCGGGCGCGCCATCAGGCTTGCCTCGCCCTTGCGCGGGGCGGCATCGGCGCTGGCGATCACAAGTTTTGCGGGTTTCTTTGCTCCGGCGCTGAGCGCGGCTTCGGCCAGTTGGCCATAGAAGGTGGTGCTGTGCTGGGCGGCTTCCTTGAAATGCACCTGTGCCTTGGCGGAATCGCCCATCGCATCCGCCGCCCGGCCCATCCAATAGGCGCCGCGCGCCTGGCTAATGGGGGTGGAGACGCCATTGGCGAGCGTCTCGAAATGGGTGAAGGCGGTTTTGGGCTCGTTCAGATATTGCAGGGCGAGCCATCCCGCCATGAACTCGCCCTCGGCAAAGGCCAGGCCGCGCTCGTGGCCATGGGCTTTGGCAAGCTCATAGGCTTCTTTGTATTTGCCTTGCTCCAGCGCATCGCGGGCGGCGATCTTGCGTTCGGTCCAAAGATCGCCTGCCTGATCGAGCCGGTGGGGCGCCGTCGGCGCGGTCAGTAGGAGCGGCACGGCCTGGTGGTTCTCGCCGCGGCGGCGGCGGAAGCGGGCTTCGTCGTAAAGCAGGCCGAGATCGCCGCGCAGCTGCGGCGGCACACGCGAGAAGGCGGTGTCGGCATCGCGCGTGCGGCGCATCAGGCTGAGGCGGGCTTCGGCCACCTTCTTGGCGTTCTCGCTGACGAGCTGCAGCATGCGCTTGGCATCGTCATAGCGCTGCTCCCAGAGGAGGCGGCGCAGCCGGTCCTCATGAGCCTGCAGGCTCAGCATGCGCCCATGCCGGTCCAAAATCTCTTTTTCCCGGGAACGGGAGAATTGATGATCGGCCCAGGCCCGCTGGATCCAGTAGGCCGCGTCCTCATTATTGCCCTGCGTGAGCAGCGCGCGGCCATAGCGCAGCTTGCCGTCGCCGGTCACAGGCTCACGCCCGGTGAACCAGGCAATGACATCGCTGTCATCGACGGGAAATTCGAGCAGTGCTTCCTCGGCCCGCTCCGTCAGGCGCTCCTGACGGGGCCAGGCGGGATGGTCCGCCTGAAACTGGATGATCTCGGCAAAACTCGCCCCGCTTTTGGAAGACTGGAAGCGCACCCAGTCCAGAAGGTCGCGGGTCAGCGGGTCCTTGATGGCGCGCATAGCGATGAGCATGCCCGCCCAGTCGCGCTTTTCGGCGGCATCGAGGGCGGTGATGAAAGCCTGGCCTTCGCTCGGGGGCAGATATTTGACGGGCGGCGGCGGGGCCGGGCGGCTCACCGGCACAGCGGGCGGCGCTTCGGCCTTGGCGGGGGCAATGCCGCCAAGGGCTAAACCGGTAAAAAGGGCTAAAATGCCGCAAAATGCCCGCGGCGCGGCTGAAACATTGCGATCAGACAATTTTCGCACCATCAGAACCCTGTTCACCCAGAACCTTGCTCACCATGTACCGGGAGGCTCATCCTGCCTCAGCCTACAATTCCTGCTTCAGCTCCGCCAGAGGCAGAAGAACAAATTAACGCACCTCCAGGTGCTAGTTCCTTGCTCCGGCTGAGTGTTTGCGGCTATGTTCCGCGCCGCGGAGCCCTGTTTCGCACCGGTTTCCTATCGGTTTTGCGGGGCTTCGCGGTTTTGTTTTCGCATGGCGGCCCGCGCCGCCCGTGCTCTAGGAGCTTTGCAATGTTTAAGGGATCGATCGTTGCCCTTATCACACCGTTCAAGAACGGCGCCATCGACGAAGAAGCTTTCGTGCGTCTGGTCGATTGGCATGTGGAACAGGGGACACATGGGCTTGTGCCGGTGGGCACAACGGGTGAATCGCCGACATTGAGCCCTGACGAGCACAAACGGGTCATCGAGCTGTGTATCGAGGCGGTGAAGGGGCGTATCCCCGTCATGGCCGGCACGGGCTCGAACAGCACGCTGGAAGCGATCGACTTCACTCGCCATGCCGAGGAGGCGGGCGCGGATGCGGCGCTTGTCGTCACGCCTTATTACAACAAGCCGACCCAAGATGGGCTCTATGCTCATTTCAAGGCGGTGCATGACGCGACCAATATCCCCATCTACATTTACAACATTCCCGGCCGCAGTGTGATCGACATGCAGCCGGAGACGATGGCCCGTCTTGCCGAGCTGGAGCGGATCGTCGGGGTGAAGGATGCAACGGCGGATCTTTCGCGCGTCAGCGTGCAGCGCCATCTAATGGGCCCCGACTTCATTCAGCTTTCGGGGGAAGATGGCACGGCGCTCGGCTTCAACGCCCATGGCGGGGTGGGGTGCATTTCCGTTGCCGCCAATGTGGCGCCCGCGCTGTGCGCCGAGTTTCAGGAAGCCTGTCTTGCCGGTGATTATGCCAACGCATTGTTGCTGCAAGACCGTCTGATGCCGCTGCACAAGGCGCTCTTTGTCGAAGCAAGCCCCGGCCCGGTGAAATATGCCGCGAACCTGCTCGGCCTGTGCGAGGAAGAACTGCGCCTGCCGCTCGTTGGGGTGAAGGACGAAACACGCACGCTGGTGCGTAAAGCCATGATCCATGCCGGCCTGATCAACGGTTAGGCAGTAAGCACGGAACAAGGCAGCATAGGGAAGATATGTCTTCGAAAGCCGGCGGTGCCAAGAAGCGGAAGGATGAAAGCGGCAAGATCGTCGCCGACAACCGCAAGGCGCGCCATAACTACTTCATCAAAGATACCTATGAAGCGGGTATCATGCTCACCGGTACGGAGGTCAAATCCTTGCGTACCGGTGCGGCGAGCCTTGGTGAGTCCTATGCGCAGATCAAGAACGGCGAGGTCTATCTGATCAACGCTCATATTCCCGAATACTTGCAGGCCAACCGCTTCAATCATGCGCCGCGCCGCCCGCGCAAACTGCTGCTCCATGCCCGCGAGATCGCCAAGCTTTCCGATGCGGTGAACAAGCAGGGCATGACGGTCGTGCCGCTCCGGCTTTATTTCAACGACCGGGGAATCGCCAAGGTCGAGCTTGGCGTCGCTCAAGGTAAGAAGATGGCCGATAAGCGCCAGACGGAAAAGGACCGCAGCTGGCAGCGCGACAAAGCCCGTCTGCTGCGCGAAAAAGGCTGACCGGACGCGGGGTCAATGCGCGCCGCGCCCCGCTCTCACACATTGTTTCCTTGACTTTTTGACCCCCGGCTTTTCCCATTCGCCCGGGAAAACAAAGCTTGAAAAACAAAGCCTGAATGGCGGAGGGGACACATGGAAATGACTTTTCTGACACCGGTGCTCGCACTGGTTTCCTGGACACTGATCGTCTGGTTCTGGATGTATGCGCGCCGTATTCCGGCGATGAATGCGGCCGGGCTCGACCCGCAAGAAGCGCAGCATCCCGGTTCGCTGAACGTGCTGCCGCAAAAGGCGCGCTTTGCGGCGGATAATTACAATCACCTGCATGAACAGCCGACGATCTTCTACGCGCTGATTATCTATTCGCATCTTGTGGGTGTGGCGGACGAATTGAACCTGACACTTGCCTGGGCCTATGTGGGTCTGCGTGTGCTGCACTCGCTGGTGCAGATCACCATCAACAAAGTGACGCTGCGCTTTACGCTCTTCGCCGTGTCGACGCTGGTGCTCGTCGTTATCGCGATCCGTAACATTCTGGCCGTGCTTTAAGCAGTACGTCCTTTCGGTTAAAGAAGGCGGCCGGTTCTTCGGGACTGGCCGTCTTTTTCGTTTCCGGGCTAGTATCGGCCCCGCGAGAGCGCAGGAGAAAAATATGAGTGCGGATGAGCGCGGGTTCTTCGGGCAGATCAAAGACAAGCTGATACGCTCCAAGGAAAAGACGGCAGCCGAAGGGCGGCACCTGACGGGCCGCCAAGACCTGGCGCGCGAAAACCGTTTGCCGCCCGGCCAGCACCGGGTGGAAAAATGGCCGGTGCTCGATCTCGGCATTCAGCCGCAAATTTCAACGGGCTCTTGGTCGCTTGCCATAGACGGGGCGGTCGCAAATTCCGTGACCTGGGACTGGCAGACTTTCCTCGATCAGCCGCAGCAAAGTTTCCTCAGCGATATTCATTGCGTCACAACCTGGTCGCGTTACGACAATCGCTGGGAGGGTGTTTCGGCGCGGCATATTCTCGAGGTCGTAAAACCGCTGCCAGAAGCGCGCCATGTCATTTTTCATGCCTATGACGGTTATACGACGAATTTGCGCCTTTCCATGTTCGATGATGAGAATGTGCTCATCGCCCATAGCTGGGAAGGCCGCCCGCTGACACAGGAGCATGGCGCGCCCGCGCGGGCTATCGTGCCGAGCTGGTATTTCTGGAAAAGCGCAAAATGGATCAAGCGGATCGAATTTTCCGAAGTGGACAAGCCCGGCTTCTGGGAAGAGCGCGGCTATCACAATGACGGCGATCCGTGGACGGAGCAGCGGTACGGGTAATGGGGTTCACCGGATTTTCACTGGAAGGGCGCACCGCGCTCGTTACGGGCAGCGCGCGCGGTCTTGGTTTTGAGATCGCCAAGGGACTTGCGGCGGCAGGCGCATTCGTCTTCGTCAATGGCCGCCGGCGGGAAGCGCTTGAGGAGGCTGTTGCGGCAATCGAGAAAGAAGGCGGCAAGGCCGCGCCGCTTCTTTTCGATGTGACGGACCGCGCGCTTGTCGAAACCGCTTTGCGCGGCATCGGGGAAGAGCAGGGCGGGCTCGACATTCTCGTCAATAATGTCGGCATTCGCGACCGGCGCGGGCTTTTCGATTTCGACATGGAAGATGTGGAGCGGCTCATCGGCGCCGATCTCATCGCGCCGTTTCATCTCAGCCGGGAAGCGGCGAAGCTGATGCGGGCTCGGCAGGGCGGGCGCATCATCAACATTACTTCCATTGCCGGGCTCATCTCCAACAATGGCGATGCGGTTTACACGACGGCGAAAGGCGGGCTTGGCGCCCTCACCCGCGCTCTCGCCGCCGAGCTTGGTGAGCATGGCATCACTGTCAATGCCGTGGCGCCCGGCTTCTTTGCGACGGAAGCCAATGCAGCCATGACCGCAAATCCCGAAATCGCCGACTGGCTTTCCCGGCGCACCTCGCTTGCCCGCTGGGGGCGTCCGGAAGAGATTGCGGGCGCGGCGGTCTTTCTTGCCTCGCCTGCCGCCTCATACATTACCGGCCAGACCCTTGCGGTCGATGGCGGGTACTTGTCGCATTTTTGAGTGATTGAACGTCACCGTCTTTGCTTGCGGCTGGTGCTGCATGGACCCCGGCACGGGGGCCGGGGTGACGTACAGAGCTAGACGATAGTCTGTAGCTTATCCGCAAATACCGAATGTCATCCCGGGCTTTGACCCGGGATCCATGAAGCAGTTCGGCAGACCGAACCTTACCGGCCCAAATGCGCGGCGATGGAGCGGAAGACGTCGTGGAACATCTCTTCGGTCAGGCGGCGCGTGTTCACGTTGTAGCGGGAGCAGTGGTAGCTGTCGAAAAGCGTCAGTCCGCTGCCGAGGTCGTGCGCGGCATTGTGGCCGAAGGTGAAGCTCGTGCGTTTCAATCCCAATGCAGGCAGGGTGCTGTCATGGGCGATGCGCCCGAGCGCCAGAATGGCTTTGAGTTTCGGCAGCGCGCCGAGGCGGGCTTCAAGGAAACCGCGGCAGGTTTTGGTCTCAGCGCCCGTCGGCTTGTTTTGCGGCGGCACACAGCGCACCGCATTGGTGATCATTGCGCCCTTCAGCTTCAGCCCGTCATTGGGATCCGCTTTGAATGTGCCTTCCGCCCAGCCGAAGCTCAGCAGCGTCGGGTAGAGAAGATCGCCCGCATAATCCCCGGTAAAAGGCCGGCCCGTGCGGTTCGCTCCTTGGAGGCCCGGGGCGAGGCCCACGATCAAAAGCTCCGCCTCTTCATCGCCGAAAGAGGGGACGGGCGCATTAAACCAGTCCGGGTGCTTGTCCCGCTGCTCATCCAGAAAGCCGACAAGGCGCGGGCAAAGCGGGCAGTCGAGCGGCGGTTCGGGCGTATAGGCGGGCGCGGCTTTTTTTGGCATAAGTCGGTCTTCTGATCGGTTGGGGCCCTATAACGGGAGGCCCGGGTTTATCGCAGGTATGGCTGCTGGTTTAAAGCATGCAGGAAGAATGGGCATGATCCTGATATCGCTCGGATCGAATATGGCAGGGGCTTATGAAAGCCCGGCCCATGTGCTGCGCGCTGCGCTCGGCCAATTGCCGATGCATGGGCTGGAGCCGGTGCGTGTCTCCCCCTTTTACCGCACCCCGGCGGTTGGCCCTCACGCTCAGCCTGATTTCATCAATGCCGTGGCGGAGGTGGAGGCGGCGCTGCCGCCCGAGGCGCTGCTGGAACAATTGCACCGGATCGAGCAGGCTTTGGGCCGGGAGCGGGCAGTGCGCTGGGAAGAGCGGATCATCGATCTTGACCTTCTGGCCTATGACGATCTTGTCGTTGCACCGGCGGGCGGCGGGCCGAAGCCGGGTGAGCCCTGGAAACCCCGGCCCTTGGAGCTGCCCCATAGCGGCCTTGCCGAGCGGGCCTTCGTGCTGGTGCCGCTGGCCGATATTGCCCCCGATTGGCGCCATCCGGTGCTCGGGCTCACTGCGCGCGAGCTGCTTGAACGGCTTGACCCTGCGGATTTGGCCGGGATTGCGCCGGAACGGGAGGGAGCGTGAAAAAGGGCAGTAATTCAGGCCTTTCTTCACCTAATTGCTTGTTTTCCCTTGCGTTTGAGCGTGCAAACCCCTAGATAATCTGCAAACATGATCCCTCACATTGCAGGAGATAGGCCCGCATGGCGCGTGTCACCGTTGAAGATTGCGTGGATAAAGTCACAAACCGGTTCGAGCTCGTGCTTCTGGCCGCTCACCGGGCCCGCAGCATTTCCGCCGGTTCCGAGCTGACGATCGACCGCGACAACGACAAAAATCCCGTCGTTGCCCTGCGCGAAATTGCCGATCAGACCGTCCAGCCGGCTGAGCTCTACGAAGATTTTATCGCCAGCATGCAAAAGCGTGTGGAAACGGACGAGCCGGAAATGGAGCCGATGGCGCTTCTGCCGGGTCAGGAAGCTGCCCAGCCGGTACAGGCTGCAGGCGGCGCCGAAGATGCGCTGGGCGCGGGCGACCGTATGAGCGAAGAAGACTTGCTGCGTGCTCTGCAGAGCCAGATGGACGCACCGCAGAAGTAAGTGCCGCACCCTCAAGTCAGGGAAAAGGGGCACTGGCCCCGCAGCACAATCGGTTAAGCGGGTGCTCCCGCCGACAGCGCCGCCCCGGCTCCTGGCTTGGGCGGCGTATTTTGTTCCGGCAGCTTGGTGCGCCGGAAAGGAAAGGTGAAGAATAGGTGTTGCGCCAGTACGAATTGGTTGACCGTGTCGTTGCCTACGACCCGCAAGCGGATGAGGCAGCGCTAAACCGCGCCTATGTGTTCGGCACGCGTAAACACGGTACTCAAAAGCGTGCCTCCGGCGACCCTTACTTCTCCCATCCCATCGAAGTGGCGGGCATTCTCACCGAGCTGCGCCTTGATACGGCGACGATCATCACCGGCCTTTTGCACGACACGATCGAGGATACCGATACGACGGTGGCCGAGATCGAGGAACTCTTCGGCAAGGAAGTCGCCAATCTCGTGGACGGGGTGACGAAGCTCTCCCGCCTCGAATGGGACTCCGAACACGCCAAACAGGCGGAGAACTTCCGCAAGTTCCTGCTCGCCATGTCGAGCGATATCCGCGTGCTGCTCGTCAAGCTGGCCGACAGGCTGCACAACATGCGCACGCTGCATTTCATCTCCAAGCCTGAAAAACGCCAGCGCATCGCCCAGGAAACCATGGACATCTATGCCCCGCTTGCCGGGCGCATGGGTATGCAGGAAGTGCGTGAGGAGCTGGAAGACCTCTCCTTTCAGGTGCTGCAGCCCGAAGCGCGGGCCACGCTGATCAACCGCCTCGACCAGATCCGCGAAGAGCGCAGCGACATCGTGGAGCGGATCAGCGAGATGCTGCGATCTACCTTCAAGGCCCATGGGATGGATGTTGTGGTCTATGGGCGGGAGAAGAAGCCCTTCTCGGTCTGGAAGAAGATGGAGCGCCGCTCCATCTCGCTTGAGCAGCTCTCCGATATTTACGGCTTCCGCGTCATCGTGGAGGACGTGGCCGATTGCTACAAAGCGGTGGGTATCCTGCACACGAGTTGGCCGATGGTGCCGGGCCGGTTCAAGGATTACATCTCCACGCCGAAGAATAACGGCTACCGCTCGATCCACACGACGATCATCGGCCCGGAGCGCAAACGCGTGGAAGTGCAGGTGCGCACCCGCAAGCTGCACGAGGTGGCCGAATACGGGATCGCGGCGCACTGGTTCTATAAGGATCGCGGCAACCACGCCGAGGCGTCGGAAGAGTTCGCAAACACGTTCAAATGGTTGCGCCACCTTGTGGAGATGCTGGAGCACGGCAGCTCGGCTGAAGAACTGCTTGAACATTCCAAGCTGCAGCTCTTTGTCGACCAGGTTTTCTGTTTCACGCCAAAGGGGCTCCTCATCACGCTGCCGCGCGGGGCAACGCCCGTGGATTTTGCCTATGCGGTCCATACCGACATTGGCGACACCTGTGTTGGCTGCAAAATCAATGGCCGCCACATGCCGCTGCGCACCGAGCTGAAAAACGGCGATGAAGTGGAAATTATCCGCTCCAAGGCGCAGACGCCGTCACCGGCCTGGGAAGCGTTCGTTGCCACCGGCAAGGCGCGCTCGGCCATCCGCCGCGCCGCCCGCCAGTCCCAGCAGCATGAGCTTGCCCGGCTCGGGCGGTTGATGGTCTCCAGCGTCTTTGAGCTCGCGGGCAAGGAATTCAGCGATGGGGTGCTGGAGCGGGCTGTCGGCCGCTTCGACCGCAAGGATCTGGAAGAACTTCTGGCCGATGTCGGCGAGGGCCGCATCCAGGCCTATGACGTCTTGAAGGCGGTCTATCCGCGGGTGCGCAAACCCAAAGTGGGCGAAGGTGCCACCGGGCGGGCCCTGCCTGCGGGTGAGCGGGCGGTGAAGCCGCTCGTCAAACTCGATAAGCGCATGTCCCACGGCGCGGTGCAGTTTGCCGAAGGGGCCTATCCGCTGCCCGGTGACCGGATCGTCGGCATTCTGACGCCGGGTGAGGGCGTGACGGTCTATCCGATTGATTCGGAAGCGCTGGCCGCTTTCGACAGCGAACCGGAGCGCTGGATCGATGTCACCTGGGATGTGCAGAACGAGGAAGAAGCCGCGTTCCTTGCCAAGATCACGCTGATGGTGCGCAATGAGGTCGGCGCGCTCGGCTCCATCGCGACGCTCATCGCAGATTATGACGGTAATATCGATACGCTCTCCACACCCCAGCGGGACCGGGACTTTTACACGCTCCAGATCATGCTGGAGGTGCGCGATCTCAAGCATCTCACCTCCATCATGAGCGCGCTGCGCGGCCTCTCGGTGGTCAATAAAGTCACTCGCGGCTAGGCCCTGCTTCGGGGCGCGGCATTTAACTCTATTGCGTCGCTTTCGGGCGGCGGGGTATGAGACACGCCACAGCCTGTGGGTCCAGGTCCGTAGATCGGTCTGCAAACCGGCCCGCCGGAAACACATATGCCAGGAGAGGGGACATGAACGAAGCTCAGGTGCTCAAGGAGTTCGAAAAAGCAGGCGCGCTCCTGAACGGCCATTTCATCCTCTCTTCGGGGCTCCACAGCGCCCGCTATCTGCAATGCGCCCGCGCTCTGATGGACGCCAAGCGCGCAGCCAAGCTCTGTAAGGCGCTGGCGGGCAAGGTGCGCGAGGAAATCGACAAGGAAATCGATTTTGTCGTTTCCCCTGCCATGGGCGGGGTGATTGTGGGCTATGAAATGGGCCGCCAGCTCGGCGTGCCCTCGATGTTTCTGGAGCGCCCGACCGGCACGTTCGAGCTGCGCCGCGGGTTTGAAATCCCCAAAGGCGCGCGCTGCCTGATGGTCGAGGATATCGTGACGACCGGCCTTTCCTCGCGCGAAGCCATTGCCGCCATTCGGGAAAATGGCGGCCGGGTCGTGGGCGGGGCCTGCCTCATCGACCGTTCCGGCGGCAAAGCCAAGATCGGGACGAAACTCGTCTCGCTCGCAAAATTGAAAATTCCGGCTTACGAGGCGGACAAATTGCCGCCCGATTTAGCGCAGATACCTGCGGTAAAACCGGGCAGCCGGAAGAAATAGCGCATAGAGCGTTAGGATTTGAGTGCCATATTGGCAGAAACGGGCGACAAGCCCGGTGCCATGGGAAGAACCGCAGACCGATGTTCCGCCGCCGCAAAGAATTGCATCCGATCGAGCGCTTGCGCGAGTGGTTTTGGCCGCGCAGCGGCTGGCGGCGCGCGTTCCAATATGGCTGGCGCCGGGTCTGGCGGCTGTCCGGCTCTCCGCATGCCATCGCCGTCGGCGTGGCCGCAGGGGCTTTTGCCTCCTTCACGCCGTTCGTCGGTTTTCATTTCATGCTCGGCTTTCTGGTTGCATGGATCTTCCGGGGCAATCTGATCGCCTCGGCTTTCGGCACGTTTGTCGGCAACCCCATTACCTTCCCCTTCATCTGGATCGGCACCTACGATCTGGGACGCTGGCTCCTGTCCTATGACGAGCCAGCCAATATGCATCCAAGTGCGCTGTCATCGGACCTGTTCTTCAATCAGGCCCTCGATAAGGTGCTGCCGATCATCGGCCCGATGTCGCTGGGCAGTGTGCTTCTGGGTGTTCCTGCTGCCGTGACGGTCTATCTCCTCTCGAAACCGGCGGTTGAGGCCTATCAGAAGAAGCGCCGCGAAACCCTGGCTCAGCGGGCCCGGAAACGGAATGCTGCGGCCCCCGCGCAGACGGAGCCGCAAGGCCAGGCGCTGACCGAATAGGCCGGTGCTGAAGAGGTAAGGAGCCAGGATGACAGGCAGCCGCAATAATTTGCGCCTTGGCGTCAATATCGACCATGTGGCAACGATCCGGAACGCGCGGGGCGGGCGTCATCCCGAACCGCTGCGTGCCGCGCATCTGGCGCAAAAGGCGGGGGCAGACGGCATCACCGCGCATCTGCGCGAGGACCGGCGGCATATTTCGGATGAGGATATCGAGTGCCTTTCGGCTGAAATCGGCCTGCCGCTCAATCTTGAAATGGCGGCGACCGAGGAAATGCTGGAGATCGCGCTGCGCCATAAGCCCCATGCCTGCTGCCTCGTGCCGGAAAAGCGCGAGGAACGCACGACCGAAGGCGGGCTCGATGCGGCGGGCGCGCATAATCATCTCGCACCTTTCGTTGCCCGCCTTTCCGATGCGGGCTCGCGGGTTTCCCTTTTCATCGAGGCAAGCGAAGCGCAGCTTGAAGCAGCCGTACGGCTCGGCGCGCCGGTCGTCGAGCTTCATACCGGCGCTTATTGCGATGCTTTTGCCGAGGGCAAGAAAGAGGAAGCCGAGCGCGAGCTTACGCGGCTGCAGCGCGCCGCCGCTCTTGGCGCTTCCATGGGGCTAGAGGTTCATGCCGGCCATGGCATCACCTTTGATACGGTGGCGCCGGTTGCCGCAATCGCGGAAGTGCGGGAGCTGAATATCGGACACTTTCTGGTGGGTGAGGCGATCTTCATAGGCCTGGAAGCGGCGATCGGCGAAATGCGCCGGCGCATGGACGCAGCGCGCGGGCAAACAGGCCAAGAATAAAGAGGGCAAGACCGGGAGGTTTCATGATCATCGGTATGGGCAATGACCTGATCGACATTCGCCGGGTCGCCAAGGTGCTGGAGCGCCATGGTGAGCGCTTCACCACCCGTGTTTTCACCGAGATCGAGCAAAAAAAATCCGACCGCCGCCGCAACCGTGCCGCCTCTTACGCCAAGCGTTTTGCTGCCAAGGAGGCCTGTTCCAAGGCGCTCGGCACCGGCATCCGCCAAAGCGTCTTCTGGAAGGATATGGGGGTGGTGAACCTTGCCACCGGCCAGCCCACCATGAAGCTGACGGGCGGGGCGCTGAAAAGGCTGGAGGCGATGACCCCGGCGGGCATGGTGGCCCATATCCATCTGACCATTACGGATGACGATCCGCTCGCCCAAGCCTTTGTGATCATTGAAGCTTTGCCCGCTCCCAAAGACTGATCCCTGCGTCCATCCGCCTCAGGAAAGGACTAGGCGTACCGGTCTGGTATGCTATGGTCGCGCCGCTTTGGCGCGCGGGCGCGGAGCTGTGATTTGCGGGGGAGCCGGTAGGCAATGTCGATGACGGACAAGGTAAAGAATTTCCGGGAGAGCGAGTGGGTCGATACCGCGCGCACGGTGACTTATGCGGTGGTGATCGCGCTGATCATCCGCGCCTTCCTCTTCCAGCCGTTCAACATTCCTTCCGGCTCGATGATCCCGACGCTTTTGATCGGGGATTACCTCTTCGTTTCCAAATTCTCTTATGGCTATTCGAAACATTCTTTCCCGTTTTCGCTACCGCTCTTCGACGGGCGCGTGCTGGCCAGCCAGCCGGAGCGGGGGGATGTGATCGTCTTCAAAAAGCCGACCGATAATCAGACGGATTTCATCAAGCGCCTTGTCGGGCTGCCGGGGGATGAAATTCAGGTCCGCCGGGGCATCCTGCATATCAACGGCAAGCCGGTGAAACGGGAGCGGATGGAGGATTTCATCGAGAAATCTCCCTCCGGCGATCTGCGCCGCTATCCGCAATACCGTGAAACGTTGCCCAATGGCGTCAGCTATACGACGCTTGATACGGACGCCAATGGCTATCTCGACAATACCGGCGTCTATAAGGTCCCCGAGGGCCATTACTTTATGATGGGTGACAACAGGGACAATTCGAACGACAGCCGCGTGCCCAGCGAAGTGGGCTATGTGCCGTTTGAAAATCTCGTCGGCCGGGCGGAAGTGATCTTCTTTTCCACCGATGGCAGTGCGCGTATCTGGGAAATTTGGAACTGGTTTTCGGCCACGCGCTGGAACCGCCTTTTCCATGAGGTTGACTGACCGATGCCGCGCAAGCCGCGCAACAATGCCGATACCAGCGATACGTCTTCTCCCCATCCGCTGAGCACCGTTCTGGGCCACAGCTTTCAGAACCCGTCGCTTCTAAGCGAAGCGCTGACCCATATGAGCAGCGTGCCGGAGGGCCCCCATGGCAGCTATGAGCGCCTGGAGTTTCTGGGCGACCGGGTGCTGGGGCTGGTGATCGCGCGGATGCTGATCGAGGCTTTTCCGGGCGAGCGGGAAGGCGATCTTGCTGTGCGGCTCAATGCGCTGGTGCGGGCGGAGACCTGCGAGGCGGTGGCGCAGGAAGCAGGTTTCGGCAAATATATTGCCATGAGCGCGGGCGAGGCGCGGGCCGGCGGGCGGCGCCATGCGACGATCCTGGCCGATGTTTGCGAAGCGGTGATCGGCGCGCTTTATCTAGATGGCGGGCTTGAGGTGGCCGAAGCTTTCATCGAACGGCATTGGCGCCCGCGTCTGCAGCTCGATCTGCGCCCGCCGCGCGATTCCAAAACCGTGCTGCAGGAATGGGCGCAGGCGGGCGGCTTCGGTCTGCCGCGCTATAGCCTGGCCGGGCGCAAGGGGCCGGATCATGCGCCCACCTTCGAGGTGGAAGTGAGCGTCGAGGGGCACAAGCCTGCCAAGGGGCTCGGCTCCTCCAAACGGGCGGCGGAACAGATGGCGGCGGAAAAGCTGCTCAAGCGTGAAAAGGTTGAAGGATATGAGTGAGGCGCCCACAGGCGGACTCTTGAAGAGCGCAGACGGTCAGCGTGCCGGCTTCGTGGCGCTGATCGGCGCGCCCAATGCGGGCAAGTCCACGCTGCTCAATCAGATGGTCGGCTCGAAAGTCGCCATCGTCACGCATAAGGTGCAGACCACACGCTCGCGCCTGCGCGGCATTGCGATCGAGGGGGAGAGCCAGCTTGTCTTCGTCGACACGCCCGGTATTTTCCGCCCGCGCCGCCGTCTCGACCGCGCCATGGTGCAGGCCGCCTGGGGCGGGGCGGAGGATGCCGATCTTGTGGTGCTTCTTGTCGATGCCCAGCGCGGGCTGACGGAGGAGGTCGAGGCCATTTTAAAGGGTCTTCAGGATGTGCGCCGCCCGCTTTTGCTGGCGCTGAACAAGATCGACCTCATCCGCCGCGAAGAGCTTTTGGCGCTCGCCGCCGACATCAACGCCAAGGTGCCCTTTGCGGAGACATTCATGATCTCGGCGGAGAAGGGCGACGGGGTGGCCGATCTGCGCGCTTATCTCGCCGCGCATGTGCCGCCTGGTCCCTGGCTTTACCCGGAAGACCAGATCGCCGATGCGCCGATGCGTAACCTTGCGGCGGAAGTGACGCGCGAGAAGCTCTTTTTGCGGCTCCATCAGGAATTGCCCTATCAGCTCACGGTAGAGACGGAAAGCTGGAAGGAGCTGAAAGACGGCTCGGCGCGTATCGAGCAGGTGATCTATGTGCAGCGCGAGGCGCATAAGAAGATCCTGATCGGCAAGCAGGGCGCGACGCTGAAGTCCGTCGGCGCTCAGGCGCGCAAGGAACTTGAAGAGATGCTGGAGCGGCGGGTGCATCTTTTCATCTTCGTCAAAGTGCGTGAAAAATGGGGGGACGACCCGGAACGCTATTCGCAGATGGGGCTCGATTTCCCCAAAGAGTAAGCTGCTCCTGTTTGTGCAATTTGCGTGTTAACCAATTGATATGTTGACTCTTTTGCGGTTTGGAAAGGCGCGTCTTAAAGCGCTACATGATCTAGTATGTGGCAAAATTGCTGGCTGCTGTGATGAATCTGCACAGAGCCGGGTTTTGAAGATCAAGAGCCTCTTCCATGCCGGTTTGAAGGGTGTTTTTGCAGCTTTTTGACTGGAAAGCCCGTTTCACATTATCTGGTAGGTCAGAGCGGCGGCAGGCTGGACCCTGCGGCCAATTAGGTAAATCAGGAGGTGAGCAGCGTGGAGTGGCGCGACCAGGGCATCGTCCTTTCCGTGCGCCCGCATGGCGAAACCTCCGCCATTCTGGAGGTGCTGACCGCCGAGCATGGCCGCCATATGGGGCTGGTGCGGGGCGGCGCTTCGCGGCGGATGAAGCCGGTGCTGCAGCCCGGTAATTCGCTCACCCTGACCTGGCGGGCCCGGCTGCAGGAGCATCTGGGCACCTTCACCGCCGATCTCGTCAAATCCCGTGCCGGTATGCTCATGGAAGAGCCTATGGCGCTGAGCGGGCTTTTGTCGGTCTGCGCGGTGGCAGGCGCGCTGCCCGAACGCGAGGCCCACACCCCCCTTTATGAGGCGCTCGAAATCCTTCTGGAGAGCATGGAGGATGCCGATATCTGGCCCGCCGTGCTCGTGCGCTGGGAGCTTGGGCTTTTGCAGGAGCTTGGCTACGGTCTCGATCTCAGCCGCTGCGCCGCGACCGGGGAGCGGGATGATCTGGTGTTCGTCTCCCCCAAAAGCGGGCGGGCGGTCAGCCGCGGGGCGGGGCTGCCTTACAAGGGCAAGCTTCTGGCGCTGCCGGGCTTCCTGATGGGCGCGCAGGCAGGCGGCGCCTCGGCGCAGGATGTGGCCGATGGGCTGAAACTGACTGCTCATTTTATGGACCGCTATCTTTTCGCCCCGCAGGAGCGGACCTTGCCGGATGCGCGCCGGCGGCTGGTGGAGCTTTTCGAGCGGCGCCAGGCGGGTGACGGCCCGGCCTTGGGGGTGGGCGGGCCTGCCTGAGTGACATCGGCCCCCTGTATTTCAGGCGAGAATCGTCTATCAAGTATGCCGCGCCTGCGCGTCCTGCGCCGGCCATTCCTCATGATATAGTCGCGCCATGACGAAAGTAACCGTACCGCCCGAATCGCCCGCCGAAGAGATCCGCCTGCGCGAGGCGCTGGAAGAGCGCTATCTTGCCTATGCGCTCTCCACCATCATGCACCGGGCGCTGCCGGATGTGCGCGATGGGCTGAAGCCCGTGCACCGGCGTCTTCTTTACGCGATGCGCCAGCTCAAGCTCGATCCCAATTCGGGCTTCAAGAAGTCGGCCCGCGTGGTGGGCGATGTCATCGGTAAATATCACCCGCACGGGGACAGCGCCGTTTATGACGCACTGGTGCGCCTCGCGCAGGATTTTGCCGTGCGCTATCCGCTGGTCGACGGGCAGGGCAATTTCGGCAATATCGACGGTGATAATGCCGCTGCCATGCGTTACACCGAGGCGCGGCTGACGCGGGTTGCCGAGCTGCTTTTGGAAGGGATCGACGAAGACACGATCGATTTCCGCGCGACCTATGACGGGGAAGAAAAAGAGCCCATCGTTCTGCCCGCCAATTTCCCGAACCTGCTGGCAAACGGTTCCTCGGGCATTGCCGTGGGCATGGCGACGAACATTCCCCCCCATAACGTCGCCGAGCTGTGCGACGCCGCGCTGCATCTGATCAAATTCCCCAATGCCTCGGCGGCCAAGCTCGCCGATCTCGTCCCCGGCCCGGATTTTCCGACCGGCGGCATCATGATCGAGAGCAAGGAAAGCGTGGCCGAGGCCTATGCGACGGGGCGCGGCGGGTTCCGGGTGCGGGCGCGCTGGGAGCTGGAGGACCTGCCGCGCGGCGGCTGGCAGATCGTCGTCACGGAAATTCCCTATCAGGTGCAAAAGGCTAAGCTCATCGAGCGGATTGCCGAGCTCTTGATGGCCAAGAAACTGCCGCTTCTGGAAGATGTGCGCGACGAATCCGCCGAAGACATCCGCGTCGTTCTCGAGCCGAAATCGCGCAATGTCGACCCGCTCCATCTGATGGAATCGCTCTTCAAGACGACGGAGCTGGAAAGCCGTATCTCGCTCAACATGAATGTGCTCGATGGCGGGCAGGTTCCCAAAGTCATGAGCCTGCGCGATGTGCTGACTGCCTGGCTTACGCACCGCAAGGAAGTGCTGGTCCGGCGCAGCCGGTTCCAGCTCGATAAGATCGAGCGGCGCATCGAAATTCTCGACGGCTATATCATCGCTTTCCTCAACCTCGATGAAGTGATCCGCATCATTCGCGAGGAAGACGAGCCGAAGAAGGAACTGATCCGCGCCTTCGAGCTAACCGACACGCAGGCCGAAGCCATTCTCAACATGCGTTTGCGCTCTTTGCGCAAGCTTGAAGAGATGGAGCTGAAGAAAGAGCACAAGGCGCTGAAAGCAGAAGCCAAGCGCCTGCGCGCGCTCCTGAAATCCGACGAGGCGCAGTGGAAGCAGATCGACGGCGAATTGCGCGAGGTGAAGAAGGAATTCGGGCCGAAGACGCCGCTCGGGCGCCGGCGCACCGCGTTCGGCGATGCTCCGGCACTCGAAGATGTGCCGCTTGAGGCCATGGTCGAGCGCGAGCCCATCACCGTCATCTGTTCGGCCAAGGGCTGGGTGCGTTCGCTCAAGGGCCATGCGGAAAATACGAGCGATCTGAAATATAAGGAAGGCGACAAGGAGCGCTTCGTCTTCCATGCGCAAACGACGGATAAGCTCATTCTCTTCGCCACCGACGGGCGCTTTTATACGATCCAGGCGGACAAGCTGCCGGGCGGGCGGGGCAATGGCCAGCCGGTCCGCTTCTTCATCGATCTGGATGACGGACACGATGTGGTGGCCTTCTTCGTCCACGATCCTGAGCGCAAACTGCTTGTTGCTTCCAGCTCCGGCCATGGCTTCATCGTGCCGGAGGCCGAGGTCGTGGCACTGCGCCGCCCGGGCAAGGTGGTGCTCAATGTCTCGGGTGATGTCGAAGCCTGCGCCCTTGCGCCTGTCGAAGGCGACACGGTGGCGGTGATCGGCGAGAACCGCAAGCTGCTGCTTTTCCCGCTCTCCGAAGTGCCGGAAATGACGCGCGGCAAAGGCGTGCGTTTGCAGAAATACCGCGACGGGGTGCTGAAAGACGTGAAGTGCTTTACGCTGAAAGAAGGGCTCACCGTTGTTGACCGCGGCGGACGCAACAGGCTTTTCGACCGGCTGAAGGACTGGCTCGGCGCGCGGGCCCAGGCCGGACGCTTGCCGCCCAAGGGCTTCCCGCATGGGGAAACGTTCGGGCCTAAAATCTAACGTCTCAACGCGGGATCAGGGGAGCAGCGGCGGCACTTCCTTGCGCAGTTCCTCGCCCCAGAAGCGCATCTGCAGCACATAGCTTTCGCCGGTTTTCAGCCGGCGCGCATCGATCTCCAGCGTATAACTCTGCTCGAGATAGTGCTTGGGCTTGATGTACTGCTCCATATGCACGTCCGGGCAGTTTTCTTCGGCCTCCGATTGCACGAAGGCGCGCTCCGGGTCGAGCAATATCCAGCGGAAAACATTGCACGGGTTCTCCGCTTCGTAGAGCACGCCTTCATCATCATGATTGTTGAGACGCAGCGTGACGGTCAGCGGCACGATGCCGTCTTTCAGGCTGCCGGCCTCCACCGTCGCGGTGAGCTTTTCCCCGCTCTCATAAAGTCCGGCAAATTGCAGGAAATAACCCAGCGCAAGAACGGCGGCGATGGTGATGAGCGAGGTGCGCACGGCAGCGGGCAGGCCGCGCCCCGGTTTTAGCCAATCGGGCAATGCCATGAGCGAGCTCCTAACCGAAAATGATCTCAGGCAGCCAGGTTGCCAGCTGCGGGTAAAGCGAAATGATGATCAGCGCGCCGATCTGTATCAGCACGAAAGGAACGACGCCGCGGTAGATTTGTGCCGTGCGCATGCTCTCCGGCGCCACCCCGCGCAGGTAAAAGAGCGCAAAGCCGAAAGGCGGCGTGAGGAACGAGGTCTGCAGATTGATCGCCATCATCACGCCGAGCCAGACGGGATCGAAGCCCATGGCAAGCAAAATGGGCGCGACGATCGGCACGACGACGAAGGTGATCTCGATGAAATCGAGAAAGAAACCGAGAATGAACATCACGGCCATGACGGCGATGATGGGGGCCATGTCGCCGAAGAGCCGGCCCATCAGGCTTGCCTCATCGAAGCTGAGGAAGGACTGCACCGTCTCGTCCCCGCCAAGTCCCCGGAAGACAAGCGAGAAGAGCGCCGCGCCGATCAGAATGACGAAGACCATGGAGCTGATGCGCGCCGTCGATTGCATGACGCTGGGGAGCACATTGTTGCGGTAAAGCCGGATGAGGCTGATGGTGATGCCCCAGGCCATGGCCGCGCAGAGAAGAAAGGCGAGGGCGATGGCCGCATATTCCCCGGCACTGATTTCATTGCGCGCGACGCGCAGATCGACAAAGGCGGTAAGCAGCAACACGCCGATCAGCGAGAACGCGGCAATGATAACGGGCCGCGTTGCTCCCTGCTGGCGGTAGCCCGCAAGCAGCACCGCGCCGATGGCGCCGACGGCAGCGGCCTCGGTGGGCGTTGCGATCCCGGCAAGGATCGAGCCCAGCACTGCAATGATCAGCGCGACGGGCGCAAAGAGCGCGCGCAACGTCTTGAAGATCAGTGCGGCGGTGTCTTCTTCCTCGCCTTCATGGGGCACGGCGGGGGAGGAGGCAGGATCAACAAGCGCGCGGAAGGCTTGATAGGCGATGTAAAGCCCGACCAGCATGAGGCCCGGAATGAGCGCGCCGGCGAAAAGATCGCCGACGGACATGGTCTCCGGCGTGAAGATGCCCTGTTCGAGCTGGGCTTTCTGATAGGCGTTGGAAAGCACATCGCCGAGCAGCACGAGCACGATGGAAGGCGGGATGATTTGGCCGAGCGTCCCGGCAGCGGCGATGGAGCCCGCGGCAAGCGAAGGGTTGTAGCCGCGGCGCAGCATGGTGGGCAGCGAGAGGAGGCCCATGGTGACGACCGTCGCGCCAACAATGCCGGTGGAAGCGGCGAGCAGCGCCCCCACAATGGAAACGGAAATGCCGAGCCCGCCGCGCAAGGAACCGAAGAGACGGCCCATGTTTTCCAAGAGCTCTTCGGCGACTTTCGAGCGCTCGAGCATCGTGCCCATGAAGACGAAGAGCGGCACAGCGATCAGCGTCTCATTCGTCATCGTGCCGAATATGCGCTGGGGCAGGGCAAGCAGATAGCCTGAATCGAAAATCCCGAACCAGATGCCGATACCGGCAAAGACCAGCGCCACGCCGCCCAGCGTGAAGGCGACGGGATAGCCTGTCAGCAGCACCCCGCAGGCAACGGCAAACATAATCAGATCGAGCGTGTCGGCGAGATTCATGAAGAAGGTTGACCTTATAGTTTCGGCGCCGGCTCGCTGTGCGGGGTTTCAAGACCGCGCAGGGTACGAAGGGCATGCACGAGAATGGAAACGCCTTGCAGCGCCACGAGCACCGTGAAGGCCAGAATGACGGATTTCAGCAGGAAGACGGCCTGAATGCCGCTCGTTTCCTGCGAGCCTTCCAGATAGGACCAGGAAAGCGCCACATAGGGCCAGGCCGCATCCCAGATCAGCCAGCAGACCGGCCAGAGGAAAAAGAGCGTGCCGAGGAGATTGACCATCGCCTTATAGCGCGGGCTGGCCTCGCGGTAGAAAATATCCACCCGCACATGCTCGTCCATCAGCAGCGTATAGCCGGCGGCCAGCATGAACAGCAGGCCGTGCAGATAGACAATCGATTCCTGCATCCACACCGAGCCGAGGCCGAAGACATAGCGCATGATGACGACGATGAACTGCACCAGCACCATGGCAAGCGCCGCCCAGGAAACGAACCGGCCCAGCCGGTCGTTGAAGCCGTCGATGAGAGTGGCTAAACGCAGCACGCGAGTTTTTCCTATCCGTCGAGAGCGACACCTTGGCGGGCTTCCACAAAGCCCTGATCGGCGATTTTCGTCCATTCGCGCGAGAGAGCGAGCGAGGCCTTGTAGCTCTCATAAATGCGCTTGGTCAGCGCATCGGTGTTGCCGGCTTCCTCCACAACCTCTGCGGAGAGGCGGCGGAACTCGGCCAGGATTTCCGGCGAGAAGCGGCTGAGTTTGACCTTGTGTTCGGTGACGAGGGTCTGCAGCGCTTTGGCGTTGTAATAGTTGAACTCGGCGAGTGTGTAATCGTTCTCCGCCGCGCAGGCCGCTTCCACGGCTGCTTTTTGCGAGGGCGTGAACTCGTTGAAGACGCCGAGATTGAAGCCGACGGCGAGCACCGGGCCCGGCTCATGAAACCCCGGCCAGTAATAATAATCGGCCACCTGATGGAACCCGAAGGCCATGTCGTTCCACGGGCCCACCCATTCGGTTGCCTCGATCGTGCCGTTCTGAAGGGCCTGATAAATCTCGTTGCCAGCCATGGTCACGGCGGCGGCGCCCAGCCGGCGCATTACTTCCCCGCCCAGGCCCGGCATGCGGATGCGCAGGCCTTTGAAGTCTTCCAGCGTTTTGATTTCCTTGCGGAACCAGCCGCCCATCTGCACGCCCGTATTGGAGGCCATGAAGGGCTTGATGTTGAACTGGGCGGAAAGTTCGTCCCACAGTTCCTGCCCGCCGCCATGATAGATCCAGGCGTTGATTTCATTTGCCGTCATGCCGAAAGGCACGGTGGTGAAGAAGTTGAAGGCAGGCGACTTGCCCTGCCAGTAATATTCGGCGCCGTGATAGATTTCCGCGCCGCGGCTCGACACTGTGTCGAAAGATTGAAGCGGGGGTACGAGTTCGGTCGCCGCATAGACCTTGATGTCGATTTCGCCGTCCGTCATCGCCTTGATGCGGGCCGCCAGGCGCTCGGCGGAGACGCCCATGCCGGGGAAGTTCTTCGGCCAGGTCGTGACCATTTTCAGGCGTTTCACATTGGAAGCGATGGCAGGCGCGGAAAGTGTCGCGGCAGAAGCGGCCGCCAGGCCGGCGCCAGCAAGGAAGGTACGGCGTTTCATAGAGCAAGCTCTCCCCGAAGACTTGATGTGTCGGCGCGCCATGATCCCCCGCGCGGCCGGTTTGCGGGCCAGTATAGGCAGGGCGGCGCAAGGTGCAATGGCGCTGCAAGGGATGGGAGACTAGAGGGAAAAGTTTATTCCATAAGCTGCCAACCCTCGCGGGTCAGCGCTTCCAGCGGCTTGAAACGGGCTTTATAGGCCATTTTCGCCGATCCCTCGATCCAGTAGCCGAGATAGACGTAAGGCAGGCCGAGCTCCCGGGCGAGCTCGATATGATCGAGAATGAGATAGGTGCCGAGGCTCCGGGCGTTCAAATCGGGCTCGAAGAAGCTGTAGACCATGGAAAGCCCGTCTTCGAGCCGGTCGGTCAGGGCGGCGGCGATCAGCCGGTTTTCGCTGTCCGCCGCGCGGGGGCGGTACTCGATGAGCGAGGTATCGACGGCGGTATCCTCGACCATGGAAACAAAATCGAGTGCCGTCATGTCCGCCATGCCGCCTTGCTGGTGGCGTGTGTCGAGATAGGCGCGCAGCAGCGAGAACTGTTCTTCGGTCGCCAGCGCCGGTTTTTTCACCCGCACCAGATCCCGGTTGGCGTTCAGCGTGCGGCGCATGTTGCGCGAGGGGGTGAATTCATCGACGCGGATGCGCACGGAAATGCAAGCATCGCAGCCGTCGCAGGCCGGCCGGTAGGCAATGCCCTGGCTGCGGCGGAACCCGGCCTGGGAGAGCATGTTGTTGAGGCTGACGGCCCGCTCGCCGACGAGATGGGTAAAGACCTTTTTCTCGTACCGGCCTTTCAGATAGGGGCAGGGCGAGGGCGCGGTGATATAGAACTGCGGAAACTGCGTCTGGTCGTGCCGCGTCATACGCTGTTTTCCTCGCTTTACTGCCTCTCGGCGCTACGCCCCCTTATTAAAGACCATAATACCAGGGTGCGAGCAAAGAGAAGGTTATCCAGAGCAAAAGAATAAGCGGCACCCCGGCCCGCACATAGTCCGAGAACTGGTAATGGCCGGGCCCCATGACAAGAAGGTTCGTCTGATAACCCATGGGCGTGGCGAAGGAGCAGTTGGCGGCGAAAATCACCATATAAATGAAGATCATGGGATCGACGCCGAACTGGTTGGCCGCATTGGCGGCAATCGGCACGAACAGAACAGCCGTCGCATTGTTGGTCAGAATGTTCGTCGTAATGGCAATGAAGAGAAAGAGCGCGGAAAGCGCGACGGCGGGCCCGGCTCCTGCAAAAAGGTTCACGACCCCTTGAGCGAGGAAGGCCGCGCCGCCCGTCACGTCGAGCGCCGTGCCCATGGCAAGGGCGGCGCCCACCAGAAGGAAAATACGCCGGTCGATGGCGCGTGCTGCCTGGCGGATATTCAGCACGTCGAAGGCGATCATTCCGGCGGCGCCGAGCACGGCGGCGACCTCGATGGGCACGAGGCCGGAAACGGCGGCAAGCACGGTGCCGGCAAAGATATAGCGGGCGCGGCGCGCGCGGCTCGGGTCCGGCAGTTCGGTCGCCGACCATTCCAGCGGAATGACGTCGCGGTTGAGCCGCAAGCCTTCCACATCGCGCGGCTTGCCGAGCACGAGCAGCACGTCGCCGTCTTCCAGGCGGATGTCGCTCATGCGTGCGCGGATCATGCGGCTGCGGCGCTGAATGCCGAGCACGATGCAGGCGGTTTCGTAGCGGAAGCCGATCTGTTCGATATTGCGTCCGATCATGCGCGAGCCGGGCGCGACGACCACTTCCACCATGGTCAGATCGCCGGTCGGGCGCTCCGGCGTTTCATCGCCGCGCTCGCCGTCCCAGTTCTGGTTCTGGTGGTTTTCCTCCAGCATGTTCTCGAAAATGCCGCTGCGCGATTTCAGCACTTCCGTCAGCGCCTGGCGGGTGGCGGCGATGATGACGGTATCGCCCGGCTGCAGGCGCACATCTTCGAAAGGCGGCAGGAAAGCATGTTCGCGCCGCTGGATCATGCGCACGGTCATGTCTTTGAGCGGGGGAAAAAGCCCGGCCACCGATTCCATGCCGACAAGCGGATGATCGTAGGTGATCTGGATTTGCGCGATGAACTGCTTGCCCGTGCCGCCCGTCAGCTCGTCCGCAAGCCCCTCCCGGTCGGGCAGAATGCGCGGCACGACGAAGAGCACATAGACCATGCCGACGCTGGCCAGCATGACGCCCAGCACCGTGAAATCGAAGAACCCGATCTTGCCGGCGCCCGTGCTGTCGGCAATGCCGGCGGCAAGCAGGTTGGTGGAGGAGCCGATCAGCGTCGTCATGCCGCCCAGAATGCAGACGAAGGAAAGCGGCATCATCAGCTTGCTCGGCCGGTGGCGCAGTCTTGCGGCCAGTGTCGCAAGCACCGGAATGAACATCACCGCGACGGGCGTATTGTTCAAAAAGGCGCTGACAAAGGCGATGAGCAGCAAGGTGGCGATGACGACTAGCTGCGGCCTGCTGCCCGCAGCTGAAGCGATGATGCGTGTCGGTTTGTCGAGCGCGCCGGAATGGAAAAGCCCTTGTCCGACCACCAGCAGGGCAAGCACGGAAATGAGCGCAGGTGCGGCAAAGCCGGAAAGCAGAACCGAACTGTTCAGAAGGTTCGTGTCCTGCGGACCTTCGAACGGAAACAGATGAAAGAAAATCATCAAAAAGCCGACGACGAAAAGCGACGTCAGCTCCAGAGAAAAGCGGCTCATCGAGTAGAAGACGATCGCGGTGCCGATGGCAGCGAACGTCACCCACATCTGCCAATTATCTGGGAGTATTGTTTCCATGGGCCTCTTTTTTCAGCGGCGCGCAATTTGCCCGCTGAACTTACCCAAGTCTAGTGGAAATGGGGCGTCTGTGCGAGGCGCCCGTTCAAGTGAAAGAAAAGGAGCGGGAAGGGGTTAAAGCGTGTCGCTGTCGCGCACGTAAACCATGCCGGAAAGATAATCATGCAGACAGCGGCGGCGGCGGTTGAAGAGCGCGACAAGCAGAATGAACGGCGTGAGAATGCTCACCGTCAAATAAAACAGCACGGTCTGGATAAAGGCCTGCACGAGGCCGGGCGCGCGCCGGTCCCAGGTTTCCGCGTGAATGCCCTGAAAACGCATGCCGGGCGTTGCCGAATGCTCGCCGCCCAGCGTCAGCGTGAAATAACCGAAGAAGACGACAGGCGTGACGAGTTGCAGCGCCAGCCAGGCAAGGCCGAAGGTCAGAAAGCCGAGCACGCCGAGAAGCAGCCAGGCTGAAACGATCAGCACCGACAGAATCAGAAAGTCGGCAATTACAGCCAGAAAGCGTGAAACGAGAATGCCGTTGAATTCGCTGGCCCGGAACGGGTCTGCGGCTTGATCTGCCCCGGCATGGGGGCGGGAGGCGGAATGAGGGGAGGGATAGGTTTCGTTGCCACTCGCGCTCATTCAGGTCTCCTTGCTTCTTACCGCCTCAAAATAAGTAGGAAGAAGCGGGCGCAAGCGCAAGGGCAGGGAGAGACGCCGATTATCCGCGGCTGTCCCCGAAATTCGGCGGGACGACAGGCGCTTCGCGTTTCAGGAGAATGGAAATGCGCCGGTTGGCGGGCAGGCTCGGGTCTTCCGGGAAAAGCGGCTGCGTGTCCGCTTTGCCGGTCACCTCGTAAATCCGGTCGTCGGGCACGCCTGCGCCTTGCAGAATGCGGCGCGTGGCATTGGCGCGGTCGGCGGTCAGCTCCCATTTCTGGCTGGGTGAGCTGCCATAGCTCGGCGAGCTGTCGGTATGGCCGGAAATGGCGATGCGGTTCGGCAGTTTCTGAACGATGGTGGCGACTTCTTCCAAAAGGCGGCGTGTGCGCTCATAAGGCTCGTCGATCCCGGCGGGGAACATCGAGCGGCCTTCCTGATCGACAAGTTGGATCTGCAAGCCTTCCGGTGTTTCTTCCACCAGAATGTTTTTGGAAAGCTCTGCAAGCTCCGGCATGTCGCGCAGCGCCTGGCGGATGCTTTCGGCGGCGGAGCGGAAGTCGTCTTTCTCGCGCGAGGTGGAGGCGGCGAGCTGGCGCTGCTCGTCAAAGACCTGCGTCGCGCCTTCCTGGCCCTGCTTCTCCTGAACGGTGCTGACCGTTTCGGCGGACTCGGCGGTGTCTTTTTCGTCTTTATACGAATTTTTCGGTTTGGGCGGGGCGGAAATATTCATTACCACTTGCGGGGTGGTGCCGGCCATGCGCGAGCCTTCGATGTCGAAGGCGGTACCGCCCATTACGCCGCCCGAACCGCTGGTCGAACGGCTGACGTTCGCCGGTGCGAAATAGTCGGCAAGGCCCTGCTTCTGTTCCGGCGTCGTCATCGAGATCAGCCAGAGCAGAAGGAAGAAGGCCATCATCGCGGTCACGAAGTCGGCATAGGCGATTTTCCACGCACCGCCATGGTGCGGGTGCTTGCCCTTCTTGACCTTCTTGATGATGGGTTGTGCTTCGCTCACCTTCTGGATCGCCCGTTCTTTGCTGTGTCAAACCGCTGGCCTTCGCCCCGCATTCCTGCGTCAGGCGGCCTGGGGATTGTTCTGGGTGGATTCTTCGACTTCCGCGAAGGTCGGGCGCACGTCGCTCATCAGCGCTTTACGCGCGAATTCCACCGACACGGCCGGCGCGTAGCCTTGCAGATGCGCCAGAATGCCGGCCTTCATGGAGAGGTAGAATTTGTTTTCGGACTCGAACGCGTTTTTCAGCGCCATCGCCATGGGCGCGAAGAAGCCATAGGCGCAGAACACGCCGAAGAACGTACCCACAAGCGCCGCGCCGATGAGGTGACCCAAAATTTCCGGCGGCTGGTCGATCGCGCCCATCGTGTGAATAACGCCGAGCACGGCGGCCACGATGCCCAGCGCAGGCGTGCCGTCGGCAAGGGCCTGAATGGCGGCGACCATTTGCTCGTCTTCCTGGTTGAGCGTTTCCAGCTCCTCGTCCATCAGCGCTTCCACTTCATGCGCGTTCTCTGTGCCGAGCGTTACGAGGCGCAGATAATCGCACATGAATTCCAGCGCGCGCGGGTCGGAGGCGATGGCGGGAAACTTGTTGAAGACGTCGGACTCGGAAGGGTTCTCCACATGCGCTTCGAGCGCTAGGCTGCCCTTGGCCTTGGCAAGTTTGAAGAGCGTGTATTGCAGGCCGAGCAATTCCAGATAGGAATCCTTTTTGTATTTCGGCCCCTTCAGCATGATCTTGAATGTCCGGCCCAAGCCTTTGAGCACGGCGGGCGGATTGCCGATAACAAGCGCGCCGATGGCCGCGCCCAGAATGATCACGAATTCGAAGGGCTGCCACAAGACGGCCAAGTGGCCGCCGGCGCCCCAATAGCCGCCGAAGACCGCGCTGACGACGATGACAATGCCGATGATAAACTTCATGACCCCGACGGTCCCCCTGTCTCACGGCGGATGCCCGGCGGATATTCCGCTGGTATTCCGATTTGGCTCATTCTCCGCGAAATCGGGTTAATACCGAGTTTAGGTAAATTGCGCCGAAAGACCGGGCGCTGCGCAAAAGGCGCGGCGTGATTGGGGCATTGCACCGGCCTGCAAACCTCCCTAAAACCGGTCTAATTAAGAATTGATCACAAATCAGCCGTTGGGAGCAGCGTTAATGACCCACGATCCGCGGGCCCTCCGCAACGCCTTTGGGTGGTTTGCCACCGGCGTTGCCATTGTGACCACGAAAGTAGCGGGGAAAGACCCTATAGGGATTACGGTCAATTCCTTCTCCTCGGTCTCGCTGGACCCGCCGCTGGTGCTCTGGTGCCTGGATAAAGGCTCGGACACGATCGACACGTTCGAGGCCTGCGAGGCGTTCACGGTCAATATTCTGAGCGAAGATCAGAAGTATCTTTCCAATGCGCTGGCCAAAAGCGGCGACCATTCGCTCGCGGAAGTGGCGACGAGCACTGGGGAGAATGGCTGCCCGCGCATCGAAGAGGCGCTCGCGGTTTTCGAATGCGAGCTTTATGCGCGCCATGATGCGGGCGACCACATCATTCTGATCGGTCAGATCAAGGCGTTTTCTTCCGAGCAGGAGGGGCGGCCGCTGGTGTATCACCGGGGGGGTTATCAGGCGCTGGGGGCGTAAGCGGCGCGACCATGTCGGGCTTCCGCGCCAGTTCTTGCAGGTTCAGATACATCTTCTCCATCGCCTGCAGCAGCATCCTGTATTCTTCCGTCGGCAGACCCTTGATGGCATGGGCGTGGATTTCCGCGAAGATGCGCTCACCCTCGGGCCGGAATTTGTGCAGATAGTCGGTCAGGTAGATGCAATAGGCGCGCCCGTCCTTCGGATGGCGCCGCCGTTCCACCAGGCCCATTTCCTCCAGCTCATTGATATAGAGCCCGACGGACACCTTGTGGATGTGCATGGCCGTGGCCAGTTCCGTCTGTGTCTGGCCGTCCTTGATCAGCAATTGGCGGATCAGTCGCTGGTGGCCGCGCGGCAGTGGGTTGGCGCTGTCATAGGCCTGTTCCAGCGAGGCGCCGATCCCTTCCAGGAGTTGCAGAAAATAACCTGGTCCCAGTTCCGTTTCGCCGGCAGGGGGTTTGGGAACCTCATCCGGCGCGGCGGCGGTGCGCCCGGCGGTGCTGACTTTGTTTTTATCGTCCGGCAGACGCTGGGACATGGGTTTGGGCCGCGCTCGCTGTTATTCTGTAATAATCCGGTATGACCGTTGACCTGCCGATCATTCCATGATTTCGTAAATTTAATTTACTAAGTGGTTTCTACCACCGCATAATGCGAAGAACAAGCATAGGGGGAAAGTGTGGACGACGTCACGAGTTCGGGCGCCGAAGCGAGCGCTGAAAACGCTGAAGGAGCTGTAAATGCAGCTGAAGGCGCGGTTGAGGGGACGGCGGAGGCCGTAGAAGGCGCGGCGCAGGCGGCGGGCGATGCCGCCACTTCCATTCCCGCCGATGGCGGCGGTCTTCTCGACCTTGTGCCGCTGGTCGATAAGGGCGGCCCGATCGTCGTTATCCTGATTATTCTTTCGATTTTCTCCCTCGCGGTGATTCTGCTCAAAGTGGTGCAGTTCTGGCGCGCCGGACTGTCGCGCAAAGCATTTCTGGAACCGGCGCTTGAAAAAGCCTCGGCGGGCAAGCTCGATGAAGCGGCGGATATTTTGCGCAAGCAGCGCTCGCCCATCGCCCGCGTGCTTCTGGCCGGTGTCGAGGCGAAGCGCAATGGCATGCAGCCTGCCGAGGAGATGGCGCGTGTCGGCGGCAACGAGCTTGGCGCCCTGCAAGGCTATTTCCGCTGGCTGGAAGTCATCGGCAATATTTCGCCCTTGCTCGGCCTGCTCGGTACGGTGATCGGCATGATCGAGGCGTTCCAGCAGCTTGAAGCGGCGGGCAACCGGGTCGATCCGGCCATCCTCTCCGGCGGTATCTGGGAAGCGCTGCTGACGACCGCTGTGGGTCTGGCCGTTGCCATTCCCGCCATCGGCGCGCTCAATCTCTTCGAGAACCGGGTGGACCAGGTGCGTTTGCGTCTGCGTGATGCGACGGGCCGAATGCTCGCCATCCTGAAACTCGTCTGAGGCCAGCCATGCAACATGGAAGCGGCGACGATCTTTTCGGGCACTATGAGGTCAAGCGGCGCATCGTCTCTTTGACGCCGCTGATCGACGTGGTGTTTCTGCTGCTGATCTTTTTCATGCTGGCCAGTACTTTTCTGCAGACGCAGACCTTGTCCGTCATCACCCCGCCCAAAGCGGCAAGCGAGACCGATAGCGACCGCACGGTTGTGGAAGTGCGCGTTGCGCCCGGCGGCACGTTCCGTGTCGACGGGGAAGCCGCACCGGTTGAAGAGCTCTCGGCGGCCATCAAGGCGGCGCTCGGCGGTGACAAGGAGGCGGTCGTCTCCATCCTGGCGGAGAAGGATGTGCAGGTGCAGCCGCTTATCAGCGCGGTGGAAGCGGCCCGCCAGGCGGGCGCACGCACCGTGGCCACGACACGCGTGGGGGGCGGGCAATGATCGAGTTCGAGGAAAACCCGCCCCGCCGCCAGATCGAAAGCGTGGTGCCGCTCATCAATGTGGTGTTCCTGCTGCTGATCTTCTTTCTTCTCACCGGCACGCTGAAGAAGACCGACACGGTGGATGTCGAGCTTCCCACCGGCCAGGTGGATGACAAGAAGCAGGAAGAAGAACTGATCCTTTATGTGGAAGCGGACGGCTTCGTCCATTTCCAGGATCTGACCATGGACGCGCAAATGGCGCCCTACATGCTGCGTAACCGCTTCTCCAAACTCGCGGTGCAGGCCGTGACGGTGAAGGCGGATCAGGCGGCGGATGCCCATGACCTCATTCAGCTCATGGAAGGTTTGCGCAATATCGGCGTGAAGGAAGTGATGCTGATCACGCAGCAAGCGAAGGAATAAGAAACGTGCCGTCCGGCAGGGAGGTGCCGGGGGCGGGCGGGGGTGTAACGGGAGGAGTAACATGAGTTTGGCCGATCAATCGCCATCCTCACCGCCGGACATGAAGCGGTTTCTCATCGGCTCCGCGCTGGTGCATGTCTTGGCCTTTATCATCTTCATGCTGGCGGGCGGCATTTTCGGCGCGCCGGGGCCGGGCGGCGGCGACAAGCTGTTCTTTCAGCTCGCAGCGGGGCCGGGCCAGGACGTGGATGCGGCGGCGGATATCGACGGGGCGCAGCAGGACCCGGTCTTTGCCGATGCCGATGTGGACCCGGCGCCGAAGCCCGCCGAAAAGCCCGAAGTCGTGGAAAAACCGAAGCCGAAGCCCGATGTGATTCCGCTGCGTAAAACGGAGCGCACGCAGACGGCGGAAAAGACGACACCCGTCGAAGGCCAGGCCAAACAGGCCGTTGCCGGCCAGTCCGAGGGGACCAGCGGGGACGATACGAAAGGCAGCAGCGGCGAAGCCGAGCAGACGATCCTCAATCAAAAGGGGACGAAGATGACCGGCATCCAGATCGCCGCGCAGTCGAGCGGGCATACGTTCAATCTGGAAATGGGCCGGCTCGATATTCCCGGCGGCAACCGCCTCACGAATACGATCATCAAGTTGAAGCCCGACGGCACGTCCGATGTGGAACTCGTCTATTACCACTACAAGACGTTCCACCAGCAGCGCTCTTCGACGCGCAGCCTCGATGGGGAAGGGCGCTGGTGGATCGAAGGCGATATGTGGTGTCACCAGTCGCCCGTCATCTCCTATAACACCAAAGACTGCTATCACATGACGCAGGATCAGGCGGGCACGGTGCGGCTTTACTACGACAAATGCACCATCAATTCCTCGCCCAATTGCAAGACGGGCCGGATCGCGGCGGAAGGCCGGATCGAATAGGCGGCCTATTTTCCTGCAGGGCGCAGGGCAAGCGTGCCGAGCGCGCCCTCACTGTAAACGTCTTTGCGCGTTGAAATGGTGATGGTTCGGCCCGCCGCCCAGTCTTCCAGAAGATTGCCGTAAAAGGGTGAATAGGGATCGCCCGACTGGCCGGTCGAGATCATGTAAAGCGAGCCGTCGAGATCGGCAAAATCATAGACGGCCCGAAAGCCTGCCGCGTGGATATTGGCGAAGGGCCGCGCGCCGCTGCCTCGATATTGCCCGCGGTTCAGCGTGTGCATGCCGCCGGCCGAGGGTGTCTCAAGGCTCAGCCAGTTTTTGAGGAACGGCAGGCTGCCGCCCGGAATGTGATTGTTGATCACGGGATGCGCCGCGCCCCAGGTCCAATCTTGAGGGGTCTCGCCGTATGTCTCGCGCAGCCCCGTCATTGCCGCCTCAAAGGCCTTTCCGGTTTGGGCGGCGCAGCTTTCCGTTTCTTCCGTTTGCGTGTCATCGCACCAATGGGCATTGGGGCGCGCCCCTTCGAAGATGCTCAAGAGAAAATCGGAACGCGGGCTTTTGTAGCTGTCGAAAGAGGCGCCAAGCTCATCCGCCCAGAGTGTTTTCGGCAACTCGTGCAGAAAGGCGGCATAGATGAGCGGGGCGGCTTTTTCCGCATCGAGAGAATAGTTCCAGGCGGCAAGCAGTTTTCCTTCCGCGGTCTCCTTTTGCGCCTCAGGCAAATGTTCCAGAAGGAGCGGCAGCACGCGGGCGGCGAAAAGCGAGAGATTGTCCATCTGCATCTCCGCGAAATCCTGTGCGGTGAAGCTGCCGCCTTTCTCCAGGAGTTCATAAATGCGGATGGCGCGGTAAGGCGCGTTCCAATCGAGTGCGAGTTGATAGGGGTAATTGTCGTCCACGATCTTGTGGTTGGCGCTCGCGATGATGCCGCTTGCCGGGTTGTAAAGTTGCGGCAGCGCGTCGAAGGGAATGATCCCCGTCCAGTCATTGTCGCGCAGCCAGCCTTCGGCGGGCATCAGCCCTTTCGTGCGGTGTGCCTCACCGCGCAGCGGAATATGCGCGGGCGCGATGAAGCCGATATTCCCGTCAATGTCGCCATAGACGATGGACTGCATGGGGCTGACATAGTCATCGCGCAGCGCGTCCAGAAAGCCGGAGAAATTTTCTGCCCGGCTCATTTGGTAGCCAGCCGCGACCGTCAGATCGCCGGGCTCGAGCGCCGGCCAGGAAAGCGCAAGCACATGACCTTCTTCGAGCGAGGGCGCGCCTGCCACGGTTTCTTCCGGCAGCACCGGCCCGTGCCGCGTCGCCCTGACGCTCAAAACTTCATCCGAACCGAAGCGTACTTTGATGCGTTCCTCGCGCAGCTTAAAGGCCGTAAAGCCGTCCGGCGTTTCATATTCATCCGGGTTGTCGGGATTGAGCCGCTCGATAAAAAGATCCTGGCTGTCGGGCCGTGTATTCGTCAGGCCCCAGGCGATGCGGTCGTTCCGGCCGAGCAGCACGCTTGGAATGCCGGGGATCGTCGCGCCCACAAGATTGCGGGCCTCGCCTTCCACCGGATTTTGCAAATGCACGAGATACCAGAGCGAGGGGGCGAGCATGCCGAGATGCGGATCGTTCGCGAGCAGCGGCTTGCCGCTTTTCGTGTGCTCTCCGCTCACCACCCAATTATTGGAGGCGCCGATGGGCCCAAGATCGGGCCAGGCGCTTGCGGTCCTGGTCAGCGGCGCTTTTTGAAAAAGTTTGCCAAGCTCGCCCACGAGAAAGGGGGCGAGTTCTTCTTCGACGCCGAAAAATTCCTGAAAACTTGTGGGCGGCAAATCGCGGGCGAGCCGTGCGCGGGCAATTTCATCGAACGCATTGGCCGAGAGGCCGAGCCCCAGCATTTTCACCATGACGAGCGAGTGGCGCGCTTCCCAGGGCTCGGGCTCGTGAAAGAGAAGCTGGAATTCGAGCGGCAGAGGTTTCTCCCGCTCGCTCATGGAGGCGTTCACTCCGGCGGCATAGGCATCGAGGAGTTTCTTCATCCCGCCGGGCAGGGCGGCATACGTGTCATCGGCGAGATGGGTGAAGCCGAGCGTGCGGAAAAACCGGTCGATGGAAAGGGCGGGCGTGCCGAAGACTTCCGCAAGCCGTCCGGTGCCCACCCGGCGCAGTAGTTCCATCTGCCAGAGCCGGTCCTGCGCGTGCGTATACCCGAGGGCGAAGAGCGCATCTTTTTCGCTTTGCGCTTCGATATGCGGGACGGCGTTTTTATCCCGCAGGATCGTGACGGGCGCACTCAATGTTACGAGACTGCTTTGGGTCACGCCGCTGCCAAGCGCGGCTGTTATTTCTTTCTCACCTTGAATTTGCGGGGCGGCATGGCGGGCGGCGGAAAACCGGTCGAGCAGGAGAAGCGCGATGAGGGCAAACGCGCCCGCAAATACGATGCCGGTCCATTTGGCGATTTTCTTCAAGCGGTTCATGGTGGCCTCCCCCTCGCGTAACGGCATTTTGGCTTTTGCCCGCACCCTCTATACCATGGCCGCAAAAGGCGGGGATAAGTCCCATGGCAAAATGGGGCGCCGCCATGACAGATGAGAAATAGTGAGGATCTGATGGGTGTAAAGGCGGCGTTTATCGGTTTGGGCGTGATGGGCTATCCCATGGCAGGCCATCTGCAGAAGGCAGGGCACGAGGTCACGGTCTATAACCGCACCGGCGCAAAGGCGGAGGCTTGGAGCAAGGAATTCGGCGGCAAGAATGCCCCGAGCCCGGCGCGGGTGGCGGACGGGGCCGACTTCGTTTTTACCTGTGTCGGCAATGACGATGATCTGCGTGCCGTTACGCTCGGCCCGGAAGGCGCTTTTGAGGGTATGAAAAGCGGCGCGATTTTCGTCGATCACACCACGGCGTCTGCCAATGTCGCCCGGGAAATTTACGGCGCAGCCATCGCCAAAGGTATCGGCGCCATCGATGCGCCGATTTCCGGCGGCCAGGCCGGGGCGGAAAACGGTGTCCTCACGGTCATGTGCGGCGGCGGCGAAGCGGATTTTGAAAAAGCCGCCCCGGTGATCGATGCCTATGCCCGCTCGGTCAAACTGCTCGGTGGGCCGGGCGCAGGCCAGCTCACCAAAATGGTCAATCAGATCTGTATCGCCGGGCTCGTGCAGGGGCTTTCGGAAGGCATTCACTTCGCCAAACAGGCCGGCCTGGACCCTGCCGCCGTTATCGACGTTATTTCCAAGGGTGCGGCTCAGTCCTGGCAGATGGAAAACCGCTATCAGACCATGATCGAGGGCACATTCGATTTCGGCTTCGCGGTCGATTGGATGCGCAAGGACCTTTCGATTTGCCTGGAAGAGGCGCGGCGCAACGGCTCGCATCTGCCGGTCGCCGCCCTTGTCGATCAGTTCTATTCGGAAGTGCAGAAAATGGGCGGCGGGCGCTGGGACACATCGAGCCTTATCGCGCGCCTTGAAAAATAAACGAACTTGAACGGGAGAAACGCCGATGAAAGCCCGCAGCTTTCCCTCCGTCGCCTCGATCATCGAGCGGCTTAACCCGTCTTATCCGGTTTTCATCGTCTGGCCGGAAGTGTTGAGGGAAAAGGCGCGGCTCTTCGTCGAGCATTTCCCCGGTGAGGTTCTTTATGCGGTCAAATGCAATCCCCATCCCTTCGTGCTGAAAGCGCTCAGCGAAGGCGGCATCACTTCCTATGACACGGCCTCGCTGCCGGAGATTGCGGCGGTGCGCGAGCTGCTTCCCGATGCCGATTGTTATTTCAATCATCCGGTAAAAGGGCGCGGCGCGATCGACTCTGCGACCGATGTTTACGGCATCACGGATTTCGTCGTCGATCATGAAGTGGAGATCGACAAGATCGAGGAAATCGCCGGGCGCGATGTCACGGTTGCCGTGCGTTTTGAAACGGATGGCAAGGGCGCCGTCTATAATCTTTCGAGCAAGTTCGGCGCGCCGCCGGAAGAAGCCGTGCGGCTTCTCAAGATCGTCCATGAGCGCGGTATGCGCGCCGGACTCACCTTTCATGTCGGCAGCCAGTGCCTCGATCCGGATGCTTACCGCAGCGCTTTGAAACGCGCCGTTGCCATCATGGAAAAGGCGGATGTGCCGCTTCAGTTCCTCGATATTGGCGGCGGTTTCCCCGCGCCTTATGCGGGCGTGCATGTGGACCTTGAAGCGATGCTGGCCGATATCGCCGCTGCGGTGAAAGAACTCGGCATCACACTGCCGCTGATGTGCGAGCCGGGCCGCGCACTCGTGGCCGACGGCTGCTCGCTGCTCTTGCAGGTGCATCTGCGCAAGGGCGATGCGATCTATGTGAATGAGGGCATTTACGGTTGTCTCTCGGAGGTCAATATCGGCAATTTCGTCATGCCGGCCCGCGCCTTCGGCAAGGGCGGGCGGGCGCTGACCGGCGCGCCGAAAGCCTTCCGCGTGTTCGGGCCGACCTGCGACAGTCTCGATGTGATGGACGGGCCTTTCCTCGTGCCGGACGATATCGAGGAAGGCGACTGGATCGAGGTCGGGCTGATGGGCGCTTATTCTGTAGCGCTCGCCACGGGCTTCAACGGCTTCGTCACCGACACGGTACTGCGCGTGGACGGGCGCCCCCACTGGCTTGAAAAGGCGATGCCGCTTGCCGAGGCGGAGACGCTGTCGGTTTGAGGGGCTACCGGGAAGCTGCGGCAAGTCGGAAGGTTGCTTGGACCCCGGGTCAAGCCCGGGGTGACGTCTGGAATTTGTGAGGGGCAGTGCCCCGCAGCTCGCTCAGGTTGTCACCCCGGCCTCTGTGCCGGGGTCCACACTCAGTCTGCGGCATAGAAATGTCAGCGCCGCAGCAACTCCGCCGCTTCCTTCGCGAAATAGGTCAGCACCCCGTCGCCGCCGGCGCGTTTGAAGCCGAGCAGGCTTTCCAGGATAACGCGCTCGCGGTCGAGCCAGCCTTGATCGCAGGCCCCGGCCAGCATCGAATATTCGCCCGACACCTGATAGGCGAAAGTCGGCACGGCGAAGGCCTGCTTCACTTTCGTCACGATATCGAGATAGGGCATGCCCGGTTTGACCATGACCATGTCCGCGCCTTCGGCAATGTCGAGGCCGACTTCGCGCAGCGCTTCGTCGGAATTCGCCGCATCCATTTGGTAAGTGCGCTTGTCGCCTTTGAGAGCCGCAGTCGAGCCGATGGCGTCCCGGAAGGGGCCGTAGAAGGCGGAGGCGTATTTCGCCGCATAGGCCATGATCTGCGTGTCTTGGTGCCCGGCGCTTTCCAGCGCGGCGCGGATGGCGCCGATGCGCCCGTCCATCATATCGGAGGGCGCGATGATGTCGCAGCCGGCGTCCACCTGGATCAGCGCCTGGCGCACCAGTACTTCAACGGTTTCATCGTTGAGGATGATGCCGTCCTTCAAAAGCCCGTCATGGCCGTGGCTCGTATATGGGTCGAGCGCCACATCGCAGAGGATGCCGACTTCCGGCACCGCCTTTTTGACGGCCCGCACCGTGCGGCAGACGAGATTGTTCTCATCGGTCGCCAGCGTGCCCGTCTCGTTCCGGCTTGCGCCATCGGTGTAGGGAAAGAGCGCGATCACGGGAATGCCGAGCTTGGCCGCGTTCTCCGCTGCCTTCACCGCCTCATCGACGCCCAGCCGGTCCACCCCCGGCATGGAGGCGATGGGGCTGCGGCCCGGCTCTTCCTGTAGGAAAAGGGGCCAGATCAGATCATTGACCGAAAGGGTGTTCTCGGCGACGAGCCGCCGCGCCCAGTCCGCCTTGCGGTTCCGGCGCATGCGGGTTCCCGGGAAAGCCGCGCCCGAAGACGCAGGGGAACCGAAGGATGGTGGGTTCTTTGTCATGGAGCATCTCATATCCCGGTCAAGAGGCGGTTGCAATGCCGCTCGAAGCCGCGTTATCACCCTTTGCAAACGGGCTCGCCTTCCTGAACGCCCGGTTCAGAACCCGCCCAAGAACCCGTTATGGGAGGATCGTCATGCAATTCGAGCTCGATGAACAGCAGCGCGCCATTCAGGATATGGCGGCGCAATTTGCCGCCGATAAATTGGCCCCCCATGCCGCCGAATGGGACAGAACCTCGCATTTTCCCGTGGATGTGATGCGCGAGGCGGCGGGCCTCGGTTTTGCCGGAATTTATGTGCGCGAGGATGTGGGCGGCTCCGCGCTCACCCGGCTCGATGCGGCGCTGATCTTCGAGGCGCTGTCCCGGGGCTGCACCTCCACGGCGTCTTTCATCTCGATCCACAATATGGCGTCCTGGATGATCGACATGTATGGGACGGAAGAGCAGCGCCGGAAATACCTGCCCGATCTCACCTCCATGAAAAAGATCGCAAGCTATTGCCTGACGGAGCCGGGCTCGGGCTCGGATGCGGCCTCGCTGCGCACCAAGGCCGTGAAGGACGGGGACGAATACGTTCTCAATGGCGGCAAGGCCTTCATTTCCGGCGCCGGCGTATCGGACATTTATGTCTGCATGGTGCGCACGGGCGGCGAGGGCGCGAAAGGCATTTCCTGCCTGATCATCGAGAAGGACATGCCGGGCGTTTCCTTCGGCGCGGATGAAAAGAAGATGGGCTGGAAGAGCCAGCCGACGCGGCAGGTGATTTTCGAGGATGCGCGTGTGCCCGCGGCCAATCTTCTGGGCACGGAAGGCCAGGGCTTCAAAATCGCCATGAGCGGGCTTGATGGGGGCCGCCTCAATATCGGTGCCTGCTCGCTCGGCACGGCGCGCGGGGCGCTTGAAACGGCGCGCACCTATATGAAGGAGCGCGAGCAGTTCGGCCGCCCGCTTGCCGATTTCCAGGCTCTGCAGTTCAAGCTTGCCGATATGGCGACGGAGCTGGAAGCCGCCCGGCTTCTGCTTCTCCAAGCCGCCGTCAAGGTGGATGCGAAGACGCATGACGCCACGATGTTCGCGGCCATGGCCAAGCGCTTTGCCACGGATACGGGCTTCCGTGTGGCCAACGAAGCGCTGCAGATCCATGGCGGTTACGGCTATCTGAACGATTACCCGCTGGAGCGGCATGTGCGCGATCTGCGCGTGCATCAGATCCTCGAGGGCACGAACGAGATCATGCGCGTCATCATCGCGCGCGAACTATTGAAGGAGTAAGGCTTCTCATGAGTGAGGAAGAAGTCCTGTTCGAGCGCGAAGGCGCTGCCGGGTTTGTCACGCTGAACCGACCGAAGGCGTTGAATGCGCTGACGCTCGCCATGGTGCGCGCGCTGCATCCCCAGCTTGAGGCCTGGGCAGCGGATGAGGCCGTCTCTTGCGTTGTTGTGCAAGGGGCGGGCGAGAAAGCTTTTTGCGCGGGCGGGGACATTCGCGCGCTGCATGATTGGGGCAAAGCGAAGGACCGCACACAGATCGATTTTTATCGGGAAGAATACCGGCTCAACCGCTTCATCAAGAAATACCCGAAGCCTTATGTAGCGCTGATCGACGGGATCGATATGGGCGGCGGCGTCGGCCTGTCCATCCACGGCGCGCACCGGGTGGTGAGCGAGCGCACGCTTTTTGCGATGCCGGAAACGGGGATCGGCCTTTTCCCGGATGTGGGCGGAACCTATTTCCTGCCGCGTTGCCCCGGCGAGGTCGGCATGTATCTGGCACTGACCGGCGCGCGGCTGAAAGCGGCTGACTGTCTTTATGCCGGCCTTGCCGATGTCTTCGTGCCGTCGGAAAAGCTGGAAGAACTGAAGGCCGCGCTTGCCAAGGGCGATGCAGAGCCGGGCGAAGTGATCGACTTGTTTGCCGAACCTGCGGGCGAGGCGCCGCTTGCCGAAGTGCGCGCGGCCATCGACACGCATTTTGCCGGGGGAAGCGTCGAAGAAATTCTCGCCTCCCTCGATGCGGCAGGCAGCGGCTGGGCGCAGGAAACGGCGAAGACCATCCGCGCGAAAAGCCCGCTTTCAACCAAAGTTGCCTTTGCACAAGTGCGGGCGGGCGCGAAACTCGATTTCGATGCCTGCATGCAGCTTGAGTTCCGCCTGACGAACCGCTTCATGGCGGGGCATGACTTTTATGAGGGCGTGCGGGCCGTCGTGATCGACAAGGACCAGGCGCCGAAATGGGACCCGGCCACGCTGGATGGCGTCAGCGATGACATGGTGCAGGCTTATTTTGCAGACCTGGGAGCGGGCGAGCTGACGTTTTAAGGTGACGCGGCTGGCTATCAATCACCGTTATGCTCCGGTCAGGCCGCGCAAAACGGAACAATAGAAAGCGGGAGGAAGAGATGACGGCGATCGGCTTTATCGGGCTTGGAAATATGGGCGGACCCATGGCGCTCAATCTGGTCAAGGCGGGCCATGAGCTGACCGTCTTCGACCTTTCGAAAGAGGCTGTGGATACGCTGGTGACGGCAGGCGCGAAAGCGGCGACCAAGGCGGGCGATGCCGTCAAAGGCGCGGAAGTCGTGGTGACGATGCTCCCTGCCGGGCCCCATGTCGAAAGCGTTTATCTCGGCGAGGGCGGGCTTCTGTCAAAGGCCGCGAAGGGCACGCTCTTCATCGATTCTTCCACCATCGACGTGCCGACGGCGCGCAAGGTAATTGGCCTTGCCCGCGAGGCGGGGATGGAAATGGTGGACGCGCCCGTCTCGGGCGGCGTCGGCGGGGCGCAGGCGGGCACGCTTACCTTCATGGTGGGCGGGGAGAAAGCCGCCTTCGATCAGGCCAAGCCCTTGCTCGATATCATGGGCAAGAATGTCTTCCATGCGGGCGCCGCCGGGAACGGCCAGGTCGCCAAGGTCTGCAACAACATGCTGCTCGGCATTTCCATGATCGGCACGAGCGAGGCGTTTCTGCTGGCCGAAAAGCTGGGCCTCGATGCGCAGACGCTGTTCGATATTTCTTCCACCGCCTCAGGCCAGTGCTGGTCTATGACCTCCTATTGCCCGGTGCCGGGGCCGGTGCCGGCATCCCCGGCCAATAATGATTACAAGCCCGGCTTTACCGCGGCGATGATGCTGAAGGATTTACGTCTTGCACAGGACGCCGCGCAGAGCGCTCATGCCGCGACCCCGCTCGGCGCCATGGCCGCCTCGCTTTATGCGATGGTCGAAGCCTCGGGGCAGGACAGCATCGACTTTTCGGGAATCATCAAATTGCTGCGCGGTGAACTTTAAGGTTTTCCATTAGAAATCCTGACGCGCCGCTGTACCGGAATGAGCCAGAGGCGGGGCGCAGGAGTGCGTTTGTTTATCCGCCATTAAGTATCGCGGCAGGTCGCGGCGTCCCGTGCGCGCGGAATCGCGAAATTTATATCCGAAATCGCTGCAAATTTTTGCGAAAGGCAAAATGCGAACATTTGCTTTAAGGGCTCATTAGTTCAGCTGTCTTAAGCTCTTCCCCATGGCAGACGTACGTCCCGGGCACTGCTTATCTGTGCGAAGGGGGGTGTGCGGGGATAAGTAGTTTGAGGATTAGATGATGCATTCGATGAGCAGCAACGCGGCAGAAGCCACGGCAGGCAATGAGGCCACCGAAAGCCATGACGTCTATCTCAAATCGTTGACGCTTGTAGAGCGGCTTCACCGCCGTCTTCTGGATGTGATCAAGGATGAACTGGACCGGATGGGCAACACGGAAATCAACAGCGTCCAGGCGCTCCTGATTTTCAACATTGGCAACCAGGAAATGACGGCGGGCGAACTGCGCACGCGCGGCCACTATCTCGGGTCCAACGTTTCCTACAATCTGAAAAAGCTGGTCGAGGCCGGTTATATCAACCACCAGCGCTCCGATCAGGACCGCCGCTCGGTGCGTGTGAAGCTGACCGATATGGGCCACGAAATTCGCGAGGTCGTGGAAGCGCTCTACGACCGCCATTGGCAGCAGCTCGAGCAGGTTGCGGATATCCGCATGGACGAGCTGGAAATGCTCAACTCCACTCTGTTTAAGCTTGAACGCTTCTGGACGGATCAGATCCGCTTCCGCCTCTAGTACTGCGTTTTCAGCGTTCGAGACTTTTGTGCCGTTTCCTCCAGCCCGGAGGGAGCGGCACAAATGCATTTACGCGGGTCTTGTAGCTTTCGTAATCCGGGCGGCGCTTCGCGATGGTCTTTTCCAGTAGCCGCACGCCGGAGACGCGCAGCAGCAGGAAGGTCATGAGGGCAGGGGCCAGGAACGCCCAGCGCGCCGCTTCCGCTTCCGCTGCGGCGAGAAAGAGCCCCCACCAAAGCACGGCATTGCCGAAATAATTCGGATGCCGGCTCCAGCCCCAAAGGCCGCTCTCCATCACTTTGTCCTCATTCGCCGGATCCGCCTTGAAGGCATGAAGCTGAGCGTCGGCTGCCGCCTCCAGCGAAAAGCCGATGAGGAAGAGCGCCGCGCCCATGAAGCCGAGCACCCCGAGCGTGGGGCTCGGCACGGTGAGGATCGCAAGCTGCAGCGGCAGGGCGATGAGCCACATGAGCGCCGCCTGCAGGCCGAACACCGTATAGAGGCTGACCCGGCCGAAGCGCTCCCCGTGATGGGCGCGCATGGCCGCATAACGCCGGTCCTCTTCGGCGTGGAAGAGCCAGCGCGAGGCGAGATAGGTGCCCAGCCGGATCGCCCAGAAGGTCGTCAGGAAAACCAGGAGCAGGGTGAAGGGGGTGACGTTGCGCGTCAGGATCAGGAGCGTCCAGGCGATGAGAGCAAAGCCCGGCGCCCAGAAGGCATCCACCATGCTCACATCACGCCGCTTCAGGCTCCAGAGCCAGACGGCCCCCATCAGGGCTGCGACCGCCAGGGCGCTTGCCAGCAGGTATAGCGGCCAGGAGGCCATGAGCCGGGGCTCGATCAGGGTAAAGGGTGCGCTTTCCATGACATGTCCACCATTTGCCATTGTCCCGGAGTGTGGCGGAAATCGTTGCATTTGGCATCCGCCTTGCTGAGTAAGGCCCAGGAGGCGCGGTTTCCTGCCGAAAGTGAGGCTTTCTGTCTCATTTAAGGCCATTTAGGCCGAATCGGTTTGACTTCCGTGCCCCGTTAACAGACCGTTAACCTATTGGGCAAAGGTGGGCAGACGTGAGTTACTCGGGTGCTTGGGGGCATGAGCGGCAGGGCGCAGCGCGGCTGAACGCGCTCGCGTTCGTTTTCCTGTGCGCCGTCTCGGTCCTCGCCGCGCCGCTGAAGGCAGAGGCCGCCGATCAGGCTTTCGATCCCTGGAAATTGCAATGGGTGGACCCCTGGGCCACCTCCTCGCAGGCCGAGGTGGTGGAAAGCCGGGTCAGCCGCTCGACGATCCCGACGCTGGGCGATGCTGGCTTCTGGCCGCTCCTGCGCGCCATGTCCATGTATGAGCAGATCCAGGAATGGGGCGGCTGGGAGCCCATCCCGCAAGGCGAGAAGATCGAAAAGGGCATGCGCGATGCGCGCCTCGCGCTGATCCGTAAGCGGCTGGTGGCGACGGGCGATCTTGCGGCCTCCGGCGGCGATCCCAACATTTACGATGAGAGTGTTTTCGATGCGGTGCGCCGCTTTCAAAGCCGCCACGGGCTGACGCCGGACGGCATCATCGGCGCGCGCACGCTGGCCGCCATGAATGTGCCGGTCGAAACGCGCATCAAGCAGCTTGCCGTTAATCTGAAGCGCCTGAACGAACAGTCGGCGACGCTTGGGCGGCGCTATGTCTTCGTGAATATTGCGGGTCAGGAAGTCGAAGCCGTTTCGGACGGGCGCGTGGAACTGCGCCGCCGCGTCATCGTCGGCAAGACGGACCGTCAGACCCCGGAATATGAAAGCAAGATCACATTCATTGCCTTCAACCCTTATTGGAACGTGCCGCAGAGCATCGCCAAGAAAGACATCATCCCGAAAGCCCGCCGGGATCCGGGATATTTGAAGCGCATGGGTATCCGCGTCCTTTCCGATTACGGGCCCAATCCGCGCGAGATCAATCCGTATAATGTGGACTGGTCGTCGGCTTCGGCCGAGCGTCTGCGCCTGCGCCAGGACCCGAGCCGGCGCAACTCGCTCGGCACGGTGAAAATTCACTTCCCGAACCCGCATGCGGTCTATCTGCATGACACGCCGTCCAAGAGCCTTTTCGGGCGTAATGCGCGCGCTTATTCTTCGGGCTGCGTGCGCGTCGACAAAGTGCACGATCTCGTCGCCTGGCTTCTGAGCGAGACGGATGGCTGGGACCGGCGCAAGGTGGACAGCACCGTCGCCTCCGGTAACCGGATGGATGTGGCGCTGGGCGAGCCCGTGCCCGTCTATCTGCTTTATCTGACCGCCTGGGTGAGCGCGGACGGTGTGGTGAATTTCCGCGACGACATTTACAGCCTCGACAAGCGCGTGCGCACCACCTCTCTCACGCAGTAAGTTATTTCCGGCCAATTGAGATTTCCAACTTGGCGCGGCGGGGGCCCGAAGCTAGCTTGGGGCAGCGTCGGGCGGGGAGAGAAAATGCGGCCAGCGAAATTTCCATATCTTGAGTCGAAAGGCCTTCTGGCTTTTGCTCATCGCGGCGGTGCGAATGTGCACCCGGAAAATACCATGCCGGCCTTCGAGCACGCGATCTCGCTCGGCTACCGCTATATTGAGACGGATGTGCATGCGACGAAGGACGGCGTGCTGCTCGCCTTTCACGATGACCGGCTCGACCGGGTGACGGATAGGACCGGCATCATCGCCGAGATGACGTATGACGAGGTGCGCGGCGCGAAGGTGGAAGGCAAGGAGCCCATTCCGCTGATGGCGGACCTGCTCACCGCTTTTCCTACTGCCAAGATCAATATCGACCCGAAAGCCGACAACGCCGTCGAACCGCTGATCAAGGTGCTGAAAGCCGCCAAAGCGACGGAGCGGGTGGGCATAGGCTCCTTTTCCGATGCGCGTCTTGCCGCGATGCGCGCAGCGCTCGGCCCCGGCCTTTGCACGAGCATGGGGCCGATTGCGGCAACCCGGCTCCGGCTCGGCAGCTTTCTGGGGCCGCTCAAGGGCCTGCTCGGCGGTTTTGCGGCGGGCTGCGCTCAGCTTCCGGTTCACCAGTCCGGTTTGCGCCTCATCGACCGGCGGATGGTCGATCACGCCCATGAGCTGGGGCTGCAAATCCATGTCTGGACCATCGATGAACCGGCGGAAATGCACCGTTTGATCGATATGGGGGTGGACGGGCTGATGACGGACGAGCCGGAGGTTCTGAAATCGGTTCTGGAAGCGCGGGGCCTATGGGAGTAAAAAAGAGCTAAGTGACTGTCCGGCTGCGACAATTCGCGGCTGGCCAGACTCAGGTCCGGCGGCCTTAATGGCCGCGGCTGCCGCTTGGAGGGCTTCCCGCGTTAAGCACCATTCAATCTGGATGCGGGAGACTTGATCTCAGGCGGCGGGCCAGGCCGGAAACGACCGGGACCGGAGTACGATATAGAGGACCGACGTCATGGATTATGAGGGCTTGCTCTCCGATGCGCTGAACACCGTCAAGCGCGAAGGCCGCTACCGTGTGTTCGCCGATCTCTTGCGCCATCGCGGCTCGTTTCCGCGCGCAACGCTGCATACGGATGAGGGCAAGCGCGATATCGTCGTATGGTGCTCGAACGATTATCTGGGCATGGGCCAGCACCCGGTGGTGCTCGATGCGATGAAAGACGCGCTCGACAAGCATGGCGCGGGCTCCGGCGGCACCCGCAACATTGCCGGCACGACCCATTATCATGTCGAACTGGAAAAAGAGCTGGCTTCGCTGCACCAGAAAGAAGCCGCGCTGCTTTTCACCTCCGGCTACAACGCCAATGACGCGACGCTGGCGACACTCTCAAAAGTCTTCGGCGACTGCCTGATCATTTCAGATGAAATGAACCATGCCTCGATGATCGAGGGTATCCGGCGCGGCAAGGGGCCGAAGCGGGTTTGGCGGCACAACGATCTCGGCCATCTGGAAGAGCTGCTTTCTCAGGCTGACCCCAATCAGGCGAAGATCGTCGCGTTTGAGTCCGTTTACTCAATGGACGGCGACATTGCGCCGATCGGCGAGATTTGCGATCTCGCCCGCAAATACAATGCGCTGACCTATCTCGATGAAGTGCATGCCGTCGGCCTTTACGGGCGTCATGGCGGCGGCGTTGCCGAGCGGGACGGCGTGCTCGACAAAGTCGATATTATCGAAGGGACGCTGGCCAAGGGGTTCGGCGTGATGGGCGGCTATATCGCGGCAAGCTCCGTGCTTGTCGATGTGGTGCGCTCCTATGCGCCGGGCTTCATCTTTTCCACGTCGCTGGCGCCGACCATTGCGGCAGGCGTTCTGGCGAGCGTGCGGCACCTGAAACGCGACAACAATATTCGCGGCGCGCATCAGGAACGCTCGGCAAAGCTGAAGCGCATGCTTGCCGACCGCGGGTTGCCGGTGCTGATGTGTGAAAGCCATATCGTGCCGGTAATGGTGTGGGACCCGGTCCTGTGCAAGGAAGTCGCGGACGAATTGCTCGACACGTACGGCATGTATGTGCAGCCGATCAATTATCCGACCGTGCCGCGCGGCACGGAACGGCTTCGCTTCACCCCGTCGCCTTATCACACGGACGAGATGATGGAAGCTCTTGTGGATGCGCTGGATAAGGTCTGGACCCAGCGCAATTTGAAGCGTGCCGCCTGATCGCAGCAGCGGCAAGGGCCGCGATAGCGCGCGGGCCGGCGACAGCCGGGAAATCTATATTGAAATTCTTCCCGCCACGGGCGGCTTTGTGAAGGTCTGCGCCATCGATGCGCAGACGGGCACGGAAGTGTCCATCGTCGGATCGTCGAAAGCGCCAAACGCGGAGCTGGAGCGCATCGCGATCAACAAACTGCGCTATGTGATGGAGCGGGACGCGAAAGCCAAAAAAGACACGCCTTCTTCCGGCGAAGACGATGGCGGCGGCATTCTCATTTAGAATTTAGAGAAGAGGCGAGGGCTGGCTTAGCGCTTACGGCGGGTGCTGCTGTTTGCTGCCTGGCCGAGACCGATTTCCTTGGCAAGCTGCGAGCGCTGGGCCGCATAGTTTGGTGCCACCATGGGATAATCCGCCGGCAGGTTCCAACGCGCGCGGTATTCTTCCGGCGACATGTTGTAACGCGAACGCAAATAGCGCTTGAGCATTTTCAAGCGCTTTCCGTCTTCCAGACAAATCAGATATTCGGGCGTGATCGACTTCTTCACCGGAACGGCAGGATCGAGCTCCGTCTTGCCGATTTCCGGATTGCCGCCTAACGACAGCAGCGTGTCATGCATAGTCTTGATCATTGCCGGCAATTCGGCTGCGGCGACGGCGTTATTGCTGACATAGGCGGAAACGATTTCCGATGCCAACTCCAAAGCTTCAGCCCGCGATATGCCCTGTTGGTCTGGTTTGCTGGTCATCTTTGGGCCTTGCGCGACACGTCAATAAACTTAATTACCATTAGCGGATGCGATTTATGGACAAGGACGAAGGAAAAATCAAGTAGAACGACAGATTTTCCATTGCATGCGGGTCATTAAATACAGCAACGTCAGATCAATTTATGGTTAATTGCCCTAATCTGTAGGGCTTGTTTACAAAGTTGGAAACAGAAAACAAACAACAAATGTTGTGTTTTCTTGGAATGTCTTCCTATTTTGCAAAGCAGTTGAGGCCCGGCAGCGCCCAATTTAAGTCTTCGCCTGTGTGCTTGGCGGATATGGGCGCATATGCTAAGAGGCCAGAATATTGGGCCCGGAAGATACAAGATATGGTAGTGATCATCCGGCAGAGCCCTTGCGTCTTCCTTTGGTATCAAGAGGTCAGATCATGGCGGTGAGCGACGCGGCATCCGGTAGCGCGACGACGGCGTTTTTTACTCAAGGTCTTGCGGAGCGGGATCCTGAAATTCTGGATGCGATCGAGCAGGAGCTGCGCCGGCAGCGCGAGCAGATCGAGCTGATTGCCTCGGAGAACATCGTCTCGCAGGCCGTGCTCGAAGCCCAGGGCTCGATCATGACCAACAAATATGCCGAAGGTTATCCGGGCAAACGCTATTACGGCGGCTGTGAGTTCGTTGATGTGGCCGAACAACTGGCCATCGACCGCGCCAAGAAGCTTTTCGACTGCGCTTATGTGAACGTGCAGCCCAATTCCGGCTCCCAGGCCAACCAGGGCGCGATGATGGCGCTGATCAAACCGGGCGATACGATTCTCGGCATGAGCCTCGCTGCTGGCGGTCACCTGACCCATGGCGCGCCGCCGAACCAGTCCGGCAAATGGTTCAACGCCGTTCAGTACGGTGTGCGCCAGCAGGACCACCTGATCGACATGGATGAGGTGGAAGCGCTCGCGAAGAAGCACAAGCCGCAGCTCATCATTGCCGGCGGCTCGGCCTATCCGCGCGTCATCGACTTCAAGGCTTTCCGTGAAATCGCTGATTCCGTCGGCGCATATCTCATGGTGGATATGGCGCATTTCGCCGGTCTCGTGGCGGGCGGGGCGCATCCGAGCCCGCTTCCCTTTGCCGATGTCGTCACCACGACGACGCACAAAACCCTGCGCGGCCCGCGCGGCGGTATGATCCTTTCCAACAATGAAGAGCTCGGCAAGAAGATCAATTCGGCGATCTTCCCCGGCATTCAGGGCGGCCCGCTCATGCATGTAATCGCAGGCAAGGCCGTTGCCTTCGGTGAAGCGCTGCAGCCCTCCTTCAAGCTTTATGCCCAGGCCGTGGTGGACAATGCCCGCGCGCTTGCAGGAACGCTTGCCTCTAACGGTGTGGACATTGTTTCCGGCGGCACGGACACGCATTTGATGCTGGTCGATCTGCGTCCGAAGAAACTCACCGGCAAGGTGGCGGAAGCTGCCCTTGAGCGCGCGCATATCACCTGCAACAAGAACGGCATTCCCTTCGATCCTGAAAAGCCGATGGTGACTTCCGGCGTGCGGCTCGGCACCCCGGCGGGCACGACGCGGGGCTTCGGTGTGGCCGAATTCAGGGAAGTAGGCGAGCTGATTTCCGAGGTTCTGACCGGGCTTTCGGAAAATGGCGATGAGGGCAATGGCGCGGTGGAAGCCTCGGTGCGCGAGCGCGTGCTGGGCCTTTGCCAGCGGTTTCCGATTTACTGAATCTAGCGGAAAAATGGGGCAGCCGGCCGGGCCTCAGCCCGAGCTCGGGCCCGGTTGGAGGGGAAGAAAACCATGCGGTGTCCTTATTGCGGCAACGAAGACACTCAGGTGAAGGATTCCCGTCCGACAGAGGACAATAATGCCATAAGGCGCCGGCGCGCCTGCATGGCTTGCGGCGGCCGGTTTACCACGTTCGAGCGGGTGCAACTGCGCGAGCTGACGATCATCAAGACAAATGGCCGCCGGGTTCCCTTCGACCGGGATAAGTTAATGCGCTCGGTGCAAGTCGCCATGCGAAAAAGGCCGGTTGAGGCCGAGCGGGTCGAGCGTATGGTGAGCGGGATCGTGCGGCGCCTGGAAAGCATGGGGGAATCCGATATTCCCTCCCAGGTGCTGGGGGAGATGGTTATGGAGGGGCTGCGGACCCTCGACGATGTGGCATATGTGCGTTTCGCGTCCGTTTACCGGGATTTCCGCGAAGCCAAGGATTTTGAAGACGTTATTGGCGAGCTTTCCGGACCGGAAGATATTCCAGGCTGATCCGGCAAGGCTCCTTCGGCAAGAAGGCTGCAAAGGATTGGCATGAGCGGGCCGGACGACATCAGATATATGAAGCTGGCGCTGCATCTGGCGCAGCGGGGCCTGGGCCGTGTGGCGCCCAACCCGGCGGTCGGCTGTGTGCTGGTGGCGCCGGAAAGCGGGCGCATTATCGCGCGCGGCTGGACGCAGCCGAGCGGGCGGCCCCATGCGGAAGTCCATGCGCTGAACAAACTCGGCGGCAAGGCGAAAGGCGCAACGGCCTATGTGACGCTCGAGCCCTGTGCCCATCACGGTAAGACGCCGCCTTGCGCCGAAGCCTTGATCGAGGCGGGCGTGACCCGCGTCGTCAGCGCCATGACGGACCCTGATCCGCGCGTTTCCGGCAAGGGGCACGAGATGCTCCGCAAAGCCGGGATCGAGGTGGTGGAGGGCGTTCTGGAAGAAGACGCCTACCACCTCAATGAAGGTTTCATTCTGAAAGTGCGCGAAGGCCGCCCGCTGGTGATGCTGAAACTTGCCAGCTCGCTTGATGGGCGCACCGCTACTCATAGCGGCGAGAGCCAGTGGATCACGGGCGAGGCGGCGCGCAACCGCGGCCACCTGATGCGCGCGGAAGCCGATGCCATCATGATCGGCAGCGCGACGGCGATCGTCGACGATCCGACGCTGACCTGCCGGCTGCCGGGGCTCGGCCAGCATTCGCCGGTGCGCATCGTCGCCGACGGGCGGCTGCGCATGCAGCTCACCTCGAAGCTGGTGCAGAGCGCCGCCAAAGTACCGCTCTGGATTTTGACGCTGCCGGACGGGGACGAAGACCGGCGCGCGGCCTTTCTCGATTGCGGAGCGGACATTATCGAGGTGCCGCGGGGGCAGGGCGGGCTCATGGATATGAAAGCCGCTTTGCAGGAAATCGGCGCGCGGGGCATTACCCGGCTCATGGTGGAAGGCGGCTCGCGGCTTGCTTCTTCGCTGGTGCAGGCCGGGCTTGTGGACCGGATCGATTGGTTTCAGGCGCCCAAGCTCATTGGCGGGGACGGCTATCCCGCCTTGGCGGCGCTCGGCGTGCAGAAGATGGAAGAGGCACCGGTGCTGGAGCGGCGCCAGGTATTGGCGCTGGGCGAGGATTCGCTGCAGCGCTTCAGTTTCCGCCGGCAGGAGTAGGCATGTTTACAGGCATCATTACGGATATCGGGCGGCTGCGGTCGATGGAAAAGACGGGCGACACGCGCCTTGTCATCGAAACGGCATATGACGCCGCCGGCATCGAGCTTGGCGCCTCCATCGCCTGCGACGGGGCGTGCCTGACCGTGGTCGAGCGCGGCACGGAAAACGGGCAGAACTGGTTCTCCGTCGAAGCCTCGCAAGAGACGCTGGACTGCACGGCGCTCGGCACCTGGAAAGAAGGCCAGCGCATCAATCTGGAGCGCGCGCTGAAGGTCGGCGACGAGCTTGGCGGGCATATCGTTTCGGGCCATGTGGACGGCGTCGGCAAAATTCTCGATATCCGCCCGGAAGGAGATTCCATGCGCTTTACCTTCGAGGCGCCGGAAGATTTGAAAAAATTCATTGCCGAAAAAGGCTCCGTCACCCTGAACGGCACCTCGCTGACCGTGAACGAGGTGGACGGCAACCGTTTCGGCGTCAACATCATTCCCCACACCCAGGCCGTGACCACCTGGGGCACCGCAAAGGCGGGGGATGCAGTTAATCTTGAAATTGATATGCTGGCCCGCTATGTCGCCCGCCTAAGGCAAGAGGACTAAGATCTGTGTATAAGGAATTTCTATCGCCCATCGAAGACGTCATCGAAGACGCGCGGAATGGCAAAATGTTCATTCTGGTGGACGCCGAGGACCGGGAAAACGAGGGCGATCTCGTCATCCCCGCGCAGATGGCGACGCCCGAGGCGGTCAACTTCATGGCGAAATACGGCCGCGGCCTGATCTGTCTTTCCATGACCGGCGAGCGGGCCAAGCAGCTCAATCTGCAGCTGATGTCGAACACCAACCAGTCGCGCCACCAAACGGCTTTCACCGTTTCTATCGAGGCGCGCGAGGGGATCACGACCGGCATTTCCGCCCATGACCGCGCGCGCACGATTTCCGTCGCCATCGATCCGACGAAGGCAGAGCGCGATATTGTTTCGCCGGGCCACGTCTTCCCGCTGGTCGCCCGTGACGGCGGTGTGCTGGTGCGTGCCGGGCATACTGAAGCGGCGGTCGATATTTCCCGTCTGGCCGGGCTTTATCCGGCGGGCGTGATTTGTGAGATCATGAATGAAGACGGCACCATGGCGCGGCTGCCCGATCTCGTGCAGTTCGCGCAGTTGCACGGGCTGAAGATCGCGACGATCGCCGATCTCATCGCCTACCGGCGCAAGCACGACAATCTCATTCACCGGGCCATTGAGACGGAAATCGACACGCGCTATGGCGGCAAGTTCGATCTCAAGGTCTATCTCAACACCGTGGAATATGCCGAGCATATCGCACTGGTGAAGGGCGATATCTCGACGCCGGAACCCGTCTTGGTGCGTATGCATGCGATCAATGTCTTCGACGACATGCTGGGCGCGGAAGGCAAGCTCAATACCCATGGCGGACGTTCGGACCTTCTGCAGAACTCCATGCGCATCATCGAGGAAGAAGGGCGCGGCGTGATCGTGCTTATCCGCGATACGACGGCGACCGTCGTCTCAGACATGCTGCTGCATAAGGGCGATGATAACGGCCAGTCCATGCCGCGCCGCTTGCGCGAATATGGGGTGGGTGCGCAGATCCTGCTCGATCTCGGCATTCACAACATGGTGCTGCTCTCCGACACGACGCGCCAGGTTGTCGGCCTGGACGGCTACGATCTTCATATTGTCGGGCAGGAGCCGATCACCGATAATCCGCGCCTTGAAAAATCCTCCAAAAGCAAAGCCGAGGCCACATCGTGAGCAAGTCTTCCCACATCCTCATCGTCGAAGCCCGTTTCTATGAGGACATTACCGACGAGCTTGCGCGCGGGGCGATTGCCGAGATCGAAAAGCGCGGCGGCACTTATGAGCGCATCGCGGTGCCGGGCGTTCTGGAAGTGCCGGGCGCGGTCAAATTCGCGCTCGATGCCATGTCGCGCCGGGTAATCGAAAAACCTTTCGACGGCTTCGTGGCGCTTGGCTGCGTGATCCGCGGCGAAACCACCCATTACGACACGGTGTGCAATGAAAGCGCGCGCGCGCTGATGGACCTGACCATCGAGCATTCGCTGGCGCTCGGCAACGGTATCCAGACCGTGGAAAACGGCGATCAGGCCTGGGCCCGTGCCAAGGTGGATAAGAAGAACAAAGGCGGCGGCGCGGCTGCGGCCTGCCTCGACATGATCGAACTCAAAGGCAAGCTCGGCTTGCTGGGCGGGCGGTGAACTGACGTGACGCCGCAAAAGAACAAACCGGCAGGAAAACCCCGAGCCTCGCGCAGCGCCGCAAGGCTCGGCGCCGTGCAGGCGCTTTATCAGATGGATATGGTGGGCACGCCGCTCGACGATATCGTCGAGGAATTCGCGCTGCACCGGCTCGGCCGTGAGATGGACGAGGAGGCGGATTATCTTCCCGCCCATGAAGCCCATTTCGAGGATGTGGTGCGCGGCGTGGTGCGCGAGCAGCGCGCCATCGACCAGCGCATCCACGGCAATCTGGCCGAAGGCTGGAAGCTGGAGCGGATCGACAGCACGTTGCGCGCCATCCTGCGTTCCGGCGTTTATGAGTTGCAGCGCTGTAAGGACGTGCCGGTCAAAGTGGTGATCACGGAGTATGTCGATATCGCCCATGCGTTTTTCGACGGCGACGAACCGAAAGTCGTGAACGCGCTGCTCGACAAGCTCGGCCGCGAATTGCGTGCCGATGAATTCAGGAGCAATGCCGGCGCCAATGGCAGGACAGGGTAAACCCGGCGAGTTCGAGATTATCGAACGCTATTTCGCGCCTTTGGCAAAACGCACCGAGGGCGCATTTGGCCTGCAGGACGATGCGGCGCTTTTTCAGCCGAAGCCTGGATACGACCTCGTTCTGACGAAGGATGCCATCGTTGCGGGCGTTCATTTTCTGCCCACGGACCCTTACGATCTTGTCGCGCAGAAGCTGGTGCGGGTGAATGTGTCCGACCTTGCTGCCAAGGGCGTTGAGCCTCGGGCTTATCTGCTGGCGCTCGCCTGGCCGGAAGGTGTAGAGGAAAAAGACATCGCGCTTTTCGCGGCCGGGCTGCAAAAAGATCAGGACATTTACGGCCTGGAGCTTTTGGGCGGCGACACGGTAAAAACGCCGGGTCCGGCAACTTTCTCTCTTACGGCGATTGGCGACGTGCCGCAGGGCGGCATGATCCGCCGCGCCGGCGCAAGGGCCGGCGATGCGGTCTATGTCACCGGCACGCTCGGCGATGCGGCCTTGGGACTGAAACTCGCGCAAGGGGAGATCGAGCTTTCCTCTATTGCCGAACGCCGCGGACTTATTCAGCGGTACCGCCTGCCGCAGCCGCGGGTAAGCGCCGGCACCGGCCTTAGGGACGTCGCCTCGGCGGCGCTTGATATTTCGGACGGGCTCAGCGCCGATCTTCTTCATCTGTGCAAGGCAAGTGGGCTGCGCGCCCGCATCTCGCAATCCGCATTGCCGCTTTCGGCGGGTGCGCGCACGCTTCTCAAAAAAGACGAGATCCTTTGGCGGGCGGTGCTGAGCGGCGGGGACGATTATGAAATTGTCTTTGCGGCGCCGGGCGAGGCGGGGGTGAAGCTCGAGCTTCTGGCCGGGACGGCCGGCGTGCCCATCACGCGCATCGGCTATCTGGAAGAAGGCGAGCCTGCCGTCCTTCTGGAAGACTTGAGCGGGAAAACCGCGCCGCTTGCCGAAAGCGGCTACCGGCATTTTTAAGCCCAAGACGCGCTCAAACCCCTTTCAAGCTGCAAAACTGTTCCTGTTGCCACCTGCGGTCAGGTTTGGCATGGTCCTTTCCATTGTGAGGAGAGAGGGGGCGCAGACTGATTCTATGTCTGTCTGCGATGCGTATTCCCCGTACAGTAATAGGCAACAATAAGGACAATCCTATGAGCACGGCTTTATGGGCTATCATCGGGTGCGGTGTCCTGGCCATCGTGTACGGCCTTTGGGCAATTCGTTCCGTGATGGCATCCGATCCTGGTAATGAACGGATGCAGGAAATCGCAGGCGCCATTCAGGAGGGCGCGTCTGCATATCTCAATCGTCAGTACACTACCATTGCGATGGTGGGTGTAGTGATTTTCGCGCTGGCTGCATGGCAGCTTTCTTGGCTTGCCGCGATCGGCTTTGCCATCGGCGCCATTCTGTCGGGCGCTGCCGGTTATATCGGGATGCTCGTATCGGTCCGTGCGAATGTGCGCACCACGCAGGCGGCAAGCACGTCTCTGGCGGCGGGTCTTTCCATCGCCTTCAAGTCGGGCGCCGTGACGGGCATGCTGGTGGCAGGGCTCGCGCTTTTGTCGGTTGCTGTCTATTACTCGATACTGACCGTGCAGTTGGGCTATGACGCTTCGAGCCGCGACGTGGTGGACGCGCTGGTGGCGCTCGGCTTCGGCGCTTCGCTGATTTCGATCTTCGCCCGTCTCGGCGGCGGTATCTTCACCAAGGGTGCGGATGTCGGCGGCGACCTTGTGGGCAAGGTGGAAGCAGGCATTCCCGAAGACGATCCGCGCAACCCGGCAACCATCGCCGATAACGTGGGCGACAATGTGGGCGACTGCGCCGGCATGGCCGCCGACTTGTTCGAGACCTATGCCGTGACCGTGGTGGCCACCATGGTGCTGGCCTCGATCTTCTTTGTCGGTGCGGGCGCCGGTGACATGATGGTTTATCCGCTGGCGATCGGCGGCACCTGCATCATCACCTCGATCATCGGCACTTTCTTCGTCCGTCTGGGCTCCAGCCAGAACATCATGGGCGCGCTCTATAAGGGCTTCGTGGCCTCGGCCGTGCTGTCGCTCGTGGCGCTTTATTTCGTGACCGATCATGTGCTCGGCATGGGCACCGCGTTTGAGACCAGCACCGGCAACTTTACCGGCATGGATCTTTATATTTGCGGTGTGGCTGGCCTCGTGATTACCGGCCTGATCATCTGGATCACGGAATATTATACTGGCGTGAATTTCCGCCCGGTGCGGTCCATCGCCAAGTCTTCCGAGACGGGCCATGGCACGAATGTCATTCAGGGTCTGGCCGTTTCCATGGAAGCTACGGCGCTTCCCGCCCTCGTCATCGTGGTCGGGATCGTTGTGACCTACAGCCTTGCCGGCCTCTTCGGCATTGCCATTGCCGTGACGACGATGCTGGCGCTTGCCGGGATGGTCGTGGCGCTCGATGCCTTCGGTCCGGTGACGGATAATGCCGGCGGCATCGCGGAAATGGCGGAGCTGCCCGAGGATGTGCGCAACACGACCGACGCGCTCGATGCCGTGGGCAACACCACGAAAGCCGTGACGAAGGGCTATGCCATCGGTTCGGCCGGTCTCGGCGCGCTGGTGCTCTTTGCGGCTTACACGCAGGACCTGACTTTCTTCACGAATAACGCGGAGACCTATCCTTACTTCGCCGGAGTGGATGCGAATTTCTCGCTTTCCAATCCTTATGTCGTGGTCGGGCTCTTCGTCGGCGGCCTGTTGCCCTATCTCTTCGGGGCCATGGGCATGATGGCGGTCGGCCGCGCAGGCGGTGCCATCGTGGAAGAAGTGCGCCGTCAGTTCCGCGCCAAACCCGGCATCATGCAGGGGACGGAAAAGCCGGACTATTCGGCTGCTGTGGACCTTCTGACGAAAGCGGCGATCAAGGAAATGGTGGTGCCATCCTTGCTGCCGGTTCTCTCACCCATCGTGCTTTACTTCGTGGTGCTGCAGATCGCGGATAAGTCCGCGGCTTTCTCGGCGCTCGGCGCGATGCTGCTCGGGGTGATCGTCACCGGTCTTTTCGTGGCGCTTTCCATGACCGCCGGCGGCGGGGCATGGGACAATGCCAAGAAATATATCGAAGACGGCAATCATGGCGGCAAGGGCTCGGAAGCTCACAAGGCGGCCGTGACGGGCGATACGGTCGGCGATCCTTACAAGGATACGGCCGGTCCTGCCGTCAACCCGATGATCAAGATCACGAACATCGTGGCGCTTCTGCTGCTCGCCATTTTGGCGCATGGCTAAGCTCTGCGGCTGACAAAGGAAAACCCCGCGAAGCCGGCTTCGCGGGGTTTTTCATGTCTGCATGTCCGTGTCCGGTCCGTGTGCGGCGCTTGGCTTAGCGGCGGCGCCCCGGTGTCGGCACGGCGCTGCTGCCGCCCGGCCGGTTGAAGCGGCCCAGATTGCCGAAAATCTCGCCGAGGATGGTGAGCTGCTTGCCGCGGGTCGGCGTCTTACGGTCCACCAGATTGATGATCCGCCCGTCTTCCAGCGTGTAATAAGCGACTTCCTCTACCGCTTCCTGCTCGTCGAAATAGACGGCGACAACGGTGCGGTCGATCTCCTCGGGTTCGTAGAAAAGATATTTCTCGACCTTGGAGGAGATATAGAACCAGGCCTCATTGTCGATAATGGCGGCTGTGGAGGGCGAGCCGAGCAGGGCTTCGACCTCGGTCTTGCTGTCGCCGGGCTTGAGCTGCTCCAGGTCTCCCGGTTCCGCCTTGTAGCCGCGCTCCTCGATCACCGGCGAGCAGGCCGCCAGGCTGAAAGCCAGCGGCATGGCAACCAGAAGCGGCGTAAAAATCTTCCGCCGCACGGTGCGGCGAAGGGGGAGAAAAGCGGACTGCATCAGGCCTGAACTCCTTCGAATCTGCGGTTTATGCCCTAAAAGGGCGACCGCTGCCCCCGTTGACCTACCGGGAGCGGCGGCTAAATTCAACTTTTAACACGGGCAGCCGCCAAAAAGGCAGGCTCTTTCTTCCCGGCGCCGTCCGGTATAGAAGACGGGAGCGGGCAGGGGCAGAGCCCCTCGCATTCAGGCCAAGGAGCCTCGTTCCTGTGCTGGATGCCCTGGCTCCCCATTGATGCCCGGTTCCAAGGAGTATGCATGTTCTGGAAACGCTGGTTCAAACAGAACGCGGACGAGCAAAGCGTTCATGATCTTTATGCCGCCGCCGTGGCGCAGGCGCGCCAGCCCGGCTTCTACCGCGACTTTGCGGTGCCCGATACGCTGGATGGGCGCTTCGACATGATCGTGCTGCATGTTTTCTTGCTGGTGAACCGGCTGAGCGGCAAGGGCGAGGCCGCGGCGCGCCAGGCGCAGGCGCTGTTCGATCTGCTCTTTGCCGATATGGACCAGTCCTTGCGCGAGATGGGCGTCGGCGACCTTTCCGTCGGCAAGAAAATCAAGACCATGGCCGCCGCCTTTTACGGGCGCAGCGCCGCATACCGCGACGCGCTGAAAAGCGGCGATGAAGACGCGCTGCGCGCCGCGCTTTCCCGCAACGTCTTTCCTGAAGGCGGGGCGAATGAACGCCAACTTGGCGCGCTCGCCGCTTATGTGCGCCGGGTCTATGAGGAATTGGAGGCTCAGCCCATCGACGCGCTGATGGCTGGCACGGCGGATTTCGGCGCGGCGCCTGCCTTGACCGATACTGGCAGCGAAACGGCAAAGGAGACGCTATGAGCCGCGCGCCTGAATTCAGTTACCGTCTCGAGGTTCAGGATCTTCCCTCCAAAGGCGTGCGGGTGAAGCTGGAAGCCGATGAGAAGGAACGCGCCGCGCTTGCCAAGCGCTTGGGGCTTATCTCGCTCGATACCTTCAAAGCGGAAGCGGAAGTCAAACCCTGGCGCAAGAGCGGTGTGTCCGTGCGCGGGCACTTTACCGCCGAGGTCACGCAAAGCTGCGTTGTGACGCTGGAGCCGGTTAAGGACAAAGTGGCGGACGCATTCGAAGCCTATTTCTTGCCTGAAAGCGAGATGACGCCGGTCAATCCGCAGGCCGAAATCCATGTCGATCTCGACGATGCCCACGATCCTGACCCGCTTGATGAGGGGGGAATCGATGTGGGTGAACTGGTCACCGAACATCTCAGCCTCGCCATCAATCCCTATCCGCGTAAGGGAGATGCGGAATTTAGTCCTGTGGTTGAAGATGACGGCAAAACGGACGGAAAACGCGAGGACAATCCCTTTGCAGTTCTTGCCAAGTTGCGCCGTCAAGACGATTAATCGAAAAAATTCAAGCATATAATACGGTTGAGTCTGGCCTGTTAGGGTTTATGTTCGGGGCGCCGCGTGCGCCCTTGCGCCCGCCGGCACAGTTTTGAGGGGACGGAGGCAAAGCAACCGTGATGCGCGAAATAACCATCGCCCTGGACGGTATGGGAGGGGACAGCGGGCCCGAGGTCGTGATCGAAGGGGCCGAGGCCGCGCATATCCGCCATCCCAATATCCGTTTTTTGATTTTCGGGGATGAGGCCAAGGTCAAACCCTTGCTGGATGCCAATCCGCGGGTGGCCGGCGCAAGCGAGTTTGTGCATACCGAAGTGGCCGTGGGCATGGACGACAAGCCCTCACAGGCGCTGCGGCGCGGGCGTAAAACCTCCAGCATGTGGATGGCGATCGACGCGGTGAAAGAGGGCCGGGCGCAAGTTGCCGTCTCCGCCGGAAATACCGGCGCGCTCATGGCCATGGCCAAAGTGATTCTGCGCACCATGCCGAATATCGAACGGCCCGCCATTGCCGGTCTCTGGCCGACGATCAAGGGCGAGAGCATCGTGCTCGATCTCGGCGCGACGATCGGCCCGGATGCCAAGCAGCTCGTGCAATTCGCGGTGATGGGCGAGGCTTATGCGCGCGTCATTTTCGGTGTGGAGCGCCCGACGGTCGGCTTGCTGAATATCGGCGAGGAAGAAGTCAAAGGCACGGAATCGGTGAAGGCCGCTGCGCAGATCCTGCGCGATCTCGATCTGCCCATCGATTTCCACGGTTTCGTGGAAGGTGACGATATCGGCAAAGGCACTGTCGATGTGGTGGTGACGGACGGCTTTACCGGCAATATCGCGCTGAAGACGGCGGAAGGCACGGCCCGGCAAGTGGCGCATTATCTGCGCGAGGGCATCGAGCGCTCTTTCTTCGCCAAGATCGGCTATCTCTTCGCCCATAGCGTGTTCCGCACGCTGCGCGACAAGATGGACCCGCGCAACGTCAATGGCGGGGTCTTTCTCGGGCTCAATGGGCTTGTCGTGAAAAGCCATGGCGGCACGGACGGGCTCGGCTTTGCTTCCGCCATCGATGTGGCGCTCGATGTGGCCGCCGCCGATCTCGTGCGGAAAATTGCAACGGATATGGATGTGTTGGTGCAGCTTGCCGGAGATTTGTCGGAAGCTGCCGAACGGGAAGAGGCCGCAGTATCGTGAGTGTTATTCGAAGTGTCGTTGCCGGGTGCGGGTCCTTTCTTCCCGAAAAGGTCCTGACCAACGCGGATCTCGCTAAAATGGTGGATACGAGCGACGAATGGATCGTGGAGCGCACGGGCATTCACCGCCGCCATATCGCCGCCGATGACGAGAAAACCTCCGATCTGGCGCTCGCCGCCTCCCGCAAGGCCCTGGAAGATGCAGGCATGAGCGCGGACGATGTAGATATGATCATTCTGGCGACGACCACCCCGGACAACACCTTTCCGGCGACGGCAACGGCGGTGCAGGCCGGGCTCGGCATGCATCACGGCGCAGCTTTCGACGTGCAGGCGGTCTGCTCCGGCTTCGTTTATGCGGTTGCGGTAGCGAATAATTTCATCGCCATGGGCCAGGCCCGCGCGATTTTGGTGATCGGCGCAGAAACCTTCTCGCGGCTTCTCGACTGGGACGACCGGGGCACCTGCGTCCTTTTCGGGGACGGGGCGGGCGCCATCGTTCTGAAAGCCGAAGAGCAGCCCGGCACGCGGGATGACAGGGGGGTGCTGACCGCCCATCTCCATTCCGACGGGCGCTATAAGGAAAAGCTCTACGTGGATGGCGGGCCGGGCTCGACCTGCACCGTCGGCCACGTGCGCATGGAGGGGCGGGAGGTCTTCCGTCATGCGGTCGTGAACATCGCCGAAGCCATCGAAGAAGCGCTCGCGGCAACGGGGCTCACCGCCGACGATATCGACTGGTTCGTGCCGCATCAGGCGAATAAACGCATTCTCGACGCGACGGCCAAGCGAATCGGCCTGGCGCCGGAAAAGGTCGTCATCACGGTCGGTGAACAGGGCAACACCTCTGCCGCGTCCGTGCCGCTCGCGCTAGACGCTGCGGTAAAAGACGGGCGCATCAAGCGCGGCGATCTGGTGCTGCTCGAGGCAATGGGCGGCGGTTTTACCTGGGGCTCCGCGCTGGTTCGCTGGTAAGTTTAAAATCCAACATAACCTTGCTTGAAGAAGCTTCACTATCTCCTTGATATTGGCTGCTTTTTGGTGATCAAATAAGCCCATTATCAAACGAGGGAGCAGGACGCCATGACGCGGACGGTAACGCGGGCGCAACTGAGTGAATCGGTTTATCAGGAAGTTGGTCTGTCTCGTAACGAGTCGGCGGACCTCGTGGAATCCGTATTGAAGGAAGTCTCCGACTGTCTGGCGAACGGAGAAACGGTGAAGCTGTCATCGTTCGGATCGTTTTCCGTCCGGCAGAAGGGCGGGCGCATGGGCCGCAATCCCAAGACCGAGGAAGAAGTGCCGATCAAGCCGCGCCGGGTTCTGGTTTTCCGTCCGAGCCATGTGCTCAAAGAGCGAATCAACAAGGCCATGAGCGCGCTGCGCGCCCAGGCTGGTGAAGCGGCGGACTAGGTTTCCTCGCACCTGCCGGGTCCAGTTCCGGCCCCATTGCCGGGCCCGTTTACTGGAAATGAGAATCGAGAATTAAGGCGTGTCTTTGCATCAAAAATCGCCGGAAGCGTTTCGAACCATCAGTGAAGTGGCCGCCGAATTGGACGTGCCGCAGCATGTGCTGCGCTTTTGGGAAAGCAAATTCACCCAGATCAAGCCGCTGAAGCGCGGCGGCGGGCGGCGCTATTACCGCCCGGAAGATGTGGACCTGCTGCGCGGCGTGCGCGCGCTTCTTTACAATGACGGCTATACGATCAAAGGCGTGCAGAAAGTCTTCCGCGAGCAGGGCGGGCGCTTCGTCGCCGAGGCCGGGCGGGGCAATGTAGACGGCACGATTGCCGAGCTCGCCCGTGAGACCGTGGAGCGGCAGAACGGCGGCGAGGAGGATCTTGCCGAGGAAGCCAACGACAATTCCCCGCTTTCCCTGAAGGCCCGCAAGGAGCTGGAGGCAATCGCGCTGCGCCTTGAAAAACTGCGCGATGCGCTGGAAGAGGCGCGGGTGCCGGACGCGGAAACGGAAACCTACTAATTTGGAATATTTGCCTTTTTTCGGTCCAAAGAGCTATTGCCGGATCAAGGCCACATCCCTATAGTCCGCCCCGCTTGAGGCCGTCTTTGCCCTTAAGCCCTTACCGGAATGACGGAGCGTAGCGCAGCCCGGTAGCGCACTTGTCTGGGGGACAAGGGGTCGTCGGTTCAAATCCGGCCGCTCCGACCATTTGAAGCCGGCTCTGGGAGCTCCCAGGGCCGGTTTTCTTTTGGAGGCCTTGCCTTCCGGCGCGAAGCTGATTATGCCAAGGGCCAGCATCAACTCCGAAAGGGCCTGCCGCTATGGTTGCGATTTACGCTATTGCGATTTTCCTGGTTGCCGTTCTGGCGCTGAATTTCATCAGCTTCGGCCGGCTCGACTGATTACCCTGTATCTCAGGCGCCAGGCCGGGTTACCGGCTTGCCGTCTTTGATGATGTGCGAGAAGACGGCGGCATCGGCCAGATGCCGGATGTCCTCGCAAGGGTTCCGCCGGGCGATGACGACATCGCCAAAGGCGCCGGGCGCGAGCGTGCCCGCTTTCCCCTCCAGCCGGCAGAGCGCCGGATTGACGTGATAAACCGCGCGCAGGATGTCGCGCGCCGGTTCCACTTCCGCGCGGATGGCGAATTCCCGGTTCTGCCGGTTCTGCGTTTCTCCGATAAGATCGGTGCCGAAGCCGAGCGTGACACCGGCTTCCCGCGCGATTTCCAGTGAGGCAAGGCCTGCGTCGTAAACCGCCTTGTTCTTTTCCCGGTTGCGGGCGGGCAGTTTCAGCGCCGCGCCGAATTCGAACATCGCTTCATAGGTGGCAAGCGTGGGGACCATGACCGCGCCGGCTTTGGCGACGGCTTCCGCGGCTTCCTTGTCGATGAGATTGCCATGCTCGATGGAATGAACACCGTTTGCCACCGCAAGCTTGATAGCGTCCGGCGTATAGGCATGGGCGGCCACGTAGGTGTGGCGATTGCGCGCTTCGGTGACGGCGGCGGCGATTTCCTCCGCCGTGTACTGGGTGCATTCCAAGGGATCGCTTGGCGTTGCCACACCGCCTGAGACATGGATTTTCAGAAAGTCGGAGCCGTCGCGCAGATTGTGCCGGGCGGCTTTGCGCACCGCATCCGCGCCGTCGGCGACAATACCGAAAGCGGTATGGCGCATCTGGCAGGCGCAATCCGGCACGGGCCGGGCGCCGCCTTCCGCATCCCCATGGCCGCCTGTCTGAGAGATCATGCGTCCGGCGCGGGTGATGCGCGGGCCCTCCAGCAGGCCGCTTGAAATGGCGCGGATGATGCCTTCCACCTCGCCGCCAATATCGCGCACGCTGGTAAAGCCGCGCTCCAGCGTTTCGCGCGCAAGCCGTGCCATATGCAGGCCGAACTCGACTTCCGACCAGGCGGCGAGTTTGCGGAAATCCATGGTCGCAAGACGCAGGTGGATATGCGCGTCGATGAGACCCGGCATGACGTATTGCCCGTTGGCGTTGATGCGCAGATCGGCGGAGGCGGCTTTTTCGCCAATACCGGCGATCACCCCGTCTTCGAGGACGAGTGTTGCTTCGCCGGTAAAATCCAACGTCTCCGTGTCGAAGAGATGGCCGTTCTCGATTGCGATGCGCATATGCCCTTGCCCCTGTTGCCGGCTTGCCGCCGGGTCGTTGTTGATTGCGGGCAGAGTGGCAGAAGCGGCGGCGGGCGTGCAAGCAGCGCTTAGGCGGGGGTGTCCGGCTTTTGCATCCAGGCGAGCAAGTAGCGCACGGGGAAGATCCAGGCGATGCCCGCCACGACGTAATAGACAAGCAGCACGGCCACATGCTGCGGGAAGAAAGAGGCCGTGCCCAGCGTGACCGCCAGCACCGTGTAGGCGATGATCCAGGCCACCAGCAAAAAGGTGCCGATCAGTTTTCTAAGGCGCATGGGCAGCCGGGAAGAAGAAGCGGGCATGACGGTCTTTCGTTAGCTGGCATTCGCTGGGTCCCCGGATGGGGCCGCAAGCTTTCCCCGTATATGGCATTTCCGGGGGAGGGTGGCCAGCCTCAGCGCGGGAAACTGCGCCATCGGGTCACAGGCGGAGGCGGGCCGTTTCAGGCCGCTTTTTCTTGTTGGTTCGGCCCGATCGCGCTATTTCCGGTGCCATGAGCGATGCCGTCCTTCCCCATAACGGGCCCACAGCCCGGCAGATTGCCGCCCGCCGGCCCATTGCCTATTGGCTTTTCACGGTGGCGGCGCTGATCTTTTGCATGGTGATTGTGGGCGGGGCGACGCGGCTGACCGAATCCGGCCTTTCGATTACCGAGTGGAAGCCGGTCATGGGCGCCATCCCGCCGCTTTCCGAAGAGCATTGGCTGGAGGAATTCGAGAAGTACCGGCAGATCCCCGAATATCAGCTCGTCAACAAAGGCATGAGCCTGGCCGAGTTCCAATACATCTATTGGTGGGAATGGGGACACAGGTTCCTCGGCCGCTTCATCGGCTTTGCGTTCTTCGTGCCGTTCGTTTTCTTCCTGGCAACGAAGCGCGTCGAGCGCCAGCTGGTGCCGAAGCTTGCGGCCATGTTCGTGCTGGGCGGGCTGCAGGGCGCGCTTGGCTGGTACATGGTGATGAGCGGGCTCGTGGACCGGGTGGATGTGAGTCAATACCGGCTGACCGCGCATCTGGGCCTTGCCTTTGTCATTGCCGCTTACATTTTCTGGGTGGCGCTCGATCTTCTGCGCGGCACGCTCGGCCAGGCGCTGACCTGGACCGGGACCGCAAAGCGCGCGGCGGTGCTCACGGGCGCCATCTTCTGTCAGGTGCTGCTGGGCGGTTTCGTGGCGGGGCTGCGGGCAGGGCATGCCTATAATACCTGGCCGCTCATGGATGACCGGATCATCCCGCGCGGGCTTTTCGACCTGTCGCCCTGGTGGGTGAATTTCTTCGAGAACCACATCACCGTGCAGTTCGATCACCGCATGGTGGCTTATGCGATCACCGCGTTTGCGCTTTATCACCTTTTCACGCTGAAGAGCGCGCCGCGCGCGGTGAAGCTGAGCGGGCATCTTTTGATGGCGGCTATTTTGCTGCAGGTGGTGCTCGGTATCTGGACGCTGCTGGCCGTCGTGCCCATTCCCCTCGGAGTGATCCATCAGGGCGGCGCGATGCTGGTGCTCGGCGCGGCGCTGCTCCACCTGCATCTGAGCGCGCGGCGGTAGGGTTTTCCAGTTTATAGAAAACGTCATGCCCCGCATAAAGCGGGGCATGACGGTGTTGCGGGCGGCTAGGCTTTCAGCGCCTTGTCGAGATCGGCGATGAGGTCGCTTGCATCTTCGAGCCCCACGGACAGACGGATCACGTCCGGCCCGGCGCCCGCCGCTTCCTGCTGCGCTTCATTGAGCTGGCGGTGCGTGGTGGAGGCGGGGTGGATGATCAGGCTGCGCGTGTCGCCGACATTGGCAAGGTGGCTGAAAAGCTCGATGCCGTTGACGAGTTTGACGCCTGCCTCATAGCCGCCTTTCACGCCGAAGGTGAACACCGCGCCGGCACCCTTCGGGCAATATTTCTGGTGGGCATCGTAATAGGCGCTGTTCTTCAGGCCCGCATAAGACACCCAGCTTACTTCCTTGTGGCTTTCCAGAAACTCGGCGACTTTCAGCGCGTTTTCCGAATGGCGCTGCATGCGCAGCGGCAGGGTTTCGATGCCGGTGATCAGCATGAAGGAATTGAAGGGCGAGATGGCGGGGCCGAGATCGCGCAGGCCGATCACCCGGCAGGTGATGGCGAAGGCGATATTGCCGAAGGTCTCATGCAGCTTCATGCCGTGATAGGCCTCGTTGGGCTGCGAGAGGCTCGGGTATTTGTCGCTGGCCGACCAGTCGAACGTGCCCGCATCGACGATGATGCCGCCCATCGAGTTACCATGCCCGCCGAGGAATTTCGTTGCTGAATGAACGACGATATCCGCGCCGTGCTTGATCGGCTGGCAGAGATAGGGCGAGGCCAGGGTATTATCGACGATAAGCGGCACGCCCGCGTCATGAGCGACCTTGGCGATCGCTTCGATATCCATGATGACACCGCCCGGATTGGCGAGGCTTTCGATGAAGACGGCTTTCGTCTTCGGCGTGATCGCGGCCTTGATGCCGTCGGCATCCGGCGTTTCGGCCCAGTCCACATGCCAGTCGAATTTCTGGAAGGACTGGCTGAACTGCGTGATGGAGCCGCCATAGAGTTTCTTGCAGGCAACGAAGTGATCGCCGGGCTGCAGCAGCGTGTGGAAGATCAGGAGCTGCGCGCCGTGGCCGGAGGCCGTGGCAAGACCTGCCGCGCCGCCTTCCAGCGCCGCCACGCGTTCTTCCAGAACCGCCGTCGTCGGGTTCGTGATGCGCGTATAGATATTGCCGAATTGCTGCAGGTTGAAGAGGCTTGCGGCATGGTCCACGTCGTCGAAGACGAAGGAGGTCGTCTGATAGATGGGTGTTGTGCGCGCGCCCGTGGCCGGGTCCGGCTTGGCGCCGGCATGGATGGAAAGAGTGTCGAAACTGTACTCCGGCATGGAAGACTCCCCATTATTTATTGCGCGGGTGCCGCGCTTATGGACGTTGATTTAAAGCAGGTGCTGTCTGCGTGTGCTGACCAGATTGGAATTGATGCCCATCCAACCGGCCTCGCCTGAAAGGCGGGAGTATTCGATTTTCGGGCACCGGTCCATCACGGTTTTAAGGCCGGCCGCTTCCGCTTTTGCGGCGGCCTCCGGATTGATGACGCCGATCTGCATCCAGACGGAACTCGCGCCGATGGCGATGGCTTCATCGACAATGGGACCGGCCGCCTCGCTCGAGCGGAAAATATCGACCATATCCACCTTCTCCGGAATATCGCTCAGCGAGGCATAGACTTTCTCGCCCAGAATTTCCTGGCCCGCCACGCCCGGATTGACCGGAATGACGCGGTAGCCTTTCTTTTGAAGGTACTTCATCACGATATAACTCGGGCGGATGGATTTCGGCGACGCGCCGACCATGGCGATGGTCTTTGCGGATTTCAAAATCCCGGCGAGATAGTCGCTCGTGTAAGAAGTCTCGGACATGGGGGCTCGCGTGTTTTTTAAGGCGGTTTCGTTCCGGCGCTTATCTGTTTTCCCAAACGGGGTCGCGTTTTTCGATGAAGGCGCCGATGCCTTCTTCGGCATCGTGCGCGAGCATGTTGTGCACCATCACGTCGCTTGCATAGTCATAGGCATCGCCCAGGCGCTTTTCGAGCTGTTCGTAAAAAGCGGTCTTGCCGATCTCGACCGTGAGGCGCGATTTGGCGGCAATGGTCGCCGCCATTTTTTCGACTTCCGCTTCCAGGGTGTCTGCTGAGACGGCGCGGTTGATCAGACCGAATTCGGCGGCGCGCGCCGCGTCGATCATTTCGCCCAGAAGCAGCATTTCCATCGCGTGCTTGCGCGTTACATTGCGCGACAGGGCGACCATGGGCGTCGAGCAGAAAAGACCGATATTGACGCCGGGCGTGGCAAACTTCGCTTCATGGGCGGCAATGGCCAGATCGCAGGAGGCGACGAGCTGGCAGCCTGCCGCCGTCGCAATGCCGTGCACCTGCGCGATGACCGGCTTCGGGCATTGCACGATGGCCTGCATCATCCGGCTGCAGAGCTTCATGATGCGGGTGTAATAGGCCCGGCCTTTGTCGCCTTCCGTGCGGGCGGCGGTCAGTTCCTTTAAGTCATGGCCGGCGCAAAAGCCCGGCCCATTGGCTTTCAGGATGATGACCTTGAGATCCGGGTCGGCGCCGATCTTCTCCACCTCGCCGAGCACAGCCTGCATTAGTTCCTCGGAAAGACTGTTGCGGGCTTTGGGGCGGTTGAGGGTCAAGGTGGCGATAGCGCCTTTATCCTCGCGCAGCAGAACCGGCATGGCCGTTTCCGGCGCCTTTGCAGCTTCGCTCATTTCCCGTCTCCCTTTTTCCGTTTCGGCCATGATAGTGTCCGCGCGGCCTGGCGTCAGGTGTTGTTTATGCAAAGGGCTGAGCGGCAAAAGGGGTAAAAATGACAAGAGCGACAAAGCCGGTGATGAGCGCCGCGGAGGTCGATGCCTATCTGGCGGAGGTTTTTCCGCAAATGCAGGAGGGCGAGCGCGGCACGCGCACGGAGGAAGTCGGGCCGATGCGCGCGCGGCTGCGCCTTTCCTTTGCCGAGCGCAATTTGCGCCCGGGCGGCACGATTTCCGGCCCGGCCATGATGGGGCTCGCCGATCACGCCATGTATGCCGCCATTCTGGCTCATATCGGTAAGGTGGCGCTGGCGGTGACGACCAATCTCACCATCAATTTCATGCGCAAACCCGCGCCCGGCGACCTTCTGGCGGAAGCGCGGATCATGAAGCTTGGCCAGCGCCTGGCGGTCGGGGATGTGACGATCTGGTCGGAAGGCGAGGAGGGGCGGCCCGCCGCCCACGCCCAGGTGACCTATTCCATTCCCCCGGAAAAGTCATAAACACGGTATTATAATACCGCTTCTTTAAGTTGCTGCATTTACGCGCTTTTTCAGGCCGATTTCCGTTGACTGTCCGGCCCGCCTCCCATAGAAAGCGGCTCAAACGGGGCATGACGCCCCTGCTTGAAGCGATTTGACTGGGATTGAGCATGAAGACCTATTCAGCCAAAACCGCAGAAGTCGAGAAAAACTGGGTGCTTATCGACGCCGAAGGGCTGGTGCTTGGGCGTTTGGCGTCCATCATCGCGATGCGTCTGCGCGGCAAACACAAGCCGACCTTCACCCCGCATATCGACTGCGGCGACAACGTGATTGTCATCAATGCCGACAAAGTGGCTCTGACGGGCCGCAAATTGACGGACAAGGTGTATTACCGCCACACGGGCCATCCCGGCGGTATCAAGGAAACCACGCCGGAAAAAGTTCTGGGCGGCGACCACCCCAACCGGGTGATCGAGCTTGCCGTGAAACGCATGCTTCCGGGCGGCCCGCTTTCGCGCCGGCAGTTCTCCAACCTGCATGTCTATGGCGGTTCCGAGCACCCGCATGAGGCTCAAAAGCCTGCGAAGCTCGACATCGCTTCCCTCAACCCCAAGAACACGCGGAGTGCGTAAGCTATGACAGAAGAACGCACCACTCTTGAGGATCTCAAAGGCGCGCTGGGCAATGACGGCGCTGCCGCCGAAGCTGCCGTTCAGGCCGAGCCGAAGATCGACGCCCAGGGCCGTTCCTACGCCACGGGCCGCCGGAAAGACGCCATCGCTCGTGTGTGGGTGAAGCCGGGCTCCGGCCGCATCGTCATCAACGGTAAGGAATTCGAGCGCTATTTCGCCCGTCCCGTGCTGCGCATGGTGATCAACCAGCCGCTCACCGTGGCTGGCCGCGAAAACCAGTTCGACATCATGGCGACCGTGACCGGCGGCGGCCTGTCGGGCCAGGCCGGGGCGATCCGCCATGGTCTTTCCCGCGCGCTGACCTATTACGAGCCGGGCCTGCGCGCTGTCCTGAAGAAGCATGGCTTCCTCACCCGCGACAGCCGCGTTGTGGAACGTAAGAAATACGGCCGCGCGAAAGCCCGCCGGAGCTTCCAGTTCTCCAAGCGTTAAGTGCGCCATTACCGGATACGAAAAGGGCGGCCCCGAGAGGCCGCCCTTTTTGTTGCTCTGCTGCCTGCTCTAAGCGGCTGCCAGTTTGGAGAGGAAGTCTTTGACTTCCGTATCCAGAATGGTGGACTGGCCGGACACATCCTCGGCAGCGCTCGAGACGTTCTGCGCGGCGGTGCCGGTTTCCTGCGTTGCCGTGTTCACATCCGCCATATTGTCCGTCACGCCCTGTACGCCATTGGCGACTTCCTGCACGTTGCGGGAAATTTCCTGGGTGGCGGCGGTCTGTTCCTCGATGGCGGAGGCAACGCCCGTCGTACCCTGACCGATTTCGGTGATGATATCGGTGATATGCTTGATCGCCTCGACCGTGGCGGAAGTGGCTTCCTGCATCGCGGCGATCTGGCCGGTAATGCCTTCCGTCGCCTTGGCGGTCTGGCCCGCCAGCGTTTTGACTTCCGAGGCGACGACCGCAAAGCCTTTGCCGGCTTCGCCCGCGCGCGCCGCTTCGATCGTGGCGTTGAGCGCGAGGAGGTTCGTCTGATTGGCAATGTCGTTGATCATGGTCACGACATCGTTGATCTGCTGGGCAGCTTCCGAAAGACGCGTCACCGTCTCCGCCGCGCTTTCGGCCCGGGTGATCGCCTGCGCCGAGATATCACGGGTGGAGGTCACCTGACGGGAGATTTCAGAGATCGAGCTCGACAGTTCTTCCGTGGCGCTTGCCACCATCTGTACATTGGCAGCGGCGGCGTCAGCGGCATGGGTGACATCGCCCGATTTGCGGCTCGTTTCACCGGCAAGCGCGGTCAGCTCGCCCGAGCTTGAGCGCATGATAGTGACGGACCCTGCAAGGTTTTCCAGTACCTGCTTCACGGAGTCTTCAAAGCTTGCGCTGATCTTTTGAATGACCTCGGCGCGCTCGGCCCGTTTCTTCTGTTCTTCGGCCTGTTCGAGCGCCAGGCGCTCGGCCTCGATGGCGTTCTGTTTAAATACTTCCATGGCTTTTGCCATGGCGCCGATTTCATCGCCTCTATCTAGAGCGGGAATGGCGATGGACTTGTCACCCTCGGCCAGTTTGCTCATGGCGCCGGTGATCTTGTTGATGGGCCGCGAAATGCCGACCGCCACAAAGAGGCTCGACAGCGCCACGCCAAGTACCGTCAGGCCCAAGACGGCGATCATCAATGTGGAGACCGTGCTCTGCACGCTGTGCCCGTCCTCGATCGCTTTTTCTGAAAGCGCGCGGCCCATGGCGAATAGCGCATCGAATTCCGGTTCCATGACGGCATAGATGTCGGAAAGTTCGGCGACACCGGCTTCGGCTTTTTTCACAGCAGCGGCATAGGCTTTGAAACTCTGCTGATAAGTATCCATCAGCGCGCCGATGCGTTTGCGCTCGGCAGGAAAGAGGGACGAGCTTTGAATAAGGCTGTCGAATTCTTTGCGCCGTTCATCGACCCGGCCGATATATTTGTCATCGCCGCGCAGCATGAAGTCTTTCTCATGGCGGCGCATCATCAGCATCTTGACGGTGAGCGCGTCGAGATTGGCGGCATCGAGTTTTTCCTCGACCTCGTGCACCGCCTTGCGCAGCTGGCCGCTGAGGCCCAGTTCTTCGGAAAGACCGACTTCTTTATAAAGCGCGCCGACCTCGGCCATCTTCTGCCGGTGCGCGGGCAGGGTCTCGCGCAATTTGGCGAGCGGTGCTTCAAGGTCGCCGGCGATTTCAAGGGCCTGCACCTGCGTGAGTGCGTTTGCTACGCGCTCTGCATCCTTTTCGTATTTTGCCAGATAGGTTTCATCCATCCGCAGCAGAAAATCTTTCTCGCGGCGGCGCATGCGCAGCGCGCCGCTTTCAATGTCACCGACAAGGACGAGAAGCGTTTCGGCTTCACTGCGCTGGGCTTCGGCGGCATTCAGCGCGGCGTTGCCGGCGAAATAGGTGATGGAGATGACCGTCAGGCCAGCGAGCGCCAGCCCCACAAGGCTGGCAATGCGCAAGGAAATGGAAAAGTTCTTGAACGTGCGCTCCATTACTGCGAAAGCAACGGAGAGCAAGGATGCGGATCTTGTCGACATGGGGGAGAACACCTGTGTTGAGGGTGTTAATGCCCGATAAGGCATTACATTTGTCCGCAGTATTCACAGGCACTCTTAAGACTTGGTTCTCGAATTTTAATTAATTGCTAGCGGTGCCTAGCTTTCCGAGTTCTTGAGTTTGCGGTAAATATTCCTGTAGAAACGCATTTCTTTACTGAGTTTATTATTTTAGTGAGGCCGGAATGATTAAGGTCTATATCGATGGCGAGGCGGGAACGACGGGGCTCCAGATCCGTGAGCGTCTGGCCGCGCGCGCGGATATCGACCTGTTGCAGATCGATCCGGACCGGCGCAAAGACCGGGAGGCCCGGGCGCAGAAGCTGAACGAAGCGGATTTCGCCATTCTCTGTCTGCCGGACGATGCCTCGCGCGAAGCGGTTTCGCTGATCGAGAACCCGGATGTGGGCGTGATCGATGCGAGCACCGCCTACCGGGTCGATCCCGATTGGGTATACGGTTTTCCTGAAATGGCGCCCGAACAGCGTCAGCTCATTTCCGGTGCCAAGCGGGTTTCCAACCCGGGCTGTTACCCGACGGGCATGATCGCGCTGACCCGGCCGCTCATCGAGGCCGGGCTCCTGCCAAAGGACTGGCCGGTGACGATCAATGCCGTTTCCGGTTATTCGGGCGGCGGCAAGGGCACGATTTCCGAATTCGAGGATGAGGCGGGCGAGAACTATTCCCGCCAGCCTTTCCGGCTTTACGGGCTGACGATCGCTCATAAGCATGTGCCGGAGATGCAGACCTATACGGGCCTTGCACATCCGCCGCTCTTTTCGCCCGCCGTCGGGCGCTATTACAAGGGCATGCTGGTGGAAATGCCGCTGCAGCTTTGGGCGCTGCCGGGCAAGCCGGAAGTTGGCGCCATTCATGAGACGCTGTCGGCGGCTTATGAGGGCGCGCATTTCGTCGAAGTTGCCTCGCTGGAAGAAAGCGCCGGCCTTGCCAATCTCGATCCGGAAGACCTCAACGGCACGAACCGGATGAAGCTCTTTGTCTTCGCCAATGAGAAGACGGGGCAGGCGCGGCTTGTCGCCCAGCTCGACAATCTGGGCAAGGGCGCCTCGGGCCAAGCGGTGCAATGCCTCAACATCATGGCCGGCGTCGATGAGGCGCTGGGACTTGAATAAGCTGCTTAGCCTTCGATCAGGATGACCCCGGCTGCCACGGCAAGGGCGGCGATGGCGGCCATGGGCCCCAGCTTTTCTTTTAAGATGAGCGAGGAGATGAGCGCGGCGAAGACGACGCTTGTCTCCCGCACCGCCGAGACAAGGCCGAGCGGTGCTTTCGTCATGGCCCAGAGCACCAGCGCATAGGCGACGACCTGAAGAAGCGCGCCCGGCAGGCCCTGGCGCAGAAGTGTTGCCGGGCTCCAGGCGGCGCTGGGTCCGCGCCGCCAGAGCGCCAGCGCCGTAAAGGCAGCCCCATCCAGCACGAAGAGCCAGGCCACATAGGCAAAGGAGGTTTCGGCGAGCCGCGCGCCGATACCGTCCACCGTGGTGTAGGAAGCGATGAAGCCCGCCGTGATGAGCGCATAGAGCGTGGCGCGCTTTTCATCCTGTGTGCCGCCGTTCTTGCGGAAGGCAAGCGAGATGATCCCGAGCGTGACGAGCAGCATGCCGGCAAGGGAGGCGGGGGACATGGTCTCGCCCAGAAGCACGAAGCCCGCACCTGCCACCAGAAGCGGTGCGCCGCCGCGGGCCAAGGGATAAACATGGCCGAGCCCGCCATGGGCATAAGCGCGCACGAGAAAGACCTTGTAGCCGGTGTGAAGAAGGGTGGTGAGGGCGAGCAGTCCCCAGACTTCCCTGGAGGGCCACGGCACGAAGAAGACAAGCGGCAGGCCGATCAGCGCCGTCAGCGCCGTCATATTGGCGAGCGAGACGAGCTTGTCGCCCGAGGCGCGCACCATGGCGTTCCAGCTTGCATGCATCAGCGCGGTCGCCAGGACGACCAAGAGAATGCCGGTGTCCAGAACTGCCTCCTCTTTCCAGCCGGGTGTGTGGTGTTCGCGGAGATTAGGGGGAGGGGCCAAGCAGCCCTAGAGGGATAATCCGCTTATCGCCTTGCAGAACGCGAGGGGTCGGGTTCCACGTCCCGGTCAATCCTTGGCATGGATCCGGACATATGAGCCCGGCGCCTCTTCGATCACCTTAAGCTTCCCGCTGCCCGGAACGCGGGCGGGGACCTTCTTGCCGGATTTCTTGCGCAGCCAGCGTTCCCAATCCGGCCACCAGGAGCCTTTATGCTCGGCCGCCCCCGCGAGCCATTCTTCCGCCGTTTCCGGCAGCGCGGCATTCGCCCAATATTGATATTTCTTGGCGGCGGGCGGGTTGATAACGCCGGCAATATGGCCGGAGCCGGCCAGGGTGAAGGTCACCTTGCCGCCGAAAAGATGCACGGACTTATAGACCGACTTGTAGGGGGCGATGTGATCTCCCCGGCTCGATTGCAGATAGACGGGGCAGGTGACCTTGGAAAGGTCGAGCTTTTCCCCGCCGAGCTCCATGCTTCCCTCGGCCAGGCCGTTTTTCAGATAACACTCGCTCAGATAAAACAGATGCATCTTCTGGGGCATGCGGGTCGCGTCCGCATTCCAGAACAGAAGATCGAAAGGCTGCGGGGTGCGGCCCATCAGATAATTGCCGACCACGTAGTTCCAGATGAGGTCGTTGGGGCGCAGTAGGTTGAACGTATGCGCCATAACGGAGGCGGGCAGGATGCCGCCGCGCTCGCCCATCAGGTTGTTGACGGTGTCTATCTGGGTTTCGTCGATAAAGACTTTCAGATCGCCTGCTTCGGTGAAATCCGTCTGCGTGGCGAAAAAGGTTGCGGATTTGACGCGCTTGTCTTTCTTCGCGGCCATATAGGCTAGCGTGGCGGAGAGCAGCGTGCCGCCGATGCAATAGCCGATCATGTTGACGTCGCGCTCGCCCGTCGCCTTTTCCACGGCGTCGAGGGCTTCGAGGATGCCCTCGCGCATATAATCCTCGAAGGTCTTATGGGAGAGGCTCTTGTCCGGGTTCACCCAGCTAATGACAAAAACCGTGTAACCCTTTGATACCGCCCACTTAATAAAGGATTTTTCTTCCGTCAGATCGAGGATGTAATACTTGTTGATCCAGGGCGGCACGATGACGAGCGGGCGCTGATGCACCTCCTCGGTCACCGGATCGTACTGGATGAGCTGCATCAGATCATTCTGATAGACGACCTTGCCGGGGGTCGTGGCAATGTTCCGTCCGATCTCGAAGGCATTCATATCCGTCTGGGTCAGGCGCCAATTGCCATTGGCAAAATCGGCGCGCAGGTTCTGCAGCCCGTCGACCAGATTTTTGCCGTTACTCTCGACAGTTGCGCGCAAGACTTCAGGGTTCGTGAAAAGGAAATTGGACGGTGAAAGCGCGTCCACGATCTGGCGCGCATAGAAGCGGGCGATGTCGTGGCGGTGCGGGTTCAGGCCTTCCGCCGCGTCCACCACGCTAATGAACCATTGCGAAAAGAGCAGGTAGCCCTGCGCCAGAATGTCGAAAAGCGGGGTTTCCCGCCAGGCGGGATGGCGGAAGCGCTTGTCCTTCGAAGTGTCGATCAATGGGGCATCGGCAAGGCCCACCATACGCTTGAGGGCATATTCGCTGACGTCGGAGAAGTCATGGCGCAGGCGCTCTTCGGCGACGGCCCAGCGGGCGGTCTCCACCGTGTAGCTTTTGAAGGCTTCGGCAAGGGCGGCGCTGGCGGGCCCCAATATCTCCATCACGGATTGCGGCGGCTTGCCGTCCTCCGTGCGCCCGCGCTCGGCCATCAGCTCCATGAAATCGATGGCGGCTTTCAGAAGGTTTGCGCCCAGATTCTGCGGGCTGCCCCCAAGAGAGGCACCAAACGGGTCCTCTTGCGGCTCTCCGGGGCCTTTTCCGGCGTCTTTGCCCTTTTCGGCGTCGTGAGGGCGGCGGTCTTTGCCGTTACGGCTTTGCATTCTCTACCCGGGTTACTTCGCTGGCTGCCGGTTTCCAAAGAATTTCAGCCAGATAAACAAACTCAGGCCTAGCAATTCGGAAACGCTGTATACTATACCCTTGAGTTGGCCGGTTTGGGGGGACTCTTTACTCGAAGGGACTGGACCGGCATCTTTGTCTCAGGAAATGGCACGGGCAGCATCCGCCTGTAAAGGAGCGATTAATGGCCCTTCTGAACACCGGGTTGACGCTTTCGAACAAGGAAGGCGCGGAAAAACGGGGCCTGCGCCCCGGCATGACGCAGCGCGTAGGCCGCTCAGCGCGCGCTGCATTCAGCGCCGCCGCCATGGCCAGCCTGCTTGCCGCCTGTTCGACAGCCCCCGATTGGGCCCGTCCCGGCCTTATTTACGGGGATGAAGAAGCTGCCGCCGCCTCCGCCCAGCAGACCAGCACTGATTCGGATTTCCCGGAAATTCAGGACGTGCCGGACCGCCCGCAGGACACTTCCTCGGCTGCCGAGCGCCAGCGCATTGCCGAAGGGCTGGCCGCGGACCGGGAACGCTCGCGCTATACGGATGAAGTGCTGCGGGGTGGCACCGAGCCGCCCGCATCCGCGCCGCGTGTTGCCGAGCCGACGCCGCTGCCTTCCTTGCCGAAAAGTGCCGGCGATGACCGTTCCAATGCGAGCGATGCCGGCAACGATACGGCAGGGGTGATCCCGCCGCCGCCGCGCGGGGGCCGCCGCTCGCTGAATGGCACCGCCCAATCCGAACCGACGCCGGAAGAGGCCGCGAAAGCCGCCGCCGATGCCCGCGCCACGCCGGTTGAAGATGTCGCCCGCGAGGAAGCGACGCCGCTGCCTCAGCAGACCGCACAGCCTGCCGCCCCCGCGCCGCAGCCTGCTCAGGTCCAAACTCAGACTCAGGCCCGTACGCAGACGCAGGTTCAGCCGCAGCGCCGCGCCGCCGTGCCGCCGCGCGCCGGCACACAGTCTGCTTCCCGGGCGCCGGCCAACCCGCGCACCGAAATGGCGCCGATCGAAGGGGAGGTTTCCAACGCGACCTCGCCGTCGCTGGCAAACCGTCAGGCGCCAGCAGTCAGCCAGCCGGGCACGCAGACTTACTCGACGACGCAGTTCGAGCGCTCCTCCGCGCCCCAGCTTTCGCCTGAAGCACTGGAAGCGGCGGGCGGTGTGGTCTCCTCGCGCTACCAGCAGACCCACGGCACCGTGGTTGTGGGCGGCGAGGATGAGCCTGTGACGGTGAATATGGACGCGCTCAATGCGCTGCCGCCGCCCGGACCCGGCGCCTCGCTCGACACGCAGATCATCGACGGTGCGGCTGCCTTTACCAGCCAGGGTGGGCCGGAAGCCGCGCCGTTCACGGTCTATTTCGCCCATGGCAAGACGGACCTGAGCGAGGATGACCGGAGCAATCTGGCCGAAGTCAAAGCTGCGCTCGACCAATATGGCACGGCGCTGCGCGTCGTCGGCCATGCTTCCTCGCGCACCAACGATCTGCCGCTGGCCCGGCATAAACTCGCCAATTTCGATGTGGCCGCGCGCCGCGCCGAAGCGGTAGCCGCCGAGCTTGCCCGTCAGGGGATCGATCCTTCCCGTATTCTCATCGAGAGCCAGGGCGAGGCCAGCCCCGTCTATCATGAGAGCATGCCGGCCGGTGAGGCAGGCAACAGACGGGTCGAGATTTATATCGAATAAGGCGGCAAACCTTACAAAACGCCTTGATTTGGCCCGGTTTCCGCAGTTTATGTGCGCTGAAGCCGGAGTTTGCGTTTCCCCAGATTACGGCATGGCCCGGGACCTGATTTGGCGGTATAAGGGCCCGCCAGAACATACCCGCATGCCGGGAGATTTCCGAAGATGGATGAAGAGTTTTACAGGATAAAGCGTCTGCCGCCTTACGTGCTGGATGTCGTGAACCGGCTCCGGTCCAAAAAGCGCGCGGAAGGCTGCGACGTGATCGATTTCGGCATGGGCAATCCCGATATGCCGACGCCGAAGCACATTGTCGATAAGCTGGTCGAGACGGTGCAGAACCCGCGTACGCACCGCTACTCTTCTTCGCGCGGCATTCCGGGCCTGCGCAGAGCTCAGGCAGCCTATTACGAGCGCCGGTTCGGGGTGACGCTGAACCCGGAAACGGAAATCATCGCGACGCTGGGCTCGAAAGAGGGGCTGGCGAATCTTGCCCAGGCAATCACCGCGCCGGGCGATGTGATCATCGTGCCGAACCCGACCTATCCGATCCATGCCTTCGGCTTCATCATTTGCGGCGGCGTGATCCGCAACATGCCGGTGGTGGAACCGGGCGAGGAGTTCCTGCGCGCGGTGCACCGGGCGATCAAGCATTCCGTGCCCAAGCCCATTGCGCTGGTGCTGAACTATCCCTCGAACCCGACTGCCCATGTGGCCGATCTCGATTTCTACCGGGAAGTGGTGGATCTGGCGAAGAAGAACGATCTCATTCTGATTTCGGACCTGGCTTACTCGGAAATCTACTTCAAAGGCACGGCGCCGCCGCCCTCGCTTCTGCAGGTGCCGGGGGCCAAGGACATCGCCGTCGAGTTCACCTCGCTTTCCAAGACCTTCGCGATGCCGGGCTGGCGCATGGGCTTTGCCGTGGGTAATGAAAAGCTGATCAGCGCGCTGACCCGCATCAAATCCTATCTCGACTATGGCGCCTTCACGCCCATTCAGGTGGCGGCAACCGCCGCGCTCAATGGGCCGGAAGATTGCATTCAGGACATTCGCAACGTCTATCAGGGCCGGCGCGATGTGCTGGTTGAGGCGATGGGCCGGGCCGGCTGGGACATTCCCGCGCCGCCTGCCACGATGTTCGCCTGGGCACCCATTCCGGAAAAATTCCGCGAGCACGGTGCGCTGACTTTTGCAACGCTGCTGCTGGAACATGCGGATGTGGCGGTGGCGCCGGGCGTCGGTTTCGGCGAATACGGGGAAGGCTATGTGCGTGTCGGGCTCGTGGAGAACGAGCAGCGCATCCGCCAGGCCGCCGCCAATGTGAAACGCTTCATGGCCAATGCGGACAGCATTCTGGCCGAGTACGAACGCAATACGAATGTCGTCACCTATGCAGGTTCAGGCGCGCAGGAGAAAGGACGGGCAGGTCAGGTATGAAGGAGCCGCTGAAACTTGCTATTGCCGGCCTCGGAACCGTGGGCGGCGGTGTCGTTAAAGTATTGACCGAAGAAGCAAAGCGTATCGAAGCGCTGTGCGGGCGGAAGATCGAGATCGTCGCGGTGAGCGCGCGTCACCGTCAGCACGACCGCGGTTTCGATATCGATGCCTTCCGCTGGTATGACGATCCGGTCGCCATGGCCGCTGATCCGGACAGCGATGTTTTCGTCGAACTGATCGGCGGGTCCGACGGGGCGGCGAAACTGGCCGTCGAGCAGGCGCTGGCCTCCGGTAAACATGTCGTTACCGCAAACAAGGCGCTGATCGCCCATCACGGCACGACGCTCGCGCGCATGGCTGAAGAGAACCAGGTGGCACTCCAATTCGAGGCGGCGGTGGCCGGCGGCGTGCCGATCATCAAGGCCCTGCGCGAAGGGCTGGTGGCCAACGGTATCGAGCGTGTGTCGGGGATTTTGAACGGCACCTGCAATTACATCCTGACCGTGATGGAAACCTCCGGCCGGGAATATGAAGACGTGCTCGCCGATGCGCAAAAGCTCGGCTATGCCGAAGCCGATCCGAGCTTCGATGTCGGCGGCATCGACGCTGCGCATAAGCTGACCATTCTGGCGAGCCTTGCCTTCGGCACGCTGCCCGACTTCGATCAGGTCTATGTCGAAGGGCTGGAGACCGTGACGCCGCTCGACATTCGCCTGGCGGACGACTTCGGCTACAAAGTGCGCCTGCTGGGCATCGCTCAGCGCGACGGCAAGCGCATGGAACTGCGCGTGCATCCGACGCTGGTGGGTAAAAGCTCATCGCTTGCCGCCGTTACTGGCGTCTTCAATGCGGTTGAAGTTGTGGGCAGCCATGTCGGCCCGGTGATGCTGGAAGGGCGCGGCGCAGGCGAGGGGCCGACGGCTTCTGCCGTTGTGGCCGATATCGTCGATGTGGCGCGCGGCAATATCGCTCAGCCGTTCGGCCTTCCCGCCTCCATGCTGGAAGAGGCGAGCTACAAACCGATCAGCGATCATGCCGGGGCCTATTATCTGCGCGTTCACGCCGTGGACCGGGCAGGCTCCATGGCCGAAATCACACGGGCGCTCGCGGAAGCGGAAGTTTCCATCGAGCGCATCGTGCAGCGCAAGGATCCCATACCCGAGGAGGACAACCGTCTTCCTGTCGTCTTCATTACGCATGACACGGATGAAATGACGATGCAGCGGGCCATGGCGCTTCTGGCGAAACATAAGGATGTTGTGGACGAGCCGCTGCTTATCCGCATCGAACAGGAATAACGACGAAGAAGGACGGGGACTAGAATGGCAGGCAAGACGGTTGGATTGAGCCGCACATTGGCATTGGAACTGGCGCGCGTGACGGAACGCGGCGCAGTGGCGGCGGCATATCTGGCCGGCCGCGGCGACGAAAAAGCCGCGGACCAGGCTGCCGTGGACGCGATCCGCAAGGAACTGAACTCGCTGGAGATCGACGGTGTGGTCGTGATTGGCGAGGGCGAGCGCGACGAAGCGCCGATGCTTTATATCGGCGAGAAAGTCGGCACCGGTAAAGGTCCGAAAGTGGATATCGCGCTCGATCCTCTGGAAGGTACGACGCTGACGGCGAAGAACATGCCGAACGCCATGGCCGTGGTGGCGATGGCCGAAGGCGGCAGCCTTTTGAACGCGCCCGACGTTTACATGGACAAGATCGCCATTGGCGGCGGTTTGCCCGAAGGCGTGGTCGATCTCGACCGCAGCCCGACCGAAAACGTGCAGGCGCTTGCCAAAGCCAAGGGCGTCGATGTGAGCCATATCACGGCCTGTATCCTCGACCGCCCGCGTCATGCCGATATTATCCGCGAAGTGCGTGAGGCCGGCGCGAAAGTGACGCTGATCACCGACGGGGATATTGCCGGCGTTATTGCAACGACGGATGCGTCGACCGGCATCGACATTTACCTCGGCATCGGCGGGGCGCCGGAAGGCGTGCTTGCCGCTGCAGCGCTGCGCTGCATCGGCGGCCAGATGCAGGGCCGTCTCGTGACCAACAATGAAGAGCAGAAGGCGCGTGCCGCGCGCATGGGGATCGAGGATTTCAACCGTAAATACAATATGGAAGAAATGGCCTCGGGCGATGTGATCTTTGCGGCGACCGGCGTAACGGACGGCTCGATGCTCGAAGGCATCCATTTCAATGGCGGTGCCGTTTCGACCCATACGATCGTGATGCGGTCTTCGACGGGCACGGTGCGTTCGATCAAGGCGACGCACACGCAGATGGAAAAGTTCGTCAAACCCTGATCCTGAAGGAGAGCGAGTGAACGGCGTCAAGCCAGAGGCGAAAGGCGCGGCAGGCGCCGCCTTTCTAGGCGTCGAGCGCTCGCTCACGGGTAAAAGATGGGCGAGCCGGGTTGAAGACGACCGGCTCGCGCTTACCCTTTCCCAGCGGCACGATTTGCCCGAACTGCTGGCGCGTGTGCTTGCGGGCCGCGGCGTCGGGCTCGATGAAGCGCCTAAATTTCTCGAGCCCTCTATTCGCGGCTATATGCCGGACCCTTCCGTTCTCACCGATATGGACAAGGCAGCGGAGCGCGCCGCCAAGGCCATCATGTCGGGTGAGAGCATGGCCGTCTTCGGTGATTATGACGTGGACGGGGCGACGTCTTCGGCCTTGCTCATCCGCTATTGCCGGGCCGTGGGCGCGCCGCTGCGCTATTACATTCCCGACCGCATCAAGGAAGGCTATGGCCCCAATGCTCCGGCGCTTCTGCGCCTGCGCAAAGAGGGGGTGAAGCTGGTGCTGACCGTCGATTGCGGCACCATGGCGCATAAGGCGCTCGGTCAGGCGAAAGAAGCGGGCCTGCATGTACTTGTTCTCGACCACCACCAGGCCGAGCCTGCGCTGCCGCCCGTCACCGCGCTCGTCAATCCCAACCGGCTCGACGATGAAAGCGGGCTCGGCCAGCTGGCCGCCGTGGGCGTGACGTTTCTTTTCATCGTGGCGCTCAACCGGGCGCTCAGGCAGGCGGGCTGGTTTAACGGTGAGCGGGAAGAGCCGGATCTCTTGCAATGGCTCGATCTTGTGGCGCTCGGCACCGTCTGCGATGTGGTGCCGCTGACGGGGCTCAACCGGGCTTTCGTCGCGCAGGGCCTGAAAGTGATGGCGCGGCGCGCCAATCCCGGGATTGCGGCTCTTGCCGATGTCAGCCGTTTGGACGGGCTTCCCTCGACTTACCATGCAGGCTTTTTGCTCGGCCCCCGCGTCAATGCGGGCGGGCGTGTCGGGCGCGCCGATTTCGGCACGCGGCTGCTTTCGACGGATGATCCCGTGGAAGCCGCGCAGATCGCCGAGGAACTCGACCGCTATAACAAGGAGCGCCAGGCGATCGAGGCGGAGGTGCTGGAAGAGGCGATGGGGCGCATCGAGGCACGCTTGCAGCAGGAACGGCGCAACACGTTGCCGCCGCTCATCATGGCCCATAGCGAGGGCTGGCATCCCGGCGTTATCGGCATCGTGGCGAGCCGTATCAAGGACCGTTGGGACCGGCCGAGTTTCGTCATCGCCGTCGATGAAAAAGGCGAGGGTAAGGGCTCGGGCCGCTCGGTGCCCGGCGTCGATATGGGCCGGGCGGTGACGGCGGCGCTCGAGGAAGGACTGCTCGTCAATGGCGGCGGTCACGCTATGGCGGCGGGCCTCACGGTGAAGGCAGGCAAGATAGAGGCGCTGGAGGCCTTTCTGAGCGCCCGTATGGAGGTGGATGTGGAAGCGGCGGCCAGTGACCGGCGGCTGACGCTGGACGGCGCGCTCGTGCCCAAGGCGGCGACGCGCGCGACGCTGGAAATGATCGAGCGGGCCGGGCCTTACGGCGCTGGCAATGCCGAGCCGCGATTCGCGCTGCCGCGATTGCGGCTGATCCGCGCGCGTGTTGTCGGCCAGAACCATGTCAGCTGCATTCTTTCCGGCGAGGATGGCGGCACGATCAAGGGAATCGCATTCCGTGCGGCGGAAGGCCCCCTCGGACAGGCGCTTCTGGACGGTCATAGAGGGCTTTATCACGTCGCCGGACGGCTTAAAGCGGACGATTGGCAGGGCCGGAAAGGCGTCCAGCTGCACATTGACGATTTAAGTGCAGTTTAATGGCATTTTCGCCCAGGGACCGGCTTGCAATATAGCGAAATACCCCCTATAAGCTGCCCTCGCCGGGCGCCCTTCGTCTATCGGTTAGGACGCCAGATTTTCAATCTGGAAAGACGGGTTCGACTCCCGTAGGGCGTGCCACTTTCTCCCCCGGCGGCACCGACAAGGCCTCGCAACGAGGCTGGAAACCGGGCCGGGGAAGGGCGAGTTCTCCAAAATATTTTTAGCTAGCCGCGGCGTGCGCTACGGGTCTCAGGAAACCGGTTGGTATTCCGCGAAGACGATGATCTGCAAGCGGTCCTCGTCATCCGTGGCGAGCGGGGCGGCCATCATCTCCGCATCCTTGAAGGTGCGTTCTTCGTGGCTCACCTTGCCGCTGATGCGGATAGGCGCGCCGGCAAGAAGAACGGCGGCGGCATAGCAATCGAAGCGTGTGGCTTGCTCAAGCGGCAGACACTCGCGGATGAATTGCCGGTGCATCTTGCCATAGACCTGCTCGATATTGTCCCCGGCAATCCGGCAATAGAGATTGAGGGGAGCAGTCGCGCTCCGGTTCACTTCGAAAAGGCCGACATTCGGCAATTGCGCGGAAAGCTCGACGGGACTGATGTCGCGCCGGTGCGGAAAGGCGCCGTCCTTGCATTTCGAGAGCCAATATTTGTAGCCCGTTTCGGGGATATCGTAGCGGAAGCTGAGTGCCGTATCGATGAAGCTGGGCGGCGAAAAACTTTCGCAGCGCGTGATCACCGCGTCCAAACTTTGCGGGATTTGATCATGTTCGTCTTGCCGCGGTCCGCTCTGCGCGCCCGTGCCGATAGTCGATTGGAATGTCGATGACATTGTTCCCCCCGGCGAGCTTTTATCAAATCAAACGGAATATTCCGCAAATTGAGAACAAATACTCGCTCCTCTCCGACTCACAGTCAGATCATGAAACCGTAAGTTTCACAGGTCAAGAAGGCTCTGAGTATTTGGTAAAGAGGAATTAACCAAATAAAGGTGCGGTCAGCTATCCATACGGAATTCGGCAAAAACCAGCGAGGTAATGGAATTCGTTTCGCTGTTGGTCAGCGGCGCGAACAGGCACTCGATATAGAGATAGCTTTTTTCCTCATAGGCAATGCGGCTGGTAATACGCAGCGGCGCTTTTGCCACCCACAATGCCCGGAAGATGACCTGCCAGCGCGCGAAGATTTCAGGCGGCAGCCGCTTTCGAAGGTCCTGCCGGCTCATCATGCCGAACACCCGCTCGATCTCGGCACCTGCCAGACGGCTGAAAAGCTCGATGCCGCCATTTTCGTTTTCGGTAACGTCGATCAGGGCGACCGTGGGCAGATATTTGGTGATTTCCGCCGGGCTGATGGCCGAGCGGGGCGGAACGGGGGTTTCTTCCGTGCGCTTGGAATTCCAATACCCGAGGCCTGCTGCGGGCACGCGATATTCGAAGGCCAGTGCGGGATCGATCAGAATGGGCGGATTGAGCTCGCCGGCGCGCGCGATCTGCTCTTTCAATTCTTCGGATATCGGTTCGTCTTTTCTTGTTGAATTGAAGTACTTACCGCCTTCTGGCGCGCAGTCGGAACTGCAATTCATACCGCGTCTCCTTAATCCCCCAACTCGCGAGCGCTCTTGATTGAAAGAGCATGGGATGTACTACCTAGAACTGCAAATAAAAACTTCACTTTATAAATCTCTTCTTGATCGCTCCGGCGGCTTGAACTATCCAAAGCGCACCTTAGGGGAGTAGCCGCCCTCCTGTTTTGGGAGGGGCGCATGTCAACATAATTGGCGGGCATATCCGCCATGGCATGTGCGCGACGCAGAAGCATTGCCTTTTGCAGGTTGGCGAGACCGACGGCTTTACCGCTCGTGCTGGGCTGGGCGGGTGTAAAGCCGCGTCTCGTTCTCCGGCCCTTGGGAGCATTCATGTCACAATTAGCCGCGATGTTTATCGCCGTCTTTCTTGCAGAGCTTGGAGACAAAACGCAGCTCGCTACGGTTTTGTTCGCCTCGAGCCGCGAGGTCTCGCCGTTTCTCGTTTTCATGGTGGCGGCAGCGGCGCTGACCGCTTCGACGGCCATGGCGGTTTTCGCCGGGCATTTTGCCGGGGAGTATCTTGCCCGCCTGCCGCTGAAGCTGATTGCGGGCTCGGGCTTCGTACTGCTCGGCCTATGGACGATCTACAGCCATTTTGCGGAGATGTGAGCGGGTCACCGGGTTGCCGTCACGTCCACATGGACGGTGACGTGCAGCCCGGCAATGCCGGGCGCGGCCATTTCCCCTTCGCCGACCTTGAAGGCAAGGCGGTCGATCCCGGTGCTGCCTTTCGCATGGGCGGTGTTGCCGTCAATGTCGAGGGTGAAGGGCAGGGCGAGGGGATTGGCGATGCCTTTCAGGGTCAGCGTTCCTTCCGCCACATATTTATTACCTTCCAGATGGCGCACCTTCTGCGACTGGAAGACGGCCATGGGGAAGTTCGAGGAATTGAACCACTGGCTGCTGGGCAGCGCGCCGTCGCGGTCGCCTGCGCCGGTCTTCACGCTTGCGGTGTCGATCTCGGCGCGGATGGAGGCGGTTTCCAGATTTTCCGGATCGAGCGTGATGTCGGCGGTGAAATTTTCAAAGCGCCCGGTGAACGGCGTGCTGCCCTGCGTTGCCTCAAAGGTCACTGCGCTTTCCTCTTTGACAAGCGTCCATTCCGAGGCCTGCGCGGCGGCAGCGCCGAACAGGAAGACGGTCAGGCAAAGCGAGAGAAGGCGGGCAAGGCGGCGCGTGGGAAACATGGGCAATCCTTTATGAGGGGCGGCGCATCCAGGGGGCCATGCGCGTGAGGACCGTGTCCTTGAGCATATAGTGATGGCGCAGCGCAGCTGCTGCATGCAGACCGATCAGCGCAAGGGCTGCCCAGACGAGAATTTCATGCACTTCATGCGCAATGTCTTCGTAAAGCGCCTTATCGGGGCTCTGCGTGACAAAGCCCAAATGCGGCCATTCGAAGAGGCCGAAATAGAGGGTGGGAATATTGTAGGGCGAGGCGGAGACCATCACCCAGCCTGAGAGCGGCAGGAGAAGGAGCGCGGCATAAAAACCGTAATGCGTGGCGCTGGCAGCAAACCGCTCCCAGCGCGGCATATGGGCCGGCAGGGCGGGCGTGGGATTGCTGATGCGCCAGAGGAGCCTAAGAACGACGAGCACCAGAATGCTCAGCCCCAGGGACTTGTGAAACTGGAAAAGCGGATAGACCAGCGGGTCGCCCTTCGGCAGCCAGTCCATATAGAAACCGACACCCAGCATGGTGAGCACGGCGAGCGCGATCAGCCAATGCAGCGTCACGGCGACGGCCCCATAGGCCTCGGGCGTATTGCGCAGTTTCATTCTTCCGGTTTGCCTATCGTGCTTGCAACGGGAGCGGGGGTCCAGAAACTGGGCACCCATTGGCGGGCTCTGGCGCGGCCGAGCAGCTCTTGCCTGTCGGAGAGCATGGCTCGGGCGCGGTTCAAGAGTTCCGTGTCGTTTTCCTGCGCGCCCAAGGAAAGGCGCATGGGGTTCACGTCATAAAGGTGGAGCCAGCTGCCAAGGTCCACTGGGTCTTCGCTCGGCCCCACACCTGCCACATAAAGCGCGATGAGCGTGCGCTGAGCCTCGAAGGTGCCGGCTTCCGCCGCCCGTTCGATCCAGGTCACGCCCTGGGTGAAGTCCGGATCGGCGCGCAGCTTTTCCGCATTTGGCAGGGCAGTGGCGGCATTCTGCGGCATGCCGGCGAGGCGGAGCTGGCAAATGCCGAGGGCGAGCTGCGCCTGTTCGAAGCCGCGCCCCCGTGTGGCGAGCGGTTTCAGCCGGTCGATCGCGCCGTCGCATTCCCCGTCGTTTTTGAGGCGGAAGCCTTCCCAGTAAAATTCATTCGGATCGCGGTAATTCGCCCGCTCGCGCACCTCCAGATAGCCGGGGCGGCGCGGATCGTTCGGCAAGCCTTGGGCGCCTGCCTGCAGGGCCACCAGACAGGACAGCGTCAGGCCCAGCGCGACAGCCGGGGCAAAAGCTCTAAGCAAAACCGTTGGTCCATGCCGGTTGAACATGGACCAAGGTTATAGGGTCTTGAAGGAGGGGGCAATTGGCCACTTTTCATCGCTGCCAAGCGGTTACTTGCCCCGGCCTCAACACCCGGCCTCAATAGAAGTGGATGAGATATTGGCTGCCGCGCAGCACGTAGGAATGGCCGCGGCCATTATAGCACATGGTGCCGCCGAGCTTCGCCGGGCGCCCGCGCCAATAGCCGTCCCGGTAAACGGGGTGACAGGGGCGCTTTCCATAGGAGCGGTAGTAATGATTGCCCCAGCCGCCGCCATGATAGGAGTGGCGGTAATAGCGCTTGTAATGCTTGGGCGCATAGTGATGACGCTTGGCGATATAGGGCCGGTGGTGTTTGTAATACCGCTTGTGATGATGCTGCCTGTAGCCGTAACCGTGGTTCCAGCCAACTGAGACACCAATATTCACATCGCCTGCGCGGGCAGACTGCGCGTTGGCGCCGAACGTGGTCAGAGCGAAAACACCGGCAAGTACGAGCGCGAGTTTTTTCATGGGGGAACCTCTTCGACTCATCGTTGCGGGATGAGGAAAGAATGTTGCCCGTTGGCTGAACGCCTTATGAACCGCTTGTTCAGCTAGGCTCGTACCTGCCGCTTATGAGGCTTACCAGTGCCCGGTATTTTCCATGCTCGCCCAGGGCTCTTTCGCCGGCAGCGGGCTGCCCTTCTGCAGAAGTTCGATTGAGACGTTGTCGGGCGAACGCACGAAAGCCATGCGCCCGTCACGCGGCGGACGGTTGATGGTGACGCCCTGATCCATCAGCTTCTGGCAGGTCTCGTAAATGTCATCGACCTGATAAGCGAGATGGCCGAAATTGCGTCCTTCGCCGAGCTCCTCTGGGTCCCAGTTGTAGGTCAGCTCGATCTGCGCATCTTCCTGGCCGGGAGGCGCCAGAAAGACCAGCGAAAACCGGCCTTCTTCGATGTCGAAGCGGCCCATGTTTTTCAGGCCGAGCTTGTTGCAGTAAAAATCGAGCGAGGCATCGAGGTCGCTGACGCGGACCATGGTATGGAGATAACGCATGAGCATCCTATAATCAGGTCGAATTTGGCCGCATGATCCAGCAAATGGCCCGCAGGGTCAAAAAAGAAACGGTGAACGGAAAACGACGGGAAGAGGCAATGAGCCAGGAACTGAAACGGGCAATCGAGGAAAGCTACCGCGTGGTGGTTTTTACCGGGGCGGGGATCAGCACAGAATCCGGTATTCCCGATTTCCGCAGCCCAACGGGGCTTTGGAAGAAATATGCGCCCATCGATTTCCAGGAATTCATGGCCTCGGCCGATATGCGCGCGGAAGCCTGGCGGCGTAAATTCGAAATGGACAAGACCATGGCGAAGGCCGCGCCCAACAAGGGCCATATGGCGATCGCCAAATGGGTGGGCGAGGGCAAGGTAAGCCATGTCATCACGCAGAATGTGGACGGGCTGCACCACGTTTCCGGCGTGCCGGAAGACAAGATCATCGAACTGCACGGCAATGCGACCTATGCAACCTGCCTCGGCTGCGGGCTGCGCCATGAGCTCGATGAGGTCCGCGCTTTGTTCGAAACCTCGGGCGCCGCGCCCGACTGCCGGGACTGCGGCGGTATCGTCAAATCGGCGACGATCTCCTTCGGTCAGGCCATGCCGGAAAAGGAAATGGAGCGGGCCCATGAGGCAACGCTGGGCTGCGATCTCTTTCTGGCCATCGGCTCGTCCCTGCAAGTGTTCCCGGCGGCGGGCTTTCCCATTCTGGCCAAGCGCAACGGCGCGCGGCTGATCATTCTCAACCGGGAAGAAACGGATATGGACGAGATTGCCGATCTCGTTTTGCATGAAGAAATCGGCCCGACGCTGCGCACCGCCGCCATGCTGAACTGAGATCAGTCCAGTGCGCCAAACGGGTTTTCAAAACGGGTGAGGCGCGCCCATTCGGCTTCAATGCGCTCGCGCTGCGCACGGCGGGCAACGAGCTCCAGGCGCAGCCCGTCCGGATCGCTGAAAAAGGTCGCGTAATAATCCGGCGCATAGTCAGTGTGATAGGCGGGCTCGCTTGCCTCGATCCCGGCGGCTTTCAACTGATGCCAGGCTTCTTTCAGCGCCGCTTCGTCTTTCACCTGCAGGCAAAGGTGATGCAACCCCGGCTGATAGGGATCATGGGCGGGGGCATGGGGAGAGGCCGGGCGGATGGAAATCTGCATCACCTTGTTGAAGTAATGATAATGCGGCGCTCCGGCGATTTTCATGTCGCCGCGCCGGAAATCCAGAATGCCGAATACCGTGTCGTAAAAGCGCATGGACCGCTCGATATCCGAGACGGATAAATAGAGATGGTCCATGGCGGTCACTTCGACGGGATTTTCCGAAAGCATGGGCGATGTCCTTATGCGGCCTGACCTTTGTGCCTTTAGCGGGCGCTTGCCCAGCCGCCGGCAAGGGGAATGATCTGCCCGGTGATGAAGCTGGAATTCTCGCTGGCAAGATAGGTGAGAAGGGAGGCGGCTTCTTCGGGCTTGCCTAGGCGGCCCATGGGAATGTTCTTCAAAATGCGCGCGGCCTTGTCCGGATCGGCCATGAGCTCGGGCGGGAAATAATCCGGGTTGTCCACGAAATTGGGGGCAACGGCGTTCACCTGAATATTGTCGGCGGCAAGCTCCACCGCCAACGTACGGGCAAGCGCATTGGCCGCGCCGCGCGCCGACACATAGACCGAATAATTGCGCAGGCCATTGAGCGGCGCAGCGGAAGTGTTGAAAATGATTTTACCGCTGCCTTGTTTTTTCATTTGCGGCACAGCGGCGCGGGCCATGGCATAGGCTTTGAAAAAGAGCGCCTCGAAAGTTTCGGCAAGGAGCGTGTCGCTTGCTTCTTCCACGGCGGCGCGGTGCGCGGGATAGGCGTCATTATTGATGAGCACGTCGAGCGCGCCGCCTTTCTCCACCACCTCTGTCACCAAAGTGTCAGGCGAGCCTGGTACCAGCGCCGTTGCGCCGGGGCAGGCTTTTTCATAAGCGCCGCGTTTGCCGTCATCGGTGAAATCGGGATCCGTGCCGAAGACTTTGTAGCCTTCCTCCAGCAGCGCTTTCGTGCCGGGCATGCCGATGAAGCGGGTGACGTCGGTGATCAGAACGGTGCGGGGCAAAACGGCTTCTCCCTTTCTCGCGGCCAGGCTGTGCAGCCTTGCCGATTTACGCATGAGCGCGATTGTTATTATGCTGGCAGGATCATAAGCGGGAGGAAGAGGCGTCACAATGAACGATGTAACAGGCGGCGAACAAGCCTGGTGGAAAGGGGCGATTGTTTATCAGATCTACCCGCGCAGCTTTTGCGATACGAATGGGGACGGGATCGGTGATCTGGCGGGCTTGCGCAGTAAGCTCGATTATGTGGAAAAGCTGGGGGCGGACGCGCTCTGGCTCTCGCCGGTCTATCCTTCGCCGGACCGGGATTATGGCTATGACGTGTCGGATTATTGCGATATCGACCCGAAATTCGGCACGCTCGCCGAATTCGACACGCTGGTGAAAGACCTGCACGGGCGCGGGCTGAAGCTCATTCTCGATCAGGTGCTCAGCCACACCTCGGACCAGCATCCCTGGTTTCAGGAAGGTTTGCTTTCGCGGGATAACGCCAAGAAGGATTGGTATGTCTGGGCGGAAGCGAAGGAAGACGGCACGGTGCCGAACAATTGGCTCAGCGCCTTTGGCGGGGCCGCCTGGTCCTGGCATCCGCTGCGCCGGCAATATTACTTTCACAAGTTTCTGCGCCAGCAACCGAAGCTGAATTTCCACAATAAAGACGTCGTCAAAGCGGTGATGGATGTGCTGCGCTTCTGGCTGGAGCGCGGGGCGGACGGGTTCCGCCTCGATGTGGCGAACAGTTTCGTCCATGACGAAAAGCTCACCGACAACCCGCCCTTGCCGATGGAGGAACGCTCTTTCCTCGATTGGGCCCATGCGCCGCGCCTGCAGCAGCATATCCATGATGCCAATACGCTGGAAAACGAATGGTCGATGCGCGAGGTGCGCCGCGTGATGGACGATTATGAAGGAAGCTGGGCGTTCGGCGAGTTTTCCGAAGAGCCGAAGCGCCTGCCGCTTTATGCGGGCGAGCCGGGCAAGCTGCATACGGGCTATACGTTTCATTTCCTGGAAAGCTGGTCTTTCGAACCCGCGACCTTCCGTGCTTATTACGAAGACGTGCTGGCGGCGGCGCCCGATCTTTGGCCCTGCGTGACCTTTTCCAATCATGACGTGATCCGCACGGTGACGCGCTGGGGCGGCGGCGCGGGGGATGACGAGCTTGCAAAACTTTGCCTGCTCATTCTCCTGACATTGCGCGGTACGGTGCTGATGTATCAGGGCGAGGAGCTTGGTCTGCCGGAGGCCGATCTGGCGCGCGAGGACATTCGGGACCCGGTGGGCGATCTCTATTTTCCCTTCGCCAAAGGGCGCGACGGCTGCCGCACGCCGATACCCTGGGAAGAAGGAAAACCTCATGCGGGCTTTACCTCCGGCACGCCCTGGCTACCGATGCCCGAGAGCCACTTAACCCGCAGCGTGGAGGCGCAGGAAAAAGACCTGACTTCTGTGCTGCATTTCACCCGCGCGGCAATCGCCTTGCGCAAAAGCGATGCGGCGCTCACCTGGGGGGCCATCCGTTTCGAGGAAGGGCCGGACGGTGTCCTGATTTATGAGCGCGCTCATGAAGACGAGAAACGGTGCTGTCTTTTCAATCTCACACGGGAGGTGCGGCACGTTCCGGCGGAGGGCGAGGTGTTGTTCCAGACGGGCGTGGGGAGCTTGAGCGAGGGGACGCTGGAGCTTGGGGCCCATGCGGGTGTCGTGATGAAGGTGTGAGTGCCGGGCTGCAAAAGCTGCATGGACCCCGGCACGGGGGCCGGGGGTGACAGCTTCTATTAAAGGCCGAGGTTGCGCGACACACTCCAGCTGTACGGCACACTAAACCGTCACCCCGGGCTTGTCCCGGGGTCCATCAGAGCTTGCAACCTACCGCTAAGTCTTCGTCCGAGCCGCTAGCGCTTCGGGCGTGTCGAGGTCCCGGTGAATGGTGTCCTCCGGCACCGGCACCTCGCAGACCGCTTCTTCATATTGGGCAATGAGCGGCTTGGCGCCGATATCGCCTCTCAGCGACTGCATCTCCTCGAAGAAGCGCGCATCCCACAGCACCGGGTTGCCGCGCTTGCCCTGGAAGGTGGGAATGCAGATGAGGCGGCCTTCTTCCGGGTCGTAAGCGGCAATCAGCCGGTCGATGGTGCTGGCGCTTACATCCGGCATATCGCCGAGAAGAATGAGGAGCGCATCGGCACCTTCCTTCTCGGCGGCGGCGATACCCGCTTTCAAGGATGCGCTGAGGCCTTCGCGGTAATCCGGGTTATGGGTGAGGCGGAGTTTGTTGCCGGCGGGCAGGTGCGCGGCAAGCGCGGCCTCGACCGCCTCTTTTTCATGGCCGGTGACGGCGATGGTGACGTCCGCGCTCGAGGCCAGAGCGGCATTTGCCGTGCGGACCACCATGGGCACGCCCTCGATGGGGGCGAGAAGCTTGTTCTGGAGCCCCATGCGGGAGGAGCGCCCGGCAGCGAGAATAAGCGCGGTGATGCGCGGGCGGGCGCTGCCCACTTTGCCGCCTTCGCGCGGTTGCGGGCGGCTCGAGATTTCCTTCAAAAGACCGCCGACGCCCATGGCGGTGATGTCTTCCCGCGCCACCGGCAGATTGGCGGCAAGGCGCTGCATCACCCAGTCCGCGCCGTTCAGCTTGGGCGAGCGGGCGCAGCCCGGCAGGCCGAGCACGGGTTTGCCTGCGAGCTCTCCCAGCAGCAGAAGATTGCCGGGATCGACGGGCATGCCGAAATGAAGGACCCTGCCGCCGGCCGCTTCAATGGCGGCGGGCACCACGTCCTGGCGGTCGACGATCGCCGAGGCACCGGAGACGAGAAGAATGTCGGCTTTCCCCGCCATGTCTTTCAGGGCGGCGGTGAGGGGGCCCGGCTCATGGGCAAGACGGGCCTCTTCCACCAGCGTGCCTTCCAGCGCCGTGATGCGTGTTTCCAGCACCTGGCGGGTCTTGTCGAGCAGGCTTTCCTTCAGGCTCGGCAGCTGCGTGGAAAGAAGGCCGTAGCGCTGCGGCTGGAAAGAGGCAAGACCGATGGCTGTTTGCTCACGGGCGATGGCGCAGGCTTCCTCCAGCGCCTCTTTCGGGCAAGCGAAGGGGATGATTTTGACGGTCGCCACCATCTGCCCCTCGCTCACGCTCTCATAGGGGGCAAGCGTGGCAAGGGTGATCGCCTCATGAACGGCGTTGATCCGGTCGATGGCGCTGCGGTCGATCAGGGTGAGGCCCGCCGTTTCGGCGAAAAGATTGGCCCTGCCGGTGAAGGGCGCGCCGGGCCGCAGCCCGCTATCGGCGCCGAGCGCTTCGGCAAGCTGTGCGGCAGCCTCATCTTCGGGCATTTCATCCGGGCCGAGATGGGCCGCAAAGACGGTTTCGATGCCTTCGGCCTGCAGGGCGGCAACGTCCTCTGCACTGAGTTTCCGGCCCTTTTTGAAGGCTTTGCCTCCGGCGCGCAGGCTATGGGCGAGAAGCGCGCCTTCGGCCTCTTTCACGGGCAGATCGGCAAATTTCATGTCCGCAGCCTCGCCGTCATTTCTGCAAGGATGGAGACCGCGATTTCCGCCGGGCTGCGCGCGCCAATGGCAAGGCCGACCGGCCCATGAATGCGGGCAAGGGCGGCCTCATCGAAGCCGGCCGCCGTCAGCCGCTCCAGCCGTGCGGCATGGGTCTTTTTGGAGCCGAGCGAGCCGATATAGAAGCAAGGTGTCTTGAGGGCGACGTGAAGGGCCGGATCGTCCAATTTGGGGTCGTGGGTGAGGGTGACGACGGCGGTGCGGGCATCGGGCGCAAGCTCGCTCATGGCTTCATCCGGCCAGCTGCGCACCAGGCGGACGCCCGGAAAGCGCTCCTCGCTCGCAAACGCCTCACGCGGGTCGATGACGGCGACGTCATAGCCAAGATCGCCGGCCATGCGCGCCAGCGGCTGGGCGATATGCACCGCGCCCACCAGAATGAGGCGGAGCGGGGGATTGAAGACGTTCAGAAACCACTCGCCGTCCGGGCCTTCGATAGTGCGCGATTTGTCGGATTTTACGACTTGAGAGATCGGTTCAATTAACCATTTTTCTTCAATATTCTCAGATGGATAGATAAGTTTTTCGATTCCATCTCTTAACCTTGTTGCCAGCACGACGGCACGCTTTTCATCGCGGGCGCGCAGCAAGGCGGCGAGGGTTTGGCGCTGCATCAGACCCCCTTTACCGGCTCGACCAGGACGCGGATGCGCCCGCCGCAAGCAAGGCCGACTTCCCAAGCCATGGCATCCGAGACGCCATATTCGAGGATTTCGGGCGCGTCCCCCTCCATCAGATCGAGGGCGCGGGTAATGACATCGCCCTCGATGCAGCCGCCGGAAACGGAGCCGGTAAAGGCCGTGTCGTCGCGGATCACGAGCTGGCTGCCGACGGGCCGGGGGGCCGAACCCCAGGTCTCGATCACCGTGGCAAGGGCGACTTTATGGCCGCCCGCCAGCCAGGCGGCGGCCTGTTCCAGGACCTGATCGTCCGTGAAGGTTTCACTCATAGCTGGGCTCTCATGCTGGAATGCCGGTTGCCCTTCATATGGGGAGCGCCGGAGAGCGCGTCCACCAGGGCGCTTAAACTATCGAGATTATGGACGGGCCGGAACTCATCCACATGGGGCAGCATGGCCCGGATGCCGGCGGCCTTGGGCTCGAAGGCATCATAGCGCAGAAGCGGATTGAGCCAGATAAGCCGCCGGGAGAGGCGGGCGAGGCGCTTGATTTCAGGCTCCAGCCCGTCGCCGCCTTCCCGGTCGAGCCCGTCGGTCACGAGCAGCACCACGGCGCCCTGGCCGAGCACCCGGCGGGCCCATTCCACATTGAAGCGGCGCAGCGTCTCGCCGATCCGCGTGCCCCCGTCCCAGTCTTCGGCGGCCTTGGAAATCTCCCCGAGCGCCGCGTCGATATCGCGGTGGTGGAGATGGCGGGTGATATTGGTGAGCCTGGTGCCGAAGAGAAAGGCATGAACCCGGTCCCATTCATGGGTGATCGCGTGGAGGAAATGCAGGAAGACCCGCGCATAGAGCGACATGGAGCCTGAAATATCGAGCAGCACCACGATGGGCGGCATGCGCCGGTGGGGCTCCTTCCGGCGCAGTTCCATGAGGTCGTGGCCGCGGAAGCTTTGCTGCAGGGTGCGGCGCATGTCCACCTGCCGCCCGCGCGGGGCGGGCCGGGCGCGGCGGGTGAGCTGCTCTTTGACGGGCAGGCGCAGGCGGCGGAGCGCAGCTTTCGCCTCAGCCAGTTCCGCCGTGCTCATCTGCTCGAAATCACGGGTACGCAGCACTTCCTCGCGCGAGAGCGTCTCTCGGGCGTCGATTTCGGTATCGGGTTCTTCCTCCCGCCGCTCGTCATCGTCGCTCATCAGCGCTTCGGCGAGGCGGCGGAGCGCCTTTTCGCCGGGCTCCTGGTTCTCCGGCGTGCGCAGCTCGGGCAGGGCGAGCGCCATCATCCGCTCGAGCAGCTTCGGTTCCTGCCAGAAAATATGAAAGGCCTGGGAGAAAAGCTCATGGGTCTCATGGCTGCGCACAAGGGCGGCATGAAGCGTCCAGTAAAAGTCGGCTTTGGAGTGAAAGCCCGCATATTCCACCGCTTCCACGGCATCGAGAATATCGCGGGGGCCGACGCTCATCCCGGCCCGGCGCAGCACCCGCCCGAAATGGACGATATTCTCGGCGAACTGCCCGTTCAGCGGGGCGGCGCTCAAAGCCCCACCTTTTCCTCGCCCGCCGCCATGCGGGTTTTGATCTCCCCCAGAAGCCGCGCGGCTTCCGATCCCTCAATGCGGGCAATGTCTTCCTGGTATTTGAGAACGGTGCCCAGCGTGTCGTTGATGTTCTCGCCGGTAAGGGAGACGGCATCGAGCTCGATCAGCGCGCGGGCCCAGTCGAGCGTTTCGGCAACGCCGGGTTTTTTGTAAAGGTCCTCGCCGCGCAGGCGCTGCACGAAGGCCGTGATTTCGCGCGAAAGCGTTTCGGGCGCTTCAGGCAGGCGGGCGCGCAGGATTTCAAGCTCGCGCTCTTCGGACGGGTAGTCCACCCAGTGATAAAGGCAGCGGCGCTTCAGCGCGTCGTGAATCTCGCGGGTGCGGTTCGAGGTGATGATGACGATAGGCGGTTCTTTCGCCTTGATCGTGCCGAGTTCGGGGATCGTGACCTGAAAATCGGAGAGGAGTTCAAGGAGATAGGCCTCGAAAGGCTCGTCCGTGCGGTCGAGCTCGTCGATAAGCAAGACGGGCGGCCCGGCCGTGTCCGGCTCCAGCGCCTGCAGGAGCGGGCGGTGCAGCAGAAATTTTTCGGAGAAAAGATCGCTGGCAAGGTCCTCGCGTGCCGCGGTGCCGCCTGCTTCGGCAAGGCGGATCTCGATCATCTGCGCCTGATAGTTCCACTCGTAAACGGCGGCGGAAATGTCGAGCCCTTCATAACATTGCAGGCGAATGAGCTTGCGCCCCAGGGCGCTTGCCAGAACCTTGGCGACCTCGGTTTTGCCGACACCGGCTTCCCCTTCCAGCAGTAGCGGCTTTCCCATCTTCAAGGCAAGGTAGAGCACGGTCGCCAGCGGCCGCTCCGCCACATAGGCGCCGGTGGAAAGCAGCTTGACCGTTTCGTCGATGGAGGCGGGAAGGGACATGGAAACCTGTTTAACTTTGCGCACCAGGTGCTGAGACTGGTTTTTGCCGTTTAGCGGGAAAAATCAATCCTTAGATAGGGATAATTCGGCAAAGGTAACGCCGATCTTGAAAAGAGAATACCCTTTCTCTTCGATCTCGCGCCGGACATCCAGGTTGACGTCTTCTTCCTCACGCTCGCGGGTCAGTTCCCATTCGCCTTCCGCCGTTTCTGGCGGAAACCCAAGCTGTGCTTTCAAGGCCAAGCGGAACTGGGGTTTTTGACGGTGCCTGTAGAAGCGATAGATGTCTGTGCTGGCGCTCACCGCGTCTCCTTCGGAAGTGGTTTACACAGCCGCTGCAACCGCGTTTAGCAAAGAGGTGCTGCACATTCTAAGTGTCACCCCGGCTTTCATGCCGGGGTCCATAACAGCATATCAGCAATTTGAGAGGCTGCATGGACCCCGGGTCAAGCCCGGGGTGACGATTGTGCCTTTGCGCGGGGGCATTGAATTTAAACAGCCGCCGCGACCGCGCGCTTGGCGATGACGGTGACGAGATGGGCGCGGTACTCGGCGTCGCCGTGAAGGTCGGAGAGCATGTTTTCTGCTGGCACCTTGATGCTGCTGATCGCATCCGCCGACCAGTTTTTCGCCAGCGCGTCTTCCATTTCCTTCACCCGGAAAACGCCTTCCTGGCCCGCGCCCGTGACGGCCACGCGGATGCCCATGGGTGTTTCGGCGACGAAGACGCCGACCATGGCATAGCGGGAGGCCGGGTTCGGGAACTTCACATAGGCGGCGCGCTTGGGATGCGGGAAGGTGATTTCGGTAATGATTTCATCGTCCCCGAGCGCCGTTTCGAACATGCCTTTGAAAAACTCGTCCGCCTCGATCAGCCGTTTCGTCGTGTGGATTTTCGCATCGAGCGCGAGAACGGCGGCCGGATAATCGGCGGAAGGATCGTTATTGGCGAGCGAACCGCCGATCGTGCCTTTATGGCGGACGGCGGGATCGCCGATCCCTTCGGCGAGTTTGGCGAGGGAGGGGAGGTGCTTGCGCACATCCGCATTGACCGCGACATCGGCATGGGGCGTGGCCGCGCCGATCATGATCGCATCGCCCTCGGCCTTGATGAAGGAGAGTTCTTTCAGCGCGCCGAGATCGATGAGATCGCTCGGCATGGCCAGCCGCTGCTTCAACGTCGGGATCAGCGTCTGGCCGCCGGCCAGGATTTTTGCCTCATCGCATTTCGTCAGAAGCTCGGCGGCTTCTTTCAGGTTTGCGGGGCGGTGATAGTCGAATTGATACATTTGAGGTCGTCCTCATGCAGCTTTCGGTGTGGCACTGTTTTGGATGGCGGCCCAGACCCGCGCAGGCGTGGCGGGCATGGGAATGTCCTTGATGCCGAGGGCATCGGTAATGGCGTTGATGACGGCGGGCGGTGAGCCGATAGCGCCGGCTTCCCCGCAGCCTTTCATGCCCATCGGGTTTGACGGGCAGACGGTCGGTGTGAAGCCGAGTTTGAAGCCGGGGAAATTGTCCGCGCGCGGCATGCAGTAATCCATGAAGGAGCCGGTCATGAGCTGGCCGCTTTCTTCATCGTAAATACCATGCTCGTAAAGCGCCTGGCCGATGCCCTGAACGAGCCCGCCATGCACCTGTCCCTCGACAATCATGGGATTGATGATGGTGCCGAAATCGTCGATGGCGGTGAAGTTGACGATTTCTGTTACCCCTGTCTCGGGATCGATTTCGACTTCGCAGATGTGGCAGCCTGCAGGAAAAGTGAAGTTGAGCGGATCGTAAAAGGCGCTTTCCTTAAGGCCGGGTTCGATCTCCGCGGTATCGAAGCCGTGGCCGGTATAGGCGGCAAGGGTCACTTCCGGCCAGTTCAGGCTTTTATCTGTGCCTTTGACGGTGAAGGCGCCGTTCTCCAGCACCACATCGTCTTCAGCGGCTTCCATAAGCTGTGCGGCGATCTTGCGCGCTTTAGCTTCCACCTTGTCGATGGCTTTAAAAATGGCGCTCATGCCGACGGCGCCGGACCGTGAGCCATAAGTGCCCATGCCGAATTGCACGCGGCCCGTGTCACCGTGAATGATCTCGATATCTTCAAGCGGCAGGCCCGTGCGTTCGGAAACGAGCTGGGCAAAGGTCGTCTCATGCCCCTGGCCATGGGAGTGGGAGCCGGTAAAGACTTCGATCTTGCCGGTGGGCGCGACTTGCACTTCCGCCGATTCCCAGAGCCCGACACCGGCGCCGAGCGAGCCGACGGCAGCGGAAGGCGCAATGCCGCAAGCCTCGATATAGGTGGAAAAGCCGATGCCGCGCAGCTTGCCGCGTTTGGCCGCTTCTTCCTTGCGGTCCGGGAAACCTTCATAGTCCGCAACTTCCAGCGCCTTATCGAGCGAGGCTTCGAAATCCCCGATGTCGTAATTCATGATGACCGGGGTTTGGTGCGGGAAGGTTTTGACGAAATTCATGCGGCGCATTTCCGCCGGATCGAAACCGTTTTCCCGCGCCGCCGTTTCCACGATCCGCTCGACAATATACGTTGCTTCCGGGCGGCCCGCGCCGCGATAGGCATCGACGGGCGAGGTGGTCGTGTAAACGCCGTCGACTTCTACATAGATGGCGGGAATGTCGTATTGGCCCGACAGGAGCGTGCCGTAGAGATAAGTCGGCACGGCGGCGGAAAAGGTGGAAAGATAGGCGCCGAGATTGGCTTTGGTTTTGACCTTGAGGCCGAGGAACTTGCCGTCCTCATCGAGCGCCAGCTCCGCATGGCTCAGATGATCGCGGCCATGAGCATCCGCAAGGAAGGCTTCCGAGCGGTCCGCCGTCCACTTAACGGGCCTGCCGATTTTCTTTGAGGCCCAAGCGCAGGCGGTCTCTTCCGGATAGATGAAAATCTTTGAGCCGAAGCCGCCGCCGACATCCGGCGCAATGACGCGGAGCTTGTGCTCCGGGGCGACGCCGACAAAGGCGGAGAGCACGAGGCGGGCGACATGCGGGTTCTGGCTTGTGGTCCAGAGCGTATATTCATCGCGGCCCGCATCATAATCGCCGATGGCCGCGCGCGGCTCCATGGCGTTCGGCACGAGGCGGTTATTGGCAAGATCGATGCTGACGGTGCGCGCGGCTTTCGAGAAAGCGTCTTCCGTCGCGGCCTTGTCGCCCAGCTCCCATTCGAAGCAGAGATTGCCGGGCGCTTCCTCATGCACCTGCGCGCTGCCGGGCTCCGTGCTGTTTTTTAGGGAGACGGCGGGCAGCGGTTCGTAATCGACGAGCACAAGATCGGCGGCGGCCAGCGCTTGCGCCTTCGTTTCCGCGAGGACGAGGGCGACATGGTCGCCGACATAGCGCACTTTTTCGGCGGCGAGAATAGGATGGCCGCCAGCCTTCATTTCCGAGCCGTCCTTGGAATGGACGGTCCAGCCGCAAATGAGCCCGGCCAGCCCGTCTTCGGCCACGTCTTTGCCCGTGAGAATGGCCACGACGCCGGGCGCGGCATTGGCTTCTTCAAGGTCTATGGAACGGATCAGCGCATGGGCATGGGGCGAGCGCACGAAGACCGCATGGGTCTGGTTCGGGCGGTTGATGTCGTCCGTATATTGGCCGCGCCCGCGAATGAAACGGTCGTCCTCGCGCCGGCGAACCGGCTTACCGATACCCCATTCCGACATGCTCTCCTCCCATTTGCTGCCCAGTTTCCGCCCAGTGCGATGTGATCCAGTCTTTGCCGGAGATTAGGCGCGCATTTCCTCCGATGCGGCCAGGATCGCTTTGACGATATTGTGATAGCCGGTGCAGCGGCACAGATTGCCTTCCAGCTCTTCGCGCACGGTTTTCTCGTCGAGTTCCGGCTTACGGCGGATCATATCGACGGCGGTCATGATCATGCCGGGCGTGCAGAAGCCGCATTGCAGGCCGTGATGTTCCTTGAAAGCGCGCTGCACGGGATGCAGATCGCCGCCCGCGGCAAGGCCTTCGATCGTCGTAACGTCCGCGCCGTCCGCCTGCAGGGCGAGGGTGGCGCAGGATTTCACGGCTTTGCCGTCGATATGCACCACGCAAGCGCCGCACTGACTGGTGTCGCAGCCCACATGGGTGCCCGTCAGGTTCAGCTGATCGCGGATGAAATTAACAAGAAGCGTGCGGCCTTCCACTTCGCCGCTCACCGACTTGCCGTTGACCGTCATGGTGACAACGGGCATGGGCACCTCCCCATTCAAATTAGCGGGTTCATATACGCAGGATGGATTAAGGCCGGATGGTGCGGCATCCGGCGCAATTGTCCTTTGGTTAAGTGTGGGAACTTGCAGGGCAAGCGTCAACCGCCAAGGTGGCGGTTTCGTTCACGTTCCGACGAAATAAATCACGATAAGCACACCGAGAATGACCAATGTGCCCCACATCCAGGGCGCAAGGCCCATGCCCGCGTCCTCATTGGGCAGCATGGGCGCGTCGGTGGGCGCAACCGCGTCGCTTTCCGGGTGTGCGCCGGGGCGGTCCGCTTCCACGGGGCCGGCAACGGCGTTGCGCAGATTGGCAAAAAATTCGTCCGCCATTTTCTTGGCGGTTGAATCGATCAGGCGCTGGCCGATCTGGGCGAGCTTGCCGCCGACGGTCGCATGCACCTCATATTTGACAATCGTGTCACTACCATCTTCCACAAGATCGACCTTGGCCGAACCTTTGGCGAAACCGGCGGCGCCGCCCGAGCCTTCACCGGAAATCGTGTAACCGGCGGGCGCGTTGATGTCGGAAAGCGTGACCTTGCCTTTGAACTTTGCGCTGACCGGGCCGACCTTGGCTTTGACCGCGGCCTCGAACCCAGTGTCGGAGGTTTTTTCCACGGTTTCAGCGCCGGGGATGGCCTGTTGAAGAATGGAAGGATCGTTGAGCGCGTCCCACACGGTTTCGCGCGGAGCGGGAATGCGAACCTCGCCTGACATATCCATGAGCGTCTCTCCCCGTCTTGTCGTTTAAAGTGATTGGCTGAAGCTGAGAATGAGCGTGAAGCCCAAGAGCACGGCAATCCACAATACCATAGAACCGGCCGGCCAGCTGCGCGCAAGCGGGCCTTGCGGTCCATGCGCGCGGTAAATACTGGCCAGGAAGGCATCGAGGCGGCGGGTGGCCGTGCGGCTCATCAGGCCCCACGTGTTCCGGCTTATATAGGCACCCAGTTTGACGATTGCCAGGGCAAGGCGCCGGTTCAGCCAATCGGTATCGACCAGAATGCCGGGCGCGGGCCGTTTGATGAGCCCGAAGCGCCACAGCGCGAAAAAGGCGATAGCGGTAAAGCTGAGGACCTGAAGCTGGGTGAGAATGTGATCCGGCGTATAGGCGTTATAGGCCACATCGTATGGCAGAAAGCTTATGAAGGCGCCGGGCATGAGGCCGAGCGCGAGGCAGCATGCCGCCGTCAGCCCCATGGCAAGTAGCATGTTCCATGGCGCTTCCTTGGGCCGCTCCGGGGCGCCGGCAAACTTATCCTCGCCGAAAAAGGCTAGATAAGGCAGGCGCACACCGGCGACGTAGAAAATCCCCGCCGAGCCGAACAATAGCGCCGTCCAGATCAAAGGCTCATAGGCCTTGGCGACGGAAGAAAGAATGAGGGACTTCGAAACGAAGCCGGCAAAGAGCGGCGTGGACATGGCCAGCCCGCCCAGAATGCAAAGCAGCGCGGTGAGGGGCATGGAGCGGTAAAGCCCGCCGAGGCCGGAAGCTTTGGCCGTGCCTGTACGGTAGAGCACCGCGCCCATCGCCATGAAGAGCAGTGATTTATAGAGGATATGGGCGACGGCATGCGCAGCGACACCGTTCAGCGCCAGGGGCGTGCCGATGCCGACGGCGATGACCATGAACCCGAGCTGATTGTTGAGCGCATAGGCGAGCACGCGGCGCAGATCGTTTTCGGCGGCGGCATAGATAAGCGGCCAGAAGACCATGACGACACCGATATAGATCAGGATTTCGGTGCCCGCGAAGCTGCGCGCCAGAGAATAGATCGCCAGTTTCGTTGTGAAGATGGAAAGGACGACCGTGCCCGTCGGCGTGGCAGCGGGATAGGCGTCGGGCAGCCAGGTATGGAGCAGCGGGAAGGCGGCCTTAATGCCGAAGGCGATGAGGATCGCCCAGGTGCCGAGCGAGCCGAGCGTCAGCGCTTCGAAAGCAAGCGAACCCGTTTCGTAATAATACAGCGCCATGCCGGCAACGAGAATGACCCCCGAGGCGATCTGAATGATCAGATAGCGCATGCCGGTGTAATAAGCGCCCTCTGTGCCGCGCGCCCAGATGAGGAAGACGGAGGCAACCGCCGTGCCTTCCCAGAAAATGAAGAGCGTGACGAAATCGCCTGCGAAGACGGCGCCGATGGCCGATCCTGCATAAAGCAGCGTCGTGACCTGCTGCACCGTATCCTTGACGTGCCAGGCATAGAGCAGCGCTAGGAAGGCGGCGAAAGAAAAGATCAGCCCGAAAACGATGCTGAGCTGATCGACCCGCATCAGCGTCAGGGAATAGCCCAGAAGATCGTAAGTATGGGTGACGCCTTCGGAAAGCTGCCAGATTTCATGGGCTGCGACGAGCGGCACGGCGAGCAGAAAGAGCGCGCGCAAGTTGCCCTTGGGCAGGAAGGGAAGAACGATGGCGGCGGCGATGAAGATCAGCGCGGGCGGAAAGATATCAGGCATGATCGCCCTCCTGCGTCTTCAAAGGCGGCTCGCTGTCGGTGCTGAACGGCGCATAAAACGTTTCCGGCCGTTTGAAGAGTGCGCGGAAAATCGCGGCGGCCAGCGCCAGCACGAGAACGGAAGCGGCAGCGAAACCGGCATAGAAAAGCGGCACCGCCTCAAAGTCGAAAATCTCATGCCGGTGATAGGCAAAGTCGCTCAAGGTGAGAAGGACGCCGGCAAGCACCAGCAGCCAGAAAAGTTTCTTACCATCGAGGCGGCAGAGAAGCCGGGCGAGCGCTGGAAGGGAGGTGTCTGTCTTTGCGTTCATCATGGGGCCTTTATGGTGCCAAGCTTTGAACGGCGGCGGAAGAAGGATCGGGGAAAGCGACCGGATAAATGAGGTCGTAGATTTCCCCGGCATAGAAGAAGAGCAGGAGGCAGCCCATTGCGGTGATAACGGGTGGCAGCACACATAGAAGCGGGGCTTCCTGAATACCGCCGCGCGCGGGCACCGCCGCCGCGCCGACGCTGGCAAAGCGCGGAGAGGGTACGAAGAAGGCCCGCGCCACGATGGGCAGCAGATAAGCGACGTTGAGCAGCGAACTCGCCATGAAAACCACGATCATGATCTGATGGCCGGCATCTGCCGCGCCCAGCATCAAATACCATTTGCTCCAGGCTCCGCCGAGCGGCGGCAGGCCGATGATCGAAAGCGCGCCGATAAGGAAGGCGCCGAAGGTGAAGGGCATGACGCGGCCCAGCCCGTCCATGTCGCTGATCTCGGTCTTATGCGTGGCGACATAGATGGCGCCCGCGCACATGAAGAGCGTGATCTTGCCCATGGCATGCATAGCGATATGCATCGCCCCGCCCATGACGCCGAGTGAGGTGGCAAGCGCCATGCCGAGTGTGATGTAGGAAAGCTGGGAGACGGTTGAATAGGCCAGCCGCGCTTTCAGATTGTCTTTCGTCAGCGCAATGGTTGAGGCGATCAGGATGGAGGCGGCGGCAAGCCACATCAGCCAGTCGGAGGCCTGCGTGACGGCCAGAAGATCGATGCCGAAGATATAAACGCCAACTTTGAGCATGGTGAAGACACCTGCCTTCACCACGGCCACGGCATGAAGGAGGGCGCTGACCGGGGTCGGCGCCACCATGGCGGCGGGCAGCCAGCGGTGAAACGGCATAAGCGCGGCTTTGCCGATACCGAAAGCATAAAGGCCGAGAAGGACGGGCAGGATGGTGGGGTCGATCTTGCCTGCCAGAATGCCGCCGAGCTGGAAATCGAGTGTGCCGGCCAGCATCCAGGTCCAGATGATGGCAATGAGCTGGAAGCCGATGGAGGTGCCGATCAGAATGCCGAGATAGGTCCGCGCACCGGATTTCGCCGCCTCGTTCTGCTTATGCGCGACGAGCGGGTAGGTCGAAATCGTCAGCACTTCATAGAAGATGAAAAGCGTGAACATGTTGGCGGCAAAGGCGATGCCGATGGCAGCTGAGATCGCCAGCGCGAAACACATGTAAAAGCGCGTCTGGTGGCTTTCCTTGTTGCCGCGCATATAGCCGATGCAATAAAGCGCCGTGACGATCCAGAGGCCCGAAGCGACAAGCGCGAAGAGCATACCGAGCGGCTCGATCTCGAAGGCAAGGGAGAGCCCCGGCAGCACTTCGAACCAGGTGGCGCTTGGGCGTGCGCCGCTCATGACATCGGGCAGGAAGCCTGCAACGACATAAAAAAGTGCCAGCGAGGTGAGGATGGACACTGCCTCGCGCTGATTGGGGCGGCGGTCCGACATGCCGATCAGGACCGTGCCGATAAGCGGCAGCAGAACGGCGAGGGTAATGGCGAAGGAAGGGCTCATATCCATCTTTTACTCTCCCGCCGCCGGTGCGCCGGGAACTGTTTCCGGCGCTTTTTCGATTTGCGTTGCCTGAATCAGAAGATCGGCGGCGGTGCTGGCCGCTTTGCCGGTCAGCTCGGTATTGATGCCGAAATAAAGGCTCGCCAGCACCATGATCCAGGTGGGGACGATCATGGACCAGGGGGCCTTTTTCACCGGCGCTTCCTGAACGGGCGCGGCCAGATACATCGCCTCCACCACGCGCCAGACATAGATCACCGCGAGCAGCGAAGAGCCGACAATGAGAAGGGCGAGCCACCAGGCCCCTTCATCCAGCGTTGCCTGAATGAGGTACCATTTGGAAATGAAACCGGCGGTTAGCGGCACGCCGATCAGGCCGAGACCCGCGGCGACGAAAGCGGCGGCCATCCAGGGCATTTGCTTGCCGATGCCGCGCAGGTCTTCAATGCGCGAGGAGCCGATGCGGTAAACGAAGGCGCCGACAGCCATGAAAAGCGCGCCCTTGATCACGGCGTGGTTGAAAAGGTGAATAATGCCCGCCGTCAGCCCCGGCTTATTGAGGAGCGAGATGCCGAGCAAGATGTAGCCGATCTGCGCGACGCTCGAATAAGCCAGCATGCGTTTCAGATCGCTCTGGAAAATCGCGACGATGGACGAGGCGAACATGGCGATGACCGCGAGCGGCACGACGATGGTCTGCAGCGTTGCTGCCTGAAAGCCGTAATCGAAGCCGAAGATGGTGAAGAGGAAGCGCAGCATCACATAGACCGCGACCTTGGTGGCCGTTGCCGCCAGGAAGACCGACACCACGGACGGCGCATAGCTATAGGCGTTCGGCAACCAGAGATGCAGCGGGAACATGGCGAGCTTCAGCCCGATACCCACAAAGATGAAGACGAAGGCGATACGCAAGGTGCGGTTGTCGCCAAGGGCGGCAATCCTCTCGGCAAGATCGGCCATGTTGAGCGTGCCGGTCAGCATATAAAGAAAGCCGATGCCGATGACGAAGAAGGTCGCCCCGATCGTCCCCATGATCAGGTAATTGTAAGCAGCAGTGAGCGCGCGCTGATCGCGCCCGGCACCGAGCGCCACCAGCGTATAGGTGGAGAGGGACGAAATTTCGAGGAAGACGAAGACGTTGAAGGCATCGCCCGTGATCGTCACGCCCAAAAGCCCGGTCAGGCAGAGCAGGAAAGCAGTATAGAAATAAACGTGCAGCGCGGGGTCGATTTCCTGCTCGATGCTTTCGCGCGCATAGAAGGCGACAAGCGCGCCGACGCTGGCAACAATGAAAAGCACGAAGGCGTTGACCGCATCGATCCGGTATTCGATGCCGAGCGGCGGCGCCCAGCCGCCAAGCTCATAGGAGATGATGCTGCCGTCCAATGTCTGGGCGAGCAGATAGGCGGCGAAGAAAGCCGAGATAAGGCTCGCGGCCAGCGTAATGACCCAGGCGAAGTGCCGGCGGCCGAACAGGACGCAGAGCGGGGCTGCGATCAGCGGCACCACCGTTTGCAAGGCAGGGGCATGCGCCAGAATTGCGGATAACATCAGGCGCTCTCCCGCCGGTCGATTTCTTGTTCTATGTCGGCAATCTCGTCTTCTTCAATCGTGCCGTAGCGCTCGCGGATACGCACGATAAGCGCCAGGCCGAGGGCGGTTGTCGCGACACCCACCACAATGGCGGTGAGGATAAGGACGTGCGGCAGCGGGTTGGAATAAACCTCGTCCGGGTTGCCTGTAAGGATCGGCGCGGTGCCGCCGATGATCTTGCCCATGGAGATGTAGAGCATGAAAACGGCGGTCTGGAAGAGATTGAGGCCGACGATCTTCTTCACCAGATTGCCGCGGCTGACCACGATATAAAGGCCGATCATCATCAACACGATGACCATCCAGTAATTGTAGTGCTGAACGATGAAACCGGGAGTGAGGTCGTCGAACATTACCAGTCCGTGTCCTTGATCGTGGGCGGGCGGGAGGCAAAGGCGAAGAAGATGGAAATCATCACGGCGGCTACCGTGATGCCGACGCCGAGCTCAACCAGTATGATGCCGTAGTGCTGGCCGTGTTTGGCGTCATGGGCGAGGGTGGAATAGTCGAGAAAATTACCCCCGAGCAGCAGATTGGCGACCCCGACCCCGGCATAGATCAGCAATCCCAGCGCGACGAAGCGGCGCACGACATGCGGTGGCACGGCGCGGCGCAGATGGTCGAGGCTGAAAACGATGCCGTAAAGAATGAAAGCCACCGCGAAAATTACCCCGGCCTGAAAGCCGCCCCCCGGTCCGAAATCCCCGTGGAACTGCACATAAAGCGCATAGAGCAGGATCGGCGGAATGAGCATCTTGGAAACGACGCGCAGGATCAGATGATGGTGCATCAGGCGTCCTTTCCTTTTTTGCGCGCATCGGCGCTGCGGGCGGGGCGTGTGCGCCCGTGCAGGAGCACGATGACGGCGATGCCTGCCGTGAAGATCACCGCAACCTCACCCAATGTATCGAAGCCCCGGTAGCTGGCGAGCACGGCGGTGACGATATTGGGCACGCCGATTTCCTTCGGGGTGCGCTCGATGTAATCTGGGCCGACATGCTGGTGCACCGGGGTATCGGCCGCGCCGAAAGGCGGCATGTCCGTCGTGCCGTAAATGAGCGCCGCGCCGACAATGACGGCGATAGCGAAGGAAAAGAGGCGGTTATGCACCGGCGGTTTTTCCTCCCGGCTCGTCATCGCCATGGTGCCGAGCATGAGGACGGTGGAAATACCTGCGCCGACGGCGGCTTCCGTAAAGGCCACATCCACTGCGTCCATCACCACGAAGAGGCCAGCGGAGAGCAGGCTGAAGACGCCGGAGAGCATGACGACGGCGAAGAGATTGCGCAGCCTCATAATGGCGATGGCGGTGAGGATGAGAAATCCGAAAAGAACGATGTCGATAAAGGCTTCCATCGGCTCAGGCTCCTTTATCGGTTTTGGTGCCGCCTGTGTCGTCGCGGGTCAGGCCGAGCGGGCGCAGACCCGCTACGAAAGCGGCATTGGCAACGGCATGGGTGCCGGTCGGGCTCGTCAGAAAGACGAAGGCGCCGATCAGCAGCAACTTGACCGCGACGATCGTAAAGCCTGCTTGAAAGAGCATGCCGAGCACGATCAGCTCCGCGCCCAGCGTATCGATGACGCCGGCGGCATGAAGGCGCGACCAGAAATCGGGCAGGCGGATCATGCCGAAGGCGCCGACGATCAGAAAGAACGCGCCGAGGGCGAAGGAAATCCAGCTTGCAATGTCGAGAATGAGATCGGGGGAGACGTTCATTTGGAGTCTCCATTTTGAAGGGAGGCGGGGTCTTCGCCCTCCGGCAGGCCCTGGCCGAGATCCTTGTAGCGGAAGAACTTCAGAATAGCGATCGTGCCGACGAAGTTGATCAGCGCGTAGAGCAGCGCGATATCGAGAAAGTCCGGCCGCTCCGTCATGAAGCCGACAACGCCGATGAGCAGCACCGTCACGGTGCCGAACGAGTTCAGCGCCAGAACGCGGTCATAGAGCGTGGGGCCGGCGAAAAGGCGCACCAGCAGAAGCAGCATGGCGACGGCCAGTGCAAACATAGCGGCTGTAAACATCATGTGCGGCTCTCGATAGCGGTGACGCGGCGGTCCATCTCGGCAAGACCTTCCGGATCGGTGAAGTCGCCCGTGATCGCATGGACCAGAAACTTGCCGGGCTCCGTTTCAACAGTGATCGTGCCCGGCGTGAGGGTGATCGAATTGGCATAGATCACCTTGCCCATATCCGTTTTCTGACTGGTGGGCACATAGATGAGCTGCTGGTCGAGATTGAGGCGCGGGCGCAGGATGATCTTCACCACGGCCCAGTTGGCCTTGGCGATTTCGCGCCCGAGCCAGCCCCAATAGCTGGAAATGCCGGCTCTGAGCTGCAGCGGAACGGCTTCCTCGTCGATGAGGTCCATGCGGGCCGCCAGCCAGACGCAGAGGATACAGGACAAGACGCCGAAGGTGAGGATGAGCGGGATCGTATAGCCGGAAAGCAGGAACCAGAGGACAAATAGCCCCAGTCCCAGAATGATCGCCTTCACCATACCCCGTTTCTCCGCCCTGAGTGACCCCGGTTGTTCCGGGTGTGTTGCTGCAGTTCCTGCTCGAATAACAGTTAATCTGTTCTATACCGAGTCCAAGGGGCTGCGAAGAACCTTATTAAATGCATCCAATCGGTGCTGCAAGTTGCGGTCATAGCTGCCTAATTTTGCGGCGGTTGTGCCAATCTGACAATAAAGACCGGCTTTGACGGAAAAACTCCACGCTGAAAACTTGATTTCTTTTGAAGAGAGCTTCCGCACTGCTATAGTTAACTCGGAGGAGGCGGTGTAGTGTTTTCACTGCGCCGTAGTGAGAAGAGCTTCGACATCGCGTACTTTAGTGCGAACGCCACGAGGTTCTGAGTGACATTGCTGTCGGGGTGGGGATGGAAGAACAAATTCAGAGTGCGGCTCACGGTACCGAACCGCTTTATGAAGTTTCCGGCGTCGTCAAATGGTTCGATCCTGTCAAAGGATACGGCTTTCTAATTCCCGATACGGGCGAAGCGGATGTGATGATCCATTTGTCCTGCCTGCGTTCGGCGGGACACGACACGCTCTCGGAAGGCACGACGCTGACATGTGAAGCGGCCAAGCGCCCGAAGGGTCTGCAGGCGGTGCGCATTCTCGAAATCGACGATACGACGGCGGTGAAGGAGCCGGTGCGCGCGGCGCAGAAATCGCCCTCGACGGCGGTTGTGCCGGTCAGCGGCTATGAGATTGCGACGGTCAAATGGTTCAACCGGGCCAAAGGCTACGGCTTCGTGACGCGCGGCGAAGGCACGCCGGATATTTTCGTGCATATGGAAACGCTGCGCCGTTTCGGTTTGCGTGAGCTGGTGCCGGGCCAGCAGGTGCGGGTGCGTTTCGGGGAAGGGCAGAAGGGCCTTGCCGTTGCCGAGATTCTGAACGCCGAACCTCATAATTGAGCCCCTGCTTTCTTGAACCTTGTTTCAGGCCCGCCAGTAAACGAGTTGAACGTGACGATAGCCGGCAGCGACACGCATCAGGAGCTGGAAGACAATCCTCCGGCGGGGTTCGAGCCGAGCCGCACGAGAGGGCCTTTCTCCAGCCATAACGGCCCTTTTTATCACAAGACCTCGGCCGAGGGTTTCTGGCACGGGCTGCGCCTGCGCCACCGGCACTGCAATTCGCGCGGTATCGTGCATGGCGGCATGCTTATGACCTTCGCAGACGGGGTATTGGCGACGGCGGTGTTCCGCGAAGTGAAGCGGCCTTCGGTTACGATGAAGATCAATGCCGAGTTTCTGGCGAGCGCCAAGGAAGGCGGCTGGCTGCAAGGCACGGCGCATGTCACGCAGGTGGACGGCGATGTGGTTTTCGTGCGCGGGCATATCGAAAGCGAAGGCCGGCAAGTGGTGGCGGCGACCGGGGTTTTCAAATTGCTGGGCGGTGAGGGCCGCTAAGCGGCCTATTCCGGTTGCGCCGGACCGAAGACCTGTGTAATCCATGCCCCATCAGGCCCTTGAGGCCCGAAGACCGGAGAGATGACCGGTCTTGCCCGGTCGGGGCATAGCGCAGTCTGGTAGCGCACCTGGTTTGGGACCAGGGGGTCGCAAGTTCGAATCTTGCTGCCCCGACCACTCTTTCCTGAGTACATCCGTCAAGTCTGAGCGGCCGGGGCCTCGCGAGGAACCTGCGTGTGCCTGGGTTTTAAGCCGCGGCGGGAAAGGCGCGGGGGGCATCGCTGCCCACCCAGTAAGCCCGGGCGAGGAGCCGTTCGACGACGGCCAGGTGATAGAAGACCTGCCCGTCGAGCTGGAATGAAGGGGCAAGTTCCAGCACACAGGCCCGGTCATGGGCGTTGAATTTCCAGGCATTCAGAAGGTCGATGAGGTCCGATTTGTGAATGAGCCGCCCGTCGCGCTGGCGCGTGTCCTGGGCGGTTGTGCCGGGCCGGGTTGGCAAGGTCCCGGACAGGCTGGAGCGGAAGGCGGAGGCGGGAAGGGGGCGTGTCATGGTCTATCCTCGACTCGAAAGACTTCTGGAGACGGTTGAAGCGGCGAACCGGTGCCGCTACGAGGGCAGAAATAGGCGCCTCGTTTGTCGGTGATGTGACAGTGACGCAATCTTCTCGCGAACCTATCGGGGCGCTTTCATGGCCCTGAAAGAGTGCTGAAATACTTGCCAAAACGGACCGGACGGGCGATACAGGCCAAGGCTGACCGAGCCGGTCCCAGGGCGTCATCCGATATGCGATCTGGGACTGGATTTAACGGCTGAAAGGGATGTTCGAATGCGCGCGCGAATTTATCGACCTGCAAAAACCGCCATGCAGTCCGGCATGGCCAAAACCCGCAAATGGGTGCTCGATTATGAGCCCGAAGAGGCCAGATCGATCGATCCGCTGATGGGCTATACGAGTTCCGGCGATATGCGCTCCCAGGTCCGGCTTTCCTTCGATAGCCGGGAAGAGGCTGTGGCTTACGCGGAAAAGCACAATATCCCTTACGATATTTATGCGCCGAAGCCCCGCCGCCCGAAGCTCAAAGCCTATGCCGACAACTTCAAGTTCGGCCGCATGGGCCAGTGGACCCACTAACGCGGCCCGGCGCCGGAGGGCCGCTTTCCGGCGCTCTTCATGCCTGTACCTGAGGCGTTAAAGGTCCCGTAGCTCAACTGGATAGAGCAGCTGACTTCTAATCAGCAGGTTGCAGGTTCGAGTCCTGCCGGGATCGCCATTTCCGTTTTTAGCCGCTTATGCCCGCCTTCGCCTCTTCGATGGTCGGGGCGAAGGAAATCTCCGGTTCTAGGATGCCGTGAGCGGCGAGCACCTTGCGGATCGCCTCCGAGGTTCCTGTAAGGATGATCTTCGTTTTGCTGGCGCGGGCTTTGCGCAGCGCGCCTTCTACGGTGTTGGCCGCCGTGGAATCGAGAAACGGCACGTCGGAGAAATCAAGGATCAGTGTTTGCGGGCGCTCGGCGATCCGGTCGAGCACGGCGGCGACCGTTGCCGCGGAGCCGAAAAAGAATGCCCCTGAAATGCGGTAGATGACGAGCCCGGGATCGGAGGCAAGGTCCGGGTCATAGGGCGCGCGGGCGCCGTTTTCCCAATCGGCCTGGTCTTCGGGGACGAAGGGGATGTGATGCTCGATGCGGATCGATTTTGCCATGCGGTTCATAAAGATCAGTGTGCCGAGGGAAAAGCCGACGATGATCCCTTCCGTCAAATCCCGGAAGATGGTGAAAAGAAACGTGGCGCTGAGCACGAGCGTATCGCCGGGCGAGGTGCGCACCAGAACCGCAATGGCGTGTTTTTCAATCATGTTCCAGGCAACGAGCACCAGAACACCGGCCAAAGCGGCAAGTGGAATATAGCTGGCAAGCGGCGCGGCGATCAGCATGAAGGCGAGCAGAAAAAGCGCATGACACATGCCCGCGACGGGGCCGCGCGCGCCGGCGCGGACATTGGTTGCGGTGCGGGCGATGGTGCCCGTCACGCAGATGCCGCCAAAGAGCGCGGAGCCCACATTGGCGGCGCCTTGCGCCACAAGCTCGCAGTTCGAACGATGCCGCCGCCCCGTCATGCCGTCCGCCACCACGGCGGAAAGCAGTGATTCAATCGCGCCCAAAAGTGTGAAGGCGAAGGCGTTGGGCAGAACGGCCCAGAAAAGCGATGCGGAAAGCTCCGGCAAAGCGGGGAGCGGCAAGGTGCGGGCAATGCCGCCGAATTTCGTGCCGATCGTTTCCACCGGCAGCCCGGTAAAAAAGGCCAGTAGAGAGGCAGCGGCAATGGCGATGAGCATGCCCGGCCAACCGGGGCGGAACGCCTTGAAGGCAAGAATAAGCGCAATGGTGAGCGCAGCGATGAAAACGGCAGCCGGGCTTACCTCCGGCAGCGCGGAAGCGGCGGCGGAGAGTTTTTCGATGAAGGAGCCGGTATCGCTTTCACCGGCGGGCAGGCCGAGCAGATCCTTGATCTGGCTGGCGAAGATGATGACGGCGATCCCGGCGGTGAAGCCGACCGTGACGGGATAGGGAATAAACTTGATATAGGTACCGAACCTCAGAAAGCCCGCGGCGGCGAGCATCAGGCCGGAGAGGAAGGTGGCTAGGATGAGCCCGTCGATCCCGTGCTGCGCCACGGTGGCGGCGACGAGCACGATGAAGGCGCCTGCGGGCCCGCCAATCTGGAAGCGGCTGCCGCCCAGCAGCGAAACGAGGAAGCCCCCGATGATGGCGGTATAGAGCCCTCTGTCGGGTGAGGTGCCGGAAGCGATGGCGATGGCCATGGAGAGCGGCAAGGCGACGATGGCGACGGTGAGCCCGGCCAGAATATCGGCTCTGAGTTCGTTGAGCCCATACCCTTCCTTCAGCACGGTCACGAGCTTCGGCGTGAAAAGCTCGGCAAAGCCGGGTGTGCCCGAGGGATCGGCGGATGATGGCATCTGGATCGCTCCTGAAGCGTACTGGAACAGGTGCAGTGGGCCGGAGGACGTTGCGGCAGGCTGGATAGATACTTCCTCCTTCAGGGGAAGCTTTGTCAAGATAGCCCTAGTTATTTTGCGGATTTAGCCGTCGAGCTTTTGGCTGACCCATTCGCGGATGACGCGGCCGACAAGCGCGTCTTCGCCGAGTTTCTGCTTTTTGCCGGAGGCTTCGCTTTCGCGGGCATATTGGCGAAGGCGCTCGGCAAGGGAGACCGGCAAAAACACCCGGAACTCGGTCAGCCTTTCCGGCCTTTCTCCCTTTGCGGGGGAGGCGGGCTGCGGGGTCAGGCATTCGGGGCAAACGGTGTTCGACCAGCCGATGCGGCTGCGGCAGGCCGGGCAGGCTTTCCAGCGCATTTGGGACTGGAAGGCCAGGACGGCGAGCGCTGCGCCGCCGGCGATCATGGCAAGCTCGCCTGACAGGGAGAGAATATCGGGCGGCACCGCGCCAAGACCTTCGCTCAGCCAGAGCCGCGGGTCGAACAGGCCGAGCAGCGCGCCTGTGGCAACCGGCAGCGCCAGCGCCAGAATTTGCAGGCAAAGCGCGAAGATGCCCCAGCCAAGCGCGCTGCGGCCCTTCACTTCATGGGCCAGATAGGCAACGCCGCCGACACAGACGGCGAGCGCGCCCAGATAAAGGGCCAGTCCGAAAAGTAAATCAGCGCTCATTCCTGCCGCCTTGACCGTGCCCGTATCCTGTCCACATTATCTCCGGACACACAACTTTGTGACGAATTATTAACTTGCTGGGAGGTTCCCCAGGGGCCGATCATAAAGGCAAGGTACTGAAGAATAAAAACAATAGGTGCCCTGCATCTGGAGTTTGCCTGCCGTTTGCGGGCGGTATGCTAACCATGTTGAAGCCGATGCCGCCTAATCAACACTGCGAGCGGCGTATCTTGGCTGGGCTTCCGGGAAACCGGAGCAGGCCGTGAATTCTGGGGATGGAAACGGGATCGGGAATGATACGCAGAACTGAAGTCAAAGCTGTAGCGCTTAACCGGGAACGGCGGGAGCGGGGTGTCAGGCTTCTCTGGGTATTTGGCAGCGCGCTGACGCTGGCTCTCGCGCTGCTGATCGGCGGGCGGGCGCTCGCGCAAAAAGCCGATGAGGCGCCTGAAATCACCGTCGATATGGCGCCGCTCGATATGCCGGTCGACGACGTGATCGAGGAAGTGCGCGAGGAAGCCGACAGCGCCGTACCGACCGAAGAGACCGGATTCCGGCTTTACCGGCGCGGGCTTTACAAGGAAGCCTTCAAGGAATGGAGCAAGGCCGTTGAAAGCGGCGATGTCGGTGCGGCATATCGCCTCGGCGAGGAATATTTCGATGCGAAAGTCGTCAAACGCGACATCGAAAAGGCGCTGAAATACTACAAGATCGGCGCAAATGGCGGGGATCCGCGCGCCCAGATGGACCTCGGTACGCTTTACGATAATGGCTGGGGCGTCGAGCGGGACATCGCGGAAGCGGCCAAATGGTACCTCGCAGCTGCTCAGCAAGGCATGGTGGAAGCGCAATATAACGTCGCGACACTCTACGAAAAAGGCGATGGGCTGGAGCTCGATCTGGAGCGGGCCTATATGTACTATCTCCTTGCTGTGGAAGGCGGATTTGCCCAATTTGCGACGACCGCGCTGGAAAATGTCTCGCGCATGATGTCGCCCACCCAGATCAAGGAGGCGACGGGCATGGCCCGGGCTTTCCAGATCAAAAACTGGGAAGAAATTCAGGCTAAGGACGGTTGAATCGGCCTTGAATCAGCTTTGAGCTGAGCCAATCAAGTCTGTATTTGCAAAAAAGTTACACTTTGCTAGACACATTGGCTTCGTCTGCTCGTTGAGTAGGCAGGACAATACTGCGCGCCAACTCCTCCCAATAAAAAACAAGCGCGCGACATATGAAACCCATGATCAGGGAGTTACAGATGTCGCTCTGTAAATCCGCAGCCATTGCGGCTGCTAATATTCTGGCTGTATTTGCTCTCAGCCTTTCCGCCCAGGCCGGTGTTTCCGAACAGGAAGCCGCACGCCTCGGCAAAGACTTGACCCCCATCGGTGCCGAGAAAGCCGGGAATGCCGACGGCACGATCCCGGAATGGACCGGCGGCCTTTCCAAGCCCCCCTCCAACGTTTCCTATTCGCCGGGTGACCATCACCCCGATCCTTATGCCGACGATGCGATCAAAATGACCATCACCGGCGCCAATGCGGATCAGCATGCGGATAAATTGACCCCGGGTCAGCTCAAGCTTCTCAAGATTTACGACACGTACAAGATGAACGTCTATCCGACGCGCCGTTCCTGTGCGTTCCCGGAAAATGTTTATGAAGCGACGAAACGCAATGCCGTGAGCGGCAAGCTGGTTGCCGATGGCAACGGCGTCGATGGCGCGCTGCTGGGCTTCCCGTTCCCGATCCCGCAGGAAGGCGTGGAAGTTATCTGGAACCACAACCTGCGTTACCGCGGCTTCAAACTGACCCGTCAGTTCGCCGCGCTGGCACCGACCACCTCGGCTCAGTTCACGCCGATCGTGGTGCAGGACCAGGTGATCTTCACTTACACGGACCCGACCAAGGAAAAGATCCAGGAACTCGACAACATCTCGCTGATGTATATGCAGAGCGTGATCGAGCCTGCCCGCCGCGCCGGGGAAATCATCCTCGTGCACGACACGATCAACCAGGTGCAGGGCCCGCGTAAGGCATGGTCTTACAACCCCGGTCAGCGCCGTGTGCGCCGCGCGCCCACGATCGCGTATGACAACCCGCAGAGCTATTCGGAAGGTCTGCAGACCGCAGACAATTTCGACCTCTATAACGGGTCGCCGGACCGCTACAAATGGGACCTGAAAGGCAAGAAAGAAAAATACATTGCCTATAACAGCTACAAGCTGAGCGCGAAGGGCATTCCTTATGCCGATATCGCCCAGCCCAAGCACATCAATCAGGACCTCGTGCGTTATGAGCTTCACCGTGTGTGGGAAGTGGAAGGCAACCTTCGTGAAGGTCACCGCCACGTCTATACGCGCCGCGTGAAGTATTTCGACGAAGACAGCTGGACCATGGCTGCGGGTGAGCTTTACGACGCTCGCGGTGAACTGTGGCGTATCCAGGAAGGTCACATGATCCAGTATTACGATGTGCCGTCCTGCTGGAACGCATCTGATGTGACCTATGACATCACGGCTGGCCGTTACGTCATTCAGGGTCTGAAGAACAACGAACCGATGATCAACTTCAATGCGGACGAGATCACCGAGGACATGTTCACGCCGGCGGCGATCCGCCGTTTGGCCACGCGCTAAGCCCCAGCGTTTAACGCGTTACTCCTTGAACCCGGCAGCTTCCCAGCTGCCGGGTTTTTTGTATGCTGGAGCCAAAGGGAGCGGGATATGGCAAAAGCAGAGCGTGAGGCATGGCAAAACTGGTCGGGCTGGGTAAACGCGGCGCCCCGCGCGCGGCTTAAGCCTAAGAGCGAGGCTGCGCTTGCCGAAGGCGTGAAGAAGGCTGAGGGGCCGCTGCGCGCTTTCGGGGCCGGGCACTCCTTCACGCCCATCGCCGCTACCGATGGCACGCTTGCCGATCTAAGCCTCCTTTCCGGGGTGGAAAGCGCCGATCTTCAGACGGGCCGCGCCTGGATCAAGGCGGGTACCAAACTGCGCGCGCTCGGCCCGCTTTTGCAGGCTGAGGGGCTCGGGCTCGCCAATCAGGGCGATATTGACGCGCAGAGCCTCTCAGGCGCTGTCGGCACGGGCACGCATGGGACAGGCAAGGAGCTGCCTTCCATTTCAGGAGCGGTGTCGGGCTTCCGTCTTGTAACCGCGAGCGGCGAGGTCCTGACTTGCAGCGAAAATGAGAACGCGGTGCTTTTTGAAGCGGGCCGCGTGTCGCTCGGCGCGTTTGGCGTCATGAGCGCCATCGAGATGGCTTGCCGTCCGGCATATAAGCTCGAAGAGAGCGGCGGGCGTATGCCGCTCGACCGGCTTTTCGCCCAGATAGATGCGCTTGCGCGTGAGAACCGGCATTTCGAGTTTTTCTGGTTCCCTTATGCCGAAGAAGCCTATGTGAAGCTCCTGAACGAGAGCGAGGCGCCGGCGGAACAAAAACGGCGCGTGCCGGAAGGTGAGAACGCGCCGTCGGATGATTTCTTCCGCGCGGCGTGCGAGCTTGCGATCCATTTTCCGGCAAAGCGCGCCGGGTTGCAGGCGCTCATGGCAGGGGCGGGCAAGCCGCTTGATCCGGCGGCACCGCGTAAAGGACATGTCTATTGGTCTCATGACGCGTTTCCGAGCGACCGGACCGTGCGCTTCAATGAAATGGAATTTGCGGTCCCGGCAGAAAACGGGCCGGACTGCATCAGGGAAGTCGGGCGCACTATGCGCGAGGCGGGGTATAATTTTCTTTTCCCGCTGGAATACCGCTATGTGAAGGGCGATGACATTTGGCTGAGCCCTTTTTACGGGCGGGACAGTGCAACTATCTCCGTCCACCAATATTTCAAGCAACCCTATGAAGGGCTTTTCCGGGAAGTGGAAAAAGTGTTCCACCGCTATGGCGGGCGGCCCCATTGGGGCAAGCTGCACTGGCTGAAAGGCGGTGAGCTTGCGGGGCTTTATCCCAAATGGAATGAATTTACGAAACTGCGCCGTGAGATGGACGCCAAGGGCAAGTTTCTGACGCCCTATATGAAAGCGCTCTTCGGCGCGGCGTGATCAGTCTTCTTCGAGAATGGCGACGACTTGATCTTCCTCGACCGGGTCTTCCTCGGCGACCAGCAACTTGACGAGTTTGCCGCTTTTTGGCGCGGCGACGGGAATTTCCATCTTCATCGATTCCAGAATGAGGATCGGCTCGTCTTCTTCGACCCGTTCACCGGGGTTGACCTCGATCTTCCAAACCTTGCCGGTGATCTCGCTTCTGACTTCGATATCCGCCACGTCGCTCTCCTTCTATCCGTTCTTTCTTATTGCGTGATTACGCCCGGCCTTGCAAGCACCGCCGTTTTGATGAGCGGCCAGACCGTTGCGCCTTCTTCGAGGCCGAGCGTGTAGACCGCGCGCCGCGTGATGCGGGCGCGCAGGAGCGGGGCGTCTTCATCTGCCGCGCAGACGAGGCAAAGGTCGCAGAGCCCGCTGCCGATGCTGGTGATCTTTTTGATGCGCGCCTTAAACGCGTTTTGAATGCTGAGGCCTTCCGGCTTGCGGGTTGTGAGTGCCACTTCGCGTGCCTGAATGCGCAGATGGCGGATGTCGCCCTTGGCAATATGGCGCGCGGGAATGAGAAACGTACCCCAGGCGGTTTCGATTTCGGCGACGTCTTCAACGGCGCTGAGGCAGCGCCCGCTCAGAAACATGACGGGCTCGGAGGTCACATCACCGGCTTGCCCGAAGAGCAGCGCCTGCACGTTTTCCCCGTTCAGCACTTCTTCGATGCCGCCCTGCGCAACGGCGCGCCCTTTATCCATGACGACAAGCCGGTCGGCAAGACGCAGACTCTCATCCACATTGTGGGTGACATAGAGCACGGGCAGTTTGAGCTTGTGGTGAAGCGCATCGAGAAAGGGCAGTATCTCACCGCGCCGTTTGGGGTCGAGGCTTGCGAGCGGTTCGTCCATCAGCAGGAGATGCGGTGCAGAAAGAAGGGCGCGGCCGATGCCGACGCGCTGTTTCTCGCCGCCGGAAAGGTGATGCGGGCGGCGCTCCAGAAGCTCGCCGAGCGCGAGAAGATCGATCACTTCATCGAAAGAGAGCGCATGAGGCACGGCGCTCGCCCGCGCGCGGCCATAGGAAAGGTTCTGCAGTACGGAGAGATGCGGGAAGAGTTTGGCATCTTGAAAAACGTAACCGATCTGCCGCGCCTCAGGCGGCTGACAGATATTTTCCGCCGTGCTGAAAAGCGGGCGCCCGTTCAAATGGATATGGCCGTCACGGGGGCGGATAAGACCGGCAATAGCATTGAGCAGCATCGTCTTGCCGGCACCCGAAGGGCCGAGCAGCGCGGTGATACCGGCTGCCGCCTCAAGCGCTACATCGAGACTGAAATCGCCTGCCTGATGGCGGATATGGGCGGCAAGTCTCACGCTCATGGCCGCGTTCCCGTGAGCCGGCGGGTCAGGAAGCGGTTACTGAGTTCGGAAAGCCCGAGCAGAGCCACGGCAAAGAGTGTCGAGATAAGGACAATGCGCCAGGCAGCTTCTTCGCCCCCCGGCAATTGCAGAGCCGAATAAAGCGCGAGCGGCAGGGTTTGCGTTTGACCGGGGATATTGCCGACGAACGCGATGGTCGCGCCGAATTCACCCAGCGCGCGGGCAAAGGCGAGGATCGCGCCGGTTAGAAGCCCGGGCGTGATGAGCGGTAACGTGACGGTCATGAAAGCGCGGAAGGGGCCTGCGCCCAGCGTGCGGGCCGCGCCAATGAGCCCGTCATCCAGCGTTTCGATGGAAAGACGCAGCGCTCGCACCAGCAGCGGGAAGCCCATGACGGCGGCGACGATGGCAGCGCCCTTCCAGGTAAAGGCGAAGGTGATACCGAAACTTTCATACAGCCAGGCGCCAATAATGCCGCGCCGCCCGAGCCCGACCAGCAGGATATAGCCGATGACGACGGGCGGCAGGACGAGCGGCAAATGAATGAGCCCGTCGAGCAGAATTTTTCCGGGGAACCGATAACGCGCCAGTGCCCAGGCAATACCGAGCGCGGGAAGGAGCGAGGCGGCCGTGCCCACGCTAGCAACAAGGAGCGAGAGGCGCAGCGCTTCGAGTTCTGCAGGTGTCAGGCTCACCGCACGGCTTCCTTCACGTCTTCGATGCGGGAAAACCCGTATTTGGCGAAGATTTCCGCTGCCTCATAGCTTTTCAGATAAGCAAAAAAACGCTCCGTGTCGGGATGGGGAGCACGGCCCAGCATGGCAAGCGGATAGGCGATGGGTGAATAACTGGTGTCCGGAAATTCCGCGGCGACGCTCACCTTATTGCTGATCAGCGCGTCGGTGCGGTAAACGGCGGCTGCGGCCGCTTCCCCGCGCTCCACCCAGGCAAGGGCGACGCGGACCGAATCCGCCGTCACGATTTGCTGGTGCACATCCCCCCAATGGCCGAGGCTTTGCAGGGCTTCCTTGGCATAGATGCCGGCGGGCACGGCATCGGGATTGGCGAGCGCAAGTTTACCATCCCCGATGCGCTTTTTAAGACTGCCCGGATCACCAAGATAGAGCGGCGCAAGGTCCTCGTTCTTCGGGACGATCAGCACCAGCTTGTTGGTGAGAAGCGATGTGCGGTTTTGCGGGGCGATATGGCCGCGCGCTTCCAGCCAATCCATCCACCGTTCATTTGCCGAGAGAAAAAGCTGCGCGGGCGCGCCTTGGTCGATCTGACGGGCGAGAGTGGAAGAGCCGGCAAAGACGGTCGTCACGGCGCAAGCCTCTTCGATACCAAATTGCGCGGCGATTTCCCTCACCGCTTCCGTGGTGCTGGCAGCGGCATAGATGGTCATGGGCTCGCAGGCGGCCTTTGCTGCCGGTGCGCCGATTATCAAAGAGAGCGCGAAAGAAAGCCCGAAGAGAAATGTGCCGCGCCGCATCATATTATTTTTCCTTATTCAGGCGCGCGAAACCGGCGTCTAGATCGGCGGTCAGATCGTCGATATGCTCGAGCCCGGCATGGATGCGCAAAAGCGGGCCCTCTTCTTTCCATTCCGTCGCGCTGCGATGGGGCTCTGCCGGCACAATTAGGCTTTCATAGCCGCCCCAGGAATAGCCCATGCCGAAAAGCTCCAGCCCATCGAGCATAGCGGCGAGCGCCTTTTCCGGCACCGGATGCAGCACGGCAGCGAAAAGCCCACTTGCCCCTTTGAAGTCCCGTTTCCAAATGGCGTGTCCTGGGTGATTTTCAAGCGCGGGGTGAATGACCTCTTTTACTTCCGGGCGCTGTTCCAGCCAGCGGGCGAGGGCGATCCCCGTTTCCATATGCTGGCGCAGACGCACGCCCATGGTGCGAATGCCGCGAAGTGCGAGATAGATATCATCGGGCCCGGCGGTCACGCCCAAATGGCCATGGCCGCGCAATGTCGCTTTGAAGCTGCGCTCGTTGCAGGTGATCGTGCCCATCATCGCGTCGGAATGGCCGACGATATATTTCGTCGCCGCCTGAATGCTTATGTCCGCGCCGTTTGCAAAGGCATCGAAGAAGAGCGGTGTCGCCCAGGTATTGTCGAGCATGACGATGGCGCCTTTCGCATGGGCGGCCTCGGCGATGGCGGGCAGGTCCTGGACTTCAAATGTTTGCGAGCCGGGCGTTTCGGTAAAAACCACGGCGGTATTGTCCTTCATCAGCGCTGCGATATCCGCGCCGATCAGCGGATCGTAAAACTCCACTTCCACGCCATAGCGGCGAAGCATCTGCTCGCAGAAGGTACGGGAAGGGCCATAAACCGAATCCGTCACCAGCAAGTGATCGCCGGCTTTCAGATTTGCAAGCAGCGCTGTCGAAACGGCGGAAAGGCCGGAAGGGGTGATGACGCAGCCATGCCCGCCTTCCAGCTCGCACATCGCGTCCTGCAGCGCCTCGATGGTGGGGGTGCGGCGGCGGCCATAGGTGTAAGGCTGGCTTGCCTCTTTCAGCACTTTCATCGTCGGATGAAGGATGGTGGAGGCGTGATAGACGGGCGGATTGATGATGCCGTGATTCTCATCCGGCTTTCTGCCGCTCGTCACCAGCAGCGTTTCGGGTCTTTTCTCGCCTTTCTTCATGCCTTTGCGGCTCCCTGCCTATGATCTTGCGCGGCTTCGGTGTAAGAATAGCGGTCAAATCGGTAAGCAGAAAGAGAAGCGGCGCTTTTCGCCGCCAGACGGGCTTTGCGGGGGTAGGGCATGCGCAATCAGGCTCCGGCCTTGATCTTCGGCATCGTTTTCGGTGCCTTGTTGGTTTATCTGTTCTTGCCGGGCGCACCATCCGGCCCCGCCCGCGATGCGCAGGAGCTTAGCAAGGCGGAGCAGGAAAACCTTGCGCCGGAGGCGGCCCGCGGCGGCACGCTGCGCGTGGTGCGGGAAAGAGGCGAGCTTCTATGCGGGGTGAGCCAGGGCTTGCCTGGTTTTTCTAATCCGGACGACGAAGGTGACTGGCGCGGCATCGATGTGGATGTCTGCCGGGCCATGGCCGCGGCTATTTTCGGTGACGCCTCGAAGGTCCGGTACCGGGCGCTTTCGGCGAAAGAACGCTTCACTGCGTTGCAGGCTGGTGAGATAGACGTCCTCTCGCGTAACACCACTTGGACGCTGACACGGGACACGGTGCTCGGGCTCGATTTTGCCGGGATCACTTATTATGACGGCCAGAGCTTCATGGTACGCCGGGACCTCAAGGTTTCCAGCGTGCTGGAACTGGACCAGGCAACGATCTGCGCCAATACGGGCACGACGACGGAGCTGAATGCGGCGGATTATTTCCGCACCCATGGGCTCGAGTTCGAGATGGTGGTCTTCGAAAAGACCGACGAAGTGATTGCCGCTTACGATGCCGGGCGCTGCGAGGCCTATACGACGGATGCCTCCGGTCTTTATGCGGAGCGGCTGAAGCTCAAGAACCCGGACGAGCACATTATCCTGCCGGAAGTTATTTCCAAAGAACCTCTTGGGCCAGCCGTGCGTCAAGGCGATGACCGCTGGGCCGACATTGTCCGCTGGACGCTTTACGCGATGATCGAGGCCGAAGAGCTGGGCGTGAACAGCGCCAATGCCGAGCAAATGAAAAAGAGCGACAATCCCTCGATCCGCCGCTTGCTGGGCGTTGAAAATTCCTACGGACAGAATCTCGGCCTGCGCGGCGACTGGGCGTTTCAGATCATCACGCAGGTCGGCAATTACGGTGAGATTTTCGAGCGCAATGTCGGTAAGAACACGCCGCTCGGCATTCCCCGGGGCCTGAATGCGCTCTGGACCAATGGCGGGCTGATGTACGCCATGCCGGTCCGGTGAGTGCGGGATGGGCTCGATGATCAAGTCTTGGGTTTCCAACGTTATTGGGCTTTCTGGCGCTGTTGGGCTATCCGACGACAACGCGCTGGCGCGCGGTTTTCAGGACCCGCGCATTCGCGGCTGGATCATGCAGGCCGCTGTGCTTCTGCTTGCCGCGCTCGGTATTTTCGAGCTGGTGCAGAACACGGTCCTTAATCTGCAAAAAGCCAATATCGCTTCCGGGTTCGGTTTTCTGGAAAATCCGGCAGGCTTTGCGATCAATTTCAGCCTGATCGATTATTCAGCTCAGTCCGACTTTCTGCGGGCGTTTTTCGTCGGCGTGCTGAACACGCTGCTCGTTGCCGTGCTGGGCATTATGCTTGCGACGCTGATCGGCTTTTCCGTCGGCATCGCGCGGCTCTCGCCCAATTGGCTGGTGGCGCGCCTGGCCGGGTTTTTCATCGAAACTTTGCGCAATATCCCGCTGCTCTTGCAGCTCTTCTTCTGGTATTTCGTCGTCCTGCAGCTTTTGCCCTCGCAAGCCGAAAGCCTGACGCCGGGCGGCGGCATCTTTCTCAACAATCGCGGTCTTTTCGTACCGCGGATTTTGTGGGAGGCGGGCACCTTCGCGCCATTCTGCGTGGCGCTTTTCGCCAGTCTGCTGCTTGGCTTTTTCGCCCGCAAAAGATTTGCGTTTGAAGGCTGGAAGGTGCTTGGCATTGCGGTACTGCCGCCGCTCTTGCTGCTTCTGGTGTTGGGCTGGCCGCTTTCGCTCGATATGCCGGTGCTGGAAGGGTTCGGCTTTCAGGGCGGTATCTCGCTGATCCCGGAATTCATTGCGCTGCTGCTGGCGCTGTCCATCTATACCGGCGCCTTCGTGGCGGAGAATGTGCGCTCTGGTGTGCAGGCGGTGCCCAAAGGCCAGGTGGAAGCGGCAAAGGCGCTGGGGCTTCCCTCAGGGCTTATCATGCGCAAGATCATTCTGCCCCAAGCCATGCGCGTGATCGTGCCGCCGCTCACAAGCCAGTATCTCAATCTGACGAAGAACTCCTCGCTTGCCGTCGCGATCGCTTATCCCGACCTTGTGCTCGTCTTTGCGAATACCGCGCTTAGCCAGGTGGGCCAGGCGGTCGAGATCATCGCCATGACCATGGCGGTCTATCTTCTGATCAGCCTTGGCACGTCGCTCTTTATGAATTGGTACAATGCGCGCCTTGCGCTGAAAGAGCGGGGGGTGGCATGAGCATGGAAACTTACGTCAAAACCCGCCGTCACCCGGCGCTGCCTGCGCCAAGCCGCCAGACGGGTTTTATCGGCTGGATGCGCCGTAATCTTTTCTCAAGCGCGGGCAATACGATCACGACGCTTGTGTGTGCTGCGATCATCGCGCTGACCGTGCCGCCGTTTTTCAATTGGGCGGTGCTCGATGCCGTTTGGTATGCAAGCGATGGCAGCCTGTGCCGGGCAGAGGGCGCGGGGGCGTGCTGGGCCTTTGTGGAAGCGAAATTCGGGCAGTTCATCTATGGGCGCTACCCGGCGGAGGAAATATGGCGGCCTAATCTCATTCTACTGCTCTTCTTCCTCAATCTTGCCGCCGTGCTCACCCCGCGCATGCCGTATAAGGGCTGGCTGGCGGCAACGCTGCTGTTCATTTTTCCCATGTTTGCCTGGGGCGTTCTTCACGGGGGCAAGTTCGGGCTTTCGGTTGTGGAGACCTCCGATTGGGGCGGGTTGCTACTCACGCTCGTCATTGCGCTTTCCGGTATTCTCGCCTCTTTGCCGCTCGGTATTTTGCTGGCGCTTGGCCGGCGCTCGAAGCTGCCGGTCATCCGCACGCTTTCCGTCCTCTTTATCGAGTTCTGGCGCGGCGTGCCGCTCGTCACGGTGCTTTTCATGGCAAGCGTCATGCTGCCGCTCTTTCTGCCGGAGGGAGTGACGTTCGATCTGCTGCTGCGGGCGATTATCGGCGTTGCGCTTTTTGCCTCCGCCTATATGGCCGAAGTGGTGCGCGGCGGTCTGCAAGCCGTGCCTGCCGGGCAATATGAAGCGGCTAAAGCGCTCGGTCTTTCCTATTGGCAGATGATGGGCCTTATCGTGCTGCCGCAAGCGCTGCGTGTCGTCATTCCCGGTATCGTCAACACGTTTATCGGGCTTTTCAAAGATACGACGCTGGTACTGATCATCGGGCTTTTCGATTTTCTCGGGATCATCCGCGCCAATTTTACCGATGCCAATTGGGCATCCCCTAATACCGCGGCAACGGGCTATGTCTTTGCCGCCTTCATTTTCTGGATGTTCTGTTTCGCCATGTCGCGTTATTCGCTCTACATGGAAAAACAACTGAGCCAGGGCGAGCGCCGCTAGACCGGAACGAGGAGAGAGTTTTGCCGCAATCCGCCGACCCGATCATTCAGATCGAGAACATGCATAAATGGTTCGAGGATTTTCACGTTCTGCGCGACATCAATCTGAACGTGAAGGAAGGCGAGCGCATTGTTATCGCGGGCCCATCTGGTTCGGGCAAATCGACGCTCATCCGCTGTATCAACCGCCTGGAAGCGCATGATCAGGGCCGCATTGTCATTGACGGGATCGAGCTCACCGAAAATCTGAAGCGGATCGACGAGGTGCGCCGGGAAGTCGGCATGGTCTTTCAGGACTTCAATCTCTTTCCCCATATGAGCGTGCTGGAAAACTGCACGCTGGCGCTCATTCATGTACGCGGGATGGCGCAGGCAGAAGCGGAAGAAACGGCCATGGGGTATCTGGAGCGCGTGCGCATCCCGGAGCAGGCGGACAAGTTTCCCGGCCAGCTTTCCGGCGGCCAGCAGCAGCGTGTCGCAATCGCCCGCTCGCTCTGCATGAACCCCAAGATCATGCTCTTCGATGAGCCGACGTCGGCCCTCGATCCGGAAATGATCCGCGAGGTGCTGGACGTAATGACGGATCTTGCCGGGTCCGGCATGACCATGCTTTGCGTCACGCATGAAATGGGTTTTGCGCGGGAAGTCGCGGACCGGATGATCTTCATGGATGAGGGCGAGATTATCGAAATCGCGCCGCCGGAAACTTTCTTCACGAACCCGCAAAGTGAGCGGACGAAAGCTTTCCTCAGCCAGATTATCGGTTAGAAGCCCGGTCCTTCGCCGTCATCTTCAAGTTCCACTTCCTCCTGCGCGTAAGGCACGAAACCGTGGCGCTGATAAAGCGGCAGGGCGCGGGGATGGTCGAGCGTACAGGTCTGGATGGTCACTTTGCTCGGGCTGCGGGCCCAGGCGGCATGCAGGGCCTCGCATAGCAAAAAACGGCCGAAGCCGCGGCCGATAAATTCCGGCACGATGCCAAGGAAAGAGAGTTCGGCGCGCGGCAGATGCCGGAAATCGAGCTCGAAGAACCCTGCCGGATTGCCGTCGATATAAAGGACGTAAATTTCTACATTGGGTGAGTGGACGATGGCGCTGAGCGCGTCGTCGTCCATCTTCTTGCGGTGCACCCAGACATGGTTACGGCCCACCACATGATAGAGATAGCGGTAGAAATGGATGGGCATCTCTACGGTGCGGAAAAGCGCGTAATGGCCGAAAGGCGGCGGGCAATGCGCGTGCGGGTTCTCGCGCATTTCCAGATGTGTCACCGTCGTTCGGTAGCGTTTCGGCATTTTCAGCCTGTTTCAATCGGCGCATCCGGCTGCGCCGCCCATTCCGCCCATGATCCGTCATATAGGGCAAGATCGTCTTTGCCCAAATGGGTGAGCGCGAGATAAAGCGCGGCGGCGGTTACGCCGGAGCCGCAAGTGGTGACGACCGGCTTTTCGAGCGCAAGCCCTGCGTGTTTGAACAGCGCTTTGAGCTCGCTTTTCGGTTTTACCGTGCCTTCCGGTGTTGCCAGCGCGTCGAAGGGCAGGTTGAGGCTGCCCGGCATGTGGCCGGAGGCAAGGCCGGGGCGCGGCTCAGGCGCTGTACCTTCAAACCGGCCTTTGGAGCGGGCATCCAGGATTTGCGCATTGCCGCTTTCTAGAAGGCCGCGCATTTCATCGAGTGTGCGCAGGTTTTCTTTGCGCAGGCGCGCCGCAAAGTGCTTCGCCTTTTTCTCCGGCCAGCCGGCTTTCACATGGCGGTGTTCCGCCTGCCATTTTTTGAAGCCGCCATTCAGCACGGAAACTTTCTCGTGCCCCATCGTTTTGAACATCCACCAGACGCGCGGCGCGCTCATCAGGCCTGCCGTGTCATAGACGATGATGTGATCTTCATTGGAAAGGCCGAGCTTGCCCGCCGCCTCTGCAAAATCTTCAGGAGCCGGCAGCGTGTGCGGGTAGGGGCTTGTGTCGTCGCTCACCGCGTCGATATCGAAGAAGACGGCGCCGGGAATGTGTTCCGCCTCGAACTCGGCTTTCGGGTCCCGGTTCATTTGCGGCAGATACCAGGACGCATCGACCGGTTTGACGTCGGGCTCGCTTAAATGAATGGCGAGCCACTCGGTTGTCACGAGCGCGGGGATGGTGCGGGTATCGGCGGCGGCGCTCATTTGTCCATCCATGGCGGCACCGGCAGGCCCTGTTCCTTCAGGAAGGCCGGGTTGAACATCTTGCTTTGATAGCGGTTCCCGTAGTCGCAAAGGATCGTCACGATCCGGTGGCCGGGGCCCATCTTTTTCGCCAGGCGGATGGCGCCGGCGACGTTGATGCCCGTCGAGCCGCCCATGCAAAGGCCCTCATGCTGGAGAAGATCGAAGGCAATGGGCAGGGCTTCGGCATCGGGTATCTGGAACGGTTCGTCAATGGGCGCGCCTTCCAGATTAGCGGTGATGCGCCCCTGGCCGATGCCTTCGGTAATGGAGCTGCCTTCGGCTTTCAGCTCGCCATGGGCGTAATAGTTGTAGAGCGCGGCGCCCATCGGGTCGGCGAGACCGATCACGATGTCTTTGTTGCGCTCTTTCAGTGCCATGCCGATGCCCGCAAGCGTGCCGCCGGTGCCCACGGCGCAGATGAAGCCGTCCACCTTGCCGTCCGTCTGGTCCCATATTTCCGGGCCCGTCGTTTCGATATGGCCCTGGCGGTTGGCGACATTGTCGAACTGGTTTGCCCAGATCGCGCCATTGGGTTCTTTTGCAGCCAGCTCTTCGGCAAGGCGGCCGGAATACTTCACGTAATTATTGGGGTCCTTATATGGCACCGCCGGAACTTCGATGAGCTCGGCGCCGCAGAGGCGCAGCATGTCTTTCTTTTCCTGGGACTGCGTCTCGGGAATGACGATGACGGTCTTAAAGCCCATGGCATTGCCGACAAGCGCCAAGCCGATGCCGGTATTGCCCGCGGTGCCTTCCACGATTGTGCCGCCCGGGCGCAAGGTGCCCTTGGCGATCGCATCCTTGATGATGAAAAGCGCGGCCCTGTCCTTGACCGATTGACCGGGGTTCAGAAATTCCGCCTTGCCCAGAATTTCGCATCCGGTTTCCTCGGAGGCTTTTTTCAGGCGGATCAGCGGGGTATTGCCGATGGAATCGATCAATCCGTTTTTTATTTTCATGAGATCGTCCTTAGAGGGCCGGCGCGGCCGGTTCTTCGTGATTTTGCTTTCCCGAAAGTAACCCTCGTTTCCGCCCGCTTCAAGGCTGGGCGGGCCTCACAGCAATTTGTCCTTGTTGGCCGCAAGCCAATGGAGGAGAAGGGCTGTTTTGACGTCTTCGATGCGCCCGTCGCTCACGGCGGCAAAGGCCTCATCGAAAGGAACGACCAGCGCCCGGATGTCTTCGTTTTCCGAGGCAAGGCCGTGAAACCCGCCGACCTGGGAGAGATTGGCCGTGGCCGCGAAGAGATGGCTCTTCTCGCCCCAGGCGCCGGGGGAGGTATAGCCGCTCATAACGGGGACGAGTTTGCCGATGCGCGCGCCGGTTTCCTCTTCCGCCTCGCGCCTTGCGGTCTCGCCGGGGTCTTCGCCTTCGTCGATCATCCCGGCGATACATTCGATCACCCAAGGGCGCTCTGCCCGCTGAAAGAGGCCGACCATGCGCAGCTGCTCCGTCAGCACTACCGCATCGAGCGCCGGGTCCCAGGGCAGCACGCTTGCGGTGTTGCGCACCGCGTGCATCTCCCGCTTCACCGTGCCCGACCAGCTGCCGTCATGGCGCTTGTGGCGGTATTCATAGATCACCACACGGCCCCATTCGCGCCACACGGTTTCCTCGCGCAGCACCTCCACGTCACCGGGGCCGTAGCTTGCTGGGGTGAGTTTCAAATCCATGCCTGGCCTCTTCACATTCACTGAACGACGTGATGAGGCTGCCTGTGAGGTAAGGCCAAGTCTAGTTTTTTGCGAGAGTGAGCTGCGTCACGTCGATGTTCCCGGCGCGGAAACCGGCTTCGCAATAGGCTAGGTAATATTCCCACATGCGCTTGAAGCGTTCATCAAAGCCCATGGGCTGAATTTCCGGCCAGGCTTCCAGAAAACGGTCGCGCCAATGGGCGAGCGTCTTCGCATAGTCGAGCCCAAAATTCAGATTGTCTTTCCAGTCGAGCCCGGCGGAGGTCACTTCGTCGCGCAGCGCTTTGATGGAGGGCAGCATGCCGCCCGGGAAGATATAGCGCTGAATGAAATCGACGCCGCTGCGGTAGGAGGGGAAGGATTTGTCATCGATGGTGATGATCTGCAGGCCCGCAAGGCCGCCTGGCTTCAGGCATTCGCCGATCTTGGAAAAATAGGCCGGCCAATAGCGCTCACCCACCGCCTCGAACATTTCGATGGAGGCGATGCGGTCATATTTCTCCGGCACGTCGCGGTAATCCTGATAGCGGATTTCCACCCGGTCCTGCAGCCCCTCGCGCGCCATGCGGGCGCGGGCAAATTCCAGCTGCTCCTTGGAGATTGTGATGCCGGTGACGCGGCAGCCGATTTCCTTTGCGGCAAACTCGGCAAAGCCGCCCCAGCCGCTGCCGATTTCAAGCACATGATGTTCGGGGCGCAGGTCGATGCGCTTGGCGAGCGAGCGGTATTTATTGAGCTGCGCGGCCGTCAGATCGTCATTCGGCGTTTCGAACTTGCCAGAGGAGTACGTCATGGTCGGGTCCAGCCAGCGCATATAGAAGCTGTTGCCGAGATCGTAGTGATATTCGATGTTCTTCTTCGCATTGCGCCGGTTGTTATGGCGCAGGAGATGGCCGATACGCCCGGCAATCCGGGCAAGCTTCAGCCCGTTGCGGCTTTGGCTCAGCGCATGCCGGTTGGCGGCAAAGAGCTGGAGAAAAACCTCGATCCGCGGGCTTTCCCAGAGACCGCGCAAATAGGCCTCCGCCGCGCCGAGATCGCCGCCCGTTACGATATATTTTGCGAAATCATAATCCCGGATATGCAGCTCGGCATCGGGGCCGGACTCAGCGCCGGCGAAACGGATTTTCCGGCCGTCGGGTAATTCCACTGTCAGGCTGCCAGATGTGATGTGCGCGGCGATTCGCAGGATCATGCGTGTCAGCCACGGAATATCCTTCATGGCCGCCAGCTTGGCCGCGGTGACGTCAACAGGAACCTGGGACTCAATCATGCCAACTCCCTCCCTAACATCACGGATCAGTGTAGAAGAAAGAAACGGGGCCTGACACCATGATTTTGCTTGGCATAGGCGCTTGGTGCGCCAATTCGCCCGTCATTTACGAACAAAAGCGAACAAAAGATCATATTCGGCGTTATCTCCCCGGGTTTCTGCTCAACTCGGGGCGCTTGTTTTGGTGCCGTTAGTCGTAAAAACTTTTGTTTTTCAATTAGTTGACCCTAGGGGCCGGCTCTGCCATTTTTGCGCGGCGCAAAAGCTCGACGGGTTAGGGGCGGCATCATGCTGACAAAGGAAATCAATATCCTGCGGCAATATTTGCGGGCACTGACCAATGACCAGCTTCTGGGCGATGAAGTGGCCCGCAGTGCTTTAGCTGAAATCAGTCTCGAACCCTTCGAAGCCATGCCGGAATCGGCGCGCTTGCCGCTGCTTTTTCAATCCGTCTACGAAATCTGGAATAAGGCGCATGAAGCGCCGCAATCGGCCCGGGTGTTTTCCAATTCCGCGCTCCTGCAAAGCGTCTCACCGGAACAGGACCTCAGCCGCCAGATACTGCTGATGGTCGATGTGCTGGGTTTTCCCATTCAACTCGCCGCGCAGATCGTCGATCAATCGCTGGAAGTGACGGAAGCCTTTCTCGATACTGCGCGCGAGCGCACCAATGTCGCCCTGGAAGGAACTGCGATCATCATCGAGGACGAGCCGTTGATTGCCGAGGAAATTGCCGATCTTGTCAGCGCGCAAGGCGTGAAGGTGCTGGGCAAGGCGCGTACGAAAAACGAGGCGGTTGCGCTCGCAGAGCGTGTGCATCCCGATCTTCTGCTCGCCGATTATGACCTGGGCAAAGGCGGGACAGGACTCGATGCGGTGAAGGAAATCACGGCGGATCAGGATACCGTGGCCATCTTCATCACCGCCTATCCCGACGACGTTTTGACCGGTGAAGACTTTGAGCCTGCTTTTGTGGTCACGAAGCCTTATCGTGATCAATCTATCAAGGCCGCGCTGTGGCAAGCTTTGACGAAGCCGCGCGCCGCGCTTGTGGAGTAGGGGGGAACTTCGGTTGGAAAAGAGGGTAGTCAAACTTCAGCTCTTGCTGACGGATTCCGAGTTGGAAGAGATCGACGATTACCGTTATGGCAACCGGGTGCCGTCGCGTTCCGAGGCTGTGCGTATCTTGCTGGAACAAAGCCTGCAGCGCTGGAGGCAGGAAACGGGAACGCCGGAAGGCAAGAAGGACGAGCGGGACTAACGGGCTGGTGAGCTGACGGGCACGCCGGGGCACAACAACATAAAGAAGGTTTCATGCCCTTTCGTTATTTCAGGATCAATGGCCACGCGGTTGACATGGTCGCCCTGTTTTTGGGCCTCGGGCTTGTCCTTCTTTTGGTGACGGGCGCGCTTGCCTCTTATCTTGCCATCGAAGGGCGCGATGCGGGCCGGGATGTGCAGCGCACGATCGAGATACAAAATGCCGCCCGCCGTCTTTTCGGTATTCTGCAGGATGCGGAGACCGGCCGCAGCGGCTTCCTCGTCACCCGGGAACGCAAATACCTGCAGCCTTATGCGAACGCGCTTGCTGCCGTCGATGAAGCGCAAAAGCAGCTTAAGGAACTGACCCAGGATAATCCCATCCACCAGGTGCGGCTCGATGTGCTCGACCGGCAGATGGAAATCAAGCTGCAGGAATTGCGCGAGACGGTGCAGCTCGGTCTGTCGGGCAATTACGGCGCGGCGACCGCGCTCGTCAAAAAAGACCACGGCAAGGAAACGCTGGACAATATCCGCACCGAAATTTCCCGTATCATCGCGGAGGAAGACCGGCTCCTGCGCGAGCGTCAGCTTGTCTATGACACGAACAGTTTCTGGCTGATCGTGACGATTTTCACCGCGTTGCTGCTGACCGCTATTTCCTCGGTGGCCGCTGCTTTCGTCGCCCGCAGCCGCTTTCTTTCCGAACAGGAAAGCCGGGCGGCACTTTCGGAAATCAATATGGAACTGGAACGGCGTGTTAGCGAACGCACCTCCGACCTTGAAGCGGCGAAGCTCAAGCTTGAGACCGAGTTCATGCGCGCGGAATCGCTCTTGCGGGACCTGCATCACCGGGTGGGCAATTCACTGCAACTGGTCGCGTCGTTCCTCGGGCTGCAGGCCAATCAGACGGAAAACGATGAAGCGGCGGTTGCGCTGCGCCGGGCACGCGAGCGTGTGCTGGCCATTGCCTCCGCCCAGCGCCGCCTCCGCCTGACGGAAGAGGGTGAGAGCGTCGATGCCCATACTTTCCTTTGTTCGATCGTGGATGATCTGAAAACCAATTTGACCGCCCGCGGTACGCTTTCCATCGACTGCAATGCCGAAGACATTCAGATCCTTTCCAAGGATGCCGTGACGCTTGGCGTGATCGTTACGGAGCTCGTGACGAACTCGCTCAAATATGCTTTCCCGGATGGCATGAGAGGCTCCATCCAGGTCCGCCTGACCCAGGAGCATTTGGGTGATACGCTGTCGCTCATTGTGGAAGACAATGGCATCGGCATCCGCAGCGATGCCTATAAAGGCGGGCGCGGGGGACTTGGCACCCGCATTGTGGACCGGCTATCGGCGGCACTTGGCGGCGACGTGGAGTGGCTGGAACTGGATGAGGCATCGAACGAGCGGCCTGGCACGAAAATCCGGATTATTTTTCCCAATACCAGTGATATTTAATCACCTGAGAAGCTGTTTTTCCGGCTTTAAGATGGCTGAAACGGCCACTATATGAAGGCTCCGGACCTGCGGGCCGGTTTCATGTGCCTTCGATTGCAGGTCCTGATGTTCCGTTTTTTCGAAAATCTCGTCGATCCTTTTCCCGCCGCCGAGCCCGAAGTGCCGCCGCGCAAGCTCGGCACGTTCATCCTGCATTATTCCCGCCCGATCCTGCCTTGGCTTCTGGTGACGGGGCTGCTGACGGCGCTGCTCTCGGCGCTCGAAGTCGTCTTTCTGAATTATATGGGCACGCTGGTTGACTGGCTTGGCGAGGCGGAGCGGGAGACGTTCTTTGCCGAATATGGCTGGGAGCTTGCTGGCATGGGCGCGCTGATCGTTATCGGCTTCCCGCTGCTCATCGTGCTGCAATCGCTGTTCACGCATCAGACGGTCTTTGGCAATTACCCCATGATCGGGCGCTGGCTCATGCACCGCCATGTGCTGCAGCAAAGCATGAGTTTCTTCCAGAACGAGTTTGCCGGGCGCATTTCGCAAAAGGTGATGCAAACCTCGCTCGCCATCCGCGAGACGGTGATGAAGATGGTCGACGTCTTCGTCTATGTCAGCGTCTATTTCACCGGCGCTGTGGTGCTTATGGGGCAGGCCGATCTTTGGCTGCTTGTGCCGCTCATGCTCTGGCTCGCGGGATATATAGGCCTGCTCATCCATTTCGTACCGCGCCTGCAGCGCGTTTCCATGGCGCAGGCCGATGCGCGGGCCCATATGACGGGCCGTGTGGTGGATAGCTACACGAATGTGCAAACGGTCAAGCTTTTCGCTCATACCCAGCGCGAACAGGATTATGCGCGCGGCGCGATGCAGGAATTTATGGGCACGGTGCACCCGCAAATGCGTCTCGTCACGCAGCTTACCGTGTCCTTGCAAACGCTAAACTCGTTTCTGCTTGCGGGCATCGGCGGTGTGGCGATTTATGCCTGGTACATCTCGGCGATTTCTCTCGGCTCGATCGCCGTCGCCATTGCACTGATCATGCGCATCCGGGCGATGTCCGACTGGTTCCTATGGGAAGTAGCGGGGCTTTTCGAGAATGTCGGCACCGTGCAGGACGGCATGAGCACCATCGCACAGTCCCAGACGGTCAAGGATGCGCCGGACGCTCGCGCGCTGGAGGTGCACGAGGGACAAATCGAATTCGATCATATCCGCTTCAATTACGGCCAGGGCGTGAAGGTGATCGACGATCTCTCCCTCACCATTCACCCGGGAGAGAAAGTCGGCATCGTCGGGCGCTCGGGCGCGGGCAAATCCACCCTCGTCAATTTGCTGCTGCGTTTTCACGATCTGGAAGGCGGGCGCATCCTCATCGACGGGCAGGATATTTCCAAGGTCACGCAGGAATCGCTGCGCCGGAAAATCGGTATGGTGACGCAGGATACTTCGCTGCTGCACCGCTCGATCCGCGACAATATCTGCTACGGCAAACCGGATGCGACGGAGGCCGAAGTGGAGGCTGCCATCCGTCAGGCGCAGGCGGACGGCTTTATCGGCCAGCTTGAAGATGAACAAGGGCGCCGGGGGCTTGAGGCCCATGCCGGCGAGCGCGGGGTGAAACTTTCCGGCGGACAGCGCCAGCGCATTGCCATCGCCCGGGTGCTGCTCAAGAACGCGCCGATCCTCATTCTGGATGAGGCAACTTCCGCGCTCGATTCGGAGGTCGAGGCCGCGATCCAGGAGCAGCTTTACAGCCTGATGGAAGGCAAGACCGTGATCGCCATTGCCCACCGGCTCTCGACTATTGCCGTACTTGACCGGTTGATCGTTATGGATGGCGGCAAGATTGCGGAAACCGGCACTCATGATGAGTTACTGGAGCGGGGCGGGCTTTATGCCGACCTTTGGAAGCGGCAGTCCGGCGGTTTCATCGGGCTCGATTTGAACGCCCAAAATACCGAGGCAGCCGAATAGGGCTCTCACTAGGGCCCTCAATAGGGTTCCGGCAAAACAAAACCGGCCCTGCCATAAAGCAGGACCGGTTTGAATTGGCTCCCCGGGCCGGACTCGAACCAGCGACCGATCGGTTAACAGCCGATTGCTCTACCAACTGAGCTACCGGGGATCAGATCGGCGTGTTTGCGCCGATGGAGGTTGCATATATCAAAGGATTCCGGGCAATGCTAGCCCTCTTTCGTCTGTTTTTTCCACCCAGATGATCATATCTGTTGAATATTTTCCGGGGACTTAATGGCCAGGCTCAAAACAGGGATTATGCTGCGATAATGGCGCATGTAACCATCAATGGGCGGCGGTATCCGCTGCCGGGTTCCCCCTTTATCCGGCTGCCCCTCGGGCTTGCGCTGGTGGTGGGCGGCATATTCGGGTTTTTGCCCGTTCTGGGTTTCTGGATGGTGCCGCTTGGGCTGGTGATTCTCTCGGTGGATTTTGCCCCGATCCGGCGCCAGCGCCGCAAGCTGGAGGTTTGGTGGGGCCGCCGCCGGCAGCGGAAAAAACAAGCCGCGGGCCCGGCCGAATAGGCCTCAGGCCACACCGAGCGAGGGAATCAGGCGGCCGAAGGGGAACGGTACGCCGCTCATCAGCACATCGATCAGCCGGATATCCTGATAATCACCGTTCAGCGAAATGCGCGGCAGGGCTGTCATGTACTCCTGGTGATGCTCGAAAATCAGCCCCTTGCGTGTCGTCGTGGCGGTTTCAAAACCCAGCTCCCGGGCAAGGCGGAATTCGCGCTCGCCAGCAGAACTTGCATCGCCAAAAGGATAAGCGAAGTGCCGGGGCATTTCGCCGATATGGCCGGCAATTGCTTCCGCGCCACGTTTCATTTCCATGCGGGCGCGTTCTTCACTGACTTTGCAGAGCGCAAAATGGTCCACTGTGTGGCTGCCGATGGTCACGAGCGGATGGGCGTGCAGCGTTTTTACATCGTCCCAGCTCAGGGCGCTTTCTTCGGTGATTTTGGGAATTGAGATACCATGCTGAGCGGCAAGCTGCCGGATGGCCGCGCGCAGCGCGTCTTCATCCATGGCGCGCAGCGGCCAGTATAGCCGCGCAAAGGCCAGGTCCATCTGCCGGGCGGTCTTTGCGGGCATGGAAACGTGGCGTCCGCCAATCTCGGTTTCAAGATGATCCGCTTTGCGGATGATTTCTTCAAGCGCCACCCACCAGATTTCCATTGTGCCGTCCGGCATCCCGGCGGAGACATAGATCGTCATGGGCGCATCGTGTTTTTCGAATACGGGAAGCGCTTGTGTCAGGTTATCTTTGTAACCATCGTCGAATGTGAAAACGGCAAAGCGCCGTTTTGCGCCATGGCGCAGCCGGTGTACCGCTTCATCCAGCGTAACAATGTCATAATCGAGATCGCGCACACGGTGCAGCACGCGGTCGAGCATGTCAGGTGTGATTTCGAGAATGCGGTTCGGGGCAAATTCCGGCAGGGGTTCGGTCCGCACACGGTGCAGCATGAATATGGCACCGTTTCCACGCAGAGCTGCCGGCGCCCAGGACGGGGCACCAATCCAGTTCAATGCGTGAAGTGCCTGCTTCAGCAGCGCCGTCTTCATGCTTTCCCTCCAGACCTGAAACTGCGCGTCGATCTCACTCTCCCTCATCAACCCTTCAATTTTGTTCATAAAACCTTTCGTTTCCGTTAGGGATATGGACTGTGGGAAAAGGGAACGCCAGTCCATAATGCTAACCATTCATCAAGTACCGGGCATGCATTCTGAACGTGAATATTCAGACAGTTCGGGGCCATGCAATCAGTCCGCGACAAAATAGGCGATCATAAAGGGGGCGCGTCACTGCTGGACGCTCTAACCAGACTTGTGGGCCGGTTTATGGGCGACGCCGATCTTGGCGCCGTCGCTAAGGGCGCCTTTTTTGCCATGGGCATTCGTGTTGGCGGCGCGGCGGTCGCGCTCGTCTCGCAGGTGCTGCTCGCACGCTGGATGGGTGTCTTCGAATACGGTGTCTTTGCCTATGTCTGGGTCTGGGTGACGCTGCTCGGCTTTATCGCCGGTCTAGGCCTGCCCGATGCGATCATGAAATTGCATGCGCAGTACCGGGCGAAAACGGACTGGGAGCGCATCCGCGGCGTGCTTGTCGCCAGCCGGCGCATGGCCTTTTCCTTCGGTCTTTTGCTGATGGGGGCCGGCTGGCTTTTCCTCTATGCCGGAACGTCGCTTATCGATTCATACTATGTGGCGCCTTTTGCGATCGGGCTTTTATGCGTACCCGTGCAAGCTTCGGCAGATGTGCATGGCGGCATGGCGCGGGCCAATGGCTGGGTGAACCTTGCCTATATGCCGCATTATATTTTCCGCCCGCTCGGCATCCTGCTCATCGTCGGCACGATGGAATTTTCCGGCATGAGCCCGACAGGGATAAGCGCCGTTGCGGCGCTGTTCGGCGCCGTGGTCGCCGCCTCGACCGGGCAATTCGTCATTTTAAAGTGGCGGCTCCATAAGCATTTCCCGCGCCCGAAACCGATTATCGAATCCCGTATCTGGCTGTTGATCGCCTTGCCCTTCCTGATGATCCAGGGCTTCGAGCTCGTCATCGAGAATATGGACACGATGATGATCGGCCATTATCTGATGCCGGAAAGCGTCGGCATTTATTATGCGAGCGTGCGCATCAACAGCCTGGCCGGTTTCGTGCTCTTTTCGGTGATGGCGCTGGCAACGCCGAAGATCGCCGAATTTCATGCGGCGGGTGACAAAGATGATCTGCGCCGCTTTCTTTCCCGCGTCACGCATATGATTTTCTGGCCAACGCTCGGCGTCGTGCTCGGCCTCGTCGTGCTGGGGCCGTTCCTGCTCGGGCTTTTCGGCGGAGATTTCGGCGCGGCATATCCTGCATTGCTGGTGCTACTGGCTGGGATGCTGGTGCGCGCTGCAGGCGGGCCCGTCGATTACCTGCTCAATATGACCGGTCACCAGAAGCACGCCACCATCGCTTACGGCATCGCGGCGAGCACGAACCTCGTGCTCAATATCGCCTTCATTCCGCAATGGGGCATTTTGGGTGCGGCTATAGCCACTGCCGTCTCGCGCATTCTTTTGACGCTGATCCTCAGCGCAACCGCCTGGCGGAGGCTGGGCATACGGGCTTTCGTCTTCGCCCGCTAGGGTCGCGGTTTCTAGAGAGACATAAGGAAGAGAAGCTCTTTAGCCCCGGGCGTCATCGCCTGTCAGGGAGCGGTATTCCTTGGCGCTCATCTGGGTGAGCACCGTGCCGACGCGCCGGCTCGTGGCGGCGGCCAGCTGCTTGACCGCGCGGGTGACGGCAAGACGGCCCGTGCGGCGCCATTGCACCGCCAGGATCGTGACATCGGTGAGGCGGGAGAGAATTTGCCCGTCGCCGCTCTCGCTCAATGCAGGCGTGTCGACGATCACATAATCATAGGCCTGCGCGAGTGCCTGCAAGATCCAGATCATACGTTCGGAGCCAAGCGCCGCCGTTGGATTGGTGAGCGGCGTTCCGGCTTGAAGAATATGCGCGCCCGTCATCGGGTCGCGGTGAATGACGTGCTCGAAGGAGGCGCGGCCCGTCAAAACTTCACTGAGGCCCCAGCGTGCCTGATCGCCGAGCGCGCGGTGAACGGAAGGCGTGAAAAGATCCGCTTCCACAAGAATGACGCTCCGCCCGCCAAGGGCGATGGTGCGCGCGAGACCGAGCGCCAGGGCCGTGCGTCCTTCACCGCGCAGGCAGGAGGTGATGGTCACGCTTTTGGCCGGGCGGCCATTGACCCGGGCCGTCATGAGATGGCTGAGCAGGTTGCGCAAGCTTTCGGCAAATGGTGTGTGCGGCCGGTAAACGAGATTGGAGGTAAGCTGGCCAAGCGGCGTGCGCTTGCCGGTACCGGGCACGATACCGAGGAAAGGCGTGCCCGTTGTGCGCTCAAGCTGCTCGGGCGTGAGAAAACCGGGCGCCAATACCTGCACGACAAAGGCCGCGGCAATGCCGCCGATCAAAGAGGCCGCAACGGCCAGAACGCCAAGGGCGCCTTTTTGCGGGAAAGAGGGCTGTGAGGGCGGCTCGGCCAGTGAAACGATACGGGCATCGGCGGCGCGGGCATCGGCCTCGGCTTTAGCAGCTGCGGCTTCGTAACGCGTCAGAAAGCTTTCAAGCAGCTGCCGGTTGGCTGCGGCTTCCCGTTCCAGCGCGCGCAATTCAACCTCGTTCTGGTTGAGTGCGCCCATCTGGCGTTTCAGCTTGTTCAGATTGGCTTTGATGGTGGAAACGCGGGAGCGGGCGATCTGCGCCTCGTTTTCAAGCGCCGCGCTGATCTTCCTGATTTCCTGGGAAATCTGTGTCTGCAAATCCTTCAGATTGGCGACGGCCTGCTGCATGCGCGGATGGGAGGGTAGCAGCGTCGCGGACATTTCCGCGATCTGTGCCTGAAGCTGCACTTCCTGCTGGCGCAGGTTCTGGATAAGCGAGCTGTTCAACACTTCGCCCACCGTATCGATATCGCGTTCACCGGCGGCAAGGTCGCGCGCGAGGCTAAGGCGCGCCTGAGCCTCGGAATAGGTGGCTTCAGCAAGAACGAGCTGGCTCGTCAGTTCCGAAAGCTCTCGCTGAGGCAGCGTTGCCCGGTCCGAGGACTCGCCCGTCATGAAGAGCCCGTGCTTGGAACGGAAGCGTTCGGCGGCAGCCTCAGATTTTCGCACTTCGCCGCGCAGCGTGTCGATCTGCTCGCGCAGCCAGCCCGTGGCCTCGCTATGCAATGCCTGGCGGGTCTCGATCTGTTTTTGGATGTAAAGTTCGGCCAGCCGGTTGGCGACGCTGGCCGCCCGTTCCGGCACCTCGGAAGTGAAATTGATCGAAATGACCCGGGATTCGCCTTTGCGGTAAATCGACAGGCGCCCTTGCACCTTATCTACGATTTCGGATAGGGAGACCTTGTCCTTCTTCTTTGCGCTGCCTCCGAAAAGCGCGCCGAGCCCGTTTTCCTTGCGCAGGGAGGAATTGAATTCCGCCGTCTTGTCGAGGCCGGTCTCGCTCACCAACCGCGCGATCATGGAATAGGAAATGAGTTCCTGGATTTCGCTTTCGACTGCGCCCTGGTCCGGCAAGGAAAGCGGGGAGAGATCGTCGAAACGGGAAATCTCTCCGGCGCGAGGCTCGATGCGCAGCAATGTTTCTGCCGTGTAGGTCGGCGTAACGGTCGCTATGAAGGCGAACGCGATGAGGAGAATGACAAGCGCCGTGCCGCCGACAACAGCTTTGCGGGCCCAGATGCCGCGCAGCAAGTCCCACGGATTGACGGTGTCCTCTCCCGACCCGCCTGCCGGACGGCGGCGGTCTCCGAAGATCACCTGAGATGAAAGGCTCGGCGTCGACATATGCGTCCATCGAAAAGGACGGCCCCCAAAGGCCCTCCAGCCAGCGTCAAAGTCGATCCGCGCAAGTGGCGGATGTCCCCATTCAAGCCACCAGTAGACGTTGTTTAGGTAACGGAAGATTTAACGGGGCCGGGCAGAAGCGCAATTTTGGCAAAGGTTTCAACGGCATCGCAGCACCGGGCGGCATTTGCGATTTGCCCCCGCCTTGGAATTCATTAACCACTCTTCGGGTAAATTCACGAAAACGCGAAGACTTTCACCGCCCTCCACCGGAGAGGCGGGACATGGGGTTAACGATGCTGCGCCTCCTTATGACCGCTTTCCTCGCGCTCACCCTGCAGGCTTGTTCTGCGGGCGGGGTGATCAGCGAGCGCCCACTTGCCGGAAACGATGAGCCTTATCAGCTCGATTCCGGCGATCAGGTGCGTGTGGTGGTGTTCGGCCAGGAAGATCTGACGGGTGAATACACGATCGACGGCAGCGGGCAGATTTCCATGCCGCTCGTCAACGGCATTCAGGCGCGCGGGCTGACTATTCAGGAACTGGAAGCGGAAGTGGCGCGGGTTCTGGGCGAAAGCCTTTTGCGTAACCCGAATGTCTCGGCGCAGGTCATCTCGTTCCGTCCGTTCTTCATTCTGGGCGAGGTAACCCAGTCAGGCCAATATCCTTATGTGAACGGCATGACGGCCCGCACGGCGGTTGCGATTGCCGGCGGGTTCACCTACCGCGCCGATCAGAGCTATGTGCGCGTCACGCGCAAGCGCGACGGCAAACTCATCGAACTTGAGCTGCCGATGGACGAACTCATCCGGCCCGGCGACACGGTCTATGTCACGGAGCGGTATTTCTGATGGCAGAGCGTGCGCCCACCAGCTTGAAAGGTTTGAAGATCCTGCATTGCTTCCGTGCGCCCATGGGCGGGCTTTTCCGGCATGCGCGCGATCTCGTGGAAGCTCAGGTTGAGGCGGGCGCGATGGTCGGTGTGATCTGCGCGCGCGAGGCAGGGGATGCTTTGAGCGAGGACCGCCTTTTGGCGCTCGAACATCACTGTGCGCTGGGGCTTCACCGTGTGCCGATGGGACGTCTGCCGGGGCTTGGCGATATCGGTGCGATCCGGCAGGCCGGCGCGCTTACCAGCGAGCTTGGCGCTACTATTCTGCACGGGCACGGCGCGAAAGGCGGGCTTTATGCACGCCTTGCCACGGGCGGCAGAGGGGTCTTCCGGTTTTATACGCCGCATGGCGGTGCGCTTCATTACAGCCGGGTGAGTCCGGCGGGACTTGCCTTTCACGCCGTCGAGCGGGCGCTTTGGGCGCGTACGGACGGGATCATTTTTGAATCCGAATATGGGCTTGAAACTTATCGCTCCCAGGTTGGCGGCACACCGCCGCGCCATGCCGTCGTGCACAACGGATTGCGGGAAGACGAATTTGTGCCTGTCGCGCCGCGCGCCGATGCGGCGGACTTCGTCTATCTCGGTGAGGTGCGCGTACTGAAGGGCATTGCAACGCTCCTGGAGGCCATGGCGCAGCTTGGCGGGCAGAGCAGATTGGCGCTGGTCGGTGCCGGGCCGGACAAAGCGCTTTTTGAAGCCAAGGCAAAAGAACTCGGTCTTGAGGCGCGCCTGTCCTGGCATGCGCCGATGCCCGCGCGTGAGGCGTTCGCACTTGGGCGCTGTCTCATTATGCCTTCTTACAAAGAGTCTCTGCCTTATGTGGCACTCGAAGCAGCTGCAGCTCGGGTACCCATGATTGCAACGCGCGTCGGCGGTATGGCGGAAATTTTCGGTGCCGAAGCAGCCCGCCTTGCGCCAGCAGGCGATGTTGCGGCGCTATCGGGGGCAATGAAGAAATATCTTTCATGCGGGCAGGATGAAACCGCGGCTGAGGCCGCGCGTCTTCAGGACCATGTGCGCGCAACCTTCAGCCTGAAGGCCATGGCCGAAGGGGTGGCACAGGTCTATCTCGCGGCGATGGAAGCGCGGCGCGCAACCAAGCCGGCGCCCGCGCACGGCCACGCACTCACAGGGGTAAAGGGATGAGTATGCCAAACGCGCCGGGTGCGGCGCCTTCCAATCACCCGAAGAAAAGCGACTATAGGGAAGGCAAACCCACCGGCGCCATTCCGCGTGTCGAACGGCGCAAGCCCGTGAAATCCCGCGTGCCGCCGCTCTTCATTCAAACGGCAGCGCGGCTGGGGGAGGCGGGCGTTGTCGCACTTGCCGGTGCCCTTATATATTTGCTGCACGGCGAGCGGCTTGGCGAGATTTTCGGCGCATCGACCTTCGCCTGGTTGGTGACGGGGGTGACGCTCTGTTTTGCGGCGGGCGCTGAATTTTCCTCGCTCTATAAAATCCGCATGCTCGCGCATATCTATCGCGGCCTCGGGCCGCTCGTTTCCGCCTGGTCTGCCGTTGCGGGCATTGCTTGCATGGCGCTCTTTTTTCCGCTGGGCGCAAGCCCGGCTGCGCTGCGCTGGCTTGTCGATTGGTATTTCATCGGTCTTGCGGGTCTCGTAACGGCGCGGGCATTCTCTCAAAGCTATATTGCCCAGTGCCAGCGCGACCACCGATTGACGCGCCGGGTGGTGGTCGTCGGCGGGGGTAAGGATGCAGACCGTCTTTCGCAACTCATCCAGAAATCCGGGCGCAGCGATATTGAAGTATGCGGGTTTTTCGATGACCGCCAGGATGAACGCAGCGAGAGTGAGGTAAACGGCTTGCCGAAACTCGGCACCGTCAACGAGCTTTTGCGGTTTGCCCGTTCCAACCGCGTCGATCTTCTGATCGTGGCGCTGCCCCAGGCGGCGCAGGAACGGGTCAATCAGCTTGTTTCCAAGCTTTGGGTATTGCCGGTCGATATTCGCCTTGCTTTGCCGGATGCGGATGAAGACGCGGACGGTTCCCGCCTTGGCGAACTGGCGCTTAAAAGCCTCTATGACAAGCCGATGAGCGGCTGGGACCTTGCCGTCAAAACCGTTGAGGACCGGGTGCTAGGTGCGCTCGCATTGCTTTTGACGGCGCCGCTCTTTCTCATCATTGCGGCGGCCATCAAACTCGACAGCAAAGGGCCTGTCTTTTTCAAGCAGCGCCGCTTCGGCTTCAATAACGAGCTGATCGAAGTCTATAAGTTCCGCAGCCTGAAGCACGAGGATGCCGACGCCAATGCCTCGAAACTCGTGACTGCGGATGACGACCGGGTAACGAAGGTGGGCGGCTTTTTGCGCCGCACGAGCCTCGATGAATTGCCGCAGCTTTTCTCCGTCATCAAAGGCGAGATGTCGATGGTCGGCCCGCGCCCCCATGCGGTGCTCGCCAAGGCAGCAGGCGATCTTTACGGCGAAGCGGTCGATGGCTATTTCGCGCGCCACCGCGTGAAGCCGGGCATGACGGGCTGGGCGCAGATCAATGGCTGGCGCGGGGAAACCGACACCCATGACAAGATCGCCAAGCGCACGGAATACGACCTTTATTATATCGAAAACTGGTCGCTGCTGTTCGATCTCTACATTCTGATCAAAACCCCTTGGGCCTTGCTCAAGGGAGAAAACGCTTACTAAAGGGCCGGGCGATGAGCGACGGCTGGAGCATCGATCATTCTTCAAGAGCGCGTGAGGCTGTGCTGCGCAACCCTTGGGAATGGGCGAGCGCCGCGTTGATCTTCCTGCTGCTTCTTTTCAGCTCGTATCTCAAGAGTGATGTGTCGAAAGTCGCTCAGCCCGCCGTTTACGATTTTCTGATGGCAGGGACGGTCGCGCTGCATGTCATCTTGCGCATCCGTTTCCCGAAAGAACTGAGCTGGCCCGTTCTGCTTTGGCTTTTTTTGATGTTGGGCTACGGGCTCGGTGCGCTCGACGCGCTGCTGCCGCAGCGTGCCCGCGACTTCATGCTGGTGATGAGCTACCTCATCGTCTCTTTCGTCTTTTTCGCGGCCATGATCTATGACGATCCGAGAAGGCGCCTGCCCGCCATCTGGTGGGGTTATGTCGGCGCGGCGTTGATTGCATCGCTGACGGGGATTGCTGCTTATTTCGGGCTTTTGGCCTCAGCCGAATTTTATCTGCGCTTTGGCCGCGTCACGAGTTTCTTCAACGACCCGAACGTCTATGGCGCGTTTCTCGTCGCGCCGACGCTTTTCGTTGCCTGCCGGCTCAGCCTTTCCACCTCGTTCAAAGATCTTTTGCTGCTGCCGGTGCTGGGCGTTTTGGTGCTCGGTATTTTTCTCAGCTTCTCGCGCGGGGCCTGGGGCAATCTTCTGCTGTCCGGCGCGGTCTTCATGGTGCTGGCTTTCATCACCAGCCGCTCACCTGTGCAGCGCTTCCGGCTTATTCTGGTAACGGCGCTGGCGGCAGGCTGCGGCGTGGCGATTATCGCCTGGGCGCTTTCCGCCGAATCCGTTTCCGATCTCTTTGCCCAGCGCTTTTCGCTCTCCCAGTCTTATGATGTGGGCGAGGGCGGGCGCTTCGACCGGCAGATTAACGCGCTCCAGCAGGGACTGACCGCGCCGCTCGGCATGGGCCCCGCACAATGGGAAGAGATCACCGGTCTTGCCCCGCATAATGTCTATCTCAACATTCTGATCGCGGGCGGCTATCTCTCGTTCCTCTCCTATCTCGCCTTTATCGGGCTAACTTTGGTGCGGGGTACCAAGGCGGCCCTGCGCCAGCGCAGCGCCTACCAGCCTTATCTCCTTGTCGCCGTGGCGGCGCTGGTCGGCCATGCCGCCGAATCGCTCATCATCGATGTCGATAACTGGCGGCACCTCTTTCTGATTTTCGGGCTTTGCTGGGGCGGTATCGCCATTGCCGCGCGCGAGGCGCGGGAAGAGGCGGGGGATTGGCGGCTGGCGGCGGCGCGCCCGCCCGTCATGGCGGACGGATTTCACGCCTGATAGGGCTATGCCCAGGGTTTCCGCGTTATTTAAGGGGAAATTTGGAGGCCACGCCCGGAATCGAACCGGGGTATACGGATTTGCAATCCGCTGCGTCACCACTCCGCCACGTGGCCTCTTTTGCCGCCGGGCGCCCGGTCCGGCCGGGCCACCCTCAGGGCAGGCCGGGGATATAGCAAGAGTTTTGGCTGAGGACAATGTGGAAACGCGCCTCAGGGTGGAATAGGCTATCGCGAATTGTCTTTGCCGTGTCAGACCTTTATAACCCGCTCGAAGACAGCAATGGGCACAGCGCCCGACCCAACTCCTAGGAAATCTCATGGCCGACTATACTGATGCCCGTTTGAACATGGTGGATAGCCAGTTGCGGACCAGCGGTGTTACGGACCCGCGCGTGCTGGACGTAACGCAGGAAGTCCCGCGGGAGATTTTCGTGCCGGCTGCCTTGCGCCCGGTTGCCTATCTGGACGGGGATTTGCGGGTTACGGGTGCAGGCGAAACGCCGCGCTATGTGATGCGGCCTTATTCCTTCGGCAAGCTGCTGGAACTGGCGGTGATCCGCGAGGGGGATGTGGTGCTCGATATCGGCACGGCGACGGGCTATTCGGCGGCCGTGCTGGCGAAACTCGCCGAAACCGTGGTGGCCGTGGAAAGCGATGAGGACCTTGCCGGCAAGGCGACCGCCAATCTCGACACGCTGGGCATCACCAATGCAGCCGTTATTACGGGCGCTCTCGAGGCCGGCTATGCCAAGGGCGGTCCTTATGATGTGATCGTACTGGAGGGCGCGGCGGAGTACCTTCCAGCCGACTTGCTGGACCAGCTCAAGGAAAATGGCCGTCTGGTGACGATTTTCCATGAAGATGGCCGCAGCCGGGGCCGGATTTACACGAAAAAGCGCGGAACGGTGACGTTCCGGGACGCTTTTGACGGGTCTGCCGAGCTTCTGCCGGGCTTTGAACTCAGCGAAGGGTTCGTTTTCTGACGAATTATCAGCGGCGGGTCTTCTAAATGGCCGCAAACGCGACTACTTTTCGATAACGTTAAGGTGGCACTCACGTTTTTTGCCGAAACTGAGGAATATAGGCCTTTGGGCCTGCTCAGTTTTATCCGAGGGTGCAGGGGATTACCGTCCGGAGTTGAATGATGCGAACCACTTTTAAAGGGACGCGCCGCAAGCCCTTGATCGGTCTTATGGGAGCAACGTTTTTGGTCAGTCAGGCCTGGTGCCTGCCGGCCTCGGCGGAGTCGCTCTACGATGCGATGGCTGCGGCCTATAACAGCAACCCTGCCCTGGCCGCAGAGCGCGCCCGGCTGCGCGCGACGGATGAAAGCGTTGCCCAGGCAAAGGCCGGCTGGCGGCCCACCATCACCGCGACGGGCACTGTCGGCACGGTGGAAACGGACACGGATTCGGCCGTTCCCATCCCCCAGTTCGGCGGCAAGCAGACGGTGGACCCGATTACCGGGGCCGTTAACGTCACCCAGCCGCTCTTCCGCGGCGGCCAGACTATTTACGGGACGCGCCGGGCCAAGGAAAGCGTCATGGCAGGCCGGGAAAACCTGCGTAATGCCGAGCAGAACACGCTGCTCGATGCCGTGACGGCCTATATGGACGTGAAGCGCGATGAAGCTGTGGTCGAATTGCGCAAGAAGAACGTCGCCGTGCTGCGCCGCCAGCTTGAAGCTGCGCAGGACCGCTTCAATGTGGGTGAGATCACGCGCACGGACGTTGCCCAGTCCGAAGCCCGTCTCAGCCTTTCTCAGTCCAATCTCATTCAGGCCGAAGCCAATCTGACGGCAAGCCGCGCTGCCTATCAGCGCGTCATCGGCCATGCGCCGGCCTCGCTCGATGCGCCGCCCGCCTTGCCGGCCTTCCCGGAAAGTGAAGCGGCCTCTATCGAGATTGCGCGCGCCAACAATCCGGTTCTGCAGGCAGCGCGCCATGCCGAACGGGCCGCAGATCATGCGATCGATGCGGCCAAAGGCACGCTTTTCCCGCAGGTGTCTCTGGAGGCAGGCTATAGCCATGCCGAAGAGCCGTCCTCGACGACGGCGCGCCAGGATGAAACCCGCGTGACGGGCCGTCTCACGATCCCGCTTTATCAGGCAGGCGCGGAATATTCACGGGTCCGCGAGGCCAAGCAAATTCATGCGCAAAACCGCCTGCAAGTGGCCGATACGCTGCGTCAGGTGGATGAGAGCGTGCAGAACGCCTGGGAACAGTACCGGGCCTCGAAAGCGGTGATCCGCTCGAGCACGGAGCAGGTTAACGCCAACGAAATCGCGCTGGACGGCGTGCGCCAGGAAGAACAGGTGGGCGCGCGCACCACGCTTGATGTGCTGGACGCCGAGCAGGAGCTTCTGGATTCCCAGGTGCAGCTCGTTTCCGCCCAGCGGAACGAATATGTGGCCGGATTTTCGCTTCTGGCCGCCATTGGGGGACTGTCTGTGGAGCAGATTGGGCTTGATGTCGAGCGCTACGATCCGCAGCGCAATTATGAGCAGGTGGCCGATAAGTGGATCGGCTGGGGTATCGAAGACGAATAGGAGGGGGCCGGCATAACGTTTGTTAGCATCCTGCATGTTATGCAGCAGATGTGGCCAAGAACGACCAAGGGCCATAAGCTGGCAAACCGATCAACCGGACAGGTGCGATAGATGAGTAGCAATAGCGACGGTCAGGAACCGACCATGGAGGAGATCCTGGCGTCTATTCGCCGGATCATTTCCGAGGATGGCAGCAAGGGCGACGCGCCGGCACCGGAGGCTGAGGCCGAGCCGGAAACGAGCGATGAGTCGTTCGAAGAAGACATTATGGAACTGACGGAAGCGCTGGAAGCGGCACCGGTCGCGCCGCCGGAACCTGAGCCAGAACCCGAGCCTGAGCCCGAACCAGAACCCGAGCCGGAACCCGAACCGGAGCCGGAACCGGAACCGGAACCCGAGGTTTCCTTCGACATTGAAGAACCGGCGGAAGAAGAAGCCGATGTTGCTTTCATGGAAGAAGAGCCGGAGCCCGAACCTGAGCCTGAGCCCGAGCCAGTTGCTTTCGAGCCGGAGCCTGCGCCTGCGCCGCGCCAGGAAATGACGGATGACCGCCTGCTTTCCAACGAAGCTCAGAGCGCAGCGTCTGCCGCCTTCGGGGCGCTGGCCAGTTCCATCCTCACCTCGTCGGGCAATTCCCGCACGCTGGAGGATCTGGTGGCCGATATGCTCAAGCCCATGTTGAAGGATTGGCTGGACGCCAACCTGCCGGAAATGGTCGAGCAGATGGTACGCGAGGAGATTGAACGGGTATCGCGGCGGCGGCCGTAACCACTCCTGCATGACAGAGTTTCGGGCCGCTTCGTGATCACCGCGAGGCGGCCCTTTTCTTTGCCATGCTTGATGCCTTCGGGCGGCTGTGCTCTAAACCGGGCGCGCCTTTCATGATTGCGGACCGGGCTCCGCACCCTGCTTTTCAAGCAGCTTTTTGAACAACGAGGACGACATGCTGGACAAGACCTACCAACCGCAAGAGGCCGAAGAACGGCTTTACCGGGCCTGGGAGGAGAGCGGGGCGTTTCGCGCCGGCGCGGGCAAAGCGGGCGAGGGCGCGCCCACCTACAGCATCGTCATTCCACCGCCCAACGTGACGGGTTCCTTGCATATGGGCCATGCGCTCAACAACACGCTGCAGGACGTGCTCATCCGTTTCGAGCGTATGCGGGGCAAGGACGTGCTCTGGCAGCCGGGCACCGACCATGCGGGCATCGCGACGCAGATGGTTGTCGAGCGGCAGATGGCGGCGGAAGGCGCGAATGTGACGCGGCATGATTTGGGCAGGGAAGCCTTTGTCGAACGCGTCTGGCAGTGGAAGGGCGAATCCGGCGGGACGATCATCAATCAGCTGCGCCGCCTCGGCGCTTCCTGCGACTGGAGCCGTGAGCGCTTCACCATGGACGAAGGGCTCTCCAAAGCGGTGCTGAAAGTCTTTGTCGAACTTTACCGCGACGGCCTCATCTATAAAGACAAGCGGCTTGTGAACTGGGACCCGAAACTCTTGACCGCGATTTCGGACCTCGAAGTCGTGCAGAAGGAAACGAAGGGCAGCCTCTGGCATTTCCGCTATCCGGTGGAAGGCGAGGAAGGCACGTTCATCACCGTCGCCACCACACGGCCGGAAACCATGCTGGGCGATACCGCCGTTGCCGTGAACCCGGAAGACGAGCGCTATCAGCATTTGATCGGCAAGAACGTCAAGCTGCCGCTGGTCGGCCGGCTCATTCCCATTGTCGGCGATGAACACGCGGACCCTGAGCAAGGCTCGGGCGCGGTGAAGATCACGCCGGCTCATGACTTCAACGACTTTGAGGTCGGCCGCCGCCACGATTTGCCGATGATCAATATTTTCGATCAGCATGCGAAGCTGAATGAAAACGTGCCAGAGAAATATCAGGGCCTCGACCGGTTCGAAGCGCGCAAGCGTATCGTTGCCGATCTCGACGAACTCGGCCTTCTGGAAAAGATCGACGATTACACCTTGCAAGTGCCTTATGGGGACCGTTCGGATGTGGTGATCGAGCCTTGGCTGACGGACCAGTGGTATGTGGATGCGGCAACGCTCGCCAAGCCCGCCGTCGAAGCGGTCGAGCAGGGCAAGACCCGTTTCGTGCCCAAGAACTGGGAAAAGACCTATTTCGAGTGGATGCGGAACATCCAGCCCTGGTGTATTTCCCGTCAGCTTTGGTGGGGCCATCAAATCCCGGCCTGGTACGGCCCGGACGGGGAAATCTTTGTTGCTTATGATGAGGCGGAAGCCGCCTCTCTTGCCAAGGCTCACTACGGAAAAGAGACCGAGCTGACGCGCGATCCGGATGTGCTCGATACTTGGTTCTCGTCCGGGCTCTGGGCCTTCTCGACGCTTGGCTGGCCGGACAAAACGCCGGAACTCGAGCGGTATTACACGACGAGCGTGCTCGTAACCGGTTTCGACATAATCTTCTTCTGGGTGGCCCGGATGATGATGATGGGCCTGCACTTCATGGATGATGTGCCGTTCCGCGATGTTTATATCCACGCCCTTGTCCGCGACGAGAAGGGCCAGAAGATGTCGAAGTCGAAGGGTAACGTTATCGACCCGTTGAGCCTTGTCGACGAGTATGGCGCCGATGCGCTGCGTTTCACGCTGGCGGCGATGGCCGCGCAGGGCCGCGACATCAAGCTGGCGACCAGCCGGGTGGAAGGCTACCGCAATTTCGGCACGAAGCTCTGGAACGCCGCCCGCTTCTGCGAGATGAACGAATGCGTGCGCCAGGAAGGGTTCGACCCGGGCGCCGTCCAGCATACGCTGAACCGCTGGATCGTGGGCGAGGCCGAAGAGACCGCGCGCAAGGTGACCGAAGAGCTTGAGGGCTACCGCTTCAACGAGGCGGCGGGCGCGCTCTACCGTTTCGTCTGGAACGTCTTCTGCGACTGGTATGTGGAATTCTCAAAACCGCTCCTGAATGGCGAGGATGAAGCCACAAAAGCAGAAACGCGGGCGACGGCGGCCTGGGTGCTCGATCAGATTTTGAAACTGCTGCATCCCTTCATGCCCTTCCTCACTGAAGAGCTGTGGCAGCGCACGGGCGAAACCGGCGCACCGCGCGCCAGTATGCTCATCGTGGCCGACTGGCCCGCACTGGAAGGGCTCACCGATGAAGCCGCGCAAAGTGAAATGGACTGGGTGATCCGCTTCATCACTGACGTGCGTTCGGTGCGCGCGGAAATGAACGTGCCCGCGGGCGCGAAAATTCCGCTGCTCATTTCGGGCGCGAATGAGACGAGCCTTGCCCGGCTCGAGCGTCACAAGGACATCATCACGCGCCTTGCCCGCCTTGAAAGCGCCGAAGTGCTGGACGGCCCGGCGCCCAAAGGCTCGGTGCAGATCGTACTGGATGAAGCCACCATCCTGCTGCCGCTTGCCGGTGTCATGGATCTGTCCGCCGAAATGGACCGGCTGAAAAAAGAAATCGACAAGCTTGCCAAAGATGTCAAGCAAATCGATCAGAAGCTGGCGAACGAGAAATTCGTTTCCAAGGCGCCGGAACATGTGGTCGAGGAGCAGCGCGAGCGCCGGGAAGAGGCTTTGGTGAAACAGGCCAAACTGTCGGACGCGCTCAAGCAGATCGAAAACATGTCCTGATCCCATTGCGTCACCCCTGGGCTTAAGCCCAGGGGTGACGCGGGGGGCGTTTAAACGGAAGTGGAACTATCCGCCGCCGGGCCTTTGCGCGAGGCCATGAAGTCCTCGAATTCCTTCTCGTCCTTGGCGCGGCGCAGGCGGTCGAGAAATTCCTCGAAGGCGTGCTGCTCTTCTTCGAGCCGTTTCAGGGTTTCTTCCCGATAGGCATCGAAAGCTGTGTTACCTGTCGGGCGGGACCGGTGCCGGCGGCCCGCGTGTCTGCAGCTATTCTTCCAACCGCGCATTTTTCCGCTCCAAATCATGTAACCGAGAATGGCAAGGCCGAGTGGCCAGAAAACGATGAACCCGCCGATCATCATCGCGATCCAGGCGCCTTTCGGCCAATCGTCCATCCGTTCAAGGCCGATGGCTGCAAGGGGACTGCCGGATGAGGCGGCGTTTGCAGAGTGAGACATGGGTGTCCTCCGTTGGTGACCTTTTGGAAATGAGCGGGGTGGCGGTCCGTTTCAAGCGGCGGGAAAGCGTTGTTACAATTTGTAAAATGGCGGAAACGGTGCGTTTTGAGCAGCCTTCACGGCGCAGATATGCAAAAGGCGGCGCTCATCCGCGCCGCCTTCTCCATGCCGGGGGTCAGCGCCCCATTTACTGATCGAACATAATGACGGAGCGGGCGATCTCGCCTTTTTTGAGCTCTTCGAACGCCTCGTTCACATCTTCCAGTTTGATGCGGCGGGAAATCATCTGATCGAGTTTCAATTTACCGTTCATGTAGAAATCGACATAGCGGGGCATGTCCACGGGGAAACGGTTCGAGCCCATGTTGGAGCCCTGGATGCGTTTTTCCTGCAGGAACTCCGCGCCGTGCAGTTCGATATGCACGCCGACGGGGATCATGCCGATGATGTTGGCGGTGCCGCCTTTGCCCAGCATCTTGAAGCTCTGCTCGGCGGTTTGCTTGAGGCCCACGGCTTCGAAAGAGTGGTGTACGCCGCCGCCCGTCAGGTCCAGCACCTGCTGCACCGGATCGCCGTCTTTCGCGTTGATGACATCCGTCGCGCCGAATTCCTTGGCAAGATTGAGCTTCGAGCCGATGGCGTCGATGGCGATGATCCGCCCGGCGCCGGCAATCGCCGCGCCATTGATGGCGGCAAGGCCAATGCCGCCGCAGCCGACAACGGCCACGGTCTCACCCGGACGCACGCTCGATGTGTGAATGACCGCGCCGACGCCGGTCGTCACCGAACAGCCGATAAGGGCGGCAAGATCGAGCGGCATGTCTTTACGGATCGGCGTGCAGGCATGTTCGTGAATGAGCATCTGCTCGGCAAAAGACGAAAGATTGAGGAACTGGAACATCGCCGCATCGTCGGCGGCTTTCAGGCGCTGCTCTTCTTCGGCCTGGCGCTGTGTCTCCGGGCTCATGCAGCGGGAAAGATGCCCCGTCAGGCAATGCTCGCAATGCCCGCAATAGGCCGACAGACAGGTAACGACATGATCGCCGGGCTTCACCGTGCGCACTTCCGAGCCGACCTGCTCCACGACACCTGCGCTTTCATGGCCGAGAATGGCGGGCAGCGGGTAGGGGTATTTGCCTTCCAGAAAGTGAAGGTCGGAATGGCAGACGCCGGCCGCGACGGTGCGGATCAGCACTTCATGGGGGCCTGGCTTGTTGATCTGCACATTTTCGATTTGAAGCGGTTTCCCCACTTCGCGCAATACTGCCGCTTTCATGGCTTTCTCCCTGTTCGTTTCCGCTTATGCGCCGCACGTGAGCCCGTGCGTTGAGAAAATCTTGACCCCGGGGGGCGCGAGGGTCAATTGGAGAAAGGGCGCACCCTAGGCGAAGCGGGCCAATCGGCGGAAAAATACCGTTTCCGGGGTGGTTCGCCCCGCCTTTGCTGCCTACTATCCCGCCCAAGGCTGCCGGTTCGTCAAAAGGAGTGCTCCCATGGATGCCAAGAGTTTCGACAAATCGAAATTGCCGAGCCGTCACGTGACGGAAGGGCCGGAGCGGGCGCCGCACCGCTCATATTATTATGCGATGGGGCTGAGCGATGAAGAAATTCATCGCCCCTTTGTCGGCGTCGCCACCTGCTGGAACGAGGCCGCGCCCTGTAACATCGCCCTGCAGCGCCAGGCTCAGGCGGTGAAGAAAGGCGTCAACGAAGCCCATGGCACGCCGCGGGAGTTCACCACGATCACCGTGACGGACGGTATCGCCATGGGCCATCAGGGGATGAAATCCTCGCTTGCAAGCCGGGACGTGATTGCCGATTCCGTCGAACTGACCATGCGCGGGCATTGCTATGACGCGCTGGTGGGTATTGCCGGCTGCGACAAGTCCCTGCCGGGCATGATGATGTCCATGCTCCGGCTCAATGTGCCGAGCGTTTTCATGTATGGCGGCTCGATCCTGCCGGGCCGCTACAAGGACAAGGACGTGACGGTGCTTGATGTGTTTGAGGCGGTCGGGCAGCATTCGGCGGGCAATTTGCCGGATGAAGAGCTACTGGTGCTCGAATGCGTGGCTTGCCCAAGCGCCGGGGCCTGCGGCGGACAGTTCACGGCAAATACGATGGCCTGCGTGTCCGAGGCGATCGGCCTCGCGTTGCCGAACTCCGCCGGCGCGCCTGCGCCTTATGAAAGCCGGGACGAATATGCCGAAGCCTCTGGCCGCGCGGTCATGAACCTCATTGCGCAGAACATCCGCCCGCGCGATATTTGCACCCGCAAGGCGTTTGAAAATGCGGCAACCGTCGTGGCTGCAACGGGCGGCTCCACCAATGGCGGGCTGCACCTTCCCGCCATGGCCCATGAGGCGGGCATTGATTTCGATCTTCTGGAAGTGGCCGAGATTTTCAAGAAAACGCCCTATATCGCCGATCTCAAACCCGGCGGGCAATATGTCGCCAAGGATATGTATGAGGCAGGCGGCATGCCCATGCTGCTGCGCACGCTTTTGGATGGCGGCTATCTGCATGGCGACTGCCTGACGGTGACGGGCAAGACACTCGAAGAAAATCTGGAAGGCGTCACGTTTAACGCAGACCAGAAAGTCATTTACCCGGTTTCAAAACCGCTCTCGCCGACGGGCGGCGTTGTCGGCCTGCAGGGTACGCTCGCGCCGGACGGGGCGATCGTGAAAGTCGCGGGCATGCAGACCTTGCAGTTTAGAGGCCCGGCGCGGGTGTTCGACTGCGAGGAAGAAGCCTTCGAAGCGGTCGAGAACCGGCAATATGAAGAAGGCGAAGTGTTGATCATCCGCTATGAAGGACCGAAAGGCGGGCCGGGCATGCGGGAAATGCTCTCTACCACCGCCGCCCTTTACGGGCAGGGCATGGGCGACAAAGTGGCGCTCATCACCGATGGGCGTTTTTCCGGGGCAACACGCGGCTTCTGTATCGGCCATGTGGGACCGGAGGCGGCCGTGGGCGGCCCGATTGCGCTGGTTGAAACGGGCGACATGATCACCATTGATGCGGAAAAAGGCCGCATCGATCTGGAAGTGAATGACGACGTTCTGGAAGCGCGGCGGAAGAACTGGAAGCCGCGTGAAACCGATTACGCTTCGGGCGCGCTTTGGAAATATGCCCAGCTTGTCGGTACGGCGCGCAAAGGCGCGGTGACGCATCCGGGCGGCGCGGCGGAAAAACACTGTTACGCGGATATCTGATACGTGAGTAAAAAACCGAAGGCCTATGTCTCCTGGAGCTCGGGCAAGGATGCCGCCTGGGCGCTTCATAAAGCGCGGGAGGCAGGTGAGTTTGAAATCGCCGGTATTCTGACCACCGTGACGGGCACCTTCTCGCGCGTTTCCATGCACGGGGTGCGCGAAGAACTTCTGGACCTGCAGGCCGCAGCGCTTGGTTTGCCTTGCCATAAAGTCTCCATTCCCTGGCCTTGCCCGAACGGGACGTATGAAGCGCGGATGGAAGAGGCGGTAAGCGCGCTGACGGCGCAAGGCGTCACTCATATGATCTTCGGCGATCTTTTTCTGGAAGATGTGCGCGCTTACCGGGAGGACAAGCTGAAAGGCACGGGGCTCACCCCCGTCTTTCCGCTTTGGGACGCGGAAACAGCCGCGCTTGCCCGGGAGATGATCGAGGGCGGGCTCGAGGCGCATCTTGTCTGTGTCGATCCCCGGCAAGCCCCCAAAGAATTTGCCGGGCGGCGTTTCGACGCGGCGCTGCTTGAGAACCTTCCGGCAAGCGTCGATCCTTGCGGGGAACAGGGCGAGTTTCATACCGTTGTTACGGTAGGCCCGATGTTTACCAAGCCCATCGCTTGCCGGCCTGGAGAGGTGGTGGAACGGGAAGGTTTCATCTACGCTGATTTTCTGCCGGGCTGATCCCCGGCGCGATGACCGTTGTTTAGGGAGGCGCGTCTATGCGCAAATTACCGCTCACTCTAGCTGCCGCATTGCTCGGCCTTGGCGGGTTGCCCGCCACTGCCGCTGCCGATTTCGAACGGGGTATTGCCGCGTTCCGTTCCGGCGATGTGGAAACGGCGGTCGAAGAATGGAAGGCAAGCGCGGCGGACGGTCATGCGCTTTCGGCTTATCTGCTCGGCAATCTTTATATGAACGGGCAGGGCGTGCCCGCCTCCGATGCGCTGGCCTTTTCCTATTTCACGCAGGCCGCCGAAATGGGCAATAGCGATGCGCAGGTGCGCCTTGCGCAATATTATCTGACCGGCATTCCCGATATCGAGCTCGAACGGGATTATCTGAAAGCGCTCGACTGGTTCGACAAGGCGGCGCTGAAATTCAATCCGGAAGCGCAATACTATCTCGGCAAGATGCACCGAAACGGCCTCGGCGTGCCGCGCAGCCGGGTGGAGGGGATGCGCTGGCTGCTGCTCTCGGCTAAGAAAGGCTATGTGCCCGCTTTCCTCGAGCTGGCCCGCATCTATGCCAAGGGCGAAGGGATTGCCGAGGAACCTGTCGAAGGGGCGATGTATCTGAACCTCGCCAAAAAACTCGGCACGGATGAGGAGCGTGAACAGGCAAACGCGCTGCAGGACCAGCTCAAAGGCATTTTCAGCGCGGAAGTGCGCCTGCAGGGTGAAGCGCGGGCCCGCCAATGGCTTGAGGCCCGCAAGAGCCGGGGCTAACCGACGATCACTTCTTCCTCGCCGAACCAAAGCGGGGAGCTTTTGAAGGCGATGAATTTTGCTTCGTCTTCCAAAAGCGCCCGGCCTGCGGCAAGCCCTTCTTCCGTTTGCGTGCCCGCGCGCAGTTCATCGAGATTTTCCCACCAAAGCTCCGCTACCCCGTCATAAGTTGCCGGTGCTTCTTCAAGCGACCCGGCACGGGAGGCGCGCAGCGGGTCCGTATCCGGCAGATCGCGGCTATGGAGCTGCACATATCGTTTGATATGCAGCGCCTTGGCATGTTTGCGCACCAGGGGACCGTGCCGGTTCAGCCAGTAATCCTGGAACTCTTCGCGCGTCATGCCGTCTTTACGGGTAAGGCAGAATGTAAGTTTGATCATGATGGCTCCCTATCGGCTTGCTATGTTCAATTTGTTGTTGGCGTTAGTCTAACCTGCTCATCGGAAGATGCGCGAGGGCTGAGCCAATCACGATGGGGCCAATGAGTGTGAAAAGGGCAAGGAGACCGGAATGAAGATCGCCATTGGCGGCTTTCAGCACGAAACGAATACCTTCGCACCGATGAAGGCGGATTTGACCGCATTCGAGCAGGCCGATTCCTGGCCTGCGCTGCAGGAAGGCAAAGCGCTGCTGAATGCGTTTGGCGGCATGAATATCCCTATCTCCGGTTTCATGGATCAGGCAAAAGCGCTCGGCCATGAGCTTGTGCCGCTTTTGTGGTGTTCGGCAACGCCCTCCGGCCCGGTGACGAAAGATGCTTTCGAGCGTATTACGCAATCCATGCTGTCAAAACTCGAAGCTGCTCTGGATGATGGCATCGACGCGCTTTATCTCGATCTGCACGGGGCAATGGTCTGTGAGCATCTGGAAGATGGGGAAGGCGAACTTCTCACCCGTATCCGCGCACTGACGGGCCCTACGCTCCCGATCATCGTCAGTCTCGATCTTCATGCGAATGTCAGCGAGACCATGCATGCCCATGCGGATATGCTCGTCACCTACCGGACATACCCCCATGTCGATATGGCCGAGACCGGCCAGCGTGCCGCCGAAGCGCTGGAAACGCGGTTGCGCGAGGGAACACGGGCGGCAAGCGCCTTCCGGAAAATCGATTTTCTTATCCCGCTCATCGCCTCCTGCACGCTGCTAGACCCGGCAAAAGAAATTTACGGCGGGCTCGGCGATCTTGAACGCGGCGGGGTGAAATCCGTCTCGCTCGCCACCGGGTTTTCACCGGCGGATATTGCCTTTTGCGGGCCCTCGGTTCTTGTCTATGCCGCAGCGCAGGAAGAAGCGGACGGTGTTGCGGACGAACTTGCCCGCCGGATCTATGAGTTGGAGGACCGTTTCGCGGGCGCACTCTGGGCGCCGCAAGCAGCGCTTGCCTATGTGACGGAGACGGGCAAGCCCGGCCCCTTCATCCTGGCCGACACACAGGACAATCCCGGCGCAGGCGGTAATGGCGATACGGTCGAGCTTCTGAGAACCATGCTGGACAGTAATCTTGAAAAATCGCTGATGGGTGTGATTTACGATCCGGAAGTTGCCCGCGCCGCGCATGAGGCAGGCGAGGGCGGGACGGTCTCCCTGCCGCTCGGCGCAAAGACCGGCGGCGCGCCGGAAGAGCCCATTCATGCAGAGTGGGAGGTGCTTCGGCTTTCCAATGCGCCCTTTGCCGCGACGGGGCCTTTTTATGCAGGCTCGCAGATTTCTCTTGGCAGGGCCGCGCTTCTGCGGCACGGCGCGGTCGATGTGGTTGCCGCCGAGCGCAAAGTACAATGCGCGGATCAGGCGATGTTTACGCATCTCGGCGCCGAGCCTTCAAGTTACCGCGTCGTCGCAGTAAAGAGCTCGGTGCATTTTCGCGCCGATTTCGAGCCCATTGCCGAAGAAGTGCTGGTGGTGGCAAGCCCCGGCCCGAACCCGGCCGATCACACGGTCCTACCTTACAAACGCTTGCGGGCAGGGGTGCGGCTGATGCCGGGCGGCGATGCGTTTCCCGGTGAGCCGGTGCGCTAAGGCTTAAAACTCAAGTTCCGCCCAGACCGGCACATGGTCGGAGGGTTTTTCTCGCCCGCGCATGGCCTTGTCGATGTCGCAGGCGCGCAGCCGGTCGGCGGCTTGCGGCGAGAGCAGCAAATGGTCGATCCTGATGCCATTGTCTTTTTGCCAGGCGCCGGCCTGATAGTCCCAAAACGAATATTTATGAGGCTCGGAATGACAGGCGCGGAAGGCTTCCGTCAGGCCGAGATTGAGCAGCTCGTAAAACTTCGCGCGTGATTCCGGCCGGAAGAGCGCATCGTCCCGCCAGGCGTCCGGGTCGTGCACATCGTCTTCATGGGGAATGATGTTGTAATCGCCCATCATCACGAAAGGCTCTTCAAGCAGCAGCAGTTCTTTTGCGCGGGCGATGAGCCGGTCCATCCATTCCAGCTTGTAAGAGAATTTTTCAGTATCGACCGGATTGCCGTTCGGCAGGTAAAGCCCGCAGACGCGCAGCACGGTGTCGCCTGCGGGCACCACGGCTTCGATATAGCGGGCCTGCTCGTCCTCGTCATTGCCGGGCAACCCGCAGGTCACATCTTCAAGCGGGTATTTGGAGAGAATGGCGACGCCGTTATAGGTCTTCTGGCCATGCACGGCGACGTTATAGCCGAGGTCTTCGATCTCTGCGGCAGGGAAGGCATCATCGACGCATTTGATTTCCTGCAGGCACACCACATCGGCTTCCGATTCCTTCAGCCAATCTTTCAGATGGCCGAGACGAACCTTGATGGAATTGACGTTGAATGTGGCGATTTTCATGAGACCTCCAAAACAAAAGCCCGCTGAGCGGCAGCGGGCTTTTTATCATGCTTGAGCGGGCTTGTCTCAGCGATCGCCGTCAGATGGAAAAGGAGGTGCCGCAGCCGCAATTGGCCGTGGCATTCGGATTGTTGATCTTGAAAGCCGCGCCGATCAAATCGTCCACATAATCGATCTCGGAGCCGCCGAGATACATTTGCGAAAGCTCGTCGATGAGGACGGTCGCGCCGCCGCGCTCAAGCACCAGATCGTCATCCTGTTTTTCATCGTCGAACGTGAAGGCATATTGGAAGCCGGAGCAGCCGCCGCCCGTCACCGCGATGCGCAGCATCACGCCGGGCTCCTCACCGGAGAGGATTTTGGAGATTTGCTTTGCCGCCCGCTCGGACAGGGTAATGGGCTGTCCCACGCCGGGCAGTTCCAATTCCATGCTCTCGCTCATTTGATCCATCCGCTTCTCTGTCTACCGGCTTGGCCGCCTTGCGATCTTGCTGGTTAAGGCCTGCCGGTTTACTCATGGCTGGTATTATAGCCTGGAAATACTCTAAAGAGATGTAAGAAGAAGGGCCCAATTGTCAAATATTGCCTCGTATCGGGGGATCTTTTGGCAAATAGGCACAAAACGCAGGGGGTTTTTTTGGCCTTATCCAATCCGGCAGCTACCGCGCCTTTCACGAGCCTGGCGGCCCGTTCGCGGGGCCGGCTCTTCGAGGAGCCGGAAAGCGCCACGCGCACCGTCTTTCAGCGGGACAGGGACCGGATCATCCACTGCGCCGCCTTCCGCCGCCTAAAACACAAGACTCAAGTCTTCGTCTATCACGAGGGCGATTATTACCGCACGCGGCTGACCCATTCCTTGGAAGTAGCGCAGATTGCACGCTCTGTCGCCCGGGTGCTGGGGCTCGATGAAGACCTCGCCGAAGCGCTGGCGCTGGCGCACGACCTGGGCCATACGCCTTTCGGCCATGCCGGAGAAGAAGCGCTCGATGCGTGCATGGAAGGCTATGGCGGCTTCGATCACAACGCCCAGACGCTGCGCATCCTGACCAAGCTCGAGCGGCGTTATCCGCGCTGGATCGGGCTCAATCTCACCTGGGAAACGCTGGAAGGGATCGTCAAACATAACGGCCCGCTCATCGGCAATGGGCGGGGCCTCGAGGATCTGCCGCGCGCTATCGTGGAATATGCGGAAGTGCAGGATCTTGAGCTTCACACCTTTGCTTCTGCCGAAGCGCAGATCGCGGCGCTCGCCGATGACATTGCCTATAATAATCACGACATCGATGACGGGCTGCGTGCCGGGCTTTTCACCTTCGAGGATTTGCTGGATGTGCCGCTTGTGGGCGCAGTGTTCAAGGACGTCTATGACACCTATCCAGGGCTCGACCCGAAGCTCGTCAAGCACGAGGCGGTGCGCGGCATGATCGGCCGGATGGTGGGCGATCTCATCGGCGAGACGAAAACCCGCATCGCACGGATCAAGCCGCAAAGCGTGGAGGACGTGCGCGGGGCGAGTGAGCCGGTTGCCGCCTTCAGCACCGAGATGAGTGAGAACGATGCGGCGCTGAAGGGCTTTCTCTTCAAACGCATGTACCGCCATTACAAGGTCAACCGCTCGATGAGCAAGGCGCGGCGGATTGTGCAGGAGCTTTTTGCACTCTTCCATGCCGAGCCCAATCTTCTGCCGCCGGAATGGCAGGAGGGATGCGACGGACCGAAGGGTATGCGTACCGCGCGGCGGGTATGCGATTTTATTGCCGGCATGACGGACCGCTTCGCCATCAGCGAGCACAAGCGGCTCTTCGATCTGCATGACGAGCGGATGAGTTGATCAGAACCCGTAAAGCAGCGTGACGGCGGTGCGGGTGTCGAGGTTCCTGTCGCCCGGCGGCACTTCGGTGACATAGGTCGTTTCGATACCGGCTTTCATCTGCCAGTTTTCGGCTAGCCGGGTTTTCAGCGCGGTTTCGGTTTCCGTCACCGTAAGTTCGCTGCCGACCGTCGCTTCCCCGGTCTGCACGAAGGTCAAGCCGCCATTGATCTTCCATTCGAAGTCCAGCCCTGCCTTGGCGACGGGCTCGTGGTTCTCCGTGCCGTCGGACTGGCGCGAATGGCGTCCGCCAATGCCGCCTGTCAGTTCCAACTCCGAGCTGGACCAGGGGGTGAAGCGTTGGCCATAGCCGACAATTTCGGTAATCCGGTAGTCATAGCCGGAAAACTCGTCGCGCGTGGCCGTCAGCTGACCGAAGTAGAAGCGACGCTCGTCCAGCTTCCGGTCGATGCGGGTTCCCAGCGTATATTCTTCTTCCGTTTGCTCGCCTTCTTCCTTCACATAGATCAGCTTGCCGTTCAGCTTCGTGCGCCAGCGGGCGCGGTCGCGTTCCAACGTAAAGCGGGCAAGGGCGTTTTGCCGGTCGGTATTGCCGGAGGTAACGGTCGCGCCGGCTTCCGCTTCCCCGCTCCAGCCGGTGAAGAAACCGCCCACCGAAGTCGGTGTTTCGACAGAGGCTGTTTCCCCGGTGGCGGCAGATGGTTCGGGTGCTCCGGCGGCCTGAGCGGCCGTGTCCGGCCCTTCAAGGCCCGCCGCAAAAGCGCGTAAGGCGGCAGCCTCATCCGGGTAGCGGGCAAGAGCCGCCTCTAGTGTCGCTTCCATGACGAACGGATCGTCTGTGCCATGGGCGCGTTTCAGGCTTTCCTTGGCCGCGGGCGGCACGTCCGCCAGGGCAGCCCCGGCCGATGAGGCGAGGGCTGCGGCAAGGCAAAAGGCAGAAAAGAAGAGAGGACGCGGAAAAATAAGGCGTTGCATATGCATCGTCTTTCGTCTTGATGGGATGAAGAAGGCGGGGAAATGGATATTCCGCAGGAAACTGCGGATTTAGTTCATACTAGCAAGCAGAGGCTTCTGCCGTTACATTCCGCCCGCACCGGAAACATTTAGTAGCATCATGAATATTTTTTCGCACTTTTTGAATATTGTTACCGACCAACTTGGCGCGCTGAGTGCCGAAGGCAAACTTGCTGCCGATCTCGACTTTTCCAAGATCACCGTCGAGCCGCCGCGCGATGCGGCCCATGGCGATCTCGCCACCAATGCCGCCATGGTGCTGTCCAAGGCGGCGGGGATGAAGCCGCGTGATCTTGCCGAGTTGCTCGCTGCCAAGCTGGAAGCGGCCGGTCATTTCACCAAAGTCGATGTGGCCGGCCCCGGCTTCATCAATCTAACGCTTCAGCCGGACTTTTGGCGCGCCCAGGTCGCACATATTCTCAATGCGCGAAACACTTACGGCGAAGTGGATGCGGGGCGGGGCGAGCTCGTGAATGTCGAGTATGTTTCCGCCAACCCGACGGGCCCCATGCATGTGGGCCACACGCGCGGCGCGGTCTTCGGCGATGCGCTGGCGAACCTGCTTGAGAAGGCGGGCTACAAGGTCTGCCGGGAATATTACATCAACGATGCAGGCGGACAGATCGAAGTGCTGGCCCGCAGCGTCTTCCTGCGCTACCGAGAAGCGCTGGGCGAGGATATCGGCGATATCCCCGAAGGGCTTTATCCCGGCGACTATCTGGTGCCGGTGGGCAAGGAACTGGCCGCCGAATATGGCGATAAGCTGAAAGCCATGCCGGAAGCCGAGTGGCTGGAGATCGTCCGCAAACGGGCGATCGATGCCATGATGGAAATGATCCGGGGCGACCTTGCCGCGCTGGGCATCGAGCATGAAGTTTTTTATTCCGAGCGCTCGCTGCATGAAAACGGCGCGGTCGAGGAAACGCTTGCCTATCTGGAAGGCAAGGGCCTCATCTATACCGGCGTGTTGGAGCCGCCCAAGGGCAAGACACCGGAAGATTGGGAACCGCGCCCGCAAACGCTCTTTAAATCGACCGAGTTCGGCGACGATGTGGACCGGGCCCTGAAGAAGTCGGATGGCAGCTGGACCTATTTCGCGCCCGACATCGCCTATCACTACGACAAATATAAACGCGGCGCGGCGCATCTCATCGATGTGTGGGGCGCGGATCATTCCGGCTATATCAAACGGATGAGCGCGGCGGTTGCCGCCGTCACTGACGGTAAGGCCGATCTCGATGTGAAGATCTGCCAGCTCGTGAAGCTCTACCGGAACGGCGAACCGGTGCGCATGTCGAAGCGCGCGGGCAGCTTCGTCACTTTGCGCGATGTGGTGGAGGAAGTGGGTCGGGATGCGGTGCGCTTCATGATGCTCTACCGGAAGAACGATGCGCCGCTTGATTTCGACTTTGCGAAGGTGAAAGAACAGTCCCGCGAGAACCCGGTTTTCTACGTGCAATATGCCCATGCGCGCATCCATTCGGTGCTGCGTAATGCGCAAGCTGAGGTCAGCGGTATTGACCTATCCGACAGCGCGCTTGCCAAGGCCGATATGGCGCTGCTGCGCGATGAAGCGGAAATGACGCTGATCAAGCAAATGGCGCAGTTCCCGCGCATGGTGCAATCGGCGGCGGAGGCCCATGAACCGCACCGCATCGCCTTTTATCTCTATGAGCTGGCCTCGGCCTTCCACGGGCTCTGGAATAAGGGCAAGGACGACCCCTCGCTCAGATTTATCCTCGCCGATGACAAGAGTGTTACGCTTGCAAGGCTGGCTCTGATTCGCGCTGCCGCCTATGTGGTGGAGGCGGGCCTTGGCATATTGGGGGTAGAAGCAATAGAGGAGATGCGCTGATGTCCGATCGGGATGATGAAGGACATGGCCGTTTCGTGCCGCATCCGTCCGACGAAGAATTCCATACCTATGACGCGACGGATGAGGAAGAAGAACGCGGGCGCGGGCCCTTGCTGCTTGCCGGGATTATCCTGCTGCTCGCGGCGTTTGGGGGTGTCCTCTTCTTTGCCTATCAGCAAGGCGTGAAGGAGGGGATGCGCAGCGCCCCGCCGCTGATCCGCGCCGAACAGGGCCCGGCGAAGGTCACGCCGCAGGATCCGGGCGGCATGGAAATTCCGCATCAGGACAAGCGCATCTATGACCGCATCGCCGGGGCGGAAAGTGAAGAAGAGGGTGTCGAACGGCTCTTGCCGCGTGCCGAGGAACCCATGAAGCTGCCGAACGGGGATACGGAGGAAAAGCCTGCCGCTGAAAAGGAAACGGCTGCCGAACCCTCCAGCCCCGAGGAAGCCGTTATTCCGGGCGCTGCGCCCCGTACGCCGGAAGCCAAGCCGTCGCAGAGCGCCAGCAAACCGGCACCTGCGGCTTCTTCCTCCAGCTCTTCGGGCAAATATGTGGTCCAGATCGCCGCGCTTCGCAGCGAGGCGGATGCCAAATCCCGTTTCGCCAGTTTGCAGAAGCAGCACAGCGATCTTCTGAGCGGTACCGAGGCGGATATCCAGCGCGCCGATCTTGGGGATAAAGGCGTCTATTACCGTCTGCGGATCGGTTATCTGGACAGCAAATCGAGCGCCGATAACCTCTGCTCCAAGCTGAAATCGCGCGGCCTCGACTGCCTGGTGCGGGAGCGCTAAGCCCGCATGACGCCAAGTGCGGTGATATTCGGCTCCGAGGGGCCGGTTTTAAGCGAGCGGGAACGCGCCTTCTTCAAGGAGGCCAATCCCTGGGGCTTTATTGTCTTTGCCCGCAATATCGAAAGCCCAGGCCAGCTGGCCGCCCTGACCCAAAGTTACAGGGAAGCTGTGGGCCGGGACGCGCCCGTCCTGATCGACCAGGAAGGGGGCCGGGTGCAGCGCCTGCGCCCCCCGCATTGGCGCTCTTATCCAACCGGGGCGGCTTACGGCGCGCTTTACAGCGCTGATCCCGAAAAAGGGATTGAGGCGGCTCGGCTCGGCGCGCGGCTCATCGCGGGGGAACTTGCCCGCGCGGGCGTGACTGTTGACTGCTTGCCTGTCCTCGATGTGCCGGTGCCGGGTGCTCATGACGTGATCGGCGACAGGGCCTATGGGCTGACGCCGGAGCCCGTCATCGCCCTTGGCCGGGCGGCCTGTGAGGGGCTGCTGCAAAGCGGTGTTCTGCCCATCATCAAACATATTCCGGGCCACGGCCGGGCCGGGGTGGACAGCCACGAGGCGCTGCCGGTCGTGGACACACCGCTTGAAACGTTGCGGGAAACCGATTTTGCCCCGTTCCGGGCGCTGGCGGATATGCCGCTCGCCATGACCGCCCACGTGATCTACAGCGCCATCGATGCGGATGCCCCCGCCACAACCTCGGCCAAGGTGATCACGGAGGTTATCCGGGGCGATATCGGTTTTGACGGGCTGCTTATGTCCGATGATCTTTCCATGAAGGCGCTGGGCGGGGAGTTCGGCGCTCGGACACGGGCCTCGTTTGCGGCCGGCTGTGACGTGGTGCTTCACTGCAATGGCGATCCGGGGGAGATGGAAGCCATCATGGCCGAGGTGCCCCGGCTTGGCGGCAAGGCGCTGCTTCGGGCCGAAAACGCCCTTGGCCGCTACCGCCCGCCGCAGCCTTTCGATGAAGAAGCGGGCTGGGAGGCCTTTCAGGCCCTTATTGGAAACTATTCCTAGAAATTTTCGGGCGCATCCAGCAATTCGCCCACAGGAAATTGCCGGATCGGGGCAAAAGCCCGTGCCCCGAATCCCAAGGCGCGTTATAAGGGCAGACAGCCTGCGGCGCGGCCCGCCGTCCGGTTCCTTCAACGAGTTGCCAATACATGACCCAGCCGCCGACCGACCCCAACGCTGCTCCGCCTGAGGAGGAGAGCGCCGCCGAAGCATCCGCCGCCCCGGAAAAGGGCGAGGCGGAGGACTTCGATGCGCCTGTGCGGGTCGATCCCTCCGAAAGCGAGCATGAGGATAGTCTGGTCGTCGATATTAGCGGCTATGAAGGCCCGCTCGACGTTCTGCTGACGCTGGCGCGCAACCAGAAGGTCGATCTGACCAAAATTTCCATTCTGGAGCTTGCCGAGCAATACCTGCAATTCATTCAGGAAGCCCGCCGACTGGAGCTCGATCTTGCCGCCGATTATCTGGTGATGGCCGCCTGGCTTGCCTTCCTGAAATCGAAGCTGCTGCTGCCGCCGCCGGAAGACGAAGAGGGCGAGCTTTCGGGCGCCGAAATGGCGGCGCGCCTGGCTTTTCAGCTGCAGCGCCTGGAGGCAATGCGTAAAGCGAGCGAGCAGCTCACAAGCCGCACCCGCATGGGCATCCATGTGTTTGCGCGCGGCAAGCCGGAAGGGGTGCGCGTGATCCGCACGCCCGAATGGCAGGCGGACCTCTATGAGCTTTTGAAGGCCTATTCCGTGCAGCGTGTGCGCGGCACCTTTACCGAGCATTATGAGGTAAAAAAGCTGCCCATCCTGGCGATCGAAGATGCGCGGCGGCGGCTGGAAAACCTGATCGGCGCGGCCATGGATTGGGGGCGGATCGACAGTTTCTTCCCGCCCGATTTCGGCTCGGGCAAAAAACGGCGCTCTGCACTGGCGAGCACCTTGAGCGCGACTTTGGAAATGGTGAAGGACGGCAAGCTGGAAATCCGGCAGACCGGCCCGTTCCAGCCCGTCTATGTGAGACGGCGCGGGGATGAGGCGGGCGCGCCTTCCGGCGCCGCTCCCGGCACGAACGAGTAGATGATGGATCATAGCGAAGTGAAAAAAGAAGAGGCCGAGCTGGAAGCCGTAGAAACGGAAGCCGCCGAAGAAGGTGCGGCCGAGGCCGAAGAAGCTTTAAGTGAGGCACCTGCCGATGAGGCGGAAGAAGGTGCCGAGGAAGCAGCTGACGAAACCTCTGAAGACGCCTCCGATGACGACGCGGACGAGGACGGCGAAGCGGACGCCGGCGAGAGCGACGACAGCAACGACAGCAATGTCGAGGCCTTCCCCGTGCAGGATCCCGCGCAGCAATTGCGCATGGTCGAGGCGCTGCTTTTCGCCGCCGCAGAGCCGCTGGACCGGGACAGCATTGCCGCCCGCCTGCCCGAAGGGGCGGATGTCGGCGCGCTGATCGAGGATTTGCAGGCGCTTTATGCCGAGCGCGGCGTCAATCTGGTGCGTGTGGCCAATAAATGGATGTTCCGTACTGCGGAAGACCTGTCGTTCCTGATGCGCCGGGAAGCCAAGCAGCAGAAGAAACTCTCCCGCGCGGCGCTCGAGACGCTGGCGATCATCGCCTATCACCAGCCGGTGACGCGGGCGGAGATCGAGGAAATCCGCGGCGTGAGCGTTTCCAAAGGCACGGTGGACGTTTTGATGGAAACGGGCTGGGTGCGCCTGCGCGGCCGCCGCCGGGTGCCGGGACGTCCCGTGACTTACGGGACGACGGAGGAGTTTCTGGTGCATTTCGGCCTTGAAAACATCTCCGATCTGCCGGGGCTCGATGAGCTGAAAGCCTCGGGCATGCTCGAAGGGCACCTGCCGCCGGGCTTTGAAGTGCCGGTTCCCTCCGATACGGGCGGCGACGGGGATGGCGAATTCGATGATGACCCCCTACATGAAGAATATGGGGAGGCGCTGGATGACCATGTTGCCCAGAGCGCTTCCAGTGAAGGCGAAGACGACTGAACCTCCACCTTGGCCATACGTTGCGGCGAGGAGTGGATTCTGAGATGATGAAAGAAGTTAGCTTCGTCTCTTAAGACGTATGTGGAGATTATTGAATGGGACAGATCGGTCCGTGGCAGATCATCATTGTTGTAGTGCTCGTGGTACTGCTGTTTGGGCGCGGCAAGATTTCCGCGCTGATGGGTGATGTCGCCAAAGGTATTCGCAGCTTCCGTAAAGGGCTGACGGAAGAAGAAGCCGACGAACAAGGCGGGGCGAAAAGCCTGGAGAACAAGCAGGAGCAGCCGGCGGCTGAGCGGGCTGCGGATGCGGAAAAGGACAGCAAGGTCAATAGCTGACCTTCACGCACGGCGGCGCCGGGCGGAGCGGCATCTGCATCATGTTCGATATTGGCTGGTCTGAACTTCTTCTGATAGGCGTGATTGCCATTCTCGTGGTGGGTCCAAAAGACCTGCCGCGGATGATGCGGGTTGTCGGTCAGTATGCGGGGAAGATCCGCGCCATGGCCCGCGAGTTTCAGCGATCTTTCGATGATATGGCGCGCGAGGCGGAGCTGGAAGAACTGCGCAAGGAAGTGCAGGACATCCGTAAGGCCAATCCGATCAACAAGTTGAAGGACAGCTTTAACGATCCGGTCGATGCGGTGAACAAGGCCATCATGGACGGCGTGCCGCCGGAAGAGGCGCATAAGATTGCCGCTGAAGCGGAAGGCGACACGGAACGTGTGAGCGTTTCTGAGAACTCCGAACCGGAGAAACCGGCCGAGGCACCGGTTTATGAAGGCCATGAAGGACCGAAGCCGGAAACGCAGGCAGAGCCTCAGGACAAGCCCGAACGCAAGGCCGGCCCTCTCGATGGAAAATCCAACCTATGAGTGAGCGTAGCGACGAGCCGGATGACGACATCGAGGCCTCCCGTGCCCCGCTGATTACGCATCTGATCGAGCTGCGCACGCGGCTGCTCTATTCGGTCGTGGCTATCGCCATAGGCTTCGCCATCTGCTTTTACTTTGCCGATGTGATCTACAACATTCTGCTGCTGCCTTACGAGATCGCCGCCGGAGATGAGGCGGCCAATCTGAAGGTGATTTTCACCGCGCCGCAGGAATATTTCTTCACGCAGCTCAAGCTCGCGCTTTTCGGGGCAACGTTTCTGGCCTTTCCAGTGCTTGCCTCGCAAATCTATATGTTCGTCGCGCCCGGCCTTTATAAAAACGAGCGGGGCGCGTTTTTGCCCTACCTTCTGGCAACGCCGGTGCTCTTCGCGCTCGGGGCAGCGCTGGTCTATTTTCTGATCATGCCGCTGGCGCTCGGCTTCTTCCTTTCCATGCAGCAAAGCGGCGGCGAGGGGAAAATCGCCATCGAGCTTTTGCCGCGGGTGAGCGAATATCTCAGCCTGATCATGACCTTGATCCTGGCTTTCGGTTTCTGCTTCCAACTGCCTGTAGTGCTTAGCCTTTTAGGGCGGGCAGGGCTGGTGACGGCGGCCCAACTGCGCTCTGGGCGCAAATACGCGATTGTGGCGGTGTTTGCCGCGGCGGCCATTTTGACCCCGCCGGACATCATCAGCCAGGTCGGCCTCGGCCTGCCGACACTACTGCTCTATGAAATTTCGATCCTCTCCGTCGCCATGATCGAGCGGCGGCGCAAGGAGCGCGAGGAGGACGAGCCCTACGAGGACGAGAAGGTCTGATTGAGGCCTTCCGCCTGATTTCTTCTCCCCGGAAACGGTGCGGCTGGCCTGCTGGACGGGCCTTCTCCCAGCGCTTATACAGGCAGCCAAATCATTGTTGTCCGGCGGGCCCGAGTCGCGCCGGAAGCCACATCTGACCCGACGGACGATCCATGTTCGATATCAAGCTGATCCGCGACGATCCGCAGGCTTTCGATGCCGCTCTGGCCAAACGGGGCGCCGAGCCCCAGGCCGAGACACTAATTGCGCTCGACGCCAAGCGCCGGGACGTCATTGCCCGCACCCAGGAGGCTCAGACCCGGCGGAACGCCGCTTCCAAGGAAGTGGGCACCGCCAAGGCGAAAGGCGATGAGGAGCGGGCGAACGCGCTCATCAAGGAAGTCGCCGAGCTGAAAGAAGCGCTGCAGAAGGGCGAGGAAGAAGAAAAGCGGATTTCCGCCGAACTCGACGACATGCTCTCGCGCATCCCCAACCTGCCGCATGAGGATGTGCCGGTCGGCAAGGACGAGGAGGACAATGTCGAGCGGCACAAGCATCTGGAGCCGCGCCGCTTCAACTTCGAGGCGAAACAGCATTTCGATCTCGGCGAAGGCATGGGCCTGATGGATTTCGAGGCGGCGGCGAAACTCTCCGGCGCGCGCTTCGTCGTTCTGAAAAGCCAGATGGCGCGGCTTGAACGGGCGATCGGCAATTTCATGCTCGATCTGCATACAAGCGAGTTCGGCTATATGGAAGTGGCGCCGCCCGTTCTGGTGCGCGATGAAGCGATGTTCGGCACGGGCAATCTGCCCAAATTCGCCGAAGATGCCTTCCGCACCGAAAACGGCTATTGGCTGGTGCCGACTGCCGAAGTGCCGCTGACCAATCTGGTGCGCGAAAGCATTCTGGCGGAAGAAGAACTGCCGCTGCGCATGACGGCTTTCACGCCGTGTTTCCGCTCCGAAGCAGGCTCCGCCGGCCGCGACACGCGCGGCATGATCCGTATGCACCAATTCTCCAAGGTCGAGCTTGTGAGCGTCACCGCGCCGGAGAAGTCGGCGGAGGAGCATGAGCGGATGCTGTCCTGCGCCGAGGAAGTGCTGAAGCGGCTGGAGCTGCCTTACCGGGTGATGACGCTGTGCACCGGCGATATGGGTTTTGGCGCGCGCAAGACTTACGACATCGAAGTTTGGCTGCCGGGGCAGGATGCCTACCGGGAGATTTCGAGCTGCTCGAATTGCGGGGACTTCCAGGCGCGGCGCATGGGCGCGCGCTACCGCCCCGGTGACAGCGACAAGAAGGGCAAGGGCGCGACGCGTTTCGTGCATACGCTGAACGGTTCCGGCCTTGCCGTGGGGCGCACGCTTGTGGCGATCCTAGAAAATTATCAGCAGGAAGACGGCAAGGTGGCGGTGCCTGCCGTATTGCAGCCCTATATGGGCGGGCTTGAGGTGATCGGCTAATGGCGGGCGCAAAACGCACGAGTAAGAAACTGCCGCTTGCGGGCAAGCGCATCCTGCTCAGCAATGATGACGGCATTCATGCCCCCGGCCTCAAGGCGCTGGAAAAGATTGCTCGGCAGCTTTCCGACGATGTGTGGATCGTGGCACCGGAAACGGAGCAGAGCGGGGCGTCGCATTCGCTGACGCTGGCCGATCCGTTGCGGCTGCGCAAAGTCAATGCACGCAAATTCGCCGTCTCCGGCACACCGAGCGACAGCGTGATGATGGCGCTGCGCCATGTGCTGAAAGATAAAGCGCCGGACCTTGTTCTGTCCGGCGTCAACCGCGGCCAGAATATCGCCGATGATGTGACATATTCGGGCACGATCGCGGCCGCCATGGAAGGCACCATTCTCGGCGTTCCCTCCATCGCGCTCAGCCAGGCTTACGGCTTCGACGGTAAGCAGAACGTGAAATGGGCAACGGCGGAACATCACGCACCGAAACTCATCCTGCAGCTTTTGAAAGAAGGCTGGCCGAAGGAAGTGCTGATCAACATCAATTTCCCCGATGTTGCCCATGATCATGTCAAAGGCATTGAAGTTACGGCGCAGGGCCGGCGTGATCAGTCGCTTGTCAAAGTGGAAGAGCGCATCGATGCGCGCCACCGGCCTTATTACTGGATCGGCTTCGAGGCGAAGAAGTCCAACCCGCCGAAGGGCACGGATCTGCATGCGATCTATAACGGCTTCATCTCCATCACACCCCTCCATATGACGCTGACGCATGACCGCTCCCGGCGCGCATTGCTCAAGGCATTCGGTTAGGAGGCACGATGCCGGAGGAGGAAAGAGAAGGGTTTGCGGCAGCCGATCCGGCGAAAATTTCGCTGATCATGGAGCTGCGCCGGCGCGGCATCAAAAGCAAAGCGGTGCTCTCCGCCATCGAACGGGTGGCGCGGGACAGTTTTGTGCCCACGACCTTCTCCAAACAGGCTTATGAAGACCATGCGCTGCCCATCGAATGCGGGCAGACGATTTCTCAGCCTTTCGTGGTCGCCTATATGACGGAAAAGCTGGAGGTCGGGGACCGGATGAAGGTTCTGGAGGTGGGAACGGGCTCCGGATATCAGGCAGCAATCCTGTCCCGTTTATGCCGGCGCGTTTACACAATTGAGCGTTATAGAACGCTGATGCGCGATGCCGTTAACCGTTTCGAAACCTTAAATCTGCACAACATTACTACAAAGGTGGGCGATGGTGCGTCCGGATGGCCGGAACAGGCCCCGTTCGACCGGATCATGGTGACCGCCGCTGCCCCCGAATTGCCGCAAACGCTGGTGGACCAGCTGAAAGTGGGCGGCATCATGGTTTTGCCGGTCGATATTCCCGGCAGGCCGCGCGAGCAGAAGCTGGTGCGTGTGACGCGCACCGAGACGGGCATCGAGCGGGAAGATTTGATGGATGTGCGCTTCGTTCCTCTTGTCGAGGGCGTCGCACGGGAGAGCTGAAGAGGCGGAAAGTGGCGATGAGACTGGCAGATATGAAGACCAGTCGGGCACTGCAGAGCGGTGCGGGGCTCGGCCTTGTGCAGCGCGCACCGCTTTTCAAACGTCTTGGCGTTCTTTTTCTGAGCTTTGCCTTCATTTCCGGTTGCGCCAGCCAGCCTGCCTGGTGGGATGCGCAGTACGATTACCGCAATGGCGGTTCTTCAGCCGGCAGTTCCAAGAATTATTCATCGAGCGCCCGGCGCAATGCGCCTTCGCCCCTGCCGCGCCCGAGCGTGAGCACGCCGCGCCGTCCGCCTGCGCAAACGGCTTCCCGTTCCAGTGGCACGTATCACGTCGTGAAACGCGGGGAGACGGTGTACCGCATTTCCAAAATGCATGGGATGCAGGTTTCCGAGCTTGCCAGCCTGAACGGCCTGGATTCTTCTTACAACATCGAGGTCGGCCAGAAGTTGCGCCTTAAAGGCACGCCGGTACAGGTGGCGGCTGCTTATCCGCAGGCCCGGCCGGGCCAGACAGGCACCGTGTCGCCCGGCGCGCCGCGTCCTTATGTCAAACCGCCGCTTCCCGCGCCGCCGCCGCCTGCCGGCGGGTTCATCTGGCCGGCGGAAGGCCGCGTGCTTTCCAGTTTCGGTTCCAAGGAAGGCGGCCTTCATAATGACGGCATCAACATCGCGGTGCCCGAAGGCACACCGGTGCGCGCGGCGCAAAGCGGTGTCGTCGCCTATGTCGGCAATGAGCTGAAGGGGTACGGCAATCTCGTTCTCGTGCGCCATGCCGATGGCTGGATGACCGCCTATGCCCATAACGGCAAAATTCTCGCCAAGCGAGGCGACAAAGTGGTGAAGGGGCAGACGATTGCGCTTTCCGGCCAGTCGGGCAGTGTGAGCACACCGCAGATCCATTTCGAAGTGCGCAAAGGCACGAAGCCGGTGGATCCCAAACGCATCGTGCGCGCTTAATTAGCTCAGCGGTTTTCCAAGCCGTCCCGCCACATCCTGAATATATTGCCAGGCAACGCGGCCCGAGCGCCCGCCGCGCGTTGCCGCCCATTCGACGGCGCCAGCTTGCAGCTCTTCCGGCGCAATATCCAGCTCCAGAAACGCGGCGTAGCCCGCCACCATTTCCAGATAATCCTGCTGCGAGCATTTGTGAAAGCCGAGCCAGAGGCCGAAACGGTCCGAAAGCGAGACTTTCTCTTCCACGGCCTCTGACGGATTGATGGCGGTCGAGCGCTCGTTTTCCATCATGTCGCTCGGCATGAGGTGGCGCCGGTTCGAAGTGGCATAGAAGATCACATTGTCAGGCCGCCCCTCGATCCCGCCTTCCAGCACCGCTTTCAGGGATTTGTAGCTCGTATCGTCGTGATCGAAGGAGAGGTCGTCGCAAAAGATGACCGTGCGCCGCCCGCTTTCACGGATCGCCGTCATCAGGCGGGGCAGGGTGTCGATGTCTTCCCGGTGAATTTCAATGAGCGCGAGAGCGCCCGGCTTTGCCTTGTTCATCTCGGCATGGGCGGCTTTGACCAGCGAGCTTTTGCCCATGCCCCGCGCGCCCCAGAGCAGCGCGTTGTTGGCGGGCAGGCCTTCGGTAAACCGCCGGGTGTTTTCTAGAAGGATATCGCGGACATTATCGACACCGCGCAAAAGCGAGATATCCACCCGCGAGACCGTTTCAACGGGTAAGAGCCGGTCCGTTTCCGGTTCCCAGACAAAGGCATCGGCTCCGTCCAGAGAGGGAACGGCCTCGGGCTCCGGTGCCAACTTTTCCAAGGAAACGGCAATCCGTTCCAGGATGGCCAAGAGCTCTGGGTCTTTGGTCATACGGCTTACTCCCTTGTCGCGCTCTTCCTGCCCGCCGTCCGGCTCACGGCGGCCCTGGAACGGGCGGACATTAGGGCGCTGCCGGGAAATGGTCAACGCAGTGAAAGCGACGGTAATTCAAAGGTTTGGGCCGGGTTTCGGGCCGAGACAGGGTTTGCAAAGCGCCAGCGCGCCGGTATAGTCCGGCCTCAGGATTCAAGCGGCGCCATGCGCCTCCTTCAGGAGATAAAGATGTTCATTACCCCGGCTTACGCCCAGGGCACCGGTGGCGGCAGCAGCGATCTGCTGATTTCGCTTTTTCCGTTCATTCTGGTTTTCGTCATCATCTATTTTCTGATGATCCGCCCCCAGCAAAAACGGGTGAAAGAGCACCAAGCGATGATCAACGCGGTGCGCCGCGGCGATGAGATCGTGACGGCCGGCGGCATCGTCGGCAAGGTGACGAAGGTGAGCGAGGGGGATGAAATCCAGGTGGAGATTGCCGAGGGCGTGCGCGTGCGCCTCGTGAAAGGCACGATCACCACCGTTCGCTCGAAAACAGAGCCGGCGCCTGAGGCAGCCAACTCCAACTAATTGAGCCACGCCTCAAGAAACGGGACCGTTTCATGCTTCGCTTTCCTCCTTGGAAGATCACCCTGGTCACGCTGATTGCCGTGCTGGGGTTCATCTACACCGCGCCTAACTTTTTCTCCAAAGACAGCCTGAGCGGTCTGCCCGGCTGGGTGCCGCAAAGCCAGATCGTGCTGGGGCTCGATCTGCAGGGCGGCTCTTACCTGCTGCTCGAGGTGGAAACGGACGCGCTTTACAAGGAGCGTCTGCAAACGCTGCGAACGGATGTGCGCAACACGCTGCGCCAGCTGGATGATCCCAGAGTGCGCTTCCGTGTGCGCCAAACGAACGAAGGTGTGACGGTCGTCCTCAACGATGCCGGGGATCAGGAACGCTCGATGGCGGCGCTGGAGGAGCTTTCCAGCTTCGTCGACGCCAACCTTTTCGGCGGGCTGCCGGAAAAGGACCTGGTGATCACGGCGGAAGGGGTTGACACAATCGGCGTGACGTTCTCGGAAGCTGCCCGTGTGTCGATGTCGCAATCGGCGGTTTCCCAGAGTATCGAGATCGTGCGCCGGCGTATCGACGAGCTGGGCACGACGGAACCGACCATTCAGCGCCAGGGCGAAAATCGCATCGTCCTGGAAGTGCCGGGGCTTGACGATCCGCGCCGCCTGAAAGACCTGCTCGGCCAGACGGCGAAGCTCAGCTTTCACCTGGTGGACCGTTCCATGACGGCGGCCCAGGCGCAGGCGACGCGCGTGCCCGCCGGCTCGCAGATTCTGCCGCTTTCCAATACGGAGCCGCCGCAAGGCGTTCTCATCGAACGGCGCGCCATGCTGAGCGGTGAAAACCTCGTCGATGCGAAAGCCAGCTTCGATCAGCAAACGAACGAGCCTATCGTTACTTTCCGGCTCGATACGAGCGGGGCAAACCGGTTCGGCGATATCACGACGCAGAATGTGGGTGCCCCCTTTGCCATTGTGCTCGACGATGTAGTGCTGAGCGCGCCGGTCATCCGCGAGCCCATTCTGGGTGGTAGCGGACAGATCAGCGGCGGTTTTTCGGTTAAGGATGCGAACGACCTGGCCATTCTGCTGCGTGCTGGCGCGCTTCCCGCGCCGCTGACGATCCTGGAAGAGCGCACGGTCGGTCCGGGCCTCGGGGCGGATTCGGTTGCCGCCGGTGAAATCGCAGCGATTATCGGCTTTGCCGCTGTCGTGCTCTATATGGGCCTTGCTTACGGGCTCTTCGGCTGGTTTGCCAATGTCGCGCTTGTGACCAACGTCATGCTGATCGGCGCCGTTCTCTCAGTGCTCGGCGCGACGCTGACATTGCCGGGCATTGCCGGCGTGGTGCTGACCATCGGTATGGCGGTCGATGCGAACGTGCTGATTTTCGAGCGTATCCGTGAAGAGGTGAAGGCGGGCAAAACACCGCTTGTTGCCATCGAGAACGGTTATAACCGCGCGCTCGGCACTATTCTCGATGCGAATATCACGACGTTCATTGCCGCGGCCATTCTGTTCCAGCTTGGGGCGGGGCCGGTGCGCGGCTTCGCCGTGACGCTCGGCATCGGTATTCTGACATCCGTCTTCACGGCATTCACATTGACGCGGATGTTCGTGGCGCTTTGGTACAAGTCCCGCCGCCCGTCGGCGCTTACGGTTTAAGGGGAACGAGCATGAGACTGAAACTTGTTCCGGAAAACACCTCGATCCCCTTCGTTGCTTATCGAAAGGCGGCATTCGCCTTTTCGATTTTGATCGTTCTGGCGTCCATTGCGCTGGTCTTCACCAAGGGGCTGAATTTCGGCATCGACTTCAAAGGCGGGACGATGATCGAAATCGAAACGCCGGAAGCTGCCGACATTTCGGCCATCCGCACCCAGCTCAACGGGCTGGGTCTTGGGGATGTACAGGTACAAACCTTCGGCGCGCCCAATGATGTGCTGATCCGCATTCAAAGCCAGGGTGGAGAGCCCGGCAGCGACCAGCAGGTTGTCGAGTTGGTCAAGCAGGAGCTTGGCGACAGCGTGCAATACCGGCGCGTGGAAGTCGTCGGCCCCAAAGTCAGCGGCGAGCTTGTGAACTCGGGCGTGACTGCCGTGGTGCTCGCCGTGGCATTGATGCTGATTTATGTCTGGTTCCGCTTCGAATGGCAGTTTTCCATCGGCGCGGTGCTGGCGCTGGTGCATGATGTTATCACCACGATCGGCATTTTCTCGCTTTTACAGATCGAGTTCAGCCTGCCGATCATCGCCGCGATCCTGACCATTGTCGGTTATTCGATGAACGATACCGTTGTCGTTTATGACCGGGTGCGTGAGAACCTGCGCAAATATAAACGCATGGATCTGGGCGAGCTGATCGACAAGGCGATCAACGAGACGCTGACGCGCACGACCATGACCGCGCTGACGACCTTGCTCGCTCTTTTTGCGCTTTATATTTTCGGCGGCGAGGTTATTCGCGGCTTCACCTTCGCGATGATCTGGGGTGTTATCATCGGGACTTACTCTTCGATCTTCGTTGCGGCGCCGGTCCTTCTTATCCTCGGCGTGAAACGCGATTGGAGCGCGACGGCGAGCAGCCCGGAACCCGGCAAGAAAGGCGCCTAAAGCCGAGATGGAGTTTTCCAATCCCGCTTTCCGTCAACCGCCCGTCGATGCCTATGGCGATGGCGGGTTTCGCGTGGACGGCAAGCGGGTGGAAGGCTCGCTTCTTCTTCTGCCTGCGCGTATGGAGCCTTGGCCGCTTGCCGATCTGAACGACGCCAGCATTCGCTCTTTCGATCCGCTTGTTGCACTGAAGAACGATTTCGATGTGCTGCTGATCGGCTGCGGAAAAACGATGACGTTTTTGCCGAAAGTGATTCGCGATCATCTGTCGGAGCACGGCATCTCCTTCGATGTGATGACCACGCCCGCCGCGTGCCGGACCTATAATATCCTTGCAAGTGAAGACAGGCCCGTTGCCGGCGCCTTCATTGCTGTGGACTAGTTTCCAATCTCCCCACGCTTTACTTGGCTTTTGCAGTTGATGCGCCTAGGGTTGCTCTGGTTTTTGCGAGTCGCTTCAAAGTGAGTCGCATAACTCCCGGCAATTGGCAGGGGGCCGGGTTCTTGAGGCCTTTGGGTGTGAAACTTTTGGGGAGGGCTATTATGGCTGCCATTCTCACGTCGCTTCGGAACACGGTGATTGCCGGTTTCGTCCTCGCGGCGGTTCTTTTTGCGATGTATCTGAATTGGGGCGGTGATCTCGGTCACGGCTTCTGGGCATTCATCTTCCGCTGGCTGCATGTCATCAGCGGTGTGATGTGGATCGGTCTGCTCTGGTATTTCAACTTCGTGCAGATCCCGAACATGCCGAACATTCCCGACGAACAGAAACCGGCCATCGGCAAGGTCATCGCGCCGGCGGCTCTGTGGTGGTTCCGCTGGGGCGCCATGGCCACGATCGTCACCGGCATCATTCTGGCGTCGATGAACGGCTATCTGCTTGAAGCCTATACGCTTGGCATTATCGAGGGCTTTGCCGTCGAAAAGAATATTGCCATCGGTATCGGCATGTGGCTCGGCACCATCATGTGGTTCAACGTCTGGTTCGTCATTTGGCCGAACCAGAAAATCGCGCTCGGCATGGTAGATGCCGAAGCCGATGCGAAAGCAAAAGCGGCCCGTACCGCCATGCTGTTCTCGCGAACCAACACGCTGCTGTCGATCCCGATGCTCTTTGCCATGGTGTCGGCACAGAACATCTATTGATAAGCACCGGCCCCGGCCGGTAAAGCAAAGGGGCCGCTCATGCAGCGGCCCCTTTATTTATGAGGTGAAAGGTGAGCGAGACGGCCTTCGACCGGGTTCTGGAAGAGTTGCGCAGCCTCGATTTCGAGCGCTATTTGAGCCTGCTCGTCATCAAGGAAGAGCCGCGCCGCGCACTTACCGCGCTTTACGGGCTCAACGCAGAAATCGCCAAGGTCCGCGAGCTTGTCAGCGAGCCCATGCTCGGCGAAATCCGTCTGCAATGGTGGCGGGAAACGGCGGAACATCTTTTTAAAGGCGAGACACGCGGTCATGACATTGCTGCCTGTTTGGCCGAGCTTCTACCGGGAAGTCTTGTGAGCGCGAGCGATCTTATCGACCTTATCGACGGGCGCTCGCGCGATCTGGAAGCCGGGCTCTTTCAGGATTTTAGCGATCTCGATGCTTATGTGGAAGCAACGCAAGGCCAGCTCATGCGCCTTGGTGCGAAGCTTCTCACCGGAAATGAGATAGAGCCCGGACTGGATGCAGCTATTACAGCGGGCGCGCGGGCCTATGCCTATATCGGGTTTTTGCGGGCGCTGCCTTATCAGGCCTCGCAAGGCTATATGATGCTGCCGCAATCGCTGCTCGCCAAACATGAGGTGGAACTGGAAGACCTGTTCAACGGCGTGGCCCGGCCGGGCCTTTATGACGCGATGAGTGAGATGGCGGCGCTGTCGCAAGAGGCACTGAACGAAATGCGCCGTCACATGAACGATATGCCGAAAATCTGTCTGCCGGTTTTCCTGCCGCTCGCCGTGGTGCCGCTTTATCAGAGACGGTATCTGGCGCGCAAAGACCATCCGTTCCGCGAACGGGTAGAGGTTCCCGCCTTCCGGCTGCAATGGCGTTTTTTGACGGCGCAGTGGCGCGGGCGTATTTGATTTACTCGGCGGCGGCCATTTCCTGACCTTTCAGCCAGGTTTCGATATCGCGCAGGGCGCGGGCGGTGAGCGCCTGTTTGCGGGCGCGGCCTTTTTCCTTACCGCGCAGCCTTTTGCCGTCCGGTGATTTGGGCGGTTCGATTTCAGGGAAAAGGCCAAAGTTCACATTCATCGGCTGAAAGGTTTCCGCTTCCGCGCCGCCGGTAATATGGCCGAGAAGCGCGCCGAGCGCCGATGTGACCGGCGGCAGCACGGGCTGAGCACCCCGCGCCTCGGCTGCTGCGAAACGGCCGGCCAAAAGTCCCATGGCCGCACTTTCCACATAGCCTTCAACGCCGGTGATCTGCCCCGCAAAACGCAGGCGCGGATCGGCTTTCAGCCGCATCGAGGCATCGAGCACGCGCGGTGAGTTGATAAACGTATTGCGGTGCAGGCCGCCAAGCCGCGCGAACTCGGCTTTCTCGAGCCCCGGGATCATCTGGAACACGCGCTTCTGCTCACCGTGGCGCAGCTTGGTTTGAAAGCCGACCATGTTGTAAAGCGTGCCGAGCGCATTATCCTGGCGCAGCTGCACGATGGCGTAAGGCTTCACATCCGGGTTATGCGGGTTCGTCAGACCGACGGGTTTCATGGGCCCGTGCCGCAAGGTTTCGGGCCCGCGCTCCGCCATGACTTCGATAGGCAGGCAGCCTTCAAAGTAGGGCGTGTTTTTTTCCCAGTCTTTGAATTCGGTTTTGTCGCCTGTCAAAAGCGCATCGATGAAAGCGGCATATTGCTCTTTGTTCATCGGGCAATTGATGTAGTCCTTGCCCGTGCCGCCGGGGCCCGGTTTGTCGTAGCGGGACTGGTACCAGCAAATGTCGAAGTCGATGCTGTCTTTATAGATAATCGGCGCGATCGCATCGAAGAAGGCAAGCTCGTCCGAGCCCGTCAGGCCTTTCACTGCCTCGCTAAGCGCGGGCGAGGTGAGGGGGCCGGTCGCGATGATGACCGAATGCCAGTCTTCCGGCGGCAGGCGGTCTACCTCGCCGCGCTCCACGGTAACGAGCGGATGGTTTTCCAGCGCCTCCGTCACCGCGCCGGAAAAAATATCTCTATCCACGGCAAGCGCGCCGCCGGCAGGGACTTTCGCTTTCTCCGCCGCCTGCATGACGATGGAGCCTGCCCGGCGCATTTCTTCGTGCAGAAGCCCGACGGCATTGTTTTCCCAATCATCGGAACGGAAAGAATTCGAGCAGACAAGCTCGGCGAACCCGTCCGTCTGGTGGGCGTCGGTGCCGCGCACCGGGCGCATTTCGTGCAGGATGACGGGCGTGCCGGCATTCGCAAGCTGCCAGGCAGCTTCCGACCCCGCCATGCCGGCGCCCACGACGTGAACGGGTTTGATGCTTTCATTGCTCATAGGCGGGAAATAGCACTCTGCCGGAGCGCTGGAAAGGGGCTAGGACGCGAATTTTACCGGGCCTCGGCGAGTTCGCCTCCTGCGCCCAGATAGCCCGACCAGGCAAACCAATAGGCGATATGGCCGGGAAGGCGGGGAAAGGCCTCTCCCTCCGGGCTGCGCAGGGCTTCCTCGGTCACCTGCCAGGCTTCACCGCCCGAGCGGACTTCACCGGGATTGCCGGTTTTCTCAAAAACCCGCCCGTCCGTGCGGTAAGCGCGCACCGTCTGGCTTTCTTCATTTCCGATAAGGGTCAGGGGCACGGCGCCTGCCATGTCGTTGATGACCACGCCGCCCTTGAAGGCCGCGAGCGGCCAGGCCTTGTCAGCCGCGCCGCCGCGCAAGGCGAAAACGTAATCCTTCGCGCCCAGCCGTCCATCATCGAGATAGGCCGGGAAAATGAGCTCTTTGCTGGCAAAATAATCCCCGTATGGCTGGCCTGGCCGATAATCGCGCTCAAAGCCTGTATCGAGGGAGAGCACTTTCGTTTCGGGATGGCTGGCGCGCCAGGCCTGCCAGTTCGTGATAACGACCGGCCGGGCGGAAAGCGTGATGCCGGAGCCGGCAAGAGGCCCCGCAGCAGGCTCGCCGGTGAACTGGTTCCAGAGCGAATTCGTCTCGCGATCATACATCAGTTTGTTGGAGCGGTAGAGAAGACCGGAGGAGCCGAAACGAAACGGTTTTTCCCGGCCCTTGATTGCTGTCTCGAACAGAATGCCCGAACCGCAGAGCGTGCAATAGGCAAGCGAGACGGGCACACCGCCCACCACGTCGTTCAGCATCTCATGCCAGTCCATGATGCGTAGCGGATAGGCCCGCGCATCGCCATTGATCTCGACGCCGAAGACAAGTTCCTCCGGAGTCAGATAATCCGCTTCGCTCGCAGGAATGAGTGCCGGATCATCAAGCGGGGGGATGGCGTCTTTCTTGACGCCGCCCCAGACGATCTCCTCCAGCCGGATCGTGTGGGGCATGGAGGGATAGACGAGTGACACGAATTTCGGATCGAGCGCGGCGAAGAAAGCCGAAAGGAAGCGGTCATAATCTTTATGCGGCGTGATTTCCGGATGTTGCTGCAGCCAGAGCATCCAGCTTTTCCAATCATTGCCGGGTTTCGCGCCGGTCAGTTTTTCGAGCGCGGCGACAATTTCCGGCGCTTCGGCCGTTTCGAAGCGCAGCGCACGGATCAAGGCGGACACGGCTTTGCTGCCACCTTTATCCACCAGCCAATCGACGGCAATGCGCCGCAGAAAACCGTTATCGCTTAAAAGCTGATCGGCCATCCGCGCGCGCTGCCCGGCATCGCCCGCGTCTTGCGCCCGGGCCTGCATGACAGGGAACGTGAGGAAGATAGCAAATAGGGCTGCAGCAATAGGGCGAATGAACAAGCGCATGGATGCCTCCTTCCCCCATGCTAGGGGGAACGAAGGGGCATGCAACGGCACACGGTTTGAACTCTTTGTGAGGAGGTGTCCTCAATTCCAGTGTTTGGGGCGCCGGTCCTTCCAGGGGCACTCTTTTTCAAGCTGCCCGGCAAGACGGAAGAGCGTGCCTTCATCGCCGTACCGCCCGGTAAACACCATGCCGATGGGAAGACCCGCCGCGCTTTGCCAAAGTGGCACGGACATGGAGGGCTGGCCGGTGAAGTTGAAGGGCGGTGTGAAGGGGAAAACCTTACCCTGACGCTTGTTGACTTCTTTCGGGTCAAGATTGACGGGGTCGACATAGCCGATTTCCGGCGGCGGTGTGCCCATGACCGGGGAAAGATGCACATCGAATTCTTCGAAGAGCGAGAGCACCTGCCGGTTCAAGAGCCGCAATTCCTGCCAGCCGTAAAGTGCCATTTCGCCGGTGACGCGCCCGCCATTGCGGTAGGCAGCCCAGGTCAGTTTTTCAAGCTCGTGCTCTTCCGGCTCCCGCCCGATAAGTTCCACGCGCCGGCGCATACCGGCGGCGAAATTGGAGGCGGAGACCATGCCTTGCGCCCGGTAAAGGCGCCGGTAATCGACGCCAAGGCCGCGTTCCACGACCTCATGACCGAGCGATTTGAGCAGTTCCACAGTCTTCTCGAAGGCCTGTTGAACTTCCGGATCGATCGGTTTGCCGTTCGGTGTTTCCGTGGAGACGGCGATTTTCAGTTTGCCGGGTGAGGCCTCTACCTCCTCAATATAAGGCCGGGCTTTGGGTGGCGGGGCATAAGGAGAGGCGGCTTCCGGATAGCCCGTCGCATCGAGCATCGCCGCGCTGTCGCGCACGCTGCGTGAGACGACATGATCCACGCTGAAACCGATGGCGCGATCGAAATCGTCCGGCCCGTTGGGGTTGCGGTCGCGGGTAATTTTCATGCCGAAAAGCCCGCAGCAGGCAGCCGGAATACGGATGGAGCCGAGCCCGTCGCTTGCATGAGCCAAGGGCACCATGCCGCTTGCCACGGCCGACGCCGCGCCGCCGGAAGAGCCGCCCGCAATATGGTTCTCGTTCCAGGGCGAGCGGCAGGGGCCGAGTAGGGCAGATTCCGTCGTGCCGGTGATGCCGTATTCCGGCGTATTCGTCTTACCCAGGATGACGATGCCCGAGGCGCGGAAACGGCGGGTAAGTTCGCTGTCTTCGCTGTCGACACGAGACCCGATGAAACGGCTGCCATCGGTGCGCGGCAGACCCGTAACTTTCAGGCCCAAATCCTTGATGAGGAAGGGCACGCCTTTGAAAGGGCCGTCCGACAACTTGCCTTTAGCCGTCTGCCTTGCCTCATCGTATGCTCTATGCACAACGGCATTCAAAGCCGGATTGTGTTTTTCGATCCGCTCGATGGCGGCATCTACGAGTTCGAGCGGCGTGACTTCTTTCTTGGCAACAAGCTGCGCCAGGCCGAGCCCATCATAATCTGCATAATTTTTCATTCCGTCTCCTCCCAAAGACCGGTGTCAGCCTGATGTCAGTTCCAGACCTGCGGCTTTCTTTCCTTCCAGGGGCGGGCCGTTTCGAGCTGCGCGGCAAGGCGCAGCAGCAAACCTTCTTCCCCGAAGCGCCCGGCAAACATGAGCCCGACCGGCAAGCCTTCCGGTGTCCAATGCAGCGGCAGCGAAATGGCGGGCTGGCCGGTCGCATTTTCAATGGCCGTGAAGGGCACATAGGTTTGTACCGGCTCGAATGCTTTTTCAGGATCGGTTTCATGAATGTCGATCGAACCTAAGGGGAGCGGCGGCGCGCCCAGCGTGGTCGTCATCCAGGCATCATAGGTGGCGTGGAAGCGTGCCATCTCGCGGCCCAGCATCTGAAAGGCGCTCACTGCCATGAGATATTGCGAGGCGGTGATGCTTTGACCGGCTTTGTAAAGGCCCCAGGTCAGGCCTTCTAGATTATCCTCGCTCGGCACTTTGCCTGTGAACTGCGCGGTCGCATCGATCTGCATGGCAAGACCGGCGGCCCACACGGCCATGAAGGCACCGGACATCATTTCCATGTTGAGATTGGGCGCCGTCTCCACAACCTCATGACCGAGCTCCTCCAAAAGCTTTGCCGTTTCCTGCACCGCTTTCACACATTCGGGATGAACGCTGTTACCGCCAAGATCTTTGGTGGAAAAAGCGATGCGCAGTTTCCCGGCAGGCTGTTTCACTTCTTCAAGGAAAGGGCGTTCCGGCACCGGCGCCATATAAGGATCGCCCGGTTCCGGCCCGCTCGTACAGTCGAGCATGGCCGCGCTGTCGCGCACACTGCGCGAGACGATATGCTCGCTGATCAAGCCGCTCATGATGTCACCCAGCATCGGGCCGAGCGGGTTGCGCGCGCGGGTCGGTTTCAGGCCGACAAGCCCGCAGCAGGAAGCGGGAATGCGGATGGAGCCGCCGCCATCATTCGCATGGGCCATGGGCACGATGCCGGCGGCAACTGCCGCGGCCGAACCGCCGGAAGAGCCGCCCGTCGAATGATCCGGGTTCCATGGATTGCGCGCAGGCCCGTAAAGCGCGGATTCGGTGATCGGCAGCAGACCAAATTCCGGCACATTTGTTTTGCCGAGAATGGAAACGCCCGCCGCCTTGAAACGCTGTGTCAGTGTATTGTCGGCAGGGGCAGGCAAGCTCTGCATGAGGCGTGAGCCGGAGCGCGTTTCCACGCCCGCCACGTCACCCAGAATGTCTTTCAGCAGAAAAGGAACGCCGGAGAAGGGGCCTTTTGCCGGGGCCTTTGCCGCCTCCCGGCCCATGTCATAAAGCTTTGTGACAACCGCATTGAGCGTGGGATTGTGTTTTTCGATCCGGCTGATCGCTTCTTCCGTAAGCTCGCTTGCACTGACCTCGCCTTTGGCGACGAGCTGAGCCAGGCCGAGCCCGTCATAATCCGCATATTCGTTGAACGCCATGAGCTCCCTCTCTTTTCTTATGAGGGATGATAGTCAGGTCTGCGTTGCTTTGTCAGCTTTCATGCGAACGGAAAAAGCGGCGCGCCTTGAATGGCGGGCGTAAATTCCGGCGGCTCCTCGCCGTCTTTCCAGGCAGGCACCCGCAAAAGCGTGGTGCGCAGGAGCTCGGTTCCTTCCGGCCCTTCATCGCGGCGCACATCGCCCACATTGACGAGGCGCACGGAAATCTCTTCTTCCGTCAAATCCACCAACCCATAGCCATGGCTGTTGGAATCGAGGAAATTGAGGCCCGGATTGGCGCTTTTGGAAGCAAAGACGCCCGACACATTGGGACTGCCGGTGACGGAGGCGGCGAGCCCCGCCAGCACGCCGTTGACGATGCTGTTGTTCCAGTTCTCTACCGGCCCTTCCGGGGTTTCATAGACCACCAGGCGGCGCAGGCTCTCGCTGTCGCGGGAGCGGGCTTCCACACCCTCATAGAGATTGCCGGAGCTGATGCTTGTTACGGCAAATTCGACGGCGGCGAATTCCGTTTCCTCCGCATCGGGATCGACGGGCAGGCGGCCTGCCGCATGGGTGTGATAATCGCCCGCGCAGGAAACGACATTGGCGATTTTTTCCTCGCGCAAATAAGCCATGAGCTCTGTCAACTCACCCGGATAGCCCTGCCAGGCATCGGTGCCGAGATAGCCTGTGTCGAGCCCGGCAAAAGGAATGGAGCCGAGATTGAGGCGCAGCGGCAGAGCCGGAATGGAATTCGCCCAGATTTTCCAGCGGGCGCCCGACTGTTTCATTACCTCTTTGAACCAGGCTTTTTGCTGCGCGCCAAGGCAGGTGCCGGGCGGGGCCGCACGGCGCGGATTGGGGATGGACGTTTCTTTATAGGTGATCGTTTCAGGTGGCGCGCCATTATTCGCGGTGCGTCCGGCATCCAGTGTCTTGACGATACCGACGGGGGGCAAGGGCGCCTCCTCGAGCAGGGCTTCGACCTCGCCGCTCACCACAGGCGGGCTGCGGTAAGAACGCGTGTCCGTGACGATGAGATCGGCAAGGCTGCCCCAGGAAAAAGCGCGGTAGATGGTCAGCGTTTCAAGTGCCGTCTTGTTGTCACCATCAAACAGATACGCGTCATCATATGTTTCGAACGGCGCATCCTCGACCGGGGCATCCGCAAAATCGGTAGCAGCATTCTCAACGCCGCCAATGCCGGGGCCGCCGCTCAAGATCGCGGGGATGAATTCGAACCAGGCGCGGTTGGCGGCAACCTTGCGCCGCTGTGCCGGTTCTCCCTCGCCAAAGTAGGTGTCGTGCGCCTGCCAGGCATCGTTGGTGAATTCGTGATCGTCCCAGGTACAAATGAAAGGAAAGCGCGCCCGGGCCGCCTGCAAATCAGGATCGGAAAGATAGACCTTATAAAGGTGGCGGTAATCGGCAAGCGTCACCGCAGCCTGCGCGCCCGGCTGCCACCAAGTGCGCGTGCCGTCCGGCACCCAGGGCGGGCTGCCATCGGGCAGTTTCGGCACGAGCCGGGCAGGGGTGCGGTCCATCGGCACGTCGCCTGTGACCTCATAAATAAAGTCGCCAAGATGCAGCACGAAATCGATCTGCGCCTCTTCGGGCACGCGCCTATCCTCGCGCACGAGATGCCGCCAGGCACTGAAATAGCCTTGCTCGTAATTCTGGCAGGAGGCGATGGCAAAGCGCACGGGCCGCTTGCTGCCCGCTTCCGGTGCCGTGCGGCTGCGGCCGATGAAAGGCGCGGCATCGGGACCGGCGAAGAAGCGGTAGAAATACCGGGTGTCGGGTTTAAGCCCTTGCGCAAAGAAGCGCACCGTGTGATCGGCCTCAGGCAGTGCGCGGAGCGCCTGTTCGATCACGACATTGGAAAAGTCTTCCTGCTCGGAGACTTGAACATAAAGATCGATGGGATCATCCGCGCCGCTTAGCGCTTCGACCCGCGTCCAGAGCATCAGGGCATCGGGCTGAGGATCGCCGGAGGCAAGACCTTGCGGAAAGTGATAAAGGCCCAGCGCCGGCTCGGCGAACGCCGCGGAAAGGCGGGGCGTGAACGGCAGCGCGGCCATGCCTGCATAGGCACCCGTGCCGGCCAGGAACCATTTGAGAAAACGGCGCCGACTGATGTCCCTCACATTGCCCCCCATTACGCAAGCCACCCGATATCGCGCCTGCGCCAATGCTCCCCTACGTCGGCGCAGCCTAAACAGCCAATGCCATGATTAGCCCGCCCGGCGCGTGCGCGCAACGCCGGAACCCGGCCATCTTCGCATTCCGCACTAAGATGCCTATTCGGCGGCAGCGCGGCGGGTCTTGTTTGCGGGGCTTTTTTTACTCACAGGCTTCTTTGCAGCGGTTTTCTTCGTCGAAGCCTTCTTAGCCGCCGGTTTCTTGGTTGAGGCCTTTGCCGTTTTCGGCTTCGCTTTGGTTTTGGCTTTTGGCGCCGGTTTTTCCTTACGCGGGGGCATGGGCATTTCTATGCGCTTCGGGGCCTTGCGGGCCGGGCCGCGGCTTTTCTGGCGTTTCAGAATGTCCTTGAGGTAATGGCCCGTATAAGAACGTTTCTCTTCGGCCACTTCTTCAGGACGCCCGGCAGCCACAATCTCACCGCCGCCATTGCCGCCCTCCGGGCCAAGATCGAGGATCCAGTCGGCGGTTTTGATCACTTCCAGGTTGTGCTCAATGACGACAACCGTATTGCCGGTATCGACGAGCTCATGCAGCACTTCGAGCAATTTTTTTACATCGTGGAAGTGCAGGCCGGTGGTCGGCTCGTCGAGAATGTAGATCGTGCGGCCCGTCGCACGGCGGGAAAGTTCCTTGGCTAGTTTGACGCGCTGGGCTTCACCGCCTGAGAGCGTCGTCGCCTGCTGGCCGACCTTGATATAGCCGAGGCCGACACGCTGCAGCACTTCCATCTTCTCGCGCACGGCCGGGACGGCTTTGAAGAAGGAAGCGGCCTCATCCACCGTCATTTCCAAAACGTCGGCGATGGATTTGTCCTTGAATTTCACTTCCAGCGTTTCGCGGTTATAGCGGTGCCCGTGACAGGCATCGCATTCCACATAAACGTCGGGCAGGAAGTGCATTTCGATCTTGATGACGCCGTCGCCCTGGCACGCCTCACAGCGCCCGCCTTTGACGTTGAAAGAAAAGCGGCCGGGCTTGTAACCGCGCGCCCGCGATTCCGGCAGGCCCGCAAACCAGTCGCGGATATGGGTAAAGGCGCCGGTATAGGTCGCCGGGTTCGAGCGCGGTGTGCGGCCGATCGGCGACTGGTCGATATCGATGATCTTGTCGAGAAACTCCAGCCCTTCTATCTGGTCGAAGGGTTCAGCATGTTCGCGCGCGCCGGTGAGGCGGCGGGCAACGGATTTGTAGATCGTCTCGATGAGAAGGGTGGACTTGCCGCCGCCCGACACACCGGTGACGCAGGTGAATGTGCCGAGCGGAATTTCCGCCGTCACGTTCTTCAAATTGTTGCCGCGCGCGCCGGTGACTTTCAGGCGGCGCGTATCGGAGATGGGCCGGCGCTCGGAGGGAATATCGATCTGCTCGAAGCCGGTCAGGTAGCGGCCCGTCAGACTTTCCGTATTCGCCATGATGTCTTTCGGCGTGCCTTCGGCGATAATATGCCCGCCATGGATGCCGGCACCGGGCCCGATATCGAGCACGTAATCGGCGGTGCGGATGGCATCTTCGTCATGCTCCACGACGATGACGGTATTACCGAGATCGCGCAGCCGTTCGAGCGTCGCGAGCAGGCGGTCATTGTCACGCTGGTGCAGGCCGATGGAGGGCTCGTCGAGAACGTAAAGCACACCGGTGAGGCCTGAGCCGATTTGCGAGGCAAGACGGATGCGCTGGGATTCCCCGCCCGACAGCGTGCCGGAATTACGCGAGAGGCTGAGATAATCGAGCCCCACATTGTTGAGGAAGTGAAGGCGTTCGCGGATTTCCTTCAGGATGCGGTTGGCGATTTCGAGCTGCTTATCGGTGAGATAACCGTCGAGCTCGGCAAACCACTTATCCGCTTCCTTGATCGACAGCTGAGAGACTTCACCGACATGGCGCCCGCTGATCTTTACGGCCAGCGCTTCCGGCTTCAGGCGGTAGCCATTACAGGTCTCACAATTCGTGACGTTCTGATATTTCTCGATTTCCTCGCGCGCCCAGCTGCTGTCGGTCTCACGCCAGCGCCGTTCCAGATTGGGGATGACGCCTTCGAAAGGTTTGCGCGTCTGGTAGGAGCGCATGCCATCGTCGTAATTGAAGGTGACTTCCTCGTTGCCGGACCCGTAGAGGATGACGTTCTGGGCCTGTTTAGGCAGCTCCGACCAAGGCTTGGTCATGGAGAACTTGTATTTACGCGCCAGGCTGTCGAGTGTCTGTGTGTAATAGGGCGAGGTGGAGCGGGACCAGGGCGCCACGGCTCCCTGGCGCAGGCTCAGCCCGGGATCGGGCACCACAAGATCGGCATCGATGATGTATTGCGTGCCAAGCCCGTCACAGGCCGGGCAGGCGCCGAAAGGGTTGTTGAAGGAAAAGAGGCGGGGCTCGATCTCGTCGATCGTGAAGCCCGAAACGGGGCAGGCAAAACGTTCGGAAAAGATGATGCGTTCCGGCGTCTCTCCTTCCTTGGCATCGGCGAGTTCGGCGACGGCGATACCGTCGGCAAGCGGCAGGGCAATTTCAAGAGAGTCCGCCACCCGGTTGCCGAGGTCGCCGCGCACCACGAGCCGGTCCACCACCACATCGATGTCGTGCTTATATTTCTTATCGAGAGCCGGCACCTCGTCGATCTCATAGAACTGCCCGTCGACCTTCACGCGCTGGAAACCGCGTTTCTGCAGATCGGCGAATTCCTTGCGGTACTCGCCCTTGCGCCCGCGCACGATGGGGGCAAGAAGGTAGAGCCGCGTGCCTTCGGGCAGCGCCATGATACGGTCCACCATCTGCGTGACCGTCTGGCTTTCGATGGGCAGGCCCGTGGCCGGGGAATAGGGAATGCCGACACGCGCCCAAAGCAGGCGCATATAGTCGTAAATTTCCGTCACCGTGCCGACCGTGGAGCGCGGGTTGCGCGAGGTGGTTTTCTGCTCGATGGAAATGGCGGGGGAGAGACCGTCGATCTGGTCCACATCCGGCTTCTGCATCATCTCCAGGAACTGGCGCGCATAAGCCGACAGGCTTTCCACATAGCGCCGCTGGCCTTCCGCATAGATCGTGTCGAATGCCAGGGAGGATTTGCCCGAGCCGGACAGGCCCGTGATCACCACCAGCTTGTCGCGCGGGATTTGCACGGTGATGTTTTTCAGATTGTGTTCGCGGGCGCCGGAAACGGTGATGAACTTCTGCATGGCGCGTCAAAATCCTAACTGGCTTTGTGTGGGCGTCGGGGCGGGTGAAAACCGTCTGGCCGTTCATATAGCGCATCGGGGAATTTTTCACCCCTGCGCGGGGAGGTGGACACGGCTTCTTGACCCTTCCTGCCACCTGTGGAACATAATAAGAACAAATGGCACGCGGCGCTGAGTCTGGCAAGAGCCGACCGGCCCATTCTGTCCACAGGTAAAGCGGGGCCATTTCCGCCGAACCTATAGCCCCGATCTGGGCTTTCCTTTAGGGTCGCGTCCAGATTATTCGTCCTGCGCGCCGCTGGTTTAAGCTGCGGGTGCCTGCAGGGTCAAAAATACGAGGAGAAGCACCATATGGCCGGGAGCGTCAACAAAGTCATTTTGATCGGGAACCTGGGCGCCGATCCGGAGATCCGCCACACCCAGGACGGCCGGCCGATTTGCAATCTGCGCGTTGCGACCTCAGACAGCTGGCGTGACAAGAATACCGGCGAGCGGCGCGAGCGCACCGAATGGCACCGGGTCGTGATCTTCAACGAGGGCCTTTGTAAGATTGCCGAGCAATATCTGAAGAAAGGCTCCAAGGTCTATCTGGAGGGCCAGCTGCAGACCCGCAAGTGGCAGGATCAGTCCGGTCAGGACCGCTATTCAACGGAAGTCGTGCTGCAGGGCTTCAACTCGTCACTGACCATGCTCGACGGGCGCAGCGGCGGCGGCTCCGGTGGGGGCGACTTCGGCGGTTCCTCCGGCGGCTACGACAACGGGAATTTCGGCGGCGGCCAGAGCGGCGGCGGCAGCTTCAACCAGGACATGGACGACGAAATTCCGTTCTAAGGACGCGTTCCAGAGCGAGGTTTAGGAGGGCGGCGCGAGCCGCCCTTCGTCTTTTCAAGCCCTCGTTTCAGAGCCAATTCCCCGGGCAAAAATCTGTGCGGGCAGGGCGGATTTTTGCCTGTCTCCGCGCGCCGCGGAGGGCACTTTTGTCAGAGGCATTTTTTCTTTGAAAGTCAGAGACTTAAGGGGTGCTTCCGAAGGCATATGATGATTGCCCTTGAAGGGGTGAAATGCTATTCTCCGCCTCTCATATTTCAGAGGATTCGGGCAGCCGTCCTTATCCGTTTCTGGGTCCGATTATGTGCCCCGGCGCATCCTGCTTCCGGGGCAGTTTTTTGAAGGTAAGCAAGTTTGTCCGACACGCATGACACGACAGCACCGGGCGATGAACCTCTCCCGGAAGGCGGTGGAAATTTGGGCAATGGCGGGGGCTCCGATGGCCCCGGCGGCGCAGGCGGGGGTGTTCCGCCGGAGCGCGATGTAAGCCCCATCGCAATCGAAGAGGAGATGAAACGCTCCTATCTCGATTATGCGATGAGCGTGATCGTTAGCCGTGCGCTGCCCGATGCGCGGGACGGGCTGAAGCCCGTGCACCGGCGCATTCTCTTCTCGATGGGCGAGAACGGCTACGACTGGAACAAGCCTTACCGCAAGTCCGCCCGCGTGGTCGGGGATGTGATCGGTAAATATCACCCCCATGGCGACTCTTCGATCTATGACGCACTGGTGCGCATGGCGCAGGACTTCTCGCTGCGCCTGCCGCTGATCGACGGGCAGGGCAATTTCGGCTCGGTGGACGGTGATCCGCCCGCCGCCATGCGTTATACGGAAGTGCGCATGGCGAAAGCCGCCCATGCGCTTCTCAACGATATCGACAAGGATACGGTCGATTATCAGGACAACTACGATAACTCAGAGCGCGAACCGACGGTTCTGCCGGCCGAGTTTCCGAACCTGCTCGTTAATGGCGCCGGCGGTATCGCGGTCGGTATGGCCACCAACATTCCCCCGCACAATCTGGGCGAAGTGGTGGATGCCTGTATCGCGCTGATCGAAAACCCGGACCTCTCCATCGACCAGCTTATGGAAATCGTGCCGGGACCGGATTTCCCGACAGGCGGCATCATTCTCGGGCGCGCGGGCATCCGCAGCGCCTATCATCTGGGCCGCGGTTCCGTCGTCATGCGCGGCAAGGTGGAGATCGAGGAAGTCCGCAAGGACCGCATGGCGATCATCGTCACCGAAATTCCCTACCAGGTGAACAAGGCCTCGATGATCGAGAAGATCGCTGAACTCGTCCGTGAAAAGCGGATCGAGGGGATCGGCGATCTGCGCGACGAGTCCGACCGGCAGGGCATGCGTGTGGTGATCGAGCTGCGCCGCGATGCGGTGCCGGACGTGGTGCTCAATCAGCTCTACCGTTTCTCGCCGCTGCAAACGAGCTTCGGCTGCAACACCGTGGCGCTGCATCATGGCCGCCCGGAAACGATGAACCTCAAGGAGCTGCTTGAGGCTTTTGTCGAGTTCCGCCAGACGGTCGTTACACGCCGCACCAAGTTCGAACTTAATAAAGCGCGCGACAGGGCCCATGTACTGGTTGGTCTTGCGGTTGCCGTCGCGAATATCGACGAAGTCATCCAGCTTATCCGCACGGCGCCAGATCCGGGCGCGGCGCGCGATGCTTTGATGAGCCGGGACTGGCCTGCCCATGACGTGGCGCCGCTGATCCGCCTTATCGACGATCCGCGCCACTTGATAAAAGAGGACGGCACGTTCCGTCTTTCCGAGACCCAGGCCCGCGCGATCCTCGATCTGCGCCTGCAGCGCCTAACGGCGCTTGGCCGCGATGAAGTGGGCGACGAGCTCAACGCGCTCGGCGAAAAGATTGCCGAATATCTGGAAATTCTTTCAAGCCGCGCCCGTGTGATGGAAATCATCAGGGACGAGCTGACGAAAGTCAGGGAAGAATTCGCGACCCCGCGCCGCACCGAGATCACCGATGCCTCCAACGAGATGGAGGACGAGGATCTTATCCAGCGCGAGGATATGGTCGTTACCGTGAGCCATCTCGGCTACATCAAGCGTGTGCCGCTGTCCGCCTACCGGGCGCAGCGGCGTGGCGGCAAGGGCCGGTCGGGTATGTCCACGCGGGACGAGGATTTCGTCACCCGTCTCTTCGTGGCGAATACCCACACGCCTGTGCTGTTCTTCTCGTCGACCGGCATGGTCTACAAGATGAAGGTCTGGCGTCTGCCGCTGGCAACGCCGCAGGCGCGGGGCAAGGCGCTCGTCAATCTCCTACCGCTGCAGCAGGGTGAGACGATCGCCACGATCATGCCGCTGCCCGAAGACGAGGATACCTGGCACGAGCTCGATGTGCTGTTTGCCACGCGCTCGGGCAATGTGCGCCGGAACAAGCTGTCGGATTTCGTGCAGATCAACCGTAACGGCAAGATCGCCATGAAGATCGAAGGCGATGACGGCATCGTCGCCGTGCGGATCGGTTCGGAAGACGATGACATTGTTCTGACTTCGGCAAATGGGCGCTGCATCCGCTTCCCCGTCACCGATGTGCGCGTCTTCTCCGGCCGCACTTCGACCGGTGTGCGCGGTATCCGCCTCGATGCCTCCGATACGGTCATCTCCATGGCTATTCTCCGGCATCTGGATGTTTCACCGGCTGAAGCGCGCGCCTATCTCAAACAGTCGAATGCCATGCGCCGGGCGGCGGGCGATGAAGACGTGCCCGAAGAAATCGCCGCGGATGAAGAGGGCGATGAAGCCGGTGAGGGCGACGTGGCACTCAGCGCCGAGCGCTATGCGGAGATCGGCGCGGCGGAGCAGTTCCTCCTGACCGTCAGCGAAAACGGTTATGGCAAACGCTCTTCCTCGCTCGAATACCGCACCTCGGGCCGCGGCGGCAAAGGCATCATCGCCATGGCCGTGACGAAACGGAACGGCCGTCTGGCCGCCTGTTTCCCCGTCGAGGATCATGACGAGATCATGCTGGTGAGCGACCGCGGGCAGCTCATCCGCTGCCCCGTCAACGACGTGCGCATTGCCGGGCGCTCCACGCAGGGCGTCGTTATTTTCCGCACGAACAAAGACGAGCGCGTCGTCTCGGTGGAACATATTGGCGAAAGCTCCGAGGAAGACGAAGAACAAGAATAAACGAGGGTGCTTATGGAACGTGTGGGCTTCTATTCGGGATCGTTCGATCCGGTGACCTATGGCCATCTCGATGTGATCCGCCGCTCTTTCCGCCTGGTCGATCATGTGGTGGTCGGCATCGGCGTCAGCGCCACGAAAAAGGCGCTGCTGAGTTTCGAGGACCGGGCCCGTCTGATCGAGGAAGAAACCGCCGACATGGCCCGGGAGGCCGGATGCCGCGTCAGCGTCACCTCCTTTAGCGGCCTCGTTGTGGAAGCGGCCCGCAAGGCAGATGCGAAGATCATTATCCGTGGACTTCGCGGCCCTGCAGATTATGAATATGAAGCGCAGATGGTCGGCATGAACGGCATTCTGGCGCCGGATGTCGAAACGGTGTTTTTGACGGCAGCGCCCGGATTGCAGATCATCTCTTCGACGCTTGTCCGGCAAATCGCCGCGATGGGCGGGGATCTGGAAAAATTCGTACCCGCACGGGTGGCCGCCGCGCTGCACAAGCGGTTCGAGGAAGACGACGACTGAGTGAGGGAACCGGGGCGCTGGGGCGTACCGTAAGTGAGGTTGCACATATGCGATTGAAAGCATTTTTTCTCGCCCTGGCGGGCATGGCGCTTCTCAGCCTTCCGGCACAGGCCCGGGATCTTGAGAATACGCTCTATCTCGATCTGAAAGACGGCCGGGTCGTGATCGAGCTTCTGCCCGATGCCGCGCCCAAACATGTCGAGCGGATCAAGAAACTGACGCGCGAAGGCTTTTACGACGGCATTATTTTTCACCGCGTGATCGAAGGCTTCATGGCGCAGACGGGCGACCCGACGGGCACCGGCATGGGCGGGTCGGAATATCCGGACCTGCGCGCCGAATTCTCCCGCATTCCTTTTGAGCGCGGCACGCTCGGCATGGCCCGCTCGCAACATCCGGACAGCGCAAATAGCCAGTTCTTCATCTGCTTCGACAGCGCCTCCTTCCTGAACGGTCAGTACACGGTCTGGGGCCAGGTCGTGGAAGGCATGGAGCATGTTGACAAGATCGCGCGCGGCGAGCCGCCTGCAAATCCCGATAAAATCGTACGGATGGTCGTCGCGGCGGATGTCGCCGACGCGGCCAATTATTAAACTCTGAGGATTGAATGACCGATATCAAAGACCCTGAAAACACGCTCTTTCTCGATCTCGATTGGGGCCGTGTCACCATCGGCTTGCGGCCGGACCTGGCGCCGAACCACGTCGCCCGCATCAAAGAACTGGCCCGCGACGGCTTTTATGACGGGATCGTCTTTCACCGCGTGATCGACGGGTTTATGGCCCAGACGGGCGATCCGACGGGGACGGGTACCGGCGGGTCGGGCAAGAAGCTGGCCGCCGAATTCAGCAGCGAGCCGCACCTGCGCGGCGTATGCTCCATGGCCCGTGCCATGGACCCGAATTCCGCCGACAGCCAGTTCTTCATCTGCTTCGATGATGCCACCTTCCTCGACGGGCAATATACGGTCTGGGGCAAGGTGATCGACGGCATGGAACATGTGGACCGCATCAAGCGCGGCGAACCGGTGCCGGACCCGGACAAGATCGTCTCGATGAAAGTTGCCGCGGACGCCTAATCGGCGCTAAGAGATTTCGGAAGCTGAGGAAGCGGGCCCCGGCCCGCTTTTTCATTGTGTCCCGCTTTTCATTGAACAGAGACAATAGAGAACTGCCTCATGCGGGTGGACATTTTCGATTTCGAATTACCCGAAGAGCGTATCGCGCTGCGTCCTGCGCGTCCGCGCGATGCAGCACGTATGCTGGTGGTCGGCCCCGGCAAGGGCCACCTGGAAGATGCGGGCGTGCGCGATCTCCCTCAAATTTTAAAGCCCGGCGATGTCTTGGTCTTCAATGACACGAAAGTCATTCCCGCCCGCCTGCGCGGCACCCGCAAACGCGAAGACGCGGAGGCGCAGGTCGAGATCATGCTGCATCTGCGCCTTGGGCCTGACCGCTGGAAAGCCTTTGCCCGGCCTGCCAAACGGCTGAAACCCGGCGACCGGGTGGATTTCACGGCGGGGCTTCATGCTCTTGTCGAAAGCCGGGAGGGCGCGGAGACCGTGCTGCAATTTTCCGCCTCAGGTCCTGTACTTGATACGGCGATTGCCGCGGCAGGCGAGCTTCCTTTGCCGCCTTACATCGCCTCGAAGCGCAAGACGGATGAGGAAGACAAAGAGGACTACCAGACCCTCTTTGCCGACCGGCCGGGCGCCGTTGCCGCGCCGACGGCAGGGCTGCATTTTACCCCGGCGCTGCTCGACGCGCTCGCGGGACGCGGTGTGGCGAGCGCGCGCGTCACCTTGCATGTCGGCGCGGGCACGTTCCTGCCGGTGACGGCGGAAGACACGGACGCCCATAAAATGCATGCCGAATGGGGCGAGGTCAGCGCAGAAACCGCCGCCAAACTCAATGAGGCGCGCGCAAAAGGCGGACGCATCGTTTCGGTCGGCACAACTTCCTTACGCCTACTGGAATCCGCAGTAAGTGAAGAAGGCCGCCTGGCGGCCTGGTCCGGCGAGACGGATATCTTCATCACGCCCGGCTACCGTTTCAAAGCCGTGGATATTCTCATGACGAATTTCCACCTTCCCAAATCGACGCTTTTCATGCTCGTTTCCGCCTTCCGGGAAACGGAGGAAATGAAAGCGGCCTATGCCCATGCTATCGGCGCGCAGTACCGTTTCTATTCCTACGGGGATGCCTGCTTGCTGATGCCGAAAGAACAAGACGATGAGTGAGTTCCGTTTCGACCTACACACTACAGACGGCAAGGCCCGCCTTGGCGCTGTGCATACCTCGCGCGGGGTCATCCGCACGCCCGCTTTTATGCCGGTGGGCACGGCAGCCACCGTCAAAGCGCTCTATACGGAGCAAGTGCGCGGCACCGGCGCGGATATTCTGCTTGGCAATACCTATCACCTGATGCTGCGCCCCGGCGCGGAACGCGTTGCCTCGCTCGGCGGGCTTCATAAGTTCATGAATTGGGACGGGCCGATACTCACCGATAGCGGGGGCTTTCAGGTCATGTCGCTTGCCAAGCTGCGCAAGATGTCGGAGGAGGGCGTGACCTTCCAGTCTCATCTCGACGGTTCGCGGCATATGCTCTCACCCGAACGCAGCATCGATATTCAGTGCCTTCTGGGCTCGGATATTCAGATGGTGCTGGATGAATGCACGCCTTTTCCGGCTACCGAAAAACAGGCGGCGGACTCCATGCAGCTTTCCCAGCGCTGGGCGGTGCGATCGAAAGAGGCTTTCGAGGCCCATCCGCGCCGCCATGAAGGCCAGGCGCTGTTCGGCATCGTGCAGGGGAGCACCTATCCCGATCTGCGCGCCGAAAGCGCGGCAGGGCTTATCGAGACTGGCTTTCATGGTTATGCCATTGGCGGGCTCGCCGTAGGCGAGGGGCAGGAGGAAATGCTGCGGGTCTTGGACTATACCGCGCCGCTGCTGCCGCAAGACCGGCCGCGCTATCTGATGGGGGTGGGCACGCCGGACGATCTTGTCGAAGCCGTCTCGCGCGGCGTCGATATGTTCGACTGCGTCATGCCGACCCGCTCCGGCCGTCACGGCCAGGCCTTCACGCGCCGCGGCAAGGTTAATCTGAAAAACGCGCGCCATGCCGACGATCCTCGGCCGCTGGATGAGAGCCTCGACTGCCCGGCGGCGCGGGATTATTCGCGCGCCTATCTGCATCACCTGATCAAAAACGGTGAAATTCTCGGCATGATGCTGCTCACCTGGAACAATGTCGCCTACTACCAGCGGCTGATGGCGGATATGCGCGCGGCCATCGAGGCGGGGAATTTCGGGGGCTTTTACAAGCGTTTCAAGGAAGAGCAGGCGGGCGGCGATATTCCGCCGCTCTGACCATTTTACCCCCGGCACGGGGCGGGCGGGAGATGCGGCATTTTGGGCGGGAAAAGGCCATTATTCGGGTTGACCAGCGCCGCCGCCCCGCTTAGGTTCCGCCCCGTTGCACCGCCAAGGCGGAATCACTTGCAGGCGGTGCAGGACCAGATGGAAAGCAGCCTTGTTTTCCCCCCAAATTTTAGGGCCCGTAGCTCAGCTGGTAGAGCAACTGACTTTTAATCAGTAGGTCACAGGTTCGAACCCTGTCGGGCTCACCATTCCCCCGCCATTCCTGTAATTTTGGACAGACGCTCAGCCGGGCAGATCGACCGGGCGGTAGTCTTCTGCCTTCTCGTCATATTCCAGCAGAATGCCGTTGCCGATATCGAAGAACCAGGCATGGAGGCGCAAGCGGCCTTCTTTCAGCGCCGCTTCGACGAAGGGGAAGGTTTTTAGACGGTCGATGGAGGCGAGGACGGATTCCCGTTCCAGCCGGTCGCGCTGCTGTTCTGGTGTTTCGTGGGCATATTGGCGGCGGATGAAGAGCGCGAGCTCGGTTGCGATGTTCATCCATTGGCCGACAAAACCCTTCTTGTGGCCTTTGGGGGCGTTCTCATAAAGGGCATTGATGCCGCCGCAGCGGGCATGGCCCATCACGATGATGTCCTTGATGTGGAGGCCTTCGACGGCAAATTCCAGCGCCGCGCTGGTGCCATGGTAAGCACCGTCGACCTCATAGGGAGGCACGAGATTGGCGACATTGCGGATCACAAAAAGCTCGCCCGGATTGACGTCGAGGATCATCGAAGGATCGGCCCGGCTGTCACAGCAGCAGACGATCGCGGCCTTCGGGGACTGGGCGTTTGCCAGGCTTTCGAAGCGCTGCTGGTTCTGCGCGTAGGTGCCCTCCCGGAAGCGCTTATAGCCAGCCAGAAGATGGCCCATCTCTGCCGAATTGTCCGCCATTTGTGACCTCAACAACTTATGTGTCGCTTTTCTTAAGGCCCGGCTTTACTGCGATGAGGGATTGAGAGCAAGCACTTGGCACCACGCACCTTGCTTTTTGAGGGACGCACACAGGCTTTCCGCAGCGGCCTGCGTGGACAGGGGGCCGGCGAGCAGGCGCTGATACGTCCCGTCCTTGCCGGCATCGAATCTATGAATAATGGGCCGGTACGAGGCGAGGGCGCTCTTGTAGCTTTGCTGCAGCTTGCTCCAGCCTTCCATGGCCGCCGCTTTACCTCTGTATGAGGCCAGGTGGATGCCGAACCCGGCAGCAGCAGTCCCGGACGCTTTCATTTCGTCACGCACGGGGTCCATGCGGGCCATAGCAGCGGCTTCAGGAGAAGATTGAGACGCCTTGGCAGGGTTGGGCGCCCGGGCTGTGTCACCTGCCGCCCCCAAGGAGGCCGTGGCGGGCCCAAAGGCGTTTTCAATGCGGTCGAGGCGCCTGTCGAGGCTGTTTTCGGAAAAGACCAGCTTTTCCATGGCCGGCCGCACGACCGAATAGTCGATCCGCAGCTCGGCCAGATCCTGCTCGAGCCGGTTGACGCGTTCTTCAAGTGTTTCCTTATCGGTGCCGAGCCGCTGATAACCGGCAACGGGCTTGCTGGCAGATGAGGCGCCGGTTACGTCGTGCTGGCCGGCGCAGGCCCCAAGGCTGAGCGCTCCTCCAAGTAGGACCAGGAAAAGCCAGCGCCGATCGCTTTTTATGACCATGCCGCATCTCACCGATAAGCGCTCAAAGAGCCGGTTAACGACTGTTATGCGAGTCGCCATAGGCGGTCAATTAACGCGCCGGGGAGTTCCGCTTAAGAACTGATTAACCATTACGCATTTTGCACAAGGCTTGAGCGGTATCGGCAGGTGAAGCAAGGAATTGGTTCCAAAATGCCTTGGAAACGGGCGCTTCCACCCGGCAGGCTTTTTGCGTAAGGGCGGGCATAAATAAAGGGAGACCCTTCATGACACTCGATGCCTTGCCTTTTGACGCCTGGCCGCTGGGCGCGCAAGCCGGGATTTACGGATTTGCCGGCGGCTTGTTGGTGCTGCTTCTAGCACATTTGGCCGTTACCTCGCGCCGCCTTGCCAAAGAGGCCCGCCAGTCGGCACTGGCGCAACGCAGTGCACCTTCCATCTTTTCCGCCTCAAATTCGCCGGGAATTCCCTTTAAGGAAACCGCTAGCCTGGATGGCCGTTACTCGACATTGACGAGAATGAACCGTCCGCTGCGCAAAACCGGTGCCCGGGGCGATGAGAAACGGCGTCAGCAGTCTATTCCGCGCTACCACCCGGTTCCTTCCTACCGGACTTAGTAGAGTCGCAGCGCGCAAATCCGGTCCGTTCCTCTGAATTCGCTCTTGCATTCGTCTTGCCGGGCTATTAAATCACAGTCGCCCACGGGGTAACTGAATTTAATACATTCTTTTTGTGTGAAAGAATGGAATTGCGGGAGCACACTGATGGATCGGCTGGATCAGCTCGAAAGCCAAAGCATCTATATTTTCCGTGAAGCGTTTAACCGCATCGAGAATATCGCGATGCTGTGGTCGCTCGGGAAAGACTCCAACGTCATGATCTGGCTGGCGCGCAAGGCGTTTTTCGGCCATGTGCCCTTTCCCGTTATGCATGTGGATACGGGTAAGAAATTTCCGGAGATGTATGCTTTTCGCGACCGCTATGCGGACGAATGGGGATTGAAATTCCTGCGCGAGGAATGCCCGCCGATCGAAGAAGTCGATCAGAGCTTGCCGCCTGCCGCGCGTTCCGCCGCGCGCAAGACCGCGGGCCTGAAGAAAGCCATCGAGAAATATCAGTTCAATGCGCTCTTTGCCGGCATCCGCCGCGACGAAGAAGCAACGCGCGCGAAGGAGCGCGTTTTCTCGCCGCGCGGGCAGGGCGGGCAATGGGATTTCCGCGATCAGCCGCCGGAATTCTGGGACCAGTACAAAACCGACTTCCCGCCCGGTACGCATATCCGTGTGCATCCGCTTCTACATTGGACGGAAGTCGATATCTGGGCCTATACGCAGCGCGAACAAATCCCGACCATCGATCTTTATTTTGCCAAAGACGGGAAGCGCTACCGCTCGCTCGGCGACAAGGACATCACCTTCCCGGTCGATAGCACCGCGACGACGATCCCCGAGATCATCGACGAACTGCGCACAACGAAGATTTCCGAACGGTCCGGCCGCGCCATGGACCATGAAAGCGAAGATGCCTTTGAACGTCTTCGGGCTGACGGCTATCTATAAGGAACCGGGAAAATGGGTGAGACAAACGTGAAACTGGCTTCTATCAACCCGGATGCACAAAAGGCCCGGGATCTTCTCAGGATCGTCATCGTCGGCCACGTCGACCACGGTAAGTCGACGCTTGTCGGACGGCTTTTCCATGACACGGGCTCGCTGCCCGATGGCAAGTATGAGTCCATCAAGGCGATGTGCGAACGCCGCGGCGTGCCCTTCGAATATGCCTTCCTCATGGACGCGCTGCAGGCCGAGCGCGATCAGGGCATTACCATCGACACGAGCCAGATCTGGTTCAAGACGGAAGCACGCGATTACACGATCATCGATGCGCCGGGTCACAAAGAGTTCCTGAAAAACATGATCACGGGCGCTGCACAGTCCGATGCCGCGCTGCTGATCATCGATGCCGCCGAAGGTGTGCGCGAGCAGTCTCGCCGCCATGGCTATCTGCTTCATCTGATGGGCGTGCGCCAGGTCGCCGTTGCCGTCAACAAGATGGATCTGGTGGGCTATGAACAGGAACAGTTCGATCTGATCGAGGAAGAGTATCGCGACTACCTGCGCTCGATCGGTGTGGAGCCGACCTTCGTCATTCCCGTTTCCGCGCGTGAAGGCGACAATATTGCCAACGGCTCGAAAAGCATGCCCTGGTACAAGGGCCCGACGGTCGTCAAGGCGCTGGACAGCTTCCTGCCGAATGCACCGTTGGTCGACCAATCGCTGCGCTTCCCGGTGCAGGACGTTTATAAATTCGACCAGCGCCGGATCATCGCCGGACGTATCGAATCCGGCAGTTTGAAGGTCGGCGACAAGCTGGTCTTTTCTCCTTCAAACAAGACTGCAAAAGTGCAGAGCATCGAAAGCTGGTCCGCGCGCGACGATTTCACGCCGCCGACCGAAGCTGTTGCCGGCGAATCCATCGGTATCACGCTTGACGAGCAAATTTTCGTCGAACGCGGCGAGTTGATCAGTCACGAAGAAGATGCGCCGGTCGAGACGGAAGTCTTCCGCGCGCGGCTCTTCTGGCTCGGGCACGATCCGTTGACGGCGGGCAAAAGCTACAAGCTCAAACTCGGCACATTCGAGACCCCTGTCACGGTGCAAAAAGTCGACCGCATCATCGATACGAGCGATTTGTCGAATTCGGAGTCCGAGCAGGTCGAACGCAACCAGGTAGCGGAAGTCACGATCCGTGCGCGGCGCATGCTGGCGCTCGATGAGTTTGCGAATAATGGCCGCACGGGGCGGTTCGTGCTTGTCGATAATTACGACATTGCGGGCGGCGGCATCATTTCCATGGAAGGCTATGCCGACCAGCGCAGCATGATCATGGCGACGAAGTCGACCAATATCACGCGTGTCGAACACGGTGTGTCGATCGAAGAGCGCGCCCGGCGCAATGGTCATAAGGGCGGCGTGCTTTGGTTCACCGGCCTTTCCGGTGCGGGCAAGTCGACGCTCGCCGTGGCGCTCGAGAAGCTGCTGTTTGAAAAAGGCTACAGCTCCTACGTGCTCGACGGTGACAATGTCCGCCATGGGCTCAACGCTAATCTGGGGTTCTCCCCGGAAGACCGGGCGGAAAACATCCGCCGCGTGGGTGAAACGGCGGCGCTTTTCCAGCGGGCAGGTATGCTGGCCATCACCTCCTTCATTTCACCTTACCGCTCGGACCGCGACCGCGCCCGGGCGGCAGCCGGGGACAGTTTCCACGAAATCTATGTGAAAGCGGACGTGGAGACCTGTAAGCAGCGCGACCCCAAGGGCCTCTATAAAAAGGCCATCGCCGGCGAGATCAAAGAGTTTACCGGCATTTCCGCTCCCTATGAGGAACCGGATTCTCCGAACCTCGTAATCGATACGGCAGAGACACCGCTGGAAGAATGCCTGGAAATTCTCATTAATTACGTGGAGAGAAATTTCCGCGTATAAGTTAGCGTAAGGCCAACACGTTAACTGGGGTAATTTCATGACTGTTCTTGTTACCGGCGGTGCCGGCTATATCGGCAGTCATATGGTTTTGGCGCTTGTGGATGCCGGTGAGGAAGTTGTCGTTCTCGACAATCTTTCCACCGGCTTTCGCTGGGCGGTTCATCCGCAGGCCCAGTTCCATGAAGGTGATGTCGGCGATACGGGCCTTGTCGGCGATCTGATCCGGCAACATGGCGTCGATGCCGTGGTCCATTTCGCCGGTTCGATCATCGTGCCGGAATCCGTCGAGAACCCTCTCAAATATTATCTGAACAATACCGCCAAGTCGCGTGATCTGATCGAGGCTTGCGTAAAAAGCGGTGTGAAATACTTCATCTTCTCCTCGACAGCCGCCGTTTACGGGATGCCCGAAACGTCCCCCGTCACGGAGGACATGGAGCTTCACCCGATTTCTCCCTACGGCACGTCCAAGCTGATGACGGAATGGATGCTGCGCGACACAGCTGCCGCCTATGATCTGCGCTATGTGGCGCTGCGCTATTTCAATGTCGCCGGCGCCGATCCTGCGGGCCGTTCGGGTCAATCGACGCGCAATGCCACGCACCTCATTAAGATCGCCTGCCAGACCGCGCTCGGCCAGCGTGAGCAAATGGGTATTTTCGGAACCGACTACGAGACCCCGGACGGGACCGGTGTGCGGGACTACATCCATGTTTCCGACCTCATCGCGGCTCACAGGTCCGCGCTCCACTATTTGCGGGAGGGCGGTGCTTCGCTTGCCGCCAATTGCGGCTACGGCCATGGGTTCTCCGTCCGCGAGGTCATACAAGCCGTAGAGGAGGTCTCAGGGCGCCCCGTCAAGGCCACGGAAGAACCCCGCCGGGCAGGTGACCCGGCTGCCTTGGTCGCCAACTCAAACTTGCTCAAGGAGCGGATGCGCTGGACCCCGCAATATGACGATCTCAAGCAGATCGTGCGCCATGCCCTCGCGTGGGAACAAAACTTGCCCGAGAAAGTTCGTTAATTGCCCTTTTTGAGCTAACCCTTCCCAAATGGCGCATCTGCCTTCTTCTGGCTCTGTCGGCAACCACATGCTAAAGAATGGCGAGTATCCGCCAAAAGGATGATGGATCCCGCCGATGGCGATCTCCCATAGATTCAGAAATGCGGCCATTCTAGCCATAGATATTTCCCTGGCAGCTCTGTCCGTCCCGATCTCGCTTGCCTTGCGGGTAGGGTTCGATGGCCTGATGGAACGTTTCGATTTGACGGTGCTGGCGACCGGCATTTTTATCGGGATTGCTACAGTTACGATTTTCTTCTCGCGCCACGGGCGCATTGCCTGGCGCTGGGTATCGGTGGATGATGCGATCCTGCTGGCGCGCACGGCTGCGCTGATCAACTTGATTTTTCTTGCGGTCCTCTTTCTGACGACGCGGCTCGACGGGTTTCCCCGTTCCTTTATCGGCATCAATATTCTTTGCCTTGGCGGGCTTTTCATCGGCAGCCGCCTGGTCTTCCGCCTTTGGCACGAACGCCAGCCCGGCTTTGCCAAAGGAGCGCCCAAAGACCAGCAACTAAATGTGCTACTCATCGGTGCAACCGATGAAGCCGAGGCTTTTATCCGGAAAATGTCGCGCGTCGACGCTGCGCCTTATCATGTTTCCGGCCTGATCAATGCGGACAATGAACGCCCGGTGGGCAGCCGCATCCGCGGCGTCAAGATTTTGGGCGGATTGAATGAAATCGGCCCCATCCTGCGCCGCCTGCGCGGGCGCGGCGCCCATATCGGCCATCTCATCCTTTCCGATCCTTCTTTAAAAGGGGAGCCGGTCAAAAAGCTTCTGGAACTGACGGAGGAAGAAGGCATTCGTCTTTCCCGATTGCCTGAAATGTCCCAGCTGCAGAATGCCGATAGCAACCGGATCACGGTGCAGCCGGTCAATGTTGAGGATCTTCTCAGCCGCCCCCAGGCAAGGCTCGACCGCAGCGCGATGGCAGCGCTTTTGACCGGCAAGCGGGTGCTGATAACCGGGGCAGGGGGCAGTATTGGTTCCGAGCTAGTCCGCCAGATCGCGGCTTTCACCCCCTCGCAGCTGACGCTGGTCGATGCCAGCGAATACAATCTCTTTGAGATAGACGGTGAAATGGCCCGGCGTTTTCCGGCGATCGAACGTCAGGCATTGCTGGTAAATGTACGCGACCGGAAATCGCTTTTCGAAACTTTCGACCGCGAGAAACCGGAAATCGTTTTCCATGCTGCAGCACTTAAACATGTGCCGCTTCTGGAATCACAACCTTCCGAGGCGGTGCTGACGAATGTCATGGGCACGCGCAATGTCGCCGATGCCTGCACCGCCCATCATGTACAGATGATGGTAATGATTTCGACGGACAAGGCGGTTCAGCCCGTCAGCGTCATGGGCGCCTCGAAGCGTATCGCCGAAACCTATTGCCAAGCACAGGACATTCGCGGGCGCGAACAGGGCGGCACACGCTTCGTCACCGTGCGCTTCGGCAATGTGCTGGGCTCTGCGGGCTCCGTTGTGCCGCTTTTCCAAAGGCAGTTGGAGCAGGGCGGGCCTTTGACGGTGACCGATCCGCGCATGACCCGGTATTTCATGACCATCCGTGAGGCGGTCGAGTTGGTGCTTCAGGCATCTACGTTGCGCGATACAATGCTTGAAGAGGGCGGCGGCATTGCGGTTCTGGATATGGGCGAGCCCGTCAATATTCTCGATATGGCCCGCCAGATGATCCGTCTTGCCGGTCTGCAGCCCGATAAAGATATCGAGATCGAAATTACCGGCCTCCGCCCCGGTGAGCGGCTCTACGAAATCCTCTTCCAGCACCAAGAAGCGCTGGTCAACAGTTCGCATGAGGCGATTATGCTGGCCCGGCCCCGGGTTCCCGAAGAAGCTTTTGTGGGAAAAATGCTCGATTCGCTGATCGAGGCGGCACTCAAATCGGATCATCAGCACACGAGGGAGCTTCTGGAGCGGATTTTACCGGATTTCGCTACCCGCGCTGACCGGCTCGAAAATCAGGAAGCCTCTTCAGCCTTTCCCATGCATGACGACCCCTCCGCGTAAGGCCAGCTTTCTGCGGCAGCCTTTTTCCGTTTAGGTTAAAGGCGCGGGCGGGTGTTAAAACCTGAAATATTATTTTATTTCTTAAATATCCCCGATCTGTGACAGGTTGTGCTGCCGGTTACGGGGGATTCGGCATTCATTTCTTTAGCGATCAAAATATATGTCAGTGATCAATTCAGCCATTATCGTTCTTGCCGCCGGCAAGGGCACGCGAATGAAATCGGCCCGTCCGAAAGTCCTGCATGAGCTTGGCGGCAAAGCCATGCTCGGCCATGTCCTGAGCGCGGCTTCGGCTTGCGCAAGCGATAAGACCATCACAGTCCTCGCGCCCGGTATGGACGCTGTTGCTGATTATGCGCTGGCAGAGGGGGCAAGTCATATTGCCTACCAGAAAGAGCAGAACGGCACGGGCGATGCGGTCAAAGCTGCTGAAGAGGTGCTCTCGGGCTTCGAAGGCGTTGCTGTCGTGGTCTTTGGCGATACGCCGCTTATCACGCCTGAAACACTGACGCGGATGCAGCAGACCTGCGCAAACGGAAACGATGTCGTGGTGCTCGGCTTTCAGGCCGACGACCCGGCGCCCTATGGCCGCCTGGTGCTGAACGAAGAAGGCGCGCTCATCAAGATCGTCGAGGCGAAGGATGCAAGCCCCGAAGAAGCCGCTATCGACCTTTGCAATGGCGGGGCCATGGCCGTGCGCACGCCGCTGCTTTTCGAGCTTCTGAACGATCTCAAGCCGGATAATGCGCAAGGCGAATATTATCTGACCGATATTGCCGGAGAGGCGCGGGCACGCGGACTTTCCATGTGCGTCATCGAATGCCCCGAAGAAGAAATTCTCGGCATCAACAGCCGGCTCGATCTCGCGGTTGCGGAAGAAATCTTTCAGGACCGGATGCGCGAGAAGGCGCTTCTGGAAGGCGCGACGCTGCTCGATCCGTCCACGGTCTATTTCAGCCATGATACGCGGCTCGGGCGCGATGTGCTGATTGGGCAGAATGTCGTCTTCGGCCCCGGCGTTCACGTCGAGGATTGGGCAGAGGTCAAACCCTTCAGCCATCTGGAAGGCGTGCATGTCGGTGCAGGCGCCCAGGTCGGCCCCTTCGCCCGTTTGCGCCCCGGCACCGATGTCGGCAAGAAAGCCAAGATCGGCAATTTCGTCGAAACGAAAAAAGCCAAGGTCGAGGACGGGGCCAAGATCAGCCATCTGTCCTATATCGGCGATGCGCGCGTCGGCGTGGAAGCCAATATCGGGGCCGGCACCATCACCTGCAACTACGATGGCTATGACAAGCACTTTACCGATATCGGCGACGGCGCCTTTGTCGGCTCGAACAGCTCGCTCGTCGCGCCGGTTTCCATCGGCGCCGGTGCCTATGTGGGCTCGGGCAGCGTCGTGACGAAGGATGTCGAGCCGGATGCGCTCGCCGTAGCGCGTGGCAAGCAGTTCGAGAAAAAAGGATGGGCGGCGAGTTTTCGCGCTTCCAAAGAAAAAACCAAATCCTCTTAAGACCCAAACCAACCGGGGAATATTATGTGCGGCATTGTCGGCGTTCTAGGCACCCAGCCAGCAGCTCCTGTCATTCTGGATGCGCTGAAGCGGCTTGAATATCGCGGCTATGATTCCGCCGGGATCGCCACGCTAGTCAATGGCGAAATCGACCGCCGTCGCGCCGTCGGCAAACTGACCGCACTCGATGCCGTGCTCACCGCAAGCCCGCTCGACGGCACGGCCGGCATCGGCCACACGCGCTGGGCAACTCATGGGCCGGCCTCCGAGAAGAACGCCCATCCACATATCACAGACAAAGTGGCGCTGGTCCATAACGGCATCATCGAAAATTTCCGCGAGCTGCGCGCCGAACTTGAAGCTGACGGTGTGACCTTCACCAGCGACACTGATACGGAGATCGTCGCTCATCTCATCACCCAGGCCATGAAGGCGGGCGCCAGCGCCATCGATGCCGCCTCCCAAACGCTCAGCCGCCTGGAGGGCGCTTTTGCGCTCTGCATTCTCTTTCGCGGCGAAGAAGATTTGATGATCGGCGCGCGCAAGGGCAGCCCGCTCGCCATTGGCTATGGCGACGGGGAAATGTATCTCGGCTCCGACGCCTTTGCGCTCGCGCCGATGACGAACCGGGTGGCGTTCCTGGAAGAAGGCGACTGGGCCATCGTTAAACGCGGCGGCGTGACGGTCTATGATGCGGACGGCAAAAAAGTCGACCGTCCGGTGAAAATCACCGATGCGAGTGCAGCACTTGTCGGTAAGGGCAACCACCGGCATTTCATGGCAAAGGAAATCTTCGAACAGCCCGAGGTGATTGGCCATACGCTGACCGAATATATCGACACGATGGACAACCGTCTGGCGCTACCTTCCCTGCCTGTCGATTTTTCAACACTGAGCAGAGTTACTATCGTTGCCTGCGGCACCGCATCTTATGCAGGCCATGTCGCCAAGTATTGGTTCGAGCAGCTTGCCCGCCTGCCTGTCGAAGTCGATATCGCTTCCGAGTTCCGCTACCGCGAAGCGCCCATGCCGGAAAACGGGCTTGCCGTCTTTGTTTCTCAGTCCGGTGAAACGGCGGACACACTTGCCGCGCTTCGCTATTGCCGGGAGCAGGGGCAGAAGATCATCTCCATCGTCAATGTGACGGAAAGCTCTATCGCCCGGGAATCCGATGCCATCGTGCCGACCTATGCGGGACCGGAAATCGGCGTTGCCTCCACCAAAGCCTTTACTTGCCAGCTCACGGTGCTAGCGCTTCTGGCACTGGAAGCGGCCAAGGCGCGCGGTCATCTTAATGAGGCCGAAGAGCGTCTTTCCGTGCGCCGGCTGATGGAAGTTCCGCGCCTCATGTCGGATGTCCTGGCCCATGACGATCTCATCCAGGGCCTTGCCCATAATCTTTCCAAGGCGCGTGATGTGCTCTATCTCGGACGCGGGCCGATGTATCCTATGGCGCTTGAAGGCGCGCTGAAGCTCAAGGAAATTTCCTATATTCACGCCGAAGGCTATGCAGCGGGCGAGCTCAAGCACGGCCCGGTAGCGCTGGTGGATGAAAACGTGCCCGTCGTCGTGGTCGCGCCCAGCACCATTCTCTTCGACAAAACCGTTTCCAACATGCAGGTCGTCATGGCGCGCGGCGGCCGGGTCATCCTGATCTCCGATAAGAAGGGGATCGAGGAAGCGGGCAAGGATGCCGTTGCCGTGATCGAAGTTCCTGAATGCGACGGGCTCACCGCGCCGCTGATCTATTCCCTGCCGGTGCAATTGCTGGCCTACCACACGGCCCTTGCCAAAGGCACGGATGTGGACCAGCCGCGCAACCTCGCCAAATCCGTGACGGTGGAATAAGCCGAATCAATGCTGCTTATTTCCCGGCAAAACCGCGACTCCCCCTTAAGCGAGACCTGAAAACTTTAATTAATTGGCGGATTTCCGCTAAATACCGCGGCAATCTGCTTGCGATAGGGTCTTCGTGCTATTTATTTTGCGGGGAGGGGTCGAGGACCAAAATGCGGCGTTTGTTTTTCAGGCTGAACATGGTTTCCGCTATCGCGCTGACGCTTCTAATGGCGGGCGCGGGCACCAGCGTGCGCGCTGGTGAAACCGGCTTTTCCGGCGGCACGAGCGAGACCGGAGGCGGGGCGATTGCCGCGCTGAATGCCGGCACCGCCGCGCTGCAATCGGGCAATGCGCGCGCTGCTCTCGACTATCTCGACAAAGCCCTGCAATCGGGCGGCCTTTCGGCGGAAGGCGAGGCGCTGGCCTACCATCATCGCGGCATCGCCAATCTACAGCTCGCTCAGCCGGGTCACGCGGTTGCCGATTACACCAATGCCATTTGGCGCGATGCGCTGCCGGCCGATATTCTGCCGCGCGCTTATTACAACCGCGCTGCCGCTTACTCGCGAACGGGCGATGCCGCCCGCGCCGAGAAGGACTATTCCAAAGCGCTGGAGCTCAATCCAGATTACGCCGTCGCCTATCATAACCGCGCCAATATCCGCCGCCAGCAGGGCCGCTACGGCGAAGCCATTGCTGATTATAATGCAGCGATCGATGCCAATATGGGCAAGCGCGCCGCGCTTTCCTTTTTCGGGCGCGGCATGGCGAAAGATGCGAATGGCGACAAACTCGGCGCGGTTGAAGATATCGAGCGGGCCGTTGCCCTCGATCCTTCTTTCGCGCTGGCGCGCGAAACGCTGAGCGCCATGGCGCCGCAATTGACACCCGAGAAGCTTGCCGAAAACAAACCCGTGGCGCCGCTGCCCGTGCTTCCTGCACAAAAGCAAACGCCGCTTGAAGTGCAGAGCCTCTCGCCCATCGGCGCCTCGGCAGCGCTGAGCGAGCCCAAACCGCAACCCGGCATGCAAGAACCGGCCCGCACCGCAGCCATTGCGCCTGCCGCCGCTGCGCCTCTACCGCGCAGCCGTTCCCTAGCGCTCGAGGAAATTCGCGCACCGCAGATTCAGGTTGCACGGCTCGAACAGGCGCTTCCTGAAAACCCGCCTGCGCAGCCCGAGCCGGCCAAAACCGCAGAAGCCGCTTCTCCGCTCGCCGCGCCGTCCCGCGCACCGATCGAGGAAAGTACGCCTCAAGCTGCCTCAGCGGCGCAGGACCCGTGGTCCGCTTCCGGGACAAAAGACGTGCAGCTTGCGAGCCTCAGCGGCTGGGAAGCGACTGTCATCCGCTATGCGGCAGCCGCCAATGGCGTGCCGCAGGGGCAGGTCAGTCTCAAAAAACCGGCTGTACCCGCCGACCGTTCCCTAACGGGCAGCCTGCCGCCAGCCTCCCGCCCCGCAACGGCGGCGTTGCAAAGCCAGGCCAATGCGCTGCGTTATGCCCAGGCAAGTGCCGATGAGCCCGTGCAGAACGATGCCGGGGCGCTGCCGACTTACCGCGTACAGATCGGTTCTTTCCGCTCGCCCAGCGATGCCAGTGCTTCCTGGACGAAGGCGACCGCCAAGCACCCGGCGCTGCTCAAGGATTTGCAGCCTTACATCGTAGAGGCGGATCTGGGTGAGAAGGGGCTTTACTACCGCCTGCAGATTGGGGCTTTCAGCGGCTTTTCGAAGGCCGAGGGGCTTTGCCAGTCTCTGAAAGCAGAAGGCACTGACTGTTTCGTAAAACGCGCCTCCGCTGCATCCCAATAGCGCTTAAATCTCGCCTTCAGGTGCGGCCGACGGGCGAGTGAAAATGAAGATCAACACGCAGGTAAGCACCGCCAATGTGCCGCCGATGGCAATGGCGGGCAGGGCCGAAAAGAACAGCAGCCAGCTTGCCGAAAGGCTGATCATCACCAGCGCTGTTATCTTCCCGCGCAGAGGTATGGCGCCGTAAAGCTCCCAGTCGCGGATATAAGAGCCAAGGCGCGGATGATCCAAGAGCCAGCCATGGAGCCGGGGCGAGCCCTTGGCGAAGGCCCAGGCGGCAATCAGCAAAAAGACCGTGGTCGGCATAACCGGCAGCACTGCGCCGACGATACCGAGGCCGACGCAAATCCAGCCGAATGCGATCAAAAAGATGTTGCGATACGCCATGTCAGTCCGCTGCCGGTTTCAGAGGCGCGAAGACGCCTCATTACCTCTCATTTTATCCTGGCGCGTATCCCTCACCAAACCGCTAAAATGTGATGGAGAGCGTGCCCGCGATTCCTTCCAGAAATGGGGGAAAACGGGCCCGCTTCAAGGCGCGCCGCGTATTTGACGCAGCGTCTCCTTTCTCTTTGACGCATAGGCGAAATGCCGAGAAAACCGGTCCGGCGGCGATATTGTCGCCCGCCGGTAAATACAGCTAGACTGCCTGAAAAGCGGCCGAAAAAGGCCAACAACAACAGGGAAGAACGGTCATGAGCGGAGAAATCGGGCTTACCGCGCTGGGCGGCTATATTCCGCGCCTGCGTCTGCAGCGCAAAGCAATCACCACGGCCAATGCCTGGGTTGCCCCCAACCTTGCCGGGAAAGGCAAGGGCGAGCGGTCCATGGCGAATTGGGACGAGGATACGATCACCATGGCCGTGGAAGCGGCGCGTGACCTTCTGGGCCCGGATGACGATCGTTCCCACGTGGATGCGCTTTATTTCGGCACGACAACACAGCCTTTCGCCGACCGGCTGAATGCGGGGATCATTTCCGCCGCACTCACCCTTGAGAAAGGCATTCAGGCCGTGGACATCACCTCCACCCAGCGGGCGGGGACGAGCGCGCTCTTGCAGGCGCTTCACGCGGCAAAGGCGGGCGCGGCCAAGAACGCGTTGGTGCTCGCCTCGGACAAGCGCAAGGCGCGCGCCGTCAGTCCGCAGGAGCTCGATTTCGGGGACGGGGCGGCGGCACTCAGCGTCGGCGGCGAGAATGTCATTGCGAAGTTCCTCGGCGCACATTCGTTGACCGTGGATTTCGTCGACCACTTCCGCGGCGCCCATGAAGAGTTCGACTATAATTGGGAAGAGCGCTGGATCCGCGATGAAGGCTATCTGAAGATTATTCCTCAGGCCGTGGAAGGGGCGCTGAAGGAGGCAGGCCTTGAGGCCGCTGACATCGACCACTTCATTCTGCCGTGCACCCTGCCCAAAGTGCCCCAATCGGTGGCCAAGAAACTCGGCATCCCGGCGGAAAAGGTACGGGACAATCTCGCCGCCAATTGCGGGGAAACGGGCGCGGCCCACGGCCTCGTCATGCTTGTTCATGCGCTGCAGGAAGCAAAACCCGGTGAGAAAATTCTACTCGCTCAATTCGGCGGCGGCGCAGACGCGTTGATCTTCGAGACGACGGACAAGCTTTCCAGCATGGATGACCGGCGCGGCATTACAGGCTCGCTTGCCGACCGCCAGGAAGAAACCAATTACATGAAGTTCCTGACCTTTAACGGGCTTGTCGAATGGGAAAAAGGCATGCGCGCTGAGCAGGACAAGAAAACCGCGCTCACCACACTTTACCGCAATGAGGACATGATCCTCGGTCTCGTCGGCGGGCGCTGCACGGAAACGGGCAATGTGCAATTTCCGCGCTCACGCATCTCCGTGAACCCGAACAACCCCGCCGTCGATACGCAGGAGCCATATAAGTTCGCCGAGCGGAAAGCCTCGATCCTTTCCTGGTCGGCAGATTATCTGACCTTCTCCATGTCCCCGCCCAATCATTACGGCATGATCGTCTTCGAGGGCGGCGGGCGCATTTTCATGGACATCACCGATGTCGCGCCGGGCGAGGTTGAGTCCGGTATGGAAGTGAAGATGGTTTTCCGCGTCAAGGACGTGGACGAGAAGCGCGGCTTCAAACGCTATTTCTGGAAGGCGGTTCCCGTCCGCTCTTCTGCAACAGTTCAAGCAACGGGCCAAAACACAGGTCGGGCCGCCGAATAAGCGACCGGTTTACCAATACTGGCACCCAAAGGGAGAGAAACATGGCACGTGGTATTAAGGACAAGGTCGCAATTCTGGGCATGGGATGCTCGAAATTCGGCGAACGCTGGGACACCGGCCCGGAAGAACTGATGGTGGAAGCCTATCTGGAGGCGATGCAGGATGCGGGCATCGAGCCGACGCAGCTCGACGCGGCCTGGTTCTCCACGCATATCGATGAGATCGGCACCGGCAAGGGCGGCACGCCGCTCTCGCTCGCGCTGCGTCTGCCGAATATCGCGGTGACGCGCGTTGAGAACTTCTGCGCTTCTGGCTCCGAAGCCCTGCGCGGCGCGGTTTATGCCGTTGCCTCAGGCGCGGCGGATATCGCGCTCGCGCTCGGTGTGGAAAAGCTGAAGGATACGGGTTATGGCGGGCTTCCCGTTTCCAATCCCGGCACGCTCAACCCGCAATGGGCGCCGAACGGTTCTGCGCCGGGTAATTTCGCGCAGCTTGCTTCCGCCTACCGGGCAAAGCACGGCATTGCGAAAGAAGACCTGAAACGCGCCATCGCCCATGTCTCGGTCAAGAGCCATGCCAACGGTTCGAAGAACCCAAAAGCGCATCTGCGCAATGAGATTTCGGAAGATCAGGCCCTAAACGCGCCGATGATTGCCGAACCGCTCGGCCTGTTCGATTGCTGCGGTGTTTCTGACGGGGCGGCCGCCGCCATCGTCACCACACCGGAAATCGCCAAGGCAATGGGCAAGAAGGATCTCGTGACGATCAAGGCCATGCAGCTTTCCGTGTCGAACGGGCTTGAATCCCAGCACAACTCCTGGGACGGCTCTTACTTCCACACGGCGCGCATAGCCGCCAAGAAAGCCTATCAGGAAGCGGGCATCGAAAAGCCGCGCGAAGAAGTTTCCATGATCGAGGTGCATGACTGTTTCTCGATCACGGAGCTTGTCACGATGGAAGACCTTTTCATTTCGCCCGAGGGCGGCGCGGTGAAAGACGTGATGGACGGGTTTTATGATTCCAGCGGTACGGTTCCCTGCCAGATCGATGGCGGCCTGAAGTGCTTCGGTCACCCGATCGGGGCGAGCGGGCTGCGCATGGCTTATGAGATGTATTTGCAGCTCCAGGGTCGCGCCGGAGAGCGCCAGCTTGCCAATCCGAAAATCGGCCTGACCCACAATCTGGGCGGCTCGCCGTCACAGAATGTGTGCTCGGTCGCGATTGTCGGGCTCGAAGGCGTTTAAAGCCGCTGCATATGAAATCACACGAAAGCCGGGCCCTTGCGCCCGGCTTTTTATGTATTGCGCAGGTGCTGGCTTTCCGGCGCAATGATGATGTGGATGCGGTCTATCGTTTCCCCATCGCTGGATACCGCAAAAACACCGCGAATGATGGTCATGAATTCCCGCCCGGCAAGCGGAATGGCCGTGCGGGTAATGCTCGGGGTTCGGCGTTCCATCACATCGAGAATTTCTTCGCGCCGCTGCTCGGCTGCATCCGCAGGCAAATTATCGCCCAAAAGCTTGCCCGTATAATCGATCCCGAAGATTTCCCGGCAGCCGGTGCCGGCCAGCCTGTAGAGAAATTGCGGGTCCGCCGGATCGCCGGTTTTGTCCAGGATCATCATCCAGGGCAGGACCTTTGGCAGATCGATCGGGTCGAAATTGTCCTTCAACAGAAGGTTGTCCGCACCCATCTTCTTTTGATGATAGGCGGCATAAACGGCAACGGGATGACGGGGATCGAGATCGGCGAGCTGGATCGGATTAAGAACCATAATCTTTGTTTTTGTTTCTTTGCGGCAATTGCATATAGCAATAAGTGTAGAGCGCAAACGAGCGCACGTCATCCATCCGTTTACGTTGCAACATAAGATGAAATACGCGTTTCCTCCGGTGCGGCGACAAGCATGATTTCATCTATACGCGCTGAAGATTTCGATACCGGAAAAACACCGCGAATAAGCGTGATGAAATCCCGCTCTGCATCCGGCAAGCTTGCACGGGTGAAGCGGGGACGGGCGTCACTCATGACCTCTCTGAATTCCCTGAGGCGCCACTCGGCCGCCTGACGCGGCATCATTTCGCCGAGCAAGTTGCCGGTATAGTCATAACCGAAGAGATCGCTCGCGCCCGCGCCGCATAGCGTGCAGAGAAATTTTTCATCTTCTCCATCGAAAACGCATTCGAAAACGGCGAGCCAGTTCAGCGTGCCGGGCACGCGGGAAGGGTCGAAATTGTCGCGCAGCAAATAGCCGCGCTCATCGGCGGCTGCGCGGTAATAGCGCAGAAAAACACCCACAGGATGAGCAGGATGAATATCGGAAGATGTCAGCTTTTGCGGGCGATACGGCATCGCGGATCATCCTTGCTCCCCCAAGTCTGATCTGGTTACAAACCCGTCTGCCGATCACCTTTTCCAGAATGCACCAATTCGTGTGCGGATGTCTTGTCTAATATTCGCGTAAAAAAGATTGTAATCGTAAATGTGGAAGTCTCCGTCGAAGACACCGTAGGAAAAATCGCCTCTGTCTTCGTCCGGATTAACGATAAGAACACCGCTCTCGCAAGCCGCATCGCTGACACTAGGAATGAGTTCAGGCATTTGGCTGTCCGCTTCTGCGAAGGGAAGGCCGCCAAGGTTTTTCTCCGCGCCGGCTTTGCCGTCTTTCGTTCCGGTCAGGGGATTAACGCACGTAAGCCTGTGTCCGGCCATGGTCGTCATTTCCCCGTTCAGCCAAATCTTATTGCTCTGTGTCCAGCCGTTCCGGTCCGCTTCCGCGCTGATGGAATTCCAGTTGAGATAGCAGCCCGTGCTGTAAGCCTCCTTGCAGGGGCGCAAGTCATCGCGGCCCATATCTTCGGGGATCGAATAGCCGACGAGATAAGCTGCTACCATGCGGTTGGCGAGCGGGGTTCCGGCAATACGTTCCTGCAGAAGCCTCATGCCATGCAGCGAACCCTGGCTGTGAGCGGCAAGGATAAAGGGCCGGCCTTGATTATATGTCTCGATGAAATAGCGGAAGGCGCGGGCGACATCTTCATAAGCAAAGGCGAGGGCTTTTTGCTCGTCTTCCCCTTCACCCATGAAGGAGTAGAGCGTCGCCTGGCGGTAGCGCGGCGCATAAATGCGGGCATCGCCGTTAAAGGTGCTTGCCTGAAAGCGCAGCACGCCAGCCTCTAAAAGCTCGCGCGTCTCGCCGCCTTCGTCATAGGCCGCGTTCCAGCCGTCCTTGCTGTAATAGGTCGTGGGATGAATGAAAAAGACATCCACTTGCGCATCGGCCTGGCCGTCTTCATAGCCGCTGCCCGGAATGAGCGTGTCGGCAGGGTCTTCCATATTGGGCAGGGAAGCCCAACTTTCAGGACGCTTGTAATCGGGCGCGGGCGGGGCGCTGGCGACGTCGAAAGGCGCGCCCGGTTTCAAGAAAAGGCGCTGCGCGACATCCGGGTTCATGGAAAGATAAAGCACGGTAACGGCGCCGACGACCAGAAGGGCGGCCAGCCCGTAAACAAACTTCCTGAACATAATCGCTTACGCCTTATTGATTTCCTGAGTTCCGTTCTGGAAGTCTTGCATAAGGCGCAGGGCCTCGTCATCTTCCAAAAGCAGCCGGGAAAAGCGCCCGCGCTCTTCGGCGCAGCCCTCAGACAAGGGCCCGCGCGCCGCGCCTTTCACAAGCTGCTTGGCTTCGGCAAGCGCTCGCGGCATCTTGGCGGCGAAATTCTCCGCAATCTCCAGCGCCCTTGAAAGCGCGCCGCCCATGGGAACGAATTCATGCACGAGCCCGGCCTCGGCCGCTTCCTGCGGTGGCAGGGTTTCGCCCTTCAGGATGAGTTCCAGCGCCTTTGCCTCGCCGATGACGCGGGGCAGGCGCTGCGTGCCACCCGCGCCCGGAAAGATACCGATATTCGTTTCCGGCAGGCCGATGCGGTAATCTCCTTCCTCGGCAATGCGGATGTCGCAGCAGAGCGCGAACTCAAACCCGCCGCCCTGGCAATAGCCGTTGATGGCGGCAATGGTGGGGATGTTGAGCCCGTCGATCTTGTCGAAGAGCTGAGAGATGGGATTGCCGCGCTTGCCCGCCTCCATAAGCGCCGCGCCATCGAGGCCGGATTTGCGCACGGCGCCCGCCGCTTCCAGAATATCGCCCACATCGTAATGCCGGACGAACACGCCGGGCACGCCGCCGGTAAAGATTACCGTACGCACGCTTGCATCGAGCTCGATTTCCTCAATCAGCTTAGCAAGCTCCGCCACCTGCGCGGCGTTCATATAGCCGCGCGGCGGGTTGGCGAAGGTGATGATGGCGGCGGATTTTTCGCGCCGCTGTGTGACAAGCGCCATGCGCTCCTCCCTCAGATTTCTCCTTTGGCGCGCCGGTAGCCGGAATATTTCGGCTGATCGATGGCGAGCTTCGTCAGCGTCGTCTCCCATAGATGATCGGCAAGGCCGGGCGTGTCCGCAGTCACATCGCCCGCTTCGATACGCGTACAAAGGAGCCGGTTCAATTCTTCAAGCGTGCCTTCTTTGCCCAGCAGCTTTTCAAGCCGCGCCTTTTCAGCTTCATTCGCCTGCGGGGCTATAGCAAGCTCGCGCTTGACGATGTCGAGCGCATTGGCGGCCACGAGGGCATGGAAGGCTGTGTGGCCCTGCAATTGCGGCAAGACGTGCTGGCGCATGAACTCGCTCACGACTTCCACGATTTCCGACGATTTCGGCATGTCCTGCATGGGTCAGCTCCTCGGCAGCAAGAGGTGAAGGAGGTCTATCTCGGTTTCCGACGATCGCCGGCCAATGGCAGCGCGTTCGACGGAGCGGTCCATGCCGGTCTTGAAGGCTTCATACATGAGCGTGCACATGATGCCCCATTTCAGCGTGCCGAGGATTTCCCAGAAGCGCACCCGCCCGGGATCGACAGGCGGGCCGCCTGCTGCTTCATAACCGGCAAACATATCCTCCCGCTGGCCGAAACCGCCGACCGGCTGATCGATATTGCCGAAGCGCCAGGAATTGACGCAGATCCAGCCGAGATCTTCCATCGGATCGCCCATATGCGCGAGCTCCCAATCGAGCACGGCGCGCACGCCGTCTTCCCCGATCATCAGATTGCCGTTCCGGAAGTCGCCATGCACCAGCGTGATGCGGTCTTCATCCGGCACATTGTCCCTGAGCCATTTAAAGGCAAGCTCGAAGACGGGGTGGGGGTGGCCATGGGTTTTATAGGTTTCCCAATATTGCTTGATCTCGGCAGCGGCCGGCGAATGGCGCAGCTCCGGCAGCGTCTCCATCGGCACGGAATGGAGTTTTGCCAACATTTCCCCGCATTGGCGGGCAAGCTTCGGGCGGGCCGCGGCATAGGCCTCATCACGCAATATCTTCCGGGCGATGGTTTCGCCCTCCACCCGGTCCATGACAAAGCCCGGGCCGAGGCCGTCTTCGTCTTCCAGGACATAGCGCACCGGGGGCACCGGTACGCCGGCTTTCTCCGCAAGGCGGATGAGGGCGGCTTCGGTTGCAAGCGGCACGGCGGTTTCCCGTTTCGAGGCGGCGGTGCCACCCGGCGCACGGCGGAGAATAAGGGGCAGGGAGCCCTTGGGTGTCGTGCCATCAAAGGCCCAGGTCTCCTGGCTCGCGCCCCCCGACAGGCGTTTCAAGTTCTCGATACCGTTCAGGGTCTCGACCTTTTGGTCCATCACCCGGGCCAGATCAGCGGCCAGCTCTTCCGGTGCCGCGCTCATGCGAGCCTCCGTCCGGGAAAATGCACGTCAGCGCCAGTCATCTTTCCTCCTCGCGTCCGGTCCCGCCGCCTTTTCATGGGATTGCGGCCTTTGTTTTCGTGAATCCGGTTCCTATTTCTGGCATGTTTCGGGGATGTTGAAAAACCCCCGGCGCAATGCCTTTCCCCCCCTACGTCAAATGGCCAGGACATGAGCAACAAGCAGGACAAACCTTCAGGCGATCCGCATATCATCCTGCCGGCAAGCCGCGTCGGGTTTCTCACCCGGTTGCGTAACTACTTTCTGACCGGTCTTGTCGTTGCGGCCCCGATTGGTATTACGATCTATCTGACAAGCTGGTTCGTGGAGCTGGTGGATTACTGGTTCCTGCCGCTTATTCCCGCCGCTTACCAGCCGGAAAGATACATTCCCTTTTCCATTCCGGGGCTCGGGCTCCTCATCGCGCTTGTCGTGCTGACATTGCTCGGTGCGCTGACCGCAAATTTCTTTGGCCGGCAATTGCTGGTCTGGGGCGAGCGGCTGGTGGACCGGATGCCCGTGGTGCGCAGCATCTACGGCGCGCTGAAACAGATTTTCGAGACGGTGGTCTCCCAGAGCAATACGTCCTTCCGGGAAGCGGCGCTGATCGAGTATCCAAGGCGCGGGCTTTATGCGCTGGTCTTCATCACGACCAGCACGAAAGGCGAGGTCGCGGAAAAAGCGCCAACGGATGACGACCTCGTCAGCGTCTTCCTGCCGACCACGCCGAACCCGACATCGGGCTTTCTGCTCTTCGTGCCGCGCAAGGACATTTATCCGCTGGAAATGTCGATCGAAGATGCGGCCAAGCTCATCATCTCCGCCGGTCTCGTCTCACCGCCGACCGAGGAAGTGAAAAAGCTGCCGAAAAAAGACGCGGGGAAAGCAAACGGCACAGAGGTCAACCCGAGCGAAGATACCTGATCGCGTCGTCCCGCTCGAAGAGATAGAGCAGGGTGCGCAGCGCCTCGCCGCGCGGTCCTTCCAGCTCCGGGTCCGTTTCGACGATGAGCCGGGCATCGTCATAGGCCACGCTTAAAAGCTCCCGGTGCGCGGTGATATCGGCAAGGCGGAAGTCCGGCATCCCGCTCTGGCGTGTGCCGAGCAGCTCGCCTGCGCCGCGCAGGCGTAAATCTTCTTCGGCGATGACAAATCCGTCTTCCGTGTCGCGCATGATCTTGAGCCGCGCCTTGGCGGTCTCGCCCAGGGCGCCGTGATAAAGAAGCAGGCAGGTGGATTTGCCGCTGCCGCGCCCGACGCGCCCGCGCAGCTGGTGAAGCTGGGCAAGACCGAAGCGCTCGGCATGTTCGATCACCATGACCGTGGCTTCGGGCACATCGACGCCAACCTCGATGACCGTGGTGGCAACGAGCAGCGAAATCTCCCCGGACTGGAAGCGCGCCATGACGGCGTCTTTTTCCGCCGCCCGCATGCGGCCATGCACGAGGCCGACTTTATCCCCGAATGTGTGGCTGAGCGCGCCGAAGCGCTCTTCTGCGGCGGCAACGTCAAGGACATCGGATTCTTCGACGAGCGGGCAAACCCAATAGACCCGCGCGCCGCCCTGCATCGCGCGGCGCACGGCTTCCACCACCTCATGAAGGCGCTCGGCGGAGACGAGGCGCGTGTCGATGGGCTGGCGGCCCGGCGGCTTTTCGGTGAGGCGGGAAACATCCATGTCGCCATAAGCTGTCAGCGTCAGGGTGCGGGGGATGGGTGTTGCCGTCATCACCAGCACGTTGGTGCCCGCGCCGCCCTTCGATTGCAGCTGCATGCGCTGATGAACGCCGAAGCGGTGCTGCTCGTCCACCACGGCAACGGCAAGGTCCTTGAAATGCACATCCTCTTGAAAGAGCGCATGGGTGCCGACCAGGATATCGATCTCCCCGGATTGAAGGCGGCTCAGCACCGCCTCGCGGGACTTGCCTTTTTCCCGGCCTGTGAGGAGCGCAAGGGTGACGCCCGCCGCCTCGCAGAGCGGGGCAAGGCCTGCGGCATGCTGACGGGCGAGAATTTCCGTCGGCGCCATAAGGGCGGCCTGCGCGCCGCTTTCAATGGCGGAAAGCATGGCCATGAGGCCGACCAGCGTCTTACCCGAGCCCACATCCCCTTGCAGGAGGCGCAGCATGCGCCGGTTCGAGGCAAGGTCGGCATCGATCTCGGTAATCGCGTCTTTCTGGGCGCCGGTCAGTGCAAAGGGAAGAGCCTTTTCGACCTTGGCCCGAAGGCGGCCATCGCCCTTTACCGGCCGGCCCGCCCGGGCGCGCATCCGAAGGCGCACCAGCGCCAATGCCAACTGATTGGAGAGCAGCTCATCATAGGCGAGGCGGGCGCGGGCAGCGGCCTCAGGCGCCAGTTCCGTCTCGCTTGCCGGCGCATGGGCCGCCCTGATCGCCTCCTGCCAGTCCGGCCAGGCATTTTTGGCTTTCCAGGCCGGGTCCAGCCATTCGGCAAGGGCGGGGGCTTTGGCCAGCGCATTCGCGGCGGCTTTTTGCACCTGTTTTTGCGTCAGCCCTTGGGTGAGGGGATAAACCGCCTCGATAAGCGGCATATCTTTTTCATTTTCAGGGGCGACGATGTGATCAGGATGGGTCATTTGCGGCTGGCCCTGATAAAAATCCACCTTGCCGCTGATCAGCCGCTTTTGCCCCTCGGGCAGCATTTTCTGGATGTAATCGGCACGCGCGCGGAAGAAGACGAGGGACATCTCCCCCGTCTCATCGGAGACCCAGACCCGGTAAGGCACCCGGTTGTTGCGGGGCGGCGGGGGCACATGCAGCCCCACGGTGATTGCCAGCGTGGCGATTTCCCCGTCTTTGACCTCCGAAATGGGCGGGCGGAAGCGCCGGTCGATGATTCCCGTCGGCAGGTGCCAGAGCAAATCCACCACATGCGGGCCCGTCAGCCGCTCATAAAGCTTCTCCAGCCGCGGCCCGATGCCGGGCAGGCGGGTGACGGAGGCAAAGAGGGGAAAGAGAATTTCTGGCCGCATTTTCAGCCTTTTACGAGTATCGGGAGCGCCAATTCTAGCGTGCAACGGAGCGTGAACAACCGGCGGGCTGACAGCGCCTCTTTCTAGGTCTATATCGTGGGGTCAACAAGGAAAGGAAGTAATGTGAGCGACCCACTCGACGTGCGCCGCAAGCGTATCCGATTCCGCGGCTGGCACCGCGGAATGAAGGAAATGGACCTCATTCTGGGCATTTTCATCGATGCCGAGCTGGAAAATCTGTCCGCCGAAGAGCTGGGCGCGCTGGAAGCGCTGCTCGAGGTACCGGACGACATGCTCTATGCCTGGGTGGTGGGCCGCGAGCCGGTCGAGCCAGCCCATGATACCGCGCTCTTCAAACGGATATGCGGCCTTAGCCATCTCGACGGAACGATGTTCCGCCAAAAGTAATTCCCTGGACCAAGCCCGAAGCCCTTTGCCCGCGAGCCTTCTCCCGTGACCGACATACGCCCCCTTATCGAAACCGACGGCCTTTTGAACCTTGGCGAAACGCCGGAGGGGTTCGATGCCCTGGTGCTGAGCGATCTTGCACGGGCGCTGGAGGGGGAGGTGCTGCTGCACATCGCCCGCGACGATGCGCGCATGAGCCTTTTAAGCGAGGCCTTGTCCTTCTTCGCGCCGGATGTGGAAATCGCAACCTTTCCGGCTTGGGACTGCCTGCCTTATGACCGTGTGTCGCCTCATACGGATATCGTCGCCCGGCGCATGGCAACGCTCACCCGGCTCGCCAAGCGTGCCGAGGGAGCGGAGAAACCGCTTATCGTGCTGGCCACCGTCAATGCCGCAATCCAGCGGGTGCCGGAGCGCAAGACGCTCGAGGCGGGGGGCTGGCATGCCCATGTCGGCAACCGCATCGATCTCGACGAACTTCTGCTCTATCTCGCCGAGAACGGCTTTTCCCGAACGGGCACGGTGCGTGAGCCCGGCGAATATGCGGTGCGCGGCGGGATTGTCGATATCTACCCGCCGAGCCTTGATGAACCGGTGCGGCTCGATCTTTTCGGGGACACGCTCGATTCCGTGCGCACCTTCGATCCGGAGAGCCAGCGCACGGTGGGCCAGCTTTCCGGCCTTGAACTTGTCTCCGTGAGCGAGGTCAATCTTGACCCGGCCTCCATCAAACGCTTCCGCGCGGGTTATGTCGCGACTTTCGGACCCGCCAATGACGGCGATCCGCTTTATGAAGCGGTGAGTGAAGGGCGCAAGCATCAGGGCATGGAGCACTGGCTGCCGCTCTTCCATGAAAAGCTCGAAACGCTTTTCGATTATGTACCGGGCGCGCTTATCACACTCGACCATCAGGTCGATGAAGCGCGAGCCTCCCGCTTCGATCTCATTCAGGATTATTTCGACGCGCGTATTTCGGTCAAACCCATGAAGAACATGGATGTGCCGAGCTACAAACCGCTCAAACCCTCCGCGCTTTATCTGACCGAAAACGATTGGAAAGCGCAGCTTGAGGGCAAGCGGGTGCGGGCCTTCTCCCCCTTCGCTCTGCCGGAAACGCAGGCGAACGTGATCAATTTCGGCGCGCGGGAAGGGCGCAGTTTCGCTCCCGAGCGCCAGCAGGAAGGCGTCAATGTTTTCGATGCGTTAGGCGGCCATATCCAAGGGCTTCGCAAAGCAGGTAAGCGCGTTGTCATTGCAAGCTGGAGCGGCGGGGCGCGCGAACGCCTGCAAGGGGTGCTCGCCGAACACAAGATCGAGAATGAAGCGCTGGCGGGCACCTGGGCCGAAGCGCTGAGCGGCAATGCCGCCACCGTCAAACTCGTGGTGCTGGGGCTCGAGCACGGTTTTGAGACGGATGAACTTGCGATCATCAGCGAGCAGGACGTGCTGGGCGACCGGCTGGTGCGCCGCCAGCGCAAGAAGCGCGCGGACAATTTCCTCACCGAAGCCTCGAGCCTGACGCCCGGCGATGTGGTGGTGCATGTCGATCACGGCATTGGCCGTTTCGAGGGGCTGCAGACAGTGGACGTTTCCGGTGCGCCTCATGACTGTCTTCTCATTCTTTATCATGGCGGCGACAAGCTCTATCTGCCGGTCGAGAATATCGAGCTTCTGTCCCGCTTCGGTTCCGACGATGCCGCCGTGCAGCTTGACCGTCTCGGCGGCTCGGGCTGGCAGGCGCGCAAAGCCAAACTGAAAGAACGCTTGCGCGATATGGCCGCGCAGCTCATCAAGATCGCCGCGGCGCGTGAGCTGAAAGACGCCCCGCCGATCAACGTTCAGGACGGCATTTACGACGAGTTCTGCGCCCGCTTTCCTTATGAGGAAACGGACGATCAGGCCCAGGCCATCGACGCGGTCATGGAAGATCTTTCCAAAGGACGGCCGATGGACCGGCTGGTCTGCGGCGATGTCGGCTTCGGCAAAACCGAAGTCGCGCTGCGCGCCGCCTTTACGGCTGCCATGGACGGGCATCAGGTGGCGGTCGTGGTACCGACGACGCTGCTTGCCCGCCAGCATTTCAAATCCTTCACGCAGCGCTTTGCCGGATTGCCGCTCAATATCCGCCAGCTTTCCCGTCTCGTCCCGCATAAGGAGGCGCAGGAAACGAAAACCGGGCTTACCAGCGGCGATGTCGATATCGTCATCGGTACCCATGCGCTACTCAGCAAGACTATCAAGTTCAACAATCTCGGCCTCATGATCGTCGATGAGGAACAGCATTTCGGCGTCAAACACAAAGAACGCCTGAAAGAGCTGCGCTCGGACGTGCATGTGCTAACACTGACGGCAACGCCCATTCCGCGCACGCTGCAGCTTGCGCTGTCCGGTGTGCGGGAGCTCTCACTCATTGCCACGCCGCCCGTGGACCGGCTGGCCGTGCGCACCTATGTAGCACCCTTCGATCCCGTCATCATCCGCGAGGCGTTTTTACGCGAGCATTACCGGGGCGGACAAAGCTTTTATGTCTGCCCGCGCATTTCCGATCTGAAGGAAGCGGAAGACTTTCTGAAGGAATATGTGCCGGAAGTGAAATTCATCACGGCTCATGGGCAGATGGCGCCGACGGAAATCGAAGACAAGATGACCGCCTTTTATGACGGTCAATATGACGTGCTGATTTCCACGACGATCGTTGAATCGGGCATCGATATTCCGACGGCTAACACAATGGTCATCCACAGAGCTGACATGTTCGGTCTTTCCCAGCTTTATCAGCTTAGGGGCCGGGTGGGGCGCTCCAAATCCCGCGCCTATGCTTATATGACCGTGCCGGCCAACAAGAAGCTGACGCCGACGGCGGAAAAACGCCTGCGGGTGCTGCAATCGCTCGACTCGCTCGGCGCCGGGTTTACTCTTGCCTCGCACGATCTTGATATTCGTGGCGCGGGTAATCTTCTGGGTGAAGAACAGTCCGGCCATATCAAAGAGGTGGGCTACGAGCTTTACCAGGAAATGCTGGAAGAAGCCGTCGCTTCGCTGCGCGGGGAAGAAGGCAGCAGCGATGAAGGCCAATGGTCGCCGCAGATCAATATCGGCACGCCGGTTCTTATCCCGGAAAATTATGTGCCGGACCTCAATGCCCGCATGGCGCTTTACCGGCGTCTTTCCAGCGTCGAGGATCAACAGGATATTGACGGTTTCGCCGCCGAGCTGATCGACCGTTTCGGCCCGCTGCCCGAGGAAGTCGAACATCTGCTGAAAATCGTGGAGATCAAAGGCCTTTGCCGTAAGGCGCTGGTGGAGAAAGTCGATGCGGGCCCGAAGGGCGCAGTGCTCACCTTCCGCAATAACGAATTCCCGAACCCGGGCGGGCTTGTGGAATTCATCAATGACGAGCGCGACAAGGCGAAGTTGCGCCCGGACCACAAGCTCGTTTTCATGCGCAACTGGCCGCTGCCTGAAGACCGGCTTAACGGCACACGGCTGATGATGCGTAAACTTGCGGAAATTGCGGGGGAAGCAGCAGCGGCAGCCTGATCAGCCTTGAACTTCTGCCGCTTCTTTCAGCTTCATCTCGATACGGTCGAAGACTTTCACCAGCGTGTCCGCATCCTGCGCGCCAACCAGCGCGAACTGATTTTCAAAAAGGAAGCAGGGCACGCCCGTGATTCCCATTTGCCGGGCCTGGAAATCGTCATATTCGATCCGTTTCAGGTCTGCATCGGAATTGAGAAGATCGCGTACCACATCGCCTTCCATGCCCGCTTCTTCTGCCACGGCAACGAGCACGTCCTTGTCGCCGATATCCTTGCCTTCCTCGAAATAGGCTTTGAAGAGCAGGCTGACGACTTCGTCCTGCACACCGGCGCTACCCGCCCAAAGGATCAAGCGGTGCGAGTCCAGCGTATTGGGCGAGCGTTCGATCTTGTCGAAGGCGAAAGGAATGCCCTCGCGCGCGCCCATCTCTTTCAGTGCGCCGCCCGCTTCTTTCATTTTTTCCGGACCGAACTTGCGTTCCAGATATTCCTGGCGGTCCACGCCTTCAGGCGGAATGGAAGGGTCGAGGCGGAAGGGCCGCCAGTTGATTTCGACATCATTGCGCCCGCTATCGGTCAGCGCTTTTTCAAGACGCTTCTTGCCGATATAACACCAGGGGCAAACCGTATCGGAAATAATATCGAGTTTCATGGGGCATCTCCTCGGTTTTCAATTCTTTGGGAGCAGTCTGACAGAGCCTGCGCCCCTACGCAAAACACGTCTCCTTGACCCCCCTTTGGCACCTTGTAGGATGCGGGCCAATCAGAACCAATAAGTAAGGACGGGGTCATGTCTGGCGTGAACATCGCATCTCAGGATTTGAGCGGAAAAACTGCTCTTGTAACGGGCGCAACGAGCGGGCTCGGCCTGCGTTTCGCGCGGGTGCTGGCGGCCTCGGGCGCCGCGGTCGCCATTGCCGGGCGGCGCGTGGAGCGGCTCGAAGAACTGGCCAAGGAAATCGCAGCTAACGGCGGCAAGGCACTGCCTGTTGCACTCGACGTGACCGATGCCGCCGGTATCGAAACGGCGATGGACAAGATCGAAGCGGCGCTCGGGCCGCTTGATATTCTCGTCAACAATGCCGGTATGAACGTGCAGGCAATGGCGACGGACGTGACGCCGGAAGCCTATGACCAGATCATGGGCACGAACACGCGCGGGGCGTTTTTCATGGCGACGTCTGCAGGCAGAAGGATGATCGCACGCGGGGCAGGCGGGCGGATTATCAACATCGCCTCCATCGGCGCGCATAGCGTACTGCCAGGCCTTGCCGTTTACTGCATGTCGAAAGCGGCAACCGCCATGATGACGAAATCGCTGGCGCGCGAATGGGCGAAACACGAAATCAACGTCAACGCGATTTGCCCCGGCTATATCCGCACCGAGCTCAATTCCGAATGGTTCGACAGCGCGGGCGGGCAAAAGCAGATTGCTGGGTTCCCCCGAAAGAGACTTGGCGAGGATTCCGATCTCGACGGCACGTTGCTGCTGCTGGCAGGCGACCAGGGCCGCCTTATCACGGGTTCCCTTTTCACCGTGGATGACGGACAATCTCTGAAGCCTGCCTAAGCGCGGCAAGGCAAAAAGGGGGGATGATGGCGAAATTTTTGCTGGGCTTCGTGCTCGGGTTTCTGGCTTGCGTCTGGGCCTACGAAATCGATCTCGACGATGCCGTCGAAGCGCTTTGGGAGGAGACCTGGGACGCGATTGAGGATTGATCTAGCAAATCAATCCAGTCGTCATGCTCGGGCTTGACCCGAGCATCCATGCAGCCTCTTTGTCTGCTGCGTCTTCCCGTGGACCCTCGCGTCAAGCGCGAGGGTGACGAAAGTAGTCGGTTAGATGCGCCTGTACCGCTCCGTCAGCACCTTGCGCTGCACTTTGCCGTTGGCCGTACGGGGCAGGCTTTCCACGAAGATGATCTCGCGCGGGCGCTTGTAACCCGCAAGGGCCGCTGCCGCGAAATCCAGAATGCTCTGCGCATCACGCGGTGCGCCTTCCGCCGGCACGACAAAGGCGGCAATGATGCTGACATCCGCGCGCACTTTGAGTTCTGTAACCGCAACTTCCCCGATGCCGGGATGGGCGGCAAGCGCCGCTTCCACTTCCATGGGCGAGACGCGGTAGCCCATAGCGTTCATCACATCGTCGGCGCGGCCCCGGTACCAGAGATAGCCGTCTTCATCGAGCGCGGCGACGTCGCCGCCGATGAACCATTCACCCCGGAACACCTCGGCCTCTTCCTCCGGCCGGTTCCAATAACCGAGCATCAGCCCGGGATCGGAGCGGTGAACGGCAAGAAGGCCGTCTTCCCCGCGCGGCAGCGGATCGCTGCCCTCTTCAACCGGCAAAATAGCGACGGCGCGTCCTTCCTGAGGTTTACCGGGTGAGCCTGCGCGAATTTCCATGCCGGGGCCGGTCGATACATAGGTCGAGCATTCACTCATTCCCAGCGCCTCGTAAAGCTCGCGGCCGGTGCGGGCGCGCCATTCTTCGAGCAGCGGCTCGGGCAAGGCTTCACCTGCCGTCAGCCCGTGGCGCAGCTTCGAGCCGCGAATAAGTTCCGTATCGCAATATTTCAGGATCTGCCGGTAGAGCGAGGGCACGGCGGCAAACAGCGTCGCGTCATAGCGCGCCATCAGCTCGCCCCAGACCTGGACGTTCTTCTCCCCCGTATAAAGCACGGTGCTTGCCCCGTTCGCCCAAGGGTCGGTCAGCCCGACGCCCAGCGTGTAGGTCCAATTGAAGGCACCGGCATGCAGCATGACGTCTTCAGGCCCGATGCCATACCAGCCCTGATACATGGGCCTGCGCCCCCAGGCGGCGCGGTGCGCATGGAGCACGCCTTTCGGATTGCCGCTCGTGCCGGACGTATAGACGAGATAGGCAGGATCATCGGCCCGCGTTGCCGCGTAAGAGCCGAGCGGCGCGCCTTGCTTGAACCTGGCGATATCGGCGGATGTAAGGACTTGCGTTTCCGCCGCCTCGATCTCCATGCCTTCGCCAAGCGCGACGGCTCGGGCGCCTGAGTCCGCGAGTAAAAAGCTCGCCTCTCGCGCCGTGAGCTGCGCGGAGGCAGGCAGCGGCACGATGCCCGCCGCCAGCGCGCCGAAAAAGAGCAGGGCATAGTCGCTTGTGTTGGGCAGGCGGATCATCAGCCGCTCACCCGGTTTCAGCCCGCTTTCCAGAAGCCCCGCAGCAACCGCGCGCACCGCTTTTTCAAGCCCGCCATAGGTCCAGCTTTCCGCCGCCTCCGCAGGCGCGGCAAGATCGTGGACGACGCGCAGAGCGATTTTCTCCGGCGTGGTTCTCGCCGCCGCTTCCAGGCAATATTGCGCCATGTTGAAACGGGCAGGCGGCAAGGCGCCGGTATAGCGGGGCGCGGTGAGGGAAAGCGTTTCTGTCATGCTCAAGTCTGTCATGTTCTGGCATCTACCCCGTGCGCCGCGTCCGCGCAAGCGCCCGCAGGGACGCTACGTCACGGCACCGGGGTCTCTTTCGCCGGTTTACCCGTTCCCGGCCAGCCGGTAAAACAGGGGCCAATAAAGCCAAAGGCCACAAATCAGGGAGATTCTGTCATGGGTAAAACGGGCAAAGGGCCGCTTTCCGGGGTGAAAGTCGTCGAATTCGCAGGCATCGGGCCGGGCCCGTTCTGCGCCATGCTGCTGTCGGATATGGGCGCGGATGTGATCCGCATCGACCGCAAGGGTGGCCAGGGCGGCTCGAAATTCGACATTACCGCCCGCGGGCGCCGCTCCGTGGCGATGAACCTGAAATCGCCGGATGCCGTGGAAGCCTGCCTCAAACTCATCGAGAAAGCGGATATCCTGCAGGAAGGCTTCCGCCCCGGCGTGATGGAGCGGCTCGGCCTCGGTCCCGATGTCTGCTTGAAACGCAATCCGAAGCTCGTTTACGGCCGCATGACGGGCTGGGGGCAGGAAGGCCCGCTCGCCAATGCCGCCGGTCACGACATCAACTATATCTCGCTGACCGGCGCGCTACACGCCATCGGCCGGCCCGGCGAGCGCCCGGTGCCGCCGCTCAATCTCGTGGGCGATTTCGGCGGCGGCGCGCTTTACCTCGCCATGGGCATGCTGGCGGCGCTGCATGAAGCAAACCGCTCCGGCAAAGGCCAGGTGGTCGATGCGGCCATGACCGATGGCGCGACCTCGCTGATGGCCATGTTCTACGGCTTTACGGCGTCGGGTATGTGGGCGGACGAGCATGGCACGAACATGCTCGATGGCGGCGCGCATTTCTACGACACCTATGAGACGAAGGACGGGAAGTGGATTTCCATCGGCTCCATCGAACCGCAATTCTACGCCATCCTGCGTGAGAAAGCAGGATTGACCGATGCCATCTGGGACGCGCAGATGGACCGTGGCCAGTGGCCGGAAATGAAGAACAAACTCATCGAGGTTTTCAAAACGAAAACCCGTGATGAATGGTGCGCCATCATGGAAGGCACGGATATCTGCTTTGCTCCCGTCCTTTCCATCAAGGAAGCCAAGGATCACGCCCATAACAAGGCGCGCGAGACGATCGTCGAGCGGGACGGGGTGGCGCAGCCCAATATCGCGCCGCGCTTCTTCGGCACGCCGTCGGAAATTCAGGGCCCGCCGCCTTCCATCGGCGAGCACACGGAAAGCGCGCTGGAAGACTGGGGCTTTTCGGGCGGCGATATCGACGCATTGAAAAAGGCGGAAGCGATTTAAGCTTCCGCCCGAAAGGCATCTGATGAGCGCATTGCCGGGCACGACGGGCCGCCGCCGGATTTATCTCATGCGTCACGGGCATGTGGATTATTTCGGCAAGGAAATTCAGGCTGCGGGCGGCGACACCAAAGTGGTGCCGCTTACCCCGCGCGGCCGGAAGGAAGCCATTGCAGCCGGCAAGGCGCTTTCTCATGTGCGCTTCGACCGGGCGCTTTGCTCCGGCGCGCCGCGCACGCGCTCAACTGCCGAGCTCGTTCTGGACATGCAGGACGAGGCGGCGCGCCCGGTGCTCGAAACCGATGAAGACCTCTACGAGATTCACGGCGGCGGCTTCGGCACCGTGAAATCGCGGGACGATGTCGCCCGCATTATGACGCTCTATTTCGAAAAAGCAGGCGAACCCGGCGCGACGCTGCTGGAAGGGGGCGAGCCTTTCGCGGATGCCCAGGCCCGCGCGCTCGGCGTCATCAAGCGGCTGCTGACCGAGCCCGGCTGGCATACGGCGCTGATCGCAGCTCATGAAGGCATCAACCGGCTTATCTTGAGCTGGGCCGTCAGCGGCGGGCTCCACGCGGCCTCCGCCTTCGAGCAGGACACCGCCTGCATCAACATGATCGATTTTGATATGGTGCCGCAGGAGGACGGGCAGGTAGGCACGGAAATCGCCCGCGCTATCGTCAAAGCCGTGAACATCACGCCTTACAATTACGTCAAGCACGGCATGAACATGACGAGCCTCGAGGCGATTTTCGCCCGGGAGCCTGCCTGAAACTCCTATCTGAAACCGCAGCTTTTCAAGCTTCGCCTTGAGGCGTAAGCTTGCTCAAGCACGCCGGGCATTTTTGGGAGGAGAAGCCATGAGCCGTGAACTGATGGGCAGTGTCGATCATATCGGCGAAACGAAAACCGCCCCGCCCCAGATCAAAGGATTTCACCACATCGCCTATCGCTGCCGCGATGCGGAAGAGACATACAAATTTTACGTCGATCTTTTGGGCCTGAAGCCCGCCGCCGCGCTGTCGTTCGACAAGACGCCGTCTGGCGAGGACAAGCCCTTCATGCACCTTTTCTTCGAGATGGGAGACGGTAATTTCATCGCCTTTTTCGATGCGCCGTCAAGCGCGAGCGATGAAACCTTCGGGCTGAAAGACGGCATCGACGATTATCACTTTGCCTTTGAAGTCGGCACGATGGACGAGGTGATGACCTTCAAGACCCGTCTTGAAGAAGCGAAGGTTCCCGCCTTCGGCCCTATCGATCACACCTTCTGTCATTCGCTTTATTTCTTCGATCCGAACGGCCTTGCCTGCGAGATCACGACCAAAGACGCTTGTCATGATGCTTACATGAAAGAAGAGGGCGGCAAGGCGGCGCAGGCCATTGCCGAGTGGAGCGAAAAGACGAAAGCGATCAAGCAGGCGCGGATGGAGCTTTTCAAGGCGGCGGACTAAAACGCCCCCGCCTTACGCTTTCGCCAGATAGGTCTCTTTCAAGACACGCCGCAGCACCTTGCCGAGCGGATTGCGCGGCAGGGCTTCGACTTCCGTAATCATTTCGGGGAGCTTATAGGCCGCAATTTCTTCGCCCCTTAAATAATCCGTCAGGCTTTGAAGCGTGACCGCCTTGCCATTGGCCGGTACGAGCGCCGCGCAGATGCGCTCGCCCAATCTCTCATCCGGTACACCGAAAACCGCCGCTTCCGCAATATCGGGATGGCCTGCCATGAGCCCGTCGATCTCACCGGGCGATATGTTCATGCCGCCGCGGATGATGATGTCCTTGGCCCGTTCAACGAAGCGGTAGAAGCGCCCGCATTCGCCGGCAATCTCGAAAACATCTCCGGTATGAAAGAACCCGTCCGCATCGATGGCCGGGGCCGGGCCGTCTTCACTGCCTTCGCGCCAATAGCCGTCAAAAACTGTCGGCCCTTTGATGACAAGCTCGCCCGGCACGCCTTCTTCCAGGATTTCAGCGCCGGATTGCAGATCGACGAGCTTCGTGCGGGTAACGGCGGAAATCGCCGATGGCCAGTCCAGCCCGCCGCCGCCGATGCGCGGGAAAAACTGCGCCCGGTTTTCCGGCTCCGGCACATCCCCCGCACCGGAGGAAAGACAGGTGCCTTCATTCGAGCCGAATATATTAACGATGGGCAGATCGAAACGCTCTTGAAAGCCTTTCACCATAAAGGGCGCAAGCGGCGCGGAGCCGGACCCGATGCTGCGGAAATTGGAAAGATCCAGCATCGCCAGCAGCTTTTCATCCTTCAGCAGCATGTTGAGCACGGCGGGCGGGGCGACGGTGTAATTCACTTTTTCCGCAACAAGCTGCTTTAAGAAAACCGGCAGATCGAGCGGGTGATGGAGAACCAGCGTGCCGCCCGTCAAAAGCCAGGGCACGAAGGTACCGCCGAGGGCCGCCATATTGACGAGCGGGAAGGGACAGAGAATGACATCGCCTTGGCCAAGCCCGCAGGCCTCCACCATGGCCATGCCGGCGGCACGCCAATGATCGTGATGGCGTGGCACGCCTTTGGGCCGTGCCTCAGTGCCGGAGGTCCAGCAGAGCGTGGCAAGGCGCTGCGGATCGCCTGTCTTGGCCGGTAGAGGTTCCTCCTCGCGCCATTCAAGCGGCTGGACGCCCTTTGATGCCGCCGCGCCCCAGACGAGAAGGTGAGGGCGCGCAGACGCCTTTTCAGCCGCGGCGCGGGCAAGCGCTTCGTGGCTTTCGTCTTTGAAGCGCGCCAGCGTCATCAGCGCTTTGGCGCCCGTTGCTTCCAGCACGCCTTCAAGTTCATGGCGGCGCCACTGCATAGGAACGGGGGAAACGATAATTCCGCGCTCCCAGGCCGCGAGATAGGTGGCGGCGAGCTCGGCACTATTCGGTAATTGGACGAGCAGAATATCGCCCGCCTCAAGCCCCGCGCCCGTAAGCTGATTTGCCAGTCCCTGCACGGCGCGGTGAAGCGCATCATAAGAAAGACGGCGTTCGGCAAGGCCGGTGGCGGCTTCCTTGCCCGGCATATCGCAAAGGGCCAGCGCTTCCGGGTTTCTTTTCACATTCTCACGGAAAAGGGCGCTAAGGGTCTCATTCCTCCAGAATCCGGCATCGCGGTAAAGCGATGCCTCTTCCTCACTCACGCGGTATCCCATGGCCCGTCCTCCCCAATGGCCGAAAGAAAACCCACTATGATTTATGTCTGCCGGGCAGCGTCATATTCCGCTTTCAGGCGGTCCACGATCTTGCTCACCGGCTCGACATTCTTGATCGCGCCGACACCGTGCCCGGCGGACCAGACATTCGCCCAGCGTTTGGCATCGCTTTGCGGGTCGGTGAAATCGATATTGGGTTTTTCTTCAAGCATCGCCACATCATAGCCCGCGCGTTCCAGCGTCGGGCGCAGCCAATTGGCCAGCACGCCCGTTACTGCGCGGGTCGGCACCAGATCCTCGGCGCTTACTTGCGTCAGCATCTGCTTGTAATCGGCTGCGGCGAGGCTTTCTTCGGCCGCGATGAAGCGTGTGCCCATATAGGCGAAATCGGCGCCCAGCATTTCCGCTGCCGCGATGCCGCCGCCGGTCGTGATGCCGCCGCCGAGCACGATGGGCCCGTCGAAAAACTCCCGGACAGCCGGCACGAAAGAAAAGCCCGTCATCTGCCCCGTATGCCCGCCCGCGCCGGAGGCAACGAGAACGAGCCCGTCTACGCCGGCAGCCGCCGCCTTGCGGGCGAAAGGAACGGAATTCACATCAGCAAAGACGCGTCCACCATAGGTATGAACTTCCGAAACGATATCGCGCGGACTGCCGAGAGCCGTGATGACAAGCGGCGCGCGGTATTTTTTGACAAGCGCCAGATCATCCCCAAGGCGGGTATTGGAACGGTGTACGACGAGATTGGCCGCCCAGGGCGCTGTCGCCGCGTCCCCCGCAAGGCGCGCGGTAATGTCCTGAAGCCAGTCTTCCAATATCTCCGGTGTGCGGGCATTGGGCGTCGGGAAGGTGCCGATAATTCCTGCCTTGCAGGCAGCAACCACGAGATCAGGGCCCGAGACGAGAAACATCGGCGCGGCCATCAGCGGCAAGCGCAGGTTCGGGAACAGTTTCTGGCGCATTATTCGCTCACCCACCAGGCATCGCTGCGGTAGCCGTAAAGAGAGGTTTTTTCCGGCACCTTGACCTTGTCCCAAAGCGCCACCCATTGCTCCGGCTGGTAATAGAGCGGGACGACGTAATAACCGGAGAGCAGCACCCGGTCGAGCGCGCGGATCGCGGCAACGAAATCCTCCCGGCTGCGGGCGGCCAGCATCGCCTCGATCATGGCATCGATCGCCGGGTTCTCCGCGCCCATATAATTGCGCGATCCGTCGGTGCGTGCCGCTTCCGAGCCCCAATAAAAGCTCTGCTCGTTGCCGGGCGAAAGCGAGGCGTACCAGAAGTTCAAGATCATATCGAAGTCGTATGTCTGGCGGCGCTGTTCATATTGCGTCGAATCCACATTGCGCACATTGGCGGCAACGCCGATGCCTTTCAGCGACTGGGCGTAATTGAGGGCAAGGCGTTCATCATCCGGGCTTGAGACGAGGATTTCGAAGCTGAGCGGCTCACCCGAAGCGTTTTTCATCTGCCCGTCCTGCAGCGTCCAACCGGCATCCTGAAGCAGCATGATGGCTTTCCGGCGGTTCTCCCGGTTGCGGCCGCTTCCATCGCTCACCGGCGCCTGATAGCCGTTTGCCAGGACCGCGGGATCGACGGCATCCATGTATGGGGCGAGCAGCGCCTTTTCCTTCTCACTCGCCGGGCGGCCATGGGAGGAAAGCTCCGAACCGTCATAATAAGACTGGACGCGCTCATAAGCGCCGTAGAACAGGTTCTTGTTCACCCATTCGAAGTCGAAGGCATAGATCAGCGCTTCACGGACTTTCTTATCCTGAAAGACGGGACGGCGGGTGTTGAAGACGAAGGCGCGCATGCCCGAAGGCGTTTCGGGCTTGAAAGCGAGCTTGCGCACATCGCCTTTTTGAACGGCGGTAAAATCGAAGCCCGCCACCCAGCGCGCCGGATCGGATTCCGGCCGTGCATCGTAAAGCCCTGCTTTAAAGGCTTCGAAAGAGGCGTTCGTGTCGCGGAAATAATCATAGACGATTTCATCTGGATTATTAAGGCCGCGATTGACCGCCAGGTCCTTGCCCCAATAATTCGGATCGCGCTTGTAAGTGATGCGCGTGCCCGGCTTGATTTCGCTCATCACATATGGCCCTGACCCCACCATCGGCTCAAGCGTCGTCTTTTCGAAATCTTTGCCTTCATAAATATGCTTCGGCAAGATCGGCATCAGCCCCATGATGAGCGGCATTTCCCGGTCGCGCTCCTCGCCGAAAATCAGTTTTACCGTGCGCGCATCCGGCCGCTCGATCTTTTCGACTTTCGAATAATAATAGCGGTGATTGGGCCGGCCTTTTTCGCGCAAGGTTTCGATGGAGAAAATCACGTCCTCCACCGTGACGGGCGTGCCGTCTGAAAATTTCGCTTCGGGCCGCAACGTGAAGGCAACCCAGGAGCGGTCATCCGGCGTTTCAATGCTTTCGGCAATCAATCCATAGAGCGAGAAGGGCTCGTCATAGGAGCGCGCCATCAGGCTTTCGAAAACGTGCTCGCGCGCGCCGAGCCCCGCGGTGCCCCGCACGATCATGGGATTGACGCTGTCGAATGAGCCGATGGCCGCAAGCTTCAGCGTGCCGCCTTTCGGCGCGTGCGGATTTGCATATGAAAAATGCGAAAAGCCGGGCTCATAAAGCGGGCTGCCATGCATGGCGATGGCATGTTGCGGCTGCGCAATGGCCGCGCCGCCCGCCACCAAAGTAGCCGCAAAAAACGCCCCCGCAACGCAGATTTTCGCCCAGAATCGCCGCATATCCCCTCCCAAGACCTTTTTTCCAACCATGACGCAGGCGCAAAGTCCCCGCAAGATGGGCAATCGTGCTTCTGCCCCTTTTATGCCGCAGAGCATGTCTATATTGTGCCCGATTGGAAATAGAGGCCGGGTGGCGGCTTCTTTCCCGTGACGTCAACTTATGAGGTTTATCATGATTCAACGGCGGATTTTCGCGCCGATCGCTGTTCTCACCGCATTGATCGCTCTTGCTTTCGGCTCGGTTACGGCCTCTGCACAAGAAGGTCTGGGAGCCGGCGCCGGTGCGGGCGCAGCAGCTCCTCAAGTCGAAAAATTCGGCAATTGGGCAGGGCGGTGCCAGCAGATGGGCCTCAATGACGGCAGCACCCGCAAGGTGTGCAATGTCTATGTGGACATTCGCGCGGAAGAAGACCCGGAAACGCGGATCATTTCCGTCGCCATCGGGCCGAACATCAAGGATGGCGGCTTCGGCGCTATCGCCTTGACGCCGCTCGGCACGCTGCTGCCGCAGGGCGTCGGCTTCAAGATCGACGAGAACAAGGAATTCGGCGCACCGTTCGTCATCTGCCACGGCGGCGGCTGCGAAGCGCATATGGCGCTATCCACCGACAACATCCAGCAAATGCGGGCCGGCAATACGATGCAGGTGGCGTTCGTTCATGCCCAGCGCGGGCCGGTCAAAGTGCCGGTAAGCCTGTCGGGCATTTCGGCGGCCTTCGACTGGCTGAGCAAACAGTAAACTTCCCGGAAAAGTCCTCGCACCCTTAGCGGTGCGAGGCTTTCGCCGAACAGTAGGCCAGCACACCGGCAAAGAGCACAAAGCCGCCAAGAACGATGGCAAGGTAAAGCGTATCGGCGTCGGTCATTTTATTGTCCTTTCAGCGCGTTCCCCAGAGGGGCATTTAAAGCGCTGGCGGAATGGCGGGGCATTGATCTTCATCAATGAAAAATCCTGACACCCACTCCCGAATCGGTGCCCCTTCCGGTCCGTTGATCCGCGAAGACGGGACAGTGAAGAAAGGGCTCTTCGGCTCCCCAATCGGCCCGATCCGTTACCGCGACTACAGACTCAAATCGCCGCTTGGCGCTCTCCTGCCGGAAGAGCGGCGCGAGAGCGATTTCAAAGGCTTTCAGTTTCTGGGCGCGGTCTCGGCGTGGTTCGTGCTCGGCTGCGCGGTGACTTATTCCGCCGCGCTCAAATCCGCCTTCCTCTATATTTTCGACTTTTCCGAAAACCGCTTCGTGCTAGAGCGCCGCTTCGGCGCGCGCCAAGGCGATGAATGCCATTTCGCCCTCGATCCGGATGACGGCGAAAGCCTTTTCCGTTTCGGTGAAAACCGCATCGTCATGCGAGCCGAAAAAGAAGCGCTATCGAAAAAGTTGGACGTCCGCCTCGATGACGGCACGGCGATCTCGCTTTCTTTCAGTGAAAGCAGAGCCGGGTTCGAGACTTTGCGTCTTTGCACGCAGACGGGCGCCGCCGGCTGGACTTATGCGCAGAAGGTGGCTGGCGTTATAGGCGAGGGGGAGGCCTCCGGCCCCTTTGGACAGTATGATTTTGCGGCGCTCGGCGCCTGCGCCCATCATGATTACACGGCAGGTTTTCTGCGGCCCGAAACCTATTGGAACTGGGCCTGTTTCTCCGGCCGCGCGGCGGACGGCACAGTGCTTGGCCTCAATGTCTCGAACGGCGTTAACGAGACGGGACAGACGGAAAACTGTTTCTGGGTAAACGGCGCGATGGTCAAATGCGACCACGTCATGATCGATTTCGACGACGAGAACCTCGATGCGCCCTGGCGGATTTACTCACAGGACGGCAAAGCCGATCTGACCTTCACGCCCGCAGGCGGTTATCACGCCACAGGCGAGAACGGAAAGATCGCCAGCAATTTCCACCAGATGTTCGGCTTCTTCAACGGCGAATTGAAAGATGAAGGCGGTAAGGCTTACAAGATAGAGGCCATGCCCGGTTTCACCGAAACGCAATATCTGCGCTGGTGACGGGCCGCGCTTTCGTCAATCACCCCGGCGCGGGGCCACCAGAATGCGCAGCCAGTTGAGGAACGTATTCTCGCGCAAAAGATAGCGCTGCAGCTGATCCATATCCCGGGCCAGCTTTTCCGGATTATGGAAGAGTTCCTCGCGCTTGCGGAATTCGCGGGTCATGTCCAGCTCGCGCACGGGCTTTGCCGGATTGCCGACGGCAATGACATTGGCCGGAATATCCGTCATCACCACTGAGCCTGCGCCGATAATGCTGTTCTCGCCGATCGTCACACCCTTGCCGACGATGGTGCGTACACCGAGCCAGACATTATCTTTCAAAACGACCGGCGCATATTTCTCATGTTCCGCCGTGCGGTCATAGGTGTCGTGCCAGTCCGAATCGGAAATGTAACAACCGCTCGCCAACATCGTGTTGGAACCGATGGTAATGCCGACGGATGAAACGATCTGATTGGAAGGGGAGATCAGCACATTATCGCCGATCTCGATGCGACCCTGGCGCGTGCCGGTGTCCCATGTGGAAAGGCGCACCATGTGGCCCCGCGCCGAGCGGATATGCAGGTTCTTACCGGCCGTCACGTTGGGCCCCCAGACCTCGATAGTCCAGGGATAAGATGCGTCGAGCCCAGGTCCTATTTCCGCGAAATGAGGGGCGAGGTAATGCCGCGTGTAAAAACGCTCTAATCCGTCTCTGATACGGCGGACCGGGTAGGGGCGGCGATCTTTACGCAGTGTCGTTGGTCCTTATGCCGGGCGGTGATGGCGCGCCGTCAATGTGCAATATCCGAACGCAACTGGTAAACACCGTTTTCCAGCGATCCGAAAAAGTGGCTCACTTCCGGATGGCGGATCGGGCGGCCCGTCTCATCTTCCAAAAGGTTCTGCTCGGACACATAGGCGACATATTCCGTCTCCTCGTTCTCCGCCAGAAGGTGATAGAAGGGCTGGTCCTTGCGGGGGCGCACCTCGGCGGGAATGGACTGCCACCATTCCTCGGTATTGTTGAAAGTGGGATCGACATCGAACACCACACCCCGGAACGGATAGAACCGGTGGCGCACGACCTGGCCGATCTGAAACTTTGCATCACGCTTTAACATGATCCGCTCAACCTGCGGTTACTGAACAATTTTTATCCCTTATTGTTACCCGTGCCCTGCTTATTCGGCAAGCATTGCCGGATAGCGCGGGGTCCTCAGATCAGGCATTCGCCCAGTCGGGCATCAGCTTTGCCAGATCCCGGCAGCCGATAAGGTGGATACCTTCTTCCTTAACCGTCTCCGCAACACCGCCCGAGAGGAAAATCTCATAATCGGCGCCCCGTGAGCGCCAATCCGAGCAGATGGCCCGTAATTCCGGCGTGTCCCGGCTCGGATGCAAAATGAAATAGCTCAAATGTCCCGGTTTCATAGCCCGGAAGACGGTGCGGGTCTTCTCCAGCCGGTTTTCCTCCTCCGCAAGCGGAACATTCAATATTCTGTCAAGAAGAGGTACGCCGAGCTGTTCCAACCGCTGGCTCTGCTTGAAAAGCACTGCAGCGCTTTCTGCGTCATAGCCGCCTTTCAGCCATTGGGCTTCTTCCAGCCGGAGCGCAAAAGGCGGAATACCTGCGGCCAGCGCCGTCTCCGCAAAGCCTTCGTAGAATTTCGCATGCATGACCGAGCCCATATGCGTGTCCATATGGGTGGGGGAAATACCGGCAGCGCGGGCGCGGGCAATCTGCGCGGCAAGCTCGGCCCGCACGGCGGGCGCATGGCCGTCAGCTGCCAGCGCTTCGCACGTCTTGTGCAGCCCGCCTTCCTCATCCAGAAGGCCGGTGCCCGCATCCCTGGTGCTCAGCGGCCCCCAGCGGAAGGTCGGCCATTCACAAGTCAAAGTTGCGTGAACGCCCATATCCGTTTCCGGGTTCGCCCGGCAATAAGCGGCGATTTCGCCGAACCAGGGGCAGGGCACCATGGCCGCTCCGGCGGTGATGCGGCCCGCCTCCCAAAGGTCAATAAAGGCGGAAACGGAAGCCTGGCACATGCCGATATCGTCCGTATGGATGATGGCGACACGGTCATTTTTACCGAATCCCAGTTTCTCCAGAACCGGATTTGAACCCCACATGCTTTTCTCCCCGCATTCTCCATTGTTTTACCGCAGCCTAGCCGATTGATCCTGAAAGGAAAGAACCGGAAAGGCAGAACGCCGCTTCGTAAAAGTTATGGCGGCAAAGGTTGCCTTTTGCGGCCTTAGTCTCAATATGTACGCCATTCAAATTGGTACTGGCGGCAAGGCCGCCTCATCACATTTCAAGGGACCTTCATGAGCGGATCACTCGACAAACTTTTCAGCCCTTTCACTTTTAACGGCCTGACGGTTCCAAACCGTATCGCCATGGCGCCCATGACGCGCCAGTTCTCGCCGGGCGAAACGCCGGGCGAAGATGTCGCCACCTATTACCGCCGCCGTGCGGAAGGTGGCACGGGCCTCATCATCACGGAAGGCACGACCGTTGCCGATCCCGTCGCCACCATGGCGGCCAATGTGCCGGCCTTTCACGGCGATGCATTGAAAGGCTGGAAGCGCGTTGTGGAAGAAGTCCATGACGCAGGCGGGCTCATCGCGCCGCAGCTTTGGCATGTCGGCACCATGCGCGATCCGGGCAATGCACCGCGCTCCGAACTGCCGAGCGCCGGGCCCTCTGGCCTCTTCAAGCCAGGCAAAAAAGTTTCCGACCCGATGACGAAAGAGCACATCCAGAGCGTGATCGACGCTTTCGGCCGTGCCGCAGCGGATGCCCGCGAGCTCGGCTTCGATGCGATCGAACTGCACGGCGCCCATGGCTATCTTATCGACCAGTTCTTCTGGGCCGGTACGAATGAGCGCGATGATGAATATGGCGGCGAGCAGGCCGCTCAGCGCACGAAATTCGCCGTCGATATCATCAATGCGGTACGCCGCGAAGTGGGCAACGACTACCCGCTCATTCTGCGTTTCTCGCAGTGGAAGCAACAGGATTTCGAGCACAAGATCGCGCCGACTCCAGATGAGCTGGCCGCCTTCCTCAAGCCGCTCTCCGATGCCGGTGTCGATATGTTCCATTGCTCGACCCGCCGTTTCTGGGAACCGGAATTCGAAGGCTCCGACCTCAACCTTGCCGGCTGGACGAAGAAACTGACCGGCAAACCCACCATGACCGTGGGCAGCGTCGGCCTTTCGGGGGAATTCATCGGCGCCTTCATGGGCGAATCTTCAGAGCCGACCAGCATCGACAAATTGCTCGACCGGCTGGAAAAGGACGAGTTCGACATGGTGGCCGTGGGGCGCGCTCTTCTGGTCGATCCGGAATGGCCGAACAAAATCCGCGAGGGCCGCTCGAAAGACCTCGTGCCCTTTACCAAGGAAGCGCTTGCGGCTCTTGCCTAACCCCTAGCCGATAGGCGACATTAGCCGTGCCCCGCCGGTGCTTACCGCTCGGCGGGGCATTGTTTTTTGCGCCTAACGGATTTGGGGAAAGACGGGTGGCGAAGCGTTCAGAAGGGGCCAACGCAGCCGGGGCCCGCTCGGTATTGATTTATTCCGGCCAGGATCAGATCGGCGACGGCATTATCAAATTGCCGTTCCTGCATGCCTGCCGGGCCCGTTTTCCGGGTGCGCATATCACCTGGCTCTCGGGCCTCGGCAAAACCGTTTATGCCGGGATTTTGAAAGATGCCGCCGCGCCTTTCGTCGATGAAGTGATCGAATGCGCCGGGGTCGGCAAATCCCCCAGCGAATTGCTGCTGCCGCGCGCGATTGTCCGCAAGCGCCATTTCGACGTCATCATCGATACACAGCGCCTTGTCCTGCGCACACTCATCCTGAAACGTCTTTCGCACGGTCAGTTCGTCTCGGGCACAGCCGGGTTCATGTTCTCGGACACCCGCCCCGAAAAAGGAAACAGCTCGCCGCGCTCGTTTTCCGCTTATCTGATGCAACTGCTCGACCTTGCCGCGCCGCCGGCCGTTCCCGACCCGGCCTTTGCCATGCCGCTTGCAAGCCGCGTCAGCGAAGCCGCCGCCGCGCTGCTCCCGGAAGGGCCTTCTTATATCGGCTTTTCGCCGGGGGCAGGGGATAAGAGCAAATGCTGGCCGCTCGACAATTTCATCGAGCTTGCCCGCAAGCAGAAAGATCAGGGGCGGGTGCCCGTGTTCTTTTTAGGGCCGGAAGAAAAAGACTGGCTTACGCCACTCGCTTCCGCCGTACCTGACGCGCTTTTTCCCGAGTGGAACCGGCTCGATCCTTACGGTGATGTCAAAGGCCCTCTGCTTGTCATGGCGCTGGCCGCAAGACTGAAGGCGGCGGTCGCCAATGATTCCGGCACGGGGCACATGCTTGCCGTGGGCGGCGCGCCGCTCGTTTCGATTTTTGCCAAGCACGATCCGAAAAAATATGCGCCCGGTGCGCGGCTGCTGGAAATCGTCGATGCAAAAGATTACGGCGGCGTGGATGCATCGCTTGTGCCCATCGCCGCCGTTGAAGAGGCTCTAAACCGGCTGCTTGCCCGCGCCGGCTGATCAGAAGCCGTAGGCTTTCGCCAAGTCCGGGTCTTTTTCCGCCACCATCTTGGCCAGATCGACGATCACCTTGGCCTGTTTCCAGGTGGCATCGTCCTGCATCTTGCCGTCGATCATAACGGCGCCCGTGCCGTCCGGCATCGCGTCCAGAATTTTTTTGGCAAAGAGCACTTCGTTCACTTCGGGGCTGAAGACACGTTTTGCGATATCGATCTGCGAGGGGTGGAGCGACCACGCCCCGGAGCAGCCCATCAGGAAGGCATTGCGGAACTGCGCTTCGCAGGCCCGCTCGTCACCGAAATCACCGAAGGGGCCGTAAAAGGCGCGCAGGCCGTTGGCAACGCAAGCATCCACCATGCGCGCCACGGTGTAATGCCAGAGGTCCTGCTGATAGAAGGGCCGCTCACCCTGGCCTTCCTCGGCATCCGCCAGCACGCCGTAATAGGGGTGTCCGCCGCCCACGCGCGTCGTCTTCATCCCGCGGGAGGCGGCAAGGTCCGCCGGGCCGAGGCTCATGCCATGCATGCGCGGAGAGGCCGCGGCAATCTCGTTCACATTCTTCACCCCTTGCGCGGTTTCCAGAATGGCGTGAATGAGAATAGGTTTTTTGATGCCGTTCTTCGCTTCCAGCTGCGCGAGAAGTTGATCGAGATAATGAATATCCCAGTCGCCCTCGACCTTGGGCAGCATGATGACATCGAGCTTGTCGCCGACGGCGCTGACGATCTCTGTAATATCATCGAGCACCCAGGGGCTGTTCAGGGCGTTGATCCGCGTCCAAAGACCCGTCTGGCCGAAATCATTGGCTTTGACGACTTCGATGAACCCGGCCCGCGCCGCTTCCTTTGCTTCGGCGGGAATGGCGTCTTCCAGATTGCCCAGGATCACATCCACCTTGGAAATGAGATCCGGCACCTTGGCGCGCATCTTCTCGTTTTGCGGGGGGAAGAAGTGAATCATCCGCTCGGTGCGCACGGGAAGCTCACGGAAAGGAGCGGGCGCGCCGATGGCGAGGGGCTTATAGAATTGGCTGGGAAGTTTCATCGGTCCTGCCATTTGAGTGGGAATGGGAGTGATTTGGCGCGCAGTCTAACGGCAGCGGGCGGCCTCCGCCAGCCCTGGCATGCCCCACAAGGAATAGCCTGGTCAGCTCTTGTTCCGGCCCAGCTTTTCAAGCTCGGCCTGCATGGCCGCGCCGAATTCCGGCAGATCCGTCACCCGGTGCTCGCCGCGCGCATAGGCTTTGGCATTCTCAAAATAGAAGGCGGCATTCATGATATTGGCCGCGCCATTGTCCCGCGTCTTGATCACTTTGGCTGGCGCGCCCGCGACGATGGAATTGTCGGGAATTTCCGTTCCCTCCGTCAGAATGGAATGCCCGGCAATGATGCAGTTCTTGCCGACTTTCACTCCGTCCATGAGCGTCGAATTGATGCCGATGAGGCAATTATCGCCGATCTCCGCCCCATGCACCGTGACATGGTGAGTGATCGAACAATTATCGCCGATGATCGTCGGTGTCGTATTGCCGACATGGATCATGACGAAGTCCTGAATATTCGTGCGCTTACCGATCCGCACTTCATGCATTTCCGAGCGGATAACGACATAGGGCCAAAGAGAGGCGCCTTCATCGATCGTCACCTTGCCATAGACAAGCGCCGTCTCGTGAATGAAAGCGGGATCGTTGAGCGTGACGCCGGGGCCAAATCGGGACATTGCGTTTCCTCTTATCTGTTTGTCGTTTTTTACTTTATTTGTCGTTTTACCGGCGCCTGCCAGCCGTTCTTGCGGAAGACATCGAAGGAACCCGCCGCCAGAAGGCAGACAAAGGCCGTAAGCGAGGCAGCGGCCATCAGCAGGAAGGCGGGCTGATAGCCGCCCGCTTGTTCATAGATAAAACCGATCATTGCCGGGCCGGAGGCAACGCCCAGCGTCATCGCAAACTGGCTCCAGGAAAAGAGCCGGCCATAGGCTTTAAGGCCGAAAGCCTCCGCCACGATGAGCGGCTGCATCATCAGCAAATTGCCGACGGAGGTGCCGAATAAAAGCGCGACGGCAAAAAGCGCCGCCTCGCTTTGCGCAAAAGCGTAAAGCACGAGCGCGCTTCCCTGCACGAGCGTCAGTGCCAGAACGAAAGGCCGGGCGGGAAGGCGGGTGAGCACTTGCCCGCCAATGAGGCGCCCGGCAATGCTGGAGCCCGCCATCAGCGCCACGGCAAGGGAGGCGGTGTCGTCGCTGCCCGTGCGCGTCGCAACGAGGCGAAAGAGATGCGCGATTGTGCCGACCTGCGCCATCATGGCAAAGACGAAGGCGGCGACCATGAAAAGAAAGAGCCGCGAGCGCACCGCCGCGCCGAAATCCGCGCCTTCTGCCGCCGCTTCCGGCAGCGCGTTGCCTTTTTCATCCCGGCTTACCGCCGCCCCGTCCGGCCGAAGCCCCATGGAAGCGGGCGAGGGGCGGAAGACAAGAAGAGACACCGGCACAATGCCGATAAAAAAAATCAGGGCGAGCCACTGCGCCGCCCAGCCGATACCGCCAATATCGATGAGCTTGGCGGAAAGCGGGGTGAGCAGAATGCCGCCGACGGAAAGCCCCGTGGAGGCATAAGAAAGCGCGATGGAGCGCTTATCGTTGAACCAGCGCGCCACCAGCGTCGTGCAGGGCAAAAGCGCGCAGGCCGCATAGCCTGCGCCGAAGAGAATGTGAAAGGCATAAAGCTGCCAAAGCTCTTCCACCCAGCGTACGCCGAACATGGCAGCAGAGGCGATTACCGCGCCCGCCAGTACCGACCAGCGCGGATCGTGCTTTTCGATATAGGCACCGACGACAAGGCCCGTGAGGCCCGATGAAATGAAAAAACTCGCGGTCGCCGCCGATGTCACCGATACGGCAAAGTCCCGCTCGGCGACGAAAGCTTTCAGATAAACGCCGAGATTGTAAAAGCCGAGCCCCGCCGACACGGTCATGACGGCAAAGGCCGCGGCCACAATGTACCAGCCATAGAAAAGGGGCGCCCGTCCGCCCGGCGCCTCGTCCCGCAACTCCGACATTGGCCTGCTCGTTCAAGATTTCTATTGATCCTGTCATAGCAGACATGTCTTCTTTGCCCTAGAGCAGAGCCAATTATGAAAATGGGCTTGCACAAAAGAGCCAATCTGAATGGCCAAACAACAGGAGCGCGCAGTGAAATTCTATAATTCCATCGGCCCCAACCCCCGGGTCGTCAAAATGTATATGGCCGAACGCGGCATCGAGGTGCCGTTCGAGGAAGTAGACATTATGGGCGCGGCAAACCGCGCCGAGCCTTACCTGCAAAAGAACCCCGCCGGGCAGCTTCCGTGCCTCGAGCTCGATGACGGCACGATCCTCGCGGAAGTGACGGCCATTTGCGAGTATCTCGATGAGAAAGAAGGCCAGTCCGGCCTCGTCGGCAAAACGCCAGAAGAGCGCGCGGAAACGCGCATGTGGACGCGCCGCGTCGATCTTGGCATTTGCGAGCCGCTGGCGAACGGCTTCCGTTTTTCCGAAGGGCTGGAGATGTTCAAGAACCGCATGCGCTGCCTGCCGGAAGCGGCAGACGGGCTCAAAGCCATTGCGCAGGACAAGCTCGTCTGGCTCGACGGGCAGCTCCAAGGCAAAGAGTATCTCGCAGGCAAACGCATGAGCCTTGCCGATATTCTGCTCTTCTGCTTCCTCGATTTCGGCGTGAGCGTCGGCCAGCCGCTTAAGCCTGAAAACAAGAATGTGCTTGCCTGGTATGAGCGCATGAAGGAACGCGACAGCGCCAAGGCAACGGCCTGATCCCGGCTACTGGTAGAGATGAAGACAAGACGCCGGCCCCGTGCCGGCGTTTTTCTTTGCCAGCTTTTCCTTTGCCAGTGTTTTTCTTTGACAGGAGGCCGCAGCTTTTTAAGCTGCGCGCTGGAGGAGCCATATGCACGAAAAGATCGAGCAGATAAACGGGCCGGGCGGCCAGATCGAAACCTTCACCGTTTGGCCGGAAGACGGCAAGCGCCATCCGCCCATCATTCTTTATATGGACGCGCCGGGCATCCGCGAGGAACTTTACGGCTTTTGCCGCCGCATCGCCGCGCAAGGTTATTATGTGCTTCTGCCGGATCTTTATTACCGGCTTGGACGCAAACGCTTTCCAACGCCCATTCCGAACGATGATGTACGCGAGGAAGTGTTCGATGCCATGTATTCGCTCAACAATGGGCTCATCATGGAAGACACGCGCGCGCTGCTCGATTTTCTCGACACGAATGTAAACGCCGCGTTCGGGCCTGCCGGCTGCATCGGCTATTGTATGAGCGGGCAATATGTGGTCTCCGCGGCGGGCACGTTTCCCGACCGCTTTGCCGCCGCCGTCTCGCTTTACGGCGTTGGCATCGTCACGGATAAGGAAGACTCGCCCCATCTTCTGGCTCCCCGCATCAAGGCAGAGCTTTATTTCGGCTTTGCCGAAACCGACGCCTGGGTGCCGGATAACGTCATTCCGGATTTAAAAGAGGCCTTGGAGAAAAACAACGTGCCTTACCAGCTCGACATCTGGCCCGGCACGGAACACGGCTTCTGTTTTCCCGAACGCCCGCTTTATAAGGCCGATGCGGCAGAGGCCGTTTGGGAGAAAGTCTTCGATCTTTACCGGCGCCGTTTGCCGCAACCTGAAGGAAATACCAAGTGAGCGACAGCGATCTGCGTCCGGAAGACCAGACATGGGAATCTCCCGCCGCCGTCACCCTCGGCAAGAAAGTCATTTCCGTGGAGCCCGGCCGGGTGAAGGCCTCTTATTATGCAGGCGAAAACTTCATCAACCGGGGCGGGCGCATCTATGGCGGTTTTCTTGCCGCCATGCTGGACGGGCTCTGCGGTCATGCGGTGCGCAGCACCCATGAGGTGCCGGGCACGCCGCAAGTGACGCTGGAAATGAAAACGAGTTTTCTGGGCGCAGCCGGCGTCGGTGAGCTGCACGGCGAGGGCTGGGTGCGCCACCGGGGCAAATCCATCGCCTTTGCCGAAGCCGAGCTTTTCACGCCCGAAGGCGTGCTTGTTGCGCGGGCAAGCGCCACGTTCAAAATCGGCAAGTAGTTTTCAAGGCGGCAAAGCGGCAGCGACGCTGCGGCATTTGCGCGAACCTTGCCACTCGCCTAATCTGCCGCCAATAAACATTCAACAGGGTGGAGACAAAGATGAGCGACCGCGTTTCGCTGAAAATCGAAGAGGGTGTGGCCGATATCCGGCTGGTGCGTTCGGACAAGATGAATGCGCTCGATCCGGCCATGTTCCAGGCCTTGCTGGAGACGGGTGAGAAGCTGAAAAGCGATCCGTCCGTGCGTGTTGCCGTTATCTCAGGCGAGGGCCGGGCCTTTTGCGCCGGACTCGACATGGGCAATTTCGCCAAGATGAAAGAAGGCGGCAGCGGCAAAGGCTCGAACCCGGCTGCCGGCAGCGGGGAAGGGCGGCTTGAAAAGCGCACCCAGGGTATTGCCAATGACGCGCAATATGCCGCCTGGATCTGGCGCGAGGTGCCGGTGCCGGTGATCGCCGCCGTTCACGGCGTTGCTTTCGGCGGCGGCTTTCAGGTGATGCTCGGCGCGGATATCCGCTATGTCGCGCCCGACACGAAGCTTTCCGTCATGGAAGTCAAATGGGGCCTCGTGCCCGATATGGCGGGTACGCAGCTCATGCGCCATCTTGCCCGTGAAGATATCGTCCGGGAGCTGAGCTATACGGGCCGTATCTTCTCAGGTGAGGAAGCCTTCAACTATGGTTTCGCCACACGCGTCGCAAAAGACCCGCTCGCCGAGGCGCTGGCGACGGCAAAGGAAATCGCCGGCAAGAGCCCGGATGCCATCCGCGCCATGAAGCGAATTTACAATGCCGCGCCTTATGCGACGGCGGCGGACGGGCTTTTGATGGAATCCATCGAGCAGGACAAGTTGATCGGCTCGCCGAACCAGATCGAATCCATCATGTCGAACCTGGAAAAACGCCCCGCGAAATTCAAAGACGCGGGCTGAAACCGGACCCTACCGAAAAAGAAAAGGGAGAGGCCCGGCCTCTCCCTTTTTTCGTTTCGCCCTCTTTGACGGTCAGGCTGCAGCTTGCGGGCCGCGCAGTAATTTGCCGGGCAGGGCGCCTGTCGGCTTGCCATTTTCCATCACGACCTCGCCTTTGACGATGGTCGCCACATAACCTTCCGCACCCTGGAAGAGACGGCGGCCCGAGGCCGGCAGGTCGAACACCATTTCCGGCGGCGGGCAGCTCAGGTTGTCAAAATCGATGACGTTGATGTCGGCCCGCATACCCGGCGCAATGACGCCCCGGTCAAACAGCGCATATTGCTCGGCCGTGTCTTTCGTTTGAATGCGCACGATCTGCTCGAGTGGCAGCTTGCGCCCGCGCTTTCTGTCCCGCACCCAGTGGGTGAGCATGAAGGTCGGCGTTGCCCCATCGCAAATCGCGCCGCAATGGGCGCCCGCATCCGCGAGGCTCAAGCCCGTCTGCGGATGTTCGAGCAGTTCCTCGATGGCGGAAAAGTCATTGTCCGAATAGCCGAAGAGCGGGAAATAGAGCAGCGCCTCACCGCCATTCATCATCATCGCATCGTAAGCGATTTCCTTGGCGCTCTTGCCTTCACGCATCGCAATCGCGGCAATGGAATCTTCCTGGGCCGGTTCGTAATTTTCCTCGACGCCCATCGGATACATCTTGTGGAAGGAGCCGGTGACGAAATTGCCGAAATCCCCGAGATTGGGATTGCTGTCCGCCAGGATGGCGGCTTTCACCGCCGGGTCTTTCAGCTTTTCGATCCGCTCCTTGATCGGCAGCTTGGCAAGCTTTGCATATTCCTTATGCGCGATGAAGGGATGAACGGAGGTCTGCCAGCCCATCAGGATACCGACCGGGCGGCCCGAATGCTGGCCGCGCAGATTGGTCACGCCTTCGGCGCGCGCCTTGTCCAGCATCGCCAGCAGCTTCTTGTAAAGATCGGGCCGCTCGTCGATCTGCTGCAGGTTGAAGGTCACGGTGCGGCCCGTCTTGCGCGCCATTTCCAGCATCCACTCGAATTCCTGGTCCATGTCGCGGTGCGTCGCCGAAATCTGGAAGACGCCGGTTCCCGCTTTTTCCAGCGCATCGCCGATCGCAAAAAGCTCATCCTTCGCCGCGAAGGTGCCGGGCACCGGATTGCCTTCCAGCGTGTTGTGCAAATCCGTGCGCGAGGTGGAAAAGCCGAGCGCGCCCGCCTTGATCGCCTCATAGGTGAGCTTGCTCATTTTTTCCATGTCTTCGGCGGTCGCGAATTCATTATCGACGCCGCGCTTTCCCATCACATAGACGCGCAGCGCGCAGTGCGGCATCTGCACGCCCACATCCATGGTGAAGCGGCGTTTATCGAGCGTATCCATATATTCGGGAAAGGTCTCCCATTCCCATTTGATGCCCTCATGCATGGCAACGCCGGGAATGTCCTCCACCGCTTCCATGAGGTCGATGAGATCGTCCCGCTGCTCCGGCTTCACCGGCGCAAAACCGACGCCGCAATTGCCCATGACGACGGTGGTCACGCCGTGGAGAGAGGAGGGGGTGAGATAAGGGTCCCAGGTCGCCTGCGCATCGTAATGCGTGTGAATGTCGACGAAGCCCGGCGTTACCAAAAGCCCGCCGGCATCGATCTCGCGCGTGGCCGTGCCCGTGACCTGACCCACGGCGGCGATCTTGCCGTCCTTCACCGCAATGTCACCGGTAAAGGCGGGCGCGCTCGTGCCATCGACAATCTTGCCGCCTTTGATGATCAGATCGTAATCCGCCACAGCTCTCTCCCTTAGCCATCCATCTTTTTGTTGGCGGGTATTCTACACAAAATCACCCAAGGGAAAGCAGGTCATTCCTCTCAAGATTGACGCTACTCGTTTCATGTAATATTATTAGTTACATGAAACGAGACAGCAAACTCTCCGGCATCCTTCACGTTCTCCTCCACATGGCGGAGCACGATGGACCGGTCACCTCCGAAACACTTGCCAAAGCCATGGGAACCAACCCGGTCGTTATCCGGAGGGTGATGGCGGGCCTGCGCGAACGGGGATATGTACGCTCGGAAAAAGGCCATGGCGGCGGCTGGCAGCTCGCCTGCGATCTATCTGCCGTCACGCTGCTGGATATTCACAAAGCCGTCGGCGGTGCCTCGCTTCTTGCCATCGGCAACCGGACGGAAGCGCCGGGCTGTCTTGTCGAGCAGGTGGTGAACGCTGCTCTCAATCAGGCTTTTAGAGATGCCGAGGCCCTGCTGCTTGCCCGGTTCGGTGACGTCACGCTCGCCGCTTTAAGTGCCGACTTTCACAAACGGCTTGCCAAAATCGGCGGCCCTTACCGCCTGGACACCGCTCATGCAGAATGACGAATTGCTCGCCAATTTCTCCAATCCGGACGTGATCGCGCGCTACACGCAAGGCCCGCCCCGCTATATGCCGGGTTATGCCGACATGCAGCGCATGACAGGCGTCTTGCTCGCGGAGAAAATACCCGAAGACGCGCAGGTTCTGGTGCTGGGCGCGGGCGGCGGACTGGAACTGAAGGTTTTTGCGGAGACTTATCCCGGCTGGAGCTTTGACGGAGTGGACCCTGCGCCGGACATGCTCGGTCTTGCCCGGCAAACGCTCGGCCCTCTCAGCTCCCGCGTACGCTTACATGAAGGTTATATCGACGATGCGCCGGAAGGCCCGTTCGATGCGGCGACATGCCTTCTCACACTGCATTTTCTGGCGCCGGAGGAACGGCGGCGCACGATGGAGGAAATCCGCCGCCGTCTGAAACCCGGCGCGCCCTTTGTCGCCGCGCATAGCAGTTTTCCGCAAAGCGAGGCTGAGCGGCCCATCTGGCTCTCCCGTTACGCCGCTTTCGCCGTTGCCTCGGGCGCAGACCCGGAGGAGGTGGAAGGGGCGCGCGGCGCGGTCGAACGTTCCCTCAACACGCTGACGCCCGAAGAGGACGAGGCGCTACTCGAAGCTGCCGGTTTTTCTGATATCGAGCTTTTCTATGCCGCCTTTACCTGGCGCGGCTGGCTTGCCGCCGCATAATGGCCGGATACTGGCGCTGATCAGGACAAAAGCGGGTTGGGGTGTTTTGCCTCCAGCCCGCCGCTCCCATAGGGGCGGGTAAGGATCTCGAGCAAATGGCCGTTCGGGTCTTTGAAGTAAACACCGCGCCCATCGTCCCAATGATTGATCTCGCCCGGCTGTTTCTGAAAGGGATCGGCCCAATAGCTGAGACCGCGCGCCTTCAGCCGCGAGAAAATCTCGTCGAACTCCGTTTCGCTTACCAGAAACGCGAAATGGCGTGAGGAGATGGGATCTGACGTTTCCATCACGTCGAGCGATGTATCGTCCACCTGCACCACCGCAAAGGGAGGCAGCATGACATGGGGCTCGAGCCCAAGGATGCTTGTCATGAACTCGGCGGTTTCAACTTGGTCGCGCGCGTGGATGATCGTGTGGTTGAGTGTAACGGTCATAATCCTGGGCCTCCTGTAGCTCCCCTCCCAGGTTCCGGCTGCCTACCGAAACTTGACGCCCCGCTGCGCCGGCCAGCATACTCACTCTGTCGAAAAAGTCAGGCCGGTCTGGTTGATCCGTCCCGTTGTTCCGGTTGCGCAACTCGCTCTCTCCGGACAATGCACTGGCGCTCGAAGGCGTGCCTTCGTTCAGTCCCGCGACATTGCCGCTGGCCGCACGGGCGGGCGGGGATGGCGCGTGGAAACTTCCTCCCCATTCCCTGCTGCCCGGCGCGCTCAGATCAACCGGGCGTCTCACGCCCCTGACAACGGGACAAGAAAACACATGAAACAAGCACTGACACTTATCACCCTTGCGGTGGAAGACCTTCCCCGCGCGCTCGCCTTTTACAGGGACGGGCTCGGCTGGACGCCGAGCTTCACCGCCGACAATATCGCTTTCTTTCAGATGAACGGCTTTGCCTTTTCGCTTTTCAAACAGGACGAGATGGCAAAGGAACTCGGCCGTGACATCGCCGTGCGGCGCGGCGGCATTGCGCTTGCGCATAACGTCGAAAGCCCGGAGGCGGTCGATGCACTCTTAAGCGAGATCCGCAAACTGAAAGGCGGCGCCATTCTCAGTGAGCCGGTGAAACGGGAGTGGGGCGGTTATTCCGGCTATTTCGAAGACCCGGACGGCCATGCCTGGGAAGTCGCCTGGAACCCTTACTGGACAATGTCGCCGGAAGGCTTCGTGACGATTTAACTCTGATATTTGCGCCGGCGGAGCCTTTTGAGGGCTCTGCCGGGCAGCGCCAATACAGCCCAAAAACCCGTCCGTGTAATCTGGCAGAATGGGCAGGGGAGCATATCGATATCGTCAAGCTGCTTCTACACCCAGGGTGTTTCAAAAAACACTTCCGCTACCAAATTAATGGCTCGTCGCGCATCCCTTTCATGGACTTCTCGCGAACAGTAATGACCATCCACAGTAACGGCCGGGCCTTTCGACAAATTAAAATGCACCAGCGCATTCCGCCGCAAACGTAACCATTCTAGATCCGATACGCGGCCCGAATACTTAAAGGCCGCTTTCATGCCTCCCTCGAAGCGGTCGTCTAGCTCTACTTCACGTAGATGCGCATCAATGATTGTACAAGCCAAAATTATTGTGGCTACAAATGCGCCAGCACAAAAGGCCGCCTGTAGGTCGATCAACAGGCCCGTCGCATGCTCACCAACAACATATCCACCGCCTCGCTGTTCGACATCAAACTCGGTCTCAAACCAAGCACGTCGTTCTTCCCAAATTTCAACAGACGGATGCTCGATCTGGTCCATGCTACCGCACGCGATTTGAGGAGGGATTCCGACTACCCATATCTCCACAACTTGATAACAACTTGGCGGAATCGGTGTTACAGCACATTGGCGGAGGGGGTGGGATTCGAACCCACGAGACGGTTCCCCGCCTGCCGGTTTTCAAGACCGGTGCCTTCAACCACTCGGCCACCCCTCCAAAGGCCCGCCACGGATGCGGGGCTGGTTGCGCGCCCCGGCGGTGCGGCAGGCTATATCACAGGCAAAGCGGGCTTGTCCTCCCCCTTTTGGCCCGCTCTCAGGCGAAAAAACACCTCAAAAACAAGGGCTTCGGAAACAAATCATTGTTGTTTTGCGGGGGGCAGGCTTTTTTGCCAATATGCAGCCAAAGAGGTACGCCCATGTTAAGGCGGCCCTCAGGGGGGAAATGATCAAGAGTAGTACCGATGGAGTTCAATCTTACTGAGTGGTGGGTCCCGGCAATCGCGATGATGGTGCTGGGGCTGTACATCGCCCGTTCCTTTATTACCGAATATAGGTTGCCCACACCGGAGACGCCGGTCGCCACCCGCTCGCTGAGCAGCGCGGCGGCAGACGCTGCCGAAAGTGATGCGGCACAGGAAAGCGGCAGCGAAGAGAGCGGCGGTAAGAAAGCAAAGGCCAAGAAGAAGCGCAGCTTCCTCTGGCGCACGAGCTGGCTCTGGGGTCCGCTCCTCATCGGCGCGGCAGCCCAGCTCTATCTGACGCATATTGCGGGCATCAGCGGCTAAGGCGTTTCAGGCCCGGCTGCTTCAGACGATATCGAGAACCGGCAGCGCGCTGCCCGGCTGGGCGAGGGCGAGAATATCTTCGATCAGCCGGTCCGGCTCCGCAATGCCGCCATGGCGCATGAGCATGGCGGCTTTCTCGATCATTTCATCCCGCTCGAGCGGGGCTTCCGGGTCGCCCTTTGCGCTTTTGCGGGTCTCTTCCAGCACCTCGCCGGATTTCAGATGCACGCGCACCGCGCTGCCCCAGGAAATGGGGTAGGCGCCGTCATAAGGCTGGGCGGCGCGCAGTTCCACGCGGGCGGCCAGCGCGCGGGCATGATCGCGCTCTTCGGGTCCGAAGGCTTCGAAATCCACCTTGTCCCGCAAAAGCGCCACGGCCACCGCGTGCTGGAGCGAGAATTTCGCGTCGTAATCGGTATCCGGGGAAGGGCGGTCGCAAACATCGATGGCCGCCTGATAGACATCCGCCTCGACTTTCACGATGTCTTCTGCCGCCGCGCCGGCCGCTTTCAGCCGCGCGCGCAGCCCGCCCGCCGCATCGATGGCCGGATGGGTGTGACGGCAGGAGGGCCAGGGCTTGATCGAGGTGAGCGTCAATTGCCAGGGCGCACCGGCGTCGGCAAGCACCGCGCCGGGTTTTGCATCCGGGCAAGCGGCGCGGAAAAAACCTTTCTCGCCTTCCAGGATTTTCGGCGGGCCGGTAAAGCCGACTTTTGCAAGTTCTGCGGCGCGCAGGCCCACTTCCGCCGCATGGCCTGCATGAAGATGCTTCGTCATGGCGCCGGTTTCCAGAAACTGCCACAGGCCCGAGGACTGGCTGCCCGCATTGCCGAGCGCATGCACGGTTTGCGCTTCGCTGAGGCCCAGAAGATGCGCGCCCGCCATGGCCGAGCCGAAGGGCCCGCAGGTCGCCGTGTTGTGCCAGATTTTATAATGGGCAGCGCCCACGGCCATGCCGACCCTGGTTGCCGCTTCAAAGCCGTGCAGAACGGCGGTCAGAAACGCCGGGCCCTCCGCCGCAGCGCCGGGGCGGGCGGTAAGCGCCCAGGCAGCAGGCACCACGACACAGCCCGGATGAACCACGGAAGTGCGGTGAAGATCGTCGGTTTCCAGAATGTGGCAGAGCGCGCCCATGAGAAAAGCCCAGCGCCCGGCATCCGCCCCGCTATTGCCGGAGAGAGCCTCATTCCACCAGGCAAGGAGCGTGCGGCCGGGCTCTGAGTTTCGCCCGCCCAGAATGTTGGCCACCGCGTCGAGGACGAAAAGCGCGGCCATATCGAGATCGCGCGGGCCGACGGGCTTTTGCCGGACAAGGCGGGTCAGGCCTGCGGTTAGGCTATCCGGCAGGTTTTCTGCGGGTTTGGCTGTCTTACTCATGCGGTTCTTATAGGGGCAAAGGAGCAGGGCGTCATCCGGGCTCTTTGAACGGTGGATTTTCCCCCGAATGCGCGGAGAAGCCGACTTTTCCCCGCCCACCGGTTTTGAGATAGAGTAAGGACGTGGTGACTTTCTTTCTGTATGATTCGAGTGTTCATGCGGGCCGGGCCGCTTTCAGGCGGCCTGACGGGGGCCAAGCAGGAGACAAGAGCGCGATCATGAGCTTATCTGGCAAGGCGGGTTCGGCGGCGTTATCCGGCTCGGGGGGGGCGGCACGCCTCTTCCAGAGCCGATGGGTATTTTTCCCGGTTTTGATTGTGGCAGCAGCGCTTTTCCTAAGCGGCTGCGCCGAAACACAGCTTGGCACCCATGTCGCCAAGTCGGTGATGCGGGACGGCCAGCCCTCGGGCGCAGGCGGCGTTTACAAGGTCGGCTCGCCCTATCAGATTTTCGGCGTCTGGTATTATCCCGCCGAAGACGAGACTTACGATTCCACGGGTATCGCCTCCTGGTACGGGCCGCAATTTCACGGCAAGCCGACCGCGAATGGCGAAATCTTCGACATGAACGCGATCAGCGCCGCGCACCCCACTTTGCCCATGCCGGTGCTGGCGCGGGTGACGAATTTGGAAAACGGGCGCTCGCTCGTCGTGCGGGTCAATGACCGCGGCCCCTTCGCCAAGGGGCGCGAGATCGATCTCTCGCGCCGGGCCGCCGAACTTCTCGGCTATCTGAAACAGGGCACCGCAAAAGTGCGGGTACAATATCTCAGCCGCGCGCCGCTGCCGGGCGAGCCGCCGGTAAGAGTGGTCTCGGCGAAAGAAACATTCGTCATGCCGGCGCCCGAGACACCGGCTGAGGCACTGAAACCCGTACCTACCGGCAATGTGCAGACGGCGGCCCTTGCAGGCAGCCAGGCCGTAACACCGAAAGCCACGATGGCGCCGATCTCGTCCGCGCCCACCGACGGGATGCAGCCCATCCGGGACGATCCCGTTTCCCCGCAGCCAGGCGTCGATGTCGTGCCGGTGGCAGGGCCCAACCAGCTCTACGTTCAGGCCGGCGCGTTCTCCAGCATCGAGAATGCGCAGCTCGTGAAAAGCGAGCTTGCCGCGCTCGGTGATGTGACCGTCACACCGGTCAATGTCTCGGGGCGCACGCTTTACCGCGTGCGGGTTCCGGCCAATAACGTGGAGATGGCCGACACGCTGCTCAATAGCGTGGTCGATAAAGGACATCACGGCGCCCGCATCATTGTGGAATAAGCGCCGACTTTCTAAACTCCCGGCTTGCAAGCCGGGCTCACGGCACCGGACAGCTATCGGGCAGGAGTATTATGATCCGTTCCTACATTCAGGCGGCACGCATTTCGTTTCTCGCATTCACCGTTGCGGCTTTCGCCATGGCCGCAGGCGCTACTGGCGCCTACGCCTCCTTTGAAACCAAGGCGGAATATGCCGTTCTCATGGATGGGGAAACCGGCGCCATTCTCTACGAGAAAAAAGGCGACGAGCTGATGAGCCCGGCCAGCATGTCCAAGCTCATGACCATGACCATGCTGTTCGAGGCGCTGAAGGAAGACCGGATCAGCCTTGAGGATGAATTCACGATCTCCGAAAATGCCTGGCGCAAGGGCGGGGCGGCGTCCGGTTCCTCGACCATGTTCGCGAAAGTGCATTCGCGTATTCCCGTGAAGGACCTGATCCAGGGTGTCATCGTGCAATCGGGCAATGATGCCTGCATCGCCATTGCCGAAGGGCTGAAAGGCTCCGAGGCCGCGTTTGCCGAAGCGATGACCGACCGCGCACGGGAACTGGGCATGGAGAAAGCGACCTTCGCCAATTCTACCGGCTGGCCCGACCCGGACCAGAAAATGACCGCGCGGGAACTCGCGATCCTTGCCCGCCACATCATTTACGATCTGCCTGCATATTATCCCTATTTCGCGGAAACCGAGTTCACCTGGAACGGTATCACGCAGCACAACCGCAACCCGCTTCTCTATCTCGGCATGAATGTGGACGGGCTCAAAACCGGCCACACAGAAGATAGCGGCTATGGCCTTGTCGCCTCCGCCGAGCGGGGCGACCGGCGGCTCATTATGGTGGTGAACGGGCTCGGCTCGGAGCGCGAGCGCTCGGAAGAAAGCCAGAAGCTGATGGAATGGGGCTTCCGCGAGTTCAAGGAATACGATCTTTATGCCGCAGGCTCGGTGGTTGAAAACGCCGATGTCTGGCAGGGCGTCTACGACAAGGTGCCGCTCGTCGTCACCGAGGACGTGACGATCATCATGACGCGCGACGCGCGCAAAGACATGAAAGTCACCGCCGAGTGGAACGGCCCTCTGCAGGCGCCGATCACCGCAGGTGAGCAAGCGGGCACACTCGTCGTCACCGCGCCCGACATGCCGACACGGCGCATTCCGCTTGTGGCGGGAGCCGATGTCGAGCAGCAGGGCCTTTTCGGGCGCGCTGTCGCTTCCCTCAAACAAATGATCATGGGCCAATAAAGGGTCCAGCGAGCGGGGGCCAGTGAGCGGAACGCGCGGGCATTTCATCAGCTTCGAAGGCGGCGAAGGCGCCGGCAAGTCGACGCAAATCGCGCGCCTTGCCGAGTGGCTTTCCGAACGCGGCATCGATGTTATCAAAACCCGCGAGCCCGGCGGCTCTCCCGGCGGTGAGGTGATCCGCAAACTCCTGGTGGAGGGCGATGCGGACCGCTGGGACGGCAAAACCGAAGCGCTTTTGCATTTCGCCGCCCGGGCCGACCATCTGGCGCGTACCATCCGCCCGGCGCTGAAAGAAGGCCGCTGGGTACTCTGCGACCGTTTCGCGGACTCATCCATGGCCTATCAAGGTTATGGGCATGGGCTCGGCCCCGCTTTCATTCAAACCCTCTATGATCTTGTGGTGGGGGATGAGGGACCGGAACTCACGCTGATCTTCGATCTGCCGGTCGAAGAGGGCCTGAAGCGGGCCGCGTCGCGCGCTGGCGGCGAGGACCGCTATGAAGGCATGGACAAAGCCTTTCACGAACGCCTGCGCGCCGCCTTTCTCGACATTGCCGCCAAGGCGCCGGAGCGCTGTGTGGTGATCGATGCGGGACAAGACATGGATGCGGTGACAGCGGCGATGATTGCCGCGGTCACGCGCCATTTCGGTCTGAAGGAGACGGCATGAGCGAGCTACCGGAAGCCGACCGGCAGGGCGATCTTCCCGCACCGCGCGAGACAAGCGAGTTGATCGGCCAGGAAAAAGCTGAAGCTGCTTTTCTCGATGCCTATATGAGCGGGCGCATGCATCACGCCTGGCTGCTGACGGGGCCTAAGGGCGTCGGCAAAGCGACGCTTGCCTACCGCATGGCGCGCTTCGTCTTGAAATACGGCGACCCGGAAACGGCGAAAGCAATGGGCGTATCGAGCCTGCAGATGGATGAGGCCGATCCGACTTTCCGGCAAATCGCCGGGCTCGGCCATATGGACCTTCTGCTGCTGCGCCGCCCGGCAGACGAGAAAACCAAGAAGCTGAAAACCGTTATCCCGGTAGAAGAAGTCCGCCGCACGGCCGGGTTCTTCGGCAAGAGCGCCGGGGGCGGGGGCTGGCGTGTGGCAATCGTCGATAGCGCCGACGAGATGAACGCCAATGCAGCGAACGCGCTTTTGAAAGTGCTGGAAGAGCCGCCCGCCAAAAGCCTTTTCATTCTGATTTCCCATCAGCCGGGGCGCTTGCTACCAACCATCCGCTCGCGCTGCCGCAAACTGCCGTTGACGCCGCTCGCGCCCGAAGCGATTGACCGCATTCTGGCGCAACACGCGCCCGATCTTGCCCCGGAACAGGCCGCCCTTGTTGCCGCGCTATCGGAAGGCAGCGCGGGCCGGGCGCTTTCCATTGCCGCTGCAGGGGGCATCGAGCTTTACACGCAAATGATGACGGTGCTTGCCAGCCTGCCGCGGCTCGACATTAAGGCGCTCCATGCTTTTGCCGATATGGCTGCGAGGCGCGGGCAGGACGACAAATTCGATATGGCGCTGGAACTCCTCGGCGACTGGGCGGCCCGGCTGGTGCGCACGCTCTCCCAAGGGCCGGACAGCACGACGCTGCCCCGCGAGGGCGAACTTGCCGCGCGGATCGGGCAAAGCGGCGGCCTTGATCGCTGGGTTGAGGTATGGGAAAAGATCGGCGCTATGGCCGCCCGGGCGAACGCGCTCAACACCGACCGCAAGCTGGTGATTTTGAACGCTTTTTCGCTGATCGAGGCGGCCTCGCGTGGATTGACGGTCCGGGCCTGAGCCCGGCCACAGCAAGTAAAGTTCAGATATGACGGCTCCCAAAGCCTTTTACATCACGACGGCGATTTCCTATCCCAATGGCCCGCCCCATATCGGCCATGCCTATGAAGCGATTGCCACGGATATTCTGGCGCGCTTCAAGCGGCTGGACGGGGTCGATACCTATTTCTTGACCGGTGTGGACGACCACGGGCAGAAGATGGTGCAGACCGCCAAGGAGCGCGGCGTGAGCCCGCAAGAGCTGGCCGATGAAATGGCGCCGCTCTTCAAAAAAATGTGCGCCGTTCTGAACATCTCCAACGACGATTTCATCCGCACGAGCGAGCCGCGCCATATTCTAGCGGCGCAGACGCTGTGGGAAAAGCTGGCCGCGAAGGGCGATATCTATCTCGATAAATATGCCGGCTGGTACTCGGTGCGCGACGAAGCCTATTACGGCGAAGACGAGCTGAGCGACGGGGACGACGGCAAGAAATATGCGCCGACGGGCACGCCGGTCGAATGGATCGAGGAGGAAAGCTATTTCTTCCGTCTCTCCGCCTATGCGGACCGGCTGCTGGAGCTTTACGAAAAGCACCCGGATTTCATTCTGCCCGAAACGCGGCGCAATGAAGTCGTTGCCTTCGTGAAGCGAGGGCTCAACGATCTGTCCATCTCGCGCACCAAGATCGATTGGGGCGTGCCGGTGCCGGGCGATCCCAAACACGTCATGTATGTGTGGGTGGACGCGCTGACGAATTACATCACAGGCGTCGGCTATCCGAATGTGGAATCGGAAAGTTTCAAACATTACTGGCCGGCCGATGTGCATATTATCGGCAAGGATATCGTGCGCTTCCACGCGATGATCTGGCCGGCGCTTTTGATGGCCGCCGAGATCGATCTGCCGAAACGCATTTACGGCCACGGTTTCCTTTTCAACCGCGGCGAGAAAATGTCGAAGTCGGTGGGCAATGTGATCGATCCTTTCACGATCACGCAGACTTATGGCACCGATCAGATCCGCTATTTCTTCGCCCGTGAAGTGCCGTTCGGCCAGGACGGCAGCTACAGCCATGAGACGGTGGTGAACCGCATCAATGCGGACCTTGCCAACGATCTGGGCAATCTGGCGCAGCGCTCCTTGTCGATGATCGCCAAGAACCTGGAGGGCAAGGTGCCGGAGCCGGGCGCACTGACGGCGGAAGACAAAGCCATTCTGGACCAGGCCGGCGCCATGCTGGACGCCGCGCGCGTTCATATGGACGGCCAGCAGATCCATCAGGCGCTTGGCGTCATCTGGGACACGGTGGCCGAGGCCAACCGCTATTTCGCTGGCCAGGAGCCTTGGGCGCTGAAGAAAACCGATCCGGCGCGCATGGGCACGGTGCTCTATGTCACCGCCGAGGTGATCCGCCGCGTCGCCATTCTGGCCCAGCCGGTGGTGCCGAGCGGGGCGGCGAAGCTACTCGACCTTTTGGCCGTGCTGCCGGAAGCGCGCAGCTTTGCCAGCCTCGATGCTGAGCTTGTGCCGGGCACGGCGCTGCCCGCGCCGAGCGGCGTTTTCCCGCGTTTTGTGGATGAGGAAAAGGGGCAGGCATGAACCTTCTCGTCGACAGCCATTGTCATCTCGATTTCAAGGATTTCGACGGCGAGACCGACGCCATCGTCAAGCGGGCGGGCGCGGCCGGCGTCGGCCTGATGGTGACGATCGGCACCAAGGTGACGGAATTCGACAAGGTACTCGCCGTGGCCGAGCGCTATGACAACATCTTCTGCACCGTGGGCATTCACCCCCATGAAGCGGAAAGCGAGCCGGAAGTAGATGCGGCGCGGCTGATCGAGCTTTCCCGCCACCCGAAAGTCGTCGGCATCGGGGAAACCGGGCTCGATTATTATTACGAGCACAGCCCGCGCGAGGCGCAGCAGAAGAATTTCCGCTCCCATATCTGGGCGGCGCGGGAAACGGGACTGCCGCTCATCGTCCATACCCGCGAGGCGGATGCGGACACGGATCGCATTCTTTCCGAAGAAATGGCCGAAGGCGCCTTTCCGGGGCTTTTGCACTGTTTCTCCTCCGGGCGGGCGCTGGCCATGAAGGCGGTCGATCTCGGGCTTTATATTTCCCTCTCCGGCATTCTGACCTTCAAATCAGCCGAGGATATCCGCCAGACGGCGGCGGATGTACCGCTCGAGCGGCTGCTGGTCGAAACGGATTCGCCTTATCTGGCCCCCGTGCCCAAGCGCGGTAAACGCAACGAACCTTCCTTTGTCGTCCATACCGCAGCCAAGCTCGCCGAAATCAAAGGCCTGGGCGAGGGCGAGCTTGCCGGGGTGACGACCGATAATTTCTTCCGGCTCTTCACGAAAGTGCCGCGCGAGGCACTGGCCGCATGACGCTGAAAGTAACGATCCTGGGCTCCGGCTCCTCGGGCGGTGTGCCGCGCATTGGCGGCCATTGGGGCGCGTGCGACCCCAATGAACCGAAGAACCGCCGCCGCCGCTGCTCCATCCTTCTGGAACGCTGGGAAGATGATCCGGCCAAGAAGACGGTGGTGCTGGTCGATACCTCGCCGGATATGCGCGAGCAATTGCTCGATACGGGCGTCGAATGGCTGGACGGGGTGCTGTACACCCATGAACATGCCGACCAGGCGCACGGCATCGACGATCTGAGAATGGTGGCGATCAACAGGCGCCGGCGGGTCGATGTCTATATGGACGGGCCCACCTCGGACGTGCTCACGAGCCGCTTCGGCTATTGCTTCCAGTCGCCGGAAGGGTCTTCCTATCCGCCGATCCTGCACGGCCATCTCATCAAGGTGGGTCAGCCGGTGACGATCGTGGGCGAGGGCGGGCCGATCACCGCGCTGCCCTTCGATCAGGATCATGGGGCCATTCGCTCTCTCGGCTTCCGGATCGGCCCTTTCGCTTATTCCAGCGATCTGGTGGACTTGCCGGAAGAAAGTTTCGAGATGCTGGAAGGCGTGTCGTGCTGGGTGGTGGACGCGCTGCGCTACACGCCGCATCCGACCCATTCCAATGTCGAGACGGCGGTGGGCTGGCTGAAACGGCTGGCGGTGCCGCACGGTGTGCTCACCAATCTGCATGTCGATCTCGACTACCAGACCTTGAAGCGGGAACTGCCGGAAGGCATCGAGCCGGCCTATGACGGGATGGTGCTCGAGTTTGAGAATTATGGTTAACAGATGAGCATAAGCTTTTGGGAACAGGGTGATTTTGAAATTTCCACCAATCCCGAAAGGCTCGATAAAGACCGGATTCTCACCAATCTTCGCGCCACTTACTGGGCAGCGAAAAGCTCACCTGAAAATCTTTGGCTAAGCATCTGTAATTCCAGAGTTTATGGCGTTTACCATAGATCCGAAGGCCAAGTAGGCTTCGGCCGCGCGGTGACGGACTATGCGCGCTTTGCCTGGATCTCGGATATCTATATCGAGGAGGCGTATAAGGGGCGGGGGCTCGGCAAATGGCTGATGACCTGCATCCTCGCCGACCCCCAGCTTGCCACCGTCAACCGCTGGATGCTGGCGACAGATGACGCGCACGGGCTTTACCGCCAGCACGGGTTCGAAGCGCTGGAGGCGGCGGACGCGGCAAAAGTGATGCAGCGGCGCCGGCCGCTCGCCTAGGAGTTCCGCTCAGATTTTACGGCAGTCTCTTATGAGCGCCGTCACAGAAGGGTGCACGGGAGGTCTGCTTGCACTGGCATAGCCAGACCTTCTGATCCTTCTCGGCCTTATAGGCGAGGGGCTCGATGCCGCTGCCTTTGTGGGAGCCGTCGCAGAGCGGCTGCTTCTTGGAAAGCCCGCATTGGCACCAGAAATAGGTCTTGCCGGCCTGAAGTTCCATCTCTGCCGGTTCGCGTGCGGCCACTTGCGGTTCCATGAATGTCCTCCCTTGAGAATGCGACTTAGCACCGGCTGCCAGAGCGCTGAAAAAGCAAAATTTACCACGCCCGGAAACCAGCTCTTTACCGGTCCTGGCGCATCACTGATCTGTCACAGTGAGTGGTGCAACGCCGTGCCCGGAAGCCGTCCAAAAACATCGCAGTCATCCGGTTATACTGCCGCCGGGCAGTGGAACGTCCTGCTATGTCTCGGCGATCTTACGGTGCGCCCGCTGATGCGCGCAATTTGCCGCGCGAGCGATTTCGATCACGTCTATGAGACGGAAACCGCCAAGGACGCGTTCCGGACCATGCTGATCGACGAAAAACCCGTGGATGTGGTGATTTGCGGGCCGCTCACCCATGTGGATACGGGGTTGAAGCTTGCCCGGGCCATCCGTAAATCCTCCACCGAAGAAATCCGCCGCCTGCCCATCATCATGGTGAGCACTTCCGCCGTGGTCGAAGACATTGTCGCAGCGCGCGATGCAGGCGTGACGGAGTTCCTGACCCTGCCGGTTTCCTCCGAAATGCTGATGACGCGCATCGCCCATTCGATCGCCCATCCGCGCGAGTTTGTGGCGACGGGCAGCTATGCGGGCCCGGACCGCCGCCGCCTCGGCCTGCCGCGCAAAGGCGAGGAGCGCCGCAAAAGAGCCCCGGATTCCGGCCTTTAGAGCCAGTTTCGGCGAACAATTCCCCGGCTCTTTCGTTTTCTAAAGAGAACGACATGACGCTGGAGGAAGATATGGACCTCGCAGAACTGATCGACGATGCCCGGGAAAGGGGCTTCACCACCAATTTCGCCGTGAAAAAAGACAAGCTGACCTGCGATGAAGGCCGCTGCACCTTCGCATTGCCCGAACTGAAGCTGATCGACAGCCAAAGCGTCGATTGCGGCACGGATCCGGGCGATGAGGCCACGCTCTATCTCATCGAAACGCAGCGCGGCGACCGCGGCTATTTGGTACTGCCTTATGCGCCGGAAGCCGACCCCGACAAGACGGAATTCGTCGACGCACTTTTGAAAAAAGCCGGGTGAGGGGCATTTCTGCCTCAGGCGGCGGTGCCCGCCGCGTGCCTTAATGTGTAAGCCCTGGGGCAGAACGCCCTCATTCTCTCTATTCTCTTCCGTTTCTCTCTGCCAAGCTGCGCCCAAAGCCTAAATCAGGGAGAAGACGAAATGAGAGTGAATAAAGCGCGGATCCAACCGCTCGACCCGAAGGATATGAGCGAGGACACGCGGGAGATCGCCGCCAAGGCCGGCAAAGACCTCAATATCTTCCGCACCATGGCCAACCACCCGAAAATGCTGAAGAAGTTCCTCGTTTACGGGGGCTATATCCTGGCAGGCTCGACCTTGCCGGCACGCGAGCGCGAGCTCGTCATCCTGCGTATCGGCTATCTCTGCCAGGCGGGCTATGAATGGACACAGCATGTGCGGATCGCCCGCGAGGCCGGGATGAGCGATGAGGAAATCCGCTCCTGTGTGAGCGGGCCGCAAACGCCGGATCTCAGCGCCGCCGACAAGGCGCTTTTGCAGGCAACGGACGAGCTGCATCACGACCAGCATATCAGCGACGCGACCTGGGCCGAGCTTGCCAAGCATTTCAGCGAGCAGCAGATGATGGACATGGTGATGACGGCCGGCCAGTACACGATGGTCTCCATGGCGCTTAATTCCTTCGGCGTGCAGCTTGAGGAAGGTGAGGTGCAATGGAACGTGTGAAGCCCAGCGACGGCGGGCGGCTGGCCGGGAAAATCGCCATCGTCGTCGGCGCCGGCCAGGCGCCGGGCGAAGGGCTCGGCAATGGCCGGGCGACCGCCATGCGCTTTGCAGAGGAGGGCGCAGAGGTCCTTCTGGTCGACCGTAATTTTAAATCTGCCGAGGAAACACTTGATTTGATTGAGAAATCAGGCGGCAAAGGCGCGGCGCTGGAAGCTGATATCTCGGTTGAAGACGATTGCCGGGCGATTGCCGAAGCGTGCCTGAAAACCTATGGCCGCATCGATATTCTGCATAACAATGTCGGTATCGGCCATGTAGCGGACCAGGATGCGGTCTCCATGGACGAGGAAATCTGGGAGCGCATCTTCCGGGTGAACATGAAAGGGATCATGCTGGTCTGCAAACACGTGCTGCCGGCAATGATCGAGGCGCGATCCGGCGTCATCACCAATATTTCCTCGATCGCCGCCATTTGCACGCCGCCGCAGCTTTTCGCCTATAAATCCTCGAAAGCCGCGCTGAATGCCTTCACACAGGCCATGGCGCTGAAATACGCCTCAAAGAACATCCGCGCCAACGTGATCATGCCTGGGCTGATCGAAACGCCCATGGCAACGGAGCAGCATGTCAGCGGCGAGGAACGGCAAAAGCGCAACGAGATGCGCAACAAGGCGGTGCCGCTCGGCCGCCAGATGGGCAACGCCTGGGACATTGCCAACGCATCGCTGTTTCTCGCTTCGGACGAGGCGCGCTTCATCACCGGCGTGCTTTTGCCCGTGGACGGGGGCCAGTCGGCCCGGACCGGTTAAGGGCGCTTTTCTGCCGGTTCCGGTTTCTGCCGGTTCCGGTATTATTTATTTTCCATAATATATATTATGCGCCAAATAGATGTTGGAAGTTCTCTGGATCATGGCCGGTTTTGAAGGCCCTTGACTGCTAGCCGTCGCCTTATTCCGCTGCCTTGCCAAACAGCACTAGAAGGTCGCCATAGCCTTCGGCGGCCATTTCTTCGACGGGAATGAAACGGATCGAGGCGGAATTGATGCAATAGCGCAGGCCCGTTTCCGGCGGCCCGTCGGGAAAGACGTGGCCGAGATGGCTGTCGGCGCCGCCCGAACGCACTTCGACCCGGACCATGCCATGGCTCGTATCTTTCAGCTCATTGATTTCCGCCGTGTCCAGCGGGCGCATGAAGCTCGGCCAGCCGCAGCCGGAATCGAATTTGTCCTTGGAAGAGAAAAGCGGCTCGCCGGAGACGATATCGACATAGATCCCTTCCCCCTTGTGATTCCAATATTCATTGGAAAAGGGGCGCTCGGTTCCGTTTTCCTGCGTCACCCGGTATTGCTCGGGCGTCAGGCGGCGAAGGGCCTCGTCGGTTTTTTTGTAAGGGCTCATGGGGGCTCTCCTTCAGCTCTGCTTTTCCCGGATGCTAGTGCCGCAAAGGCCGCCCCGGCAAGTCACAGCCGATAACAAAACGCCGAAGCCGGAGGAGGTCTCCGGCTCCGGCGCCATTGCCGAAAACATGACGTGCGCTCAGCTAGAAGCGGCAGCGGTCTTCGTCTTCATCTCCAGAATATTCAATTTGGCGGCATTGACGGATTCGATCACGAAATCCGAAATGGCTTTGCCGCCTGCCTGCTGGATCGCGGGCCCGGCACTGTCGCAGCCCAGAACTCCGTCATTAACGCCATGCGCCGCGCCCCTTGCCTGGCCTTGGCTTGCCAGACCGCCATGGCCGGAAACCGCAACAATCCCCTCAACTTCCACATCGACTGTGATGGCGCCGGTAAAGAGCCCCTGCACCACGCCGAATTTGGCGCCCATATTGCCCTGATAAACGATAATCTGCGCATCGAAATTCTGCTTACGCAGCTCTTCGGGCGGCAGCACGGCAGGCACGAATTTCACATTCTGGAAGGATTGAGAAAAGGCAGATTGAGCGGCCGAGACATAAGCGCCGTCGAAATTCGTCGGGAACGACCAGGCATTGCACGTCCAGCCCGTAGTCTTGATTTCCTTATTCCAGCCGCCGGTTTGCAAATAAACCGCGTAATTACCGGGCGTTTTCGTCTGCGAGGCGAATTGGGTGGGAGAAATGTTCGGCGCCGATACCGTGACATTGCTGGTGCATGCCGCTGCAAACAGCATGGCGCCAGCGCCAAGCGCGCGTAGCCAGAAACGCATAACCTGTCCTTTCAGATAATTCATTCAGTCAGCAAGGCTTGCGGGCCGGAGATGGCAGGCCCGCCGCTGTGCTTAAGGATCGACAACCTGGATGCCTTGCGGGCGGTTGATCTGGGTCGGCAAATGGTCGGCGGGCAACACCCGCTGATACCCGCCGGAATTTTGCACCATAACGCGGGCGCCCGGCGGCAGCTGGCTTTCACCCTCGCCGATCTCCTGGACGATGGTTAGCGTCACACCACTTTCAAGCGTGACGACATATTCGATGCCCTGGCGGTCGTTCATTGCCTGCTCTGCCATGGCGCCGGCCACGGCGCCGACAAGCAGCCCCGCCCCTACAGCCCAAGCTTCACCCGAGCCGCTGCCGATATAGGAACCGGCCCCGGCCCCGGCTGCCGCACCGACAAGCGCCCCGGCACCGGAATTTTCGCCTGTCACATCGACCACCCGGCTTGCCACGACAGTGCCGAAGGACACTGCGCTGCTTTTGCCGACTTCGCTGTGATTATAAACATTCTGGCTCTGGCGCTGCGCGCAAGCGGCCAAAAATACCGCGCAGACAAGCACGGTCAAAACGGATTTGAGTGATTTCATAATAATCCCCTGAAGCCCTCACCCCATCATAAGGTTTCCGTTTTAGCGGGCAACAGGAAAGTAAGGCGGGTGGACCCGGCTGGGCGCCGGGCCCTGTTTCAAAGGCCCTATTGCCGCGACATTTGGGCGGCGGCGGGCTCTTTCATGAAGTGCCCCTGCCCTTGGCGCTGCTGATAGGCCTGCCTCTGATGAGCCGCGACGCCGGGCGTTTCGATGACGGGGCGCAGCGGTTCGATGTTTTTGCGTGTGGCCAGATATTCGGGCCGCGGTGCGTTTCCGCAGAACGGTGCGACGGGCTTATTTTCCACGCTGTTGCAAACGAAGAAGAGGTTGCGGCGCGGATAAGGCGAGAGATTGTTCGCCGAGGCGTGAAGCGTATTGCTTTCGAAAATCACCAGCGAGCCCGCCGGTCCGCGCGGTGCTACAATGCCTCCCTTCTGCGTGAGTGCCCGTAAGTCCCGTTCCGCCGGCACGCCCAAGGTCTGAGACTTCAGCGATTCTTCCCAGTTCTTCGGCGGCGTGATGCCGGTGCACGGAACGAAGGTTTTGTGCGAACCGGGGATCAGCATCAAAGGCCCGTTGAAAACATTATTCTCCGTCAGCGTGATCGAAAAACTGACGCAGCGCGGGCGCGGCATGCCGTCTTCCGCGTGCCAGGTTTCGAAATCCGAATGCCAGTTGAACCCGCTGCCGCGGAAAGCCGGTTTATCGTTGATCCGCGATTGATGGATATAAACGTCGGAACCGAGCAACTGGTGCGCGATATCCAGCAAACGAGGATCTCGGCTCAGCCGGTCGAAACGTTCCGACAACTTGTGAATGGCGAAGATGGACCGGATTTCGCCGGTGTATTTCTCCGTGACGGTTTCTTCTCTCTGCTTGATGGCCGGGTCTTTCGTATAGCCATCGAGGTCTTTGAGAAAACCGTTCACCTCGCTCTCGGTCAGAAAGCTTTCGAGAAAGAGAAAGCCGTTTTCCTTGAACGAATGCACTTCATCCGGCCGCAGTGGCCCCTTCCCATAAAATGCCGGATGCCCGTACACAACCGGGTCCGGCCGCGCGAAAGGTTCGATCCGTTCCTTCGTTCTGGTTGGATATAGATCTTTGAAATACGTCAAGATAACTCCTCCATCGGATTATGGCGGGCCTCGGCATCACGCATGAAGGAAGAACCGGGCCGCGCATCTGATGACACCCAACCCTGCCGTGAGAACGCACCGGATCATCCGGTGTTCCTTGGTCACTCGTTCTCGGTGGCAGTGTCTTTGGTACCGGCAACTGCCGGTCAAGAGCTGAGCAGGTGGTGCCTGCCGGGGCTGGTCTTATGGGCCGCAGGTGGGCCCGGCCAGCCGGGATTCAATATGCGCCTTGCAAATTACTGTCAAGCAGCCGTCGCTTAGTAGCGCAGAATCGCGCCGGCCATCCCCTCTTCCGGGAGCCGCTCTTGCGGCACGACAAAAATGTCGCCGCCATGAGCAAGGGTCTGGCGCGCCATGACATTGCGCAATAGCGAGACGGCTTCTTCTTCCGCGTTTTCTTTGTTGTTCGGCCCGCGCGTGCCGGGCGAGGCGCGCTCGTCCTCGGCAAGAAGCAATGTATCGATGCGCCCATTGCGGGCCATATCGACAATATCCGATTCCAGAAGACATACGCTCTCATCGCCCCGCTCGTGCCCGGCGGCAAGACGGTCCAATGCTTCGTCGATCGGGCGCACCAGAACTGGTTCAGCGAGCGGCCAGACATGCGAGAAAACATCCGCTTCGTTCATGCCGTGATAGGCCTTATCCACGCCTTCCTGCATCAGCCCCGGATGCCGGGTGAATTTGCGGTAATAGCCGAGCAGATTGGGATCGCCTAGTGCGATGAGCGGCGCATGAATGCCGGAGAGATACTCATCCACGGCATTCGCCGCGCCGTGCACATATTGCTCGATCTGCACCTGATGATAGTCCTCGGGACTATCTCCCTGGCTGTGATGCTGAACCCCGGGCGTGCCCGCACTGCCCCGGCTGGAGGAGTGAAACCCGACATCGGCAGGCAATTGCGTTTGCCCTCTGATCGCACCGAAATTCGGCATGTTGAGTTGATCGATACAGGTGCAGCCGGATTTATCACAGCGGAAGAGATGGCTTTCCTTGAGGCTGAGCGCGACCGTATAGAAGGTGCCGTGCGGCTCGAGCGCCGGGAGAAGCGGCGCGATGTGATAGCGGCCGCCGACCGCTACTTCTTCTCCAACATTCAGCGGTAACTGAAAGAGTTGGAACCCCTCTTCGGAAAAGAAGATCGCCGCGCCTTTCGTTTCCGGCCCTTCGAAGAGCCGCGCTTTTTCAAGCTGTGCCCAGGCGTTTTCAAACACGCCCGCGCGGTACGCCCCGCTCTCTTTCGCTTTTTCCTCCGCCAGCCGCATGAGTTTCTTCAAACGGATGCGGTTCTTTTCTTTTTCATCCGGCAAGGTGCGGACGGGAAGAAAAAGAGAAACCGCAAGATTGAATTCGAGAGCGGCGAGTTTTTTCAATTCGTGTTTCAGAACCATGGAAATCTCCCTTCGGTACTCCTGAGCCTGCAATCGGCTCGTCCGGGAGCGGTGCCCTTTCCTATAGAACGATAGGCGGCAAGTGCCGTTCCACGCGGGCGGCGCGCATTCACGATTGCGGAACGCAAGCGTCTGGAACAGGCGGGCATACGGATCGTTTCTTAGAAAACCTTCCGAGAAACAAGCGATGCCGAGAGCCGAAGACATAATGCAGCCGGCACGGGCGACCGTTCACACGGAGCACCCGCTGAGCGAGGCGCGTGCCCGGCTCGAGCGCTTCGGCGCCGAAACATTGATTGTCCTTGATGGTGACGAGGTCATCGGCACGCTGAACCGGCACCAGCTTGATGCAGCAAGCGGCCGGAAAGCGGACGATCATCCCGTGTGCGACTATGTCAGCCCCGTTGCCGCAACCTGCGCGCCCGACACAGGTATTGCGCAAATAAGAAAAATTTTCCAGGAGGACAAACACCTCTCCATCATACTCGTTATTGATGGAAGGCAGTGTTTACAGGGCATCATTCCCAGCGAAGCCGTTTCAGGTATCGGCGCGCGCCAAATACGGGGAACGCCCGACAAGTCCATCTCGCCGGACCCGATGGGCGGCCACGCTCTGCCTGCACGGCCCGGCCAGCTCAAGGTCTATACCGACCTGCCGCATATCGAAAAGCGGCATATCCGGAAATAGATGCCGATATGCCGCCTGTGGGAGGCCGCGGCTTCCCGTCATTCACTTACAAAACAAGGAGGTCTGTTATGAAGATTCAAGACATCATGACAAAGACCGTCGATTGGATTGCACCGGACATGGTGCTCAAGGACGCCGCTCAGAAAATGAAGGAAGACGATGTGGGTTTTCTGCCCATCGGTGAAGACGACAAGCTGATCGGTATGCTCACCGACCGGGACATCGTGCTGAACTGTATTGCCGAGGGTAAAAACCCCGCTCAATTGACGGCGAAAGAAGCTATGCATGAAGGCGTGTGTTACCTCTTAGAGGATCAGAGCGTTGAAGAAGCGGCGGACAATATGGCCCGGAACAAGGTGCGGCGCATGCCCGTGTTGAACAGGGATAAGCGTCTTGTCGGCGTCGTTTCGCTTGGGGATATCGCTGCCTGCGGCGAGCAGGATTGTGCCGGCCGCGCCTTGGAGGAAATTGCCAAGGCAGCCTGACAGGCATCCCCTTCCCGCCTCACAGATCCCGCTGCCTTTCCGGGCAGCGGGATTTTTTGTGCCACAAGAAAGTCAGAGAATGCGGCTTTGCCAGGCACCGTAACGATTGGTGACAGGGCCGCGCCGCAGCGAGGCGGCAATGAGAACGAAGCCGCTCAAAACAGCTGCGCCCATATTGACGGCATCCGCCTCCGCCACGAAAGGCACGATGATGAGCGCGCCGCCGAAAAGCACGTTGAAAAAGCGCAGCAGGCGCGCAACTTCGGCAAAGGCGGCAACGCTTATCGTGACGGTCAAGGCGCCGATCAGATGATTGGCATCGGCCATGATGCCAGAGCTTGCAAGCGTCAGCGGGGTGAACATGAGCCAGACCCCCACGCCGCAGCACAGCGCAAGCCCCAGACTTGGCCGGACACCTCCCGTCCAGGTTTCTTTCAGAATGGTTCCCGGCGCATTTTGGAAGGGGTCTTCTTCCACGCAATCTTCCTCTTTGACGAGGGCCGGATCGTCCCGGCTGCCGAAGCAGAACACCCGAAGCACGCTTTCCCCCGCTTTCCTGCGCCGGCCGAGAAACTGGAACGTTGCAACCAGTTCATCCAGCGAATAGGGGATTTGCAGGATCATGGCGGCTGCCGCGATGAGGCAGAGCGTACACCAGGTGCCGATGACGATGGGCTGAATGATGATGAAGGTGATCGACACGGTCCCGAGCGGTACGATCATGATGCCGAAGATGATGACCAGCCAGGGCATGGTGCGCCAGCGCCGCTGCGAGCCCATGATACCGGTCAGAATTTCCAGCAGATAGGTCAATGCCCCAAGCCCCGCATCCGGCACCGGCCAGGCCTTGGAGACGGAAGACGTGATGATCTGTTCGGTGCCGTTTTTGGCGGCAAGGCTGCCGGCAAAAAACGGTTCCCACACCCCGTCGATATGGCCGAGCTGATAGGCCGCGAGATAGCGCGAGATATAAAGGCCGATAAAGGCGAGGATGATAATCGGCAGGCGCTGCAGCCAGCTCGACGGGTTGAGCGACCAGCCGGGCGGGCGCACCTGACCGGCCTCCGCGGCTAGAACGGAGAGATGCGGGACCGGCCGCACGAGAAGCGCGCAGGCAAAGATCAGTGCACCAACCAGTGTGCCGTTCAGATAAGCGGCTGCCGTGGGCGCCCAGAAAATCAGCGGCGCGCTCATGACCCAAACGCCGATCGCGCCGCAGACCCAGCGCGCCCAGCTCATGCGCCAGGAAAGCGAAAGCAGAGCGAAAACCGCCAGAAGCGCCCCGCTGACAACGTCGCTGAGTGTTATCCAGCCCGAAACCGTACCGAGCAATGGCGGCAAGGTAACGAGCCAGCTGGCAAGCGCCAGGTTGCAAAACGGTGCCCATAGAAACGCGCGGTGCTGGCGTTTGAATTTCTCGTCATGATGAACCCGGGCGATTTCCGGCGCATCAGGCTTTCCGCCGGCAAGGCGCAGCCATTCAGGCGGCGTAATGCCGTTTTTCTCGTACCAGCCGAGCGGGTCCTTTTTCAGAGCATCGACGATGGAGGGCAGATAGTCGCGGATAAAGCGGCGCGGATGCCAGCCTAGAAGACGCTCGGCTTTCGATATATCGAGCGCATAATGATCCGCGCCCATATCCACCATGAAGGGCCGGATGAACGGCTTTTCGCCCCTGTCGATGGCATCGGGAATGGCAGGCTCGAACTTCTCCTCGGCCCAGGCGCCGGCTTTCGCCGCCGTTTTGGGCAGTGTGTAAGTCGGCCATTCCTCCTCCCCGTGGATGAGATAGCCAAGCTCGTTCTGCAGTGTCTGATAGCTCAGTGGATGCGGCTCGCCGATCAGGATCGTTTCCACCTCCGCGAAGTTGCCGCGCTTGTCGAGCGCGCAGCGGAAGGCCTCGGCCAGATCCGCCTTATGCACCATCGCCTGGCCTGCATTCGGATCGCCTGCGTAAAGATGGCTTTTTATGCCCCGCTCATATATCCGGGCAATCTGCTGGGACAGTGTGGGCACAGCACTTTCATCGTCATACATACCCGCCAGATGTAGAAAGAGCACCGGCATATCGCCGCGCTCCTTCTCGATCAGCGCTTCGGTTTTCGCTTTCCATTGCGGATAAGCCCATTTGGGCTCGAGCGGCGTTTCCTCATCGATGAAACCGCCCGGCACGGCAGGCGCGTGAACGAGCATGGTGCCGGAGTAGATGAACTGCGCCACATCGAAAGCGCTCAGGCCTTTCAGAAGGTTGCTTGTGCCCTCGATATTGACGGCGCGGTAGGCGGGCGAGTCTTCGTTCGTAAAGTCGAAATAGGCGGCAAGATGAATGACCCCGGCGAGTTTTGTGCCGAACCGTTCTTCGACCTTTTTCAGGGCACTCTTCAGCGATTTTTCATCGGTAATATCACATTCGAAACAGGCGTATGCGGCGCCCGCGCAATCCAAGTCTATGCCGACGGGTTCGTAATCTTTCGAGAGTGTTTCCGCCAGGGCTGTTCCGACATCGCCCGCCGCCCCGGTGATCAATACAACCGGTTTGTCAGTCACTGGACCTCCCTGCTTTCAACGTTACGCGCCCGCGCGGCGCCATGCTCCTTTCATTAACGTGCGATAGAGAAATTCCTTCCATCCGCCGCCGGAAAGTTTCAGCCGGGCGAGCGTGGCGCGCTCTTGCGAATTTGGCGCGGGGGCACGCAGCCCTTCCCAGAAGAGCCTTGCCATCGCCGCCTTGCCCTTTCCCGCCGCCTTCAGCTCGCCAAGAGCGCGAAGGGCGCATTGCTCTTCTTCAGTGAAGTCGGAGCCGAAGGGGAACGCCGGAAAAAAGCCTTGCGCGCGGGCCTCCGCTAGAAGCGCCTCGTTTTTCTCCGGCCTGTTGCCGGGCGGCGGCAAAGGATCAGATTTTTTGATTTTACCGGCTTTCAGCGCCTTCTCACGCAGGTCGTTCTGAAACCGCTCATCGGCAATGGCCAGCATGCGCAGGATGCATTCCCTGTCGGAACAACTCCAAAGATCGGCAACCCCATATTCGGTGATAAAGACATCGCGCTGATGGCGCGGGATGGTGGTTGCCCCATACGTCCAAACCACGTTCGATTTTACCGCGCCGCCGCTCCGGCGCACCGCGTTCAACATCAGGAACGAGCGCGCATCGGTCATGGCGTGAGCCTGCTCGACAAAATCATGCTGCCCCCCTACGCCGCTTACCACCTTGCCGCTATCCAGCGTATCGGAAGCGGCGGCGCCCAGAAGCGTTGCGATCATCGTGTTATTGACGAAGCGGGCATTCTTGCGCTCGGCGCGTTTGCGTTCCTCATCCCCGTAAAGGGAGTTTGTGAAGGAAACAGGCACCATGTCGAATTTGCGCAATTCTGCCTCGCTCATTCCCCGCAAACGCCGGTAAAAGCTGTGCGAGCCGACAAAGAACCCGCCATGAAGCACATGCCCGCCTGGCACTTCGCGTTTCAGAATGCCTGCTTCATAGAGATCGAGGAACCCTTCGACGAACATTTCAGACGACGCATAGAGCCCTTCCGAGAAAGGCTCCGTCTCGCGTGGCCCCGCTTCATCGGGCTCCGGCGTGATGCGCGCAATCAGCTCCTTGAAAAGCGCGTTATGTTTGTGGCGGAGGATAAGCCCGTAGGTCACGGCATCGCCGAGCGAGCCGATACCGATCTGCAGCGTGCCGCCATCCTTGATGAGGCTTGCCGCATGGAGCCCTGCCACATAATCCTCCGTCGCGACCGGCCGTTTCGGCGCGGCGAAAACGGGAAATTCCACATCCGGTGTATCGAGAATGGCATCGAATGTGTCGGCCGGCACTTCGGCCGTGCCCGGCATGAAGGGCAAGGAGCGGTTGACCTGCCCGACAATCCAAATCTTTTCGCCTGCCGCCTTGCGCCGTTTCAGCTCAGGCAAAATGTCGAGCGTCACATCCGGGTTGCAGGCAAGGCTGTAGCGGGGCTCCGGCCCGCTTTCATCGACGGCAATGAGCTGAGCAAGCAGATTGATATGCTTGTCGAGCAGAGCCTTGCCCGCCGCGGTGTAATTCGCGCTGACATAGTTCTGCTGCGCGGTAGCATCGGAAAGCCAAGCGCCGGAATTCAAGAAGAACTCGGAAACGCGCACATTCTCCGGCAACCGTCCGCGTCTTGCCGCCGTGGCATAAGCAAGATCGACATAGCCCTCAAAGTGCCGTTCGACAAAGGGATCGAGAAAACGCGCCTCCAGCTCGGAAGACGCGTGCGGCCGCTCCAGCGTCAACGCGGTCAGAATATCGAGCGAAAGCGCGTGATCCTTTTCAGCTTCCTCGAAAAGCGCATTGATGATGTGGGTCGCCTTGCCGATGCCGAGCGGCAGCCCTACTTCAAGCGCAGGCCCGAGATCGGCGAAGATGTCCCGCGCCAGCACGCGCGGGTCCTGATATATCCGCATGAAACCCTCTATCGATAAGCCGTCCGGCCCGCCGCCCCGAAGCCAGCCCTGGCCGGATCACGAAGACCCGGCGGCCCTTAAGGGCGGGATATGAAGAGGATCATCTTCTTTGTCCGGGCTCAAGAGCGCGCCGAAACGCTCCGGCTCGAATTCATCGACCACGACGGCCCGGTGCACCGCTTCGGCGGCTTCGTTAAGAAGTGCGAGCTCGCTGGCGCTCAGGACATCCGCTTCTTTAGCCTCTTCCCACTTGTCTTCATACCCGGCCTTGCGCAGGCGTTCTTCCAGTTCTTCGGCTTTGAGGGTAAGCGTCAGCGCTCTTTCCAGAAGGGCGATGGGTTCACCCTCCCCGCCCTCGTAAACGCCGGTGGCAATCCGGTCGCGCTGTTCGCCCGGGGCGGAAATCGCCTCGGCGGCGGCGCTTACCACTTTGTCGGAGGGACCGGTCGTATAGGTGCCATAGGGCAGCGCGATGGCACGCAGCAGCCAGCCCAAGGGGCGGTTTGGGAAATTCGCGGCAATGCTTTTCAGCGCCGCTTCGATGCGCTGGAAAGCGGAGCGGCAGCACCATTCGACCAGCACCAGGTCTTCCCGGTGGCGGCCATCTTCCTGCCAGCGCTTCAGCACCGCCGAGACAAGATAAAGCTCGGAGAGTACATCACCGAAACGGGCGGAAATCATCTCTTTGCGTTTCAAATCCCCGCCCAGGGAGACAAGCGCCATTTCGCTGGCAAAGGCGAGCGCGGCGGAATAGCGCGAGACTTGCCGGTAATATTTGCGCAGCTGCCGCGGCCCGCCCGCAGGAGCGAGAAGCCCGGCAGACCAGCCGCGCAAGACGGCCCGGCCCGTGTTCGCCAGAATGTGCCAAGTATGACCGGCGAGCAGCTTGTCGAATTTCTGCCGGGCGCTGTCTTCGTCTTCCTCACCGAGCGCCAGCATCTCATCGGCAAGATAAGGATGCGCGCGCGTCACCCCCTGACCGAAAATAATCAGGCTTCGGGTGACGATATTCGCCCCTTCCACGGTGATGCCGACGGGAATGGAGCGGTAGACATTGCCGAGATAATTGAGCGGCCCGTCGATGATCGTTTTGCCGCCATGCACATCCATCGCATCGTTCACCGCATCGCGCATCCTATAGGTCGCATGGGCCTTCATGATGGCCGAAACGATGGCCGGATGATGACCGAGGTCGAGTCCGGCGCAGGTAAAACGACGCGCCGCTTCCAGCTCATAAGCAATCCCCGCAATACGCCCGAGCCGTTCCTGCACACCTTCAAATTTGCCGATCGGAATGCCGAACTGGCGGCGGATGCGCGCATAAGCGCCCGTGGTGCGGGCGGAAAGACAGGCCGCTGCCGTTGCAAGCGAGGGAAGCGATATGCCGCGGCCGGCGGCAAGGGCCGCCATGAGCATTTTCCAGCCCTGCCCGATCTGTTCTTCCCCGCCGATAATGGCGCTCAGCGGCACGAAAACATCATTGCCGCTGACAGGTCCGTTCTGGAAGGGCTGCAGCGCTGGCAGGTGCCGCTTTCCCTGCTCCACCCCTGCCGTATCCGCCGGAACGAGCGCCACGGTAATGCCGCGCTCTTTTTCTCCGCCGAGAAGACCGTCCGGATCGTAAAGCTTGAAAGCCAGGCCGAGCAGCGTCGCAACCGGGGCAAGGGTGATATAGCGCTTGGAGAAAGTAAGACTGATGCCCAGCACTTCTTCCCCGTCCACCATACGGCGGCAAACGGTGCCGCTGTCTTTCATCGCGGCGGCGTCGGAGCCTGCTTCATCGCTTGTGAGCGCAAAACACGGCACCTCGCGCCCATCGGCCAGGCGCGGGAGGTAATGATCCTTCTGTTCGTCCGTGCCGAACTGCATGAGAAGCTCGCCGGGCCCGAGCGAGTTCGGCACCATGACGGTAACGGCGGCGGTGACGGAGCGGGTGGAGATGCGTTTGACGACTTCGGAATGGGCCGTCGCGCTGAAACCGAGCCCGCCATAGGATTTCGGGATGATCATGCCGAAGAACTTTTTCTTCTTCATGAATTCCCAGACCGGTTCCGGCAGGTCCATGAGCTGGGAGGTGATCTGCCAGTCATCCAGCATGGCGCAAAGCTCTTCGACCGGGCCGTCCAGAAAAGCGCGCTCTTCTTCGCTCAGCTCGGAAAAGTGAATGTCACCGAGGCGCGCATAATCCGGCTGGCCGCTGAAAAGCTCGCCTTCCCACCAGACATCGCCCGCTTCCATTGCCTCGCGCTCGGTGTCGGACATGCTGGGCAGCGCCTTCTTGGCCCAGCCGAAAAGCGGATTGGAGAAATATTTCTGGCGAAGGTCTTGCGTGTCCATGATCTCGTCCCTCATGCATCGGCGGGCCTTTGAAAACCCGTGAGATGGGGCGGCGGTCACGCCGGTTTAGAACGTTGCCGTCAGCCCCACGGCCAAAATGTCGGCGTCGCCCGTATTGCGGGAGCGCAGCGTCGAATTAACCTGCGCGGGCGTTCCCTCATAGAAACTGTCCGTGCGGTTCAAACTCTCTTCGCTGACGAAAATATGCGCATATGACAAGGCAACGCTGTACGTCTCCGACAAGTCATATGTCGCCCCGCCCGTCAGCCACCAGCGGTCCCCGTCGGGAACCCGTGTCGTTCTAAAACTATCCCGCGTCGGCGTTTCGTCAAATTGTACGCCGGTGCGCAAAGTCAGCCGCTCGCTGAAATCGTGCTCGCCGCCCAGCGCCACGGCCCAAGTATCTTCGTAGTTCTGCGGGCTGTTGAACTGTGCGCCATTCGAGGCGGAAATCGCGATCTGCTCGAAATCGGCCCAGTTGAACCAGCTCACATCACCCATCAGACGCGTCTTGCCATCCGGCAGATGGTAGACCGCGCCGGCCGAGGCAATATCTGGCAATGTTAACGGCGCCGTCGCACCAAATGTTCCGTTTTGCACTGCAAGCGGCCCGGTCAAACCGCTGATGTTCAAGTTACCGTCCAGGTCGTGCTCAACCTGCGAGCGGTACTGAATACCGAGATCCAGCCGCTCAAACTCGGCCTGCAGGCCGATATTCCAGCCGACGGACCAGTCGTCGCCTTCCACTTTGAAGAGCCCGTCCGGTGTGCCGGGTGTGGCATTGGGCAGCGCGTTGGTGAGCTCCACATCCACATATTGAAAATTAATGCCGCCGCCGACGGAAAAGATCTCATTCAGCTTATAGGCGATGCTCGGCTGGATATTGACCGTCATAAGATCGGATTTAAGGGAGTCATAGCGCCCGAAGAATCCGGGATCATAGTCGCTCTGAAAACCGTAGGGTGTGTTGATACCGATGCCTGCCCACCAACGGTCATTGTCGATAGGGGCAACGGCGTAAAAATTTCCTGTCGGTGTCAGCGTATCGAAGGGATTGCCGCCGTCATTGCCGCCTGCCGGAAAGCTGCCAAGCGGCCCTGCCGCCGTCCGCGTGGTGCCTTGATCGGTCTGCTCGGAATCGATAAAAAGCGCATAGGCGCCGGCGGTGGCGACCGGCCGCGAAAAGCGGGTCATGCCGGCCGGATTGAAATAGACGGTGCTGGCGTCGGAGGCGAGTGCCGTTTCCCCGGCGAAAGCCCGGCCCACCCCTTCAGCCGATTGTTCCTTGAGATAAAAACCGCCTGCGGATGCGGAAGATGCCAAAAGGCCAAAACCGGCCCCGGCCGACAACGCGAGAAGGCCTGAGATAACGCGGCTCGATGTGCAGGATGCAGTCATGTTGCCCCCTCGTTCGGAATCAGTCTACTGCCCCAACGTCACGGTTGCGCCGAATGTTTCTCAAAAATTCCGAAAGTCGCTATCGGCATTCCGGATGAACACCTGCGGGTCTTCAACGTTCGTATGCTAAGTAACAAGTTTGCATTCTGGCCAAAGAACTTTCCAAGAAGCGTCAAGGACAGCATGTCATGACCGATAGACCGGATCACGATGAAGCAAGCCGTCAACGAGCGACCGATTCGTATAATGATGAAAATATAGGCGTGGAAATTTCCAGTCAGGATGCCCGTCAAGCGGAGGTGGTTCTCCAGTCTTCCAGTTCCAAGAAAATATTCTTAGGAACGCTCGCTTTTATTGTCATTTTTCCCGTTCTCATTGTCTTTTTATTGGGTTTTTTCTGACACGATTAACTCATCTTTAGCTTGATGAGTTTAACGTTTTACCCGGGTGAGTGCTGTTGGTTTATCCAAAGACACTCTTAGGGGAGCCCGTGACAATGAAATTTTCTTTCCGCCGGCAAGCCGGCACAGGCCGCGAACAACGCGCCAAGCTCGACGCTCTGGACCGCTCTCAAGCCATTATCGAATTCGACATGGACGGCACCATCCTCCATGCGAACGAGAATTTCCTTACTACTCTCGGTTACGAGCTCAGCGAGATTATGGGAAAGCATCACCGGATTTTCGTCGATGCGCGGGAACGCGATAGCCATGCTTACGAGCAGTTCTGGGAAAGCCTCCGGCAAGGAAAATTTCAGTCGGCAGAATATTGCCGGGTCGCAAAAGGCGGCAACCGCGTCTGGATCCAGGCCACCTATAACCCGATCTTCGACCGGCTGGGCCGCCCTTATAAAGTGGTGAAATTCGCGACGAACATCACCGAGCAGAAATTGCGCAATGCCGATTATGAAGGCCAGATCGCTGCCATTAGTAAGTCGCAGGCCGTTATTTCATTCAATCTCGACGGCACGATCATCGATGCCAACGACAATTTCCTGAATGCCTCTGGCTATAAACTCGAAGACATTCAGGGCGAGCATCACCGCATGTTCATGCCGCCGGAAGACCGCGACAGCCAGGCGTACAAAGAGTTTTGGGCGGCACTGCGCCGGGGCGAGTTCAGGGCGGGTGAGTTCCGCCGGCTGCGCCGCGATGGCAGCGAGCTTTGGTTGCAGGCAAGTTACAATCCGATTTTCGATATGAACGGCGAGCCGTTCAAGGTGGTAAAATACGCCACCGATAGAACGCCGGAAGTGTTGGTACGCAAGCAGCGTGCCGCCGCTCAGAAAAGCATCGATAATGATCTGGCCGGCATTACCCAGGCAACGGGCAAGGCCAATGAAATGGCCTCCCATGCCGCCCATGCCTCCGAAGAAACTTCCGCCACGACGCAGCTTGTCGCAGCCGGGATTGAGGAATTGTCGAACTCGGTGGAGGAAATCAACCGCCAGCTCACCGATGCGCTTGCCATTTCACGCGAAGCCGTCGATCAGGCCAGTTCCTCGAACGACATTGTGGGCGGGCTTGCCGCCTCCGCGCAGCAGATCGGCGATGTCGTACGCCTGATTTCGGATATCGCCGAGCAGACGAACCTTCTTGCCCTCAACGCCACGATCGAGGCGGCACGGGCTGGTGATGCGGGTAAAGGCTTTGCCGTTGTCGCCTCCGAGGTGAAAACGCTGGCGAGCCAGACGGCAAAAGCGACGGAGGAAATCAGCGCGCAGATTTCCGGCATCCAGAACGCTTCGACGACCGCAGCCGATGCCATTCAGGCGATCAGCACGACCATCGGCAGCATCCATGAAATTTCCTCCACGATTTCCGCCGCCGTCGAAGAACAATCGACGGTGACGAAGGAAATGTCTTCCAACATGCAGAATTCCGCCGGAAGCGTGCACGACATTTCCGAAGGCTTGCGGAAAATCGCCGAAGCCATTGCCTTTGTCGATGAAGCAAGCGCGAATGTAAAAAAAGTGTCGGGGGAGCTGGCTTAAACGGTCCTTGCCGCCTCCAAGAAAGAAGCCGGAGACTGAAGTCTCCGGCTTTCTTGATTTCGCTTATGCCGCGTTCCGGCGGGCTGCGGCAGGATTTCTCGCCGGCCGCTTTTTACCTGCCGCCTGCTTTCCGGCATCGGCCCGTTTTTCACCGGTATTCTTCTTGCCAGATTTCGCCCAGGGGGCTTTTTTGGTCTTGCCGAATTTCGGGCCGCCTGCGCCGGGGCGCCCGCCCCTGCCCCGTTTCGGCGCTTCGGCGCGTACGGGCTCGCTCTTGTCCTCGCGCAGATCTTCGATCTCGATGGTCTGGCGCGTGGCCTTTTCAATGTCGCGCAAGAGGCCGCGCTCTTCATTGTCGCAGAAGGAAATAGCGATGCCGGAGGCCCCGGCGCGCGCCGTACGGCCGATCCGGTGCACATAGCTTTCGGCCACTTCCGGCAGCTCGAAATTGATCACATGGCTGACCGCATCGACATCGATGCCGCGGGCGGCGATATCCGTTGCGATCAGGACTTCGATCTTGCCGGATTTGAAATTGGCAAGGGCGCGCTGGCGCTGGCTCTGGGACTTGTCGCCATGGATTGCGTCCGAGGCAATGCCGGCATGGCCGAGGCCTTTGGCCACCCGGTCAGCGCCGCGCTTAGTGCGGGTGAAGACCAGGGTGCGGCTGAACTCGGGCTCTTTCAAAAGATCGGCCAGAAGATCGCGCTTGCGCGTGCGCTCGATGAAGTAAACCTTCTGCGCCACACGCTCCGCCGTCGTCGCCACCGGGGTAACGGAGACGCGCACCGGATCATGCAGCATGTCGCTTGCAAGCTCACCGATCTGTTTGGGCATGGTGGCGGAGAAGAAGACGTTCTGGCGCTCTTTCGGCAGTTCCTTGACGATCCGGCGGATCGCAACAAGGAAGCCGAGGTCGAGCATGTGGTCGGCCTCATCCAGCACCACGATTTCCGTCGCGCGCAGGGACAGATTGCGGCTGTCCAGATGGTCGATCAGGCGGCCGGGCGTCGCGATTACCACATCGACGCCGCGCGCCATGCTTTTGATCTGCGGCCCGTGCTTGGCGCCGCCTACCACCACGGTGCTCGAAATGCGCATATGGCGGCCATAGGCACGCACGCTTTCACCGATCTGGATGGCAAGCTCGCGCGTCGGCGCCAGAATGAGCGTGCGGCAGGTTTTCGGCGCGGGCCGCCCGCCCGTTTCGAAAATGTGCTGGAGGATGGGCAGCGAGAAGGCCGCGGTCTTGCCGGTGCCGGTCTGGGCGATGCCCAGCACGTCGCGGCCTTCCATCAGCGCGGGAATGGTGCGCGCCTGAATGGGCGTGGCTTCGCTATATCCTTCTTCCCCGAGGGCGCGAAGGATGGGCTCGGCGAGGCCGAGGGTCGTAAATTCAGTCAATCTAACTCTTTCAAGCAATCACAGCGGGGCAGCGCCCCATATGGCGGCGCCCTGGCTCGATTGCCAATTTTTCAGGAAAAGCCCCGCGTACTGGGCTTGGCCGGTGCTTTTTCGCACAAGGCGCTCAACAGGCAAGGACCGGGAGGTCCCCTTACGCGGCTGGAACGCTTGAGATGTGGCAGGACAATGCGCACAGCTTCCGGGCAAAGTAAAGGAGGATTTTCCGCAGCGCCCGCCGGGCCCTGCCCCCTGCACTGGACAGGCCCGGCCCGAACCTCTACCTAAAAGCTACTGAAATTGTCACGAAAGAGGCCCCCATGGCTTTGAAAGTCGCAATCCTTCCCGTTACGCCTTTCCAGCAGAATTGCTCGCTCATTTGGGATGATGAGACCGGCAAGGGCGCGGCGGTCGATCCGGGCGGCGATCTGGAGCGCATCGAAGAAGCGATGCAGGAAGTCGGCATGACGCTCGAAAAAGTGCTGCTGACCCATGGCCATCTCGACCATGCCTCGGCGGCGGGCGAGCTTGCCAGGAAGCATGGCGTCAAAATCGAGGGCCCTCATATCGGCGACAAATTCCTGATCGAGTCGCTGCCCGCGCAAGGCAAGCAATACGGCTTTCCCGTCTATGACGCCTTCGAGCCCGATCGCTGGCTGGACGATGAGGATACGGTGGAGCTTGCAGGCTATACTTTGCGGGTGCGCCACTGCCCCGGCCACACGCCGGGCCATGTGGTCTTTATCCATGAGCCCTCCAAGATCGCGCTGGTGGGCGATGTGCTCTTCCAAGGCTCCATCGGGCGCACGGACTTTCCCGGCGGCAATTACGACCAGCTCATTTCCTCGATCCGCGAGCGGCTCTTTTCGCTCGGCGATGAAATCGCCTTTGTGCCCGGCCACGGACCGATGTCGAGTTTCGAGCGGGAACGCAAGACCAACCCCTTCTGCTCCGACCTTGCCGTAGGGGCCGATTGAGCTTACAGGCCTGTAGATAAGGCAGTTTGACCCGGGCAAGTCTGGACTTCCCTGCGCAAATCCGGTTTAGTGCGCAAAACTGACAAAACGTCACCAATGAAAACAGACGTTTTCTGGAGGAAAACCGGATTATGAGCGCAGATCGCCTGCCGCGCTGGCGCGTGGCCATGTTCTCCTTGCCCGCCATCCCCATCGCGGCGATGGGCCTGCCGCTCACGGTTTACCTCCCGCCTTTCTACGGCGAAGCGGATATGGGGCTCAGCCTTGCCACGGTCGGCTGGATCTTCATGCTCGCCCGCTTCTGGGATGTCTTCACAGACCCTGTGCTCGGCGCCGTCTCCGATGAAGTGTCGAGCCGCTGGGGCCGTCGGCGGCACTGGATCGTGCTTTCCGCGCCGATCCTCATGCTCTCCGCCTGGATGCTTTTCATGCCGAGCGCACCGGTCACGGCCGGTTATGTGCTCTTCTGGCTGTTCTTTCTTTATGTCGGCTGGACGCTCATCACCATCTGCCACATGAGCTGGGGGGCCGAACTTTCTCTCGATTATGACGAGCGCTCGGCCATTCAAGGCAGCCGTGAGGCGGCGCTGATTTTCGGGATGCTGACGGTGCTTGCCCTGCCCGCGCTGATCGAAATGCTGGGCGATGACGTGGGCAGCGCCCTTAAAGTGGAATCCATGGGCTGGTTCATCATTGTGATGCTGCCGCTCACTATCTGGGCCGCCTGCTCCTTCGTGGGTGAACCGCAATACACGGAGAAACCCCAGACGCAAAACACCTCCCTGCGCCAGCTTGCCCGCAAGATCGGCGCAACCTTCCGCGAGATCTGGGTGACGATCTACAAGAACCGCCTGATCCGCCATTTGCTCATTGCCGACATTCTGGCCAGCGGCGCACCCGCCATTACCGGCGCGCTCTACATCTATTTCGCGGTCTATGTGATGGAGCTGCCGACAGCGGCAAGCCTGTTGCTGCTGGTCTATTTCGTCACCGGCTTTTTGGGCGTGCCCTTCTGGATCAAGATTTCCCATTGGTCCGGCAAGCACCGGGCGCTTGCCTATGCCAGCATTTACGGCGCGCTCTCCCTGCCGCTCGTGGTCTTCTTTCCGCGCGGCGAGTTCTGGTGGCTCTTTATCGGCAATTCGCTTTACGGCATTGCCTATGGGGCAAGCTCGTTCCTTCTGCGCTCCATGATGGCGGATGTGACGGACCATGATTACCTGGAAACAGGCGAGCGCCGCACTGGGCTTTATTATTCGCTTCTCACCATGACGCAGAAAGTCGCTGCCGCGCTTGCCGTCGGCATTACCTATCCGCTGCTCGACGTGATCGGCTTCACGCCCAAAGCCGGGGCCAACAGCCCGGAGACACTGAACCAGCTTCTCTACATCTATGTGGGCTTTCCCGCGCTCTTTATGCTTCTGGCCGCTTATGTCATCTGGCGCTTCCCGCTCGGACGCGCCGCGCAGGCCGAACTGCGCCGCCGGATCGAGGCGAAGGAAGCCGGCCATAGCGAGCATTATGTCTCTGATGCGGAAGCAGCCATCGTGCAATATGGAAGTTCTGGCGGAATCGCCGATCGCCCGGCAGACTAGGGGCCATGAGCACACCGGAGAACCTGCACCAGATCGATGCCCTTCTCGCCATTATGGCGGCCCTGCGTAACCCGCAAGGTGGCTGTCCTTGGGACCTTGAGCAGGATTTCCGCACGATCGCGCCTTATACGCTGGAAGAGGCCTATGAGGTGGCGGACGCCATCGAGCGCGGCGACAGGCAAGACCTGAAAGAAGAACTCGGCGATCTTCTCCTGCAAGTCGTCTTCCACGCTCAAATGGCGCGCGAGGAAGAAAGCTTCACCTTTGCCGATGTGGTGGAGGGGATTTGCGAGAAAATGATCCGCCGCCACCCCCATGTCTTCGGCGATGAAGAGGCGCGCTCGGCAGGCGCCGTCAAAGGCCGCTGGGACGAGATCAAGGCGGCGGAAAAAGCCGCCAAGAACAAAAGGCGTGCCGCCCTGCTCGATGATGTGCCGGCCAACCTGCCCGGCCTGTCCCAGGCCGTGAAACTGCAGCACAAAGCAGCAAAGGTCGGTTTCGACTGGCCGCAAACGGAAAACGTGCTCGACAAAATCCAGGAAGAAGCAGGCGAGCTTCTGGAAGCGGCGCGCGGCGGGCTTTCCCACGCAGAACAGGAAGAAGAATTCGGCGATCTTCTCTTCGTCATGGCCAATCTTGCCCGGCATCTCAATATCGACCCGGAAGCAGCGCTGCGCCGGACGAACCAAAAATTCCGCCGCCGCTTCGGCTATGTCGAGAGCAAGCTGGGCGAAAAACTGGCGGATGCCGGCCTTGAAGAGATGGACAAGCTCTGGAATGAGGCCAAAGCCATCGACAAAGCGGCCCAGAAGAACGCAACGTCCAAACCATGATGTGATGAAAAATTGGGCAGCCGGCCTTGCTCAACATATCCATTCACATTGATTTCATTTGGCTTTGATCTTTGCGCGCGGCTAGCTGGTGCCCGGATATCAAAAACCGGAATCAGCCATGACCGCGCGAACGCTCACCCTTCTGGCGATCCTCGCCGCCGCTGCTGCAGCGATCTTCTTCTTTCAGAGCTCTTCCTCCGAAGACGGGGAAAAAACCCGCCTTACCTTGACGGGATCGAGCACTATTGCGCCGCTCGCGCTCGAAATCGCCAAGCGCTACGAGGAGCAGAACGGCACTGTTCGGATCGACGTTGAAACAGGCGGTTCCTCGCGCGGCATGGCCGATGCGCGCAAGGGACTTGCCGATATCGGCATGGTCTCCCGCAGTCTAAAAGCGGATGAAGCTGATCTGACCGGGCACCTTCTCGCCCGGGACGGGGTGGGCATCATCGTTCATGCCAGCAATCCGATCGAGGCGATTACCGGCGCTGAGGTCGTCTCAATCTATAAGCGCGAAATTACGAGCTGGGAGGTGCTGGGCGGGCCGGATGCAGGGATCATTCTCATTCACAAAGCCGAAGGCCGCTCGACCCTGGAAGTCTTTCTCGACCATTTCAAGCTCGACAATCCCTCCATCACGCCAGACGTCATTGTCGGCGACAATGAGCAAGGCATAAAAACCGTCGCGGCCAACCCGAGCGGTATCGGCTACGTTTCCATCGGCACGGCGGAAGTTGCGATTGAAAACGGCGCGGCGATCAAGCTCGTCAAACTTGACGGGGTCGAAGCAAGCACGGCGACCGTGGCCGATGGCTCCTTCCCGATGGCCCGCGAGCTGAACCTCGTCACGCATGGAGATATTTCGGAAAAGGCCGCCGCCTTCCTTGCCTTTGCGCAATCCGCCGAGGTGGACGATCTCATCAAGGGCCAGTCCTTTGTCCCGCCGCGCCGCTGACCGTGTTTTTCTTTTCAGCCTGAGGAGCGCCGCGCTTGCCGCAGCGCTCGCGCTCGTTTTCGTGACCTTCTTTGTCGGCTATGAGGCACTCCCCGCACTGCAGGAAGCAGGCATTGCTGCTTTCCTGACGGACGCGAGCTGGCACCCGGTAAGCGGCGCTTTCGGCCTGCTGCCCATGGTGCTGGGCTCCCTTGCCGTTTCTTTGCTCGCGCTCGTACTGGCCGCGCCGCTCGGGCTTGGCGCGGCGCTGTTCGAGAATTTTTATTCACCGCCGCTCCTGCGCGGGTTTTTCCAGCGGGCGGTGGAATTGCTCGCCGGTATTCCGAGCGTCGTTTACGGGCTCTGGGGTCTCGTCATATTGGTGCCGCTCATCGCCAAGCATCTGGCCGCGCCCGGCACGAGCATCCTTGCCGCCGGGCTTGTACTTGCCATCATGATCCTGCCGACCATGGCGCTTTTTTCCAGCGCCGCACTTGCCGCGATCCCCGCCGAGCAGCACCGCGCGGCCACAGCCCTCGGGCTGTCGAAATGGACGGCACTGCGCAGCGTTCTGTTACCCGCGGCCTGGCGCGGCATTGTGACGGGGTTGTTTCTCGCCTTCGCCCGCGCGCTGGGGGAAACCATGGCGGTGCTCATGGTCGCCGGCAATGTGCCGCAGCTTCCCTCGAGCCTTCTAGACCCCGTGCGCACCCTCACCGCCAATATCGCCCTTGAAATGGCGTATGCGACAGGCGCGCACCGGCATGCGCTTTTCTTCAGCGGCTTTCTCGTCATGGCGGTCACCCTGCTTCTCGTCACCCTGGCCGGGCGCAGCGAGCGGCAGGAGGGGCGCACATGACACGCCCTCAGACACAAAATAGGCTGGCCGCCTTTTTCATCTGGACCGCAGGCCTCGTAATCCTTGGCGCATTCGCACTCATTGTCGGGGATATCGTCTGGCGCGGGTTTTCCGGTTTCGAGCTCAGCTTTCTAACCGAAGATCCGGCGGATGCAGGCAGGGCGGGCGGTATCCGCTCAGTGCTCGCGGCAACGGCACTCATTCTGCTCGTCTGCCTTGCCGCGACGCTGCCCGTCGGGCTTCTCACAGGGATTTTCCTTGCCGAATATACGGCGGGCGGCGGGCGCTTTGCGCCGCTGGTCCGCCGCTCCCTCGACACGCTGGCCGGCGTGCCTTCCATCGTTTTCGGCCTGTTCGGCAATGCGGTCTTCGCGCATCTCCTCGGCCTGCGCATCTCTATTCTCACGGGCGGGCTGACGCTTGCCATCATGGTGCTGCCCTTCTTCATCCGCAGCGCCGAGGAAAGCCTGCGCAGCCTGCCTGCCTCCTTCAGCCAGGCGGCGGATGCCCTCGGCCTTTCCCGGCTGACCTTTTACGGAAAGATCGCCCTGCCCGCCGCCCTGCCGGGCCTCATGATCGGGCTGGTGCTCGGCCTCGGCCGGGCGCTCGCAGAAACGGCGGCCCTCATCTTCACCAGCGGCTATGTCACGCGGCTGCCGGAAAGCCTGCTCGATTCCGGGCGCACGCTTTCCATTCACATTCTCGATCTGGCGCTCAATGTGCCGGGCGGCGGCGAGAACGCGTACCGCACGGCGCTTGTGCTGGTCGTTCTGCTTTTTGCGATCAACGCCGCCCTGATGGCGCTGACACGCTTTTCTCCTTCTTACCGGGACTACCGATAATGCGGCACGCTCCTCCTGCCATCCTGACCCATAACGTCACGGTCGCCTTCGACGGTAAGCCCGTCGTCACAGGGATTTCCGCTTCCTTTCTCGATTGTGCCGTCAACGCCATTGTCGGGCCTTCCGGCTGCGGTAAATCGAGTTTCCTGTCTGCGCTTAACTGCCTCAATGAGAGCCTGCCGGGCTGCAAAGTTGGCGGGACGATCGAGCTTTTCGGGGCGCGCCTCGACCGGTTCGCCACGAGCCTCGAAGAGCTGCGCCGTTCCGTCGCCATGATTTTTCAGCGGCCCGCGCCCTTTCCCCTTTCCATCCGCCGCAATATGGAAATTCCGCTTACCGAGCATTTCGGACGCAACAGGCGCGAGATCGCGGATCGAAGCGAGGCGGCGCTGAAAAGCGTCGGGCTTTGGGCGGAAGTCGAAAACCGGCTGGATTTACCGGCAACTCAGCTTTCCGGCGGCCAGCAGCAACGGCTCTGCCTCGCCCGCGCGCTGGCGCTCGAGCCGCGTATCCTGCTCCTGGACGAGCCGACAAGCGCGCTCGACCCTATAGCGGCAGGCCTCATCGAAGAACTGCTCGGCGAGCTCAAATCCCAGATGAGCCTGGTGCTCGTCACGCATAATTTAGCCCAGGCCCGGCGTCTTGCCGATACGGTGACGTTTTTCTGGATGAAAGACGGACAAGGCTATGTCGCCGAGAGCGGATCTGCCGACACCATGTTCAATAATCCCCGGGAAGAGGTGTCCCGGGCCTATTTCGCCGGTCATATCGGCTAGGGAGGCAAGATGATGAAAGTATCTACACCCGAGGCGGCTTGCGCCGATATCCTGAAACTCGTGGCCGACCCGACGCGGCTTTACATTTTGCGGCTTCTCGCCGCCGGTCCGAAGGTGGTGAAGGAGATCAATGCAGGCCTTGCCATCGGCCAGAATCTCCTCTCCCATCACCTTAAAACCTTGAAAGAGAGCGGCTTTCTTTTGAGCGAACGGCGCGGCAAATCCATCGCCTACAGCCTTGCGCCCGGCATCTATGACAAGAGGCGCGATGCACTGGAACTGGGCTGCTGCAAACTGACCTTCGCCCGCTAGGCACGCAGAAACCTCAGCCTTCTTCCGCTTCGCGCTCGGGTATGCCGGTCAGTACCCGCGCTGCGGTGGCGGCAAAACGTTTGCGGAACCGGCCAAGCGTCACGTCATCAAGCTTGAGCACGAGATGGTTCGTGCCGTCCTCATCCATTTCCTGCCCCGACACAACGCCCTGCTGGTGCAACCAGGCCAAGGCCTCGGCCTCCTCCGGCCCCAGCGCCGCCTCAACCACCAGCGCCTGTTCTGCCAGGAGCGCATCGAGGTCGGCCAGCAGGTGGTCCACCCCCTCTCCCGTCAGCGCGGAAATCAGCGTCACTTCCTTTTGCCGGTCCGTCTGATTGAGCAGCGCCGCACGCCGTTCCGGTTCCATCAGATCGGCTTTATTCAGCACTTCGATAATGGGGCGCTCGCCGTCCTGCTCGATGCCGAGGGTTTTGAGCACATCGAGCACATCGGCCCGCTGAGCGTCCGTTTCCTCATGGGAGATATCGCGCACATGCAGAATGATTTCCGCTTCCAGCACTTCTTCCAGTGTCGCACGGAAAGCGGCAACGAGATGAGTCGGCAGGTCGGAGATGAAGCCCACCGTGTCCGATAGCACGACCTTGCGCCCGCTTGGCAAGTCGACAAGCCGCATGGTCGGGTCAAGCGTGGCAAAGAGCAGGTCTTTGGCAAAGACGCTCGCCTTGGTCAGCCGGTTGAAGAGCGTGGATTTGCCTGCGTTGGTATAGCCCACCAGCGCGATGACGGGATAAGGCGCCTCCCGGCGGCCCTTGCGGTGCAACTCGCGCGTACGCTTGACCTTGTCGAGCTGCTTTTCCAGCCGGTTGATCTTATCCTGAATGGCGCGCCTGTCCGCCTCGATCTGGGTTTCACCCGGCCCGCCGAGAAAGCCGGTGCCGCCGCGCTGGCGCTCAAGGTGGGTCCAGGAGCGCACAAGCCGGCTTTTCTGATAGGTTAGATGGGCAAGCTCTACCTGCAAGGCACCTTCACGGGTGGCGGCGCGGGCCCCGAAAATTTCAAGGATGAGGCCGGTGCGGTCCAGCACCTTCACCTTCCAGGCTTTTTCCAGATTGCGCTGCTGGCCGGGCGTCAGCGTGCCGTCCACCACCACAAGCTCGACATGCAGCGCGGACATAAGCTCGCCCAGTTCTTCGAGCTTGCCGGTACCGATCAAGGTCGCAGGGCGCGCCTGCGTAATCATCACGACTTCCCGGCCCACGATGTCCAGATCGATAGCCGCAGCCAGTCCGACCGCTTCTTCCAGCCGGTTTTCCGGCTTACGGCGCGCATCTTTCTGCGCCTTGAACCAGGGGACGATGACGAACGCGCGGGTCGGCTCTTTCGGGCCGATCTGGAATTCTGCCGGGCCGCGCGCCTTTTCCTGTGCGCCGACGGCCGCCTTCTTACCGGAAGACGGAAGTTTACGATGGTCTGTCAATCTTAAGCCGGCCTCACACCGGAAACTTACTCGCCCTCTTCCCCGTCGAACAATTGAACGGGCTGGCCGGGCATAATGGTGGAAATTGCGTGCTTGTAGACCAATTGCGAGTGACCGTCGCGGCGCAACAGAACGCAGAAATTGTCGAACCAGGTAATCACGCCCTGTAGCTTGACGCCGTTTACCAGAAAGACGGTCAGGTTGATCTTATTTTTACGGACATTGTTGAGAAACGTGTCCTGCAGATTTTGTGTTTTGTCTGACATGGGTTGACCCATTTTTTCCGCTCTTCCCCCCAACGCCACAATGAGAGAGAACGGTTGTTCAAATTGATAGGCGAACTCTTGCACGGTCTGCCTAATAGGTGGGGCGTCGTTTTTGCCAGGCAAGAGCTTCGCCCGCCTTGTATCGCTCTTTCACCTTAGTGGTTCATGCGGGCGAAGTTAAGGCGAGAATTCGGCCACTGCCTCGTAAAGCTCACGCAGTTTTCGTGCCACCGGGCCGGGAATGCCCTGCCCGATCTTTTTGCCATCGACTTCGACGACCGGCAAGAGGACTGCCGATGAAGAAGATATGAACGCCTCAGCCGCCTCATAGGTTTCTTCCGGTGTAAAAGGCCTTTCCTCGACCTTCATATCCGCCTGTTTTGCCGCCTGCAGCAGGACCTGGCGGGTCACCCCGTTCAAAATGGCGGGGCCTGCCGGATGGGTTACAAGGGTGTTTGCCCTAGTCACGATCCAGGCATTGGTGGATGAGCCTTCTGTGACGACACCGTCCTCGACCTGCCAGGCTTCATAAGCCCCGGCAGCGCGTGCCTCCTGTTTTGCAAGAATATTGGGCAGGAGCGCGATGGATTTTATATCACGCCGCTGCCAGCGCCGGTCCGGCACGCAAATGACTTTGATGCCGCTCTCCATCGCCGCGTCGAAACGGCCGGGCGGGATGCGCTTCGCGGTCACCACCAATGCGCTTCGTGCGTGTGCTGGAAAGGCGTGGTCGCGCGGGGCGACGCCGCGGGTGATCTGAAAATAGACATAGCCGTCGGTCAGCCGGTTGCGGCGCACGGTCTCGCGCAGGACCGCCTTCAGTGCCTCCATGGACATGGGCGGGGTAATGTCCAGCTCGCCGAGCGAGCGCTCGAGGCGGGCCATATGCAGCCCCATATCCATGAAAAGCCCGCCGCGCAGTCCCGCCACTTCATAAACGCCGTCGGCGAACTGGTAGCCGCGGTCTTCAATATGAACGCTGGCTCTGGCATGCGGCACATAGCGTCCATTGACATAAGCGGTGCGGGGCATGGTGTCCTTCTAAAATCAGCCGCGCCAGAATGCGCGGTTCGTCAACGCCAGCACGAGCACGAGCTCAAGCCGGCCTGCCAGCATGATAATGATGCCCCACCATTTGGCGAGAGTGGAAAAGTCATGAATGCTCGGCCCGTCCATGCCCGCCAGCCGGGCCATATCGTAGGCCGGGCCGACATTGGCAAGCAGTGAAAGCGCGGCGGCAAAGGCCGGCTCCATATCGATGCCCATGGCGGCGAAGACAATGCCGCCGAACCCCAGCGCCGTGACGAAAACCACGAAAAAGGCCCAGACGCTTTTCATGAGCTGAATGCCGAAGGTCCTATCGCCGAACCGGCTTTGGATGATGCCGTGCGGATAAACGAGGCGCTGCAACTCTTTGCCGCTCTGCTTGACGAGAAGCCCGGCACGCAGCAGCTTGAGCCCGCCTGCGGTGGAAAGCGTGCTCCCCCCGATCACCGCCAGGCCGAGAAGCAGCACCGGCGAGGTGCGCTCGATCCAGGCCGCTTCATGGGGAAGCCAGCCGGTGGTGGAGACGAGTGAGATGACGGCGAAAAGCGTCGAGAAGATATCCCCGTGCCCCGGCGCGGCGATGAGCGTCACGAACCAGATGACGAGGCTTGCCGCGAGCACCAGGTTGAAGAAATAGAGTACCTCCGGGTCTTCCCGCACGGCGCGCAGGCCCGTGCGCACCACCTGGCGGTGGGTGGCAAAGCTGATTGCGCCAAGGCACATGAGCACCATTAACCAGAATTTCGGCGCAATCCCCTCATAAGCCGAAAGCCCCGCATCGGTGGGTACAAAGCCGCCGGTCGAAACGGCGGACAGGGTCAGACAGATCGCATCGAAGGCGGGAACCCCGCTTGCCCAGACAACCAGCAGCCCGACCAGGGTGAGTGTCGTATAAATCCGCCCGATTTCGGTTGCCGTCGAGCGCAGGCGCTGCAAGGGATTGGTCGTCTCCCCCCGCGTCAGGGGGGAGAGGCGCAGCGACATGCCGCCAATGCCGAACGAGGCAAAAACCGCCGCACCGAGAAATACACTCCCCCAGCCGCCCAGCCATTGCAGAAGGGCGCGCCAGAGAATAAGCGCGCGGGATTTATCATCCAGCGTCTCGAACACCGTGGCGCCCGTCGTCGTGATGCCGGAAACGGATTCGAACACCGCGCCGGTAAAACTCGCATCCGGATGGATGGTGAAAAACGGCAAGGCCCCGAAGAAGGACATCACGGTCCATCCCGCCGCCACGAAAGGCAGAAGATCGCGCTTCGTCAGGGACGCGCCCGTATCGCGGAACGCCATGATGAGCGCCCCGCCTGAAAAGAGCGTGAAGAGAAAACTAAGACTGAACGCGGAGAAGGCTTTGGCATCCGCCGTGCCGAAGGCGAAAATGAGCGGCACGACCATGGCGACGGCGATCACGAGGATCAGCCAGCCCAGCGCATGCAGGATGTTGGAATAAACCATTGCGCGTCAGAAGAATTCCAGGCTGACCCGGAACATCTGCTCCACAGTCGGAACCTGATCCGCACGGGCAAAAATAATCACGCGGTCTTTCGCCGCCACCTCCGTATCCCCGCGCGGAATGACGATTTCCTTACCGCGCACGATGGCGCCGATGAGAATACCGTCGGGCAGTTGCACGTCACGCAGGGGCTTACCGACCAGCGGCGAGGTTTCCAGCGCCTCGGCCTCGATCACTTCGGCCGCCCCGTCATGCACCGAATGCAGCCCGCGGATACGGCCCCGGCGCACATGCTGCAGCACATGCGAGACCGTGGTGGCGCGCGGATTGAGGAAGGCGTCGATACCGAGCGAGCGCATCAGAGGCGAATAGGTGCGGTTGTTGATGAGGCTCATTGCCCGGCTGCAGCCTTCCCGCTTCGCCAGTACGCAGGTCAGAATATTGGCCTGATCGTCATTGGTGAGCGTGACGATGGTTTCGGTATCGCCAATGCCCGCCTCCCGCAGCAATTGCGGATCGAGCCCGTCACCATTCAGCACGATCGTGCGTTTCAAATGGTCGGCGGCATAGACGGCGCGCTGGCGGTCCCGCTCGACCACTTTGACGCGTACGCCGGATTCTTTTTTCTCCAATTGACGGGCCACATAAAGACCGATATTGCCGCCGCCGACGATCAGCACCTTGCGGGCCTGTTTTTCCTCATGACCGAAAATGGCAAGCGAGCGTTTGACGTCGCGGGCATCGGAGGCAAGATAAACTTCGTCCCCCACCAGCATCTGATCGTCCCGGTGCGGCACGAAAAGCGAGCCGTTGCGCACGATACCAACGACACGCGCACGCAGGTCAGGGAAAAGCTCGGTCAGCTGTTTGAGGGGTGTGTTGACGATGGGGCAATCGTCTTCGATGTTGATGCCTACGACATTGACGCGCCCTTCGGCAAAATCCACTGTCTCGAAAGCGCCGGGCATGGCCAGACGGCGCAGCACCGTGCGCCCGACTTCCAGCTCCGGCGAAATGATCACGTCGATGGGCATGTGATCGCGCGCGAAAAGATCCTGCCAGACCGGCTGCAAATAGCTTTGCGCACGGATACGGGCGATCTTGGTCGGCACGTTAAAAACGGAATGCGCCACCTGGCAGGCAACCATGTTCACTTCGTCATGGAACGTCACGGCGATGAGCATATCGGCATCGCGCGCGCCTGCCCGGTCCAGCACATCCGGATGCGCGCCGTGGCCCACAATGGCGCGCACATCCAGGCTGTCACTGATCGACTGAACGAGATTGGGCGACTGGTCGACGACAGTGACGTCGTTTTTTTCAGCAGCAAGCTGCTTGGCAATGCCGAAGCCGACTTGGCCTGCACCGCAAATAATGACTTTCATAAGAAAGACCTCATACGCCGGAGCGCAACCTTATTGTGTCATGTCCATGCGTGTCGGCGCTGAAACGCCAAGCGACTTGAGCTTCCTGTGCAGCGCCGAGCGCTCCATACCAATAAATGCCGCCGTACGCGAGATGTTTCCGCCGAACCGGCTGATCTGCGCCATCAGATATTCCCGCTCGAATGTTTCCCGCGCCTCGCGCAGCGACATGGCCATGATGTGTTCGCCGCCCGACCCGTTCATATTCACTGAAGAGGAATTGCTCACCTCCGACGGCAGCATATCCGCGGAAATGAGCGTATCCGGCCCGCCGGATGTGAGGATCATCACCCGTTCGATATTGTTGCGCAGCTGGCGCACATTTCCCGGCCAATCATGGGCCTGAAGCGCGGCCATGGCATCGTCCGAGATACGCCGGCGCGGCAGGCCCGTGGAGCGGGCAATCTGCTCGATGAAATGGTTCACGAGAGAGGGAATGTCGTCCCGGCGCTGGGCGATCGGCGGAATGGTGATCGGCACCACATTCAGCCGGTGGAAAAGGTCTTCGCGGAAATGCCCATCGGCAATCTCTTTGCGCAGATCCTTGCTCGAGGAGGAGACGACGCGCACATCGACGCTGACCTTCGCCGCGCCGCCGACGCGGGTGAATGTCTGATCCACCAGCACGCGCAAAATCTTACCCTGAGTCTCAACCGGCATATCGGCCACTTCATCGAGGAAGAGTGTCCCGCCATGAGCCTGCTCGAAAACACCGACCTTGCGCGGGCCGTCGCTGCCCTCTTCCGTGCCGAAAAGCTCTTCTTCGACCCGGTCCGGCGACATGGAAGCGGCATTGATAACGACAAAGGGATTTGCCGCGCGGCGCGACTGGGCGTGCAGCAGCCGGGCAGCCACTTCCTTGCCCGAGCCTGCAGGACCCGTGATCATCACGCGGCTGCCCGTCGGCGCCACTTTCTCGATGGTCTGGCGCACCTGCACCATGGCACTCGAAGCGCCGATCATCTGGCTATCGACGCCTGCCTTGATCTTCAGTTCTTCGTTTTCGCGGCGCAGCCGGAAGGCCTCGATCGCCCGGCGCACGACGAGAATGAGCCGGTCGGCCTTGAACGGCTTTTCGATATAGTCATAGGCGCCGATCTTGATGGCGCTGACCGCCGTTTCGACATTGCCGTGGCCGGAAATGATGATCACCGGCAGGTTCGGGAACCGCTCCTGCAAAAGCTCGAGCAGTTCGAGCCCATCGAGACGGCTGCCCTGCAGCCAAATATCGAGCACAACGAGTGTCGGTACACGCTCTTCGATGGATGCCAGCGCGCTGTCGCTGCACCGGGCCGTGCGTGTGTCATACCCCTCATCGGCCAGAATACCGGAAATGAGTTCCCGGATGTCGGCTTCGTCATCAACTATCAGAATATCAGACGCCATGTGCGGCCTCTTTCTCCTCTGTCGTCAAAACCCGCGCGTCTTCATCTGCTGCGCGGCTCTCCCCAACGTTTGACACCAGACCCGGGCGCTGGCCATGAGATGGCAAAGGAAAGCGCAGCATGACCTGCGCACCCGTCTTGCCGTCCGCACCTTCCGGCGCGTCCTTCATTTCCAAAACCCCGTTATGGTCTTCCATGACCTTTTTGACAATGGCAAGGCCGAGCCCCGTTCCTTTTTCGCGCGTCGTGACATAAGGCTCCGTCAGACGCTGGCGGCTTTCCTTCGGCAAACCGCAACCGTTATCGGTAATCGTGACGACCGCTTCCTGACCGGCAAGTGTGACGCTGGCCGAAATCGTGCCGACTTTTTCTCCCGGTTCCACATCGCTGCGTCCCGTTTCCTGCTCATGGCGCGCACGCACCGCCTCGAATGCGTTCTTCAGAATATTCGTGAGCGCCTGGCTGATAAGCCGGCCATCGGCTTCCACCACCACGGTTTCGGCCGGCGGCTCGAACTCATATTGAATTTCCGTATGCGCGACACGCTGCAGGAACACCGATTGGCGTACCACTTCGCCGAGATCCGTTTCCCGCATAACGGCGGTCGGCATGCGCGCGAACGACGAAAACTCATCCACCATCCGGCCGATGTCGTTCACCTGGCGCACGATGGTTTCCGTGCATTGCTCGAAGACATCGGGGTCGGAGGTGATTTCCTTGGCATATTTGCGGCGCAGCCGCTCGGCAGAAAGCTGGATAGGGGTCAGCGGGTTCTTGATCTCATGGGCGATGCGGCGCGCGACATCCGCCCAGGCGGCGTTGCGCTGCGCCAGCACGAGCTCGGTAATGTCATCGAACGTAATGACATAGCCTTCGATATCATCGCCCGACAGTTCGCCCGCCACACGCACATTGAGCGTGCGGTCCTGACCGCTGACGGAAAGAGAAAGCTGTTCCTGCGCGGATTTCTTTTTCGCGCCGGAGGCCGCCGCCACGACCTGCGCCATGGCGGGCAGAACTTCGACCAGCGGCTTGCCGTAAAATGCCTCGAAAGAGCCGCCGAGAAAGCGCTGAGCGGCCCTGTTGGCGTGATTGATGCGCCCTTCCGCATCAAGCCCGATCACACCGGCGCTCACACCGGCCAGCACCGCTTCGGTAAAGCGGCGGCGCTCATCCATCTCGTGGTTTGCAGAAATAAGATCGTTGCGCTGTTCCTCGATCTGCGAGGTCATGCGGTTGAAGGCGCGCGAAAGCCGGTCGATCTCATCATCATCCCCCGCCTCTTCCACGCGGGTGGAAAGATCGCCGGTGCGCACCCGCTCGGCAGCGCCCATCAGACGGCCCAGGGGTTCGACGATGCGGTTCGCCGCCCAAAGGCCGAGCCAGATGGCAGCGAGCAGCACGACAAGAGCTACGGCGATATAGATCAGGGCGAAGGTCACCTGCACGCCCTTCTGGCGGCCCTGCAGGCTTTTATATTCGCTCACTGCGGCCTGCGTGCGCGTCAAATGGTCGAGGACGCGGGAATCGATAAAACGGGCCGCATAGAGATAGGCGCCGTTGACGCCCGGCAATTCCAAAAGCGCGCGGATCTGGTTGCCGTCGCGCACGGTAAAGAGCACGACCTGCCCTTCTTCTGCCTGCTCGAACTGTTCATCCGTCGGCAGGTTCAAAGAGGGGGCGACGCTTGCGGTGGCGCGGGAGAGAATTTTCCCGTCCCGTGAGATGATATAGGCCGCATTGAGGGCGCGGAGCGCCGCCTGCGTGGCGAGCAGCTTTTGAAAGCGCTGCGGGCTCGTCGAAATCGACGTGGCTTCGCGGCTCAGGTCGTTCGCCATCAAGGTGACTTCGGAGCGCAGCACCTGGCTGTGTTCTTCCAGATAGCTTTCGGCCACTTCCAGCGAATTGCCAATGATTTCCCGCGTGCGCTCGCCGAACCAGATGTCGAGCCCGCGGTTAAGCGTGACCGTGGCGAAGACCGCAACAATAATGGCGGGCATCACAGCAACGACGGAGAACATCGTCACCAGGCGCGCATGGAGCTTCGCCCCGGCAATCCCGCTGCGCCTTGCCAGAATGATCCGCCCGACGCGCCAGAAAATCAACGCGCAGAGGGTCAGAACGACCGCGAGATTGAGAATCAGCAGGATCAGGACCACGCCGTCATCCGGCGTGAAGGGAGTGGCGCCCGTCAGGATCAGATAGGTGAAAGAGCCCAGAAACACCCCGGCAACGACAATGGCGACAGCCAGAATTGCCGAGATATTGCGCCGCTGGATGAAACTGAAAACCCGTCGATCCCAGCGGATACCGGTGAGCCGATCAGTCGCCGACATAGTCTATCTGTCCTGCTCCCAACTCATGCCCCCCGAAACCGGACTGCCAAGCTCTCCTACCCCCCAATGGCAAGTGTGCTCTACCGGTCACGGCTGAGGCCGGATTGGCCATATTCTGACCCTTGGGAAGGTACACATCAACAACAATGTTGCAAGTTTACATCAGAGGCTTTGTGGGGTCTTAACCCACAGGGCGCGGGCCGGCGTCATCCGAGCCCCCGCATGACATGCACGTCGAGCTCGCGGATCTTCTTGCGCAGTGTATTACGGTTAATGCCGAGAAGATGCGCCGCCTTGATCTGGTTCCCCTTGGTTGCGGCAAGAGACAGCGACAAAAGAGGGCGCTCCACATCCCGCAGGATACGCTCGTAAAGACCGGCGGGCGGCAGGTCGCCCCCGAATTTGGCAAATTCCCGCCCGATGATTCGCTCGACCGCCGAACTCAAGGTTTCCTCGCCGAGCTCGATTTCCACGGCCGGCCCGACGGACGGTTCGGCCAGCTCCATTTCGATGACCTGCGAGCCGATGGTTTCTTCCGTATAAAGAGCGGCAAGACGGCGCACCAGATTTTCCAGCTCGCGCACATTGCCCGGCCAGCGGTAGCGCTTGAGATATTCCATGCCTTCGGCGTCGATGGTCTTGTGCGGCAGGCCCTGCGCTTCGCCCTGCTTGAGGAAATGGCGCACGAGATCGGGAATGTCTTCGGCCCGCTCGCGCAGCGGCGGCAGGCGGATCGGCACTACGTTCAGGCGGTAATACAGGTCTTCGCGGAAAAGCCCCTGATTGATGAGCTGGCGCAAATCGCGGTTTGTCGCGGCAACGATCCGCACATCCGTCTTGATCGAGGTGCGCCCGCCCACGGTCGTGTATTCGCCTTCCTGCAGCACGCGCAAAAGCCGGGTCTGCGCCTCCATCGGCATGTCGCCGATCTCATCGAGGAAAAGCGTGCCCCCTTCGGCCTGCTCGAAACGGCCCGCATTGCGCTGGCTGGCGCCGGTGAAAGCGCCTTTCTCATGGCCGAACAGCTCGCTCTCGATCAACTCGCGCGGAATGGCGGCCATGTTGATGGCAACGAAAGGCCCATGGCGCCGCTTGCCGTAATCGTGCAGCGCGCGGGCGACAAGCTCCTTGCCCGTACCGCTTTCCCCGGAAATCATCACCGTCAGATCGGTCTGCATGAGCCGCGCCAGCACGCGGTAGATTTCCTGCATCGCCGCCGAGCGGCCGATCAGCGGCATCTTGTCTTCATCTTCGGATTTGGCGCGCGGGAGCGCGGATTCTTTGGGCTCAGACATCGCCCGGTCGACGACGCGGATCAGCTCGTTGAGATCGAAGGGCTTGGGCAGATATTCATAGGCCCCGCGCTCGGCCGCGGTGATCGCCGTCATCAGCGTGTTCTGCGCGCTCATCACGACGATCGGCAAATCGGGCCGCGCCCGCTTGATGCGCGGGATCATGTCGAAGGCGTTTTCATCCGGCATCACCACATCCGTGACGATAAGATCCCCTTCTCCCTGGCTTGCCCAGCGCCAGAGCGTCGCGGCATTGCTCGTCGCGCGCACATCATAGCCCACACGGCCCAGCGCCTGGCTGAGCACGGTGCGTATCGCGGTATCGTCATCGGCAATGAGAATTGTTCCGCTGGGCATGGGGACCTCTTATCGGTTGAGCTCGAACTGGGGGGCAGGTGCGGCTTTGTCTTCGGGCGCGGGGCCTGAATGCATGGGGAGCAGCACGCGGAAAACCGTGCGGCGCGGGCCGCTGTCGCATTCGATGATCCCGCCATGATCGCCGACGATTTTTGCGACCAGCGCCAGGCCAAGGCCCGTCCCGGAAGACTTCGTCGTCACGAAGGGATCGAAGAGATGCGCCTTGATGTCTTCGGAAACGCCAGGACCATTATCGATGACGCAAATCTCAAGCGGCAGGCCGACGCGCTCCTTCGTGCCGGGAACGGAAATGCGCACGCCGGGCCGGTAAGCGGTCGTCAGAATGATTTCGCCGTCCTGCGCGCCGATCGCCTCGGCTGCGTTTTTCACGAGATTGAGGAAGACCTGCACGAGCTGGTTCCTGTCCCCCAGCACCGGCGGCAGCGAGGGGTCGTACTCCTCAGTGATCTTAAGATTGCGGGCAAAGCCTTTCTCGGCAAGCTGGCGCACATAGCCGAGCACGGCGTGAATGTTCACCGCCTCGCGCGGCACGGGCCGCTCGTCGGAGAAAATCTCCATCCGGTCCACAAGCTGGCGGATGCGGTCCACCTCATCGCAAATCAGCGTGGTGAGCGTGCGCTCGTCCGGTTCCGCCGTCAGCTCCAAAAGCTGAGCCGCGCCGCGAATACCCGACAGCGGGTTCTTGATCTCATGGGCCAGAACCGCCGCCATGCCGACGACGGAGCGCGCCGCGCCGCGATGGGTGAGCTGGCGGTCCATCTTATGCGCCATGGTGCGCTCTTGCAGGATGACGAGCACCTGCCGCTCGCCTTCATCCGTCTCGCTGATCGGCGTGACTTGAATATCGACGGATTTTTCTCCGAAGCGCGGCGAGGCCAGATCGACCCCGTATTCATTGACCGAGGCCGCGTTGTCCATCACCTGATCGATCAGGGTGAGAAGCGGGCTGCCAAAGGGCACGAATTCGGAAAGCGGGCGGCGGGTGAGCACCGCATCGGAAGATTGGAAAAACTGCTGCGCCGCATCGTTCGTGTAGCGGCATTTGCCATCGGCTGCGACGACGAGAACCGGATGAGGCAGCGCGTTCAAAATGCTTTCAGGACCCGCGCCCCCCGCTCCCGGCCATCCCTTGCCGGGTCTTGCCGCCGTTTTCACGTTCATGCAGCCAGCCTTTCCATTTCATTCGCGTAATGCCGCTCCAGCGCCGCGATAACTTTTTCCGGCTCGTTTTCCCGCAGCACCGCGGCCTTGATAGCCCCGCTCTCAGTACCGGCTTTCGCCGCCAGCTCGTCGAGATACCAGGCAAGGTGTTTGCGGGCGATGCGGTTGCCGAGTGCCGTACCGTAAAGGGTGAGCGTGTCTTCATATTGCGTGCGCACCATCTCCCATTGCTCGGCAAGGGAAGGTTCGGCGGGCGCGCCGCCCGTTTCGAGGAATTCGGCAACCTGGGAGAGAAGCCAGGGCCGCCCATTCGCCCCGCGCCCGATCATCACGCCGTCGGCGCCGGAAAGCTCGAGGCAGCGCGCGGCATCCTCAAGGCTCAAAATATCGCCATTGGCGATGAGCGGAATGGAGACCGCCTCTTTCACCGGGCGGATCGCCGCCCAATCAGCATTGCCTTTATAAAACTGGCAGCGGGTGCGCCCATGCACGGTCACAAGCTGCACGCCTGCCGCTTCCGCGCGCCGGGCAAGCTCGGGCGCATTCAGCGAGTTTTCATCCCAGCCAAGACGCATTTTCAGCGTCACCGGCACGCGGACCGCGCCCACCACAGCTTCGATAAGCTGCTGGGCATGATCGAGATCGCGCATCAGAGCGGAACCGGAAAGGCCCGTTGTCACCTGTTTGGAGGGGCAGCCCATATTGATGTCGATAATGTCGGCACCGGCCGCTTCGGCAAGCGCCGCGCCCTTGGCCATCCATTCCGCTTCCCGCCCGGCAAGCTGAATGACGAGCGGGCCCTCCAGCCCCTCGCCCGCCGCGCGGCGCACCACATCGGGCCGCGCCCGCACCAGCTCCTCGCTTGCCACCATTTCGGAGACGACGAGCCCGGCCCCCAGCCGCTCGGCGAGCCGCCGGTAAGGCAAATCGGTGACGCCGGACATGGGCGCGAGGAAGACTGAATTGCGGGCCTCAACGGGGCCGATCTGAATACGCATGGATGGGGCCGCTTTTTTGGGCATATCAATCAACTGCCTATCTATTATGCAATGTACGGGGCTTTTCCCCAGCTGGCAAGGGTTTCTGCGGGCTATAGCCCTTATAGATCCGCCCCTCCAAGCCTCTTGCCAAGTGGGGGCTGCCATGGGAAAGGAATGCCATGACCGCAGCAGCCCTCATCGTGGCCGCCGGCCGGGGCACCCGGGCGGGCGGGCCTCTTCCCAAGCAATATTGCCCCATTGGTGGCAGGCCGCTGCTTTATCACACCTTGGCGCGTTTTGCCGCCCATCCGGCCATTTCACACATCCAAGTTGTGATACATGGCGATGACCGCGCGCTTTATGAAGAAGCGGCAGACGGCTTGCCCGGCCTTTTACCGCCGGTTCCAGGCGGCGCGACCCGGCAGGCCTCGGTCCTCGCCGGGCTGGAAGCGCTGGCGGCGCTCTCCCCCGCCCCGCAGCAGGTGCTTATTCATGACGGGGCGCGCCCCTTCATTAGTGCGGACCTCATCTCCCGCGTACTGGATGCGCTGGAAGACGCGCCCGGCGCCCTGCCCGCCCTTGCCGTTACCGATACGCTGCGCCGGGGCGAAAACGGCTTTTGCGGAGCGACGGTGCCGCGCGAGGGGCTCTGGCGCGCGCAGACCCCGCAAGGCTTTCGCTTTGCCGATATTCTGGCCGCGCACCGCGCAGCAGAAGGCAGCGACATGAGCGACGATGTCGCGCTTGCGAGCGCCGCGGGGCTTAACGTGCGTCTCGTCGACGGTTCGGAGACCAATTTCAAAGTAACGCAGGCGGAAGACTTCGCCCGCGCGGAAACCTATTTGGCGGCACACATGGAAACACGGACGGGTTCCGGTTATGACGTTCACCGCTTTGCGGAGGGCAGTGAGGTCATGCTCTGCGGCATTGCCGTGCCCCATAGCCAGAGCCTTGCCGGTCATTCCGATGCCGATGTCGGCCTGCATGCGGCAACCGACGCGCTTTTGGGCGCGCTGGGCGATGGAGATATCGGCAGCCACTTCCCGCCCAGTGATCCGCAATGGAAGGGCGCGGCCTCTCATCTTTTTCTCTCCCACGCCGCAAAGCTAATGCGGGCACGCGGCGGCGCGCTGCTTCATCTCGATGTGACGCTGATTTGCGAGCGCCCGAAAATCGGCCCGCACCGTGAAGCCATGCGCGCCCGCCTTGCCGAAATTCTGGACGTGCCGCTGCACCGCATCTCCGTCAAGGCAACAACGACGGAAGGGCTCGGTTTTACGGGCCGCCAAGAAGGCATTGCGGCGCAGGCGCTGGCCACCATCCGTCTGCCTGCGGAAGAGTTCTCATGAGGAAGCAAATCGCCTTCCTGCTTGCTACCTGGTTCGGCGCCGGTCTTTCCCCAATCGCGCCGGGCACGATGGGCTCCGTCGCCGCACTGCTATTCGCGCTGCCTGTCTATTGGCTCGGGCTGTCCCCGCTCCTTCTGCTTGGTGCCGCGGCGCTGCTTCTTCCCATCGGTATTTGGGCGAGCGGCATCTATTCAAAAGAAATCGGCGCGGATGATCCCGGCGCCGTCGTCATCGATGAAGTGGCGGGTCAATGGATGGTGCTGGCGCTTGCCCCGCTCACCCCGCTTGGCTGGCTTGCCGCTTTCGCGCTTTTCCGGTTCTTCGACATTTTAAAGCCCTGGCCCGTCAGCTGGGCGGACCGCACCCTTGACGGGGGCACCGGCATCATGATGGATGACATTCTTGCCGGTCTTTACGGCATGGCCGCCATGGCCCTGGCCACTCATTTTCTGTTCTAAGCGAGCACGACATGGTTTTTCTGCCCAAACATATTCATCTGGCCGAACTGGTGCTGGCCGATTGCGGGGAGCGGAAACTCATGCTGGCGACGGCGGAATCCTGCACCGGCGGATTGATCGCCGGCCTCCTGACGGAAATTGCCGGGTCTTCCTCCGTCGTCGAGCGCGGCTTCGTGACTTATTCCAACGATGCCAAGCGCGATCTTCTGGGCGTGCCCGGTGACATGCTGGCCGATTTCGGCGCGGTGAGCGAGCCCGTCGCCCGCGCCATGGCCGAAGGCGCGCTCAACCATTCCAAAGCCGATATCTCCGTCTCCGTCACAGGCATTGCAGGGCCAGGCGGCGGCACACCGATGAAACCCATCGGCCTTGTGCATATTGCCTGCGCGCGGCGGGGGCAGAACATGATGCATGAGATGCACCGCTTCGGAGATATCGGGCGCGGGGAAGTGCGCATGGCAACGCTGGAAGCAGCGCTTCATCTCGTGCGCCGCCAGCTAGGGGCGAACTGAACGGATTATCTAATTCGCCGTTTCGCCGTAGAGCACATAGGCCCGCTCGATAAAGGCCTCCACCATGCGGTCCACGGCCTTGGCGAAGACACCGGCGATCAGTGCTTCGAGCGTGCGGCTCTTGAATTCGAAATCCACCGAGAAATGGACGAAGCAGCCGTTTTCCGCAGGCTCGAAATGCCAATGATTGTCGAGGTGATGGAACGGGCCTTTGACGTAATCGGCATCCACCGTCATCGCCGCCTTGTCCGCCGTCACCCGGCTCGTAAACCGTTCACGGAACATTTTGTACGCGATGAGCAGATCGGCGAGGAGAATTTCCTTGTCCCCTGCGATCTCGCGCGAGCGCACCCGCGCGCCCTGGCACCAGGGCAGAAACTCGGGATACTTGTCCACGGCAGCGACCAGCGCGAACATGTCGCCGGCGGAAAATGGAACGTGACGCGTTTCTTTATGGGATGGCATGGAAATCAGCGCTGTTTGCTGAGCGAGGCTTCCCGCGCTTCGCGCAGGCGGACGAAATCCTCATCCGCATGATAGGAAGAACGCGTCAGCGGACTTGAAGAGACGAGCAGGAAGCCTTTCGTGCGCGCGATCCGCTCATAAGAAGCAAATTCTTCCGGCGTTACGAAGCGGTCGACGGCGGCGTGTTTGCGCGTCGGCTGCAAATACTGGCCGATGGTCAGAAAGTCGATATCCGCCGAGCGCATGTCGTCCATGACCTGCAGAATTTCCTCGCGGCTTTCACCAAGCCCTGCCATGAGCCCCGACTTCGTGAAGATCGTGGGATCGACTTCCTTTACCCGTTGCAAGAGGCGCAGCGAATGGAAATAGCGTGCGCCGGGGCGGATGGACGGATAAAGCCGTGGCACGGTTTCCAGATTGTGATTGAAAACATCCGGCTTTGCCTCGGCCACTTTCTCGATCGCCCCTTCCTTGCGCAGGAAGTCAGGTGTCAGGATTTCGATCGTGGTGCCGGGCGCGCGGGCGCGGATCGCGCCGATCACATCGACGAAATGCTGCGCGCCGCCATCGGCGAGATCGTCCCGGTCGACCGAAGTGATCACCACATGTTTCAGGCCGAGCTTCTCAACCGCGCGGGCGACATTCTCCGGTTCTTCAGGATCGAGCGGTTTCGGCAGGCCCGTCGCCACGTTGCAGAACGCGCAGGCGCGGGTGCAGGCTTCGCCCATGATCATCATGGTGGCGTGTTTCTTCGACCAGCATTCGCCGATATTCGGGCAGCCCGCTTCCTCGCACACGGTTACAAGGCCATGATCGCGGACGATCTTCTTGGTCTCGGTATAGACGGGCGATCCCGGCGCCTTGACGCGGATCCATTTCGGTTTGCGCAGGACAGGTGTATCCGGCCGGTTCACCTTTTCCGGGTGCCGGGGCCGTTCGCCTTTAACCGTGTCGAGTACCGTTACCATTCTGGTCTCCTCGGGAGCCATATCTCAGGGACCTGTCTTAGGGGCGAGGGATAAGCCGCGCCCCTGCTTTTGGCAAGAGCCGCCCGCTTATTGCAGCCCAAGCCGGATAAACTGCTCTTGCGGCGCTTCAATGGACTGAAGAGCCATTCGCAGCTTTTCCGCCATATCACGTTCTTTCGCGCCGCCCGCCAGATTTTCTTTCTCGGCGGGGTCGCTCTTAAGATCATATAGGAAATTTCCTTTGAATTTCGCATAGGCCCAATAAGGAATGTGATCTTGCACCTCCCAGACCTGGCGCAGCACCGGCACCGTGCTGCCGGGCATCCGGCCGAGCACCGCCCGCTCGTCCGGCAGCGGCAGTTCCTGCTCGCGGGTCAGGAAATGCGTCGGCATGGTGGACCAGCGGTTGGACATCATGCAGAGCGGGGCATTCTCTCCTTCCGGCGCACGGGCATATTTGTGGCTACCGTCGATGAGATGCACTTCCCGGCCCCAAACGCCGGTCAGCAGCCAATCGCGCACCTTGTCGCTTGCTCCCTCCAGCAGCGGCAAGAGCGAGCGCCCATGGCTCGGCTGGCGCAGCTTCTCTTCGACACCGAATATCTCCGCAAGCGTAGCAAAGAGATCGACACTCGTCGTCAACGCATCGCAGGCGCCCGCCTCAAGCCCCGCTCCCGCCATCAATAGCGGAATATGGCCGAGCGTCTGATAGATCGGCACGCCCGGCTTGCCCCAGATATCCCGCTCACCAAGATAATGCCCATGGTCGGTGCAGAGGATGAAAAGCGTGTCTTCCCACAGCCCCTGCTCTTCCATTGCCGCCATTACCTTGCCGAGCCAGTGGTCGATCATGGTCAGCTTGCCGCCATAGGACGCGCGCAGCTGCCTGGCCTGACGTTCGTCGATCACCCCTTTGGCGACGCCCCCTTCCACGTAAGGCGGCCAGATCAGATGCGGGCCTTCCCAGTCCGGGTCGTACATGGAGGCGTAAGGTTCGGGCGTATCGAACGGTTCATGCGGGTCGAACTCGTCCACAAAAAGAAAGAAGCGCTCGTGACGGCCTGCGTTTTCTTTCAACCAGCGGGCAGCGGCGGCCATGGTGCGCGGGCCGGGAAAATCCTCTTCGCCGCGGAACCAGCCGCGTGAATTGTCATAGGGCATCGGATGCTTGCGCATGAAGTCCGGCGCGCCGGCCCAGCTGGGATCGCCCACCGTTTTCCATGGGTCGCCTTCATGACCGCGCTGATAGTCCCAGGCGCTGAAATCGACGTGATAATTCTCGCCGCCCGTTTCAAAAAGATGCGGGTGATCGGAAATCAGCTGCGAGGTCACACCGGCCTCCCGCAGCCGGTAGGTAATGGCGTCTTCCCATAACTCGATGGAGCCCCAGGGTTTCCAGAGAAAATCCCAGGTGCCGCAAAGAATATCGTGCCGCGCGGGCATGCAGGGCAGCGAGCCCGTGTAATGATTGGTGAAACGCTGTGCCCGGGCCGCAAGCCGGTCGATATTCGGCGTTTTAAACTCGTCGCCGCCATAACAGCCGAGCATGTGCCGGTTCAAACTATCGAGCAGCACCATCACGACATTTTTGGGTGCGATGCTCATGCCTTATTTCCCGCAGCGGCTAAACGCCGTTTGCGCCGGGCCGCCATCCAAAGATTGAGGCTTTCCACCGTGATGGAGAAGGCAATCGCTGCGTAGATATAACCGCGCGGAATGTGGAAATGCAGGCCGTCCGCCATCAGCGAGACGCCGACGAGCAGCAGGAAGGCGAGCGCCAGCATCTTCACCGTCGGATGCGCCAGCACGAAATCGCCGACCGGCTTTGCCGCAAACAGCATGACCGCCATGGCAATAACGATGGCGAGCACCATGACCTCCAGATGCTCGGCGATACCCACGGCGGTGATAACGCTGTCGAGCGAGAAGACCACGTCGAGCAGCATGATCTGCACGATGGCCGCAACCATGGTCGTGCCGGCTTTCGCTTTCGGGCCTTCATCCGCCCCTTCAAGCATGTGGTGAATTTCCGTCGTGCCTTTGGCGAGGAGAAAGAGCCCGCCGCCGAGAAGCACGATGTCCCGCCAGGAAATGCCAAGATCGAAGACTTCAAACAGCACCGTCGTCAAACTCGCCATCCAGGCGATGGAAAAGAGCAGCGCCAGGCGCATCAGCAGCGCGCCGGCAAGCCCGATCTTTCTGATTTTCTCACGCTGATGTTCCGGCGCGCGGGCGGCGAGGATCGACAGAAAAATCAGATTGTCGATGCCGAGCACCACTTCAAGCACGGTGAGCGTGAGAAGGCTTGCCCAGGCCTGAGGATCGGTAAGAAGATCGAGCATGGAAGTCCCATCAGAAATTGAGCGGCCGGCCGAAAGCGTCCAGCACCGATTCGTGCATATGTTCGCTCAAAGTCGGGTGCGGGAAAATAGCCGCCATCAAATCGGCTTCCGTCGTCTCGAGCTGGCGGGCCACCACATAGCCCTGAATGAGCTCGGTCACTTCCGGGCCGATCATATGGGCGCCCAGAAGCTCCCCGGTTTTTTCATCGAAAACGGTCTTTATGAAGCCGTCCGTCTCGCCCAGCGCAATGGCTTTACCGTTTGCCTGAAAAGGTGCACGCCCGACCTTGACCTTGTAGCCCGCTTCCTTCGCCTTCGCTTCCGTCAGGCCCACGCTTGCCAATTGCGGATGGGAATAGGTGCAGCCCGGCACTTTTGTCACATCGAGAGGGTGCGCGTCCTTCACGCCCGCGATGCGCTCAGCCGCGAGCACGCCTTCATGGCTGGCTTTATGCGCAAGCCAGGGCGCACCGACGAGATCGCCGATGGCATAGATGCCCTTGGCGTCCGTCTCGCACCATTTGTCCACCACCACATGGCCTTTCTCGATCTTGATGCCCATATCCTCGAGGCCGAGATTTTCCACATTGCCGGTGATGCCAACGGCGCTGATGACGCGGTCCACGGTGATTTCTTCCGTGCCCTTCTTTGTCTTCACATGGGCGGTGACATTGTCTTTGCCCTTGTCGAGCTTCTGCACTTGCCCGCCGGTGATGATTTTGATGCCGCGCTTCTTGAACGCGCGTTCGGCCTGTTTAGAAATTTCTTCGTCTTCCACAGGCAGGATGCGGTCCAGCACTTCCACCACCGTCACGTCCGCGCCGAAGCTGCGGTAGAAGCTCGCGAACTCCATGCCGATGGCGCCGGAGCCGATCACCAGCAGCGATTTCGGCATCTCTTTCGGCGTCAAGGCGTGTTTATAGGTCCAGATCAGTTCGCCGTCCGCCTCCATGCCCTTCAGCTCCCGCGCGCGGGCGCCGGTGGCAAGGATAATGTTTTTGGCATTGATCTTTTCGGTTTTACCGTCACGTTCGATCTCGACGGTGCCCTTACCGGCAAGCTTCGCCGTGCCCTCGATGACGGTCACCTTGTTCTTCTTCATTAGAAACTGGATGCCGTTTGAAAGCTTGTCCGCGACCTTGCGGCTGCGCTCGACAATCTTCTTGCCGTCAAAGCCAATCTTTTCCGCCGAAAGGCCGAACTCCTCGGCTTGCTCCATCAACATATAAACTTCGGCGGAGCGGAGCAGCGCCTTCGTCGGAATGCAGCCCCAATTGAGGCAGATGCCGCCGAGCTTATCCCGCTCCACGATCGCCGTTTTGAGGCCGAGCTGGCTCGCCCGCACAGCTGCGATATAACCGCCGGGGCCGGAGCCGATGATCACCACGTCAAAAGATTGCTCTGCCATGACGCCCTCACATCAACATGGTAGCGGGAAATTCCACAAAGCCTTTAAAGGCTTCGAGGAAGCGCGCGCCGAGCGCCCCGTCGATCACGCGGTGATCGCAGGACATGGTGCAGGTCATCATTGTGGCGGCTACAAGTTCATCGCCCTTCACGACCGCACGCTTTTCGCCTGCGCCAACCGCCAGAATGGCCGATTGCGGCGGGTTGATAACGGCGGTGAAATGCTTAATGCCATACATGCCGAGATTGGAAATGGAAAAGCCGCCGCCTTCATATTCCTGCGGCTTCAGTTTCCTGTCCCGCGCGCGGGCAGCAAGATCCTTCGCCTCGTTTGAAATGGCAGCGAGGCCCTTTTCATCCGCCTTATTGATAATGGGCGTGATGAGCCCGCCTTCGATAGCAACAGCAATGCCGACATTGGCGTGCTTGTGCATAAGCAGGCTGTCCCCGGCAAAACTCGCAATCACCTCCGGTACTTTTTTCAGGGCGAGCGCGGCGGCGCGGATGAGGAAGTCGTTCACCGACAGTTTGACGCCCTCGGGTGCGCGCTCGTTCAGCTCCTTGCGTACGCGCAAAAGCTCGTCGATCTCGCAATCGATAGTGAGATAATAATGCGGGATTTTCTGTTTGGATTGCGTGAGGCGCTTTGCAATCGTCTTGCGCATCTTGTCCATCGGCACTTCTTCGTATGTGCCTTTCTCGAAGAAAGCGCGCGGATCGACCGAAGGCGTGAGGTTTGGGCCGCCGGCAGCAGCAGGCGCTTTCGTGCCCGGCTTTGCCTCTTCCACATCTTTTTTGACGATCCGCCCGCGCGGCCCGCTGCCGGAAAGCGCGGCAAGGTCGATGCCTTTATCTTCGGCGATGCGCTTTGCGAGCGGGCTTGCGAAGATGCGTTTACCGTCTGATTTCTCAGGCGCCGCTTCCTCTTTCTTCGCAGCTGGCTTCGCAGCCTGTTTTTCTTCCGGCTTTGCCTCTTTCTTTTCTTTCGGCTCGGACTTCTCCTCTGCCGCCTTTTTCGGCGCGGGCGAGGCGGCTTCCGGATCGAAATCGTCCAGCGCGGATTTGTCTTCGCCCTCTTCCAAGAGCACGGCGATCACTTTGTTGACGGGCACACCTTCCGTGCCTTCGTCCACCAGCAATTGGCCGACCGTGCCTTCATCCACGGCTTCGACTTCCATCGTCGCTTTGTCGGTTTCGATTTCCGCGATCACGTCGCCGGGGCCAACCTTGTCGCCCTCTTTGACGGACCATTTGGCAAGCGTGCCCTCTTCCATCGTGGGAGAGAGCGCCGGCATGGTTACGGGTATCGGCATGGCTCCCTCCTTAAAGGTAGCAGACGGCTTTCACCGCCTTCACCACATCCTTAGCGCTGGGCAGCGCCAGCTTTTCAAGATTGGCGGCATAAGGCAGCGGCACGTCCTTGGCGCTGACGCGGGCAACTGGCGCATCGAGATAATCGAAGGCGCGCTCCATGATCTGCGCGGCGATTTCCGCGCCCATGCCGCAGATTGGCCAGGTCTCTTCCACCGTCACCACCCGGTTCGTCTTTTTCACCGATTGGATGACGGGCTCAAGATCGAGCGGGCGCAGCGTGCGCAGATCGATCAGTTCGGCGGAAATGCCCTGCTCTTCCAGTTCCTTCATCGCTTCCAGGCAATAATCGATGCCGCGGCTGAAAGAGACGAGCGTCACGTCGCTGCCTTCTTTCATGACTTTCGATTTGCCGATGGGCACGACCCAGTCGTCCATTTCCGGCACTTCGAAGGAGCGGCCGTAAAGGATTTCGTTTTCAAGGAAGATCACGGGATTGGGGTCGCGGATCGCCGCTTTCATGAGGCCTTTGGCATCCGCCGCCGAATAAGGCGCGACAACTTTGAGCCCCGGGATATGCGCATACCAGGCCGAATAATCCTGGCTGTGCTGTGCGGCAACGCGCGAGGCAGGCCCGTTCGGCCCGCGGAAAACCATGGGACAACTCATCTGCCCGCCGGACATGTAGCGCGTCTTCGCGGCGGAATTGATGATCTGGTCCATCGCCTGCATGGCAAAATTGAAGGTCATGAATTCGACAATGGGACGCAGCCCGCTCATCGCCGCGCCGATGCCGAGCCCGGCAAAGCCGTGCTCCGTGATCGGTGTATCGACCACGCGTTTGGCGCCGAATTCATCGAGAAGACCTTGCGTGACTTTGTAAGCGCCCTGATATTCGGCCACTTCCTCGCCCATGACGAAGACGCGTTCATCGGCGCGCATTTCCTCGGCCATCGCATCGCGCAGGGCCTCGCGCACCGTGGTTTCCTTCATCTTCGTGCCTTCCGGAACGTCCGGTTCTTTAAGCTCGATTTTTACTTCCGGTTTGCCGCCGTCTTTCTCGTCCTCATCCCCCTCGTCATCACTTTCGGCCTCATCCTGCTTTTTGGCTTTTTTCGGGGCGGGCTTTTCGGCTTTTGTCTCGGCCTTATCGAGATCGCTTTCGTCTTCGCCCTCTTCCAGAAGCAGCGCGATGACATCGTTCACCGGCACGTTCTCCGTGCCTTCCTCGATGAGGATCTTGCCGATCGTGCCTTCATCGACTGCTTCCAGCTCCATCGTCGCCTTGTCGGTTTCGATCTCGGCGATCACATCGCCGGGCGCGACCTTGTCGCCTTTCTTCACCAGCCATTTGGCCAGCGTGCCTTCTTCCATCGTGGGCGAGAGCGCCGGCATGGTTATGTTCTGCGGCATTTAAGCGGCCTCCCCATCGCTGAGCACATCGGTCCAAAGCTCTTTCGCATCGGGCTCCGGGCTTTCCTGGGCAAAATTCGCCGCTTCGGAAATGATGCCGCGCACCTTCTTGTCGATGGCTTTCAGATCGTCCTCGCTTGCATGTTTGCCTTTCAGAAGCCGTGCGCGCACCTGCTCGATCGCGTCATGCTCTTCGCGCATCTTGTTCACTTCTTCCTTGGCGCGGTATTTCGCGGGGTCCGACATGGAATGGCCGCGATAACGGTAAGTCATCATTTCCAGAATGTAAGGGCCCTTGCCGGCGCGGCACCATTCGGCGGCGCGCTCACCAGCTTCTTTCACGGCACGCACATCCATGCCGTCCACCTGCTCGCCGGGAATGTTGAAGCTGATCCCGCGCTTTGAGAGATCCGTCTGCGCGGAGGCGCGCTTTACGGATGTGCCCATCGCGTATTGATTGTTCTCGATGATGTAGATGACCGGCAACTGCCAAAGCTCGGCCATGTTGAAGCTTTCATAAACCTGACCCTGGTTCGCCGCCCCGTCCCCGAAATAGCAAAGGGTGACGCGCCCGTTCTCTTCATAGCGGTTGGCGAAGGCGAGCCCGGTGCCGAGCGGCACCTGCGCGCCGACAATGCCGTGGCCGCCATAGAACTTCTTTTCCACGGAAAACATGTGCATGGAGCCGCCCTTGCCCTTGGAAAAGCCGCCCTCGCGCCCCGTCAGCTCCGCCATGACGCCTTTCGGGTCCATGCCGCAGGCCAGCATATGTCCATGGTCGCGGTAACCGGTGATCACCTGGTCGCCTTCCTCGATGGCCATTTGCATGCCCACCACCACGGCTTCCTGGCCGATATAAAGGTGGCAGAAGCCGCCGATGAGGCCCATGCCGTACATCTGCCCGGCCTTTTCCTCGAACCGGCGAATGAGCAGCATGTCCTCGAAGGCCTTCATCTCCTGTTCGGGGGTGAATTCAGGCACTTCGGGTTTGTCGTTCCGGGAAGCTGCGCCGCCCGCGCGTTTGCGCGCCGGGCTCTTCTTGGCTGCCGTTTTTTTGGCGGCGGTTTTCTTCGAGGCAGATTTCCGGGACGCGCTTTTGGCTTTCGGCGCCGCACGTTTGGCAGACATTGGGGGCCTCCCTTTCAAGGCGTGCTCATGCTCATATGAACGCACGAATACCTTAAAAGTTAGGCATTAAAAGTTTGATTTGCATAAAGAAATTATGACTTAACTGGTTTTCAGTTAAGTGCCGTAACGTCAGCGCAGGTCACGGAATATCGTAATTTCGTCGGGGCGCGCATAGCCGAGCGAGGCGCGGGCCCGTTCATCCAGCAGATCCGGGTCAAGGCTTTCCGGGCGCAAGAGCGCCACATGCCGCTCCAGTTCCTTGCGGGTCTGGCGCTTGGCTTCCAGCTCCTCTTCAAGGGCGGAAAGCTCCTGCTCGTTTTCCAGATATTTCTGCACACCCTGGCCGCCGATCGTCGCGTGATAGCCGAAGTAAAGTGCCAAAATCCCGCCGAGAACCGGCAAAAGCAGGTATCTCAGACGAAGCGGTTCACGGGTGCGAATCAGTTCAAAGCGGCTCATAAGGCAAGAGAATCACAGAGTGATTCTCCCGGTCAAGAGTCGAGATTCGCTTTTGGAGTCAAGGATTCGATTTTTCTGTGGAAAGCCGCTTTTCGGCAAATTGGCGCTGCGCCCAGCCCTCCCCATATCTACAACACAGGTCAGCAAATGGGGGCTCTCATGTTCAGCCACGTCACTCTCGGCACCAATGACTTTGCCAAAGCACTCGCCTTTTACGACGCCGTTTTCGGCGCGCTCGGCATTTCCAAATTCTTTGAGGTGGACGGCTCCGCCGCCTATGGCGAGGAAAAAGGCCCGAAGGTTTTCATCCTTTCGCCTTTCAACGGCGAGCCCGCGAAGCCCGGCAACGGCGTCCATGCCGCCTTCCTCGCCAAAACCCGCGCGCAAGTCGATGCCTTCCACGCCGCAGCCCTTGCCCACGGCGGCAGCGATGAAGGCGCGCCGGGGCTGCGCCCGCATTACCATCCAAATTATTACGGTGCTTATGTGCGCGATCCCGACGGCAATAAAATTCAAGCCGTCTGTCATAGCTCGAAGGGTTGAGGCGAAGCGCCTCCCGCACCTTATTTATTCCTGTCATGGCCCGGTTTATCCGGCCCATCCACGGCAACTGGTTCCGGTACTTGATTATGCTGCCCATGGATGCCCCGCATAAAGCGGGCATGACAAAGAGAGAAGTAAAGAAACAAAAGAAAATTAGTCAGCAAGCCATCTTGCCGCGCCCTCGCCGGCCGCAAGGCCCGTGGCGAAAGACGCAGTGAGCAGATAGCCGCCGGTCGGCGCTTCCCAGTCCAGCATTTCACCGGCGCAAAAAATGCCCGGTAGTTTCTTCAGCATGAAGCGCGTTCCCATTTCGCTGAAGGGCACGCCGCCCGCGCTGGAGATTGCTTCATCGATGGGGCGCGGACTTAGGAGCGGCACCGGCAGATGTTTGATCGCGGCGGCAAGCCGGGCCGGATCACCGAAAACATGCTTATCCGTCATTTCCCGCAAGAGTGCCGCTTTGGCGCCCGCAAGACCTAGCTTGCGCTTTAAATGCGTGGCCATGGATTTCTTCCCGCGCGGCTCGCCAACACGTTCGGCCACCTCGCGCTCGCTGCGCCCCGGCAGGAGATCGATTTCGAGCACCGCTTCCCCCTCCCGCTCCAGCGCTTCCCGCAGAGCGGCGGAGAGCGTATAGACCGCGCCGCTTTCAAGCCCGTGCTGCGTGATCACGCATTCACCCTTCACTTGGCGGCCGCCAAAAGAAAGCGTGACGGGTTTCAGCGGCGCGCCTGCGAAGCCTTCTTTCAGATGCGCGCTCCAAGCGACGTCAAAGCCGCAATTGGCCGGGCGGAAGGGAGAAAGCGCGATGCCCTTTTCTTCGAGATAAGGCGCCCAGGCCGCATCCGAGCCAAGCTGCGGCCAGCTTGCCCCGCCAAGCGCCAGCACCACGGCGCGCGCTTTCACGGCGTGCTCGCCTTCGGGTGTCTCAAACAAAAGCGCGCCGTCTTCCCGCCAACCTTTCCACTTATGCCGGACATGGGTGGTAAGCCCGTTTGCCCGCAAACGCCGCAGCCAGGCGCGCAGCAGCGGCGCGGCTTTCATCTCTGCCGGAAAAACCCGGCCCGATGTGCCGGTGAAGGTTTCCACGCCAAGGCCGTATGCCCATTCACGCAGGCGCTGCGGGGAAAGTACGCGCAAGGGTTCGTCCAACGGCGCATTGGCCGCTCCGAAGCGCGTCAGAAACTCTTCCAAAGGTTCGGCATGGGTAAGGTTGAGGCCGCTCTTGCCCGCCATCAGAAATTTGCGGGCAAGCGAAGGCATGGCGTCGTAAAGATGCGGGGCTATACCCCGTTCCGTCAGCGCCTCGGCGGCCATCAGCCCCGCAGGGCCGCCGCCGATGATGACAACAGGCAGCGGCTCTTGCGTGCTCATGTGGTTTCCTTCGGCTCTCTCAGCCCTTCAGGATGGAACGGCCGGCATATTCGGCAGCCGGGCCAAGCAGCTCTTCGATGCGGATGAGCTGGTTGTATTTTGCTAGCCGGTCGGAACGGGCGAGCGAGCCGGTTTTGATCTGGCCGCAATTCGTCGCCACGGCCAGGTCGGCAATCGTCGCATCTTCCGTCTCGCCGGAGCGGTGCGACATGACGGCGGTGTAGCTCGCCTTATGCGCCATCTCCACCGCTTCCAGCGTCTCGGTCAGCGAGCCGATCTGGTTGACCTTCACGAGGATGGAATTGGCGACGCCCTGCTTGATGCCGTCGGCAAGACGCGCCGGGTTCGTGACGAAAAGATCGTCGCCTACGAGCTGCACCTTGTCGCCGATCTTTTCGGTGAGCAGTTTCCAGCCCGCCCAATCGTCTTCGGACATGCCGTCTTCGATGGAGATGATCGGATAGCGGCCCACAAGGTCCGCCCAATAGTCGACCATCTGCCCGGCATCGAGCTTCTTGCCCTCGCCTTTCAGATCGTAGATGCCATCCTTGTAGAACTCGGTCGAGGCCGCATCGAGCGCAAGATAGATGTCCTCACCGGGCTTGTAACCGGCTGCCTCGATGGCCTTCATGATGAAGCCGATGGCGGCATCAGTGGAAGCGAGGTTCGGCGCGAAGCCGCCTTCATCACCCACATTCGTGTTGTGGCCTTCGTCTTTCAGGCCCGCCTTCAGCTTCTGGAAGACTTCCGCGCCCATGCGCACCGCATCCGCCACGTTTTCGGCGGCGACGGGCATGATCATGAATTCCTGAATGTCGATGGGATTGTCCGCGTGCTCGCCGCCATTGATGATGTTCATCATCGGCACCGGCAGAATGCGCGCGGCGGGACCGCCGAGATAGCGGAAAAGCGGCAGGCCGGTCGAATCCGCCTGCGCCTTTGCCAGCGCCAGGGAGACACCCAGAATGGCGTTGGCGCCGAGGCGGGCTTTGTTCGGCGTGCCGTCGAGCTGGCACATGATCCGGTCGATCGCCACCTGCTCGCCTGCGTCCATGCCGGAAATGGCGTCGAAGATTTCGCCGTTCACCGCTTCCACGGCCTTGCGCACACCCTTGCCGCCGAACCGGGACTTGTCCCCGTCACGCAGCTCCACCGCCTCATGGGCGCCCGTGGAGGCGCCGGAGGGCACTGCCGCCCGGCCCACCGCGCCGTCGTCCAGCACCACATCGACCTCGACCGTCGGGTTGCCCCGGCTGTCCAGAATTTCACGTCCGATAATGTCGATGATGGCTGCCATGGGTGCCCTGCTCCGCTTTGATGAATTCGCGGGCGATACATACCCAAGGAAGCAGCGCTGGAAAAGCCTCAAATGCCCCAAAAGCAGTTTGGGGACCGCTCTTGCGATCCCCAAACCGTTAAACGCTCACCCTTTCGCGCTCCCGCGCAACATTGGGGGGCGGCGCCTCCTCCCAGCGGTGGGTCAGTGCCGCGGACAGCTTGCCCCGTTCCTTTTTGGCATAGTCCATAATGGCATCCATGGATGCCCGGGACATGCCCAGAACGAAGCGCAGCCCTTCGCGGTTTTGCTCCTCCGCCTCCTCGATCATCGATTCGACCGTATCGAGCCGGTCCACAGAGAATTTGATCCATTGATCGAGAATCTGGTCGACCCGTTCCGGCGGCATATGCTGCGCAACCGTGAGGATAAAAAAGACTTCCGAATGGAAACTGTGCCGCAACTCGACGGAATTACAGGCCACATCCAGGAATTTCTCCTTACCGGCCTGCGTGACTTCGTAGATCTTCTTGTTCGGCCGGCCCTCCTGCTCGACCTTTTTGAAGGTCACCAACCCCTCTTTTGCCAGGTCATTCAGCGCCGGATAGACGCCGCTTGCACTCACATCGAGAAACGGTGACAGAACGAACTCAAACTCTTTTTTTATGTCATATCCAGTGGCCGGGCCGCGCATCAGCACTGCCAGAACCATTTCCTTTGCATTCACGAACGAGTCCTCCCCCGACTGTTCTATTTAACGCGGTTATTGTGACCAGCATTTTCATCACAATCAACCTAACTGCATTTATCCCTGAGAATTGGGGATACATAATTTTGCATTATGCTATTTTTATATAAGATATTTTATGATATCAGCGCGCCTGACTAAAGGCGAAGCTTCTCCTCCTCCTCCTCGATGCTTTTCCTTCAGTCGCATTCCTCTGGCGGGCGGCTCCCCCTCGGGCCGCCCGCATCAGATGAGAACAATAACGGGTAGTGGGTGAGGTAACATGCGTAACCACAGCTTCGCGCAGGAGCGCCATAAGGCGCGTTCCGCAGCGTATTTTGCCGGTCTTTTGGCCGGTGTTTCGTTTCTGGCGCTCAGCGGCCAGGCTTCCGCAGAAAGTTTCGAAATCGGCAATGTCGACGTGAATGTCGATTCCACCGTCTCCCTCGGGGTCTCCTTGCGCGCCAGCGACCGGGACTGCGAGATGGTCAATGTCGTCAATGGCGGCTGCCGCACGGCAAATGGCAGCACGCAGAGTGTCAATTCCGATGACGCCAATTTGAACTTCGACCAATGGGATTTCACCTCCATCACAGCCAAGGCGACTCACGACATTTCCGCCAGCTGGCAGAATTTCGGCGCCTTCGCGCGGGTGAAGTATTTCTACGACCATGTCTATGCGCAGAACGACATGCGTCACCGTAAGCTCAATCACGATGCGCGCCAGCGGCTGAATAACGGCATCGATCTGCTCGACGCCTTCGTTTACACGGACTTCGCCGTGGACGATGTTTTCGTCACGCTGCGTGCCGGCAAGCAGGCGCTCAACTGGGGCGAGAGCCTTTTCATTCCGGGCGGCATCAATGCCTTCCAGGCGGTGGACGTGGCCGCGCTGCGCACGCCGGGCTCGGAGCTCAAGGAAGCCTTCCTGCCGATGCCCATGCTCTCCGCGCAGCTGGCTTTCCCGAACAATCTGTCGATGGAAGCTTTCTGGCAATTCGACCATGTGGAAACGGAACTCGATCCGGCCGGCTCCTTCTATGCGACGACGGATATTGCCGGTCCCGGTTCCCTGCCCGCGCTTTCCGCCGCGCAGGTCGATGATCTGAGCGCATTTGCAGGCACGTCGGCGTTTCCGCCGAACCCGCTTCTGCCCATCGCGCTGCCGCGCGGGGAAGATCAGGGCCGCAACGACACGAACCAGTACGGTCTGGCGCTGCGCTATTATGCCGAGGACGTCAATCAGGGCACGGAGTTCGGGCTTTACTACACCCATTACACCTCCCGTCTGCCCTTCCTGACCTTCCGCAACGGGCCGCAGAACTTCGCTCAGACCTGTACGGCGCTTTTCGGCAGCCCCACCTGCCTGAACAACCCGACCGCCATTCAGGGCGCCTTCTCTTACGGCGCGAACCAGGGCACCTATTTCTATCAGTTCCCTGACAGCATCGAGACGTTCGGCGCGAGCTTCAGCACGCTTTTCGACGGCACCGCCGTTGCGGGCGAGTTGGCCTTCACGCCGCGCATGCCGCTGGCCACCACGGACCAGCAGCAAAACGCCAGCCAGACGGACGGCCAGGGCGCAACGCCCTTCCTGACGGGCGGCGCCGCCACCACCACGAGCCGCCTCGATCCGGTCGGTCCCGGTCAAGCGACGCAGGCCATCGTCTACGAGGAAACACTGACGGGGCAGATCAACACGATCGACTCTTTTGCGACCAGCCACTGGCTGCCGCAGCTCCTCGGCTCGGACAATGCGACGTTCCTGACGAATGTGGGCTTCATGTATGTGCCGGATGCCGAAGACCATCCGCTGAACCGCTCCGGCTCGCTGCGCGGCATCGAGAACCCGTTCGGCGCGGCGCTCTTTGCCAATGGCGTGACGGAAGTTCAGTACGGCACGGCGTTCTCCGCCGGTTACCGCCTGGTGGTCGCCACGGACTACAACAACGCCTTCGGCCTGCCGGTGACGCTGAGCCCCAATGTCGCCTGGCGGCATGACGTGACGGGCTACTCGCCCGGCCCCATCGGCCCCGGCTTCGTTTCGGGCCTGAAGGCGGTCACGCTCGGCCTTAATGCCTCCTACCAGAGCGCCTGGCGCGCCTCGCTCGGCTATACGAACAGCTTCGGCGGCGGCTTCCGCAACGCGCTCAACGACCGGGATTTCGTCTCGGCCAGCATTTCCTATGCCTTCTAAAGGCTTCTGACAGGGAAGGCGCAACATAAGCGCTGCAAAGCCCCGGCGGGTCCGCCTGCCGGGGCTTTTTCATGCCCGCCTGCCTGCCGCCCCTCTCGTTACTTGACGGATGCGCCCCCATCTGCACAACAGCGGGAGGAAAGGACGAGCCATGACCTCAAAAGCGAGCCCAAAGGAAAGCCCCGCAAAAGACGGCGCAAAACGCGCCCTGGTGCTGTTTTCCGGCGGCCAGGATTCCACTGTCTGCCTCGCCTGGGCCCTGCAGCGCTTCGAGGCGGTGGAAACGATCGGCTTTTCCTATGGCCAGGCCCATAGCGTGGAAATGACCTGCCGGGAGAAGGTGCGCGCTGAGATCACCCGGCACTTTCCGGACTGGGCCTCCCGGCTCGGGCCCGACCATGTGCTGGACCTTAACGAGCTTGGCCGGATTTCCGAGACGGCGCTGACGAGCGACATGGAAATCGAGATGGGCGAGAACGGCCTGCCCAATACCTTCGTGCCGGGCCGCAATCTGCTGTTTTTGACTTATGCGGCGGCGCTGGGCTACCGGCGGGGCGCGCAGGCGCTGGTGGGCGGCATGTGCGAGACGGATTATTCGGGCTATCCCGATTGCCGCGCCGATACCATGAAAGCCATGGAAAGCGCCCTCAGCCTCGGCATGGACAAGCCCTACACCATCGAAACGCCGCTCATGTGGCTCGACAAGGCCGCGACCTGGGCGCTGGCAGAGGAACTGGGCGGAGAAACGCTTATCGAGATCATCCGCGAGCAGACCCATACCTGCTATCGCGGCGAGCGGACGCATCGCCATGAATGGGGATATGGCTGTAATGATTGCCCGGCCTGCGCGCTGCGCCGGCAAGGATATGAAGCGTGGATGAAGCAGCGGGCTCATGTATAGCGTCAAAGAAATCTTCTATACGCTGCAAGGCGAAGGCGCCAATGCCGGGCGTCCGGCGGTCTTTTGCCGTTTTGCCGGGTGCAATCTGTGGACCGGGCGCGAGGAAGACCGCGCCAAAGCGGTCTGCACCTTTTGCGACACGGATTTCGTGGGCACGGACGGGCAAAATGGCGGCAAATTCGCGGCCGCCGAGGAACTGGCCGCCCGCATCGCCTCCTTCTGGCCGAAGCATGGGGCAAACCTTGAAGGCGCACCGCTCGTCGTGTGCACCGGCGGAGAGCCCTTGCTTCAGCTCGATGAACCCCTTATTGAAGCGCTTCATGCCGCAGGCTTTTCCATCGCCGTGGAAACCAACGGCACACTTGAAGCGCCATCCGGCATCGACTGGATTTGCGTAAGCCCGAAAGCGGATGCGCCCCTCGTTCAGCGCAGCGGACAGGAACTCAAACTCGTCTTTCCGCAAGAAAAGGCACGGCCGGAAGATTTCGACGCTCTCGCCTTCGAGCATTTCTTCCTGCAGCCCATGGACGGGCCGGCGCAAAAGGAAAACATGAACGCGGCTGTGGCTTATTGCATGGCCCACCCCAAATGGCGGCTCAGCCTGCAAACACACAAGTTCATCGGGATCGACTGATGCGTATCTATAAAGAGTTCACTTTCGAGGCAGCCCACTATCTGCCTTCCGCCCCGCCCGGCCATCCGAACAGCCGGCTGCACGGCCATTCCTTCCGCGCCGTTGTCTGGCTCGCCGGCACGCCCGATCCCGAAACGGGGCTCATTCGCGAGTTTTCCGAATTCCGCGATGCCTTGGAAGATGCGCGCCAGGCGCTCGACCATCACTGCCTCAACGAGATCGAGGGACTGGCCGCCCCGACGCTGGAATGCCTGACCATGTGGATCTGGCGGCGGCTGAAAAACTCCCTGCCGCAGATCGCGCGGGTGGAAGTGCACCGGGACACCTGCAAAGAGGGCTGCGTCTATGAGGGCGAAGCCGATTAGGAGATAGTCCGATGGCGGAATATACCAAAGATCTGACGCAGCTCGGCGCGAAAACCGCCGCTCCTGAGACGCCGGAAGATGCGGAACTGGAGCGTGTGCCCAACCCCCATGCCGACACGGACTATCTTGCCCGTTTCACCTGCCCGGAATTCACCTCGCTTTGCCCGGTAACGGGCGCGCCCGATTTCGCCCATCTCGTCATCGACTATGCGCCAGGCGACTGGCTCGTGGAGTCGAAATCGCTGAAACTTTATCTCCAGTCCTTCCGCAATCACGGCGCGTTCCATGAAGATTGCACCGTCGCCATCGGTAAGCGCCTCGCCGAAACGCTGCAGCCCAAATGGCTGCGCATCGGCGGCTACTGGTATCCGCGCGGCGGTATTCCCATCGATGTCTTCTGGCAGACGGGCAAACTTCCCGAAGGGCTCTGGGTACCCGACCAGGGCGTTTCGCCCTACCGGGGCCGGGGCTGAATTTCCGTTTCCTGCCGCTTCTTGCTACAAAGAAGCGGGAGGAACGCATCATGCCAAAGCTCGAAACCCTGCCCGCCAATGCGCCGGCGGATGACATTCTTGCCATTCTCAAGCGTGACGGGGCGCTTATCCTGAAGGACGTGCTCAGCCCCGGTGAGGTAAAGGCGGCGCTCGGCGAGCTTATGCCTTACATCGAGGCGACCGATTACGGGCGGGACGATTTCACCGGCCGCAAGACGACGCGCACCGGCGCGCTTGTCGCCCGCTCCCAAAAGGCGCGGGAGATGGTGATGCATCCGGCGATCCTCGAAGCGGCTCAAAGCTTCCTCAAACCCTTTTGCGAGCGCATTCAGCTCCACCTCACCCAGGTTATCCGCATCCGGCCCGGCCAGCCCAAGCAGCCCATTCACCGGGACCGCTGGGCCTGGGGCACCTACATGAAAGACATGGAGCCTCAGTTCAACACGATCTGGGCCATGACGGATTTCACAAAGGAAAACGGGGCGACGCAGGTTTGCCCCGGCTCGCTCGGCTGGACCGATAATTACCAGCCGAAAGACGAGGAAATCGGTTATGCGGAAATGAGCGCAGGTTCGGTTCTGATCTATTCCGGCGGGGTCTTTCATGGCGGCGGCGCCAACACCTCAGATGGCGACCGGATCGGCGTCAATCTGACCTACACGCTGGGCTGGCTGCGCCAGGAAGAGAACCAGTACCTTTCCTGCCCGCCGGAAATCGCCAAGACCCTGGAGCCCGACCTTCAGGCCCTGATCGGCTATGCCATGGGCAGCTATGCGCTGGGTTATTACACCCCGCCGCTGCCCGCCGGCGAGGGGCCGGAACTGGTGCCGCCGGATTTCGCACTCGGTAAGATGGATGGCACCAGCGCCCAGTTCGGCTCGGAGGAGCTGCGCGAGCTGGTGGGCGCCTCCATCCGCGGGGAAGAAAAAGCCTGAATTCCTAACGCCTGTTAGGCATAAAAGCCGTGGCTATAAAATAGCCACGCGCTTCGCCTTGCTCAGTTTTTCAGCATACCAAGTATTCGCAAATCGCGATTAGGACTCTCTCAATACCGTTTTTGCTAAACTTGACGGACTGGCATGATTTTCAGGCCCGACAGTAGCTGAGACAGTAGATGAGCGAGACAGCGCATAACCGCGCTCCAGAGATTGAAGAAGCCATCACCGGGGACACAGCGCCAGCGGTCGAAGCCACGCAACAAGATTTCAACGAGATTTTGCGCGACGGGCTCTGGCTGATTTTCGCTTTCGTGGGCGTGGCTTATTTTGCCATCACGCTCATGCATATGACGTTCCTTCCACCGCCCATCGCGAAAGTCATGATCCCGATCTCGGCGGCAAGCTCGGCCATCGGCTTCGGCCTTTCCTTTCTTCTCAAGCGGCATTCCATTCCCCATCAATGGGCGCATCCGCTTCTTTGTGCCGGTACGCTCATTCTGGCCTGCAACGTCACCGCCCATATCACGGTGACGCAAGACCCCTCGGAGCTCACCAACTATCTGTTCATCATGGTGGCGATCGGGCTCTTCTTCCTCTCGCCTTTCTGGCTGGCGCTCAGTCTCGGTGCTTATATTTGTCTTTGGACGCTTGCCGCTATCGCCGTCGCCTCGAACGAGGTGCTGATGAGCCATCTCTATTTCGAGTTCAACGCCTTCGTGCTCGCCATTGCCGCCTTCACGATCCGCCGCCGCGCGCACCGGCGCAACATCATCCTGCAAAAGCAGATCATGGCACGCGAGCAAGAGCTGGAAGGCGCGTTGCGGCAGGTCTATCTGCAAAACATGGCCGAGAAGCACAGCCGCGCAAAAAGCGAGTTTCTCGCCAATATGAACCATGAGCTGCGTACGCCGCTCAACGCGATTATCGGCTTTGCCGAAATCATGAAGGGGCAGATGTTCGGCCCCCTGAGCGAGCGTTACCGGGAATATGTGGACGATATTCTCATGTCGGGCCGCAACCTGCTCAACGTCGTCAATGACATTCTCGATCTGTCGAAAATCGAAACGGACGCCTCTGACTGCGAGACGGAACCTTTCGACTTGAGCGAACCGCTGGAAAGCTCGCTGAACCTTGCCCAGTCCCGGCGCGGAGCAAGCGAGCTGACTTTCGTCTTCGAGCCCGGCCATCATGCCGCGACCGTTTATTCGGACCGCCGGCGCTTGAAACAGATCCTCATCAATCTGCTATCGAATGCAGTGAAGTTCACCCCGGCGGGGGGCACCGTCACGCTGCGCTCGAGCGAGTTTTCCGACGGGCGCGTGCTTTTCGAAATCGAGGATACGGGCATCGGCATGAGCGAAGAACAGATCGCCATGGCACTCGACCCGTTCTGGAAGGCGGACCCGGCCTATGCGACCCAGTTCGGCGGCACCGGTCTCGGCCTGCCCATCGCACACCGTTTCGTGCGCCAGCTTGGCGGCGATCTGACCATCCACAGCACACCGGACCAGGGCACCAATGTGCAGTTCTGGCTGCCCATGCAGCGTCCGGAGCTTGCCCAAGCCGGATAGAACAGGATAGAGGCCAACAGGCCCTGTAGTCAGTTTGGGCTTTCCCAAATGCAATTGTTATAATATAACGCCCGCACATTACCGGGAAACGGCACGTGCTTGGTGTTTTTCAACAATATGGCGTTTTGGCGAGCTTCGTTGCCGCCTTTATCAGCCTATGCGGGGTGGCAAGCGTCTGGATTGCCCGTGAACGCGTGCTCGGCTGGAGCAATCTGCTGGCGGCCTTCGGCGCAGGGCTCCTGCTCACCACGGTTCTAACACATCTCTTTCCCGAGGCCATGCAGGGAACGCCTCATGCCCCGCTTTATGCTCTGGGCGGCTATGTGCTGCTCCTGCTCATCGCCGGGCTGACGGATTCGCTGTTTCCTCACAGCGCGCATCATCACCCCGCCGTCTCCATGCCCGCGCTCACCGCCTGGCTCGGCATTGCGTTCCATTCCTTCGCCGACGGCGCGGTCTATACCGTGACCTATGAAAGCGGGCTCGAAACCGGGCTCATGACCATGGGCGGGCTCACCGCGCATAAATTTATCGATGCGGTCATTCTCTTCGCGCTGATGAGCTTTTACGTCTCCGCTCGCCGCGCACTGCTTTACACCGTCCTCGGCGCGGTACTGATGACCCCGCTCGGCGCAGTGCTTACTGTTCTCTGGCTGGACGGCGCGCATTACGGGCCGGGCTTTACCGCGCCTCTTACCGCCGCACCGCATGATCACGGCGCACTGCTCGCCCCGATGCTCGCAGCCGCAGGCGGCACGCTGCTTTATGTCAGCGCCTCGCATCTCGTGCCGCATATGCTGGAAGCCAAGCGCCGCCTGGCGCTGCCGCTCTTTCTTCTCGGCTGCGCGCTCTCACTTTTCATGGAGCACGCGCTCCACTAGGTGTGGTTTAAAGCTGCTTGGAGAGCTCGTCGAAGGCTTTCAGGTTTTTCAAAAGCGCTTCCATATCGCTGAGATATACCGCGTTCGGTCCATCGGATGGTGCATTGTCGGGGTCGTCATGAGTTTCCATGAAGACACCGGCGACGCCCACCGCGACGGCGGCGCGTGCTAGCACCGGCACATATTCGCGCTGCCCGCCAGTGGAAGCGCCCTTGCTGGCCGGCTGCTGCACGGAATGGGTAGCATCGAAAATCACCGGCGCGCCGAACGAGGCAAGCTCGGGCAGCGCCCGCATGTCCGAGACCAGCGCGTTATAGCCGAAGCTGGTACCGCGCTCTGTCGTCATGACATTGGGATTGCCGGATTCCGTTACCTTTTCCACCGCGTTCTTCATATCCCACGGGGCAAGGAACTGGCCCTTCTTAATATTGACCGGCTTGCCGGTTTTCGCCGCCGCGACCACCAGGTCCGTCTGGCGGCACAGCAAGGCCGGGATCTGGAGAATATCGACGACGCTTGCCACTTCCGCGCATTGCTCGGGGCTGTGCACATCGGTGAGCACCGGCACACCAAACTCTTTCTTGATTTCCTCGAAGACCGGCAGCGCATTGGCAAGACCGACGCCGCGCGCACCCTTGATGCTGGTGCGGTTGGCCTTGTCGAAAGAAGCTTTGAAGACGAAGCCCATCCCCAGCTTTTCCGTGATCTCCTTCAGCGTGCCTGCAATCATCATCGCATGCTCGCGGCTTTCCATCTGGCAGGGGCCCGAAATGATGCTCAAAGGCTTGTCATTGGCAAAATGCACATTGCCGACGGTCACGGTACTGTTGGGTTTCATAAATCTCGACCTTTAGGCCCGCTGAGCGGGCATTCTCAAGAGTGCCGGCCGGTCCGGCGGCCCCACTCTAATGCAAAACCGGGCCGATTCCACTGCTGTCAAACGAGGCGGCTTTGCGCCAAGGCCGCTTCGACGAAAGATTTGAAGAGCGGATGGGGATCGAAAGGCCGGGATTTCAACTCGGGGTGGAACTGCACACCGATATACCAGGGATGATCCGGCAACTCGACGATCTCCGGCAGGAGCCCGTCGGGCGATGTCCCTGAAAAGAGCAGGCCCTTTTCCTCCAGCCGCTCGCGGTAGGCCATGTTGACCTCGAAACGGTGACGGTGGCGCTCGCTGATCTCTGTGCCGCCGTAAATCTCCGCGACTTTTGAGCCGGGCTTCAGCGCCGCATCATAAGCGCCAAGGCGCATCGTGCCGCCGAGGTCTGAATCATAGCCGCGCTTGACCAGTTCCTCGCCCTGCATCCATTCGGTCATCAGGCCGACAAGCGGTTCTTCCTGCGGGCCGAACTCGGTGGAGCTTGCCTTCTCGATCCCGGCCATATGGCGGGCCGCCTCGATGACGGCCATCTGCATACCGAAGCAGATGCCGAGATAAGGCACGGCGCGGGTGCGGGCGAAATGTGCCGCCGCGATCTTGCCTTCCGAGCCGCGCTCACCGAAGCCACCCGGCACGAGAATGCCGTTCACATCTTCCAGGTGATGCATCTGCTCCGGATCCTCGAAAATCTCGGACTCCAGCCACTTGATATTGACCCTCACCTTATTGGCAATGCCGCCATGAGTGAGCGCTTCGATCAGCGACTTATAGGCATCTTTAAGGCCCGTATATTTGCCCACGATGGCAATCGTCACTTCGCCTTCCGGCTCGCGGATGACATGTGAAATGTTCTGCCAGCTCGTCAGGTCCGGCACCGGCGCCTCGATGCCGAAAACGCCGAGCACTTCCGTGTCGAGCCCTTCCAGGTGATAGCGATAGGGCACGTCGTAAATCGTATCGACATCGATGGCCTGAATGACCGCCGTCTCGCGCACGTTACAGAAGAGCGCGATCTTGCGCCGTTCTTCCACCGGAATGGGCCGGTCGCAGCGGCACATCAGAACATCGGGCTGAATGCCGATGGAGCGCAGTTCCTTGACCGAGTGCTGGGTGGGTTTCGTCTTCATTTCCCCGGCGCTCGGGATGAAGGGCATGAGCGTCAGGTGGATGAAGCAGGTCGCGCCGCGCGGCAGCTCGTTGCCAAGCTGGCGGATCGCCTCGAAGAAGGGCAGCGCCTCGATATCGCCGACCGTGCCGCCGATTTCGCAGAGCACGAAATCGACGCCCTCATTACCGTCGAGAACGAACTGTTTGATGGCGTCGGTCACATGGGGGATCACCTGCACCGTGCCGCCCAGATAATCGCCCCGCCGTTCCTTGGCGATAATGTCCTGATAGATGCGGCCCGTGGTGATATTGTCACCCTTCGAGCAGGGCCGCCCCGTAAAACGCTCGTAATGGCCGAGGTCGAGATCGGTTTCCGCCCCGTCATCGGTGACGAACACTTCCCCATGCTGGAAGGGGCTCATCGTGCCCGGATCGACGTTGAGATAAGGGTCCAGCTTGCGTAAGCGGACGGAAAACCCGCGCGCTTGCAGAAGCGCGCCGAGTGCTGCGGATGCAATGCCTTTCCCTAGGGAAGAAACCACGCCGCCGGTGATGAATATATACCGCGTCATGGACCCTTATCCTATACGAAGCCAATGCGATTCGAAGCGCGGAAATAGCTTTCGCACGTCAAAAACTCATTTCTTAGAAAACGTCGGTTAATCGGCGCTCGGCACCTGCGGTTCTTCGGAAACCGGCGCGCTGGGTGCAGCTGCCCCCTCGCCTGCCTCATCCGCGGACGGCACGCCGGGAACCGGCGTTTCAGGCGCTTCGACCGGCTCCTCGCTCACCCCGGCAGGAACCTGCTCGAGAATGGACGAGCCTTGCTTTTCCGCCTGGGCCAGCAGCGTCAGGCCGATGCTGGTGGCAAAGAAGAGCGCCGCCAGGATCGCCGTGGCGCGGGTCAGCGCATTGCCTGCGGCCCGGTTGCTCACCATACCGCCGCCGCCACCGCCGCCGATACCCAGCGCACCGCCTTCCGACCTTTGCAAAAGGACGGTTGCGACAAGCGCTACTGCGATCAGCAGATGTATAACGATCAAGATGGTGGCCATGACGACGTATCCTTTGCCCGCGGGCCTGACAGATGCGGTGTTCCCACAGATGCCGCGCTTTTAAACCAAGACCCGGCGGAATACCAGCCCGCGAATAGCGTTAATCGAGCCGAAACGGCGCTTTTGCCGGGGGACAAGCGCTGAACCTCCCGGAAATCAGAGATAGGCGCCGATAATCCCGAAAAAGTCCGCCGCCTTGAGGCTCGCCCCACCGACAAGCGCGCCGTTGACATTGGGCACGGCCATCAGCTCTTCGGCATTGGAGGGTTTCACCGAGCCGCCGTAAAGAATGCGGATTTTCGCCCCCTCTTCCCCGAAACGGGCGACGAGGCGCTTGCGGATATGGGCATGGACCTCACGGACCTGCTCGGCGGTGGGGGTGCGGCCCGTGCCGATGGCCCAGACGGGCTCATAGGCGATGACGGTGTTCTTGGGCGTCACATCATCGGACAGCGAGCCTTTGAGCTGGGAGGTGAGGACTTTCAGGGTCGCGCCCTGATCGCGCTCGACCTCGGTTTCCCCGATGCAGACAATGGCGGTGAGCCCGGCGCGGTAAACGGCCTGCGATTTTGCCCGCACATCCTTGTCGCTTTCCCCGTGATCGGTGCGGCGCTCGGAATGGCCGACAATGATGAATTTGCCACCCGCGTCCTTAACCATCTCGGCGGAGATATCCCCGGTATGGGCGCCTGCCTCTTTGGCGTGGCAATCCTGCGCGCCGATCTTGACCGTGCTGCCCTTCGCGGTTTCGGCCAAAGGCGCGATCAGCGTGGCGGGCGGGCAGATCAGCACTTCGCAAGGCACGCGGCCGGCGCCGGCCAGTTTTTTGGCAAGCGCCGCGACTTCCCGGCGGCTCGCTTTCAGCCCGTTCATCTTCCAATTGCCGGCAACAAGTGCTTTGGGCGGCTTTACCTGCCGCTGCGGTGCCTTTTTCGCGGCGCCTTTCGCCGATTTGCTCGCTGCCATGGTCAACTTATCCCCTCAGGCTGAAACGGATGATAGAACGGGAAACGCAGAAGCGGCGCCTGCGCCCCGACTCTGCCTGAAACTCTACTCACGCGCCGTTTAGCAAACCGCCGGAGAAAGGCCAATAGGTTAAGTGGCTCAAGAGCTTGTACCCGCTCACGCCCGCCCCTATCATGCCCGGCCTTGCGGGGGATTTTCTGACGCGGGAACATGACGGCCTGATTGCGGATTGGAGGGCGCGGCCCTTCACCCCTTTCCGGCGACCTATCCGTCCGGCCAGCCTGAAGGCAGCCCGGGCGGGGCAACACCAGGGACCTATCAATGCTCGACACGTTACGTAAAAACGCCAGCGGCTGGGTTGGGATGATTTTCATCGGCCTTATTGCGCTCAGCTTCGCCGTCTGGGGGGTCGCGGATATCTTTCGCGGGTATAGCAGCGATGTGGTCGCCGAAGTCGGAACCGAGGAAGTTCCCGCCAATAGGTTCCGGCTCGAATATCAGCAGCAGCTTGAAGAGCTTTCCGACAGGCTGGGCCGCCCCATCGGCCCGGTGGAAGGGCGCGAATACGGGCTCGACCGGCAAGTGATCGCCCGGCTGGTGGGTATGGCCGCGCTCAACGCGCAAGTCGAAGAGATGGGCCTTGCGGTCGCGGACGAAACCGTGGCGAAGGACATTTACGAGGATCCGAGCTTTCACGGGCCCTTCAACCGCTTCGATCAGCAGACCTTCGATCTTATTCTGGCGCAGAACCGGATCGACGAGCAGACGATGATCAACGACCGGCGCGAGTTCCTGGAACGGGACCAGCTTTTGAGCGCGGCGATCTCGGGCACCCATGTGCCGGATGCGCTGACGGAGCTGATCTACGGCTACCGCAATGAAAAGCGCCTGGCCGAATACATCATCCTGACACCGGACATGGCGAGCGATCCGGAACCGCCGACGGAAGAGGAAATCGAAGAGTTGCATGAAAAGGCCGCGGCGAATTTCTCCACGCCCGAAACGCGCAGCTTCGACGTGCTGGTAATCCGCCCGGACACCATCACCGCTTCCATCGAGATCGGCGAGGAAGCCCTGGCGGAGGCCTTTGAAGAGCGCCGCGATCAATATGACGAACCGGAAACGCGCACGCTTTACCAGATCCCCTTTGCGGAAATGGAAGCGGCGGAAAAAGCCGCCTCGAACCTGCGCCAGGGCGACACGCTTGAAAACGTGCTGGCGCCCACCGGCCTTTCCGAAGAAGACGTGCTGCGCGAGAATCTGACGCGCGGCGATCTTCTGAGCAAGGACGTAGCAGACGCCGCCTTCGCATTGAAAGAAGGCGAAGTCAGCGAGCCGCTGGACGGCGCACTCGGTCCCGTCGTCATCAAAGTTCTCTCCGTCACCCCAGCAAAGCCCGCCAAGCTTGCCGATGTGCGCGAGGAACTGACGAAGCAGCTCGCCTCAGAGCAAGCCGTGCAGGACGTCTTCGATATCTATAACCGGGTAGAAGATGAACGCGCCGCCGGTGTGCCGCTTGCTGATATCGCCGCCCAGGTCGGCATTCCGCTCGAACGGGTGGAGAGCGTGACGCGCGACGGGCTGAAAGCGAACGGTGAGCCCGCCGACGTCCCCGATCTCGTCAAACTGCTCGAAACCGCCTTCACCATGGAAGAAGGCGAAGAGGTGGACGCCATCGAGACGGAAGACGATGGCTATTACTGGATCGACCTGACGGGCGTGAACGCGCCTGCCGTCAAGCCGCTGGAGGAAGTGCGCGATCAGGTCGTCGATCTGTGGATGCGCGAAAAGCGCCGGGGTGAGCTTGTGGAACTTGCCGAGAGCCTTTCGGCGCGGGGCAATGGCGGTGAGCCTTTCGAGGTGATTGCCGGGGAATTCGACCGGGCGGTGCTTACCTCCCCGCCGCTTTCCCGCCGTTCCAGCAACGAGACGTTCTCGCGCTTTGCCGTTGCCAATCTCTTCGGCACGCCGGAAGGCAAGTTCACCTTCGGCTCCGTCGGCTATGGCGACAGCCTGCTGCTGATGAAGGTGAAGGATGTGCGCACCCCTGCCGTGGCGGACAACAAGGAAGCCGTCGCCTCACTGGAAGAAACGCTGCGGGAGACGACGCAGGACGATGTTGTCGGCACGCTCGTGGCTTCCCTGCAGGAGAAATACGGCATCAGCGTCAACCAGACCCTGATCAACCGCATCATCGGAAACTAAGTGCAACGGGCGGTATTTCTGCTAGAAAGCCGCCCGTAACGCACATGAAGCCCACACTGGAAGATGAGGGATGCGGGGTCTGCCCGCATCGGCCCGTTATGATTGAACCCGATTTCGGCAGCTTCGAGACCACCTATCAGGCCGGGAAACCCCAGCTTGTGTGGACGCGCCTCGTTGCCGATCTGGAAACACCGGTCTCCGCCTATCTGAAGATCACGGCGAACGCGCCGAACAGCTTCCTGCTGGAATCGGTGGAAGGCGGGGATACGCGCGGGCGCTATTCAATTATCGGGCTGAACCCGGACATCATCTGGCGCTCCAAAGGCAATCAGGCGGAAATCAACCGCAAGGCGGCGCTCGATGCGGAAGCCTTCGAGCCTTGCGCGGAGGACACGCTGGCCTCGCTGCGCGCACTTCTGGAAGAAAGCCGGCTCGACATTCCCGAGGTCCTGCCTTCCATGGCGGCGGGGGTTTTCGGCTATCTGGGCTATGACGCCGTGCGGCTGATGGAGCATCTGCCGGATGAGAACCCGGATGCGCTCGGCTTGCCGGACGGGCTTTTCGTGCGCCCGACGGTGATTGCGGTGTTCGATTCCGTCAAAGACGAAGTCATTCTGGTAACGCCCGTACGCCCCGACGGCTCGGTGAATGCGAAAGCCGCCTTTGCGCGCGCCAGCGAGCGGCTGAACGCGGTGATCGAAAATTTCGACCGCCCGTTGACGCATGTCGAGGAAGCCGCCGACGCGGCGGCCATTCCCGAGCCTGCCTCCAACACGCCGAAAGAGACGTATTTTTCGATGGTCGAACAGGCGAAGGAATATATCCTTGCCGGCGACATCTTTCAGGTCGTGCTGAGCCAGCGCTTCGAGGCGCCGTTCGATCTGCCGCCTTTCGCGCTTTACCGGGCGCTGCGCCGTATCAACCCCTCGCCTTACCTTTATTTCCTGAATTTCGACGGCTTTTCCATCGTCGGCTCGAGCCCGGAAATTCTGGTGAAGGTGCATGATGGCGAAGTCACGATCCGCCCCATTGCGGGCACGCGCCGGCGCGGGGAAAACCGCGCGGAAGATGCCGCCATCGAAGCCGATCTTCTTTCCGATCCCAAGGAGCGGGCCGAACATTTGATGCTGCTCGATCTCGGGCGCAACGATGTGGGCCGCGTCGCCAAGATCGGCACGGTGGAAGTGACCGACCAATTCGCCCTGCAATACACATCGCACCTCATTCACATCGTTTCGAATGTGCGCGGCGAGCTCGACGATGCGCGTTATGATGCGATTTCCGCATTGATTGCCGGTTTTCCGGCAGGCACCGTCTCGGGCGCGCCGAAGGTGCGGGCGATGGAAATCATCGACGAGCTTGAGCTTGAAAAGCGCGGGCCTTATGCCGGCTGCGTCGGTTATTTCTCGGCAGGCGGGAACATGGACACCTGCATCGTGCTGCGCACGGCCATCGTCAAAGACGGCAAGATGTATGTGCAGGCGGGCGGCGGCGTCGTTGCCGATTCCAGCCCCGAAGGCGAATATACGGAAAGTGTGAACAAGGCGAAGGCGCTTTTCCGGGCCGCCGAAGAGGCGGTGCGCTTTGCCTCGCAAACGGGCCGCGGGCAGTAACTTAAAACTAATCAGGACAAAGAGCGTTTAGCCGCGCGCGGCGTTCTGCGCGATGATTTCGGACGCCGGTACAAGCCGGATGCCTTTGGCCGCCAGGCTGCGCACCCAGACATCGAGCATTTCCAGCGTCAGATCGTGGGGATGGGCGATGGCGACGGCCCGGCCTTCTTTGCGCGCCTTTTCTTCCAGAAGCTGCAACTGGTGCAACAGATGGTCAGGCCCTTCGGCATGATCAAGAAAGACATCGCGCGCCGTGCCCGGCACGCCCGCCATGCGCCCGACTTCCCCGGCGCGGGAACGCTCGCTTGTCAGCGAGTCCACAAAAAAGAGCCCCTTCTCACGCAGCACCCGCATGACGGGGATGAGCGCGCGCACATCCTCTGTGAAGCGGCTTCCCATGTGGTTGTTGACGCCGCTATAGCCGCTGAAGGCGGCAAGGTTGTAGCGCACCGTCTCTTCGATCTCCGCCGGGCTCATGCCAGTGGTGAGCGCTTTGGGGCCGGGGTCTTCTTCGCCGAGCGGCTCCATGGGCAGATGTAGCATGACCTCATGGCCCGCCTCGCGCGCCTCGGCGGCAAGGCGCGAGGTCGCCTCCCCATAAGGCAGAAAGGAAAGCGTGACTGGTTTCGGCAGGTTCATGGCGCGGCGGGCAGCGGCGGCATTCAGCCCCAGATCATCGAGGATGATGGAAATTTGCGGCGCATCTGGCCCGAGAAGCGGCGCAGGGTCTGCGATGGCCTCTTTGACGGGCGGCGCAAGAGCCGCGACCTGTTGCTCTTCCACTGGCGCGGCGGCCGGTTCGCTTGCCGTCTTGGTGACGGAACCGGTCACAAGTTCGCCTTCCGGCAGGCGGTCTTCAAAGACGGCAGCGATCTGCTGTTCTGCGGGTTCTTCCACCGGGGAAGGTTCGGCAAGCGACTGCGCGGGGCCGCCAGCGACACCGGCGAAGCGAAGGCCGCCGAGATCACCCTTGCGGTGACGCAGAGGCTCGGCAATGAGGAAGGCGGGCTCCACCGCATTGGCAGGCTCGATGACGCGGGGAAGCGGCAGAATATCGGCGGATGCGACTTGCGGGCCGGGCGCCAGCGGCACGGAAAGCGAGGGGCCTTCTTTCTTCAGCCCCAGGGCCATGGCCACATCGGGAAGGGCAAGACCGATCCCCGCCCCGGAGATGAGCCCCACGGCGAAAAGCAGCGCGGCAAGAAGCAATGCCTCATGGGCCAGTCCGGCACGCCGGCTGGTTCTCCTCAGACTTGGCCCGGGCTGCCGCCTTTGCCCCGGCTGGGTGGCCCCCATATACTGTGTCATGTCACGCGGATAAGACCATATTTAGAGGCGATCCGGCAAGCGCCGCACCGCGCGGTATCTGTGGATTTCTTACCCCAATGACACTTAAAATCGCCTTAGCGCCTTGTGCCCGGCCATGGAGCGCACCTATAAACGGAAACCTTCCGCCCCTATATGCATTTGGCCGCTTTTGCGGAGGTCCGGCCCAACTGATTCTGAGCGAGTACGCCCATGCTCCTGCTGATCGATAATTACGACAGCTTCACCTACAATCTGGTGCATTTTCTCGGCGATCTGGGGGTCGAAACCGAAGTGCGCCGGAACGACACGCTGTCGGTGCGCGACGCGCTGGCGCTGAAGCCGCAGGGCATCATGATTTCGCCGGGACCTTGCGATCCGGATCAGGCGGGCATCTGTCTCGATCTCATCAAATCGGCTGCCGGGACCTTGCCGATTTTCGGTGTCTGCCTCGGCCATCAGGCAATCGGCCAGGCCTTCGGCGCGAAGATCGTGCGCGCGCCCTCGCCCATGCATGGCAAGATCTCGCCCGTTCATCACACGGGCAAAGGCGTCTTTGCCGGGCTGCCGAGCCCGCTCGAGGTAACGCGCTATCATTCGCTGACCATTGAGCCCGAAAGCCTGCCGGACTGCCTGGAAGTCACCGCGAAGACCAATGACGGCGTCATCATGGGCGTGCAGCATAAGGAGCTGCCCATTCACGGCGTGCAGTTCCACCCGGAAAGCATCGCTTCCCAGCACGGGCACGATATTTTGCGCAACTTCCTCGAGCTTGCCGGGATTGCCATTGCCGAAACCGTCTAAGCTTACGCCGAGCCGGACCGACCTGAAGTAAAGAAGACCCCATGACGGATTTCAAAGCGCTGATCGCGAAAGTCGCCGACGCCCATCCCCTGACCACAGACGAAGCGACGGTCGCCTTCGAGGCGATGATGACGGGCGCGCTGACCCCGGCGCAGATCGGCGCCTTTCTGATGGCGCTGCGGGTGCGCGGGGAAACGGTGGAAGAAATTGCGGCGGGCGCCGCGATCATGCGCGCCAAGGCGACACATGTGAAAGCGCCGGAAGGTGCCATCGACACTTGCGGGACAGGGGGTGACGCCTCCGGCACCTACAACATTTCAACCGCCGTGTCCTTCGTCCTTGCCGGCTGCGGCGTGCCCATTGCCAAGCATGGCAACAAGGCGCTCTCCTCGCGCTCCGGCTCGTCGGAAGTCTTGGAAAAGCTCGGCGTCAAACTCGACATTCCGCCCGCCCATATCAGCCGCTGCATCGAGGAGAGCGGCATCGGCTTCATGTTCGCCGCCTATCATCATGCCGCGATGAAACATGTGGGCCCGGTGCGCGTGGAACTCGGCACACGGACGATTTTCAATCTGATGGGCCCGCTGTCCAACCCGGCAGGCGCAAAGCGCCAGCTGATGGGCGTCTTTGCCGAAAAATGGGTGGAGCCGCTGGCCCATGTGCTCAAGAAACTCGGCTCGGAACATGTCTGGGTCGTGCATGGCTCGGACGGGCTCGATGAAATCACCACCACGGGCCCGACGCATGTGGCGGAACTGAAAGACGGCAAGGTGCGCCGCTTCACCGTGACGCCGGAAGAGGCGGGCCTGCCGCCAGCCGACCCCGAAGCGCTGAAAGGCGGCGATCCGGCGGAGAATGCCGGCGCGCTGACGCGCCTCCTCGACGGGGCACCCGGCGCTTACCGCGATATCGTGCTCATCAACAGCGCGGCGGGATTGATCGTTGCCGGGAAAGCGCAAAACCTGAAAGAAGGCGTTGCCATGGCCGCCGCATCCATCGATGAAGGCCGGGCGAAAGAGGCACTGAAGCGTCTCGTCGCCGTATCGAACGAGCTTGAGCCATGAGCGATATTCTGGAGCGCATCGGCGCCTATAAGCTGGAAGAGATCAAGGCAGCGAAAGCGGCCAAACCCTTGAGCGCGCTTGAAGTGGAGATCGAAAGCCAATCGCCGGTGCGCGGTTTTTACAAGGCGCTGCAGAAGACGGAAGCGCAAGGGCGCTACGGGCTGATTGCCGAGATCAAGAAGGCAAGCCCGTCCAAAGGCCTTATCCGCGAGGACTTCAACCCGCCGGAACTTGCCAAGGCTTATGAAAAAGGCGGGGCGGCCTGTCTTTCCATTCTCACCGACACGCCATCCTTTCAGGGCGCGCCGGAATATCTCGTCGCTGCCCGCGCGGCAACCGCCCTGCCCGTCATCCGCAAGGATTTCATGTACGACACCTATCAGGTGGCCGAGGCGCGGGCGCTGGGCGCGGATTGCATTCTCATCATCATGGCGGCGGTCAGCGACGCACAGGCGCTCGAACTCGAAAGCGCCGCCCACGGCTATGACATGGACGTGCTGGTGGAAGTGCATAACGAGGAAGAGCTGGAACGCGCAGGCGCGCTTTCCTCGCCGCTGCTCGGCATCAATAACCGGAATTTGAAGACCTTTGAGACGACATTGGAGACGACAAAGCGTCTCGTACCCTTTGTCCCCAAAGGCAAACTGATTGTCGGGGAAAGCGGCCTCAACACGCCCGCTGATCTTGCCATGCTTTCCGCTTGCGGCGTGAACAGCTTTTTGATCGGGGAAAGCCTGATGCGTCAGGCGGATGTGGAACAGGCGACGCGCACATTGCTGCATAGGCAAGAAATGAGAGCCTGACCCGATGAGCTACGAAATTCGCCTTGCCACACTTGACGATGTTCCCGCTCTCGGCCCCGTCGAGGTGGCGGCGGGACAGCTCTTCAAGACCGTCGGCATGGGGCATCTTTCGCATAAATTCATGGAACCGGAAATGGCGGCCGCCTTCGTGCGGGCCAAAGGCTGTTTCGTGGCCGAGGCGGAAGACGGCGCGCTGGCCGGTTTTGCCATGTCCGCGCCGCTCGACCATTCGGTCTTCATCCATGAAATTTCCGTCGATACCGCCCATGGCCGGCAAGGGCTCGGAGGGAGGCTTATCGGCGCCGTTTCCGACTGGGCCAAAGCCCTCGGCAAACCGGCGGTGACGCTTTCCACCTTCACGGACGTGCCCTGGAATGCGCCTTATTATGGCCGCCAGGGATTTTCGGTGGTAGAGCGGGAGGACTGGTCGCCGGCCTTCTTCATCATTCATGCGCATGAAGAAGAAAGCGGCCTTCCCATCGACCGGCGCTGTTTTATGCGCAAGGAGCTTTAAGCATGGCGGGCAAGCTTTCCCATCTCGATGACAAGGGCGCGGCGCATATGGTCGATGTTTCGGCCAAGGATGTGACGCAGCGCACCGCAACCGCCAAAGGGCGCATCGAAATGGCACCGGAAACGCTTGCCCTCATTCTCGACAACAAGATCACCAAGGGAAACGTCATCGAGATCGCGCGCCTTGCCGGGATCATGGCGGCGAAAAAGACCGCGGACCTCATTCCGCTCTGCCATCCCTTGATGCTTTCCAAAGTCTCCGTCGAACTTGAAGCCGACAAGGAGGCCTCTGCCATCGAGGTGAGCGCCACGGTGAAAGTGAGCGGGCAGACGGGCGTCGAGATGGAAGCGCTGACCGCCGTCAATGTTGCGTGCCTGACGATCTACGACATGGCGAAAGCGGTGGACCGGGGCATGCGCATCACCGACATTCGCCTGACGCATAAATCGGGCGGTAAATCCGGCACCTTTGAGGCCGGCTAAAAGGTTCCTCATGGCTCTTCTTCCCGTTGCCGACGCGATCGAGAAAATCGGCGCTGCTATTGCCCCGCTTGAAGCGGAGCGCATTCCGCTCGCCGAAGCGGGCCACCGGGTGCTCGCCCGCGATCTTGCCGCTTTGCGCACGCAGCCCCCTTTCGATGCCTCGGCCATGGACGGCTATGCGCTGAGGGCAGAAGACGCCGCCAAGGTGCCGGCGGAGCTGAAAGTGATCGGTGAAGCACCGGCCGGGCGCGCCTTTGAGAGCAAAGTAGGCTCCGGCGAGGCGGTGCGTATTTTCACCGGCGGGCCGCTGCCTGAGGGCGCCGACACTATCGTCATTCAGGAAGATACGGAGCGCAGCGGCGACACCGTGCGCATTCTGGAAGCGGCCGTCCCCGGCAAACATATCCGCCGCGCCGGGCTCGATTTTAGCGAAGGAGAAAGCGTGCTTAAACAAGGCGCGCTGCTCGGACCCGCCGCGCTCTCCCTTGCCGCCGCTGCGAACCATACTGCGCTCGATGTTTACCGGCGCCCGCGCGTTGCATTTTTTGCGACGGGCGATGAGCTGGTGCCTCCGGGCGAGGAGCCGGGCCCTTCGCAAATCGTCGCCTCGACGGGCGCGGGCCTTGCCGCCCTCATCCGCCGCTGCGGCGGCGTGCCGCTCGATCTTGGGATTGCACGGGACAACCGGGAAAGCCTTCTGGAAAAAGCGGACGCTACAAAAGACGCCGACATGGTGGTGACGCTGGGCGGAGCCTCGGTCGGTGAGCACGATCTCGTGCAGGATGTGCTGGGCGGCGCCGGGCTCGACGTCGCCTTCTGGCGCATTGCCATGCGCCCAGGCAAGCCCTTGATGTTCGGTGCGCTCTCGGGAAAACCTTTTCTCGGCCTGCCGGGCAATCCCGTCTCCGCGCTTGTCTGCGCCGAGCTTTTCCTCAGCGCCGCGCTGATGCGCCTTCAGGGGCGGCAAGCGGCGCACCCCCGGCTTTTGCCCGCCCGCCTTGCCGTGCCGCTCAAAGCCAATGACACGCGCCAGGACTACATCCGCGCTGCGCTTGAGGAGGAGGACGGGGAATGGCGCGCCAAGCCGCTTTCCGTTCAGGACAGTTCCATGCTTTCCGGCCTTGCCCGCGCGGGCTGCCTTATCGTGCGTCCGCCCCATGCGGCAGCCGCGGAAACCGGGGCGCTGGTTAATGTCCTCCCCCTTGAAGGGTAATTTTATCCACAGAAGGGTTGACGCGGAAAAAGAACCAAACTAGAACAAGTGAAATGTTTATCGTTTGTTCTAGATATTGGGGCCGCACCCATGCTCACACGCAAACAGCATGAACTTCTTATGTTCATCAACGAACGCCTGAAAGAAACGGGCGTTGCGCCTTCCTTCGACGAAATGAAGGAAGCGCTGAATTTGCGCTCGAAATCGGGCATTCACCGGCTCATCACAGCGCTGGAAGAGCGCGGCTTTATCCGCCGCCTCGCCCACCGGGCCCGGGCGCTGGAAGTGCTGAAACTGCCCGATGCGGCGGCCCCGAGCCTGGCGCGCGGGCGCGGCTTCGAGCCGGAGGTGATCGAGGGCGGCGGCGCCCCCGCTGCGAGCCTGGCACCCGCCCCTGCCAATGAGAACGATGCCCTACCCGTCTCCGTCATGGGCCGGATTGCCGCCGGTACGCCGATCGAGGCGCTGCAGGAGGAAAGCCATCAGGTTTCCGTACCGCTTGCCATGCTCTCCAACGGCGAGCATTACGCGTTGGAAGTCAAAGGCGATTCCATGATCGAGGCCGGCATTCTGGACGGCGACACCGTGATCATTCAGCGCTGCGATACGGCCAATAATGGGGAGATCGTTGTGGCGCTGGTCGATGGCTACGAAGCAACCTTGAAGCGCCTGCGCCGGAAAGGCGATTCCATTGCGCTGGAAGCGGCGAACCCTGCCTATGAAACGCGGATCTTCGGCCCGGACCGGGTGAAGGTTCAGGGCCGCCTTGTCGGCCTAATGCGCCGCTACTAAGCGCCTGCAAACTACCAGGGGCGTGTCCAGGGCCGGATGCCCTGCACGCCCCTTACCGTTTCCACTGTCAGCTTTCCCTCATTCCAATAAAGCGCCTGCGTGCCCGTGCGCGATAAATCGCCGTAATCGAGCACCAGCCGGGCATGGCAGGCTTTATCATCAAGCCCCCATCCCACATCTTTTTCCATCACAATAATGTCTGCCCACGGACAATCCTCAAGCAGTGCCCGCTCGTCTTTGATGTGAGCGATGCGCGGGGCGCCCGGCGCTTCATAGAGACAGGAAAGCCCGTCGCAGCGCCAGGGCGTCTCTTCCGCCGCCGCGCGGGGGCTGCGGGTGTCGCCTTCCTCCCGCAGCCAGATGGAAGCCTGAAAGGCCGGGCGCGATGCATTGAGGATGAGCTTGCCGTCTTCGCCCCGCACCGCAATAAGGCGGGCATTTTCGGATATGAGAATATCGGGGCGCGGCGCAAGCGCCCAAAGAAGAAGCCCGCCCGCAAGAAAGAGGCTGCCGGCAAAGCGGACCCGCCCCTTCCATAAGGCAAGCCAGAGCCCGCCCAAAGTGACGAGCCCCAAGGCGGCCTCCGGTCCGCCCGGCACGCCGCGCACCGCGCCCGGCCACGCGGCAACGGTGGCAGCAGCAGCAAGCAATCCTTCAAGCCCGAGCTCCATAATGGCGAGCGGCCAGGCCTCGAGCCCGAAAGGCATGAGCGCGAAAGCGGCAACGGCAAAAGGCATGACGAGCAGCGCGACAAGCGGCATGGCAAGGAGATTGCCTGCGAGGCCATAGGCGGCGACACGGTTGAAGTGGAACGCGGCAAAGGGTGCCGTGGCGAGCCCGGCAATGAAACTCGTCAGCAAGAGCCCGGCCCCATAAAGCAGCGCAAGCTGCAGCGGCCCGCGGGCGCGCCAATCCGCGAGCAAAGCATTGAGCTGCGCGGCGCGGGTTTCATACACCGCAACCAGTGCCGTCACGGCGGCAAAGGACATTTGAAAACCGGCAGAGAGCACGCTTTCGGGCCGGAGCACCAGAAGCGCAAAAGCGGCAAGCGCCACATTGCGCATGGTCATGGCCGGCCGGTCGAGCATGAGCGAGAGCAGCACAAGCGCGATCATGATGAAGGCGCGCTGGGTCGCCGTGCTCATGCCGGAAATGACGAGATAGGCGGCGGCACCTGCAAGCGCGAGCCCGGCCGCCCATTTCTTCACCGGGTAATGCAGCGCAAGGCGCGGCACCAGCGCCATGAGAAGGCGCAAGCCTCCGAAGAGCGCGCCCGTCAGCAGCGCCATGTGAAGACCGGAAATCGCCAGCACATGGGCAAGGCCCGAGGCGCGCAAATTTTCTTCCACCTCTTGCGGCAAATAAGCCCGCTCGCCGGTCATCAGCGCAACGGCGACCGCGCCGGTGTCGGGCGACATGGCGGCGAGCACCCGCGCGCCGATAGCCTGGCGCAGCGCATGCAGTGCTCTACGGGCGGCAACAAACACGCCCTCCGCCTCTCCCTGGATTTCCGGCGCGCCCAGCATGACGCCGCCCGCGCCGATCCCCTCGAACCAGAGCACCCTGCCGTAATCGAACCCGCCGGGCGCGGCAGGCAGGCTATTGGGCCAAAGCTTCACCGGCCCTTCGATCCGGTCACCGGGCCGCAGCGCCAGCGCGCGCGGGTCCGAGCCCCGGTAGGTGAGGCGAACCTTGCGGGGCGGGTCCGGCACATGTTCCAGCGCCTCGATCTCTACATCGGCGCGCAGCCGCCCGTCGCCCTCCCGGCTCACCGCGCTCACCGTGCCCTGCAAAATGCCGTAGGAGAGCTCACCCGTGAGCGGGGAATGATCGATAATGCTGACGCGCAGCCCCGCGAGCGCAAAGCCGAGCGCGGCAAGCCCCGCCGCTATGAGCGCAAGGCGCAAGAGCGGGCGCGCCGCAAGGCGCCACTGAGCCAGGAACGCGGCAAGGGCAAGGAGCGCCGCCCAGCCCCAGGCCGGCTCGAACCGCAGGCTAAAATAAAGGAGAATCCCGAGCCCCAGGAAAACCGGCGCCCAGAGGCCGAACCTCTCCGATTCCCGCAAGAGCCCGTGCCATAGGGAAAAAACCGGGCCGGAGAGCCCCCTCCAGGTCCGCCCCAGCCCCCACCTCCCGGACCCGGCGGGCCAAATATCTCCGGTACCTAGCGCGATATCCCCCTCCTCAAGAACAAATCGCGAATATTTCGCCCCGCAGAGCCCGGAAAGCCGGAAAAAAGTATGCGCGGAACGCTACCACGCCCCCTTTGCCTGTGGTAAGAACGGCAGCCTGTTTACGCCCCTGCCGCAACGGTTTCCTCGGCCTTAGGCCAGTGTCCGCGGCTGGGCCTTCACGCCACACCAGGACTGAAATTCCAGCGGGTCACCCCGCTGAAAATAAAGCTGAACGTTAGAATGACCGGAACTCAAAAAGTCGTCACCCGTTTCGCGCCTTCGCCGACCGGCTATCTGCATATTGGCGGTGCCCGCACGGCGCTGTTCAATTGGCTGTTTGCGCGCCATCACGGGGGCCGGTTTCTTCTGCGTATTGAGGATACGGACCGCGAACGCTCCACTCAGGGCGCCATCGATGCGATTTTCGAAGGGCTGAACTGGCTGGAGCTCGGATGGGACGACGAGCCGGTCTATCAGTTCTCGCGCCAGGAAAAGCACCAGGCCGCCGCCGAAAAGCTGATTGCCGAGGGCAAAGCCTATTATTGCTATTGCTCGCCTGAAGAGCTTGAAGAAATGCGCGAGAGGGCCCGCGCCGAAGGCCGCCCGCCGCGCTATGACGGCACCTGGCGGGACCGCGACCCCGGCGAGGCGCCGGCAGGCGTCAAACCCGTGGTGCGTTTCAAGGCGCCGCAGGAAGGCGAAACCGTGGTGCGCGACCATGTGCTGGGCGATATCCGCATCGCCAACAACCAGCTCGACGATCTCATTCTGCTGCGCTCGGACGGCACGCCCACCTATATGCTCTCCGTGGTGGTGGACGATGTGGATATGGGCATCACCCATATCATCCGGGGCGACGATCACCTGACGAATGCCGCGCGCCAGAGCCAGCTATATGCGGCCCTTGGCTGGACGCCGCCGGAATTCGCCCATGTGCCGCTCATTCACGGGCCGGACGGCGCGAAACTTTCCAAGCGCCACGGCGCGCTTGGCGTGGAAGCCTACCGCGATATGGGCTATCTGCCCGAGGCGATGCGCAATTATCTCGTCCGGCTCGGCTGGAGCCATGGCGATGATGAAGTGTTCTCGACCGAGCAGGCGATCGAATGGTTCGGCCTTGAGAATATCGGCAAGTCGCCGGCGCGGTTCGATTTCGCAAAACTCGAAAACCTCAACGGCATCCACATCCGCCAGGGGGACGACGTAATGCTGGCCGATCAAACACTGTCGCTGATGAAGCGGCTGGAAGGCTGGCCAGAGGATGCGGGCTTGCGCGCCAAGCTCGTCGAGGCCATGCCGGGCCTGAAAGAGCGGGCGAAAACCCTGATTGAACTTGGCAAGGGCGCCGAATACCTTCGGGTGACGCGGCCGATCCCGCTGGACGAAAAAGCCCAGAAGCTGCTGAATGACGACGCCCGCGCCATGCTGAAAAAGCTGCATGAAGTGCTTTCCGCCCTGCCCGACTGGGAAATCGAGGCGCTGGAAGCGGCGGTGCGCCAGTTCACGGAGGATATGGGTCTCAAACTCGGCAAGGTCGCGCAGCCTTTGCGCGCGGCACTGACCGGCGGCAGCACCTCGCCGGGGATTTTTGATGTTCTGGTTTCACTCGGCCGGGAGGAATCCCTCGGCCGGATCGAGGATCAGGCAGGCTAAGGCCCGCTTCGATCCGCCGTTTTACACTCGGGCCGGTAAATCCGAGTAGCAGCGGCATAACAAGATGTTGCACTATGCCCGCCGCGGTACCGCGCCGCAGCCGGGTCCAGGAGAAGGATAGGGACAACGATGACGAAAACGGGAACCGACGCTGGAGCGAAGCAAACGGCCAAACTGGAAGTCGGCGGTAAGACCTATGACCTGCCGGTCTATGAAGGCTCGATTGGACCAAGCGTCATCGATGTGAGCGCCCTTTACGGCCAGACGGGATATTTCACCTACGATCCCGGCTTCACCTCGACGGCAAGCTGCGAGTCCGACATCACCTATATCGACGGCGACAAGGGCGAGCTGCTTTACCGCGGCTACCCGATCGAGCAGATCGCGGAAAAAGGCAACTTCCTGGAAACCTGCTACCTGCTGCTGAACGGCGAGCTGCCGACAAAGCAGGAATATGACGAGTTTTCCTACGCCATCTCGCGCCACACGATGGTGCATGAGCAGATGCAATATTTCCTGCGCGGTTTCCGCCGGGATGCGCATCCGATGGCCATCATGGTCGGCATGGTCGGCGCCCTGTCCGCCTTCTATCACGACAGCACGGATATCAACGATCCGCAGCAGCGCATGATCGCCAGCCGCCGTATGATCGCCAAGATCCCGACCATCGCGTCCATGGCTTACAAATACTCGATCGGCCAGCCGGTGGTTTATCCGCGCAACGATCTTTCCTACGCGGAAAACTTCCTGCATATGTGCTTCTCCGTTCCGGCGGAAAAATACAATGTGAGCCCCGTGCTTGCCGATGCGATGGACAAGATCTTCATTCTGCATGCGGATCATGAGCAAAACGCCTCCACCTCGACGGTGCGTCTGGCAGGCTCCTCTGGCGCCAACCCCTTCGCCTGTATCGCGGCGGGCATCGCCTGCCTCTGGGGCCCGGCTCATGGCGGCGCCAATGAAGCAGCGCTAAACATGCTGCAGGAGATCGGTTCCGTCGACCGCATCCCCGAATATGTGGCGAAGGCCAAAGACAAGAACGACCCGTTCCGTCTGATGGGCTTCGGTCACCGGGTTTACAAGAACTACGACCCGCGCGCCAAAGTCATGCAGCAGACCTGTCATGCGGTGCTGAAAGAGCTCGGCATCAATGACGATCCGCTGCTCGATGTAGCGATGGAACTGGAGCGCATCGCGCTTTCGGACGAATATTTCATCGAGAAGAAGCTCTACCCGAATATCGACTTCTATTCGGGCATCACGCTGAAAGCGATGGGCTTCCCGACCACGATGTTCACGGTGCTCTTCGCGCTGGCCCGCACGGTCGGCTGGATTGCCCAGTGGAACGAAATGATCGAAGACCCGAAGCAGCGCATCGGTCGTCCGCGTCAGCTTTTCACCGGCGCGAAATCGCGCGAATATTCCGATATCGCCAAGCGCAAATAAGCGCAGCGGCGGCAAGAAAGAAGGGCGCCTTGCGGGGCGCCCTTTTTGTTTGTCCTTAAATTTTCTGAGCGCCCGGCAAAAGCTCCAGCACGGCGCGGGCGGCGCGGATACTGGCGGGCTCACCGCCCACGCCCATGATCTCGCGCATCTCATCGAGATCAGCGAGCGCCTTTGCCCGCTCCGTGGTCTCGCGCATCAATGGCAGGAGCGCGCCGGAAAGTGCCTCCGGTGTGCAGAATTGCTGCAGGAATTCACGCACCGCCGGGCGGTCGAGAATGAGATTAGGCAGCACCACGGAAGGCACTTTCAGGGCGCGCGATACGGCCCAAGCAGCAATAGGATCTATCTTGTAGCCGATCACCATGGGAAGCCGGGCAAGGCCAAGCTCAAGTGCGACGGTACCCGAGGCGGCAAGTCCCGCATTCGCAGCGGCAAAGGCGCCCAGCTTCTCCTCTTCACCTGTAACCAGAACCGTGCGGACGGGCCAGTCTTCGACTTCCTTTTCGATGAGCGGGCGGACATGGGAGAGCGCGGGGATCACGATTTCAAGCCCCGGCAGCTCACTGCTCAACCGCTCAACCGTCGCGCCGAAAAGCGCGATAAGGCGTTTGACTTCATTGACCCGGCTGCCGGGCAGCATGACAAGCAAGGGCGTTTCTGGCGCAATGGCATGGCGCGCACGGAAAGCAGGCCCGGCGTCTTCGTCCGGCAGGCGCTCGATGGCGGGATGGCCGACATAAACGCAGTCGAGCCCTGCATGAGCCTTGAAGAATTGCGGTTCGAAAGGAAGCAGCGCCAGCACGCGTGTGAAGTGTTTCGCCATGGAGGTTGCCCGGCCTTGCCGCCAGGCCCAGACCGTCGGCGAGACATAATCGACGATGGGAATATCCGGCGCCTTTTTTGCGATGCGGCGGGCGACATTATGCGTGAAGTCCGGCGCATCGATCATGACGATGAGATCGGGTTTCGTTTCCACTGCATGGGCCGCCGTCTCACGCATACGCTTTAGAATAAGCGGCAGGCGCGGGATCACTTCGCGCGGGCCCATCACGGCGATATCCGTCATCGGAAAGATCGAGCTGATGCCCTGCTCGCTCATCCGCTCGCCGCCGACGCCGCTAAAGGCGAGCGGGCGCGCGGAAAGCTTTTTCAGCGCCGCCATAAGCGGGCCGCCCAGCGCGTCGCCCGAGGGCTCGCCCGCCACCAGCATGATATGAAGCGGCTTTTCTTCGCTCACGCTGCAGCCTCCAGCGCCAGAATGTAGAGGCCCAATTCATCGGCCCGGGCGACAAGTGCGCGCATATCGACGACAAGCGCGCCGCCCGCTTCGACCGCGATGCCCGCAAGCCCTGCGGCGGCGGCATTTTCCACGGTCATGACACCGATGGTCGGCAGATCGACGCGGCGCTCCTGCTCAGGCTTCGGCAGTTTGACAAGGACACCGGCCCGCGCGCCTTTCTTGCCGCGCAAGCTAGATGGCAGCGCGGCGACACGCGCCAGCATCGCATCCGTGCCTTCCGGCCCTTCGATGGACAGCACCACATTGCGGCAGATAACCGTGCCTTGGCCCATGTCAAAAGGACCGATGGCGGCAAGCAGCTCTTTGCCGCGCGCAATATCGGCCTCATCGGCAGCATCTGGGCGGACTTTCGTCCAGACACCTGCCGGCGCGCGCAGATCCGTCAGCACACCTTCGGCGGGGACGACGCAAAAGCCGTGTTCTTTTTCGAAATAGTCGACGAAACCGCGCAACAAGGCATCATCGCCATTGCGCAGGAGTTTTAAAAAGCGCGGCAGGAATTTCAGCCCGCCCCAATCGAGCCGCAGCGCAGAAAGCTCCGGGCGCGCGAGCGGGCCGATCATCACAAGATCGCGGCACCCGGCTTTCTTGAGAGCGCTTACCGTTGCGCCCAATTTGCCAAGCGGTATCCAGGCATGAGGATAGGCCTCGATGCCGCGCTCACTTTCATTCGGCACGCCGACAATGAAAACCTTACGGCCTTCCTTGCGCGCGGCCTCGGCCACGGCGACAGGCAGCGGCCCCTTGCCGGCCACAATGCCGAGGGGGGTTTTGAGATTTTCTTTCGGATTGCCGCTCATCAGCCGCCTCCGGCGCGCAACGCTCAGGCTGCCTCGTGGCGCGGTGTGCAAAGGGAGCGGTTCGTGTCACCCTTGATGAAGGCGACGATCTCCTGAACCGCGTTCACATCCTTATAGGTTTCAGCGACTTGTTCCAGACGCTCGCGCAAGGTCTTTTCCTCGGCAAAGAGCATTTTATAGGCCCCGCGCAGCGCATGAATTTCATCACGCGAGAAGCCGCGCCGGCGAAGCCCGATGACATTGAGACCGGCGAGATGCGCCCGGTTGCCGAGCGCCATGCCATAAGGAATGACATCGTTCTCGATGGCGCTTGCCCCGCCCACAAAGGCATGGGCGCCGATGCGGGTGAACTGATGCACGGCAACGCCGCCGCCCAGGATGACGTAATCGCTGATCAGGCAGTGACCGGCCAGAAGCACGGCATTCGAAAAGACGACATGATCGCCGATAATGCAATCATGGCCGACATGCGCGCCTGTGAGGAAGGCGTTGTGATTGCCGACACGGGTCACCATGCCGCCGCCTTCGGTGCCGGGGTTCATCGTGACGTGTTCGCGGATGAGATTATCGGATCCGATTTCAAGCCGGCTCGGCTCGCCTTTATATTTCAGATCCTGCGGCTGGTGGCCGATCACGGCGAAGGGAAAGATCTTCGTGCGCGGGCCGATGCTCGTATGCCCTTCCACCACGACGTGAGAAAGCAGTTCCACCCCGTCGCCGAGCGAGACATTGCGACCGACGACGCAGTAAGGGCCGATCTTCACATCGGCGCCGACAGACGCGTTCTCGTCGACGATCGCTGTGGGATGGATGTCACTCATAATTACTCTTCCGGTTCCACGATCATGGCACTGTAATCGGCCTCGGCAACCACTTTGCCGTCTACCTTGGCATCGCCGTGGAATTTCCAGACCGAGCCGCGATTTTGCATCTTGCGCACATGTACTTCCAGCCGGTCGCCCGGCACCACAGGCCTGCGGAAGCGTGCCTTGTCGATCGTCATGAAATAGACGACCTTGTGCTTGGAGCCCGATTTGGCGGCATTGACGACCAGCGCGCCGGCGGTTTGCGCCATGGCTTCGACGATCAAGACACCCGGCATGACGGGAAAATCAGGGAAGTGCCCCTGAAAGAAATTGTCGTTGATCGTGACGTTCTTGATGCCGACGGCCGATTCCGACCCCTTCATATCGACGATCCGGTCGATCAGCAACATGGGGTAGCGGTGCGGCAAAAGCTCCATGATCCGCTTTATATCGGCCGTCTCCAGCTCTTGCGTTGCTTCCGGATTTGCCGCATCGGATGTGTCAGTCATGCTCTCGTCTCGACTTCTAGAGCCGGGTTTATGCTGCGCGCTAGCGCATCCCGGCTGCGCTCTCAGTTCTTCTTTTTCGGCCGGCCCAGTTTCTGAACGGCGACGATTTCACGGCGCCACTGACTGACCGGTTTGGCAGGCGTCCCGCCCCATTGTTCGCCTGCCGGTACATTGTGGATCACCGAGCTGCGGGCGGCAATCTGCGCGCCCATGCCGATGGTCAAATGCCCCGTCACGCCGACACGCGCCGCCAAAACCACGAAATCCTCGAGAACCGTGCTGCCGGAGATCCCCGTCTGGGAGACGATGATGCATCCCCGGCCAACCGACACGTTGTGCCCGATTTGCACGAGATTATCAATCTTCGTGCCCTCACCGATCACCGTGTCGGGGCCTGCGCCCCGGTCGATGGTGGAGTTCGCGCCGATTTCCACATTATCCTGAATGATGACGCGCCCGAGCTGCGGCACTTTTTCATGATGCGGCAGGCCCATGGCAAAGCCGAACCCGTCCTGACCGATCTGCACACCCGGATGGATGATCACCTTGTCGCCGATCATCGCATGGGAGACTGTAGCATTGGGGCCGATATAACTGTGCCGCCCAATGGTGCAGCCACGGCTGACAACGGCATTGGCGCCGATAATAGTGCCCGCGCCTATCTCCGCGTGCTCGCCTATGACGGCGCCCGGCTCAACAACCACGCCCTCACCGAGCTTAGCACTGGCATGTACCGTGCCTTGAATTTCGCTTTCACCGAAATGCGCACTGCCGCCGCTACCCGGATAAAAGGCCTGCGCGGCCAGCGCGTAGGCCCGGTAGGGATCATCGCTGAGTAAAAGCGCCATGCCGTCCGGCGCCTTGTCCCGATGCTTGGGTGAGAGAACCGCCGCGCCCGCTTTCGTCTCACGGAAAGCATCGACATATTTCGGGTTGTCCAGAAAGGTCAGATCCGCCGGGCCCGCCCGGTCGAGCGGCGCCACATCATAAACAGGTCTATCGCCATGCGCCGGATCGGCAAGATCGGCTTTGATCCGGGCCGCCAGCTCAGCCAGCGTGAACGGCCCAGACCTGTCGAAAAAACGTGTATCCGCCATGATAATTCCGGTTCGCGCGGCGGCCTAGCCGTTAGCGCTGTTTTTGAAGTTCTGCGGGATCGACCGGCGTCACTTTCAGCTTCGGCAAACGCTCGTTCAACACCTGCATGATCTCGGCCGTCACATTCAGATCGACACCGCCTGCAAGCACCGAGGACTGGTCGAGCATGACCGTGCCGCCATGACGGTTCATAACTTCCGCGAAGATCGGCTTCAGCACGGCTTCGATTTCAGCTTGCGCGCGGGCCTGACCGACCTGCAAAGCCTGCAGTTTCTTATTGGCATCTGCCTGTGCTTCCTGCTGGCGCTTCTGGAGCGCGGCGATGCGTTCCTTATAAGTTTCAACGCCGAGCACTTCTTTCTGTTCCGCCAATTTGCGCGCCTCGGCGATAAAGCCTTCAAGCTGCTTGGAGCTGTTTTCTTCGATCGTCTTGGCCTGCGCCTGCACCTGGGCATTCACGTCCTGACCAACTTTGGACTCGGTAAACAGCGACTGGAAATTGACGATCAAAATAACGGCCGGCTCTTTGGCGGCGAGCGCCTGCGGAACGGACGCGCCAAGCATGGCGGCACCCAAAACAAGCGATGCCAGCAGACGATTGATCTTCTTCATTCTCTTTAACTCCCCACCCTAACTTTTAAAAACGCGTACCGGCGCTGAAGCGGAAGACTTCTTCGCGGTCATAGGATTCCGATTGCAGCACCTGCGAGAGGTCGATACGGACCGGGCCGAACGGCGACTGCCAGTAAACGCTGAGGCCTGCCGTTGCACGCAGAGCCAGCTCGTCTTCCGGGCGGCGGCCTTGCGCAAGATAAAGCGCTTCCTGGTCGACAAGGCCGACCGTGCCGACATCCGTAAAGAGGCTGGTGTCGATATCGAGCGCCTCGGGCAGGAAGTTCGGGAAGGTCAGCTGCGCCGTACCGATGGCGTAGGCCTGGGCGCCGAGCGAGTCGCCTGTCACCAAATCGCGCGGGCCGACGCCGGCGCGTTCAAAGCCGCGAAACTCAGAGCCGCCGATGAAGAAGCGGTCATTAATGATCACATCATCTCCAAGCCCGTCGATATAGCCGCCATTGAAGCGCAAGCTGCCGAGGAATTCCTTGGAGAAGGGAATATAGGCACGGGCCAGAATTTCGTTGCGCAGATAAGTGACCGAACCGCCGACACCGGCATATTCCTGGTCGATATTGAAATCCCAACCGGCCGTCGGCTCCACCGGGTCGTCCCGGCGGTCGAGATAATAGTTATAGCCGACCAGCGATTTGATGTCGGAGCGCGGGTCCACCAGCGGCACGTTGATGCCGGCAATGTTCACCGTACGCACGTTGCGGATTTCTTCCCGGCGCAGCGCGTAGCGCGTGGTGATGGAACCGTTTTCCGAGGTCGGGAAACCGAAGCGGAAACCGAAACCGGTCACACGGCTGTCGAAGGAGGCTTCATCGCGCAGGTCCGTCTCCGTGCCGAAAATATCGATACCGGCGACAAGGTTGCGGTCGAGGAAGTAAGGCTCTGTGAAGCGCAAGTCGACGGACGAACGCGTGCCCGAAAGCGAGAGACGCAGCCGCAGGAACTGGCCGCGGCCCATAAAGTTGCGCTCGGAAAGCGCAATATCGGCAACCGCATTATCAACGGAAGAGAAGCCGAAACCGAGCGAGAGCTCGCCGGTCGATTGCTCCTCGACATTGACGTTAATGACGGTCTTGTCTTCCGCCGAGCCGGGCTCTTCCACCACATCGACGCTGGAGAAGAAGCCGAGCGCGCGGATCGATTTTTCCGACTTGTCGAGCAGCACGCGGTTGAAGGCATCGCCCTCCGCCATGCGCATTTCGCGGCGCACCACCTTGTCGAGCGTGCGCACGTTGCCGTTGATGTTGATGCGTTCCACATAAACGCGCGGGCCTTCGGTAATCTCATATTCCACATTGGCGATGAGATTTTCCTTGTCACGGCGCACCCGCGGGCGCACTTCGGCAAAGGCATAGCCTTCCGAGCCTGCGGCAAAGGTCAGCGCATCGACGCTTTCATCGATGAGCCCCGCGTCATAGGTATCGCCTTCTTCCGTGAGCACCAGCGACTCAAGACGCTCCTGGTCGAGCTTTTCAAGCTCGGTCGTCACCGTGGACGGGCCGAACTGATATTGCTCGCCCTCTTCCACCGTGAAGGTGATGAAGAATTCAGAGCCATCGCGGGCAAGATCGGCAACCGCCGAAATGACGCGGAAGTCGGCATAGCCTTCGGAGAGATAATGCCGGCGTAGCAATTCCCGGTCGAAAGTCAGGCGGTCGGGGTCGTAAGAGTCCGAGCTCGAGAGGAATTTCCACCAGGCGGATTCGGATGTCGAAATCACTTCGCGCAGCTTGCCGTCCGAGAACGCCTCGTTGCCGATGAAGTTGATGGCGCCGATCCCTGTCACCGGGCCTTCATCGATTTCAAAGACGAGATCGATACGGTTCTGCGGCAGCTGAATGACCTTGGGCTCGACCCGGGCGGAGAAACGGCCCGAGCGGCGCAGCAGGTCCACAATGCGCTGCACATCGCCCTGCACTTTCGCGCGCGTATAGATCGTGCGCGGCTTGAGCTGGACTTCGTTGTTGAGGTCTTCGTCCTTGACCGCGTTGTTCCCTTCAAAGGCGACACGGTTGATGATCGGGTTTTCCGTCACCGTCACGACGAGCGAATTGCCGTCGCGGCGGATCACCACGTCGGCGAAAAGGCCGGTGGCAAAGAGCGTCTTAACCGAGCTGTCGACCGCGGCAACGTCATATTCGCTGCCCTCCTTGAAAGGCATGTAAGAGCGTACCGTGCTCGCCTCGATACGCTGATTGCCTTCCACACGGATCCGCTCGATCACCTGTTCTGCAAAAGCCGGCGCAGCGGCATAGGCGACGGCTACGAATGCGCAAATCGCAAGAGAAAGGGCCCGGCCCCAACGGGCAGCCTTCTGGCGCAACACTCTCATATGCAGTTCCCCGTCCCCTCGATCAACTTAGCAAATTGCTGAAAAATTCGACGACCCGCAGATTCACGAGATCGTTCCAGGTCGCAAAGACCATCAGCATCATCACAAAGGCAAGGCCGATGCGAAAGCCGATTTCCTGCGCCTGTTCCCCCAAAGGCCGCCCGCGGACGGCCTCAACAGCGTAAAAAAGAAGATGCCCGCCATCCAGCATCGGAATGGGCAGCAAATTCAATAGGCCGATGCTTACCGACAAGATCGCCGCAAGATTGATCAGCGCATCGAAACCGATCGTCGCAACCTGGCCCGAGACCTGCGCAATGCGCAGCGGCCCGCCGAGCTGGCTCGTGTCCTGCTGGCCCATCACCATGCCGCCGAGATATTCACCCGTGCGCGCAACCACAAACCAGGTTTCCTCCACGCCTTTCCAAAGCGCGGTCACGGGGCCGTAGCGCACATGCTCGACCTCGTCTTTTTCGATGTTCCGGCCAATGCCGAGAATGCCGATCTTCTGTTCGTTGCCGAAGCGGTCGGTGATCTCGGTGGCGCGCGGCGTCGCGGCCAGGGTGAGCATCTCACCGTCCCGCTCAACGGTAACGGAAAGCGGCACACCGGCGCTCATCGCCACGATGCGCTGCATGTCGTTGAAACCTTCGATCTTCTGGCCGTCGATCGAGCGGATGATATCGCCGGTCTGAAACCCGGCTTCCAGCGCCGCGCTGTCGGGTTTGACCTCATCGACACGGGCCGCCGTGATCGTCTGGCCGACGATCATGAAGATGCCGGCAAAGAGCACGATGGAAAGAAGGAAATTGGCAAAGGGACCGGCGGCAACCACAGCGGCGCGCTGGCCCACGGTTTTGGCATGCAGCGTGTTGGCGCGGGCCGCCTCGTCGAGCTTATTCATGCTCTCGCGGTCCGGCGTGCTTGCCGCGCTTGAATCGCCCAGAAACTTCACATAACCGCCGAGGGGCAGCCAGCCGATTTTCCAGCGCGTGCCCTTCTTGTCGGTCCAACCGACAAGCTCGCGCCCGAAGCCGATGGAGAAGGTTTCAACGGTCACGCCGCACCAGCGCCCGACAAGGAAGTGTCCAAGCTCGTGGAAGAAAACCACGAGCGTGAGCACGAAAAGAAAGGGGACCACATATGACAGGAAGGACCCGCTTGCCCCCCCGATGCTTGCCAGCAATTCCATTTACTCTCCGGTCCTCCCTTGTCCGGCCTTACTCATAACGGCCGGACATTACTGTCTTGTTTCGGCCAGGCGGCCGAATCCCGCAAAAGCGCCTTAGCCTAAGTCAGACCGCGCATTTTTGCACCCGTTCCGCGGCTTTTTGCCTAACGAAACGGTCGATTTCCATCACACCTTCCAGTGTATCCGGCGCCGCTATCCCCCCGGCAAGCTCGTCCATGAGACGCTCGACGAGCTGAACGATATCCAAAAAGCCCAGCTTTCCCGCCAAAAACGCCGCCACAGCGACCTCGTTTGCAGCGTTGAGGATAGTAGGCGCGGCGCCGCCGCTTTGCAAGGCGTTCCGGGCCAGTGTCAGCGCCGGAAATCTTTTTAAATCAGGGGCTTCGAAGGTGAGTTTACCAATTTGTGCGAGGTCGAGACGGGCAGCCGGTGTCTGCATCCGGGCGGGCCAGGCAAGCGTGTTGGCAATGGGGATGCGCATATCGGGCGTGCCGAGCTGCGCCAGCACCGAACCGTCCGCATAAGCCACCATCGAATGGATGATGGATTGGGGATGGACGAGAATATCGATCCGCGCTTCGCCCACCGGGAACAGGTGGTGCGCCTCGATCAGCTCCAGCCCTTTGTTCATCATTGTGGCCGAATCCACGGAGATTTTCGCACCCATATCCCATTGCGGATGAGCGACAGCCTGGGCAGGCGTTGCCCGGCGCATTTCCTCAAGGCTCGCGGTGCGGAAAGGCCCGCCCGAGGCGGTGAGCACGATCTTGTCCACCCGGTCGAGTGCGTCTGCCTCCAGCACCTGGAAAATGGCGTTATGTTCGCTATCGACCGGCAGAAGCGTCGCGCCGCTGCGCGCCACGGCCTGAAGAAAGAAATCCCCGGCGCAGACGAGGCATTCTTTGTTGGCGAGCGCCACATGCGCGCCTTGTTCGACCGCTGCAAGCGTCGGATGAAGCCCCGCTGCGCCGACAATCGCCGCCATCACCCAGTCCGCCGGGCGGCTTGCTGCTTCGATCAAAGCCGCCTCGCCCGCCGCCGCTTCGATGCCGGTGCCGGCAAGCCCTTCGCGCAAGGGCTCATAAAGGTCCTCACGGGCAATAACGGCCACTTCCGGGCGCAGGCGCAGCGCCTGCTCGATCAACGCATCGACCTTGGCATGGGCCGTCAGTGCGACAATTTCGTAGGCCGTCCGGTCTCGCTCGATCAGATCGAGCGTGCTGCAACCGACCGAGCCCGTGGCACCCAACACCGAAATGCGGCGCGGCGCGGCTTGAGTTATGGGCGCGGCGTCCTCTAAGGCCATAAAATCGTCCTCGATACGGGCATGCCTTGAAGCTGGAACAGGATGGCAAGGAGAGCAAGCGCGGCGCAGGCAAAAATCAGCCCGTCCACCCGGTCGAGCAGCCCGCCATGGCCGGGGATCAACGTGCCGGAATCCTTTACACCCGCCCGCCGTTTTAGTGCTGATTCGGTAATGTCGCCCGCCTGGGCAATGGCGGCAAGGACGGCGCTCAAAAGCATGAGCGGCACATGCCCCTGGCCGAGATAGGCGCCCATGCCAAGCCCCGCCAAGGCGGCGCCCGCCATGCCGCCCATGAGCCCCGCCCAGGTTTTATTGGGCGAAAAGCGGGGCGCAAGTTTCGGCCCGCCGATCCCGCGCCCGGCGGCATAAGCGCCGGTATCCGTCGCCCAGACAGCCAGCACCAGCCAGAGCACGAGAAGCAGCCCGTAATCGGGCGCGGCCCTCAGCCAGCCGAGCGCCAGAAGCGGTAAGAGGAGATAGGGATAGGCGACAAGCACGGGGGTGAGCGGTCTTGCCCGTGCCGCCTGAATAGCGGCCGCAAGAAAGGCGAGCGCGCTCAGCGTAAACAATCCTGCCAGCCCGCCTGCCGCACCGAGCACAGCCAGGCCGCCGATCCCCGCAAGGGAGAGCCCGGCGATCAAACCCATGTCGTTTCCCGCCCGCATGAGCCCGGCCCATTCCCGCGCAAGGATGACGGCGGCAAGCGCCAGCAGAGCCAAAAACGGCCAGCCGCCCAGCCAGAGCAGCAGCAGGACGGCGGGAATAAGCACCGCGGCGGACAGCACACGGCGGGTCAACTCGCTGGATTGGCCTGGTTTATCGTCCGCCAAATCGGCGCTCCCGGCTTTGATATTCCCGGAATGCGGCCTCCAGATCCTTCCGGCTGAAATCCGGCCAGAACACATCGGTAAAGACCAGTTCGGCATAGGCGCTTTGCCAGATCAGGAAGTTGGACAGGCGTTTCTCACCGCTGGTGCGGATAACGAGATCGGGGCTCGGCACGCCTGCCGTATCGAGATGGGCTTCCACCGTCTCCGGCGTGATGTCCGCCGGGTCGAGGTCGCCGCGTTTGGCTTTTTCGGCGAGTCGGCGCACGGCATTCGTGATCTCGCTCTGGCCGCCATAATTAAAGGCGATGATCAGCTTCAGGCGGGAATTACCGGCGGTCAGTTCCTGCGCCTCATCGATCATTTTCAGGATGTCGGGCTCGAGCCCTTCGCGGTCGCCGATGATGCGGATATTGACGCCGTTCTGATGCAGTTCGGCGAGGTCCTTGCGGATGAAATAGCGCAGGAGCTCCATCAGATCGCCGACTTCTTCGGGCGGGCGTTTCCAGTTTTCCGAGGAAAACCCGTAAAGCGTCAGATATTCCACCCCAAGTTCGCCGGCATCGCGCACGATCTTACGCACCGCTTCCACGCCTGCCTTATGACCGAGCTTGCGCGGCAGATGCCGCTTCGCCGCCCATCTGCCATTGCCATCCATGATGATGGCGACATGGCGCGGCGCGGGGGCATGCGCGCTGTCTTGGCTATGGTTGGCATCCAGCATCAAACTCGTTCATCCCGCTTCGGCTTGGCAAGCATGCGGGGACGTGCCCCGCCTGCCCATCAAACCTGCATGATTTCCGCTTCCTTGGCGGCAAGGGCGGCATCGACTTCGCCGATATATTTATCGGTCATTTTCTGCACCCGGTCGGAAGAGGATTTGTGTTCATCCTTGCTGATTGAACCGTCCTTCTCCAGCCGCTTCAACTCATCCATGCCGTCGCGGCGCACATTGCGCACGGCAACGCGGGCCTGTTCGGCATATTTCGCGGCGACCTTGGTCAGTTCCGCGCGGCGTTCTTCGTTAAGTTCAGGAATGGGAATGCGGATGAGCTGGCCGTCCGTTGCCGGATTGAGGCCGAGACCTGAAGAGCGGATCGCCTTTTCCACCGGACCCACCATGCTCTTGTCCCAGATCTGAATGGTGATCATGCGCGGCTCGGGCACCGTCACGGTGCCGACCTGATTGACCGGCGTCACCTGCCCGTATGCTTCAACCGTGATGGGGTCGAGCAGACCGGCGGAGGCGCGGCCCGTGCGCAGGCCCCCGAATTCCGTTTTGAGCGATGCAACGGCCCCTTTCATGCGGCGTTCGATATCCGCAAAGTCCAGTTCCTGGTCGGCCATGTTTCTTTCTCCGGTATTTTCATTGGAGGAAGCGGCTGCCGCTTCCCCGCCTTAAAACGCGCGCCTTAAGCAGCGCTGCTTTTGACAATGGTGGACCGCCCCGTGCCGTTCAGCACACTGACGAAACCGCCCGGTTCGTGAATGGAAAAAACGACGATGGGAATATTGTTGTCCCGCGCCAGCGCCACGGCGGAAGCATCCATCACCTTCAAATCCTGCGTCAGCACGTCCATGAAGGTCAGCTCTTCGTAGCGCTCGGCATCGGGCGTGGTTTTCGGATCGGCGGTGTAGATGCCATCGACCTGCGTGCCTTTCATCAGCGCGTCGCAGCCCATTTCGCTGGCGCGCAAGGCGGCCGCCGTATCGGTGGTGAAGAAGGGATTGCCGGTGCCCGCGGCAAAAATCACGACCCGGCCCTTTTCCATATGCCGCACGGCCTTGCGGCGGATGTAAGGCTCGCAGACCGACATCATGGGAATAGCCGATTGCACGCGGGTGGAAACACCAAGCCCTTCAAGCGCGTTCTGCATGGCCAGCGCATTCATGATGGTGGCGAGCATGCCCATATAATCGGCGCTCGCCCGCTCCATGCCCTGCGCTGCGCCGGAGAGCCCGCGGAAGATGTTGCCGCCGCCGATGACAAGGCAAACCTCGGCGCCGATCTCGACAGCCTGTTTGATTTCCCGGGCAATGCGGTTCACGGTTTCCACGTCGATACCGTATTGCGCCTGCCCCATCAGCGCCTCGCCGGACACTTTCAAAAGAACGCGCTTGAAGCGTAAGTCGCCTTTCTTTCCGTCCGTACTCACCTCGCCCACCTCTCTGCCAGATCTGGCCTCATCCCGGCCCGCCGCTGCGGCCCTGCCTCTACGACATTGTCTCAGCGGCATTTTAGCCGGTCTTTTCGATTCGCCGTCCCCTTGCGAGCAAAGCCGCAAAGAGCGGATAAGGCAAGGGCGCCCTGGAGCCTTTCCCTTACGGGTCAGATCCAACGCGCCCCCGCGCCGGCGCCGGCCCTTACCATAACGGCGCGGGCGGCGGCTGGCGACAATTGCCTGATCAGCCTCAGGTCGGCTCCGGGTCAGCCTTTGGCTGCGGCGGCGACTTCAGCAGCGAAATCCGCCTCTTCTTTTTCGATGCCTTCACCCAGCGTGTAGCGGACGAAGCCAACGACCGTGACCGGCGCGCCGATATCGCCTTCGGCCTTCTTGACCGCCTGCTCAACCGTGTTCTCGCCATCGATCACGAAGGTCTGCGCCAGAAGCACGACTTCCTGATAGAATTTGCGGATACGCCCTTCGATCATCTTTTCGATGATGTTGTCCGGCTTGCCGGATTCCTTGGCTTCCGCGATCAGCACGGCGCGCTCACGCTCGACGATGTCGGCGTCGAGATCATCCGGGCTAAGGGCCAGCGGCGAGGTCGCGGCCACATGCATGGCAATCTGCTTGCCAAGCTCGGCGAGCTTGTCTTTGTCGCCGGTCGATTCCAGCGCAACGAGCACGCCGATCTTGCCGAGGCCGGGAACGACCTGGTTGTGGACGTAAGGCACCACGACACCGTTATCGACGGAGATGGCAGCCGTGCGGCGCACGGTCATGTTCTCGCCGATCGTGCCGATGGCTTCGGTCACATAATCCTGCACCGATTTGGAGGAACCGGGATAGGTCGCGGCCAAAAGCTTGTCGATGTCGCCGCCCGCTTCCTTGGCGGTTTCGGCGATCGCCGTGACCATTTTCTGAAAGTTTTCGTTACGGGCCACGAAGTCCGTTTCCGAGTTCACTTCCACAAGCGCGCCCGAATTGCCCTCGGCAACAACGCCGACCAGGCCTTCGGCGGCCACGCGGCCCGCCTTCTTGGCGGCTTTCGCCAGACCTTTGGTGCGCAGCCAGTCAACGGCGGCATCCATGTCGCCGCCCGTTTCGGTCAGCGCCGTTTTGCAATCCATCATGCCCGCGCCAGACTTTTCGCGGAGCTCTTTCACCATGCCGGCGGTGATGTCAGCCATAATCTTCCTCATTCATTTAGGGGACGCCATGCGTCCTTACGATTGAAGAGGCGCCCGTCTCCGGGCGCCCATCTCTATCGTCCGTGGCCAGTAAAACTTACTGACCGGCCTGAGCCTGGGCTTCTTCGCTTGCGGCAAGCTCTTCGGCAGCCGGTTCGACGGCAGCGCCGATATCGACGCCCGAGGCGCCTTGGCTCTGGGAAATGCCTTCGATCACGGCCTTGGCGATCAGGTCGCAATAAAGCGAGATCGCGCGCGCGGCATCGTCATTGCCCGGGATCGGGTAGGTGACGTTGTCCGGGTTGCAGTTGGAGTCGACGATCGCGATGACCGGGATGCCGAGGTTCTTGGCTTCCTTCAGCGCGTTCTCTTCCTTGTTCGTGTCGATCACGAACATGATGTCGGGAATGCCGCCCATGTCCTTGATCCCGCCAATGGCGCGCTCGAGCTTTTCGCGCTCACGGGTGAGCTGCAGCAGTTCCTTTTTCGTGAAACCGCGCGTCTCGCCGGCAAAGAGCTCTTCCAGCTCGCGCAGGCGGCGGATCGAATGGGAAACCGTTTTCCAGTTGGTCAGCGTGCCGCCGAGCCAACGGTGGTTCATGTAGTACTGCGCGCAGCGCTTGGCGGCATCGGCGATCGGCTGGGAAGCCTGACGCTTGGTGCCGACGAAAAGCACGCGGCCGCCGGAGGCAACCACATCGCGCACGGCGACGAGAGCCTGATGCAGCAGCGGAACGGTCTGCGCCAGATCGATGATATGAATGCCGTTGCGCGCGCCGAAGAGGAACGGATCCATCTTCGGATTCCAACGGTGGGTTTGGTGACCAAAGTGCACGCCTGCTTCGAGCAGTTGACGCATGCTGTAATCGGGGAGTGCCATGACGCCCTATCTCCTTTTCCGGTTAAGCCTCCGCAGGCCGTGGCCATCTCCCGAACCCATCGGGAGGCAGCACCGGATCGACCGCTTTCTATGTTGGAGATGTGACCGGATGACGACGAAACGCCTGTCCGTCCCACATATCCGGTGAAAGGGCCGGAGCCTGCGTGTGGAATGAGGCGGGGTATAGGCGCGTTTCCGGCAAAAAGCAAGCCCGGCCAGCGGTTTATCCGCTCAAAACCGCAGTTTCCCGGCAAGACGCGGGCAGCGGGGCCGGTTTTGCCGGTTGTTGACCCCGAATCCCCTTCAAAAGTCCCGGAAAAGCGGCCTAAACGTCCTGTACCTCGACCACGCCGGGAATGGAGCGGATGGCGCCGCGAATGGCCGGGGTAATATGGAAGCGCTCTTTCAGTTCCATTTCCACTTCCCGGCCTTCCGTCATCAGCACCAGCGAGACGGCGCCCCGCCCCTTTTCCGACAGGCGGGAGCGGACGGCGGAGAGCGGCTCCGGCTGATCTAGGAATATTTTCAGGCCCGCCGCCGTGTTCGCCGCCACTTCCTCGATGGGACGCACGGACTGGGCGCGCAGACGCAGATCATCGTCCTGCCGGTCGATCTCGACGCTCATCACCACGGCCTGGCCCGGCTCCAGAAGATCACCCGCTTGGGAGAGCGCTTCGGAGAAGACCAGAATGTCGAACTGCCCCGTCGCATCGGAAAGCGTCACGAAGGAATAGGCATTGCCGCGCTGGGAGCGCCGGTCGCGCCGGGCCGAGACGATGCCGGCTACCCTTTCGGCCTTGTTGCCGCGCGCAGCGAGCTGCTGATAGGTCACGACCCCTGCCCGCTTCATCGCCACCTGATAATCGTCGAGCGGATGGCCGGACAGGAAAAAACCGAGCGCGCCGAATTCCTCGTTCAGCTTTTCGATGGGCGTCCAGGGCTCGGCGTGATTGAGAGACGGATTGTCGAGCGCCTCCCCGCCATCGCCGAAAAGCGAGTTCTGCTGGCTGCTGCGCTCCTCGGCAGCTTGCGCGGCCAGCCCCATCAGCTTGTCCACGGAGGCGAGAAGCTGAGCGCGGTGCGGATTGAGGCAGTCGAGCGCGCCGGCCCGGATCAGGTTTTCCAGCGTGCGCTTATTGACCCCGCGCGGATTGATGCGCCGGGCAAAGTCGTAAATGTCCTTGAAGGAGCCGCCTTCCTTGCGCAAGGCCACCAGCTCTTCCATCGCCTGAGCGCCGACATTCTTGATCGCGCCCAATGCATAGACGATCTCGCCATTCTTCACCGAGAAGCTGGCCTCGCTTTCATTGACGCTGGGCGAGCGAACGGTGATGCCCATACGGGCCGCGTCCTGCTTGAAGATGTTGAGCTTGTCGGTGTTGTTGATATCGAGGTTCATGGAGGCGGCCAGAAACTCGACGGGGTAATTCGCTTTCAGATAGGCCGTTTGATAGGCGATGAAGGCATAGGCCGCGGCGTGGGATTTGTTGAAGCCGTAGCCGGCGAACTTGTTCACGAGCTCGAAAATGTAATCGGCCTGTTTGCGCTCCACGCCTTTTTCGACGGCCCCTTCCACGAAACGGACTTTCTGCTTGTCCATTTCCGCCTGGATCTTTTTACCCATGGCGCGGCGCAGCAGGTCGGCTTCGCCCAGCGAATATCCGGACAGGACCTGCGCGATCTGCATCACCTGTTCCTGATAGATGATGACACCGTTCGTCTCGGTCAGGATGGGTTTCAGCCAATCGTGCAGATAGTCCGGCTTTTCATGGCCGAGCTTACAGGCGATATATTTGGGGATATTGTCCATCGGGCCGGGGCGGTAGAGCGCCACGAGCGCGATGATGTCTTCCAGACAGTCGGCCTTCATTTTGCGCAGCGTGTCGCGCATGCCGGTGCTTTCCAACTGGAAGACGCCAACCGTGTCGCCTTTCTCCAGCAGCTTGTAGGTCGGCTCGTCATCGAGCGGCAGGTTGGAGAGATCGATGTCGATGCCGCGCTGCTTGATGAAATTGACGGCGGTCGTCAGCACGGTCAGGGTTTTCAGGCCCAGAAAGTCGAATTTGACGAGACCGGCCGGTTCCACCCATTTCATGTTGAACTGCGTCACCGGCATATCCGAGCGCGGATCGCGGTAAAGCGGCACCAGCTCATCGAGTTTGCGGTCGCCGATCACCACGCCCGCCGCGTGGGTGGAGGCGTGGCGGTAAAGCCCTTCGAGCTTCTGCCCCGTCTCCAGGAGTTTGGCGACAACCTCCTCGCGGTCCCGTTCCTCGCGCAGTTTCGGCTCGCCCTCGATCGCCTCGTTCAGCGTGACGGGATTGGCCGGGTTGTTCGGCACGAGCTTGCAGAGCCGGTCCACCTGGCCATAGGGCATCTGCAGGACGCGGCCCACATCGCGCAGCACCGCGCGGGCCTGCAGCTTCCCGAAGGTGATGATCTGCGCCACGCGGTCATAGCCGTATTTATCCTGCACATAGCGGATCACTTCATCGCGCCGGTCCTGACAGAAGTCGACGTCGAAGTCCGGCATCGACACACGTTCCGGGTTGAGGAAACGTTCGAAGAGGAGGCCGAAGCGCAAGGGGTCGAGGTCGGTGATGAGCAACGCATAAGCAACGAGCGAGCCGGCGCCCGAGCCACGGCCCGGCCCCACCGGAATGTCGTGTTCCTTCGCCCATTTGATGAAGTCCGACACGATCAGGAAGTAGCCCGGAAAATCCATCCGGATGATCACATCGAGCTCGAAATTGAGCCGCTCCCAATATTCTTCTTCCGGCGCGGCAGTTTCGATTTCGGCCAGGCGTTTTTTCAGCCCCTCTTCGGCCTGGCGGCGCAACTCATCGGCTTCCGAGAGGCCCTCCCCGGTATCGAAGCGCGGCAGAATGGGGCTGCGGGTAAGCGGGCGGTAGGCGCAGCGGCGCGCGATCTCCAGCGTATTTTCCAGCGCCTCGGGCAGATCGGTAAAAAGCTCGGCCATTTCCGTCTGGCTCTTGAAATAATGTTCGGGCGTCAGGCGGCGCCGGTCGTCCTCGGACACATAAGAGCCCTCGGCGATACAGATCAGCGCGTCATGAGCCTCGAATTCCTCACGCTTTTTGAAATAGGGCTCGTTGGTCGCCACCAGCGGCAGATCGAACTTATAGGCCGCATCCACCAGCGGGCCTTCGGCGGTAACTTCTTCCTCAAGCCCGTGGCGCTGCAATTCCACATAGAGCCGGTCGCCATAGATGCCGGAAAGCCGCTGCAGCATCGCCTCACCGGCTGCGACCTGGCCGCCCGCCATCAGCTTGTTGACAGGCCCGGCGGGGCCGCCCGTCAGGCAGATCAGACCTTCGGATAGTTCTTCAAGATCGGCCAGGGTGACATGGGGCTCGAGGGTCTGATCCGTCTCCAGGAACGCTCTTGAGGAGAGTTTCATCAGGTTCATATAGCCCTGCTCGTCCTTCACCAGCAGCGCGAGGCGCCCGGAGGGTTCCCATTTTGCCGTGCGCCCGGCCAGCGGGTCGGCGGGGCCTTCATCCATATCCACCGCGAATGTGGTGCCGATAACCGGCTGCAGGCCCGCGCCGGCCATGGTCTCGGAAAATTCCAGCGCGCCGAAGAGGTTGCCCGTATCCGTCACCGCGACGGCGGGCATGGCCTGGGTCTCGCAAAGCCCGACCAGTTCCTTGATGCGGATCGCCCCTTCCAGGAGCGAATAGGCCGAATGCAGACGCAGATGGATAAACCGGCAGGGATTGGCGTCGATGCGCTTTACGGCATCTTCTGCGGAAAGGGTGTCGGTTTGCGCATCGGACATGAGGGCTTCCTGCGTGCCTTAAAAATTTCGGCCTTAGTCCCCTCGCAAACCCGTCCGGCTATCCCCTCTCCGACCGGTCGCGCGAGGCCATTTCTCGGCTGTACCCATTGTCGGCCCCGCATTGCCTCTTGTCATGCCCGGTCTGCCCTTAAGCGCCGGGTTTTCTGTGGATAGTTAGCTCAAAAGCGTGGTCGCGACCGAGGACCAGGTGAGCAACATCCAGCCGAGCCCGGCAATCGAGATCAGGGCGGCGGTGTCCTGCGCCCAGGCTTTCCAGTTCTGGCGGCGTTCTTCGCGGTGCAGATCCGTATACATGGCAGCTCCCCTTTTTAAGCGGTTCGGCAAATATGCCGGGCTCATGGCCTGTGTTGGAAAGCAAGTGTTCATGATTTGTTCTCTTCTGTCAACAAAAAGTTTCAGCCCGGTGGAGGGGGTCAAGAAAACGGCAGAAAAGCTGTGGTTCTGGAAGGCGGCGTCAGAGGCTGTGATAGTGCTTGGCGATTTCCGCGCCCTCGCGGATCGCCCCGTCATGGATCAGCACCAGCCGGTCCATCTGCCCTGCAAGATCGAGGTTATGGGTGGCGATGAGCGCGGCCGCGCCCTCCGTCCGCGTCACGTCCAGAAGCTCTGCGAAAACGGCGCGGGAGGTGCCGGGATCGAGATTGCCCGTCGGCTCGTCCGCCAAAACGACCTTAGGATGATTAGCCAGCGCCCGGGCAATGGCAACGCGCTGCTGCTCACCGCCCGAAAGCTCCGGCGGCCGGTGGGTGAGCCGCGCACCGAGGCCGAATTTCGTCAGCAGCCGCTCTGCTTCCTGCATTGAGCTTGCCTTGGAATAACCTGCGATCATGTGCGGCAGCGCCACGTTTTCCTGCGCGGTGAATTCAGGCAGCAGATTGTGGAACTGATAGACGAAACCGATATCGGCGCGGCGCACCGCCGTGCGCCCGGCATCGTCGAGCGCGGTGCAGTCCCGCCCGCCGATTTCAACGCTGCCCCCGGTCGGCCGTTCAAGGAGCCCGGCAATATGCAGAAGCGAGGATTTGCCTGCCCCCGAATGGCCGACAAGAGCCACCATCTCGCCTTCGCGCACTTCGAGATCGAGATCCTCGAAAACCCGTAGCGTCGCCCCGCCCTGTTCGTAAATCCGGGCGACCTTTTCCAGCCTCAGCGCCACACGCGCAATCGCTTCACTCATAGCGCAGCGCCTCCACCGGATCGAGGGAAGCGGCCCGCCAGGATGGGTAGAGCGTCGCCACTACCGAAAGGAAGAGCGACATGCCCACCACGGCCATCACCTCGCCCGGCTCCACCACCGCAGGCAGGCGCGAGAGGAAATAGATTTCCGGCGAGAAAAGCTCCGTGCCCAGGAGGTTGGAGAGGCCCTGGCGCAGATTTTCGATATTCAGGCAGAAGACGAGACCGAGTACAAAACCGGCCAGCGTACCGCTCACCCCGATGCTCGCCCCGGTGATGAAGAAGACCCGCATGACCGAGCCGCGCGAGGCGCCCATGGTGCGCAGCACCGCAATATCCCGCCCCTTGTCCTTCACCAGCATGATGAGGCCCGAGACGATATTGAGCGAGGCAACGAGCAGAATGAGCGTCAGAATAAGGAACATGACGTTCCGCTCCACCTGCAAGGCGCTGAAAAAGCTCTGGTTGAGCTGCTGCCAGGTATAGACCTGCAAGGAAGGCCCGGCGGCCTGGGAGACGGGCAGGATGAAATCGCGCACCTCATCCGGGTTCTCGATCTTCACCTCGATGGCCGTCACCGCGCCCTCGCCGGTCTTGAAATAGCTCTGGGCATCGGCCAGCGGCATGAAGATGAAACTCGCATCATATTCCGACATGCCAACTTCGAAGACGGCCTTGATCGGATAAGAGCGCACGCGCGGGGCGGTGCCGAAAGGCGTTGACGCGCCGCGCGGGGAAAGCAGCGTGACATTGTCCCCGAGCCTTAGCCCCAGCGAGCGGGCAAGACGCGAGCCGATGGCCACGCCGCCGCCCTCATCGAAGCCGTCGAGAGAGCCCGCCAGAACGCCGCCTGAAACGGGGCCGAGCGCCTTCAGATCTTCCTCGCGGATGCCGCGCACCAGCGCGCCGCTGCCGCCATTCGCGCTCGAAGCCATCACCTGGCCTTCGACGAGCGGGCTGACATAAGTGACCCCGTCCACTTGACGGATCGATGCAACGCGTGCATCGAAGTCACTGATATCGCTTACATATCCCCGCACCATCATATGGCCGTTCAGGCCCAGGATCTTGCCCAGAAGCTCGATGCGGAAGCCATTCATCACCGACATGACGATGATCAGCGTCGCCACGCCCAGCATGATGCCGACGAAGGAAAACCCGGCGATAACGGAGATGAAGCCTTCTCGGCGCCGGGCGCGCAGATAGCGCAGCGAGAGCAGCCACTCGAAGGGAGAAAACGGCGCGGTCGCCTGCTTTTTCAGCGCCTCACCCATGCCGTTTTCCGCCTCCCGCATTCCTGCTCCTCACGTAATACTTTAAGAGTAGCCTCGCCTTAGCCGATCAGCTTTTTAACCGCCGCCTCGGTGCTCAGCTCCTCGCGGGTGCCCGTCGCCCGTTCCTTCAGCTCGACCACGCCGTTTTTCAGGCCGCGCGGCCCCACCACAAGCTGCCAGGGCAGACCGATCAGGTCCATGCCGGAGAACTTGGCGCCCGCCCGCTCGTCCCGGTCATCGTAGAGCACCTCGACACCGGCTTTCGTCAGCGTCGCATAGAGCTTTGCGCAGGCGGCGTCAGTCTCCGCATCGCCCGATTTCAGGTTGATGAGCCCCACTTTGAAAGGCGCCACGCTTTCCGGCCAGATGATTCCATTCTCATCATGGGAAGCTTCAATAATGGCGCCAAGAAGGCGGGAGACGCCGATACCGTAAGAGCCCATCTGCACGGGCACGTCCTTGCCGTCGGGCCCGGCAACAAGCGCGCCGAGCGGCTCGGAATATTTCGTGCCGAAGAAGAAGATATGCCCCACCTCGATGCCGCGGGCCGAAAGACGGTTATCTGCGGGCACATCCGCCTCGAATTTCGCCGCATCGTGCTTTTCATCGGTCGCGGCATAAAGCGAGGTGCGCTGCTCGATGATGGGCGTGAGATCGGCCTCGTAATCCACCTCATCGCCGGGCGCGGGCATATCCACCAGCGTGCGGTCGCAGAACACCTCGGATTCGCCCGTTTCCGCCAGAATGATGAATTCGTGGCTCATATCCCCGCCGATGGGGCCCGTATCGGCGGCCATGGGAATGGCTTTCAGGCCCATGCGCGAGAACGCGCGCAGGTAGGAGATGAACATCTTCTGGTAGGATCGGCGCGCCGCCGCTTCATCCAGATCGAAAGAATAGGCATCCTTCATCAGGAACTCACGCCCCCGCATGACGCCGAAGCGCGGGCGGATCTCATCCCGGAACTTCCACTGGATATGGTAGAGATTGCGCGGCAGATCGCGGTAGCTCTTCACCTCCCGGCGGAAAATATCCGTGATCATTTCCTCGTTCGTGGGCCCGTAGAGCATCTCGCGCTCATGGCGGTCCTGAATGCGCAGCATCTCCTTGCCGTAGCTGTCATAGCGGCCCGACTGGCGCCAGAGATCGGCGGATTGCAGCGTCGGCATCAAAAGCTCGATCGCCCCTGCCCGGTCCATTTCTTCCCGCACGATCTGCTCGATCTTCTTCAGCACCCGGTGGCCGAGCGGCAGCCAGGCATAGATGCCTGCGCTCGTCTGGCGGATCATGCCGGCGCGCAGCATCAGCCGGTGCGAGACGATCTGCGCTTCGGCGGGATTTTCTTTCAAGGTGGGCAGGAAATAATTGGAAAGGCGCATGAGTTCTGACTGACCGGTTGGAGGGAGGCGGGCCCGCGCGGTAGCCGCGCGGCAAGTGGGCAAGTATTAGGGGCTAGACCGGCTTGAGGCAATGGGGCAAAGGCGGCCCCGAAGGGCAGGCCCCGCCTCAATCCACCGCGACCTGCGGCGCCTCCTGCGCCAGCGTGCCGCCGGAGGCAAGCTGCTCGGCTTTCAGCCGCGTCAGATACGCCCGCATATCGACATCCGGCGGGGATTTGACGCCCCGGCCCGTATAGACCTCATGCGGGCCCGCCTCCAGTTCGGCAGGCGTATAATCCATCGAAACGTCATAGGTCCGGTCGATCTGATTGCGCAAAAAGCGCTGCGCTTCATACCAGCGCCGCTTCGCGGGCCCATCCGGGCAGGAGGACAGCTCCTCGGCGCTTTGCGCGCCCCAGCGCCGCTCGACACATTGATAAGGATCGAAGGAGAGATCGAAGAGCCGGTTCATCACGTCCTCGACGCTCAAGGTCACGGTCTTGCCATTGGTACGGGTATAGCTGGTCTTGCAGCTTTCGCTCTGCGCCTCGAAAGCGGCGATAAGATCGCCTGCCAGGTCATTCCCCTCATAAGAAACCGTGCTCACGCCCTGGCGGTACATTTTCACCATGGCCTCGATCTGGTCGCGCATCTCCTTGAAGGAGGTCTTGAGGCGGGCATCGCGGGAGGGCGTCGAATAGAGCTCCCAATAGCCATAGGTGCCGTAAATATTCTTTGGCAAACGCGCCGGCGCCTCCATGCGGTGGATATTGTTCATCAGCGCCTGCTCGACCGCGTCTTTGCGCGCGCGGATGTCGTAGCAGAGCGAGCGCATCATGGCCTGCATCTCGCTGACCGGGTTCAGCGTCAGATCGCCCTTGGCCATGACCGAGCGGATATAGTGATAATAATCCAGCTCCTCGCCTTTATGGACGAACGTCGCATTGCGCCAATTGCCGCTCGGATTGGTCTGGGTGCCGAGATACTGTTCCAGGGAAAAGTCTTCGAGCTCGCTATTCAGCGGCGCTTCGATATGCCCGCCCACATACGTGCCGTCTGCCCGGCGCGTCGCCCCCACAAGGCGCTGAGGACGCCAGTTCTTGAAATTCGTGCCGAGCTCCGGCTTCGTGCGCAGGAAGTTGCGCCCGTAAAAAGAGCGGGAGACGGAATTGTCCGGGTGGGCGGAGATATTGAGAATGCGCCCGTCATCCTCCACCCGCCAGACCATGGCGACATGACCGTTCACATCGTAAAGCACCGTGCCGGGGCGGATGCTTTCGCGGGTGATTTCCGGCGAATAGAAGTCGGTAAAATTCTGCGCATCATCCGCGTCCGCATGATGGCGGTACATGGCGGTGGAAACCGCATTGCGCATCTCCACAATGAGGGGCAGCGCAGGTACGCCCTGCGCCGTTGCCGGAACGGTCTTTCTTGCCGTGACGCGGTTGCCGTTCGAGGTGTAGCGGACATCGGAGAAATAGCCCGTGGTGGAATTCACGCCGATCGCATAGGAAAACGGCAGCCCGTTCTTCCAGGCGTAATAAGCGCGCAGCACATAAGGAAAGTCCGCGCAGTCGGAACGGAAGCGCAGCCCCCGCGGGTCGGTGCTGCGGTAGGGGTTCGCCGGGCTTCGCAGGCACTCATCCACCGTCCAGCAATCGGCAGCGCCCAGCGCCTCGACGAACTCGCTGAAGCCTTTCTCGTCCGCCGGGGACCATTCGGTCTTGGTGATCTTCCAATTATAGGAGCGGGCCGCCGCCTCGCCCGAGCCGCCCAAGGCGCCGCCCAGAAGAAGCGCGCCGCTCAGCGCGGCAAACCCCGCCATGCGCGCCAGTCTTTGGCTAAGACTTCTGGCCCTCTGCCGGCCTGAATTTCCCGATACCGACTGCCCGGCCCTTCTGGCCGCGGCGATGCCTGTCGCGCGCATAGTGCCCCCACATGTGATGTGCAGGCAGGGTGCGAGGCCCACTGTCCCAAGTCAAGACAGTGGCTGCCGGTCAGGGCGGGCGGTGAAAGCGATTATTTCTTGGCGTTGCGGGCCGCACACGCCGCATAAAGCGCCTTTTCGTGCAGCCAGACCATTTCCTCGCCATCAAGCAGGACTTTGCCCGTCTCCGGCTCATAGGTAATGGTGGCAACAGGCAGACCGGTCTGGCCTTTATACTTGTCGGACAGGCTGTCCGGCGTGATTTCCACGTCGAACTGATAGATCGGCCGCAGACTGTAGGACGACGGGTTCAAATCGGCGCTCACCACCTGTTTGCCCGTGGTGCTGACACCCGGCTGATAGGCCACATTGGCCGCCGGCACATGCTCCGTGACCAGAGCGCAGGCCGGATCGCTGATTTCAACGATTTCAGGGCGTGTACGTGATGCTTCCAGTTTTCCGGCGGTAACGCCAGGTTCCGTGGAAGTGCCGTCTCCTTGGGAGACCATGCCAGCGAATAGGACCGCGGCGAGCTGTGCTTGTCCGTTCATCATCCCCAGATTAATGCCGGTTCTTTAAAAAAGGCTTTGCCCCAGACGGCGCCTTTTCAAAAAGTATATGAAACACTTTCCGATAAAGCTAATCGATTCTGCCTGAATGGCAGATGAAAAGCCTCAGCGGCACAATAGAAAAAGCTTAACGCAAGCCAGTACCGGGGGACAGTAGGCAAAATGGCGCATGCGGACGATTTTCTTTCCTACTTTCAGCTTTCCGCACGCGGATCGAGCCTGCGCCAAGAGATAACGGGCGGTCTCACTACCTTTCTGACCATGGCCTATATCGTCGCCGTCAATCCGCTGATCCTGGCCGAGGCCGGCATGGACAAGAACGCCGTCTTCGTCGCCACCTGCCTGGCAGCTGCCTTCGGCTCTCTTCTGATGGGACTATATGCAAACTTGCCCATCGCTCAGGCGCCCGGCATGGGGCTCAACGCTTATTTCGCCTTCACCGTGGTACCGGCGCTGGGCGGCGACTGGCGCATCGCGCTCGGCTGCGTCTTTTTCTCCGGCCTCATCTTTCTGGCGCTTTCCATCTCGACGTTCCGTGAGAAGATGATCAACGCCATTCCCGCCTCCCAGAAACAGGCCATCGCGGCGGGGATCGGGCTCTTCCTTGCCTTTATCGGGCTGCAGAATGCCGGGATCGTCACCGCCTCTCCGGCAACGCTCGTCAAGCTCGGCGATATGTCCCGGCCCGAGGTCTGGCTCGCGGCAGGCGGTTTTCTTGCGATGGGCGCGCTTTATGCCCGTAAGCTGCCGGGCGCGGTGCTCGGCGTCATTCTGCTGCTCACGCTGATTGCGGGGCTTGTCGGGCTGAGCGCGCCGGATGCGGGAACCGGCGGAGGACTGGTGTCGCTGCCACCCTCGCTCCTGCCCACCTTCATGGAGCTCGATCTCGCCGGCGCGCTTGGCGCCGGTCTCGTCACGGTCATCTTCGTCTTTCTGCTGGTGGATCTCCTGGATACGGCGGGTACGCTTGTCGCCGTTGCCGCTCGAGCGGGGCTTATCGACGGGCAAGGCCGCCTCATCGGCATGAAAAAGGCCATGATCGCGGATTCGGCGGCGACGTCTGTGGGCGCGCTGCTCGGCACCTCCACCACCACCTCCTATATCGAAAGCACCTCGGGCATCGAGGCGGGCGGGCGCACAGGCCTTACCGCCATCGTCACGGGGCTTGCCTTTCTAGCCTGTCTCTTCTTCGCGCCCTTGATCGGCGCGGTGCCGGGTTTTGCGACAGCTCCCGCCCTTATTCTCGTTGCCTGCCTGATGATGCAGGGGCTCGGGAAAGTCGATTGGCGCGAGACGAGCGAAGCCATTCCCGCCACCGTCACGCTGATCGCCATTCCCCTTACCTTTTCCATCGCAACGGGGATCGGGCTCGGGATCATCACCTATGCCGCGCTCAAGGCGCTGACGGGTCAGGCCCGGCAGGTGCATCCTGTGCTTTGGGGGCTGGCCGCGGCCTTCGCCATCAAACTCGCCGTGGCATAAACTTACGCTGACACGGCTGTAAGTATGCCGCTTATTACCCGGAAAGTGTCATAGTTCTTAAAAAATTGCGTAGACACACTCTGCACCCCTCCATATACTCCGGGCATACAAAAAAGGGGCCTGCCAAAGAGCAGTCCAAGTTTAGGGAGGAGAACACCCGGCACGGAACAAAAGTTTCGTCCCTCTTCTGAGGCCCGGGTGGGCGAGTGACTGGAGCAAGGCGCGGTATCCGCAGCCTTGCTTTCTTTTTTGGGCAACACGTCTGCCAGTTTCCGAAAATCTAGAGCAGCACCGCCCCAGCCAGCGCTGCCGCCGCCACGACCAGCCATTGCGGCACTTTGGCGAAATAAAGCGCGCCGAGACCGCCAAGGGCGATGAGCGCTGCAGGCAGGCTCTTTACCCCCTCCAGAAGCACCGGGTCGTAAAAGGCCGCCGCCAGCAGGCCGACAACCGCGGCATTCACCCCGGCAAGCCCCCGGCGTAGCGCCGCATTCGCCCGCAGCCCTGCCCAGAACGGTAGGACGCCCAGGAGCAGCAAGGCGGAAGGCAGGAATATTGCGATAAGCGCCAGCGCCGCGCCGAGCGGGCCTGTGACCGCCCCTTCCGAGGCATATCCCAGAAACGCGGCGAAGGTGAAAAGCGGGCCCGGCACCGCCTGAGCCGCGCCATAGCCCGCCAGGAAGTCCGCCTCACTGACAAAGCCCGTGGAGACCATCTCGCTTTGAAGGAGCGGCAGTACCACATGGCCGCCGCCAAAGACGAGAGAGCCTGCCCGGTAGAACTTGTCGATCAGTGCCGCCGCTGGACCGCCCTCGATAGCCGCCAGCGGCAGAAGCGCCAGCAACGCGGCAAAAGCGGCAAGAGCGGCGAGCGCCCCTTTGCGCGGCAGCGTGTTGAGGGTGCCCGGCGCCTCCCCCGCACCATTCGGGTCTTCCTTGAGGAAAAGCCAGCCCAGCGCTCCGCCGCCGAGGAGTACCAGGACGGGGGTCATGGGATGGGGCGCGAGGACCAGCGGAAAGAAGCCGAGGACGGCAAGCGCGGCACGCGGCAGATCCGGCGTCAGGCTCTTTGCCATGCCGATCAGTGCCTGAGCGACGACGGCGGCAGCGGCCGCTTTCAGCCCGAGGAGCCAGTCCGTCTCAGCGGAGGGTTGCAGCACGGCAAGCCCGGCAGCGAACCCGGCAAGCAGAAGCGCGGAGGGAAGCGTAAAGGCGGTCCAGGCCGCCGCCATGCCGGCAAGGCCTGCCCGGTGCAGGCCGATTCCCATGCCCACCTGGCTGGAGGCCGGGCCCGGCAATACCTGGCAGAGCGCCACGAGATCGCCGTAAGCCGCCTCGCTCAGCCAGGCGCGCCGCGCAACGAACGCCTCACGGAAATAGCCTAGATGCGCCACGGGCCCGCCAAAGCTGGTGAGCCCCAGAACCAGAAATGCTTTGAAAACGTCCCAGGCGCTGCCTTGCGCTTGGGGTCCTGCCGCCCCTTCTGCCGCCATCTTCCCTCGCCGCTTTTATCCCTCTTGATAAGGCCCCAAGTATGACAGGCACATCACAAAGCGGGGATAAGTCTTCAGCGCACCGGCTCGAATTTCGGGAAGAAGGGAATGTCGTTCAGCGTCACGCCGGAATAATTCAGCAGCCAGTGAACGCCGGCATAGATCACGGCAGCGGTGATCGTCGTGGCGATCACCTTGCGCAGCAAAAGCGGCCTGACCGGTGCGCCGTCTTCGGTGCCGGGTACGGTCTGCCCCATCTCCCCTTGCGAGCGCACGCCCCAGGGAAGCACGGCAAACAGCACCAGCCACCAGATCACCGCATAAATGGCGGCGGCTTGAATGAAATCGGTCAGGCTCATGCCCTCGTCCTCAAACCTCTTCCAGCTCGATCAAGGTGCCGTTGAAATCCTTCGGGTGAAGGAAGATCACGGGCTTGCCATGGGCGCCGATTTTCGGCTCGCCCGTGCCGGTGATGGTCGCGCCTTTTTCGCGCATCTGATCGCGGGCGGCCATGATGTCTTCCACTTCGTAGCAGACGTGGTGGATGCCGCCTTTCGGGTTTTTCTTCAGATAGCTGAGGATCGGGGAATCCTCGCCCAGCGGCTCGAGCAATTCGATCTTGGTGTTTTCCAGTTCGACGAAAACGGTCGTCACCCCGTGGTCCGGCTGCGGCACCGCCTCGGACACTTTCGCGCCCAGCGTGTCGCGGTAAACGGCGGCGGCTTCTTCCATATTGGGAACGGCAATCGCTACGTGGTTCAAACGGCCCAGCATCGAAACTCTCCTTCAGAACAGCAAATATGTGTTGGCGCAAAACTAGAGCGCTTGGCCTGAGGGGGCAAGCACAGGCTCTCAGACCCGCGTCACGATCACTTCCACGGCGGCCTTCTTTCCCCACTCCCGGCGGATCGCCCCACGCACCGCCCGGCGCAAAAGCTCGGCGACCGCTGCGTCATCCTTGCGTTTGCGCAAGGGAAGCCTGTCCAGCACATCGTCGATGGCGTCGAGCGCGCGTTCTTCGAAGGAAATGCCGCTGCCATCTTCCTCCGGCAGACCGAGAAGACGCACCTGCGGTTCGCCCAGCACCTTGCCCTGCCCGTCAAGGACCAGCGTGACGAAGACGGAACCAGCAAAGGCAAGCTTCCGGCGCTCCTGCACCGCCGGGTCCCAGGACGGCATCAGAATGTCGCCATCAAGATAAAGCCGCCCGTTCGGCGCTTCATCGATGATCTCCGCCGGGCCGGGCGCAAGGCGCAGCATGAGCCCGTTTTTCAAAACCATGGCCTGCGGCACCTGCAGCTCGCGGGCAAGCTCGGCATGTTCAAGCAGATGCCGCGCCTCGCCATGCACCGGCACGGCGACCTCCGGCTTGATCCATTGATACATGCGCGCCAGTTCATCCCGGCACGGATGACCGGAGACGTGGACAAAATGATCCTTCTCCGTGATCACGCGGATGCCGCGTTCGGCCAGCAGGTTTTGAAGCTCATAAATTTCCACGTCATTGCCGGGGATCATCCGCGAGGAAAAGATCACCGTGTCGCCTTCCGACAAGGTGACATGGGGGTGGTTGTCCGTCGCAATGCGCGCAAGGGCGGCGCGCGGCTCACCCTGGCTGCCGGTGCAAAGATAAAGCACGTTTTCAGGGGGCAGATAACCTGCCTCATCTTCCGGTACGATGGGCGGCAGGTTTTGCAGATACCCCGTCTTGCGCGCCGCCGTCGTGACGCGGTGCATGGCGCGTCCGGCCAGCACCACATGGCGCCCGCAGGCTTCCGCCGCGCGGATGACGCTTTCAAGGCGGGCAACATTCGAGGCGAAGGTCGTCACCGCCACACGGCCCTTCATATCCTTGATGAGTTCCGTCAACCCCTTGGCGACATCGGCCTCCGAGCCGGATTCGCCAGGCGAGAACACATTGGTGGAATCGCAGACGAGCGCCCGCACGCCTTCCTGCCCAAGCTGCGTCAGCCGCTCGATATCGATGTCATCACCAACCACGGGATCGGGATCGATCTTCCAGTCGCCCGTATGCATGACAAGGCCGAGCGGCGTGCGGATGGCGAGCGCATTGGGCTCGGGGATCGAATGGGTGAGCGTCACCAGTTCGATGTCGAAAGGACCCAGCGTGAAGCGGCTGCCGAGCTCCACGATCTTGAGCGGCACTTCCTGCTCGATGCCCGCCTCGATGAGCTTGGCTTTGACGAGTTCGGCGGTAAAAGGCGTCGCATAGACATCGCAGCGCAAAGACGGCCAGAGATGCGCGACCGCGCCGATATGGTCTTCATGGCCATGGGTAAGGACGATGCCAAGCAGGTCCTCCCGGCGCTCCTCAATGAAAGACGGGTCCGCCATGATCACGTCGATACCCGGCGTGCGCAGATCCGAGAAGGTGACGCCGAGATCGACCATCATCCATTTGCGCGCGTCCGGCGGGCCGAACCCATAAAGATTGAGGTTCATGCCGATCTCGCCGGTGCCGCCCAGCGGCAGGAAGACCAGTTCGTTCGCCTCACTCATACCCGTACCATCTGCCATGAACCGATCTTACCCTGTCCCGAAAAAGACGTCGCCCGCAGAAATAGCCCTTTCAGCGCCCGTGTCGAGCCTGAGGCGGAGCGCGCCGTCCTCATCGAGGCCCACGAACGTGCCTGTCACCGTTTCCTCCGGCAGGCGCGCGGTGATCGTGCCGCCAAGCCCTGCGGCCCGCGCCGCCCAGGCGTCGCGCAGCGGCCTGAACCCTTCCGGACCCTGCCAGATTTTCAGCCATTTATCGAAGGCGTGGGCAAGCACCGCAATCGCCTCGCGCGGGCTGACCTGTTGCCCCGTTTCCGCCGCAAGCGAAGTGGCCGGAAATTCAGTATCTTTCGGAAACTCGGCAAGGTTGAGGCCGATACCCACGGCGAGCCAGCTTACCTCGCCGCTTCCCTGCGTTGCGCTTTCCAGAAGAATGCCGCTTGCTTTCTTGCCGCCCAGCAAAAGGTCGTTCGGCCATTTGAGGCGGATAATGTCGCTGAAGGCGGGCCCGGCCATGGCGGAGGCTGCATCATGGAGCGCCAGTCCCGCCACGAAAGACAGTTCGCCTGCCTTAGCCGGGCTGCAGCGCGGGCGCAGATAAAGCGTGCACATGAGATTGCCGGAGGGCGATGCCCAGGCCCGCCCGCGCCGCCCGCGCCCGGCGGTCTGCCGTTCAGCGGCGATCCAGACGGGTGCTTCCTCGCCCTGCTCTCCCATCCGCCGCGCCTGCGAATTCGTGCTGTCCAGTTCTTCGAACCAGGCCAGCTTATATCCTTGCGGCAGAGCGGGGCCGTCCATCTATGGCAGCAGCGCCCCGGCCGCGGCCTGCGCAAGCGCGATGAGCGGCGCCGGGTAAACGAAGAAGAAGAGCGTGACGATGCTGGACGCTCCGAGCAGCACGCGCAGCTCGCTTGCAAGCGGCGCTTCGAAGGGCTGCGCCGGTTCGTCGAAATAGATCACCTTCACCACACGCAGGTAATAGAAGGCGCCGACGACACTGGAGAGCACGCCGATCACCGCCAGCGTATAAAGCCCGGCTTCGATAGCGGAGAGGAAGACGAAATATTTCGCAAAGAACCCGGCCAGCGGCGGCACGCCGGCGAGCGAGAACATCAACATGGAAAAAAGGAAGGCCAGCACCGGCTGATGGCGCGAGAGGCCTGCGAGATCCGCGATATCCTCGACCATGCCTTCTTCCTTGCGGCGCATCGCCAGGATGCAGCAGAAGACGCCGAGATTCATGACGAGATAGATCGTCAGATAAATGATGATCCCGCGCACGCCCTCTTCCGTGCCCGCGGCGAGCCCCACCAGCGCGTAGCCCATATGGCCGATGGAGGAATAGGCCATAAGCCGCTTGATATTGGTCTGACCGATGGCAGCGAAAGCGCCGAGCAGCATGGAAGCGATGGAAATGAAGACCACGATCTGGCGCCACTCAGCGCTCGCATCGGGGAAAGCGCCCATCATTACACGGATGAAAAGCGCCATGGCCGCGATCTTGGGCGCGGAGGCAAAGAAAGCCGTAACCGGGGTCGGCGCGCCTTCATAAACGTCGGGCGTCCACATGTGGAACGGCACGGCGGAAACCTTGAAGGCAAGCGCGGCGAGGATGAAGACGAGGCCGAAAACGAGGCCGAGCGACATGCCTTCCGTGCGGATGATGCCTGCAATGAGGTCGAAATTCGTCGTGCCCGTGAAGCCGTAAACGAGCGAGGCGCCATAAAGCATCATGCCGGAGGCGAGCGCGCCGAGAACGAAATATTTCAGGCCCGCTTCCGTCGAGCGGGCGGAATCGCGGTTGAAGGCGGCAATGATGTAAAGCGAGAGCGACTGCAGCTCGAGGCCGACATAGAGCGAGATGAGATCGTTCGCCGACACCATCATCAACATGCCGAGCGTCGCCAGTACGATCAGCACCGGAAACTCAAACCGATCCATATTTTCCCGGCGGATGAAATTATAGGACATGACGATCGCGCCCGCCGAGCCGATAAGCACCAGCACTTTCATGAACTTGCCGAAGCCGTCCGTCACGAAGCTGCCGCCGAAAGTCAGGACACGGCTGTCGGGCTGGCCGATCACCACGATGGCGGCGACGGCGAAAAGCAGCACCGCGCCGATACTGGCAAGGCGCGTGGTGCTGGCCTTGGTGTAAGCGCCAAGCATGAGCAGGCCCAAAGCGCCGACTGCCAGAATGATTTCAGCCAGCGCGGGGTTCAGATCGGGAACGGGCACGAGTGCGGTTTCCATATTTCTCTCTCAAACTCGGGCTATTGACCGCCCAGCAGGCCGGCAAGGTTGATGAACCCGGTACTGCCGCCCGCGGCCGTGTAGGTTTCGAGCGCTTCTTCGTAACCGGCGATCAGGTTCTCCACCGACACGGCGGTGACGTCCATGATCGGGGCCGGGTAGACGCCGAAGAAGATGGTCGTGGCGACAAGCGGCGCGAGGGTCAGAATTTCCCTGCGGTTCAGATCCATAATGTTTTTCAGCGTCTCTTTTTCCAGCTCGCCGAAGATCACCCGGCGGTAAAGGAAGAGCGCATAGCAGGCCGCCAGAATGACGCCGAGCGCGGCGACGGAGGCAACGCGCGTATCCACCTGGAAGGTGCCGACGATGGTCAAGAATTCACCAACGAAACCGCTGGTGCCCGGCAGGCCCACATTCGCCATGGTGAAGAGCATGAAGGCAAAGGCATAGAGCGGCATGCGCTGCACGAGCCCCCCATAAGCGGCGATCTCACGGGTATGCATCCGGTCGTAAATCACGCCGACGCAAAGGAAGAGCGCGCCCGACACCCAGCCATGGCTCAGCATCTGGAAGATACCGCCCTGCACGCCCTGTTCGTTCATTGCGAAAATGCCCATCGTCACGAAGCCCATATGGGCGACGGAGGAATAAGCGATGAGTTTTTTGATATCCTCCTGCACCAGCGCGACGAGCGAGGTGTAGACGATGGCAATGATCGAAAGCGTGAAAACCAGCGGCGCAAAGAGGTCCGAGGCGATGGGGAACATCGGCAGCGAGAAACGCAGAAAGCCGTAGCCGCCCATCTTCAAAAGGATGCCCGCCAGAATGACCGAGCCTGCGGTCGGCGCTTCCACGTGCGCGTCGGGCAGCCAGGTATGGACCGGCCACATCGGCATCTTCACCGCGAAGGAGGCAAAGAAGGCAAGCCAGAGCCAATATTGCATCCCGTAAGGGAAGTCATAAGCCAGCAGCGTCGGAATATCCGTCGTGCCCGCCTGCCAATACATCGCCATGATGGCGAGCAGCATCAGCACGGAGCCGGCAAACGTATAAAGGAAGAACTTGAAGCTCGCATAGACGCGGCGCGCCCCGCCCCAGACACCGATGATCAGGAACATCGGGATGAGACCGGCTTCGAAGAAGAGATAAAAGAGCACCAGATCCAACGCGCAGAAGACGCCGATCATCAGCGTTTCGAGCACCAGGAAGGCGATCATATATTCCTTCACCCGGTGCTGGATGGATTCCCAGCTGGCGAGGATGCAGAGCGGCATCAGGAACGTCGTCAGAATGACGAAGAGCATGGAGATGCCGTCGACACCCATATGATAAGTGACCGCGCCGCCCAGCCATTCGGCCTGTTCCACCATCTGGAAGTCGGCGGTGCTGGGATCGAAGCGCACCCAGATGATCAGGGAGACAAGGAACGTTCCGCACGTTACCCAGAGCGCGGCCCAGCGCACGTTCTGGTCGGACACTTCCGCCCGGCTCGGGACGAGCAGGATCAAGAGCGCGCCCAGCAGCGGCAGAAACGTTACGAGCGAAAGGATCGGAAACTGCCCGTCCAACATCAAAGCGCCCCTCCGAACATGAAGTAGGTGATGAGCGCGGCAACACCGAGCAGCATCGCAAATGCATAATGATAGAGATAGCCGGACTGCACCCGCACGACCCCGCGTGTGATGTCGGAGACGCGCGCGGCAATCCCGTCAGGCCCCATCCCGTCGATGATCCGCCCGTCGCCCTGTTTCCAGAGCGTGCGGCCGAGGAAGAAGGCGGGACGCACGAAGATGAAATCGTAAAGCTCGTCGAAATACCACTTGTTGAGCAGGAACTTGTAGAGCGGCTCGTGCGTCTGCGCGAGTTCCTTCGGCAGGTCCGGGCGGCGGATATAGAAGTACCAGGAGACGGCAAAGCCGAGCACCATCGCCGCGAAAGGCGACCAGACGACCCAACCCGGCACGTGGTGGAAATGTTCCATCACCTCGTTGCCGCTGGCATGGCTGATCGTGCCGGCCCAGAAATTCGTATAGGCCTCACCCACGAAGAAGTTCGAGAACATCATCCCGGCGAAAATCGCGCCTGCCGCCAGAATGGCGAGCGGCACCCACATGACCGCCGGCGATTCATGCACATGCGAGAGCACTTCATTCGACGCCCGGCTCTTGCCGTGGAACGTCATGAAGATCAGACGCCAGGAATAGAAGGAGGTGAAGAGCGCGGCGACCACCAGCAGCGTGAAGGCATACATATGCGCGCTGGAGTGGGACGCGTAAGCCGCCTCGATGATCGCATCCTTGGAGAAATAGCCGGCGGTGAACGGGAAACCGGTCAGCGCCAGGGTGCCGATGATCATCATGAAATAGGTGAGCGGGATGAGCTTATAAAGACCGCCCATCTTGCGCATGTCCTGCTCGTCCGACATGGCGTGGATAACCGAGCCCGAGCCAAGGAACAGCAGCGCCTTGAAGAAGGCGTGCGTGAAGAGGTGGAACATGGCCGCTTCATAAGCGCCGATCCCGGCAGCGGCGAACATGTAGCCGAGCTGCGAACAGGTCGAATAGGCGATGACGCGTTTGATGTCGTTCTGCACGAGGCCGACCGTCGCCGCGAAGAAGGCTGTCGTCGCGCCCACCACGGTCACGAAGGTCAGGGCGTCCGGTGAATATTCGAAAATCGGCGACATGCGGCAAACGAGGAAGACGCCCGCCGTCACCATGGTCGCCGCGTGAATGAGCGCGGAAACCGGCGTCGGGCCTTCCATCGCATCCGGCAGCCAGGTATGGAGCAGGAACTGCGCCGACTTGCCCATAGCGCCCATGAAGAGCAGCAGCGCGATGGTGGTCACGACCGGCACGTCATAGCCGAAGAAGCGGAACGTATCGCCCGCCATATCCGGGATCGCAGCGAAGATCGCGTCGAACTCCACCGAGCCCACCATCAGGAAGACGGTGGAAATGCCGAGCAGCAGGCCGAAATCACCCACGCGGTTGACCACGAAGGCCTTGATCGCGGCCGCATTGGCGCTCGGGCGCTTGTACCAGAAACCGATGAGAAGATAGGAGGCAAGGCCCACCCCTTCCCAGCCGAAGAAGAGCTGGATGAGGTTGTCCGCCGTCACCAGCATCAGCATGGCAAAGGTGAAGAGTGACAAGTAAGCGAAGAAGCGCGGCTGGTGCGGGTCGTGGCTCATATAGCCGACGGAATAAATGTGCACGAGCGAGGAAACGGACGTCACGACGACCAGCATCACGGCGGTCAGCGTGTCGATGCGCAGGCGCCAATCGGCCTCCAGCGCGCCGCTATCGATCCAGCTGAGCACCTGTACCGTTTCGGCATTGCCCTGCAGCGCGACGGAGACGAAGGCCACCCAGGAGAGGATCGCGGAGATGACGAGCAGGCCCGAGGTGATCACCTGTGAGGCTTTGACACCGATCTGGCGGCCGAAAAGGCCGGCAATGAGACACCCGATAAGAGGCAGAAACACAATCGCGGAATACATCGGGTCAGCCTTTCAGAACGTTGATGTCTTCAACGGCAATGGAGCCGCGATTGCGGAAGTAAATAACGAGGATCGCCAGACCGATCGCCGCCTCGCCCGCCGCGACGGTCAGCACCAGAAGCGCGAAAACCTGTCCCACCAGATCGCCCAGATGGGTGGAGAACGAGACCAGGTTGATGTTCACCGCCAGCAGCATCAGCTCGATCGACATCAGAATGATGATGACGTTCTTCCTGTTCAGGAAGATCCCGAAAATGCCGAGCGTGAACAGAATGGCTGCCACGATCAGATAATGTGCGAGGCCGATTTCCATCAGCGCTTCCCCTCAAACGTTCCCGGACGGACTTAAATGCCCTGGCCCGGTTCAACTTTCTTCACTTCGACGCCCGTCTGCGGTGTCCGGGCCACCTGGTCGGCAATGATCTGGCGCTTCACGCCTTCCCGCTTGCGCAGGGTCAGCACGATGGCGCCTACCATGGCGATCAGCAGGATCATGCCGGCCGCCTGGAAGTAATAGACATACTGGGTGTAAATGACGCGCCCCAGCGCCTCAGCATTGGTCACGCCGCTGTCGGCGGCAGGAGCCGGCGCAGCCGCCAGGCTTGCGGCATCCGGCGCGAAAACCCAGGTACTCGCCACGAGCCCAAGTTCCAGCAACAGAATGATGCCGATCATCCCGCCGAGCGGTAGATAGTTCAGCATCTCCGAGCGCAGGTTCTTGAAGTCGATATCGAGCATCATGACCACGAACAGGAAGAGCACGGCCACGGCGCCCACATAAACGATGACCAGGATCATCGCCACGAACTCGGCGCCCATCAGAATGAACAGACCGGCCGAGCTGAAAAACGCCAGGATCAGGAAGAGCACCGAATGCACGGGATTGCGGGCGGAAATCACCATAAAGGCCGCCGCAATGGTCACCGCCGCAAACAGGTAAAACGCGATGGTCGCCACGATCATGTCCTAGTCCCCGATCCCTTCTTTCTCTCTCACGCGCTGCTTAACGGTAAGGCGCGTCGAGCGCGAGGTTTTTCGCAATCTGCCGTTCCCAGCGGTCGCCGTTTTCGAGCAGTTTTTCTTTCGTGTAGAAAAGCTCTTCGCGCGTTTCCGCAGCGAATTCGAAATTCGGCCCTTCCACGATCGCATCCACCGGGCAGGCTTCCTGGCAGAAACCGCAATAGATGCATTTGGTCATGTCGATGTCGTAGCGGATGGTGCGGCGCGTACCGTCATTGTTGCGCGGCCCCGCTTCGATGGTGATGGCCTGCGCCGGGCATATCGCCTCGCACAATTTACAGGCGATGCAGCGTTCTTCGCCGTTTGGATAGCGGCGCAGCACATGTTCCCCGCGAAAGCGCGGCGAAAGCGCGCCCTTCTCGAAGGGATAGTTCAGCGTCGCCTTGGGCTTGAAGAAATAGCGCAAGGCCAGCCAGAAGCTCGAAACGAACTCTGTCAAAAAGAGCGACCGGACCGATTGATCAAGCCAAGCCATAATCGTTTCCTTTCCCGATCCCTGCCTTACGCCGGCAGCAGATCGAAACCAACAAGAACACCCGCCGTCAAAACGACCCAGAAGAGCGAGATGGGCAGGAAGACTTTCCAGCCCAGCCGCATCAGCTGGTCATAGCGGTAGCGGGGAACGAACGCCTTCACCATCGCAATCAGGAAGAAGATGAAAAGCGTCTTGATCCAGAACCAGAAGAAGGGCGGTATCCAGTTAAAGGGAGCCACATCGACCGGCGGCAGCCAGCCGCCGAGGAAAAGGATCGTCATGAGCGCGCACATGGTCAAAATCGCCACATACTCGGCCATGAACATCATCATGTAAGGCGTGGAGGAATATTCCACGGCATAGCCCGCCACCAGCTCCGATTCCGCTTCGGGCAGATCGAAGGGCGGGCGGTTGGTCTCTGCCAGCGCCGAAATGAAGAAGATCACGAACATCGGCAGATGCCAGAGCCAGTACCAGTTGAAGAGGCCCCAGTTGCCGTCCTGCGCGCGCACAATCTCGGAGAGATTGAGCGTGCCGGCCGTCATGAGCACACAGACGATGACAAAGCCGATGGAAACTTCGTAAGACACCATCTGCGCAGCCGAACGCAGCGCGCCGAGGAAGGGGTATTTCGAGTTCGATGCCCACCCGGCCATGATGATGCCGTAGACGCTGAGCGAGGACAGCGCGAAGAGATAGAGAATGCCGACATTAATATCGGCAATCACCACGCCGTCCGACATCGGGATCACCGCCCAGGACGAAAGCGCCAGCACCACGGAGACGAAAGGCGCCAAAAGGAAGACGCCCTTGTTGGCGCTTGCCGGAATGACCACTTCCTTGAAGATGAACTTCGCCAGGTCCGCGAAGGATTGCAGCAGGCCGAAAGGACCCACCACGTTAGGCCCGCGGCGCAGCTGCACCGCCGCCCAGACCTTACGGTCGGCATAAAGAATGAAGGCAATCAGCACGAGCAGCGGCACCATGAGCAGCAGGCTCTGCCCCGCCATGATCAGACCCGGAAGGCCGTATTCCCAGAAAATCTCAGCCATTGGTTCCGGTCGCCCCCTCGCCTTGCGCGCTTTGCAGCGCGGCACATTCGGCCATTACCTTGCTTGCCCGCGCAATTGGATTGGTGAAGTAGAAATCACGCACCGCCGCATGGAACGGCGCATCCGTCATCTCCCGCGTGCCGCCTTCCGGCAGGTCGCCCGCCTGCGGCTGCACATCGCGCATCTCGAAGCTCGGCGCATCCCCGCAGAGCGCGGCGCGCAGCTGCGCAAGATTGTCGTAAGGCAGTTTCTGGTCCAGCACTTCGGAGAGCGCGCGCAGGATCGCCCAGTCTTCGCGCGCATCGCCGGGCGGGAACGCGGCCCGCTCGCCGAGCTGCACGCGCCCTTCGGTATTCACCCAATGCGCGCTCTTTTCGGTGTAGGCCGCGCCGGGCAGGATGACATCGGCGCGGTGCGCGCCGCGGTCGCCGTGCGTGCCCTGATAGACGACGAAGGCATTGCCGAGACGGGCCGTGTCGATTTCATCGGCGCCGAGCAGATAAACGAAGTCGATCTCGCCGGCGCTCGCCCCGTCGAGAATGGCATTCGTGTCCTTGCCGCCTTCACCCGGCAGGAAGCCGAGATCGAGGCCGCCGACACGGGCCGCTGCCGTGTGAAGCACGTTGAAGCCGTTCCAGTCGGCACTGACGCCGCCTGCCGCCCGGATGATGCCGATGCAGGTTTCCAGCACCGCCTCGCCGTCGGGCCGGGAAAGCGCGCCCTGACCGAGGATCAGCATGGGTTTTTCGGCCACCTGCAAAATGCGGGCGAAAGGATGCGTGCCGTCCGCGATTTCCTTCAGCGTCTGCGCGCCCGCGCCCAGATATTCTTTGTCGTAGGTCAGGTCTGCGTCTTCACCGATCAGGCCGACCGGGAAACCGCCTTCCAGCCAGCGCTTGCGGATACGCGCGTTCAGCACCGGCGCTTCAAGGCGCGGGTTGGAACCGACAATGAGTAGCGCATCGGCCTCTTCGATCCCGGCAATGCCGGAATTGAAGAGATAAGCCGCGCGGCCTTTGCCGCCGATCTTTGCGCCGTCCTGCCGGCAATCCATATTGGCCGAGCCAAGCGCGCCCATCAGATCCTTGAGCGCCTTCATGCTTTCCGCGCAGGCAAGATCGCCTGCGATGGCCGCCATTTTCCCCGGCGCGCTCGCTTTTACCTTTTCGGCGATCTTGGCAAAGGCTTCCTGCCAGCTTGCGGGGCGCAGCTTGCCGTCCTCGCGCACATAAGGCCTGTCGAGGCGCTGCGTGCGCAGACCGTCCCAGATGAAGCGCGTCTTGTCGGAAATCCATTCCTCGTTCACGTCGTCATTGTTGCGCGGCATGACGCGCATGACTTCGCTGCCGCGCGCATCGACGCGGATGTTCGAGCCGACCGCATCCATCACGTCGATGGTTTCGGTTTTGCGCAGCTCCCAGGGGCGCGCGGTAAAGGCATAAGGCTTGGAGGTCAGCGCACCGACAGGGCACAGGTCGATCACATTGCCCTGCAGCTCGGAGGTCAGAGCCTTTTCCAGATAGGTCGTGATTTCCATATCTTCGCCGCGGCCGATGGCGCCGATTTCCGGCACACCGGCAACTTCCGTGACGAAGCGTACACAGCGCGTACAATGAATGCAGCGCGTCATGATGGTTTTGACGAGCGGGCCCATTTCCTTGTCTTCGACCGCGCGCTTGTTCTCATCGAAGCGCGAGGTGTCGACGCCGTAGGCCATCGCCTGGTCCTGCAGATCGCATTCCCCGCCCTGGTCGCAGATCGGGCAATCGAGCGGGTGGTTGATCAGCAGAAATTCCATCACGCCTTCGCGGGCGCGTTTGACATATTCGGTGTTGGTGCGGATCACCATGCCGTCGGCGGCGGGCATCGCGCAGCTTGCCACGGGCTTGGGCGAGCGTTCCATTTCCACCAGGCACATGCGGCAATTGCCGGCGATCGACAGGCGCTCGTGGTAGCAGAAGCGCGGAATTTCCGCGCCCGCATCCTCGCAGGCCTGCAGAACGGTGGCGCCCTGCTCTACTTCGACTTCAATGCCATCGACGGTCAGCTTCGGCATGTTTTACTCCGCAGCCACGGTTGCCGCGCCCTGGCGCGAGTCAATCCGTTCTTCGATTACATGGCGGAAATGCCGGATCAGCCCCTGCACGGGCCAGGCCGCCGCATCTCCGAGTGCGCAAATGGTGTGCCCTTCTACCCGCTTGGTCACGTCGAGCAGAAGGTCGATTTCGCTTTTATCCGCCTCGCCGCGGGCCATGCGCTCCACAACGCGCCACATCCAGCCCGTGCCTTCACGGCAGGGCGTGCACTGGCCGCAGCTTTCGTGCTTGTAGAAAGCGGAAATACGGGCAATCGCCTTGATCACGTCGGTGGACTTATCCATCACGATCACGGCGGCGGTGCCGAGACCCGACTGCACTTCTTTGAGCGAGTCGAAATCCATCAGCACATCATCGCAAATGCTTTTCGGGATCATGGGCACGGACGAGCCGCCCGGAATGACCGCGAGCAGATTGTCCCAGCCGCCGCGCACGCCGCCGGCATGCTTGTCGATCAGCTCGCGCATGGAGATGCCCATTTCCTCTTCCACGTTGCACGGCTGATTGACGTGGCCGGAAATGCAGAAAAGCTTCGTACCCGTATTATTGGGCCGGCCGAGCCCGGCGAACCAGGTCGCCCCGCGCCGCAGAATGGTTGGGGCAACGGCGATGCTTTCCACGTTGTTCACGGTGGTGGGCGCGCCGTAAAGACCGGCATTGGCCGGGAACGGCGGCTTGAGGCGCGGCATCCCCTTCTTGCCTTCCAGGCTTTCGATCAGCGCCGTTTCCTCGCCGCAAATATAAGCGCCGGCGCCGTGATGCACATAAAGATCGAAATCCCAGCCGGAGCCCGCCGCGTTCTTGCCTAGAAGCCCTGCTTCATAGGCCTGATCGACGGCGGCCTGCAGACGCTCGCGCTCGCGGATGAATTCGCCGCGCACATAGATGTAGCCGGCATTGGCGTTCATCGCGAAACCGGCAATGAGACAGCCTTCGATCAGCTTGTGCGGATCATGGCGCATGATCTCGCGGTCTTTACAAGTGCCCGGCTCCGACTCGTCCGCATTGACCACAAGGTAATGCGGGCGGCCATCGGATTCCTTCGGCATGAAGGACCATTTGAGGCCCGTCGGAAAGCCCGCTCCGCCGCGCCCGCGCAGGCCCGACTGTTTCATCTCCTCGATGATCCAGTCCTTGCCCTTGGCAATGATATCTTTCGTGCCGTCCCAATCGCCGCGGCGGCGGGCGCCATCGAGGCCCCAGTCGTCATAGCCGTAGAGATTGGTGAAGATGCGGTCCTGATCTTTAAGCATTATTTGCCCCCCGCACCCGGCACGTCCGTCAGCGAGGTTAGCCCGCCGATCGGTTCGGATGTTTTGCGGCTCGATTGCGGTCCCGGCGTCACGTCCTTGCCGTCACGCAGCGCCTTGATGATTTCTTCCATCTTCGCGCCGTCCAGGTCCTCATAATAATCGTCGTTGATCTGCACCATCGGCGCGTTCACGCAGGCGCCCAGGCACTCCACTTCCATCCACGACATTTTGCCGTCGGCAGAGAGCGTCTTTTCCGGGCCGATGTGTTTCTTGCAGGCGTCTTTGATGTCGTCCGCCCCGCGCAGCCAGCACGGCGTCGTGCCGCAGACCTGCACGAAATGCTCGCCCACCGGCGTCAGGTTGAACATCGTATAGAAGGTCGCCACTTCCATCGCGCGGATATAGGCCATGCCCAGCATGTCCGCGACATAGCGGATCGCCGGTTCCGGCAGCCAGCCGCCGGCTTGCTTCTGCGCCTGCCAAAGCAGCGGAATGATCGCGGAGGCCTGGCGGCCATCCGGATATTTCGCGATCTGCCCTTTCGCCCACTCCAGATTTTCCGGCGTGAACTCGAAACTCTCAGGCTGGTTCGGGTCAAGCCTGCGCACACTCATCGGTCAACCTCCCCGAACACAATGTCGAGCGAGCCAAGCACGGCGGCAACGTCCGCCAGCATGTGGCCTTTGCAAAGATAATCCATCGCCTGCAAATGCGCGAAACCGGGCGCGCGGATTTTGCAGCGATAGGGTTTGTTGGAACCGTCGGACACGAGGAACACACCGAACTCGCCTTTCGGCGCTTCGACGGCGGCATAAACCTCGCCCTCGGGCACGTGGTAGCCTTCGGTATAAAGCTTGAAGTGATGGATGAGCGCTTCCATGGAGCGTTTCATCTCACCGCGTTTCGGCGGCACCACCTTATTGTTCACCGCGCTGACGGGACCGCCCGGCATCTTTTCGATGCACTGCTTCATGATCTTCAGCGACTGGCGGCATTCTTCCACACGCACCAGATAGCGGTCATAGCAGTCGCCGTTCTTGCCGACGGGAATATCGAAATCAAGCTCGCTATAGCACTCGTAAGGCTGCGACTTGCGCAGGTCCCAGGCCATGCCAGAGCCGCGCACCATCACACCGGAAAAGCCCCAGGCTTGTGCCTCTTCCGCCGTCACCACGCCGATATCCACATTGCGCTGTTTGAAGATGCGGTTGCCGGTCAAAAGCGCTTCGAGATCGTCCAGCACTTTTTCGCACGGATCGCAGAAATCGTAGATGTCCTGCAGCAGCTTTTCCGGCAGGTCCTGATGGACGCCGCCGGGGCGCACATAGGCTGCGTGCATGCGCGAGCCCGACGCGCGCTCATAGAACACCATCAGCTTTTCGCGCTCTTCAAAGCCCCAGAGCGGCGGCGTCAGCGCGCCCACATCCATGGCCTGCGTGGTGATGTTGAGAAGGTGTGAGAGCAGCCGGCCGATTTCCGAATAAAGCACGCGGATATATTGCCCGCGTTTCGGCACTTCGAGGCCGAGAAGCCGCTCGGCGGCGAGCGCGAAAGCGTGCTCCTGGTTCATCGGCGCCACATAGTCGAGGCGGTCGAAATAGGGCACGGCCTGCAGATAGGTCTTGTGCTCGATCAGTTTTTCGGTGCCCCGGTGCAGGAGGCCGATATGCGGATCGACGCGTTCGACCACTTCCCCGTCCAGCTCCAGCACAAGGCGCAGCACGCCGTGGGCCGCCGGGTGCTGCGGGCCGAAATTGAGGTTCATGTTCCGGATTTGCTGCTCGGCCATGCTCAGTGCTCCTCGCCCGTGGCCTTTTCATCGCCGGGCAGCACATAGTCGGGCCCTTCCCATGGCGACATGAAATCGAATGTACGGAATTCCTGCTTCAGTTTCACAGGCTCATAGACCACGCGCTTGAGCTCTTCGTCATAGCGCACTTCCATAAAGCCGGTGAGCGGGAAGTCCTTGCGCAGCGGATGGCCGGAAAAACCGTAATCGGTAAGAATGCGGCGCAGGTCCGGATGCTCGGAGAAAAGAATGCCGTAAAGATCGAACGCCTCGCGCTCGAACCAGTCGGCGGCGGGGAAAACGCTGACGGTGCTCGGCACCTGGCCTTCTTCGTCCGTTTCCACCTTCACGCGGATGCGCTGGTTCTGCGTCATGGAGAGCAGGTGATAGACGACATCGAAGCGCTTCAGGCGGTCCGGATAATCGACACCGCAAATGTCGATCAGCACCGTGAACCGGCAGGCCGGATCGTCCCGCAGGAATTTCACCACCCGGGCAATACGCTCGCGCACCGCATGAATGGTCAGCTCGCCATATTCGACCGAGAAACCGACGACGGAATCATCCAGGCTGGCCGAAATATGTTCGCCGAGGTCTTGCAGACTTTCGTCCATCAACATGATCTCAAACTGTTTTGCGGCGCCGGATGGCCCCGCCGTGAGGATTAGCGTTCAATCGTACCCGTGCGGCGGATCTTCCGCTGCAGCGCCAGAATGCCGTAAAGCAGCGCTTCTGCCGTGGGCGGGCACCCCGGCACATAAATATCCACCGGCACGACCCGGTCGCAGCCACGCACGACCGAATAGGAATAGTGATAATAGCCGCCGCCATTGGCACATGAGCCCATGGAGATGACGTAACGCGGCTCGGGCATCTGGTCATAGACCTTGCGCAGCGCCGGGGCCATCTTGTTGGTCAGCGTGCCGGCGACGATCATCACGTCGGACTGGCGCGGGCTGGCGCGCGGGGCAAAACCGAAACGCTCGCTGTCATAGCGCGGCATCGAGGTCTGCATCATTTCCACAGCGCAGCAGGCAAGCCCGAAGGTCATCCACATCAAGGAGCCGGTCCGCGCCCAATTGATCAGATTGTCGGCCTGCGTCACCAGAAAGCCTTTGTCGGCCAGCTGGTCGGAGACTTGCTTGAAGTAAGGGTCATCGGCGCCGATAGGCTGGCCGGTGCGGGGGTCCACCAAGCCCTTGGGGGCGTCTGCGATGACCGTCTGATTGTTCATGGCACCACTCATTGCCGCAAGTTCATCAAAAGACCCGGACCTTGGGAGCCCGGGCCTGCCGTCTTAATTATTCCCACTCAAGGGCGCCCTTCTTCCACTCATAGGCAAAGCCGATGGTGAGAATGGCGAGGAAGGTGATCATCGACCAGAAACCGAACATGCCGATATCGCCGAGTGCCACCGCCCAGGGAAAGAGGAAGGCAACTTCGAGGTCGAAAATAATGAAAAGGATCGCGACGAGGTAAAAGCGCACGTCGAACTTCATGCGCGCATCGTCGAAGGCATCGAAGCCGCATTCATAGGCGGAAAGCTTTTCCGTGTCGGGCTTCGACGGCGCCACGAGATAAGGCAGCACAAGAAGCGCAATGCCGATAACAGCCGCAATCCCCATGAAGATGAGGATCGGCAGATATTCGCTTAACAGCTCTTCCATTCCCAGCATCCTTGCCGCAGCGGCGAGGCCCCAATGATTCGGATGTCATAGAACGAAATAAGCCGATTGAAGGCTTATGTCGACTCTACTGCGCGCCACCCCTTGAAATTTGGCCGGAGTATATCCATGCCCCCCGCGCGACGCAAAGGGCGATTACCCTAAATCCATTGTTCCTGTTCAAGTTTTTTAACTTCGCGGCATTCTTAGCGAAGCGTGAACGGAGCATCGGCATGCAGGATCGAAACGCGGATCGCGATCCCCTGTTCCAGGCAGGGAGAAACCTGCCGGATGCAATTTTTGAGAAGCATTTTCAGAGGTAAATTTCAGGGGGCAATGGCGGGAGTGACGGGGCTCGAACCCGCGACCTCTGGCGTGACAGGCCAGCGCTCTAACCAACTGAGCTACACCCCCCTGATTGGGGTCGCCGCCCTGAAGATGACGCGTCATGTACGTGAGCGCCGGACAGCTGTCAAGCAGCTAAAGCGCGTTTCGCGCGCCTTAACCGTGGAAAACCCCTTAACGGCACATTGAAGGTTCAGTATCGCCGATCAGCGGGCATTTTCCAATGCTTGCGGGCAGGTTTGAGGAGATTTCAATCACACCCGTTCGCTGCCCCGATTTGCGATTCGCAGCGCGTCCGCCCTTAGAGCGGTTTTTAACGATCAGGTGATGCCTGGCCGGTGATTTTATGCCGGTGATGTCGGGGAGAAGATGGTGGGCGGTGACAGGTTCGAACTGCCGACCCTCTCGGTGTAAACGAGATGCTCTACCAGCTGAGCTAACCGCCCCCATGAGCGGGGCGAACATAACTTGCCCCGCGCCTGCGTCAACTGGAAAACGCCCTGCCGCTCACAAGCGTCTCCGGCGGGCCCTCTTTCAGCACTGCCGATTTGCCGCTTCCATGAAACCGTCATAGCCTGATCACCGTTCATCGGTTGAATAGCGGGGCCATCCGGTCCACTTTGGCCTTCCCGCCCGGGGGGTTTCCCGCTTCGTGATGCAGTCCGGTTCAGAGGTTTCTTAATGGCGCGCAGCCTTGCTCCCCTATTTTCCCTGCTTCTGGCAACCTCCATTCTGCTGATCGGCAACGGCCTGCAAGGCACGCTCATTCCGGTGCGCGGGGATATCGACCAGTTTTCGGAAATGTCCCTGGGGCTCATCGGCGCGGCTTATTTTGCGGGCTTCGTCTTCGGCTGCTGGCATTGCCCGCGGGTGGTGCAATCGGTCGGCCATATCCGCTCTTTCGCGGTTTTTGCGTCGCTGGCCTCGGCTACCCCGCTCGTTCATCCGATCGTGCCGGACGAGACGGTCTGGTTCATCCTGCGCGCCCTTTCCGGCTATTGCTTTGCCGGGCTCTACATGGTCATCGAAAGCTGGATCAACGAAACCTCGACGAACGAGACGCGCGGCCGGCTGCTCGGCGTCTATCTCGTGGTCAACCTGTTGTCGGTGACGGCGGGCCAGCTGCTCTTGAACCTCTCCCCGCCGGAAGGTTTCGTCCTCTTTGCGGTTGCCGCGATCCTCACTTCCGTGGCGCTCGTGCCCGTCTCCCTCACAAGCTCGGTCCAGCCAGCGCCCATTGAATCGACGAAAATAGATTTCAAAGGACTGTGGGCGGTCACGCCGGTCAGCACGCTGGGCTGTTTCATCGTCGGTATGACGAGCGGCCCCTTCTGGACGCTGGCCCCCGTCTATGCGCGCCAGGCCGGGCTCGATATTGCCGGCATCTCTTATTTCATGACGGCGGCCATTATCGGCGGCGCGGCGGCCCAGCTTCCCCTGGGGCGCCTGTCGGACCGGATGGACCGGCGCCTTGTTATTGCGGGCATTGCCGTAGGCGGCGCTGTGGGGGCAGTTCTCCTCGCCGTTTTCCAGATGGCCTCGAACCTTATTGCCCTGCTCGGGCTTTCGACCTTTTTCGGCTTCTTCGCGCTGACGCTTTATTCGATCTGCATGGCCCATGCGAACGACCATGCCAAGCCCAGCCAGTTCGTCACGGTCTCCAGTGGGCTCTTGCTGCTTTATGCGCTCGGCGCCGTGGTCGGCCCGCTCATCATTTCCTTTGTCCTGCCTTATACGGGCACCTGGTTCGTCTTCGGCTTCGCGGCGATCTTCTATGTGCTTTTCACGGTCTTCGTCGTCCTGCGCATCATGGTGAAAGCGCCGGTGCCCGAAGAGCAGAGAGAAGACTTCGTGGCCGTACCCATCTCCCGCACCGGCCCCACCCCTTACGAGCTCGACCCGCGCGGGGAAGAAGGAGAAGAGCGGGAGGGTGAACTCGGCCAAGGCGATCTCGATGAAGCGGCGGAGCTCGGCGGGCGGGCTTGACCCCGGCCTTGCAGGCAAATCCAGACACAAAAAAGGCCGGCATCGCTGCCGGCCTTTTTCGTGGATAAGTCCGCGCCGTTAAGCGTTGACGGAGTCCTTCAGGCCTTTACCGGCCTTGAACTTCGGCTGCTTGGAAGCGGGAATCTGGATCTTTTCACCGGTCCGCGGGTTGCGGCCTTCGGAAGCTGCCCGCTTGGACACGCTGAACGTGCCGAAGCCGACGAGCCGCACTTCGTCGCCCTTGGTCAGAACGTCGGTGATGGAGTCAAAGACGCAATCAACGGCCTTCGTCGCGTCAGCCTTCGACAGGCCGGTATTGTCCGCAACTACAGCAATCAGGTCATTCTTATTCACGTTGGGCCCCTCTCTGATCGAGAAAAATCTCTGCGCAATTGGTAGGGAGACTCTAGCCCTCCGAAGGAAGAGCGGCAAAGCAAATCAGGCGGTTTTCCACGGTTTTCTGCCATTTTTCAGCGAAGTTTGACTGCTTTTGCGTGCAAAAAGGCAAAAAAGAGCCCCTGATGCCGGTAAAAGCGTCAGGGGCCCTGTCCTACTTATAGGATGAACCGGCCTATCGGCCGGCGCCGGCTCAGTGAGCCGTCACCGATTCGACATTGTTATCGCCCTTGGACGAGTGCTGCGCGAGATACGCTTCCTCATCCCATTCGATGGGTTCGGGCTGGCTTGTCAGCGCATGTTCGAGCACTTCATCCACGGTCGAAACCGGCACGATTTCCAGCGCGTTTTTCACGTTGTCCGGAATGTCCGCCAGGTCCTTGGCATTGTCCTGCGGGATCAGCACCTTCTTGATGCCGCCGCGCAGCGCCGCGAGGAGCTTTTCTTTCAGCCCGCCGATGGGCAGCACGCGCCCGCGCAGCGTCACCTCACCGGTCATCGCCACATCCTTGCGCACCGGAATGCCGGTGAGCGTGGAGACGATGGCGGTGGCCATGGCGACACCAGCCGAGGGACCGTCCTTCGGCGTCGCCCCTTCGGGCACGTGGACGTGAATGTCCTTGCGGTCGAAGAGCGGCGGTTCGACGCCGATCTTGGTGGCGCGCGATTTCACATAGGAATTCGCTGCCGAGATCGACTCTTTCATGACATCGCGCAGGTTGCCCGTCACCGTCATGCGGCCCTTGCCGGGCACCATGACGCTTTCGATGGTCAAGAGCTCGCCGCCTACTTCCGTCCAGGCAAGGCCGGTAACCGCGCCCACCTGATCTTCGCGTTCGGCTTCGCCGTAACGGTATTTCTGCACGCCGGCAAAGTCGGCGAGATTGTCCACGGTCACGGAAATCGACTTCTTGTCCGTGGTCAGAATTTCCTTCACCGCTTTACGCGCGAGGTTGTTGAGCTCGCGTTCGAGGTTACGCACCCCGGCTTCGCGCGTGTAAGTACGGATCAGAAGCCGCAGCGCGTCGTCATCGATCTCCCACTCGCCCTTGCGCAGGCCGTGGTTCTTGACCGACTTCGGCAGCAAGTGACGGCGGGCGATCTCCACCTTTTCGTCCTCGGTGTAACCGGCGATACGGATGATTTCCATACGGTCCATCAACGGGCCGGGAATGTTCAGCGTATTGGCCGTCGTCACGAACATCACATCGGAAAGGTCGTATTCGACTTCCAGATAGTGGTCCATGAAGGTCGAGTTCTGTTCCGGGTCGAGCACCTCGAGCAATGCCGCGGAAGGATCGCCGCGGAAATCCGCGCCCATCTTGTCGATCTCGTCGAGCAGGAAGAGCGGGTTCGTGTGCTTCACCTTCTTCATGGATTGCACGATCTTGCCCGGCATGGAGCCGATATAGGTGCGCCGGTGGCCGCGGATTTCCGCTTCATCGCGCACACCGCCGAGGCTGAGGCGCGCAAACTCGCGGCCCGTTGCCTTGGCAACCGACTTGCCGAGCGAGGTCTTACCGACGCCGGGCGGGCCGACGAGGCAGAGGATCGGGCCTTTCAGCTTGTTCGTGCGCTGCTGCACGGCAAGATATTCGACGATCCGCTCCTTGACCTTCTCAAGGCCGTAATGATCCGTGTCGAGAATTTTCTCGGCATTCTTCAGATCTTTCTTCACGCGGCCTTTGGTCTTCCACGGAATGGAGAGCAGCCAGTCGAGATAGTTGCGCACGACGGTGGCTTCGGCGGACATCGGGCTCATCTGTTTGAGCTTCTTCAGCTCGCCCATCGCCTTCTCACGCGCTTCTTTCGAGAGTTTGGTTTTCTCGATGCGCTCTTCGAGTTCGGCCACCTCGTCGCGGCCTTCCTCGTCGCCGCCGCCAAGCTCCTTCTGAATGGCTTTAAGCTGCTCGTTCAGATAGTACTCGCGCTGCGTCTTCTCCATCTGGCGCTTCACGCGGCCGCGGATTTTCTTTTCCACTTGCAGGACGCTGATCTCGCCTTCCATCAGCGAATAAACGCGCTCCAGCCGCTCGGCAACCGACGGCATTTCCAGCAGTTCCTGCTTTTCCTGAATCTTGATGTTCAGGTGGCTGGCGATCGTGTCGGCCAGCTTGGAATATTCCTCGATCTGGGTGACCGAAGAGAGCACTTCCGGCGGCACTTTCTTGTTGAGCTTCACATAGCTTTCGAACTGCGCGACGACGGTGCGCGCCAGCGCTTCCATCTGCTCGCCTTCCGCTTCGATTTCCGGAAGCTCGGTGACTTCGGCTTCGTAGAAATTCGAATTGTCGGTGAATTCTTCGATGCGCGCGCGGCTCGTGCCTTCCACCAGCACCTTCACGGTGCCGTCCGGCAATTTGAGCAGCTGCAATACCTGGCCGATCGCGCCGATATTATAAATATCCTCGATGGCCGGATTGTCGTCACTCGCGTCTTTCTGCGTGACAAGCAGGATCTGTTTGTCGTCCTGCATGACCTCTTCCAACGCGCGGACCGATTTTTCCCGGCCGACGAAAAGCGGCACGATCATATGCGGGAAAACCACGATGTCCCGAAGCGGCAGAACCGGCAGCGGACCTGCTTTCCGCGCGGTGCCTTCTTCGTTGTCCGTATTTTCCGGGAAGATGTCGTTGCTGTCGCTCATACTTTCATCCTGTTCTCGGACGCCCCGGGAGATGGGGCGTTGCCGGTGTTTGTCGGCTCCCAGTCCATCCGTTCCATTATGACAATTATTGCTGAACGAATGCTGATCAAACTCTAGTCAGATTCGACGCCGTCACGCCACGGGCTGACCGGAAATTACCGGAAAAACAGGGCTTTAGGGGTATTTTCCGCCCCGTTTCCAAGGGAAACCGTTAAACGAAAAATGGCCCTGAAAGCAAAAGTTTCAAGGCCATCTTCCGTATTATGGAAAATTTTAATCGCCGCTTACGAGGCGCTCGATTCCATGTCGCCTTTGCGCTCGGCATAGATGAAAAGCGGACGGGCTTTGCCTTCCACCACTTCGGCGGAAATGACAACTTCCTCCACCCCTTCCAGGGCCGGCAGTTCGAACATGGTGTCGAGCAGAATGCCCTCCAGAATGGAGCGCAGCCCGCGCGCGCCGGTCTTGCGTTCGATCGCCTTCTTGGCGATGGCGACCAGCGCTTCGTCGGAGAAGGTCAGGCTGACATTCTCCATCTCGAAGAGCCGCTGATACTGGCGCACGAGCGCGTTTTTCGGCTCGGTGAGAATCTGCACCAGCGCATCTTCATCGAGATCGCGCAGCGTGGCGATCACCGGCATACGGCCGACGAATTCCGGGATCAGACCGAACTTCAAGAGGTCTTCCGGTTCCAGTTCCTGCAAGAGATCGCCCGTGCGGCGCTCGTCGGAGGCCTGCACTTTGGCGCCGAAGCCGATGGCCGAGCCTTTGCCGCGCTGGGCAATGATGCGGTCGAGACCGGCAAACGCGCCGCCGCAAATGAACAGGATGTTGGTCGTGTCCACCTGCAGGAATTCCTGCTGGGGATGCTTGCGCCCTCCTTGCGGAGGAACGGAGGCAACCGTGCCTTCCATAATCTTCAGCAGCGCCTGCTGCACGCCCTCGCCCGACACGTCGCGCGTTATGGACGGATTGTCGGACTTGCGCGAAATCTTGTCCACTTCGTCGATATAGACGATGCCGCGCTGTGCGCGGTCGACATTGTAGTCGGCCGCCTGCAGGAGCTTGAGAATGATGTTCTCGACATCCTCGCCCACATAGCCGGCTTCCGTCAGCGTCGTCGCATCGGCCATGGTGAAAGGCACGTCGATGATGCGCGCCAGCGTCTGCGCCAGCAGCGTCTTGCCGCAGCCCGTCGGGCCAATCAGCATGATGTTGGACTTGGCCAGTTCCACATCCGCGTTCTTCGCGGCGTGGTTGAGGCGCTTATAGTGGTTGTGCACCGCCACCGCGAGCACGCGCTTGGCGTCTTCCTGGCCGATCACATAATCGTCCAGCACATCCTTGATTTCCTGAGGCGTCGGCACACCGTCGCGCGACTTCACGAGAGAACTTTTGTTCTCCTCGCGGATGATATCCATGCACAGCTCAACGCATTCATCGCAGATGAACACCGTCGGCCCTGCGATAAGCTTGCGCACTTCGTGCTGGCTCTTCCCACAGAAAGAACAGTAAAGGGTGTTCTTGGAATCGCCGCTACCGCCGCTGACCTTGCTCATGAAAACTCCTTGGCCCCTTCCTATCGGGTCTAAAGTCTGTGATCGAGGCCGGTTTGACGCCTATTAAAGCCCGAAACCGGCCGCCAATCCAAAGATGACTACCCATGATATGGGCCGACTCATGGCCTCTGTCATCTTAGAGACATACGACCATGTTACGGGCAGAGGGATCAAGAATTCATTAATGGCTTATTCATCAAATACTTAGCCACAATGACGGTTTTCGCATTCCCGTCTTGATCGCGCTCTGTTCCCTTATTTCTCTTCCTCGGCCAAACCGAAGGCTTCGCGCGTTTCACCGACCTGATCGATGATGCCGAATTCCTTGGCCCGCTCGGGCGACATGAAGTTGTCGCGCTCCAGCGCTTCCTTGACCGTATCGAAGCTCTGGCCCGTGTGTTTCACGTAGATATTGTAGAGACGATCCCGCAGCGAAATCGTTTCACGGGCATGGATTTCGATATCCGTGGCCTGGCCCTGATAGCCGCCGAGCGGCTGGTGCACCATGATGCGCGCATTGGGCAGGGCAAAGCGCATGTCTTTTTCACCGGCTGCCAGCAGGAGCGAGCCCATGGAAGCCGCCTGGCCGATGCAGACCGTCGACACTTTGGGACGCACATATTGCATCGTGTCGTAAATCGCCAGGCCGCTCGTCACCACGCCGCCGGGCGAGTTGATATACATGGCGATTTCTTTTTTCGGATTGTCCGCTTCAAGAAACAGCAGCTGCGCCGTAATCAGCGTGGCCATGTAATCTTCCACCTGGCCGGTCACGAAAATGATGCGCTCTTTCAGCAGGCGCGAATAAATGTCGTAAGAGCGTTCACCGCGGCTCGTCTGCTCGACGACCATGGGAACCAGCGTGCTCATGTAAGTATCGATCGGGTCTTTCATTTAATATGTCCTGCCAGTCGATTGAGGGCGCATCGCTTGAGGGGAAAGGCTGAAGGACGCCATCCCCGCCCTTCATTGATTAGTTCGATTCGGTAAATGGATCGTAGACGACTATACCTCAAGGGGCGATCACGCAAACTCGTGCACGATCCGCCCGGAATCATGCAAGATTAACGCTTAAACACGAGATGACGCGAGGGAGACGTAATGAAACCGGCATCCTTAACCTTTTCCATTCTGACCATGGGGTTACTTGCCGGTGGCTTGCTGGCCGGCTGCGGCTCGGACCGTCCGGATGGGCGCCTGCCGGGCGAGCCCCTTGCCAACCCGAAGGAAACGGCGATCCTGCGCGCCGATGCAAACGGTGACCGGCATGTCACCACCGCCGAATATGATGCCTATGTGCGCCAATTCTTCATCGAGACGGACAAGAACGGCAGCGGCTATGTGGATGAGGATGAATGGGAGGATGCGCAGGACGCTTCCGGCGCTTACGGCATCGCCCGGGCCGGGTTCCCCGCCGTCGATCTGAACGGCGACGGACGGATCAGCGTTTCGGAACTGACCTCCCTGCCCCGCTTTGCATTTTACGAAATCGATACGGACGGCGACGGCACGATCACGCCGAAGGAGCTGGCCGCCCTGCCCGCTATCCGAGGCAAGAAGCGCGGCGGCCTTGCCCGCCCGGACGGTTCCGAAGGGCGCACGGGAGATCCCGGCCTGCCTTATTAAAGGCAGACCGGACCCGTCATCAGCCGTTTAGAGGCAAATTGTCCGCAGCGGCGGAAAGCCGTTGAAGTTCACTGCCGAGTAGCTTGAGGTATAGGCGCCGGTGCTTAAGATATGCACCTTGTCGCCTATATTGAGCGCGAGCGGCAGGTGATAATCGGCTTTGTCGTAGAGCACATCCGCGCTGTCGCAAGTCGGGCCGGCAATCACGACGGGGCCGGTGGCCGTGCCGTCATGCGCCGTGCGCAGACGGTATTTGATCGCCTCGTCCATCGTCTCCGCGAGGCCGGAGAATTTTCCGATATCGAGGAAGACCCATCGTCGGCTGTCGGCGCTGCCTTTCGTGGAGATCAGCACGACTTCGGACTGAATGACGCCGGCATCACCGACCAGGCCGCGGCCCGGCTCGATGATGAGGCGCGGCCAGTCGTCGCCGAATTCCTTTTCCACTGCCGCGCGGATGATGCGGCCATATTCCATGAGCGCCGGCACGTCGCGCTGATAGCGGGCGGGGAAGCCGCCGCCGAGATTCATCAGCGTTAGGCGGATGCCGGAACGTTCCAGCGCTTCGAAGACGCGGGCCGCGCGGGCGATCGCGTTTTCCCACTGCGCCAGATAGACCTGCTGCGAGCCGACATGGAAGGAAACGCCGATCGGGTCCATGCCGAGGTCGGCAGCGCGGCGCAGGAGCCGCACGGCTTCTTCATCCGGGCAGCCGAATTTATGCGAAAGCGGCCAATCGGCGCCCGCGCTGTCGGTCATCAGCAAACGGCAGAAGACCTGCGCACCCGGCGCAGCCTGAGCGAGCTTCAGAAGTTCGGCTTCGCTGTCGAAGGCATAGAGCCGCACGCCTTTTTCGTAGGCATAAGCGATGTCGCGCAGCTTCTTGATCGGGTTGCCGTAGGAAATGCGCGAGGGATCGGCCCCGGCATTGAGGCAGAGGTCGATTTCGGCGGGGCTTGCCACATCGAAATTCGAGCCGTGGGCTTCGAGCCGCCCGATGACTTCCTCGGCGGGGTTCGCTTTGACAGCGTAGAAGACTTCCGTCTCCGGCAGTGCCCGGCGCAGGCCCTCATAGGTGGAGGAAATGATATCGAGATCGACCACCAGCACCGCCTCGTCATGAACGTGGCTGGCAAGGTACCTGTCGACCTTGGCCGACAGGATCGGCGCGTGCTTGTCCGCGGCATGACCGCCGAACAGGCTGACAACCTCGGCTTCGAGGTCACGGTCGATATCGATATAGGTGGAATCAGGGCGCAGGACTGCCTCGCCCTCAGCGGTTGGTGACATTCGTCAATCCCTTTCAAGCATGGCTGCCTTTACAGCCAATGGTTCGAGAGGGACGCCTTCCGTCGTTGCTTAAACCATCCAGGGGCCAGAGGCACGTGCGTGTGCGTCGCGGAGCAGGGATGTAAAGCCGCTGCCCCCCAAATGCAAGCGGCATTTTCGCCAAAGCGCAAAAAAGTTCAGGAGCGTTCGTCCGTGCCCGCCTGACCGGGCAGCAAGTCACCCGGCAAAGGCAGCCGGGAAAGGTGAAACTCGCGCGCCACCCGGACGCTCGGCTTGGCGGCAAAGGCAAGGCTGCCGACGAGGAATGCCCAGGTACCGGCGGTCATCAGCTGGGGAAAGAAGAAACAGACACTCCCTACGACGAAGAGCAAGGCGGCGGAAAAATCCACCAGCGTGAAGACCCGCTCATAGCGGCCATAGACTTCCCGGTGGCGCGGGGTTGCCGTATAGAGCCTGTTATTGAACACAGCGGACCTCCTTCGTGTTTCTTCCTTCTACGGAGCTTCAATAAGTCAAAAGCCCGGCGCGAAGGCCGGGCTTTTTCATCGTAAGATCAAGGGATTGAGTCTCAATCCTCGTCTTTTTTCTTGGCTGCGGTCTTCTTTGCAGCCGTCTTCTTGGTAGCGGTTTTCTTGGCCGCCGTTTTCTTCTTGGCGGCGGGCTTCTTCTCGCCCTCATCGCCTTCGTCTTTCTTCGCGGCGGTCTTCTTGGCTGCCGTTTTCTTTTTAGCGGCCGGCTTTTTCTTCTCGCCGTGGTCGTGGTCATGATCGTGGTCGTGATCATGCTCATCCTGCATGCTGGCCAGCAGCTCGTCCTTGGAGACGGGCTTTTCGGTCACATCGGCCAGTTCCAGGATGAAGTCGACGACCTTCTCCTCGAAAAGCGGCGCGCGGATCTGGGCAATCGCCTGCGGGGTCTTGGTGAAATACTCATAGACCTGGCGTTCCTGGCCCGGGAACTGGCGCGCGCGCTCGGCGATCGCCTGGTTCACTTCGGCGTCCTGCACCTGGATCTTGTTTTTCTCACCGACTTCGGCAAGCACCAGGCCAAGGCGCACGCGGCGCTCGGCAATGCCTTTGTATTCCTCACGCAGCTTGTCTTCCGGCTCGTCCGCATCGGCAACGGTCTTGCCCTGATGCTCCAGCTCGTGCTCGAACTGCTGCCAGATCTGCTCGAATTCCTGCTCCACCAGCGTCGGCGGCAGTTCGAAGGAATGAAGCGCATCGAGCTCGTCGAGCAGCACTCGCTTCACGTTTTCACGGGAAACGCGGTCATAGTCCTTCTTGATCTGCTCTTCGATGGCCTCACGCAGCTTGTCGAAATTCTCCATGCCGAAGCGCTGGGCGAATTCATCGTCGAGCTTGGCGGCGGCGGGAGCCTGCACTTCCTTCACTTTCACCTCGAAGACGGCATCTTTGCCCGCCAGGTGTTCGGCGCCGTATTCTTCCGGGAAGGTGACTTTCACTTCCACGTCCTGGCCGGCTTCCGTGCCCAGAAGCTGGTCTTCGAAGCCGGGGATGAACTGGCCGGAGCCGAGGACGAGACGCGCGTCTTCCGCAGCGCCGCCTTCGAAGGGCTCGCCGTCCAGCTTGCCGACGAAGTCGATCACGACCTGGTCTTTTTCCTCGGCCTTGCCGTCTTTCTTCTCATAGGAAACCTGCTGTTCGGCCAGACGGTCGATCGCCTCTTTAACGTCGTCTTCGGGCACTTCGGCGACCGGGCGCTCCAGCTTGACCTTCGAGAAATCGGCCAGCTCGATTTCCGGCACAATCTCGAAGCTCATCTTGAAGACGAGGTCGGCCTTGCCTTCGATCATCGGCTCGACTTCCCCTTCGATATCAATCGAAGGTTGAAGAGCGGGGCGCAACTCTTTGTCTTCCAAGGCTTTTTGGCTGCTCTCGGAAACCGTCTGCTGGATGACTTCCGTCATCACCTGCTTGCCGAAGGTCCGGCGCAGATGGCTCATCGGCACCTTGCCGGGGCGGAAGCCTTTCAGCCGCACTTGCCCTTTGAGCTCTTCAAGCTTCGCGGACAATTTGTCTTCGAGGTCCTGCGCCCCAACCGTAATTGTCAGCTCGCGCTTCAGACCGTCTGCACTGGATTCGGTGACCTGCATCTCTTCTCTTATCCATTTTGGCTGCCGGGGAGACTGTCTCGGCTTTCCGCCGCCTTACCGCTTTCGTGTGGTGCGGGTGGAGGGACTTGAACCCCCACGCCTTGCGGCACGAGAACCTAAATCTCGCGTGTCTACCAATTCCACCACACCCGCAATGGCACGAAAAGACGGCGCAATCCCGCCCGGGGAGCCCCCCGCGATCCGGGCGGCTCCTTGGAAATTGGCGCCCTCTATAGCAAGGGCGCCGGGCTATGGCCAGAGAAATACTAAGAGAATTGGCGCCTCCCGGCCCCCGGGAAGCGCCTTTATTGCCGATGGCACAGCTATGGGCGCGCGTTGCGGGAAAAATCGTACGTCTTGAGCCGTCCGGTGCGCTTGGCCCAGCGGTAAACGGAGGCTCCGGCCGGGTTCTGATGCAGCCAGAGGGCCTTGGGGAAGCCTTCCAGATTGGGAATCCAGAAGCGGTCCGGCGGGGCTTTTTTGGGCGAGGTGGCGCCAAGCTCGATCTCGCCGCCGACAATCCCCGCTCCCTCGGTGTAATGACGCCGGGCGACCACCGCCCCTTCCCCATCGATAATCTGGGTCTCGCCCATGAGCTGCGTGCGGGTGGGAACGGAAATACGCGTGCCCGGCAGCACCAGGAAGCCGCCTTCCAGCATGCCCGTATGGCCGGCATGAAGCAGCGGCGCCCCGACAAGGGCGGCAAAGCGCGGCGGGGTGATCTCCATCGCCTTGCCATTGGCCTTGTGAAAGCGCCGCTCGAAGGACTTCCAGAAATTCCAGCCGGGCGCGCTCCACCAATGCGAGCCCGTCATCATCAGCCCCACCTTGCCCGCCAGACGGCGCACGGTCGCGGTGCGGATCAGCTCCCAGCAGACGGCGGTGCCCACGGGCCCCAAGGAGGTCTCGAAATACCCGTCATCGCTGCCGCCCGTATAGAAGGCGTTTTCGACCATAGTGGGCCGGTCCTTGTCGTGCCGGTGCACGGTGCCGTCCGGCTCGACCAGCGTATAGGTGTTGTAGACATCGCCGTCCCGCATCTCCAAATAGGAGCCGCCGATCATGGCGCCATATTTCGCGGCCTTGGCTTTGAGCATATCGAGAGCCGGGTTTTCCGGCGGCAGCGAGCATTCGAACAGCCGCTCGTCATAGACGATGCGGGTGGTGAAAAATTCCGGCAGCGCGATAATTTCCGCTCCCTTGGACCCGGCTTCGTCGATGAGCCGGCTGGCCTGATCGATATTGAAGTTCAGATCGGCAACTTTCGCTTCCATCTGGATTGCGGCGACGCGTGTCATGGTGTTCCTCCCATTTGACGAGCTGCGCGCGTTTCCCCGCGCTTGGCCCGTTTCCTCCTGGAAGGCAGCTTGTCATCTTAAGAAGAGCGGGTGCGGTCACATTTTCTCTACCGGCTCGCCCGCGGAAAACCGGAAAGCGCGCAAATCCGGGCTTAAAGCGCCCGTTCCATCCATAAAACGTCCCAGTAGCGGCCGAATTTGCGGCCCACTTCCCGAAAAATGCCCGCGTCTTCAAAGCCCATGGCCCGGTGGAGGGCGCAGGAGGCGTCATTCGGCAGCGTGATCCCGGCAAGGGCGCGGTGCGTGTCCGCCGCCGCAATCTCGCTGAGAAGTTTTTCGTAAAGCGCCCGGCCAAACCCCGCGCCTTGCGCTTCCGGGGCGAGATAGATGCTCACTTCGACCGAGGTGTCATAAGCCGCTTTCGGGCGGAAGGGCATGGAACAGGCCCAGCCGAGCGCCCGGCCCTCCCGCTCGGCGACGAAACATTGGTGGCGACCTCTATCGGTGAAAAGCGAAAACCAGTCCGCCTTGCGCGCGGCCAGTGTCTTTTCCTCGATATCGAAGGTGATCGGCGTTTCGCGGATGTAATAATTATAGATGCTGAGAAGCGCGGGCAGATCACCCTCTTCAATCCGCCGGATGCTGGACCGGGATGCCATAATGCCCTTCCTCGATATCGCGCAGAACCACGGGCAGCATTTCCGGTAAATCCTCTGCAATCAATCCCGGCCCGAAAGCCCGGCCCGCTTCCCCGTGCAGCCAGACCGCCGCGCAGGCCGCCTCGAAAGGCGCCATGCTCTGGGCAAGAAGCCCGGTAATGATCCCTGCCAGCACATCGCCCGAGCCTGCCGTTGCAAGCTCTGCGCCCGCATTGGTGTTGATGGCGGCGCGCCCGTCCGGCGCCGCTATCACGGTATCGGGGCCTTTGAGCACGACGATCGCCCCGGCTCTGCGGGCGGCGGCGCGGGCCCGCTCCAGCTTCGAGCCTTCGATATCCTTGAACAGCCGCTTGAACTCGCCTTCATGGGGCGTAAGCACGACCGGACCTGCAAAATAGCCTTCGATGGCGACGAAGAGATCGCGCGGCACTTCCTCAAAAGACGTTAGCGCATCGGCATCGAGCACGACGGCGGCGCCGGACAGAAGAATGGCCAGCACCTTTTCCCGCGTCGGCCCGCCAATGCCCGCGCCGGGGCCGATCAGCACCGCGTTGCGGCGCTTGTCTTCCAGAAATGCCGTCAGCTCATCGGGCGTGTTCACCGCCTGCACCATGACGGCGGTGAGCTGGCTTGCATTCACCATCAGCGCCGAGGAGGGAGAAGCAAGCGTCACAAGCCCCGCGCCCGCCCGCAAGGCAGCGCGCGCGCCAAGCCGGGCCGCCCCTGTCGAGGACATGCCGCCGCTCACCACGATACCGTGCCCGCGCGTATATTTATGGTCGCCAAGCTCGAGGTCCGGAAAGCCGCCCAGCCAGAGCGAGGGCCGGTTTTCATAAGTATGGGGAAGCAGCTCGCGCAGCGCCTCTTCGCCGATGCCGATATCGCAGAGCAAAAGCTCGCCGCAATGGCGCCGTCCGCCCAGCAGATAATGGCCGGGCTTTGCCCTGAAAAACGTCACGGTCAAAACCGCCTCGAAGGCCGCGCCCAGCACCTCGCCCGTGTCGCCATGAAGACCGCTCGGCATATCCACCGCGACGACGGGAATGCGCGCGCGGGTGGCCGCCTGGATAAGCTCGGCGGGCACGCCTTCCACGGGGCGCGAAAGACCCGCGCCGAAAATCGCATCGATGATGAGCCCGGCGCCGCGCACCGCATCGCCCGTCATGGGATGGATGGCGCCGTTCCAGCGGCGCGCCATTTCGGCGGCATCGCCCGTCAACTTGCCGCGCTCACCCAGCAAATAGACGGTGACGGACCAGCCTGCCGCGCTCAAATGCCGGGCGGCGACAAAACCATCCCCGCCATTATTGCCCGGCCCGCAAAGCACCGCGACGGATGTGCGCTCGAAACGCGCTGTCACCGCCTCGGCCACAGCGCGGCCGGCATTTTCCATTAGCGTGAGACCCGGCGTTCCCTGCGCGACGGCCCAGCGATCCGCCCGGCCCATTTCTTCGACTGTCAAAAGCTCATGCATGGCTTCGTCTTTGCCTAGAAAAAACGGCGGAAGGAAGGCAGTTCAGTTGACCTTCGTGTCCGCCTCGCGGCCCTGCTCGAGGAGCGAGAGCGTACTGCCTTTCGTTTCGAACACGGTAATGGAGCCATTGTCCGGTTTGAAGCAAATCACCCGCGGGTCTTCCACCGCATGGCCGAGCGCCACGTTGATGGCAATGAAATGGCTGAAGATGACGGTGTCGTTTTCCAGTTCGAGCAGCGCATCGACGACGCTCTGCCGCCAGGCGAGCAATTTCGAATCATAAGCCGTGTGCTTGCCGTCGCCGGCTGCCACTGCATCCGCCCAGGTGCCGGCCATGATGGAGCGCAGCCACTCGCCCCGCGCGCGCAAATCCTCCACCGGCGAGGGCACTTCGGCCACACGCGGCTCGATGACCGGCTGGAGCCCCCAGCGGCCCGAGAGCGGAGCGGCGGTTTCCCGGCAGCGGCGCAGCGGGCTTGAAAGCACCGGAAGCGGTGCGCCGACGCGCTTTTCGATGTCATCGGCAGCAGCCTCGGCCTGCTTGCGGCCCAGATCGTCAAGGCCCGGATCGGCATCCGCGTCCCAGCCTGCCGCCGCCTTGCCGTGCCGGATCATGTAAATTCGTGGCATCCGCCTCTCCCTTTTCTTCCACCGCCGCTGAAGCGGCGCCTTGCTTTATCTCTGCCTATTTGTGCCAGCCCGATTTGTGCTAGTCGACACAATGACGTGAACTGGCTAGCCTTTTACCGGGTTTCACCATCAAGAGGCACGGACATGTCCGATTCTCCCCAAACGCCCAATCCTTCTCCCGGCTCCGCGGCGGGACCGGTGGAAGATGCTGACGGCGTCAAGTTGGTATATATCCTGTATTTCCTCGCTTTTGTGATCGGCATTTCGGCCATTGCCGGCGTCATCGTCGCTTACTTGAAACGCGGCGAGGCAAGCGCGGTTTCCTCCACTCACTACACGTTTCAGATTCGCACCTTCTGGATCGGCCTGCTTTTCAGCCTTGTCGGCGTGCTGACCTCGGTCATTCTGGTCGGCTGGCTGGTGCTGCTTTTCCTCGTCGTCTGGCTGCTGGTGCGCAACATCAAAGGCTTTATGGCCATCAGCGACAACCGGCCCATCCCGGAGCCGGAAACCTGGCTCTGGTAAACTCCGGCGCATAAAAGCAAAACGCCCCGCTCAAGCGGGGCGTTTTCTTTTCACAGCAGCTTGGCTTACGCCAGCTTGAAATAATGAATGCCGTCATCGCCAGTGGAAACCGTGCCGGGGCGGCCGAGGCTTTCCTGGTTCATCAGGCTCTGCATTTCCGCCGGGTCCGTGACATGGGCAACGAAGCGGGCATCATCCGCATCGAGACGGCCCATGACGATGGCGAATTGCGGGCCTTCATGACCGTGCATGACCGAGAAGGTTTCGATCTTGGCCGGGCCGGAGGGATTTTCCTCCATGCGCGGATGCGGGCCGTTATCGATGTCCTTCTGATAATCGGCCGGGTTTTCGCGCTGCCATTTGCCTTCCTTCGGCGCCGTCGAATAAAGGCCGATGGAGTGTTTCGTCACGTACCAGCCGTTGGCCGTGCACAGGCCCTTGGAGCCAGGCTTGGCGCGCAGCTTGTCCATCATCGTGGCAATGGAGTGGAGCACGTAGTCGTTCCCCGCCCCGCCGAAATAAGGCAGGCCGCCCGTCACGGTGAGATCGCGCGGATCATCCTCGGCAATGCCAAGCTCGTCGCGGCCGATCTGCACGGCGGAAGGGAAACAGGAATAAAGGTCCATGTAATCGATCTCGTCGATCGACCAGCCGGACATGGCGAACGCCTTCTGGCCCATAGTGCGGATGGCGGGCGAGGAATAGAAGTTCTCGCGCTCGGTCAGATACCAGATGTCATTGGCATCGCCGCAACCATGCAAGTAGACCCACTTATCTTCCGGCACACCGAGCTCGCGAGCTTTTTCCACCGACATCATGACGACGGCGGCAGCCTGATCCACCTGCATGATGGCATTCATATACTTCGTATAAGGATAGCCGACATAGCGGTTCTGCTCGCTCGGCGTCGCGATCTCTTCAGGCGTGCGCTCGATGGGGAACCAGGCCTGCGGGTGGCTGGCTGCAACCTTAGTAAAAGGCGCCATGAGTTTGCCGATTTCAAGCTGGTGTTCTTTCACGCTCCGGCCCTTCTGGCCGCGAATGGCGTTTTCGAAGAGCGGATAGCAGTTCACCGGGAAATGCAGCTTGTGCTTCTTTTCCACTTCCGTGACGCCGATGCGCTCATTGCCGATATCGATGCGCTTGCCTTCCGGGTCATCGCCCCAGTCGAGCATCTTGCCCTGGCCGATGGCGCGCATCATGGTGCCGAAACATTCGGAGCCCGCGATCATGACGACGGACTGATCGCCCTCGGCGATCCGCTCGGCGGTGTAATTGACGAGATATTGCGGCGTGTTGCCCCCGGTCGGCCCGTAGCAGGTATTGGCCGGCTGGACGCCGAGCTTATTGGCCAGCGACTGGGCGACATTGCCATAGCGCCCGAACGGCAGGCGTGCAGCATCGGGCGAATCCGTGATGAAGCGCACGCAGGTGATGGTGTCGAGCTTGCCGAAGAGCGCCTCACCGAGGCCCGTATCCTGCGCGGCGCGTTTGGCCGCATCTTCCATCAGACCGAGCGGCGATTTCGCCTTCTCGACGTCTTTTTCCTTTTGCGTGATCTGGCCGCAGCCGACGAGGACGGGGGTACGCGGATCCACCATGCTTGTGCTCTCCCTGGAGATTCTAAGAGCCCGCGAGGCGGACTCATCTGTTTTGCGCGACACCTTAACGGCTGGCGCGGGCCTGTCCAGATGGCGCCGAAGGACGCTGCGTCCGCCTTACTTTGCGAAAGACCGCGCCGGGCTCGCGTGCCATCAACCCGGCTCACATGCGCGTCAGCCCCCCTTATCCACAGGCCGCGGCTCATGTACATGGATAACCGTCATTAACCATATTTGCGAAAGCGACAGGAGCCCCCTCGATGTCCTCTCACACCACCTCCGGCCCCTCCCCCGAGCCCATCCGCATCACCGTTTACCGCTGGGCCGGTAAATGGGGTCCCTTCAAGATCAAGATCCCCTGCGGCGAATGCGCCGTCACCGTCGATATCGCCAAGGACACGATCGAGAAGGAGCTGGCGGGCGTCCCCGTTGAACTCGATGTGCGCGAATGGCTGAGCGAATGGTGGAAGCCGCTGCGCCTAGGCGCCTGGCATGCGCCCATTACCGTGGTGGAAAAGGAAGTCGTGGCCGAGGGCGAAGCGTTGAACCGCGGCGTGCTCGCCGAGAAAGTCATGGCCGAGGCGACGAAACGCTTTGCCGTCACCGGCACGCGGCTTTTCGGCAAGGACAATTGCCCCCATTGCGAGCGGGCGAAAACTTATCTGAAGGATGCTGGCATCGCCTTCACCTATCACGATGTCGTCGCCAATCCCGGCGCCATGTATGAAATGTTCGCGCGGGTGAAGCCCATCGTCGGACCGAAGACGCCGATCACGACGCCGCAGGTCTGGATCGACGGGGCCTATATTGGCGGCGCCGACCAAGTGGCCCGGCATCTGGGCATTGCGGAGGAAAAGAAACCCCGCAAGCGGCGCGGCTTTCTTGGCCTTCCCTTCCGGGCCGGACGGCGGGCGGCGGCTTAGGCCCCGCCCCGCCTCACGGTTCTCACCCCGGGGCAAGACCTGCGTCTTATTGTACAGTTTTCATTTTGCTCACGCCTGCGTTATCCTGCCCGCCAAGCCAGATGGCTCAGGAACCTCAAGCAAAGCGGGCCAAACCGATGAGAAAAGCGCTGCATGGTCTTGTCGATATACCGGTACGCAATGTCCGCCACGACCTGGCGGACAGCCTGAAGAGCTATTGGTATGGCGGCGATCCCGGCATCACCGCCTTTTACAACACGCTTTCCATCATCTTCCCCCATGCCGAGAAGATGGTGATCGACAGTGTCAAATATTATGAAAACGACATTGCCGATCCCGAGATCAAGGCGGAAGTGAAAGGCCTTGTCGGCCAGGAAGCGGTGCATATGCGCGAGCACCATTCCTACAATAAGGAAATGGAAGCGCTGGGCGTCGATGTGGATGCCTGCGAAAAACCTTTCGTGGCTTACATGGATAAACTGCGCGAGAAGCGCTCGCCCATGATGCGCCTTGCCATGACCTGCGCCATCGAGCATTACACCGCGATGATGGCCGGGCGGCTTCTGGAAGAGCCAGAATATCTGAAAGCCAACGCGCCGGACGAACAGTTCGACATGTGGATGTGGCACGCTGCCGAAGAGACCGAGCACAAGGGCGTCGCCTTCGACGTCTATCTCTCCGTCGCCTCCGGCCCCAGCGCCTATTTCCGCCGCATCCACGCCATGAACCTCGCCACCGTGCTCTTTTCCTGGTTCATGGTCCGCTGCATTTACATGCTCTTGAAAAAAGACGGCAAGCAGCGCTCGCTAAAAGCCTGGTGGAATGTCTTCGATCTTATGTGGATCAAGCCCGGCGTCTTGCGCAAATGCGCCGGCCGTTTTGCTGCCTTCTATCTGCCCGGCTTCCATCCCTGGAAGCACGACAACCGGGCCGACCTTGAACGCTGGCGCCAGAGCCAGACGCTGACGGCGGCTTAAAACTTCGTTATTCGTCATCCCGCGGCAAGCTTGATAGCACAGCGGCAGCCTTACTTCAGCCGTCATGCCCCGCTTTATGCGGGGCATCCACGGAGGCATTTTCAGGCGCTTCAGTAGGTCTCCGTGGATGGCCCGGCTAAACCGGGCCATGACGATCAAGAAAAGTTGCGGAACATGTCGAACGCATAAACACGTGGCCCCGCGATCAAGCCGCGGGGCGACAAAGGGGCGGCATTGCTGTTAAGCCACTTTCCGCTTCACCTCTTTCAGCCGGGCAATCGCCTCTTCCAGCGAAGCGGGCTGTTTGCAGAAGCAGAAGCGGATCAGCGTCTGCGGGACGTTGGGCGAATCCGGCGCATAAAAAGCGCTGATGGGAATGGCCGCGACTTTCGTTCGGGTCGTCAGTTCACGGCAGAAATCGAGATCCGTGCCTTTGTAGCCGAGCGCGCGGATATCCGTGGTCACGAAATAGGTGCCCTCCGCCGGCGTTACCGCAAACCCCGCCTCGGCAAGCCCCTTGCTGAGGAGATCGCGCTTGCGCTCCAAGTCTTCGGCCAGATGCCGGTAATAGGCATCGTCCTGCCCCAGCCCCCAGGCCACCGCATACTGGAAAGCCGGCGGCACCGTGAAGGTGATGAACTGATGCGCCTTGGCGATAACGCCCATCAGGTTTTCCGGCGCGGTGATGTAACCGATCTTCCAGCCGGTCAGCGAGAATGTCTTGCCCGCCGAGCCGATCTTCACGCAGCGCTCGCGCATGCCCGGCAGGCTCATCAGCGGAATATGCTCATGGCCGCTATAGATGAGATGCTCATAAACCTCATCGCAGATGACATAGATGTCGTGCTTGCGCGCAAGCGCGGCGATCGCCTCCAGCTCGGCCTTCGAGAAGACATGGCCGGTCGGGTTCATCGGCGAGTTGAAGACGAGAAGCTTGGTCTTTGAAGAAAACGCCCGCGCCAGTGCCTCTTCATCGAGCTTCCAGTCCGGCGCGCGCAGCTGCACGTTGACGGGGGTTGCCCCCGCCGCCTCGATGATCGGCCGGTAACTGTCATAGGCCGGTTCGATCAGGATTGCTTCATCGCCCGGATTGAGGAGGCCCATCAGCGCGGCCGCCAGCGCCTCCGTAGCGCCCGCCGTTACCAGCACCTCGCGCTGCCAATCCACATTCAGATCGTAAAAGCGGTTGTCATGGGCGCCGACGGCCTCACGCAGCTCCGGCACGCCCATCATGGGCGGATACTGGTTGGGGCCTTTTTCGATGGCTTCCATCGCCCGGCGGCGCAGGTCTTCCGGCCCCTCATCGTCGGGCGCGCCCTGGCCCAGATTGATCGCCCCGTGCTCCCCGGCCAATTGGGACATGACGGCAAAAATCGTCGTGCCTTGCGCTTCGAAAAGTCTGTTTACTGCGCGCATTTGCGCCCGCTCCCTTGGTTCCCGCGCCGGTTTGCCGTCCTTTGGGTTCAGGCTCCGGCTGTGCCGGCAGAGAGTGACAAAGCCCGTGCCTGCCAACAAGTCTGCCGATCTGCACATATTTTGATCATTTTGCTCATTAATTAGCCTTGCAGGCTGGCGTAAATTTGGGCACGCCGCCGCATCCAAAAGCTATCCTTCTGATTTTGTTAATGTTTTCGCTCGATTAAGGGTTGGCACGAGGTCTGCTATTCAATGAGCGCGGCGGGCACTCGCCCCCAACAGAAAGATGGATAGAGATGAAAAAAATTGAGGCGATCATCAAGCCCTTCAAGCTCGATGAAGTGAAAGAAGCGCTTCAGGAGGTTGGTCTGCAGGGCATTACCGTGACGGAGGCCAAGGGCTTCGGCCGGCAGAAAGGCCACACCGAGCTTTACCGGGGCGCAGAATATGTGGTGGATTTTCTGCCCAAAGTAAAAGTTGAGGTGGTGCTGAACGACGACATGGTGGATAAAGCCGTGGAAGCCATTCAGCAGGCAGCACGCACAGGCCGTATCGGCGATGGGAAGATCTTCATCTCCAATGTTGAAGAAGCCCTTCGTATCCGCACAGGCGAAACCGGGGCGGAAGCCATCTGAGGTGCTTCGGGCAACATGCCCGTTTACCGGCTCCCCCCCAATAGGCAGGGTGGTACCCAACGGACATCCCCCACCCAAGTTTGAAGTCAATTAACCGAAGACAGCAGGGAAAGAGAAAATGGCCGACGGCAAAGCTGTTCAGCAACTGATTAAAGAAAAAGACGTGAAGTATGTGGACCTGCGGTTCACCGACCCCCGCGGGAAAATGCAGCACGTGACCTTCGACGTGTCGCTTTGCGACGACGAGTTTTTTGCCGAAGGCACGATGTTCGACGGCTCCTCGATCGCCGGCTGGAAAGCGATCAACGAGTCGGACATGCTGCTTCTGCCGGACTGCTCGACGGCGACGATCGACCCGTTCTATGCGCAGACCACGCTGGCGATCTTCTGCGACATTCTCGACCCCTCGACGGGCACGCCTTACGACCGCGACCCGCGCGGCACGGCGAAGCGCGCCGAAGCCTATCTGAAGGAAACCGGCATCGGCGACACGATCGTGTTCGGCCCGGAAGCCGAATTCTTCGTCTTCGACGACGTGCGCTTCTCCAGCGATCCTTACAACACCGGCTTCATCCTCGACAGCGTCGAACTGCCGACCAACACGGGCACCGATTACGAAATCGGCAACCTGGGTCACCGTCCGCGCACCAAGGGCGGCTACTTCCCGGTCAACCCGATCGACAGCGGCCAGGACCTGCGTTCGGAAATGCTGTCCGTGATGGCCGAAATGGGCGTCGTCGTCGAAAAGCACCACCACGAAGTGGCTGCCGCTCAGCACGAGCTCGGCATGAAGTTCTCCACGCTGACGACGATTGCCGACCACCTGCAGATCTACAAATACGTGATCCACAACGTGGCGCACGCTTTCGGAAAATCCGCGACGTTCATGCCGAAGCCGGTTTACGGCGACAACGGCACGGGCATGCACTGCCACCAGTCGATCTGGAAAGACGGCAAGCCGCTCTTCGCCGGCAACAAATATGCCGACCTGTCGGACACCTGCCTGCACTATATCGGCGGTATTCTGAAGCACGCCCGCGCGCTGAACGCCTTCACCAACCCCTCGACCAACTCCTACAAGCGTCTGGTCCCGGGTTATGAAGCACCGGTGCTGCTGGCCTATTCGGCGCGCAACCGCTCGGCCTCCTGCCGTATTCCTTACGGTAACTCGCCGAAAGCCAAGCGTATCGAAATCCGCTTCCCCGATCCGACGGCCAACCCCTATCTCGCTTTCGCCGCGATGATGATGGCCGGCCTCGACGGGATCGAAAACAAGATCGATCCGGGCGCGCCGATGGACAAAGACCTTTACGCGCTTCCCCCGGAAGAGCTGAAGGACATCCCGACCGTTGCGCGCAGCCTGCGTGAAGCGATCGAGTCCCTGAACAAGGACCGTGCCTTCCTGACGAAGGGCGACGTCTTCACCGACGACCAGATCGACGCTTATGTCGACCTGAAGATGGAAGAAGTCGAGCGTTACGAAATGACGCCGCACCCGGTCGAGTTCGACATGTACTATTCCTGCTAAGTTTTCCGCAGGACGAAGATCGAGGCCGGAGCTCTGCTCCGGCCTTTTTCTTATCCGCATATTCCGTATAAGGACAAATAACGTAGAGACTATATTCCGCGATAGGTCAGCATTGCTAACTCATTGATTTTGCACGATAATTATTGACAGAAAGAAAGCCCCTACCTACATTCAAAGGGCGTCAACGAACCTAAGGAGGTTTACAAAGTTGGCTCCACCGACGTTCATTGGCGGTGACAATTGAATAGAGAAGTGAATCGCGTAGACAGCTGGACCGGTGACGATCCGCGGCAGCGAAGCAAAGGAGTTTAGGCCAGATAGCGCGAGAGAGACCTTACGCTTCCCCCTGCCGGGAAATAATTGGTTACAGCCTATCCTGCGAAGAAATAGCCCGGCTTATAAGTCAGGGCAGGTGCCAGAGGGCACAACCAGACAGCAACCCCGTGCAGGGATGAAATCCTGCTTGACGGGGTTGCTTGATATGCTCCCCTTTCCTTTACTCGATTATCACGCCGTTCTCTTGAAAAGCCCCGGATAGAGAGTGACAAGCCCGTTGCCGTCCACCTCGACATCGCGGGTGAAATCGCTATCGAGCGAGGCATAACGGTAAAGCGCGTCCTTCTTCAGACACGTATAGCGCTGCGGGTCAGGCGACACGCCGAAACCGGGAAAAGCCATATAAGCGGTGACGATATCCGCCGCCTCCCCTTCCTCCAGGCGCAAGCGGCGAATGGGCAGTGTGTTCGTGAAAGGGGAAAAGGAAAGATCGACATCGACCGCGCTGGAAAGCCCCGGCAGCGTTTCACCGGTTTCATCGCGCCAATGCCCGTGGCCATCGCTTTCCAGCGTATATTTGCGGCCCGTATCGACCGCTGCCAAGTCGAGCTTGCGGAACCGCCAGGCGGCATCGCAGCGGAGCGTGTAGTGCAGACCGAAGGCTTGCCCCTCCACGGCGCCCAGAAGGACGGAGCGGGCGAGATAGCCATCGGACAACTGCTCGATCGTCAGATGCTCGTGCCCGTCACCGGACCAACTTTCCCATCTGACGGTGCTGCGCCACATATGCGGCTCCTATCCAGCCTTGTGCAATTTCGTCGCCGTCATTTCCTCGTTGCGCTGGTAATTGCGGAAGGCGGAAAAGACGCCCATGCCCGTATCGGGGTCGAGCCCCCGTCCCATGCGGATAAGCTGCAGGCAGAACCAGCCCTGCTGACCCCAACCGTTCAGCGCCTTGATGAGGTTGATCGGGCTATGGGGCCCCAAGAGCCAGGGGCCGATCTTCAAGGTTTTCTCGAAAGCCGGTGTTTCGCTGATCTCCCCCGAGAGCAGTTTCGCCGGCACATTGGGATCGACGCAGAGCGGGCGGCCGAGCCCCACCACATCCACCTCGCCGCTTTCCAGCGCCGCGTTCATACCCGCCGCGCTGCGGAAGCCGCCCGTCACCATGAGCGGCATGGAGGTGACCTTGCGAATGTCCTTGGCGTATTCCAGGAAATAGGCTTCGCGGGCGAGCGTGCTTTCCCGGCGCTTTTCTGCCTTGTCCGGCGACAGCGTCATGTCATCGGCGCCGACCATGCGCGGCTGCTCGTAAGTGCCGCCGGAAATTTCCAAGAGATCGACGGTTTCCTCATTCAGCCAGCTGGCGACTTTCAAAGATTCTTCATGCGAGAAACCGCCGCGCTGGAAGTCGGCGGAATTCAGCTTCACGGAAATCGGGAAATATTCCCCCACCGCATTGCGCACGGCCCGCACGACCTCGAGGAGCAACCGCGCGCGGTTCTCCAGACTGCCGCCCCATTCATCGGTGCGGGTGTTGACGTCCGGCGATAGAAACTCGCTGAGAAGATAGCCATGGGCGGCATGGATCTGCACGCCGGTAAAGCCCGTATCCTTCGCGATGCGGGCGGTATGGGCAAAGCGGGCAACCACGTCCCAGATTTCCTCACCGCTCAAGGCGCGCGGCTTGCCGAACTGGCCGCCCGGCATGTTGAGCCCCTTGTCGGAGGGACCAGCCGGTGTCGTGTTGACCAGCGCCGGGGTCTGGCGGCCGGCATGGGAGATCTGCATCCAGAGATGATTGCCCCCCGACGTGCCCGCTTCGGCATAAGCGCGCAGCGCGGCGATCGCCTCATTGGACTGGGGGCCGTCGATCGCGACATTGCCCGGCCGCTCCATATAGCGCCGGTCGACCTGCACATTGCCGGTCAGCAGCATGCCCGCCCCGCCCTGCGCCCAGCGCCGGTAAAGCGTGGCCAGTTCCGGCGTCGCGCGGTTCCACTGATCCGCGAGGCCTTCGGTCATCGCCGCCTTGACCAGGCGGTTCTTCAGTACCGCGCCGCAAGGCAGCGTCAGCGGGGTTTCGATCATGCCCATCGGGTTCTTCCCTAGATTCTGCCGGTTCGCCCAGCATGAAATTTCCATTGCTCGCAACCTACCCTGGACACATGGCGGATGCCAGGGTACCGCTTCCAGAATCTCGCAAGAATCAACTAAGCTGGACGGATCAGGCTTCCGCCTGCCCCTCCTTTCAACTTTTCCTTTAGGCCGCAGCAAGGTTCGCGTTCATGGCTCCTTCCAAACCCTCTTCCCGGCGTAAAACCGAGGCGCCCGATCTCTTTGCCGGCGATGCAAAAGCACCGGCAAAAAAGAAGGCGGCGCAGAAGACGCAAGGGAATGCGGGAAGCGCGAAAACTTCCGGCAAGGGCGATGCCTATTCCGCAAAGGACATCGAGGTTCTGGAAGGGCTGGAGCCGGTCCGCCGGCGGCCGGGCATGTATATCGGCGGCACGGACGAGCGGGCGCTGCACCACCTTTTCGCCGAGGTGCTGGATAATTCCATGGACGAGGCGGTGGCGGGCCATGCCACCCGCATCGAGGTGGAGCTTCTGGAAGACGGCTCGCTGAAAGTCTCCGACAATGGCCGCGGCATCCCCATCGACCCGCATCCCAAATTCAAGGACAAGTCGGCGCTCGAAGTCATCATGACGACGCTCCATGCGGGCGGTAAATTCGGCGGCGATGCTTATGAGACGAGCGGCGGCCTGCACGGGGTGGGCGTTTCGGTGGTGAACGCGCTGTCCGAATGGCTGGAAGTGGAAGTCGCAAAAGATCAGCAGCTTTATGCGCAGCGCTTCGAGCGCGGCCACCCGAAAGGCAAGCTGCAGAAAAAAGGCGCCGTGAAGAACCGGCGCGGCACGACCGTGACCTTTCACCCCGATGCGGAGATTTTCGGCAAGGACGCCGCCTTCCAGCCCGAGCGGCTTTACCGCATGGCGCGCTCGAAAGCCTATCTCTTCGGCGGGGTGGAAATCCGCTGGAAATGCCCTGCAGAGATGCTGCCGCCGAAAAGCAGCGCGCCGCATGAGGCCGTGCTTTGCTTTCCGAACGGGCTCAGCGACTTCCTGGCGAGCCAGACGGAAGGCTATACGACCGTCACAAACGAGGCCTTCACCGGCAAGGTTTCCAAGAAAGGCCAGAACGGCACGGTTGAATGGGCCGTGACTTGGTTCGGCGATGCGGATGGTTTCACGAATTCCTATTGCAACACCATCCCGACGCCCGAAGGCGGCACCCATGAGGCAGGCCTGCGCGCCGCGCTCACCAAGGGACTGAAAGCCTATGCCGAGCTTGCCGGCAACAAGAAGGCGAGCGGGCTCACCGCCGATGATGTGCTCACCTCCGCCGGGGCGATGCTCTCGGTCTTTATCCGCGAGCCGGAATTCGTCGGCCAGACCAAGGAAAAACTGTCCACGGGCGAAGCCACGCGCCTCGTTGAAAACGCCATCCGCGACCATTTCGACCATTGGCTGACCGCCCAGCCCCAGCAGGCCAACAAGCTGCTCGACTGGGTGCTCGACCGGATGGACGAGCGGCTGAAACGCAAACAGGAAAAAGACATCGGCCGGAAGACCGCCACGCGCAAGCTGCGCCTGCCGGGCAAGCTCGCCGACTGCGCCCAGTCCGGCGCGGCGGGCTCGGAGCTTTTCATCGTGGAAGGCGACAGCGCCGGCGGCTCCGCCAAACAGGCCCGAGACCGCAAAAGCCAGGCGGTGCTGCCTCTGCGCGGCAAGATCCTCAATGTCGCCAATGCCACGGCAGGCAAACTGGCGCAGAACCAGCAGCTTGCCGATCTCATTCAGGCGCTCGGTGTGCGGCCCGGCAGCCATTACCGCGACGAAGACCTGCGTTATGAAAAGATCATCATCATGACGGACGCGGATGTGGACGGGGCGCATATCGCCTCGCTCCTCATCACATTCTTCTATCAGCAGATGCCGCAGCTCATCCGCGAGGGGCATCTGTTCCTCGCCGTGCCCCCGCTTTACAAGCTCGCCCAGGGCGGCAAGACCCTTTATGCGCGCGACGATGCGCATAAGGACGCGCTGGTTGCCAAGGAGTTCAACTCCCGCGCCAAGATCGAAGTGAGCCGCTTCAAGGGGCTGGGCGAGATGCTGCCAGCCCAGCTGAAAGAGACCACCATGCGCCGGGACACCCGCACCCTGCTCCAGGTGGTGCTGCCGGAAGAAGAACGCGAGGACACTCAGCGCGCCGTCACGCATCTGATGGGCAACAAACCGGAACTGCGCTTCCAGTTCATTCAGGAACACGCCGAATTCGCCACTAATCTGGATATTTGAGGCGGACCCGCGCCAACTCCCGGCGCGGGTTTTCCGGGCACAGAAAATCGGCAGTGGGCCTAATTGGCCACAGCGGGCAACATAGCTAAACCGGCCCTGTGGGCGCTGTTGACAAGTTGTCGATATCTTCTATGGTCGCGGCAAATCCACGAGCCGTCCCTTTTTGGCCGACGGCAGCTCACCCGGTAAAATCCGGATTTTCCGGCCGGTGAAGCGGAAACAAAACCAAGCGTGCATGAAGTTTGATGAACTAGGGCTAGGCCCTAAAGTCCTACAGGCAGTTACCGAGGCGGGGTACGAAACACCTACGCCAATTCAGGCCGAAGCCATCCCGAAGGCTTTGCAGGCGCGGGACATTCTGGGCATCGCCCAGACGGGGACGGGCAAGACCGCCTCTTTCACGCTTCCCATGATCGACATTCTTTCGCGCGGCCGGGCGCGGGCACGTATGCCCCGCTCGCTTATTCTCGAGCCGACGCGCGAACTTGCCGCCCAGGTCGCGGAAAACTTCGAGACCTATGGCAAGTATCACAAGCTTTCCATGGCGCTTTTGATCGGCGGGGTTTCCTTCGCCGAACAAGAAAAGAAACTGGACCGCGGCGTCGACGTGCTGATCGCAACGCCGGGCCGCCTGCTCGACCATTTCGAGCGCGGCAAAGTGCTGCTGAACGGTGTGCAGATTTTCGTGGTGGACGAAGCCGACCGCATGATGGATATGGGTTTCATTCCCGATCTTGAGCGGATCTGCAAACTCCTGCCCTTCACACGCCAGACGCTTTTCTTCTCGGCCACCATGCCGCCGGAAATCCAGCGCCTGACGGATACGTTCCTGCATAATCCGGTCAAGATCGAAGTGGCGCGCACGTCCTCGACGGCGGCCGCGATCACGCAGCGCCTCGTCTATACATCCAAGGACGATAAGCGCGAGACGCTGCGCCAGATCATCGACAAGCAGGACCCGATCAAGAACGCCATCATCTTCTGCAACCGCAAGCGCGACGTGGCGGTACTCGACCGTTCGATGAAGAAGCACGGCTATGCGGCAGGTTCGCTGCACGGCGACCTTGACCAGCATGTGCGCATGCAGACGCTGGATAAGTTCCGCAATGGCGAGTTGACCTATCTCATCGCCAGCGACGTTGCGGCACGCGGTCTCGACATTCCCGATGTCAGCCACGTCTTCAACTTCGACGTGCCGACCCATGCCGAAGACTATGTGCACCGGATCGGGCGCACGGGCCGCGCCGGACGCAGCGGCCAGGCCTTCACGCTGGCAACGCCGGAAGAACAGAAATATGTGGCGGCCATCGAAAGCCTGATCCAGAGCGAGATCGAGCGGGACGGCCAGTTCGAGCCGGAAGACGTAGAAACGCTTCTGCAGGAAGGCGGCAAGCGCCGCGGCGGACGCGGACGCGGCACCAAGAAGGCCCCGGCAAAACCTGCCAAGGAAAAAGCCGCCGCGAAGGACGCAGGCCAGGATGCAGATACCGGCGAAGCCAAGCCGGAAAAGAAAACCCGGACCCGCAAGCCCCGGCAGGCGGCAAAAGAAGACAGCGCTCCGGCTGCTGAAGAAGCGGCCCCGGAAGCCGCTCCCGAGGCTGCTCAGGATGCGCCAAAAAAAGCTAGCGGTGAGAAGTCCCGCGGGCGGCGCGGCGGACGCGGCGGCGATAAACCCTCCGGCAAGCAGTCCGGCGGCGGCAACAAGGAAGTCGGTCTTGGCGATCACACGCCGGCCTTCCTGCTTCGCCCGGTACGCAAAGCGGTCAACGCTTAACGGGGGCAGCTTCCTCTTAAAGTTCAGAAAAAGGCGCTCATCCGGGCGCCTTTTTGCGTTTTGGGCGTTTCTTGCTGCGGCACGAGCCAGCCGCGTCGCGGAATGGAGTGGTCATTCTAGCCGTCTCATAGTAAAGTATCCTTACTATATAGGGAGGAGTTCATCGTGCGCTTATCAACACGGACAGGCTGGAAAAGCCTGCTCAGCGCCGGCGCCTTATGCGCCGGCTTCGCTCTCGGCACTTCTGCAGCGCTTGCCGAAGTGCCCGACCCGGTTGCCGCCAGGCTCGGCCAGGATCTAACGCCCATGGGCTCGGAAAAGGCCGGCAATGCGGATGGCAGCATCCCCGCTTGGACCGGCGGGCTGACCACGCCGCCTGCGGGCCTTGGCTATGAAGTGGGGATGCATCACCTCAATCCTTTCGGTGATGAAAAGGAACTCTTCCGCATCACCCGCGAGAACATGGATCAATATGCGGACAAGCTGACGGGCACGCATAAGGCGCTGCTTAAAGATTACGGCGATACCTATTTCATGAAGGTCTTCCCGACGCACCGCACCTGCGCGCTGCCCGAGCACGTCTATCAGGCCAACCGGCGCAACGCCAAGGTGGGGCTGCTAGCGGAAGGCGGGAACGGCGTCAGCCAGGCGATCATGGGCAAACCCTTCCCCATTCCCAACAATGCGCTCGAGATTATCTGGAACCATATGCTCGGGTTCATCAACCACAAGGCAACGCGCCAGTTTGCGGCCGCCATTCCGACCCAGGGCGGGGATTACACGATCTATACGGTGCAGGACGAGGCCATTGTCGCCTGGAACGATCCGAGCAAAAAATCCGCCGAAGAGCTCGACAATATCTGGGCGAAATATATCGCGCACACAGTCGCCCCTGCCCGGCGCGCGGGCAATGTGACGCTCGTGCATGAAACGATCAACATGGCCAAGCAGGGCCGCCTTGCCTGGCAATACAGCCCCGGCACGCGCCGGGTGCGCCGTGCGCCCGACATTGCCTATGACAATCCGGGCACGAACTCGGACGGGATGACGACTGTGGACAGTTTCGGCGGCTATAACGGCTCGCCCGACCGCTATAACTGGACGGTGATCGGCAAGCAGGAAGCCTATGTGCCCTACAACAATTACGATCTGGGGTCGGACAAGCTGAAATACGAAGACATTCTCAATCAGCGCCACATCAACCAGGAACATTCGCGCTACGAACTGCACCGGGTCTGGGTGATCGAGGCCAATCTGAAAGACGGCACGCGCCACGTCTATCAGCGCCGCCGCTTTTACCTGCAGGAAGATACCTGGAATATCGTCGCCGCCGAACTTTACGACACACGCGGGCAGCTTTGGCGCGTGCAGGAGCACTTCCCCATCACCGCTTACGAAGTGCCGCTTTGCGCCGGCATTGCCGCCACCTATTACGACCTGACCAATGGACGCTATCTCGCGGGCGGCCTCATTAACGAAGAACCGGCGATCAACTTCTTCGCCAATGAGCTGGATGAAAACCGCTATACGCCCTCGGCCATCCGCCGTCTCGGCATCAGATAGGCTTTCACTGCCGGGTACTCCCCTGACATTTCCGGCAAACAAAAGGGCGGCCTCAAGGGCCGCCCTTTTTCTTTCCACCGAAACAGTTTAGCGCTTGATCTGGCTTGCCAGGAACTTGCGCGTTTTTTCCGTATAGGGCGGGCGCATCATCTCGACGATGAATTTGGCTTTCGCCTGCGTGTAAACCGCCTTGGCATGGCTGAAAGTGCGGAAACCATCGACCCCGTGATAAGAGCCCATGCCCGCCGGACCGACGCCGCCGAAGGGCAGGTCTTCCTGAGCCACATGCATGATCACGTCGTTCAGCGTTACGCCGCCCGAGGTCGTGCGTTCCAGCACACTCTTGTGCTCGTTCTCGTCCGGGCTGAAGTGATAAAGCCCGAGCGGACGGGGATGGGCGTTGATGTAATCGATCGCCTCATCGACCTTCTTGTAGCCTTTCACCGGCAGCAGCGGGCCGAAGATCTCTTCCTGCATGATCTTCATATCGTCGGTCGGATTGATGACCAGCGTCGGCGGGATCTTGTTGTAAGGCTGCTGGGTAAAATCTTCATTGGCCGGATTGATCTCGACGATCCGCGCGCCCTTCGTTTTCGCATCATCGAGATAAGAGGTGATGCGGTCATAGTGGCGCTGGTTGATCACCGACGTGTAATCCGGATTGTCCTTCAGCGTCGGATACATTTTCGTAACGGCGGAAGTCGCCTGGGTGATGAACTGCTCGACCTTGTTTTCCGGCACCAGCACATAGTCGGGTGCAAGGCAGATCTGGCCTGCATTCATCATCTTGCCGGCCATGACCTTGGCCGCGGCGTCTTCCATCGGCGCCTTGTCGGAAATAATGACCGGCGATTTGCCGCCCAGCTCCAGCGTCACCGGCACGAGGTTTTCCGCCGCCGCGCGCATAACGTGATAGGCGATGGAGGTGGCGCCGGTAAAGATCAGGTGATCGAAGGGCTGGCGCGAGAATGCTTCACCGACCGCCGGGCCGCCCGTGACGACCGCGACTTCGGTCTCGTCATAAGCTTCGCGGAACATCCGGCTCATCAGCTCGGACGTGGCCGGGGTGAATTCCGACGGCTTGATCACGGCGCGGTTGCCTGCCGCGAAGATGCCGGCAAGCGGTGCCATCGTCAGGTTCACCGGGAAGTTCCACGGCGAAATCACGCCGATCACGCCGAGCGGCTGATATTCCACCCGCGCCTTTGCGCCGAAGAGACCGAGCGGGAACTGCACCTTGCGCTTTTCCGGCTTCATCCACTGTTCCATATGCGCCTTGGCGTGTTTCAGCGGCCCGATGGAGCCCATGACATCCGTGAGCAGCGTTTGCTCATGGCTGCGATGGCCGAAATCGGCGGCGAGCGCTTCAACGATTTCTTTCTGGTTATCGACAAGCAGCGCGATGGACCGGTCGAGCCAATCCTTCCGGCGCTTGACGCTGGGGGCGCCTTCGGCCAGATGCGCCGCCTTTTGGCGGTCCACGATCTGGCGGATCGAGGCGGAAATGGACGCGCTATCGCCTTCCGGCAGATTTGATTCGGCAACGCTCATGAAATTCCTCCGCTGCTGCTTTTTCCCTCTCCCGCTTTTTTCTCTCTCTTGGAGGCGCGGGTCCGAAAGGATTGTTTAAGAATTAAGCAAGTCCCACCGGCGAACTATAACAATTACGGCAGTTTACGCCAGTTTTTCGGCAATCCGGCGGGGAACGCGGCGGTAAATCGGGCCGTTTCTCTCCCCTCAATCCCTCCCCGTTCCGGGCTGATTCCGGGGGACTTAACGGAGCTGTAACGGTCTTTGGATAGCTTTTATGGGCAATCGCCGCTGCTCCGGCACAGGCCATTGCTGGGCACACATTTTCGCTGGGTGGGGAAAGAGCCGTGCAGAAGCACCAGGACGAGCGTCAACGGGTCGAGGAATATGGCGCGCAAGCCTTCGATTTTTTGCGTCAGCACAAGATCACGCCGACCCCTCGCCACTATGAAATAGCCTATGCGCATATGTCCGGGGTCAATCCCGCGCTGAGCGAAGCGCTGGCCCTTGCGATGAAAGACGGCGCGCCTTGCGACGATGCATTGCTTGAGGAGATCGGCGCGCAGTTTCTGCATAACCCTGAATCTCTTGCCGATACGACGAACGATACCAGCGCCCAGCTGCAGAACGAAATGGAACGCGTTTCGAAACTGATCGAGACGGCGACGAACGATACCAGCCGCTTCGGCGACAGCATGCAGGGCGTCAGCCGCAACCTGTCGGCCAATACCAAGCCGGAAGATCTCGCCATCGTGATCGAGACGATCGTCTCCGCCTCCCGCCAGATGGAATCGCGCTCGCGCGAACTGGAAGGCGAGCTGCAGGCCTCCCAGGAAGAAATCAGCGAATTGCGCAAGCGCCTTGAAAGCGCGCGCAACGAAGCCTTCACCGATCCGCTGACCGGGATCGCGAACCGCAAGGCCTTCGACGAAGAACTGCATAAAGCCTCGCGCGAGGCGATGGAAACCGGCACCAGCTTCTGCTTGCTGCTGGGCGATATCGACCATTTCAAACGCTTCAACGACACCTACGGCCATCAGACGGGCGACCAGGTGCTCAAGCTCGTTGCCGGCTGCATGATGGCTAACGTGAAAGGCCGTGACACGGCGGCCCGTTACGGCGGCGAGGAATTTGCCGTCATTCTTCCCAAGACGGCGCTGCGCGATGCGCAGACCCTGGCCAACTCCATCCGCGAGATGGTGCAGTCGCGCGAGCTCGTCAAACGCTCGACGGGCGAACAGCTCGGCCGCATTACTATGTCTATCGGTGCCGCGGAATTCCGCTTCGGCGAACCGCTGGGCGAGCTCATCGAGCGGGCCGATAGCTGCCTTTATGCGGCCAAAGACGGTGGGCGCAACCGCGTGATCGCGGAGACCGCGCTGCCCGAGCCGGAAGCCGCCGCAGGCTAAGCGCCTCAATACAGCAAACGGATGCCTGAAAGACGCAGCGCTTGACGCTGCGTTTCCCACGCTTTTTCAAGCTGGCCTTTTCCGGGCCTTTACGCCCCCTTTCCCATGGATATGCTGACCGGCAATAAAGCCGGTCCGGCGCTTTTGCGCGCGGCCAGGCGCTCATGGGAAAAATGCGGAAGGTCTTATGGAAACGGTACTTTATGAAGTCGTGGACGGCGTGGCGAAACTGACGCTGAACCGCCCCGACGTGCTCAACAGTCTCAACACACAGCTGATCGAGGATATCCGCGCCGCCATTGCCGCCGCGAATGAAGACAAGAGTGTCGGCGCCATTCTGATGACCGGCGCCGGGCGCGGCTTTTGCGCCGGGGCGGATCTGGCCAGCGGCGGCCCGCGCAAGGAAGGCGCGAGCACCGGCGAAAATGTCGCTTACGGCATGGAGGTCGCCTTCAACCCGATGGTGCGGGAAATCGCAGGCTCCGCGAAACCCGTTATTGCCGCCGTCAACGGTATCACGGCGGGCGGCGGCGTCGGCCTTGCCCTTTCCGCCGATATCGTGATCGCGGGCAAGTCCGCTTCTTTCGTGCAGGTCTTCGGGCCGCAGCTGGCGCTTATTCCGGATATGGGCTGCACCTGGTATCTGCCTAATCTCGTCGGCCGGGCGCGGGCGCGCGGGCTGGCGCTGCTCGGCGAGAAGCTTCCAGCGGAACGCGCGGCCGAATGGGGCCTCATCTGGCAATGTGTGGAAGACGGCGCGCTGATGGACGAGGCGATGAAGATCGCCGCCAAACTTGCCGGCGGGCCGTCCAACGCCTTTGGCGAAATCAAACGCGCGCTCGACACGGCGCTGACGAACGATCTGAGCGCGCAGCTCGATTATGAGCGCGATACGCAAGGCATGCTGGGCGACCACCCGAACTTTGCTGAAGGCGTCACCTCCTTTTTGCAAAAGCGCAAACCGAATTTTCAGTGATAGGCTGCCTGCCAACCCCATTTAGATAACACCACATAACAGGGAGAGAGAGATGGACTTCAACAGGGTAAGGCTCGATATCGAGGGCACGACGGGTATTCTCGTGCTCAACCATCCGGAAGTCATGAACGCGGTTTCCGATGAAATGCTCGAAGGGCTGATGGACGCCATGGACGCGGTCGAGGACCCGGCCAACGGCCTGCGCTGCCTGATCATGACGGGCGAAGGGCGCGGCTTCTGCTCGGGCGCCAACCTGCAAGGGCGCGGCGACAATAAAGGCGGCGCGCCGGATGCAGGCTCGCGTCTCGAAACCGCCTATCACCCCTTCCTGCGCCGCCTGCGCAATCTGGAAATGCCGTTCCTGACGGCGGTGAACGGACCGGCTGCCGGTGTCGGTATGAGTTTCGCGCTGATGGGCGATCTCGTTCTTTGCGCTAAGTCCGCTTACTTCCTTCAGGCCTTCCGCCGCATCGGCCTTGTGCCGGATGGCGGTTCGACCTGGCTTCTGCCGCGCCTTGTCGGCAATGCGCGCGCGAAAGAGCTTTCGCTGCTCGCCGAAAAACTTCCCGCCGAAAAAGCGCTCGACTGGGGCCTCGTCAACCGGGTCTATGAAGATGGCGATCTCCTCGGCGAAGCGAAGAAGCTGGCAGGCGAACTTGCTGAAGGCCCCACCGTCTCGCTTTCCATGATCCGCGAGCTTTATTGGGAAAGCACGGATAATACGTACGAAGAACAGCTCAATCTCGAGCGCCAGAAACAGCGTGTTGCCGGGCGCACGGACGATTTCAAGGAAGGCGTGAAGGCCTTTCTGGAAAAACGCCCGGCGAAATTCCAGGGCAAATAAAAGAGGCGGGCTCAAGCCCGCCTTTTCTTTTCGCCCCGCGTTATTTCTTGCCGGCCGCCTTTTTGGCAGCGGCTTTTCGCTTCTTCTTAGGTTTTTCCTTCTTGCCGCGCACCGCCGCTTCGATGGCATTGCGGGCCCAATGCGTCAGCTCGTCAGGCTCATCGTAAAGACGTTCGGGCACTTCCCAATAGGACATGGTGATGGTTTTGCCCGACGGCGGGGCGTAGACGAAGGCTTCCATCCCTTCCGCCTCGAAATCCGGCCGGTTGATCTCGTCCGCCTTGAAATAGAGCACTTCACCGGCGATCAGCCCGAACATGAGATCGCCGTAATAGACACCGGCCCCGCCGAACATATTGCGGATGCGCACCTGCCCGAGCGGGGCAAGCTGTTCCAGCACGAAGGCTTTATACTCCGTGCTGACGGCCATGTTATTGAAGCGCGTCTTCGGGCACGGGCTGAATGGTGACGCTTTCACCGCAGCCGCAAGCATCGATGGCATTCGGGTTGTTGAACTGGAAGGAGCTCGAAAGCTTGCCCACTTCGAAATCCATTTCGGTGCCGAGCAAGAAAAGAATGGCCTTGGGGTCGATCAGCACGCGCACGCCCTTATCCTCGACCACTTCGTCCATCGGGCCGATTTCCTCGGCATATTCCATCGTATAGGCCATGCCGGCGCAGCCGCCTTTTTCCACGCCGATGCGCACCCCGACAATCTCCTTGTCGGAATTTTCAATGATCTCTTTGACGCGGGCAGCGGCCGCATCGGTCAAAGTAATCGCTTTCGGGCGCTCTCGCTTGGCCATGGATTTCTCCGTTATGCGAGGATTACATACTTAAATTGGTGGGTTTGCCCCGGGATGACAAGACCCCAGTTTAACGGGCAAACCTCAATACATGTTAAGGGCGACGCGTGCCTCGTCCGACATGCGGCTCGGGTCCCAGGGCGGATCGAAGACGAGATTGACCTGAACATCGCCCACCCCGTCGACGGAGCGCACGGCATCTTCCACCCAGCCCGGCATTTCACCGGCCACGGGACAGCCCGGCGCGGTCAGCGTCATATCGACCAGCACATCCCGGTCATCGGAAATATCGATCTTGTAAATGAGGCCCAGCTCGTAAATGTCCACAGGAATTTCAGGGTCATAAACGGTCTTGAGCGCGCCGATGAGATCGTCCGTCAGCCGCTCGATCTCTTCGGGCGGCAAGGCGGAGCCTTGGGCGGCGGGCGCATTTTCCACCGGCTCGGGCGCCGTTTCGGTTTTGCTTTCAAGATCCATTTCGTCAGCCATCATCTTACCCGTTACCCGAAGAATTCAACCGCATGCTGGAGCGCATCTACCAGCCGGTCGATATCTTCTTTCGTATTATACATCGCAATCGAGGCGCGTGAGGTCGCCGGTACATCAAATCTGTCCATCAGCGGCTGGGCGCAGTGGTGGCCCGCCCGCACGGCAACGCCGGAGCGGTCGATGATCATGCTGATGTCGTGAGGATGCGTGCCGTCGATGACGAAGGAAAGAATGCTTCCCTTATTCGCCGAAGTGCCGATCAGCCGGAGTTTCTCCACTTCCTGCATCCGCTCAGTCGCATAAGCCAGAAGCGCGCTTTCATGGGCCAGAATATTTTCCCTACCGAGCCCGTCCACATAATCAAGCGCCGCGCCGAGACCGATGGCCTGCACGATGGGCGGTGTGCCCGCCTCGAAACGGTGCGGCGGATCGGCATAGGTGATCCGGTCCATGGAGACTTCACGGATCATTTCACCGCCGCCCCGGTAAGGGCGCATCTTGTCCAGATGCTCGCGCTTGGCATAAAGCGCGCCGATGCCGCTCGGCCCATAAATCTTATGGCCCGTCAGCGCAAAGAAATCACAATCGAGGTCCTGCACATCGATGGGCAGATGCACCGCCGATTGCGAGCCATCCACCATCACCGGAATCCCGCGATCATGCGCCATTTTCACGATGCGTTTCATCGGCGTGATCGTGCCGAGTGCATTCGACATATGGGTGAGCGCCAGCAGCTTCACTTTCGGCCCGAGCAGTTTATCGAGGGCATTGAGATCGAGATCGCCTTCATCCGTCACCGGCGCCCATTTCAAGACGGCGCCGTGGCGCTCGCGCATATAGTGCCAGGGCACGATGTTGGAATGATGCTCCATCACGGAGAGCACGATTTCATCACCCTCGCCGATCAAAGGTTCAAGGTAAGAAGATGCGACGAGATTGATCGCATCGGTCGAGCCGGAGGTGAAGATAATCTCTTCTTGCTCTTTGGCGTTCAGGTAGCGGCGCACGCTTTCCCGCGCCGCCTCAAAGCGTTCGGTCGCAAGATTGGAAAGGAAATGCAGGCCCCGGTGAACATTTGCATATTCCGCCTCATAGGCGTTGCATACCGCATCGATCACGGCGCGCGGCTTTTGCGCGGAGGCGGCATTGTCGAGATAGGTCAGCGGCTTGCCATAGACTTCCCGCGAGAGAATGGGAAAGTCGGCGCGCACGCGGTCCACATTGAACGCGGACACCACATCCTTCACCAGGGGCATTTCACTCATCTTGTTTAACTCCCTGCCAATGCGCTGGCGCGGAACCAGACATCGATCTGGCTTCCAATGTCCTGCTTGACGCCGTCCAGCGGGATGGTTTCGAGCACCTCATCCAAAAAGGCACGGATGAGAAGACTGCGGGCCGAGGCTTCATCGATACCGCGCGATCGCAGATAAAAAAGCGCCGTCTCATCGAGCTCGCCGATTGTCGAGCCATGCGCGCATTGCACGTCATCGGCATAAATCTCAAGCTCGGGCTTGGCATTCATGCCCGCATCGCGTGACAGAAGCAGCGCGTTGGAAAGCTGGCGGCCATCCGTCTTCTGCGCATCCTTGGCCACCAGCACACGGCCCTGAAAGACACCCGTCGCTTCTTCATCGAGCACGGATTTCACATGGGCGTTCGAGGCACAGCCGGGCACCGCATGATCGACATAGGTGCTGATGTCACCGAGCTGCTTACCGCGCAGCGCGAGCGCGCCGTGCATATCCGCATGGGCGCCCTCGCCTTTGAAAACGGCTTCCGTTTCATGGCGCGAGAGCCGCGCGCCGAGCGCCAGCATGAAGCCGTAATACTTCGCGTCTGCTGCAAGGCGCAAATTGTTCGCCGCCAGGTGCAACGCATCCTTCGCCTCATCCTGCAGCTTAATATGGGTCAGCGCCGCGCCTTCGCCCAGATGGGTTTCGGTGACGTGATTGGCAAGATAGCCCGCGCCGCCTTGGCCGAGATGGGTTTCCAGAAGGCAAAGTTTGGCGTCTTCTTCAAGCGCGATGACGTGGCGCATATGCGCCGCCGAGGCCCCGGCAGAGGTCGTCACATGCACCATATGGAGCGGCTTGCCAGCATCTTTTCCGGCCTCGACGCGGATCACCAGCCCGTCCTGCATCAGCGCGCTGTTGAGTGCATTGACGGGATGAAGATTGTCGTCGGTGGTCAAAAACTCTTCAAAACCGGTTTCTTTCACCGCTTCGCTGAGCGGCTTGACGCTGACGCCCTCGGGCAGGTCCGCCGAGGAAAGATCGGGGCGGAAGAAGCCGTTGACGCAGACCAGCATATGCCGCTCGACATTGCCGAAAGCCGCCGCGCCCGGCCCCACGGTTTCAGCATCATAGGCAAGCGGTCCGTCATAGCGCTGCGCCGGCACATAGCCGTCTTTGGCAAGCGCACGGCGCAGGTCCGTATAGCGCCAGGCTTCAACGCGCCGGTGCGGAAACCCCGCCGCGGCGAAGACGTCCCGCGCCATGCGGCGGCGGGCCAAAAGCCAGGCCGGATCACCCTGCGGCGCGAGCGCGCTAAAGGCTTCCAGATATTGCTCTTCGATATTGGCCGTCATTTACTCTCAGGCCTCCACAATATCGGCGTAACCGGTTTCCTCGAGCTCATGTGCCAGCTCTTTGCCGCCCGTGCGCACGATGCGCCCGGCGGAGAGCACATGCACTTTGTCGGGCACGATGTGATTGAGCAGGCGCTGATAGTGCGTGATCACGATCATCGAGCGGTCCGGACTGCGCAGGGCGTTCACCCCATCCGAGACGACTTTCAGCGCGTCGATGTCGAGGCCGGAATCGGTCTCATCCAGCACCGCAAGGCTCGGCTCCAGGAGCGCCATTTGCAGAATTTCCGCGCGCTTCTTTTCCCCGCCCGAAAAGCCGACATTGAGCGGACGTTTCAGCATGTCTTCGGAAACGTTGAGCGGACCGGCTTTCTCGCGGACAAGACGCAGGAACTTCACCGCGTCGAGTTCCTCTTCCCCGCGCGCCTTACGCTGCGCGTTGAGCGCGGTTTTGAGGAACGTCATGGTCGTCACGCCCGGTATCTCGATCGGATACTGGAAGGCAAGGAAGACGCCGGCAGCGGCGCGTTCCTCGATTTCCATGGCACGCAAGTCTTTGCCCTTGTAAAGGATCTCGCCTTTGGTGATCTCATAGCCTTCGCGGCCCGAAAGCACATAAGACAGCGTCGACTTGCCGGACCCGTTGGGGCCCATGATCGCATGGACCTCGCCGGTGCCAACGCTCAGCGTGATGCCTTTCAGAATTTCTTTGCCGTCCACTTTGACGTGCAGGTCTTTGATCTCAAGCATTTGTCTTTCCTTATCAGCCCACGCTGCCTTCCAGGCTGATGCCTACAAGCTTCTGCGCTTCAACCGCAAATTCCATCGGCAATTGCTGCAGCACATCCCGGCAAAAGCCGTTGACGAGCAGCGCCACCGCTTCTTCTTCTCCAAGCCCGCGCTGCATGCAGTAGAAGAGCTGGTCTTCACTGATTTTCGAGGTCGTTGCCTCGTGTTCCAGCACGGCGCTGGGGTTTTTCGATTCGATATAGGGCACGGTATGGGCGGAGCATTTATCGCCCACGAGCAAAGAGTCGCACTGCGTAAAGTTGCGCGCGTCCTCTGCCTTCTTATGCACGCTGACAAGGCCCCGGTAGGTATTGGAGCTCTTGCCCGCCGAAATGCCCTTGGAGATGATCCGGCTCGAGGTGTTCTTGCCCAGGTGGATCATCTTCGTGCCGCTATCCACCTGCTGGTAATTGTTCGAGATGGCGATGGAATAGAACTCGCCCACCGAATTGTCGCCGCGCAGGATGCAGCTTGGATATTTCCAGGTGACGGCGGAGCCGGTTTCGACCTGTGTCCAGGAAATCTTCGAATCCGCACCGCGGCAATCGCCGCGCTTGGTCACGAAATTATAGATGCCGCCCTTGCCGTTCTCATCGCCCGGATACCAGTTCTGGACGGTGGAATATTTGATCTCCGCCCCTTCCAGCGCCACAAGCTCGACCACGGCGGCATGCACCTGGTTCTCATCGCGCATCGGCGCGGTGCAGCCTTCCAGATAGCTCACATAAGAACCTTCATCGGCAACGATCAGCGTGCGCTCGAACTGGCCCGTTTGCGCCTCGTTGATGCGGAAATAGGTCGACAGCTCCATCGGGCAGCGAACGCCCTTCGGGATATAGACGAAAGAGCCGTCCGAAAAGACCGCCGAGTTGAGCGTCGCATAAAAGTTGTCGCTGACCGGCACGACCGAGCCCAGATACTTGCGCACGAGATCGGGATAGTCGCGGATCGCTTCGGACATCGGGCAGAAGATGACACCGGCTTCCTTCAGTTTGCCTTTAAAGGTCGTGGCGACGGAGACGCTGTCGAACACCGCATCCACCGCGACACCGGCCAGCATCTTTTGCTCGGAAAGCGGAATGCCCAGCTTCTCATAGGTTTCCAGAAGCTTCGGGTCCACTTCATCGAGACTCTTCGGCCGGTCCTCGTCCGATTTCGGCGCCGCATAATAATAGGCATCCTGAAAATCAATTTCGGGATAATTGACCTTGGCCCAGGAAGGCTCCTGCATGGTCAGCCAGCGCTGGTAAGCATCGAGCCGCCATTCGAGCATCCATTCCGGCTCGTCTTTTTTGGCCGAGATGAAACGGATGATGTCTTCGTTCAAGCCCTTGGGCGCTTTCTCGGATTCGATATCCGTGAAAAAGCCGTACTTGTACTTGCCGACTTCATCTACCGCTTCAACTGTCTCACGAACCGCCATGATCTGTTTCCCTTAAGATCGCTTAGCTTGCCATGACGGCGCCGGGGGCCGACGCGTCATGTTTTACTGCGGCACCGGCCCACGCATCGGCCAGTGCCAGAACTTCTTCCAATGTGCTCTCCCGCCCGAGGCTCATGCGGATGGCCGAACCGGAGAGCGTGCCCTTCACCTGCATGGCAGAGAGCACATGCGAGGCTGCAACTTTGCCCGACGAGCAGGCCGCGCCCGAAGAAACGGCAAAACCCGCCAAGTCGAGCTTCATCAGCAGCATTTCCGCGCTTGCGCCCGCGCCTTCCAGCGCAAAGCAGCTGGTATTGGCAAGCCGCGGCGCGCTTTCACCGAAGATGACGACACCGGGCGCATGTTCCTTCAGCCTTGCCTCGAAGGCATCGCGCAGCGCGCGTTGATCCTCAAGGCTTTCCATATCATTCAGCGCGGCTTTGGCCGCTGCGGCGAAACCGGCAATACCGATCACGTTTTCGGTACCCCCGCGCCGCCGCCGCTCTTGCCCGCCGCCATGAAGTAGCGGCGTGAGCGGCATGTCTTCGGCCAGCACCAAGGCGCCGATACCTTGCGGCCCGCCCATCTTATGGGCGGAGATGGCACCCATATGAATGCCGAGCGCCTTGATGTCGATCGCCGTCTTGCCCGCGCTCTGCACAAGATCGGAGGCGAGAATGCCGCCTGCCTCGCGCACGAGGCGTGCCGCTTCTTCTAGCGGCTGCACGACGCCCGTCTCGTTATTGGCGTGCTGGAGAAGCACGAAGGGCTTTTCTCCGGCTTCTTTCAGCAAGCTCTCGAGCGCTGCCAAATCCACCAGCCCATTGGCAAGCAGCGGAATGGGCCGGCTTGCAAGCGGGCTCGCCTCCGCCGCGCCGAGGCCGCAGGCATGTTCGCTTGCCCCGTAAAGAACGGCGCTGCAACTGAGCGCTTCGGCCTGCGCGACGGCAAGGTTCACCGCTTCGGTGCCGGAACCTGTAAAGATCACCCCTTCGGCGGGCGCGCTTAAGAGCGCTGCCACATCGCGGCGCGCTTCTTCGACAAGCGCGCGGGCCTTGCGCCCTTCGCCATGCACCGAAGAAGGATTACCAAGCCCTGTGCCTGAGGCTTTCTCCGCTGCCTCGATGGCACGGCGCATCGCTTCGGCTGCTTCGCTGCGTAGCGGCGCCGTTGCGTTGTAATCCAGATATATGCGCGTGCCTGTCATCAGGTCCCGGTCTTCCCGTTCAGTGTCTTCCCGTTCGTTTTGCGTCCGGCTTACTCGGCCGCATGCACTTTCGGCTGCTGGACGGCAGCGGCGGCTTCCGGCGTATCGCCGATAAAGTCCGGCACCTGGCTCGCGCGCTTTTCGCGCAGCCGGCCCGAAATCACATCGCCCAGAGAAACCGAGGCCAGGAAGAGATGGATCTGATCGCTCAGCGCATCCCAAAGATCGTGGGTCAGGCAGCGCGAGGAATCCGACATGCAGCCCTGCGGGGAGCCGGCATGACAGCGCGTGGCTTTCAGCGGCTCGTCCACCGCCAGAATGATATCCGAAATCCGGGTGGCATCCGGGTCATGCGACAATAGGTACCCGCCCCCCGGCCCTCGCACGCTTTTCACAAGGTCGTTCTTGCGCAGGCGGGAAAAGAGCTGCTCGAGATAAGACAGCGAAATTTCCTGACGCGAGGCGATATCGGCAAGCGAAACCGGGCTTCCCTGACTGTGGCGCGCCAGATCGGTCATCGCCATCACCGCATAGCGTCCCTTCGTCGTAAGTTTCATGGTCTCTATCTCCTTTCCGGCCCCGCGCTACGCGCTCAGCCGGCAATCAGCTAAAGGGCTGAAAAATCTGCCTTATTCAGGACTTTTTGACCCCGGCGCGCGGTTAAACTTGCAAATCCATCGCCAGAGTGTGCTAAGAAACGCGCCCAGGTCCGGTACCGGGCGGCCCTTTCGCTACCCAATTCCGAGCCCTGCAGTCAACTATTTAGTTATTTTTAGGCGGATTTCCACCACAAAAAACCAACTAATTTAGTAAGACTTTCCACCAAACAGCGCGGATGCCCCGTTTCGGGCGCCGCTGGAGAGATGTGTCCCCTATGCCCGACGTGATTTTCAATGGCCCGGCAGGCCGCATTGAAGGCCGGTATCACCACTCGAAAGTCGAAAACGCCCCCGTGGCCCTGGTGCTGCACCCGCACCCGCAATTCGGCGGCACGATGAATAACCCGGTGGCTTACCAGCTCTACCATATCTTCGTGGAGCGGGGCTTTTCGGTCTTGCGGTTCAATTTCCGCGGCGTGGGCCGCAGCCAGGGCTTTTATGACGGCGGCGTGGGCGAGCTTTCCGACGCGGCAACGGCGCTCGATTGGCTGCAATCCCAGAACGCCGAATCCGGCCGCTGCTGGATCGCGGGCTTTTCCTTCGGCGCCTGGATCGCCATGCAGGTGCTGATGCGCCGCCCGGAAATCGAAGGCTTCATCTCCGTCGCTCCGCCCGCCAACCTTTACGACTTCACGTTCCTCGCACCCTGCCCTTCTTCCGGCCTCATTCTGACCGGCAGCACGGACCAGGTCGCCCCGGAAGCGGACACGCAGAAGCTTGTCGAGCGGCTGAAGACGCAAAAGGGCATCGTCATCCAGCACCAGTCGATCCCCGGCGCGAACCATTTCTTCGAAAACCACCTCGACGCCATGAAGGACGCCGCAGGCAGCTATCTCGACAAGCGCCTGGCGGAGGTGGAAGGGCGCTAGGCTACCCCCTCGCCCGCTTCGCCCTGTTCAGAACGCCGCCCGTCAGAGCCTCCGGCACGCCGGTCGTGCCGGGCTCGCTGAGCGGCAGGCCGCGCAGCGAGCGCACGGCGAGATAGGCAAAGGCTTCGGCCTCCACATCGTCACCGCGCCAGCCCGCATCTTCCGCGCCGATCACCGCGCCGGGCAGACGCGCCTTCAATTCGTCCATCAGCGCCGGGTTGTGCCGCCCGCCGCCGCACACGACCCAGAGCCGGGGCTCCTCGGGCATATGTTCCATGGCCTTGGCGATGGATGCGGCGGTGAAAGCGGTCAGCGTCGCCGCGCCGTCTTCCACCGAAAGGCCTTCGGCGTAATCGGCGGAAAAATCCAGCCGGTCGAGGGATTTGGGCGGCGTGCGCGCGAAATAGAGATTGGTGAGCAGCCGCTCCAGTACCTTCTCATCGACGCTGCCCGCCCGCGCCAGCGCCCCGTCCTTGTCGATCGGGGTTTCGGTATGGGTGAAGGCCCAATCGTCGATCAGCGCATTGCCGGGGCCGGTGTCGAAGGCAAGCAGCTTCTTGTCGCTGCCGATGAAGGTGACATTCCCCACCCCGCCGATATTCACCACCGTGATCGGCCCGTCCGCATGAAGCCCGGCGGCAAGAGCGCGGTGATAAAGCGGGGCGAAGGGCGCGCCCTGCCCGCCGGCAGCCACATCGGCGGCTCGGAAATCATTGACCACATCGATGCCGGTGAGATCTGCCAGCACCTCACCGAGGCCGAGCTGCACGGTGATGCCCTCTTCCGGGCGGTGCAGCACGGTCTGGCCGTGAAAGCCGATGACATCGATCTCTTTGGCCTCCATGCCCGCCATCTCCAGCATCTTGCGCACGGCCATGGCATGGGCATAGGTGACGGCCCGCTCCGCCTCGGCAATTTCCTCGGGCATCAGCCCCTTGCCGCCCCAATCGGCGGCCACATCGAGGGCAAGGCGCAGAAAAGCCCGTTCCTCGGGCAGGTAAGGAAAGCTCGCGGTTTTGACGGGTTTCAGATAGGCCTCGCCATCGGTTTCCAGGATCGCGGCATCGATCCCGTCGAGCGAAGTCCCGCTCATCAGCCCCAAGGCACGCACAAAGCCCATTTTCCGCTCCCCTCATCGCCGGTTTCGGCCTTAAGCCCCTGCACGGGGCCGAAAAAGCTGATATACCACGCCCGCGCCGCATAGCGAGGGCGCGCCGCCTGAGTACAGCCAACAGAACATAACCAGCAAACAACACATAGAAAGTCCGATGAGCCAGTTTAAATCCGAATTCCTGAAAGTCATGGACGAGCGCGGTTTCCTGAACCAGTGCTCGGATTATGCGCTGCTCGACGAGCGCGCGGGCAAGGGAATCGTCACCGGCTATATCGGCTTCGATGCAACGGCGGCCTCGCTCCATGTCGGCCATCTCATCCAGATCCTGATGCTGCGCCAGCTGCAGCGCACCGGCCACAAGCCCATCGTGCTGATGGGCGGGGGCACGACGCGGGTCGGCGATCCCTCCTTCAAGGATTCCGCCCGCCCGCTCCTGACCGACGAGCAGATCGACGCGAACCTTGCGGGCATCAAGGAAGTCTTCAAAAAATTCCTGACCTTCGGCGACGGGCCGACGGACGCCGTCATGGTCAATAACCGCGACTGGCTGGACGAGCTGCATTACATCGACTTCCTGCGCGATTATGGCCGCCATTTCTCGGTCAACCGCATGCTCTCCTTCGACAGCGTGAAGCTGCGCCTCGAACGCGAGCAGTCCTTCTCCTTCCTCGAATTCAATTACATGATCCTGCAGGCCTATGACTTCGTGGAGTTGAACCGGCGCTATGGCTGCGATCTGCAAATGGGCGGTTCGGACCAGTGGGGCAACATCATCAACGGCATCGAGCTGGGCCGGCGTACGCAAGACGCCGAGCTTGTGGGCCTGACGACGAACCTCCTCACCACCTCTTCGGGCCAGAAGATGGGCAAGACCGCGCAGGGCGCCGTCTGGCTGAACGAGGACATGCTCTCGGTCTACGACTATTGGCAGTTCTGGCGGAACACGGAAGATGCCGATGTCGGCCGCTTCCTGAAACTCTTCACCGACCTGCCCTTGGGGGAAGTCGCCCGGCTGGAAGCGCTGGAAGGCGCGGAGCTGAACGATGCCAAGAAAATCCTCGCGACCGAAGCGACCGCCATGGTGCATGGACGGGAAGCGGCGGACAAAGCCGCCGAGACCGCCCGTGTCGCCTTCGAGCAAGGGGCGATCAGCGCGGACCTGCCGACGGTGGACGTGCCCGCCGCCGATCTCGATGCCGGGATGGGCGTTCTATCCGCCTTCGTCACCGCCGGACTTTGCGCCTCAAACGGGGAAGCCCGCCGCCAGGTCAAAGGCGGGGGCCTCCGCGTCAATGACGCGCAAGTGAAAGACGAAAAGCTGTCGCTGACGCGCGAGCATGTCACCGCCGACGGCGTGGTGAAGCTGTCGCTTGGCAAGAAGAAACATGTGCTGCTGAAACCGGTGTGAGGATTTAGTTTCCGCGTCTTCTCGAGTGTTCGCACTGAGACTGCGGCCAGCGGATAAGCTGCGTGGACCCCGGCACGGGGGCCGGGGTGACAGCCTGCGTAAAGAGCGCAGCCCCGCCACATCCACTAAGTGTCACCCCGGGCTTGTCCCGGGGTCCATGGGCGCCAGCCACAAAACAAAAAACCCGGGAGCATGTCCCGGGCTTTTCGCGTTCCGCCCAAAGAAAATCACTCGGCGGCAGACGTCCCGCCCAACGCAAAGAGGCTGCCGTCGCCGCCCGCGCCGTTGATCTCCTTCAGATATTTGATGCCTTCCTCGGCAATGGCATCGCCCACCATGCGGTCGCCTTCGGCATAAAGCTCTTCAATGTCCACATAGGCGGCATATTTGGGCGCGGTGCGCTCGGTGATGATGCCGGCCTTCAAGAGCGTCTTGATCAGTGTACGGAAAATGCTGGTGCCGCTGCGCATTTCCTTGCGCATACGGGTATCCGTCATCGCTTCCATCAATGCGCCCTGCACCCAGCGCCAGTCGAGGCCGACTTTTTCATAAAGGTGTTTCTTCTGCTCGGGGCCGGAAGAATTGTTGAGGAGCCGCAGGAAGACCTCCAGCGCCCAATCCTCGATCATGTCACGCTCCTCCGGCGGCAGGTTCGGCACCGTGCGGTCCGCCCAGATCTTGCCGAACTTGTGGTGGAAGGCTTCGTCCGTCATCACAAGCTGCATGAGGCGCTTCAAGAGCGGGTCATGGGTGCGCGCATAGAAAGCGGCAAAAGTGCCCATGGCGAGCCCTTCGAGCACCATCTGCATGCCGACGAGTTTCTTCCAGACGACGGGCGTGCCCACCAGCTCGACCAGCAATTCCTCGAGCACCGCACCGCAGGGCGCGGGCTTGCCCCAGCGGGCCTGAATGTAACGGGAGAAGCCCGTCACATGGCGCGCTTCCTCGCGCGTCTGGTTCGCCGCATATTCCTGCGCGCCCGGGTCCTTCATGATGTGGCAGAGGCTCGCGGAAAGATTGAGCGCGCCCTGCTCCCCGTGCAGGATGGACGACATGGTCCAGCGCACGGATTCGTTCACGAGGTAAATCTTCTGTCCCTCGTCCAGCTTGTCGGAAACGGCGGTGCGCAATTCCAGATTCATATCCTCCGGAATGAGCATTTCCTTTTCCAAATCCCAAGGCTCGGAGAAGTCGATATATTTCGTGTCGAGCGGGTCCCAGAAATGATCATGGGTCGCTGAAATGATCTTGTCGAAAGCCGTGGACCTTTTGCCGTAGCGGTCCACCTCCATCATCGCCGGGAAATCGTCCGGCGCCACCGCATCATAGGCGGGATCGATCGTGATCTGATTTTTTCCAACCGATTCCGCTCCTACCGATTTCGACATGAGCTGTTCCTCCTCCAGACATTCGAAATACGTATATTTATGGAGGGATGATGCCACCCATTAGCGCCCCTGACCAGCTTTGGCTGTGGAAAGACGCGCCGGTTCTAGGGTGCGGGGGCTCTGCCCTCATCGGGATCGGGCATTTCTTCCAGCGGTGCCTCAGCCGGTTCACCCGCCTTTTCAGGGGCTTTTTCAGGCGCCGCCTCAGGGGCCTCAGCATCCGTCTCTTCCGGTAGGGTGGAGCCGAATTCAAAGACCCGGCGCAGGAAGCCCGGCGCGAGCGCGGCCAGCGGATTGACGATGATTTGCGGGTCTTCCGCCTTGCCCTTGATCGCATAGGTCGCGGCGAAAATCCCCTCGCCTTCGCGCCCGACAAAGAGGTCGCCGAGGATCGGCACATTGCCGAGAATAGAATTGATCGTGTAAGCGGGAACGATGGTGCCCGCGAGTTCCATAACATCCGAACGCTGATCGATTTCCCCGCGCAAGGTAAGCCCGATGGCAGGCCCGACCATGTTCGCCTCGTCGATATAAAGCCGTGTCTCGGTGGAACGGAACGGCACTTTCATCTGCTCGAAGCGGATGCCTTCCCCGCCCATCGTGTCGGCAATGCCGGTGAAGGAGCCCACGGTCAAAAGTTTCGCAAGAAGCGGCGCATCGATGACGCGCAGATTAGCGCCGGTGAGCGTGCCTTTGAGAACGGGGTTGGTTTCCTCGTTTTCGAAATGCCCGTTGACGGCAACCGTGCCCCCTTCGATGGACTCGTAAAAATCGATGGCCTTGAAAGCGCGGCCCGCGTCATCCGTGCTGGCGGTCAGGCGGCGCACCCCCGCCTCATCGCGCGCGATCATGGCGAGAATGGGCGGCCCGTCCTTCCAGGTCGCGGTGAGCTGCAATTCTTCGACGCGCTCTTTTTCCTGGCGCAAGAAGAAGACGGCATTTTCCACCTCTTCGCCGTGATAGGCATGAGCTTTCTGGAAGGCCGCATCGATTTCGAGCGGCTCGGCAGGCTCCTCCTCTTCCGGCTCATAGTCACTTTCCGGCATGCCTTTGACGCCGCCGCCGAAGAGCTCATCCAGAATGCCGCGCGCATCGAGGCTCGGCCCCCGGATCATCATGGTGGTCTTGCCGCTTGCCGCATCGCGCTTGGCGCTGAGCGTGCCGCGTGTGCGTTCGCCAAGCCGAAAGGCGGAAATCTCCGCACTGGCGACTTTTCCTTCCGCGGTAATATCGACCTTGCCCGCCGCCTCAAGTTCGGCGCCGCCCAGGGCGATGTCATTCAACGCAAAGCCGCCGCCTTTTTTAAAGGCCAGATCGAAGGAGCCGTTTGCCGGGCTGCCCGCCGGTTTCCACCAGCCGATGGAGCCGATCTTGATGATGGTGTCCGTCAGATCGAGTTTGACTGGCCCGCCCTGAATATCCTGCCCGTCACCGGTGAAAACCGCATCGACGCTTGCCGGACCGATCACATAATCATCGAGCGAGATGCCGAGCGAGCGCCGGTCCGCCCCTTCCAGCGCCCCTTGCAGGCGGATGCGCGTGGCAGGCCCCGGCGCGCTTTTGGAAATCCGCTCGCGCCAGGCGGCGCGCACCTGCGCCCCGTTGAGTTTCACCGGCCCTTCGATGGTGAGCGCTTCCGGGTTCACCGCGATATCGAGCATACCCTCGCTGATGGAGATATTTTCGATGATGGCCGGCAGGCTCGCGTTCTGCGCCTTGGCGGTTCCCTTGTATTTCACTTCTTCCAGCATGATGCCGTCGCGCAGCGGCAGTTTGATTTCGCCCTTGAGGCTGCCCGTGCCGCCCGCGCTATCGGGATCGAGACCGAAGCCCGAGATGAAACCCAAGGGCTCATGATCGAAATAATTCAACAGGCCTTTCAACGTGCCATCGACGGCGAAATAAATCTCGCCCGGCCCGCCTTTGATGTGGAGCGCGGGGGCATAGAAGCGGCCTTCGGTTACATTGAGCGTCTCGCCCGCCACCTCGATCGTGCCTTGCGGGACAAGCGCCTCGAACGTGTCGCCCGTCAGGTGTCCCTTTGCCTCGGGCACCGCCAGGCGCGGCATGGGCCCGAGATAGGACATGGAAATGTCCTGAAGCGTGAAACGGAAATCGAGGGCATCCAGCGGCAGCTCGCCGTGATTATCGGCAATGGCGATCATACCGGGCTCGAGCGCGGCGGTGAAATCACCGCTTGTCACCGTGCCGCCCTCGACATTTTCGAAGAACCATTTGCGCGCGCCTTTCGCAAGGCCGATGGGCCAGAGATGGCGCAGGTCCGCGACCGTAATATTCTCGACTTTCGCCGTGGCATGGACGGCGGGCGAGTCCGGCGTCTCGGGCGCGTCCTTCACTTCCCCTTCGAAAGAAACGAAACCCGTTTCCGTACGCAAAGTAAGATCGGAGAATTTCGCCCGGCGCTCGGTGAAGAAGAGATCGCCCGCCACATGCACCGAGGCAAGATTGAGTTCGCCGTCGATCACCTCAGGCACCGCGGCGGACAGATTGCGTGCCGTCAGATCGACCTTGGCGGTGGTGACGGAAAAGGGCCCGTCGCGTTTGAAGTCCGCGCGCCCTGTAACCTGCGCGCGGTTCGCGCCCGCTTTATAATCGAGCTCGTGAATGATCAGCGTTTCGGCAATGGGATCGAGCGCCACATCGAGCCGGGCCTGCTCGATGGCGATGGGCTCGGGCGACAGCTCGGGCACGTTCATTTCGCCAGGCTCGGAAGTCAGCTCCACCCGCGCGGAAAGCAGCGCGCCGTCTTTCAGAGAAATATCGACGAGCCCCGTTCCCTCAAAAACGAGATCGAAGGGCGCAAAGTCCGAAAACATCGGTGAGGACCGGCCAAGCACAGCCGGGTTGAAGCCGGAAATCGCAAGGTCGAGATTGGCATGCTCGGCTTTGGGTTTCACCAGACCCGTTAGCGTCATATGCGCGCGCAGATCGCCGATCAGGATGTCGGAATCGAAATTGGCCGATACGCCCTCATCATCGCGCAGCGCCGCAAAGGTCGCGGACGGCGCCTGCCAGGTCACGTTGTTCACCTGATCGACGAAGGTCACTTCCGCGCGGCGGATCACCATGCGCTGGAGATAGCGGAAGGGTGAGCCGGGGGCGGCTTCATCGGCGAGCCCCGCCAGCAGCGGGCCAAGCTCGGGACCCGTGCGCTCATCCCCCTCTTCTGTTTGCGAGACAAGCGCGATCTCCACCCCCGTATCGGGCCGGCGCACGACTTTTGCCGAGACACCGAAAAGCCCGATCTTTTGCGGCGCAAATTCCCCCAGCAATAAAGAACGCAGGCGCAAATCGACAAAGGCGCGCGGCACGGCGACAAGCTCCTCGCCGCTGCCGTCCTTCACCACCACATTGCGGAAATAAATCAGAAGTTCGGTGCGGTCGTCCGACCAGTCGAGAATGGTCTCGCCGATATCGAGCCGTCCCGTCTCCAGGCGCTCATTGGCCAGCGTCTCCAGCGTCTCGGTCAGGAAGTTCAGGGAAATCGGGCCGGTGGAAAGCTGCCAGACCGTCACCCCGATGAGCAGCATCCCGGCAGCCAGAATGACGCCGAGCGCTTCGAGCGTATATTTCGTGGTACGGCGGATCACGTCTGGGCTGGCCTTCTCTGCATCTCGTTCGGCACCGGTTCCGGGGGACATCGTTTCCGGGTTTCACCGTGACAGGCGGCGCTCTTGCGCGGCACGCTGCCCGGTTGCCGGATGCCCTTTCCCCCGCTAAACATTGCCCGGCAACATTTGCCGTGAAAATGTGGCGTCAAGGTGTTGATATTTCTGAAATATCTTCATCTTCCAAAAGGCGCGCGGGCGCAAGCCAAACCGGCCCCGCCCGGTCCGTTTTCCAACATTGCTTCAGGAGGTTTCATGAGCGACATGCTGAGCGAAGGGGATAAGGCCCCCGCCTTCACCCTGCCGACGGATGAGGGGGAGAAAATCCGCCTTTCGGACCTCAAGGGCCAGAATGTCGTGCTCTATTTCTATCCGAAGGATATGACGCCGGGCTGCACCACCGAGGCCATCGACTTTTCCGCGCTGATGCCGAAATTCAAAAAGGCCAATACCGCCGTGATCGGTGTCTCGAAAGACAGTGTCGAGCGGCACGGCAAGTTCCGCGAGAAACACGATCTGAAAGTCATCCTCGCCTCCGACGAAGACGGCGGGATGCTGGAAAAATACGGCGTCTGGGCCCTGAAAAAGCTCTATGGACGCGAGTTCATGGGGATCGTGCGCGCCACCTATCTGATCGATGCCAAAGGCAAGATCGCCCGCGTCTGGCCCAAGGTGAAGGTGAAAGGCCACGCCGAGGAAGTGCTGGAAGCGGCGAAGGCGCTGGATAAGGCCGGGGCATGATCGGGGGCACGAAAGAGGCTTTGCCCGAAAGCCTCCATGAAGCCGTGCTGCTCGTCCTTCAAACCGGCGATGCGGACGAAAAAGCGCGGGCCGCCGCTGCCACCGCCAAAGCCTGGACAGAGGGCCGCCTTGCGGCTGAATACAGTCCCGGCGATATGCCTTCCCGCCCGGCCCGGCCGGCGCGCCCGGAGCTGCTTTCTCCTGCCGCCATGCCCCGGCGCACCTTCAAGGGCGAGCGGGGACGCTTTGCCCTTCTTCATGCTCTTGCTCATATCGAGCTGAATGCCATCGACCTTGCCTTCGATATCGTGGGCCGTTTCGGCCAGGAGATGCCCCGCGCCTTTACCGATGACTGGCTGAAGGTCGGCGGTGAGGAGGCAAAGCATTTCCTTGCCCTCCAGGGCCGGCTGGCGGCCATGGGCGGCACCTATGGCGACTTGCCCGCCCATGACGGGCTCTGGGAAGCATCGGAAAAGACCGCCCATAACCTCACCGCCCGCCTTGCAGTCGTCCCCATGGTGCTGGAAGCGCGCGGTCTCGACGTCACGCCCAAGACCGTGGAGCGGCTGCGGGGCGCGGGCGACCATGAAAGCGCTGCCGTCCTTGAAATGATCTATGAGGAAGAAAAGGGCCATGTGCGGGCGGGCACCTTCTGGTTCGCCCATCAGGCAGCGACAAAAGGCGCGGAGCCTGCGGCGCTTTTTCACGATATGGTGCGCACTTATTTCAGGGGCGCGCTTAAACCGCCCTTTAATACGGATGCGCGACACCAGGCTGGGCTCGATGCGGCTTTTTACGAGCCGCTTGCCGGCGATTAGGCCGTCACCGGGCGGTAAAAATTGGCGGGTAAAATGGCGCAAAACCGGGCCCGCGCGCGCGAAAAACGGAAACTGTCGTCAGTTTGTTAGGGTTAACACGATATGTTAACTCGTTCCTGTTGAAATTGGCGACGGATTGAGATGAAATCAGACCCCTTAACAGGGGGTTAACGGGGGTTTCTGAGGGGTATGCTCCACAGCTCTGGCCATTGGCTTGATCGGCTTAGCAATTTCTGGTCCCGGTTCTATACCGAGCGACAGATCTACCTGCGCAGCCACGGTCAAGTGCAGTTCATTTCGCTTTCGCCGCTCACCCAGCTCGGGCTGAGCGCCGTCGCGCTTTGCTTTTTCTCTTGGGTCGCCTTCACATCCGTGAACGTGGTCTTCAAAGAGCAGATCATCGCGTCGAAGGACCGCAAATATGTGCGCATGCAGGCCGCTTATGAAGAGCGTGTGGCGCAGATGCAGTCGGCCTATGACGATCTGAACGGACAGCTGGTTCTCGCACAGGAACGTTTCCTGGCAACGACCAAAGAGCTTGAAAACAAGCACAATCAGATTTCCGAAATCCTGGCGCAGCGCGAAGCGGCGAGCAAACAGATGCAGTCCATGCGCGTGCGTTTCGCGCAGACCAATGCGGAAGGCTCGGAGAAGGGCCGCACCAACAAGGTGCTGATGGCGGCAACGGACCTCGCCGGTGCCCCGCGCCTTTCCCGTGTCGATCACGCCAGCCTCGACCAGTCCGAAACGCGCCACCGCGATACGGATAATGCGTTCGGCCTCGCCTCGCTTTTCGCTTTCTCCTCCACCCCGGCGCCGTCGGCTGCCGATATGGGCATCGAGGAGCGGCTTGAGGGCCTCGACCGGGCCCAGCAGGCTTTCGTCAATTCCATGGAAGAGACGACGGACCGGCAGATCCGCGAAATCGAATCCGTGATTTCCATGACGGAAGTGGTGGATGCGGAAGACATTCTCTCGCGCATCGACGCCGATGAAGGCACCGCTTCCGGCGGCCCGCTTTTGACCCTGACCGAAGGGGACGAGCTTGCGGGCGGCGCGGAGGAAGCCGGGTTCGGCCGCCAGGTCTACCGGATTTCGCGCAATCTCGACCGTCTTTCCGGCCTCAACGAAGCGCTTGCTAAAATGCCGCTCGGCTCCCCCCTCTACCACAACAGAATTACCAGTGACTTTGGCCGCCGCGTGGACCCGTTCACGCGGAAACTGGCCTATCACTCTGGCGTCGATATGGGGGCTCCCAGCGGGACATCCGTCTATTCCACCGCCCCCGGTATCGTCACATACGCGTCTCACCATGGCGCATATGGCCGGCTGATCGAAATTGATCATGGAAATGGGCTGAAGACGCGTTACGCTCATCTTCGGTCCATCCATGTGAAGGTTGGTCAGAAAGTCGGCTTCCGGCACAAGGTTGGACGTGTCGGCTCGACGGGCCGCTCGACGGGTCCGCATGTTCACTATGAGGTCTGGTTCGACGGTAAAGTCCGCGACCCCTCCAAATTTATTGAGGCAGGGCGATATGTTTTCACGCAGCAAGGGTAACGAGAAGCAATCCGCAAGCGCGCCGGTTCCGGCGAAGCGGAGCGTCGCGCGCACCGCGCCGTCGATCATCTCGGCCGATCTGGAAGTTCAGGGCAATCTGATTGCTTCCGGCGATATTCAGATTGATGGCATCGTGCATGGCGATGTGCGCTCGGGTTCGCTGACCGTTGGCGAAAAAGCCACCATCCACGGCGAAGTCATGGCGGACGACCTGGTCGTGCGCGGCCGCATCGTCGGTTCCATCCGTGGCCGCCGCGTGCAGCTTTGCTCCACCTGCCATGTGGAAGGCGACATTCTGCACGAAGCGCTGGCCGTGGAAACGGGCGCCTTCTTCGAAGGCAATTGCCGCCATTCCGACGACCCGCTGGCGCAGACCACGCCGGTCAGCAGTCAGAGCGCGGCCCGCCCGCAGCCGGCCCCTGCCCCGCAGCCCGCACCGGCTGCCGCGCAGAAATCGGCCGCCAACGGTTCGGGCAAAGTCGGCGATAGCCCGGTTGTCGTGAAAGACGGCAATGTGGTGGTGAAGCGCCCGGCCGCTCAATAAGCGGCAGGCTGCCAGCAACGAAAATAAAGGGGCCTCGAGGGCCCCTTTTTTATTGGCTGCTTTTCTTCATCCTGCATCGCTGCCCTGATCGCGAGGCTGCATGGCCCCCGGGACAAGCCCGGGGTGACAGCCTATATGCGTTGAAAGGCAGTACGCTTGCTTTATCGAACACATGTCACCCCGGGCTTGTCCCGGGGGCCACATGGCAGCACCAATGAACCGGGGATTTAAGCGCGGAGCCAACCCAACAGATGCTCCAGACGATCCTTATGAGGATGAGTGGGCAGGAACACCGCCCAATAGGTCAGGCCCGGCAAGGCAATATCGGACAGTTGCACAAGCTCACCCGCCTTCAGCAAATCCGCCACAAGATGCTGCGAGGCGAGCGCGGCACCCTGACCGGACACCGCCGCATCGATCGCGTGGATTTCTTCGGAAAAGCTCTGCGCCGCGGCAGGCAGCGGTGCTGCGGCGCCGGCATGGGCGTGCCAGCGGCCCCAACTCGGCGCGTTGCTTGAGGCGGTTTTCCAGCGGTATTCCAGCAAGGGCAGCGACAGAACCTCATCCGGCGCGAGCGGCGGCGCCGTCTTGATCAGACCCGGCACGCAAACCGGTATGATCGCGTCGGCAAAGAGCCGGTGCCAATCCGCCCGGCCATCGGGCTCGGCGGCATAGCGGATTGCCATGTCGATATCCGACGCATGCAGATCGGCTGGCAGGTCGGCAGCCTCGACCGTAATGTTGAGCCCCGTTTCTTCGCGCAGCCGCGGCAGGCGCGGCATCAGCCAGCGGCTGGCAAAGGCCATTGTGACCGACAGGCGCAGCGGTGCCCCGGGCGCGGTAACGCTCAACTGGTCGATTGTGCCTGCAATCTGGTCGAGCGCCGTGCGCAGAACCGGGAACAGCTTTTCTCCTGCCGGAGAAAGCCGCACGGGGCGCGGAAAACGGCAAAACAACTCCACCCCGAGGATCGCTTCCAGCTGCCGCACCTGATGGCTGATCGCAGTCGGCGTCAGGCCGAGCTCGTCTGCCGCACGGGCAAAATGCAGATGCCGCGCCGCAGCCTCAAAGGCGCGCAAGGCATGCAGAGGGGGAAGTTTGCGCATGGCAGCCTCGCATGATGAATCTCATTCACTATAGGCCTGAAATATTCGCTTTGGCCAAAAATTTCGATGGCTGCTAGCTCCTGGCGTGACGGGGAGAGATCACCCCACACAGGAGGAAACCATGACAACCCTGCTTCGCATCGACGCCAGCGCCCAGCAGCAAGACCGTTCCCTGACGCGCATGCTGACAGCGCTTTTCACAAATGAATTGTTGCACGCCAATCCGGACGCAAAGGTGATTACCCGCGATATCGGGCAAGACCCGGTGCCGGCCATCGATCACCGCTTTATCCACGCAGCCTTTACCCCGCCTGAAGCGCGCGAGGACTGGATGGCCGAGCGGCTGGCCCTCTCCGATGCGCTGATCGATGAGGTCGCGGCTGCGGATATCATCGTCATGGGAGCGCCGATGTATAATTACGGGATGCCTGCCGCCTTGAAAGGCTGGATCGATCACATCGCGCGGATCGGCCGGACCTTCTCGTTCGATCTGGCGCGCGGCGATTTCCCGATCGAACCGATCCTGAAGGACAAACACCTGGTCGTGCTGTCATCGCGCGGCGAGTTCGGCTTTGAACCTGGCGGGCCGCGGGCGCACTTAAATGCACTCGACCCTGCAATTGCCGCCTGCGCGCATTATTTCGGCGTCAGCACCGCAAACATCCATACGGTCGCCATCGAATATCAGGAGTTCAAGGATGAGCGGCATGAACGGTCGATCATCGCCGCAAAAGACGCGGCCCGCGCCTTGGCATGGCGGTTTGCACAGGCCCGCGGAACGAACGATGCCTGTGTGCCTGCGGAATAAGCTGCAGCTTCATCTGCCATCGCCGCCCGGACTGGGAAGCTTCATGGACCCCGGGTCAAGCCCGGGGTGACATGTGTTCCATAAAGCAAGCGCGCTGCCTTTCAACACATACAAGCTGTCACCCCGGGCTTGACCCGGGGTCCATATGGCAGCAGTAACAGGCTGGGAGACTTGAGGGCGGCGGTGTCAAACGCTCACAGCCGCCCTACTCGATATCTTCCACCTCGGAACTCGTGCCGTGCACCCGCGCGGCAAGCGCGGCGGCCATGAACTCGTCGAGCAGCGCGCCGTCGAGCATGCCTTGCGTGTTCGAGGTTTCCACCCCGGTGCGCAAATCCTTCACCATCTGATAGGGATGGAGCACATAAGAGCGGATCTGGTGGCCCCAGCCGATATCGGTTTTCGAGGCAGCTTCCGCATTCGCCGCATCTTCGCGCTTTTGCAGCTCGAGCTCATAAAGGCGCGCGCGCAGCATGTCCCAGGCGGCGGCCCGGTTCTTGTGCTGCGAGCGTTCGTTCTGACACTGCACCACAATGCCCGTGGGTACGTGGGTGATGCGCACGGCGCTGTCCGTCGTGTTGACGTGCTGACCGCCCGCGCCGCTCGCCCGGTAGGTATCGATGCGGCAATCGCTTTCATTGATATCGATATCGATGGAATCGTCGATCACCGGGAAGACCCAGACACTGGCAAAGCTCGTGTGCCGGCGCGCACTGGAATCGTAAGGCGAAATACGCACCAGCCGGTGCACGCCGGATTCCGTTTTCGCCCAGCCGTAAGCGTCCTGGCCCTTGATCAGCAGCGTGGCGGATTTGATGCCCGCTTCATCCCCGTCATGGCGCTCCAGAAGCTCGACTTTGAAGCCGCGCGCTTCCGCCCAGCGGGTATACATGCGCAGCAGCATGCTTGCCCAATCCTGGCTTTCTGTGCCGCCTGCGCCCGCATGAACTTCGAGATAAGTATCGTTGCCGTCCGCTTCCCCGGAAAGCAGCGTTTCCACCTCGCGCTTGGCGGCCAGATCGCGCGCCGCCATGAGAGCGGCTTCGGCGTCTTTGACGACCTGATCGTCCCCCTCGCTCTCGCCCATTTCGATGAGCTCGGTATTGTCGTTGAGATCCTGCTCGATCGCCAGATAGGCGTTCATGGATTCCTCAAGGCGCGTGCGCTCGCGCATCAGCGCCTGAGCTTCGGTGGGGTTGTTCCAGAAATCGGGGTCTTCGGCCTTGGCGTTCAGTTCGTCGAGGCGGCGCTGGGCACGATCCCAGTCAAAGATGCCTCCTCAGCAGCGCCAGCGAGCTTTTAATCTCGTCGACGACCACTTGGATTTCCGCACGCATGCGTGTCTCCTCAAGCTTTCCGAACGGTGGATACGTTTCGGGATGAAGCCGGAGATGTCCCGGCGAGGGCGGACCATAGGCATAAGCCCGCAGCCTGTAAAGACGGGAGCCCCGTTTCTAGTAGAGCCCGCCCGTTCCTGCGCCAAGCGACACATCGGGCTGGCCTTCGGTGTAAACGCCCTCGCCGCCGATCGCGCTGTAAGGCGCAGCTTCAGGCTGGGAGGGCTCGGTGCCGTCACGGAAGGCTTCCAGAATCACGTTGTCGTCGCCCGGCTGGGCAATCTGCCCGGTCTTGGCATTGACACGCACGAGATTGACGCCCGAAGGAATACGGAACGGCACGCCCGGCTCATCGCCGATGGCCGCCTGCATGAAATCCCGGAAGATGGGCGCCGCAACACCGCCGCCCGTTTCCCCCTTGCCCATGGGCTTGGGCTCATCGAAACCGACAAAGACGCCGACGGCGAGGTTCGGGGAAAAACCCACGAACCAAGCATCGCGCTCGTCATTGGTGGTGCCGGTCTTGCCCGCCAGCGGCACGCCGACGGAGGCAACCGTGCGGCCCGTGCCCCGCTGCACCACGCCTTCGAGCATCGAGACGACCTGATAGGCGGTTTGCGGGGAAATCACCTGCTCGCGCAGATCGGGCAGTTCCGGCGGCTCCTGGCCCTTCCATTCCTGCGCATCGCATTTCTCGCAAACCTTCTTTTCATGGCGGTAAATTGTGCGGCCCCAGCGGTCCTGAATACGGTCGACCAATGTGGGCTCAATCTGCTTGCCGCCATTGACCAGCATCGCATAGGCCGTGGTCATATCGAGAAGCGTGGTTTCGCCCGCCCCGAGCGCCATGGAAAGCACCGGCGGCATATTATCCGTCACGCCGAAGCGCTCGGCATAATCCACCACCTTGTCCATGCCGATATTCTGCGCGAGGCGCACGGTCATGACGTTCCGGGACTTTTCGATACCAAGGCGCAAGGTAGAGGGACCATAGAAGCGGTTGCCGTAGTTTTCCGGCTTCCAGAGCGCAAGGCCCGGCCCCTGATCCATCACGAAAGGCGCATCGAGAATGAGGCTCGAGGGCGTAAAGCCGGAATCGAGGGCCGCGGCATAGACGAAGGGCTTGAAAGAGGAGCCCGGCTGGCGCTTGGCCTGCACAGCGCGGTTGAACTCGGAAAGCTCGAAACTGAAGCCGCCTTCCATCGCCAGGATACGGCCCGTATGCGGGTCGAGCGCAACCACCGCGCCGTTTACCTTCGGGACCTGGCGCAGCACATATTTGCCTTCTTCGCCGTCCAGCGGCTCGACAAAGACGATGTCGCCCACGGAAAGCACATCGGCAGGCTTGCCTACTTCAGGTCCCAGCGCGTTTTCGCTCTTATATTCGCGCGCCCATTTCATTTCGCTGAGCGGAATGGTGCCGGTCACGACGTCTTCGGAGAAGGAGCCGGAAATCAGTTTTTCCGGGCGCAGGCCGATCTTGACGCTTTTCTCGTTCAGCCCCACAACGGCGGCAAGGGTCCAGGGGGCGATATCACCCGCCAGTTCGATCTCGGAAAGCGCTTTGTGCCAGTTTTCACCCGGCTCCAGCTTGCCCACCGGGCCGCGCCAGCCATGGCGGCGGTCATAGGCGACAAGCCCCTCGCGCAGCGCCTTGCGGGCCGCGGCCTGCAGCTCGGGATCGAGCGTCGTGCGCACGGAAAGCCCGCCTTCATAAAGACGCTCTTCGCCGTAACGGTCGTAAAGCTCACGGCGCACTTCCTCGACGAAGAAATTCGCATCGACAAGCTGCGCGCCGAAGGGCCGCGGCGTCACCACCAGATCCTCGCCCCGCGCTTCGGAGGCCTCAAAGGAGGTCACGAAACCGTTTTCTTCCATCCGGCCGATCACCCAGTTGCGCCGGGCAATGGCGCGCTCGCGCTGGCGGAAGGGGTGATAATTGTTCGGCGCTTTGGGCAGCGCAGCCAGATAAGCTGCTTCTGCAACAGTGAGTTGGTCCAGTGACTTACCAAAATAGTTCAAGGCGGCAGCTGCCACGCCGTAAGAGCCGAGGCCGAGATAAATCTCATTGAGATAAAGCTCGAGGATCTGCTGCTTGGAGAAAGCTTCCTCGATCCGCAGGGCAAGCAGCGCTTCTTTCAGCTTGCGCTCGACGGTGACATCGGAGCTGAGGAGAAAGTTCTTCGCTACCTGCTGCGTGATGGTCGAGGCGCCCTGCAGGCGGCGGTCATTGATGATATTGCCGATATTGGTCAGCACCGCACGCATCACGCCCTGGGCGTCGATGCCGTCATGCTGATAGAAATTCTTGTCCTCGGCGGCCAGGAACGCGTTGATCACGTGGGGCGGAATGGCCTCGATCGGCACATAAAGACGGCGCTCGCGGGCATATTCGGCGATCAGGCCCCCGTCACCGGCATGCACACGGGTCATCACAGGCGGCTCGTAGCGGGCCAGATGATCGTAATCGGGCAGGTCGTTCGACAACCGCCAGATCATATAGACCCCCGCCAGGGCGCCGCCGACAAGCAGCACCAGCGCTGTGGCACTCAAAACCGCGAAAACTCTTAGCATGCGTGTACGCCTAGCCCCCTTCCGCGCGTTCCCCTCTTTGCGGGCCGCGCGGCGCCGTTGCCGATCACTATAGTGCTTTACCATGCTCTCGCCCATGCGGGAGAGAGATTGGCGCAATTTTACGAACAATTTGATGCCTCATGGTTAACAAAGGCGCCGAATTGTCCTGCTTTTAGCGGCGAAATGTGGCTGACAAATGACCGGCTCTAAGACAGCCGGGCGCTACTGAGCCGGACCCGCATAAACCCCTTCGGCATAGCGATCGCCGAAATAACTATCCACAGCCCGCACCAGACTGCCCGCCACCTTGGTGCGCCAGGACGCCGACATGAGGTTCTTCTCATCGGAGCGGTTGGTCAGGAAGCCGAGCTCCACCAGCACGGAAGGCACGTCCGGCGCCTTGAGCACGCGGAAGCCGGCAAAGCGGTGCGTGCGCTGAAGCAGCGTGGTGGATTTACCTGCATGATCAACGACTTTGCGGGCAAAGTTCGCAGAAAAGTTCTTCGTCTCCCGCTGCGCGAGATCGATCAGAATGTCCGTCACTTCCCCCGGCTCGCCGTAAAGATCGACCCCGGCAATCACGTCGGAGAGGTTTTCCTTGCGGGCCAGTTCCGCCGCTTCCTTGTCCGAGGAGGTTTCGGAAAGCGTGTAAACGGACATCCCGCGCACGTTCCCCCTGCCTACCGCATCCGCGTGGATGGAAATGAAGAGATCCGCCTTGTGCTGGCGGGCAATCGCGACACGCTGGCGCAGCGGAATGAAGCGGTCCGTATCGCGGGTCAGGCGCACGTGATAACGCCCGGTTGCGGCGAGCTGGCGATGCAATTCTTTGGCGAAGGCCAGCACCACGTCTTTCTCCTGGACCCCGGTCGAGCCATGGGTGCCCGGATCGACGCCGCCATGGCCCGGATCGATGACGACCACGCGCTTGGTGTCCTGGGCAGGCTGCACCGGGACCGGCGTCTGCACGGGCGGCTTGACCGCAGGCTGGGAGGGCCATTCGCGTCCCTGCAGGAAGGCGCTGCGTGTCGTCTCCGTCAGGTCGATCACGATGCGGTAGCCGAAGCCGCTTTGCGGATCGAGAGCGAAATCCTTGGAAATGGCGACCGGCACCTTGGTGTCGATGACGATGCGCGACTGCCCGGACTGGAAAAGCCCGTAGCGGTAGCCATTGATGAAACCGCGCCCTTCCTGGCCTGCGCCTTGGGGCAGGTTGAACTCAACCTCCGGCAGGTCGATGACCACCCGGTAAGGGTCCGCGAGCGTGAAAGTCTTGTGTTTGACGGGCTGGGCAAGTTCGATGACGAAACGGGTGCTTTTGCCGTGATCGCCGAGACGCACGCTGTTGACGGCCGGCGAGGTGCCGAGCGCGGCAGGCACAGGCGCCTCCGCCCTTACGGCCACTTGCCCCGCCACAAGGGCGAAAAAAGCGGCAGCAAGGAAAAGAATCACTTTCCCCCATGATGCGGCAGCTTTGGCCGAAACCCCATCCATCATGCCTACTCAGAATCCCTGCAACCGAGACCACACCTAACTGCCGGTCCCCAAACGATATTCTCAATTCGCCTGGATATCCGGCTACTTTGCGGGAATTTAACCAAATATCAATGGAGAAATGGTTAATACGGAACGGCCTGCTCCGGGCGCTGCCTGCCAATGCAGCTTGCCAAGTCGAAGCGGGTAACGGTAAAACGAGTACCGGTAGAAGACCTCCGGCAGGAGAGACAGTGATTCCTCTCCCTCGAAAGCCGGTTCCGATCCGTCTCCAATAGGAAAACGGTCCCTTCGGAACAGTTTGTCTCAGCCATGTGAAAACCAGGCCCATCGGCCGGGGTTCACACCAGAAAGAATTCGCCACGCGCCCGGCGATTAAGGGGCGCGGGAGCCAAGAGAATGCACGAGGCGCATATAATAACGACAACAGCGACCCCGGAGATGCGGTGCCTGGCAATAACAATGCCCCGCCCGTCCCGCAGGATCGCTTTGCCGTCGGCCCTCGGCACTTCACCCTTAAACACCACTCCGGATCGCCGCGCGCCCGCAGAACGGACGCGACACAAGGCCTTTATCCGGAACCATACAATCGGCGCCGCCTCCTCCCGCCGCGGGTTAACGACCACGCGCGAAGAGTTCCCAGGCCGGCGTCGCGGAGAAGAATTTAATGGGAAGCAAAATGTTGATCGACGCGGCCCACCCGGAAGAAACCCGGGTGGTGGTCGTGAACGGCAATCGAGTCGACGAATTTGATTTTGAATCGGAAACCAAAAAACAGCTTCGCGGGAACATTTATCTCGCACGTGTAACCCGGGTAGAACCCTCGCTGCAGGCAGCCTTTGTCGAATATGGCGGCAACCGGCACGGTTTCCTTGCGTTCAGCGAAATCCACCCGGACTATTATCAGATCCCGGTGGCTGACCGCGAAGCGCTGCTCAAGCAATATTACGAAGAAGAGCGCCGCGAGGAGGAAGAGGAAGACTCTTCTGAAAAAAGCGGCGAGGAAAATGCCGAGAGCGCTGCTGGCGAAGAAGCAGAAAGCGCGTCCGCCGAACAGGACGGCGAAGAAGACAGCGACCTGGAAAATGACGGCGAAGCCGTTGCCTCCGACGACACGATTGAAGACGTCGGCGCTGGCGATGCGCTGGAAGAAATTTCCGCCAAGAAAGAGCGCCGCAGCCAGCGCTCCTACAAAATTCAGGAAGTCATCAAGCGCCGCCAGATCCTGCTTGTGCAGGTCGTCAAAGAAGAGCGCGGCAACAAGGGCGCGGCGCTGACGACGTATCTTTCACTTGCCGGGCGCTACTGCGTGCTGATGCCGAACACCGCGCGCGGCGGCGGCATCTCCCGCAAGATCACCAATGCGGCCGACCGCAAGCGCCTGAAAAGCGTGACCGGCGCGCTGGACGTGCCGGAAGGCATGGGCCTGATCGTGCGCACCGCCGGCGCTCAGCGCACCAAGGCCGAAATCAAGCGCGACTTCGAATATCTGCTGCGGCTTTGGGAGACAGTGCGCGAGCGCACGCTGGAATCCATCGCCCCCTGCCTCGTTTATGAGGAAGGCAGCCTGATCAAGCGCTCGATCCGCGATCTTTACAACAAGGACATCGACACCGTTCAGGTGGAAGGCGAGGAAGGCTACCGCGAGGCGAAAGACTTCATGCGCATGCTCATGCCGAGCCATGCCAAGAAGGTGCAGCCTTACAAGGAGAACCATCCCCTCTTCCAGCGCCATCAGGTGGAACAGCAGCTCGATGCGATGTTCAGCCCGATCGTGACGCTGAAATCGGGCGGCTATCTGGTGATCAACCAGACCGAAGCGCTGGTCTCCATCGACATCAACTCGGGCCGCTCCACCAAGGAACGGAATATCGAGGCGACGGCGGTCAAAACCAACCTGGAAGCGGCGGAAGAAATCGCCCGCCAGCTGCGCCTGCGCGACCTTGCCGGTCTCATCGTGATCGACTTCATCGACATGGAAGAGAACCGGAACAACCGGGCCGTCGAGCGCAAAATGAAAGACTGCCTGAAGATGGACCGCGCCCGCATTCAGGTGGGCCGCATCAGTCATTTCGGGCTTCTGGAAATGTCGCGCCAGCGCATGCGCACGGGCGTGCTCGAAGGCTCGACCATGCAGTGCCCGACCTGTCAGGGCGCAGGCATCATCCGCTCGGTTGAATCGAAAGCGCTGCACGTACTGCGTGAGATCGAGGCGGAAGCCATCAAGGGCCGCGCTCCGGCGCTCACCGCCCGCGTGCCCGACCAGGTGGCGCTTTACATTCTCAACCAGAAGCGCGGCCACCTGCTTGAAATCGAAGAGCGCTACGGCCTTTCTATCTACGTGGAAAGCGATCCGGAGCTTGGCCCCGATGCCCACCGCATCGAAGCGGCAAGTGCGCGCGAGCTGACCCGTAAATCCGCCGAAGCCAAAGCAGCCGATTCCAAAGCCATCAGCTACGACATGGCCTATGCCGATGAGGCGGATGCCGATATCGCGGATGAGGACGAGGAAAGCGACGAGGAACAGGTCAGCGCGCAGGGCGACGACGATCAGCCCAAGAAAAAGCGCCGCCGCCGCCGCCGCAAACCTTCCCGCAAGGATGGCGAGGAAGAAGGCACGCAGGACGAGGACAGCTCCGAGAGCGCCGACAATGGCGAGAGCGAGGAGAACGAAGACAAGAGCAGCGGCGAGGACGGCGATACCGATGAAGACGGTAAGCCGAAGCGCCGCCGCCGCCGTGGCCGCCGGGGCGGCCGCCGCAACCGCCAGAAGCGCGAGGGGTCGGACGAAAACTCGGGCGACAATGATAATGACGGCGCTAATAGCGGCGAGAGCGAGAGCAGCGAAAACGGCCAGTCCAGCGAGACGCCTGCGGAAGAAAATGAAGGCGGCGAAACACCGCTTGCCGCCAGTGCCGATGGGGAAAGCGAACCGCCTGTGCTCGTTTCCTACACCAGCAGCGCGGAAGCGGTAGAAGAAGCAGCCGACACACCTGCCGCCGAAGCGGTGGTCGAAACGCCGGCCCCTGAGGCTGAGGCTGAGGCTGCGGCTGAGGTTGAAGTTGAGGCGGAAGCTGCAGAAGAACCGGAACCAGAAATGGCGGAAACCGCCGCTACTGGTGAGGCTGAACAGGCCGAGGAAGAAGCTGCGGAAAGCAAACCGCGCAACCGCAAGCGCGGCTGGTGGCAGCGCAAGACGGGCGGCTAAGTCAGAGCCAGGCTTTCAGGCGGCGGACGGCTTCGGCCATGTCCGCCTCCGCCCCCGCATAAGAAAAGCGGACGAATTTGTGGCCGCGCACCGGATCGAAATCGAGCCCCGGTGTGGCGGCCACTTTCGCTTCGTGCAGCATGCGCTTGCAGAAATCGATCGCACCGTCCGTCAGGTTCGAGACATCCGCGTAAAGATAAAAAGCCCCGTCCGCAGGCGCGATATGGGTAATGCCGACATCCGGCAGCCCTTCGAGCAGGATATTGCGGTTGCGCGCATAACCCGCCACGCGCCGGTCGAGCTCGGGCTGCGCATCGAAGGCGGCCATGGCGGCAATCTGCGAGAGGCTGGGCGCGGAGATGAAAAGGTTCTGCGCCAGCCGTTCGATGGTGCGCGTCACACGCGGCGGGACGGCGAGCCAGCCGAGCCGCCAGCCCGTCATGCAGTAATATTTCGAGAAGCTGTTGACCACGATGACATGATCGCCCTTCCCTGCCGCGCTGACCGCGCGCTGGTTGAAGGTGATACCGTGATAAATCTCATCCGAGATGAACCAGCGCCCATGAGACTCGCAATCAGCAATGAGCGCGCCCAGCGTTTCGGGCGACTGCATGGTGCCTGTCGGATTGGCGGGGCTTGCCACCATGATACCGGCAAGGGGCCCGTGCTTTTTTTCCGCGTCCTGCACGAGATCGACGGTGAGCTGCCAGCCTGTCTCGGGGCCGACGGGAATACCCACCGCCTCGACGCCAAGTGCCTTTAGAATGTTCCGGTAGGCCGGATAGCCGGGCTCGGCGAGCCCCACTTTATCCCCCGTCTCAAAACACGCGGTGAACGAGAGAATGAAGCCGCCGGAGGACCCCGGCGTGACGATCACATCCGCCGCGTCGGGCCCATGGCCATAAGCTTCCTGATAATGGCGGGCGATGCGGGCTTTGAGCGCGGGCATGCCGAGCGCATCTGTATAGGCAAGCCTGTCGGCTTCCAGCGCATGGGCGGCGGCTTTGCGGATTTCATCCGGGGCGGCAAGCGCGGGCTGGCCCACCTCCAGGCGCATGATGTCTTCACCCGCCGCGCTTAAGGCATTGGCGTCGCGCATGATGTCCATGGCGAGAAACGCCGCCACATCGCTTCGTTGAGAAAGCTGCGACACCATACTGCTCCGGTTGGTCAGTTCCCTGCCGAAATCGCCTCAAGGCCGAGCCCCGCGCCTTTCGGATCGACACCGAAGGCACATTCGTTCGCCCCGCGCGGCAGACCTTGCGGACAAACCAGCGCATTGACGCGCGGGTCCGGACCCGGATGGGCGTTTTCAAGCGCGTTTGCCAGCGGCGCGGACCCATCAATCAGCGTTTCCTTCAGCACTTTTTGCACCGAAGCCGTGGCCACCGGCCCGCCTGCTGAAGCCCCCGCAAAGAAAAGGTTATTGGTGAAACGGTTCGTCACCAGCACCGGCGACAGAAATGCGCCGGCAAGCCCCGCGACAGGCGCGGCGGGCGATTTGGCGAGCACAATGCCCGTGCCGCGCGCCACCTTGCCAGTGCCGAAGGGGCCGTTATCCGTGACGCCGCAGGCCACCGCATCGCCGTTACCCGTCGCCACGACGAAAGAGGTCGAGCCCATATCGTCGGGAATGGCGCCGGGCGCGCCGAGCGCCTCTGCCGTCTGGCGGGCCGCGGCCAGCGCATCCACATTGCCTGCGGCCACTTTCCGCCAAAGCTGAGCGGAAAAAGCACCGGCACCGAGCGCCGCGCTCGGCAAGTGCAGATATTCATTGTCCATTTCGATGCGCTGGGAAATGGCGACCGTCGGGCGGTAGTTCTGCAAATCTTCCGCCGAGAGCCCCGCCCCCACCGCTTGGGCGGCATCGGCAAAAGTGCGCGCTTCTTTCGAGGCGTAAAGCCCGGCCGGCCCGCGCGAGCGCACCAGCGCCAGCGAGGCGGCAAGCTGCGGCAGCGTCACCATTTCATGTTCGGCAAGCGGCTGCCCGGCCCGGTTCAAATAAGAAGCGGCAAGCTCAGGGTCGCCGCGCAGGAGACCGGCATTTTCCACCAGCCGCTGCGCGCTGGCGCGGGTCAGTTTGAACCCCGTGGCCGCCATGGTTTCCGCAGGCGAGACGAGTTCCGCCCAGGCAAGGCGCCCGAAGCGGGCATGCATGACCGAGAAGCCGCGCACATTACCCGGAATGGCCGCTTCCCCGCCGCTCAACGTTTGCCGGGGCAGGAAATCGACGCTTTCCGTCGTGCCTTTTTCAGAATCATGCACGAGGCAGATGCCGCCGCCGCCCAGCGAAGCAGAGGCGGGATACGTCACCGAGAGCGTGAAATAGAGCGCCGTTGCCGCGTCCACCGCATTGCCGCCCTTTTCCAGAATGTCGCGGGCAACGAGCGAGGCATGGGGTTCTTCGGAAAGCACCACCCCGCCTAAAACGCCGCCTTCGGCGCCCGACAGACGGCCTGAAAAAGCCCGGTCCGAGCGGCCGGGGCTGACGCCCGAGGCGCTGGTGCCCAGCGGCGTGCCAACCGAGGGCTCGCTTTCGCCAAACATGCCGCAACCCGACAGAGCCAAACTCAAGGAGCCGGCCAGCACAGCCGAACAGACGGATTTCACAGTTTTTTGCATTCTCATGGACACCGGTTTTCTCTTCACTCGCTGGGCTTTCTTCTTAACGGTCATTGGCGGAGCGGTCCAGTTATCTGCGTAACACGGGCGGCAAGACGAGGCGGGGAAGAAAAGGGAACAAAGTTTAGCCAGAATTGCTTGCTGTAGTTCTTGCGACGGGCGCCGGAGTGGCCAGATAAGGCAAGAAGCGCTCAAATTGACGCGCCTGCGGGGCCCGCCTAGCTTTAAGCTGGAATCAGTTGGAAGGCCATTGCGTCCCGCGCGCTTCCGGCTTATGCGGCATAACGGTGAGAGAGTTGGTAAGACCCATGATGACATCACGCCTTCGCGGCAGCTTTCCGCTTCTCGCCATCGCTCTGCTCGCCCTGACGGTGTTTGCCGGGCCGGCCCATGCCATCGGCCTTATCCGCGATGCGGAAACCGAGCATATCATCCGCAAATATTCCGAGCCGATTTTCCGCGCCGCCGGGCTCAACCCCAATGCGATTTCCATTCATATCGTCAACGATAACAGCCTCAACGCTTTCGTGGCGGGCGGCCAGCGCATGTTCGTCAATACCGGCATGATCCGCCGGGCCGACTCGCCCAACATGCTGATCGGCGTGATCGCGCACGAAACCGGCCATATCGCGGGCGGCCACCTCGTCACGCGGCGCAATGCCATCGAGGGCAATACGGCTGCCGCCATCCTCTCCTTCGTGCTCGGCATTGGCGCGGTTGCGGCGGGCGCGGGCGATGTGGGCGGCGCGATCCTGGCAGGCGGCACTTCCGTCGCGCAGCGCAACATTCTCGAATATACCCGCGTGCAGGAAGCAGCCGCCGACCAGGCGGCGATGACCTATCTCAATCAGGTCGGCTGGTCGGGCCGCGGCCTCGTTAAAACCTTCGAACTTTTCCGCGGCTATGAAGTGCTCTCCTCGCGCCAGCAGGACCCTTATCTGCGCAGCCACCCGCTTTCCAGCGAACGTTTGAGCTCGCTTGAAGACCGGGTCGAGAATTCTCCTTACAAGGACCGCAAGGACCCGAACGACTGGCAATTCGACCATGACATGGTGCGCGCGAAACTGGCCGGCTTTCTGGACCGCCCCGCCGTCACCTTCCGCCGCTACCCCAAGAGCGATCAAAGCGCCCCTGCCCGCTATGCGCGCGCCGTCGCCCATCACCATGCCAGCGATCTTAGCAAGGCGCTGACGGAGATCAGCTCGCTCGTCGAAGAATATCCGGACAATCCCTTCCTCTGGGAGCTGAAGGGCCAGATCCTTTTTGAAAGCGGCAAGGCACGTGAGGCGGTTGCCCCTTACGAGAAGTCCGTCGAGCTTCTGGGCGACTCGCCGCTGCTGCGCGTCGGCCTTGCCCAGGCCATGCTGGCGACGGAAGACCCTTCGCTCACCAAGCCCGCCGTCGAGCATCTGGAAAAATCGCTGCGCTACGACCGGGAAAACTCTTTCGCTTTCCATCAGCTGGCAATGGGTTATTCACGCCTTGGTGATAAGCCTTTGGCAGACTTGGCCACCGCAGAACGGTACTATTTGACCGGCGATCTCAGGCAGGCCAAGCAGCACGCCTACCGCGCACAGGAAGGCCTGCCGGAAGGCACGCCGAACTGGCTGCGCGCGCAAGACATTCTGAATTCAAAAGGGTAACCCGGTTCATGACACACTCTGTTGCTTCTCCCACGAAACGCCTGCCGCTTTATCTGGCGGCTTTTATCGGTGCGCTGAGCGTGGCCGGTGTTCTCTTCGTGGCCGAATCCATGGCAGCGGACAGCAGCAAACCGGTGCGCGAGGCAGCCGTTTCGAAAGAACAGGCCGAGATCGAAAAGATCGTGCGCGAATATATTCTGCGCGAGCCGGAAATCCTGCTCGAAGCGCTGACCATTCTGGAAGAACGGCAAGCCGCTTCAGCCGATATGGAACAGCAGCGCCAGATCGCGGAAAATGCCGACGCGCTTTACTATGACCCCAATTCCTTCGTTGCCGGTAACCCGGACGGCGATGTGACGATCGTGGAGTTCTTCGATTATCAGTGCGGTTATTGCAAACGTTCCGTGCAGCGCGTCATGAACGTGCTTGAGGAAGACGGCAATGTGCGCCTCGTCCTGAAAGAATTTCCGATCCTCGGCGAAACCTCGGTCTTCGCCTCGCGCGCCGCCATCGCCGCCATTCCGCAGGGCAAATATATGGACCTGCATGTGGCGATGCTGAAATCCAAAGGCGAGCTGACGGAAGGCCGCGTCCTGCGCATGGCCGAAGAAGTCGGCATCGATGTCGAACGGCTGAAGAAGGACATGAAAGACGCCCGGGTGAGCGAAACCATTGAAGCCAATTACGACATGGCCCGCCTCATCGGCGTTGAAGGCACACCCGCCTTCATCATCGGCACCACCTTCGCCCCCGGCGCCATCGACAAGGAAGAGATGACGCGCCTCATCGAAGAAGCCCGCGCCAGCGCGTCTTAAGGCGCAAGAGAATTCCCAAGCAAAAAGCCGGAGGCTCCCTGCCCCCGGCTTTTTCTTTGTCTGTTTTCGCTCCACCCGCCCTTAAATCAGCCCGGCGAGCGGGGAGCTGGGGTCGGCATATTTCTTCCGGGGCATGCGGCCGGCGAGATAGGCATCGCGCCCCGCCTGGACGGCGTATTTCATGGCGCGCGCCATGCGGATCGGGTCCTTGGCTTCGGCGATGGCGGTGTTCATCAGAACGCCGTCGCAGCCGAGCTCCATGGCGATGGCCGCGTCAGACGCCGTGCCGACGCCTGCATCCACCAGCACCGGCACGCTCGATTGTTCGATGATGAGGCGGATATTGACCGGGTTTTGGATGCCGAGGCCAGAACCGATGGGCGCGGCAAGCGGCATGATCGCGCAGCAGCCCATATCTTCCAGCTTCTTGGCCATGATCGGATCGTCCGAGCAATAGACCATGACATCGAACCCGTCTTTCAGCAGCATCTCGGCAGCTGTCAGCGTTTCGGCCATGTCGGGATAAAGCGTTTTTTGATCGCCCAGCACTTCGAGCTTCACAAGGTTCCAGCCGCCCGCCTCGCGTGCAAGGCGCAGCGTGCGCACGGCATCCTGGCCGGTAAAACATCCGGCGGTGTTCGGCAGATAGGTGATTTTTTTCGGGTCCACATAATCCATCAGCATAGGCTGATTGGGATCGGAGACATTGACGCGGCGCACCGCCACGGTGACGATTTCCGCGCCCGATGCTTCGATGGCGGCGGCGGTCTCGTCGAAATCCTTATATTTGCCGGTTCCGACGATCAGCCGCGAGGTGAAGCGGCGGCCCGCCACCTGAAAACTGTCTTCGCCTTGTCCGGCGCTCTGCGCGCCGCTGATTGCCGCCTCGGCCATAACTCAGCTCCTTTGGCTCAACTCTCATTACCGCCTGCGCGGGGCTTATTCAGCCGCCGCCGACGAAATGCACGATCTCGATTCGGTCGCCTTCTTCCAGCAGCACCTCGTCATAGGCCGAATGAGGCACGATTTCGAGATTGCGCTCCACCGCCACTTTGCGCCCTTCAAGCCCGAGATGACTCAAAAGTCCTTCGACGCTGAGCGCGCTGTCCAGATCGCGTGGCTCGCCATTGAGGATAATCTGCATGCAAATTCCGGTCTTCGAGCCGCTTTCCCCTGCGTTTCACGCTTGCGTTCGCTGGGGCCGTCATTCTGGCCCCTGCTCCCGCGCGCTGGAAAAGAGCCCGGAAAAGGTCTTGGATCGCCCCCACATGTCTTCAGGGCCGTGAGGCGGATATTGGTTAAAGAAGGCGGCGCGTCAAGGCAATGCTTTCCGCAGCCTTCTGCATTGCGTATAACATTTTCCAACCCTTGAGTCGGGGCCAAAAGCGGCCTTTTCCGGTCATATTTTGGCCTCTTTGCGCTCATAGACCCGGCGCTTGCCGGAGCGGGGCGAACGTGCCAAGAAAGCCTTACGAATGGCGGCGCGGCGCACCGGCCCGTCAAATGCCGCCCATCGACGCCCGGGAGCACCCATGGCCACGTCCAAGAAGACACCGCCGAAGAAGACGGCCGCCGCCAAAGGGCCGATTTATGTGCTGAACGGCCCCAATCTCAACCTGCTGGGTAAGCGGGAGCCGGAGATTTATGGCCGCGAGGGCCTCTCGGGTGTGGAAAAGCGCGTCAAGGAGCGGGCCGCCGCGCTCGGCCATAAGGTCGATTTCCGGCAGACGAATTCGGAAGGCGAACTCATCACCTGGATCCAGGAAGCAGGCGCCAAGGGCGCCGGGATCGTGATCAACCCCGCCTCCTACAGCCATACCTCGATCGGCCTGCACGATGCGATTGCGGCCATCGACATTCCGGTTGTTGAAGTTCACATCTCCAACATCCATAAACGGGAAGCCTTCAGGCACCATTCCTATGTTTCTTCCGTGGCGCTCGGCGTGATTTGCGGGCTTGGTCCGCTCGGCTACGAGCTTGCGCTGGAAGCATTGGCACAGGCACTGAAAAAGGCCTAAGACAACAAGACACCAACGAGACAAGTTTCAGGGATAAAGGGCGGGGTTTCAAACGAGCCATGACCAAAAAGAGTATCGATCAGGAATTGATCCGCGAATTGGCCGATCTGCTGAAAGAAACCGATCTGACCGAGATCGAGGTTGAAGCGGAAGACGTGAAAATTCGTGTGGCGCGGCAGATCAACGCCCAGGTTTCCGTCGGCCATGCGCCGGCTGCGGCGCCTGCACCGGCTGCAGCCCCCGCCGCGGCCCCGGCGAAGACGGAAGGCGGCGCACCTGCCGGCGCCGTGCCCTCGCCCATGGTCGGCACGGCCTACATGGCGCCCGAACCCGGCGCTGCAGCATTCGTTCAGGTCGGCAGCCGCGTCAATGCAGGCGACACCTTGCTGATCATCGAAGCGATGAAGACGATGAACCAGATCCCCGCTCCCAGGGCAGGTACCGTAACCCAAATCCTCGTGGAAGATGGCATGCCGGTTGAATACGGCGAACCGCTCCTGGTCATCGAGTGAGGGGAGGCTCCCCGATGTTTGAAAAGGTTCTCATCGCCAACCGCGGTGAAATCGCGCTCCGTGTCCACCGGGCTTGCCAGGAGATGGGCATTTCCACGGTGGCGATCCATTCCACGGCCGACGAAAACGCCATGCATGTGCGTCTCGCCGATGAAAGCGTGTGCATCGGCCCGCCTTCGGCGACCGACAGCTATCTGAATATCCCTGCCATTATCTCCGCTTGCGAGATCACGGGCGCGGATGCGGTGCATCCGGGCTACGGTTTTTTGTCCGAGAATGCCCGCTTCGCCGACATTCTGGACGAGCACGGCATCACCTTTATCGGTCCGTCGGCGGAACATATCCGCCTGATGGGCGACAAGATCGCCGCCAAGACCACGGTGAAACGGCTCGGCATTCCCGTCGTGCCGGGTTCGGACGGCGCGGTGACGAACGATGTCGAAGCCAAGGCGATTGCCGAGGAGATCGGTTTTCCCGTTCTCGTGAAAGCGGCAGCCGGCGGCGGCGGGCGCGGCATGAAAGTGGCGCGCAACGCCAAGGAACTGCCCCACGCCCTTTCCAATGCGCGCACGGAGGCAAAAGCCGCCTTCGGGGACGATGCGCTTTACATGGAAAAATATCTCGGCCAGCCGCGCCATATCGAGGTGCAGGTGATCGCCGACAGCCACGGTAATGTGGCGCATATGGGTGAGCGCGACTGCTCCTTGCAGCGCCGCCACCAGAAAGTGTTGGAAGAAGCGCCCTCTCCCGCCCTCAACGCCGAAGCGCGCGCGAAAATCGGCGATATCGTTGCCAACGCCATTGAAGGGCTCGGTTATCTAGGTGTCGGCACTGTCGAGTTTCTTTATGAGAACGGCGAGTTCTATTTCATCGAAATGAACACGCGCCTGCAGGTGGAACATCCGGTTACGGAAATGATCACCGGCATCGATTTGGTGCGCGAGCAGATCCGTATTGCCGCGGGCATGGAAATGTCCTTCCGCCAGGAAGACGTCACTTTCACCGGCCATGCCATCGAATGCCGCATCAACGCGGAGAACGCGCGCACCTTCGTGCCGTCTCCCGGCACGATCCGCGATTTCCACACGCCGGGCGGGCTGGGCGTACGCGTCGATTCCGGGGCCTATGGCGGCTACCGCATTCCGCCTTACTATGACAGCCTCATTGGCAAGCTGATCGTACATGGGCGCAACCGCAACGAATGCCTGATGCGCCTGCGCCGTTCGCTGAACGAGTTCGTGGTTGACGGGGTGGACACCACCATTCCGCTCTTCAAGGATCTCATCAACGAGCCGGACTTCATGAACGGCGATTATCACATTCACTGGCTTGAGGATTTCCTTGCCAAGCTCTGAGGCACCTTGCCCCGGCGCGCTGGCCAGCCGCGGATAAACCATGTCCGAACTGACTGCCGATGTACTGCTTCGCGCCTATGCCTACGGGGTCTTCCCCATGGCCGAAGACAGTACATCGCAGGAGCTTTTCTGGATCGACCCGGAAGAGCGCGGCATTCTGCCTCTCGATACCTTTCACCTGCCCCGCCGTTTGCGCAAGACGGTGCGCCAGACCCCGTTCACCATCCGCGTGGACACCGCCTTCCGGCAGGTAATGGAGGCCTGCGCCGCCTCCCGTCCGGGGCGCGAGGGCACATGGATCAACGATCAGATTCTGGCGCTTTATACCGAACTGCATGAGAGAGGCTTTGCCCATTCCGTCGAATGCTGGCAGGACGGCAAACTTGCCGGCGGGCTTTACGGCGTGCGGCTCGGCGCGGCGTTTTTCGGCGAGAGCATGTTTTCCGAGGTCAAGGATGCGAGCAAAGTTGCGCTCGTCCATCTCGTTGCACGGCTGCGCTATGGGGGTTTCCTGCTGCTCGATACGCAGTTCGTTACCACGCATCTGGCGCAATTCGGAGCTGTGGAAATTCCGCGGGCGGATTACAAGATGCTATTGCAGCGCGCGGTCACGCAGCAGGGCGATTTTTATTCGCTGCCGCTCGATGCGCCGCCCGAGCTCATTTTGCAGTCGGTCAGCCAGACATCATAAACCGGATGCTCGACGGCATTGAGGCCGGGGCTCGAGGCAAACATCCAGCCGGAGAAAATACGGTCCGGATGCTCGGGGTCGCGCACGCCCGCAGGCCGTCCGCCTTTTTCGCCGTCGCCCTCTTCGGCCATATCGCCGCCCGGCACAGGCGGCGGGGGAAGCTCGCCCTTGGCATATTCATTGGGCGCAACATCGTTTTTCGCGAAATCGGAAATGGTGGAGACGACGGAGCCGATATTCGGACCTTCGAGCGCCGCATCGCCGCCATCCGCGCTTTTGTCATCGCCGGGCACGACGAGGCCCTTTTCGAAGACTTCCACAAAGGCCGTGGTTTGCGGCGGCTCTTCGGGCGGGCGCTTGTTGCAGCTATGCACAAGCACTTCCAGCGTGCCGAAGGTCACTTTCTCGCCGAGCGGGGCTTCGAGTTTGGAAATTTCCGCCGTGATTTTGTCGAGCGCGGAAAAGACCGCGATGTCGTAAGTGGTCTCCGCCTGCGCAGCAGAAGAAAGCGCCAGCGCGCCGGAAAGGAGAGCCGAATAAAAGATCCGGTGCGACACTCTGCTCTGCTTCATCACCGGCTCTCTCCCCTTGAACTTTTGCGGCACCGCAGCACCCGACTTAGGGCGGCTTACTGCGAATCCTGGGCGCTGAAAATCGCCTGACCGACCAGGCCGATCAGATCGATCGAGCCTTGCGTGAACTGGATTTCGTCGCCGCTTTCCAAATAATCCTCGCTGCCACCCGGCAGGATGGACACATAATTGCCGCCGAGCAGGCCTTCGCTGGTGATCTTGGCACTGGAATCGGACGGAAGTTTGATGTCCGGGCTGATTTTGAAGGTCACGCGGGCATAATAGTTCTGCGGGTTGAGTTCCTGGCTGACCACGGTACCGACTTTGATACCCGACATGCGGATATCCGAACCTGTCGCCAGACCGTCCACCCGGTCGAATTCGGCCGTCAGCCGGTAACCGTCGGCGCGGCCCACATCGGTAATCGAATAGCCATAAGCCAGAAAACCGGCTGCCACGGCAATCACCGCGGCGCCCACCAAAGTTTCTACGAAATTGTTCTGCATCTGCCCTCCAGGCGCCGCTTACGGCGCAGCCCCCTTCGCTTATTCCGGCTGCCAGGCGTCATAATCGCCCGTCACGCGCGGCCGCCCGCCGCTATTGGCCAGGCTGCCATCGGGCTTATAGGCGCCCGGCGTGCCCGTCAGGTTGGCCTTGTGCGGCTTTTCCCAGCCATGCGCGGCATAGGCCTCCTCGCTCGGCGGCACATCCACCACATGATGCAGCCAGCCATGCCAGCCCGCCGGCACGCGGGAGGCTTCGGCGAGGCCGTTATAGATGACCCAGCGCCGGTCCGATCCGTCCTTGGAGACGAAATAGCGGTTGCCCTGATCGTCCTCGCCCACCAGACGGCCCTTGCGCCAGGTAAAAAGGCGCGTGCCGATGGTCTGGCCGTTCCACCAGGTGAAAATCTCAGTCAAAAGGCTCATTATGGACCGTTTTCCGCATTTATGCTGTGTTTAACGTGCGGGGGAATATGGCACCCGCATGGCGGGGCGTCCAGCCCCTTCCCCCGGCCTTCACCGACGCTTTACGGCGCGTGTTGCCCGCCTGCATACCCTGCCGATAGCCGGCGGGCATGGCTGGCTAAGCAGCTAGTCTATCAGGATAAATTCGTCTTTTGCGGGGCTGGGCGCGGCGGACTTCTTGGCAATCGGGGGCTGGCGGTAAATCTCACCTGCCCGCTCGAACGGGCGGTCGTCCTGCAGCACCCATTCCAGGCGCTCCAGAAGCAGCTGCGGCTTGACCGGCTTGACGAGTAGCTGGCTCGCGCCGCCCGCAAAGGCCGCCTTGATGAGCTTGGGCTCGGCATGGCCGGTCAGCACGACCACGGGCATGAAACAATGCGGCCTGTTTTCCACATCGCGCAGCTCGCGCAGGAAGCTCTCGCCATTGACCGGCTGCATTTCCCAGTCGAGCAGCACGAGGTCAGGCATGGCCGGGCGGATCATATCCAGCGCCTCGGCGCCATTGCGCGCCTGAAAGACTTTGGCGCAGCCAAAGGCGCGCAGAAACGAAGCCAGAAGCAGGCGCATATGTTTGGAATCGTCCACGACCAAAACCGACAGCTCGGAAAGCCGCCGTCCATACGCGCTATGCCATCTCGCCCCGGTCATGAAATTGTGGCCTTGAAATCGCCCCGCCTGAAGCTGAAAGGTGCACCAGCCGGCTTAAATTTCCTTAAGCGCATAAGGGAGAATTTTAACGAATTGGGGTCCCGGCCCCCGACTCCCCTGCGATTCGCATAAGGCCCGCCGCGTGACCCGAAAGGCCCCCGGCGCGGATGCCGCGCCATTGCTCGCATTCCCGAGCATGCTTGACGGACCCCCGTTCCCGATACGACAGTTTGTGTCGGTCAGGGGACGATCCACACCATCTGGTGCTCACGACAACATGCCTCTTGGACCCGGAAACTGCTCCCGCGCTCAGCCCTTTCTCAAAGGGGCGGAAAACGGGGCGTCGGGTAACGGGTTCTTTTGCGCCCCAGAAGGGGCTCGCGGGCACCGGTAAAAGGTTAAGGCCGGATCGAAACTTGGGGGAATGGCGGGCGCGGCGGCCCGCAACACAACGAACGGGGCCAGAAGATATGCGTATCCAGCGTTGCTTCACCGACGAAACCAAATCTCCATATGAAGGCATCGAGTTCCGCAACTCCTCGAGCGAGATCCGCAATCCGGACGGCTCCGTGGTCTTCGCTCAAAAAGAGATCAGTGTGCCTGCCGCCTGGAGCCAGGTGGCCGTGGACATTCTGGCGCAGAAATATTTCCGCAAGGCGGGCGTGCCCGCCGAACTGCGCCCGGTGAAGGAAGAAACGGTGCCGGGCTGGCTCTGGCGCCATGAGGCCGACACCGCCGCCCTTGAAGCGCTGCCCGAAAGCGAGCGCTACGGGGCGGAAACGGATGCGCGGCAGGTTTTCGACCGGCTGGCCGGCACCTGGACCTATTGGGGCTGGCAGGGCGGCTATTTCGACACCGAAGAGGACGCCCGCGCCTATTTCGATGAAATGCGCTACATGCTGGCGACGCAGATGGCGGCGCCCAATTCCCCGCAATGGTTCAACACGGGCCTGCACTGGGCTTACGGCATCGACGGCCCGGCCCAGGGACATTATTTCGTCGACTTCCGCACCGGCGAGCTTCTGTCCTCCAAAAGCGCCTATGAGCATCCCCAGCCCCATGCCTGCTTCATCCAGAGCGTGAATGACGATCTGGTTAATGAAAACGGCATCATGGACCTGTGGGTGCGCGAAGCCCGGCTCTTCAAATACGGCTCGGGCACGGGCACGAATTTCTCCTCCCTGCGCGGCGCCAACGAGGCGCTCTCGGGCGGGGGTAAATCTTCGGGCCTCATGAGCTTCCTGAAGATCGGCGACCGGGCGGCCGGGGCCATCAAGTCCGGCGGCACCACGCGCCGCGCGGCCAAGATGGTGATCGTCGATATCGACCATCCGGATATCGAGGAGTTCATTTCCTGGAAGGCCGTAGAAGAGCAGAAAGTGGCGGCGCTCGTCACCGGCTCCAAGGTCAATGCGCGCCATCTCACCGCCATCATGAAAGCCGCGCATAATTGCGAAGGCGACGGCGACGACTGTTTCGATGTGAAAAAGAACCCGGCGCTGAAACGCGAGGTGATTGCCGCGCGCAAGGCCGAGGTGCCGGAAAACTATATCCAGCGCGTCATTCAGTTCGCCAAGCAGGGCTTTACGGAAATCGAGTTCAAGACCTATGACACGGACTGGGACTCGGAAGCCTATCTGACCGTCTCCGGGCAGAACTCGAACAATACCGTGCGCGTCACGGATGATTTCCTGCGCGCCGTTGAAGACGACAGCGAGTGGAACCTCATCCGCCGTCTCGACGGGTCGGTGCAAAAGACCGTGGATGCCGCCGAGCTTTGGGATCAGATCGGGGAAGCCGCCTGGTCCTCCGCCGATCCCGGCCTTCAGTTCCACACCACGATCAACGATTGGCACACCTGCCCGGCAAGCGGGGAAATCCGGGGTTCCAATCCGTGCTCGGAATATATGTTCCTCGACAATACGGCCTGCAACCTTGCCTCGCTCAACCTTATGCAGTTCCGTATGGCGAATGGCCGCTTCGATGTGGAAGCCTTCGAGCACGCCGTGAAGCTGTGGACGGTGACGCTGGAAATTTCCGTGCTCATGGCGCAGTTCCCCTCGAAGGAAATCGCCGAGCGCTCTTTCCGCTACCGCACGCTCGGTCTCGGCTTTGCCAATATCGGCGGGCTTCTCATGGCAAGCGGCCTGCCTTATGACAGCGAGGAAGGCCGCGCGCTTTGCGGCGCGATTTCCGCCGTCATGACGGGTGTTTCCTATGCGACCTCCGCGCAGATGGCGCGCGAGCTCGGCGCCTTCCCCGGCTATAAGGACAATGAGCCGCATATGCTGCGCGTTATGCGCAACCACCGCAACGCGGCCTATGGCAACAAAGAAGGATACGAGGCGCTGAACATGGCGCCCGTGCCGCTCGACCATGCCCATTGCCCGCAGGCCGATCTCGTCGAACATGCCAAGGCCGCCTGGGACCTTGCCGTTTCCATGGGCGAGGCTTACGGCTACCGCAATGCGCAGGCCACCGTCATCGCGCCCACCGGCACGATCGGCCTCATCATGGATTGCGACACGACCGGCATCGAACCCGATTTCGCGCTGGTGAAATATAAGAAGCTCGCCGGCGGCGGCCATTTCAAGATCATCAACCGCATGGTGCCCCTCGCGCTGAAGACGCTGGGCTATGACGCGGAGACCGTAAAAGCCATCGGCGATTACGCGGTCGGCCATGGCACGCTGAAAGGCGCCCCCCATATCAGCCACAAGGCGCTGAAAGCCAAAGGCTTTACGGATGAAAAGATCGAAGTGATCGAGGAAAATCTCGCCACCGCTTTCGACATCCGCTTCGTCTTTAACCAGTGGACGCTCGGCCGTGAGTTCTGCACAGACGAGCTCGGCCTTTCAGAAGACGAACTCGACGATCTCGATTTCGATATGCTCCGCGCCCTCGGCTTTACCCGCGGGGAAATCGAAGCAGCCAATCTTTACGTCTGCGGCGCCATGACCGTGGAAGGCGCGCCGGGCCTCAAAGACGAGCATCTGCCGGTCTTCGACTGCGCCAACCCGTGCGGGCGCATCGGCAAGCGGTATCTGTCCGCAAGCTCGCATATTCACATGATGGCGGCGGCGCAGCCCTTCATTTCCGGGGCAATCTCCAAGACCATCAATATGCCCAATTCCGCAAGCGTCGAGGATTGCAAGGAAGCCTATATGCTTTCCTGGAAACTCGCGCTGAAAGCCAATGCGCTTTACCGCGACGGCTCGAAACTGTCCCAGCCGCTCAATGCGCAGCTTGTGGAAGATGAAGACCTGGAAGACGAGGACGCGCTTGCCACCTCGCCCGCCGAGGCTCTTTACGCTCAGCCGCAAAGCGAGCGCGTGGCGGCGGTTGCCGAGAAGATCACGGAGAAAGTGGTCGAGCGCGTCGTCGAATATCAAAGCGGCGAGCGCTCCAAGCTGCCGCACCGGCGCAAGGGCTATACCCAGAAAGCCGTGGTGGGCGGCCACAAGGTCTATCTGCGCACCGGCGAATATGACGACGGGCGGATCGGGGAAATCTTCATCGACATGCACAAGGAAGGCGCCGCCTTCCGCAGCCTGATGAACAATTTCGCCATCGCCATCTCCCTCGGCCTGCAATATGGGGTGCCGCTGGAAGAATATGTGGAGGCGTTCACCTTCACCCGTTTCGAGCCGGCCGGCCTTGTGCAAGGCAACGACTCGATCAAGAACGCGACCTCCATTCTCGATTATGTCTTCCGGGAACTGGCGATCTCTTATCTCGGACGCAACGACCTTGCCCATGTCGATCCCTCCCAGATCGCGCCCGACGCGCTGGGCGGCGGTGAGGGAGAAGGCAAGCTGCCGGCCTCGGCCATTGCCAGCCCCGGCTTCACCCGCAACCCGCAGCTCCAGAACTTCTACGTGGTGCGCGGCGGCGGCGCGGTAAGCGCGGAAGCTTCGGCAACCGCCAGCGCCGCCATGCGCGATGCGCAGGCGGCGGCAGAAGCCATGTCGGCAGAAGCCCTTTCCGCCGAGATGCGCGGGCCGGAAGTCATGAGCACCACAGTCGATACGGTGGAAGTCGCCCGGATGGTATCGGGGGCGGCATCCGGCGGCGGGCGCAGCGCCTCTTTTTCCGCCGGCATGACCGCCGTCGCCCAGGCCCGCCTCAAGGGCTATGAAGGCGAGCCCTGCGGGGAATGCGGCAACTTCACCATGGTGCGCAACGGCACCTGCCTGAAATGCGACACCTGCGGCTCGACGAGCGGCTGCTCTTAAAATTGACCGGTCTATCACCCTCGGGCTTGCCCCGAGGGTCCATTGGAACAATGAGCAAGCTGGACCGTTATGTGGACCCCGGGTCAAGCCGGGGTGACAAGTGTGCCTAGATATGAAGGCACTGCATCTCCCAAATGCAAAGTGTCACCCCGGCCTCCGAGCCGGGGTCCAAGCAGCCTTGCGGCTTACCCGTATGCTTGAGAATTGGAGCGAGGGGCGGAAAACCTTCGCTCCCCTTCCCCGTCGCAATTCCGACAAAATGAAGCGCAAGGCTGGATGAAGCGTAACCCGCAAAAGAGAGACCTCTTTATCATGGCCCGCTTGACGACTTTTTTGACCGCCTTTGCCTTTCTCACCCTCGCCGCCCTGCCCGGCCAGGCGAAAGCAGCGGATATTTACGAGACCCTGAAGGCCGACCCTCAATTTTCCATCCTGGTGCAGATCATCGAAGGGGCGGACCTTGAATGGCGCTATCAGGACGAGCGCCCACGCACCGTCTTTGCGCCGGTGAATGCGGCCTTCGAGAGCATTCCGGGCGGCTATGAAGACATGCTGCCCCCGCTCAACCCCTCCACGAAGGAAAACGTCTCCGCGCTTCTCCTCTATCAGATCGTGCCCGGGCGCGTGCGGCCTGAAACGCTGACGGGACAGGTAACGAGCATGACGACCTTCCAGCGAGGCAAGGTCATGATCGACGGCACGAAAGACCCGCTGCGCTATGGCGGGCGCTTCGGCGGCAATGTGGCAGGCCCGAGCCAGGAAGCCTCGAACGGGCTTATTGTGCCGCTCGATGCCATGCCTATTCCGCAATTCGAGGAAGTGACGCCGCCGAAACTGGACGCGCCTGAAGTTCAGTAAACGAGCCGGGATCAGGCGAGGAGCGCTTCCGCCCCTTGCCAGAGCAAGTACAGCCCGGTTGCAATGACCAGAAGGGCAAAGAGCGTGGTAAGCAGCGCCTTTTTTCCGGCAAGGCGGCGGGCGAGAAGAACACCCAACGCACCGCCTGCCGCGCCGCCCGCCACGAAGAGCCCCGCCACCGGCCAGTCGACCAGTCCGGCCAGGCTATAGGACGTCGCCGTGGTGGCGCCGAAAGCGGCAACGGAGACGAGGGACGAGCCCACCGCGTTCAGCATCGGCATGGCGGTTGCACCGATCAGCCCCGGCACGATCAGAAAGCCGCCGCCTATACCGAAGAAACCGGAAAGCGCGCCGACCCCAAGCCCGGCAAGCACGAGCTTCGGAGCAAGGCGGGGAGCGCTTTCGAAGGTCAGCCGGACATCCGGATTGCCCAGGGCATCCCGGCGGCGCAGCATCATCGCGCCCACAACGAGCATGAGAAGGCCGAAAAGTGCGAGCAGCTTTTGCCCGTCCACGGCCTGGCCCGCCCGCGCGCCAAGCGCTGCGCCGATAATGCCGGAAAGCGCGAACGTGAGCGCGCAGGGCCATTTGACGTTGGCGGCCCGCGCATGACCGGCGAGCGAGAAAAGCGCGCTTGCCGCCACGGCCACCGCGCTCGTCCCGATTGCCGCATGGGGTGAGCTTACCCCCACCACATAAACAAGGAGCGGCACGGCGAGGATGGAGCCGCCGCCGCCCACGAGGCCGAGCGTCAGCCCGACCAGAGCACCGGAGGCGAGAGCGAGAAGAATTTGAGGATCCATGGCCGTGCGCTCCTATTCGAAACGGCTACCTGTTACGCGGCACGCCGGTTCCAGGGCATGACGGCGAGCAGCCGCGCCATGCCGCACCATCCGGTGATCCCGGCCATCATCAGCCCCGCGCCCACAAATGCGGAGAGCAGGTAAAAGGCCGGGGAGACGGCTGCGCCGAGCACGATCCCGCTCAGCACCAGCGCACCTGCCGTGATCTGCACCTGGCGGTTCACTTCCATCGGCTGGCTCGTATCGGCGAGCACCGGCAAGCCCGATTTCTTCCAGGCATCGAGCCCGCCTTCCACGATGAAGGCTTCGCAGGAGGCAGCTTCCGCCAGCGTTTGCGCATTCGCGCCCGTGCGCATGCCCGTCTTGCAGTGATAGACGATCATGCCTTTCGGGTTCGTCAGGCTTTTCGGGGCGAGCTGGTCAAGCGGCCAGTTTTCCGCGCCCTGAATACGCTCGCGGGCATGTTCGTCTGCGCCGCGAATATCGATGAGGCTCGCGCCTTCTTTTACGAGTTTCGCCGCCTCTTGCGGCGTAATGGTTTTGAGTGCGGTCATGGTCTTCTCCATCAAAGCCCGGCGCCTTTGAGGCCGGGCATAACGTTCAGGGGCAATAAATTTCTTTCAGGACGGAAAGCAGCTTTGCGGCATTCGGGTCGGCAATGCGGTAATGGATCACCTGCGCCGCACGCCGTGTCGCCACCAGCCCGTCCGCCCGCAGCTTCGCCAGATGCTGGGAGAGCGCGGACTGGCCGAGCCCCACCGCTTCGGCAAGCGCGCCGACGCTCATTTCCCCGCGCGCCACGAGCTGGCAAAGGATCAGCAGCCGGTTTTCATTCGAGAGCAGCTTCATCATCGCCGCTGCCTCGCCTGCCCGCGCGGCCAGTTCTTCCAGATCGTCCGGCATATCGGTGGCCAGGGTTTCCGCCATTTTCTGTCCTTTATTTTAGGTATTGCTAATTTAGTGTTATCTAATATATATGTCAAGACGAACAGCAAAGGAGGCGTCCCATGACCACGCAGCAAACGGCGCAACCCGAAATCGAGGCCTTTTTCGACGAACCCACCAACACGGTGAGCTACCTTGTGTGGGACCCGGCGACGCGCGAGGCGGCCATTATCGACCCGGTGCTGGATTACAATCACCGCTCGGGTAAGGCCTCGACCCGCTCCGCCGACGCGCTTCTGAAAGCGGCTGCGGAAAAAGACCTCACCATCACCTGGGTGCTGGAAACCCATGCTCATGCAGACCATCTGACCGCCGCGCCCTATATCAAGGCGAAGACCGGCGCGCCCGTCGGCATCGGCGCGCGCATCCGCGAAGTGCAGAAAATCTTCCGGCCCGTTTTCAACGCCAAGGACGTTTCGGGCGAAGGCACGGAGTTCGATCACCTCTTTGAAGAAGGCGAGACGTTCAAGATCGGTACCCTCACGGGCGAGGTTATCGCCACGCCCGGCCATACGCCCGCCTGCGTCTCTTACAAGATCGGCGACAATGTCTTTGTGGGCGACACGCTTTTCATGCCGGACTACGGCACCGCACGGGCGGACTTTCCGGGCGGGGATGCGGCAACGCTTTACCGCTCCATCCAGAAACTGCTCGCCCTGCCCGGCACGACGCGGCTCTTCATGTGCCATGATTACAAGGCGCCGGGACGCGATACTTATGCTTGGGAAACGAGCGTGGAAGAAGAGCGCACCCGCAATGTGCATGTCCATGAAGGAGTGAGCGAGGCCGACTATGTCGCCATGCGCCAGAAGCGCGATGCCGGGCTCGATGCGCCGCTCCTGCTCCTCCCCTCGATCCAGGTCAATATCCGGGCCGGGCATTTGCCGCCAGCCGAGGAAAACGGCGTGCGCTATCTCAAGGTGCCGCTAAAGCTGGAAGACAGTTCCCTGGAAGCGGCCCAGCGCTAATAAATGTCTGCGCCTTAAGCGGGTTCGAGCTTCCCTCCTCTGCCCGCCATAAAGAAAGGCCCGGAGCAACACTCTCCGGGCCTTTCAATTGAGCGGCTTCAGGTCTGGGGATGAGATTTACTGAAGTGCCACCCAATTTTCGTCCGCCTGTTCGATGTAACCGGGAATATCCTCTTCCCAGGTGCTCTGAACTTTCGGGCTGTAATTCAGGTAAAGCTTGCCGTCGACGATGGTCCACAGTTCGGGCTCCGTCGTCGCTTTCGCGCCCTTGGCCACGCCATAAGCGCACCAGCCGCCATATTGCGGGGCATATTTTTCAGGGTTTGCGGCGAAGAGGTCGCGGTTCTCCGCGCTGGCGAAACGCCAGGTCGCGCCCTTCCACTCATGCGTATAATCGGCAGAGCCCTGCACGGGTTTGCTCTGCGTGAAATAGGCAACCGGGTCCGTGCCGTTGATCGCCACGCCGTCCTCGGTATAGATCTCGCCCTTGCTGGCTGCCATAGCCGCGGGGGTCGTCCCGGCCACGGCAATGATCAGCGCACCGAGCAGGCCGAAACTCACGGCAAAGCCGTGCACCAGGTCTTTGAACCCGAAACTCTTTGCCGGATACTGATGTGCCATGGAATGTCCTTCCGCTTGCTGGTCGCTTACGCTGTTTTGCGTGGGCTGAAGATGACCGCTGCGCAAAGGCTTTTCCAATCAAGCCCGCACAAAAATGCGTGAGGGCGCGTTAAGCTCTTAAGAGGCTCGCTTAACCCGTTTCGCCGGCACGCCGGCTCGGGAAAGCCGGGGAGACACCGCCGGGATAACGGCGCCGAAAAAGGACACGAAATGTCAGAGTTTGCCGCGCTTTTTCTGGGGGCCGCCGTGCTGCTTTTTTACGGCACGATCTCAAGGCGGCAGGTCGCCGGCTATCTGACGGGGCCGATGCTCTTTGTCGCCATCGGGGCGGCGGCGGGCTTTGCGCTGCAAAATGGCGGTCCCAAGGCCTCGGATATTTCCCATATCCGGCTTCTGGGTGAGTTGACGCTGGCCATCGTTCTGTTTACTGATTCGGCCCATCTCAAACCGAAACATCTGCTTCAGGAAGAAAGCTGGCCGGCGCGCATGCTTTTCATCGGCCTGCCTCTGGTGATTCTCGCGGGCGCCGCCCTTGCCTATGTGCTCTTTCCGGGCTGGCCGCTCTGGCTCGTCATTCTGGCAGGGCTCATTCTCTCGCCCACCGATGCCGCGCTCGGCCGCTTCATCCTGGAGGATCAGGACGTGCCCGAGCCCTTGCGCGAAACTCTGAACGCGGAAAGCGGGCTTAATGACGGTTTCGCTCTGCCGCCCATTCTCATTCTGCTCGCCTTTGCCGGGGGCAGCATGGGCCTTGCCTATGACGAAGGCGCGCTGACCCTCGCCCGGCATCTTGTGCTCGGGCCCCTTTGCGGCATCGTTCTCGGCTTTGGCGGCGGCAAGCTCATCGATTATGCGGCGCGGCGCGGCTGGATGCAGCCGCTCTATCAGCGCCTTGTCGCTCCCGCCCTTGCCGTTCTTGCCTATGCGGGCGCCGAACTCGTCCACGCCAACGGCTTTATCGCCGCTTATGTGGCGGGGCTGATGATCCCGCTCACCGTCTGCGTCAGCGCGCAGAAATATCTGAAAGAGTTTTCACAGACCGAGGCCGAACTTCTCACCCTCATCATGTTCTTTCTTTTCGGCCTTCTCATCGTGCCTTTGGGCGCAGAAGCCTGGAGCGGCACCATGGCGCTTTACGCGCTGGCGAGCCTCACGATCATCCGTATCGTGCCCATCGTCGTCTCGCTAACGGGCACGGGGCTCGGCTGGCGCTCGAAAGGCATTCTCGCCTGGTTCGGCCCGCGCGGCATCGCCTCCATTCTCTATCTGCTTCTTGCGTTCGAAACGCTGGGGCCGGGCGCGGCTTTCACCGATCTGGCAGGCCTCGTCTCCCTGACCGTGCTTCTCAGTATTTACGCGCACGGGCTTTCCGCCGTGCCGCTCGCGCGTGCTTACGCCGCCCATGCCGAGCGCATCGAGCTGCCGCTGAGGCGCCCCCGCAAGAAAGCGAAATAGGCTTACCAGGTATCGATAAAGGCGCGGCCTTTCAGGCCGGGTTCGATGGGTGGCAGCGATTTCAGCCCGCGCGCGATCCAGTGGCGCGTTTCGGCCGGGTCGATCACCGCATCGATTTCCAGGAACGAGGCCATATTGGTCGCCTTGCCGTTCTCATAATATTTGGCGACCATTTTCTGGAAGAACGCCTCGCGCTCGTCCGGGTCCTCGATGGCTTCCATCTCGCGCCGGTAACCGAGCCGCACAGCCCCTTCCAGCCCCATGCCGCCGAACTCGCCGGTCGGCCAGGAGATGTTGAAGAAAGGCGCATGGAAACTGCCGCCCGTCATCGCCTGCGCGCCGAGGCCGTAGCCCTTGCGCAGCACGACGGCGAAAACAGGCACGCGCACATTCGCCGCCGTCACGAACATGCGGCTGACATGGCGCACCTGCGCGGTCTTTTCGATTTCCGGCCCCACCATGAAGCCCGGCGTGTCGCAGAGCGAGAGAATGGGCAGACCGAAAGCATCGCAGAGCTGCATGAAGCGCGCGGCTTTGTCCCCCGCATCCGCGTCAATCGCCCCGCCGAGATGAAAAGGATTGTTAGCCATCAGCCCCATGGGTCGGCCTTCGACCCGCACAAGCGCCGTCTTGATGCCGATGCCGAAATCCTTGCGCAGCTCCAGCACGGAGCCTTTGTCCACAAGCCCGGCAATGACGTTGTTCACATCGTAAGCGCGCAGCCGGTTTTCGGGAATGACGTGGCGCAGCTTGCGCTGATCTTCCGCATCCCAGTCACTGGTAGACCCCTGGAAGTAAGAAAGGTATTTCTTGCTGGCCTCAATGGCTTCAGCCTCATCTTGCACGGCGACATCGATAACGCCGTTCTTGCGCTGCACGTCGTAAGGGCCGACATCTTCGGGCGCGTAGGCGCCCAGCCCGCCCCCTTCGATCATGGCCGGGCCGCCCATGCCGATATTGGAATCGGCGGTTGCGATAATCACATCGCAGCAGCCGAGCAGCGCGGCGTTGCCCGCAAAGCAGCGTCCGGAGGTCATGCCAACCAGCGGCACCTTACCGCTCAGTTTCGCGAAAGTCAGGAAAGACGGCGTATCGAGGCCGGCAACGCCTGCCACATCCGTATCGCCGGGGCGCCCGCCCCCGCCTTCGGCCAGAAGCACGACAGGCAGTTTCTGCTCTTCGGCCAGAAAGAGCATGCGGTCCATCTTCTTATGGTTCATCGCCCCTTGCGTGCCGGCGAAGACGGTAAAGTCATAACCCATCACCATGGCGCGGGCTTTTTCCTCACCGAAAAGATCGCCGTTCACCGTGCCGATGCCGGAGACGAGGCCGTCCGCCGGGCTCATCTTCAAAAGATCTTCCATGGAACGGCGGCGGCGCTGCGCGGCAAGCGCCAGCGCGCCATATTCGATGAAGCTGCCCTCATCGCACAGATGATCGATATTCTCCCGCACCGTGCGCTGATTGCGTTTCCGGCGGCGGGCAACGGCGTCGGGCCGGTTCTCATCGAGCCCCAGTGCGTGGCGCTCGATCACATGGGCAAGGTCGGGGCGGATATAATCGAGATCGACTTCTTCTTCCGCAATTTCCGCCGCATCCGCGCCGTCCGATTCCTCGATAAAAAGGATCGCCTCGCCGTCCATTACCGTGGCATTCGGCACCGCCGCGATCTTGCGCACCGTCCCGCTGATCGGCGCTTTGATCGTGTGCTCCATCTTCATCGCTTCCAGGACGGCGATCTGCTGGCCTTTGGCGATATGCTCGCCTTCGGCCACATCGATGCTGATCACCTTGCCCTGCATGGTGGAGGAAACGGGCTCTGTTCCCGCCGGCCCCTCCACCGCATGAACCGCATGGGCAGCGGCGCCATTTTCATTCGCCGTAAAATAAAGCGCGCGGTGTTCGGCCTCTCTCACAAGCTCGGCGGCATGATCGGCAATGAAACCGGTATAGACATCGTTCGCTTTGACCTCGGCGCGGGCGAGCAGGTTCTGCAAAAACGCCTTGTTCGTCACCACCCCTTCGATCTGAAACTCACCAAGCGCGCGGTAGGCCCGGCCCAGCGCTTCGCCATAATCAGGCGCGGGCGAATAAGCGATGAGCTTGGCAAGCAGGCTGTCGTAATGAGGGCTCGTGCGGTAGCCCGCATAGCCGAACGTGTCGACGCGGATGCCGGGGCCGGACGGCGGCGCAAAGGCGCTGAGCGTGCCGCCTGCGGGCATCGCCTCGCCCGTCTCCGTCATTTTTTCCATATTGACGCGCAGCTGCACGGCATAGCCGCGCGGCGCAGGCGGGGCGCTCAGCCCCACCTCGTCAAGCGAGGCACCGGCTGCAATACGCAGCTGCGTTTTCACAAGATCGATGCCGGTCACTTCTTCCGTCACCGTGTGTTCGACCTGGAGGCGCGGATTGGCTTCCATGAAGGCGAAGCTTTTCAGCGGATCTTTGGCCTCCGCATCGATCAGAAACTCGAATGTGCCGAGCCCCTTATACCTTGCGGCACCGGCAAGTTTGCGGGCCGCCGCGCAAAGCGCCTCGCGCAGGGCCGGCTCCAGCGAAGGGCTCGGCGCGATCTCGACGAGTTTCTGATTGCGCCGCTGCAAGGTGCATTCGCGCTCGCCCAGATCGATGACGGTTGCACCGTCCCCGACAATTTGAATTTCGATATGCCGCGCCTTGCGGATGAGCTTCTCCGCATAGACCGCGTCATTGCCGAAAGCGGCTTTGGCTTCCGAGCGGCAGCGTTCATAGGCTTCGGCAAGCTCGCCCGCATCCGTCACCGCGCGCATGCCGCGCCCGCCGCCGCCGGCCAGCGCTTTAAGCATGATCGCGCCGCCTTCGCCTTGCGCTTCCAGAAAGGCCCGCGCTTCCTCAAGGCTCGCCGCGCCTTTCGTGCCGGGGAAAAGCGGCACACCTTCTTTTTCCGCAAGCGCCCGTGCCGCCGCCTTATCACCGAAAAGCGAGAGCGCTTCGGGCGAGGGGCCGACAAAAGTAATGCCTTCCTTTGCGCAGGCCTCAGCAAAGGCGGCATTTTCACTCAAGAAGCCGTAGCCGGGATGGATGGCATCACAGCCCATTTTCTTCGCTTCGGCCACGATCTGCGCAATGTCGAGATAGGCGCCTGCCCCTTCCCCGCTCAAGGCCGCCGCTTCATCGCAAACCCGTACATGCAGCGCGCGCGCATCGTCCTCGGCATAGACGGCAACCGTGCGCAGCCCCAGATCCGCCGCCGCCCGCGCGATGCGAATGGCAATTTCCCCGCGATTTGCGATGAGCACGCTTTTCATGAACCGGGCCTCCCCAAGCGAATTATCTTTTCTGCTTTAGTAGAGAGGGCTTTACGGGGTGTCAAACGGCTGGGCAGCGGCAAGCGGCCAGGCTGCCTGGCCCCCGGGGCAAGCCCGGGGTGACACGCGGAATTTTACGAGAGGCCAGAATTTCGCGAAAGGCCAGAACTTCGCGAAAGGAATGTGCCTACCAGCTTGCTCAGGCTGTCACCCCGGCTTTATGCAGGGGTCCATATTGCCTTTGGCACGAATGGTGATGCCTACTGGCCGCCGGCGCATTGACCAGAGAAAGACGAGCCGCCCTTATTTCTTCTCCGGCTGCACCACGCGGATGTTCAACTCACGCAGCTGCGCGTTCGAAACATCGGACGGTGCCTGCATCATCAGGTCCTGTGCCTGCTGGTTCATCGGGAAGAGCGTCACTTCGCGCAGATTGTCCACACCGGCCAGCAGCATCACCATGCGGTCGATGCCGGGGGCAAGACCGCCATGCGGCGGCGCGCCGTATTTGAACGCACTCAGCATGCCGCCGAACTTGCTCTCCACCACGTCCTTGCCGTAGCCGGCAAGCTCGAAGGCTTTGTACATGACTTCGGGGCGATGGTTCCGCACCGCGCCCGAGGACAGCTCGATGCCGTTGCAGACGATGTCGTACTGGAAAGCGGTCATGCCGAGAATGGTGTCGGCATCTTTCTCCCGGTCCAGCTTGACGAAGTCTTCATGCGGATAATTCGGCATGGAGAAGGGGTTGTGCGAAAAGTCGATCTTCTTTTCTTCCTCGTCCCATTCATACATGGGGAAGTCGACGACCCAGCAGAAATTAAAACCTTCTTTCTTCGGCAGGCTTTCAAGGTCGGTGCCGATCTTGACGCGGGCTTGCCCCGCGAAAGAGACGAAATGCTTCGGCTGACCACAAACGAAGAACACTGCATCGCCGTCTTTCAGGCCAAGCTGGGTGCGGATCGCCTCGGTGCGCTCGGGCCCGATATTTTTTGCCACCGGCCCGGCGCCCTGAATCTCGCCGCCTTCCTCGCGGAAGAAGATGTAACCAAGGCCCGGCTGGCCCTCGCCCTGCGCCCAGGCATTCATACGGTCGCAGAACGCGCGGCTGCCGCCGCCCGGCGCCGGGATCGCCCAAACCTCGACCTTCGGATCATTGGCGATAAGGTTCGCAAAAACTTTGAAGCCACTGCCCGCGAAATGCGGCGTGACTTCTTCCATCTCAATGGGGATGCGCAGGTCCGGCTTGTCCGAGCCATATTTGCGCATGGCTTCGGCATAGGGAATGCGCGGGAAAGGATAAGGCGTCACCGCCTGGCCGTTGCCGAATTCCTCAAAAAGACCATGCAGCACGGGCTCGATCGCGGCAAAGACATCATCCTGCTCGACAAAGCTCATTTCCATATCGAGCTGATAGAACTCGCCCGGCGAGCGGTCGGCGCGGGCGTCTTCATCTCGGAAACACGGCGCGATCTGGAAATAGCGGTCGAAACCCGCCACCATGATAAGCTGTTTGAATTGCTGCGGCGCCTGGGGCAGCGCGTAGAACTGGCCCGGATGCAGACGCGAGGGCACGAGGAAGTCACGCGCGCCTTCCGGCGAAGACGCCGTGAGGATCGGCGTCTGGAATTCCATGAAGCCTTCATCGGTCATGCGCCGGCGGATCGAGGAAATCACTTTCGAGCGCAGCACGATGTTCTCATGCAGCGTTTCGCGGCGCAGGTCGAGGAAGCGGTAGCGCAGGCGTGTGTCTTCCGGGTAGTCCGGCTCGCCGAAAACCGGCAGCGGCAGTTCTTCGGCCGGCGAGAGCACTTCCATGCTCTTTACCTGCACTTCGATGGCCCCCGTCACGAGATTTTCGTTCACCGTCTCCGCGCTGCGGGCGATCACCGGGCCTTCGACCCTGATCACCGATTCCGCGCGCACGCGCTCGGCAGCGGCGAAAGGCTCGGCAAAATCGGGATCGAAAACGAGCTGCGTGATGCCGTAATGGTCGCGCAGGTCGATGAAAAGCAGGCCGCCATGGTCGCGCTTGCGGTGTACCCAGCCGGAAAGGCGAACGGTTTCGCCCACTTGAGCCTTGGTCAACTCGCCGCATGTGTGAGAGCGATATGAATGCATCTGCCGATCCTGACGTCCCTGCCCTTTGCCGGAATGCGAAATTCCGGGGGCGAATCTTAGAAATGAGCCCGGCGCGGAGGCGCGCCGCATGGCCCTTTGGGGGCCGAAAAGCGCATGGAAAGGGGCGATTTGTCAAGCTTTCCCCGTACTTTCCCCATACTTTCCCAGCACTTTTCCGGGCTTTTGCCCCGCGCCTTGGAGCGGGAGGCGACAAGGGCTAAGGATTGGGGTATAGGATCGGCGCCATGGATATGATCACGACCACAAAAGACCTCGAAACTCTCTGCAAAAAGCTCGAAACGGCCCCCTACATCACGGTCGATACCGAGTTTTTGCGGGACAAGACCTATTGGCCCAAGCTCTGCCTCATTCAGGTGGCGAATACGGAAGAAGGCTTCCTGATCGACCCCCTGGCCGAGGGCATCGACCTTGCGCCCTTCTACAAGCTGATGGCGCATCCCAAGGTCATCAAGGTGTTCCATGCCGCCCGGCAGGATATCGAGATTTTCTACCATATGGGCGGGGTGATCCCGGACCCGCTTTTCGACACGCAGATCGCGGCCATGGCCTGCGGCTTCGGCGAATCCGTGGGGTACGAGACGCTGGTGCGCAAGATCGCCCGCGAAAAAGTGGACAAGACCTCCCGTTTCACCGATTGGAGCCACCGCCCGCTGACCGAAAAACAGCTGGCTTACGCGCTGGCCGACGTCACCCATCTCAGGCCCGTTTACGAGGCTTTCGCCAAGCAGCTTTCCGATCAGGGCCGCGTGCGCTGGGTGGCCGAGGAAATGGCCATCCTGCAGAGCCCGGCGACCTATGACCTCAAGCCCGAAGATGCCTGGAAGCGGCTGAAAGCACGGGTGAAGAACAAGCGCCAGCTCGGGGTTCTGATGGAACTTGCCGCCTGGCGCGAGCGCGAGGCGCAAAGCCGCGACCTGCCGCGCAACCGGGTGATGAAGGACGATGCGCTGTTCGAGCTCGCGACCCAGCAGCCCAAGGCGCTGAAAGACCTCGACCGTTTGCGCGCTGTGCCCAAGGGCTTCAGCGGCTCGCGCAGCGCCGCCGGCCTCATGGAGGCGATCAAAAAAGGCATGGCAACACCTGAGGACGACATTCCCGAGCCCGGCAATAACCACGTCATGCCGCCCGGCATCGGCCCCATCGTCGAGCTGTTGAAAGTGCTCCTGAAGCTGAAGGCGGAAGAGCACGATGTGGCCTCGAAGCTCATCGCAACGGTCTCCGAGCTTGAGGAAATCGCGGCGAGCGACAAAGCCAAGGTGCCCTCGCTCACCGGCTGGCGGCGGGAGATTTTCGGCGCCGACGCGCTTGCCCTCAAACATGGCAAGCTCGGCCTTTCCGTCAAAGGCAAGAAGCTCGTCGCCGCTCCCTTGCGCGAGGAAAGCACCGCAGCAGCGGCGGACTGACGCAGCGGACTGGCGCGGCGGCTTACCCGATCACCACTTCGGCCGTACGCCCTGCCGCCTTGGCAAGGGCGTTCAGGCGTTTTTGCACCGTCTCGCCCATAAAGCTCTCGATCTTTTTGGGCAGTTCGAGCCGCACGCATTTCTCGTCCATCCGCAGCCGGGTCAGCGGCAAAACCCCCAGCCGGGCCGCGCAGAGCGAAAAGGCAAGGCGGAGCGCAAGGCCCAGAATGCGCGCACGGTAAGCCTCTTCCTTGCTCAAGCGGCTCGTCAGGTCCCCCAGCACTTCGGCTTCCGCATTGCCTTCATGGCGGTGAAAGCCCACCCGCGCGAGGAACATACGCCCCGGATGGTCGATGCCGACGACAGGGGCGAGCAAGATCTGCTGCATGGCGTGCTGCGAGCGGTAATCGGGATGCACATACCAGCCTATGTCGGCAAGAATGCAAGCGGCATGACGCAGCCGTTTCTGCGCCGCGCTCTCGCCAAACCCGCCATCTGAAAAGAGCGCCTCGGTCCAGCTCGCCAGTTCCTGGCCATGCTCGGGAAAACGGGCAAGGCGCCCGGCCAGGTCCTTGCACCCCTCGATCAGCGGGTCCTTGCGCTTTTCCTCCGCCTCCAGCCCGTCATAGACCACCCCTTCGCGCAGACCGAAGGAGGAGATAACGACATGGCTTGCCCCCGTCGCCGCCAAAAGCCGCTCCAGCACCAGCGCGCCATAGGGCAGCGCGGGAATACGGCGGGAGGAAATATCGGGAATGCGCGCCAGACTCTTCGGGCCCATTTTCTCCAGAAGCCCGGCAAGCTGCGCCGCATCGCGCTGCGGGATCACATAATGATGGAGGACGCGCACCGGATAATTGAACTGGGCCATGTGTATGCGCGCAAGGTTGCGCCAGACCCCGCCCACCGCATAAAGCGGGCGGCCCTTCATGGAAGACAGCCACTCGACCTTTTTCAGCTCGGCATCGACAATCTCACCGGCCCGCGCGAGATTGCCCTCGCTTGCCGCTTCAAGGCGCAAAGGCCCGAGCGGCATGGTAATGCCGGGCGCCAGCGTGCCGGAGGATACCGCCACAAGCTCGAGGCTCCCCCCGCCAAGGTCGCCTACCACCCCGTCGGCGTCCGGGATGGCCGAGAGAATGCCCGACGCGGCCAGCCGCGCTTCTTCCTCACCTGAAAGAAGCCGCACCTCCTGATCGAAAAAAGCCGCGATTTTCTTCAGAAAATCCGGCCCGTCCGCCGCGTCGCGCACAGCGGCAGTCGCCACCACATCCAGCTTCTTGATGCCGATTTCCCGTTTCAGCGCCGCAAACCGGCGCACCGCCTTGATCGCCCGTTCAACACCCTGCTCATCCAGCTTGCCCGTGCGCGCCACAGAGCGGCCAAGGCCCGCCATGACCTTTTCGTTAAAAATCGGCACGGGACTGCGGGTTGCGCCGGCATATACGACCAGCCGAACCGAGTTCGAGCCGATATCGATGATGCCATATGGCCCCTTGCGCGAGGTATGCGCGGGGCCCTTACCGGGGGAGTTTGAGGTCACGGACTGGACTTGCGTTTATTTTCGGGACTTCAGTTCTACAGCCGGAGGCTCGTCCCGTTCAAGTGAGCTGCCGCGCCCGGAGAGGCTCGGATTGTCCATGAAGAAATGGTGGGCGTTGAAAGGCTCCTCACCCGGCGCCGGTTTGATACGCTGATAGCTGCCATCGGGCAGCATCCGCCAGCTCTGCTGGTTGTCCTTCAAATTGGCAACCATGATCTGATCCATAATCTGCGCATGGACGGTGGAGTTGCGCACCGGCACCAGCACCTCGACCCGCCGGTCGAGATTGCGCGGCATCCAGTCGGCGGAGGAGAAATAAACCTTCGCGTCATCGGACGGCAGCCCGTGACCGTTGCCGAAGCAGACGATGCGCGAATGTTCCAGAAAGCGCCCGACAATGCTCTTTACGCGGATGTTCTCCGAAAGCCCCGGCACACCGGGACGCAGGCAGCAAATGCCGCGCATGATGAGATCGATATGCACGCCTGCCTGGCTTGCCTCGTAAAGCGCGTCGATGACGATGGGATCGACGAGCGAATTCATCTTCGCCCAGACCTGTGCGGGCCGGCCCGCCTTGGCATGGGCGATCTCACCGCGAATATCTTCCAGAAGCCGCGCGCGCAAACCCACCGGCGACATAGCGATCTGTTCCAGCTCTTCCGGTTCGGCATAGCCCGTCAGATAGTTGAAGATCCGCGCAACGTCGCGCCCGATCGCCGGGTCCGTCGTGAACATGGAAAGGTCGGTGTAAATCTTCGCGGTGATCGGGTGATAGTTACCGGTGCCAAGGTGCACATAAGAGCGCAGCGCCCCGCCTTCCCGGCGCACCACCATGGAAAGCTTCGCATGGGTCTTCAGCTCGATGAAGCCGAACACGACCTGCACGCCCGCCCGTTCCAGGTTCCGCGCCCAGACGATGTTGGCGGCCTCGTCGAAACGCGCTTTCAGCTCCACAAGCGCGGTGACGGACTTGCCCGCCTCTGCCGCCTCGATCAGCGCCTGCACGATGGGCGAGTCTTTCGAGGTCCGGTAAAGCGTTTGTTTGATCGCCACGACATCCGGATCGTTGGCGGCCTGGCGGATGAACTGCACCACCACATCGAAGCTTTCGTAAGGGTGATGCACGACAATGTCTTTGGCGCGGATCGCGGCGAAACAATCCCCGCCATAATCGCGCACCCGCTCGGGGAAGCGCGCATTATAGGGCGTGAATTTCAAATCCGGCCGGTCATCGACGATGAGGCCATTGGTCTGGGCAAGGCCGAGCAGCCCGTCCACCAGCACGACTTCCTGCGTCGAAACATGCAGCTCGGAGGCAACGAACTCGCGCAAGGAAGGCGGCATGCTCGCCTGCATCTTCAAGCGGATCACCGTGCCCCGGCGGCGGCGCTTCAGCGCGCTTTCATAATAACGCACCAGGTCTTCGGCCTCTTCCTCGATTTCGATATCGCTGTCGCGGATGATGCGGAAAGCGCCCTGGCCCATCACTTCATAACCGGGAAAAAGCCGGTCGAGGAAAAGCCCGATCCAGTTTTCAAGGCTGAGAAAACGAATGCCAGACGCGCCGCCCGTCTGGTCGGGCAGACGCACGAAGCGTTCGATCTGCGCGGGGATCGGCAAAAGCGCTTCCATCGAGGTGCCGAGCCTGCGGCTTCTCAATTGCAGCGCGAGCGTGAAACCCAAATTGGTAATGAAGGGAAAAGGGTGCGCCGGGTCGATGGCAAGCGGCGTCAGAACCGGAAAGACCTGTTCCAGAAAACGCGTTTCCAGCCAGTCATATTCTTCCGCCGTCACTTCTTCCGGGTCGAGCACGGCAATGCCGTTTTCCCGCATCTCCTGGCGCAGCGAGTCCCATTGGCGCTGCTGTTCCGCCATCAGCTCATTGGCGGCGGCATTCACCCGCTCAAGCTGCTGGGCGGCGGTAAGCCCGTCCTGGCTCAGCGTTTCGACGCCCGCATTCACTTGCCCGCGCAGGCCCGCCACGCGCACCATGTAAAATTCATCGAGATTGTTCGAGGAGATGGAAAGAAAGCGCAGCCGCTCCAAAAGCGGGTGATTGAGATTGCCGCATTCTTCCAGAACGCGCTTGTTGAATTCGAGCCAGGAAAGCTCGCGGTTCATGAAGCGCGCAGCCGAGGCCGGGTCGATATGCTCGAAACTCGCGCTATCCACCGCCGCATGTTTCATTTCCAGCGGCCCGTCTGCGGCCACCACGGCAGGCACCTGCTGAATGGCTTCGCTCGATCCTGAAGATGCGCTCATAATCATTTCCCCGGGCGCGCGGGCTTCCCGCGCGTTCCGTTAAATTCCAGATGTCCTTGAAATTACGTCAAAAACGTAACCGAGTCATGACAAGCACGGCAGGTTTTAAGGCGTCCTTTACGGCCTAAAGGGCGCTTTCTTCCCGGTTTTTAAGGATTTCAGCGGCCAGCGGCACACTTATGGGCCGTTTCCCGGCAAGGGAGGCCCGGTCCAGCGCCTCCACCAGCGCGCTCAGCGCCGCAAAAGAGCGCTCCATGCGCGGCACGAGATAGGAAATGACGGGCGCCGGCACGGCAAGTTGGCGGTCGTCGAAGAGCTTGATCATCAGCGCCGATAAAAGCGCATCGTCCGGCGCGCCGATCTCCGCGCAAGGCACCGCTTTCAGCCGCGAGGACAGATCGGGCAGGCTGACCGGCCAGCGCGCGGGCGGCTCCTTGCCCGTGAGCAAAAGAAACCCCTTCGTCTCCCGCACCAGATTGATGAGATGAAACAGCGCGGGCAGCCCTTCGCCTGAGAGCGTCTCGCCGTCTTCGACAATCACCGCGCCTGCTTCGGCAAGCTCCGGCACTTCTTTCTTGGTGAGCTTTGCCGCCTCGATGCGCCGCGCGCCCGAGCGCGTGCGCCACACCTCGGCAAGATGCGTCTTGCCGGTGCCGGGCGCACCGGCCAGCGCCAGCACCGCGTCGGGCCAGTCCGGCCAGCGGTCGATCAATGCCACGGCATGTTCGTTCGCCGGGGCGACAAGAAAGTCCTCCCGGCCGCGCGCGGGCCTGTGTTCCAGTTCCAGGGGAAGCTGCTCAGCTTTCACCCATCTCTCCTTTACGCTTACGCATCCCTCTACGCTTACTCATCACTGTCTTTACGGACGCCTTGCAGGTCTTCATGTCCAAGCCCGGTGCCCCGGTAAAGCGGGCTTGCCTCATAACTGCGCACACCGAAACGCGCAAGCACACCGATGGCTGCGGCAATGGGCACGGCCAGCAACACGCCGACGAAACCAAACAGCGCGCCGAAGGCAAAAAGGGCGAACATCACCCAGACCGGATGCAGCCCGACACGGCTGCCCACGAGTTTGGGGGTGAGGAAATTTCCCTCAACGAACTGCCCGATGACGAAGACACCGATCACGACGCCGATCGACATATAATCCTGCGGGCCGAACTGCAAAATGGCGAGCAGCGTCGCCACCAGAAAGCCGCTGATCGTGCCGACATAGGGAATGAAGCTGATAATCCCCGCACCAAGCCCGACAACGAGGCCGAGATTGAGCCCGGCCAGTGACAGGCCGATGGCATAGAACGTGCCGAGCACCAGACACACCGTGCCCTGCCCGCGCACGAACCCGGCCAGCACCGCATCCATTTCCCGGAAAAGGCCGCGAATGGTCATGGCATGCTCACGCGGCAAAAGCTCATCCACCCGCGCCACCATGTTGTCCCAGTCGAGCAGCATGTAAAACGCGACGATCGGCGTGATGACGACGAGAGAGAAAAGGCTGATAATCGCCACGCCCTGTTTCCACACCTCGCCCAGCGCGCTCAGCGCCCAGGAAACAAGTCCCGCGCCCGCCTTATCGATCGTGTCGCGAATATCCGTGCTGCCTAAAAGCACTTCGCCGACCCGGCCCTGGCTCAAATGCGCCAGCCATTCCTGCACACGGTCGGCAATTCTGGGCAGGCTTTCGACCAGCGCTACCGTCTGTTCGTAAAGCAACGGTACGAGCAGAACCAGAAAGGCCACGATCAGCAGCACGAAAATCACCGTAATGATGCTGGTCGCCAGCAGCCGGGAAAAGCCGCGCTCCTCCAGCCAGTCGGCAAAGGGGTCGAGCAGATAAGCCACCGCCAACCCTGCGACGAAAGGCAGAAGAATGCCGCGCAGCAGCCATAGCAATAGAATGAAGACGAAAAGTCCGATGCCCCAGAAAAGCGCCTGGCGTTGAACGGTCATGGATTTTCCCTTTTTCCCTGCTCTTCGCTCAAAACGGTATCGGCCGCCGGCCGCCCGGGCAGCGCCCAAAGCCCCATATGCCCGCCCCAGCGCAACAAATATCCGAGCGCGGAAACACCTGTCGTTGCCGCCGTCACGATGACCAGCATATCGACCGCCGCTGCCGCCTCAAGTCCGCTGCCCGCCACCGCCAGCACGAGCGCGGCAAGTGCGATCTGCGCGGCGGTATTGGCTTTCGAAATCAGCGCCGGGTCCATGGCAAGCGGCATGGCCATTACCCAGCCAAGCACCACGCCGCCCACGATCATCACATCGCGGGAGACGACGAGAAGCACCAGCCAGTCCGGCAAGAACCCCGCCCAGCCCAGCGAGACGTAGATGCTCACCAGCAGCGCCTTGTCCGCCACGGGATCGAGATAAGCGCCAAGCTCGGAGCGGGCGGCAAGCTGGCGGGCAAGAAACCCGTCCACCGCATCCGACAGGCCCGCCGCCACGAACAGCCAGAAGGCGAGCATCATCTCACCGTTCAGGATCGAATAGATGATCACCGGCACCAAAAAGAGCCGCGCGATGGTAATGATGTTCGGCAGCTGGTTCATGGGGTAGCGCCGGTGCTCCGGGCAATCGGGAAGGCTTTAGATCACTGGCGCGCCGCCAGCACCCAATAGCCCTCCATTTCCATCAAGGAGAGGTTCTGCTGGGCAAGAGTGAGGCCGAGACTGTCTGCCGAGCCCTGATAATCGATCTCCACCAGCGCCCCTTCCGTCGAAAGACCGACCAGCGTCACCCGGCTCACATTCGGCGATTGCTCGAGTTTGCGCTTGATGGAGACCCACTCGCCCATGGAATTGAAACGCACGGAGGCGGAAAGCGCCGCCGCTTCTCCCTTGGCAACCGTGCTCTGAGCTTTCCATTCCTCGGCCAGATGATCGAGATAAAGTTCGGCTGCTTGGCGGCCCAGCGCCTCCAGGCTTTCCTCACCGCTCACCCGGCGGCTCCAGCGCCGCGCGGGCATGACGGAGCCTGCCTCATAAAGCACCATATCGGCTTGCAGCCCGCTTTCACCGGCAGGCGAAGCCTCGGCCACGATGACGCGGTTCGTGCCATAGCGTTCGGCAAAGGCTTGCAGGGCGGCATCATCGCCCGCCGCTGCCGCCTCCGCGCTCAGCGTCGTCAGATCTTCCAGATCGCCGAGCGGCAGCGTAAGGGGGGTCAGCCGGTTGGCAAGGTCCATACCCGTCCAGGCCGCGCGCCAGGGATTGTCGTCCCACAATTGCCGCGTGCCGCCAATGTCGCGCCAGAGCGGCAGCAGCAGCGCGGGCTTTGCCTGCGTATCGGCATAAGGAATATCGTATTGGCGCAGCAGGCGGCGCACGCCTTCGCTGTTGAAGGTCACGGTCAAGGTCGCAAGATAGCGCGTCGTGCTGGTCTTCTCCCCCGCCACCTGAAAGGAGCGCACGAGGCTCTGCGCCGTCGCTTCATCGGCGGCTGGCAGGCGCGACCAGTCCTCGCGCCGCGTCACCTTGCGCAGCACTTCTTCAAAAGCGCGGGTCTGGCCCTCGGCCACCGCCTTGGCGCGGGCCGCCGTCGCATTTTCGGCGCTCGCATCGACCGGAATGCCCGAGACACGGTAAACATCGCCTGCACTGGCTGGCGCGGCGCCCAGCACGGCCGAAAGAACCAGCGCCGTGATTGCCGCCAAAGTTGCAAAAAAAGAGCCCCGCCTCGTTTCCATCGCCCTTGCGCCTTTGCTTCCCGAAAACTCTGAACTTCTTGAAAAAACTTTGGAAATCGGGCCGGAGCCGCTTTTCCTTCACGAAAGCCGACCCTACACCAAGGCCGGGGGAGCCGGAAGGCGGCTGCGGCACTTTTCCCGCCTCGCATTTAAAGGCAGCGAAGCACTTGCTTTATGGCCGTTTTTCGGGTGGGTTAGCGCCCAGAAAGTCACTGGCCCCGCTCATGAAACCCGCCCATGGGCCGTATGCCGGGCCTCCCTCTCGATAAAGGCTTGAGATGTCCTCGTCCGACCGCCCTAACCGCTACACTTATAAAGACGCCGGCGTCGATATCGACGCGGGAAACGCGCTTGTCAAAGCCATTGGCCCGCTCGCCCGCTCCACCGCCCGTTCGGGCGCCGATGGCAGCCTCGGCGGTTTCGGCGGCCTTTTCGATCTGAAAGAAGCCGGTTTCACCGATCCCGTGCTCGTCGCCGCCAATGACGGGGTAGGCACGAAACTGCGAATCGCCATCGAAAGCGGCATCCACGGCACGGTGGGCATCGACCTTGTGGCCATGTGCGTCAACGATCTCATCGTGCAGGGCGCAGAGCCGCTTTTCTTCCTCGATTATTTCGCCACCGGCAAGCTGGCCGTCGGCATTGCCGAAGACGTGGTCGCGGGCATCGCGGATGGCTGCCGCCAGGCCGGCTGCGCGCTCATCGGCGGAGAAACGGCGGAAATGCCGGGCATGTACGCCGAAGGCGATTATGACCTTGCCGGCTTTGCCGTGGGCGCAGCCGAGCGGGGCACGCTTCTGCCGCGCGCCGATATCGGCGCAGGCGACGTGCTCATCGGCCTTGCCTCGAGCGGCGTTCACTCCAACGGCTATTCGCTGGTGCGCCGCCTGGTGAGTGATCACGAGCTGTCCTATGGCGCGGACTGCCCCTTCGCCCCCGGCACCTCGCTCGGCGCGGCGCTGCTCACCCCCACCCGCATCTATGTGAAACCGCTTCTTTCCGCGATCAAGGAAACGGGCGCGGTCAAAGCCATGGCCCATATTACCGGCGGCGGCTTTACCGAAAACATTCCCCGCGTCCTGCCCGACAATCTGATGGCCGAGATCGACGGCGCAGCCTGGTCGCTGCCCCCTGTCTTCCGCTGGCTGATGAAACTCGGCGGCATCGAGCGCGATGAAATGGGCCGCACCTTCAATTGCGGCATCGGCATGGTTCTCGCCGTGGAAGCCGAACGCGCCAAAGACGTCGCCGCCCTTCTGGAACGGGAAGGCGAAACCGTCTTCACGCTCGGCACGCTGAAAGAGCGCGCTGCGGACGCCCCTCATGTCGTCATTAATGGCGAGCTCGGCTCGGCGCCTGCGGGAGCTGCCTAATGAAAGTCGGCGTTCTCATTTCAGGGCGGGGCAGCAATCTTGCCTCGCTGATCGAGGCCTGCGCCGCGCCGGATTTTCCGGCCGACATCGTGACGGTGATTTCCAACAATCCCGGCGCCAAAGGCCTTGAGATTGCGGAGAAAGCCGGCATTCCCGCCCGCGCCATCAATCACCGCGATTTTGCCAAGCGCGACACGTTCGATGCCTGCCTCAGCGAAGCGCTGGAAGAAGCGGGCGCCGATTTCATCTGCAATGCCGGCTTCATGCGTATCCTGACGGACGGCTTTGTCGAAAAATGGTGGAACCGGCAGATCAATATCCACCCTTCCCTGTTGCCCGCCTTCAAAGGCCTCAACGTCCATGCCCGCGCCATCGAGGCGGGCGTGCGCATTTCCGGCGCCACCGTGCATTACGTGCGTCCGGAAATGGATGAAGGCCCCATCATCGCCCAGGCCGCCGTGCCCGTTATGATGGACGACACGGAAGAAACGCTGGCCCAGCGCGTGCTGGAGGCCGAGCACAAGCTCTACCCCCTCGCCTTGCGCCTTGTCGCGGAAGGGCGCGTGCGCATCGTCAACGAACGCGCCGTCATCTCCCCCGCCCCCGAAGGCCTGCCGCCCACGCTGATCGTGCCGGGGCTTTGAATTCCCGACATTTCGTCGCCCCCGGCTCGGAGGCCGGGGTGACAGCTTCGTTTTGTGCACAGACCTGCCACACACACTCCGCGTCACCCCGGGCTCGACCCGGGGTCCATGCAGTCTTTGCCGCACGCAAACAAAACGGGCGCCCCGAAGGACGCCCGCCAAACTTCCAAAACCATCAGCCTTAGCCGACGATTTCTTCGTCCTTGAAGAAGAACTTGATTTCTTCGGCAGCCGTTTCCGGCGCGTCCGAGCCGTGCACGGAATTGGCTTCGATGGACTCGGCGAAGTCGGCGCGGATCGTGCCGGGGGCCGCTTCCTTCGGGTTCGTTGCGCCCATCACTTCGCGGTTCTTGGCAACGGCATCTTCGCCTTCCAGAACCTGCACGACGACGGGGCCGGAAATCATGAAGGAGACCAGTTCACCGAAGAAGGGGCGCTCTTTGTGAACGGCATAGAAGCCTTCCGCCTGGTCCTTGGTCAGATGAACGCGTTTTTGCGCAACGACGCGCAGGCCCGCGCTTTCCAGCCGGTCGATAATCTTGCCCGTGATGTTCCGGCGGGTCGCATCCGGCTTGATGATGGAGAAGGTGCGCTGAACAGCCATGTGAAGTCTTTCCCGTTTCCTGAGGGTCGAAAGGATTTGCGCGCCTTATAGCGGGCGGCGGGCGCGGCGGCAACAGCCCTCGCGGCTCAAAAAATCGCGCGGGCGCCGGAAATCCTTGCCCTGAGGCGCCCCGGCCATGCTAGAAGCCGGGTCCGAGGCGACAAAATGCTGCATATTAACGATCTGACATATCTCATCGAGGGCCGGGTGCTGCTCGATCATGCCACCGCGGCCATCCCCAAGGGCCACAAGGTCGGCCTGGTCGGGCGCAACGGGACAGGTAAATCCACCCTCCTCAAACTCATCGCCGGTGAAATCCCCGGCGAGGATAGCGGCATATCCATACCCAAAGCCGCCCGCCTCGGCATGATGGCTCAGGAGGCCCCCGGCGGCCCCGACCGGCTGATCGACTATGTGCTCGCCGCCGATGAAGAACGCGCCGCGCTGCTCACCGAGGCGGAAACGGCGCGCGATCCGCACCGCATTGCCGAGATCCAGACCCGCCTGTCCGACATCGATGCCCATGGTGCCCCTGCCCGCGCGGCAACAATCCTGGCCGGGCTCGGGTTCGACGAGGCGGCACAACGGCGCACCTGCGCGGAATATTCGGGCGGCTGGCGGATGCGTGTCGCGCTTGCCGCCATTCTATTTTCCCAGCCCGATATTCTGCTGCTCGACGAACCGACGAACTATCTCGACCTTGAGGGCACCGTTTGGCTGGAAAGCTATCTGAAGTCCTATCCCCACACCGTCATCATCGTCAGCCACGACCGCGATCTTTTGAACCGCGCGGTGAACGGCATTCTGCATCTGGAAAACTGCAAGCTCACGTATTACACGGGCACCTATGACCAGTTCGAGAAAGAGCGGCGCGCCAAGCTCGAACAGCAGATGGCCTATAAAAAGAAGCAGGAAGCCCAGCGCCGCCACATGGAATCCTTCGTCGAGCGCTTCCGCGCCAAGGCCAGCAAGGCGCGCCAGGCGCAAAGCCGCCTGAAAGCGCTCGCCAAGCTCGAACCTATCGCCGATATCGTGGAAGACCGGGTGAAGCCTTTTCACTTCCCCGCGCCCGAGCGCCCGCTCGCCTCGCCCATCATCCGGCTGGAACATGCCAGCGTCGGCTATGAGCCCAGCAAGCCTATCCTGCGCGATCTCGATTTGCGCATCGACCAGGATGACCGGATCGCCCTTTTGGGCGCGAACGGCAACGGCAAATCCACCTTCGCCAAACTGCTCTCGGACCGGCTGCGGGTCGAGACGGGCCATTGCTATAAATCAAAGAAGCTGCGCGTCGCTTACATCGCCCAGCATCAGCTCGACGAACTCAAACCCAAAATGAGCCCTTACGATCATTTCCGCGAGCTGATGCCCGATGCAACGCAGGCGCAGGTGCGTGCCCGTGCGGGCTTTTACGGTTTCGGCGCGGAGAAAGCCGACACGCTGGTCGAAAATCTCTCGGGCGGTGAGAAGACGCGTCTCCTCTTTGCCGTGGCGACCTTCGACAAACCGCATCTCCTCATCCTCGACGAGCCGACGAACCATCTCGACATCGATTCCCGCGAAGCTCTGGTCATGGCGGTGAATGAATATGAAGGCGCGGTCATTCTGATCAGTCACGACCCGCATCTTGTCGAAACCTGCGCGGACCGACTCTGGATCGTTGCCGAAGGCGGCGTTTCCCGCTGGGAAGAAGACATCGAGGCTTACAAGCGCTGGCTGCTCGACCGCAACCGGCGCTCCGGCGCGCGCAAAAATAATATCGACGAGGAAGCAGCCGCTATCATCGCCAAGAAAGACGCCCGGCGCATCGCCGCTCAAGCGCGCGCCGAACTTTCACCGCTGAAAAAGAAAATCGCGGCGGCAGAAAAAGAAATGGCCCGCCTGCAAAAGGGCGTCGAGAAAATGGAAGCAGCGCTCGCCGATCCCGCCCTTCACCAGCAGAACCCGAACAAGGCCGCCCAGATCGCCAAGCTGCGCGCGGACACGCTCGCCACGATTTCCAAACTGGAAGAAGACTGGCTCGCCGCCAGCGAAGCCTATGACACCGCCCAGCAGGAAGCGAAGGCAGGGTAATATTTGCACGGCGTAGAGATTCCGTGTCTGCCCGGATTCCGTGTCTGCATTGCGTCATTTCATGCCGCAACGCGCACGGAATGACGAGAATTAAAAACCGTCATTCCGGACATTAGGCAAGCCCGAAAGACGCCAGTCTTTCGGCTGCGCGCCTTATGATCCGGAATCTCCCTGCCGTTTTCTCGGGCCCAAAACAGTCAGCAGGCAAGCTCTTCGTAGAGATCCCGCCACTGCGGATTATCTTTCTCGATCAACGCCACTTTCCAGGCGCGGCGCCATCCTTTGATCTGCTTTTCCCGCGCAATCGCATCCGGCATGGTTGCGTGAAACTCCGCATAAACGAGCGTATGCAACCGATACTTTTTGCTGAACCCGCCCGCCGCATCCGTTTTATGTTCCCAGACACGCCGGATTACATCACGCGTGACGCCGACATAAAGCGCGCCGCCGGGCCGGTTGGTCAGCATATAGACGCAAGGAACACGCGCTTCTGCGCTCATCACCGCCTAGAACCCTGCGCGCAGTTTTCCTTCTTCGACATAGCCCTCGACCAACGCCCTGTCGTGCCCCGCCATCATGATGATGCCGGGTTCTTCCTCATGCAGGCGTTTGAGTTCCGCCAGCTCCCAATGCACCATGTCGCGGTCTTCATTGAGGAAATTATAGCTGACGAAACGGGGCCGCGCTTTCATCGTGGTCACGCTGTCGAAATGCCAGGCGATATCCCCGATCATCAGATACTCGCTGCCATCTTGCAGCTGGACGAAAACCATCTGACTGCCCGGCGTATGGCCCGGCGCCTTGATCAGCACTACTCCGGGCGCCAGCGCGTACGTGCCTTCATAAGACAGCGGCTCGTATCCCTCCAGCGCGCCCTCCTGAAACTCAGCCGGCGCCCGGTAGACGGGAAAGGCAAGCTGCTCTTCGGTAAGCGTCATTTGCTTGCGGAAACGCTCGCCATCGGCTCCCGCCGCAAGCCCGCCGATATGATCCATATGCTCATGGGTGATGACGATATGATCGGCGCTTTCCATCGCCGCCATCATGCGCCCGTATGAGTCCATATCGACCGCGGTGGCGCCAGCCTCTTTCGCTTGTTCAGGCTCAGCCGCCGTATCGACCACGATATGCCCGTTCGGGAAAACGATCTTGTAGGAATAGACCGCCATTTCCCGCATGGACCATTCCCCGCCTGAAATCACGGCGGCGCCCGGAAATTCCAGCGAGCCGACATGTTCCACCGCAATGGAGGTGGGCTTATCGCCGGAAACGGCATTCGCCTTCTGCCGCAGCGTTTCGATGTTGAGAGAGAATTGCGGATCTTCCGGCACATGACTTTCCACCACATACCAGTAATAAGCCGCGCCAAGCACGATGACGAGCAGCGCGACAATGGCCGATATGGTCTTGCCCTTGGACATGGAACTCCCCCCTCCTATGCCGTGCCGAGTTACGTCTAACGCAAATGGCGATTACCGCCCGCCATTCAAGCGGGGATAAAATATTTTAGGCCTTAAGCCTTTTTCTCCCAGCGTCCCTGATCGCTTTGCTGCCAGTATGTCGCCTCATGCCCACCGGCCTTGATTTGCTGCCAGTCGGTGCGGGCTTTCGTCACCGCCTCCGGATTGTTGCCGTCGAAAAGCAGTACCACGCGCTCGTAAGGGGTCAGGTCGCCAGCCGGCGCCCCGTCCACCAGAAAGAGGACGTTTGCCTCGTTCGGGTTTTCATCCTGCGTGGTCAGAAAAACGGGCTGCATCTCGGGCGGCCCGTCCGCCTTCGTGCCATGGGGCAGAAAACTATCGTCCTTATACGTCCAAAGAACGCTATTGAGCGGCTCGAGGCGTTCTTCGTTCCCCACCTGCACCACCGCGCGCCAGCCGCGCTGCAGCGAGCGCTCGAGCAGGTCCGGCAGAACCCGCTCGAGCGGCATTTGCATGAGATGATAGAAAAGCACCTCGGCCAAGATCAGTCCTCGTAGTGGCTGGCGACCAGCCGGTCGAGCAGGCGCACCCCGTAACCCGAGCCCCAGCTCGTGTTGATGTCGCTGGCGGGCGAGGACATGGCCGTGCCGGCAATGTCGAGATGGACCCAGGGTACATCGTTGACGAAGCGCTTCAGGAACTGCGCCGCCGTGATCGAGCCGCCGAAACGGCCGCCGACATTTTTCATGTCCGCAAATTTGCTGTCGATCATCTTGTCATAGGCAGGGCCCATGGGCATGCGCCAAACCTTTTCGCCTTCGCGCTCACCCACATTGAAAAGCTGATCGGAAAGCTCGTCATCGTTCGAGAAGAGACCCGCATATTCCTGGCCGAGCGAGATCATGATGGCACCCGTCAGCGTTGCAAGGTCGATCATGAATTTCGGCTTGAAGCGGTCCTGCGTATACCAGAGCGCATCGCACAGCACGAGGCGGCCTTCGGCATCGGTGTTGATCACTTCGATGGTCTGACCCGACATGGAGGTGACGATGTCGCCCGGGCGCTGGGCATTGCCGTCGGGCATGTTTTCCACGAGCCCGATCACGCCGATCGCGTTCACCTTCGCCTTGCGGCCTGCAAGCGCGCGCATCAGACCGGCCACGCAGGCCGCCCCGCCCATGTCGCCTTTCATGTCTTCCATGCTGGCCGCCGGCTTGATGGAAATACCGCCCGTGTCGAAACAGACACCCTTGCCGATAAAGGCGATGGGCTGCTCGCCCTTCTTGCCGCCTTCCCAGCGCATGACGACGAGCTGGCTTTCCCGGCGCGAGCCCTGCCCCACGCCGAGCAACGCGCCCATGCCGAGTTTTTCCATCTGCTTTTCGCCGAGCACTTCTATCTTGAGGCCAAGTTCGCTCATCTCCTTTACGCGCGCCGCAAACTCTTCCGGATGAAGGATATTGGCCGGCTCATTGACGAGGTCGCGGGCGAAGAAAATACCGTCGGCAAGTTTGGCGAGATCGGAGAAAGTGCGCCGCGCTTTCGCCGTCGCATCCGACATAATGACGGCCTTGGCGAGTTTGACCTTGCCGTTCTCGTCCTTTTTCTTGGTCTTGTATTTGTCGAATCGGTAAGCGCGCAGCTTCATGCCGAAGGCGAGCCGGGCGGCCAGCTCATCCATTTCCAGCGCGAGGCCTTTGGTCTCATCGAGCCAGATGGCGAGATCCTTATCCGTGCCTTCGGCAAAGCGGCCTGCGATCTTGCCGCCCAGATTTTCTGCTTCCGTCGGCGTCAGCTCCGCCGGATCGCCGAGCCCCAGGATGACGAGGCGGGCCGCCGAAACGCCTTTCGGCGCCAAAAGTTCAACGAAACTGCCCTTTTTTCCTTCGAAATTGGCCGCTTTCGCCGCTTTTTTGAGGGTTCCGCCGGTTTTTTTGTCGATTTCGGCCAACCGGCCCTTGAAGGTCGTTCCCTTGGGGGCGGTAAGCAGCAGCACGCCGGCGCGCGGCAGCGAATGATCGGCAAAAGAGATGTTCATGAGACCCTCATTGTTTTTGCACCAGGAAACCGCTACACGCGCCCTTAACGGACAGATGTCCAGGATAGGGTCGCGCGGCGGGCGCATTTATTTATACTAACCATTCCGGTCGCTTAGCGGGCTATCCTATCGGAATTCGGGGGGTAAAAAAGGGGGCTCCTCGATGGAGCCGCAAATTCCGCCGCAAGGCGGCCCGAGAAGCGCCAGCAAGGCCGAGACGGATACCGACTTAATGAAGGGCCGACAATGAGGGGATTGTCCCGCTACATCATTACCCAGATTGCCGGCCCCTTCGCCGTGGCAACTCTCATCCTAACGGGCATCATCTGGCTCACCCAGGCGCTGCGCCTGCTCGACGTAGTGGTGATGCAGGGGCAATCCGCCGGGACCTATTTCGTTCTGACCATGCTCGCTATGCCGAGCGTCATCACGATCATTCTGCCCATCGCTTTTTTCTTCGCCGTTCTCTACGCCCTCCACCGGCTTTATTCGGACAGCGAGCTTGTGGTGATGTTCTCCGCCGGCATCAGCCGCTGGGGCATCGCCCGGCCTGTCATTTTCATCTCGCTTGCCGTCTCTCTCCTTTTGATGTCGCTGAGCATGTTTCTCAGCCCAGCCGGGCTCCGCGAAGTGGCGACACGCGTTCAGGAGATCCGCACCGATGTGATCACCGCCGTCATCCGGGAAGGACAGTTCAACAATCCCTCTCAAGGTCTGACCGTCTATGTGCGTGAGCAAGGCGCGGGCGGCACGATCCAGGGCATTCTCGTGCATGACAACCGCGACCCGGTGCAACCCGTGACCTACATGGCCGAGAACGGGCAGCTCATTAAATCGGATGCCGGACCGCGGCTCTTGATGTTCAACGGCAACATCCAGCGCACGATCAAGACCGATGAAGGCCCTTCGATCACGCTGCTTTATTTCGACAAATACACCTATGACCTCGCCTATCTCGCGGGCGATCCGGAAGATGTATATTACGAAGCCTCCGAACGCTTCTTCCATGAACTTCTTTGGCCCGCCGAGGACGACGTATATGGGCAGAATTATTATCCAGAGCTTTTTGCCGAAGCACATCAGCGCCTCTCAACTCTGCTTCATCCGCTGATGTTCGCCGCCATTGCGCTCGCAAGCCTGATCTCGGCGGAGTTCAACCGGCGCGGCTATACAGTGCGGATCATCGGCGCGGTGACCGTGGCCATCCTGGTGCGCATTCTCTGCCTCGGCATCCAGAACCTCACGGTCAAGACGCCGCTGCTCGCCATCGCGCTTTACGCGGTGCCCATCGCCGTCATTCTCATAAGCCTTGCGATGATCCTCAGGCCCGACCTTTTCCGCAAAGCCGGAGAGAAGCTGCGCTTCTACCGGCGCCCAGTTACGGCGGAGGTTTAAGCCCCCATGTTCGTTTCCTGGACCCTTACCCGTTATCTCAGCCGGCAGTTCTTCATGGCAGTTATGGCGGCCTTCATCATCTGCCTTGCCATCGTCTTCCTCGCCGACATGGTGGAGCTGCTCCGCCGCACGGCAAATAAAGAAGGCATTACCTTTGCCACCGTGCTGACCATGGCGCTCTTACGGCTCCCGAATCTAGGCATTCAGCTTCTTCCCTTTGCCGTTCTCCTCGGCGGCATGGCCTCTCTCTTGCGCCTTAGCCGTAGCAGCGAGTTGGTTGTCACCCGCGCGGCCGGCATCTCCGCCTGGCAGTTTCTTGCGCCGGCACTTTGCGTCGCTTTTGTGATCGGGGTTTTCAGCATCACGGTCTATAATCCCGTTGCCGCAACTCTGACCGGCCGTTTCGAACAGCTTGAAGCGCGCTACATCAAAGGCAAGGCCAGTCTCTTGTCCGTTGCCGAAACGGGGCTCTGGCTGCGGGAGGCAACGAACTCGGGCAAGACTGTCGTTCATGCCTTGCGGGGCAGCCAAGCGAATAAGATCCAGTTGCGCGAGGTCATCGTCTTTCAATATGCGCCGGATGATTCCTTTGCCGGGCGAATCGATGCCGAAGCCGCGGCTCTCGAAGCAGGGTTCTGGACGCTGACCAATGCCTGGGTCACGGAGCCCGACGAACCCAGCCGGTTCTATGAGACCTACCGCCTTCCAACCGACCTCCAGAAGGAGCAGGTACAGGAAAGCTTCGCCGGGCCTGAAACCATATCCTTCTGGGACCTACCTCATTTCATTGCCGTTGCAGACAAGGCCGGGTTTTCCGTGCTCCGGCACCGCATTCACCTGCACTCGCTGATTTCGAGCCCCTTCCTTCTTTGCACCATGGTCATCGTCGCCGCGATCTTCTCGATGCGCATTTCGCGGCTAGGCGGCTTCGGCCAACTCGTCCTCGGCGCCATCTTCTCGGGTTTTGTCTTCTTTTTCTTCACAAAACTCTCTTTGGCGCTCGGGAGTTCTGGCATCATTCCGCCATTTCTGGCAGCTTGGGCGCCGGCCATCTTCACGGCCTTGGTGGGGCTTGCAGCGTTGTTTCATTTGGAGGACGGATAGTGCGGAAAGCGTTTCCCGCACGCGGGGGGAAAAGTGTGAAAAGGCGGCTGAAAGCCGTCTCGCTCTGGCTGTCAGCCGGCCTCTTCGTGAGCGCCGCCGCTCATGCCGCCCCGGCCCGGAATACCCCCGCCTCGCTCGAAGAGACGGGTGAGGTTCTACTTCAAGCAGACGAGCTGATTTACAATCGCGATACCGAAGTCGTGACGGCCAAAGGTAATGTCGAAATTGTCTACGGACCGCGCATTCTCTTTGCCGATGAAGTCACCTACGAACAGAAAACCGGCATCGTCACCGCCGAAGGCAACATCCGCATATTGGAACCCACGGGGGACGTGCTTTTTGCCAATCGCGCCCGGCTTTCGGATGAACTCGGAGAAGGTTTCGCCGAAAGCCTCTCCGTTCTCATGGTGGACAATACCCGCATCACGGCAGTCGAGGCCAAGCGCTCAAGCGGCAACCTGACGACCTTCCACAAAGGTGTTTTCAGCCCGTGCGAAGTTTGTGAAGCCGAGGGCGCCGAGCCTCTTTGGCAGATCAAATCCTACAAGGTGATCCACAACCAAAAAGAACAACAGATCATCTATGAGGATGCCTTCTTCGAGTTCTTCGGCATCCCCGTCGCTTACGTGCCGTTCTTTTCTCACCCCGACCCCACCGTCGACCGCCAGTCAGGCTTCCTTTTTCCCAGTCTCGGCTTCTCGGAAGATTTCGGCACTGAGGTCGAGATCCCTTATTACTGGGTGATCGCACCCAACATGGATGCGACGCTAGCGCCGCGTTATACATCCAAGCAGGGCATTCTCTATCAGGCCGAATTCCGCCACCGCACCAATCGCGGGGAATATGAATTCGATATCACCGGCACAAAGCCGACAGATCCTGAGCCCGGCACACCCGCGGATACGGATTTTCGCGGCAGCTTTTTCTCGGAAGGTAAGTTCAAGCTCGATGAAACCTGGAACTGGGGGTTCAAAACCGAACTAACGAGCGACGACACCTATCTGCGCCGTTACGACCTTTCCGATGAAACGGATCTAACGAGCCGCGTTTACGTGCAAGGTATCGACGGGCGCAGCGAGTTCCTGGGCGAAAGCTTCTTTTTCCAAGGCCTTCTCTCGAACGATGTCTCCGCCGAAACGCCGATCATTGCCCCGCTGGTCACTTATCACTACGAACCGGAGCGGGAAATTCTAGGCGGACAGCTGACCTGGGACACGAATATTATGTCCCTCACCCGAGCGCGCGGCACGGATTCGCAGCGCCTCTCGACAACGCTCGGCTGGGAAAGCCGTCATGTAACAAGCACCGGTGAAATTTTCCGCCCCTTCGTCGATCTGCGCGGCGATATCTATTATACCGATGACGTTCAAATCAGTGCTGCGCAGCGAACGGACGGCGACACCGTAGTCCGCGGCCTACCGACAGCTGGCATCGAATGGCGCTGGCCTTGGGTGAGAAGCAGCGGTTCCACCCGCCAGGTCGTCGAGCCTATCGTTCAGCTCATCTATGCACCGAATGGCGGCAATCCGGATGAAATTCCGAACGAGGACTCTCTTAGCTTCGAATTCGATGCCATCAACCTCTTCGAGAACAACCGCTTTCCCGGCCTTGATCGGTGGGAAGGCGGCGCGCGCGCCAATGTCGGGCTGAACTTCTCGCTCTACGGTGAAGACGGCGGCGTTTTCGATGCCCTGATCGGTCAGACTTTGCGCTTCCGCGAAAACACCGAGTTCGATCCAAATTCCGGCTTGCGCGAACAAAAATCGGATTATGTGGGCCGGCTACGCTATCGCCCTTCTAAAAACTTCTCGCTTGCGCATCGTTTCCGTCTCGATGAAGACGATTTCTCCTTCGCCCGAAACGAAGTCGATCTCTTTACGCAGCTCGGACCTTTCTGGGTATCCGGCACTTATGCGTTTTTCGATGCCTCTCAATCGGCGCGGCTGGGCACCCGCGAAGAGCTGAGCGCAACAGCAAATTATAAACTCTCCGACTACTGGTCGCTGCGCGGCTATACCCGCAGGGACTTGGAGAATAAGCAAACACTCAACAATCAGCTTGGGCTCTATTATCAGGACGAATGCTTTGCTTTGGGACTTGCCTATCAGCAGGAATTCTTCCGCGACCGCGATATCGAGCCGGACAATTCCATCATGTTGCAATTGACCTTTAAGCACTTGGGTACTGCCGGCTTCTCCTCCGGCATCTCTTCGTCCGGGGAGTAAACAAGGGCATTTGAAAGTCCGGTACGACACGTTATTCTGCCGTCATCAGAACATCCGGGAAAAGATTTCTTTTGAAAATCATGAACTTAGCTAGGTATTTTACATTGTCTGCATCGAGTTTCAGCCGCGCCTTGCCGCTCAAAGCCGCCCTTTTTTGCGCGGGCCTGATACTGGCAGGATCTTTTCCCGTCTCCGGCACTCCGGCCCATGCGCAGAACGTGCAAGGCATTGCCGCCGTGGTGAACGACCGTGTCGTTTCACGCTATGACGTCGAGCAGCGCATGAAGCTCGTGCTCTCCACCTCCAACCTGCCGGCCACACCGGAAAATGTCGAGCGCGTGCGCACCCAGGTGCTGCGCGGTTTGGTGGACGAGAAACTGCAAGTCGCCGAAGCCGAGCGGCTGGAGCTGGAAGTCACCGAAGAAGAAGTGGATGAAGCGCTGGAACGCGTCGCCTCCCGCTCCAACCGTAGCCGGGAAGAAATCGCCGAATTCCTGAAAGCAAACGGCATCGATATCGCAACGCTCCGCTCACAGATTTATGCCGACATTGCCTGGAACAAGGTGATCAGCAACCGCTTTGCCCCGCTGGTGACAATCGGCGATCAGGAAGTCGACGAAAAGATGCGCCAGATCGAGCAGGAAGCCAATCAGGTGCAATATCACGTAGCAGAAATCTATCTCGGTTTTGAGAATGCCGCCCAGGAACGGGAAATGCAGAACGGCGCGCGCCGCCTTGTCGAGCAGATGCGCCAGGGCATTCCCTTTCCCGCCGTTGCCGCACAGTTCAGCCAGTCGGCGACAGCCGCTGCAGGGGGCGATATCGGCTGGCTCGCAGCCAGCCAGCTTCCCTCTCCTATTGCCGATGAGATCGTGAACATGTCGCCGGGCGAGATTTCCGATCCGATCAAAACGCTGAACGGCTTTTACATCGTTCAGCTCATCAACAAGCAGCAGGGCAATGGTCCCAATCCGCTGCGCAACCGCTTCGAGGTCGTCCGCGTGCTGCTGCCGGTTGGACCGGAAGCGCCCGCCTCCGCCGTTCAAGCACGCCGCACGCAGGCCGATGAACTGGTTTCCAATTTCCGCACCTGCGCCCGCGTCAGCGAGCAGGCCGAAGCCTATCCGGGCGCTCAGGTCTCCCAGCCGACGGAAGTCGAAGCCGGGCAGATCCAGGAACCCTTGCGCGGTCTGCTGCAGGCGCGCGAGGCCGGGGAAGTCGCCCCGCCTCAGCGCACACCGCAAGGCATCGAAGTCTTCATCGTCTGCAACCGCTGGGACGATCAGGGTACGCAGATCACCCGGGACAGCATCGAGAACAACCTTTTCAACCAGCGTCTTTCCATGATGGCCCGCCGCCATTTGCGCGACCTGCGCCGCGACGCCATTGTGGAGATGCGCTAGTTTAAGCGCATGCTGCCCCTTGCCCTCACCATGGGAGACCCGGCCGGGATCGGCGGGGAGCTCACACTGAAAAGCTGGCTTGCGCGCCAAAGTGCAGGGCTCGGGGTCTTCTTCGCGCTGGATGATCCTGCCCGTCTTGCAGCGCTTGGAAAAAGCCTCGGCTTTGATGTGCCCATCAAGGAAATTGCCGCGCCGGAGGAAGCCGCCAGCATCTTCGATACCGCATTGCCCGTGCTTCCCATCAAACTCGGCGCGGCGGCAAAGCCCGGCGTGCCGGACCCAGCCAATGCGCCGGGCACGATCACGGCCATCGAGGAAGCGGTAAAGCTGACCGAGACAGGCCGCGCCGGTGCCGTTGTCACCAACCCCATCCATAAAGGCGTGCTCTATCAGGCAGGCTTCAAACATCCGGGCCACACGGAGTTTCTGGCCGCCCTGACAGGCGGCACGCCGGTCATGATGCTCGCCTCACCGCTTCTCAAAGTCGTGCCGCTGACGATCCATATCCCGCTTGCTGCCGTGCCTGCCGCGCTTAGCCGCGCGCTTATCGAGGAAAAAGCCCGGATCGTCCACCGGGCCCTTAAGGAAAATTTCGGCATCGCCGAGCCGCGCCTTGCCGTGGCCGGGCTCAACCCCCATGCGGGCGAAGGCGGCAGCATGGGCAAGGAAGAAGAAGAGATCATTCAGCCCGCGCTTGAAGCGTTGCGCGGCGACGGCATCGATGTGAAAGGCCCGCTTTCCGCCGACACGATGTTTCATGGCAAAGCCCGCGAGAACTATGACGCCGCGCTTTGCATGTATCACGACCAAGCGCTTATCCCGATCAAGACGCTGGATTTCGACCGGGGCGTCAATGTGACACTTGGCCTGCCGATCATCCGCACCTCGCCCGACCATGGTACGGCCTTCGACATTGCCGGCAAGGGTATCGCCAATCCCGCCAGCCTTATCGAGGCGCTGCGCCTGGCCGGTGAAATGGCCGCCCGGCGGAGTAGCTCCAAATGACGCCGGACAATCTGCCGCCGCTGCGCGAGGTGATCGCGGCGCATGAGCTGCGCGCCAAAAAATCGCTCGGGCAGAACTTCCTGCTCGATCTCAACCTGACGGGCCGCATCGCCCGCACAGCAGGCTCGCTCGAGGATCATACGATCATCGAGGTGGGCCCGGGGCCCGGCGGGCTGACGCGGGCGCTCCTTGCCGAAGGGGCGCGTAAAGTCATCGCCATCGAGCGGGACGAGCGCTGCCTTGCCGCGCTGGCAGACATCGCCGCCGCCTATCCGGGCCGGCTTGAAGTCATCGACGCCGATGCGCTGAAAACCGATATGGCGGCTCTTGCGGGCGGCGGGCCCACGCGCATCGTCGCCAATCTGCCTTACAATATCGCCACCGTGCTGCTGGTCGGCTGGCTGCAAACCGAGCCCTGGCCGCCCTGGTATGACAGCTTGACGCTGATGTTCCAGAAGGAAGTGGCGGACCGCATCGTTGCCGAGCCCGGCTCGAAATCCTATGGCCGCCTTGCCGTGCTCGCCCAGTGGCGCACAAAGGCATATAAAGCCTTCGATGTGGACCGGGCGGCTTTCACGCCGCCGCCCAAGGTCACCTCCTCCATCGTGCACCTTTTGCCGCGCGCCGCACCGCTCGCCCCGGCGGCCCCCAAAGCGCTGGAAAAAGTGGTGGCGGCCGCTTTCGGCCAGCGGCGCAAGATGATCCGCGCCAGCCTTAAGACCTTGGGCCTCAATACCCCCGCGCTGATCGAGGCGGCGGGCCTGCGCCCGGAAGAGAGGGCCGAGCGGCTTTCCATCGAGGAATTTTGCGCCCTCGCCCGCGCCTATGAGGCAATGAAGGCCGCTTGAGCCCTTAAGGCGCCGCCCCCTGCCCGAAGCGGGCATTGCCCCAGGGGCCGCGGCGATGTATTCACTCTTTAAACCCCGGCCCGCCAGGACCGGCAACAACAGCCACAACACGGCGCAGGAGGCGTATCCCGGATGAAATCGCAAGCAATCGTCGAATATGGTCAACCCCTTCAGGAAGTCACCACCGATATGCCCGAGCCGAAAGGCGGCGAGGTACTGGTGAAAGTCAGCCATTGCGGCGTGTGCCATTCGGACGTGCACCTGCATGACGGCTATTTCGATCTCGGCGGCGACAACAAGCTCGATGTGCGCGGCGGGCGCCAGCTGCCCTTCACGCTCGGCCATGAAATCGAAGGCGAAGTCATTGCCGTCGGCCCGGACGTCAAAGACGTCAAGGTCGGCGACCAGCGCGTCGTCTATCCCTGGATCGGCTGCGGCGAATGCCCGACCTGCAAGCGCGACGAAGAGCAGCTTTGCAACAAGCCGCGCCAGCTCGGCATTCAGGTCGCGGGCGGTTATGCCACCCATGTCATGGTACCGGATGCGAAATATCTGCTCGATTATACCGGTGTAAAAGAAGGCCTTGCCGCAACTTATATGTGCTCAGGCCTCACCGCCTATTCGGCGATGAAAAAGCTCGGCGACATTTCCCCGGAAGAGCGGGTGATGGTGGTCGGTCTCGGCGGCGTCGGCATGATGGGCCTGCAATTCGCCAAAGCCATGTTCGACAATGCCCCGCTCGGCGCGGATGTGGATGAGCAAAAGCTGCAAGCGGCTATGGGCGCAGGCGCGCACCAGACCTATAACCCGAAAGACGCCGATGCGATCAAAAAGGTGCTCGCCGACACGAATGGCGGTGTGCCCGCCGCGGTCGATTTCGTCGGCTCGGAAGCCTCGCTCAAATTCGCCTCTTCCATCGTGCGCAAAGGCGGCAAGGTGATCGTGGTCGGTCTTTTCGGCGGCGGCTTTGCCATGCCGATCCCGATGTTCCCGATGCGCGCCATTTCTATCGGCGGCGCCTATGTGGGCTCGCTCGGCGAAACCCATGAAATGATGGCGCTGGTAAAAGCCGGCAAGATCGATCCCATCCCGGTCGAAGAACGCCCGCTCGATCAGGCCTCCAAATCGCTGGACGATCTGCGCGAGGGCAAGATCATGGGCCGCGTGGTGCTGAAGCCTTAAGGACGGCGCACACCGGACAGAAAATTAGAGGGAGCCTTCGGGCTCCCTTTTTATTTGCCGGTGTGTGTTAGCCGAGAGGCTGCATGGACCCCGGCATAAAGCCGGGGTGACGCTTTGAATTTGGAGCACCGCCCCGCCACTCATTCAGGGTGTCACCCCGGCTTTATGCCGGGGTCCACAATGCTCGGATCAAGCCCAAGCACAAGATAAGGAACTACAGCGCCTGCTGTAGCCCCCGAACAAAATTGGAAAGGCCGACCTGGCGTTTCCGTTTCAACCGTTCGGCGGTCAGGATGGATTTCAGGCGCGTCAGGCTCATATCCACATCTTCATTGACGATGATGTAGTCATAATCCGTATAGTGAGAAATCTCGTCAGAAGCCTTGGCCATACGCGAGGCAACGACGTCCGGCGGGTCCTGGGCGCGTTTCTTGAGGCGCATTTCAAGTTCCTGGCCGGAGGGCGGCAGAATGAAGACGCGCACCAGATCGTCCTCCGCGCTTTCCATCAATTGCTGCGTGCCCTGCCAGTCGATATCGAAGAGAACGTCGCGCCCATCCGAGAGCGCCTCTTCCACCGGCCCGCGCGGGGTGCCGTAATAATTGTCAAAAACCTTGGCGTGCTCCAGAAACTCGCCCCGGTTCACTTTCAGGCCGAAATCTTCCGTCGAAAGGAAATAATAATCGACGCCGTCTTTTTCGCCCGGGCGCGGTTTGCGCGTGGTGGCGGAAACCGACATGGTGATGTTCGGGTCATCGGCAAGCAGTAGCCGCGACAAGGTGGTCTTACCCGCCCCGGATGGCGAGGAGAGAACGAGCATCAGGCCGCGGCGTTTGATTTCGGGATCATTCATTCGACGTTTTGCACCTGTTCGCGAAGCTGGTCGATAACGGTCTTAAGCTCAAGGCCGATGCGCGTCAGAGCCACATCGGCGGCTTTCGAGCAAAGCGTATTGGCCTCGCGGTTGAATTCCTGGGTGAGAAAATCGAGCCGCCGGCCGACGGGCTCATCGGAGGCAAGAAGATCGCGGGCCTGCTCCACATGGGCGCCCAGCCGGTCGAGCTCCTCGCGCACATCCGCTTTGGTTGCGAGAAGCGCCGCCTCTTGCGCGAGCCGCTCTTCATTCAGCGCGGGAGAAGCACCGAGCAATTCTTCCACCTGGCGTTTCAACCGCTCGCGCATCGCCTCTGCGCTTGCGGCAGGCGATGCCGCCGCTTCGCCCGTCAGCTCCTCGATCCGTTTGACCTGGCCTTCCAGGAGCGCCGCAAGTTTAGCGCCTTCCTCATCCCGCGCGCTTGCAAGCGCCTTCACGGCCTCGGCGAAACTTGCCACCAGCGCTTCTTCAAGGGCGGCGCGCGCCTCCTCGCCTTCTTCCGCCTCACCCGCCTCCATGACGCCCTTTAGCGAGAGAATGCCTTCGGCTGTGGAATCGGTCAGATAAATCTGATGATCCCTGAGACGGGAAACAGCGGCGAGTACGCCTTTCAGCACGTCTTCATTGAGGCGCGGAACATTGGCGGCGTTTTCGCGGGTGAGCTGTAAATTCGCCTGCACATTGCCGCGCTTCATCGCGCCTTGCGCGATGGCTTTCAGCTTCGGCTCCATTGCCTCGAAACCGGGCGGCAGGCGCAGGCGCAGATCGAGGCCCTTTCCGTTTACGGAACGCAGCTCCCAGTGCCATCGCGCACCGCCTTCAGCGCCTTCCACGCGGGCAAAACCGGTCATGCTCGATAGGCTCATCAGGCGTCCTTCAGAATCAGTTCAATCTTGAAACGCACTATAACAGGGCCGTGCGCTTTTGGTGATGGCGCATCCGGGTGCCCGCCTCCTTTACAGCCGTCACTCCGGCCCCCGAGCCGGGGTCCAAGCAGCGTTTGCGCCAAGAAGAGAAGCCTTGTGGACCCCGGGACAAGCCCGGGGTGACGGCAGAGTGTGCTGCAAGGTCTGTGGCCAGCAAGACTCTCTACCGCTCTCCCCGCTCCCGCTGAATGCGACGGAACGCGGCGACATTTTTCAGGTGTTCTTTCAGCGAAGACGCAAAGGCATGGCCGCCCGTGCCGTCCGCTACGAAATAGAGATCTTTCGTTTCGGGTGGATTGAGCACCGCTTCGATGGCCGCCCGGCCCGGATTGGCGATGGGCGTCGGCGGCAGCCCGTCGATCTGATAGGTGTTATAGGGTGTGGCGCCGTCGATCTCCGAGCGGCGGATGCGCCGGCCGAGGGGGCCCTTGCCGCCGGTAATGCCGTAAATGATCGTCGGATCGGATTGCAGGCGCATGCCGCGGTTGAGCCGGTTGACGAAGACCGAGGCAACGCGCGGGCGCTCTTCGGCAACGCCGGTTTCCTTCTCGACGATGGAGGCGAGAATGACCGCCTCCTCTTCCGTCTTGATCGGCAGGTTCTCAGCGCGGGCCGGCCACAGCTCTTCCATCACCGCGTCATGGGCGGCGGCCATGCGCGCCAGAATCTCATCCCGGCTCGTGCCGCGCTCGAAAAGATAAGTCTCGGGCAAGAGCGCGCCTTCTTCCGGCACCTTGCTCACCTCGCCCACCAGCACGGGATCGGCTTTGACGATTTCCACGATCTCGTGGCTCGTGCGCCCCTCCGGCACCGTCACTTTGTGGAGGATCGCTTTTCCTTCATGCAAAAGCGCCGCGATTTCCTGCATCGAGGCGCGGGCGGGAATTTCATATTCCCCGGCTTTCAGCGCCGCCGAAAGCCCTTCCAGGCGCACGCCGAGGCGGAAGATGAGCGCGCTGTCGACCGCACCTTCTTCTTCCAGCACGCGGGCAATCGTGTTCAGGCCCATGCCGCGTTTCAGGAAAACGATTTCCGGCGCCTCAAGCGGGCCTTCCGCCTCATAGCGGTGCTTGCCGTAAAGATAGAGCCCGCCCACGCCCGCAGCGCCCAGAAGCGCGAGGCCAAGCGCGCTGAGGAGCGCCCAAAGCAAAAGGCGCCGCCCCTTGGAGGGCGCCGCCTTTTCCTGATCTGCCACTGTCGCCGTTTCGCCGGCGTCGTCACCCGTCATTGTGCGAGGCTACTCAATCCACCTTGCGCATCACGAGTGATGCGTTGGTTCCGCCAAAGCCGAACGAGTTGGAAAGCGCGTAATTGACTTCTTTGTCGCGCGCCACGTTCGGCACCAGATCCATTTTCGTTTCGACCGACGGGTTGTCGAGATTGAGCGTCGGCGGCAGCTTGCTGTCGCGCATGGCCAGCAGGCAGAAGATCGCTTCCACCGCCCCGGCCGCGCCCAGAAGGTGGCCGATCGAGGATTTGGTGGAAGACATGGAGACCTTTTCCACCGCATTGCCGAGCAGCCGCGTGACGGCGCCGAGCTCGATCGTGTCGGCCATGGTCGAGGTGCCATGGGCGTTCACATAATCAAGGTCGGAGGGGGAAATGCCCGCCCGCTTCAATGCGGCCTGCATGGAGCGGTAACCGCCATCGCCATCCTCGGAGGGCGCGGTGATGTGATAGGCATCGCCGGAGAGGCCATAGCCCACGATCTCGCCGTAAATCTTCGCGCCGCGCGCTTTGGCATGCTCATACTCTTCGAGCACGACAACGCCTGCGCCCTCGCCCATGACGAAGCCGTCGCGGTCCTTGTCGTAAGGACGGGAGGCTTTGGTAGGCGTATCGTTATAAGCGGTCGAAAGCGCCCGGCAGGCAGCGAAGCCCGCGATGCCGATGCGCGAAATGGCCGATTCCGTGCCGCCCGCAACCATGACATCCGCATCGTCGAGCGCGATCAGGCGGGCCGCATCGCCAATGGCGTGGGCGCCGGTCGAGCAGGCGGTGACGACGGAATGGTTCGGGCCTTTCAGGCCGTGCTGGATCGAGACATAGCCTGAGGCCAGGTTGATCAGACGGCCGGTAATGAAGAACGGGCTGACGCGGCGCGGGCCTTTTTCATGCAAGGTGAGCGCGGTGTCGGCAATACCCTGCAGCCCGCCGATGCCGGAGCCGATCAGCGTGCCGGTGCGGCAGCGCTCGTCCTCGGTGGAGGGCTTCCAGCCCGCATCGCTCAGCGCCTGGGTGGCGGCGGAAACGGCATAGACGATGAACTCGTCCACGCGCTTCGATTCCTTCGGGTCCATCCAATCGTCGCGATTGAACGCGCCCTCGCCTTCCAGCGGCACGTCACAGGCGATCTTGCAGGGCAAGTCGCTTGTATCGAATGAGGTGATGGTGTTGGCGCCGGATTCCCCGGCGATCAAACGTTTCCAGGTGGTGTCTACACCGCAACCTAGCGGGGAGACCATGCCCAACCCGGTGACTACGACCCGTCGCATGACATTCCTCCCGTGTGCGCGGCCCACCCGGGGCAGCAAACGCAAGTAAGGCCGCAGCACCCGATGTGCCGCGGCCTCATTTTACTTGTTTAGTTCGAATTCGCGTCGATGAAGCGAATGGCATCGCCAACCGTCTGGATGGTCTCTGCCGCATCGTCCGGAATTTCCACGCCGAATTCTTCTTCAAACGCCATCACGAGTTCGACGTTGTCCAGGCTGTCGGCGCCGAGATCGTCGATAAAGCTGGCATTGTCCGTCACCTTGTCGGCTTCGACACCCAGATGCTCCACCACGATCTTTTTAACGCGCTCTCCAATATCACTCATTTCCAGTCCTCAGATCCTCTCCAGGTTGACCAGCCTCGCGCCCCCCGCACTCACAAATAGATGGCGTCAAGGATGCAAACGTGGCGCTTTCCTTCATCAGGAAATTGAACAGGTTGTGGCCTGTCCCGTTACCCGCCGCAAGAAAAAATTCGCGGCTTGAGTACCACACTTTCCCGATGTTTGCCAATAAGCAGCCAATTCTTCACGGGAATTGAAACTTGCCGGCAAGCCCTTGTTTTCACAAGGAAATTTCGTCAGATCATCACCATGCCGCCATTTACGTGAATGGTCTGGCCGGTGACATAGGCCGCTTCCTCGCTCGCCAGATAGAGGCAGGCGGCGGCAATTTCCTCGGAAGTACCGAGACGCCCGGCAGGGATTCGCCCCGAAATGGCCTCCTGCTGCTTGTCGTCCAGCGCATCCGTCATGGCGGTTTTGATGAAACCGGGGGCGACGCAATTCACCGTGATGTTGCGGCTGGCGACCTCCTGGGCGAGCGATTTCGACATGCCGATCATGCCGGCCTTGGAGGCGGCATAATTCGCCTGGCCCGGATTGCCCATGACGCCCACCACCGAGGTGATGCCGATGATGCGGCCCCAGCGGGCCTTCATCATGCCGCGCAAAACGGCGCGAGAGAGGTGGAAACCGGCGGTGAGGTTCACTTTCAGCACCTCTTCCCACTCTTCATCCTTCATGCGCATGAAGATGTTGTCGCGGGTGATGCCGGCATTGTTGACCAGAATGTCGAGCCCGCCCATGGCCTCGCTCGCCTCTTTGGGCAGGGCGTCCACGGCTTCGAGATCGGAAAGATTGCAGGGCGTGATATGCACCCGCTCGCCGCCCAGCTCCGAGGCCAGCGCTTCGAGCGCTTCACGGCGCGTGCCGGAAATGGCCAGCGTTGCGCCCTGGCCGTGCAGCGCCTTGGCGATGGACGAGCCGATGCCGCCCGAGGCGCCGGTGATCAGAGCTTTTTTTCCGGTGAGATCGAACATGATCCCTCCCCCTTCGTGTCATTGAACCGGCGTGTCATTGAACCGGCCTATCGTTGAACCGGACAGCGCGTCCGCCTTTACAAAATCCGGCTTTATAAAACCTGGCTTCTATCTGCCGTTATTCGCCGTGGCTGCGCAAGCCTCAACTGCATTTATTTCTGCGTCCGCCTCGTCACCCACGGGCTTGTGCTTTGTTTCTTCGTCACCCTCGGGTCAAGCCCGTGGGTGACGACAGAAGGCCGTTAGAGCGAAGCCAGAAACGCTTCCACATCGCCGGGCGCGCCGACATTGGCCGCCGTCAGTTCCTTGGAAATGCGCTTGGCAAGGCCGGAGAGCACTTTGCCGGAGCCGACTTCCACCACCGAGGTGACGCCATTTTCCGCAAGCCAGGCAACGCTTTCGCGCCAGCGCACCATGCCCGTCACCTGCTCGACCAACAACTTGCGGATCACTTCAGGATCATCCACCGGGCCCGCCGTCACATTCGCGACGAGCGGCACGGCAGGCGCGCGCATTTCAACCGTGCCCAGCGCTTCGGCCATCTTGTCGGCGGCCGGCTGCATCAGCGCGCAGTGGAAAGGCGCGGACACGTCGAGCAGCATGGCGCGCTTGGCGCCTTTTTCCTTGGCAAGCTCGGCGGCGCGCTCGACAGCAGCTTTGGCGCCCGACAGCACGATCTGGCCCGGCGCATTGTCATTGGCGGTCTGGCAGACGCCGACGTCGGAGGCCGCTTCCGCCACCGCCTTTGCATCTTCAAATTCAAGGCCGAGCACGGCGGCCATCGCCCCTTCGCCCACGGGCACGGCCTTCTGCATGGCCTGGCCGCGCGTTTTGAGAAGCCGCGCCGTATCCGCCAGCGTGAACGTGCCGGCGGCGGCAAGAGCGGAATATTCGCCGAGCGAATGACCGGCCACGTAAGCCGCCTTATCGGCGAGCGCAAAGCCGCCTTCTTTTTCCAAAACGCGCATGGCGGCGAGCGAGACGGCCATCAGCGCGGGCTGCGCGTTTTCCGTCAGCGTCAGCTCTTCGCCCGGGCCTTCCCACATGAGTTTCGAAAGATTCTGGCCCAGCGCCTCATTCACTTCCTCGAAAACCTCGCGGGCGGCGGGAAACGCCTCGGCCAGTTCCTTGCCCATGCCGACGGCCTGCGACCCCTGCCCCGGAAAAGTGAATGCGCGTGTCATGCTTGCTCCCTTTGACGCTGTGCTCCCGCGTCCCGCGCGGGTCCGTCATGGATAACGCGGACGGGCGCGGTGTCAAGCGGGAGGGGGCTGCTTGCGGCATATGCGGGCCCCACCCGGCGCCAAGAGAGCGCACTTCCCCGCTCCACATAAAAGTGTCACCCCGGGCTTGACCCGGGCTCCACGCAGCGCTGCGGCAGGCGGCGTGGCCGCGTGGACCCCGGCACGGGGCCGGGGTGACAGTGAGTGGGTGTTGCGGGGCGCGGCGCATCCCGCACGTCGACACGCGCCCGCACGCCGCAAGAACGCACTTCCTCACCCCACATAAAAGCGTCACCCCGGGCTTGTCCCGGGGTCCATGGAGCGCTGCGGCAGGCGGAGGGGGCGCGTGGACCCCGGCACGGGGGCCGGGGTGACATTGAGTGGGTGTTGCGGCGCGCGGCGCATCCCGCACGTCGACACGTGCCCGCACGCCGCAAGAACGCACTTCCTCACCCCACATAAAAGTGTCACCCCGGGTTTGTCCCGGGGTCCATGCAGCGTCAAGGCAGGCGGAGAGGCTGCTTGGACCCCGGCACGGGGGCCGGGGTGACAGTGAGTGGGTGTTGCAGGGCGCGGTGCATCCTGCACGTCGACACACGCCCGAATGCTGCAAGAACGCACTTCCTCACCCCACTTAAAAACGTCACCCCGGGCCTGTCCCGGGGTCCATGCGGCGCTGCGGCAGGCGGAGGGGTTGCTTGGACCCCGGCACGGGGGCCGGGGTGACAGTCGTGGGTGTGCCTCACTCCGCAAAATAAGGGTGCAGCACCTTGTCCCCTGCCTTTGCGCCCATCTCCGCCGCGCGGCCGGCGCGCAGTTCCAGGACGCCGTGCGCGGGCCCGCGCGAGGGAATGAATTTATCGGAATTCGGCTCCGTTTCAGGGGCGATGGAAAGAATGCGCCCGTCCTGGCCGAGATAAAGAATGTCGAGGGAGGCCGGCGTCGCGCGCATCCAGAAGGCCCGCTCGCGCGGCGCCTCGCCCGGCCATAAAAAGAGCATGCCTTCATCCGCACCCGGCGCGGGGCGGTGCATCAGCCCGCGCTGGCGCTCTTCTTCCTCATCGGCAACTTCCACGGAAAAATCGAAGCGGCCTTTTTCCGTTACCAGCGTCAGCGGCGCGCGCGGCAGCTCGCCCTGCGCGTCGCTGTAAGTTTGCGGCAACGTGAAACCGGCAAGCGCAAAACTTGCCGCCAGCGCCAAAAGCAGCAGCGCGGCGGGGAGCAGAAAACGGAAAGAGAAAGATGCGGTCATGCGCGCAAGTTTAGCGCGGCGGCTTTCTCCTGTCTGCGCTTTCCCCCACTTTGGTGCGCGCCCGCGCTTGATCTTTCGCACGCGCTCCCGATCTACAAAAGAATAAGGGAGGATGAGAGATGGACGAAACGCCCCCCGTTTCCGCCGCGCGCGCTTTCACTGTCGCAAAGGGGCTTGCCCCAGAACACCGGGCGCAGGCCACGGCGTATTTCTGGGAGGCGTTTCAGGGCAAGCTCGGCCTGATGCTGAACCCGCCGGAAAAGGCCTGCCGCTTCATCGAAAGCGTGCTCGATCCTTCCCATGCCATCAGCGCGGTCTCGGATGGGGGAAAGCTGCTCGGCGTTGCCGGGTTCAAAACGCCGGAGGGCGCCTTCGTCGGCGGGGAGATGGCCGACCTAGCACGCGTTTACGGCACTTTCGGCGGGCTTTGGCGGGGGCTTTTGCTACAGCTGCTCGAACGGCCGACCAGCCAGGGCATTCTTCTGATGGACGGGATTTTCGTCGGGCCCGAAGCGCGCAGCCTAGGCGTCGGCACCGCACTGCTCAAGGCTATTGCGGAAGAAGCCAGCCATCGCGGCCTTTCAGCCGTCCGCCTCGATGTCATCGACATCAACCCCCGCGCCCGCGCGCTCTATACCCGCTTCGGCTTCAAACCCGTCCGTACACAGCATATGGGCCCGCTGCGCCTTCTCTTCGGCTTTTCATCGGCAACGGAAATGCAGCTGGAGGTGGGGTGAGCGCCCATCACGCGTCACCCTCTAGCTTGCCCTGAGGGTCCATGCAGCATTGCTATTGGCCGTGTGTATCTAATGATTAATCTGTGCTGGTTTCGAACCGTTGCATCGACGGGAGACACTACACAACAACGCTGCCATTCCAATTGTATACAGATAAATGGGAGACCGAAGTCTCCCATTCTGTAATTAGTCTGAAGTCAACATTTCGTACGCCTGAGGAGATGGAAGCGATTGAATGACGGACTGAACGTATGGGATAGCCGGTGGATCAACACGCTTGAAATACGTCAGTGCGTGCTCTCTCATCCACGTATTAATTACGTAATCTCTAAAGACGCCCAGCATTCGATTTGGGTATGCCTTCACGCCAGATATTGTTCGCCCATCTGAAAAAAGATGTGTGTATGTTCTGTGAGTTGAGGCTATGTCTGGATACGTTTCATGAAGCCATTTCGAAAAATGCTTACCGACGCTAATGTCCGGACTAACGGCCTTGCCGTGTATTCCTTTCTCTGGGAGTACGTACCCCTCTCGCTCCAACAGAGCATATGCGACGACAAACAATTCACTGATTACCGAAAAATGCCCTGCGGGCACTTGTTTTTGGTTTCGATGAAAACGGTCTACAAAATCCGGAATATGTCCACGGTTGCGATTGCCGGGCATCTCTTTGCCCGACATCCATTCAAAGACCCAACGGGTCACGAGGACCTTAAATTCTGGTGATAACCATTGAGCTAGATCGATTGCGACCTGCGGATGCACCCAAGTGCCTTGATTCTTCCTGTCTGCCTCAAGGGTGCCAAGATTATTGATGGCAAGCTGAGCCTCATTTAAGCCGAGGTCCATAGAAAGGGCTCTGAAAAACAACCCAGTGGACTTAAGCTCCCTATAGCGAGGCCATTCTTTTTTTGCGGCTCGGCACATGGCCGTTGCATTAATATAACCATCCGAAGCTCGCTGACGGATGATATTTCCACGTACATTGTGCTCAATGAGCTGTAACTCATACTGCATATAAAGGGATCCTTATGTGGAGCCCTAAAACGTGTTGACAATTCAACCGGACGTCGTATTATCCGCGCTAATAACAAAAGGGACGCTTTAGGGCGTTGATGTTAGGAAAGGGCCAGCGGGGCAACGCTGGCCTTTTTCCGTTCACCTTATATTCTATCACATAATGTACCATTTTGCAACAAGCGTTGCTTTGGGCCGTGGGCAGCATTCGCGCTTCATGGTGTCGCGTCGCGACAATTTAAAACACAAGCGCTAAGCTCAAAAAAGCGGCGATCTTGGCAGAAAAGCAGCTTTTTTTGCGCCTGCCCCCAAAACTCTCTTAGAAGCAACAGATGTCGCCCTGCGATTTGCTCGCGGGGCTGCCCGCACCCTCCACCTTTCCGCCGGGCTGGGAGGCGAGTGGACCCCGCGGGCGGGGCCGCGGGGTGACGCCGGAGATTAACGAGAGGTGGCATGCCCTGCCCCGTCCAGCCGGGCCTCGCCCCTTCCCCCACTCCCCCCTTGCATCGGGGCGGGAAATCCGTATATTCCGCCACCTTAAACAACGTGCCTCGGTTGGGGGCTGAACGGAGCACTGGAGAGCGATCTCCGGCAGGGCATTTCGCCAGAAATCCCGGGCTCCCGTGTCCCCGCTTCTTTGGTCCTTTCGAGCCTTTCCAATATCCGGGCTCAAAGGGGGCTCGGCGCCGGGGACGTCCAAAGTGAAGGAAAGGCATCATGGCTCTCTACGAGCATGTATTTATCGCGCGTCAGGACGTGTCGCAGCAACAGGTCGACAATCTCGTCGAGCAGTTCAAAAACGTCATCTCCGAAAATGGCGGCTCCATCGCCAAGACCGAATATTGGGGCCTGCGCTCGCTCACCTACCGGGTGCGCAAGAACCGCAAGGGCCACTACACGCTTCTGAACATCGACGCCCCGCACGAAGCCGTGCAGGAGCTGGAGCGCCAGCAGCGCCTGAACGAAGACGTGCTGCGCTCGCTGACGCTGCGTGTGGACGAGCTGGAAGAAGGCCCCTCCGCCATGCTGCAGAGCAAGAACCGCGGCGGCGACCGGGACGGACGCCGGGGCGACCGTGACCGCGGCGATCGTGGTGACAGAGGTGACCGCGGCGACCGCGGTGAGCGTTCCGAACGCGGCCCGCGCCGCTCCGACGACTAAGGCTTAAGGAGAAAGACACATGGCTATTCCGCAAGTACCCGTTCGCCGTCCTTTCTTCCGCCGCCGGAAGACCTGCCCCTTCTCCGGGGAAGGCGCGCCGAAAATCGATTACAAGGACGTGAAACTGCTGCAGCGCTACATTTCCGAGCGCGGCAAGATCGTCCCCAGCCGTATCACGGCTGTCTCGGCCAAGAAGCAGCGTGAGCTGGCCCGCGCCATCAAGCGCGCCCGCTTCCTGGCCCTGCTGCCTTACATCATCAAGTAAGCAGCCGGATTTGACGGGCGCGGGACCCAGGTTCCGCGCCCGTTTCTTATCTTCCTTATCTTCAGGGGAGGCCTGGAGCCTTAAAGCCCGCGCCCCCTTGTCCCGCCGCCCCAAGGAGCCTTGCCAATGCCGCAATGGATAATTGGACTGGGGGCCGGTCTCGTCAGCGCCGTTCTGTTTCTCACAACGGCCTCTGGCTCGCTTCTCGCTCTTTTGCCCTTGCTGCTCTCGCCCATCCCGCTTTTCGTTGCCGGGCTCGGCTGGGGCGGGCGCATGGCCGCGTTTTCCGGGGCCGCCGGGTTCGTGTTCCTCTCCCTCATTTCCAGCTTTTCGGCCGGGCTGACCTTTTTCCTGTTCGCCGCTTTTCCCGCTTTCTGGCTGAGCCGGCAGGCGCTGTTTTACGAGCGCCCCGCCCCGCATGTCTCCCGCCGGGGGCTTTATCCGCCCGAACCTGCTGAAGAGCGCGGGGAAGAAGAGGCAAGCGATGCCCATCCCGCCCCCGCCGAAGGGGTGATCTGGTGCCCGCCCGGCGATATCGCGGTCTGGGCGGCGCTGGTAGCCGCTCTCCTGCTCGTCATCGCGGAGGCGGGAATCATCTGGGTGGGCTATGAGGGGCTTGCCGCCGCGCTCCGCCAAACGGCGGGCCAGTCCCTGCTGGAATCAGGGGCCGCCGCGCGTTTCGTGGCCGAGCAGGGCCTGCCGGTCGAGCCGCAGCGCCTTGTAGCGCTCGCCGCCGCGCTCCTGCCGGCAGCGGCCACCGCGCTCTGGCTCTTCGTCATTCTAGCCACCATGGCCGCCGGACAGCGGATTTTGATGCGTTTCGGCCATAATCTCAGGCCCATGCCCGATTTTGACCGCATGGAACTGCCCCGCCCGCTGCTTTGGGCCTTCGGGGCCTGCTTCCTCTTTACCTTCATTCCGGGGGAAATCGCCCATTTCATGGGCGCGCTGATTATTGCCCTTTTCATCCCATATTTTCTGTTGGGTCTGGCGATAATCCATGCTATCTCCCGCGCTTGGAAAGCCCGGATCGTCGTTCTGGGCCTTTTTTACTTCCTATTGCTGTTTTTCGGGTGGCTTGCCGTTCCGGTCGGTCTCCTGGGCATGATGGATCCCTGGTTGAACCTGCGCGGCCGGTTGTCGGCGGCAAGCGGGAGCCCGGGCAAGGAGAGAGATTAATGGAAATCGTGCTTCTCGAGCGGGTGGAAAAGCTCGGTCAAATGGGTGATGTGGTCCGGGTGAAGGACGGGTTTGCCCGTAACTTCCTTCTGCCGCGCGGCAAAGCACGCCGTGCCACAAAGGACAATCTTCGCCGTTTCGAAGAAGAGCGCGCTCAGCTTGAAGCGCGCAACCTGGAGCTGCGCAAGGAGGCCGAAGGCGTCCATGCCAAGCTCGACGGCGAAAGCTTCGTGGTGATCCGCTCGGCCAGTGAAACCGGCCAGCTTTACGGCTCCGTCAGCACCCGCGACATTGCCGGTCTTCTGACCGATGGCGGCTTCAGCACCGCCCGCAACCAGGTGATCCTGGACAAGCCGATCAAGGAACTGGGCCTCGTCAGCGTGCGCATCATGCTGCACCCGGAAGTCTTTTCCACCGTGACGCTGAACATCGCCCGCACCCAGGACGAAGCCGAGGCGCAGGCCCGCGGTGAAAACGTTCTCGGCCGCCAGGACGAGGATGACGAGATCGAAGCCGAAGAATTCTTCGAGGAAGGCGTGCTCGCCGCCGACGAAGAAACCGAAGGCGAAGACGAGGAACTGAACAGCTAAGCTGCTGTTCCCGTTCTACTTTTCAAAAGGGCGCGCTGGGCCTTCCCGCCGCGCCCTTTTTCATGCGCCTTTCATGGGGCCCATCATGACCGTTTTTTGTCGCAGATAGGGCTTGCACGCCCCCCTGCCTTGCCTCTTGAATAGAAGTGTCGTTCTGCCTGTTCCCGGATGCGCCCCCGCTCCGGGCAAGGGGGGTGCCTGTTGCAGGAACCATTCGGGCAGTGACGGAAGACCGAACTATGCGTAGCCGCGTTCATCTTGGCGCTAGAGGAGGCAAGCATGCTGTTTGGTTGGGTTTTACAGAAAATCGTCCGGCACGGTGATCTCACCGTCATTGGTGCCGATGGCAAGGAGCTGCGTTTCGGCGACGGGACGGGGCATCCGGTGACGATGCGCCTGCATCACAAGTCCCTGCACCACAAGCTGGCGCTCAATCCTTATCTTCATCTCGGCGAAGCCTATATGGACGGCACGCTGACGGTGGACGAGCCGGCGGGCATTTACGATCTTCTAGATCTTCTGCTCTCCAATATCGGCACCGGCTGGGCGCATCCCCTCGCCTCGCTTCTGGGTACGCTGCGCCGGGCGCGCCGCCGCATAGACCAGTACAATCCCATCGGCAAGGCGCAGGCCAATGTCGCCCATCATTACGACCTCGATGGCGGCATCTACGATCTCTTCCTCGACGAAGACAAACAATATTCCTGCGCCTATTTCGAGCGGCCGGGCCAAAGCCTGGAAGAAGCCCAGCTTGCCAAGAAGCGCCATATCGCGGCCAAGCTGAAGATCGAGCCGGGGATGCGCGTGCTCGATATCGGCTGCGGCTGGGGCGGGCTCGGGCTTTATCTCGCCGAGGAGACAGGCGCCAAGGTGCTGGGTGTCACTCTTTCCAAGGAGCAGCACCGCGTGGCGCTGCGCCGGGCGGCCGAGCGCGGCCTTGCCGACAGAGCGAAATTCGGCCTGATGGATTACCGGGTGCTCGATGATCAGTTCGACCGCATCGTCTCGGTGGGCATGTTCGAGCATGTGGGCGTGACCCATTACACCGAATATTTCCAGCATGTGCGCAACCTGCTCAAACCCGACGGCGTAGCGCTCATTCACACGATCGGGCGGCTCGACGTGCCAGGTTCCACCAATCCCTGGATCAAGAAATACATTTTCCCCGGCGGCTATATTCCCGCCCTTTCCGAAGTCGCGCCGGTGCTGGAAAAAGAAGGCCTCTTGCTCGGCGATCTGGAAGTGCTCAGGCTGCACTACGCCGAGACCTTGCGCGAATGGCGCCGCCGCTTCATGGCCAAGCGGGACTTTGCCGCGCGCATTTACGATGAGCGCTTCTGCCGGATGTGGGAGTTCTATCTCGCCGGCTCCGAAACCTCCTTCCGGCATGAAGGCATGGTGGTCTTCCAGTTCCAGATCGCCAAGGAGATCGGCGCGCTGCCCATCACCCGCGATTACATGCTGGACTGGGAGCGGGCGCACCGGGACGATGTGCCGCCGCGCCAGACCGCCATCGGAGCGGACTGACGCGAGCATCGCAGCTCAATTACTCACAAAGGACAGGCGCCTCAAAACGCCTGTCCTTGCCATGTGTTAGCCACAGTTTTCCCCGTTACTCACAGGCATGAAAATCTTTCCTGTGAAACCTTGAGCGGCGGGGCCGCGAAGCCCTATCCCCTTGCTCCGGCCTCTGGCATAAAGAACGCATGGAAACAGCACTCGACCGGCTCGCCCCGCATGGGAGCGACGAAGACATCACGTACCGCACACCGCCCCATAACCTGGAGGCGGAGCAAGCGCTTCTGGGCGCCATCCTGATCAACAACGAGGCCTATGACCGGGTCGCGGCCTTTCTGGATGCGAGCCATTTCTACGAGCCGCTGCATGGGCGCATTTTCGAAACCGCCACGAAGCTGATCACGCAAGGCCATCTCGCCAGCCCCGTCACGCTCAAGCACTATTTCGAGCAGGACGAGGCGATCAAGGAAATCGGCGGCACGCAATATCTCGCCCGCCTCGCCGCCTCCGCGACGACGCTGATCAACACGGAAGATTACGGACGCACGATCTACGATCTCGCCATCCGCCGCGATCTCATTCATATCGGCGAGGAAGTGCATAACCGCGCCTATGACGCGCCGGTGGACGATCCACCTTCCGCGCAAATTCTGGATGCGGAACAAGCACTCTACAGCCTGGCGGAAAAAGGCAAGTATGAAGGCGGCTTCGAGGCTTTCGCGAGCGCCATCACCACCGCCGTCGATATGGCCGCTGCCGCTTATCAGCGCGACGGGGGGCTCTCGGGCATTTCCACGGGGCTGCGCGATCTCGATGAAAGGCTGGGCGGCTTGCAGGCCTCCGACCTCATCATTCTGGCCGGGCGCCCTTCCATGGGGAAGACCGCGCTTGCCACGAATATCGCCTTCAATGCGGCGCGCGCCTATAAGGCCGAGCACCGGCCTGATGGCTCGGTGCATGTGACGGACGGGGCGGTTGTCGGGTTCTTCTCGCTGGAAATGTCCTCCGAGCAGCTTGCCACGCGTCTTCTGGCCGAGCATTCGGGCATTCCGTCCGAAAAGCTGCGCCGCGGCAAGATCGACCAGGATCAATGGCATCATTTCGTGCAGGCCGCGCAGGAGCTTGAGGGCCTGCCGCTCTATATCGACGACACGGGCGGGCTGACCATCGCAACGCTTGCCGCCCGCGCCCGCCGCCTGAAACGCCAGCACGGGCTCGGCCTGCTGGTGGTCGACTATATTCAGCTCCTTGCCGGCTCGCGCACCGAAAACCGCGTGCAGGAAGTGACGGAAATCACCACGGGTCTGAAAGCGCTCGCCAAGGAACTCAATGTGCCGATCATCGGCCTTTCCCAGCTGTCGCGCCAAGTGGAAGCGCGCGAGGACAAGCGCCCGCAGCTTTCGGACCTGCGCGAATCCGGCTCCATCGAGCAGGACGCCGACGTGGTAATGTTCGTGTTCCGCGAGGAATATTACGTCGCCCGCTCGGAACCCCGCGAGGGAACGCCCGAGCACCTGCAATGGCAGGAAGAAATGGAAAAGGTGCATAGCCTTGCCGAAGTGATTATCGGCAAGCAGCGCCACGGCCCGACCGGCACCGTGAAGCTGCAGTTCCAGTCCGAGATTACTCGGTTCGGCGATTACATTGCCCAGGACCACCTGCCGGAAGAAATGTATTGAGCCTCACGCCCATCGACATAGATCCCGCGCTGGCCCTGGCGGCGAGCGGCAGCAGCCTGACCATCGATCTGGGCGCAATCGCGGAGAATTACCGGCGCATCACAAAGGAAGCGGGCGCGGCGAAAGCCGCCGCTTGCGTCAAAGCCGATGCTTACGGGCTTGGCATGGAAAAAGTCGCGCCGGTTTTAGCCGAAGCCGGCTGTACGGACTTCTTCGTCGCCGAACCTTTGGAAGGGGTGCGGCTGCGCGCGCTCCTGCCGCACGCGCAGATTTACGTGCTGGACGGGTTCTTTGCGGGCGCCGGTCCTCTTTATGCGGAGCATGGACTTACCCCCATGCTGGCGACGCGCGCGCAGGTCGAAGACTGGCTTGCCTTTACCCAGAGCGCAGACTCTGAAAGCGCGGGCAAGCTGCCTGCCGGTCTTCATTTCGACACGGGCATCAACCGGCTCGGCCTCGAGCGGGAAGAAGCGGACTGGCTGCTGGCGAATGAGGAGGCGCGTGCCGCGCTTCAGGTCGAGCTCGTGATGAGCCATCTCGCCTGCGCCGAGGAAGCGGAAAGCCCAATGAACGAGCGCCAGCTTGAGCGCTTCCGCGCCTTGCGCGCGCGTTTTCCCGAAGCGCGCGCCAGCCTTTGCAACACGGCAGGGGTTTTTCTCGGGCCGGATTATCATTTCGACCTCGTGCGGCCCGGCATCGGGCTTTATGGCGGCAATCCCATGCATGAGCACCGGGAAAGCCCTTTCGAGCCCGCCGTCTATGCCTCGGGCCGCATCCTGCAGGTCCGGCATTTGGAAGCGGGGGAGACGGTGGGCTATGGCGCCACCTTTACCGCCCACGGCCCCATGCGAATCGCCACGATTGCGGTAGGGTACGGGGACGGGTTTTTCCGCCGGGTGGGGGATCAAAAACAACAAGCAGAAGTTGTGATTTGCGGGTACCGCGTGCCGCTCGCCGGGCGCGTTTCCATGGACCTGATCACGGCGGATGTCAGCGCGCTCCCGAAGGATTTACCCAAAGTGGGAGATATGGCGGAAATCCTGGGTGCTAGAGTGAGCATTGACCATCTTGCAACAGCCGCCGGAACAATTGGCTATGAAGTGCTAACGCGCTTGGGAAACCGCTACCATAGGACGTATAAACCGGCTGTATCCGGGCATTCCGCGCCGCATGGCATGGCTGCCCCCGCATCATTGACCCAGCAACGTTCAGGGGACGAGACGTGAATATTTTTGCCGCCGTGGGACGCGTCGTCCTGGCGCTACTGGCGGAGACGGGACGGCTGGCACTGTTCGCCTGGGTCGGGGTCAGCCATTTGCTGCGCCCGCCCTTCTACTGGCGCCAGATTGGCCAGCAGATGCTGCGCATCGGCTATTTCTCGCTGCCCGTTGTCGCGCTGACCGCCTTTTTCACGGGCGGCGTGCTGGCGCTGCAGATTTATTACGGCGGCGATCAGTTCAATTCCGAAACCATTGTGGCGACCATCGTGGCGCTCGGCATCACGCGCGAGCTCGGTCCGGTTCTGGGCGGGCTGATGGTAGCGGGACGCGCCAGCGCCGCCATTGCCGCCGAGCTTGGCACGATGCGCGTGACCGAACAGATCGACGCGCTGTCCACGCTTTCCACGAACCCGCATAAATATCTCGTCGTGCCGCGCCTCATGGCCGCGATCCTCACCCTGCCGCTTCTGGTTTTCATCGGCGATGTGATCGGTATTTTCGGCGGTTTCATCGTCGGCACGCAGACCCTCGATTTCAACGCCGGGGTCTATGTGAAGAATACCTACGACTTCCTCGAATATGACGACATCACCTCCGGCCTCATCAAGGCGGCGGTGTTCGGCTTCATCATCGCGCTGATGGGCTGCTTCCACGGCTTCAACAGCAAGGGCGGCGCGCAAGGCGTCGGCCGGGCGACGACGAACGCCGTGGTGACCGCTTCGATCTTCATTCTGGCGGCGAACTACGTCATGACCTCCCTGCTCTTCTCATCCTGACGCCATGCTACGTGCGCTAAGACGAAAAAAGGACGACATGGAAGAGGCCAAACTCAAACTCACGGATGTGCACAAACGCTTCGGCTCCAAAGTGGTGCTGAACGGCATCAACCTGACCGTGCCGAAGGGCAAGTCCGTCGTGGTGATCGGCGGCTCGGGTACCGGCAAGTCCGTCATGCTGAAAAGCGTGCTCGGCATCGTCAAACCCGATAGCGGCTCCATCGAGGTGGACGGCGAGGACGTGATGCGCCTGCCGGCCAACCGCAAGGAAGACGTGCTGAAGAAATTCGGCATGCTCTTTCAAGGCGGCGCGCTTTTCGACAGTCTGCCGGTCTGGGAGAATGTCGGCTTCGGCCTTATCCAGGGTCAGAACATGCGCCGCAAAGAAGCCAAAGAAATCGCCATCGACACGCTCGCCAAAGTCGGCATGGGCGCGGAAGTGGGCGAGCTTTATCCGGCCGAACTTTCAGGCGGCATGCAAAAGCGCGTCGGCCTTGCCCGCGCCATCGCCACGGCACCGGAAATCATTTTCTTCGACGAGCCGACCACGGGCCTCGATCCGATCATGGCCGATGTGATCAACGATCTGATCATCGAGCGCGTGCAGGATCTCGGCGCAACGACACTTTCCATCACCCATGACATGGCCAGCGCGCGCAAGATCGCCGACTATATCGCCATGATCTACAAGGGCGAGATCATCTGGTACGGCAAGAAGGAAGATGTCGACCATAGCGGCAACGAATATGTGGATCAGTTCATCCATGGCCGCGCCGAAGGTCCCATTCAGATGGAAATCCTGAAGCCGTGAGGCTGAATAAAGAGACGCGATGACGCAGTGCCGTTCCCACATTGAAGGCTGTCACCCCGGGCCTGTCCCGGGGTCCATGCAGCAGCCATGCGCCCTGCCCCCGTTTTTCTTCCTGCAAGGGCACTGAGAGATGGCGCGCGCGAAGACGCAGTTCGTTTGCCAAAGCTGCGGCGCGGTTTATGCGCGCTGGGTGGGCCGCTGCGAGGCTTGCGGCGAATGGAACTCGATCTCCGAAGAAGTGCCCGAAACCTCCGGCGTTGCCGGCGGGCCGCCCGCCAAGGCCGGTGGCAAGAAGGGCCGGCAGATCAAACTCGTCGCTATGGACGGCGAGTTGACGGAAACACCGCGCCATCTTTCCGGCATCGAGGAATTCGACCGGGTATGCGGCGGCGGCCTTGTGCCGGGTTCTGTCTTGCTCGTGGGCGGCGATCCGGGTATCGGTAAATCCACGCTTCTTCTGCAGGCCATGGCGGCCTTTGCCAGGCGTAAGCTGGAAGCGGTTTATATTTCCGGCGAAGAAGCAATCGACCAGGTGCGCATGCGCGCGCGCCGTCTCGGCCTTGCCGACAGCGCCGTGGCGCTCGGCGCGGAAACCAACCTCAAGGACATTATCGCAACGCTGGACGGCGAGGACCGGCCGGATGTGGTGGTGATCGATTCCATCCAGACCATGTGGACGGACAGTCTCGAATCGGCACCGGGCACGGTCGGCCAGGTGCGCGCCTGCGCCCAGGAGCTGGTGCGCTTCGGCAAGAAGTCGGGCGCGGCAGTGATCATTGTCGGCCATGTCACCAAGGACGGCCAGATCGCGGGCCCCCGCGTCATGGAACACATGGTCGATACGGTGCTCTATTTCGAAGGCGAGCGCGGGCACCATTTCCGTATTCTGCGCGCGGTCAAAAACCGTTTCGGGCCGACGAACGAGATCGGCGTGTTCGAGATGGGCGAGCTTGGCCTTGCCGAGGTTTCCAACCCCTCCGCCCTGTTCCTCGGCGAGCGGGACCGGGAGACAAGCGGCACGGCGGTCTTTGCCGGGATCGAGGGCACACGGCCCGTGCTCGTGGAGCTGCAGGCGCTGGTGGCCGATAGCGGCCTCGGCAATCCGCGCCGCGCCGTGGTGGGCTGGGATTCGGGCCGCCTTTCCATGGTGCTGGCGGTGCTCGATGCGCGCTGCGGGCTTTCCTTGAGCGGCCAGGACGTCTATCTCAATGTGGCGGGGGGCCTGCGGATCGTGGAACCGGCAGCGGACCTTGCCGTGGCCGGGGCGCTGATTTCCTCGCTGTCCAACAAGACCATTCCCGCCGATACGGTGCTTTTCGGCGAGATCAGCCTCTCGGGCGCCGTGCGTCCGGTCAGCCAGACGGAAAGCCGCCTGAAGGAAGCGGCGAAACTCGGATTTAAACGGGCGATTTTACCCAAAAGCCCGTCCAGCCAGCGCCCGGACGCCCAGGGGCTGGAGATTTTCGAGATCGCGGATCTTGGCGGGCTAATTGCACATCTATCGGTTTCATGAGCGCTTATGCCTCGTTATTGTGCCTATAGGGGATAGGGGGAACCAAGGTGACCGTTTTCGATATTGGCATCATCGTTCTGGTGCTTCTCTCGGGCCTGCTGGCGACGGCGCGCGGCTTCGTGGCCGAAATGCTGTCGGTTCTCGCCTGGATCATCGGCCTGGTGGTGACGCTCTTCCTTTATCCTTACGTCTTTCCCATCGCGCAGGACTTTTTCAGCGCCGAGTGGATCGCCGCCGTGGTGACGGCGGGCGGCATTTTTACCGCGGTTTACCTTGTCGCTTCCATGTTCACCTACCGCTGGGCCTCGCGCATGCGGGCGGGCGAGCCGGGGCCCCTCGACCGGGCGCTGGGACTGATTTTCGGGGCGGCGCGCGGTTTAATTGTGATCGCGATCGCCTATCTCTTCTTCATCTGGCTGGTGCCGGACCGCTCCGAGCACCCCGAATGGCTGGCAAAAGCCCGGCTTACGCCCATTGTGGAGAGCACGGCGCTGGCGCTCGCCGATCTCATGCCCGACCGGGACGATGTGCGCCCCACTTTCGAGCGCGGGTCCCGATCTGAAACAGATGGGGCGGCGCGACAATCAGACGCTGACACAAGCAACGGAAAAGGTTATAAGCCTAGCGAGCGACAGGGCCTCGATCAGTTGTTTGACACGACCGTCAACGAATAGAGGCCGAACGGCGATGCCCCAGAATAATGGTTTCGATGCCCCGTACTGACGACGTACCAGAACAGATGAGCCTGCCCTTCGCAGCCTCGTCTGCCGCCCCGGCCATCAGCGAGCCGACCTATATCCTCGATGATGAGCTTAATGCCGACAAACTGCGCGAAGAGTGCGGGGTTTTCGGGATTTTCAACCATCCGGACGCCGCCGCGCTGACAACGCTGGGGCTGCACGCCCTGCAGCACCGCGGCCAGGAAGCGGCCGGGATCGTCTCTTATGACGGCAAGCAGTTCCATTCCGAGCGCCGCCTCGGGCTGGTGGGGGACCATTTCACCCGCCAATCCGTGATCGACCGGCTGACCGGCACGTCCGCCGTCGGCCATGTGCGCTATTCGACTCAGGGCGAAACGCTGCTGCGCAACGTCCAGCCGCTCTTCGCGGACCTGTGGGGCGGCGGCTTTGCCGTGGCACATAACGGAAATTTGACTAACGCGGTCACGCTGCGCAACGAGCTGGTGCGCCAGGGGGCGATCTTCCAGTCCACCTCGGATACGGAAGTCATTCTTCAGCATGTCGCCCGCTCCTCCGGCGCGCATGTGATGGACCGCTTCATCGACGCGCTGCAGCAGGTGGAGGGCGCTTATGCGCTGGTCGCGCTGACCAACAAGAAGCTGATCGGCGCGCGCGACCCGCTCGGCATCCGTCCGCTTATTCTGGGCGAGCTGCACGGTGCGCCCATTCTGTGTTCGGAAACCGTGGCGCTCGACATTATCGGCGCGAAATTCGTGCGGGAAGTCGAGCCCGGCGAAGTGGTGGTCTGCACCAAGGACGGGATCGAGAGCATTCATCCCTTCCCCAACGCCCATTCGCGCCCCTGCGTTTTCGAGTTTATCTATTTCGCGCGCCCCGACAGCGTGATCGGCGGCAAGAGCGTTTACGATGTGCGCAAGAAGATGGGGCACGAGCTCGCCCGCGAATCCCACGTGCCCTCCGACATGGTCATTCCGGTGCCCGACAGCGGCGTGCCGGCGGCGATCGGCTACGGGCTGGAAGCGGGCATTCCCTTCGAGCTCGGCATCATCCGCAACCATTATGTGGGCCGCACCTTCATCGAACCCTCCCAGCACATACGCGCGCTGGGGGTGAAGCTGAAGCACAATGCCAACCGCGCGCTCGTCGAGGGCAAGCGCATCGTGCTTGTCGATGACAGTATCGTGCGCGGCACGACCTCGGTGAAGATCGTGAAGATGATGTATGAAGCCGGCGCCAAGGAAGTGCATATGCGCATCGCCAGCCCGCCCATCACGCATCCGGATTTCTACGGCATCGACACGCCGAACAAGGAACAGCTTCTCGCGGCCAATTACGACGTGGAAGGCATGCGCAAATATATCGGTGTCGACACGCTGGCCTTCATTTCGGTTCCCGGCCTTTACCGGGCGATGGGCTATGAGTACCGCGACGAGGATGCGCCCCAGCTCACCGACCATTGCTTCACCGGCTGCTACCCGACGAAGCTGACCGACCTGACCGGTGCCAAGCGGTCCGACCAATTGTCCCTTCTGGCGGAAATAGCGTAAGGCCCCTTCCGCCCCTTTTAGAGAGTTGCCATGACCGGCCGACTGGAAAACAGGCTTGCCTTGATTACGGGCGCCTCGCGCGGCATTGGCCGGGCCGTGGCGCTGGCCATGGCAGCGGAAGGCGCGCATGTCATTCTCGTCGCCCGCACCGTTGGCGCCCTCGAGGAAGTGGATGACGAGATTCAGAAGATCGGCGGCAAGGCGACGCTCGTGCCGCTCGACCTGAAAGACCTCGACGCCATCGACCGGCTGGGCGGCATGATCTATGAGCGCTGGGGCAAGCTCGACATTCTGGTCGGCAATGCGGGGCTTCTGGGCGTGCTCACGCCGGTAGGCCATATCGAGCCGAAAGAATGGGAGCAGGTACTCACCATCAATGTAACGGCGAATTACCGACTGATCCGCTCGCTCGATCCCTTGCTGCGCCGCTCCGATGCGGGCCGGGCGATTTTCGTGACCTCCGGCGCTGCCGATAAATGCCGTCCGTTCTGGGGCATCTATTCGGCGACCAAAGCCGCGCTCAACGCGCTTGTCAAAACCTGGGCCCATGAGAACGAGAAGACCGCGATGCGGATCAATCTCGTCAGCCCCGGCCCCGTGGCAACCGCCATGCGCGCGAAAGCCATGCCGGGCGAAGACCCCTCCACCCTGCCCCGCCCGGCGGAACTTGCCCCGCTCTTTCTCGAACTTGCCTCGCCCGATTATAAAAAGACCGGCGAGATCGTGGCCTTCGAGCGGCGATAGTTTTCTCTGCTTTGTTGATTGCCGCATGGACCTCGGGTCAAGCCCGGGGTGACAGGCGCGGTAAATGGCAATCGCTTTGCCACACATGACGCCGTCACCCCGGCCTCAGAGCCGGGGTCCAGGCAACTTCCTGAGAAAATTCTCTATCCCTTTCAACATCTTGGCTGAATGTTGCATCCCGCAATCGCACGGGCACTTGACATTCTGCCGCTTCGCCACAACACTTAACCTCATGGTTAAGTATGACGATGCCGCATTGGACCGCACTTTCGCCGCGCTCGCCGATCCGACCCGGCGCGCGCTGCTTGCCCGGCTGGAGGAAGCGGATACGCCCCTCTCGGTCAGCGATCTTGCCCGGCCGTTCGACATGTCTCTTCCCGCCGTGATGAAGCATCTCAATGTGCTCACCGAGGCGGGGCTGGTCAGCCGCAACAAGTCCGGCCGGATCGTCTCCTGTGAACTTCAAGCGGGCCCCATGGAGGATGCCATGGACTGGCTCACCCGTTATGCGCGCTTCTGGTCCGACGGACTGGACCGCCTCACCGCTTTTGTGGAGAACGCTGCCCCATGTCCACCCAGCAACACGCCAAACCGAGCCTCACGCTCAAAAGACGCATCAAAGCCTCGCCGGAAAAAATCTTCGCCGCCTGGACGGAACCGCAACAAATGATGATGTGGTTCGGTCCGGAAAATGTTGAAACGAAGGAAGTCGACGCGGATGTGCGCATCGGCGGACGCTTCCGCGTGAAGATGCTGGAAAATACCGGCGACTGGCACGAAGTCTCCGGCGTTTACAAAGAAATCGTGGAGAACGCCAAGCTCGTTTTCTCCTGGGCCTGGGTAACGACGCCCGAACGGGAAAGCCAGGTCACCGTCACGCTGAAGCCGGATGGGGAACAAACGATCCTCACCCTGCATCACGAACAACTCTTCGATGAAACCTCTCGCGACGGCCACATCCACGGCTGGACGGGCTCTCTGGACAAGCTGGAAGCTCTCTTCGCCTGATTTTTACCCCGCAAAAAGGGAGAACTATGATGGCACACCATGCAACAGGTACACCGGCCGAATGGCTGAAAGCCCGAAAGGCTTTGCTCGAACGCGAAAAGCAGCTCTCGCGCCTGCGCGATGAAATCGCCGAAGAACGCCGCGCCCTGCCCTGGGTGAAGGTCGACAAGACATATGTTTTCGAGACACCCGCAGGCAAGAAAACACTGGCCGAGCTGTTCGGCAAGAACAGCCAGCTCATCATCTATCACTTCATGCTCGCACCGGGCTGGGACGCAGGTTGCAGCGGCTGCTCGTTCCTTGCCGATCATCTCGACAGCGCCAATCAGCACATCAAACATCACGATGTCACACTGATGGCCGTCTCCCGCGCGCCGCTGGCTGAAATCGAAGCCTATAAAAAGCGCATGGGCTGGCAATTCGACTGGGCATCTTCGAACGGCAGCGATTTCAATTACGACTTTCATGTCTCCTTCCGCAAGGAAGACGTGGAGGCAGGCCGGGCAACATATAATTTCGCGCCCACGAGCGAAAATCCCGGCGAGGAAGCACCCGGTTTCAGCGCCTTTTACCGGGATGAAAACGGCGATGTCTTCCACACCTATTCCTCCTATGCGCGCGGTAATGAAGAGGTGATCGGCGCTTATATGCTGCTCGATTTCGCACCCAAGGGGCGGAACGAGACCGAGATCATGGATTGGATGCGCCGGCACGACGAGTACGAAGACGCCCCTGCCCGTAAAAGCGCCTAGCAACCGGGCCGCCCGACCCGGCGGCCCGGCCTCGATGCCGGTATCCTCTTCCCCCTCAAGAGGATGCCGGTCCTTTTCAGTATTTCCTGGAGGAAAGACAATGGCCGATGCTGCTTTGAAATTAACGGAAGAAGATACCATCCGCGCGCTCATCGACGAATGGGTGCGGGCGGCAAAGACCGCAGACCTTGATGCCGTGGCCGCCTGCTATACGCCCGACATCCGTGCGTTCGATGCCATCTCCAAGCTCGAGTTCAAAGGTTTGGAGGCTTACCGCGCACACTGGAAAATGTGCATGGAGATGATGCCGGGCAGCGACATGGTCATGGATCTGCATGATCTTGAAATCGAACAGAACGGCGAGCTGGCTTTTGTCCACTACCTGTCGCTTTGCGGCGGCACGGATGAAAAGGGCGAGACGCAGACAGGTTGGATGCGCGCCACCGTTTGCTGCCGCAAGACGGCTGACGGCTGGAAGATTTCTCACGAGCATTACTCCTCCCCTTTCGACCCGGAAACGATGCAGCTCATCAATACCCGCTAGCACGTCACGAGATGAGCGGGGCAAAGCCCGCTCATCTCTTCCGTCAATTCGAGGAGTAGAAAGAAATGGCAGAAGTAAACCGTGCGTCTATTCCCGCGCCGCGCATTGAAGAAAGGGCGGCAAGCCGCATTGCCGGTATCGACCGGCACTATCGGGGCGGCGATATGAGCGGCATCCCGGCCCAATGGGGCGAACTTGGCGCCCATGGCGATGTGCCCGGCAAAAAGGGCGCTGCGCACTATGGCATTTGCTGCGGCTTGAAGGGTGAAGGCATGCATTATCTGTGCGGTGTCGAGATCGCTACCGGAAGCAGACTCCCCTTTCCCGGCTGGGAGGAGGTCACCCTTCCTGGGGGGAAATACGCCGTCTTCGAGCATCAAGGCAGCGCCGCCGATCTCCACCAGACAATCCATGCCATCTGGGAAAACTGGCTGCTGCATTCCGGCCTGACCTTTGCCGGGGAGCATGGGCTTTTCTTTGAAAAATACGGACCCGATTTCGATGCCGCCACGGGGACAGGCCGTATCGAAATATGGATACCGGTCATCTGAAGGATCAACACCTACACCATGCCGGACCTTGCACCATGGCTCGCTCTTGCCGGGCTTGGGCTTTATCACGGGCTCAACCCGGCCATGGGCTGGCTTTTTGCGGGGAGTATCGGCGAGCGGCAGAAAAGCCTTGAGGCCGCGCTCTTTGCGCTCATTCCCATTGCGATCGGTCATGCGCTCTCCATCGCGCTTGTCGCCATGCTCGCCGTCACGGCGGGCTTTTTTCTCGATGAAAATCTGCTGCGGAAACTTGCGGGCGGATTGCTGCTTTGCTGGGGGCTTTACTGCTTTTTTTCGGGCACGCGCCATCTTATGCCTGCCTCGCTCGGCGCAGGCTTTGCCGGGCTGGGGCTCTGGTCTTTTTTCATGGCATCGGCCCATGGAGCAGGTTTGATGCTGGTGCCCGCGCTGATGCCGCTTTGTCTGTCAAACAGTGCCGCAGCGGAGCTTGGCGCGGCAGGCTCGCTTGCCGTTGCAGGGGGCGCGGTGCTCGTGCATATGACGGCGATGCTTAGCGTGACGGGCCTGCTCGCCGCTGCCTATTGCAAGGGCATGGCGGAATTTCCGGAAAGCCGCCGCCGCTTGGTCGATCTTCTTTGGACCGGGGTACTGGGCTGCGCTGGGCTCTGGTTGATGTGGAGCTAGCGCTTTCTGGCGCGGCTTGCGTAAGGGTTCTTTGTTTTGCGCATAAAGATGCGGATCGGCACGCCGGGCAGGCCGAAGGTTTCGCGCATGCTGTTGATGAGATAGCGCTTATAGGAAGGCGGCACTTCTTCGGCTCGGCTGGAGAAAATCGCGAAGGTCGGCGGGCGCGATTTGACCTGGGTAATATATTTCAGCGAAACGCGCCGCCCGCTCGCCGCCGGCGGCGGATGGCGGCCCACCGCCCCTTCCAGCCAGCGGTTAAGCTTGCCGGTGGAAACGCGGCTGTTCCAGACCGTGTGCACTTCTTCGATCCGCGGCATCAGCTTGTCGGTGCCTTTGCCCGCCAGCGCCGAGAACGTGATGATCGGCACACCGCGGATCTGCGGCAGAAGACGGCCGAGCTTTTCCGTCAGATCCGCCATGACCGCCTGCCCGTCCTCGATCAGGTCCCACTTATTGACGGCAACGACAAGGCCGCGCCCTTCCTGCTCCACCAAATCGGCAATATGCAGGTCCTGCTTTTCGAAGGGGATAGTGGCGTCGATCATCAGCACCACGACTTCGGCAAAGCGGATGGCGCGCAATGTGTCGGCGACGGAGAGCTTTTCGAGTTTCTCCGTCACCCGCGCCCGCTTGCGCATGCCGGCGGTGTCGAAGAGCTTCACTTTGCGCCCGCGCCACTGCCATTCGACGCCGATGGCATCGCGGGTGATCCCGGCTTCCGGGCCCGTCAGCATCCGGTCTTCCCCGAGCAGCTGATTGATCAGCGTGGATTTACCGACATTGGGCCGGCCCACCACGGCAATGCGCAGCGGGGCTTCAAGGTCTGGCTCGAAAGGGGTTTCCGGGTCGAAGCCTTCTTCGTCGTCAAGCTCGGCTTCCTCGGTAATGGTGTCGGCGATTTCCCCTTCCTGCACGGCTTGTACAAGCGGCTGCAGAATATCGTAAAGCTCGCCCAGCCCCTGCCCGTGCTCGGCGGAAAGAGCGATGGGCTCGCCAAGGCCAAGCTCATAGGCTTCTACCAGCCCGTCATGGGCGGCATTGCCTTCGCATTTATTGGCGGCCAGCACGACCGGCGCATCGGAACGGCGCAGAAGCTGCGCGAAATGCCGGTCGAGCGGCGTGACCCCGGCGCGCGCATCGATGAGCAGCAGGCAAAGATCGGCCTCGGCAATGGCAAGGTCGGTTTGCTGGCGCATGCGCGCTTCCAGCGCATCGCCCTTGGCTTCTTCCAGCCCGGCGGTGTCGACCACGGTGAATTCCAGATCGCCGAGCTTGCCTTCCCCCTCGCGCCGGTCGCGGGTAACGCCCGGCGTGTCGTCCACAAGCGCGAGCTTGCGCCCGACCAGACGGTTGAACAGGGTCGATTTGCCCACATTGGGGCGCCCGACAATAGCAAGCTTGAACGACAAGGGGTGAACCTTCTCTCTAAAACAAGTCCCGGAAATCAAATCCCGGCCAAAGGGGCGCCGGACGGCCCGCCGCCTTTAACGGAAGGCGGCGAGGTCACCGTCATCGGTCAGCACGTAAAGCGTGCCCTTGGCCACGATGGGCGCAATATAGACCGGTTCGTCGATTTCGAACGAGCCCAGTTTTTCCCCGTCATAAGGCGAAACCGACATGAGGAGCCCGCGCGAGGAACCCAGCACCAGCCGGTCCCCCGCCAGAATGGGCCCGCTCCACTGGATGGGATCGCGCCGGGCTTCTTCGTTGCGGAAGCGGGCAAGCTGCGAAATCCAGCGCACGCGCCCGTCACGGCGCGAGAGGCACAGCAGCTCGGCTTCCGTCGTGACGAGATAGATGAAATCGCCCGCGACCCACGGTGTCTGCACGCCGGAAATGTTGCGTGTCCAGACGCGCTCGCCGGTGCGGATGTCGATGGCGACCATGCGCCCGGAATGGGAGACGGCATAGACACGGCCCCGGTCGATCACCGGACGCCCGGCAATATCGTTGAGTTCCGTCAGCGAGCTGAGCGAACCCGTACGCGTCAGCGAGTCGCTCCAGAGCACGTTGCCGTTTTCCACGCGCAGCGCGAAAAGCTCGCCGGAGGAATAAGGCACGATGACAATGGAGCCGGACACTGCCGCGCTGGTTGCCGCCAGAATGCCAGCAGCCTCGGTAATGCCCTGATGGCGCCACAGCACCTCACCATTCGCCGCCGCCAGCACCACGGTCTGGTTGTCGGAGGTGATGGTGAAGACGCGCCCGCCATTTACCGTCGGCGCCGCGCGGTAGGGCACGCCCACCCCCTGGCGCCAAAGCTCCGCGCCGGTGGCGGCATCAAGCGCCACGACCTGGCCGAAACCGGTGGTGGCGAAGACCTTGCCGTCTTCAAAAGCGACGCCGCCGCCGCGGCCTTCTTCATCGCTTTCATTGTCCGGGGTCAAGTCGGTGCGCCAGAGCTGCTCGCCGCTCTGCGCATCGAAGGCGCGCAGATCCGCATCCGCATCGAGAATATAGGCCCGGCCACCCGCGACGATGGGCGCGCTTGCAAGGCGGGCGGACCCGCCGGAGCCTTCACCTGCATCCCGCTTCCAGGCCATATTGAGCGGGCCCGCTTCCAGGTGATGCAGCACATTGTCGGCAAAGCCGCCGGGTTGCGCCCAGTTTTCGTTTTCATAAGGCTTGGGCAACACGACGCGCAGATCGGCGATACGCGGGTCGGCTTCCAGCGACTGCTCGAGCGTCATGATCGAAATACGCTCGCCCGGCAGTTTTTCCTCATTGCCGCCAGCGGAGAACAGGTCTCCTACCGTTTCACACCCGGCCAGGCCGAAACCCAGCATAGCGACCGTCACCCAGGCACCCCATCGAGACGTCATTCGCGGCTTCCCATTCTTCTCGCCAATTTCCGTTATCGCCATTCCTGGCGCTGCGCATATTTGAAGCTCGTCGCTCATGCGCGGATGATTACTCGCTCTCGCCGGCAGCAGGTTCCGGCGCAGCTTCCTCGGCTGGTGCCGCTTCGCCAGATGCTTCTTCCGCAGGCGCTTCATCGGCAACGGGCTCGTCAGCAGGCGGGCTGCTTTCCAGCGCTTCGGCGGCAATTTTCGGGCTGATCAGCGCGATCATGACATGCGCGCGGTCGCGCAGCCCCGGCGTTGCCGTATTGTCCCGCGTAATTTCCTGAAAGAGCGAGCGGGCCTCGGCATATTCACCCGCCTTATAAGCGCTGAGGCCCAGAAGTTCCCGCGCCAGATTGCGCCAGGGCTTGCCTTCCCCCGTTAGCCCCACGAGGCGCAGACGGATATCGTCATGGCTGGCATTGCCGATCAAAAGGCTCGCCGCTTTGATCTGGGCAAGCTCCTGAATGATCTCACCGGCTGCGCTATTGGAGGCAAGCTGCTCATAGACGGAAATCGCCCCCTGGCGGTCGCCTTCTTCGGCCAGCGCCGCCGCGCGGCGGAGCTGCGCAAGAGCGGCATAGCCAGCCGGGCTTTCCTCGGCCAGTGCCGCCAGTTTCTCGGCAGCCGCCTCCGGGGTTTCCTCGGCCTCGGCCAGCGCCGCTTCATAGGCCAATGACGCCTCTTCAGCCTCGGACAGGCTATAGGCGCGCCAGCCCACCACCGCAGCGGTGAGAAGCACGATGCCCAGAGCCAGACCGACGACATAAATGCCGTATTTGTCCCAAATCTTGCGCAGCTCTTCGCGGCGCAGATCTTCTTCTACTTCACGGAAAATATCGCTCAACGGGTGTCTCCGGCACAGGCCATTCGTCGGCGCGGCGGGCGCCGCGCATTTGTGCCGTAAGGTACAGAGCTTTCAAGGCGTTGGCAAACTTCGCGGAGGCGATTTTTCCCTTAAAACCGGGAAAAATCAGACCTCGCCATCCACCTTCTTCATCTTATAGGTATGCTCGGGAGCCGGAAAGGCCCTGCTGCGCACTTCCTCGGCATAAGCCTCGGCGGCGCCGGCAATGGCCGCGCCCATGGTCGCATATTCCTTGACGAATTTCGGCGGGCGGGGCGAGAGGCCCAGCATGTCCTCAAGCACCAGGATTTGCCCGTCACAGGCAGAAGAAGCGCCGATGCCCACGGTCGGAATATCGATCAGCTCGGTCAGGCGCGCGGCGAGCGGCTCTGCCACCCCTTCCACGACCACGGCAAAGGCACCGGCTTCGGCAATGGCTTTCGCATCTTCCTCGATGGCGCCCCATTCGTCCTTGGTGCGCCCTTGCGTCTTGAAGCCGCCCATGACCTGCGTCGATTGCGGGGTGAGGCCGATATGCGCCATGACGGGAATGCCACGGTCCACGAGATAGCGGATCGTCTCGGCGGTGCGCGCGCCGCCTTCCACCTTCACGGCGGTGCAGCCGGTTTCCTTGATCACGCGGACCGCGTTGCGGAAAGCGACCTGCGGCGATTCTTCATAGGTGCCGAAGGGCATATCGACGACGACAAGCGCGCGCTCCGTACCGCGCACCACAGCGGTGCCATGGGCGATCATCATGTCGAGCGTGACGCCAAGGGTGGTTTCCATGCCGTACATCACCATGCCCAGGCTGTCGCCCACGAGAATGAGATCGACATAAGGGTCGATATAGCGGGCGGTATGGGCGTGATAAGCGGTGAGCGAGACGATCGGCTGACCGTTCTTGCGGGCACGGATTTCCGGAACGGTGATGCGTTTAACCTTGGCGTGGACGGACATGACACTCACTCCTTCTCGGGCCGGCCCTGATAAGGTACCTGCCATTTCGAAAGCTGCTCCGGTTGCCGTTACCCCAACAGATAGGCGCCGAAAACACCCCTGCAAGGCAAGGCACGGCTCACAAAGCATAGCCGTTAAAATTGCGCTGCGATTTCGGATGATCGTGCGGCGCGCCCGGTGACACACCCTGTCTCTATCTCGTCTGGTGGGCGGAGCCTAGCCCGCCGGGCCGGCAAATGCAAATACGCTAAAAATGGCTATTTTACGCCAGTTTTGCGCATATTTCCGGGACCGCCCCGCCCCTTAGCGGTCGTAGATGTCGCCCGCGCCGCTCATGCCCGCCCCTTCGTTCATGCCCGACAGATCGCGGTAGGCGATGGAGAGAATGGCGACGGAGGTGATCTGGAAGACGGTCATCCCCAGCGCCTGCAAACCGATCGCCACGACGATACCGCCCGGGATGAACGAGACGAGCGCGCCGACAACGTTCAGCGCAATGGCGATGACCATGATGAAAAGCATGTTCAGAATGATCATGCCGAGCAGCCGCCAGAAATTGCCCTTCGTAATATCCAATATGGCGCGGGCATTGAGCGGCTCGCCGATCGCCACCGCCGGCAAAAGCAGCGTGAGACGTACCGAGTAATAAACGGCGGCAATGGCCAAAACCAGAGCGAGAATGGCAAGGCCGAAAGAAAGCGCGGTATCGCCGCTCACCGGATCGGCAAGTGCCCCGCTGACCATGGCGACGAGGAACGCGGGCAGCGCCAGCAATACGAGAAAGATCGAGGCGAGCAGGAAAACCGCTTCCCGCCGGCCGAAATGGAAATTGACGGCGCCCGAACCCCGGTCGCCCAAAAGCACGAAACGGTGCCAGGCCACCGCGATCATCGGCCAAGTGAAAAGCCCGACCAGCATGAGGAGAACGATCGGCAGAGAAAAAGCCTCCGTGACGTTGATCAAGGAGCCTTGTTCCTGCTGCTGCAATTCCTCAAGACGGCGCTGCAGAAACTCCTGCTGGGCGATATTGGCGACGATATAGATCACGACGGGAAGCCAGACGAGTTTCACCAGATCGAGGAAATGCGAATAGGCGCCGCGATAGGCCTCCATGACGGTGCCGACAACATCCAATTTCCGCATCTACTGATCCTTCGTCGTTGCTTTCGATTGGCCGCTCTTAAGATAGGCCGCTCTATTGCTGGGCGCCCGCGTCCCAGGCCTTGTCTTTATATTCGCTGCTTTCCGGATTGAGCTCATAGGCTTTCAGGAAGTCGGCGCGCGCTTCGGCCTCTTTGCCCTGGGCTTCATAGATCGAGCCGCGCACATAATAAGAGGCGGCGCGCTCCGGCTGAAGCTCCAGCGCCCGGTTGATGTCGGCCAGCGCTTCGGTGAGCTTGCCCGATTCGCGGTAGGCATTCGCCCGGTTCGCCAGAACCAGCGCATCGTCCGGGGCGATACCCAGCGCGGCAGTATAATCGACAATCGCCATTTGCAGGTTGCCGGTCTTCTTATGCGCCACACCGCGGTTGAGAAGCGCCGTTACCTTGTCCGCCGGCGCCAGATCGCCGGACTGGATCGCCCGGCTGCAATAATAGATGGCGAGGCGCTCATCGCCCCCCGGCTTGAACTGCTCGAAACAGGCCAGATTGTCGGCATTGCCATCGGCCAGCGCCGGCGTGCCCGCCCCTGTCATTGCGCCTGTCATCGCCATACCGGCTAAAATGAGTGTTGCCGCCCGAAGCCCCGAAATACGCCGCATCTTGAATTCCTTCTCATCGCTTGCGCACGCCAAGCAGGGACAGAGTACCTATTTCGCGAATGAGAGGAAATAGATCATCTGCCCCCAAAACGAAAAGGCCGGACGCTTGCGCCCGGCCTTTGCTGCTGTCCGCCGTTTCCGTTTTAGAAATAGACGTGGATACCGGCAATGAACGTATCGGTCTTCACCGACTGGTCGGAGGTAACCTGGATGTTCACAAGCGGCGCGAAGCCGTGATTGCGGACATATTCCAGACCGATCGAGAAGTTCTCGTCGATATGGGTTTCAAGCCCGAGCGCCATCTGTTCCATGAATTCGAATTCCGAGCCGTTCGGACCGAAATCACCGCGGCTATACACAGCTGAATATTCGGTCGGATAGGAAAGGATGGAATCCTTGTAACGGCCCTGCACGGTGAGCGCTTCCACCTTCTCGCCCGTGGCCGGCCAATCCTCGAGCGTGGTCGTGTATTCGGCCATTACATCGAAGGGGCCCCAGCCGAGGGTCAGGTTGGCGTCCACCGCCGCGTTATCCGTGCGCGGCTGGCCGGCGACCATGCCGCCCGTGTGGTGCGGGGTGACGGTGTTGTAAATCGTACGGTGCAGATAGCCGAGGCCGCCTTTCAGCCGCACGCCATTGCCGAGGTCCACGACCTTCGTGGCATTGAGTGCATAATTGCCGAAAAAGTCGCTGCCTTCGGTATCGGCGGTGCGCTGGTGGCGCCCTTCCGGAATGATCGTGCCGACCACATGCCAGCCATCATAAACCGCGCCGACGCCGAGGACCGGATCTTTCGACAAAGCCCAGAAGAAGTGCGTGTTCATGTTGTGCGTGAAAGGGTTGTAGGTCGACATATCGCCGAAATCGATCGTGTTACGGCCGAAATAGGCATAGAGCGGAAAGCGGTCGAGATTGCCGACAACGCCGAAGGCTTTGCGAAGCTGAATGTCTTCCTCGCCCGGATAGCGGGTGTCGATATATTCAAGCTGCGCATAACCGGTCAGCCAGTCCCCCGCCGACACCGCCGCGCCCCAAGCGGCATCGTTCACGATCCACTGCGTGTCCGAGTTGCCGGTATGCTGGCCCGGCAGGCGGGAGAGGATCGGGAATTTGCCGTCCGTATTCGTGCGCTCATAAACGACCGTCCCGGTGAAGCCCGCGCCGAACTTGATGCCGACATTGGGCAGCGCCCCGGCCTGGCGGGCACGTAGCAGCTCAAGCGGCTTGCCTTGCACATATTCCTGGAAGTCGGTCATGCGCTCGAAAATTTCGAGCCGCGTTTTGGCGGCCCCATCGTCGAGCATCGCTTCATCGGCATTCGCCGGAAGCGCAGGGCCGCGCAGGCCCAGTTCATCCGCCCCTGCCGTGCCACCGGCAAAGGCAACCATGCCCAGCCCGAAGGCCAGGACTTTCATTATTTTTCTTGTCATGATTCTTCATCCCCAAAAAATCGTGAGGATGTGTAACCCGGGTAAGGTTAAAGTCGATTAAACGAATGACTGTATTCTGGGCAAAAATACTGCCATTTGCAGAGGTTATACGCCGCCTCAAACATAAGTATAAAGCAGCGGCACACCGGATTACTCTTCGGCGTAATTCAAGTGAAAGATCACGCCGTCAAAGCCGATGAAGGCTTCCATCGCATTTTCACTGGTGAGCATCGTCAGACGGTCGCCGTTCTTCTCGCAGGCAATGTCATGCTCGAGAAACTGCCCGCCGGAAAGCCCGGCTTCGGCGTAAGGGATGTTATCCGGGTCTTGCATGAACCCGGCCACATCGCGGACTTTGTAAGAAAGACTGAGACCTTCGAAATCGCAGTTGAAAAACGGCCCCTCGGCAAAACCTTTCTCGAAATATTGTGTGCGGCCAAGATAGGCATCCGCGCCTTCCGCATCCATGGCCGAGATCGGGCGAAACGCATAGCTGTCCACCACCCAGGTTCCGTCGAGCCTTGGGATCGGCTCCGCCGAAAGTTCTGCGCTGAAACTTGCCGCAAGCGCCAAGGCCGCCGCCGCTTTCACCCACCGTCTCATCCGCCTCTCCCCTGATTGCCGCTTTACTATGGCGCAGGGGGCAAAGCGGCGCTAGTCCGCTGTGCCGTCCCGGGGGCGGGAAAATTCGACTTCCAGAATGATGTCCACTTCATCACCCACACCGAAATCGGACCCCGGCGCGGGGATGCCATAGGCAATGCCATACTCGGAGCGTTTGAGACTTCCCGTTGCCGAAAAACCGATGCGGGAATTGTCCGGATCATATTCATGACGCTCATAGCCGCCATTATAAGTGGCATCGAGGGTCAGCTGCTTCGTCACGCCGTGCAGCGTAAAGTCACCGATGATCTTGGCGCTGTTTCCGCCCGTCGGCTCAATCTCTTTCGAGACGAAAGAGATTTCCGGAAACTGCGCCGCATCCAGCCAGTCGGGCCCGAGAAGCTGGGCATTGAAATCATGATCCATTTCCTCCACCGGAAAATCCGTTTCAAGCGAGGTGGGATCGACCTTTGCCGTTACACGCGCGGCTTCAGGATTTTCCGGATCGAAGAACAGCTCCGCATCGAATTTCGTGAAGCGCGCCGTGTACATCGAAAAGCCCAAATGACTGACCCGGAAGATGAGGCTCGCATGGGACTTATCAAGTTCATAGGTGCCGGCCGGGATCGCCGCCTGTTCTTCGGCGCTTGCCGAGCGCGCCGCGCCGGTGAACACCATGAGCGAGGCGAAGGTCACCAGTACGCATCCAACCAATATCCGTTTCATTGTCATCCTCTTGCCTAATGCCCTGCATAGGCTTGCCTGAGAGCCGCGATATCGAATTTCTTCATTTTCATGAAAGCCTGCGTGACGCGCGCCGCGCCCTCCGGATCACCGCTCAGCAATTGCGGCAACACATCCGGCACGATCTGCCAGGAAAGACCGTATCTGTCTTTCAGCCAGCCGCAAGGGCCTTCCTCCCCGCCTTCCGACAGATGCGCCCAGTAGTAATCCACTTCTTCCTGATCGGCGCAGCCAACCTGCAGCGAGATTGCCTCGGTGAAAGGAAACTGCGGGCCGCCATTCAGCGCGGTAAAATGCTGCCCGTCCAGCTCAAACTCGACGGTCATTACCGTGCCTTCTTCTTTGCCGTGGATGTCTTTTCCTTCCCCGGTGTAGCGGGCGACAGCGCCGATGCGGGAATTGGCGAAGATCGAAACGTAATGTTTCGCCGCCTCCTCCGCTTCTTTGTCGAACCAGAGACAGGGCGTGATTTTCTGTATCTTCCCGGACATGAGGGACCACCTCCTCTTTTCGGGGTATTGGAGAAATTATTCGGGCGTTTGCGTATTCACGATCCAGGGAATGCCGAACTTATCGCGCAGCATGCCGAAGGCAGGCGAGAAGAACGTCTCGCCGATCGGCATCGTCACTTCTCCGCCTTTGGAAAGCGCTTCGAAAACCTGCTTCGCCTCTTCAGGGGTTTTGCCGTTGAAACAGACCCGGAACCCCTGCGGGCGCTCATAAGTCCCTGGCTCGTCGGAAGCCATCAACTGAAAGCCGTCTTTTTCAAGGCAGATATGCGCGATCTTCTGGCTGATATCGCCTGCGCCTTCTTCGCCCGCGGGGCCGCCATCCGGCGTATCGCCGAATGTCAGGGAGAAGGTGATTTCCGCCTTTAGACAGTCTTTGTAAAAGTCGAATGCTTCGCGGCAATTGCCGTCGAAAAACAGATAGGTGTTCAGTGACATACTCATCTCCCAGTTAAATGCGTTTTTCGCGGGCGCCTTAATTCTCGGCAACGGCTTTCAGCGCGCTCAATCCCGCCTCGAAATCCGGCCCCACCATCTTCTCCATGCTCATGAAGACCGAGATGAGTTTTCCGGCATAGGTCTGCGTCCCATACATCGCCCATGTGACATGCGTTGCCTCGCCTTCCGGCGTAAGCCGGAACTCGGCTTTGTTCCGCGCTTCCATGGGCGAGAAAAATTCCAGGTCGATTTCCAGTTTCCTAGCAGGCACAGTTTCTGCAATTTCCATCCGGCCATGGCCGATGCGCCGGTCCCCTTCCCATTCATAGCTCGCGCCCTTGCCGCGCGGCGGGCCGCTATAAAGGCGTTTCATATCCGGGTCTTTCTTTTCCCAAGGAGACCAGGCTTCCCAATTTTTGAAATCGCCGATCAGCGCGAAGATTTTTTCCGGCGGCGCAGCGATGCGGATGCTCCGCTCGATGCGGAACGTGTCGGGCCGCGTCGCCGCATAGCCCGCCACCGCGCCCGCCGCCACAAGCAGCACGAGCCCGGCTGCGAGCAAGCCCGTCATCAGAGGTGATCCGGCCATCATTTCTTTTCCTTTTCCGATGCGAGCAAATAAGCCTCGAGCCGGCCAAGGCTCTCATCCCAGAACTGCCGGTAATGTTCGAGCCAGGCGGCGACGTCTTTCAAAGGGCCGGGGTCGAGCTTGCAGGGCCGGTACTGCGCCTTGCGCCCGCGCGTGATGAGCCCTGCCTTTTCCAGCACTTTGAGATGTTTGGAGACGGCGGGCTGGCTCATCTCGAAAGGCTCGGCGAGTTCGCTGACCGACGCCTCGCCCGAGGCAAGGCGGGCAAGAATGGCCCGGCGTGTGGGGTCGGCCAGCGCGCCTAAAGTGAGGCTCAATCGGTCGGTCGTCATTTTGAATAACCAATAAGTTATTTAACTTATTGGTTATATAAAGAACCGGAAAGCGCCCGTCAAGGGGCGCATGAACTCAAGAGCCGGTAAAGCCACCCGGCGCTGCCTCATGCGGCAATGACCAGCCGAAATAGACCTCAACGGCATGAATGGCGTCATCGCGCACGGTCAGCACTTCGGTATTGCGGAACCTGCGGCCCTCATGCGTTTCACCTTCATATGTGACGATCACCTCGTCCCCCGCCTCCACCGCACGGATGAAATGGAATGCGGCAATGGTTTCATGATTGGGCCAGCAGCGGGCGAAATAGGTCTCCCTGCCGATGCCGTTGTCGAGCGGGCTCATAAAGCTGAAATCCTCGGCGATCAGCCGTTCGATGGCCGCACGGTCATCGTTGGCGTAAGCCTCGAACGCCGCCTTGGCGATGGCGGCTTTGGGGAGGGCCGTGCTCATGGCGTTTCCTTTCTGTCTTGGGATCGCCCTCAGTCGCGTCCTTCCGGCGCGCCGAGCGGGAAGAGATGACGGTAAGGGCGCGCTTCATCTAGGGCGCGCGCATAGCTCGGCCGGGCAAGCAGCCGCGTGCGGTAAGCCCAGACTTCTTTGAAGGCGGGATCGATGGGATGCGTCCAATCGGCGTAAAGCAGCATGGGCGCGGCGGCGCAGTCGGCCAGGCTGAAGCTCTCTCCCGCCGCCCATTCGCGCCCCGCCATGCGCTTTTCAAGAACGGCATAAGCGGTCTCCAGATCCTGCCGCCATGCGTCGCAGGCCTCGCTATCGGCGCTGCCGCCTTTCAACACGCTCATTACGATCTGCTGCTGAGGCGTACTAATGTAATTGTCGAAGAACCGGTCCCACATGCGCACCTCCGCCGCCTTGAGCGGGTCCTGCGGAATGAGCCGCGCGGCGCCGGGATAGCGCGCTTCCAGATATTCGATAATGCCCGTTGCCTCGAAGATCAGGCGGCCCTCATCCACCGCCACGGGAAATTTCTTCACCGGCCAGAGTGCCGCGAACTCGCTTGCCACCGGCTCGCTATTGTCGAGCATCTTCACGGTGAAAGGCACGTCCTTCTCATAGAAAGCGCTTATCGCCTTCTGCGAATAGGACGAAAGGGGATGAAGATAGACGGTCAGCGTCATGAGCCTTCTCCTCGTTTCGGGGCCATGCCTGCCCCAGTCATACTGATTGCATTTCGCAAGCAGTTGCGAGACTAACAAACCGTCCTTATAATGCAAGCAGTTTTAAAGGGGCGCAGATGGAAAAACCGATCCGGTCGGGCTGTCCGATCAATTTGACATTGGAGACATTGGGAGACCGCTGGAGCCTCATTGTCATTCGCGACATCATGTTCGGGAACCGCCGCCATTACCGCGACCTGCTCAACCGCTCCGAGGAAGGCATCGCCTCCAACATTCTGGCCGACCGACTGAAGAAACTCACCGAGGCGGGGCTCCTCTCCGCCGCGCCCGACCCGTCCCACAAGCAGAAGACGATTTACAGCCTCACCGAGCCTGCCATCGAGCTCGTGCCGCTGCTGGCGCAGATGGGCGCTTGGGGGCGGCGGCACACGCCTGCTTCACGCGAACTTTCCATCCGCGCACAATTGCTTGAAGAGGGCGGCCCGCCGATGTGGAAAGCTTTCATGAAGGAGCTGCGCGCCCTACATTTAGGCGCGCGCCCTCCCCGCCGTTCCGTTACGCGTGAGCTCAACGCAGCCTATGAAGCGGAACTGGCGGCGGGCGAAGACTAGCCGCTTCCGGCAACTCCCTCTTCAAAGGATGTCCTTCCCCGTGGACGAAATCGAATTTCTCTCCCTTAGCGATATCGGCGAAGCCGACATCATTGCGCTGATGAACAATCCGCTGGTCGGCAAACAAATGCCGCTGCTGGCGGGCGGTTTTTCGGCGGAAGATTGCCGGGCCTTTCTTGCCGCAAAACAAAAGCTCTGGGACGAGCATGGCTTTGGCCCCTGGGCCTTCTGCATCAACGGTGCCTTTGCCGGCTGGGGCGGCTTGCAGCCGCAAGACGGCGATGCCGATTTTGCGCTGGTGCTGCATCCGGACTACTGGGGCTGGGGCTGGAAGATTTTCAAAAAAGTGCGGGAAAGAGCCTTCGGGCCCATGCAGCTTGCCTCGATCACGATCCTGCTGCCGCCGAGCCGGCCCAATACGAAGGCCGTGCGCCGGGGCGGCTTTGTGCAGGACGGTGAGCTCGTTGTCGGGGGCGCGCGCTTTCTGCGCTTCCGTCTCAAGAACCCGGCGCTATAACATTCAGCTATATTGCGCCCGTCTGCCAAACATCGCTTTTAATGGAGCGATGAAGATAGCTGCTTTGTCAGGTGGCTTTGGACTGCTCGCTTATTCTTTCCAGCAGCTTCTCTTGACGTTTGACAAAATCTTCATTCTTAAAATCCTTCGAGGCAACCTTCCTCAAAGGTTCGAATGGAAGTTTCTTGTTCTTCAAACATTGATGGCAGATTGTGCCGTCGAGCTTGCGCGCAATGTGCTTTTCTCTCAATTCGGTAATGTACTTATTCAGCCACGCGCTTTCTAAATTTTCTTCATTCAGATCCGCAAAGACCAAATTTAAGTCATAATCGACACAGCACGCGGTCAAATAGCCTTCTGCCGTAAGATGATATCGATTGAAAACCATCGAGCACGGAGACAAGTCCTCGTCTTCGACAACTCCTTTTTCCGTGAAGATTTTACTGAGCTCATTCTCGCTCATTGGAATTTCAAAAGACTGCCCGCCTTGCGAGGCGGCCTCTATATACGCGATATCCTCGAAGTATTTCTCGAAAATTTGAAAGTGCTTTTCCTTAGTATGGGGAAATGCAGGAATAATCACACAGCTGCACAGAAGCTGCAGGTCGACATTCTCGGCATTTTTCCAACTGTAAATTTCATCCAGATTCTTCAACACAGTTTGGAAATCATCATAACCGTGAACATACTTATAATCTTCACGATTAGCGGCATTGATCGAAAACTTTATGCTATCCAGTCCAGCGTCCACGCATTTCTTAACCGCATCAACTTTTGCCAATGCGCCGTTAGTCGTAATGTAAACTCTGCGAATACCGTTTGACTTAGCAATTCGGACATATTCGTGCAGGTTTTTAGTCATGAACGGCTCGCCGGTCGCGTACAAGCCGACTTCTTTCAAGCCAAGGCGTGATGCTTGCTCGATAAAGGTCTTGTAAATCCCCATATCAAGATTAGTAGCACGGCGCTTTTGGTTTGAGTTTTTGCAAAAAACACACGCGTGATTACACCCGTTCGTTAGTTCTACCAGGGAATTGGCTGGGAAAGCCGGCGCCGTTGTAAACTCAGTACCAAGAAGAGTTTTTCTCGCCCTTTCTTCAAAATAGCCCATGCCGTTTTCCCTATAATTTTGGGGGGATTGACATAATTGTCCGTTCGGCCATTCAGCCGCGCACGAAACCATCTCATAAATCCATTACCTAAACACTTAAATCTTCCGCAGTGCCTGGAGCCAACGTTGAAAAATCGGCTGGCTGGCAGCAGCGCGCTTTTTGATTACCCATATCGACGTTGCGGACATTTCTCGACTATTAAAACCTTTTGGTGATGCTTGAGAATTAGCCCGCCCAAAAGCCGATATATCCTGTGGCAGCGCGCACCGGGCGAAAGCACGATCACGATTCCGCTACCACCACACTGGCCCGACAAGAAGGCCGTGCTTTAACCGAACCCTACTGCGCCTCCGCCAGATGCTTGCGCATCTCGCCCGTGTCGATCATGAAGGAGTGGTGGACGCCGCGCAGGCGCTCCGGCACCGTCCAGCCGGGTTCCGTACCCGTCATGTCGGGCAGCTCGTGGGCGATGCCCTTATGGCAGTCGATGCAGGTGCGCTGGCCGGAGAGCAGATATTCGGTATGAATTTCCGCCGCCCGCGGCGACTGGCGGGAGAGGTCCATCGCCACGGCGGAGTGGCAATTGCGGCATTCCAGACTGTCATTCGCCTTCAGCCGCGCCCATTCGCGCTTGGCCATGGTGAGGCGGTGATCGAGAAATTTCTGCCGCGTGTCGATGGTGCCGAAAATCTTGCCCCAGACTTCCTTCGATGCCTGCATCTTGCGGGCGATCTTATCCGTCCAGTTATGCGGTACATGACAATCGGGGCAGCCGGCACGCACGCCCGAGCGGTTGGAGAAATGCACCGTGCGGGAAAGCTCGACAAAAACATTCTCGCGCATCTCGTGACAGGAGACGCAGAACGCTTCGGTATTGGTAATTTCAAGCGCCGTGTTGAAGGCGCCCCAGAAAATCACCCCGCCGAGAAAGCCGCCCAGCGTCAGAAAGCCGAGCCCGAGCGTTCCGGCAGGCGTCCACAGCACTTTCCAGAACCAAATAAACGGCCACAAAATCCGGTCCATCTCACTCGCTCCCCGCGCCTTTGGCACCCAGTTCCGACATATCGGTAAAGGTATTGTCGATCAGCGGGGCGGTATCGGCCTGAGGCACATGGCACTGGGTACAGAAATAGCGGCGGGGCGAGACATCGGCGAGCATCTGCCCGTCCCGGGTCATGTAATGGGTGACCGAGATCATCGGCGCGCCGGAGCCCAGCGAATGTTCGCGCTTATGACAAGTCAGGCAGCGGTTCGCATTCACCGAGAGCTGATAGCCCTCGATGGAGTGGGGAATGATCGGTGGCTGTTCGGGATAGGCCCGCATGAGGCGCTTATCATCGGCCACATATTGTTCGAGCGCCTCCGCCGGCATCGAGGCCATGGGATCCTTCGCGGGGCCGGTCAATTCCGGCACATTCTGCGCCACCACGACGCTAGCGGCGAGGCAGATGGCGGTCAGGGTGAGTGCAAACAGTCTCATGTCACGGCCTCGATTCTGACGGCGCATTTCTTGAAGTCGGTCTGCTTGGAAATCGGGTCGGTCGCGTCCAGCGTCACTTTGTTGATGAGCTGGCTCGCATCGAACCACGGCACGAAGATGACGCCAGGCGGCATCCGGTTGCGCCCGCGCGTTTCGATGCGCGAGCGGATTTCCCCGCGCCGTGAGATGATGCGCACTTCCATGCCCTGATTGAGGCCGCGCTCGCGCGCATCGAGCGCATTCATGAAGACCTTGGCGCCGGGGAAGGCTTTATAAAGCTCGGGCACGCGCATGGTCATGGAGCCGGAATGCCAGTGCTCGAGCACCCGCCCCGTCACCAGCCACATGTCGTACTCGTCATCCGGGCTCTCCGCCGGCGGCTCGTAAGGTACGGCGAGGATCACGGCGCGCCCATCCGGCTTGCCGTAAAACTCGACGCCTTTGCCTTTCTTCACATAAGGGTCATAGCCTTCGCGGAAACGCCAGCGCGTTTCCTTGCCATCGACCACCGGCCAGCGCAGCCCGCGCACCTCATCGCTTTGATAGGTATCGTAAGGGGCAAGGTCGTGGCCATGGCCGCGTCCGAAGCTGGCATATTCCTCGAAAAGGCCTTTCTGGATATAGAAGCCGAAATCATGGGCTTCCTGGTTGGCGTAATCCTCCCGCACCTCGGAAAGCGGGTATTTATCGACATTGCCATTGGCGAAAACCACGTCGAAAACCGTCTTGCCTTTATACTCCGGGTTCGCATCCAGAATTTCTTTCGGCCATACCTCTTCCACCGTGAAACGTTTGGAAAATTCGGCGAGCTGCCAAAGGTCCGAGCGTGACTCGCCCGGCGCATCGACAAGCTGATGCCAGGCATGGGTGCGCCGCTCGGCGTTCCCATAAACGCCTTCCTTCTCCACCCACATGGCCGCAGGCAGCACGATATCGGCGGCCATGGCGGTTACGGTCGGATAGGCGTCCGAAACCACGATCATATTATCCGGGTTGCGGTAGCCCTGATAGGTCTCGTTGGCGGAGTTGGGAGCGGCCTGCAGATTGTTATTCACCTGCACCCAATAGAAATTGAGCACCCCGTCTTTCAGCATCCGGTCCTGCTGCACGGCATGGAAACCGGGCTTGGTGGGCAAAAGCCCATGCGGCAATTTCCAGATTTCCTCGGCATGTTTCACATGTTCAGGGTTCGTCACCACCATGTCGGCAGGCAGGCGGTGCGCGAAGGTGCCCACTTCCCGCGCCGTGCCGCAGGCCGAAGGCTGGCCCGTCAGCGAGAAGGGCGAATTGCCGGGCTCGGAAATCTTCCCCGTCAGAAGATGGATATTATAGACCATCTGATTGGCCCAGACGCCGCGCACATGCTGGTTGAAGCCCATGGTCCAGAGCGACATGACTTTTTTGTTCGGGTCCGCATAAAGCTCGGCCAGTTCTTCAAGGAAACCGGGCTCGACGCCGGAAAGCTCGCTCACATAATCGAGCGTGTAGTCGGAGACATGTTCCTTGAAGCTTTCAAAGTCTGAGTCTTCCATCAGCCCGGCATTACCCGCGCCTTTCGCGGCAAGCTGCAAGGGATGCTCATCGCGCAGCCCGTATCCGATATCGGTCTGGCCCTTTTTGAAGGTGGTGTGGTTCTTGACGAACTCTTCGTTCACCGCGCCGGACTGGATGATGTGATTGGCGATGTAATTGAGGATGGCGAGATCCGTACCCGGCTTGAAGACGATGGGAATGTCGGCGAGATCCATCGAGCGGTGCGTGAAAGTGGAAAGCACCGCGCATTTCGTGCCCGGTGTGCCAAGCCGCCGGTCCGCCAGCCGCGTCCAGAGGATCGGGTGCATTTCGGCCATGTTCGAGCCCCAGAGCACGAAGGCATCGGCATGTTCGAAATCGTCGTAAACCCCCATAGGCTCGTCGATGCCGAAGGTGCGCATGAAAGCCGCCGCCGCCGAGGCCATGCAGTGCCGGGCATTGGGGTCGAGATTGTTGGAGCGGAAACCGGCGCGCATCAGCTTGGAGGCGGCATAGCCTTCCATCACCGTCCACTGGCCGGAGCCGAACATGCCGATGCCTTCCGGCCCTTTTTCAGCGAGCACCTTTTTGACGCGCGCGGCCATGGTGTCGAACGCCTCATCCCAGGTGACAGGCTCGAACTCGCCATCCTTGTCGAAGACGCCGTTCTTCTTGCGCATGAGCGGCGTCGTCAGGCGGTCCTTGCCATACATGATCTTGGAGAGGAAATAGCCTTTGACGCAGTTAAGGCCCCGGTTGACCTCATGCTGCATGTCGCCGTGGGTGGCAACGACCTTGCCTTCCTTAACCCCGACCATGACGCCGCAGCCTGTGCCGCAAAACCGGCACGGGGCTTTCGACCATTTGATCTTCAGCGCTTCCACCCCGCCCGGCACGGGCTGGGCCATGGCTTCGAGCGGAATGCCCGCGGCGGAGGCGGCGAGCGCGGCAGCATGGGCTTTGAGAAGCTGGCGCCTGTTGAGATCGGCTGTCATATCGTTTCCTCCACCTCTTCGGCATGCTCGAACACCATGTTCGCGGCCAGAACGCCCGGCATGAGGCTGATCTCCGTCAGCCGGTCGCCCAGCGCGCCGGTGCTCGCCCCTTCGATCGTCACAATGATGCGGCTTCCATCCCGGCCGAAAATATCCACGCCTTCCAGCCCATCCACCGCGTCCAAAACGCCGTTCATCTCCCCCGGCTTAACGGAGATGACCGCGGATGAAACATGCCAGCGCTGGCCGGGCACGGGCTCGTCAGACATGGACTTCTTCCTTTTCGTCAGAAATTTCGAAGGCCTCGATGGCATCCGCCGGGCATGGACCGATGCAGGCACCGCAGCTTGTGCAGGCCTCAGCATCGAGGCGCGGCAGAAAGGGCCCGCCCATGCGCGGCTCCATCCGGATCGCGCTTTCGGGGCAGACATCGCGGCAGGTCATGCAGGCTATGCCCGCTTTGGCAAGGCAGCCTTCGCCAATGCGCACACCGTGCGCCATATCGAAAGAGCTTTGGAAAACAGGTTCGGGGCAAACCTGCGCACAGGCGCCGCAAAAGGTGCATTCGCCCGCTTGAGGGGCGAGCTCCACGCCGCTTTTGCCGATAAGAAGAATGTTTTCGGGACAGGCGTCCGCGCACTTTCCGCAGCGCGTGCAGGCGCTCACAGACTGCGCGGTAACGCCCGGCGGGCGCGCGGCGAACGGGCTCCGCTCAACATGTCCCGCGCTGCCGGTTAAGAACTGGCGCCGCGATATGCTGGCGGGGGCCGGCATGATCAATATCCCGCCGGCGGTCCCGGCGGACCGGCTATGAGTTGAAACATCCAGACCAGAAATCCGAAGCCGCCGACAACGCCGACCGCCACGATCGGCCATATTCCAAAGGCGAGCGCCAGAAAGATGAGCATCTCTCTGCGGCGTTCCGAAACATTGGGCGGTCCGTCGGACTGTTCCGATGAGCTATCAGACATGTGACCCTCCCCAGGGCATCCCTTCACATCAGCTCTTCATAGAAGCCTATCCGAAACGCAGCACAATTCAATGACTGCGCTTTAATAAAGATGCGAATTTGCGTTTCTCAAAACACAACTTACGCATGTAGTAGCTATGTAAAGGCGGATTGCTGTATGCCGCACCCTGCTCATGTACAACGGGAGGCGTAATGTCCCGGAACGGATCAAAGATGATTGCGCCCAACAAAGGAAAGCACGGTATGAGCGAACTGGTTCTGACCACATTCGATTGGGTTCCCGATCTGCCGCGCGGCTATGTGCGCGACCTTCGCGTGCGCTGGGCGCTGGAAGAAGCGGGACTGCCTTACCGTGTCGCAAGCGTGCCGTTCGGCGAGCGCGAGGCGGCGCATTTTGCCCATCAACCTTTCGGGCAGGTGCCTTGGCTCACCGACGGCGATCTTTCCATCTTCGAAAGCGGCGCGATCCTTCTGCATCTCGGCGCAAAGAGCGGCGCGCTACTGCCCGCCGAGCCGCGTGAGCGCAGCGCAACCGTCGAATGGCTGTTCGCCGCGCTCAACTCGGTGGAGATGGCCAGCCTGCCCTGGTCCATCCTGATTTTCTCCAATGTGCCGAAAGACACGCCCGCCTGGGAACGGCTCGATGAGTTTCTCAACGCCCGGCTCGGGCACCTGGAACCGGTGCTGGCGGAGCGTGAATGGCTGACGGAAAGTTTTTCGATTGCCGACATTTTCATGTCGGATGTGCTGCGTCTCGTCGACCGCTTCGACGGGCTCGCAAGCTACCCCGCCTGCAAAACCTATGTGACCCGCGCCACCGCCCGCCCCGCTTTCAAAAAAGCCTATGCGGACCAGATGGCGCATTTCGCAGCGGCGGACTGAGCGGGCTTACTCCCACTCGATTATTTCCTAGTACCATAACCAATTGATATTGCGCGCAAAAAAATTTTCCGACGTTCTCTATACCGTCAGGCACACCGTCAAAAACACCGGCTATTGAAAACACTGGTCTTTTTGGTTGGTTTCCGGAATTTGATCCTTCGCGGTCTATCGCGGCGCACGGAAAGCCAACTCCCCTCCTGACCGCGTTCGCACCCCCCGCCGCCTGTACGCCCCGGTACGACTGTTCCCTTACATCCTCCGCCCCACTATACCGTCAGCCGCCGCTAAACTGTTCAATGTATGTCGTTTTCCTCCGCTCCGCGGCATACCGGATTGCTGGCCTTCGCTGAGTCCGGCATTTCAACAGCGGTTATCGGCCTCACCTGTCAGTTATCATTGGCGGATTGGAGAATCTCCTGCTGCATTACTCGAGCTTTGCGCCGCCCACTGCAGGGCGTCACCGAACACGAGCCGCGATGGCGGCTCAAACTGCGCAGCAAGCGCGACGATCCGATGGGCGAGCCGCTTCGGATCGTCCGGCTAGTTGCCGTTTGCGCTGTCGATGAAGGCACGATCCTGCGCGATCGCTTCGGCATAACCCGCGACATCGATGCTGCCGAAACTCGGGGACCTAAAGGCGGAACGAGGCGATGGTCGTTATTCAAGCCTTCGCCTTAGTGATGAGTTCCAGCGCCCGCCGGAGATCATCAGCGACCAACTCCGACAGCTCATCGAGACGAGCGAGGCCGGGCGTGCGTTGCGCCGCCCCAGTCGCGCTCCACGTAAGATCGAGCCGGCAGTCAGCGTTCGCGAGGACGTGAGACGTCGCAAATTGCCGGTGCCGATCGCCGCTTTCCCGATGATCCGATTTGAACAGCGTTACGAATTCGCGAAGGTCTTCAGCCTGCAGCGGCTTGGTACGGAGCGAAAAGCGCTTGTCAGACCGAAGGTCATAGACCCAGATCGATTCCGCAGGACCGCCGGAGGCGCGAACCGGCTTGTCGAAAAAGACGACGTTTGACTTAACGCCCGCGGCATAAAACAGGCCCGGCGGAAGCCGCAGGATGGTGTGGAGCCGGCATGTCTCAACCAAGCGGCGGCGAACCGATGCTGCGGCACCGGTCTCAAAGAGAACATTGTCTGGCACGACGACCGCCGCACGGCCGCCCGGTTTCAGCAGCGCCACGATGTGCTGCATGAAGTTCAACTGCTTGTTGGCGGTCTGAACCCAAAAGTCGGGGCGAACGATAGTAAGGCTGTCGTCGACCCGGGACGACTTCCCTTGTGAATAGGTCACGCTGCCTTTGATGCCGAAGGGGGGATTCGTAAGCACCACATCGACCTGCATCTTTGGTGGTGCCTTCAGGCTGTCCTCGCACGCGATCGGCAGCTCATCTTCGGCATTGCCGCCGACGCCATGCAGCAGCAGGTTCATCGTGGCTAACCGTGCAACCTCTTCGACGAGTTCGACCCCGCGGATCGCTTTGGTGGCAAGCTGTTTGCGTTGCCGCGGCGTCATTTCGGGATTATTCTCTCGGAGGTAGTCGTGAGCCGCGAGCAAAAATCCGGCTGTGCCGCACGCTGGATCACAGATGACTTCGCCCAGACGCGGATCCACACAAGCGACAACGGCCTCGATCAAGGGGCGCGGAGTGAAATACTGGCCTGCCCCGCTCTTGGTGTCGCGTGCATTCTTCTCAAGCAGCCCCTCGTACGCGTCCCCTTTCAGATCATCGGATAGGCCTGTCCACTCCGTCTGGCCAATCAGATCAACGATGAGGAGCCGCAGTTTTGCGGGATCGCGTATCTTGTTTTTGGCGTTGCCAAAAATCAGGCCCAGCATTCCTCCCAGCTCACCGAGGGCGGGCAGAATACGGGTGTAATGCGCGTGCATCTCGACCGCATCAAGGCTGGCAAGAACGCCCCACGAGAGCTCCTTTGGGACCATCTCACCCGCTTGCTCGTCCGCCATCTTGAGAAACAGCAGATAAGTAAGCTGCTCGACATAATCTGGGTAAGACAAGCCATCATCCCGCAGGATATTGCAATACTGCCAGAGGCGACGAACAATGTTCTGTGCGCCATCGGCGCGTTGCTGGGTTCCCACCATAATCAGAGCTTCAACACCACGTCGTTAATCCACCAAATATCACGAAACGATTCGACGTAGACCTTGGCCGCAGCCGCGTACTGCGCCCTCGGGTTCAGCCGCCTTTTGAGGTCACCGATCACATCCTTGAAGGCTTGCGAGGCTTGCGGCATCCCAAGGTAGTCGTTCGGCGCTTCTCGCTTGCCGCGCTCCACGTCGCGCTCAATAATGTTGTAGAGCGTCATGCGGCCCTCCACGAACTTTGGCCAGTTTAGGTGCAGGCCCAATCGACTGGCGGCGATCTTGGCTTCAGCGACAGCATTTCCGCGATACTGCGGAGACAGATCGATCTCGCCGTTCGGTAAAAACGTCAGCAAAATCGGATCCCCGGGGTCGGTGGGATCCAGCAAAGCCGGATGCTCAAGACGGATGTCGTCGCCTGGCTCGGTTGCGCGTACACCGGTCGCGAGAAGCGGGAAATGGGTCGATTTCCCGCCGGCAACGCGGGCGCCCGGAGCAATCCGTGGCCGGTTCGCTCGCTGACAGCTCAACCGCATGTTGCGCCAGTCAAAGGCCAGCCAATAGTAGCCGGGATGACGCCGGTCCTCTTTTACCTTCCCCTTCGGCCGGAAATGGTCGATGTCGTTGTCCGCGCCAGGACTCTCACACTCGGTGTACCAGCATTTGCCGCCCGACGCGCCCTCGAAGGCGTCGCGCAACGCAGTCCACCGGTTCTGGTTTGCCTCAATGAGCGCAGCCCGACGGCGGGGGTCGGCTTCGGCCATGATGAGGTCTTGCGCCGTTTGCAGATCGGCGAGCAGATGCCGGATGTTGGGCAGGATATCTTCCAAATTAATGTACTGCATCGCGTTACGACATGCCCTGCTCGCGACGCAGCTCCTCGACGATGCGAGCGGCTAAACGGCTCCGCGCCTGCTGCTGTTCAGGGGTGAGTTCCACAGTCTCGCGCCAGCGAGGGTCCTCCTGGGCAGTCCAGGCCTTCAGGAATTCCTGATAAAGTGGATCGCGCTGCGTCAGGTCGAAACCGCGCCCGCGCAGCACCTCCCGCAGCCGCGCCAGTTCGGCCTGATCGTCATCAGTGAGGTTCTCCTTCATGGCCAACAGGCGTTGCTTATCAAGATCCGCCTGGGTTTCGGGGTCCAATGTGGTGCGCAGCCGGAAGAGATCGCTTGTTAGAATAGCTGCGACGCCCATGCCCCGCGGGTCTTGGTCAGGAGGGTCAGCAACGGCGCACCCCTGTTCGTCACGCCGAAAAATCCGCACCTGTTCGCGCTTCAATCCAGCGAAGACCAACGGATCATGCGTCGACATCACAATATGGCAACTGTCCCGATCGCGGATGAAACGGTCGAGGAAACTGAGATACTGAGTGCTCCAGGCGGGGTTCAAATGGGTGTCCGGCTCATCGAGCAGGAAGAGAGCTTCATCCCTCGCGGTAAATTTCAGAAGCCCGAGCACGAGCAACAACTGCTGTTCGCCCTCGCTCAAGTCGCGGTAGGTCACGTTCCCGCCGCCAGCTTCCGGCGTCATCTTGACGCGAGTGCGCACCTCGCCGAGCACTTTCGATAGGTGCATGCTCTCCAATGCCGTGAAGAAGGCATATTGGTTGCCGTAGGTTCGGTAAACTTCGGCCAGCGCGTCGGTGTTGGAGAGGAACAGGTATAAGCTCTGAACGATCGGGTTCTTGGTCAAGTCGATCGGAATTCGCCGCGTCATACGGAGCGGCAACAGTGCCTTGTCGTAAAGGTAAGCAAGAAACTGCTGAACCTCGCCCACGGCGTTCCAGAAACGCGGATCGCCGCCTTTGCGCTTCCACGGCGGCTCCTTGAGAGCGAACAGAACACTGTCGAGACCCTCGATTTGCAGGTGGTCGCGAAGGAAGTCGCGGTCGGCCTTCGACGCCTCACTCGCCTCCATGAAGAAGGCGATCAGGGCGAACTGGCCGTGCAGCGTTTCGGCGTAGAACAGCCGTCGCAGCGAATTCGGGTCAGCGATCGCCTTCCCACGTTGCTCCGGCGCTTTGATGATCCAGCTGTAAAAGCGCTCCCGATGCTTCTCGAAGATCGACGTTAGGCGATCACTCGGCCCAGAGTAATAGCCGAACACAAACGCCGGCCGGTGGCGAGGCCGCCCATCCGCGTCCTCCGCCATGAAGGCCTTGCGGGATAAGTCCGCGAACGACTCTTCGCCCGGCCGCCTTATCCGAAAGCTGGGATGCTGGTCGGCCTTCGCCTTGACCGATATGATGTTGTCACGGCACTCATATTGCAGCTCGTAGTCGAAGGGGGCCTCCACATCGAGATCGAGGTTGCGGAAGACCAGCGCTAGGCCCTCGATCAGATTCGACTTCCCGGCACCGTTTTCGCCAACGAGGACGGTGTAAGGTGAGAGCTCGTCGAAGACGACGTTAAGGTCACGAAGGTTTTTGAAGGAGCCGATCCTGACCTTCTCAAGCCGCATCGACGATCTCCACTTCGGCGTTCTCGGTTGCCTCGCCTCTCAGCCGCAAGCTTCCTTTCATGCCCTCGCGAAGCGCGAGGTAGAAAAGTTCGACATGCTCGGGCATGTCGCGATTGTATCCCGCTAATGCGAACAGATCCGGCAAGGGAAGAACCCCGCCATTCTCGCGGAGGACGGACGTCAGATCAGGACTTGGCTCCGCCTGTCGCGATGGGCGTGGTTTACGTTGCGGCATATTCTTTCCTCCCGAGCTCTTCGTCGTCACCGCGGTCACAGCCTGCGGCGGACCGCCCAGCCTGATTGCGAGCGCCGACGCCGGCTCATCGTTGGGATCCTGAGGAGCGAGTTCTCCGGCCACGGCCGCAGCGAACAGCTCCTGCTCGAGATCAGGCAGGCGAGCCAACGAGGTCCGTACGGCTGATATCTGTTGTTGTGTGATGCGCAGCCGATCTCGCGCCGCCTGCACAATCCTCGCCTGCTCCGCCAAAGGTGGCGTCGGGAACGGCAACGCCCGGTATCGCTCTAGGCCTAGGCTCAGGACTCATTGATCCAGAAGATCATGATGGCGGCGATGGTGATGGCGGCCATGAAGGTGTGGGCGCACCGGTCGTAGCGGGTGGCGATGCGGCGCCAGTCCTTGAGGCGGGCGAAGAGGTTCTCGATCCTGTGTCGGCGGCGATAGACGGCCGGGTCGTGGGGGATTGGGATCTTGCGGCTGCGGCTTGAGGGGATGCAGGCGTCGGTTCCGCGGGCGGCGAGAGCGTCGCGGAAGCCGCGGCTGTCGTAGCCCCTGTCGCCGATGAGGACGCGGGCGCGCGGCAGGGCGCCCAGCATGAGGGCGGCGCCCCTGTGGTCGCTCATCTGGCCTTCGGTGAGCAGCATGACCAGGGGCCGCCCCCGGTCGTCGCAGACGGTGTGCAGCTTGGAGTTCAGGCCGCCCTTGGTTCGCCCGATGCGGCGGGGAACATCCCCTTTTTGAGCAGGCTCGCCGCCGTGCGATGCGCCTTCAGGTGGGTGCTGTCGATCATGATGGCGTCCGGCTCTCCCGCCTGTCCGGCCAGGGCCGCGAAGATGCGGTCGAACACCCCCAGGCGGCTCCAGCGCACAAACCGATTATACAGCGTCTTGTGCGGCCCATAGGCCGACGGCGCATCGCGCCAGCGCAGGCCGTTCCGGATCACGAACACGATCCCCGACACCACCCGCCGGTCATCCACCCGAGGTACGCCGTGCGCCAACGGAAAGAACGGCGCAATCACCGCCATCTGCCTGTCCGACAACCACAAAAGATCGCTCATCAACGCCTCCCCGATCCCTATCGGGAATCAGAGCAACGCCCGTCATGCAAGCAATTTAATAGGTCCTGAGCCTAGATGGGCAATGTTGGTCGACCACCGGGCAATGGATTTGAAAACACCCGAATGCATGTAGTGTCGAAAGACCAACAGCGCGTAATTGGGGTCCACGTGCTCATACGCTCTGAAGCGTATAAGCGTATTCTGGAAGCACGCGCCCGGCACCTCACCTCGGTAGATCGCTGGGCGACCCACCAGCTCAGGGCTCTGTCCCTCGTTCAGCAGAATGTCCCCGTCGCGCAATTCATAGATGGCCACTTCCTCAGGCTCGAAGTTCATGCGGAGCACGTCCGAGGTATCGATCCGATCCTCATAGACGTTGGCGACCCGAAGATAGGGCCGCATGTGCTTGCCGCGTTCATGCTTGGGTGAACGCTGGCGGCCGAGGGTCACCTCGCCCGCCCCATCGACGCGCGACCAAGCCCAGCCCGCGGGAAGCACCGGGTCAAAGCCTTCTAGGTTAGGCGCCCGTTCGCTTTGACCGAATAGATCTGGTTCAGCGCGCGCCGCGCTCGCCGGCGTGCGGCTGCGCTCGGATAGCTCTTCATCCCGCTGCGCGACCAGCTCACCGGCAACGGCCGCAGCGAGCACCTCTCGGAGCTGCTCATCCAGAAGCCGCAATGCGGACTGGAGTCGCGTCTCGGCCTCGCGGATTTCGGTCAAGCGTTGGTCAGCTATGGCAACGATCCGCGCCTGTTCCTTCAACGGTGGCAATGGAAAGTCTAGTTCTGCGAATCGCGAAGCGCCGAGATGCTGAATGCCGACACCTCGAGCGGCTTGAGCGAAGGCGCCGGATACGGCCATTTGTCGGAATACGATCAACGCATACTCGGGCGTGGTTAGATGGGGGCGAAAACGGATGACCGTGTTCTGATAGCAGCAGGGCTGCACCTCACCGCGCCAGATCGCTGATCGGCCGACTTGGCTAGCGCTCCCCGAGGCTTCGGTCAGCAGGACATCCCCCACCTCAAGACCGAACACCTGCTGCTCGGCCGGGGTGAAATTCATCTCCAGCAGGTCATCAAGATTGATACCCGCAGGGGTGATATTCGCGGCTCGAATATATTTGGTCAGGTGTTCGCCCATGGCTTGATCCGGGGACCGTTGACGGCCGAGTCGAACGGCGCCGGCCTGGTCGACGCGGACCACCGCCCAGCCGGCCGGAAGGTCGGGTCGAGAAGGTGTCTGATCGTCGTTCGTGCTCATGGTCTTGTGCGCCTATTACCGCGCACCAAGAAGCTGAACCGCCCAAAGGCTCGCCTTCACCCCCTTGATGCGTCCGGCTGTAAGCCGTACAATAGCCTTCAGGCGATCATTAAGGCAATGGCCCATGAAACATACGGCGGCGAAAAGGCGGGTCGCGGCCCGCAGCGAGCGATTGGAGGCGCGTGTGTCCTCTGATCAGAAGGAACTTTTCCTCCGTGCTGCCGAGTTGCAGGGCCGAACGCTCACGGATTTTGTCATCTCGAGCGTGCATGAGGCCGCCGTGCGCACCCTTGAGGACCTGCAGTCGGTCAAGCTAGCGGTTGATGAAAGCCGCGCTTTCGCCGAGGCTCTCCTGAACCCCCGAGAGCCCGGCTCGCGACTTTCCGCGGCCGCTCGGCGCTATATGGCGTCGGTCGCGGCGCATGAGCCGAATGCTCGCTAGCCCTTGTTGATCCAGACACTCGACGACACTCACGATCGCGCCGGGTTCGAGTCCGGCGTGGACGCGCTAGACCGATATTTCCGCACCCAAGCCAGTCAGGACGTTCGCCGACGCGTCGCCTCCTGTTTCGTCCTCGTAGAGGGTGATCTCACGCCTCTCGCGTTCTCGACACTTGCCAGAACATCGATCGCTCTGTCCAACCTTCCGGCAACGCTGACGAAGCGCTTGCCGCGCTACCCCGTCGTACCGGCGACGTTGCTCGGGCGACTCGCCGTCGATCGGCGCCATCGCGGACGCCGACTGGGCGAGCACATGCTTTTGGACGCCTTCGCACGAGCGCTGCGCAGCGAAATCACCACATTCGCCATCCTGGTCGACGCGAAGGACGAAGCCGCAGGAGCTTTCTACCGCGCCTACGACTTCCTTCCCTTGGATAACGCCGGCCGCCGTCTTTTCCTCCCGATGGCCGAGGTCGCTCGCCTGTTCGCGTAACGCCGTAGGCCTTCAAGAGTGAAGTGCCCCTTGAACACCGGTACGAGAGCGTCCATGCCCGCCCAACCCGCCCACTGCGGCTTTGTCCCGCCCTCTTAATCGGTACGCTAACCGAGTAGCACTTCTATCTCTTTGTTCTCAACAAGCGTGCTGATCTCACTGTAGAGATCGACATCTTGGCCGGGCGCAGAGATGGAAATGACCAGAGCGTACCGCGCCTTATCAGCCACCCGCTTCTGGCCGACGTGCGACTTCCACCATCCCCCGACCGGATAGACCGCGATGGCGTCGTGACCTGCCAGTTCGATCGCCCTGCCGCGCCACAGATCGCAATGCAGCGACCCCGCCTGGATAGCTTTTGGCCCTAGAAGCCAGCAACTGGCCTCGCCATCGGCTTCGGTGCCGTCCTTGGCCTGGCTCGCTGAAATCCGGCTACGGAAGCGCGCTGCCGTCTCGGTGCGCTTCTTCATGTCAAACCGCAGCCCGAAAGAACGATAGGTGTCCGGTCGGGTCGCCGCCTTGCCCGCCAAGTTCGGCTCGATGAAATACGACAAGGTCACCTTCATCGTGACAATCTCGTTTTCGAGCTTCTCCAGCGCTGCTTTCGGCCAAGGCAGATCGTAGAAGTGCATCTCATTGAACACGCCGGTCCGGCCGTCCGCACCGATCGCGAAGGGCTGAATCTCGGCCTGGGCGACGAGCGTGGCGTCATTGCGCGCCGACAGGATCGCTCGCTCGATGTCCGGTACGCCGTAACCGAACTCGCGAAGCATCTCCTGCTTCTTGCCCTTGGTGGCCGCCTTCCCGGTCTTCCAGTGGGCACCGGTGCCGATGAACTTTCTCCGGATCGGTTCGGGCCATCGGGCCGAATCCACGGTCAGTGCGCGGTGCGTCTCCGCCCACAGGTCCGGCCGAGCCGCCTGCAGGCGGCCGATGAAGTTTCCGGCCATGCCGGCGGCAGCGCTCGTCGCCCAGAACGGGACAAGCGGTTCAGCCGTCACATCGGAGCCGGCCGACAGGAGAGAGACGGCCGGGTCCCAGCCGCAGAAGCCGGTCGCGTCCGACATCATATTGCCGGCCTCGAACAAGACTTCCGGCTTAATCGGCGTCAGGTCGTCGGGCAGCGACTGTGAGCCACGACTGAACGGGCTGCGGTGATTGGCCGGAACGGCGGCCTGCAACACCGGCGGCGGCGCCGGCGGCTGCTCCTTGCGCGTGAAGCCGCCGATGGTCAGGGCGTTCCAGCTCTGTGACGGGTCTTCCAGAGGCTGCGAAGGAAGGACGTCCACCGCCATGCCACCAGAGACGTTCCCGGTGGCGACGACGATCAGCCTCTTCGGTCGTTCCGCGGCCGGGACGGTGTCATCAGCCTCGCCTGGCATGGCCCCCGCCGCGATCTGGTCGATCGCACCGCTCCAAGTCGATGGCCGGCTTGGAGGGAAATCGGTGGCGGACGTGGCGATGCAAAAGCTCCGCACCACATCCGGGCGCTCGATCTCGACCGAACTGACGGCGCCCTGGGTCACCACACCGTAGCTGGGCGGCTTTGTTGGCGGAAACCCGCCGGGCGGCAGCAGCTTCATGGATTCGGCGCCATGGGTGAGTTCGACAGGACGCTCATCGTTCATCAACGGTTCCAGGTCGCCGTAGAGTACGAGCCCCGCAAGCGGCGTGCCGTGACCGCCATGCGGCTGGTGATCGTCCGCACCCCAGGCGGGATCGTAAGCCCAAGCGCCGCGCAGGCCGGGCGCAATCAACGGATGAGCCGCCATCACGCCAGTGTCGAGCGTACAGACCACGGGAGCGTCAGGAGACGGCGGGCTCACGCGCTGCGCCAGCTCTTCCACCCAGTCATGCTGTCCAAGACCGGTCTCCCCACGGTCGAGGAAAGGCTCGATCGTTCCCGTCGCGCGGCGAATTTCGGTGATGGCGCCTGGCACGCGCGCCGCGAACGCTGCCACCGCCGCAGCAACCGCGTGAATGAAGACAACCGTCGTGTCGGGAAAGATCAGGCGATCGCCGTGCACATCGATGTTCGCATTGCGGGCCGCCGCCACCAGGCGATCCGCTAGTGCGACCGGCTGGCGAACCCAGAGCTCCCACCATAGGATGTCGGGCGCAGCCAGATCCACCTCGCCGGTGAACAGCGATACGGCTTCTGCAGCCCTGACTTCCTCGATCACCTCGAACCGCTCGGCATCGGGGCGTCTCTGATTGCCGGGATCGCGTCCATAGTCAGCGATGCGATTGCGCAGGAAGGCGCGGGCATCATCCGGCACGAACACCAAGGCGCTTTCGGTGCGGTCCTCGTTGCGCTCCGATCGCAAGATCACAACGTCCTGTGTAGGAAACTCCAGCGCCGCGGGCACCTTCACGGCCTTGATCCGGGAGTCTTCCGCTGGCGGCAGCGTCGTGACCTCCACGACAGTACCGGATTTCAGCCCCTGTATGGGCAGGCGCGGGTCGGCAGCGGCAGCCGGAACCGTCCCCAGCGCCGCTGCGAGCTGGTCGAGGAGCTGCGTCGCATGCGCCGTATAGTCTCCCCGGAGGGGTTTGCGTTCCTGATTGCGTGAGGGAAAGGTATAGGCCGCGGTCTCACGAAAGACGTCGATCGAGATATGCGCGCGGTCTCTCGTGTCGAAATTATCGGGCTCTGCCATAGGCTCCTACTTCTTCATTCGCGTTCCGTTCGATCCGTTCGGCGGAGCCTGCCTAACGGCCGGGTTGGCGACGGAACTTGCCCTTCAAAGTCTGTCGATTTTGGAGCGCGTCACGCAAGGCATCGGGCGATACCTTCGAGGCGCCTTCCAGGATGGCGTCCTTGACGACGGCATCGGCCGCGCGGACCAACTCGCCCTGGCTCAGGCCTTCGAGCACGCTTTCAATGCCGGGCCATACCGTCGACGCGAACTTGAACTTGCCAAGCCGACGTTCAACGATGGCCCGCGCTGACGTCGCGTCTGGCAATGTATATTCGACCACTTCGTCGAAACGACGCGCCAGAGCTTCGTCCAGGATCTCGACATGATTGGTCGCGGCCAGCACGAGACTGTCGGTTGAATTTGGCTCCTCCATGAAGGCCAGCACCGAATTCAGAACCCGTCGTATTTCGCCGACATCGTTCGGGTGGCCTCGGCGAGAGCCGATCGCGTCGAACTCATCAAGTAGATAGACGCCGCGGGTCTGCGCAATCTGGTCGAAGAGCAAGCGCAGCTTGCCGGCGGTCTCGCCGAAAAACCGGCTGAACAGCGATTCGAGCCGGACCGTGAACAGCGGCAGCCGCAGTTCGCCGGCCAAGGCCGAGGCCGTCATCGTCTTGCCCGTTCCGGGCGGGCCAACAAGGAGCATGTGCGTGGCGGGGGTCTGTCCGTGCTCACGCAGGGTCGCACGCTCCTGCTGCTGGCGGACGACACGGCCCAGCCGCTTGGCAATTTCATCGGAGAGCACCATGCTCGAGAGCGCAACCTTGGGATAGGCGCTCTCGACGAGGCCCTGCAATTCGCCGCGCGGCCGGGCGAGCGGGATCGGGGTCTGTCCGCCGGCAGGTTTGCCGGTCCCTCGCTGATCACGTGCCTTCTGGACAAGCCGTTTCAGCTTCTCAGCGTCATCCGCACGGCCCTGGCGAGCTTCCTGAGCGGCGATCTGCAAGGCGATCGACAGGAGCTGGTCCTCATCCCCGTCGATATGCGAGTTCAGGAGTGCGAGAATTTGCTTAGTCGACATGCTCGCCTCCTTTCTTTGGTTGGGCCTCGCTATACTGTTGCCTGCTCAGATGCTTTTGGCTCTCGCTTGCTTCGCCAACGCTATCGGAATCAGGCCAAAAGCGCCACCGTTTCCTCTCTACCACAGAGTTTCCTAACCATTCTTTCGACCCGTGGGATGCGAAGCTCAGCCGCCCAGCCGGCCAGACCAGTGTGGGCGACATCTCGACCGGCTGTGCTTCCCTCAATCAACGCAGGAACAAAACAGGAACTTTATATCGAACCCATCCTGGGGATTCAACGGGGTGCTTGCGGCCCCTGCGGGAGCTGATCGCGCGGCCGATGTCCTAGTTGTGGGCCGTCGAGGCTTCCAGAGATGACCTTGAGGGGAAAGCATTCCCCGGCGGCCGAGCCTTTGTCTCGGTCGACCCCTTCTGCGGGGAGACCCCGCAACGCCCCCTGAGAGTGAGAGTGCGGACCGGTTTTCCGTGACGGGTTGAGAGCTGGGAGAGAGCTTCCGGTGCCCGTCGTGGAGATTGGTCCCATGAACATACAGGTCCTCGATGCGCGCAGTGATGCGCGTGGCGGTTACAAGGTCGATGTCAGCCGTGGCGAGCAGATCGGCCGCGTCTCGTCCGAATGGTTCTCCCGGCCAGCGGATGAGCGCTATCTATCTCTGTCCGAGCTGGCGCATTCCGTTCGCGACCGGGCCGACCGCAGCCGGACGCGTGTCGTGGAAAGCGCACTCATCCATGTGGAGGCGAACCGCCGCGACCCGGAACGCCTGGCGTTGATCCTTCCCGGCACGGATACGCCTATCGCCCCGACCCATTGGAGCTTCGGCCAACTGGCCGGCCTGGTCGGCGCGCCGGCCGCCTATCTGCGCCAACTCCCGGCGCCGCTCGCCGCCATCAACCTGCAATATGGCCTGACGTCCAATCGGGCCTTATCTTGACTCTGTGATCCTGTCTCAGAATCAGGCATGGAGCCGCGTCACCGGTGCTGCGGTGAAGCTCTTCAGACGTCCGGGTCAAGCGTTCCCGCAGCGTAAGCGAGGACAACGCTTGACGCGGCGGCGACTCCACAAACTTGTCAAGGGGTGCAGGCAAAGTCCTGCACCCCTGCCACGCGGCGAGCGGGAGAGCGCGAGGGGAACCCCTCGCAATCTAAACAAAAAGAGTCGCGCCGAAGGCGCTCCGCTTGGGTGTGTGCGTGCAATTGTATTTTACGAACCTTGACGCGCTGTCGCGTCCGCTTTCCATTGATGGCCTTGCAGTGAGGATCGCGCCCGGCGCGCTCGACGTTGGCGAGCGCGCCGGGCTGATTGACGGCATGCCGTTCATTCTAATGGATGACGGGAGCTACGATCTCCATCTCAATCGGTTCTTCCGCGCCTGCCCAGGTATGGGCGCGCGCTCGCCGAACACCTGGCGCTCCTACGCGCGGGACATTCTGGTCTGGGCCCGCTTTCTTTGTGAGCGGCGCGGCGGGAAGACAGTCTGGCAGGCCGACCGTCATGACGTTCTGGCGTTCCATCGGGCCCGGCGGCTATCGGCGGCTCCCTATCGCATCTCGGCGGCGAGCTGGAATCGGAGCGTTGCGGCGTTCGATAAGCTCTATCGGTGGGCCGTCGAAGAAGGGATCATGGCGTTCTCGCCCTTCAGCTACAGCGTGACCCTTCGCAGGACGGCGGGGACTCGCGCGTTGTTGGCCGTGACGGCGAACCGCTCGCGCGAACGTGCCGCGCGGCGGCACGATATGCGTTTCGTCGATCTTGGCAGCTATCTGCTGTTTCGCGACGTGGGCTTGCGGGGAAGGCTGCCTGACGGTGCCGAAGACCCGACCTGGCGCGGCCGCAATGGCGAGCGCAACGCGCTGTTCGCCGAACTCCTGGTCACGACCGGTCTGCGGTTGTCCGAGGGCCGCAGCCTGTTACTCGCCGATCTTCCGCGCAAGGCGGACTCCGGCATGCGCTCGCTCCCGTTTGACCTTCCCGGCGCGGTCGCCAAGGGCGGACGACCGCGCCGCATTCGCATTCCCCGCCGGGTTTTGAGGCTCATCAACGACTACATCGATCTTGAACGCGCGATCTCGGCAGCCAGGTCAGAACCGATCGTGTCCAATCCGCTTTGGTTGACGCCGGATGGCGAGAAGGTCGTCGACGCGATGGGCAAGCGGGTCCGCGTCGACCGGCTGACGCCGGGCGAGCGCGACCGTGCGTTGACCGGCGCGCCCGGCAAGGCGCAGCATGCCCTCCTTTGGCTAACGGAAGGCGGCGAGCCCGTCCCGTCAGCAACCTGGGAGGCGGCCTTCGGCCGCGCCTGCGCGCGCTGCAGCCGTTTCGGCATCGACGTTAACGTGACGCCACACACGCTGCGGCACACCTTCGCCGTCAACATGCTTTCCATGCTGATCCGTGAGCAAATCGGGATGGTGTTCGATCCGCAGGATCGGCATGGCGCAGCCTACCGCCGGATTCTCGGGGATCCGCTGCAGAAGCTCCAGCACCTGTTAGGCCACGCCAGCGTGACCAGCACCTACGTCTATCTCGACAGTCTTGCCGAGGCGCAGGAACTGGTCGACGCGGCCGCTGATCGCTGGGCCGAAGATGCGGCCGGTGACGCGCAATGACCGATCTGACAGCTAGGCCGGTGTGCCGGCCGGGACGCCGCGCACTGTTTCCTGAGGCGTTGCCTGATCCCGAGGGCGAAGCCGCCATCGCCATCGCATCGCTCCGATTCACCGTCACCCTCGCGGATCGCAGTATTACGATCGATCTGACCGCGCTGTCTGGCCGCAAGGTGTTGGCCCAACCGCTTGCGGGCGCGCTCTGGCGCGCTTGTCAGGTCGGCGGCCCGGCCGGCTCGGTTTCGACCGCGGCAGCTTATGCCAACGCACTCAAGTTCTTCTGGCGCTATCTCGATTCCACAAAGCCCCGCGTCATTCGCATCTCAGATGTAAGCGCAGCTTGCATCGACGGATTCGATGCTTGGATGGACGAGAGTGGTCTGCATCCCAATCATCGGCTTCACCGCATGAGCAAGGTGCTCAATCTGTTCCGGCTCGCCGAGGCCGCCGAGCCGGGTTGTCTGCCACCCGATGCCTCGCGGCGGCTGATGTACACGAGCGATCGACCAGGCGTCCGTGCCCTGCCACGTGATGCTTATGGCGATCCCATCGCCACAGCATTGCGGAATGCTGCTCGCGCCGATCTCACCGCACTTATGGGTCGCTTTGCCGAGACGGATCGCATTTCGACGCTCAAGGATGCCGATCGGACCAACGCTTTGCAGGTTGCGCACGAACGCGCGATGGTTGTAGTCGACGCCGAAGGCGTCATTGGCCACCGGCATCCTATCTTCAAGCAGCTCTACACGCTTCGCCGCGAGAGTGGCTTGCCGAACGATCGCTTGGTCCACGATCTGCATGGCCGCAGGTATCTGCTCGCCGCCGATCTCGTGCCGCTGATGGTTCTGCTGTCGCTCGATACCGGGCTGGAGATCGAAGCGATCAAGGAGTTGCGGGCGGATTGCCTGAAGAACCCTGCAGGCGGCTATGTCGAGATCGAGTATTGTAAGCGGCGGGCGCGCGGTGCCGAGTGGAAGCGGTTGCGCGTGCGTGATGGAGCTTCATCGACACCGGGCGGCCTGATCCGTAAGGTGCTGCAATGGACCGCTCCGGCGCGAGGCCGGCTTGCCGCCGTCACGCTCTGGGTTCACTTCGCCTGGGGGCGGTTGACCCCGCGCGTCCTCGCCACGAGGGAACTCGTCGCCTCATGGACCGAGCGACATCGTATTCGCGATGAAGAGGGGAAGCCTCTCCGGCTCAACCTGACACGCCTGCGCAAGACGCATAAAGCAGCATGGTATCGGCAAACCGGCGGTCAACTCGACCGCTTTGCGGTCGGCCACAGCGTGGCCGTTGCGGCCAATCACTACGCCGATATCCCCGCGCTTCGCCATATCCACGAAGCCGCCATCGCCGACGCCATGGGGGACGCGCTCGACGCCGCCCTGCATCCGTGCGTCCTCTCATCAGAAGATGAGGCGGCCATTCGAGCCGATCCGGACGAGGCCATAGGTCTGCCGGTTTCCGGGCGTGCCGCGATCAATGAGCTGTTCAGCGGCGAGCAGGATGTCTGGCTCGCTAGTTGCGGTGGTTTCTACAAGGGCCCGTTTGGCGCCGAAGGGGACGCTTGTCCGTCACCATTCTGGGGGTGCCTCGAATGCGGCAATGCAGTGATCACCGCACGCAAGCTGCCAGCGCTTTTGTCGTTTCTCGGCTTCATCCGGGCGCAACGACAGTCGCTCAGTGAAGCCGACTGGATCGCCAAGTTCGGCCGCGTTCATGGGCGGATCGCCGATCAGATTTTGCCGCGGTTCAGTGCGGCCGAGATCGAACAGGCCGGCCAGCTCGCGGCATCGGACCCGACGCTCATTTACCTGCCACCCGAAGCTGGAGCACCATGATGTCCGCCGTCAACAACGCCTTGATGGAGCGCGCAACGCTTCCATCGGCCATCTATGGTGACGACGAGCCCGTGCTTGCCGGCATTCCGGTCAGGGAGGATGCCGACCGAGCGCAGTTCCCGCGCTTTGGCGATGACTACTGGGATTTGGGGGCTGCCATCTTCCGGGTGAACGCCCGCTACAGCAATTACCGGCTCAATTTCGCTCCTATCATCGATCCTGTGACGCGGCGGCTCGCCAAGGAGTATGTGCTCACGCGCCTGCGCATCCATGTGCCGGGATACCGGGCGCCATGTGGTGTCGCTTGGGCGATCCGGCTGCTGCGCTACATCCAGCATTTCGCGGCGTTCCTCATCGCGCACGTTGGCGCCGTCGATCTGCGCCGGATCGACCAGCCTTTGCTCGACTCTTATCTGGCGCATGCTGGTGACGGCGGCCGGCGAACACCGCACGAGACAGTGAAGTATGTCGAGGTGCCGATCGACCTGCATCATCTGTCGCCATGGCTCACGGGTGGTGGCATCAGCTTTCTGCCGTGGCGTGGGCGTGCGGCTCACCATGTCGCCAAGCGGCCGCCGGCACCCGCCGAGAATGCTACGCCGCGTATTCCCGAACCGATCATCGGCGCCATGCTGCGCTGGTCGCTCAAATACGTCGAGGTCTTTGCACCGGATATCCTCGCCGCGCGAGTAGAGCTTGATGCGCTCGAAGCCCGTTGCGAGCAACTGATGGCGCAGGACGCGCAGGCCGGACAGGCAGTCGCCGAGACTTATCGAGCGCGGATGGCCAAATGGCTCGAGGCGCGCCGGATGGCCGGCCGAGGCGTACCGATCTGGGAGCGCGCGCCCAATGTCGCCCGCCGCATCGACCCGCAAACCGGCGATGAGAGCCCTCCGTACAATCTTCACCTGATGCGCCTGCACGTAGGCGCTCGCGAGAGCGGCCGCATCAGCCAGTCCAAACAGACCGCACGGCTGATCGATCAGGCGGCGGCCGAGCTCGGGACCGAGGTCGGCGGTCTCGATACGCCGATCTCCATCGATCCGGACACTGGCCTGCCGTGGCGCGAACGCTTCGACGGCCTGAGTCTTGCGCGAGAGGAACGCATGCTGCAGGGCGCCTGCTACGTCATCTGCGCTTACCTCACTGGGATGCGCGACAGCGAGGTGCAGGCCATGCAGCCGGGCTGCGTGTCGGCAGAGCGCAGCGCCGACGGATTGATCGAACGCTACCGCGTGCGCGGCACCGTCTACAAGCGCCAGGGTGCCCGCGGCGTGACGGCTGACTGGATCACGATCGAACCTGTCGCCCGCGCCGTTGCGGTGATGGAGGTTCTCTCGGCTCGTAATCGTCGAGAGAAGGGACTATCGTCCCTCTGGGTGGCGCTAAAGGACTGGCCCTGGAGTGCTGATCATCTCGGCATTGGTGCGACGCCGACGCTTAATCTTCTCCGCGAAGGTCTCGATGCGCGTTCTGGCAACGAACCGGTCATTCCTCGGATCGCGGATGAGCCCTGGAAGTTCACGACCCGGCAGCTTCGCCGCACGATCGCGTGGTACATCGCCAACCGGCCGTTCGGCACGATCGCAGGCAAGATTCAATACAAGCATGCTTCCGTCGCCATGTTCGAAGGCTATGCGGGCTCGGCCCATGGCGATTTTCGCTTGGCGGTCGAGCGTGAACGCGCGCTCGGTCAGCTCGACGACATCGTTGCTCATTACGAAGCGTTTCTTCATCATGACGGTCCGGCGGGACCCGGTGCCACGCGATTGCGACGCGAGTTCGCGCGTGTGCAGGACGAGCTTGGCGATCTGCCCGGCCGGATCGTGGACCGCAAGCGGTTGCGCACGATGCTCGCCCATCTCGGTCGAACCTTGCACGTCGGCTTTCTCAACGATTGCCTGTTCGAAGCCGCGACCGCGCTCTGCCTTACAGAAGCGCCGGATTCCGAGCGGGCGGCGCCGGCCTTGTCCCGATGCAGCCCCGATCGCTGCCCGAACGCCTGTTTGACCGCGCGCCATCTCAAGCCATGGCAGGCCTCGATCATGGAGGGCGAAGCTTTGCTCAGCGACGGTCGCCTGACGCTGCTGCAACGCGCAGCCATTACGCAGGACAACGAGCGCAAGCGCCGGCTGATTGCACCCCTTATCGATGGTGGTACATGACCACACGAACGGGTCCGAAGAGCGAGGCGGCATTGAGGGCGGCAATGGCACGACTGCTCGACGGTCGGCCCGAGCGCACCGACGGCGCGCTCACCGTCTCCAATCTGGCGCGCGAGGCCGGCGTCAGCCGGGCAACGGCGAACCGCGCGGTCGATCTTCTCGCCGAGTTTCGTGCTGCCGAAGCCCGCCAGCGCCGATCATCTCCTCAAGCACTGAAGGATCGCGTCCGCTCCCTTGAAGCCGAGCTCCGGGCCGTGCGCGGTGCGGAGATGGCCGAACTGCGCGCGTTGACCCGCACGCTCGCGCAGCACATCCAGGTGCTGACGTTGCTGGTTGCCGAGCGTGACGAGGTGATTGCCGGCTTGAAGGATGAACTGGCGCGATTGAATGAGGCCAAGGTCGTTCCGCTGCGGCGCTCGCCGCGAGACGTCGCTGGCTGAGAGCCACGCAATATCCTCACGGCCGGCCGGTCCTGCGGCCATCGGTCATGGCCGACGTCTCTCGTGCTCGCCCGTCGAGGTAGGGGCTCGGTTGTGGCAGACGCTGCCGGCCCGTCAACCCTGTTCCGCACCAGCAACCGTGAACAGGGTGTGACGGCCCGGCTCGCCGCGTCTGCCCCTGCCGCTTCGCCCTCGACGGAGAGGGCGAGCACAGGAGCCACCCATGACCACCGATACCAACAGCCAGGCCCGGACCGGCAACGATATCTACGAGCGCGTCACCAACCAGATCATCGCCGCTATCGAGGTCGGCGCCGGCGAGTACCGGATGCCCTGGCATCACGACGGATCGGCCATCACCACGCCCGTCAACGTCGCCTCGCGCAAGGCCTATCGCGGCGTCAACATCCTCTCGCTCTGGGCTGCGGCGCAGGCGTCCGGTTATGCCGCCGGCATCTGGGGCACTTATCGCCAGTGGCAGGAGCTCGGCGCCCAAGTCCGCAAGGGCGAGCGCGGCCATCTGGTCGTATTCTGGAAGATCAACGATCGCAACGGCGAGGCGGAGCGTCAGGACGGCGACGCAGATCAGGACGCGGCCGCCCGACGTCTATTCGCCCGCGGCTACACCGTCTTCAACTGCGCCCAGGTCGACGGCTACACTCCGCCCGAGATGCCGGTGCTTCCCGAGGTCGAGCGGATCGCGCACGCCGAACGCTTCTGCGCGGCGCTGGGCATCGACATTCGCCACGGCGGATCGCAGGCCTGCTACATCCCATCGAAGGACTACGTGCAGATGCCCGAGTTCGCCTGCTTCCGGGATGCGGTTGCCTACTACGCGGTGCTGCTCCACGAATGCGGTCACGCGTCCGGCGCCAAGCATCGCCTCGACCGCGATCTGTCCGGACGGTTCGGCTCGGCCGCCTACGCCATGGAAGAATGCACGGTCGAGCTTCTCAGCGCCATGATCTGCGCCGACCTCAACCTCAGTGTTGAGCCACGACCCGACCACGCCCGCTACATCGCCTCCTGGCTCGAAGTGCTGCGCTCCGACAAGCGCGCCATCTTCACGGCTGCGAGCAAGGCACAAGAGATCGCCGACTGGATGAACGCCCGGCAAGCCAATGCTCATCGGCACGAAGTCAGGGGCGCCGCGTAGGCGCCCCCTCAGCGGGCCGTTTCACGGGCTCCACCGGGTGCGATCAGTTGACCGCACCCTCCTGGAACAGCGTCTCGATCAGCGGGCATTCCGGCAACGTCCCGTCGGCACATTGTGCGACAACCTTCTTGAGCACCCGCTCCATGCGCTTCAGATCGGCGATCTTCGCCTGCACGTCCTCAAGGTGTGCGGCGGCGACGGCGCGCGCCTCGGCACAGGGCTGGTCGCGCTCGTCGACGAGACGCAGCAGCTCACGGATTTCATCAAGGGAGAAGCCGAGCTCACGCGCCCGCAACACGAAGCGAAGGCGCCGCTCATGCGACGTGTCGTAGCTGCGATAGCCGCCAGCCGTGCGCGGCGGTTCGGGCAGAAGACCGACCTTCTCGTAATAGCGCACGGTCTCCAGGTTGCACCCCGTCCGTTGGGCGAGCTCGGCTCGCTGCAGGCCCTTCACCACGGCGTGATCGCGCATCGCAAAATCCCTCTTGACCCTGTAGCGACTACAGACCGCATGCTACGGCACGCATAGGATTTCGACAAGGAGAGAGAGAACGGCCATGGTCGCATCGCGATCCGGAACGGCAGGCACGGCGCCCCCTGCGGCGGATCTTTCCGCGTCCGAGCGCGGTGAGGTCGGACGGCAGCGTCTGATCGCCGTTGGCGGCATTTTCGGCGCGCTCGCTGCCTCGTCCTGCTGCATCGTGCCGCTGATCTTGTTTAGCCTCGGCATCGGCGGCGCCTGGATCGGCAATCTGACGGCGCTCGCACCTTATAAGCCGTTCTTCGTCGCGGGGACGGCAGGCCTGCTCGGCTATGGCTTCTACCTCGTTTATTGGAAGCCCAGACGGGCCTGTGCTGATGGCGCTGCCTGCGCACGCCCGATTCCCAGCCGCTTTGTTCAACTCGCGCTCTGGATGGCGACCGCGCTTGTGATTGCCGCCTTTGCCTTCGACTACGTCGCCCCGCTACTGCTTCGCACCTGACACCAAGAGGAGACCCGACCCATGAAGAAGAGTTTGGGCGCTTTCGCCCTGATCGCCTCAGTGATGACGGCATCGACTGCATTCGCTGGCGAGCGCACAATCACCTTCGCTGTCGACAACATGACCTGTGCCTCGTGTCCCTACATCGTGAAGAGTTCGATGGAGGGGGTCGTCGGCGTCGCAAAGGTCGCCGTTTCGTTCCGAGCCAAAACCGCAACCGTGACCTTCGACGACGCAAAGACAAACCCGGACGCCATCGCGACTGCCAGCGTGAGCGCGGGCTATCCGGCCCATCCGGTGAAGCAGGGCAGTTGAGGTGAATGACCGCGCCCGGATCCGTGCAGGCACGGCTGGCGCCGTCCTCGCTGCGATCTGTTGCGCGACGCCGTTTCTCGCCGGAGCCCTGCCAATGGCCAGCCTCGGCGCGTGGCTGGCAGGTGCGGGTCCGGTTGTGCTTCCCCTAATGGTCGCGTGCTTCGGTCTCGTCGCGTGGGCTATCCATCGTCGCCGTGCAAAAGCCGACCGCAGCGAGACCAAGATTCACAACGAAGGCGTGAAGCCATGAACGACTGTTGCGCATCCTCCTCGTCCCGGGACAAGCTTCCAGCTTCCGCATCCACGACGCTCCCGAGCTACACCGTGCGGCCGGGCGTGACGTTTCCGGATTGGTCTGTGGTCAAATCACCAGCGGTCAAGGATGCCCTGCAAGCAATGGTCGGGTCCGGCCATGTGTTCGATCGCTGGAGCGGCTACGATCCCGCCACGGACCGCGTTCGTGTTGCGCTGCTTAAGCTCTACGCCGAAGAAGGACGAGCCCCGACCACGGGCGCGCTTGCGGAGCGAGTGGGGTTGAACGAGACGTCCGTCCGGACTCTGCTCGAAGAGCTCCACCGTCGCGACCTGGCCGTGCTCGACGGCGAGCGGATCGTCGGCGCCTATCCGTTCACCGATAAGGACACGGGCCACCGGGTCACACTCGACGGTCGTGTCCTCAACGCCATGTGCGCGGTCGACGCACTCGGCATTGGCGCCATGACTGATCGCGACATCACAATTGCATCGCGCTGCCGCCATTGTGGCGCGCCAATCCGGATCGCCACGCGGGACCAAGGGCGGGCGCTGGCGCAGACCGAGCCGCGGACGGCTGTCATGTGGCAAAGCGTTCGCTACCAAGGCGCGTGTGCTGCGAACTCGCTGTGCGCGACCACCGCCTTTTTCTGTTCGGACGACCATCTCTCCGCCTGGCGCCGCGAACAAGCTGCGGACGAGGCCGGGTTCCGGCTGTCGATCGAGGAAGGGCTGGAGGCTGGTCGCGCTCTGTTCGGGCCGAGTGTTGATTGCCGCTGAGATCTGACCCGGTATTGGGGGATTTTTCCACTGAGATTTGACCCATGTTTGAACGCTATCCTGCTCGTTTTGGGCAGGAGATTGAGGAGTGTTGGACATGGCGTTTTTGAGCGTTATCCGGCGCTGGCATTTCCGGGATGGTTTTTCGATCCGGGAGATAGCACGGCGCACGGGTCTGTCCCGGAATACCATTCGCAAATATCTTCGGTCCGATACGGTTGAGCCGAAGTTCAAAGTGCCCGAGCGGCCGAGCAAGATCGATCCTTTTGCCGAGAAGCTATCGGGCTGGCTGAAGGCTGAGAGCCGCAAACCGCGCAAGCAGCGGCGCACAGTCAAGCAGATCCATGCCGATCTGGTCAGCCTTGGCTTTAAAGGTTCCTATGGTCGGGTGGCGGTTTTTGCCCGGCGCTGGAAAGAGGATCTCCAGCGCCAGCAGAACACCACCGGCCGCGGCGTGTTCGTTCCCCTGGCCTTTGAGCCTGGAGAAGCTTTCCAGTTCGATTGGAGTGAGGACTGGGCGCTGATCGGGGGCGAGCGGGTCAAGCTGCAAGCGGCCCATACCAAGCTCTGCTACAGCCGGGCCTTTGTGGTAAGGGCCTATCTGCTCCAGACCCACGAGATGCTGTTCGACGCCCACAATCATGCCTTCCGCGTGCTGGGCGGCGTGCCCCGGCGCGGCATCTACGACAATATGCGCACGGCCGTGGACAAGGTTGGCCGTGGCAAGGCCCGGCAGGTCAATGCCCGGTTCTCGGCCATGGCCAGTCACTTTGTGTTCGAGCCCGAGTTCTGCAATCCGGCCGCCGGCTGGGAGAAGGGGTTGGTGGAAAAGAACGTGCAAGATGCCCGGCACCGGCTTTTCCAGCCCATTCCGCACGCGAACTCGCTTGAGGAGTTGAATATCTGGCTCGAGCATCGGTGCAAGAGCTTGTGGGAGGAGACCTCTCACGGCGTTGAACCGGGCACCATTGCTGATGCCTGGCGGGTCGAGACCCAGTTCCTGATGGCTGTGCCAAGGCCCTTTGACGGGTTTGTCGAACACACCAAGCGTGTTTCCCCAACGTGCCTGATCCACCTGGAACGCAATCGCTACAGCGTGCCGGCCTCTTTCGCCAACAGGCCGGTCAGCGTCAGAGTCTATCCGGCGCGCATCGTCGTTGTCGCCGAAGGACAGACGATCTGTGAGCACTTACGGATCATCGACCGCCATCATGGAACCGGGCATACTGTTTATGACTGGCGCCATTACCTAGCCGTGGTCCAGCGAAAGCCCGGTGCCCTGCGCAATGGTGCACCCTTTGCCGACATGCCCGATGGATTCCGGCAGTTGCAGCGCCATCTTCTGAGCAAACCCGGTGGCGATCGCGAGATGGTCGATATCCTGGCCCTGGTTCTCCACCATGATGAACAGGCCGTGCTCGCCGCGGTCGAGATGGCCCTTGAGGCCGGGGTGCCCACCAAGACCCATATTCTGAACCTGCTGCACAGACTGGTCGATGGCAAATCGACCGTGATCGCACCCGTCGAGGCACCACAAGCCCTTGTCCTGGGCAAGGAACCGCAGGCCAATGTGGAACGCTACGATACCCTGCGTGCGGACAAGGAGGTGCGCCATGCGTCATGATCCGGCAAGCGCAGCTCTGGTCATCATGCTCAAAAGCCTCAAGATGACAGGCATGGCCCAAGCGATCAGCGAGCTCACCGAACAGGGGTCTCCGGCCGTCCAGGCAGCCGTTCCGGTTCTCTCCCAGTTGCTCAAGGCCGAGATGGCCGAACGGGAGACAAGATCGATTGCCTATCAGCTCAAGGTGGCACGGTTTCCAACCTACAAGGACCTGGCCGGCTTCGATTTTGCCAGCAGTGAGATCAATGAGGCCCTGGTGCGCCAGCTTCATTCAGGGGCTTTCATCGACAAGACCGACAACGTGGTGTTGGTGGGCGGGCCGGGAACCGGCAAAACCCATATCGCCACAGCGCTGGGCATCCGGGCCATCGAGCATCACCGCAAGAGAGTGCGCTTCTTCTCGACCGTGGAACTGGTCAATGCGTTGGAACAGGAAAAGGCTCAAGGCAAGGCCGGACAGATTGCCAACCGGCTTGTCCATTCCGATCTGGTCATCCTCGACGAGCTTGGATACCTGCCCTTCAGCGCATCAGGAGGGGCATTGCTATTCCATCTGCTGAGCAAACTCTACGAGCGCACCAGTGTCATCATCACCACCAATCTCAGCTTTGCCGAATGGGCCAGCGTGTTTGGCGACGCCAAAATGACAACCGCGCTGCTCGATCGGCTCACCCATCACTGCCACATTCTCGAAACCGGAAACGACAGCTTCCGCTTCAGGAACAGCTCGGCCCAGGCCGCAAAAACCAAAAAAGGAGAAAGCACCGACTTGACCATCTAACCAAACCCAAATCATATCCACGAGGCGGGTCAATTCTCGGTGAAAATACCGGGTCAGATCTCAGCGGCAATCAACAGGCTGCTATTCCACGGATGACGGCGCTTCAAACAAGAACCCAAGGGTCAGCCGACACTCCTAGATGGCACTTGCCCGTTGAGACGGCCCGTCCGATGTGCACGCTATAGCCCGATATTACCGCATCCCTTCACGCGGCGGCTTCAAATCGGAAGATCTATCGCCTTCTATCTCCACAAGAGTAAAGAAGTGGAGATACGGTATGAGCGTTGCGCCGCATGTCGCCCGCAGGACAATTCGCCGGCATCAGCTACGAGAGATCGTGCCGCTTGCCGACAGCACAATCTACGACATGGAGCAGCGAGGAGAATTCCCGCAGCGCTTCTATCTCACCTCGCGTTGCGTCGTCTGGGATCTGGCAGAAGTCGAAGCTTGGCTTGACGCTCGACGCCGTGCCTCTCGGGCCAATGCTATCGAACGCGCTCCAAGCCCCGACGTGAGATTGCGCCGCTCTCGGCCTGTCAAACACTAGGCTCGAGCTCAAGCAGCTCCATCGTGGCCGGGAGCAGGGTCGGCACATACTTCCGACCCGCGACCCAAGCGTCCACCAGGTTGGACCACTCCTGCATCATATGCCGGCGCTGGTGCTCATACTCCGCCTTGTTGTAGACGCCACGCGAGGACCGTCCGTCCTCATGCGCCAAGCACTTCTCGATCCAGTCGCTGTTGAAGCCGAGTTCGTTCAACAAAGTGGACCCGGTGCGTCGAAGATCGTGAACAGTGAAGGGCTCAAGTGGCAGCCCCTCCTTTTTCGCTCTAGCGACCACGGCGGTCGTGATCCGGTTGAACGTCGCCCGCGACATTGGCGCGTCAGCGTCATATCGCGACGGAAGGACATAGCGCGAATTGCCGGCGCAGGTTTTCAACGCGATGAAGATGTCGATGGCCTGCTGAGACAGGTAGACGTTGTGTGCCTTCGACCGCTTCATTCTTTCCTTGGGTATCGACCAGACGGCGTTCTCAAAATCGACCTCATCCCAGGTGGCATCCTGGAGCTCGCTCTTCCTGACCATCGTCAGGAGGAAAAGCTTCATTCCCAACCGTATGGTCGGCAGTGTCGGCACATGCTCAAGCTGACCGAGCATGACGCGGATCTCCGCGGGCGATAGGGACCGATCCTTCGGCACGAAGGTCGCGATGGACGCAGGCCCAACCTCATCCGCTGGGTTGGCGACCTTCTCGCCATGCAGGATGGCGAATGCAAAGATCAGCTTCACGATATCGCGCACATGGACGGCCGTGGCTGGAGCGCCGCGATCCTTCACTTTCCCACACATCATACGGAGATCGTCCGGCGTGATCTCCGTTAGGAGCCTGTTTCGGAATGTCGGCAGAATGTCGCGCTCGTAGATGGAGCGCCGCATAGCCCGCGTGCTGTCCGCCATGCGCGACTCCTGGAACCACTTTTCGCCGAACTCGCCGAATCGCTTCGCCTCCTTCAGTCGCCGCTTGTCATGCTGCTTCTCTTGAGCAGGCGACCGCCCCTCTGAAATGGCCCGCTTCGCATCGATCAGCTTCTCGCGAGCCCTGGCAAGTGAGAGGCCGTCAGGGCCATATCGGCCGAGCGTCAGCGTCTCGCGCCGTCCGTTGAGTCGATAGTCGTACCGAAACACGATCGCCCCGGACGGCTGGACCACGACATACATACCGTCACGGTCACTCACCTTGTACAATTTCTTCTGTGCTTTCAGCGCCTTAATCGCTGTGTCCGTGAGCATGGAGACCTCCAAATCTGTCCAAAAACAGCAGAGAGGCACCGATTATACCGTCAGCCCAAAACTGGGGTCACTGAAAGTGAATTTCATTCGCTCTTTCAATGCCTTAAGGCCAAAAACTATACCGTCAGCAGCTCTCTTGGCCATGACGGTATAGCGAAATCTCTAACCGAACAAGTTCCCCCATACCGTCCACTATACCGTCAAACCGGAGCACTGTCCCTCGATAGATGGCGATAGACGATGACAGTTTTATCTTTGTCATTCAGATACTTATGCCGTACCCTGGCGTACAATCGGATACTGCCGGAGGGGCAAAAATCATTCCCACTCAATCGTCCCGGGAGGTTTCGAGGTCACGTCATAGACGACGCGGTTGATGCCGCGCACTTCGTTGATGATGCGCGTCGAAACCCGGCCGAGGAAATCGTGGGCGAAGGGGAAATAGTCGGCGGTCATGCCGTCCGTCGAGGTGACGGCGCGCAGGGCGCAGACATAATCGTAAGTGCGCCCATCGCCCATCACGCCCACGGTGCGCACCGGCAAGAGCACGGCAAAGGCCTGCCAGATTTCATCGTAAAGCCCCGCCTTGCGGATTTCATCGAGATAGACCGCATCGGCCTTCTGCAGAATGGCGACTTTCTCCCGCGTGATCTCGCCGGGAATGCGGATGGCAAGACCGGGGCCGGGAAACGGATGGCGGCCGACAAATTCTTCCGGCAGGCCAAGCTCACGGCCGAGCGCGCGCACTTCGTCTTTGAAGAGCTCGCGTAAAGGTTCGACGAGCTTCATGTTCATGCGCTCCGGCAGCCCGCCCACATTGTGGTGGCTCTTGATTGTCACGGACGGCCCGCCGGTGAAGGAGACGCTTTCGATCACATCCGGATAGAGCGTGCCTTGAGCGAGGAAATCCGCCCCGCCGATTTTCTTTGCTTCTTCTTCGAAGACGTCGATGAAGGTCGCGCCGATAATCTTGCGCTTTTGTTCCGGGTCGCTCACCCCTTCCAACTTGCCAAGGAAAAGGTCCGAGGCATCGGCATGAACGAGGGGAATGTTGTAATGGTCGCGGAAGAGCGTGACGACCTGTTCCGCTTCCCCGGCGCGCATGACGCCGGTATCGACGAACACGCATTGCAGCTGATCGCCCAGCGCTTCATGCAGCAGCACGGCAACAACGGAGGAATCCACCCCGCCCGAGAGCCCGCAAATGACGCGCCCGCTGCCCACCTGCTCGCGCACCTTGCGGATTTCGGTTTCCTTGAAGGCGGCCATCGTCCAGTCGCCCACGCAGCCTGCGATCTTGTGTGTGAAGTTTTTCAGGATCTCCGCGCCGCGCGGCGTGTGCATCACTTCGGGGTGAAACTGCACGCCGTAGAACCTCTTCTCGTCATTGGCGATGGCGGCGAAAGGCGCGCCGCTTGAAACGGCAACGGCCTTGAAGCCCGGCGGCAGCGCCACCACCCGGTCGCCATGGCTCATCCAGACAGGTTCGATATCGCCCTTTTTAAAGAGCCCGTCGAAAAGCGCGCACTCATCGACAATCTCGATGGTCGCCCGTCCGAATTCCTGATGGTCGTGCCCTTCCACCTTGCCGCCGAGCTGGGCGCACATGGTCTGCTCGCCGTAGCAGATGCCGAGCACCGGAATGCCCGCCTCGAACACCGCCTGGGGCGCGCGGGGCGTGTCCTCCGCCGTCACGCTGGCCGGGCCGCCGGAGAGGATCACCGCTTTCGGCGCGAATTCCTTGAAGACTTCCTCGGCCTTGTTGAAAGGCACGATCTCGCTGTAAACGCCGCTTTCGCGCACGCGCCGCGCGATGAGCTGGGTTACCTGGCTGCCAAAATCGATAATGAGAATACGGTCGGTCATGAGGTCTCTTCTTGGACGGATCAGGGCGCCTTGCCGGCTCCATGGGTTTCAAGCACCTTTTGGGTTTCAAGCGCCTTGGCAAGCGCGGCGCGCTGCGGACAGGTGCTGCAGGTCTTCTTCAAACGGTCGAGCTTTTTGCGGGCGGCTTCCTCCCGGCCCTGCTGAAGATCGAGAAGGCCCGACCAATAAAGCGCGGCAGGATTGGTGGGATCGATTTCGAGGGCAGAGGTGAAATGGCGCTCGGCGCGGGCCGTCTCGCCGACCTCGTTTTCCGCCCGGGCGAGATGTGCATAGGCATCGGCGCTGGCCGGGTTCTGCACGATCGCCCGTTCATACCAGCCGCGTGCCTCGGCGATGCGCCCGGCATCTTCCGCCGCCTGGCCTTTGTCGAGGAAAAGCGCGGATTTCGCGCTGTCCGCCGCGGCCAGCCCCGCCCCCAACCCGAAGACGAGAAAACCGGCAAAAAGCCAGGAGAGAGCGCCTTTCAGGCCGAAGGAATCGCCAATCCGGGAAAAGGGGGAGGAAAAGATGCGCATGGCAGTCATTGACCACCCCGCGCGGCCCGCGTCAAGAGGCAAGGCAGGCTGCCTCTTTCTGCTTCCCGGGCCTTCATAAGCGCCGCCCCAGCAAAGCGGCGAAAAACCCGTCCGTGCCTGTGGAGGCAGGGGAAAGGCGCAAATAGTCGCTCTTCCCGGGCGCGGGCACCGGCCAGCCTTCGGGCAATTGCAAACGCCAGTCCACTACCTCGAATTCATCGTGAGCGGCAAGAAAGCGCGCGATCTGGTCTTCGTTTTCTTCCCGGAAAAACGAGCAGGTCACATAGATAAGCGCCCCGCCCGGCCGCACGATGGGCGCGGCCTCTTCCAATATCTCCCGCTGGATGCGCCCATAAGTCTCAAGCTCTTCCGGGGTGAGGCGCCAGCGCGCCTCGGGCTGGCGCCGCCAGGTGCCGGTGCCCGAGCAGGGCACGTCGAGCAGCACCCGGTCGGCGCGCGCCTCCATGCCGCTCAGGCCGCCCGGCTCATGCACCTTGGTGGTGATGTTATAAAGCCCGGCGCGTTTTGCCCGCTCCTTCAGCCGGGCAAGACGGCGGCCATCGACATCGCAAGCGAGAATCTCCCCCTCGCCCGCCATCATCGCGCCCATGGCGAGCGTTTTGCCGCCCGCGCCCGCGCAATAATCGACGATCCGCTCGCCGGGCCGCGCGCCCACCAAAGCGCTGACCAATTGCGAGCCTTCATCCTGAATTTCCGCCGCCCCTTCGCGGATGGCGCCCACTGCGCGCAGACGCCGGGGCGAGGCAAGGCGAATCCCCCAGGGCGACCAGTAAGTCGGCTGCGCCTCGATGCCTTCTTCCCCAAGTTCCTGGAGCAGGCCGTCGCGGCTGGTTTTAAGAAGATTGGCGCGCAGGTCCACCGGCGCCGGCCGGTTCAAGGCGGCAAGCTCTTCTTCCACGCGCCCCGGAAAAGCCGCCTCGAAACGTTCATCGAGCCAGGCCGGATAATTCAGCCGCACCCAGCGCGGATCCTCGCCCGAGGCAGGCTGCAAGGCGTCAAGCTTGGCTTCCTCCGCCTCGCTCAAGGCGCCCGGCGCATATTTGCCGTCGCTCGCCAGGGCTCGGATATCGGCGCAAGGCAGTGCGTCCAGAAGTTTAAGAGAGGCAAGCACCCGCTCGCGCGGGTTTGCGCCGGGCCAGCGCGCGTCGATCAGCGCGCGTGCGCGCATCACATCATAGACACGGGCGGAGATTGCCGCCCGGTCCTTGGAGCCTGCATAACGGTGCCCCTTTGCCCAGCGCTCCAGAGCCCGGTCGAGGGGAAGGCGCGTTGCTTCCGCCTCGTCCAAAATCTCTATGGCTGCCGCAAGCCGGGCACCGGGTGTCATGCGTGATCCGCTTTCGGCTGGGGTTACTGCGTGCCCTGATAGTTCGGCGCTTCGCGGGTGATGGTCACGTCATGGACATGGCTTTCGCGCAAGGAAGCCGGGGAAATCTTCACGAATTCCGCATTGGCCTGGAAGTCCTTGATCGTCGCCGCGCCCGTATAGCCCATGGCAGCGCGCAGGCCGCCGACAAGCTGGTGCAACACCGCGCCCACCGGGCCTTTGTAAGGCACCTGGCCTTCGATGCCTTCCGGCACGAGCTTCAGCGTGTCTTTAACGTCCTGCTGGAAATAACGGTCCGCCGAGCCGATCGCCATGGCGCCCACCGAGCCCATGCCGCGATAGGCTTTATAGGTCCGGCCCTGATAGAGGATCACTTCGCCGGGGCTTTCATCCGTGCCCGCAAAAAGCGAGCCGAGCATGGCGCATTCCGCGCCGCCCGCAATCGCCTTGGCCAAATCACCGGAGAACTTGATGCCGCCATCGGCGATCACCGGAATATCGGCTTTGCGCGCTTCTTCTACGCAGTCGATGATGGCTGTGAGCTGCGGCACGCCGACACCGGCGACAATGCGCGTGGTGCAGATCGAGCCCGGACCGATGCCGACTTTGATGCCGTCCGCGCCTGCATCGATCAGCGCCTTCGTTGCGCCCGCCGTTGCCACATTGCCGGCAATGACCTGAATGGAATTCGACTGTTTCTTGATGCGTTCCACCGCTTCTGCCACGCGGATGGAGTGGCCGTGGGCGGTATCGACGATGATAAGGTCGACGCCCGCATCGATCAGCGCTTCTGAGCGGTAGAACCCATCGTCGCCCACGCTCGTTGCCGCGGCAACGCGCAAGCGGCCCTGCTCGTCCTTGCAGGCATTGGGGTGAAGCTGGGCCTTTTCGATGTCCTTCACCGTGATCAGCCCGACGCAGCGGTAGGCCTCATCGACAACCAGAAGCTTTTCGATCCGGTGTTTGTGCAAAAGCCGCTTGGCTTCGTCCTGGGAAACCCCGTCCTCGCGCACGGTGACGAGATTTTCTTTCGTCATCAGATTACGCACCGGCTCGCGGGGATTGTCGGCAAAACGCACATCGCGGTTCGTCAGAATACCGATCAATTTTCCCGAGCCCGGCTCGACTACCGGAATGCCGGAAATATTGTAGCGGTCCATCAGCGCCAGCGCGTCGGACAGCGTATCGTCCGGCCCGATCGTGACGGGGTTTACCACCATGCCGGATTCGAATTTTTTCACCTGACGGACGTTTTCCGCCTGCTGCTCGGGGGTCATATTCCGGTGCAGAACGCCAAGACCGCCGGCCTGCGCCATGGCGATTGCCATGGAGGCTTCCGTCACCGTGTCCATGGCGGCGGAAATGAGCGGAATCCCCAATTGGATGGATTTCGTCAGACGGGTTTTGGTGCTGACTTCGCCGGGCAGCACGCTGGATGCGGCCGGCTGAAGAAGAACGTCGTCGAAGGTAAGGGCTTCTCTAAACATGTCGCCAACCTCAACCTTTCAAAAGGAATGTTGGCGCTGGTTCTTAACACCGTCGGGGGAGAAAGCAAAGCGAAGAGATGGTCACAATTGACGCATGCTCCCTTGCATTTATGTGAAAAGCGAAAAGAGGCTCTTTTCCGCCTCAATCGGCCTCTTCCTCGCCATTTACCGCTTCTTCTTCCCCGCGCCTGCCGCGGAACCCCGTCGCCAGCACATAGACTTCCGCCGAATCGGCGCGGCTCGCCTTGGGTTTGACGTGTCGCACCGTGGTGAAGTCGCGCTTCAGATCTTCCAGAAGTTCACGTTCCGTGCCTCCCTGCAGCACTTTGGCGCAAAAGACCCCGCCTTCGGCCAGCACATCGCGGGCGAACCAGGCCGCCGCCTCGCAGAGCGCCATGATCTTCATATGGTCGGTCTTGCGGTGCCCGGTGGAGGACGCCGCCATGTCGGAGAGAACGACATCCGCCTCCCCGCCCAGCAGCTCCTTCAGCGTCTCATCCGCGCCCTCTTCCATGAAATCGAGCTGCAGCAGCGTCGTGCCGGCAATGCTCTCCATTTCCTGCAAATCGATGCCGATGACCCGGCCGCGTCCCTCCTGGGCTTTGACGCGCGGCACGGCGATCTGGCACCAGCCGCCTGGCGCCGCCCCAAGATCCACCACTCGGGCGCCCGGTTTGAGGAAACGGTATTTGTCGTCGATTTCCTGCAGCTTATAGGCTGCGCGGGAGCGGAAGCCGTCGCGTTTGGCCGCCTGCACATAAGGGTCGTTGAGCTGGCGCTCCAGCCAGCGGGCAGAGGAAATCGTGCGCCCGCGCGCCGTCTTGACGCGGACATGCATCTCACGGTTGCCGCCCGTACCGGCTTTGCCGCCTTTCGATTTCCCGGATTTTCCGCCGGACTTGACCACGCCTATTCTCCTGTTTCCGGCTGGCTGCCCGCATTCGCTGGGCCGGCCGATACTTTCTTGCGCCGCCCGCGCCGGCGCCGCCGCTTGCGCTTGCGTTTAGGGGCATCTTCCATCATCAGCGAAAAGAGAATGCCTTCCCGGAGGCCCCTGTCGGCCACTCTTAGCCGGTCGGCGGGCCAGGCGTCCAGAATGGCTTCGAGAATGGCGCAGCCAGCCAGCACCAGGTCCGCCCGCTCACGGCCCACACAGGCATGGGCGGCGCGCTCTTCAAAGCTCATGTCCAGCAATTGCCGCGTGACGCTGCTCACCGAGTGCGGCTCCACCCAGGCCCCGTCCACCCGGTTGCGGTCATAGCGTTTCAGGCCCATTTGGACGCCTGCAATGGTCGTCACGGTGCCCGACGTGCCGAGCAGGTGAAAGCCGCGCTCTTTCAGCTCCGGCATCGGTTCGCGGGAGCGGAATTCGGTCAACTCCTCGCCGACATACTCCACCATGCGGGCATAAATATCGGGCGTTACGTCCACCCCGCCGAAACGCTCAGCCAGCGTGACGACGCCGCAGGGCAGCGAGGTCCAGTCCTCGATCACCGCGCGGCCCCTGGTCGAGCGGCGCACCCAGATCAGCTCCGTGCTGCCGCCGCCAATATCGAAGACAAGCGCCGCCCCGCATTCCGGGTCGAGCAGCGGCGCGCAGCCGGAAACGGCAAGGCGGGCTTCATCCTGCGGGGTGACGACATCGAGCTTCAGCCCCGTCTCCCGCTCCACCCGCTCGATGAAGGCGGCGCCATTCGCGGCCTTGCGGCAGGCTTCCGTGGCAATGGTGCGGGCTCTCGTGACGCCGCGCCGCTCCATTTTTTCCGCGCAGATTTTCAGGGCTTCAAGCGCCCGGTCCATCGCCCCTTGCGAGAGCTCACCGGTATGCGCCAGCCCCTCGCCGAGCCGCACAATGCGCGAGAAGGCATCGATCACCCGGTAGCCGCTGCGGCCCTTCTTGGCAACGAGAAGGCGGCAATTATTCGTGCCGAGATCGAGCGCGCCGTAAACCGGCGGCTCGCTGCCCGCGCCTTCTTCTTCGGCGCGCGCCTGCACGTCTTTGGCCGAGGGCAAAGGCGTATTGTCGGTTTGCTGAAAGGAAGCTGCGCCGGAAGGAGAGACGGCGGCGCTTTCCGTCCGCCCGTCTACTTGACGCCCGTCTGAACTGCGCCCGTCCAGCGCTTCCCGCCGGGCCGCGTTTTTGCGGCCGCCGCGTCTGCGCCGTCTTTTTTTACGCGGCCTCTCACCGCTCTTCCCGGCCCCATCGGCATCTTGCCGCTCCGGTTCCGGAGAGTGCGGCAGGTCCGCGGCAGGGTTTTCTTGGCGGTTATCCCCGCCAGACCCCGGCTCACCCGCCTGGTGCACGTTATTTCAGACCCGGGAGGCGCTGCCCTCAAGCTGTGCCGAAAACCGCACCCCGCGCCGGGCTCCCAATTTGAAAGTTGAGATCACTCTATCACCGAAGCCGGAGGGAAGGAACCGTTACGGCATCCCGCCGCCCATTCCGGCCGCCACAAAGACGGCCATGGCAAGGGCCGCCTTTAGCGCCTATATTTTTCTTATGGATCGCTATCAAACGCGCACCGGATGGAACCGCGTTCCCGGGCCGGCAGCCCGGCTGGCCGGTTTCTTTTTGCTTTTTGCAGGACTGCTTCTTGCCATTACCGGCAATGCCTTCTCGCAGGAGGAAGAGCGCGCGCCGCAAGCGGGCCTTGCGCTCGTTCTGACCATTAACGGGGCCATCGGCCCGGCCAGTGCCGATTACATCATCTCCGGCCTCGAGGAAGCCCGGGACCGGGGCGCCAAAGCAATCATTATTCAAATGGACACGCCCGGCGGGCTCGACACCTCGATGCGCGACATGATCCGCGCCATTCTCGCCTCGCCCGTGCCGGTTCTCACCTATGTCAGCCCCAGCGGCGCGCGGGCGGCGAGCGCTGGCACCTATATCCTTTATGCCAGCCATATCGCGGCCATGGCGCCCGGCACCAATCTCGGCGCGGCAACGCCCGTCTCGATCGGCGGGGGCGGCCTCCCGCTTCCCGGCGGCGGCCAGCCCGACAAAGAGCCCGGCAAAGACCCGCAAGAGGCACAGAAGGAAGAAGACGCCGCCGCAGGCGATCCGATGAAAGCCAAGATGGTCAATGACGCCGTCGCCTATATCCGCTCGCTTGCCGAGATGCGCGGGCGGAACGGGGAATGGGCGGAAAAAGCCGTGCGCGAAGCAGCGAGCCTTTCGGCGGATGCAGCCTTTTCCAAGAACGTGATCGACATCAAGGCGCGCAGCCTTACCGATCTTCTGGATCAGGCCCATGGGCGCACCGTGCGCCTTGGCGAGCGCGAGGCGGTGCTCGACACGCAGAACCTGACGCCCGAAACCCTCGACCCCGATTGGCGCCATGAGCTGCTCGCCACGATCACCAGCCCCAATGTGGCGCTCATTCTCATGATGATCGGCATTTACGGGATCATTTTCGAATTCATGAACCCCGGCGCGATCTATCCGGGCACGATCGGCGCCATCTCGCTCTTTCTCGCGCTTTATGCCTTTGCAGCGCTGCCCATCAATATTGTCGGTATAGGGCTCATCCTGCTCGGCATCGCGCTGATCGGCGCGGAGGCGGTTTCCCCTTCCTTCGGCGCGCTCGGCATTGGCGGCACCATAGCCGTTGTGCTCGGCGCGACGATCCTGATCGATACGGACGCACCCGGCTTTGCCATTTCCTGGCAGGTGCTCGCAGGCATCGCGGTGACGACGCTCGGCTTTACCTATCTGGCCGCCCATCTTGCCGTCACCTCTCACCGGCGCAAGGTCGTGACGGGCCAAGAGGAAATGATCGGCGCGCATGCCACCGTCACGGATTGGGACGGAGAGAGCGGCCATGTTCACACCCATGGCGAGCGCTGGCGCGCGCGGGGGCCTGCCGCCCTCAAAGCCGGCGATCCTGTCATCATCGAAGCGTTGGACGGGCTGACCTTGCAGGTTGCGCCCGCCACATCCGAAAACGGGTCCGGTCAAGCCCGCTGACACACGCAGACGGAGGAACCCCATGTTTGGAAATGTCGCTTTCTACCTGCCGATTATTCTTATCGGCATTCTCTTTCTTGCCTCCGCGATCAAGGTGCTGCGCGAATATGAGCGCGGCGTCGTTTTCACGCTCGGGCGTTACACCAGCACCAAGGGGCCGGGCCTCATCATCCTGATCCCCGTCATCCAGCAGATCGTGCGGGTGGACTTGCGCACGCGGGTGCTGGACGTGCCGACCCAGGACGTCATCTCTCACGACAACGTTTCGGTGCGCGTCAACGCGGTGATTTATTTCCGCGTGCTCGACCCGGAAAAATCCATCATCCAGGTCGAAGATTTCATGCAGGCGACAAGCGAGCTCGCGCAAACCACCTTGCGCTCCGTGCTCGGCAAGCACGAGCTCGACGAGATGCTCTCCGAGCGCGACAAGCTCAATGCAGATATTCAGGGCATTCTCGACACCCAGACCGACGCCTGGGGCATCAAGGTCGCCAATGTCGAAATCAAGCATGTGGATATCGACGAGAGCATGATCCGCGCCATCGCCCGCCAGGCGGAGGCCGAACGCGAGCGGCGCGCCAAGATCATCAATGCCGAAGGCGAGCAGCAGGCCGCCCAGAAACTGCTGGAGGCCGCCGAGATCCTCGCCCGCCAGCCCGAAGCCATGCAGCTGCGTTATCTGGGCACGCTGAACACCATTGCGGGCGAGAAAAACTCCACCATCGTTTTCCCCTTCCCCGTGGAAGTCGGCAAAATGCTGGCCCGCTTCGATGAGGACACCAAGAAGGACTGAAACCGGCCTCTTAAGGCCTTTTTAAACCGGGGATATTAGACAAAAGACCTGCGCGGGCTTGCTTGGGGCAGCCTCGCAAGTTCTTGCGCGGATTAAGTGCCGGCCAGCGTTTTCCAAGGTTTGACAGGGTTAAAACGCTTCGGTATAAGCCGCAGAACTTTCCGCTTCCGGGCTCGGCCCGGCTGGTGGGGGATCGTCTAATGGTAGGACAGCGGACTCTGACTCCGCCAGTCTAGGTTCGAATCCTAGTCCCCCAGCCATTTCCTCTCAAATCATTGAAAGACAAAGGCTTTTCGGATCAACCGTCCGGTTGTGTCACGCAGGTGCGACACACACCGGCCAGAATTCGAGGCCGAACATGCCAACTCGCCACCTCCACCTCATGCGGAGACGAGCTATTTACTATTGGCGTGGCAGACTCCCTGAGCCGCTGCGGCGCGTGCTCGGGCGATCTCATCTCGTCTGGTCCCTCCGGACTCCCGATCCACGACTTGCCCGACACCGGGCCAAAGCGTTCACAGCGGCGATCGACAGTTTCGGAGTTTCGCTGATGAATGCCCCCTCCAAGTTCCACCCGACAAAACTACAAGTCCGCCTCGCGCTCGAATCCATCTTCAATACGATACTGCGTGAGGGTGAGGAGGAGCGGGACAAATACCCCTATGGGCAATCGAGGTTTGATCCACACCCCGACGACTACAAGCCAGACATAGAAGACCCTTCGAGCGATTCCTATTCGGAGGAAGAAACTGAAGCACTACGGCGCTATGATGACCGAAAATCCTCTGACCCCGGCATATGGGAATCCGTGTGGGCGACACTTGCGGAGAAAAATTATCACGAAAGAGCGTTTCAGTTCCTCTCTCCTGAACTGGCGAAGCAAGGCATCAAGGTCGATGAAGAAGACCCCGTTTTCATCCGTATCGCCCGTGATGCAACGCGTGTAATCGCAAGCGCCTACAAGATCAATTATGAACGATGGCAGGGAGTTTATAATTCAAAGCAAGCGCTCCCCAGCTTCATAGATCAGAAATATCCGCTCAACATGCCTCTCGTCCGGGCATGGACTTCTGACCTTCGAAGAGACGAAGCGGACTTCCTCTCAAAGACGATTGAAGAAGTCTGCGCGGACTTCAGCAAGCTGCGACAAAAGAACGGCGCTGGCCCGAAGACCCTTCGAGACGATGAAATGGCGCGTCGATATTTCACCGATCTCATCGGGAATCCTCTGATGCAAGACCTCACCCCCGAAATGGCCGAACAGTTTCCGGCTGCGTTGCTGCGTGTGCCCCGATACTACGGGCGAGGTATATACGCCAAACTTGCACCGAGCGAAGCCATCAAACGGGCAGACGAACTAGAAAAGATCGTGGAGGAATCCGGGCCGATTGCCTGGCCTATCGCATTCCACGGCCGGGTGCTTACAGAGAAGGAAGCAAAGGAACGGTGCGAACGCATGCGCCGCAAAACAGCAAACAAGCATCTGACTTTTTTTACCAGCCTCTGGCGCTCAAGCCTTGTTCCGCGAAGCCTTCGCACAATGAACCCCTTTGAGGGCACTCTATACCGGAAAAGCGCAATTAATGATGAAACGGCCAAGCGCGGGACGCGGGAGCCCTTCACTCAATCTGACCTTGATGCGCTTTTCTCGTCACCAGTTTGGAGCGGGTGTCGAAGTGAGCGATTCCGCTCGCAACCTGGAACGGTTGTTTTGAAAGATTGGAAATACTGGTGCCCTCTCATCGCCTACTATACCGGCATGAGGCGGGAGGAAGTAGCCCGGCTGAGAAGCGATGACTTCGACATTCTTGAGGGGATTTGGTTTTTGACGATCCGTCCCTCACACGACCGTCGCCTAAAAACGAAAGCCTCGATAAGAGATGTTCCGGTCCACTCCGGCCTGATAGCTCTAGGCCTGCAAGAGTTGGTGGAATCTCGGTCTACGCCGGGACCGCTGTTTCCTGAACTGCGCGCCACCGGGGCTTACAAGGAGCACGGCGAACAGCTTGGGAAATGGTTCAGAGAATACAGGCGGAAATGTGGCCTTTATGATCCCCATAAGGACTTTCATAGCTTTCGCCATACATTCATCAAGCGACTCCGCGACAGCGGCGCTCCAACGGACCTTATCGGTCTGATCGTCGGGCATGAAGACGGAAGCATCACCGGCAGCGTTTATGGGAAGCAAGTGTCTATGACACAGCGAAAGGCAATTGTGGAACTACTTCCTGATCTCAACTTACGAGCCATCCAAGCTACAACCGTCTAGAAACTTAAATTGTCAATGTTATGTCGAATGAATGTGGTCAACTGCATCGCTTCCTGGAATCCCATAAGCGAGCCCTCATCATCTATATTATAACGATAGGGCCATTCCACTCTTCGCACCACAACACGCTTTCCGGCACGAAGCTGCGGGATGATTGATGAGGCTTTCACACACCCCTCTTTGTCTGTGGAGATTGCCTCATTAGAATCCACACGGATAGCTCCTGTCATTCCCGGGAAATCATGCCCCATAATGCATACATAATGAGGGTTTCCGGCATCAGTGAATGTTATGAACAGCCTGTTATCCGAATTATAAAAGCTACACCTGCGTTTATCGTCAATTTTATCACGAGAGCAATCTATGGACCACCTTTCCTCCGAAGTCAGCTCTCCAATCCCTCCCGATCCATCGGGGTAAATTGTATATCTTCGGCCACCGGGGGAACGCCCCTCTCTATAGTTACCCGAACGCCCTCTAAGTATTGTTTCCCCCACTTGCCATGCACCTTGGGCGGTATGAGTTGTCACTGGCTTGTCTTGAATGGGCTCGTCAGGCCGCCAAACATATTCACTTGGCTTTTTATCTTGAAGACCTGTAGGCCCAAAGGGATTGAGGTTTGGTTTCGAGCAGGCTGTAATAAGCATACTGGTCAGAAAAACAAAAATCAGTGTGCGGGTCATTGAGATCGCGCCCCCTCAAATTGCACATCTAAAGCGTTTATCATCCTATGCTTTATTATCATCGTTCAAGACCAGAGTTTCGCCGCGTCCGTTCCTCACCACCACTACCAAAGTGTGGCGGCATGAGAAACTGACGGAGGCGCGCCCAAGATTCTGGCGCAACACCATTTGGACGCCCCATACCCAACAAGGCTTGGCGGCATCGCTCGGCTCCTTTGACTATAAACCCGATCAGATGGAATACCGCTCCTTGCGCGATTTCCGCGTCGCGCTTCGCACGAGCGTAACTTTTCTCCATTTCCCTTAGAGACCGCTTGAGACCATCGGCTTCCTTCTTGATCGCAACCAACTCTCTATGCCGCGCTTCGTTTTGTCCTTCGAGAATCGCCGCACGGCGCTTTGCTTCTTTCGCTCCCAACGCTATCACGCGCAACTGTTCAAGCTCCGCAAGCTCCATTTCCACCTTTGCCATCGTCTCGGCCCTCCGCTTCGCGTCGCGCTTCTCAGCGTTATACGCTCCCCGGGAGAGACGGCGACGCTTCGGCCCCTCCCGCAAATGTCCGTGGAACAGGCCTACCCGCTCATGAAAGTCGTTCTGAAGGCCCCGCATTGCCTCACAATAGGCGCGATTGGCCTCCTTGGTGCCCTTTCCGTCCCCCTTCGCCACATCACGGGCTGCGATCCCGGGATGCACAGCGTCAAGGCCAATCCGCCGATCCGGCGTGAGATCGGGCACAACGAAAAAGTGCAGATGCGGGAACGCTTCGTCTTCATGCCGCACGACAGCAGCCAAGTTTTCTCCAAAGCGTCCCCGCAACCAAGCGAGGGTCCTCTCTTCCCATCGCTCGAAATCGCCCCGCTTGATTTTGTCGAGTTCAGCCATCGGGACGGGATAACTCGCAACACCCGCAAGCATCACCGGCGAATCTTTGCGGAGTCGCCGCCCCTTCGCGTCCCGCGCTTCCTTCGCGTTCCTCTCCACGGCGTTCTCGATCATGAACAGCGGCACACCGAGAACACGGCGGGGCGGCTTCGGGTTTTCGACATGAGGACAGGCATCCGGGCGTCTCTCCGCCTCAGCCAGAACCTCAGCCACGGACCAGCGTTTTCCCGCGGCTTTCTTCGGCGCTGCCCGCGCAACGGTGTCGATATGAAGAAACTGGAACGCCATTCCCTGCCCCTTTTGTTTGGAACAGAGATGGGGAGCAGCAGCGGCATGGCCCAACGGCCCTTAAGCTTTTTGCAAGGTGTGAAATATAGCGACCGACTATGTTTGTTCGCCTGCCCATGGGGGCGCTCACAAACCGTCGGCCCTGCGGGGCGATGCTGCGCGGTGCGCAGCAGGCGGCCCGAAGCCGCCGCCTCTAAGGCGGCAGCATTCCGCCCATCTTTAGGTTGCAACACAGCGTCCCGTTGCGCTGTCCTGCAGGACAAGACCGTCCTTTATAAGGCGGCTGGCTACTTCCCGCGCCGTTGCCGGACGCTCAGGCCCAATCCCAGCGGCCTGCGCCTGCTTTCGCCACACTGCAGATTCCAGCCCCGTCGGTCCTGCCTTCTTGAGAATCTCCAACATTTTGCGGGCATTGGGTGAGGGGCCGCCGCGCCCCGGCGGTGGCGCCGTGGTTTGGTCCAGGTCCTGCGCCCCGACAATGGCGCGAGCCGTGATCGTATCGCCTTCGTCATTCTCGCCACATTCGAATTGCTCACATTCAATGCGAATCGCCACAGGCGCGCCGTCCTTTTGCTTGTCCGTGGTCAAGATGAGCTCGTTCGGCTCATCGCCTTTCTGCAAACATAGGATGGTGTCGAAGGCCCCAAGTAGAACCGAACTTCCGCGCGGACCGTTCCCATCCTTGCCGGAATGATGAACTACGAGACCATGCGCCTGACACTCACGGACGATGCGAGACATGTTGTCGACAAACTCGACCATTTCCGGTTGGCGGTTCTCATCCCCATAGAAGCACCGGGCAAGTGTGTCGATGATCAGAAGACGACATTTGATGCCACTTCGATTTTCAAGCTCCCGTATTTTGCGTGCCAGGTTATCCACCGACTCAGTGTTACGCATATTGACGGGTTCTTCGATGAAGACGAGCGGGAGGTCTTCAATCTCAATGCCTTTAGCCAGCGAAACGGCTTGAAGACGCGGCTTAAGACCGGATGCCCCTTCCGTGTGCACGAAGACAGTGAATCCCGACATCGTCCGGCGATTGAGGGTGTCTGTGCCTGCGGCGATGGAAATGGCCACCTCCAGAAGCAGGCCGGACTTGCCGACCCCGCCCGCGCCATAAAGCACGCTCATACCGGTTTCAGATAGAAGGTTCTCGATCAAGTCCCGCCGGTAGGGCCGGTCAAGAACCTGACGAATGGTCGTAAGGCCGAGCACGCTGGCTGCTTCCTGAAAGCTTGTGAAGGGCAAGGCATGGGGGCTGCAATCCAGAGGTTTCATGAGAGGATCTCCTTATTTATCCCCGGAGGCCGGAATGGCCGCCGGTAGAAACCCAGATGTCCTCTTGATGAGTTCAGCCAAATCGATCTGAGATCAGCATTAAGGGGCACTTAACATGCTGAAACTGGATCGCAGGCAGTCAGACGGACGGACGGCCCCCTTAAGGGGGCCGTCCGTCCGTCTGACTTGCGCCTAGCCTAGTCTTTTTCTTCCTTGTAAGTTCAAGCAGCAAAAACAGCGGGTTTAAGATGGAAGACGATCATATTTTCGACAGAGCTGAAAAAAACCTAGAGCGCATGCTCAATTGGGGTGTCCGTCACGACGCCCGCTCTTCCGTTCTCTTAGGCATAACAGCGGCAATGGCCGGTGGCCTTGGTGCCATCTTACCAAACATCGCTTGCTGGTCGCTATGGGCCTTTTTCCTCGTTGGCTCAAGTTATGCTTGCATTATTTACTCTGTGGTTCACTTAGCCCTCAGCCAATTTCCTCGAACCAACTCGCCCAACTCGTCTCTATTATATTTTGGAACAATCTCTAAGCGGAATATCCGGGAGTTCGAACGCTTACTTAGGGAACAAACTCAAGATGAATATCTTCATGACCTGAGCTGCCAAATCCACGAAAACGCCGTCCTTCTTGACAAGAAGTTCTCTCACACAAAACACGCAATGATTTCTCTGTTTGTAAGCCTACCGTTCTGGACTCTTTCCATAATGTTACTTTCTTCTCTCTAGGAATCATCCATGGCTTATGTAGACATCCTTAAAAATGATGTGGACACCGTTTTCGGAACTAAGTTCGAGTCAAGAGACGGACAAAAAATTCCAAATACCGATGATGTAAAACTCTCTGGCGGTGCTGTTCGCGTGGACGCTGCCTTTCTCTACGCAGACCTAGCCGGATCATCAAAACTCGCTCAAATGTGCCCCTGGACTACAACAGCCAAAATCATTCGAGCCTACCTTGCATGTGCAACACGCCTTATAAGAGCATACGATGGTGAAATCCGCAGCTTTGATGGGGATCGTGTCATGGGTGTGTTCATGGGCAAGACGCCTTGCACCGATGCCGTGATGTGTGCGCGGGAAATCGATTGGTGCAACCACAACATAATTCGACCAAAAGCGACATCTCACTTCAAATCCATTGCAGACAACGACATCACAATCAAACATTGCGTAGGCGTAGATTATGGTGAAGCAAGAGCAGTTCGCGCAGGGATAAGAAACAACAACGATCTTATATGGATTGGGACGGCCCCAAGCCTTGCCGCCAAGTTGTCGGACATCCGAGAGCACCCATACGAAGTGTATGTATCTTCCAAAGTCTATAATCGGATGCTCAGCAGTCAGAAAACAGACTCATCGGGCGGAAATATATGGGAAAAGAGAACCTTCACCTACGCGGGGGCAGACAAGTCTGTTTACAGAACAAAAACTCCTCTACGTCCCTAATATGGAGCCGCCACGACAATCAGTTTTTCTTGCTTCTCTGCGCCACAAAAATGTGCCAAAAACTGAATATAGTTTCATTAAGCCTTTGTTTTAATTGATAACTTGAATTGTCGAGGGAATCCTAGTCCCCCAGCCATCCGTCTTCGCTAATTTGCCTTCCTCACAGTCAGACCACAATGCTGCCTCGCGCTGGCGTTCTTGAGGTCACGCGGCATATTCTGTGTGGAGGCAACACCACAACACCCCGCACAGGCATGAGCGTGAAGCGCTGGTATCTTTATATTCTCGAATGCGAAGGCGAGCGGCTTTACACCGGCATCAGTACCGATGTGGAAAGCCGTTTTGAGGCGCATGTAAAAGGCACCGGCGCGAAGTTCACCCGCGCCTTCAAACCGCTTGCCATTCTCTACCGTGAGGAACACGGCGACCGGGCGAGCGCCAGCGCCGCCGAGGCGCGGATTAAAACCTTGAGCGCGGCGGAAAAACGCGCGCTGATAGCCGCCGCGCAACGTCCTGCCCGTAAACGCTCCCCGCCAAGAAAAAGGCCGTGAAACGCGTTCACGGCCTTTCTTACGCGACTTGAAATCGGCGCTTAGCTTTTCTGGTAGTTCGAAGCAGGTTTGCCTGCGCCGAAGCCGCCATTGCCGCCTTCGATCATGCGACCGCCCTGCGTGCCGGACTTGCCGTAATTGTTCAGATCAATATCGGCGCTCATCTTGTCCATCGTGTCGCCGGCGGGCGCGGCCATTTTGTCCGCACCGTCATGCATCATCATGCCGCCAACCGGCACAGTTTCCTGGCCATGACGGCGGCTCGATTCAGCCAGTGCCGGCTGGGCCGCAGCCACAGCAAAGAGGCCGAGCGCGAAAAGGGAAGCAGATTTCTTCAACATAGTCTCACCATTTGGTTCGGGGGGAGTGCGGGCGGCGCCACCACGGGCCGCCCGCTGCCGCCTGAGACGCCTTAGCGCTTCAGGACGGGATAGCCTTGTGTGTAGATCAGGTCGGTAGCGCGGGCCGGTTCATGGCAGGTCAGGCAGTCCTGCTTGTAATCGACCGTCACGGATTTCGTGCGCTCGTCGCCTTCATAGAAAGCCCAGCCCCAGCCGTCGCCCCAGAGCGGGGATTTGCCGGCATTGGCGTTCTCGCCGTCCTTGATCATGATGAAGCGGCCGGCCAGTTCATTGGCATAGCTTGCCGTGCCCGTGGTCAGGAATTCCGTCTTCGCGGCGAAGACGTCCTTGATCAGCACTGCGCCATCGGGGAAGACGCCGTTCTTGCGGAACGCTTCGACATGTTCCGGCTCGGCATAAACGACATGCATTTCTTTCGCGCCGTCTTCCGGCTCATCGGCCAGCACGGAATAAGAACCGAGCACCGTCCAGTTCTTGCGGTAGTCGACATCCGGGATATGCAGCGCCGCATCAACGCCGGTCAGTTCATGCGCACCGCTCGCCGCAGAGGTTTCCATCGTTTCAGCTTCCATGGTCTCCGCTTCCATCGTGTCGGCAGCAGCCACCTGATAGGGCGCTTCGGTAACCTGCGACGCGTAAGCGGCAAGCGCGAAAGAGCCCGCCACGAAGAGCACGCCCAGTCCAATTGTCTTATTCATATGCCTCATCCTTTCGTTCGTTTTCTGCCAGCCGGGGCGGCATGCCCCGCCCGCGTCAGCCCACCCGGGCGGGTGTCGGCTTGATCCATGCGTGCGGCTGAAACGCGTCATTGAGCGGCGTTTCGGCCATGTGGTTCGTGTAATTGCTCATCAGCTTCAGGGCCGCGCCGAGCAGAATCTCCAGGACGTGCTGTTTCGTGTAGCCCATCTCCATAAAGGCCTCGATTTCGCTGTCATCGACCCAGCCCCGGCTGCGCACGACGATGCGTGTGAAAAGCCTGAGCGCCTCCAGCTTGTCGTCGCCAAGCGGTGCACCGACGCGCAGCGCCTGAATGATCTCCTCTTCCATGCCCTCGCCTTGCGCGACATAGCTGTCACCGGCCATGCAGAAGTCACAGTCGTTTTCATAATTCACCGACAAGAGAACGATCTTGCGCTCCAAAGGCGTGAAGCTTGTGCGCTCGAACACTTCCGAGAGTTTCAAATACCCTTCAAGCAGCGCCGGCGCTTCGGCTTGAATGCCGAGCATGTTGGGAATAAACCCGAAATGCGCCTCAACCTGCTTCAGCCGCTCCTTGGCGCCTTCCGGTGCCGTTTCCGGCGTGTGAATTTTAAAATCCGCCATGTCGCCCCACCCCCTTAGTCGGCCTTCTTGAACCCAACGACTTTTCCCGATGCCGTCTCGGGCGCTTCGGGCGTATCGAAATTCAGCCGGCTCGGTTTGGGTGCTACGGCATGAACAAGATGTCCGCTCTTCACCCAAAGCCGCACGCCCTCGCCTTTTCCGGCAAGTGCGCTGAACGGCGCGGCGCCGTCCGGCACACGCAGCCAGCTATGCAGCCCGTAGCTGCGCCCTTCATGCTCAAGCCCCCCGGCAAGCACGAAGACTTCCAAACCGCCTTCGGCGGCAATGTTCACCCGCGCGCCCGGCTCCCAGGTCTCGACACGCACATTTTCCCGCGCGTCCTGAAAGAGCGGCGAGACACGCACGCCCGCGCGCGCCGCATCCGGCACCGCGCCGAGCTTGTTCATGTCGATGCGCACATGGCTGCGGTCCGCCGGATCGAACTGCCAGAGCTTCACGAAAATCGTGCAGCCCGGCTCCGAGCCCGGCTTGTGGCGGGAGAGCGGCGGGTTGCGCACATAAGTGCCCGCCGGATAATCCCCGTGCTCATCCTGGAAGATTCCGTCGAGCACAAAGAACTCCTCGCCGCCTTCGTGCAAATGCGCCGAGAAATCGCTTCCCGGCGCATAGCGCACAATGCTGGTTGCGCGGGCGACCTCACCGCCGATCCGGTCCAGCATGCGCCGGCTGACACCGGGCATGGGCGAGGCCACCCACTCCATTTCTTCCGCCTTTAAGGCGACGGGCTTTTTGAAGTCCGCATTGATTTCCATATCCGCGCACTCCTTCGCCCGGATGGTTTAAGCGGCAAGCGCTGCGCTTGGACGCGCGAAAACCCGCGCATGCCAGGCCTTCATGTTTTTGTATTCGGCCGGAATTTCGAGCTTGAGGAAGTCGAGCAGCGCGCAGCCGGCCATCGCCGTAATATCCGCGATGGTGAAAGTGTCGCCGGCGAAATAGTCCTGGCCTTCCAGAACACCGTTCATCCATTCCAGCGTCTTCATCGCGACATCGAGCTGATGACGGCCCCAATCGGCGTTCTGATAAAGCTCGACATCGGGCCCGAGCCCTTCGGTCGCATGGTGGAAAAAGTCGGTTGCCGCGCCCAGGAAGCCCTGCTCGATCTTGCGCTGCATCATGTTGATGCGCGCCCGCTCGATCGCCGTGCGCCCGGTCAGGTCCGTTTCGCCGCTCAGCCCGTCGAGATATTCGGTAATCGCCGAACATTCGGAGAGGATGGTGCCGTCTTCCAGCTCCAGCGCCGGCACGAGGCCCGACGGGTTTTTGGCGCGGTATTCGGGGGAACGGTGCTCGCCGGCAGGCAGGTTGATCTGAACGAATTCGGTTTTGTCGAACAACCCCTTTTCCGCAAGCGCGATCCGCACACGGGCGGGATTGGCAAAACCCTTGAATTCATAAACTTTCAGCACCGGCCACCTCATTCCTTGTTTTCCCTTACGGGAATTCTATCTATCGATAGGCAGAGAAATAGAAACGGCCTTAGGCCTTGTCAACGCCTACCCCCAAGTAGATAACTTGATCGTGATGAGCACCGGATACACAGGCAAAGCCGCGCAAATATTGGACGCCGCCGAGAACCGCATTCGCGCCGGCGGCTTCAATGCGTTCAGCTTCCGGGACGTCGCCGCCGATGTCGGCATCAAGAGCGCGAGCGTTCACTATCACTTTCCGCAAAAGGCCGATCTCGGCAAAGCCGTGGTCGAGCGGTATACGGCCGCCTTTCTCGCCAGCCTCGGCGCGCCGGACGATCCCGCCCATACCCCTGCCCGCCGCATCGCCCATCTGGCGACCGCCTACCGCATTTCGACCATCGACCGGGGCGCGATCTGCCTGTGCTGTGTGCTGGGCAGCGAGGCGGCCGATCTGCCTGAAGATGTCGCCGATGCGCTGCGCCGGTTTTTCCGCCAGCTTCTTGCCTGGACGCAAACCGCACTCAAAACACCGGGCGGCCACGCAGCGCCGGGTTTGAGCGAGGACGCCGCCCGGCTCGGCGCCAATCAAGCGGTTTCCATGCTGCAAGGGGCGATGTTCCTCAGCATTCTGCTGAAAGAGCCCGCGCATTTCGAAGATGCGGCGACACGCCTTCTCGCGCTCGATTTCGTTAAAGGATGACGGCCCGCTGTAAAGGTAAATGAAACCTTTAAGCAGGCGCTTTGTTTACACCTTCAGGTCTATCTTATTCACAGGCACTGCGCGGCATAGCTGCGAAACCGTCCCATCAAGGTGTCCTGAAAATTAACATCCACAGGGGCGCGATCTTTTTCCGTCTCTTAACGACACGTTATATCTTTCACGCCAAGCTCTAGCCTGAAAATGAAGGTAAAGGGTCGGTGAGCCGATTTCATGGCTGAGCTCGCTCAAAACGGAACGACCGCAGGGTCGACGGCGCGCACCTTTCTGCAACTCAAAAAGCAGGAAGACGGCGGCAGCGCGCCTATGTCCGATTACGAAATCAATCCCTGGACGCTGACTTTCGCCAGCCCCGAAGCCGAAAAGAAATTCGCCACCGAAAACTTCGCCCGTTATGTGTCGCTGCACCGGCTGACCATTACGATGGGCGCGATCATCTTTGCACTTTTCGGTGCGCTCGATTATTTCATCATCCCGGACATTCTTTACGAAGCCTGGTTCATCCGCATCGGCATCGCCTGCCCCATTCTTCTAGGCATCGTTGCGCTATCCTATGCGCCCTGGTTCTCCTACAAGAACCAGTTCTGGCTGTCGCTTTCCATGGCAACGCCCGCCTTCGGTGTTGTCGCGATGATCGCCATGGCCGATGCGCCGGGTTCTTATCTTTATTACGCCGGTCTCATCGCCATCATCGCCTACAACAATTGCACCTGGCGGATGAGTTATCTTTATCCGGCCGGCATGACGCTCTTCACCTTCGCGCTTTATGAATTCGTGGTGATTGCGGTCAATCCGGTGCCGCCCGATATTCTCTTGAACAACAGCGCATTCATGGGGCTTGCAGCCGGCGTTTCCATGTTCATGAACTACGTTCAAGAACTGCATATCCGCAACAACTTCGTCGATGCCGAACGCATCCGCTTCGAGCGTGAGCGCTCCGAGCAGCTGCTGCAGGAATCGGAAGCGGCGAACCGCGCCAAGAACGACTTCCTGGCGATCATGAGCCATGAGCTGAGAACGCCGCTCAACGCGATCATCGGTTTCTCCGACATTATCGCGAACGAGATGTTCGGGCCGATCAATCATCCGAAATACGCGGATTATGCGTCGGACATCCGCTCCAGCGGTTCGCATCTGCTCAGCATCATCAACGACATTCTCGACCTCTCGAAAGCGGAAGCAGGCAAGCTGCAGCTCGACGAGCAGCCGCTCGATCCGGTGGAATCGCTCAACCAGACCATGCGCATGTTCCGTCAGCGCGCGGCGGAGCTGGAAATCCGGCTCTCCTTCCGCATGCGCGACGACATTCCCTGGGTGATTGCCGATCCGCGCCTTTTCAATCAGGTCGCCATCAACCTGACCTCCAATGCGCTTAAATTCACGCCGGAAGGCGGCTCGGTGAAAATCGAGCTTGGCCGCAATGCAAGCGGCGATCTGGAACTGAGCGTGGAAGACACCGGCATCGGCATCAAGGAAAGCGACGTCTCGCGCGTCTTCGAGCCTTTCGTGCAGGTGGAAAGCGCGCTTAGCCGCACGCAGCCCGGCACGGGCCTCGGCCTGCCGCTGGTGCGCAAGATCATGTCCCTGCATGGCGGCACGGTCGATCTGCAATCGAATGTCGGTAAAGGCACGAAGGTCGTGGTCACCTTCCCGGCCAGCCGTTTCGTGGCGGCCGGCAATCAGGATCAGGTCCGCTGGGCGCTGACCTGATCCCGTTATCCGCTTCGCTTAAGCCGGCTTTCTGAGCGTCATGACATAGACGCATTTGGTCGAATCTTCTTCCAGCGACACGCGCTCGCAGTCGAGCCCTTCCGTCATCGCCCACATGTCTTCTTCCGTGCGGTAGACAAGGCTCCAATCCGTCACCATTTCCAGCGGCCACTGGCAGGTTTCCCGGCCGGTCTTCACGTTCGCGATGATCAGATAGCCGCCTGGCGCTACTTGCTCGTAAAGATCGTGGGTGAGCGCCTTGGCACGGCGCGCCGACAGATAGTCGTAAAGGCCGAGGCTATAGAGAATGTCCTGCGGCGGCATGCTCTGGAAAAGTGTGCCCGCGCGCAAAAGCTGCGCGAAGGACGCGTTGAGGCACTGCACGCGCGCACGGCCCTGATGGCGCACCACCTGCTTATAAGCATGCTCGTAAGCGTAAGTGAGCGCGTCATGGTCCTGGTCGATGAGTGTGAAACTGACCGGGCGCGGCAGGTGATCGATCTTGAGATAATCGGCCACCTCAAACGCCGAGCCGCACCCCAGATTGGCGATATGCATGGGCGTGTCGCCCGCTGTCTCGGCCACTTTCTCAGCAATAAATTTCTGAGTCATGCGCAGGCGCGTGCCCACGCAGGCGCCGGTTTCGATGCCGATGCGGTGCAGAAGCTTTTCGTAAGGCGTGTCGCCCACCCGCTCCCACTTATAAACGTAGTTCATGATCTGATAATCGCCGGGATAACCGAGCGGCTTTTCATAGCAGCGGCGCATCACGGGGCCGGGCATGAAGTCCGGTGTCAGCACGCGTTCGGCATAACGCTTATGGGCGGCAAGCGCGACCGGGTCCTTGAACACCGGTTCCAGAATGTCGCTGCCCTTGTACCAAAGCTCTTTCCACTGCGGCACGATCTTGTCTTCACACGCGATCAAGGCTTCAAGCAGCAGCCGCTCGCGCTCTTCACCGCTTGCCTCGAGGCGCGCTTCGAAGCGCTCAAGCAGGTCTTTGTAAGAGCGGAAGAGATTGAGAATGTCGCCGGCAAGCGCCCGGAACTCGGGCAGGATATCGACGCTTTCGCCGAAATGCGGGTCCGCAATGGCCCGGCGCAGCAGCACGTGATGATGCTCGGTCACGATAGCCGGAATATCGAGATAGCCGGAAGTCAGCTCCAGCGCGACGGTGGCGCGGATGCCGTTCGGCTCCACCCGCTTCACCCGGCCCTTGCCCTGATAGACCGTATCTTCGCCGAGGCGGATCGCCAGCGGCACTTCCTTGCCCAGCTGTTCGTCCCAGGCATCGAGCTGCGTGCTCTGCACGGCAAGCCCGGTCATGGACAGGTCTTTGATCGCCGTGCGGTCCCCGTCCAGATCGACGGCCGGCACGACGTCTTGAAACAGCTGATCCGGGCGAAAACGCTCTGCCCGGTAAAACATTTTGCGGCCTGAGGCCCCCAGTAACTCTTCGTACGTCCGCATCCTACAGGATCCCTAACACCAGGATTTCAGTCAGTCCGAGAGAATCAAATTTCTTTACCCTTTGCAAAGGTTAATAAGAAATAAATGACTGAATGGTTAACCTGCTATGCGAAAGTTTTACGTCGGTTCCGACGGGCCGCCTTGTTTATCGCCGAAAAGCAGCAATGCGGGCACCAGGAACCAGTCGATGGCCAAAGCCGCGATGACGACGATCGTTGCCTGCATGCCGAGCTGCCAATTCACCTCGAAGCCTGAAAGCGCGAGAATCGAAAAGCCGACCACAAGCGCCGTGGTGGTGACGAACATGGCAACGCCCACCGTGCCGAACACGATATTGATGGCCTCTTCCGGCGTTTTTCCCTGCCGGCGCGCCCAGCGGTATTTCGAGAGAAAATGGATCGTATCGTCCACCACGATGCCGATCGTCATGGCGGTAAGCACGGAACCGGCAAGGCCGATATCCCGGTAGGTCAGCCCCCAGACGCCAAAACCGATAACGGCTGGGAAAAGATTCGTAACAAGGCTGATAAGACCAAGACGCAGCGAGCGCAACGCCACCGCGATGATGACGCCGATAACTAGGATCGAAACGGCGGTCGACAGCAGCATGGCGCGCACATTGATGCCGGAGAGATAGGAAAAGATGACGTTGATGCTGGTGCCGCGGGTCCACATATGGTCCGGCGCCTCGGCGGCGAGCCAGTCCTGAGCGTTCCCATTGAGCTCGCGTATCTCGCCCGATGTGGCCCCGCGCAGGATCGCCGTCACGCGGCTCGCCGAGCGGGCGACATTGATGCGGTCGGTAATCTCCGCCCCGTAAGGCAGGGAAAGCTCATAGATCAGGAAATATTGCGAGATGAGTTCCTGATCGTCCGGCAGGGGCCCGGCACCCTCTTGCCCGCCGCTCGCTTGCACACCGTTGATGTGCTTGTGGATGCGCCGCGTGATCTGCGTGATGTCGGTCACCGAGAGCACTTTGGGCTGCGTGCGCAGCCAGTCGGCAAACTCGGCGACTTTACGCTGATAGGCCGGGTCATAGACCCCGCCGTCGCTGCCCGCCTTCAGGTCGAACTCGACGATATTGAGCCCGGTCAGGTGCTGTTCGGCAAAGTCGGAGGCCCGGCGGTATTCAAAGCGCTCATCGAAATAGCGAATGAAATCATCATCAAGCCGGATATTCATCAGCCCTTGCGCCAGCACCACCGTCGCCGCCGCAATCAGGGCCACCCATAGATAGCGCCCTTTGACGGCGATGCGCCCCAGCGTCTGCAATTGCTGGCCCGAGCGGTCGAGCCGCCCCTTGAAGGGCAGGAGCGCCATGATCGCGGGCAAGAGAGAGAAGGTCAGCAGGTAATTGACGAAGATGCCCGCGGCCACGAGCGCGCCCATCTGGTTGAGCGGCGGAGAGTCCGCGGCAAGCAGCGAAAGAAAGCCGATGCCGGTCGTCAGGCTGGTCAAGGCGACGGGATAAGCATTGACACGCAGTCCCTGGACAATGGCTTTGTCCTTTTCCATCCCTTCCGCGCGGTATTGCAGAATGGAGATCACCACATGGACGGATGACGCCATGGCAATCGTCATGATGATGACGGGGGCGGCAACCGTCGACGGGTTGACCGCATGGCCGACCCAGCCCGCAGCCCCCATGGCAACAAGCGCGGAAATATTCAGCAGCGTCACCGTTGCCAGCAGCGCCGTCGGCGAGCGCAGGAAGATAAAGAGCATCAGGCCCGATGCCATGAGGCTGATCGGTACGAGAAGCTGCACGTCGTTCAGCGAGGCTTCCATGAACGCGCCCATCAGCATCACATTGCCGGTCGCGCGCACTTTAAGGCCGGGATAAGCCGCTTCGATTTCAGCCGCCAGCGCCCGCGTCGCCGCAATAATCCGGCGCACCTCGGCGGAGGCTTCCTTAGGCAGCTTGAAATTCACATTGACCCCGGCAGCCCCGCCATCCGGTTCCATCAGCCGGTTGACGATAAGAGGGTCGGCGGCGGCGATCTCTTCCACACGCGCCGCATCCGCCTCGCTCAAACCTTCCGGGTCATCCACCAGCTCGCGGACGATGAAGGTGTCGCCTTCGGAGGTGACATAGGGAAAATTGGTGAGGGAATCCACGCGGGTGGAAAAGGGCAATTGCCAGGCCCGCTCCGTCAGCTCGGCCACGGCGCGCAAGCCCTCGGGCGTCGTCACCTTACCGCCGGGCGCGGCAATGACGAAAAGCACGTTATTGTTGTGTTCGTATTTCTTCTCGAAATCTTCCAGTTCCAGAAGATATTCATTCGTGGCGGAGAAATAGGCGCGCGTGTCGGAAGAAAGGCCAAGCCCAAGCAGCCCGGCGCCGAATACGACAACCGTCAGTAAAGTGACGATCACGACCGCCCAGGGCCGGCGCACGGCCCACTCGACAAAATACATGCCTCTCTCCCCTCACCCGCCGACCCGCCTGGCCTCGCCATAGGCTCAAAGCACGCTTTTCCCCTTGTTTTCAGCGGATTAGCGGGCCGTTCCCCGATCGGCAGCCCGTCTTATACTAGATTCATGGGTTTATCCAAAGCTAATACGGGCAACGAACATTTAACGCAATTTTGCGCAAAATACAGTGAGGGATGCGATAATGAGACGCGGCGTCTGAGCGCCGTGAGTCGGGAGCACGGAGAGGGATGGCAGGGACGAACCTGCTAAGTGTTGGCACGGCTGAACTGGGGAAAATGCCCATCCGCGAGTTCGTTAAGGGCTTGGAGGGCATGAACCCGGAAGCGATCGTGCGTCTGCGCCGCGAGCGGAAGCTGACGGCGGAGCACGAACACGCCCTTGAAATCTTTCTGCGCGATCACCCGTCCAAACGCCTTAAAAAACCCGAGAAAGAATCCCGTCTGTCGGCCCGCGGCCAGGCGCGCATGCAGCGCATCCGCAACCGCCAGGAAGCCGCGCAGCGCGAGAAGTCAGCTAAGGCCGCCAACGACGCGCAAGCCTCCGAAGCGCCGCGCAAGCGCGAAGGCTATGTCGAACTTTTCATCCGCCTGAAAGCATGGTGGGAAGGCGTGGATGTGGAAATCGTCCGGCGCGAATTCGATGAGCGGTGGGCAGCCAAGAACCCGCCCAAGAACAATCCCGACCTCAGCATCGAAATCGACAACATCCATCCGCGCTTTGCCAACGACCGCTGGACCGATGCGCGGCTCGATGTCACGCAAATTCTTTGGGGCGAAGGGTTCAGCCTGCCGGGCGGGCGGGACTTCGCTCTGAAACTCGTCAAATCTCTGGCGCTGCGTCCGGAGCACACGTTCGCCGATCTGTCCTCCGGCCTTGGCGGGGGCACCCGCGCCATCGCCAAACGCTATCAGCTCTGGCTGGAAGGGTACGAGCGCGAGGAAGACCTTTCCGACTACGCCAACGACATTTCCATCGAGCAAGAGCTCGACGCCCAGGCGCCGGTCACGCATTACGCAGTGGAAAAGCTGGCGCTGCAGGAAAACCGCTACGACGCCATCATGATCCGGGAAATGCTCTTCTCGGTGGATGACAAGAAAGCACTGCTGCAGGATATCGGCCGGGCGCTGAAATCCGACGGCAATCTTCTTTTCACGGATTTTGTGCTGACGGACCGCTTGCAGGAAACGGAAACGCTGGCCGCCTGGCGCGCCGCCGAGCCCTTCCGCGCCCGCCCCTGGACGATGGACGAATACCGCCAGATGCTCTCGGACCTGCGCTATGTGGTGCGTGTCTTCGAGGACGTGACCGACGATTACGTCGCTTACATCAATGCCGGCTGGATGGAAGCCCTGAAGGCGGTGAAGGCCGGCAAACTCTCGCGCGAAATGGTCGATGCCCTCATGGAAGAAGGGCAAATGTGGCTTGCCCGCTCCCGCGCCCTGCAGGAGGGGCGCTTGCGGCTTCTGCGTTGCCATGCGGTGATCCGCCACAAGGTGGACCGGGCCATGTCCGACGCGCTCCGGATCGACGACTGACGCTCCTCATTCAGCCCTCATTAAGGATGGACCGGTTTTTCTGGATTTAATCTGGATTCGGCCCTTTACCCACTTGGCAAGACCTATATCGGTCCTATATACCCCCTATCGGCCCGATATACCCCCCACCCCGGCAGCCCAAGCGGCCGCTGCGGCATATGTCTGGGAATGAGAAAAATGGACGTGCGTACCCTTTGCCTCGGCGCTCTGACGCTGGGGGATGCGACGGGTTATGAAATCCGCAAAATGTTCGAAGATGGCGTCTTCAGTCACTTTCTGGAAGCAAGCTACGGCTCTATCTATCCGGCGCTGACGCGGCTGACGGAAGAAGGGCTCGTGACCTGCCACTCCGAACAACAGGAAAAGCGGCCCGACAAGAAGATCTATGCGGTCACGGCCAAAGGCCGCACCGCCTTTACCGAGGCGCTGCTCGAACCTCTGGCCGAGGACAAGTTCCGCTCGGAATTCCTTTTCGTCATGCTCTTCGCCCATTTGCTGACCCCGGAGCGGGTGAAAGGGCTGATCGACGAAAAGCTGAGCGAGCACAAGGAACTGGCCGAGCGGCTTTCCGGTCCCGCGGATATCGGCACCCCTGCTGCCGATTTCATCAAGGACTTCGGCGCCGTCGTCCACCAGGCCTCGGTGGACTATCTGGAGAAAAACCGGCACAAGGTCGAAGCGATCGCCGGTGCTCCCTCTTCCCGCGCGCATGCGCCGCAGCAGGATGAGGATGCCGCCCCTTCCGCTTCACCGGACAAAAACAAAGACCGCCGCCAAAAGGAGCTGGCCCGCATCCGCTAGCCGCTCCGGCATGTCTAAACAGACATATTTCACAGTTTAAGTAAGGCGCTTTCGAGAAGGCGCGCCACAAAACGGACCAAGAGATTATGATTATCAAGCGCTCTTACATTATCGCCGCGGTGATTGCTGTCATCTTGTCGGCGTGGATCTTGTCCGGGCAAATTGGCGGCTCCGAAAGCGAGGTGGCCGAAAACACCACCGCGGAAGACACAGGCGCGGCCGAAGAAGAAGTGTTCGTTCAGGTACGCACCTTCACCGCTCAGCCCAAGACCACGAAGACCACGATCCGCGGGCGCACCGAAGCCGTGCGCTCGGTGGAAGTGCGCGCGGAAACGGCAGGCACCGTAAAGGAAATTCCGGTACAAGAAGGCGCGACGGTGGAGCGCGGCGACACGATCTGCCGCCTTTCGCTGAATGCCCGCGACGCGCGCATGGCCGAAGCCGAAGCGCTGATGCGCCAACGCTATCTCGAATATGACGCGGCCAAGAAACTGGCGGCCAAGGGCCACCGCTCCGAAACCCAGGCCGCCGCCGCCCGCGCCGCTTATGACGCCGCCGCCGCCCTCGTCAAACAGGCGGAAGTCGAGCTCGGCCATACCAAGATCACAGCGCCCTTCGAAGGCGTGCTGGAAGAGCAGCTTGTGGAAGTGGGCGATTACCTGCGTGTGGGCGATCCGTGCGCGCGGATCGTCGATCTCGACCCTTTCCTGATCGTCGGCCAGGTGCCGGAAAGCGAAGTCGGCAAGCTGCGTACCGGCACGGTGGGTGAGGCACGGCTCATTACCGGTGAAGAAGTGCAGGGCCTTGTGCGCTATCTCGCCAAAACCGCCGATCCGGCGACCCGCACCTTCCGCATCGAGCTTGAAGTGCCCAATGACGATCTTTCCTTGCGCTCGGGCGTGACCGCGCAAATCACGGTTCCTTCCAAGGAAGTGCCGGCACACCGCCTGCCGCCCTCCATTCTGACGCTGGCCGATGACGGCTCGGTGGGCGTGCGCACGGTGAGCGCCAACAATATCGTCCACTTCAACCGCGTCACGATCCTCGAGGACGCGCCCAACGGTATTTGGGTGGCGGGCCTGCCGGAGCGGGTGGATATCATCACCGTCGGTCAGGAATATGTTTCCGAAGGCCAGAAGGTGCGCGTTTCCCGGACCGAGGAAACGACACTGGGGAGCGCCCAATGAACGCTTTTATCGAAGCCTGCTTTTCGCATTCACGCACCGTCCTGACCGTCATGATCCTGATGGTGCTCGCGGGCATGAGCGCCTATGTGTCGATCCCCAAGGAAGCGGACCCGGATATTCCGATCCCGATCTTCTACATCTCGATCACCCATGCGGGTATTTCGCCGGAAGATTCCGAGCGTCTCCTGATCAAGCCGATGGAAACCGAGCTGCGCTCGCTGGAAGGGTTGAAAGAGCTGACCAGCATCGGCTCGCTCGGTCATGCCGGGATCATTCTCGAATTCGACGTGGATTTCGACAAGGACAAGGCGCTTGCCGATGTGCGCGAGAAAGTTGACCTCGTGCGCCCGAAACTGCCCTCCGATGCCGACGAGCCCTCGGTGCGTGAGTTCAATACCGCGCTCTTTCCCGTGCTTATCGTCACGCTTTCCGGCGACGTGCCCGAGCGCACGCTCTACCAGCATGCCCGGCGCTTAAAAGACGATATCGAGAACGTCTCGACCGTTCTCGAAGCCAAGATGGTCGGCCACCGCGAGGAACTGCTCGAAGTGGTGATCGACCCTGCCCGGCTTGAATCCTATCAGGTCTCTCAGCAGGAACTGATCAACGCCATCACGCTCAACAACCGTCTGGTCGCCGCCGGCGCACTCGACACCGGCGAAGGGCGGTTCTCGGTGAAGGTCCCCGGCCTCATCGAAAGCCCACAGGACGTTTACAATCTGCCGATCAAAGTATCGGGAGACGGCGCGGTGACGCTCGGCGACATCGCCGATATTCGCCGCACCTTCACGGACCCGACTGGTTTTGCCCAGTTCAACGGCAAGCGCGCTATCGCGCTTCAGATCACCAAGCGTATCGGCACGAACATCATCGAGAATAACGAGGCGGTGCGGGAAGTTGTCGAAAAGACGACGGCCCGCTGGCCGGCCGCGGTCAAAGTGGATTACACACTCGATGCCTCTGACTGGATCTACCGTTCGCTGAACTCGCTGGAAAACTCCATCATGACCGCCATCGCGCTCGTCATGGTGGTGGTGCTAGCAGCGCTCGGCGCGCGTTCGGCCATTCTCGTCGGTGTCGCCATTCCCACGTCCTTCGTCATCGGTTTCTTCTTCATGTCCGTTGTCGGCATGACGATGAACATGATGGTGATGTTCGGGCTTCTTCTCTCCGTCGGTATTCTCGTCGACGGGGCCATTGTGGTGGTGGAATATGCCGACCGTAAAATGGCCGAAGGGCTCGACAGCCGCGCGGCCTATTCGCTCGCCGCCAAGCGCATGTTCTGGCCCATCGCTTCGTCCACCGGCACGACGCTGGCCGCTTTCATGCCCATGCTCTTCTGGCCGGGCGTGAGCGGCGAGTTCATGTCCTATCTGCCCATCACCGTGATCGTTGTGCTGACGGCCTCCTTCATCACGGCGATGATCTTCATGCCGGTCCTGGGCGGTATTTTCGGCAAGACGGACGAAGCCGACAACGACGTGCTGAAAATGCTGGCGGGCGCGGAGACGGGCGACGTGCGTGCCCTGCCCGGCTTCACCGGCGCTTATGTGCGCGTACTCGACCGGCTGATCCATCACCCGGTACTTGTTATGGTGGTTTCCGGTGTCATCCTCTTCACGACGTTCTTCGCCTATTCCACTTGGAACAACGGCGTCGAATTCTTCGTGGAGACGGAACCGGAGCAGGCCATCGTGCTGGTCAGCGCGCGCGGCAACCTTTCGGCTAAAGAAACACTCGCCCTCTCAAAGGATGTGGAAGATATCATTCTGGAAACGGAGGGCGTGAAGACCGTTTTCACATCCACCGGCACAAGCCTCGGTTCCGGGCCCGGCTCGGGCGGCGAGAAACCGGCCGATGTGATTGCCGAAATGCTGATGGAATTGAAGCCTTACGAGGAACGCGGCCCCGGCGCGCCCATTCTCGATTCCATCCGCCAGCGCGCCTCCCAGCTTCCCGGCATTCATGTGGAAGTACGCAAGCGTGAGGACGGCCCGCCCACCGGCAAGGACGTTCAGGTGGAACTGACAAGTCCGAATTACGAAGACCTGACGGCTGCCACCGCCATGGTGCGCAATTATATGGAAAACGAAGTTGGCGGGCTCATCGACTTCGAGGATTCCCGTCCCCTGCCCGGCATCGAATGGGTGCTGACCGTGGACCGTGAGATGGCGGGCCGCTTCGGCGCCGACATCACCTCGATCGGTGCGACCGTGCAGCTCGTCACCAACGGCATTCTCGTCGATGAGTACCGCCCGGACGATGCCGAGGACGAGGTGGATATCCGCGTGCGCTTCCCCGAGGACTTCCGCACGCTCGATCAGATAGACCAGCTCAAAGTGCAGACGGCGCAGGGCCTTGCCCCCCTTTCCAGCTTCGTCTCCCGCGAGCCGCAGCAGGAAGTGAGTACGATCGAGCGCATCGACGGCGTGCGCCGCATGACGGTGAAAGCCAATACCGGCTTCCATCCCGTCACCGGTGAAAAGATCAACGTCAATGCCAAGGCGCAGGAAGTGGCGGCCTGGCTGGAAACGCAGGACCTGCCCGGCGATGTGAACTGGCGCATGCGCGGGGCGAACGAGGAACAAGCGGAATCCGCAGCCTTCCTAGGCAAGGCGCTTCTCGCCTCGCTCTTCTTGATGTTCATCATCCTGCTCACGCAGTTCAATAGCTTCTACCATTCGGTGCTGACGCTCTCCACGGTGATCCTGTCCACCATCGGCGTGCTGCTCGGCATGCTGATTACGGGGCAAACTTTCTCGGTGATCATGACGGGCACGGGCATCGTCGCGCTTGCCGGTATCGTGGTGAACAACTCCATCGTGCTCATCGATACCTATCAGAGGCTGATCGAAGACGGGCTCGATGAAGTGGAAGCCGTGCTGCGGACCGCCGGTCAGCGCCTGCGGCCCATTCTGCTCACCACCATCACCACCATGTTCGGCCTTCTGCCCATGGCGCTGCAGGTCAATGTGGGCTTCTTCGACCGTTCGCTCAGCTTGGGCGGGCCGGTGTCGGCCTGGTGGGTGCAGCTTGCGACAGCGATCATTTTCGGTCTCGGCTTCTCGACCCTGCTGACACTCGTGTTGGTACCCGTGCTATTGGCCCTGCCGCCGCGGGCGAAATACAGAGCCAAACGGCTCTATGCCCGTCTCACGGGCGGCCGGCACGAGCCGAGCCACGGCTACCCTGCCGAGTAAGACACGCCGCGCGCCGTTTCTTCAGACGCCGATATATTGGCGCTCCTGGATGAAACGGCGCCAGGCGCCCGCATCCGGGCCGATGGGCGGGGCGGAAGGCGGCGCTTCGATGACAAAGAGTGCCGCGAGGATGCGGTGGATGCCGCCATCTTCGCCCGCCATGGGCAGAGCAGCAGCTTCCAGCGTGTAGCTGAGGCCGGTGCCGGCCATCCCTTCGATGGGCGACTGCATGAGCGTCACTGCTGCGCTCGGCCCTTCCAGAACCCGGCGCATATGTTCGCGCAGTTCCTGCCGGCTTTCTTCCGTAACCAGACTGTCGAGAGACTGGCCGCGCAGTTCCCGCCCATAGAAATCGACACACTCCGTGCCAGCAAGGCGGATCAGAAAACCGTCATCGGGTTCAGCTTCGAGAACGAGAATATTGGGGAGCAAACGGGGAATATGCAGCGGGTCGAAATCCGCCCAGCGCGGCATGCCGCCATCCTTTGAAAGGCTGCGCCAATAACCGTAAAGGGCCTCACACTTGTCGTTCGTGAAACGAATATGCGACGGCATGATTGTCATTAAACTCCCCCGCCCGTTACACAGCCCGCTTCTCCTCCAGAAGCGCTGCGCTCCATTACCGCCCGCCGGGGTCTTGCTCAAGTAATCCGCTCACCAATATGGTTAATTGAAATTCCTCGTTTTTTGGTGCACATAGAAATCAAGCGCGTGATCGCGCGAGTTGTACGCGTACCTGTTTTCCTTGGCCCATGGGTTTCACGACAAATGAAGAAGCAGTACGGACGCTACTCGCGGCGGGTGTGGCAAGCCTATTTCAATTTTCTCGACACGCTTTACGACGTCAGAGAGTCGCTCATCGGCAGCGAGCTTGAAGCAGCGATTATACGCGCATTGCTTGTACGCCGGTACATCGACCGGGCGGGCGGTACGAATGTCACCTCGCTTGCCGCCTCCCTCGGCCATCCGCGCGAAACGGTGAAACGCAAAGTGGATGCGCTGATTGCGGATAATCACATCGCCAAGGATTCGGATAATATGCTGACCGTCACGGATGAATTCGTGCGCGACTGTTTTCCGGGCTATGCGCAGACCTTCGACCAGATTCTGAACCTGGCCGATACGATCCGCGCGGACATGAACCGCGGCACGGAACTGAGGCAGTAACCCCCAGACCCTTCCTTCACATTTTCAGCGGGTTCTTTTCCGCATCTTCCGCAGAGCGGTTTTCAAGATGGCGGTAGCGCATCGCGCCGATGGGCAGGCCAGCCATGTAGATGAGGCAAAGCCCCGTCAGCATTGCCCAAGGATAGCTGACGAGAAGCGCGGCAAAGAGCGCGACGAGCAGCAGAACCGGCAGCACTTTGTCCCGGTGAATGCGCAGGCCCAGCCGCTTGCCGGAAAAAGTCGGAATACGGCTGATCAGCAAAAAGGCGATAACACCCGTATAGATCGCAACAAGAAGTGAAGCGCTCTTCACATCGCCCATGCCTTGGAAGCTGAGATAAAGCGGCAGCATGACGAGGCCGGCCCCCGCCGGCGCCGGCACGCCGGTAAAATAATTCGCCGCCCAGACAGGCTTGTCCGGGTCCTCGATGCCCACATTGAAGCGGGCAAGGCGCAGCGCGCAGCAGACCGCATAGCCGAGCACAGCAATCCAGCCGAGCCCGCCGATCTCATTCATGGTCCAGAGATAGAGCACCATGACGGGCGCAACGCCGAAGTTTACGAAATCGGTCAGGCTGTCGAGCTCGGCGCCGAATTTCGTCGTGCCTTTCAAGAGCCGGGCAATGCGCCCGTCGAGCCCATCCAAAAGGGAGGCCACGAGAATAGCCCCGACCGCAATCTCGAACCGGCCTTCCAGCGCAAAGCGGATGGAGGTCAGCCCCGCGCAGAGCGCTAAAACCGTAATGCTGTTAGGGATAAGCGAGCGGATCGGCAGCGGCTTCAGCGCCCGGCGGCGGAAATTGCGCCGCTGCAGACGGGACGTGTTCTTACCGCCGGAAGGCGTTGTCTCGCCCATGGTGCCTCGCTCTTTTCTGCCCAGCATGGTCTTCCGTCCTAACGGACCAGGGCCTCGCGGCGCCCTTCTGAGCTATCAGTATCGGCAAGAACCGTTTCCCCGGCAATGGCTGTCTGGCCGACCGAAACCAGCGGCGACATGCCCGGCTCCAGATAGACGTCGACGCGGCTGCCGAAGCGGATGATGCCATAGCGCTCGCCCGTCTCGTAGCTCTGCCCTTCCACCGCGTCGCTGACGATGCGCCGCGCCACAAGCCCGGCAATCTGCACGGCCACGAAGGTCTTGCCGTCCTCGGTCTCGATGGCAATGGCCGCGCGCTCGTTCTCCTCGCTTGCCTTGTCGAGGTCGGCATTGAGGAACTTGCCCGGCCGGTAAGCGGTGCGCGTCACCCGGCCTGCGATGGGAATGCGGTTCACATGGCAGTTGAAGACATTCATGAAGATCGACACGCGCGGGCGCGGCGTCTCGCCAAGGCCAAGCTCCGGCGGCGGCGCTGCTTCCGTGATCATGTTCACCACCCCGTCGGCCGGCGCAATAACGAGCCCGGCGCGCTGCGGCGTCAGCCTGTCCGGATCGCGGAAGAAATAGACACACCAGGCGGTGAGCACGACCCCCAGCCAGCCAAGCGGCGCCCAGATCAGAAAGAGGATCAGCGTGGCAATGGCAAAAGCTATAATAAAGCGCGTTCCTTCCCGGTGAATGGGTACGAGCAGGGAAGTTATGGCGTCCATGGGTCTCTCCTTAGCGCAGGGCTGCCGTCATCGGGGGGCGGCCGGTGCTTTGCGTCTGTCTCTACAGTCTATGCTCTTGCGCCGTCCGGCGCCACGTCCCTTTCGGTCGCAGGCTCCGGCGCGGGCGCGACAGGGCCTTGCGCGCGCAGCGCTTCTTCCTCGTCCTGCTGGCTCTGCCACATATCGGCATAGCGTCCTTTGAGGGCGAGAAGCTGGCCATGGGTGCCGCGCTCGACGATCTCACCTTCATTGAGGACGAGAATTTCATCCGCCTCCACCACCGTGGAGAGCCGGTGCGCGATGACAAGGGTCGTGCGGTTTTGCGAAACCTGGCGCAGCGCCGATTGAATGTCCCGCTCCGTGCCCGTGTCGAGCGCCGAAGTGGCTTCATCGAGAATGAGGATAGGCGGGTCTTTCAGGATCGTGCGGGCAATGGCGACGCGCTGTTTTTCCCCGCCGGAAAGTTTGAGCCCCCGCTCGCCGACCTGGGATTTATACCCCTCGGGCAGGCGCTCGATAAAGGCAGCGATCTGGGCAAGCTGGGCGGCGCGTTCCACCTCGCTGTCGCTTGCCTCCGGGCGGCCATAGCGGATGTTGTAGCGGATCGTGTCGTTAAAGAGCACGGTGTCCTGCGGCACGATACCGATGGCCGCGCGCAGGCTTTCCTGCGTCACCCCGGCAATGTTCTGCCCGTCGATGGTCACCGCGCCGGCGCCCACATCATAAAAGCGGTAAAGAATGCGGGAGATGGTGGACTTGCCCGCCCCGCTCGGCCCGACAAGGGCAACGGTCTTGCCGGCGGGCACCTCGAAGCTCACGTCTTTAAGGATCGGCCGCGCCGGATCATACGAAAAGAAGACCCGGTCGAAGCGGATCGCCCCGCCCGCCACCTTGAGCGGGCGCGCATCCGGCGCGTCTTTGATTTCCGGCGGCACGCCGATGAGATCGAACATGGTCTCCATGTCGATCAGCGCCTGCTTGATTTCCCGGTAAACGGTACCCAGCAAATTGAGTGGCTGATAAAGCTGAATGAGGAAGGCGTTGACCATGACGAAATCGCCGACCGTCAGGCTGCCATCCGCCACCCCGGCGCCCGCCATCAGCATGACGCTGACAAGACCGGCGGTGAAGAGCACCGCCTGACCCGCGTTCAACAGCGTCAGCGAGGTCGTGGTTTTGACGGCGGCATCTTCATAGCCCGCCATGGAGCGGTCGAAGCGCTTGGCCTCGTGCTCTTCATTGCCGAAATATTTGACTGTCTCGAAATTGAGAAGACTGTCGATGGCCTTGGTATTGGCTTCCGTGTCCCGGTCGTTCATCTGGCGGCGGAAGCGCGTGCGCCACTCGGTCACCGAGAAAGTGAACCAGATATAGATGGAAACGGTGAGCCCCGTGACGGCGGCAAAGCGCCAGTCGAAGTAATAGGCAAGGATGGCGCAGACCAGCGCCAGCTCGATAATCGTCGGGGCGATGTTGAAGAGCGTGAAGCGCAGCAGAAAATCCACCGCCTTGGTACCGCGCTCGATGACGCGGCTGAGCCCACCGGTGCGCCGCTCCAGATGAAAGCGCAAGGACAGCGCATGCATATGCCGGAAGGTGCGCAAGGCAACGGCCCGCACCGCGTTCTGCCCGACCCGGGCAAAAAGCCCGTCGCGCAGCTGGGCAAGGCCCACCATCAAAATCCGCGCCGCGCCATAGGCCAGCACTAGGAAAAGCGGCACAGCGATCAGGGCGGCGGTCTTCTCCGCCCCTTCCGGGGCCAGCGCGTCCACCGCATCCTTGTAAAAGAAAGGCGCATAGACGGTTGCGACCTTGGCGCCCGCCAGCGCCACCATGGCGAGCAGCACGCGGGTCTTCAGATCGCGCCTGCCCGCCGGCCACAAATAGGGCAAGAGCGAACGCAGCGTCGCCATATGATGGCTATCCTGCTTCTCATGCCCGCCGGTGACGGGATCGGGGCCGGTGCGGCTGTTGAGTGCTAGTCGGCGCATAGGCGCAAGCTTGCCCTTCCAAAGGTTCGGCAACAAGGAAAACGCCCCGCTGAGCTCAGCGGGGCGCCTCTTCATAAATAGGGCCAAATGGCCGGAAAACAAGGAAAAAGCGAGGAAAGCTCCCCTTCTTTCCCGTCAGTTGCCGGTCTCGGGCGTGGTGAAGATCTGGCCCGGGTAAATCAGGTCCGGGTCGCGGATCTGGTCTTTATTGGCCTCGTAAATCACCGTGTAATTGAAGCCGGAGCCATAAAGCCGGCGCGCAATGCTCCAGAGATTGTTGCCCGGCTGGATGACCACCCGGCCTTCCGCAAGCTGGCGTTTAACGGTTTCCGGCTCCCCGCGCTCGAAAGGCACTTCCACCCGCGCGGAGACCTTGCCGTTCGCGTCGAGCTGGTCGATGCGCAGCGTATATTGGCCGGGCTCGATGGCATTGCCAGGGCGCAGTTCCCAGACGCCGTCGCCATCGGCGCGGGTTTCCCCGGTCAGGCGGTCGTCGAGATAGACGCGCAGCGCCGCATTGGGCGCCGCCTTGCCGGAAATGATCACATTGCCGTCGGCGTCATAATCCACCGCTTCCAGCACCAGTTCGCCGATCTCCGAGCTGACGCCCCGCCCCTGCAACACGCGGCTTGCCTCGCCCGGCGCGCTCAGCACCACCAGCGCTTCCTCACCCGGCTGCTGGGGAACGGAGATCGCCACTTTTTGCCTGGAATCGACCTCACGCCCATCCGGGTTCTTGGCCGTCAGCGTCAGCTCGAAATCGCCCGGCGCGAGCGGCTCGTCCGAAACCACAACCCATTCCCCGCGCTGATCGGCAAGCGCGCTTGCTACGACTTCACCGTCACGCTTGATCTCAACTTCCGCGCCCGGCAAGGCACGCCCGGCGATCACCGCCGAGCCGTCCTTTTCCACGCGGACAATATCGAATGTGGGGATGGAAGGATCGGCGGCTTCACCGTCCGGCGCCGCGCCCTCGCCATCCGGCGCGCTCAGCTCGCTTACGCCGGGCGTTTGCTGCTGCGCCGTCTCTTCCCCGTCGTCGCCGGAGAATAAAAAGAACGCCAGCACCGCAATGAGCACGGCCACCGCCGCGCCCGCCCCGATGAGCATGATCCGGTTGTTTTCCATGAACGTCCCCCTCCCTTTCGCCTTTCACGCGCCGTTCCGTTTCCCCGCGGATCAGGCTAAAAGGGCTGCTATGGTTAAAGCCACATTTTCCTGCCGAGCAGCTGCGCCCCAAAGGCCGGAAAAATCCGCCCGCGCATTTACTTGCCCGATGGTAACTAGACCGCAATTACGGCACCAATATGAAGGCTTGCCAAGGGGGGAGCGTGCCGGGCAGGCCACAGATGGAACTTAAGGTTAAGGAGCGTCCATGAAGCCGCAAAATGTCTGCGTTTACTGCGGATCGAGTTTCGGGGAAGACCCCGCCTTCAAACGCGAGGCGCATGCCTTCGGCGCGCTGCTTGCCCGCGAAGGGGTGGGCCTTGTCTATGGCGGCGGGGGAATCGGCCTGATGGGCGAGATCGCGCGGGCCGCGCTTGCCGGCGGCGGCCAGGTGACGGGCATTATCCCGAGCTTTCTCAACGAGCGGGAAATTCCGCTGAACGAAGTGACCGAGCTCATCGTCACCGCCTCCATGCATGAGCGCAAACAGCTCATGTTCGAAAAATCGGAGGCTTTCATCGCCTTTCCGGGCGGCATCGGCACGATCGAGGAAACGATCGAGATGATGACCTGGGCGCAGCTTGGCCGCCACACCCACCCCATCATCTTCGTGAATATCGGCGGCTATTGGGACCCGCTTATCACCATGCTCGACCATGTGATCGAGGCGGGCTTTGCCCGCTCTTCCGTCCATTCCCTCTATTCGGTGGTGGACCGGGTGGAAGACATTCTGCCGCGCATCCGCGCCGTGCTTTGAAACTTTTGCGCTCACCGGCGTTTATGTTCTGAACCCCTGAAAGCCCGGAGGACAGACATGCCCGGCAAATCCATGGCGTCCATCAAAGACGAGAAAACCTATGAAGCCTTGCGCGATGAAGGCATGAGCAAGGAAAAAGCGGCGCGGATTGCAAATGCCCGCGCCGCTAATGAGAAGCCTTTCAAGAAAGGCGGCAAGGCCGCTCCCTATGAGGATTGGACGAAGGACGAGCTATACAGCAAGGCGCAGGAGATCGGCATCGAAGGCCGCTCGCGCATGGACAAGAAAGAGCTCATTCACGCCTTGCGTCATCACTGAGTCTTAGAGAGGTTCCTTTGCCCCGCCAAGCCGCGCCAGACGGCGCAGCTCCCGCTCGCGCCGCCAGGTGTCGAAGCTGAAAATGGCAAGCCCCGTCCAGATCAAGGCGAAGGTCACGAGATGGGCCTGCGTCAAATGCTCGCCGTAAAATTTCACCGCGATCAGAAACTGAATGGTCGGCGCGAAATATTGCATGAGCCCTAAAGTGGCAAGGCGGATGCGCTGCGCCCCATAGGTGAAGAGCAAAAGCGGCACCGCCGTCATCGGCCCCGTCATGACGAGCAGGAAGACCGTCCAGGGATCGCCCAGCATAAAGCTCGTGCCCGCGGTTCCCTCCAGCCAGAAGAGATAGGCAAGGCTTGCAGGCAAAAGCACCAGCATTTCCACCAACAGCCCCTCCACCGGCCCGACGGGCGTCACTTTGCGCAGATAGCCATAGGCGGCAAAGGAGAAGGCCAGGAACAGCGAAATCCAGGGCAGTGTGCCCATAGCATAGGTCATATTGGCAACGCCGAGCGCGGCAAGGGCCACGGCGGCAAGCTGCGGGCGGGTCAGTTTTTCCGACAAAAAGAGCACGCCGATCAGCACACTGACCAGCGGGTTGATATAATAGCCAAGGCTCGTCTCGACGACGCGCGAAGCGTTGATTGAATAGATGAAAACGAACCAGTTCGAGCCGATGAGCGCTGCCGTCATGGCGAGCGCGCCCAGCACCTTCCTGTCCTTCACTGCCGCGCGGAAAAGCCCGAACCGGTGCAACAGCCAAACGGCGGGCACCAGCAAGAGCACCGTCCAGACGGAGCGGTGCGCCAGCACCTCGAAAGGCGAAACGCCCATGAGCTGCTTATAAAAAATCACCGAGAAGCCCCAAAGGGCATAGCCGGTGCCGGCCGAAATCGTGCCGAGCAAGGCTTCGCGCGAAGGGCCGGGCACAATTGGCTGCGGGGGCGCGGCGTCAGATGCGGTGTTCGTCATTAGCGTGTCTCTCTTCCGGAGCTCTTTTGGCAAGCGGCGAGAAATTCAAACTCTCTCACGCACTTGTCATGCCCCGCTTTATGCGGGGCATCCACGGAGACCTGCTCAACCAACAGCGAGCTTCCATGGATGGCCCGGCTAAACCGGGCCATGACGCCTGAAAAGGCTAATTCCGGTCAATTCGTTCTAGAAAAACTTAAGAAGAAGCAGGGGCCTTCAAGGTCGGTTTTCGCTTCGTCTCGGGGGCCGGGGCGTTCTCGCGCATCAGCTTATAGATGATGCTGTCGAGCAGCGCCTGGAAGGAGGCGTCCACGATATTGGGCGACACACCGACGGTGAACCATCGTTCCCCGCTCTTGTCTGCGGTTTCAATCAGCACGCGCGTCACCGCTTCCGTGCCGCCGGTCAGGATGCGTACCTTGAAGTCCACAAGGCGCATCTCGTCGATATAGGATTGATAGCGGCCAAGGTCCTTGCGCAGCGCTTCATCGAGCGCGTTGATGGGGCCGTTCCCCTCGCCCACAGAAATGAGTTTCTTGCCTTCCACCCGCACTTTCACCGTCGCTTCCGACACGGTGACGAGCTTGCCCACCGCGTTATAGCGGCGCTCGACGAGCACGCGGAAGGAATCTACCGTAAAATAATCCGGCACCTCGCCAAGCGCCCGGCGGGCGAGAAGCTCGAAAGAGGCTTCCGCGCCGTCATAGGAATAGCCGAGATATTCGCGCTCTTTTACCTCGTCCAGCAATTGCTGGACGCGCGGGTCTTTGGCATCGACATCAATGCCCGCTGCTTCCAATTGGGCCAGCACATTGGAGCGGCCCGACTGATCGGAGATCAGCACCCGGCGTTTGTTGCCGACACTTTCCGGCGGCACATGCTCATAGGTGGTGGGGTCCTTCAGCAGCGCGGAGACGTGAATGCCCGCTTTCGAGGCAAAGGCCGACTCCCCCACATAAGGGGCATAGCGGTCCGGCGCGCGGTTGAGAATTTCATCCAGCGTGCGCGAGACATGGGTGATCTCTTTCAATTGATCGAGGCTGACGCCGATTTCGAAGCGGTCCGCGAATTCCGGCTTCAGGAGAAGCGTCGGAATGAGCGAGACCATATTGGCATTGCCGCAGCGCTCACCCAGCCCGTTCAGCGTGCCCTGGATCTGGCGCACGCCTGCGTTGACGGCGGCGAGCGAATTGGCCACCGCGTTTTCCGTGTCGTTGTGGCAGTGAATGCCGAGCCTCTCGCCCGGAATTTCCTTCACGACTTCCGAGACGATGCGGGTGATTTCGTGGGGCAGCGTGCCGCCATTCGTATCGCAGAGCACCGCCCAGCGCGCGCCATTCTCGATGGCCGCTTTCAGGCAGGCCATGGCGAATTCAGGATTGGCTTTATAACCGTCGAAGAAATGCTCCGCATCGATCATCGCTTCGCGCCCGCGTTCGACCGTTGCGCGCACCGTGTCGGCGATCGTTTCGATGTTTTCTTCCTTGGTGATGCCGAGCGCGACATCGACATGGAAATCCCAGCTCTTGGCGACGAAGCAGCAGGCCTTCGCCGCGCTTTCGAAGATCGCGGCAAGGCCGGGATCGTTGTCCGCCGAGCGCCCGGCGCGCTTGGTCATGCCGAAGGAGGTAAAGATGGCATGTTTGAGGCCCGGGTCTTCGGCGAAGAAATTCGTGTCCGTGGGGTTGGCGCCCGGATAGCCGCCCTCCACATAGTCCACGCCCAGCTTGTCCAGGAGCTTGGCAATGAGACGCTTATCCTCGACACTGAAATCCACGCCCTGCGTCTGCGCGCCGTCGCGCAGCGTCGTGTCGAAAAGATATAGACGTTCTTTCGTCATCGGTCCGTCTCTGCCGGCTCTTGCCGGTCCCTCACTTGCACGAGGCGCCCCAAGCAAAGGCGCCATTACCTTCAGGCCCGCCGCCGGCCGGTTCCTCGAGGTTCAGAAATGGAGAGAACGTGAGCGAACGGCGGCAGCTGGGGTTCAGCCGCGAATAATAATGCCCTTAATGGTGATCCAGGCCAGCGCCATCATCGGATCGATCCTATGCCGTTCGGTTAATTTTTGCCCGAAAGCCGGGCTTTTGCCCGCTCCGCGCCGATAAGAGGTAGCAGGTTTGCCAGCTCAGGTCCATGGCGAAGTCCGGTCAGGGCGAGGCGGAGCGGCATGAAAAGCCCCTTGCCCTTGCGCCCCGTGGCCGCTTTCAGCCCGTCCGTCCAGGCTTTCCAGGTGCCCGCATCCCAAGGCTCGGGCGGCAGGGCGGCAAGCGCCTCTTCGATGAAGCCCACATCCTCCGCCTCTATCACGGGCTCGACCGGGCCTTCGATGACATGCCACCACTCGGCCGCCCCGTCAAAAAGCGTCAGATTGGGGCGCACCGCCTCCCAGAAAGCCTCCGACGCCATGCCGCGTTCGGCCAGCCGCGCCTCGACGTCTTCGAAAGGTGTGATGTGCAGGATCGCGGCATTGACCCGCTCAAGATCCTGCGGATCGAAGCGCACCTGGCCCCGGCCCAGTTTGGACAGATCGAAACGGGCGGCCAGCTCATCCAGTGCGCGCACGGGCTCCGCCGCTTCCGCCGTGCCCATCAGCGCCAGGAGACAGTTCACGGACATGGGCTCGAAGCCCTTCTCGCGCACCGCTTCGAGCGTGTAATCGCCGAGCAGGCGTTTCGACAGCGGCTTGCCGTCCGGGCCGATCAGCATGGAATGGTGCCCGCAGCGCGGCAGGCTGGCGCCCAGCGCCTCGAAAATCTGCATCTGCGCGCCGGTATTGGTGGTGTGATCGTCGCCGCGGATAATGTCCGTGACACCGAACTCGATATCATCGACGACGCTGGGGAGCGTATAAAGATACGTCCCGTCGGCGCGGATCAGCACCGGGTCGGACAGGCTCGTGCAATCGACCTTCACCGGCCCGAGAATGAGATCGTCCCAGCCCACCGTCTTGGGCTCCAGCTTAAAGCGCCAATGGGGTTTGCGCCCTTCCGCTTCCAGCGCGGCTTTTTCCTCATCGCTCAGCTCCAGCGCCGCGCGGTCATAGACAGGCGGCAGCCCACGGGCAAGCTGGCGCTTGCGTTTGCGGTCCAGCTCTTCGGGCGTTTCATAGCAGGGATAAAGCCGGCCCGCCGCTTTCAGTTTTTCGGCGGCTTCATCATAGCGGGCAAACCGTTCGGACTGGCGGTGCAGCGCATCGTGCGCCAAGCCGAGCCAGGCAAGATCGGCCTGAATGGCGTTTGCATATTCTTCCGTCGAGCGCTCGCGGTCCGTGTCATCGAGGCGCAGGATGAAAGTCCCGCCCTGCGATTTCGCATAAAGCCAGTTGAGCACGGCGGCCCGGCCATTGCCGATATGCAGTTTGCCGGTGGGGCTTGGCGCGAAACGGACGGTGACGGTCATGTTTTTGCGTCTTTCGAATTGCTCAAATGCGGCACGGCCCGCGTGCCTTCGGTTGAAGATGTGTGCCGCCTTTGCGTCACACTCAGATGTCACCCCGGGCCCCGACCCGGGGTCCATAGGGATTCACCAATTGGCAGCACCGCTGCTTGGACCCCGGCTCGTAGGCCGGGGTGACCGCTTTTAACAAGTACACCCCCCGTGCCCTTTCCCTTCAATCCCGCGCGTCGCGGAAACCGTTGGTAATGGGGTAGCGGCGGTCACGGCCGAAATTGCGCACGCCGATCTTCACGCCGGGCGCGGCCTGGCGGCGCTTATACTCGGCAATGTAAAGCAGATGCTCGATACGTTTGACGAGGGCGCGTTCATGACCGAGCGCCACGATGTCGCGCACCGCCATTTCTTTTTCCACAAGGCATTCCAGAATTTCATCGAGCACGTCATAAGGCGGCAGGGAATCCTGGTCCTTTTGATCCTCGCGCAATTCGGCGGAAGGCGGCTTGGTGATGATGTTTTCCGGAATGACGATGCCGCCCGGCCCGCGCGCACCTTTCGGCTGATGGGCATTGCGCCAGCGGCAAAGCTCGAAGACCTTCGTCTTATAAAGGTCCTTGATCGGATTATAGCCGCCATTCATGTCGCCATAGAGCGTGGCATACCCGACCGAGACTTCCGACTTGTTGCCGGTGGTCACGACCATATGGCCGAACTTGTTGGAGATCGCCATGAGAATGACGCCGCGCGTGCGCGATTGCAGGTTCTCTTCGGTCGTATCGCTGTTCGTGCCGGTGAACATCGGCGCGAGGCTTTCCATGAAACCTTCAACGGGCGCGGAAATCGGCACCGTGTCGTAGCGCACGCCGAGCGCCTTCGCGCAGGCCTCGGCATCCGAAACGCTTTCCGAGCTTGTGTACTTATAAGGCAGCATGACGCAGTGGACTTTTTCCGGGCCGAGCGCGTCCACGGCAATTGCTGCGCAAAGGGCGGAATCGATGCCGCCGGAAAGGCCGAGCACGACGCCCGGAAAGCGGTTCTTTTCCACATAATCGCGCAGACCCAGCATCAACGCCTGATAGATGGCCTCGTCGTCCTCTTCCACCAGCGCGCGCTCGCCCTTGGCACAGACCCAGCGCCCGTTCTCGCGGCTCCAATGGGTCGTCACCACCGCTTCCTGCCAGGCGGGAAGCTGAACGGGAAGCGAGCAGTCCTCGTTCAGCACGAAGGAAGCGGCATCGAAGACAAGCTCGTCCTGCCCGCCAAGCTGATTGACATAGACGAGCGGCAACCCGCTTTCCTTCACCCGCGCGACGGCGTGATGGACACGGGTTGCGAATTTGCGCGCATCGAAGGGCGAGCCGTTCGGCACCAGCAGAATTTCCGCACCGGTTTCCTCCAGGCACTCCACCACATCGGTGAACCAGATATCCTCGCAGATCGGCACACCGAGGCGCACGCCGCGGAAATTGAGCGGGCCGGGCATGCCCCCCGGCGAGAAGACGCGCGGCTCATCGAAGACACCGTAATTCGGCAGATGCACCTTGAAGCGCACGCCGACCACCTTGCCGCCATCGAGCAGGGCCACGGCGTTTTTCAGCGTGCCCTCTTCTTCCGAAATCCAGGGCGTGCCCACGAGAAGCGCCGGGCCGCCATCGCCGGTTTCTGCGGCGAGCGTTTCCAGCGCCTCGATCGCCTCGCGGTGAAAGGCGGGCTTGAGAACCAGGTCTTCGGGTGGGTAGCCGACCAGCACCAGTTCGGAAAAAAGCACGAGATCCGCCCCTTCGCGCGCTGCGGTCTTCCGCGCGGCGCGGATTTTGGCCAGATTGCCCTGAATGTCCCCGACGGTCGGGTTGATCTGCGCAAGCGCGATGGCGAGATGGTCGGTCATGAGGGGCCTAACGTGTTGACTCACTGGCGTGTTTCTTACCCTGCCGGGCGGCGCCAAACAATCCTGGGCTTGGAAGGGCCGCGCGAACCGCTCCCCCGCCCCCGGAAAGCCCCCTGAAACGGCGCTTGCACACATCCTGTCCGCGATTGTTCAAATTTGGGCGCTGAAGTGTGCAAAAAGTTGCGATAGGACCTATGTTAATCGCAATTAACGCAAGGGCGGCCACAGGCACGCTCTTAAGGGAGGATATTATGGCTGCCGAAAAAAACCGTCAGGTACTGATCGTCGAACTGCCCCAGGGCAAGCTGAGCAAAGACCATTTCAAACTGGTGGACGGCGCCGTGCCGGAGGCGAAAGACGGCGATGTGCTGGTCAAAACCCATTACATCTCGCTCGATGCGGCAAACCGGGCCTGGATGCAGGGCGCGACCTACCGGGATGCCATCGAATCGGGCCAGGTCATGGCGGGCGGCGCCATTGCCGAAGTGCTGAGCTCGAAAAGCGATGCCTATAAGCCCGGCGATCTCGTTTTCGCCGATACCGGCTGGCAGGAATTTGCCGCCCTGCCCGCCAAGCAATGCACGAAGCTGCCCGCGCTCGAACCCATGACCCATCTTCTCTCCGTCTATGGGGTGGCGGGGCTGACCGCCTATTTCGGGCTTTTTGAAATCGGCGCGCCGAAAGAAGGGGAAACCGTCGTCGTTTCCGCCGCCGCCGGGTCCGTCGGCTCCATCGTCGGCCAGCTTGCCAAGATCCGCGGCTGCCGCGTCGTCGGCATTGCGGGGGGCCGTGAGAAATGCGACTGGCTCGTCAAGGAACTCGGCTTCGATGCCGCCATCGATTACAAAAACGAGCCCGTCCACAAGGCGCTGAAAGAAGCCTGCCCGAAGGGCATCGATGTTTATTTCGACAATGTGGGCGGCGACATTCTGGAAGCCTGCCTTTTCCGCATGAACCTTTTCGGCCGCATCGCCTGCTGCGGCGCGGTTTCGCAATATGACGGGGAAGCCCCGGCGCATGGACCGCGCGGCATTCCCGGCCTCATCGTCACGAAGCGCATCAAGATGCAGGGCTTTATCGTGATGGATTTCAACGACAAGCGCGATCGGGCCCTGGAGGATCTGCAGCGCTGGGTCGGCGAAGGCAAGATCAAGGTGCAGGAAGATATTATCGAGGGGCTGGAAAACACCCCGCAAGCGCTGATCGGCCTTTTGGCGGGTGAGAACCGTGGCAAGCGCATGGTCAAGGTCGCCTGACACCGCAATTCTATTCGGAACTTCAACTCAACTACCTCAACCCAAACCCAAGGAGACTCTTTCATGAGTGTAACCAGCAAGGAAATCCGCCTCGCCTCGCGCCCCGTCGGCATGCCGAAGGACAGCGATTTCGAAGTGGCCGAAGCCAGCATCGCCGATCCGAAAGACGGCGAAGTGCTCGTCCGCAATATCTGGATGTCGGTCGACCCTTACATGCGCGGGCGCATGATGGACCGGGAAAGCTATGTGCCGCCTTTCCAGATCGGCAAGCCGCTGGAAGGCGGGGCCATCGGCCAGATCGTCAAATCCAAGAGCGACAAGTTCAAGGAAGGCGATTATGTGAACTCGATGCTGGGCTGGCGTGAATATTTCGTCTCCGGCGCGGACGGGCTTACCAAGGTTGATCCCAATATGGGTCCGATCGAAGCCTTTCTCGGCGTGCTCGGCATGCCGGGCCTGACCGCCTATGCCGGCCTGATGCGGGTGGGCGAGCTGAAAGACGGGGAAAACGTTTTCGTTTCCGCCGCTTCCGGCGCCGTCGGCTCCGTCGTCTGCCAGCTTGCCAAAGCCCATGGCTGCTATGTGGTGGGCAGCGCAGGCTCCGACGACAAATGCGAATGGCTTGAAAAAGAAGCCGGCATCGACAAAGCCATCAATTACAAGACCTGCGGCGATCTCGATGCGGCGGTGAAAGCAGCCTTTCCGAAAGGCATCGACGTTTACTTCGAAAATGTCGGCGGCGCGCATCTGCAAGCGGCGATCAATTACATGAACCCGTTCGCCCGCGCGGCGCTGTGCGGCATGATCGAGCAGTATAACGCCACCGAACCTGCCCCCGGCCCGAACAACATCATCATGGCCGTCGGCAAGAGCCTGAAGCTGCAGGGCTTCATCGTCTCGAACCATTTCGATCTTCTGCCCGACTTTTATGCCGAAATGTCGAAACTCATTCCGGCGGGCAAAATGAAATGGCAGCAGACCGTCGAAGAAGGCATCGAGAACGCGCCGAAAGCCTTCCTCAACCTCTTCACAGGGAAGAACTTCGGCAAGATGCTGGTCAAGGTCGGCAACGATCCGGCTGTTTAAGACCTTCCCGCCGCACCGTCATGGCCCGGCTTGACCGGGCCATCCACGCCAACGGTCATCGTTTCAAGCACGCCGCTCGTGGATGCCCCGTATAAAGCGGGGCATGACGGATGGGGGAAGCATTTGCCGCTCTCTCATTCCCCTTCCCGTCTTCCCTTCCTTGCGCGCATCTGCGAGCATGAGCCAAACAAAGGTGGAGGAACATCATGCCCGTGAAAAACCGGCGCTGGGTGCTGGCATCGCGCCCTGACGGCAAACCCGTAAAAGAAAACTTCCGGCTGGAAGAAGAAGAGCTGCGCGATCCGGGTGAGCATGAGGTGCTGGTGCGGGCCCGGTATTTTTCGGTCGACCCCGGCATGCGCTCGCGCCTTTCCGGCGATTCTTACGCCCAGGCGCTCGGCATTGGCGAGACCATCGAAGGGGCGATGATCGGTACGATCAAAGCCTCCAATAACGAGCGCTTCAAGGAAGGCGATCTCGTCACCGCCGGGTTCGGCTGGCAGGAATATGCGCTGTCCAACGGGCGCGGCATCACCAAGCTCGACGCCTCGATCTTCCAGCCCCCGCTGACCGTGACGGCAGCCATCGGCGTTCTCGGCATTCCGGGGCTCACCGCCTATTTCGGCCTTCTCGATATGGGCAAGCCGAAGGAAGGTGAGACGGTGCTCATTTCCTCCGCCGCCGGTCCCGTCGGCGCGACGGCAGGCCAGATTGCCAAGATGAAAGGCTGCCGCGTCGTCGGCATCGCCGGTTCCAAAGACAAGTGCGAATATGTTACCCGCGAGCTCGGCTTCGATGCCTGCTTCAACTACAAGGAAGAAAAAGACCTTGTGGCAGCGATCAAGAAGCACTGCCCGAACGGCGTCGATATTTATGTCGATAATGTGGGCGGGGAAATGCTGGATGCAGCGATTGCCAATGCGAATGAGCGCGCCCGGCTGATCATCTCCGGCCAGGTCGCCGAATATAACCGGCCCGAACCGCGCGGCATCCGCAATACGACGCGCTTCATCACGCACCGGCTGCGCATGGAAGGGCTCGTCGTCTTCGATTATTTCAAACAGTTCCCGCAGGCCCAGGCGGAAATGGCAGGCTGGATCAAATCCGGCAAGCTGAAATATACCGAGGATATTTCCGAGGGCATCGAAACCGCGCCGGAAGCCTTTATCGGCCTCTTTGAAGGCGAGAACCACGGCCGCCGCCTGATCAAGGTCGGCTGAGGCCTCTTCCCCTCTTTTGAAAATCAAACGTCACCCCGGCACTTGTTGCCGGGGTCCACTCTCTTTGCCACCTGAAAACCTTCAGAAGCGGCAACAGAGATTTCAATGCGCGGCGGCGCTACCCTTCACGCCGGCTTTTCTTTTCTCTTGAGCACCACCGTGACGACGCCGAGCGCCATCAGCGTGCAGGCGCTGGCCATGACGAAGGCTGCGCCGGGGAAATAGACCGGGGCGTCCGCTTGCGTAAAGGCATGGAAGATCTGCGTGGAAAGGAGCGGCGCCACGGTCATGGTGAGCCCCATGACACTCGAAATCGCGCCCTGCAGCTCGCCTTGCGCATTTTCCGGCACATGACCCGCCATGATGGAGCGCAGCGCCGGTTGCACCAGCCCCATGAAGGAAAGCACCACCATGAAGGGCAGGAACATCCAGCCGTCGCTCGCAAAGGCAAAGCCGAGAAAGCCGACACTGGTAAGCGTCAATCCAAGAGCGGCGGCACGTGCCTCTCCGATCCGGGGAATGATAAGCCGCGTGCCGAGCCCCATCATCAGCGCCATGCAGAGGCCGACAAAGGCGAGCGAAGCGCCGACATCGGCCTCCGACCAGCCGAATTTCAACATCGTGTAATAGGACCAGGTCGAGGGGTTCACATCGTGAGCGAGCTGGAAGAAGACGCTCGCGCCCAATAGTCCGAGCACGAGCGGATATTTGCGCATCTGGCGCAGCGCGCCGAGCGGGTTCGCCCGCAGCCAGACGAAGGGGCGGCGGTTTTCTGGTTTCAGCGTTTCCGGCAGCACGAAGAGCCCGTAAAGCACATTGAGAAGTCCGAGCCCGGCCGCCGCAAAGAACGGCACGCGCGGGCCGAACTCGCCGAGCAGCCCGCCGATTGCCGGGCCGATGATGAAACCCACACCGAAAGCCGCGCCGATCAGCCCGAAATTTGCCGCGCGTTTTTCCGGAGAAGAAATATCGGCGATATAGGCATTGGCGATGGTGTAATTCGCCCCGCACATGCCTGCCAGCACGCGGCCAACAAAGAGCCAGAGAAGATCGGGCGCAAACCCCATGATGACGTAGTCCGCCGCCAGCGCCGTCAGCGATAAAAGCAGCACGGGGCGGCGGCCATAAGCATCGCTCAAATTGCCGAGCACCGGGGCGAAGAGAAACTGCATCGCGGCATAAGTGAACATCAGCCAGCCGCCATAGGCCGCAGCCTCGCTCAGCCCTTCCCCCGTCACCTCGCCGATGAGCGAAGGCATGACCGGCATGATCATGCCGAGCCCGATCATGTCGATCAGGACCGTGACGAGCAGGAAAATGACGGCATGTTTGCCCGGCGCCCGCGCCATTACGTTTCTCCGTAAAGGGCGGCGGCGCGGCGTTTTAATTCTTCGGGCGGCACGTCCTCGATATGCTGGGAAAGCGCCCAGCGATAGCCGAACGGGTCGAGCACATGGCCGGAGCGCTCCCCATAAAACTGATCTTCCACGGCGCGCGTCACTTCCGCGCCCGCGCCCGCCGCCTGCTTCATTGCGCTGTCCACATCCGCCACTTGCAGCGTGAACATAACCGGCGAGCCGCCGAGGCTTTTCGGGCTGAGCGCGCCCATATCGGGAAACTCATCGGCCAGGTAAAAACTGTCGCCGCCGATGGTAAGCTCGGCATGGCCGACCTTGCCGTCCGGGCCCGCGATGCGCGCGCCCGTTTCCTTCGCCCCGAAAGCCTTGATGTAAAAGTCGATGGCATCCGCCGCCTTATCGGCAATGAGATAGGCGGTGATGGTTTGCTGCGCGGTCATATCGCTCTCTCCCCTAGTCGTTTGCGATGATATCGCCGGCACGGGCCTTCAGGCTTTCGAAATTCCGCGCCCAGATCTGGGCCTTCATCATCATCAGGCGGTGCCCGGCGAGGCCGTGCAAGGCGGGATGGTCCGGCGGCAGGCTGTCCCAGCCCGTATGTGTGAGCTCCAGCCGCGTTCCCTCGCCTGCCGGTGTGAAGCGGATATCGACCTGCGTTTCCTGATCCGCCGTAAAATTCGGCAAGCGGAAGGTGAAGGAGAGCCGCTCGCCCGGCTGCCAGCACGTCACCTCGCCGATCACATGGCGCCGCGCCGGGTCTTCCCCGTCCCGGTGCACGAGCCGCGTCGTGCCGTTCTGCTCGAACCTGATTTCCCCTTCCCAGGGCGGGAAGAAACGGTATTCCGGACCGCGCCGCCACCAACGGTCGATATCGCCGACGAAAATCTCAAACAGGCGCATGGGCGGCACCGCGATCTCGATGCTGACATGAATGTCGGATGCCGGCTTGTTGGAAGGAGGCGGCGTGCTCATGGCCGGCTCCGGCGCGCGGTACGGGCGGGCAGCGCTTTGCCCGCGCCCTTTTCCTCCTGCGCCACGCTTTCGGCATGGGCTTTGAGCGCCTGCAGACTGTCGCCCCAAAAGGCGCTCACTTCCGCCAGCCAGCCGGACAGCGCCTCGAAAGGCGCCCGCTCCAGCCGGTAAAGCTTGATGCGCGCGTCCTCTTCCACCCGCTCCTCGGCGATCAGGCGGGTTTTTCGTAAGACACGCAGATGCCGGCTCATGGCCGGGCCGCTCATGCCCGCCGCCTCGGCGATCTCCCCGGCGCGGCGGGGACCGTCTTTTAAAAACTCCACCGCCCGGCGGCGGGCCGGGTCGCCCAGCGCCGTCAGAATAAGGTCCAGATTTTCCGGTGCCGGGTTTTGCATCCGCATCGTCATTCCATGTCCTATTTCGTTATTATTTAACGCATACGTTAAATAATATGTCAACACGACGTCTCACGGAAATGTTAGAGTAAAGCCCGCTTTTCCCGACTATTCTGCGGGAAATTTCTCACTCTGGAGACCGATATGGAAGCCGTCAAACAGCGCTACGGCGCCGCCGCCGAAGCCCTTGAGGAAGCCCTTTGCTGCCCGGTGGATTACGATCCGCGCTATCTGAAAGTCATTCCGGAAGAAGTGCTGGAGCGCGACTATGGCTGCGGCGATCCCTCCCGCTATGTGCGCGAAGGCGAAACCGTGCTCGATCTCGGCGCGGGCGGGGGCAAGATCTGCTTTATCGCCTCGCAGATCGTCGGGCCCAAGGGCCGTGTCATCGGTGTCGATATGACGGACGAAATGCTGGAGCTTGCCAAGCGCAGCCAGCCGCTCGTCGCCGAGAAGATCGGCTATGACAATGTCGATTTCCGCCATGGCTATATCCAGGATCTGGCGACCGATCTGGACGCGCTGGGCCAATGGCTGGAAAGCCATCCGGTCAAATCCGCGACCGATTACAAGAAGCTCGCCGACAAACAGGCGGAGCTGCGCCGTACCGCCCCGCTCGTTGCCGATAACAGCGTGGATGTGATCGTCTCCAACTGCGTGCTCAATCTCGTGCCCGACCATGAAAAGCCGCAGCTCTTCCGCGAAATGTTCCGTGTGCTGAAGCCGGGCGGGCGTATCGCCGTTTCCGATATCGTCTCGGATGTGGAAAGCCCGGAGCATCTGAAAAACGATGCAACGCTTTGGAGCGGCTGCATCTCCGGCGCGCTGACCGAGCTCGGCTTCATCGACGCGCTGGCCGATGCAGGCTTTGTGGGCGCGGCTTTCGACAAGTTCGACCATGCGCCCTGGCAAGTGGTGGAAGGGATCGAGTACCGCTCCGTCACCGTCCTCGCTTACAAGCCCTCCGCCGATGCCGCCGCGCAGAAAGAAGCCGTGGCGCTTTATGCCGGGCCCTGGGCGGAAGTCGCCGACGATGAAGGCCGTATCTTCCGCCGCGGCGAACGCGTCACCGTCTCGGGCATGGACGCGGCGGTTCTGCGCACCGGCGCCTATGCCGACATGCTGATTGTCGGTGAGCCGGAAGCAAATGAATGCTGCCCGCCCGCATCGAAAAGCGGCGGCGGTTGCTGCTAAGACGCCTGAGCATTTCCCAATAAAAAGGGCGGCCCCGCGAGGCCGCCCTTTCTTATTCTATCGTACTTCTTCTGTCCGGGCCGCTTATTCGGCGGCGGCAACACCTGCGGCCTGCTGCGCGGAGCGCTCGGCCTTCAGCCCTTCGGCGATGAGGAACGCAAGTTCCAGCGCCTGATTGGCGTTGAGGCGCGGGTCGCAATGCGTGTGATAGCGGGAGGACAGATCGCCTTCCGTAATCGCCTGCGCGCCGCCGATACATTCGGTGACATCGCGGCCCGTCATTTCGAAATGGACGCCGCCCGCATGGGTGCCTTCGGCGCGGTGCACGGCCATGAATTCCTGCACTTCCGCCAGCACCCGGTCCACCGGACGCGTCTTGAAGCCGTTGGAGGCCTTCACCGTGTTGCCATGCATGGGATCGCAGGACCAGACGACCTTACGGCCTTCTTTTTCCACCGCACGGATAAGACCGGGCAGATGCTTTTCCACATTGCCGGCCCCGAAACGGGCGATCAGCGTCAACCGGCCCGGTTCGTTTTCCGGGTTCAGCGCATCGATGAGACGCAGAAGATCGTCGGCTTCCATGGAGGGGCCGCATTTCATGCCGATCGGGTTCTTCACGCCGCGGCAGAATTCCACATGCGCATGATCGGCCTGGCGCGTGCGGTCGCCGATCCAGAGCATATGGGCGGAGGTGTCGTACCACTCGCCCGTGGTGGAATCGATCCGCGTCATCGCCTGCTCATAGCCCAGAAGCAGCGCTTCGTGGCTCGTGTAGAATTCCGTCTCGCGCATTTGCGGCGCGGTGTCGCCGTCAATGCCGCAGGCCCGCATGAAATCGAGCGCTTCGGAAATACGCGTGGCGAGTTCCTCATAGCGCGCGCCTTCCGGGCTGTCGGAGACGAAGCCCAGTGTCCAGCGGTGCACATGATGCAGGTCCGCATAGCCGCCTTTGGCAAACGCGCGGATGAGGTTCAGCGTCGCCGCCGCCTGGCTATACGCCTGAAGCTGGCGCTGCGGGTCCGGCACGCGCGCAGCCTTCGTGAACTCCATGCCGTTGATGATGTCGCCGCGGTAGCTCGGCAGCTCCACCCCGTCGATCGTCTCGGTATCGGACGAGCGCGGCTTGGCGAACTGGCCGGCAATACGGCCCACTTTCACGACCGGCGAGGAGGCGGCGAAGGTCAGCACCACCGCCATCTGCAACAGCACGCGGAACGTGTCGCGGATATTGTCCGGGTGGAATTCGGCAAAGCTCTCCGCGCAGTCGCCGCCCTGGAGCAGAAACGCGCGTCCTTCACAGACTTCGGCGAGCTCGGCTTTCAGGCTGCGGGCTTCCCCTGCAAAAACCAGCGGCGGATAATTGCGCAAGGCCGCTTCGACTGCCTTTACCGCTTCCGCATCCGGATAGGTCGGAACCTGCTTGATAGGTTTCGATCTCCAACTTTCCGGCGTCCACTTCTCCGCCATTGGTCTCTTCCTTGTTTCGCTCAACTAAGTCTGGATCACTTAAGTCTTTGATTTTCAAATACAAAGAGGCGCGCAGCCTTGGCCCTCGATTACGATCGAAGGCCCGAACCGCACGCTCCCTGTCAGCTTCACCCTACTATATAGCCCCAAAGATTTCGAACGCCAAGGCTAAGGGCTTGATTTTATTGAAGCTCTCCGGAAGGCCTCACTCCGCGGCCTGGGCTGTGGGCGCAATATAGGGCTCTTTCATGGTCACCAGCTCCTCCGCCGCCGTGGGGTGCACGGCAATCGTGGCGTCGAACTGGGCCTTGGTGGCGCCCATGGTGACGGCAATGCCCACCGTCTGGATCATCTCGCCCGAGTAAGGGCCGATCATGTGCACGCCGAGCACCTTGTCGCTCTTCTTCTCCACGATGATTTTCATCAGCGTGCGCTCGTCCCGCCCCGACAGCGTGTGGAGCATGGGCTTGAAGGTGGATTTGAAGATGGTGACGCCGTCCTCGCCATGGGCGCGGCACGCCTCTTCCTCGGTCATGCCGACCGTGCCGATTTCCGGATGGGAGAAGACCGCGGTCGGAATAATCGAATGATCGACCTCTTGCGGGTTGTCGTTGAAGACGGTTTCGGCGAAAGCCGCCCCTTCGCGGATGGCGACGGGCGTCAGATTGGCACGGTCCGTCACATCACCCACCGCATAGATATTGTCGATATTCGTTTTGGAACGGGCATCGACCGCGATGGCGCCGGCCTTGTTCAAAATGACGCCGGCTTTTTCCAGACCAAGACCGTCCACTTTCGGCCGCCGGCCCGTTGCATACATCACGCAGTCGGTTTCGTAGCTGTCGCCGTCCTGCAGAATGACCTGCAGGCGCCCGCCTTCCAGCTTCACGATCTCGGCAATATCGGTATTGGTGAGAACGTCGATGCCCTTCTTGATCATCTCGTCCTGCAGCGTGTCGCGCAGGTCTTCATCGAAGCCGCGCAGGATCTTCGGGCCGCGGTAAAGCTGCACCGTCTTGACGCCGAGCCCGTTGAAAATACCTGCAAACTCCACCGCGATATAGCCGCCGCCCACAACGGTGATTTCCTTCGGCAAGGTCTCAAGATGAAAAGCCTCGTTAGAAGAAATCGCGTGCTCGATGCCCGGAATGGCGGGCAGGTAAGGCCAGGCGCCCACGGCGATCAGAATCTTGTCCGCCGTCACATCGCGCCCTTCCTGCACCAGATGCACAGTGTGCGCGTCTTTCAGCTCGGCGCGGCTTTCGATGATCTCGACGCCGGAATTTTTCAGGTTACGGATATAGATGCCGTTCAGCCGGTCAATCTCCCGGTCTTTATTGGCGATCAGCTTTTCCCAGGAAAAGCTCGCCTCCGGCACGTCCCAGCCATACCCGGCCGCATCTTCGAAACTTTCAGCGAAGTGACTGGCATAGACGAACAGTTTTTTCGGCACGCAGCCCCGGATGACGCAGGTGCCGCCCACGCGGTATTCTTCGGCAATTGCGACCTTCGCGCCATATTTCGCCGCCATGCGCGAGGCGCGCACGCCGCCGGAGCCGGCACCAATGACAAAAAGATCGTAATCGTAAGCGCTCATCTCAATTTCCTTCGGTCTTCTCGTGCTCTTTAGGCCGATGCTCTCTGGCAGCCTTGTCTTTGTAAGCGGTTCCGCCTTACGGCTTCGGTTCTATCAGATCGGCGCCTTTGTCCGTTCCGACAATGGCAAGAGAAGCAATCGAGATAAACAATCCGTTATCCACCACACCGGGAATGAGATTGAGCGCGCGGGAAAGGCCGTCCGGATCGGGAATGGCGCCGAACTGGCAGTCATAGATGAAATTTTCCGAATCGGTGAGAAACGGCACGTCATAATCATCGTCGCGCGGCTCAATCGGCCCTTCGCAGCCGAAGGCCCGCGCGGTTTCGGCAATCTTCATCGACGTGACGCGCGAGCCGAAGGGAATGACTTCAACGGGGAGCGGAAACTTGCCGAGCGTCTTCACGACTTTGGACGCGTCCGCCAGCACGATCATGCGCTTGGAGGCGGTTGCGACGATCTTCTCGCGCAAAAGCGCGCCGCCGCCGCCCTTGATCAGCCGGAGCTGGCTGTCGAGCTCATCCGCGCCGTCGAAGGTAATATCGAGCTCAGGGGTTTCATCGAGATTGGTGAGCGGAATACCCAATTCCTCAGCCAGCGCCGCCGTGCGCTCGGAGGTCGGCACGCCGACAACGTTCAAGCCGTCCGCTACCCGCTCGCCCAGAAGGCGGACGAAATGTTCCGCCGTCGAGCCGGTGCCGAGGCCGAGTTTCATGCCCTCTTCCACGAAATCCAGGGCGCGGATAGCCGCGTGCCGTTTCTGTGCATCCGACATGAAATCTTCCTCTCAATATGCCGCCTCAAGGCAGCGCCTTCTCTTTCAAAGAAAGATCAAAGCCCTGCCATAGCGACATATTTCACTTCGAGGAATTCCTCAATGCCCCATTGGCCGCCTTCGCGCCCGATGCCGCTTTCCTTCCAGCCGCCAAAGGGGGCGACTTCGGTGGAAATGAGCCCCGCATTGACACCGACAAGCCCGGATTCCAGCGCCTCTGCCACGCGCCAGCAGCGCCCGACATCGCGGGAATAGAAATAGGAGGCAAGACCGAACGGCGTGTGATTGGCGAGGCGGATCGCCTCGGCCTCGGTGGAAAACCTGAAGATGGGTGCGACGGGGCCGAAGGTTTCTTCCCGCGCGACCAGCATGTCCGAGGTCGCCCCGGAAATGACGGTCGGCTCGTAATAGGTGCCGCCCAGTGCATGGGCCTTGCCGCCGGCCACAACCTTGGCGCCTTTCGAGGTCGCATCCTTCACATGTTCTTCGACTTTTTCGATGGCCGCCGTGTCGATCAACGGGCCTTGGTTCACGCCGTCCTCAAGGCCGTTGCCGACTTTCAGCGAGCCGACTTTTGCGACCAGCTTTTCAACGAAGGCATCGTAAATCCCTTCCTGCACGAGAAAGCGGTTCGTGCAGATGCAAGTCTGGCCTGTATTGCGGTATTTGGAGGCAACCGCCCCTTCCACCGCCGCGTCCACATCCGCATCATCAAAGACGATAAAAGGCGCATTGCCGCCAAGCTCCAGCGAGATTTTCTTCATCGTCGCGGCGGACTGTTCCATCAGCTTCTTGCCGACTTCCGTCGAGCCCGTAAAGGTGAGCTTTTTCACCTTGGCATTGGCGGTCAGCTCACCGCCGATCTCAGAGGCCTTGCCGGTGATGACGTTCAAAACACCTTTGGGCAGGCCCGCCCGCTCGCCGAGCTCGGCCAGCGCCAGCGCGGAAAGCGGGGTCTGGCTTGCCGGTTTGACGACGCAGGTGCAGCCGGCGGCAAGCGCCGGGCCCACTTTGCGGGTGATCATGGCGGCGGGGAAATTCCACGGCGTAATCGCGCCCACGACGCCGACCGGCTGCTTTAGCACGACGATGTGCCGGTCATTCGTCGGCGCGGGCACGATGGCGCCGTGCACGCGCTTGGCTTCCTCACCGTAAAATTCCAGGAAGGACGCGGCATAGGCGATCTCGCCTTTCGATTCCGCCAGCGGCTTGCCCTGCTCGCTCGTCATCAGTACTGCCAGATCGTCCTGATGTTCCATCATCAAATCGAACCAGCGCCGCAAAATCTGCCCGCGTTCCTTGGCCGGGCGCGCCGCCCAGTCCTTGAAGGCTTTTTCCGCCGCGTCGATGGCCGCGCGCACCTCGCTTGCTCCCAGCGAAGGAACGGCGGCAATCACTTCGCCCGTCGCCGGGTTCGTCACGTCGATCGCGCCTTTTCCGACCCAGGCCCCGTCGATATAGCAGGCGGTTTTCAGAAGTGACGCGTCTTTCAAGTTCAATGTACCGCTCATTTGTCCTCTCTCCAGGCGGGGGAATGCGCGCAAGGCAATTTCGCCTTATCGCAGCGCCCCCTATCGCCTATGCTGGCGCTTGCGTTGAGATAAATCTATCATGCAGTCTTAACCGCCGCGATGCGGCGCAGCCCCCTACTGATTAATAAACTGAGCATGAGCGCCCAAAGTTCCTTTTCCGATACCTATGCCGAAGCCCGCGCCCGTTTCGTGCGCGCGGCGGCGGATGCGGGCGCGCGCGTCTTCACTTATGAGCACCCCTCCGCGACCGGCCCGATGGGCGAGACGCTTTACCTCGATGCCGCCTGGTTCGGCCCGCGCGATGCCGCCTCCGTGCTGATCAACACCTCCGGCACCCACGGGGCGGAAGGTTATGGCGGCTCGGCAGCGCAGCTTGCCTGGATCGAGCAGATGGGCCCTGCCTCGCTGCCGCCGGGCACGGCGCTTTTCATGATCCATGCGGTGAACCCGTTCGGCTTTGCCTGGGGGCTGAGGGGCACCGAGAACAATGTCGATCTCAACCGCAACTGGCTCGATCATTCAAAACCCCATCCCGCCAACCCGCTTTACGCGGAAGTGCACCCGCTCATGTGCCCGCGCCATATCGACAAGGGCTTTGCCAATGAGCTGGTGATGCAAAGCACGAAACTGCTTTCGGTGCATGGGCAATGGGCGCTGGAAGATGCCATTACGCGCGGCCAGTACACACATCCCGACGGGTTTCATTTCGGCGGCATCCGCCCGGAATGGTCGACGGAAGTGATCAGCGCGCTGGTGCGCCGGGAGCTGGCGCATGCGCGGCGCGTCGGCTTTATCGACTGGCATTCGGGGCCCGTCGGCAATGGCGAGCTGATTTTCCTTTGCTTCTCCAAACCGGGCTCGGTGGGCTTTGCCCAGGCTTCGGAATGGTGGGGCCCTCGCGCCCTTGACCCGGAGCATGTCAACGCGCTCTGGGGTTCGAAACGGCCGAGCCGGCGCGGCATCGTCTTCTGGGGCATCGAAAATCTCGTCAAAGATCATGCCGATTTTGCCGGGGCTGTGGTGGAGTTCCGCTCCGCCCGGGCCAAGGACAATCCGCTCGAAAGCCTGCGGATTTCCCTTTTGGAGCGCTGGCTGCGCTTTGAAGGCGGGTTCAATGCGCCCGAAGCGCCGCGCTATTTCGAGGAAATCCGCGAGGATTATGCCCCGCGGCGGGAAAGCTGGCGGGAAAACGTCATCACCAACGCGCTCACCACCTATGAGCAAACCCTGGCCGGGCTCGGGCGCTGGGCCCGGGAGACGGGCTCCCTGGCCGCGGATTAAGCCTTTTAGGCGGCCTTATCCCCTCATTTCCGTCCCATCGTCCCGAAAAAGGGTGCGCTGCGGCAAATTAGCCGCTTCAAGCCTCTTGACGTTAGTTTAGAACAATACTAAATCGCGTGTAACGGCGGATCTCCTCCCCGCCGATGATGAGCAACGCGAAATAACAGACATTCCAAGGAGCCATTTATGAGTGTTCTCGTAGGCAAACAAGCCCCGGATTTCACCGCAGCCGCGGTGCTCGCCGACGGTGAAATCGTCGAAAATTTCAACCTGAAAGAGCACCTGAAGGGCAGCTACGGCATCGTCTTCTTCTACCCGCTCGACTTCACCTTCGTTTGCCCCTCGGAAATTCTGGCCTTCTCGAACCGTGTGCCGCAATTCGAAGAGCGCAACACGAAGGTCGTCGCGGTCTCCGTGGACAGCCAGTTCTCGCACTATGCCTGGCGGAACACGGCGCCTGCCGACGGCGGCCTCGGCCCGGTGAAATTCCCCATGGTGGCCGACATGACCAAGCAGATTGCGCGCGATTATGACGTGCTGATCGAAGATGACGGCGTGGCGCTGCGCGGCACGTTCCTCATCGACCAGGAAGGCGTGGTCCGCCACCAGCTCGTCAACGACCTGCCGCTCGGTCGGAACGTGGACGAAGCCATCCGCCTCGTCGATGCGCTGCAGTTCCACGAAGAGCACGGCGAAGTCTGCCCTGCCGGCTGGAACAAGGGCGATGAAGGCATGAAGGCCGACGCCGAAGGCGTTGCTTCCTACCTCAAGGAACATGCCGAAGCCCTCTAAGCCGCTTTAAAGCGCTTAGCCGCCTTTCGGTATCGGCCCCGGTTCCCTATATTACGGGGAACCGGGGCCGGTGACCGGCACCGCTGACCGGCCCCGTTGACCGGCTGGGCCGCACCACGAGTTTGATTGATCCCCACGCCCCCTTAAAAGAACGAGTGTCCCATGTCCGAGCTACAGCATTCCAAAGTCATCATCATCGGGTCCGGGCCTGCCGGCTATACCGCTGCCGTCTATGCGGCGCGCGCCATGCTGGAGCCGACGCTCATTCAAGGCATTCAGCCGGGCGGGCAGTTGACCATTACGACGGATGTCGAAAACTATCCCGGTTTTGCCGATCCCATTCAGGGCCCCTGGCTGATGGAACAGATGGAAGCTCAGGCGCGCAATGTCGGCACCAATATGGTCTCCGACACGATCGTCCGCGCCGAGCTTGGTGTGCATCCCTTCCGCCTCACCGGCGACAGCGGCACGGTCTATACCTGCGATGCGCTGATCATTGCGACGGGCGCCCAGGCGAAATGGCTGGGCCTTCCTTCCGAAGAAAAGTTCCAGGGCTTCGGCGTTTCCGCCTGCGCGACCTGTGACGGTTTCTTCTACCGCGGCAAGGAAGTCGTGGTGGTGGGCGGCGGCAACACGGCCGTCGAGGAAGCGCTGTTCCTGACGAATTTTGCCAGCAAGGTGACGCTTGTCCACCGGCGCGATGAATTGCGCGCGGAAAAAATTCTGCAAGACCGCCTCTTCAATCACGAGAAGATCGAAGTCGTTTGGGACAGCGCGCTGGAAGAAATTCTGGGCGATGAAGACCCGCTCGGCGTGACCGGCGTGCGTCTGAAAAACCTGAAGACCGGCGAGATTTCCGAGCGCAAGACGGACGGCGTCTTCATTGCCATCGGCCATAAGCCCGCGGTCGAGCTTTTCGAAGAAGAGCTGGAAACCAAAGAAGGCGGTTATCTGGTCACCGCGCCCGATTCCACCGTCACCTCCATTCCCGGCGTTTTTGCCGCCGGCGATGTGACGGACGATGTGTACCGTCAGGCCGTCACGGCGGCGGGCCTTGGCTGCATGGCAGCGCTCGAAGCCGAGCGTTATATCGCCGCCCAGGAAGCAACGCCTGCGAAAGCAGCAGCGGAATAAGCTCCGCCCAGCCGGGTTAAAATCCGGCCGATAAAAGATCCGGCAAGGCGCGCATGTCATGAAAGAGATGCGCGCCTTCGCGTTTCAGGCCTTCTGCATCCGTATGCGGATCGCCCGCATAGCCCAGCACCTTCATGCCCGCTGCCATGCCGGCCTGCACGCCCGGCACACTATCCTCGATCACCACGCATGTTTCCGGCGCATGGCCCATTTGCGCAGCGGCATGCAAAAAGAGATCGGGCGCGGGCTTGCCCTTCCCCACCATATCGGCGCTGAAAAGCACATCCTTGACGAAAGGCAAAAGACCGGAGGAGCCGAGCGTTGCGTGCATCTTCTGGATCTGGCCGGAGGAGGCGACGCAAAAAGGATGCGGCAGACCGGCGAGCCATTCGAGCTGTTCGCGCACGCCCGCAATTGCCTCGATCCCCGCTTCAAAGGCATGCAGCGTTTCTTTGCGCACCACAGCATCTGGCCAATCGGGCGCAAGTTTGCGGCCAAGCTCGGCTTCTACATCTTCCTGCACGGAGCTAAGCGAGCGGCCGACGAAACGGCGGCGGCACTCGGCATAGGTGATGACCATGCCGAGATCGGCAAGCAGGCGCACCAGCAATTCATTGGCAACGCGCTCGGTATCGACCAGCACGCCGTCGCAATCGAAAATGATGAGGGAAGCGGAAGGAACGGGTTTTGACATGGGCGCAGTTTAGCCGCGCTCCCGCGCTGCGCCAGTCACATTGCGTGACGCATTGTTGCAGGTGCGTGCCTCTTACGCGTCACCCTCGGGCGTGACCCGAGGGTCCATGGGAAGTTGCGGCAAGTAGGAACGCTGCATGGACCCCGGGTCAAGCCCGGGGTGACACCTCAACATGCCGCAAAACCGGTCAGAAATAGATCGGCTTGTCCTGCATGTCCTTGTAGAGCCCGGCGACATATTCGCCGTAGCCGTTGAAGAGCTGCGTCGGCACGCGCTTGCCCGTGCCCAGCACTTCTTCGGTAGCCTGCGACCAGCGCGGATGCGGCACTTCCGGGTTCACATTCGCCCAGAACCCATATTCCTGCGGATTGATCTCTTCCCAGAAGCTCACCGGGCGCTGAGAGGTGAAGGTGAAGCGCACGATGGACTTGATGGATTTGAAGCCATATTTCCACGGCACCGCGAGGCGGATCGGCGCGCCATATTGTTTCGGCAAGGGCTCGCCGTAAACGCCCGTTACCATGAAGGCAAGATCGTTCGTCGCCTCTTCCATGGTCAGCCCTTCCACATATGGCCAGGGATACCAGTATTGCCGCTGGCCGCTCGCCATGTCCGGGTCCTGGAAGGTTTCCATGCGCACATACCGGGCGCTCGACTTTGGGTCGGCGCGCTTGACGAGCTCCTTCAAGGCAAAACCGGACCAGGGCACAGTCATGGACCAGGCTTCCACACAGCGGTGCCGGTAGAGCCGTTCTTCCAGCGGCATGGCGCGGATCAGCGTATCGATATCGAGCGTTTCGGGATTGTTCACTTCCCCGTCGATCACCACCTGCCAGGGGCGGATCTTCAGCTCCTGCGCCTTATCATAGATGCGCTTGTGGGAGCCGAACTCGTAGAAATTGTTATAGGTGGAGGAAATGGATTTCGGCGTCAGCTCCCGCTCGATCATATAGCGCTCGTTGCGCGTGACGGGATAAAGATCGGCGGTCGGATCGCTGCTCGTGCCGGAGGCGCCAGCGCCCGCGCCGCTTTCCTCCGCTTCCCCGTCACAGGCGCCGAGCCCCATGCTCGCCGCGCTGGCCAGCACCAGCCCCGTGGTTTTCAAAAACCGGCGGCGGTTGAAAAATATTTCCTGAGGCGTCGCCTCGCGCTCTGGAATTTCCCAGCCCTTTTTCGATTTGATCAACATGGGGCAGCCTTTCACCGGTCGAAGATCGTCTTTCCAAGGAGCATGGCCAAATGCGCAAGCAACGCGCGTTCGAAACCATGCTACAAAACATAGAAAGACGCCCGGTCAAGGCAAATCACGTTGGCGTAACTTACCTTACCGGGCGGTCATGTTGCGCGGTGACGCGCCGTTTCAGCCGGCGCTTATTCGAGCATGGAGCGCAGCATCCAAGCGGTTTTCTCGCTGGCCTGCATGCGCTGGGTCAACAGGTCCGCCGTCGGCTCGTCGCTTGCCTCATCGACGATAGCGAACACTTCACGGGCCGTGCGCGTGATCGTTTCATGCGCTTTGACGAGATTGGCGATCATCGTCTCCGCCTTCGGCACCCCATTGTCTTCCTCCACCGAAGTCAGCTCGGCGAAAGCCTTGTAGGTGCCCGGCGCCACCGCGCCCAGGGAACGGATACGCTCGGCGATTTCGTCCACCGCGATCCAGAGCTCATTGTATTGCTGCTCGAACATCAGATGCAGCGTGTTGAACATCGGACCTGTCACATTCCAATGGTAATTATGGGTCTTGAGGTAGGTCGTGTAGGTATCTGCCAGAACGCGGGTGAGGCCCTCGGCGATTTTTTCACGGTCTTTTGCTTTGATTCCGATGTCGATTTTCATGGCGCTCTCCTGTCTTCACGTGCGCGTTATAATATATATCCAATCCAGCGCGTTACAAGTTTTTTTATAACAATTCTAATTTCTGCTTTTGCGCTTTGCACTGGAAGCGCGCGGCGCCAGCGCTTATGGTAAACGGCAATTACCGAGCTTAGCCAGGGGGATAGGACATGTCCGCATCGAAAACCGTGGATGTCGAGATTAATTGGGTGGACCGGGAACCGGTTGTCATGAACCGGCGCCGCCTGATCCAGGGTCTTGCCTCCGGCTCCGTCGTCGCTCTGGCCGGCTGCACGCAGAACCGCGCGCTCGGACGCTCGCAGCTCATCCTCGTCTCCGACGGGCAATTGGCGCAGATGGCCGCCAGTTCCTGGAGCGCCCTTAAAAAGCAGGAGCGTATTTCCCGCGACCCGCGCATGAATGCGCGCCTGCGCACCGTGGGCAGCCGCATCGTGCAAAGTGCCGGGCTCGGCAATCAGCCCTGGGAGTTCACGCTTTTCGACAGCGACGAGGCCAACGCCTTCGTGCTGCCGGGCGGCAAGGTTGGCTTCTATGAAGGCATTTTCAAACGCTTCGACCACGACCATCACCTTGCCGCCGTGATGGGCCATGAAGTGGGCCATGTCACCGCCCGCCATTCGGCAGAGCGCTACAGCCAGCAGCTTGCCGCCGGCCTCGGCATGACGGCCGCCGCCGTCGCCATGGAAGCGGGCGACGTGCAAGGAGGCAAAGAAATCGCCGCCGTGCTCGGCATGGGCATCCAGTTCGGTGTGCTCCTGCCCTATTCGCGCCGCCACGAGCTCGAGGCCGACACGCTGGGCCTGCGCTACATGCATGCCAGCGGCTATGACGCGCGCCAGGCCGTCGGCCTGTGGCAGAACATGGCCAAGCAAAGCAAGGGCAACGCCCCGCCCGAATTCATGTCCACCCACCCCTCACACGCCAGCCGCATCGCCAATATTCAGCAGGAACTGAAACGCATGGGCCTTGCCGCCGTGACGGATGAGAACGGGGTTGAGTATACGTGAGGGGCCTCGCCCGCTGCCGCTGCTGCATGGACCCCGGGACAAGCCCGGGGTGACGGGCGTCGTTGCAGAAAGGCAGTGCGTTCACCGCCCGCTCTAAGCGTCACCCTCGGGCCTGAGCCGAGGGTCCATACGAAAGTTGCCGCAAGGTGCAGAGGCTTTGTGGACCCCGGCTCGGGGGCCGGGGTGACGGGAGAGTGTGAGGGTAATCAGTGCCGCCGCCGCTTGCTCTGGGTGTCACCCCGGGCTTGACCCGGGGTCCATGAAGCGGCTGCAGAGGGAAAAGGCATTCATTGACTACGGGCCGCGCCCAAAGGGGACGGCAAACAAAAAAGCCCCGCGCAGTGCGCGGGGCTTTGTCATTGCGGAATGCCTCAACCTTTTATGTCAGGCTGGCGCAGAATTTCTGGATGCGCTTGCACGCTTCCTGCAGCGCCTCGGTGGAGGTGGCGTAGGAGATGCGGAAGAACGGCGAGAGGCCGAAGGCTTCCCCATGCACCACGGCAACACCTTCGGCTTCCAGAAGCGCGGTAGCGAAATCCTCGTCCGTGTCGATCGTCTTGCCTTCCGGCGTTTTCTTGCCGATGCAGCCGGCGCAGGACGGATAGACATAGAACGCGCCTTCGGGCACCGGGCATTCGATGCCTTCCGCCTCGTTCAGCATCTTCACCACAAGGTCGCGGCGCTCCTTGAAGACTTTCGCCCGCTCGGGGATGAAGTCCTGCGGCCCGTTCAAGGCTTCCACCGCCGCCCATTGGCTGATCGAAGTCGGGTTCGAGGTGGACTGGCCCTGGATCTTGCGCATGGCGGCAATCAGCGGCTCGGGACCGGCGCAATAACCGATACGCCAGCCCGTCATCGCATAGGCTTTCGAAACGCCGTTCATCGTCAAGGTGCGCTCATAAAGCGCGGGCTCGACCTGCGCCGGGGTGGTGAAATCGAAATTGTCATAGACGAGATGCTCATACATGTCGTCCGTCAGTACCCAGACGTCTTCATAACGTTTGAGCACGTCCGTCAGCTTCTTCAGCTCGTCGCGCGTATAGGCCGCGCCGCTCGGGTTGGACGGCGAGTTGAAGATGAACCATTTCGTCTTCGGCGTGATCGCCGCTTCCAGATCTTCCGGGCGCAGCTTGAACCCGTCTTCCATTTTCGTTTCAAGGAAAACGGGCGTGCCGCCGGCGAGCAGCACGATATCGGGATAGGACACCCAGTAAGGAGCCGGAATAATCACTTCATCGCCCGGATTGAGCGTCGCCATCATCGCGTTATAGAGGATGGGCTTGCCGCCCGGCGCGACGAAGACCTGGCTCGTCTTGTAGTCGAGCTTGTTTTCCCGTTTGAACTTGCCGGCAATGGCTTCTTTCAGTTCCGGGATGCCGTCCACGGCGGTGTATTTCGTTTCCCCGCGGCGGATCGCCTCGATCGCGGCTTCCTTGATGTTGTCCGGCGTATCGAAATCGGGCTCGCCCGCCCCCAGGCCGATCACATCGACCCCGGCAGCTTTCAGATCGCGCGCCTTCTGCGTCACAGCCATGGTGGCAGACGGCTTGATACGGCTTAGCGAGTCGGAAATGAAACCCATGAAACGGCTCCCGCGGAAAAGGGGTTGAAATGCGGCGTCAACCTATGACGGCGCGGGGCATTTCGCAACAGCCTGCAAGGGGGTTTGCCCCCGCTTTTCCTCAGATTTGGGGGCGCGCGAGAAAATAAATCGCAATCGCGGCCAAAAGCGCGCCGATCCCGGCAATATCCGCGATCATGACCCGTTTGAGATGCCCGTTCAGCTCCGGCACACCCCAGGCAAAGGCGACAAAAGCGGCCATGGAAACAAAGCCGATGAGGAAGGCGGCAGGCTGCAAGGCCGGCTTGAACGCGGCGGCAATCATGAGCCCGCCGATAAGGGCGAAAAGCACCGCCCGGTGCTGCATGAGCACCAGAAGATTGGGTTCCTCGAAACTCAGCCCATACATGGTTTTGAGGCGCTCTGCGCCGAGAACGCCCATGACCGGGGCAGCATTCAAAAGCCCGGTGAGGATGAGCAAGCCGCTGACGATCTTTTCCATTTAGGTCTCCTCCAATGCCGCGCGCATGGCGGCCATGAGCTCAGGGTCCGCGCCTTCCCGCGCGAGCCCCTCCAAAATCGCCGCGCCCCGCGCCCCGGCTTTGTCCTGGCTCAGCTTCGTCTTGGCTTCGAGCCGCTCCACTTCCATTTCGAACATCACCGTTGCCTCCAGAAGCCGGGCCTTCCAGCCGGGCTCCAGGCCGTCCATCCGCCAGGGATCGGGCCGCGCTTCTTCAAACTGCGCCGTCATGCGGGCCAGCAGATCGAGGCAGCGGTCTTTGCCGTCGATCTTTTTCACCGGCCCATAGGCATGGACCGCCTGGTAGTTCCAGGTCGGCACCATTTTCGGATCGTCCGTCCAGGCTGGCGAGATATAGCCATGGGGACCCTGAAAGATGACGAGCGCGCGGGCGCCTTGCTCAAGCGCTTTGCTCAGCGGATTGGCGCGGGCCATATGCGCGCGCAGGTAAAGCCGCCCGTCCTCTTCTTCCGTCAGGAACGGCAGGTGCGCGGCTTCCGGCGCGCCCTCCCCGTTCAAGACGAAAAGCGCGAAAGGATAGGCGCGCATCAGCGCCAGCGCTTCGCTTCTCTCCGTCATCTCGTAACGCGGCGGAATATACATGTGATTACCTTTCAGACTGTGAGCCGGGCAGCGCGAGTGACGGCGCGGCTGCGCCCGGCGCGCATTGCTCATCCGCGATGGGCGCACCCACCGCCAGATGCAGCGGAATGACACCGGCCCAGACAGGCAGGTCCATATCTTCCGGCTCGTCATTGACGCCGCCCGTGCGCGTCTTGGCCGCGACCTGCTGGAGCTTCAGGCGCAGCACCACAGTCGCCTTGAACTCTTTCGCATTTGCCGCGCGCACTTCGGCGGCCCGGCCTTTGGCAAGACGCTCGACGGTGAGATCGAGCGCGCGGGCCTTCTCCGCTCCCTCCAATATCTCCGGCACGCCATGCACCGTGACGGAGCGGTAATTGACGGAATGGTGGAACCCGGAGCGGGCGAGCACCAGCCCGTCGAGCAGGGTCACATTGACGCAAAAAGGCGCGCCGCGCCGTGCCGCCTTCGCCTGGCCCATTTTCGCCGAGCCATGCAGCAACAGGCTTTCCCCATCACGGACGAAATACATCGGGAGGACATGCGGGCAGCCCGCCTCATCCCCATAAGCCACATGGGCCATCAGCGCCTCATCCAGAATGGCGTGGACGAGCGCCTTGTCATAAGAGGCCCGTTCCGGCGCGCGCTTTGGCCGGAACCGCTTTTCCGTGGCATAGGCAGAGATAGGTCGAGACATGAAGCCCTACCCCACCCGCTTCGGCCGGGCGACAAGCTCGCCACCGCAATTCGGGCAGCGATGGTTCATACCGCTCGTGCAAGGCACGCAAAACGTACACTCATAACTGCAAATCGATGCCTCGCCCTCCGGCGGTGTCGAGGTCTTGCATTTCTCGCATTCCGTTCTCATTTCCAGCATGAGCGCGCCTTTCACGGTTCCATGGCCCGGCCCCTCTCAGCGGACCGGACCAATTCTTCAATCGGACCGTGACCAAGCCTTAAAATTGGCTCCTTCTAAAGCTCCAATGACATAACTATATTGGAGCCAATCCCGGCGCGTACCGGTTTGCGCGCCCTTGCCGCGCATTTCTTGACCCTGGTCTGGGGGGCCAATCATGAATTCACCGACAGCCATTTTGGGGGCGCTCAATCTCGATCCCGATCTGGAAACCCCGCTCTACCGCCAGCTCTATGACAGTGTGCGCAGCGCCATCTTGAGCGGGCGGCTGCTCGCCGGGCTGCGCATGCCGCCGAGCCGCACACTGGCCAAGGAACTTGCCATCGGCCGCAACACCGTGGTCGCCGCTTACGAGCAGCTCATCGCGGAAGGTTATCTGGAAAGCCGGGTGGGCTCGGGCACCCATGTCGCCGCCATTCCCCCCGACACGCTGATCGAAGCGGGCCGCGCCGAGCGCCAGGAGATCAAACCCGACCCGCGCCGCCGCCTTTCCCAGCGCGGCGAGGCAATGCTCACCGTCAAACGCGCCTCGCCCTCTTACGTCAAAGGCCATGTGCTGCCCTTCCAGCACGGCATGCCCTCGCTGGAATTTTTCCCCCATCAAGTCTGGGCGCGGCTTCTGGCCCGGCGGGCGCGCCAGCCGCAATCGCGGCTTTTCGATTATCAACTCGGCACCGGCTTTCCGGCCCTGCGCGAGGCGATTGCCGAATATCTCGGCGCGGCGCGCGGCGTCGTCTGCGGGCCAGATAATGTCATCGTCACGGCTGGCGCGCAGGCCTCGCTCGATCTCGCCACGCGCCTTGTCGTCGATCCGGGCGATGTCGTCTGGCATGAAGAGCCGGGTTATCTTGGCGCGCGCGGGGCCTTTCTAGCCTCAAGCGCGCGCATCGTGCCCGTGCCGGTGGATGAAGAAGGCATGAACCCCGATGCCGCCCCGCCCGGCGAAGACCCGCCGCGGCTTATCTACTGCACGCCCTCGCATCAATATCCGCTTTCCGTCACCATGAGCCTGAAGCGCCGCCTTGCGCTTCTGCAAAAGGCCAATGAAGTCGGCGCCTGGATATTGGAAGACGACTATGACAGCGAGTTCCGTTATGCGGGCCGCCCCCTCTCCTCGCTCCAGGGGCTCGATCGTACCGGCGGCGTCATTTACATGGGCACCATGGCGAAGACGCTTTTTCCCGCCATCCGCATCGGCTATCTCGTCGTCCCCGACAATATGATCGAGGCGTGCCTGCGCGCCATCCGCGTGACGGGGCAGAACCCGCCCGCCATCGTGCAGGCCGCGCTTGCCGACTTCATGCATGAGGGGCATTTCTCCGCCCATATCCGCCGCATGCGTGCGCTCTATGCCGAGCGGCGCGATCTCCTCATCGATGCGCTGGAAAGCAAGCTTGGCGGGCGTATCCGCCCGGCCCGGCCCGATGGCGGCATGCAATTGCCCGCCTTCCTGCCCGAAGGGGTGAGCGATGACGATGCCGCCGCCGCCGCCGACCGGCACAAGGTGCTGACCACTGCCGTCTCGCATTTCTATCTCACCCAGCGCAAACGCCATGCGCTTTATCTCGGCTTTGCCGGCGTGCCGGAAAAGCTGATCGAACCGGGCGTCGAGCGGCTGAGCGCCGCGCTTCATGAAGTGGGAGTGTGAGCGCCATGCGCCTCTACAACATGCACAATTCCGGCAATTGCTACAAAGTCCGCCTGACCGCGCATCAGCTTGGGCTGCCTCTCGACATCATCCATGTGGATGTGCTCGCCCAGGAAACCCGCACCGATAAGTTTCTTGCCAAAAACCCGAATGGGCGCGTGCCGCTTTTGGAAACCGATGACGGGCGCTTTCTGCCCGAATCGAACGCCATCCTCTTCTATCTCGGCGAAAAGACGCCGCTTGTGCCGGATGATAGTTTCGAGCGGGCGCAGATGCTGCAATGGATGTTCTTCGAGCAATATAGCCACGAGCCTTACATTGCCGTGGCCCGCTTCTGGCTTTCCATCAAACCGGGCGGGCGGGATGAGATTTCCGAAAGCCAGCTTGCCACCTGGCATGAGCGCGGGCACCAGGCGCTTGCCGTCATGGAAAAACATCTGACGCATACGGATTTTTTCGCAGCAAACCGCTACACGCTCGCCGATATCGCGCTTTATGCCTATACCCATGCGGCAGGCGATGGCGGCTTCGATCTTGCCCCTTATGAGGCTGTGCGTGCCTGGCTTGCCCGTGTCGAAGCCCAGCCCAGGCACATCACGATGGAGGCGTGATATTCGGGCCCGTCACATTTTCGCCCAGAAATGACCCTTCCCCCGGCCCATTCCCCCAAAAGTCTCGCCCCATTGCTGCGGTCCACTGAGCACATCAAGGGCAGGAAAAATGTCAGGGGACACGCACATGAAACACTATCCATCATCACGCCTCGGCTGGCTGAGCCCCGCCGAGGTGCTTCGTTATGGCATCACGGGCTTTGCCGCCTTCTTTCTCTTTTTGATGCTTTTCGCCGGCGCCACTGGCTCTGCCGGCGCGAATACGCCTCAAGCAGAGAGTGAAGGCGAGCTGCGCCTCGTCACACCGAACGACATGACGAGCGGCGGCTTGCTGCTGAAGACGAAAGAACCCGGCAAATATATTCAAGCCCCCATGGTCGCCACAGATGTCGATATCGACGTCACTGGCCCCATCGCGCGGGCGAAAATCACCCAGCGTTTCGAAAACCCGAGCGATGGCTGGGTGGAAGGCGTTTATGTCTTTCCCCTGCCCGAAGACAGCGCGGTGGACAGCCTGCGCATGCTGATCGGCGACCGCATCATCGAAGGCGAGATCAAGAAGAAAGAAGAGGCCCGGCAGATTTACGAAGAAGCGAAGGAAGCGGGCAAGCGCGCTTCGCTGATCGAACAGCAGCGGCCCAACATCTTCACCAATTCGGTTGCCAATATCGGGCCGGGTGAAACCATTGTCGTGCAGATCGAATATCAGCAGACGGTACGCCAGGACGAAAACATCTTCTCGCTGCGCTTCCCCACCGTTGTCGCCCCGCGCTACAACCCGGCGCCGAGCGTGCATCTGGTGGATTTCCAGCCGGGCGAGAAAGGATGGGGCAGCGTTTCCGATCCCGTGCCGGACCGGGATAAAATCACCCCGCCCGTTGCGCATCCGGATACCGGCAAGCGCAACCCGCTGACTTTGACGCTCTCGCTCGATGCGGGCTTTCCGCTCGGCGACATCACGAGCCCCCATCATGAGATCGCGCTGGTGCGCGAAGATGAAAGCCGTGCGGAGCTGACCTTGAAGGAAGGCGAAGTCCCGGCGGACAAGGATTTCGAGCTTACCTGGACGCCCGCCAAAACGGACGCGCCCACAGCCGCCCTGTTCCGCGAAGAGCTGAACGGCGAAGACTATGTGCTGATGATGCTGATGCCCCCGCAGAGTAAGGATGCGTCCCGCAAGACGCCGCCGCGCGAGGCGATTTTCGTCATCGACAATTCCGGTTCCATGGCGGGCGCTTCCATGCCGCAGGCAAAGGCGAGCCTGGAACTTGCGCTGCAGCGCCTCACCCCGCAGGACCGCTTCAATGTCGTGCGCTTCAATCACACCCATGAAACGCTCTTCCCCCAGGCTGTGCGCGCCGACAAGGAGAATTTGGACCGGGCACTGAAATTCGTGCGCGGGCTTGAGGCGGAAGGCGGCACGGAGATGCTGGGCGCGCTTCAGCGGGCGCTCGTTTCCCAGCCCGCCGACAGCCAATATCTGCGTCAGGTCGTTTTCTTGACGGACGGCGCGGTCGGCAATGAAGAGCAGCTCTTCAACACCATCTCCCAGCAACTCGGCACAAGCCGCCTCTTCACCGTCGGCATCGGCTCCGCCCCCAACAGCTTCTTCATGAGCCGGGCGGCGGAGATGGGCCGCGGCACCTTCACCCATATCGGCGAGCCGGAACAGGTGAAAGAGCGCATGGCCCAGCTTTTCACGAAACTGGAAAATCCGGCGCTGACGGACCTCACCGCCGTCTGGCCAGATGGGCAGGAGACGGAGGCCTGGCCGAACCCGCTTCCCGATCTTTATCTCGGCGAGCCGATTATCCTCGCCGCGCGGATGGACGATGCCTCCGGCACGTTCAAACTGAAAGGCACGTTTGACGGCCAGCCCTGGGAGCTGCGTCTGCCGCTTGCCAAGGCCGCCGAACGGCCGGGCGTCGCCAAGCTCTGGGCGCGCAAGAAAATCGCCTCGCTGGAAGCCATGCGCTATGCGGGCGGCAATTGGGAGAAGCTCGATGCGGCGATTACCGATGTTGCTCTGTCCCATCATCTCGTCAGCCGCCTGACCAGCCTTGTCGCGGTCGATAAAACCCCGGCCCGCCCTGCAGGAGAAGAGGTGACGCGCCGCGACGTGCCGCTCAACCTGCCCGATGGCTGGGACTTCGAGGCCGTCTTCGGCGAGCAGCCCTCGCCCGTGCCGATGCGCGATGCCAAGGCCCGCAGCACCATGCCGATGCTCGCCATGGCCGCCGCGCCGGTTTCGGCAGAAGCGGCGGAAGCCAAGGCCGGCATTGCCCTGCCCCAGACCGCAACCAATGCGGCGGGGCTGATGCTAAGCGGCGGACTGTTGATGCTCTTTGCCGCGGCCTGCTGGATGCTCGCTTTCTTTTGGCGGCATCTGGCCGCGCGGACCCAAGTGCCCGCCCACGGGAGAAGCTGAGATGGCGCGCGCCGTCTCCTTGCCCCGCTCTTGGCCACACAAACTGGCTGCCTGCGCCCTGGCTTTATGCCTCGGCGCAGGCGCGCTGCTTTTCGGACAAGGCGTTTACATTCACGCCAAGGCCGCGCTGGCGCAGGTGCTCCTGCAAAAAGCCTGGACGGAAACCCTGGCAACCGGCACCCCCGCCAAACCCTGGCCCTGGGCCGATACCTGGCCGGTCGCCCGGATCAGCGCGCCGCGGCTCGGCGATAGCGCCATCGTACTTTCCGGCGGCTCGGGCGAAGCGCTTGCCTTCGGCCCCGGGCATCTTTCCGGCACGCCGCCGCCCGGCCCCCATGGCACAACCGTTTTCGCCGCCCACCGGGATACGCATTTTGCCTTTCTGAAACATCTGCAAAAGGGCGACAGGCTGAATGTAACGGGTGCGGACGGTATCCAGCGCTCCTATCAGGTCAGCGGCACACGCATTGTCGATGCCGCGGCATCCGGCATTGACCCTAGGGAAGGCGGCGGGCGCCTTGCCCTTGTCACCTGCTACCCGTTCGATGCCGTCCAGCAAGGGCGGCTGCGCTATGTGGTGTGGGCGGAACAAGCGCTTTAGGTTTCTATTCCTGTTATATGGCCCATTTGAAAATAAACACCATTCTCAATATTAGCCCTTCACTTAGTGCCTCTCACACGCCATTAAGAAGCATTCTGCGAAACCTTTTTAAATTGGGGATTATTCGGCATTCCAGGTACAATTGGTCACATGGTAATGGGCGGCATGAAACTGGTATGGTATGAATAGTTCAGTGTAATCCCTGGAGATGAGTGGCAAATGAACGTAGCCAATTCGAAACAAACAGCGGCGCCGGCGCATTCCGGTCTGGAAAATTACCGCCGCCGCGTCAGCGCAACAAAACGGCGTTCCATTCTCGATGCGGCCCGGGACGAGTTCCAGCACAATGGTTTTACCCGTGCCGCCATGGCCGAGATCGCGCGCAAGGCCGATGTTTCCACGGCCACGCTCTACAAGCATTTCAATTCGAAAGAAGAATTGTTCAGTGCCGTGATCACCGAAGCCTATGAGCGCATCGAGGAAACCGATGCGGACCTCGGCGAGCATGGCACGGTCGAAGAAGTCATCACCAAAGCCGCGAACAACATTCTCTCCGCTCAGTTCGATCAGGGCCTCAACGCGCTGATGCGCGCGGTGATCGCGGAAGTTTCCGGCCAGCCGGAAATCGGCCGTGAGTTTTTCGAACGCGGCGTCATTCAGCGCCAGCAGGCCGTTGCCAAAATTCTCGACAAGCTGGTGCAGCGCGGCCTGCTCAAGCAGCACGACACGGAGATTTCCGCGCAGGAAGTTTCGGGCATGCTGCGCGAAAGCCTGATCTGGCCGGCGCTTTTCGATCCGAGTTTCCGCTTGCCCAAAGACAAGGACAAGCTGATCGCCGAAGCGGTCGCAACACTTGTGGCCCGCTACGGCAAATAAGCCAGTGAGGCAGGCCCGCCTTTAAAGGCAGGCAAAGGCTTTAAACCCCCGGGACCGCTCCCGGGGGTTTTTTATATCTGCCTTAGACCTGCTTGACTGCCAAAAACATGTAGCGGTTCAGCGAGAAGAAGAACTCACCGCGCTCGGCCAGATAAAGCTGATCGTCATACCAGGCCTGAATCTCATCGGCGCTGAGCCCATGGCGCTCGCCATTGGCGCGCACGAAACCCAAAATGCCGTGCATCATTCCAGAGGCATAAGAATGCGGCTGATAGCCGAGGCTGACCATCGGCACCACATCCATGCGCATCAAGGTGAACCCCGCCCGGCGCAGTTTCACCGCCAGCGTGGCAGGCAAATGCGGATCGGCCAAATGGTCGTCCCAGCAGGTGAGCACCCGCTGCATCAGCCGCCGGTCGCTTGCATGCCAGACGATGCTGTCCCAATCCGTATCAAGAATAAGCGCGCGCCCGCCCGGCCGCAGCACCCTGTGCAAGGCTTTGAGCGCGCCGTCCATATCCGCCACATATTCATAAACCTGCGTGGAAACGGCCGCATCGAACGCGCCTTCCACACCGGCCAGCTTGACCGCATCGCCCACTTCGAACTCGGCTTGCGGCAGCGCGGCGCAGCGCGTGCGCGCCATCTTCACCATGGGCTCTGACGTGTCGATGCCGAGCACCCGCCCGTTCTCCCCGGCAAGGCGGGCAAGATCGTAAGCCAGCAGCCCCGGCCCCGCGCCGATATCGAGCAAATGCTCGCCGGGTTTCGGCGCCAGGGCCTTGATCACCTCGGCCCGCTGCGCCACCACATCGGGGGTGAGATACATCGCTTCCACCGCTTTGGCGGTGCGCTCGTCGAAATCGATCGTGTTGCTCACTTATTTCATCCCCCGGACCGTTATTTGTGTTTCTCAAAACAAGCTACGATTTCCTCGGGCGCCGCCATATCATCGAGCCGCCAGGACGCGCCGCCCTTCAGACGTATTTCCACCGTGCCTGCGCCAAGCAGGCGCTGCAGCAGGGAGCGGTGCGCCTCCATCGCCTCGACCATGGAAAGCGCTGCGCCGAGTTTGACCGGGCGCAGCATGCCGGTTTGCAGAAAAAGTCCCTGGCTGCCGATTTCGAGCACCCGCCCGCGCGCCCTGAGCCAGGCCATGAGAAGGAGTACGGGCACGGCGCCCGCTTCCACCAAAAGCGCCAGCGTGAGCACCGTCTCCGCGCCGGCGCGCGCGGCCCAAAGCGCCAATCCGCCCCAAAGCGCCGCGACAAGAAAGGCGGGCAGATAGATCGACCAATGAGTTTTCGCGCGCATGCTTCCCCCGCAGCGCCCGGACCGGCGCCTTCGCTCGCAAGGCAGTATTTCAAAGCGTGCCGATTCTGTTAAGCGCGCAAACGGAACTGTGATGCAGGCGCTGTTGCAAGGTAAGGCCGCCGGGTCCAGACTGGAGGCTCTCTCGCACCGCTATCTGCCGTTCCGTTTACCGGGAGGGACAGATGACCAAATCCGCTATTCAGCACGGCGCGCCGCATCACGGCGCATTTCTCGATCATGACAAGGCACGCCAGGGCGTGACCGGCCATCATGTGCGCTATGTGCTCGCTATCTCGCTGGCGCTGGTGTTTGTCATGATGTTTTCAAGCTGGGCGCTCGGCGCGGGCTGAGCGCCAGCTGAACGCAGAGCGGAACAAAAACGCTGCATGGGCCGTTTGATCTCAGGGTGGCTGGCTCTATGTCAGTTCCTGTAATGGCGCCGCATATCATTCACCGTAATGAGAGGACCCATGCAGAACGAAGAAAATACGCAGAACGCACCGGTCAAAGACGAAACCGACGCCCGCCAGGCCGTAAGCGGCACCGGCGCGCGCATCGTCCTTGCGCTGTCGCTCACCGCCGCGGTGATCGTCATGGCGCTGATTGCGGGCACGATGGTCTTTGCCTGACTAACACCAGCGCGCGGCTAACCGCCCAGCACGATCACGCTGCCTTCCGTCGCCGCCTCGCGGTCTTTCGAGATTTCGCGGTAGGCTTCGCTGTAACGCCAGCGCTCATAGGCGACGCGGCCTGGAAAGGCGAGCAGCACGGCTTTGTCGCCCTCCCATTTTCCCTCTTCCACCGGCGGCTTTTCCTCGGCGGCGAGCAGCGTGCCGCCGAACTGCGCAAAGACGTCTGGAAAGGCGGCCATGTAGCGCTCATAGCGGGCGCGGTCATGAATCTTGAACTGGGCCAGAACATAGATCGTCATGGGGTATCTCCTGTTGCATCGCCCCATTGCGCCCTTCCCAGCCCGCTTGCGCCAGACGGGAAATGCGCAAGCGCCCGCGCATTCCCGCCCGGGCAAATACGCAGCGGGGTTTGCGCGCGCCCTTACTTCTTGCGCATAGGGCGCCGGGCGGCTAGGCAAAGGCATGAGCCGTTTGCGCGCCGACCTTCTCTTGCTGATCACCGCCCTTGTCTGGGGCTCGGCCTTTGTCGGCCAGGCCACGGCGATGGAACATGTCGGTCCTTTCACCTTTACCGGCGGGCGCTTTCTGCTGGCCGCGCTGGCCGTTGCGCCCTTCGCGCTATGGGAGAGCCGCCGCCGCGCCCGCCCGCTCAGCCGCCGCAACGGGCTCATTACGGCGGGCATCGGCCTTGTCTTCTTTCTTGCCTGCATCACCCAGCAAGTGGGGCTGCAAGTCACCTCCGTCACGAATGCCGGGTTTCTCACTGCGCTTTATGTGGTGCTGGTGCCGATCCTCGGCGCGGCGCTCTGGCGGTACAAAGCGCCGGGCATCATCTGGGGCGCGGCGCTGCTCTCTTTCGCGGGCACGTTTCTTCTCTCCGGCGGCAATGGCGCGGCGCTCAATTGGGGCGATGCGATCATGGTGGTGAGCGCGCTTTTCTGGGCGGCGCAAGTGCTGCTTGTCGGCAAATATGTCGAGGCGCTGGAGCGGCCCTTCGCCATCGCCTTCATGCAATTTCTCGTGACCGGGCTCGCGGGGTTCGGCTTCGGCCTGGCCTTCGAAGCGGACCGGCTTTCCGCCGCCGCCTTTGCGGGCGCTAGCTTCGAGTTTCTCTATACGGGCATTCTGTCCGGCGGGCTCTGCTTTACGCTGCAAAGCCTCGCCCAGCGCCACACGCCGCCGTCGGATGCCGCCATCATCATGTCCGGCGAGGCGCTCTTTGCCGCGCTTTTCGGGGCACTGCTGCTCGGCGAACGGCTCACCCCGCTGGCCTGGAGCGGCGCGGCGCTCATTCTCATCGCCGTGCTCGCCACCCAGCTCGGCCCCGCCCTGCGCCGCCGCGACCTGCGGGACGCGCCGGAGGAAGCGCCCGGCCTAGAGGACCGGGCCTCCTGACACCCTGCTGTCAGGAGTGAAGCGCCCTGCCGCCATCTCCTGCCAAATGGCCCTAGCCAGACGGGGCCGGCGCCGCCATATTGTGGGCCATGAGCACCAAAACCTCCTCCAGTAAAAAACCCGCCGCCGCTTCCGGTTTTGCCGAAGCGCCGGGCGCCGGCTTCGTGCATGAGGGCGCCGCGGCGGATCTGCCCGTCGATCTGTCCTTCTTGCAGAACAAGCCGCCGCGCCCGGAAAAAAGCGAAGGCGGCATCAAGCTCGAAATCGTTTCGGAATACGAGCCGAAGGGCGACCAGCCGCAGGCGATCAAGGAACTGGTGGAAGGCATCAAGGGGGGCGAGCGCGACCAGGTGCTGCTCGGCGTCACGGGCTCGGGCAAGACCTTCACCATGGCGCAGGTGATCGAGAAGACCCAGCGCCCCGCCCTCATCCTCGCGCCGAACAAGACGCTGGCCGCCCAGCTTTACGGCGAGTTCAAAAGCTTCTTCCCAAATAACGCGGTGGAATATTTCGTTTCCTATTACGACTATTACCAGCCGGAAGCCTATGTGCCGCGCACCGATACCTATATCGAGAAGGAAAGCTCGATCAACGAGCAGATCGACCGGATGCGCCACGCCGCCACCCGCGCGCTTCTGGAACGGGACGATGTGATCATCGTCGCCTCCGTTTCCTGCATCTACGGTATCGGCTCGGTGGAAACCTATTCGGAAATGACTTTCCAGGTGAAGCGCGGCGACCGGCTGGACCGCACGCAGCTTCTCGCCGACCTCGTGGCCCTGCAATATAAGCGCAACGACCAGGCCTTTCAGCGCGGCACCTTCCGGGTGCGCGGCGATGTGGTGGAAATCTTCCCCGCGCACTATGAAGACAGCGCCTGGCGGGTTTCCATGTTCGGCGACGAGGTGGAGGAGATCACCGAGTTCGATCCGCTCACCGGCCAGAAGACCGCCAAGCTCGACGCCATCAAGGTCTATGCGAACTCGCACTATGTGACCCCGCGCCCGACGCTGCAGCAGGCGATCAAGCAGATCAAGATCGACCTGAAAGAGCGGCTGGAAGAGCTGAACGCCGCCGGCAAGCTGCTGGAAGCCCAGCGCATCGAGCAGCGCACCCAGTTCGATATCGAGATGATGGAGGCGACGGGCTCCTGCGCCGGCATCGAAAACTATTCGCGCTATCTCACGGGCCGCAAGCCCGGCGAGCCGCCGCCCACGCTCTTTGAATATCTGCCGGACAATGCGCTGGTCTTTGCCGATGAAAGCCACGTCTCCGTGCCGCAGATCGGCGCCATGTATAAGGGCGACTACCGGCGCAAGGCGACGCTCGCCGAATACGGCTTCCGCCTGCCCTCCTGCGTCGACAACAGGCCGCTCAAATTCGAAGAGTGGAACGCCATGCGCCCGCAGACGACCTATGTCTCCGCGACGCCCGGCAGCTGGGAGATGGAGCAGACCGGCGGCGTCTTCGTCGAACAGGTCATCCGCCCGACGGGCCTTATCGATCCCGTCTGCGAAATCCGCCCCGCCTCCTCCCAGGTGGACGATCTCGTCGCCGAATGCCACGAAATGGCGAAGAAGGGCCACCGCGTGCTCGTCACCACGCTGACCAAGCGCATGGCCGAGGACCTGACCGAATATATGTATGAGCAGGGCCTGCGCGTGCGCTACATGCATTCGGATATCGACACGCTGGAGCGGATCGAGATCATCCGCGACCTGCGCCTCGGCGCCTTCGACATTCTGATCGGCATCAACTTGCTGCGCGAAGGGCTCGACATTCCCGAATGTGCGCTGGTTGCCATTCTGGATGCGGACAAGGAAGGGTTTCTGCGCTCGGAAACCTCACTCGTGCAGACCATCGGCCGCGCGGCGCGCAATGTGGACGGGCGCGTTCTTCTTTACGCGGACAACATGACGGGCTCGCTCGAGCGCGCCATTGCCGAAACGAACCGGCGCCGCGAAAAGCAGATGGCCTATAACCAGGAACACGGCATCACGCCGGAAAGCGTGCGCAAGAATATCGGCGACATTCTGGAAAGCGTCTATGAACGCGACCATGTACGCGTCGATACGGGCGATGAGGGCACGGTGGAACTCGTCGGCCACAATCTGCGCGCCCATATCGAGGATATGGAAAAGCGGATGAAGGACGCCGCCGCCGATCTCGAATTCGAGGAAGCCGCGCGCCTGCGCGACGAAATCAAACGGCTGCAGGACGTGGAACTCGCCGTCGCCGGCGACCCCATGGCCCGCCAAAGCGCCGTGGAGGAAAAGTCCTCCCCCCGCAAATCCGCCCGCTCCACCGGCGGCAAAGCCGGCACGCGGACGTATAAGAAACGCGGGGGTCAGGGGGGACGGAAGCGAATAAATTAAGCCAAGAGATGGCGGAGTCACACGGGGGTTCAAATTTTCTCTTTCAAACAAGTGCTCTCATTCCAGTACATGCTTGCTAATACATGTAACCCCCTTATGATAAACTGTAAGTTTTGAATTTCCGTTGAGGGGGCGCAATTGTCAAAGGAAATCAAAAAGAAGCTAATTCAAAAGCTAAATGTTCGAGCAGAGAGAGCGGGAGAGGAAATCCTCACAAAGACCTTTGTTAATGCGGAACCATTGATGGACGTTCTCGTCACTGAAAACAATCAGATTGTTTTTGGTCGAAGAGGAACGGGAAAAACCCATGCACTAAAGTTTTTGGCTGAACAAGTCCGCTCCGCATACAGCGTGCCAATCTACATTGATCTTCGCCAAGTTGGCTCAAATGGATCCATTTACTCTGATACCAACTTAACGATAGCAGAACGCGCAACAACGCTATTATGTGATGTACTTCTGGCAATACACGATGAAATATTGCCTTTTGCTATTGATGCTGTGGACAGAGTGAAGAACGCAGATGCTGTGTCAAAGCACTTAGACGAATTCGCCGAGCAAATTCTAAAAGTTCGTGTAATTGGCCCGACACAAGTCTCTCACGCTGAAACTCAAACAACTTCTAATAACACCAGCGGTCAAGGTGGCCTCGACCTAAACGCTCTAAACCCAGGATTGTCTTTAGGTGGTGGAAAAGACGCTACGAAAGAAGACAAAAAAAGCTACACCACGGAAACAAGCGGAAGAGTAGTCCCTCATCTCACCTTCGGAGGCATTCAAGACAAGCTGAATGATCTTCTGAAAGCTACGGAGGTAGAGAGACTTTGGATACTCTTAGATGAATGGAGTGAAGTTCCTACAGACTTGCAACCCTATTTGGCAGACCTTTTCCGGAGATGCCTCTTCCCGCTCCGTGAGGTAACAATCAAAATCGCAGCAATTGAGCATCGTTCCAACTTTATGATCTCACGCAGCAAGGGAGAGTATGTGGGAATAGAACTAGGTGCAGACGCCAGTGCGGACCTGAACCTGGATGACTTCATGGTATTCGACAACGACCAACAAAAGGCTCGTGACTTCTTTCAGCATCTAGTCTACCGACATTACAAGTCGATCATTGCGGAGGAGGGGAAAGAAGAAGAAGGAACGACAGATCCAATTACAAGCCCTGAGCAGTTAGTTCAAAACCTGTTCACTCAGTATACTGTTTTTGATGAATTTGTTCGAGCTTCTGAAGGCGTTCCTAGGGATGCGATCCACCTACTCAAGGAGGTTTGCAAGTCTTCTTTCGATTCTGCAATATCAATGGCGCATATAAGAAAAGGTGCCAGAAATTGGTATCATACCGACAAGAGCATTGCGCTCAAATCTGACAACGCGTTAGCGGATCTGCTTCAACAAATCATCAATGAAGTCATTGGACAACGGCGTGCTCGCGCATTCTTTTTCCCAGCAGATACTCGAGATGAGCGGATAGACAAGCTTTTTGATAGCCGTTTATTACACGTGCTAAAAAAGAATGTCTCTTCCCACGACGACCCTGGCGCAAGGTATGATGTTTATAAATTGGACTATGGCTGTTACGTGGAGCTTATGAGCACATCACAGGCTCCTAACAACCTTTTGCCTCAAGAGGATGGCCAGCAAGATTATGCGGAGGTTCCGCCTGATGACTGGAGAGCAATTCGACGTGCTATTCTGCGTCCTGAAGAACTGCAATAAGAGACGAGCAGTTGTAAGTTTTAGGCAAACGGCTTCTGGGTAGGTACTTTTAAATTTCCACCAAAAACTTATCCCCGCCTTCTCCCCCGCTTTTATTCTGACCCAGTCCCGTTTCGTGGAGGGGGTGGACGGACCGGCCGCCTGCCGGAACGGGAGCGGCGCCTGCGGCGCGCGGAAATAACGGTCCCGCGCGTCCCGGGGGTACCGGCATGGGTCCGGGCACTACGACCCGGCGCAGTCTTTCAGGCTGCGGGCGAGCTGGGCGGGCCGGTAGCGAACCAAAAAACGCCGCGCGAGGAGCGCCGTCAGGCGAACCGTATCTAGCTAGGATCGTCGCTTGCGGCGCTCCTTGCCCCTCCTTTTAAGGCGGGGCCGGAAGACTCATCCCTCCGGGCGGCGCGCCGCCGCGGAGCTTTTGGCGCTTCCTCGAAATGGCCCATCGAGCCCCGCGACGGTCATGGGCGGCATGGCGCCCATAAGCGGATTGGCTCTGCCCATTTGCGCGTGGCGCGGGCTTTATGGGGCCAATGCGCTGCCCCTTGCCCGGCCCGACAAAAGGAAGACCGACGTGACCGATTTGCCCGATCCATCCGGCCCGCCCGACACCGCGCTCGACGCCCCGCTCCCCCCGCTGGGGGCCGAGGACTGGCGGGCCTGCCTGCTCACGCTCGGGCCGGTGCGGCTCGAGCCGCTTTCTCCCGCCCACCGGGAGGGCTTGCGCGCCGCCGGGGAGGAGGCGCGCATCTGGCGCTGGATGCCCATTGCCGCGCGCGGGGCCCGCTTCGATGCCTGGTTCGACTGGTCGCTCGGCGAGGCGGAGGCGGGGCGCGAAAGCGTCTGGGCGATCCGGCTCGCCGGTTCTCAGGGTCCGGGCGGCACGGGCGAGGAAGGGCAGCTTGCCGGCTCCACCCGCTATCTCAACATTTCCAGCCGGGACCGGCGGGCGGAGATCGGCCACACCTGGTATCACCCCTCCCATTGGGGCGGGGCGGTGAACCCGGCGGCGAAATATCTGCTGCTTGCCCATGGCTTCGAGAGGCTGGGCCTCACCCGCATGGAGCTGAAGACCGACGCGCTGAACACCCGCTCGCAGGCCGCCATCGCCAAGCTCGGCGCGGTGCGCGAGGGGGTGCTGCGCCATCACATGCATCTGCCCGTGCGGGACGAGGCGGGCCATGAGACGGGGCAGATGCGGCTGCGCGACACGGTGATGTTCGGTTTCACGCGGGCGGACTGGGAACGGGCGCGCGGGGGGCTTGAAGCGCGGCTTAAAGCGCTCGGCATTGCCGCCGGGCAAAGTTCAGATGCTGGATGAAGCGCTTCAGATTTTGAATCCGGTTTCCCGCCCAAGCGCTTGAAGGCGGATTCCTTTCCGGCTTATCCACAGGCGCGCGGCGCGGGCCGATCCGGTGCTTGCCGCTTGCATCGGCGCGGCCCGCATGCGAGAGAACGTCGGGCTGCGCGGAGGCAGCCGGAGTGAAAATACAGAGACTGATATGAGCGCGCGGCCTGTTCTTCTTTTCGATCTCGACGGCACCCTGGCCGATACGGCCCCGGACCTTTGCCACACGATGAATGTGATCCTGGCGCGCCATGGCCGCGAGGAAGTGCCCGAAGCGCGGGTGCGCCATCTCGTCGGCGGCGGCGCGCGGCTGCTCATGGAGCGCGGCTTCAAGGAGACGGGCGAGCCCGCCGGTGAAGCGCAGCTCGACCAGGCCTTTCAGGATTTCATCGCCTATTATTCCGAGCATATTGCCGATCACACGGTGCTGTGGCCCGGCGTTCTGGCGCAGCTTGAAAGGCTGGCCGAACATGGCGCGGCCATGGCGGTCTGCACGAACAAGATCGAGAGCCTCGCCCATCAGGTGCTCGACGCGCTTTCGCTCACGCATTTTTTCCCCGTGGTCATCGGCGGGGATACGCTACCGGTGAAGAAGCCCCATCCCGATCATCTTCTGGAAGCGGTGCGCCGGCTCGGCGGGGATGCCGGCCGGGCGATCATGGTGGGGGATTCCGCGCCCGATATCGATGCGGCGCTGGCGGCGGGCATTCCCTCCATCGCCCTTTCCTTCGGTTATACGCGGGTGCCGGTGGGTGAGCTCGGCGCGGATATCGTCATCGATCATTATGACGCGTTTCCGGACGCGCTGCGCCGCCTCGCGCCGGAAGCTTTCGCGGGGTTCTAAATCACCCTCGTCATTCCGTGCGCGGTGCAGCGCGAAGCGGTGCGCCGCAGACACGGAATCTTCCGGCGGGGTTCTAAACCACCCTCACATGCTCGCGCCCGTCCACGAGCTCGATGCGCTCATAGGTGCACACGCCCTCCCCGCGCTGAAAGCAGGAGACCGCGATCAGCCAGACGGCGGTGACGGAGCGGGGCGGCTCGCCGCCGATCGCCTTTTCATAATCGGCCTTGAGCGGGCGGCTTTCATCGAGCCAGCGGCCAAGGTCCCCCGGCCCGCGCAGCACCCAGTGGGTTTCGCGCTCGTCCCACCAGGGAAGCGGGCAGCGGAAGATAGTGCCGGGGGCGAGGCCGCCGGACCACATATAGGTCAGGTCCTGGCCGTTATCGAACTCCACCGCGATGGAGAGATAATCATGGGTCGGCTGGATGTCTTCGGCGAGCGCGGAGGGCAGCCGGTCCGCCTTCCAGCGCCAGTCGAGGGTGAGCTTGTCGGTGAGCGGCATGGGCGCGGGATATTGCAGGATGCCGACGTCCTCTTTCGTATGGCAGTGCATGCAATTATCCGCCTCGTGCTCCTGGCGGTAGATTTCCCCTTGGCCGAGGCGCCAGAGATAATGCCAGCCCTCCGGCGTTTTGATGGGGGCGGCCAGGCGCTTCACCTCGCGGGCGAAAAGCGGGTGCGCCTCCTGCAGGGGCTGGAGCGCGCGCGGGCCGTCCCGGTTCTTCCAGAGGCAGATGCCGAGCGTGAAGCCGCCTTCCAGTTCCTCGCGCGGGTAAGCGGGGTCGAAATCCCCCGCCTCGCTCAGCCATTCGCCGGGCGGCTTGGTGATGACATAGAGTCGGCCCGAGACATCCGCCTCGCCGCTATGGGTGGCGCCGATCATCTTTTCGATGCGCCCTTCCCCGATGCGCAGCCAGAGCCCCGTTTGCGGGCCGAAGCGCAGGCCGAGCGGGCGGGCAAGCCAGACGGCGCCCGCCGCAAAAAGCGAAAAGCGCTGGCCGCGTTCGAGATCGATGCCGGTATCGACCCAGTCCGCCGCGCCCGCCGGCACCTGCGTGCACGCCCAGCCGGCGAAACTGTGCTCATGGGCGCGCACCGCCCCGGTAAAGGCGGCGGCGAAGGCCTCCGCCTCTTTCTCCGGGTCCGCGCCCTCCCCCTGCCAGCGGCTTTTGAGCGCACGCAGGCCAAGGCGGGCGAGAATGCCCAGCGTGTGGAGGGGGCCGGGACGGGTGAGTTGAGGGGCGGCGGCCATGGGGTTTCCTTTCCCTTATCGCGGCCCTTTTCAGGGCCTCTTTTCTTTGCCCAGCCTAGCCGCCCTTGGGCTTGACTGAAAAGCCCGCGCAGCCTATAGACGCCCCTCTGAGGCGCGTCTTGCGCCCCCGTGGGCGGTTAGCTCAGTTGGTAGAGCACAGTGTTCACATCGCTGGGGTCACTGGTTCGAATCCAGTACCGCCCACCATTTTTCCCGCATTTGACGCCTGCCCCGCCGCCTCTCGCTGAAACGTGATCGCAAGAGCCGGCCCTCGCCCGGATTTTCCGGGCTCTGTGTCCTGCCTGCATGTTAGGGCTCCGCTCTGATCCCGGGCTCACCCCCTTTCTCTTTCCGGAGCGTTCATGCGTCTTTCATTCGGTACAAACGGCAGCGGCATTCATGGCGCTTTTTTGTGGACCCTCTTTGCGGCCATGGCAGGGTTCCTCGCCTATGCGCTGGCAACGGGCGACTGGACGATCGGCGAGGGCTTCCGGGAGAACCAGGCGGCCGAGATCCTGCAGCTTCTCTATCTCCTCGCAGGGGCACTTCTCTTCTTCATCGCCGCCTATGGTGAAACGGTGCCCGTGCCGCGCCGGCTCTTTGCCGGGCTCGGACTTTTTCTCACGACGGTGCTCTCGCGCGAGGTGGAAGTGGAGCGGACCTGGGCCGAGCCTTACTTCCTCTTCATCATCGAAGGCGACTTGCACTATGCGGTGCTGGGGGTTTTCTGGCTGGGGCTGATCGCGGCGAGCCTGCGCTACATCCGTGCCGGTTTCGAGGCGGCCTGGGGCTGGGCGAAAACCCGGCCTGGTGTTTTTACCTTGCTCGGTATCGCACTTTACCTTTTTACCGACGCCACGGAAAAGGAAGTGCTGATCGAGGGGAAGAACCAGTCGAAAATGATCGAAGAAACGATCGAATGCGTGGCCACCTACCTCTTTTTTGCCAGCGCCTATCTCAACCTTACCGCTCAGCGCCTGACGGCCCGTCCGGCCCATACCGCCCCCATCCGGCAGGGCCGCTCGAAAGCCGCGGCTGAGCATTTGACCGCGCCATAGCCTGCCGCGTAAGAATGAAGACCTATCCTGCGCGGGCCACCCCGCCCGGATAGGCGGCCAGAAACGGGGCCAAAAACGGGGCAATGCCGGATGAAGGAAAAAGAGCTCAGGCTTGCGCTTGTCTGCTATGGCGGGGTGTCGCTCGCCGTCTATATGCACGGCGTCACGAAAGAGATTCAAAAGCTTGTCCGCGCCTCGCGCATCTATAACGCGCCGCTGCTCGCCTCCGAGCGCCAGGAAAAAACCTATACCGACCTCAATGACGACACGGCGCGCGAAAGCGATACGGAGAGCGTCTATTTCGACATCTTGAAGCGCATTGGCGAAGAAGTAGAACTGCGCGTCTTTGTCGATGTGATCGCGGGCGCTTCCGCCGGGGGCATCAATGGCGTCATGCTCGCCCGCTCACTTGCCCATGACCTGCCGCTCGACACGCACCGGGACATGTGGCTCAACAAGGCCGATGTCACGGCGCTGCTCGATGATGAAGCGATGCCAGGCAAATGGAGCAAGGTCTTCATCCGCCCGCTCTTCTGGAACATCAACAATAAGTGGCTGACAAAACTTATTCCCGACGAGGAAGCGCGCGAAAAAGCCTCACTCTTTTTACGCTCGCGCTGGTTCAAGCCGCCCTTTTCCGGTGAAAAGCTGACAAATATGCTGCTCGATGCGAGCGAGAGCATGGGGACGCCGCGCACCCCGCGCGCCTCGCTCCTGCCGCTCGGGCATAGGCTGGAGCTTTTCGTCACGCTGACGGACTTTTTCGGTTTCTCGCAGAAAATTCCGCTGAATGACCCCCCACTGATCGAAGAGCGCGAGCACCGCCACGTGCTGCACTTCAATTATTTCAAACATCCGGACGGTAAGGTGGACAGCGATTTCGGGGCGGAGAACGTTCCGGGTCTCGTTTTTGCCGCGCGGGCAACCTCGTGTTTTCCGGGCGCTTTTCCGCCCATGCAAATATCCGAAATCGACCGGGTGTTGAAAAAGCGCGGCGAAAACTGGCCGACGCGGGAGGAATTCATCCAGCATAATTTCGAACCGCTCATCGATGCCGGGCTCGACCCGACAAGCGCCAGTTATATCGACGGTTCGGTACTGAACAACAAACCCTTCGCCGAAGCGATTACGGCGCTGCGCAACCGCCCCGCCTTCCGCGAAGTGGACCGGCGCATCGTTTATATCGATCCTGACCCTGAGGGGCGCAACAAGATTCGCAAACGCTCCCTGCCCGGTTTCTTTCAATCGATCCGCGGCGCACTTTCCGACATTCCGCGCAATGAGCCGGTACGCGACGAGCTGGAAACGCTGCAGCAGATAAGTAAACGCATTCACCAATACCGCGAAGTCGTGCGCGCCACGCGGCCCCATGTGGCCGATGTCGTAGCTCCCATCATCGCCGAAGACCCGAGCCTTGCACCGAATGTCACCACCCTGTCCTATTGGCGCCATCAGGCGAACGCCATGGCCGTTTCCCAGGCGGGCTATGCCTATGACGGCTATATTCAGGTCAAGATGCTCTCCATTCTCGATGCGCTCACCACGCTCATCGACGAAATGAGCGCCGCCATTCAGCATCCGAGCGAACGGCTTGCACTTTCCAATTCGCTGGAAGCCTGGGCCAAGGCGAAAGGAATTTTCCCGGTGCGCTGGCACAATCCCTCAAGCGGGGACCGGGAAAAGGCCACACAGGAATGGATCGCGTTTTTACGGAACTTCGACCGTAATTTCCGCGTGCGCCGTCTGCGCTTCGTCATCCGCCGCCTGAACGAGCTTTATCAGAAAGTCGTGGCGCAGGAGGAAGTCCATGTCGATAGCGAAGGGCTGGATGAATTCAAGCGACTTCTTTACCGCGCGCTCGATCATTTGCAGGCACGCACGCAGCCGGGCTTTTTCGGCACCGACTTCAAACAGAAAGTCTCCTTGCTTTTGAAAGACAAGGGCGGAAGGCTGAGTGTTGCTGAGGTGGAAGAAATCCTGAAAGCGCTCGCACCGATCATGTCGCTCGGCGAAGTGGACCGGGAAGTGGACGAGGTCTTCTCCATCATGGCGGTCAACACGCTGCCGGAAGACGAGCGGCGCGAGCTGCTGCAATCCTATCTCGGCTTTCCGTTTTTCGATGTGCTTACCTTCCCGATGCTGCTCAATGAGGAAGTGGACGATATCGACACGATCCGTGTGGACCGGATCAGCCCGCTCGATGCCAAGGGCCTCAGCAAAGGCAGCAATATCATGGCGCTGCGCGGGCGCGACCTTGGCCGCTTCGGCGCGTTTTTCAGCCGCACCGCGCGCGAGCACGACTATCTTTGGGGACGGCTGCAATCGGCAGAGCGGCTAGTGGACATTACCTGCAACACGCTGGCAAAGGCCGCCATCTCTCCTTCGGAGCGCGACGCGTTCAAAAGCCGTCTTTTCCTGGCCATTCTCGATGCCGAGGAACCGCATCTCACGCGGATCGGCTCGTTGATCAAAACTCTGCGCCAACGCACGCAAGAGCGCATTCGCGCGCAGGAAAAAGAGGCCGCGGCAGGCAACTGAGGCAAGGTAGGATCAGGGCGCTACCGGCACCGCACATGTAGCTTCGGCAAAACATACCTGCTCATAGACAGCGCCTGACGGGAGAGGCATTTCCCGGTCCGTGATCCAAGCGGCGACATCACGGTAAACGGTTTCGGCCTGCAGATCGCGCAGCAGCATGTGATAGCCCTTGCCATAATAGGCAATGGTCAGCGGCGCCTTGAGCTGGCCCGCCATTTTACGCACCGCCTCCTCAGGGATGATCTCATCCTTCGCGCCGTAGAGAAGCAGTACCGGCACCTTTACCTCTTCTGCCGCCTGATAGGCTTCCTCCATCAGCCCGACAAGGCCGTACACTGCATCGATCCGCGTTTCTTTCAGGACAAGCGGGTCGGCGCCGAGGCGTTTGAGCATATCGATATTGTCGGACGGCCAGATTTCGAGCCCCCGCCCGCTCAACGTCTGGCCCGGCAGAAGATGCGCGCCAAGCCAAAGAGAAGTTTTGTAAAGCGCATTGAGATTGGACCAGCCCCAGACGGCGGGCGCGGCCAGAATGACGCCATCGACCGGCAACGCCTCACCATCCGCGCCGCCCAGTGCACGCAGCGCCACCGCCCCGCCCATACTGGTGCCGAGAAGATAAACCGGTACGCCGGGATGTCTGGCGCGCACCAGCGTGAGCACGGTTTCAAGGTCGCGCACCATCTGCCCGTTTCCCGCCCAAAGGCCGCGGCCCGGCGCCCGGCCGAAACCGCGCTGATCATAAGCGTATAAAGTGATGCCCTTACCGGCGAACCAGGCGCCCGGCGCATCAAAGGCATTGGCATAATCGTTCATGCCATGCAGGCCCAGAATGATCGCGCGGGGGTTTTCGGCGGCCCAGACCTGTAGCGGCAGGCGCGCGGCATCGGCCATGACGGCCATTTCCGCTTCAAGCGCCGGGGTGCGGTAATCGGTGCCTTGCACCTGAAGGTGCGGCGCGCAGGCGCTAAGAAGAAATGCCGCGCAGAAAACCGCCGCCAGACTAGCGCAGGAGCCGGGCCACTTCGCCGCGCAAATGCGGGAAAACTTCTTCTTCGAACCAGAGATTCTTTTTAAGCCAAACATTGTTGCGCCAGGACGGATGCGGAAGCGGCAAATAAGTTGGGCCATAATCGCGCCAATGCAGAACCGTGTCGGTCATGCTTTTCTTGCGCGCCTTACCCAGATGCCACGTCTGCGCATATTGCCCTATCAGCAGCACAAGTTCCAAATTCGGCAAATGCTCGAAAACCTGCGCGCGCCAGGCGGGCGCGCATTCCTTGCGCGGCGGCAAGTCCCCGCCCTTGTCGTCGAGACCCGGAAAGCAGAACCCCATGGGCACGATGGCGATGCGGCTTTCATCGTAAAACGTGTCGCGGTCCACTCCCATCCACTCGCGCAGCCTGTCGCCGCTCGGATCGTTGAAGGGAATGCCTGTCGCATGTACCCGCGTACCCGGCGCTTGGCCCGCCACGCAAATGCGCGCGCTTTTAGCCGCGCGGATGACTGGGCGCGGCTCATGCGGCAGCGGTTTGCCCTTGAGAGGATCTTCGGCGCAGAGACGGCAGGCACGAATCTGCGTCAGCAATCCGTCAAGCGACTTGGCGGCTGTGTTTTTCTTGCGTTCACTCATGCAGCCAACCTAGACCGCCGCCCGCGCGCCCGCACATCACAGACCCGTTATGAACGGGCCTCTTACTGCTGGGCCTCGCGCACCAGATTGCGGCCGATAATCATCTGCTGGATTTGGCTCGTGCCTTCATAGATGCGGAAAATACGCACGTCGCGATAGAAACGCTCGATGCCATAATCGGCGACATAGCCTGCCCCGCCGAAAATCTGCACGGCCTTGTCCGCGACACGGCCCACCATCTCCGAGGCGAAATATTTACAGCAGGATGATTCCGTGCCGACATTCTCACCCTGATCGCGGCGGCGCGCGGCATCCAGCACCATACAGCGGGCGGCATAAGCTTCCGTCTTACAGTCGGCAAGCATGGCCTGCACGAGCTGGTGCTCGCCAATGGCGGTGCCGAACTGTTTGCGCTCGGCGGCATATTGCACGCTGTCTTCCAGAAGACGCTCGGCCACACCCACACAGATCGCGGAAATATGTAGACGGCCGCGCTCCAGCACCTGCATGGCGGTGACGAAGCCTTTGCCTTCTTTATCGCCGAGCAAGCAGGAAGCGGGAATGCGCGCATCCTCGAAAATCACGTCGCAAATATGCGCGCCCTGCTGGCCCATTTTCTTGTCCGGCTTGCCGAGCGTGATGCCCGGCGTATCGGAGGGCACGATGAAAGCGGAAACGCCCTTGGCGCCGGGCGTTGCCGGATCGGTGCGCGCCATCAGCGTGAAAATGCCCGCCCGGTTCGCATTGGTGATGTAGCGCTTCGTGCCGTTGATCACATAATGGTCGCCGTCCTTGATCGCCGTGGTGCGCAGGGAGGCGGCGTCGGAACCGGCTTCCGGCTCGGTCAAGGCAAAGCTTGCGATCACTTCGCCGCTCGCAAGTTTCGGCAACCATTCTTCCTTCTGGTCCGGGCGGCCATGCATAACGATGCCCTGACTGCCGATGCCGACATTCGTGCCGAAGACGGAACGGAAGGCGGGCGACGTGCGGCCCATCTCGAACATCAACAGGCATTCTTCTTCCATGGAAAGGCCGAGGCCGCCATGTTCTTCCGGGATGGAAAGACCGAAAAGCCCGAGCTCGCGCATTTCCTGCACCACATCTTCCGGCACTTCGTCCTTCTCGGAGACCTGCGCTTCAAGCGGGCGCAGCCTTTCATCGACGAAACGGCGGATGGAAGAGATAAGCTGCTCGCGGGTTTCCTGATCCAGGGCCATAGGGTCTGCCTTCCTGAATGATGATGGGGCTCTGGCGGGAGCCGGATTGGCCGGGAATTTAGGGCACCGGGCGCGCCGCGTCAAAGCGCAGGTTTGAAGGCCGTGGCGCACGAAAAATCCGGAAAATTGGTCAGTGACTAGATTTTGCCGTCCCGCCCTGCTACATAGCCGCCAAATCACATTCTGGAGATTCTCTAATGGGCGAGAGTAATGCCGGGGCCGTGTTGCCCGAAGGATATGTCAGTTGGGATGGTACGGACCCGTTCGAGGATCATGCCGGGCCCTATTTCTTCAAGAAAATGGACGATGGCAGTATCCGCTGCGCCTTCGTTTCCACACCGACCCATTGTAATGGCGGCGGCTTCCTGCATGGCGGCGCACTGATGACCTTTGCCGATTACTCGCTCTTTGCCATTGCAGGCGAATTGACGGGCGGGCCTTGCGTCACCGTCTCCTTCAACAGCGATTTTGTCGCCGCGGGCCAGGCCGGTAAGCTGATCGAGGCAACGGGCGAGGTTGTCAAAAACACAAAGAGCCTCATATTCGTTCGAGGTGAAGTGACCTGCGAAGGTGAAACGCTGATGCCTTTCTCGGGCGTCATCAAGAGAATCGGCCCACGCAATAAATAAAACCGGCGGGGCCTCGGGAGGAAGCATGATCAAGCTCGGCGTTCTCGACCAAAGCCCCATCAGGCGCGACGGCACGGCGGCAGAGGCGCTTGCCGAGACGATCGACCTTGCCCGGCATTGCGACAAATGGGGCTATCACCGCTACTGGGTGGCCGAGCACCATAATTCGAAATCCTTCGCAGGCTCGGCGCCCGAAATCATGATCGCCGCGCTCGGCGCCGCCACCACGCGCATGCGCGTCGGCTCCGGCGGCGTGATGATGCCCCATTACAGCCCGCTGAAAGTGGCCGAGCAGTTCCGCCTCCTCGAATCGCTTTATCCCGGCCGTATCGATCTCGGCATGGGCCGCGCACCCGGCACGGATCTGCGCACCACGCGCGCGCTGCAGCCCGGCCCGCAGGCCTATGACATTGCGGTCTTTCCCCAGCAGGTGGAACTCCTCATCCAGTTTCTGGAAGATGCGAACGGGCTTGAGGGAAGCGCGGGCGGTTTTCCTGACGAGCACCCTTACAAAGGCATTCATGCCATGCCGCGCGGCGAGGGTTTCCCCGAGCTTTGGATGCTAGGCTCGGGCGGTGACGGGGCCGCCCATGCCGGGCAGTTCGGCATGCCCTATTCCTTTGCTCATTTCATCAATCAGGATGCGGGCACGGGGCCGGTGGAGATTTACCGCCAGAGCTTCCGTCCCTCTCCGCGCCTCAGCCGGCCTTATGTGTCGCTCGGCGTCTCGGTCATGGTGGGCGAGACGGAAGAAAAAGCCAAACGCATCGCCGCCTCGCGCAACCATTGGGTCGTCAAGCTTTTGCAGAATCAGGCCGAACGCTTCTGGCCGGTGGAAGATGCGCTCACCTATCCTTATTCGGAACGCGAGAAGGCCATGCTGGAGGCGGTCGAGCAGCGCTCCGTTACCGGCAGCCCGGAGCAGGTGCGCGCCAAGCTGCTGGAGATGGTGGAAACCTACGGCGCGGACGAGCTTGTCATCCTCACCATCACCCATGACCATGAAGACCGGCTGCGTTCTTACGAGCTTCTGGCCGATGCTTTTTCCTTGCGCGCTCAAGAAGCGGCTGAATGAACGGCCCTGCGCGCCTCCTTCAGGCGCAGCGCGCGGCGCAAACGTTCCTGGCGCGCCGGGGTGATGGGGTAGCGCCAGATAATAGCGATCGAGGCAAGCCACAATAAAAGCGGCAAAAGGCAATACATCGCCAGCAGCGAGAAAAGCGCCGCCTCCGAATTTTCTTCCAGCCCCGGATTGAAGCCGAACCAGGAGACGATGGGCAGGGCGATGCCGACGCCCGCCGCCTCGAAAATCTTGCGCACCATGCCGAGAAACGAAAAGAGAAAGCCGGTGCGCTGCTCACCGGTTTTCAGCGTATCGAGATCGGCCACATCGGCAAGGATCGACATGCCGAGCACGCCGGAAGCGGACATGGTCGCCCCGCGCACGATTGTCACCGCGAACATGGCCGGCAGCACATATCCTGCATCGAGCGGTTTGAGGCCATAGATAATGAACGGGATGATGGCGAAGGCGCCCATATTGATGAGGCCGGCCAGCGCAATCGCCTTGTGCTTGCCGAGCCGCGCGCCAAGGCGCACCCAGAGAGGCGTTCCGGCAAGCGCCGCAGTAAAGAGCACGAGGATGAGCACCAGCCCTTCCTCGCCGATGCCCGCCACATGATCATAAAAGAGAATGGCAACGCTCGCATTGACCGAGCCTGCCAGCGCCCCGCAAACCGACGACAAAAGCACGATGCGGAAAGGCCCGTTTTTCAAGAGCGGTTTGATCTGACGCAGCATCTCGGCAGGGCCGGCCGTTTGCGCGGCAGCGGAAACATCGAGACGCGCCGGGGGCTCACCGACAAAGGCAAGCAGCACGAACCCGCAAAGAGGCACGAGTATCACGGTCAGCCAGCCGAGCGAGGCCATGGCCTCCCGCGTCACGGCCTGGCCCGTGCCGCCTGCCTCCACCGCTTCCGTCGCAATGACCGGCACGAGCAGCGCCAGCAAGATGCCGGCAACGAGAAAAATTTCCCGGCTGCCGGTGACTTTGTTGCGCTCCTCATAGCCGCCGACAAGCTCCGCGCCCCAGGCGCCGTAAGGAATGACGATAAGCGTGAAGCCGAAATAAAGCGCAACGATCGCGCCCAGTAGGTAAAGCGCGCCCGCCCCTTCCGGCGGCAGGAACAGCATATAGGCGGAGATCACCATCACCGGCAGGCCCGCGAGTATCCAGGGCCGCCGACGCCCCCAGCGCGTGCGCGTCAAATCGGAAAGCCGGCCGATCATCGGGTCCGTCACCACATCGCTGAAGCGCGCCAGCATCAGCAAAGTACCGATCAATGCGAGATCGAGACCGAGCGTGCCGCCATAAAAGGGGGGAATGTAAATGGCGAGCGGCAGGCCGACCACGGCCAGCGGCACCACCATTTGTCCGTAAGCTGCCAGGCGGGCGAGCGATATCTCCCCCGCTGGTGCGCTGCGCTCCGGCATTCAGCCTCCTCCCGTTATTAGTAAATTATTCTTACTATCCGAGAGAAGCGCAGCGCAAGCCGCTTTTCAGGTGCGGTTCATCTTGGCCCGGCCATGCTTTGCCCATGGTCCTTCGGCCATGACACACCCTGTTCCTTCCCTGCCAGGGGCGGAACGCACGGGGATTGGGGGGAAGAGGCGGCGTCTACCGTACCCTGGCGCCGCCTCTTGCCTTTCGTCCTAACCTTAGGCCTTGGCGCTGGGACGCGCGGCAAGGCGCTGGTGCCAGGCGGTCAGGTTCTTGAATTCGGCGGGAATGTCGAGCCCGGCGAATTTCGCGAAATCCACCGTGGTCAGGCCGACAATATCGGCAACCGAGAAATAATCCCCCACTAGATAGTCATGGCCTTCCAGTTCCCGGTCCATGAACTTCATATATTTGATCGCCCGGTCTTTATTCTGATTGCCCCATTCCGGGTTCTGCTCTTCAAGCTGCGCCATCATCGGATTGGTGTGACGGAAGAAGAAAGCGACCGGCAGCATCAGGCCGAATTCGACGCGGCGCTGCCACATATCCACATGCGCCTTTTCAAGCGCGGTGCGCCCGAAAAGCGGCGGCTCGGGATTGGTCTCTTCGAAATAACGGCAAATCGACAGCGTCTCGGTGACGATCGTGCCGTCATCGAGCTCCAGCGTCGGCACCTGGCCCAGCGGGTTGAGCTTGCGGTAATCGGGCGTCTTATGCTCGCCCTTCATCATGTTCACTTCGACATAAGGCACCTCGATGCCTTTTTCGGCGAGGAACACCCGCACGCGGCGCGGGTTGGGGGCGGCTTTGGTTTCATAGATCTTCATCTTTGTCTCCCTTCTTATTGTTGTCGTCAGTCGCGATGAAGCGGGCAGGCATGCCGCTTCAATTCAAAATTCCGATCACCGCACCGGTCATGGAGGTCGCAAGCGTGCCTGCCACAAGCGCCTTCATGGAAAGGCCGATGATTTCCTGCCGCCGGGAAGGCACAAGTGTCGTCAGCCCCCCGATCATGATGCCGACGCTGCCCAGATTGGCAAAGCCGCACATGGCATAGAGCATGATCATGTCGGCGCGCGGGCTCAGCGCCTCTTCCGGCAGTCTGGCGAATTCCAGATAGGCCAGAAATTCATTCAGGATCGTCTTCGTGCCCATGAGCTGACCGGCGGTGAGGCTTTCCCCCGCCGGCACCCCCATCAGCCAGACGAGCGGCGCGAATATCCAGCCCAGCATGCGCTGCAGGGTCAGCGGTCCGCCGCCCACATCCGGCAACGTTCCAAGCACGATATTGACGAGCGCGACAAGCGCGGTCAGCACCAAAAGCATGGCGATGATGTTGAGAAGCAGCGCGAGGCCTTGCGCCGTGCCTTGCGTGACCGCATCCATGGCGCTGTGATAGCCAAGATCGGCCTCGACGCGGCCCGTCTCCGTCACCTCATCCCCCGGCACCATGATCTGCGCCATGAGGATGGCGGCAGGCAGCGAGATAAGCGAGGCGGTAATGATCTGCCCCAGCGCGCCTTCGATGACAGGGCCGACGATTGCCGCATAAAGCACGATGACGGTGCCCGCCACCGTTGCAAGGCCGACGCTCATCAGCATGAAAAGCTCCGAGCGCGTCAGTTTTTCAAAATAAGGCCGGATGAGAAGCGGCGCCTCGACCATGCCCAGAAAGACATTGGCCGCCGTGCCGAAGCCTACCGCCCCGCCGAGACGCATCGTCTTTTCCAGCGCCCAGGCAAAGCCGCGCGTTACCCAGGCCAGAATGCGCCAATGCCAGAAGAGCGCGGAAAGCGCGGAGATGACAAGCACCAGAGGCAGCGCCTGAAAACCGAGGATGAAAGCATGTTCGGGCGCGGTCACATCGAAAGGTGCGGGCCCGCCCCCCATATAACCGAAGACAAGCGCCGTGCCCGCCTGCGTCGCCTCACTCAGCGCTTCCACCACACCGTTCAGTGCGAATAGCACGCTGCGCGCCACCGGTACTTTGAGCAGAAAGAGCGCGAGAGCGAATTGCAAAAGAAGCCCCACCGCCACGAGACGCCAGGGAAAAGCCCGCCGGTTCTCGCTGACCAGCCATGCCAGGGCGCAAAAAACGCCGAGGCCCGCCACGCTTTGCAGCGCATATACGCTCATTCCCCTATCCCCTCTTTGTGACCCCCGTTTCGGCCGCTGCTTTGGTTCTGCTCTACCCGGTCAAAACGCCGCCATCATAGAGGCCAAAGACCGCCAGGCAATCAGGGAATCGCCACTTTTGCGTGAGGGCGAACCGCGGAAAATCCGCCTTTTCCGGGAGAAAACCGGCCTTTGCCCGGCGCCTTGCGAGCCGCTTGACCCCTCCCCGCCCATCGTGCACAAAGGGGCCCAATTCCGCTTCTGCGCCCCTTCAAAGGCGCGGCGGGGCGGTCTTGCAGCACCTTGCCTCTGGGAAGGTGCGGAAAGGCCCAACGCCAAAAATAATGTTCAAGGAGACGTCAATATGAGCATTCGTTACGACGGCAAAGTTGCCATCGTCACCGGCGCCGGCGGGGGCCTCGGCCGTTGCCACGCATTGGAATTCGCCCGCCGCGGCGCCAAGGTTGTCGTGAACGACCTGGGCGGTTCTGTGGACGGCACGGGCGGCAATTCGGAAGCGGCCGAAAAGGTCGTTGCCGAAATCAAGGCTGCCGGCGGTGAAGCCATCGCCAACGGCTCGTCCGTGACGGACGACGCAGGCGTCGAAAACATGATCAAGCAGACCATGGACGCGTTCGGCCGCATCGACATTCTCGTCAACAATGCGGGCATTCTGCGCGACAAGAGCTTCGCGAAGATGGACCTGAAAGATTTCAGCCTGGTTCTCGACGTGCACCTGCTCGGCTCCGTGAAGCCGACCAAAGCCGTTTGGCCGATCATGAAGGAACAGGGCTACGGGCGCATCGTCGTCACCTCCTCCTCTTCCGGTCTTTACGGCAATTTCGGCCAGACCAACTACGGCGCAGCCAAGCTCGGCGTTGTCGGGTTCATCAACACGCTGAAGCTGGAAGGCCAGAAAGACAATATCCGCGCCAATGCGCTGGCCCCGGTTGCCTATACGCGCATGACCTCGGACCTGATGCCGCCGGAAGCCGAACAGATGTTCACGCCGGACAGCGTTTCGCCGGCCGTCATGTTCCTGACCTCCGAAGATGCGCCGACGGGTGAAATCATCTGCGCCGGTGCCGGCCATTTCGCCCGCGCCCGCATCGTGGAAACGGAAGGCATGTTCTTCGGCCAGGGCGACGATGTTGCCGAAAAGATTGCCGAGAACTGGGAAAAGATCTCCGACCTGTCCACCGCCAAGCCCTATTTCATGGGCGGCGAACAGACCGGCAAATTCTTCGAATATGCCGCCGGCAAGAAGTAACGCCTTCTTGATAGAGCGTTTGAAAGGGAGCCTTCGGGCTCCCTTTTTGTTTTGGGGCGCCATGCGCTTATGATGAGCTTCCTTAAGATGAGAAGACGCCCTTGACCCGTTTGCCCGCCCTCTTCCTCGTGCTCTTTGCCGCGCTTGTCTTTGGCGCTTCCGCCGCCCGGGCGGAAAACTGCCCGATGGAGCGGCCCATCATGTTTGGCGGGCTCGACTGGGATTCCAACGCCTTTCACACAGAAACCGCGCGCATCATCCTGGAAGAAGGCTATGGCTGCCGGACAGACGTGCTGCCCGGCTCCTCCCTGCCGCTTTTAACGGGGCTCGGGCGCGGCGATATCGACATCCTTATGGAAGTCTGGCTCGACAATGTCACCGAACCCTGGAACGAAGCTTTGGCGCGGGGCGATGTCGTCTCGCTCGGCACGAATTTTCCCGATGCCGTGCAAGGCTGGTATGTGCCGCGCTATCTCGTGGAAGGAGATGCGGCACGCGGCATTGAGGCTGCCGCGCCCGGCCTTTCCCATGTGCGCGATCTTGCCCGCTACAAAACCCTCTTCCGCGATCCGGAAGAACCTAGCAAGGGACGCTTTTACAATTGCATTCTCGGCTGGAGCTGCGAGGTCCTCAACACCGCCAAGCTGCGCGCCTACGGCCTTGAGGACGATTTCACGAATTTTCGTCCCGGCACCGGCGCAGCGCTTGCCGCCGCCATTGCCGGAGCCTACGAGCGGGGCGAGCCCGTCGTTGCTTATTATTGGGGGCCGACCTGGGTGCTTGGCGCGTTCGATCTCATGCGCCTTGAAGAGCCGCCTTACGAGCCCGCGAAATGGCGCGCCTTTGCCGATGATCCGGCCAACAATCCGCCCACCGCTTATCCCACCGTCGAAGTGGTTGTCGGCGCGAATGCGGATTTTGCCAAGGCGGCGCCCCGTATCGCGGAATTCCTGACGGCTTATGGGACAAGCAATGCGCTCACCAGTGAAGCGCTTGCCTATCTGCGCGCCAATCCCGGCGCGCGTGCCCGCGATGCCGCCCGCCATTTTCTGGAGCGCCATCCGGAAATCTGGAAAGCCTGGGTAACGCCCGACATCGCCGCCCGCATCGAAGGCAAGACGCACGCGCCGGAAAGCAGTTTTCCCGAATTTCTGGAACTCTCACTCGATGAGCCCATCAATGCCGCCACCCGCGCGCTGGTACGCAACTATGGCGGCTTCTTCGAGGCGGTGAGCACCGGCCTTCTTGCCATCATTCTCGCCGTCGAAACGGCACTGAAAGCGCTTCCCTGGTGGCTGGTGCTGCTGCTCGCCGCAGCAACAGGCTATCACGCGGTGCGCCACTGGGCAGCGCCGCCGCTTTTCGCCGGGCTCTTTTTCCTCGTCGGCATGCTCGGGCTTTGGGACCTTGCGATGCAGACCCTGGCGCTGACCGCCGTTTCCGTGTTCTTCGCCATACTCATCGGCCTTCCGGCGGGCATCGGCCTTGCCCGCTCGCAGCGCGCCCGCGCCATTGCCCGCCCGCTTCTCGATGCAATGCAGACATTGCCGAGTTTCGTCTATCTCATTCCCGCGCTCATGCTGTTCGGTCTCGGCAAAGTGCCCGCGCTCTTTGCCACGCTGATCTATGCGACGCCGCCGCTGATCCGCCTGACGGAGCTGGGGCTGCGGCTCGTCGAAGACCGTTTTACCGAAGTCGCCGCCGATCTTGGCGCGACGCGCTGGCAGCGGCTGTGGGATATCGAACTGCCGCTTGCCTTGCCCAATATCATGGCGGGGATCAACCAGACGATCATGATGGCGCTTTCCATGGTGGTCATCGCCTCGATGATCGGCGCGCGCGGGCTGGGCGAGGAAGTGCTGCTCGGCATTCAACGCCTCGATGTGGGGCGCGGGCTTGTGGCGGGCCTTGCCATCGTCCTTCTTGCCATCGTCTTCGACCGCATCACGCAGGCCTATGGCAAGCGGGCGGAACACCGCTAAGCACTGCCCAAAAGAAAAGGCGGCGCCAAAGCACCGCCTTTTCCAAATTCATGCAGCCAGACCTTAAAGGCCGAGCACGGCTTTCGCCATGATGTTGCGCTGAACTTCGTTCGAACCGGCAAAGATCGAGGTCTTGCGGACGGAGAAGTAATAAGGCGCGACGGTCTTGGCATAGTCCGGGCCGATATCGGGCTCGTTCGTGTTGAGAAGCGCGTCTTCGACGAACGGGTTCACATAGATGCCCGTCGCTTCCAGCTTCAGTTCCGTACCGCGCTGCTGCAGCTCGGTGCCGCGGCATTTCAGCAGCGAGGATTCCGGGCCCACATTCTTGCCCGCCGACAGAGCCGAGAAGATGCGCAGCTCGGTGAATTCCATCGCTTTGATCTGCGCTTCATAATCGGCGATCTTGGCGGCGAATTCCGGGTCTTCGATCAGCGGCTTGCCGTCCATTTCCTGTTCGGCGGCAATTTCCTTGATCTCGGCCAGTGCGTGGTAGAGGCCGGGCGAATAGGCGTTGCCCCGTTCGAATTCGAGCAGATATTTCGCGTAGGTCCAGCCCTTGTTCTCTTCCCCGATGCGGTTTTCGATCGGCACCTTCACATCGTCGAAGAACACCTGGTTCACTTCCTGGTGCGGCGCGGGCGTGCCGTCGAGGCAGACGATCGGCTCCACCGTGATACCCGGCGTCTTCATGTCGATGAGCAGGAAGGAAATACCTTCCTGGGGCTTGCCTTCATTGGAGGTCCGCACGAGGCAGAAAATCCAGTCGGCATGCTGGGCAACGGAGGTCCAGATCTTGGTGCCGTTGACGAGGTAATGATCACCCTTGTTCTCGGCCTTGCACTGCAGCGAGGCAAGGTCGGAGCCGGCACCCGGCTCGGAATAGCCCTGGCAGAACCAGATATCGGTCGCCAGGATCTTCGGCAGGAAGTAATCCTTCTGCTCCTGGGAGCCGTATTTCATGATCACCGGCGCGCACATGGTGATGCCGAAGGGGATCGTGTGCGGCACATCGGCTTTGCCCATTTCCACGGAGAAAATATATTTCTGCGTGGGGGTGAAGCCCGGCCCGCCGAATTCCACCGGCCAGTTCGGCGCGGCCCAGCCCTTCTTATGAAGCGCCTTCTGCCATTTCAGGTGGTCTTCCTTATCGAGATAACCGTTCTTCGTGCGCTTGACCTTGTCGCGCAGATCGTCGGTGAAATTCTCGGCGATGAAAGCCTGCACTTCTTTGCGGAAGGCTTCATCTTCGGGGCTGAATGTCAGGTCCATACCTGTCTCCCAATTTTAAAATATGACCGTGCCGCAGCGGGCGCCTTTAAAGAGCCGCCTCAGTCGATCCGGTCGAGAAATTCAAGGCCGGGCGCCCCGTCGAGCACCGCGCCGAGCGCGGGAAAGGCCGCCTGGAAATACTCGGACTTGCCATGGGCATCCAGCGCCGCCTGGCTTTCATACTGTTCCATGATCACGAAGGTCTGCGGATTGGATTTCGATTTGCACAGATCGTATTGCAGGCAGCCGGGCTCATTGGCCTTCACCTTGGACTGCAGGTCCTTGAAGACCTTCTCGAATTCAGCTTCCTTGCCGGCCTGCACTTTCATCGTCGCGACGACACCGATCACACCCATGACTGTCCCTCACCTGTTATTTGATTATGGAATCTCGTTGGGGGGCAATTTAGAGCGTTGATGCCCCGGCGGCAAATGCTTCCTGCCGTCCGATTTGCCAAATAAGCAAAGGAGATAGCGGCAATCCGCCGCCCTACCTCGTTGTTCGTTTTTGACAAGCCGCTGGACGAATACGGTCAGCCCTCAGCGCCCCTTGAACTCCGGTTTACGCTTCTCGAAGAAGGCGTCGAGCGCCTCCATATGGTCTTCCGTCCCGTGGGCCAGCGCCTGCATGGAGGCGGACATATCCATCACCGTGTCGAACGTGCCGGTAATGCCCGCCCGCATCAGCCGCTTGGTCATGCGCAGCACGTCCGGCGGCTGATTGCAGATCTTGGCAGCAAGCTTCTGCGCTTCGCCCATCAGATCGTCATGGGGCACGACGCGGGAGACGAGGCCCCAGTCCTGCGCCGTCTGCGCGTCCACCACGTCACCGGTATAGAAAAGCTCGGCGGCGCGGGCCATGCCGATGATCTTGGGCAGGAGCCAGGCCCCGCCATCGCCGGGCACGAGGCCGATCTTCAGGAAGGTCACACCGAATTTCGCGCTGTCGGAAGCAATGCGCGTGTCGCACATGCAGGCGACATCATTGCCAAGACCGATGGCCGGGCCGTTGACGGCGGCGATCACCGGCACTTCCAGGCCCCAGACGGCGCGCACGATGCGGTGAATGCGGTGCCGGTAAGTCTTGTCGGCGATGGCGATTTGCGGCCCTTCGAAGGCGTCCGACTTCTCGCGCATCGCCTTGATGTTGCCGCCGGCGGAAAAGGCGGAACCCGCGCCCGTCAGGATTACACAGCGCACATCCCGGTCTTCGTTGATGCGGTTTGCCGCCTCGGTGAAATTGTCCGCGTCCTCCGGCTCGCCCAGCGGATTGCGCATATCCGGCCGGTTGATGGTGAGCGTGACGATGGGGCCGTTCTTCTCGAAAAGCAGCGCGTCTGAAATGCCGGACATAAATCCTCCCTGAATTTTCTTTGGTTACCGTCCTTATACACCGCCGGGGGGAGCTCAAGTAAATCTTTGAAAACGCGCCATTTTGCCAAGTTATCCCCAGCCGCCCGGCAACGCTGCGTCAATTTTCATAAATTTTAATCTGAATCTCCAAGCGCTTGTTAAGAACTTTCGCGGAGGCTGGCGCCCGCACAACGCAGCTCCGCCAAGGAGCCATTCCGCAACAGGGAGGGGGTTTACCGATGGGCCGGTTCAAGGTTCTGATTTCGGCATTGCTGCCCAAATCGGCCACGACCGATATCTCCACCGTTGCGCACACCGTCGCCATCGGCACACCAGGCGCCGGCAATAAATCTGCCGCAGGCGGCGCCCGCATCCGCGCCGAGCAGCTCAGAGTCTTCGCCGAACTGCAATCGCGCGCTTTCTATTTCGCCCCGCCCACCCTTGCCTTTTTCGCCGCGTCCTTCGCCATCGAATGGGTGAACCCCTGGTACGCCGCGCTATGGTGGGCCACCATGATGGTCGTGATGATGGCCAATCATCTGACGGTCAGAAAGTTTCTGGCAGAGCTTGCGCGCCGAACCGATTTCTCGGACGAATGGGAACGGCAATGGCACTATGTGCTCGCAACCGCCAGCATGACCGTCTCTCTTACCTGGGCAAGCTTCGCCTTCATTTTCTGGGTGGACGGGAACTTTCTCAATAACGCGCTCATCATCGCCGCGCTGACGTCCTCCACCGCCCCGCTTGCCATTTTCAGCTGCTCTTATCATCCCGCCTTCTATACGACCGTCGCGCCGATCTGCGGCGCCACGATCCTCAGGCTTTTATGGACAGATCAGCCGGTCAATTGGATGGGGGCCGTGGTCTTTTTGCTCTTTACCGCGCTCCTCTCGCGCATGTGCGCTTTCGTCAACGACTTCCTGCAGCGCTCTTTCTATCTCGCCGATGAACGCAAGGGTTTGATCGACGCGCTCTCGCGGGAGAAAAAGGCGCTGGACCTTGCCCGGCGCAAAGCGGAAGACGCAAGCCGCGCCAAGACGCTCTTCCTTGCCAATATGAGCCATGAGCTCAGAACACCGCTTAATGCGATTATCGGTTTTTCCGAAGTCATGCATTCTGAGCTTTTCGGCAAGCACGCCCATGACAATTACAAGCAATATTCCCACGACATCAATTCAAGCGGACAGCACCTCTTAGGTCTCATCAACGACATTCTCGATCTCTCCCGCATCGAGGCGGGGCGGATGGATTTTTCCGAAGAGCTTCTGGAGATCGAATCCGTGGCGCGCGATTGCCGCAAGCTCGTGGATCTGCGCGCTGCCGTGCACGATGTCCATATCGTCGAGGATTTCGAGACGCCCCTGCCGCTTCTAAAAGCCGACGGGCGCGCCATCCGGCAGACCTGGCTCAACCTTTTGACCAATGCCGTGAAATTCTCGCCTCATGGCCGCTCGGTTTACATGGTGGCAAGGCGGCTTGACGACGGCAGCCTGGTGATCGGCGTGCATGACGAAGGCCCCGGCATTGCCGAGGATGAGATCGAGCATGTCATTCAGTCATTCGCGCAAGGGGCCGCCGGTAAAAAGAACCCGGGCTCAGGCACCGGGCTCGGTCTTGCCATCGTCAAAGGCCTTGTGGAAGAGCATGGCGGCGAGTTCCGCCTGACAAGCCGGCTTGGCGAGGGTACACGGGCGGAGGCGATTTTCCCGGCGGACCGCACGATCGATAAGCACAGCCCCGTCAACGGTACGATCAAAGACCGGGGCACGCTCGAAGACGGGCAATCCCGCCTCGCCGTCTGATCCTTCAGGAGCGCCCGTCCAGCGCGTCCCTAATCTTCTTATCCGTGTTGTACTGGCTCAGCGCATAGACAGACCAGATCGCTGCGGGAATCCAGCCAATCAGCGTCAGCTGCAGAATGAGGCAGATGATCCCGGCAAAGGGACGGCCGATGGTGAAGAATTGCAGCCAGGGCAAAAGCAGAGCCAGCAACAGACGCATGGGATCATCCTCCAATAACGCGGGTGCCCTGCTTATAGCGGCGGGGATACGCCAAGGGCAAGAAAGCACGTCCCCTTTAACGCAAAAGAAAAGGCCGCCCGGAGGCGGCCTTTCCGATAGATCATTGCGGCACGCTTAGGCGGCGCTGGAATAACGCTTCAGGTGATGGTCGACATTGCCGAACTGCGTGTCGATCATGGTCAGGCGCTTGAAGTAATGGCCGACGCTCAGCTCGTCGGTCATGCCCATGCCGCCGTGAAGCTGCACGGCCTGCTGGCCGACGAAACGGCCGGCCTTGCCGATCTGCACTTTGGCGCCGGAAGCCGCTTTCTTGCGCTCGGCTTCTTCTTCCTCGACCTTCAGGTTCACCATGTAAGTCATGGAAACGGACTGCTCATAGGCCATGAACATGTCCACCATGCGGTGCTGCAGCACCTGGAACTTGCCGATCGGCACACCGAACTGCTTACGCGTCTTACAATATTCGACGGTGGCTTCGTTCAGCTCTTTCATGCCGCCAATGGCTTCGGCGCTGAGCGCGGCGATGGCCTGGTCGGTAACTTTTTCGACGAGCGCCAGGCCCTTGTCGACTTCGCCGATCACGGCATCGGCGCCCACCTTGACGTTCTCGAAGGTGATTTCCGATGCGCGGCGGCCATCGACCGTCGGATAGTCGCGGGTGGAAACCCCATCAGCGCCCTTGTCCACGATGAAGACGGTAACGCCGTCACGGTCGCGCTGACCGCCGGAGGTGCGGGCCGTCACGACCAGCTTGTCGGCCCAGGGGGCTGCCAGCACGACGCATTTGTACCCATTGAGCACGAAGTCGTCGCCGTCCTTCTTCGCCGTCGTCTTCAGATCGGCGAGATTGTAGCGGCCCTGCGGCTCGGCATAAGCGAATGCCCAGATGTTCTCACCGCCGATGATGCCGGGGATCAGCTCTTCCTGCTGAGCGGGCGAGCCGCCTTCACGCAGGAAACCGCCGGCAAGCACCACGGTTTCAAGGAACGGCTCGACGACGAGATGGCGGCCGAACTCTTCCATGATGATCATGGTGTCGATGGCGCCGCCGCCCAGACCGCCCATCTCCTCGGAGAACGGCGCGGCAAGCAGGCCGAGCTCGGCGAATTGCTGCCAATAGTCCCGGCGGAAGCCTTCGTCGCTGGCGACGATCTTACGGCGGGTGTCGAAGTCGTATTTGTCCTGCAGGAAGCTCTGCACCGTATTCCGGAGCAGGGTCTGTTCCTCGCTAAACGAAAAATCCATCTCGCTACCTTCCCTGCGTTATAGCCCTAACGCGCGTTTGTTTGTCTCGGTTCCGCTGCCCCGAAGGGCCCCCTCGCGGGCCGGCTGGCACCGGTCCCAGCGCGGGACCGGACGCCAATTTCTTTTTCCGGCCCGCTAAAGCGCGAGACCGGGCGATCTGGCCCTTTTGTTAGAGGCCCAGCACCATTTTGGCAATAATGTTGTGCTGAATTTCGTTGGAGCCGCCATAGATCGCGGTCTTGCGCATATTGAAGTAATTCTGCGACTGACCGGCGGCATATTCGGGTCCCGGTACATATTCGTTACCCGTCCGTTCATGTCCGTGCGGGGCATAAACGAAGCCATAATGGCCCACGGCCTCCAAAGTCAGCTCGGTAATGCGCTGCTGGATCTCCGTCCCCTTGATCTTGAGGATGGACGATTCGGGGCCCGGTCCCTGGCCTTTGCTCTCTGCAGCCAGAGTGCGCAGCTCGGTGAATTCCAGTGCCGTCAGGTCGATCTCGACCTCGGAAATCTTGGTCGAAAACTCTTCCTGGTCAAGCAGCGGCTCGCCGTCCACCAGTTCCGCCTTGGCGATGTTTTTCAGCCGCTCGATGGCTTTTTTCGAGCGTGCGACGCCGGCGATGCCGGAGCGCTCGTTGCCGAGCAGGAACTTGGCGTAGGTCCAGCCTTTGTTTTCCTCGCCGATAAGGTTTTCAGCCGGCACTTTCACGTCTTCCAGGAAGACCTCGTTCACCTCATGGCCGCCATCCATGGTGATGATGGGGCGCACGGTGATGCCCGGCGTTTTCATGTCGATGAGGAAGAAGGAAATCGCGTCCTGTGCCTTGGCGTCCGGATCGGTCTTGGCCAGGCAGAACATCCAGTCGGCATGCTGGGCGAGCGTCGTCCAGGTTTTCGAGCCGTTGATGATGTAATGATCGCCTTCGCGCACGGCTTTCGTGCGCAGGCTGGCAAGGTCGGACCCCGCGCCCGGCTCCGAATAGCCCTGGCACCACCAGTCGTCACCCGACAGGATGCCCGGCAGGAAGCGCTTCTTCTGCTCTTCATTGCCGAAAGTGTAGATCACCGGGCCGACCATGGAGAGGCCGAAGGGCAGAAGCGGCGTCGTTTCGGCGCGCGCGCATTCCTCGTTCCAGATGTAGCGCTGGGTGATGGACCAGCCCGTGCCGCCATATTCGACCGGCCAATGAGGAACGATCCAGCCCTTCTTATAAAGGATCCTGTGCCACATCAGGATCTGCTCTTTGGTCATGTCGCCGCGCGTTTTCAGATCGCGCAGCTCTTGGGGATAATTATCCGCGATAAACGCGCGCACCTCGTCACGGAAGGCGATCTCTTCCGGGGAAAAGCTCATATCCATGGCACCAACCTCCAGTTTCCGGCGCCCGGCGGGCCGCCGCGTTTCCTCTGTTTCTTTGCCCGTGTCCTGAAAACGGCTCCGGGCTCCGAAAAAAGGAGCCCGGCCGGGCGATTGGCCGTGAGTTTACTGACAATGTGTCAGGTTTCAAGAAAGATAAGCCGACCGCTTTCAATATCCAGCCGGGCGCCAAAAATCTTCGCGGAAATTGCCGCAGGGTCAGACCGGCCCTTTGCCTATGCGATGCGCCTTCATGAAGCCGCGGATCGCCTCTTTATGAGCCGCCGTGGTGAAGCAGATGGGCTCGGCATATTCCTCCATGGCGAGCGCCTCCTCCCATGACATATCCACTGCCCGGCGCATGAGAGGTTTTGCCATGGAGAGCAGCCCCTCCGGCAGCGCCTGCGCACGGGCGGCAAAGGCGCGGGCTTCTTCCAGCAGCGTCTCATGGGGGACGACTTTGTTGAGCAACCCGAAATCATGCGCCTGCCCGGCGGAAAGCTCCTCCCCGCTCAAATAGAGCTCCATGAAACGGTGATGGCCGATGCGCCGGGAGAAGAGCCAGTTCGTGCCCACCTCCGGCAGAAGCCCGATCTTGGCAAAGGCCGTGACGAGCCGCGCGCGCTCGGAGGCCAGAATGATGTCGCAAGCAAGTGCAAAGGCAAGGCCGACGCCCGCAGCAGGCCCGTTCAGCGCGGCGATGCATAATTTATCGCTGCCCGAGAGCGCGCGGGCGACGCCGCCGAACTGATAACGGATCCAGCGCCACATGCCGATAGCCCCTTCCCGTCCCTCTTTCAGGATCGTATCGGCAAATTCCATGAGCCGCATATCGCCGCCTGCCGAAAAAGCCGGATCGCAGCCCGTCAAGATGAGCACCTCCACATCCGGGCGGCGCAGCGTTTCCTCTATGCGTTCGCGCAGCTGATAACAAAGCGTCGCGCTCAGCGCATTATAGCTTGCCTGATCGTCCATTGTGACGGTGGCAATTCCTGCTTCTACTTCCACTCGGACAAGTACGCGTTCATCGCGCATGGCGCTTTCGATGAGGTTCCGGTAGCCGGGGGTCTTTGCCGTATTTTCCATGACGCTCTCCTTTCGCTGAAAATCAGCATCCGGGATAAAGCGGAAGGGGCGCCGGGCCGCGCGAATTCACGGCAACGGGGCGTTGAGGAATTGGAAAAGGCGGCGGCGGCCTATATTAGAGCGCGCTATTGCTGACTTTTGCGCGCGCGCAAAGCCATTCGCGCAATTGCCGGATGGGCTCTTCCTCCCAGCGGCGCGGCTCGGCAACGAAGTAAAAGGCGCGGCCAAGATCGAGCACCGGCAAGTCCGCCTGCGTAAGACGGCCCGCCTTCAGATACGGTAAGGCAAGAATGCGCGGGGCGAGCGCGGCGCCAAGACCGCTTGCCGCCGCCTCCAGCATCAATTGCGCGTTCTCGAAAATGTGGGGCTCTGAAGGCGCGGCAGACATGCCCAGTTCATCGAAGAAGCCATGCCAGGCATCTTCCGCGCCGCTGACACCGAGAAGCGGTGTTTTGCTCAGCGCTTCCCCATCCAGCGGCTCAGCCGCAAAGACCGCAAGCGCGCCGTCGATCAGCCGCTCGGCTTTCACATCTTCCCAATTGCCGAGCCCATAGCGGATGGCGGCATCCACTGCGCCGCGCTTGTGCCGCGTGACATGGGGACCGGTTTCGATTTTCAGATCGAGGCCGGGATGCGTGTCATGGAAATTCCTCAGCTCACCGATGAGCCAGAGCGCGGCAAGCGATGTGGGCAGATGAAGAACGAGTTTGCCGCTTTCCGCTTTTGCGGGCGGCGCGAGGATGCGTCCAAGTTCATCGACAATGGGAGACAGCTCGGCAAACAGCGAAAGGCCGCGCGGGGTAAAGGAAAGCGACGCGCCGCTGCGCAGAAACAATGCTTCACCGACCAGCGCTTCAAGTCCCGCCACCCGTTTGGAAAGCGCGGAGACGGTGAGGTTCAATTGCTCGGCGGCACGGGAAAAACTTTGCGCCCGGCCCACCGCGACAAAGGCCTCAACCCCCAGAAGGCTGGGAAGACGGCGGGAGGACGATGGTTCAGGCGGCGTGCTCACAGTCCTTCCCTCTTTAATGCGCTCTTGGCGTGCGGATCAGTTATTCCCATCCTCGCGCGGCGCGGTCTGCTGCACGATGGCGACAGCCTGTTTGAGCTGGCTTGCCGCGAGCGCTGCGCCCAGCCCGTGTTCCGCCTCGATAGCGTAATTCAGCACCGGCTTCAGGCCGAGCTCTTTCAGGAGCCGGTCATGAGCAGGCCCCGCACTATGCGCGGCCATGCAATGATCGAGCGCGCGCGGATTGGCCTTGAAGAGCACTGCCGCCGCTGCCGTGCTGACGAAACCGTCAAGCAGCACGGGGATGCGCTGGTAGCGCGCCGCGAGAATGGCGCCTGCAATCGCCGCCATTTCACGCCCGCCCAATTTGCGCAGCAGTTCGAGCGGATCATTGCCTTCTTGCGTGCGCGCCAGTGCCGCCTCGACCAAAGCCTTGGCAGGCTCGGCGATATCGGGCGTCAAGCCTTCCAGCCAATCTTCCGCTCTGCCGCCAAAAAGCGCGGCGGCAAGGGCGGCGGCGACCGCGCGGTTGCCGCTGCCCACCGCGCCGAGGCAGAGAAGGTCGGCGCCGCCCGCAATCGCTTCCATGCCGAAGGCCATGGTCGCCGCGCAGGCCGGTTCATCCAGCGCGTCTTCCTCGCCGATATCCGGCGTCGGCATATCGAGCGCGAGATCGAAGACTTTCAGTCCCATGCCGATCTCGAGAGCTATCTGATTGACCGGCGCGCCGCCTGCCGCCATCAGCTCCACCTGCTTTTGCGTATCCGGCTCACCGGCGGGCGCAAGGCCGCGGGCAGCCGCGCCGTGGGTGGAGGCGAAAACGGCAAGCAAGGGGCGCAGCACCATCGGGCCTTCCGCCTGCCAGGCGGCCAGCCATTCGGCCATTGGCGCCAGGCGGCCAAAGGCTGCAACGGGCCAGGCGCGCGCCGCCGCTTCATCGCGGGTCTTCACCCATCTTTCTTTATCGGGACCCGGAAGCCCGGAAAGAAGATTTCGAATATCATCGAAGGGAAGTCCGCTGGCTGCGCGCATAAGAAACTCTGTCCCGATTTCCGCCCTTCACGCCTCCGCCCCGCGCGGAGAGTTTGAATTGGCGGCAATCCTGTCTAAATCTGAAGCACGGGATGCAAAATACCCTGAAGAAACAAAAGGGAAAGATCGACGCCGTGCAGGGCGTTCCTATACCTTATTGCGTATGACACACAACCGCCAAAGCGATGCCGAAGACAGCCAGGATCCGCGCCAGGGCCCCCGCCACTGGCAGGATGTGAACCCGGCTGCCCTTTTTGCCGACTTTAAAAGCGCCCTTTCCGCACTGACCCGGCTGCGCGCGCCCGAAGCGGAGGAAATGCCGCCGCGCGCCCAGCGGGCCTATCCTTTCGCCGGGGCCTTGATCGGGCTTCTTGGCGGGATCGGCTTTTTGCTGGCAAGCGGCATCGGCCTGCCAGCCCTTGTTTCCGGCGCGATTGCCGTCGGGCTCATGGTGACGGCAACGGGGGCGCTTTCCGAGCGCACATTCGTCAAAGCCATCGACCGGCTTGCGAGCCAATCCAAAGGCCCCCGGCTCGTGGGCGGGGAAGCAGCGCCCACCGGCATGATCGCGCTCGTGCTGATCCTCATCGCCAAGGTAAGCCTGATTGCAGGGCTCGGTGAGATCGGCGGGGCGGGCCTTGCGCTGACCGTGCTCATTGCGGCGAGCGCCGCCGGTTACACCGGCCCCGTCAGCGCGCTTCACTTTGCTTATAATGTCGATGAAGACGCGCCCGACCGGCCGACAGAAACCGTCGTACTGCAAGCGCTGATCTTCTGCGCGCTCATCGCCTTTCTCACGCTCTATGTCTGGACGGCGCTGGCCGGACTGCTCGGCGCTTTCATCGGTGTCATTCTATCCGGCATTCTTGCCGTGCGCCGGGGCAAAGCCTTTCTGCATGATTCCCTCGCCATTGTGGGCGAGACGACCCAGATTGCCTTTCTGGCGGCGAGCTATATGGTGCTCACCGGATAGAGAGGCAGGTCATGACGGAAGAAATCGAAAGTCCCTGCATCGGGGTCTGCGCGGTCGATGGACGCAGCGGCCTATGCGAGGGATGCGGGCGCAAGCTGAAAGAGATTGCCGGCTGGCGCGGCTATAGCGCGCCGGAGCGGGCCGAGATCATGGCCGCCTTGCCGGAACGCATGAAAGCGGCCGGCTTTAAAATCCGCGAGCGGACCTGACTTATCCTGCGTCGCGGTCGGCTTTCAGGCCGAGCGGGTTTGCATCGAGCACCTTGCCGGAAAGCGCGCCCAGCCAATCGAGCCCCTGGCGCAAACGCACGACTTCCCCGATGACGACGATGGCCGGCGCCTTGAAGCCCGTGCGCTCGATATCGGCGATGACGCTGCCCAGATCGCTTTCCAGAGTTTCCTGATCTTTCAATGTCGCGTTACGCACCAAGGCGACGGGCTCATCGGCACTGCGCCCGTTCTCGCGCAGGATGTCGACAATGCGCGGCAGATGGGCAAGCGCCATGTAAAGCACGATGACCGGCGAGCCCTTGGCGATCGCCGCCCAATCGAGATGTTCGGGCACTTTGCCGCTTGCGGTGTGGCCGGTGACGAAAGTGACGGCATGGTTCGTGTCGCGGTGGGTGACGGGAATGCCCGCATAGCCAAGACCGCCGACACCGGCGGTGACACCCGGCACGATGCGGAAGGGGATGCCGGCTTCGACAAGCGCCAGGCCCTCTTCCCCGCCCCTGCCGAAGACGAAGGGATCGCCGCCCTTCAGCCGCAGCACGCGCTTGCCCGCGCGGGCAAGCTCGACAAGGCGGGCGGAAATATCGCGCTGCTTCGGGCTCGGCTTGCCGCCGCGCTTGCCGGAATATTCGAGCGTGGCCTTCGGCGAGGCGAGTTTCAGCACCGCCTCATCCACCAGGGCGTCATACACAATCACATCGGCCTGGGAGAGCGCATTCCAGGCATGGAGCGTCAACAGCCCCGGATCGCCCGGACCGGCGCCGACAAGCCAGACCCAGCCAGGCTCGAACCCAGGCAGACCAAGGCCTTCAGCCGCGCGGTCAAGCGCGCTGCCTGCGTCTTTTTCAGACGCCGAGGCGCTGGAAGTGCCCGCCCCAGAAGGACCAAGTGGGATGATATCTGCCGCCATGAATTCACTCATTATTTGCGTGAATTAAATCAATTCACACTGCACCACGTAAATAATCACTTATCCCCGCCTCTGCAAGCCCCTGCGATACTGGCGCCAGACCGCCACTTTAACCGGAAAGCGCCCGAAAATCCGCTTTTGCGGAATCACGAAAACCGCCGGAGGTTCAAATCCGCCCGAAAGAGGGAAAGAAACGGCAATAATTTGGAGGCTACACTCACCCCATGAGAGACAATCGCTGGACATGGCTCGGCCTTTTCGGCCTCGCGCTCGCCGCGCTGATTTATGTGCTTCATTCGCGTTATCCGGGCGTTCTTGGCCGGGAGGACGCGCAGATGCGCCTCGTTTACGCCGTGGCGCTGCTTTCCTTTGTCGGGGGCAGCTTCGTGCTCGGCTGGCGGGGCAGCGCGGGCCTGGCGCTGAAACAGGCCCTCGTCTGGGTGACCATCGCGCTCGGGCTGATCATCGGCTATGGCTACCGGGACGCGTTTTATTCGCTGGGGGCGCAGGTGCGCTCCGAACTTGCCCCGTCAAGCCCGCAGCAGACGGGGCCGGGCACCGTCACGCTTGCCTCGACGCGGAACGGGCATTTTCTCGCAGACGCCCTCGTCAACGGCACGCATGTACGCCTTCTCGTCGATACCGGGGCGAGCGATGTGGCGCTGACCATGGAGGATGCGCGGCGGCTCGGCTTCAAGCCGCAGGAGCTTTCCTACACCGTGCCCTATCAGACCGCGAACGGGCTTGCCTTCGCCGCGCGCGTCACGCTCGATGAAATCAAACTCGGGCCCATCACCCAACGCAATGTCCGCGCCTCGGTGATGAGCCAGGGGCTCGACCAGTCGCTGCTCGGCATGAGCTTTCTGGGGCAATTGCGCTCGCTGGAAGTGCAAGGCAGCCGGCTCATCCTCAAACAATAATTTCAAAGAGCAGCGGGCAAGGCGGCCTTCGCCCCTGTTACCGGCTGCCGCTTCGCTGTATCTTACCGGCTCTTTCAGGGCGCCGTCCGGCGCCCCTCATCAGCTCATTGGGGATGTGATTTCATGCTGCCCGTACCGCGCGCCGATCTGAAACCGAATACCGAAGCCTTCGAGACGACGCCGCTCGTCGCGCCGACCGGCTTTCGCGAATATGATGCGCGCTGGCTCTTTCCCTCGCAGATCAATCTGCGCGGCGTGCAGGCGCTCGGCCTCGGGCTCGGCACGCTGATCCATGAAATGGGTATCGAATCGAAAATTTCCGTCGGTCACGATTTCCGCGGTTATTCGGGTTCGATCCAGCAAGCGCTGATGAACGGGCTGATGGGCGCGGGCTGCGAGGTGTTCGATATCGGCCTTGCGCTGTCGCCGGTCGCTTATTTTTCGCAATTCGCGCTCGATGTGCCCGCCGTTGCCATGGTGACGGCAAGCCATAATGAAAACGGCTGGACGGGCGTCAAGATGGGTGTCGAGCGTCCCCTCACCTTCGGGCCGGATGAAATGTCCCGGCTGAAGCAGATCGTGCTCGAAGGCGCTTATCAAACACGCAGCGGCGGGGCCTATCATTTCATCGAGGATATGCGCGAGCGCTATATCGAGGACCTGACGAACCGTTCAAAGCTGAAGCGCAAACTGAAAGTCGTGGCCGCCTGCGGCAACGGCACGGCGGGCATCTTCGCACCGCGCGTGCTCGAGGCCGTCGGCGCGGAAGTCATCGCGCTCGATTGCGAACTCGATCACACCTTCCCGCGCTACAATCCCAATCCGGAAGACATGGAAATGCTCCACGCGCTGCGCGACAAGGTGCTGGAAACGGGCGCCGATGTCGGCCTTGCCTTTGACGGGGACGGCGACCGCTGCGGCGTGGTGGACAACGAAGGCGAGGAAATTTTCGCCGACAAAGTGGGCGTCATGCTCGCCCGCGATCTTTCCGCCCAATATCCAGATGCGCAATTCGTCGTCGATGTGAAATCCACCGGGCTTTTCATGACCGATCCGGTGCTTTTGAAAAACGGTGCCAAGACCGATTATTGGAAAACCGGCCATTCCTACATCAAGCGCCGCTCGCACGAACTGAGCGCGCTGGTCGGCTTCGAAAAAAGCGGGCACTATTTTTTCAACCGGCCCATTGGGCGGGGCTATGATGACGGGCTGGTTTCCGCCATTGCCATTTGCGACATGCTGGACCGCAACCCGGACAAGAGCATGGCGGACCTGAAAAACGCCCTGCCCAAGACCTGGGGGTCGCCCACCATGTCGCCCTATTGCGACGATGAGAAGAAATACGATGTGGTGGACCGCATGGTGACGCTCTTTACCGCCATGGCGGATAAAGGCGAGAAGCTGGCGGGACAGAAAATTCGCGAGCTTGTGACCGTGAACGGCGTGCGCATCGTGCTGGAAGACGGCACCTGGGGGCTTGTGCGTGCCTCCTCCAACAAGCCCGGCCTTGTAGTGGTGGTGGAAAGCCCGACCTCGGAGGAAAACATGCGCGCGATCTTTACCGAGATCGACACGCGCCTTTCCGCGCAGCCGGAAGTGGGCGAGTACGACCAAAAAATTTGATGGGGAAGCCGGCAGCGGGGGGGGCAAGCCATGACGGACGATATTCCGGCCGGGTTCGAGCCGATCGATCTGGAACGCCAGGATATTGTGAGTTTCGAGCGGCATATCGGCCCGCTCTATCAGCGCGCCGATGAGCCTGAGGGTAAAGCCTGCTGGGGTTTCCGCGCCGCCGCCCATCACTGCAACCCTTACGGCATGTTGCATGGGGGCATGTTGACCAGCGTCGCCGATACGATGATGGGCAGCCTCGTTTTCCACGCGCTGCAGGGTAAGCCCTGCGCGACGATCAGCCTGACATCGGATTTCATCGGCGCGGCGAAAGCCGGAGACTGGATCGAAGGGCGCGCGGAAGTCCTGCGCATGGGCCGCGCCGTCTGCTTTTTGCGGGCGGAAATGCGCGCGGGCGAGCGCCTGCTCATGAGCGCAAGCGGCGCCTGGGCCATCATTCAGCCGCGCTGAGCGGCCTTAGCCCGCCCAAAGATCGTAAAACATCCGCAAGGACGTGATGAGCAGGAAGAAGGCAAAGGCGCGGGCGAGCGTTTGCCGCGAAATCGCATGGGCGAGATTGGCCCCCCAGGGGGCGGCGAGCACCGTTGCCGGCACGATGAGCGCAAAGCCGATGAGATTGACATAACCGAGGCTGAGCGGCGGCAAAGTCTCGATGCCCCAGCCGCCAAGGACGAAGCCGATGGCGCCCGGCACGGAGATGAGAAGACCGAGGCCGGCGGACGTCGCCACCGCCTGGTGAATGGGTTTGCCGTAAAGCGTCATGACCGTAACGCCGAACGTGCCCCCGCCGATCCCCATCATGGAAGACAGCCCGCCGATAATGGCCGCGATAAGCCCCTGCCCCGCTGAGCCCGGCAGCTGACTGCCGAGGCGCCAATCATCGCGCCCGAAAGCCATGTTGAAAGCGACGAGCAAGGCGACGGTCGCGAAGATCGCCGTCAGCACTTCCCCGTTCACATAAGCGGCAAGGGAGGTACCGGCGGCAACGCCGAGCAGCATGGGCAAGGCCCAGCGTTTTAAAAGCGCCCAGTCCACCGCGCCTTTTTTGTGATGAGCGCGCACGGAGCGAATGGAAGTTGCGATGATCGTGGCGAGCGAGGTACCGACCGCCAGATGCATGCGCACCGCTTCATCAAGACCGATGGCGGTGAAGACGTGAAAGAGCACCGGCACGATGACGATTCCGCCGCCGACACCGAGGAGCCCGGCAATGATGCCCGCGACAATGCCCGTTGCCAAAAGCCCCGCAACAAAAAGGCCGAGCTCGGCAGCCGAATAATCCGCAAAAAATTCCACGCTTATGCCTCCGTCATGGCAACGGGAACCGGATCATCGACGCGGGACAGCGCCTCTTCGACCACCGATATTCCTGCACCAGGTTTTACTGCGTTTTCGCTCAAATGCCGCCGCCAGGCCCGCGCGCCGGCCACGCCCTGGAAGAGACCGAGAATATGCCGCGTCATGGCGTGAAGCGGCACGCCTTCGGCAAGGCGGCGCTCGAGATAAGGATAAAAGCCGCGCACGATCTCACCGCGCTTTTTGACGGGCGTCTTCGCGCCGAAAAAGCGCCGGTCCACTTCCGCCAGCTCATAAGGGGTTTCATAGGCCGCGCGGCCCATCATCACCCCGTCCACATGGGCAAGCTGGGCGGCGGTTTCCTCCAGCGTGCGGATGCCGCCATTGATGATGATTTCCAGCTCCGGAAATTCCTGCTTGATGCGGTGAACGAGCGGATAATCGAGCGGCGGAACGGTGCGGTTTTCTTTCGGCGAGAGCCCTTTCAGCCAGGCCTTGCGGGCATGAATGGTAAGCGAGCGCACACCCGCCTCGCGCATGCGCGCGGCAAAGGCGGGCAGCACCTCTTCAGGCTCCTGCTCGTCGACACCGAGACGGCATTTGACCGTAACGGGCACGGCAACCGCCTTTTGCATCGCCTCGACGCAGGCTGCGACCAGATCCGGCTCTTTCATCAGACAGGCGCCGAACCTGCCCGATTGCACACGGTCCGAGGGGCAACCGACGTTCAGATTAATTTCGTCGTAGCCGAAGCCTTCCCCGATGCGCGCGGCTTCGGCAAGGTCTTCGGGCTCGCTGCCGCCGAGCTGAAGGGCGACGGGATGCTCTTCATCGTTAAAGCCGAGAAGACGCTCCCGGTCTCCGTGCAGCACCGCCATGGAGGTCACCATTTCGGTGTAGAGCAGCGCCTGGCGCGAGATGAGGCGCAGGAAAAACCGCTCATGGCGGTCCGTCCATTCCATCATCGGGGCAACCGAGAAAAGGCGGTTTAGCTGGCTCATGGAGGGCTTCTATCGCGCCTTGAGGGGCACTGGCAAGCTTGCCCCGTGCGAGCCGGTTCCTCCAGGCGGGCGCGCGGCGGATTTCCCCGCTAAATCACGCCTTCGAGAATGTGGAGATAGGAGCGTACCTGGGAGACATAGCGCTGGGCCTCACGCCCGCGCGCATAGCCATGGCGCAGGCTTTTATAATATTTGGGGTCCATGAGAAGCGGCAGCACTTCGCGCAAATCCGTCCATGAGCTTTTGTTGAGGCCGCGCCGCTCCGCCAGGAGGCGGGCGTCGTAGAGATGGCCCATGCCCATATTGTAAGCGGCAAGGGCAAACCAATAGCGGTCCGTGCCTTTTACATCTTCCGGTATGCGATCGATCAGTTCGGCGAAATATTTCGCCCCGCCTTCGATGGATTCTTCCGGATCAAGCCGGTCTTCCACGCCCACTTCTTCGGCTGTGGCGAGCGTCAGCATCATGAAGCCGCGCACGCCGGTCGGCGAACGCGCAAGCGGGTCCCAGCGCGATTCCTGATAAGAGATGGCCGCGAGCAGATGCCATGGCAGACCGTATTCATCCGCGGCATCTTCCAGATCGCCGCGATAGTCGGGCAGCTTTTCCTCGATGTCGCGCCGGAAGCGGGAAATATCCACATAGTCGAATTCGGGAAAGTAATCGAAAAAGCGGTGATCGAGCCGCTCGATGAGCCCGGCCTTCTTTTTCTTTTCGAACCATTCTTCCAGATATGCGCCGAGCGCCACCGCTTCTTTGGAATAGGCCCAGGCGATCTTGCTTTGCGGCGTAAGATCGAGAGCGGCGCGCAGCTCCGGATAGAGACGCCGGTTGACCTTGAAGATCGGCGTGTCGGCGACGGTGCAACCGATATCGTCATCGGCGATCTGCGCGAAGAGGGCTTCCGTCGTCTCGTTCGATTCCCGCCAGGTAATGAACTTGGCTTTCTCCGCCACGCTTTTCTCACGCAGTTCCGCCAGCCGCTCGGCATAGGAGGTGCCGGCCGGCACCACCAGCTCCCTTTCTGCCAGATCCGTCAATTTTTTAAGGCGCGGGCCATCGCGCCGGCACACAACGATTTCCTTCACCATCTGATAGGAGGGGGAAAAGGCATAAAGCGCCTCGCGCGCCGGGGTGACGGTGAGCCCCGCCGCCGCGATATGCGCCCGCCCCTCTTTCAGCGCAAGAAGCACATCCGGCACGCTGGAAAAAAGCCGGTATTCCACTTCGACACCAAGGTCTTTCGCCAGTGCTTGCGTCAGCTCGTATTCATAGCCCGTCGGCCCTTCCCTGCCCTCATAATAGGTGGTGGGGCCGGGAACCGTGGCTATGACGAGCGTGCCGGAGTCTTCGATCGCTTGGAGGCCGGGGCGCACGCGGTCATGGAAAAGCAAAAGGTCGAGAATGCCCCAAAGAACGAGCGCGGCGACGATGAAATACGGGAAATAGGGCCGCAGTTTTGCCCGCAACTCTCTCGCGTGTTCGCGGCGATGATGCTCGTGTGTCACGCAATGCCCCCGCTTGGCCTGTCAGGTGCTGAAAGTGTGCCTGAGAGAGGATTTAGGGGAAAATAAAAAAATGAAAAGGCCCGCCAAAGGCGGGCCTTTTACACAGCTTGTTGAATAACGCTTACTTGCCCTTCGGCATTTCGTTAAAGGGCACGTTTTTATCCACACGAATATCCTGCGGCAGGCCAAGCACCCGTTCCGCCACGATGTTGCGCAGGATTTCGTCCGTGCCGCCCGCGATGCGGTAACCCGCGCCGCCGAACCATTGGTTCTGGAAGGTGGCGTTCTGCGCGGAGATATCGCGGTCGCGGATGATGCCGCCAATATCCTGCAGGTCCATGGCGAAGGAGCCGAGCTCCTGCATCTTGGGTGCGGAAACGATCTTGCTGATGGAAGATTCCGGCCCCGGCGTCTGCCCTTTGGAAAGGGCCGTCAGGGTACGGAATTTCGTGTATTTCAGACCTTGCGTTTCCACATACCATTGCGCAATGCGCTCGCGCACCGCACCGTTGTTGATGGCCGGACCATCCGCAAGTTCCGCGTCACGGGCGAGATCGACAAGCTCGGACCAGTCCGCGCCGCCGCCGCCGCCAACGGCCAGGCGTTCGTTCATCAGCGTCGTCAGCGCCACTTTCCAGCCATCGCCCGGCTGGCCGAGACGGTCGCTATCCGGCACGCGCACATCGGTGAAGAACACCTCGTTGAAGTTCGCCTCGCCCGACATCTGCCGGATCGGGCGCACTTCCACGCCCGGCGACTTCATGTCGACGATGAACATGGTCAGGCCCTTGTGCTTGGGCACGGTGGGGTCGGTCCGCACGACGACGATGCCGTAATCGCAATAATGGGCGCCTGAGGTCCAGACTTTCTGGCCGTTGATCACCCATTCATCGCCGTCTTTTTCCGCGCGGGTGCGCAAGCCGGCAACGTCCGAACCGCCGGCGGGTTCGGAGAAGAGCTGGCACCAAATTTCCTCGCCCCGGATCGCCGGACCGACATAGCGGGCCTTGTGCTCTTCCGTGCCCCAGGCAAGGACGGTTGGGATGCACATGCCAAGGCCGATGTCATAAAAGCCCGTGGGGACTAGGTAGTTGGCTTCTTCCTGGGAATAGATGACGGACTGAATGGAGGTGCCGCCCTGGCCGCCATATTCCTTCGGCCAGGTGATGCAGGCAAACCCTGCTTCGGCTTTCTTGCGCTGCCAGTCTTTGGCGCGCTGCAGCGCGTCGGCGCCGCTCAGCGCGTCGAGCGTGTCTTTCTTGCTTGCCTTGCGCTTGGCATTGGCGTCGAGCCACTTGCGCACTTCGGCGCGGTAGGCGGCTTCTTCCTGTGTATCGTTGAAATCCATGGGTCAAATCCTCTTTGTTTGGGTCTGTTGGCTGCTTTACGGCTGCCCGTTAAGCGGCGTTGCGCGCTTCGAGCTGGGTGACCAGCCGTTCGCGCCAGTAAAGCGGCGACCCGAGGGAGAGGGCCAAAAGCTTGGCCCGGCGATAGAAGAACTGGGTATTGGCTTCCCAGGTGTAGCCAATGCCGCCATGCGTCTGGATGTTTTCCTGAGCGGCATAGATATAAGCCTGCGTCGCGGAGATGCGGGCAGCGGCGGCCGCTTCGATGAGCTCGGCGCCATTGTCGTTGAGCATCATCGCGCCGTAATAGCTGTTGGAGCGGGCGAGCTCGATCTTCACATACATATCGGCCAGCTTGTGCTTGATCGCCTGATAGGAGCCGATCTGACGGCCGAAGGCATAGCGCTCGAGCGCATAGTCGCGGGCCATCCACATGGCGGTTTCCGCGCCGCCCACCTGTTCGAAAGCGGTCCAGACGGCAGCGCCATCGAGAACGCGGCGCACAAGGTCCCAGCCCTCGCCTTCTGCGCCCATCAGCTCGGCGGCGGCGCCATCAAATTTCAGGGCGGCGTGGCCGCGGGTCGGGTCGATGGTTTTCAGCTGTTCTTTGGAGATGCCCGAACCGTTCAGCTCCACGATGGCGAGCGAGAGCGCTTTGTCGCCCGAACCGCCCGTATTGACGAGCACGACGGCGATATCCGCAATCTCCCCGTCCGGCACCGGCATTTTCGTGCCAGTGAGTTTGCCGCCTTTCAGGCTGGCTTTGACGGTGCGCGGGCTCGGCGCATTCGTGCCTTCAGCCATGGCGAGCGTGCCGATGATCTCCCCGGCGGCGAGCTTGGGCAGGTATTTCTGTTTCTGCTCTTCGCTGCCGGCAAGCTTGATGGCTTCGGTCGCCAGGAAGACGGAAGAAGAGAAGGGAACGGGTGCTGCAACGCGGCCCAGTTCTTCAGCCACCACGCACAGTTCCAGCGCGCCGAGGCCGAGCCCACCATATTCTTCCGGAATGGCGGTGCCCGTCAGGCCCATTTCCACCAGGCCTTTCCAGACGTCTTCGGCATAAAGCTCGTCCGACTCCAAAACACGGCGCACGACATCGTAGCCGCATTTGTCGGAAAGAAATTTGCTGACCTGCTCCTTGAGCATTTTCTGGTCATCGGAGAAATCGAAATTCATAGTGCCTCCCGTTCGGCATCGACACGCGGGACCCGCGCGGATGCATACCAACCGTTATCCGGTTCATTGTTGCCTGGTTCATGGCTATCCGTGGCCCGCCCTTGAGGCCGCAGAATTAAGTGACGCCATTTTTCCCTCAATTTAGCGGCGGGAAAAGGCCCGAAAAGGGCCGAATACGCGATTCCGCATGGCTTTGGGCGTTTGACGCAGCGTCGGGCTGAGAGAGACTTGCAAGAATTTTGCTATTTTTCCGGCCCATGGAGGCTCAAAGGCTGTTTTCGTCCTCTTCCGTGGACAGATTCGCCTTCAGTTTGGACAAAACGGTCAGGAGCTGATCCGCCTCCTGAGGGGAGACATCCTTGAAAGCCTGCTGGAACATATCGCGTGCGCAAGCCGCCAGCACGGGCCGGATCTCATCGATCCTTTTTGTGAGATAGACCCGCCAGACGCGCCGGTCCTGCGGATCGGCCTGCCGGGTGAGCCAGCCTGCCCCTTCCATCTTGTCCACGATGCGCCCGAGCGGTGCCCGTTCAAGGCCCACAGCCAGCGCAAGCTCCGTCTGAGTGCGTCCGTCCTTGCGGATGAGGCTGGCAAGGACACGCACCTGGGTGAGTGAAAGCGCGACGCCGGCTCCCCTGAGCCGCCGCTCCCAGACGCGCAGCAGCAGCCTATTGGCGTCATGCATCAGCCAGCCGAAGGTGCGCTCGAATTCGAACTCGTCACCCGGCTGCATTTGCGCGGCTTTCGGCCCTTCGGCCTGCGAAACACTCATCCCCTGACCCATCGCTTGCGGCCGACCTGGCCGGACCTCTTTCTTCCCTTGCGTCAAGACGCTTGTGAGATTGTAACCATGTATACTATAATTCAGGAAACAAAATAACGCCTCATACTTTCAATGAGGCGAAAGCGGGTGAGGATCATGCAGGCACGCCGTCCCTATTTTTCCTGTTCTTACGCGGGTATCTGGCCGCGCGCTGGAGCCCTTCTGGCGCTCGCCTTTGTCGCGGCTTGCGGAGAGGCCGAAGAAGCACCGAAGACAGAGCGTGCCGCCGTGCCGGTTTTCATCACGCAAATCGAGGAACGCGAACTCGTTCAGCCCGTCACCGGCACGGGTACGATTGCCGCACAAAAAACCACGGATATGGGCCCGCAGGTCGATGGCATTATTGACGAGGTTTTTGTGCGCGTCGGCGACCGGGTGAAGGAAGGCGATGCGCTTTTCAAAACCCGCGCCATCGATTTCGAATTGCAGGTGAAAGAGCTGGAAAGCCGCGTCAAGTTGGCGCGCGCGGAAATGCGCAATGCTGAACGCGAGTTCAAGCGCATCAAGGAATTGCGTACGAAAGGCGTCGTCTCCGTCGGCCAGCTCGACAAGGTGCAAGCCGCTTATGACGTGGCAAGCGCGCAATTCGGCGTGGCGGACGCGCAATTGGCACAAGCCCGCCAGCGCCTGAAAGACGCAACCGTGCGCGCGCCCTTTGACGGGGTGATCACGCAGCAGGATATCTATGAGGGCAAGTTCATGGCGACGCGCGGCGGCGGGGGCGGCATGGGCGGCCCATCGGGTGTCGTGCAGATTCAGAAAATCGATATTGTCGGCGCCATCGTCAATGTGCCTGCCGTCCATCTTTCAAAGCTCGCGCTCGGCACGCCTGCGAAAGTCTATATCGACGGAGTGGACGAGGTTTACGACAGTGAAATTCATATCCTCAACGACAAGGTGGACCATACAACCCGTTCCATCGAAGTGCGTGTCGGCCTGAAGAACGAGGATTACAAAATCAAGACGGGGCTCTTTACCCGGGCCGAATTCTATCCCCCGCCGCGCAAGGCACTGGTGATGGACCGTTCCGCGCTGCTTGGTATCGAAGGGTCCCGCTATGTCTTCGTGCCCGATCAGGGCCGGGCGCGGCGCCAGCCCGTGGAAGCGGTGCAGCTCGATGCGGCCAGCGTCGAAATTCTGCGCGGGCTTGAAGCGGGGGACAAGGTGCTGACCGGCCCCATGCTCGGCACGCTGATCGACGGGCTCGCCATCCGCATCGAAGAAAGCAATTCGGGCGCCACGGCATCGGACGCGGCGGCGATGCTCACCCCCGGCCAAACCGGCACGCGCTAAGCGGATAGGACCAAGCCATGTGGATTTCCGATCTTTCCATCCGCCGCCCGGTTTTCGCGGTCATGATCATTGCCGCGCTCGTGACACTCGGCTGGATTTCTCTCGGCCGGCTCGGCGTCGATCTTTTTCCGCGCGTCGAGTTTCCCGTCGTCTCGATCAATACAGAGCTTGAAGGGGCCGGCCCCGACACGATCGAGTCCGAAGTGAGCGACCCGGTCGAAGAACAGGTCAACACGATTTCAGGCATCGAGAACTTGTCCTCCACGAGCTCGGAGGGCCAAAGCCAGGTGGTGATCGAATTCGGGCTCGATGAAGATGTGGACGTGAAAGCGCAGGACGTCCGCGACAAGGTGGCCCTCGCCCGCCCCGATATGCCGGTCGATACCCGCCAGTCCATCGTCCAGAAAATCGATCCCGATGCGCAGCCCATCATGTCCGTGATGATTGCGGGCGACATGCCGATCCGCCAGCTCACGCAGTTCGCCGACAAGACGGTGAAAGAGCAGCTGCAGCGCGTGCCCGGCGTCGGCTCCATCAAACTCGTCGGCGGGCGCGACCGGGAAGTGCGCATCTGGCTCGACGCCGTGAAGCTGCGCGCTTTCGGCGTGACGGCGGACGACCTCATCACCGCGCTTCGGCGCGAGCATGCGGAAATTCCCGGCGGGCGGCTGGAAACGGCAGGCCTTCAGACCGAGTTTTCCGTCAAGACCAAAGGCGAAGTCGACAGCGTGAAGGAGTTCGGCGATATCGTCATCGCCTTCCGCCAGGACGGCGCGCCCACCCGCATCCGCGACGTGGCGCGGGTGGAAGACGGGATGGAGGATTTCCGCTCCTATGCCGAGCTCGACGGCAAGCCGGGCGTCTCGCTCGAAATCCGCCGCCAGTCAGGCCGCAATGCCGTGGAGGTCGCCCGCGCGATCCGCGACGAGCTGACCCATCTGGAAGAACTTGCCCCGCCCGGCATGCGCATCATTGCAGCGCGCGACACCTCGCTCTTCATCGAAAGCGCCGCCAATGACGTTTTCGACGACATTATTCTCGGCATTATTCTCGTGGTGCTGGTGACTCTGGCCTTCCTGCTCAATCTGCGCGCCACGATTATCGTCGCCATTGCTATGCCGACGGCGCTCATCTCCACCTTCTTTGCCTTCTACGTCATGGATTTCACGATCAACCTCATGACACTGATGGCGCTTTCGGTCGCTGTCGGCCTACTGGTGGATGATGCGATCGTCGTGTTGGAAGCGATCTACCGCAAGCTCGACGAAGGCTACGGCCCCATGGAAGCCGCCTCGCTGGGCGTGCGGGAAGTGGGCGCGGCGGTGCTGGCAGGCACTTTATCGATCTGCGCGGTCTTCGTGCCCATCGCCTTCATGAGCGGTGTCGTGGGCCGGTTCTTCTTTCAATACGGGCTGGCCATCACCTTCTCGGTCATGGTCTCGCTCCTTGTCTCGCTGACGCTCACACCGACGCTTTGCGCCCGCTTTCTAAGCAAGGGGACAGTGGAGCGCGATGAGATGGGGCGGCTTGCCCGGTTTTTCGAAGACGCCTACCGCTCGCTGGAGCGGGCCTATGAAAGGCTTCTGCATCTGGCGCTGCGCTTTCGCTGGCTCGTAATGCTGTTTGCTTTCGTCTCCGTCGTTCTGGGGCAGATGGCGGCAAGCACCATTCCCACCGCGTTCGATACGAAAGCGGACAGAAGCGAATTCCTCGCGAAGGTGGAACTTCCTTTCGGCGCAGGCATCGAGCAGACCCGGCAGGTGGCAAGCCGCGTTGCCCAGGCACTCTCGGGCACCGAGCATGTCACCACCGTCTTCTATACGATCGGTTCGGGCACGCAGCAGCGGGTCAATGAAGCTGAGTTCTATATCGGCCTCACACCGAAAGCCGACCGCGATGAAGGCGCCATTGCCGTTATGGGCGCGGCCCGTGCGGCCATGCTGCAGGCAGCGCCGGAAGCCAAACATGTGAGCGTTTCGGATGTGCCCTGGATTTCGGGCGGCGGCTTTTCTTCCTTCGAGCTCACTTATTCTTTGCGCGGACCGGACCTTGCCGTGCTTGAGGCAAAGACCGACGCGATTACCGCGCGGATGGAGGAGACAGGCCTCTTTACCGATATCAAGACCTCTTTCGAGACCGGCAAACCGGAAGTGCAGGTTTCCGTCGACCGTCGCCGGGCGGCGGACCTTGGCGTATCGGTGCGCAATCTCGCCGAGACGGTGCGCTCGCTTGTCGGCGGCACCGATGTCGTGACTTATGAAGAGTTCGGCTCACGCTATGATGTGCGGGTGCGGCTCGAAGAGGACCAGCGCAACGATCTCGACCGGCTGGAGCTTATTCAGGTGCGCGGCACGGACGGGAAACTTGTCGATGTCGCCAATATGGCAAAGTTCCGCATCGATAGCGGCCCCGCTCAGATCGACCGGCAGAACCGCTCCCGCCGCATCGCGCTCCTCGCCAACACACCGGAGGGCGTGGCGCTGGGCGAGGCAACCGCGCGCCTTGAGCAGATTTTGCGCGAGGCCGAACTTGGGCCGGGCTATGTCTGGTCCGCCGAAGGCAAAGCCAAACGCATGAAGGAGAACCAGCAGGCGATCAGCTTTGCCTTCCTTCTGGCGCTCACCGCGCTCTATATGATCCTCGCAAGCCAGTTCAACAGCTTCGCCCAGCCGGCGATCATCATGCTCACCGCTCCGCTCTCTTTCGTCGGCGCATTCTTTGCGCTGGCGATTTCCGGCGAGACGCTGACCATGTTCGCGCAGATCGGCATGCTGGCGCTGATGGGCCTTGTGATGAAAAACGGCATCCTGCTCGTCGATTATGCCAATACGCTGCGCGAGGAAGGCCGCCCGGCTCGCGAGGCGATGCTGCATGCGGGCCCCGTGCGTCTGAGGCCTGTGCTCATGACCGCCTTTTCGACGATTTGCGGGATGATTCCCGTCGCCCTTTCCACAAGTCAGGGGGCCGAATTCCGGAATGCCATGGGCATTCTCGTCATTGGCGGGCTCATTTCCTCCACCTTTCTTACATTGGTGGTTGTACCCGTCGCTTACACGCTGATGGCCGACACGCCCGGCTTCTTCAAATCATTGGGCCGGAAAGCCGCCGCACTTGGCGGAAAAGCGGGCATTTGGCGCGGCTCGCAGGGCCCGGCGGACTGACCCTTATAGATTGCAGCCTCATGGGCGCGGCAAGCGGGGCCGACACTTCCTGGTGAAGTTTCTCCCGCAAGGCTAGACATATTCAGGACATTGCCTAAATTTCGCCAGAGGCCGGTGCTAGAAGCATCGGCCTTGGCCGTTCGGCCCCTTCCCGGCCCCCATTCCGGCGCCCTCAAGCCGCGCCGAAAGCACCGAGTACCGCATGAGAACCGAAGATCCCCGCCCCATCGCGCTGAAAGATTATAGCGAGCCCGATTTCTGGATCGATGAGGTGCAGCTCGACGTGGACCTTGCGCCAGAGGCAACGCAAGTGCGCTCGACGCTTGCCGTGCGCCCCAATGTGAGCCGCCCGGCCAGGGACAATCTGCGGCTCGATGGGGAAGGGCTGGAGCTTTTGGAAGTTCACCTGAACGGAGAAAAGCTGGGGCCCAACCGCTATCAGGCAGATGAAAGCGGGCTGACCATTATGGAGGTGCCGGCAGGCGCCTTCACGCTGACCACGGTGTCCCGCTGCAACCCGGCGGCCAATACGGCGCTGACGGGGCTTTATCTTGCCGGCGGCATCTTTTGCACCCAGTGCGAGGCGGAAGGGTTCCGCCGCATCACCTATATGCTCGACCGGCCCGACGTGATGGCGGTGTACCGCACGCGCATCACCGCCGAAAAGGCGCTGGCCCCCGTGCTGCTGGCCAATGGCAATTGCACCGACAGCGGGGAGCTGGAAGACGGGCGGCATTTTGCCGAATGGCACGACCCTTACCCCAAACCCTCTTACCTCTTCGCGCTGGTGGCGGGCGATCTTGCCTGTGTGCGCGACGCATTCACCACCGCTTCGGGGCGCGAGGTGGATTTGCGCATCTATGTGGAGCCCGGCAACGAAGACCGCTGCGCCTATGCGATGGATGCGCTGAAGCGCGCCATGGCTTGGGATGAGAAAGTCTTCGGGCGCGAATACGATCTCGACATTTTCATGATCGTTGCCGTCAGTGCCTTCAATATGGGGGCGATGGAAAACAAGGGCCTGAATATCTTTAACGATAAATATATTCTCGCCCGGCCCGACACGGCGACGGATGTGGATTTCGCCAATATCGAGGCGATCGTCGCCCATGAATATTTCCACAATTGGACCGGCAACCGCATTACCTGCCGTGACTGGTTTCAGCTTTGCCTGAAGGAAGGGCTGACGGTTTTCCGCGATCAGGAATTTACCGCCGATATGCGCTCGCGCGCGGTCAAGCGCATCGGCGATGTGCGCATGCTGCGCACGCATCAGTTTCCGGAAGATGGCGGACCGCTTGCCCATCCGGTGCGGCCCGACGCCTATATCGAGATCAACAACTTCTATACCGCGACCGTCTATGAAAAAGGCGCCGAGCTTGTGCGGATGATCCATACGCTGCTCGGGCCGGAAAAATTCCGCAAAGGCATGGATCTTTATTTCACCGTCATGACGGGCGCGCCGCAACAGTGGAAGATTTCCTCGAGGCGCTGGCCGATGGCAGCGGCATCGATCTTTCCCAGTTCAAACGCTGGTACCACCAGGCCGGGACACCGGAGGTCATGGCTTCAGGTAAATGGGACAGCGCGCAGCAGGAATATGTGCTGCAGCTATCGCAGGTCTCGCCGCCCACCCCCGGCCAGCCGCACAAAGAGCCTCTGCATATTCCCATCGAGATCGGGCTTCTGGGCGAGGATGGCTCAGATCTGCCGCTGTCGCCCATGGGGAGCGCCCCGGCAGAAGCGCCCCATGTCATCAGCCTGACGAAGCGGGAAGAAACCTTCCGTTTCAAGAACGTGCCCGTGAAACCCATCCCCTCGCTGCTGCGCGGCTTTACGGCGCCGGTGAAACTTTCCAGCAATCTGGGCGAGCGTGAATGGGCCTTTCTGATGGCCCATGACAGCGATCCTTTCAACCGCTGGGAAGCGGCGCAGAAATATGCCTCCGCCATTCTCACCGGCAATATCGCCGCGCTTGGCGATGGACGCACGCCGCGCGCCGGCTCCGGCTTTGCCGAGATCGTGCAGAAGATTTTGAACGATCCGGCCCTTGAGCCGGAATTCGTTGCGCAGATGATCGTGCTGCCCGCCGAACAGACATTGGCGCAGGCCATCGGCCAGGACGTGAATGTGGAAATCATTCACGAAGCGCGCGAAGCCTTCCGTGCCTCGCTGGCCGAGCAGCTCTATAGCGATTTCGAGCGCGCCTACCGCGAGAATGAAACGCCCGGCACATATTCCCCGGATGCGGAGGCCGCCGGCAAACGCTCACTGCGCAATACTTGTCTTTCCTATTTGACCGCAACGGGAAGAGCTGATGCGATCGCGCTAGCCAAAGGCCAGTTCGATGCGTCGGACAACATGACCGACTGCATGGCCGCGCTCGGTGTCCTTGCTCACACGGACTGCCCTGAGCGCGAAGAGGCGCTGCGCGCCTTCCATGACCGCTGGCAGGACGATCATCTGGTGATGGATAAATGGTTTGCGCTGCAAGCCACCTCGCCCCTGCCCGGCACGCTTTTGCGCGTGCGCGAGCTGATGGCGCATCCGGCCTTCTCACTGCGCAACCCGAACAAGGTGCGCGCGCTGATCGGCTCCTTCGCCACGGCGAACCAGCTGCGCTTCCATGAGGCGGACGGCGAAGGCTACCGCTTCGTGGCAGAGCAGGTTCTGGCGCTCGACAAGATCAACCCGCAAGTGGCCGCAAGACTGCTCGGCGCTTTCAAATCCTGGCGGCAGTTCGAGCCCGTCCGTCAGGCGCATATGCGCGAGACGCTTGAAGGCATCGTCTCCCAGGCCGAGCTTTCCCGCGACGTTTACGAGATTGCGACGAAGACGCTGGGGTAAGACGCAAGAGCCCGGTTTGCCGAAGCCGAACGGCGGTTTTAATTCCCACTTCTTGCCGGAAATGTCCCCTTCCGGCACGAGAGTGAGTCAAAAATGCATCGGTTTGACGCTTTCGGCCTGTAAATTCAGGCAAATCCCCCGCCCCTACTGGACACGGCGACTCCCAGGCCGAATCATCCCAAAAGTGATTCGGTTAACGAAACGTTAGCAAGTCCTGCTAAACCTAGGATGGGGGATGGTTGGCATGGTGGATTGGGGGTCTAATGTTGGCCGCACCAATATGGGCGCGGCATTGGGCGCAAGACTGGGATCGGCCGACATGACGCTGATATCACAAGCCGAAGCCGGGAAGAGCAGCCGCAAGCTGTTCCGCTGGACCTATAAGGTCACTCTGGCTTTTGCCGGCCTCTCGCTTCTGGCCCTGAACGGCGCACTGATCTGGCAAGAAGGCCTGACGCGGCCCATGGTCGCCGCCCTTGGCGCCAGTATTGCCTGCCTCGTGCTCGGCTTTGCCATGCTGCGCTTGATCGAGCGGAAAGTTGCCGCCGAAGCCCAGGTGCTTGAAAACCAGCGCCGCTTCGACATGGCCTTTGCCGGCGCGCGCTGCGGCATCTGGGATTGGAACCTGCAGGAAAACCGGGTCTTCTGGTCCTCGGCCATGTTCGACATGCTGGGCCGCCGCCCGCCCTCCCGCCGCCTTTCGGTTGCCGAAATCCGCGAGATGATCCATCCCGACGATATGCCCGCGCTTGACGACATGCTGGCTGCGCCCAAACGCGCCGCCCGCTCTTATGACGTCACCTTCCGGCTGCAGCATGTGGATGGAAGCTGGATCTGGCTCAATGCCAAGGGGCAAGTCTGGAGCGACGGGCGCTCCATGGGCGACCGGCTGGTGGGGCTTACCATCGATATTACCGAACAGAAACTTGCCGAAGCGCGCGAACGCCAGGCAACGGAGCGCCTGCGCGATGCCATCGAAAGCACGGGCGAGGCTTTCGTGCTGGTGGATGCGGAAGACCAGCTCGTCATCTGCAACAGCAAATTCCGCGAGCTTTTGAAACTGGATGAGACGGCCGTCGCGCCGGGCACCAAGCTCGATGAAGTGCTGGACGCAACAGGCATGCCCAATTCCTGGATCGTCAATTCAGACGAGAACGGCATCCGCGAAATCCGGCTCGATGACGGGCGCTGGCTGCAAATCAGCCAGCATCAGACGAAAGATGGCGGGCAAGTGAGTGTCGGTACGGACATCACGGCCATCAAGAACCAGGAAGCGGAACTGACCCGCAACCAAGCGGAACTGCGCAAGACGGTGATGGACCTGGAACAGTCACGCCACAAGTTGCAGGACCAGGCGCGACAGCTCGTGGAGCTTGCCGAGAAATATGCCGTCGAGAAAACCCGCGCGGAAGGGGCGAACCGCTCCAAGTCCGAGTTCCTCGCCAATATGAGCCATGAGCTCAGAACGCCGCTCAACGCGGTGATCGGTTTTTCGGAAATGATGGAGGCCCAGCTTTTCGGCCCGCTCGGCGCGAAGAAATACGAAGAATATGCCAGCGACATCAAAGCCAGCGGCCAACACCTTCTCGATGTGATCAACGATATTCTGGATATGTCGAAAATCGAGGCGGGCCGCATGACGCTCGAGCAGGAAAATGTCGACATGAAAGACCTTGTCGAGGAAAGCCTGCGTCTCGTTTCGGGCCGCGCCGACATTGCCGATGTGAAGCTGCATAACGATGTGGCCGCGCAGGAGCCCGTCTGGGTAGACAAACGCGCCATCAAGCAGGTGCTGCTTAATCTGCTCTCGAACGCGGTGAAGTTCACCTCCGCCGGCGGCGATGTAACGGTGCGCGCAGGCGACGACGGCTCCGGCAATCTGCTGGTCAGCGTCGAGGATACCGGCATCGGCATTCCGCCCAGCGCGCTCAGCAAGCTCGGCCGGCCTTTCGAGCAGGTGGAAAACCAGCTCTCGAAAAAACACAACGGCACGGGCCTCGGCCTTGCGCTTTCCCGCTCGCTGGTGGAAATGCATGGGGGCACGCTGACGATCGAAAGCGAGGAAGGGATCGGCACGACCGTGTCTTTCACCCTTCCCAGAGAAGCTCTGCACTAAGTCAAGCGGCAGTCTTAGCGCGGAGAATAGCCGCCTTCCTGTTTCGGCAGGGGGCGGCTTTCTTTATCGGCGCAGGCCGGTGCCGGCGAAAGTTTGCGTGCCGGCAACCAGGGGAAGCTCCAATGCAAAGCGGCTTCCCACCCCTTCCTTGCTCACCACGGAAACTTTGCCGTCCATCTGTTCGACGAATTGGCGCGTGATGGCAAGGCCGATGCCGCTGCCCTCCACTTCCTCACGCTTGCTGACGCGAGTAAAGGGTTTGAAAAGCTCGCTGAGCCGCTCGCGCGGAATGCCGATACCGGTATCCTCGATGATCAGCCGGGCCCGCCCGGCAGGCGTTATCTCGCATTTGATGATGATCTTGCCGCCGGGCTTGTTGTATTTCGCGCCGTTGCTCAAGAGGTTCATAATGCATTGGCGCAGACGCACTTCATCCGCATGGACAAGCGGCATCGGCGCATTGGAGAGCGCATCATCAACAATGGAAATGCGGTAGCGGGAGAGAACGGGCTGCACCATGGTGATCGACTGACGCAGCGTGCGTAAAAGATCCACCGGCGCAATCGAGACTTCCACCTGGCCGTGCTCGATCTTGGAAAGATCCAGCACGTCTTCGATCAACCCAAGCAAATGATTGCCGGAAGAGATAATCGCTTCGAAATATTCATTCTCTTTTTCAGGCGACAAAACACCAGGTTCTGAAAGCGACAATATCTGCGCGAACCCCAGCACTGCATTAAGCGGCGTGCGCAGCTCATGGGACATGCGGGAGAGAAATTCGGATTTGGCCTGATTGGCGATTTCCGCGCGCACGCAAGCATCTTCGAGCGCGCGGAAATTTTCACGCTGTGCCGTAATGTCCCGGACGATACCGACATAAGCAAGTTCGGCTCTGTCCGTCACCTCGCCCACCGAAAGATACATGGGAAAGGTCGAGCCGTCCTTGCGCCGCCCTTCCACTTCCCGGCCAATCCCGATGATCTTTTCTTCACCGGTCGCCTGATAATTTGCGATGTAGGAATCATGCTGCGAGCGGTAAGGCTCAGGCATCAGAATATGAACGTTCTTGCCGAAAACTTCTTCGGCCTCATAACCGAAAAGCAGCTCACTTGCTTTGTTGAAAAGACAGATCCGGCCGCGCCGGTCGATGGCGATGATGCCATCCACCGCCGTGTTGAGGACAGCTTTGAGAAGATCGGACTGGCTCGCGCTATCCAACGAGGACAAGAGCAATTGACCTCACCTCCTCCTCAAAAGAGGACCGAACCCACCTTCCAAAAAATGGGTGCGCTCCGCATCACCAGAGACGTCGTCCCTAGTGCTCTCTCCCGGCCTCAGCTCCAGCCCATGCCAGAGTAAAACCATCCCCAGAACTGTGGAAATCGGCGAGCGGACCACCCCTAACGCCCAAAACCACTACAAAAAGCGTAATCTATATTTTGAGGAAATCCATCATTTTTTCCACGGGCCCAGGCAGGCCGGCGCCGGATGCTTTTCTTAAGCGCTGTCGGAATCACAGAACAATTTTGAAACAATCTCATCATTTTTGTTTTCTGCCGATTGGGCAACGGCTCCCTATGTTCTAGGCTTTCCGGCAGTTTTATTGGTGTGCATATGGATTGGGATCTCGTTCGTTTTTTTCGCGCCGTTACAACCAGGCCGCAACTTGGCCTGGCAGCAGACGCTTTGGGGGTAAGCCCTGCAACCGTCTCCCGCAAAGTTGCAGAGTTCGAACGCCAACTCGGACGGGAGCTTTTCACCCGCGAGCGTGGCGGCTACAAGCTGACGGAATTCGGCGAACAGGTTTCCGAGCAGTTGGAAAGCTCGGCAAGCTCACTGGAAGATTCCCTTTTGCGGCTGCGCTTTACGGGCGAGAAACGCCGGGCGCTGGTGCGCGTCAATACAATCGAAAGCCTTGCCACCTTCTGGATGCCGCCGCGCCTAAAAGAAATGCAAGGGACGGACGGAAATATCGACCTCGATATCCGCACCGATTTCGAACTGATAGACCCGCGCTATGGCGACGCGGATGTCGCGGTGCGCATGGGCACGCGGGGCATCGAACCCTTGATTGGGCGGCCCGCAGGCCGGTTTGCCTTTGCGATTTTCAAAGCGCCGGGCACGGAGCAGACCATCCGTTATGTAGGCCGCATGGCGGGCACGCCTGTCGGGCGCTGGGCGGATGCAAATCTGCCGACGGGAAAGCCGGTTCTGCAATGCGATTCCGTTGCCGCCGCCGTCAACATCATGGAAAGCCAAGGCGGGGAAACGGTGCTGCCTGCCTTTATCGGCCGGGAAAAGGGCTGGGAGCTCCTCATGCCCGAACGCCATGTCGTTTCGGACATCATGGTGCTGCGCAAGAGGATCGGGAAAACGCAAGACCCGCGCACGAAAGTCTATGACAATCTGCTGAAGCTCTTGCGGGATTACGACTTCTGCGCACCGGTCAAACCGTCAAAGAAGAGCTGATACCGCTTACAGATACCATTCATATTCGAGGGTGGAGATGTGGCTGTGGAACTTCTCATATTCGCGCATTTTCACTTCCGTATAGACATCGACATAGGCGTCGGAGAAGTAATCGCGCAGGACGGCTGAATTGCGCATCCGCTTCAAAGCGCTCGGTACATAGAAGGGAATGTCATCATCCATGTTCTCGCTGGCGTTACCTTCTGCCGGCTCACCCGGATCGATCTTGTTCTCGATGCCGTGGAAGATGCCTGCCAGAATAGCGGCAAGCGCGAGATAGGGATTGATATCGGCGCCCGCCACCCGGTGCTCGATGCGGCGCGCTTCCGGCTCGCTTGCCGGCACGCGGAAAGCGACGGAGCGGTTGTTATAGCCCCAGGCACCATTGACCGGCACGAAGAGATTGGCGGCAAAGCGGCGATAGGCGTTGAGGTTTGGCGCGAAGATCGCCATGGACTGGTCGAGCAGGGCTTGCAGCCCGCCGATGGCATGCAGAAGCTCCTGGCTTCCCTCCGGCCCGCCATTGTCGAACAGGTTGTGTCCGTCCTTGTCCAGCAAGCTGACATGCATATGGCAGCCATTGCCGGTCTGATCGGCATAAGGCTTCGCCATGAAGCTCGCACGGAAGCCATGTTTGCGCGCGGCAGCCGAAATGAGATGGCGCAGCATGACCGCGTGATCGGCCGCAGCCAGCACATCGGACTCATGGCGCAAGTTGATCTCGTATTGGCCGGGCGCAAACTCCGCCGTCGCCGCCGTCGCCGGCACGTTCTGCTCGATGGCGAATTCGTCGATGTCTTTCAGAAGCGCTGAAAAACCATCGAGTTCGGTGATCCCATAAAGCTCGTTGCCATATTCGCGCTCGCCGGTGGCCGGGTTGATGGGGGGCAACGGCTCCCCCTCCTCGCCCGGCTGCGGGTCGAGAAGGTAGAACTCGAATTCCGCCGCCACGACCGGCTGCCAGCCTTTTTCCTGAAAACGGGCAAGAACGCGCTTAAGAACATTGCGCGGCTCGAGCTCGCAAGGCGCGCCGTCCTCTTCGAACATGGTCATGAAAACCTGAGCATGGGGCTGGTCCGCCCAGGGCACGAGCTGCAGCGTTCCTTTGACCGGCCAGCTCAAACTGTCCGGGTCGCCATCGGAAAAACCCATGCCGTGAATGTCTTCATTCACGCCCGTCACATCGAGAAAATAGAGCGAGCGGGGCATCTGAATGCCGGAAGTGAAGACCTTTTCGGCCTCGCTGACGGGAAAGCGCTTGCCGCGAATGGTCCCGCAAATATCCACGAAAACCGCATCCAGGTAATCGACCGGGCCTTTTTCGGCCAGGAAAGCTTTCCAATCCGCCAGAGTTGCAATGCCGTTCTCAGCGGGTTTGGTTCTGCCACTCATTCTTCGATCCGGGATTTCCGGCCTCCGCTTTCATTTAAATGCCACAAAATAGTAGCCGCCCGCCCCCCTGTCCTACCAGCGTTGCGGCAGCAAAAAAGAGCGGCAAACTAAAGATCTGTCATAAAATAATAAACAAGGGCGCCGCGCAAATACCAGCGCCGGAGGCCCGGCAGGGGAAAAGGCGAAAGCGGGCCGCGCATGGGAGCCGGCAGGTCCGCCTCGCTTGCCTTGCCCGCCAGAAGCCGCGCCAGAAAACGGCCCGTCCAGGGCGCGGCGGCAACCCCGTCGCCGTGATACCCAAGCCCGTAAAGCACGCTCGGATCGTCTTTCTGCCGCCCGATGGCGGGGGTCTGATCACGGGTCATGCAGACAAGGCCGCGCCAGAAATGCGTCACCGGCACCTCGGCCCAGGCGGGAAACACCTCACCGAGACGGCGGGTAAGAAAGGCCTTCATGCGCGCGCCGTCTTCAGCCGTGCCGCTCATATCGCCCCGGCCGCCGAAAATGAAACGCCCGTCGGGGAGCAGGCGGTAATAGAAAAGGAGGCGGCGTGTGTTCGTGCAAGGCTCATCCGTCAGCCAGTTCTGCGCGGCGCGCTCGGCAGCGGTCAAAGGGCGCGTTGCAATGATATTGGAAATGATGGGCAGCACCCGCCCGGCAAAGCGCTTATCGAAGCTCTCCCGCGTAAAGCCGTTCGTCGCCACGATGACGTTTTTCGCGCGCAAAATGCCGCCCGCCGTTTCAAGCTCGTGCCATTCGCCCTGCTTTGCCCAGGAAAGCACTTTGGACTGGCCGTGAAGACGGGCGCCCGCGCGCGCCGCAGCACGGCCAAGACCGCGGGCAAAGCGCATGGGGTGGAGGCCGAAGCCCGTCCCCCACCACATACCGCCGAATTGTTCGGTGGAATCATAAACGCGCTCGGCAACTTCCTCCCGGCTTGCGACTACCGTCTTTTGACCGAATGCCTCGCGCAGCAGATCGGCCTCTTTTTGGAGGCCTGAAAAGCGGCGGGCATCATGGGCGATGTGCCAGACGCCCTGCCCCTGCGCCTCGATATCGAAAGCCTCGTCCTTCGCCAGGGCGCGGACGAGGCCGATCGCTTCTTCCTGCGTCTTCATGAAACGGCGCGCTTCTTCGGCACCATAGCGGGAGAGCAGTGTCTCAAGACCGAGGCTGCTCGGATAAGGCGCGCAAAAACCGCCATTACGCCCCGATGCGCCCCAGCCAAGCGGCCCCGCCTCCAGAAGACAGACATCAATGCCGTGGTCCTTGGCGAGGTGATAAGCTGCCGAAAGGCCCGTATAGCCGCCGCCGATAATGGCCGTATCGCAGCTTTGTGGACCTTCGAAGGCGGTCCCCACTGCCAAAGGCTCAGCCGTTTCTTCCCAAAGGCTGCCGACCGGCACCGCCGGGTCATACATGTCTTCGTGATAAAGCGATGCGCCGCCGGGCTTCATCTGTCCCCCTGACTTGAAACGCGATACCGGTATTTCGTCAGGGTATCATATCGGGGCCCGGCTCTTCTGGCTCTTCACCATTTCCGGCGCGTGCCGGTTTTGTCCCGTGATGGCGGCGGCCACGGTGCGGGCGCATCAAATGCTCGGCGAATTTTTCCCGCACCTGCGGCGAGGCATCGGCCAGAGCAGCAGCGATGCCTTTCTGGGTCGTAAGGGAGAGACGGCCCATTACTTCATGAATCTTCATCATTGCCGCTTCCACCGCATCGGCATCATAAGGTTCGGCTTTAATCTGGCGGGCGGCTTCTTTGCGCGCCTCCCGCAACTCTTTGATCATCGGGCGGGCATCACGGAAATTCTCCCTCATGATGCGCCGCATTTCCCGGAAGGCTTCTTTGTCTTCCTCGCTGCGGGCGCTGGCAATGAGCCCGCCCAAAGGCCCATGAAAGGCAGGCGGCTCGCCCGGGCGGAAATGGCGCCAAGCCGCGCCGGTGAGAAGGCTAGCCGCAATGGCGCCCGCCAGAAACAGGTTGAGCGCCAATGACACAAGCAGCAGTGTGCGCGGCCCGCTGCTCTTTTCCTTTACGCCATTCGCCTGCGGGTCACTCATTCCAGTTCTCCTCGAAAACACTATCGGCCATGGCAAGCGACAAAAGCGCGCTCTCCGTCTGCGGGTCCGACGACATGGCCGTCAGCGCACCAGAAGTGCCGATATAAAGACCAAGCAGCAGCGCAGCGGCGCAGGTTCCCATCGGCACCCATGACGGCCCTTCCGGCCAGAGCGCGCCTGCCAGCCCGCGCCAGAAGCCTGCACTTTGCCGGGCCGGACGCATTTCTGTTTGGGCGGCATAGGCCGCCAAAATCCGCGCATGCAAGGCGGCGTCCGGTTCCTCGACGTTGAACGCGTCCAGCATCTCATCGAGAGCGCGTTCTTGCGCGGCTTTTGCGTGAAGATCCGGGCGCATCGCCAGCACTCCAGCCTCTTCCTCCGGCCAGCGCGCCAGGTCGGCGCCATAGGCCGCCAAAAGCGCGTCCAAACGCTGTTCGTCTTTGTCCGCTGCGCTCATCATCTTTCTCCGCTTGCCGTTTTTACCGGCGCATCGAAGGCTCCGTCCTTCAGCAACATCTCTTTCAGTCCCTTGCGGGCCCGGGTCAGAAGCGCTTCCACCGCTTCCACCGTGCAGTTCATAATCTCCGCCGTCTCACGGTTTCCCAGCTCCTGATAATGCACCAGGATGAGGGCGAGGCGCTGACGCTCGGGCAAGGATTGCAAAGCCGCCGCGACCCTTGCCGATTGTTCCTTCTCCGCCACCCGGCTTTCCGCGCCCGGCGCCGGATCGGCGATAAGTGCGGCATCTTCAAGCGGTGCACTCTTTCGCCCCCGCAGCCGGTCAATGCATAAATTGCTCGTCACTTTATGCACCCAAGTGGAAAATTTCGCGCGTCCAGCTTGCCAACGCGTTGCTTCTTTCCAGATGCGCAGAAAAACCTCCTGCGCCACGTCTTCCGCTTCGCTACGCGAGCCGAGCATGCGCTGGGCAAGCGCAAGCACGCGGGGGAGATGCCGTGCCAGCAAAAGCTTTGCGGCCCGTTCCTCCCCCGCGGCAAGCCGTTTCAAAAGCGTCTCGTCGCTTTCTTCACTCACGCGCGTCTCACTTCTGCGGGCCGGGCCCAAGCATCACAGCCCGGACCCCGCTCTGCGGCAGATGGTCCGCCGCAGAGCTTAGCTTGAAAAGACGATTACTCGCCAGCGCCCGGGCCGCGCGGGCCTTTGCCATGATGGGCGCGCATTTTCTCGCGGGCGGCCTTGGCTTCTTCCTTCGTCACCGCGCCGTCACCGTCCGCATCCATCATCTCGAACATCTTTGCGCCATGACCGCCGAATTCACCGGCAGCCAGCTTACCGTCCCCATCGGCATCCTGACGTTCGAACATCGTTTTCATGCGCTCTTCATGACGTGCCATCATATGGGCGGTCATTTCTTCCTGGGTGACGAAGCCGTCCCCATCCGCATCCACTTTGGCAAAGCGCGCTTCTCTGGCAGCCGCCATTTCTTCCTGCGTGATCTTGCCGTCGCCATTCGTATCGAGCTTGTCGAACATTTTGCCGCCGCGCGGCCCCTGATTTTCGGCAACAGCAATGCCCGCTGCCAGGCTCAAGCCGAGAACGGCACCGCCGATAACTTTCATCCAGGATTTCATATCTCTCTCCAATTCATTGACCTCAATCTGTTCACTCAAGGACACGGCCGGCGAACCGAGGGGGGAGAAGCTCACCGGCCGGTCCTATTGGCGCAGGGGATCGATCGAGGAGGCTGAGGGATGCATCTGTCCGAGGGGGTATGCATACCTGTCCCATGCGCTTGCCCCTATAAACGGATGGCAGCGCGGATTCCGTCGCTGGAAACTGAAAAAAGTCGGATTTTTTTCAGGGGGCCCGGGAAAGCTCTAAAAAAGCGGCCTGCGGGCGATTTTTGCGGGCAGCCGGGCGCGGCGCACCGCTACCTCGCCGGGAAATTCGGCGTGGACGTTGAACCCTTCATCGGCGGCCAGCGTTTCGGTGCGGATCGTGGCAAGCGCGATATTGGCGCAGAGGACCGGTGACCAGCCGGTGGAGGTGGCGCTGCCCGCCCGGTCATCGCCGCAATAAACGGCGGCAAAGCTGGCCGGCTCACCGCCGGAGATTTCCAGCGCGACGAGAGACCATTCCGCGCCCTTTTCCTTGGCCTTAGCCAGTGCGGCGCGGCCATTGAACGGGCCTTTTTCGAGATCGACAAAAGCACCTGCCCCTAATTCATAAGGCGTGCGGGGGGCCTCCGGGTCCACCGCGCATTCGGCGCCGAAATAATCCCGCCCGAACCGGGCAATGCCCCGCTCCAGCCGGCGCAGCTCGCAAGCGGCAAGCCCCGCAGGGCGCAGCAGGTCTTTATGCTGGCGCAGAAGCGAGCCCCAGATGACCGGCGCATCTTCCGCGTCCACCCAAATCTCGAATCCTTCCCGCCCGAGCGAGCCGGTGCGGGAAATGTAGACGGGCGCGGCATGAAGCTCGGCCCAAACCGCATGACCCGCCGGCAGAGCCGCAACCGCATCGCCGAAGCGCTGGCGGACGATAGAGACCGCCTGCGGGCCTGACAGAGCAAGACAGCCGAGCGTGCCGGAAATATCTTCAACGGCGCAATTAAAGCCCTCTGCCGTGGCGTCCAGCCAGTCCAGATGGTTGCCTTCCACCGTCAGCCGGTACTCTTCCTCTTCAAGGCGGAAGAGCACGCCCTCGCCCACGATCTTGCCGCCCATGTCGCAGAAGAAGACCCGCGCGGCCCCATGCACCGGCAAGGCGGCGACATTGCGGGTGACGAGTTTTTGCAGAAACTCTTCGGCCTGCGGGCCGCTGATGCGGTATTTCGTCAGCCAGGACATGTCGGCAAGCGCTGCCTGCGCGTGCAGTGCTTCATATTCGCTGGCGAGCGAGACATAGGTCTGCGGCGTCGTATAGCCGTTCCATGCCGCCCATTCGTTGGTGCGGCATACCGTGGCGGCAAAACTGTGCAGGCAAGTCGGCTCGGCCTGTATCTCGAATGGCAGAATGCCCCGCGCGGCTTCGAAAAGATCGGCGCGCGGCGCGGCATGTTTTTCCAGAACGTCGTTATGGTGTTCAGGTTCAAAGTCAGGGCGAACGAGAATGTTAGACATGAGCGCTTCCCCCCTCCAGCACATGCGCGGCGGCAAGACGCCCCGGCTCGCCGGTGAGCCCGCCGCCCGGATGCGTGCCGCTGCCGCATAGATATAGTCCCTCAACCGGGCCTTCGTCATGGGAAAGCCCATAACCGGGGCGGAAAAGCAGCGTCTGATCGAGGCTCATATCGCCCTGATGCCAGCCGGCACCCGGCGCGCCGAAGCGCCGTTCGATTTCCGGCGGGGTCAGAATTTCCCCCGCGATGAGCTTGATCTTGATGTCGGGCGCATAAACGGCCACCGCATCGACGACGCGTTTGGTGAACTCGTCCCGCCGCGCCTCCCAGCCGCCTTCAAGTTCATAAGGCACATGGGGGAGCAGGATCGACATGGTGTGGTGGCCGGGCGGGGCGGCGCGCGGATCGTGATAGGACGGCAGCACGATTTCCATGATCGGGTCTACGGCAAGCTCGTTGCGCTTGGCCGCCACAAAAGCGCGCTCCATCGCCGTCATGTCCGGCGCGATGAGCCAGCGCCCGCCATATTCACGCTCTTCGAGCCCTTCGATGATGGGCAGGCCTTCCAGCGCAAGATTGATTTTGGCGCAGGCGCCCTGCATCCGCCAGCTGCCCAGGCGGCGCGTCTGTTCGGGCGCCAGATGCGCAGAGCCTAAAAGATCGAGATAGGTGCGGCGCGGATCGAGGCTGGAAAGCACGACGGGCGCATGAAATTTCGTGCCGTCGGTCAGCACAACGCCTTCGGTCTTGCCGTCGGGCGAAACGAGAATGTGGCGCACCTGGCTGTTCGTGCGCACGCGCCCTTCACTTTCCCCGATGAGCCGGGCAAGTGCCTGAGGCAGCGCGCCGATGCCGCCTGCCGGATAACCCATCTTGCCGCCGGCGATGTTCTGCTGCGCCAGGCGATAGATATATTGATAGGCAGAGCCCGGCGATTTCGGCCCCATGTGATGGCCGAGCGTCGCATCCATCGCCAGAGCAGCTTTTAGAAGCGGGTCCTCGAACGTCCGGTCGAGCACCTGCGCCATGCTGGCAGGCAGAAAGCGGCCCAGCTCCTGGCGGTCTTCTTCGCCCATTTTCTCAAACCGCCAGATGAGCGAAAGCGCATCCGTTACCGCTTGCTTCGCCCCCTCACCCGGCACCGGCAGGCCTTTTTCCAGCAGCGGCTGCAAAAGCCCCGCATAACGCTGAACGCGCTTCATGAAAGGACCATAGGCTTCGGCATCGCGGGGCGAGCGGTCTTTCAGCCGCGCAATATCGGCGCGTGAGGATGCCGGCAGCACGAGATGTTTGCCGTCCTTGTCGAGCGCAACAGTCACCATATCGCGGCTGGCCATTTCAAAGCCGTGCTTGGCGAGCTTTAAATCTTTTTCGATGCGCTGCGGCCAGGCATAGAGCAAATGCGCGCCCGCCGAGGACATATAATCGGGTGCAATTTCCGCCGTCACCGCCGCGCCGCCCACATCGCTTCCCGCCTCGAGCACGAGAACGCGTTTGCCCGCTTCAGCAAGATAGGCAGCCGCGACAAGGCCGTTATGGCCGGCGCCGATCACGATCGCATCATAGGCCAGATCATGTTCCATCATGCCGCCGCTCCCTTACCGCGGCGGAAGAGGCCGCTGCCGCCGTTCAGTGAGCCGAGCAGTTTTTCGGCGACGTTATAACCGGCAATGCCAAGCCCGGCGCCGCCCGGATGGGCGCTTGCCGAACAAAGATAGAAATTCTCCACCGGCCCTTCATAAGCGGCAAAGCCGGGCACTGGCCGGTTGAAGAAAAGCTGATCGAGGTTCATTTGCCCTGCGAAAGGGTCGCCGTGTGTGTGGCCGGTCTGTTCTTCAATGTCGCGCGGCAAGGCAAGACGGTAGCCTTCGATCCGCTCGATAAAGCCGGGGCTCACCGCTTCCAGTTTCTTCAAGACAAGCTGCACCAGTTCAGCCCGGCGCGCGCCGCTCCAGGACCCGTCATGCAATTCGTAAGGCACGTAATGGAGCGTGATGCTCGCCAGATGCTTGCCTTCCGGCGCAAGGGAGGGGTCGGCAAGGCTCGGGAAAGACATATCGATGAGCGGACGGCGCGGCGGCGTGTGGTCCTGCCAATCGTCGAACCCCCATTCCATATCGTCCAGAAAACCGGGCAGGCGCAACCCGCCGGCAAGCGCCGGGCAGCCTTCCGGCAGATCCGGAAATTCCGGAAAGCCGGAGAGGGCTAGATCGAGCTGCGCCGTCACCCCTTCGGTGCGGAAATGGCCGATCTCTTCCACATAGCGCTTGGGCAGCGAGGACCAGTTAAAAAGGCCGAGATAGCTGTGCTTCACATCAAGATCGGAGAGCACGCAGCGCGCGGCGATTTCCGTATCATCGGAAAGCACGACACCGGCGGCCTTGCGCCCTTCCATGCGCACATCCACAACCTCCGCCCCAAAGCGAATGTCGCCGCCTGCCGCTTTCAGCGCATTGGCGATGGCCTTGGTAAGCGCAGGCAGGCCCCCTTGCGGCATGAGGCGCGCGGGCATGCCGCCGCTGCGCTCGCCGATCCACAGGAGCGGGAGAAGCGCCGCCGTCGTCTGGCCGCACGGGCCCTGCGCATGGCCGGGCAGCGCGGCAGACGCGATATGCGCTTTCAAATGATCGCTGCGGAAATACCCGTCGAGAAAAGCATCCATCGATTGCAGCCAGACGCGGGCTTCGTCATGGAGATCATGGGCGGGTTTTTGCACCAGCTCGCGCACATCCTGCACCAGCTTGCGGATGACGGCGGGGCTGCGCCGTGCCGGGTCCTGCTGTTCTTCGAGAATACGTTTTTCGAGTCTCCGGGCCTGGCGCTGCATGTCCCGCGCGAACCGCGTCCAGGCGCTCGCATCACGCTTGTTGTGGCGCTGAATTTCGCGCGTCATGACGCCCGCATCGGTATAGGAGGCGACATAGCGCCCATCACCGAAAAGCGAAACGCCGCCATCGAGGCGCAGAGTGCGCAGCCCATGGCGGCCAAGGTCCAACGCGCAAACGAAATTGGGATCGAGATAGCCGCCCGGCAGCGCGAAGGGCGGCGCTTTAAAACCGGGAACGATTTCACCGGCAAGGGCGGCGGCTTCCGGCTGCTCACCGCGCTCCAGCACCAGAACGGCGAAGCCGGATTGCGCAAGACGGGCGGCGGCTGCAAGGCCGTTCACCCCTCCCCCAATCACGACAACATCATACCGTTCCATCAAGCCTAGCTCCAAAACAGACAGCCCCTGCACCCTTGTGCAGAGATGGCACGTCCCTTTTCGGCACAGAAGCGGCCCGAATGCTGCCTTTTGCGGGGTTAACCACAAAAGGCCAGTTCAACCCTGACCTACAGGGCCAGGTGCCCGCTTCCGGCGCAAAGGGCCGGTTCCGTTCTGGCTGGCAGTTGCAATTCCCTAGCCAGAGCTATCGGTCTTGGAAAGCCCCCCAATCAAGCTTTCAAACAAGCTCAGCACCGCTTTCTGGCTTTCCCTCAGATCGGCCTCCAGGGCCTCAAAGTCGGGCGCATCCCCCACTCTCGCAAGCAGGTTCTTCAAACCGATATTGGTTTCCTCGCGGTTGAGCGTGCCCGTCACGCAGATGCGCACGACCTGGGTAAGGTTCAACACCAGGTCGATGGCATGCAAGAGCAAATCGGTCTCGGCGGGGGGCAGAATGCCGAGCCGTCCGGCGGCCTCGAATACGCCGCGCGTATGGGGGGAGAGGATCTCCGGCATTTCGGCGGCGTAACGAAGCTGAAGATACTGGGCGATAAACTCAAGATCGATGAGCCCGCCGCGCACATGTTTCAGCTCCCAAGGGTCCGAAGCGGGAAATTCCTTGGCGATGCGGGCGCGCATGTCGGCGACATCCGCGGCCAGTTTTACCGGGTCCCGTGGCTTGCGGAGCACACGGGAAATCTCCGTTTCAATTTTTTGGGCAAGAGGCGCCGGGCCTGCGGCCACCCGCGCCCGGGTCAGCGCCATATGCTCCCAGGTCCAGGCTTCCCCCTCCTGATAAGCGGCAAAACTGTCATAGCGCGTTGCAATGGGCCCGGCATTGCCCGAAGGGCGCAGGCGCATATCCACCTCATAGAGCTTGCCTTCCGCCGTCGGCGCGGTGAGCGCATTGACGAGCTGCTGGCAGGCCTTGGCGTAATACTGTGTGACGCCGAGCTCCTTCGGCCCGTTCGAGACCGCTTCTCCATCATCGACATCGTAAATCACGATGAGATCGAGATCGGATTCCGCGCTCATCTCGCCGCTGCCGAGTTTGCCCATGGCGACCACAGCCATGTCCGCGCCGGGCACCTTGCCGTAACGCCGCTCGATTTCGCCGAGGGCGGCGGGCTTAAGCGCCTGAATGACCTCCCGCGCGATCGCCGAATAAGCGCTGCCAGCTTCTTCCGCATCGGCGCTGCCCGAGAGCACGCGCACGCCGACGCGGAACCGCTGCTCGCGCGCCCAGACGCGCGCCACATCGAGCGCGCCTTCATAGCTCTGCGCCGTGGAAAGCGCCTGGCGCAATCCTTCACCCAGCTCCGGCCCGCGCGGCAGCACCTGAAAGAATTCCGGGTCAAGCACCACATCGAGCACAGCCGGATTACGGCTCAAATGATTGGCAAGGCGGGGCGCGGTGCCGCAAATATCCGCGATGAGACCGAGAAGGCTCGGATTGGCATAGATGAGCGAGAAAAGCTGCACGCCTGCGGGCAGGCCCTCGATGAATTTATGAAAGCGAGTGAAGGCCACATCGGGATCGGCGGTTTGCGAAAGCGCTTTCAAGAGTGCCGGCATAAGCGCGGTCAGGCGCTCGCGCGAGCGGGGCGAACGGGTGGCGGCGAAGCGCCCCGTATGCCAGCCGCGGATCATCTCCATCATTTCAGAGGGCCGTTTGAAGCCCATATCGCTCAAGGTTTGCACGGTTTCCGGGTCATCATCCGTGCCGGTGAAAACAAGGCTCCCGCCCTCTTCAGCAAGCGGCGGGGCTTTTTCGAAAAGCGCTGCGTAATGGCCTTGCACGCGCGAAAGATGCGCGCGCAGCGCTTCATCGAAAGACGCGCGGTCTTTATAGCCGGAGAAAATCGCAATCCGCTCGAGGTCTTCCTCGCTTTTCGGCAGCGAATGGGTCTGCTCGTCCTCTACCATTTGCAGGCGGTGTTCGAGCGTGCGCAAAAACCGGTAGGACTCCACCAACTCTTCGGCGGCCTGCGGCGTGATCCATTCCTTCTCCGCCAACGCGCGCAGCATTTCCACCGTGCGCTTGCCGCGCAAATCCGCATCGCGCCCGCCCGCAATCAATTGCTGGGTCTGAACGAAAAACTCGATCTCCCGGATGCCGCCGCGTCCCAGCTTGATGTTGTGCCCGGCAATGGCGATCTTGCCGTGGCCCTGCACCGCATGGATTTGCCGCTTCATAGAATGAATGTCTTCGATGGCGGCGAAGTCGAGATTCTTGCGCCAGATATAGGGGCGGATATTTTTCAGGAACATTTCCCCGATTTCGCTGTCCCCGGCGACCTGGCGCGCCTTGATGAACGCCGCGCGCTCCCAGTTCTGCCCCCGGCTTTCGTAATATTGCTCGGCGGCGGGCAGCGAGACGGCAAGGGGTGTGCTGCCCGGGTCCGGGCGCAGGCGCAAATCCGTGCGGAAGACATAGCCGTCCGACGTGCGCTCCTGCATAAGCTTCACAAGGCTCTTGGCGATGCGCACCCAAAGGTCTTGCTCCTCCCGCCCCTCGCAAAGCGAAACACGGCCCGGCTCGAAAAACACCACAAGGTCGATATCGCTGGAATAATTGAGCTCGCCCGCCCCGTATTTGCCCATGGCAAGAACGAGAAAGCCTGTGCCTTTGGCAGGTTCTTGCGCATCGAGCTCGGCGATGAATTTGTTCTTCTGGGCATCGCGCAGGAGCCAGTCCGTTGCCTGGCTCACCGCCTTGTCGGCAAACCGGGTGAGCGCGCCCGTTACCTCTTCCAGCGTCCATTTACCGGCAATATCCGCCGCGCCGATAAGGAGCGCAGCTTCTGCCTTCGCCCGGCGCAGCACGCCCATGAGCGCCGCTTCGTTCCTGGCTTCTATGGCGTCGTCTTTAAGGCGCGACAGCAGCGCGTCGAAGGCCGCATCCGGCGGCCCGTCCAGCAGGCGCAGGCGGGCCGGCTCGCGAGTGATAAGCCGGGTGAGGTAAGGCGAGTTGCCGAGAATGGCGGTGAGGAGCGGCTTTTGGCTTTGGATGAGCGCCTTCAGGCCAGCGCCTTCGGCCCCTTCCAGCTTTTTCACCTCTTCTTCGAGATCGGCAAGAAAGCCTGCCGCGCGCTTCGCGTCAAACGGCCGGGGCGGCACTTCCAGTCCCAGATAAGGCGTCATCTCGGCTTCCGTCATTCTCACGCAACCTTGCTCAATTCGCTTCTAGCCTTGGAGGCTACCGATCCGGCGCGAAAAGAAAAGGCCCGCCAATGGCGGGCCTTCAAAAACGTCAGATCGCGCTGTCTTAGCAGCCGGCAGCCGTTTTCAGCTGAGCCGACGGCTTGAAGCGCAGAGACTTCTTCGCCTTGATCTTGATTTCTTCACCCGTCTGCGGGTTGCGGCCTTTACGGGCAGCGCGCTTGGTGATCGTGAAGGTGCCGAACGTGCCGACGGTGAATTTGCCGTCCTTCTTCGCCCGCTTCAGACCGGCTTCGATTTCGCCGAACACCAGTTCCACAGCACGCTTGGCTTCCGCTTTGGACATGTCGCCAGCTGCTGCAACGTTTTCGATAAACTCCGCCTTGCTCATCTTATCTCTCCTAGAATGGCCTCCTCGGTTGGCGCCTTATGTAAAAGCCATAACAAGCCAAGAGATTCGCGCCAATGAAAAACGGACAAAATCCCGCATCAGGACGCCATTTTCTGCGTTTTCCGTGCGATAAATGCACATAAAAGCGGGTTTATCCCCAAATGCAGGGGCCGAAATCGCCCGTCCTGACGCGGATTCCTGTTATCCGCAAATCCGATTCGCGCAGCTTCTTTTGCGATTCGCACGAGAGCGCTTGCGGTCAGGAAAGATAGGGGGCGCAGTCAGACGGGCAGAGAAAGCGTTACACAGAGTCCTGGCTCTGCATCCGAAAGGGTGATGCGGCCATTATGAAGGCGCGCCGCGGCGGCGGCGAGCGACAGCCCGAGCCCGCTGCCCGGCGTGTTGCGGCTTGCCTCAAGGCGCACGAAACGCTCCAGCACCCGCGCCCGGTCGGCTTCCGGAATGCCCGGCCCATTGTCCGAAACGCTGAGCACCACACGGCCATGGGCAAGCGCCGCCTTGACGGTGATCTCGCCCCCTTCCTCGCCCTTGCGCCCATGCTTGATGGCATTGTCGATGAGATTGGCAATCGCCTGGGAGAGGATTTCGCGGTTGGCGAAAAGTTTGAGGCCTTCCGGCACATCCGCCTTCAAGGTCAACTCCGCTTCCTCGGCGACGGGTTCGTAAAGCTCCACCGCATCCAGCACCAGCGCGGAAATATCCACATCCACCATGGCTTCGCGCGAGCTGCGCGCCTCGGCCCGGGCGATGGAGAGAAGCGCATTGAACGTCGCCAGAAGGTGATCCGCCTCGCTGATCGTCTTTTCCAGCACGTCCTTGTAGTCGGCCTCGCTTGCCGGCTTCATCAGCGTCACTTCCAGCCGGTTGCGCAGCCGGTTCAAGGGGCTGCGCAGATCATGAGCGACATTGTCCGTCACCTCACGCATCCCCATCATCAGGGCCTCGATCTGTTCGAGCATATTGTTGAGATTGCCCGCAAGCTGGTCGAGCTCGTCACCTGTACCGGAAACGGGAATACGCCGGGCCAGATCCCCGCGCATGATCTCCCGGCTCGTACGGTTGATGTCGTCGAGACGCGCCAGCATGTTGCGGCTCATGATCAGCCCGCCGATGAGCCCGAGCCCCAGCGTCAGCGCCACGGCCCAAATGAGCGAGGCAGTGATCAGGCTTTCGATATTGCGCCGCTCCTCCACATCGCGCCCCACCAGCAAAAAGAATCCTTCCGGCAGTTCGATGTAACGGGCGCGGGCGGCATGGCGCTCCACCCCTTCCATGGTGCGGCGCTGATAGTTGAATTCCACATAGCCGTCCGGCCCTTGCAGCGCGGCGGGCTTGCTGTCGAGATTACCCGCCAGCACGTTGCCGCGCGGATCGAGCACGAGATAAAGGCTCTGACGCGGATCGCGCGAGCGCTGAATGACCGTGTGAACGAGAAGCGGCAGCCCGCCTTGCGCATATTGCTCGGCAAGGCCTTGTATCTCCGCTTCCACTGCCTGGTCGGTCTGGCGGGCGAGAAAGCCGGCTGTGTTCCAGTAAATATACCCCAAAAGCGCGATCACCGACGTCACGAACAAGGCGAGATAGATCACCGCCAGCCGGAACGTCGAGGTTTTAAGGAGATTAGTCAGCAGCACGCAGCGAATACCCCGCACCGCGGATCGTGTGCAAAAGCGGCTCGCCGAAATTCTTGTCGATCTTCGATCTAAGCCGGGAAATATGCACGTCGATCACATTGGTCTGGGGATCGAAATGATATTCCCAGACATTTTCCAGAAGCATGGTGCGCGTCACCACCTGACCGCTATGTTTCATGAGATATTCGAGCAGGCGGAACTCGCGCGGCTGCAGGTCGATATCCTGCCCCGCCCGCTGCACCTTACGGGTGAGAAGGTCGAGTTCCAGATCGCCGACCGACAGCTTGGTCTGCACGCTATCCGGGTTCGCCCGGCGCGCCAGCACCTCGATCCGCGCCAGAAGCTCGGCAAAGGCGAAAGGCTTCGTGAGATAATCGTCGCCGCCCGCCCGCAGGCCTTTGACCCGGTCATCCACTTCCCCCAAGGCGCTGAGAAAGAGAACGGGCGTTGCATCGGCATTTTCGCGCAGCGCCTCGACGACGGAAAGGCCGTCGCGTTTCGGCAGCATGCGGTCCACGACCATCACGTCATAAGTGCCGGAAAGCGCCAGCGTCACGCCTTCTTCGCCATCGCCGGCATGATCGACGATGTGGCCGCTTTCCCGCAGGCCTTTGACCACATAGGTCGCCGCCTCGATGTCGTCCTCGATAACAAGGATACGCACCTTACCTCGTTCCTCCCCTTCTCTCTTTTCCGTTTCCGGTTCGAGCGCGCACACATCATGCGTCAAAAACGGCTGGGCTGTCATCCTCGCCTCACTTGAGTTTTAAAGGAAAAGGGGGCAGCCGCACCGGCTAGGGGGACGGATCACCGGTGCGGCCTTAAGGGCCAAAACGCATAACAGGCCCATAATTACGGGATTGCGGGGCAGGCCCGGCACGCGCCCGACCTGCCCGCGCCATCACGCATCTTTTAGCGAGAGGGCGACAAAGTGCTGGCCGCTCTCATTGCGCAGGAGAAGCAGCACCGAGCTTTTGCCCGATTCTTCGATTCGCGTTTCAAGTTCGCCGGGGTTGGAGACCGTGCGGCCATTCACCTTGACGATCACATCGCCGGGGCGCACGCCCTTGGCCGCCGCCTCGCTTTGCGGGTCGACCCCTTGCACGACCACGCCGCCGTCCGGTCCGGAGGTCAGCGCCAAACCAAGCTCACCAACCTTCCCGGCAGGGGCGCCTTCACGCGCGGCCACCTGGCGTGGCTCTTTTGGGAATTCGCCGAGCACCACCTCGACATCCTGCTCATCGCCTTCGCGCAGCAATTCGAAATTCACTTCCGTTCCGGGGTCGTAACCGGCGACCGCCCGGCTCACATCCCGCGCGTCTTTCATCTTCTTACCGTCAATAGCCAAAATGACGTCGCCCGTCTCAAGGCCGGACTTGTCCGCCGGGCTGCCTTTCATGACATCGGCGACAAGCGCGCCTTCACCTTCTTCAAGGCCGAGGCTTTCGGCAATTTCAGGTGTCACCGGCTGAATGGACACGCCGAGCCAGCCGCGCGTCACGCTGCCATGTTCTTTCAGATCGGCAATTACGTCCTGGGCCACATTGGCGGGGATCGCAAAACCGATACCGACACTGCCGCCGGAGGGCGAGAAGATCGCGGTGTTCACGCCCACAACGTTGCCCGCCAGATCGAAGGTCGGCCCGCCGGAATTGCCGCGGTTGATCGACGCATCGATCTGGATGAAATCGTCATAAGGTCCCGCGCCGATATCGCGCCCGCGCGCCGAAACGATGCCGGAGGTTACCGTGCCGCCAAGGCCGAAGGGATTGCCCACGGCCACCACCCAGTCACCGATACGCAAATTGTCTTCCGGCGCAAAAGCCACATAGGGCATGGCTTTTTCAGGTTCGGTTTTCAACAGTGCGAGATCGGTCTTGGGGTCGGTGCCGACGATCTTGGCTTTCAGCTCGTCTCCATTGCTCAGGGCGATCAGAATTTCCTCACCGCCTTCAACGACATGGTTGTTCGTCACCACATAGCCGTCAGAGGAAATGAAGAAACCGGACCCTTGCGCCTGGCGTTTGGGTGCAGGCTGACTGCCGCCGCCATTCGGCGCGCCAAACTGCTTAAAGAAGCGCTCAAGCGGATGACCGGGCGGCAGGTCCATACCCGCTGCAGGCCCAGCTTCCGCCTTTTGCGTCACGCGCACGCTCACCACCGCAGGTCCCACACGTTCCACCACATCGGCAAAGCTTGCCGGCGCATTGGACGGGGCGACGGGCTCGATCTCCGTGCTTTCCTGGCGGTTTTCCGCAAAAGGATTGGAGGCCGCCCGGGCGACATCAGGGCTCGTGCTGCCCGCGCCATAGCCGATGATCCCGGCTGCGGCCAACGCGGCGGCAAGCGCAATGGGCCGCACCGCTTTACTTTTTGCTGAAGTGGTTTTTGCGTTTTTCACATGATCCGTCATGTTCGCTACCCCTGTGATGAAGGACATCCTTGAGTATGAACATAGGAAGTGTGAGCTTACGGCACGCTGTCCGCGCGATTAAATTTCTTTAATTTGATCCGCCCAGAAATTGCCTTATTTGACCTCATCCGCAAGGCGGGTTTCGACACGCACTTTCGATTCCAGTGTCCGGTGCACGGGGCACTTATCGGCAATTTCCATCAGCCTTGCGCGCTGCTCATCGCTCAAATCGCCCAGCAGCGCGATCTCACGCGTCATGAGATCAATCTTGGCGCCGGATTTTTCTTCGCAGTCTTCGCAATCCTCCGCATGCACCTTGCTATGTTCAAGGTGTACGCTAACCCCCTTAAGTGGCCATTTCTTGGCATCGGCATACATACGCAAAGTCATGGAAGTGCAGGCGCCGAGCCCGGCCAGAACCCAGTCGTAAGGCGCAGGGCCTGAATTCATGCCGCCCACGCTTTCCGGCTCATCGGCAAGAAAGCTGTGCGGACCGATCTCTACCTTTTGCTGAAACTTGCCTGCGCCCGTTTCTGCCACGCTGACGCTGCCCTCCTGGCCCGTCGGCTTTTCCACCGGCGCAGGGGTTTCGATATAGCGCTGCGCCCAGGCGGTTAGCACATCGGCGACATAAACCGCGTCTTCTTTCCGCGTTAAAAGATGATCGGCATTGTCGAGCGAGACGAAACTTTTCGGGTGCTTGGCGGCAAGAAAGATTTCCGAAGCATTGTCGATGCCCACCTGCTCGTCCAGGGGAGCATGAAAGATGAGCAGCGCCTTTTTCAGCTTGCCGATATGATCGCGCTGCCGCGAGGTTTCGATATCGTAGAGAAACTGCTGTTTGATGGTGAAGCTGCGCCCGGCGAGCATGACTTCCGCTTCACCGTTTTCGTTGATCTCGCAAATCTTCTCACCGAAATTATGCGCGACATGGGCCGCATCCGCGGGCGCACCGATCGTTGCGATGGCCGCCGCCTCGGGAATTTTCTCCGCCGCCGCCAGCACCGCCGCCCCGCCCAGACTGTGACCGACAAGAATGTCGGGCGCTTCATAGGTCTCACGCAGAAAGTCGGCAGCGGCGACAAGGTCGGCCACATTCGATGAAAAATTCGTGTTGGAAAAATCACCGCCGCTCATGCCGAGCCCGGTGAAATCGAACCGTAGCACGGCAATGCCCCGCTCGGCGAGCGCGGAGGCGATGCGCGAGGCGGCGAAAACATCCTTCGAGCAGGTAAAGCAATGCGCAAAAAGTGCGTAGGCACGCGGCGGCCCGTCCGGCCGGTCAAGCCGGGCAGCCAGCTCCTCGCCGAGCGCGCCTTTGAAGGTGATCTTTTCGGATTGAACGGCCATCTTTCTCTCCGATTGTTTTTCGCCAAACGTTCCGCCCGGCAGCCAATCTAAAGAGGAAGTGTGACGGGAAACGCGTTCCTATTCACGCGTTTTCGTATCCGACTCTTCGAGCAGTGCATCGAGCCGGGCCGCTTCTTCCGGGGAAAGCGGCGCGGCTTCCGCCCCCTCTTCCCTTTTACGCCGGAAGAGCACGAACACCACGACGCCGCCGATCAGAAGCGCCGCGAAGGGCGCGGCCCAAAGCGCCCAGGTTTCCGGGCGCACGGGCGGGCGCAGAAGCACGAAGTCGCCATAGCGCGCCACGATATAGTCCAGCACTTCCTCGTTGCTATCGCCTTCCTTCAGCCGGTCGCGCACCAGAAGGCGCAGATCCCGCGCCAGCGGCGCATCGGAATCATCGATAGATTGGTTCTGACAGACAAGGCAGCGCAATTCGCGGGAAAGCTCGCGCGCGCGCTCCTCCAGCTTCGGGTCGTCGAGCTTCTCGCCGGGCTCGATCGCCCCTGCCGGAAGGGCAAAACCCATCCAAAGCACGGCGCAGAGGCAAAGCGCCGCACTCTTATTGAAGAGCCCGCGCATCAAGATGCTGCTCCTTCCGCCGCCACCCGCGCTTTGCGCCGGGCAAAGGGAATACCGAGCCGGTAACGCCGGTCGGAAAGCGAGACTGCCCCGCCCAGTACCATGATCACCGATCCGATCCATATCCAGGGGACGAGCGGGTTTACATAAGCGCGCACGGTCCATTCGTTCTCACCGCGCCGGTCGCCCAGCACGACATAGAGATCGGAAATCCAGGCGGTGTAGATCGCCGCTTCCGTGGTCGGCATGTTCTGCACCGGATAGACGCGTTTTTCAGGACGCAGCCGGCCAATCTCACGGCCGTTTTTCACAGCAATGAATTCGGCTTTCTCGGCGCGGAAGTTCGGTCCCTCATAGGCCCCGACATTCGCCAGCATGAGTTCATAGCCGCCGACCTCCAGCACGTCGCCGGTCGCCATGGCCGCCACACTTTCAACGCGCCAGGCGGAAATGCCGACAATGCCCGCCACCATGATACCGACCCCGGCATGAGCCAGCGTCGAGCCCCAGACCGCGCGGGGCAGATGCCGCAACCGGCGCAGGCTCTCGCGGGCGGGCACCTTGAAGGCTTTCACCCGGTAGGCGATGTCGGAAAAGGCACCGAAGACGAGCCAGGCGGCAAGCCCGAGGCCGATGGGCGCGAGCCACGGCCCCTCGCCTCTCACCGCCGCAACGGCGATGATGGTGAGAATGGCAAGCCCCGCCGCCGCGAAAAGCCGCTGCAGAACGGGGTAAATATCCGACCGCTTCCAGGCAAGCAGCGGGCCGAGCGGCACCAGCAAAAGAAGCGGCAACACGATAGGCACAAAGGTCATATTGAAGAAAGGCGGGCCGACGGAAATCTTCTCACCCGTCAGCGCATCGAGCCCCAGCGGATAAAGCGTGCCGACGAACACAGCCACCGTTGCCGCTGCGAGGAAAAGATTGTTGAGCACCAGCGCGCTTTCGCGGCTGACCGGCGCGAAAAGCCCGCCGCCTTTCAGCTGCGGCGCCCGCCACGCGTAAAGCGTCAGCGCCCCGCCGATGAAGAAGGCAAGTATGCCCAGAATAACGAGCCCGCGTTCCGGGTCCGTCGCAAAAGCATGAACGGAGGTGAGCACGCCCGAGCGCACCAGGAACGTGCCGATAAGGCTGAGCGAGAAAGCGAAGATCGCAAGCAGGATCGTCCAGCTTTTCAGTGCGCCGCGCTTTTCCACCACAATGGCTGAATGCAAAAGCGCCGTGCCGACGAGCCAGGGCATGAGGGACGCATTTTCCACCGGGTCCCAGAACCACCAGCCGCCCCAGCCAAGCTCGTAATAGGCCCACCAGGAGCCCATGGCGATGCCGAGCGTCAGCGCCATCCAGGCTGCAAGCGTCCAGGGGCGCACCCAGCGCGCCCAGCCCGGATCGACTTTGCCTTCGAGAAGCGCGGCAACGGCAAAAGAGAACGCCATCGAAAAGCCGACATAGCCCATGTAGAGGAAGGGCGGATGAAAGGCGAGCGCCGGGTCCTGCAGGAGCGGGTTGAGACCGCCGCCATCGATGGGCGCAGGATCGAGCCGCGTGAACGGGTTCGAGGTGAAAAGCAGGAAGGCGAGAAAGGCGACGCCGATCAGCGCCTGAACGGAAAGCACACGGGCGCGCAAACTGTCGGGCAGATCGCGCCCGAAGGTCGCCACCGCCGCGCCGAAGACCGAAAGAATGAGGATCCAGAGCAGCATCGAGCCTTCATGGTTCCCCCAGACACCGGTGATCTTATAAAGCAGCGGCTTGGCGGAATGAGAATGCTGCGCCACCGCATAGACCGAAAAGTCGGACGTCACGAATGCTGCGTTCAATGCGGCGAAAGAAAGAAGGACGAGCAGGAACTGCGCCTGCGCCGCCGGCACGCCCACCGCCATCAGCCGCGCATCCTGCCGGTAGGCGCCGATCTGCGGCAGAACGGTCTGGAGAAGCGCCACCGCGAACGCAAGAACGAGGGCGAAATGGCCTGTTTCAGCGATCACGGATAGGTTCCCTCTCCATAGGTTTCCGAATGGCTTTTCTCCGCCCCTTCGCCCTGCCAATTCCCGGTGCGCTTCAGCGCGTCGGCAACTTCCGGGGGCATGTAATTTTCGTCGTGCTTGGCGAGCACCGTATCGGCAACGAAAACACCGTCCGCTCCGAGCACGCCTTCGGTGACGACGCCCTGGCCTTCGCGGAAGAGATCGGGCAGCGTGCCGCTATAGGTGACGGTCACGGTCGCGGCGAAATCGGTCACATCGAAGCGCACATCCGTGCCCTCGCCGCGCGTCACGCTTTCTTCCGCCACCAGCCCGCCGAGCCGCAAGCGTTCGCCCGGCTCCGTGCCGCGCTCGGCAATGTCGCTCGGGCTATAGAAGAAAACGATATTGTCCTGCAGCGCGGTCAGCACCAGGCCCACCGCCGCCGCGAGAATAACCAACCCTGCCCCGATCAAACTGGCGCGGCGCTGTTTGCGTGTCATAAATCCGGTCCCGTTCCTGCTCTGCCCTCAGCTTACCTGATATAAAGCGCGCAGCTTTTCCTGGCAAAGAGCCAAATCGACGCGGCACGGCGCGGAAAACCGCGCTTTACCGCCGTTAAATCCCTAAAGCCGCGCGGGTCGAGGCGCCGATGATCCCGTCCGCGGTCAGTCTTTCGAGCTGCTGGAAGTCCTTGACGATCCGTTCCAGATTTTCGTCGAAAACGCCATCCGTATTGATCACATATCCGTGCCGTTTCAGCGCTTCTTCCAGCGCCCGCACATCCTCGCCCGTCATGGGGGGCGATTTCAGGAGCAAAAGCCGCTCTTCGGCTCCTTCCGCAGAAACCCTGACCGGAGGATGGTAATCGATAATATCCGCATCGATGCGCACCCCGCGCACGGTCAGAGGCAGCGCCAGGCTCCAATTGCCCGCGGCGATCAGTTCCTCGAAGGCTTCCATGCGGTAGATCGTGCGGCGCAGCAGCCGGTTGTCGTGGCTGGCGAGCCAGGCTTTACGCTCGCCCACATAAGCGGCAATCCACCGTTTCTCGCCGATGGTGGAGGCTTTACCCGCCTTTTCTTCCACCCGGCCCTTCAAATAGCGCCAGGACCCGTGGATGTGACTGTCATAGACGACGGCAAGTCCAAGCGGCGTTTTGATGCCAAGGGCGCGGGCAGCATCCGCCGACGGTTTCCAGAAGACCCGGTCGAAAAATCCATCCTGCACGTCCTGCATGGCGGGGTCCGCGCCCGCCTCCTGCAACACCCAGCGCAGACGGGCATCATTGTCGAGGCTCGCCTCGCAGCGCTTCAGCGCGGGCAGGTATTCCTTGAGCGCCGAAGCGTAAAGCGCGCCGGCGCTTTCCACATAGGCCTTGATCAAGAGATAGAGATTGCCGCTTGCCAGCGTCGTCTGCGCCTTGCCATAGGTCAGATGCCCGCTATCGCCCGCCAGCACCGTCACCGCGCCGTAATCACCCGCCGCCTTGCCGGATTCGAAAATATTGACGATCGCCTGCGCGGTCCGTTTTTCCAGTTCGCCCATTTAGCCTCCCCCTGACACCGATTCGTTCAGCATCAGGCAAGACTATGCCTTAACCGGCAGGCGGGGATAAATGGCGCTATTCGGCTTGCGGCTCTGCCTCAGGCGCTTCAGGAGCGCTAGCCGGCGCTTCAAGCTGGCGCCGCGCCGAGGTAATGGCGGCATCGAGCATGCCCGTCCAGGGCGCATCTTCCGGCGCATCGGCGCGGATCGCTTCCCATTCACGCAGCGCACCCGCCACATCCCCGTCCTGGGCCTGGCCCAGCGCCAGATAGAAGCGGGCCTTGGCCTGCTCCGGCTCAAGCTCAAGGGCTGCGGCAAATGCCTGGCGCGCGGGCGGCACCACCACCCCTTCGGAGGAAAGGGTCAGCGCTTCGGCGAGCCCCGCAAGCCCGAAAGCCGTGCGCCCCTCCAGCTGCATGGAGCGGCCATAGGCTTCGATCGCCGCATCGTAGCGGCCAAGCTGCAGATAGATGGGCGCGATGATCTTCCAGCCGCGCAGATCTTCCGGGTTCTCCCGCAAGCGGCGTTCGAGGCGGGCCACAAGCTCGGGCACGGAAAGCTCATCCAATGGTTTTTCAAGCCGTGCCTTTTGCGGCTGGTCGGGCAGGCCCGGCTGGCCGAGCGCGAGATAAAGGATCAGCGTCACACCCGTCACGCCGATGACGGCGGCAAAGCCGATGACTTTCAGCATGCGCAAAGAGACGAGACGGCCCTGTTTCTCGTGGCCTGTCCCGTCCGCTGCAGCGAGCAAACGGCGTGAGATTTCCCGGCGCAAGGGCTCGGCATCTTTCGGGTTCAGCGTGCCGCGCTCGACATCGGCCTCCAGCTCGCGCAACTGTTCTTCATAGATCAGCGTTTCCCCGCTCCGTTCACGTCCGGGGGGCGAGCGGCGCAGCGGGCGCAGCACGAAAAGCAGCACCGCTCCGGTGAGCAGCGCCATAAGAGGCCAAAGCAGCCAACTGCCGATCGCGGCAAGTTGCATGTGATGTGTCCTTTCAATTCCCCTTGCTGCTGGACGGGTCGTCCGCGCGCCATCATAGTAGGCCCGCATAAGAACAGAAACGATAAGGCTGCGGCCATTCGCCGCCCGCGCATTTCTGCGTGAGGCAGGCGGCTGCAGCCAGGGACGAGGGTGAGGGAATGAAGCGGGTTCTATTGACCGGCCTCTTTGGGCTGATCGCGGCGGTTTTTGGCGCGGGCGCCATTTTTACGATCCACGCGCATGTAACCCGCCCGGCGCCCTGGGACCCGGCGCCGTTTCTGGAAACCGCCCGGCAATACGATGTTGAAATCCGCCGCGACAATTGGGGCGTGCCGCATATTTACGGTCCCCGCGATGCCGATGTTGCCTACGGCCTTGGCTATGCCCACGCCGAGGACGATTTTGCGACCATTCAGGAAGTCGCCATTGCCACGCGCGGCAAGCTCGGCGCGGTGAAGGGCCCTGATGCCGCCGTTACCGATTATATCGTTCACCTTCTCCAGGTTTGGGAGACGGTGGAGGCGCAATATGAGACGGCACTGAGCGAGGAAACCCGCGCGGTGCTGGAAGCCTATGCTCATGGCATCAATCTCTTCGCTGCCCTTCACCCCGAGAAGGTCGAACCCGGCCTTGCGCCCATGACCGGCAAAGACATTGCCGCCGGATTCGTTTTCAAGACCCCGTTTTTTTACGGCCTCGACAAGCAGCTCATGGAGCTTTTCGAACCGGAGCGTAAACGCTCGATCTCCAAAAATCCGGAGACTGCGTTTCTGCCTGTCGATGAACCGGTCTATCCCACAGGCTCTAACGGCTTTGCCATTGCCCCTTCCCGCTCGGATGACGGGCACACGCGCCTTCTTGTCAATTCCCACCAGCCTTATGCAGGGCCGGTTGCCTGGTATGAGGTGCGGCTGAAAAGCGAAGAGGGCTGGGATGTGGCAGGCGGCGCCTTTCCGGGCTCGCCCTTCATGCTGCATGGCCATAACCGCTATCTCGGCTGGGCGAACACGGTCAACAAACCCGATCTCGCCGATGTCTATGTGCTCACACTGAACCCGGAGAACGAGAACCAGTATCTCCTCGACGGGGAATGGAAAGAGCTCGAGCGCAAAGAAGCGGAGATCAAGGTCAAGCTCTTCGGCCCCTTCTACTGGACCGTGACGCGCGATGTGTTCTTTTCCGAGCATGGGCCGGTGCTGAAAACGGATCATGGCGCTTATGCCATCCGCTATGCGGGCATGAACGAGCTCCGCCAGGCCGAGCAATATTTCCGCCTCAACAAGGCGCGCAATTTCGAGGAATGGATTGCGGCGATGAAGATGCAGGCCCTGCCCAGCATCAACTACGTCTATGGCGATAAGGATGGCAATATCGCCTATATCTATAATGCGCAGTTCCCGGACCGCGCGGAAGGCTGGGACTGGCAGGCCTATCTGCCCGGCGACCGCTCCGACCTTATCTGGCGCAATTACCTGCCCTTCGAAGAGGTGCCGAAACTCATCAACCCGAAATCGGGTTACGTTTTCAACGCCAATAACACGCCTTTCCGCGCAACGGCGGCGGCGGACAATCTCTCGCCCGCGCAATTTCCCGCCTTCATGGGCATCGAAACGGGAATGACGAACCGGGCTTTCCGGGCAGAAGAACTGCTTTCCCGCGACGAGGCAATCAGCGCAGAGGAATTCGCCGCTTATAAATACGACCTTTATTACAGCCCCGCCTCCAAAGTGGGGCTCACGCGGGCGGCCATTTTGACCATGGACCTCAGCGACGATGAAGACCTTGTCGCCGCACAGAAACATCTGGCCGATTGGAACCTCGGGACGGACCAGGAAAACCGCCATGCCGCCCTTGGCGTCCTTACCCTGCAGCCGCTCATCATGGCGGAGCTGCGCGGCACCGAGGCCCCGCCGCTGCGCCAGGCGCTCGCCGATGCCGTGGACGTTCTGATGGACAATTTCGGCCGGCTCGACCCGCCATGGGGCGAGCTCAACCGCTTGCGGCGCGGCAAGGTCGATCTGCCGCTCGATGGCGGGCCCGATATTCTGCGCGCCGTTTACGGGGGCGAGCCAAATGACGATGGCACACTGACGGCACGGGCGGGCGACACCTACATCATGTTCGTCGAATGGGATGAGGACGGAGCGCTGAACTCGCAGAGCATTCATCAGTTCGGCTCGGCGACGCTCGATGAAGCCTCGCCGCATTTTGCCGATCAGGCCCCGCTCTTTGCGGATATGGAAATGAAGCCGGTGCTCTTCGAGGAAGAAGCTCTCGAGCCGCATATCGCCGCGCGTTACCGGCCCGGCCTTTTGCCCGAGCCTGAAGCGCCGACTGCGCCTGACGAGAACTAAATCACGATGATGGAGCTTTCCTCACCGGAGAGCGGCTGATCGACAAGACGGGAGATCGGGAGGCTGACAGTGACTGTCGTGCCCTCGCCCAGCGCGCTTTCGATGGAAAGCGTGCCGTCATGCAGCTCCACCAGGCGTTTAGCAAGCGGCAAGCCGAGCCCCGTTCCTTCATGGGCGCGTGAGAGCGATCCGTCCACCTGCGTGAAGGGCTGAAGCGCACGGGGAATGTCTTCCGGGTCCATGCCCACGCCTTCATCGCGCACTTTCAGGTGCATATGCGTATCGTCCGTCTCCACGCTGAGCTGCACCGTGCCGCCGCGCAGCGAAAACTTCACCGCATTGGCGAGCAGATTGATCAGCACCTGCTTCAGCGCGCGCTCATCGGCGTAGAGATAAAGCTCTTCGTCCGGCGCATCGATTACAAGCTGGACGCCTGCCTGCTGCGCACGCGGCTTGACGATGACGCTGGCGCTATTCAAGACCGTGCGCACATCCATCTCATGTTCGCTGAGATCGAAACGCCCGGCCTCGATCTTGGACAGATCGAGAATGTCGTTGATGACATTGAGCAGATGAATACCGCTTTCATAAATATCGGCGGCGTATTCCTGATAGCGCTGGGAACCGAGCGGGCCGAAAATTTCCCGCTCGATCGCTTCGGAAAAACCGATAATCGCATTGAGCGGCGTCCTGAGCTCGTGGCTCATATTGGCGAGGAATTCGCTCTTCGATTTGCTCGCCGCGGTTGCCTGGTCGCGGGCAAGACGCAGGTCTTCAGCTTCCTTGCGCCGTTCCGTTACATCGTGCAGGCCGAGCAGAATGGCCGGCCCGCCCCGGTAGCGGATCGCAGCGCCCGCCACTTGCGCCCAAATCTCGCCGCCGTCATAGGAACTCAGCTTCAGCTCGATTTCCCCCTGCTCGCTCAAATCGCGGCCGATGGCGGCAAGCTGCTTGAAATCGTCCCCGAAGAAACTGGCGAGGCTAATCGTATCCGCCTTGTCTTCCGGTATCCGGAAAAGATCGAGCGCGGCCTTGTTCGCCTGGATGATGCGGCTGTTCTGCGGACGCACCAGCGCCAGCGGGATGGGCGCGGCGCGGAAAACCGTGCGGAAATTTTCTTCATTGAGCTGCGCCACGCCTTCGGCCTGCCAGCGGTCGCTCATTTCCCGGCGCAGCCGTGTCGTCAGCGCCCGGTACTGATGAATGGTGCGATGCTCGGAGCGACGCAATTGCGAGGAAATGCGGATCGTCTGAATGCCGATAATGTGCAGCGCCGTCCAGGAAAGCATGAGCTGGGCGGTTTCCGGCGTGCTTGCCCCCAAAATCCCATAGCTCATCGCCACGTGAATGACACTTGAGAGAATGGCGACGGGCGCGGTGTAGATCAGCCGGTTCGGCACCCCGAAATAGATCACGGCGACGATCGCAAAGGCGCTGATACTGACCAGCGCAAGCTCGTCTCCGTTCACCGCATGGGCAGTCATCGCGACGAGAAAGACGAGAAACTCCCCGAGCGTCAGCCCGAAGAAGAAAACCTGCCAATCATGACCGCGTCTGAAAAGCACGATGGGCGCAAGACACACCGTGAAAGCGGCAAGGCGCGCGCCCAGAAGCTCGAAATAGACGAGGGAAAATCCGTGATGCAGAAAATCGGAACTGCTGGCGAGCAGAAAGATCACCGCGGCGGCGATGGCGACGCGCGTGCGGGACAGGACGACATTCCATGTCGCCATTAAAAAAGCCGCTTCCTCCTGCCTGTCCGAGAACTCGCCGTCCCACCTATAAATATTCATGGGCCGCTTTCTATGGCTCTCGGATGTGGCGGATGGCGCGGGCTTGTCCGGCCTTGCCTCCACGGAGTGTTCCCCTCCCCCTTTTGGGTTCACTCAAGGTTACCCGGGCAAGAGCCTAGTTTTGGCAGGTAAAGAAAATGGAAATATTCCTCTTTGGCAGGCATAGTGCGGCCAAAGACTTGAAATTATGGGAATAAGCGCAGCGGGAGGCCGACATGAGCGGTATTTTATCGGGAATCAAAGTGCTGGATTTCGGCCGCTATATTGCCGGGCCCTATTGCGCGACGCTGCTGGGGGATATGGGCGCCGAAGTCATTCGCGTGGAAAAGCGCGAGGGGAGCGAGGACCGTTTCGTCCAGCCCTTCCGGCCGGGCGCGGGCGCCGGAGAAGGCGGCGAAGGCACCATGTTCCTGCAGCTCAACCGGAACAAGCGCGGCATGACCCTCGATCCCATGAGCGATGAGGGGCGGAAAGTCGTGCGCGCCATGGTCGCCAAGGCCGATGTGGTTGTCGCCAATCTCCCGCCCCAGACGCTGAAGGCCATGGGTCTCGATTATGAGACACTGAGCGCCATCAACCCCGGCATCATCCTGACCACCGTTTCCGCCTTCGGTCATGGCGGGCCTTACTCGAACCGCGTCGGCTTCGACGGCGTGGCGCAGGCCATGTGCGGCGCAGCGCATCTGACGGGCCATGCGGACGAGCCGATGAAAAGCTACGCGCCCTGGGTGGATTTCGGCACCGCCTCCCTTGCCGCCTTCGGCACCATGGCGGCCCTCTTTGAGCGGCAGAAAACCGGCAAGGGCCAGGTCGTGGAAGGCGCGCTACTCGCCACCGCGCTCAACTTCTTCAATTTCCATCTGATCGAGCAGTCCCTGCGTCAGACGAACCGGGAAGGGATCGGTAACCGCAGTCCCTATGCCGGGCCCGTCGATATCTTCAAGGCCAAGGACGGCTGGATCATGGTGCAATGTATCGGCCTGCCCCTCTTCAAGCGCTGGGCAAAGCTCATGGGCGAAGACCATTGGCTCACCGATCCGCGCTTCAAGGACGATCTGGCCCGCGGCGACAATGGCGAGGTGCTGAGCCAGCGCATGAGCGAATGGTGCGCGGAGCGCACGGTTGCCGCCGCGCTCGATGAGCTCGATGCCGCGCGCATTCCCGCCGGTCCCGTCTATACCCCGCAGCAGGCGCTCGACGATCCGCATATTAAAGCCATGGGCTATCTCCACCCCATGGGCTTTCCCGGTATCGAGGGTGAGGCGCCGCTCATGGAAACCCCGGTGCGCCTGTCCGGTAACCCGGGCGAGATCCGCCACCGCGCCCCGCTCCTCGGTGAGCATACCGACGACATTCTTTCCGAATATGGCTATAGCGAGGAGGACATAAACTCCTTGCGTACGCAGAACATCATCTAAGCATTGGAGCTTTCATGCCCGGTCCCTTTTCCCTGCTGCCTCATGTCGAGCTGTTCGAAGCCCCAACGCCGCTGCAAGAGCTGATGAACCTGCGCGCCGTCATCGCGGCGGAAAACGGCTCCTGCCCGCAGCTCTATATCAAACGCGACGACATGACGGGGCTTGCAGGCGGCGGCAACAAGACCCGCAAGCTCGAATATCTTCTGGGCGAGGCGCGCAAGCAAAATGCCGACACGCTCATCACCGCCGGCGCGCTGCAATCCAACCATGCCCGCCAGACGGCGGCGGCAGCTTCCAAGGCGGGGCTTGCCTGCACGCTCATTCTTTTCGACACCGTGCCCTATCAGGGCGCGCTTTACCGGCGCTCGGGTAATCTCCTCCTCGACAAAGTGCTCGGCGCAGATCTTGTCATCGAAGACGGCAAGGCGGATGCGGCAGAGGTGTTCGAGCGCGTGATGGGCAACATATCGAAGGCGGGCGGCACGCCCTATCTCATTCCCGTCGGTGGCTCGAATTCCGTCGGCGCCATCGGCTATGCGCGCGCTGCCGGTGAAATTCTCGACCAGGCCGCGACAAAGCAGATCGCCGTCACCCGCATCGTCCATGCCTCGAGCAGTCTGGGCACCCAGGCCGGCCTCCTGACGGGGCTTGCCGAGCGGGCAAGTGATGTGCGCGTTACCGGTATCAATGTTTATCGGCACGACACGGAAAAAATGCTTGAAGACCTGACCGATCTGACCGAACGCACGGCGGACCGGCTCGGCGTGCGCCGGGTGGGCGCGGAGCGCTTTGAGATCGCGGACGGGTTTTTGGGCGAGGCTTACGGGGTGCCGACGGATGAAATGAAAGCCGCCGTTTCCACGCTGGCGCAGACAGAAGGCATCCTGCTTGATCCCGTCTATAGCGGCAAAGCCATGGCGGCGATGATCGCTATGATTTTCAGAGGCGAGATCGGCCCGGAGGAGACCGTCGTCTTTCTGCATACCGGCGGCATGCCCGGTCTTTTTGCCTATGAGGAAGAATTTACGGGCTGAACGGTCTTCGACCCGTTCTGCCTATGCCGCGCCTACCGTCTCGCGTAGCGCCACTTGCACACGGCGGCGGAAAAGTGCGGCAGCTTCCTCGCCTTCCAGAAGCCCCAGAAGCTCAGCGGCAAAAGCGGCGGCCGGGGGTTCCATTTCCGGCTTCTGCGCAGCAAAACGCAGTTCCGTCAGCAGCGCCTCGGTATAAAGCGCCAGATAAGCATCCAGCATATGGCGCAGGTCGCGATAGATCTGCGAGACGCCCAGCACATCGGCGCGCGCCCAGGTCGCCAGCATGAAGCGGAACGAGGCGCGGACTTTTTCAGCCTTTTCCAGCGACATGCGTTTGGAAAGATCGGCGCGGGTCACTCCCGCCTTCCCGAAAGCGCCGGCCTGCTGCAGCGGCAAGGCCCCATGCAGATCGCGCTCGAAACGGGCCAGATGATCGCCGATCACCGTGCTCATTTTCTGGCGCACGGCGAAAACTCTTTTTTCCCACTCGCCATAACGCACAAGATCGATTTCCTCACGGAACCCTTTGGAGATATTGGCGAGCTGCATCACCTCCTCCGCCATGGGTTCAAGCGACGTAACGCCGGGCCGCAGGGCGCAAACTCGCACGCAAATATCTTCGCTCTGAATGAGCAGCCGCTCGCCCAGCGCAGCGAGATCCGTGCGCGCAATCAGAAGGTCCGAATTCTGCCGCGCGATGGAACGGGCAAGACGCATGATCTGCCAGGGCTGTTCCATCCGCCCCATCACCGCCAGCGCGACGTGAAGCGAATGATCCGGCGCTTCCTTGTAAACGCGGTCATAGGTCTCGCGCACCAGCCTTAGGCAGCCTTCATCGAATTCCTCGATTTCGTCGGGAAGCTTCTGGCTGAGCGAGAGAATGTCGTCACCTATCGCCAGCGCATGAGCGATATCCACTGCATCGTCTCTGACATCCGCGCTGCCGAGGCGTTTATCGATCATTTCCCGGAAAGCAGGATCGCTGCGGGCCCGCCGGCCCGCATCCAAAAGCGCCCGCGCCGCGCTTTGGCGCATTACGGAGAGCGAAGCGCCCAGCGCTTCGTTATCGCCTTGCAGAATATGCCGCGAGACATTTTCGATAAGGCTCGGAAACGTGTCCGGCAACAGATCGCCGCGCAGCGCTTCCCAGATCGGCGTGATGGAGGAGCGCGGCACGAGCCCGGGGATCTTGCGGCCCCGGCGCTGATTGATGAGCAAGTCTTCGAACGGCAGGCAGAAGCGGCGCTGCGCCGTCGCATAGCCGGGGCGCGAGCCTTCCAGCGACCGGGCGACAGGGCGCACCGCATGCCGGATAAACTCGATCGGCAAGCCGGCTTCTTCCCCCGCCACCACGGCGCGCTCGATGCCCGAGAGCAATTTGAGCGCCATGCCGGCCGGCAGCGACGTCAGATAAGAGCTCAGGCGCGAGGCCTTTTGCGCATCCGATATTTCGTCCAGCATCTGCAGCCTGTTTCCGTCCGGTCAGAATTTGGTTAATCTACCGTTGAGCAGACTAACACTATTAGACTTAACGAGCCCTTGACGTTGAAATAACGGGCCGATCACGGTTCGGCGAGTTGATGGAAAGCTGAACGCCTATGCGCATTCCCGATCTGGCGGAAATCAATCCCATTCTTCGTGTCAGGACCCTTCTCTGGGACACGCCGCTGCCCCAAGACAACCGCCCGGTCCGCGCCGCTATTTTCACCGGGCGCATCGCCTGGGTGATCGTGCACGATCTGATCGCCGGGCGGGCGAACCAGCAGGCCATGAGCCTGGTCTATACGACGCTGCTCGCTCTTGTGCCGGTACTGGCCATTATCTTTGCTGTGCTGAAAGCCTTCGGCGTACAGAATCATGTCGCGGATTTAATGCGCGAATTCCTTGCCCCGCTTGGCGCACAAGGGGCGGAGATCACCGACCGCACCCTCGCCTTTGTCGAGCAGGTGAATATCTCGGTGCTCGGTTCCGTCGGCCTTGTCTTTCTCATCTATACGCTGGTTTCGACCATGCAAAAGATCGAAAAGGCGTTCAATGAGATTTGGCATGTGCGCTCAGGCCGCTCGCTTGCCCGGCAATTGACGGAATTCGTGAGCGTCGGCCTGCTTGGACCCCTCGCCCTTTTCCTTGCCTTCGGGATCATGGCCACCGCCGTTTCCTCCGAAATCGTGGAAGACGCCGCCACCGTGCTGCCCATCAAGGAAACGCTGCAATATATCGGTCTCATCATGCCTTATATCGTCATGGTGGGCATGTTCTCGCTGCTTTATAAGGTGATCCCGCATACCCATGTACAGCCGGGCGCCGCCATGCTGGGCGGTCTGACCGCCGGGCTCATCTGGGTGGCGACGGGCTGGGCCTTTGCTACCTTTGTCGTCACCTCCGCGCGTTATGCGGCGATTTATTCGGCCTTTGCCAGTCTCGTCTTTTTCATGATCTGGCTCTATGCCGCCTGGCTCATTCTCCTGACGGGCTGCTCTGTCTCTTATTATTATCAGAACCGCCGTCACCTTTCACCGGAGCTCGGCGTTGCACGGCTCACCATGCGGGACACGGACCGCATCACCCTTGCCGTTCTCGTCATCACCCACCGCGCCTTCAAAAAGGGTGGACGGCTCTGGCCTGCCGCCGTGCTCGCTCGCCGTCTCAATGTGCCGCTCGGCGTCCTTGAGGACATCATCTATCCCCTGCGCGAGGCAGGCTTCCTTGCCGTCAGTGAACAGGGGGGCCGCATCATGCCGGGGCGCGATGCCGCCCAATCGGATATCGATGAGGCGATCGAGACGGTGCGCCGCGGCGTTCAGGCCGGCGCGCTTTCCAGCATGGACGTTCACTCCGATGAGGCGGTCGACGCCCTTTTTGCCCGGCTCGATGAAGCCCGGCGCGGCGTTCTAAAGCGCACGGCCACCGTTGCCGACCTTCTGGCGGAAGCAGAAAACCTGAAACAAGAAGCCGCCGAATAAAGCAAAGGCCGCCCGGTTTCCCGGAGCGGCCCTTTCCATCCTTTTGCGCGGCGCTTACCCGGCAATGCGCCAGGTGCCGTCCGGCTGGCGGCAAGCCGTGCCGGTGCCGGTCTGCGGTTCACCATCGATATAGATGGTCTGCTGATATTCACGGCAGTAGTTGTTACCGGACTGGTAAGCCGGGGCCGGATCCACCACGCCGTAGTGACCGCTTTGCGGGTTGTTCCAGCGCTGGGTATTACCGGTCTCGAATGCCTGATAGGAGGCATTGTGCAGATACTGCCGGTCGGCCCGGTCGAGGCTCTGGCCGATATTGTTACCCACAGCCGCGCCCAGAAGCGTGCCGATACCGGTGGCGATAAGACGCCCGCTGCCGGAACCGAACTGCGAACCGGCCACACCGCCGGCAATCGCGCCAAGCACCGTACCGCCCGTCTGTTTCGGTCCCATGCCCGTGTTCGCGCAAGCGCCCAGGGAAATGGCGACCAAGCCGATCGCGAAATATTTTAGAATGCGCATTTCACACCTTGTCCTTTCCGTGCGTCCTTGCACTGTGGTCCTAAGACTAAGCGCTTCGACCTATGCCTGGTGTGAATGGAACGTTCATAATCGGTTCAGGTTCCCGCCTGTGCGCGGGGTTTCGCCCGCCTAGTTTTCGGCCTTGGCGCGGGGCAGCACGAGCCTTGCGCGCACCCCCCCGAGCGGGCTTTCTTCCAGCGTGAACGCGCCGTTATAAAGCCCGGCGATATCCTTGACGATGGAAAGGCCGAGCCCCGATCCGGGCTTTCGTTCATCGAGCCGCGCGCCACGGTCCAGCACTTTTTCCCGCTCTTCGCTGCTCAGGCCCGGTCCGTCATCATCGACAAGAAGCGTCAACATACTCTCATCGCCCGGCGTCGGACCGGCGCGAACCCGCACCCGCCGCTCCGCCCATTTGCAGGCATTGTCGAGCAGGTTGCCGACAAGCTCTTCCATGTCCTGCGCTTCCCCGCGAAAGGCGAGCCCAGCCTCACACTCCGCCTCGATCAAGAGATTCTTGTCGAGATAGATGCGGGCAAGTGTGCGCTCCATCCGCTCTATCAAAGGCTCAAGCGGGGTAAACGCGCCGAGCACACGGACAGAGGCGGCCGCCCGAGCGCGGGAGAGATGATGGTCGATCTGCTCGCGCATCGCCGCCGCTTCCCGCTCAACGAGCCCGGCGAGCGCACCGTCCGAGCGGCGGCTTTCATTCGTGAGCACGCTGAGCGGCGTTTTTAAGGCATGGGCGAGATTGCCCACATGCGTGCGTGAGCGCTCGAGCACATCCGTCGTGTAATCGAGCAGGCTGTTCAGCTCATCCGCCAGCGGTTTGATCTCGGCGGGAAATTCCCCATGCAGCCGCGTCTGCCGCCCGGTGCGGATATCGCGCAAGGCGCTGCGCACATTCTCCAGCGGGCGGAGGCCGAAACGCACCTGAATGACCAGCGCAATGACGAGCCCGCCGCCCAGCATGAAAAGCCCGCCAATGACGAAGCCGTTGAACTGCGCGACCTCCGCATCGATGCTGGAGGTGTCGGCGGCAAGCGCAAATGAAATGACGCGCGGATTTTCCGGCAATGCCAGGCGCCGCTCCAGCACGCGCAGACGCTGATCCTGCGGCCCTGCCATGTAACCGCGCCGGAGCCCGCCCTCATCGTCTTCTTCAAGCGCGGCGAGGCGTTTGAGCGGCAGCGTAATATCCCAGAGCGAGCGGGAGCGCATCACCTCACTATCCGCGCTTTCATTTTCCTCCACCGCCTCGATAACGGCCGCGCTGTCGAGCGGTGTGATCTGCCAGTACCAGCCGGAATAAGCCCGGTCGAAGCGCGTTTCGGCAGGTGTTCGCTGAAGCGAGATGCGCCCCTCGGGCGAGACTTCCGCCACCGCGACGAGCCCGTCCAGCATAACCTCCAGATTGCTGTCGAAGCTGCGCTCCACCGACTGGCGGAACAGCGAGGTGAGGCCAATACCTGCCAGCAGCAGAAAAAGCCCGATCCACACCGTCGCCGCGGCGATCAGGCGGGAGGAAAGACTGTTCAGATCAAGCCGCATCTTGTGACATGGAAAGGCGGTAGCCGAGCCCGCGCACGGTTTCGATCGCATCCTTGCCAAGCTTGCGGCGCAGGCGCCCGATGAAAACCTCGATCGTGTTCGAATCCCGGTCGAAATCCTGATCGTAAAGATGTTCGACAAGTTCGGTGCGCGAGACGACGCGGCCCTGGTGATGCATGAGATAAGCCAGCAACCTATATTCGAGCGAGGTGAGTTTCACCGGCTCGCCGCTCAAAGTCACACGCGCGGCGCGCGTATCGACGCGCAGCTCGCCGCATTCAAGCTCGCTTGTCGCGTGCCCCGCCGCCCGGCGCAAAAGCGCACGGATGCGGGCCAGTACTTCCTCGGTATAAAACGGCTTGGTGACATAATCGTCCGCACCCGCATCGAAACCTTCCACCTTGTCCGACCAGCGCTCGCGGGCGGTCAAAATGAGGACGGGGAAATTGCGGTTATTGCGGCGCCATTTTTCCAGCACCGTCACGCCGTCCATTTCCGGCAGGCCGAGATCGAGAATCACCGCGTCATAAGGTTCGGTATCGCCCAGAAAATGGCCTTCCTCGCCGTCATGGGCGGTATCGACCACATAACCGGAATCCTCCAGCGCTTCTTTCAGTTGCCGGCACAGCGTTTGATCGTCTTCTACAACAAGCAGTCTCATATGCCGTCTCCTTCAGCCCGCGGCTTAGCGTCCCTGCACGCGCAGGATATCACCCGTGCGCGCATCCGCGATGACATGAACGACCCCGCCGCTCGGCGAAAGAATCTTGATCCGGTAGATCGGCGAGCGGCCTTGCGTCAGCTCCGCATCGAGCACCCGCCCCGGCACCTGCGCGCGCACGCGCCCCAACACCTTATCGAGCGAGACCAGCCGGCCCGACTGCACGCCTTCACGCGCGTCGTCCTGACTTGCATGCGGGTTGGCCCAGTTCGAGCGGAAGGGGTCCGCCGCCGCGCTTTCCGCCGCAAAAGGCCCCGCCAGCGCTATAAGCAGCGCCGCCAGTGCCGAAAGCGATATGGAAGCCCGTGTCATCATGGCGCCAGTTCTAGCCCGGCGCGCGTGAACCGGCGATGAATACCCTCGTTTCATGGCATTCAGTTTTCAGGAGACGGCGGGCGGGTGCAAGGAAAGATCACCCGCCGCCGGTCATTCGCGCGATCAAATTCCGTCGAAAACGACGAATTCCTCGAGCGGCGCGCGGGCCGTGCGCAACGTGTTGATGGGCGCTTCTTCGTTCATATAGCCGAGCCCCATGCCGCAGAAGAGCATCATGTCTTCCGGGATGTTCAGGAACTCGCCCAGTGTCTTGTACCAGATCGCCCAGGCCTCCTGCGGGGCGGTGTGCAGGCCTTCTTCGCGCGCGCTCAGCATGATCGACTGCATGAACATGCCAAGATCGGCCCATTGGCCGTAGCCCATCTGCCGGTCCATCGCAAAGAAGAGCGCCACCGGCGCGCCAAAGAGGTCGAAATTGCGCGCGAACTGCATCATGCGTCCGGTCTTGTCTTCCCGCGCCACGCCGATCGTGCCGTACATGTCTTCCCCGCACTGGGCGCGGCGGCTGCGGTATGGCTCTTTCAGCCCCTTGGGATAGATGTCGTATTCCGTGCCCTCGCCCGCCGGGTTCTGCGGCAGTTTCTCGGCGATCAGCTTCTTGAATTCTTTCAGCCTGTCGCCGCCCAGCACCCAGACATGCCAGGGCTGCAGATTGCCGCCGGAAGGCGCGCGTTTGGCATTTTCCAGAATCTTGCGCACGGTTTCGGGCGGCACGGGCGTGTCGAGAAAATCGCGGCAGGTAATGCGCGTCGCAAGCGCTTCGGAAACATTCATGTCAAATCCCCAATCGGTAATGGTGGTTGTGAGTGCCGAAATTTTGTCCTAGCGGGCCGTCACGAAAGGCCAGAGCGCTTCGCCGCCGCGCTCGATGGCCGCATGGCCGAGCTCTTTCGCCCAGTCGCGCCCGCTGCCGAATTCCGCCCGCCAGCTCCAGAGCCTGCGCGTGGCAAAATGCAGGCTGTGTTCGTAGGTAAAGCCGATGGCGCCATGCACTTGGTGGGCAATGCCGGTGGCAAGGTTCGCCGCTTCATCGGCACGGATTTTCGCCACCGCGATTTCAAAGCGCGCGCTTCCCTTATCGCTGTATTTGTCGGCTGCGGTGCAGGCGTGGGCGGCGGCGACATTCGCAGCCGCGACATGCGTGCTTAAAACCGCAAGCTGCTGCTGGATCGCCTGAAACTTGCCGATGGGCTTGCCGAATTGTTTGCGCTCGCCTGCATATTGCACGGTCTGTTCCAAAAGGCTGGAAAGCGCGCCGCTCATCTCACAGGCCCGCAGCAGCGCGCCCCAAAGTTTCACATCCACAAGGCCGGGAATCTCTCCGCTCTCGGCCGCTTCCTCGCCGCTAAATGTTACCGTGTCGCGCGGCTGGCGCGCCAGATTGACGTCCTCTTCGATGGCGGCGCCTTTAAGCTCTACGAGCGCGATCGTGGTCGATTGCGCATCGGGCTTGGCGTGCAGGACAACGCCGTGCCCTGCATGGCGGGCATAAGGTACGCCCGGCGCCTTGCCGGTAATTTTTCCCTTCTCGATCATGGCCCCGCTGCTGATGAGCGTCACCGGTCCTTCCGGCATCTGGATCCCGGCTTTGGCAAGAAGCCAGCCGGCCAAAATCGTCTCACCCAGCGGCACGGGCGCGGCATGCCGTCCGGCCGCCTTCAAAACGATGCTCGCTTCCGCCCAGCCGCCGCCGGCCCCGCCGTCGCTTTCGGGCACAAGGACGCGCGGCAGGCCGTTTTCTTCCAGCGCCTGCCAGAGCCCTGCTTGCCACTCGCCCGCTTCCGCCGCTTCCAGCACCTTGCGGGTGACGCGGTCGGCAAGCAAACGGTTCGCGGTATCGGAAAGTATGGTCTGCAACTCGTTCATGTCCGTCCCCTGCCCTTAGCGCAAACCAAGCCCGCGCGCGATGATCCCGCGCAGGATTTCCCGTGTCCCGCCGCGCAGCGAGAAAGAAGGCGCGACCTGTGCGAGATAGCCCAGCACTTCTTCATAATCGCTGCCGCCCGCAAGGCGCGGCTCGCCGCCCAGAAGCTCATGGGCTTTCACCGGCAGGCCTTGCTCGTAAATCGCGCCGAGGTCTTTGACCACCGAGGCTTCGAGCGCCGGGTTCTCACCCGCTTCCAGCATCCCGGCGACGGAGAGCGACATTTGCCGCAAGGTCACGAGCTCGGCAATGAGACGGCCGATCTCCGCGTCGGCGGAGCTGTCGCCGCGCGCTTTCAGCTCGCCCACCATTTCCTGGAGCAGGAGATAACTTGAAAGATAGCGTTCCGGTCCCGAGCGCTCATAGGCAAGCTCCGCCGTCACCTGGCCCCAGCCGCTGCCCTCACTTCCCACCAGCATATTGTCCGGCACGAAAGCGTCTTCGAAAACGACCTCATTGAAATGCGCATTACCCGCAAGATCCGTGATCGGACGGATCGTGATGCCCGGCGTTTTCAGATCGACGAGGAACTGCGTCAGTCCGGCATGTTTATTGTCGGGATCGAAATGCGTGCGGAAAAGCGCGATCATGTAATGGGCTTTATGGGCGTTTGAGGTCCACAGCTTCGTGCCGTTGACCTTGTAGCCGCCTTCCACTTTTTCCGCGCGGGTGCGCGTTGCGGCAAGGTCGGAGCCTGAATCCGGCTCGCTCATGCCGATGCAGAAAAAGCAGGTGCCCTTGGCGATTTCCGGCAGCAGCATCTGGCGCTGTTCTTCGGTGCCGAAATTCAGAAGCAGCGGCCCGCTTTGCCGGTCGGCTATCCAATGCGCGCCCACCGGCGCCCCGGCGGCGAGCATTTCTTCCAGCACCACATAGCGTTCGAAGGCGCTGCGCTCATGGCCGCCATATTTCTTCGGCCAGGTGAGGCCGATCCAGCCTTTCTCGCCGACCTTGCGGCTGAACTCCGCATCGAAGCCCATCCAGGTCTGCGCGCGCGTTACTGCCGGCAGGTCTTTCAGCTCCTCGGCCAAAAAGGCACGCACTTCCTTGCGCAGCGCTTCGGCCTCCGGCGGCAGCGTGCATAAATCGAACCGGAATTCCTGCATGGCGTCCGCCTCCCTCAGCGGTGTTCTTGTTATCGCTCATATAGGGTGTCATGAAGCGATGAGCAATCTGGCGCAAGCTATCCTCTGCCGCAAGTTGCCGCAGGGGCAGGCAGAATGCGCGCGCCTCATGTCACGAGCGCGACGCTGCCCCCGTCGATGCGCAGATTGACCGCATTGATGGCGCCGGCGCGCGGCGAGCATAAAAACGCAGCGGCATCCGCCACTTCCTCGCGCGTTGCGATTCGCCCGGTCAGGTTCCCGCCGAAAAGTTTCACCGCCTCGCGCTCGCGTTCTTCCCAGCTCTCGCCCCAGCCTCTTTTGGCGGCGAGCCGCGCAATCCATTCTTCCACTTCCGCTGTGCGGATGAGACCGGGGCTGAGAAGATTGACCGTCACGCCCGTTCCGCCAAGTTCCTTGGCAAGGGAGACGGTCATCGCCGCCATCGCGCCTTTTGCCGCATAATAATGCGGGCGCTCGGCGGCAGGCTGGGTGGAGCCGATCGTGCCGAGATTGAGAATGCGCCCCCAGCCCAGTTCTTTCATGGGCCCCATGGCAAGGCGGGAGAGGCGCTGTGCCGTCAGGACATTGTGATTGTAAGAGGTCTCCCAATCAACCGTCTCGGCGCTTGCCCATTTCTTGCCGTCGGCAATGCCGTAATTGTTGATGAGAATGTCGAGGCCGCCCAGCGCCGCCACTGCTTCTTCATAAGCCTGACGCGCGCCGTCATCGGTCAAAAGATCGCCGCTCACGGCATGGGCGGTCAGCCCCTCGTCCCGTAGCCGCGCCGCTTCCCCTTCCGCCTTCTTGCGGGAAAACCCGTGCAGCGCCACCGCCGCGCCTTCGCGCGCCAGTGTGCCGGCAATCACCGCGCCCGTGCCGCGCTCCGCGCCGCTGATCAAAACCCGCTTGCCGCTTAGCTGCAAATCCATGATGCCCTCATCTCGCGCTCAAAACGGCGGTGATGATGCAGGCGGCAGCGCGCAATCACAAGCGCGGCTCAAACAGAAAAGAAATAAAGGGAAGGAATAGGGACGCGGAGGCTCCACGCGGCCTCAGGCCACGGAGCGGAAAGACGGAAATCAATCGCGCTTAAAGATCCGCGGATGCCGTTTGAACGGACAGGAACGGAACGTTGCCGCTCAGCGAAGCCGAATATTCGACCCCGACCTGCAAACCCGCGACGAAGGATGCCGCGCTCAAGGTCAGCAGAAACAGCGACACGGCAAGCGCTTTCACATTGATGCGCCGGCGTTGCGGAAAGAAAATCATTCGCTGCGTCATGGTGCCTCTCCACCGGCCTTCCGGCCGGGCGTTTGAGTGAGTGCCCGGCCGATAGATACCGGACACCATGAAACAGACTAACATTGACGTTTTAAGCAAATCTGAACGGAACAATAAAAAAGTAACTTAAAATACTGTGCCCGGCACAATATTGACCGGAAGTCTCCGGGGCGGGTGCCCGGATCATCCTTCCTCACCGCCCGGTACTTCTTTCCCGGCTACCTTTCCCGCTATTTTTTCCAGGGGCCCGCGCCGCCCGGCCGCGCATAGCCGATATTCAGGGCCAGAATCTCCAGGATCCGGTAGGTTTTGCCGATCCATTTATCGTCTTTCGGCGTCGGGGTGAGCGCGGTTACGGCAGAGGCCGCCCCCACCAGCGACAAGAGCGCCGAAAGCCAGTCGGGCACGCTTGCCAGAATTGCCGGAATACCGGCCAGCAGATCGTTCATTCACGCCTCCTTTTCTCCTGCGGCCTGCCGCAGGTCCTCTCCTCACATGCCGCCCCCGAAACGGGGTCCAAAAAGGGATAAAGCGCCGCCGCTTCTTCCGGGCGGACATAGAACCAGTGCCGGCCGATGAGCGCGCGCGGCAGCGCCCGCGCCGCCCAGGCCGGGGCCTCCTCATGGCGGTGAAACTGCGTCGCCCCGCCGGTTTCATCCGGCAGCACGCCCGAAAGCGCGGCGCGGGAGATTTCGAGAAACCGCCCCGCCTCCCCCGTCTCCGGCTGCCGCACGGCAAGGCTCGCCAGCACGGCATAAAGCGAGCCGTCCCCATAAAGCGGATGCGCCCGGCCCACGGCCCGCTTATAGGCCCGCGCCCATAACAGCCGGTTGCGGATGAGCGCGGCCAGCGCGCGGATGCTGGCCTCGCTCGCCTCGCCAATCCTGTTCCGGAGCGTTTCACTTTCAAGAGGCACGCAAAAATAAATGCGGCTCACTCATCGTCGTCGCCGCTCAGCCCGTCATAATGCGGCCAGGAGACGATGCGCCCGTCGAGTTCGTCATCCGTCACCTCTTCTTCCGAGACGACCTTGCCGCGCACGGAGATGCCGGCCAGATGCACGCTTTCCCGCTCGCCCGAGACAAGCGGATGCCACCAGGGCAGGTCCTTACCGTCGCGCAGCAATTTATAAGCGCAAGTGTCCGGCATCCAGTCGAGGTCTTTCAGATTGTCCGGCGTCAGCGTCACGCAGGTCGGCACGCGTACCGAGCGGTTCTTGTAATCGGTGCAGGCGCACGCCTCGCAGTCGAGGAGATGGCAAACCACATCCGTATAAAGGATTTCGGCGGTGTCCTCGTCTTCCAGTTTGACGAGGCAGCATTTCGCGCAACCGTCGCAGAGCGATTCCCACTCCGCCCGGCTCATCTCGTCCAGGGCTTTGCGCTGCCAGAAAGGCGCGCCCGCGTCTTTACTCATTTCCGGTCCCGTTTCCGCCGTCATGCCGGGGCATGGCGATTGCTTAATTCCCTTCATGGGCGCATGTCCAGCCTGCCTTTCGTGCCACATTGGCACAGGGCGGCCCAGAAGTGAGGGGAAATGGCGGAGAAACCGCAAGATGGCTGGCCCGAAAGCGGGCCGGAAAGAGACAGACCGTCCCCGCCCGGGCATGAGGGCGGGCGGACGCGCGTGCGTCTGCGCCGCTGGGTCTCGCTTCTGTCTTTCTCTTTCATGGCGCTAACCATCGCGCTCGGCTTTCTCGTCTTCTTGCTTCTGCCGCATCTGCAAAAGCAGATCGACAATCCCCAGCTTCTCGATCAGCGCGCCGCCATGGTGCTCGATGCGGATGGCAAAGAGCTTGCGACGCGCGGCGGGCGTTATGCCGACATCGTGCCGCTGGAAGAAATGCCGCCCTATCTCATTCAAGCTTTTCTCGCCGCCGAGGATCAGCGCTTTTATTCCCATAGCGGTTTCGACATTCGCGGCATCCTGCGCGCCGCCTGGCGCAACCTGCAGGCCGGCGCCTTCGTCGAAGGCGGCTCGACCATCACTCAGCAGCTCGCCAAGAACCTTTATCTTTCCTCCGAGCGCACGGTCGCGCGCAAATTCCAGGAAGCGCTGATCACGCTCTGGCTGGAATCCCATTACACGAAAGACGAAATCCTCTCCGTCTATCTGAACCGCATTTATCTCGGCGCGGGTACTTACGGGGTGGAAGCGGCCTCACGCTTTTATTTCAACAAGCCCGTCTCGGACGTGACGCTTGCCGAGGCCGCGCTTCTTGCAGGGCTCCCCAAAGCGCCGAGCCGGTTTGCCCCTACAAACGATCTTAAACGCGCCCAGGCCCGCGCCGATTATGTGCTGCAGCTTCTGGTGGAAACCGGTTCGCTGACGAATGGCGAGGTTTTCGCCGCCCGTGCCGAGCCTGCAGAAATCGTCGTGCGCGAAGACCGCCTCGGCACGCATTATTTTGTCGACTGGATTTTGGAAGAAGCCCGCGCCCTCATCCCGCCTGCCGATGGCACGATCATCATCCGCACGACGCTCGACGGCGCGATGCAACGCAAGGCGGAAGCTGCGATGGAAAAAGCGCTGGCCGATCAAGGGCCCGCCGTAAATATCGAACAAGGCGCGCTGCTTACGCTCGCGCGGGACGGGGCGGTCAAAGCCATGGTGGGCGGGCGCTCTTATCTCGACAGCCAGTTCAACCGCGCCGCTCAAGCCAAGCGCCAGCCGGGCTCCGCCTTCAAGCCGGTAATTTATCTCACCGCCCTTAAAAACGGTTTCGGCCCCTCGTCCATCATGATCGACGAGCCGGTGGACATTCACGGCTGGCAGCCGGAAAACAGCGCCGGGCGTTATTGGGGCCCCGTCACGCTTCTCACCGCCTTCAAACATTCGCTCAACACCGTCGCCGTCCGGCTGACCGAACAAGTCGGCCGCGGCAAGGTGATCGGGACGGCGCGCCAGCTCGGCATCAAAAGTCCGATCGCCGCGCTTCCTTCCCTTGCGCTCGGCGCTTCGGAAGTGACGCTTGTGGAACTGACCGGCGCTTATCTTCCCTTCGCCGCCGACGGCAAGGGCGCAGCGCCATGGGGCATTACGGAAATTTCTACGCCGTCCGGCATCGTGCTTTACGAACGCAAGGAAGAGCCGCGCCAGATCATTTCCGCCCGGCGCGCGCGGGACATGACCCATATGCTCCATCAGGTGATCGCCGAAGGCACGGGCACGCGCGCCAGCCTCGGGCGGCGCATGGCGGCGGGTAAAACCGGCACCAGCCAGAACAACCGCGATGCCTGGTTCATCGGTTACACCCATCAATATGTGACCGGCATCTGGTTCGGAAACGATGACAGCTCGCCGAGCGAAGGGGCGAGCGGCGGCGGCATCGCGGCTAGCACCTGGAGCGCTTACATGAACGACATTCACCGCGGCCTGCCGCGCATCGCCCTTCCCGGCGTCCGGCGGGAGCCTGTGGTGGCCCGTCAGGGCAAGGAGCAGGAATATTTCCGCCAGCTTTCCGCTCTCTTCCGCTCCGCCCCGCCTGTGAGCGCGGGCCGGACGACGCGCTTTCGCCAGGGCGGGGAAACGATTAGGGTAAGGTAAAAAGGGGAGATGGGGGATTGAAACTCGCAGGAAAACTGGTCGCCGCCCTGCTCGTGGCGCTGGCGCTCGGCGCAGGCTCGGCCTGGTGGGTCGTTGATGGCGGGCTCGGGCGCATCGGCTTTGGCGGTGCGGCGCAAAATGGCGCCTGGCACACCAACCTTGCCATCGGCTCCCCCGCCGCCGACCCTTACATTCGCGCCGCCGTCGCGCGGCAGGGCCTGCTCGCGCTTTCCAAATCCGAAACGATTTACTTCACCGCCTTTACGGATGATTCCGGCGCGGCGCTCAAAACCAACTGTGCCTATGTCGTCTCCGGCGGCAAGCTGCCCGCACGCTGGTGGTCCATCACCGCTTATGGCGCGGACCATTACCTCATCCCCAACAAGGCGGATAAATATTCCGCCGCGATGAACACCGTCACCTGGACGAATGAGCGTTTTCTTTTCACCGTCGGCCCCGAAAAAGCGGCGGAGGGAGAAGAAAGCGCGAAGGGCGATTTCGTGCCGACGGGCTATGAAGGCGGTGACGGCGCCTCCTTCTCGCTGACCTTGCGGCTTTATAATCCGGAGCCCGAAGTTGCCGCCGCCCCGCAAGACCTCACCCTGCCGACCGTCACGAAGGAGCGCTGCCGATGAAAAGCTGGCCTTTCTGGATCGCCGGCACGCTGGTGCTGGCCGTGCTCTTTCATATTTCAGCGATCCTCGCCTATCCGCATGTCGTCATGGGCGTGCTGCACAGCCGCGTCGTGGAAAGCGAGGGCGCGAATAAAATGACAGCCGGCCCCCGCGCCAGCGCCGAGGCGCGCGGCGTGGTGCGCCCAAGCCCCGATCTTCTTTATGCGATCTGCGCTTATGATCTGACCTCGGGCCCGGTAAAGTTTTCCGCGCCCGTACCCGACACCTATTGGTCGCTTTCCATGTTCGCGGCCAATACGGATAATTTCTTCACGGTGAACGACACCCAGGCCGCCCGCGATGAGGTGGAGGTTATTCTCGTCACCGAAGATCAGATCGTGCCCGACCCCAAAGGCATTCCCATCGTCGTTGCGCCTTCCGCCAAGGGCGTCGCGCTGGTGCGCACGCTGATTTCCTCCGAAGACAAGCTTCCCGCCCTTCAAGAGGCCGTGAAAGCAGCCCGCTGCTCTGTGATGTAAAGCCAGAGGGTACGCGCGGGGGACTTGCGGCGGGCGGCGCCATCGGTTAGTCCTGCCCGCCTGATGAAGGCCCTTCGTGGTGGCGGGCCCGCATTCATGGACATTTCCGTGCGCCGTATCACTGCCGGGGCGTTTGCCCGGTTTCTCCGTCATGCCGTGCCCGACGCGCCGCAATTGCCCGGCGCGGAGAAATGGCGCGCGGTCGCAGGCGCGCTGACCGGCATTTTCGTGACCGGCCTGCTTTCCCAATATTGGCTCGGCGTTTCAAGCGCGGGCAGCGCTTATCTTATCGCGCCGATGGGCGCCTCCGCCGTGCTTTTATTCGCCGTGCCCGCCAGCCCCTTGGCCCAGCCCTGGTCCATCATGGGCGGTAATGTTCTTTCCGCGCTGGTCGGCATTTTCGCGGTGAAGATTTTCGGCGATCCGGTTTTAAGCGCGGCCTTCGGCGTTGCGGGCGCCATCGGTCTCATGGCCGCCTGCCGCTGTCTGCACCCGCCGGGCGGCGCGGTGGCGCTGACGGCCACGCTCGGCGGACCGGATATTTTCGGCGCAGGCTTCATGTTCGCGCTTTTCCCGGTGGCGGCGAATTCCGCGCTTTTGCTTTTGACCGCGCTCGCCTTCAACAATGCCACGCGCCATTCCTATCCCCATGCCGCTCCTGCGCCGCATGGCAAACCGGCGGGCCAGGAACCTCTCGCCTTCACCCATGAGGATATCGAGGCGGTGCTGGGCGATTACGGCGATTTTCTGGATGTAAGTCCCGAGGACGTCGAAACGCTGATCAGGGACGTGGAAGCGCGCGTTCATGCCCGCGCCGCCGCGTCACAAACGCCCGCCGCCCGCCCCGCGCTCAAACGCGCCTCCTGACCTCCGCCCCGCGCGCTCTATCTTCTGCACATAAGAAACTGCTAAACTGGCCGCTCATCTGGTCATGGGGGATGTCATGAACCGATCCGTTCTTGTCGGTGCCGGGATTGTTGTTGCCGCAGCCGCGCTGCTTGCTTTTCTTTTTTTGCGCGACGAGGCGCCCGCCCCGGGCGAAGGGGATGGTCTGCGCGAAATTACTTTCGTGACGGACTGGAAGGCGCAGGCCGAACAAGGCGGCTTCTATCAGGCGAAAGCCATGGGCTTTTACGAGGAAGCCGGGCTCGATGTGACGATCCGCCAGGGCGGGCCGGGCGTCAACGTGCCCCAGCTCATCGCCGCAGGCGCAGTCGATATGGGCATGGGCTCGAACAGTTTCATTCCGCTCAACACGATTGCGGCGGGCGCGAAGATGAAAGCGGTCATGGCGAGCTTTCAAAAAGACCCGCAAGTGCTCATCACCCATCCGCGCGCGGACGTGCAGTCCATCGCCGACATGAAGGGCAAGCCCATCATGGTGTCGGACGCGACGATCAGCGCGTTCTGGATCTGGCTGCGCGCGAAATACGGCTTCGAGGATACGCAGATCCGAAAATACACCTTCAACCTCGCGCCCTTTCTTTCCGACCCTGAGGCTATCCAGCAGGGCTATCTTTCCTCCGAGCCTTATCTCATCGAAAGGCAAGGCGGTTTTGAGCCGCAAGTTTTCCTCCTTTCCGATTACGGTTATCCGGGCTACGGCGCCTTCGTGCTCGCGCCCGACAGTTTGATCGAGGAAGAGCCGGAGGTGGTGCAGGCCTTCGTCGATGCGACGATCAAAGGCTGGATCAGTTATCTTTACGATGACCCCGCCCCCGGCAATGCACTGATCCTCGAAGACAATCCGGAAATGAGCGAGGACGTGCTCGCCCAGGCCGTCGAAAAATTGCAGGCCTACGGCATCGTCGATTCCGGGGAAACGGCAGAGCTTGGCATCGGCGCGATGAGCGATAAACGCTGGAAAGAATTTTTCGAGCTCATGGCGCGCGAAGGGGTTTACGACCCCGCCCTTAATTACAAAGAGGCTTACACGCTGCACTTCATCAATAATGGCTACGGGCTCGATTATCAGCGCGGACTTGGCGAATGACGAAAGCCGGGCTTTTGCAGATCGAGGGGGCGGGCAAGACCTACCGGGGCGGAACGCAGGCTCTTTCCGGCATCGATCTTGAGATCGGCCGGGGCGAGTTCGTCTCGCTGGTCGGCCCATCGGGCTGCGGCAAGAGCACGCTGCTCCGCCTCATGGCGGGGCTCCTCAGCCCCAGCACGGGCACGCTCTCCTGGGCAGGCGGCGCGCGGCCCGAAGCCGGGTTCGTTTTTCAGGACGCAACGCTCATGCCCTGGGCGGATGTTTTCGAAAACGTGCATCTGCCGCTCAAGCTGAAGGGCATTTCGGCCGAAGACGCGCGCGCCCGCATCATGGAAGCGCTTTCCCGCGTCGGGCTCGGCGAGGCGGCCCATGCCATGCCGCGCGAGCTATCGGGGGGCATGCGGATGCGCGTTTCCATCGCCCGCGCCCTTGTCATGGAACCCACCGTGCTTTTCATGGACGAGCCTTTCGCCGCGCTTGACGAGCTGACGCGGGAAAAGCTCGATGACGATCTCCTCACCCTTTGGAACGAGCAGGGCTGGACCGTCATCTTCGTCACCCATTCGGTTTATGAAGCAGTCTATCTTTCCGAGCGCGTCCTCATCATGAACGAAGCCGGACGCCTTAAAGCCTACATGCCCATCGAGGGCGGCTTCCCGCGCGGTCAGGCGTTCCGCGACAGCCAGCTCTTTTTCGAGCAGGCCAAACAGGTCAGCGCGGCCTTGCGCGGCAGGAGTGCGGCATGAACGCTTCCTCTTCCTCCGCGCGCTTTTTGGGCTGGGCCTTGCCGCTTCTTGTCGGCCTCATCTTTCTCGGGGTCTGGGAATGGGCGGTGCGCGCGCAAGGCCTGCCCGAATTCATTCTCCCGGCTCCGAGCCGCATCGGCGAAGCGCTTGTCGCCCATGCCGGATCGCTTTTCCTTTCCGCCTGGGTGACGCTGAAAGTCACGCTTGCCGCCTTTCTTCTGGCCTCCCTCAGCGGCGTCGGCCTTGCGGTACTCTTTTCTCAGAGCCGGGTGGTGGAAACCGCCTTCTTTCCTTATGCGGTGATTTTGCAGGTCACGCCCGTCGTCGCCATCGCCCCGCTCATTCTCATCTGGGTCGGGCTCGACAATGTGGAACTTGCGCTTCTCATTCTCGCCTGGATCGTCGCCTTCTTTCCCGTTCTCTCCAATAGCGTGCTCGGCCTGCGCTCGGTCGATCACAATCTGCGCGATCTTTTCCGCCTTTACGGGGCAAGCCGCTGGCAGACGCTTTGGGGCCTGCAACTTCCTGCCGCCCTGCCCCATATCCTCAGCGGCATGAAAGTGTCGGGCGGGCTCGCGCTTATCGGGGCCGTGGTGGCGGAATTCGTCGCCGGCTCCGGCGCCTCGACCGGCCTTGCCTGGCGCATCATCGAAGCGGGCAACCGGCTGCAAATCCCTAAAATGTTTGCGGCTTTGGTGCTGCTCTCCCTCCTCGGCATCGCGATTTTCTTCGCGCTCAGCCTTTTGGAATACGCCCTTTTGCGCCGCTGGCACGAAAGCGCCGTCAAACGGGAAAGCTAAGTCCCGCACGCCATATTCACATGCTCGTCATGTGGATAATATATTTCTACACCTCTATTGACGCAGATTACGAAAATGACCATGTTTACGCCCAAATGAGGCATATTCCCCGCGCGCGCGTGAAGGCCCGCGGAATTTTACCGGAGATAGGTTTTGGCCCAGCACTCTAACAAAATGGCCCAGGTTCAGGCCGTCACCGCCAACCGGCTGATCGACGGTGTGGTGATTTATCTGACGGCCAAGGGCGAGTGGTCGGAAAAGCTGGCCGATGCCGCCATTGCCGAAGGCAAGGAAGCAGCCGAGGCGCTTTTGGCAAAAGCCAATCCCGCGCTCGAGCAACAAGAGATCGTGGACCCCTATCTCTTCGAAATCGCCGAGGAAGACGGCACGCTCGTGCCCGCCTCCGTGCGCGAGCGTATCCGCATGGCCGGGCCGACGGTGCGCCTCGATCTCGGCAAACAGGCGGAAGGCAAAACCGCCTGAGAGGGGTCAGGGACCGAAACCCCGCCCCGCATGATTGATTTAAAGCTGCAGGACAAGTCCGATGTATCGTTATGACGAATTCGACCACGCTCTGGTCCAGGACCGGGTGAAACAATTCAGCGGGCAGGTGCAGCGCCGCCTGACCGGTGAGATTACCGAGGACGAGTTCAAGCCGCTGCGCCTGATGAACGGCGTCTATTTGCAGCTTCACGCCTATATGCTGCGCGTCGCGGTGCCTTACGGCACGCTTTCCTCGCGCCAGCTGCGGATGCTCGCCCATATCGCGCGTAAATACGACAAAGGCTACGGCCATTTCACGACGCGCCAGAACATTCAGTACAACTGGCCGGCGCTGAAAGACATTCCCGCCATTCTGGAAGATCTGGCTTCCGTTGAAATGCACGCGCTGCAGACGAGCGGCAATTGCATCCGCAACGTGACCTCCGACCAATATGCGGGTGTCGCCGCCAATGAAGTGGAAGACCCGCGCATCTGGTCCGAGATCATCCGCCAGTGGTCGACGCTGCATCCGGAATTCTCGTTCCTGCCGCGTAAGTTCAAATTCGCCGTCACCGGCGCGCCGGAAGACCGCGCCGCCATCCGCGTGCACGATATCGGCATCGAGCTTGTGAAGGGCGAAGACGGACAGACGGCCTTCGACATTTATGTCGGCGGCGGCCAGGGCCGCACGCCCATGATCGGCAAGCTGATCGGCAAGGCGATTTCGCAGGAAAACCTCCTGACCTATCTCGAAGCCATTATGCGCGTTTACAACATGCATGGCCGGCGCGATCACCTCTTTAAATCGCGCATCAAAATCCTCGTCCACACGATCGGCGAAGAGGAAATGCGCCGCCAGGTGGAAGAAGAGTTCGCCGCCATGCAGAAAGACGGGCCGGTGGAACTGCCGAAAGCCGAGATCGAGCGCATTCAAGCTTATTTCGCCGCGCCTGCTTACGAGACGCTGGAAAACGATCCGGCTGAGCTCAACGCAGCTTTTGAAAAGACCCCTGCCTTTGCCCGCTGGGTGAAGCAGAATGTCGCCGCGCATAAAGTGCCGGGCTATGCCATCGCCAATATTTCGCTCAAACCCGTGGGCGGCGTTGCCGGCGATGCCTCTTCCGAGCAGATGGAAAAAGTCGCCGAGCTTGCGGATGCTTATTCCTTCAGCGAAATCCGCGTGACCCATGAGCAGAACCTGGTGCTCGCCGATGTGCCGCAGAAAGACCTCTTTGCGCTCTGGCAGGAGCTCGATGCAAACGGCCTCGGCACACCCAATCTCGGCCTCATCACCGACCAGATCGTTTGCCCGGGCCTTGATTATTGCAACCTTGCCAATGCCCGCTCGATCCCGATCGGCCAGGCGATCGCCAAGAAGTTCGAGGACCTCGACCGGCAGAACGATATCGGCGAGCTGAAAATCAAAATCTCCGGCTGCATCAATGCCTGCGGCCACCACCATGTCGGCCATATCGGCATTCTGGGCGTGGACAAGAAGGGCACCGAATTCTATCAGGTCTCCCTCGGCGGTTCGGCGGACGAGAAAACCTCGCTCGGCGACATTACCGGCCCCGCCTTCACCGAAGACAAGATCGTCGGCGCGGTGGAAAACATCGTGGAAACCTATTTGAGTGAACGCCAGAACGGCGAGCGCTTCCTCGACACCTATCGCCGCATCGGCATGAAACCGTTCAAGGAGAAACTCTATGCCGCTCATTAAGGATGGAGCCTTCGTCGAAGACACATGGACGTATGCCGATGAGGAAGGTCCGCTGCCGGAAGGGCCCGTCATTGTCTCGCTGACGCGCTGGCAGAACGAGAAAGACACGCTTGCCGCCCGCACCGCCCCGCTCGGCATCAAACTTCTCTCCGGGGAAGAGCCGAAGGAAATCGCGGACGATCTCGATAAGTTCGCCGTGATCGCGCTCGATTTTCCGATGTTCAAGAACGGACGCGCCTATTCCTATGCCCGGCTCCTGCGCGAGCGCTATGGCTATAAGGGCGAGCTGCGCGCCACAGGCGATGTGCTGCGCGACCAGCTCTTCTTCATGCACCGCTGCGGCTTCGATGCCTATGAAGTGAGCCAGCGCATCACCATCGACGGCTGGAAAGAGGCGATGGACGAGATTTCCGTGGTCTATCAGCCGGCAAGCGATGGGCGCAAAACCATCTTCCAGGCTCGCCACGGCGGCTGATTCCGGCGCTTTTCGCCCGCTTGCGGCCTTAAAACCTAAAATTCGAATAAAGGGGTTCAGTAAATGCTCACTGGACCCCTTTAGTCTTTGGGTCCGACAGAACGGGGACCCAGGACAGATCCATGACCGATCACATCTATATGCGCCGGACTTTTTTCGGCGTCACCGCGACCATTCTTGCGATTACCGCGCTGATGGCCGTGCCGCTTATGACCCGCCCGCTCGAGGCGAAAGTCTTTATGGAACAGAACACCGACCGGCCGGGCGCCGATTACCGTGTCTTCGAACTGAAAAGCGCCGCGCCCGCCCATTGCATGCGCGCCTGCGAGGAAGACGGCAAGTGCCAGGCCTGGACATATGTGAAGCCCGGCCACGGCAATGCGCCGCCCATGTGCAAGCTGAAAGTGACGGTGCCCTTCCGCGCCGAAAGCCCCTGCTGCGTTTCCGGTGTCACGGTGGGCACCAGCGACCCGGTGCGCCCTTATCGTTAGGACAAAGGCGCCGCTTATGTCAGGTGGTTTTGCCGGGCAGGATGTTGCGCGGGCCTGAGGGCGCGGGCTGCGCGGCAGGCGGCGGCGCGTTCTCTTCCGCTCTTTCTTGAGGAGCGAGCGGCGTCTTGCCCGCAAGTTCCTCCGCGCTCTTTCCTTCCGCTTCAGGCGGGGTCCCCATCATCATGCCGAAGCCCATATCCTCGGGCACGGCGGGCAATTCCATTTGCGGGGCAAAGAGCGCCTGCATCAAAGCGCCGTGGCGGCCTGCATCGAGCTCGAGCCCCATGACCGCTTCTTCCAGCGCGCCGATTTCATCTTCGATGACCATAAGCTGCGCGTGGCCGGGCACCGCAAGGCGCGCGCGCACCAGTGCGTGGCGGTAAGAGGCGATGCGGTGATTGAGCACGGTGATCGTCTCATCCATCGCGTCGCCGTTTTCATCCACCCGGCGCAGCACATCCACGGCCCCATCCACCATGGCGCGGCGGCCGAGGGCGGCTTCACTGCCCGCAGCGGCAAGGGCGGCAAGGCGCGCGCGGTCGGCCTCGATGATCTCACCTGCCTGACGGGCAAAGCGGCTCGTCATGTCGCGGTCTTCGGCCAGATGCGCGGCCATGGCAAAGAGCATCGCTTCGGGCACATCCTGATAGGTGCGCGCCATGAACTGGTAATAGGTTTCGGGGTCTTCGGGCGCCTGCACGTCGCTGAGCACGCGCTCCAGCTTGGCAATGCCGAGCGGGTCATGTTCGGTGGACCCGGCTTTAGGCTCGGCGATCTGATCCGCCGTAGCGCGCAGGCCGCTTTCCCCGCCGGTCAGCGCCAACCCGCTTTCCTCGCGCCGCTCCCCGGCCAGTTCCGGCAGGCTCGACCAGACGCGCGCCGCCGTTCCCTCGAAGCCGCGGGCCTGGCGGCCATAGTCGCCTCCCGTGCATGCGCCAAGCGTCAGCGCCAAAAGCGCTAATCCTGCTGCCGATTTGACCAAAACCCGCATGGCCTGCCTCCATCCGTGAGCCGCCAAGTTTAGGCGGGAATGGTTAGGGGCCTCTTAAGGAAAAAGGGAGGGCCGTTTCAGCGCAAAAGGCGTGGGGTCGATCTCGGTCGTCTTGCCGCCGATCAGATCGGCCAGAAGCGAGGCCGAGCCCATGGCAAGCGTCCAGCCGAGCGTGCCATGGCCGGTATTCAGATAAAGGTTCTCATAGCCCGGCGCCTTGTCGATGATCGGGCTGCCATCGGCGGTCATGGGGCGCAGGCCCGTCCAGAATTCCGCCTCCGCCGCCTCGCCCACGGCAGGGATGAGTTCTTGCAGCCCCTGCAGCACGGCGCGGGCACGGGTGCGGTCGAGAGCCGTGTCGTGCCCGGCAATCTCCGCCTTACCGGCAGCGCGCAGCCGCCCGCCGAGATTGGAAACGACGATGCGCCTTCCTTCATCGGTCAGGCTTACTTCCGGCGCGCCTTCTTCCATCGCAACACTTACCGAATAGCCTTTGACGGGATAGAAGGGCAAACGGAAGCCGAGCTTGCGCGCAAGTTTGAGCCCGCCGACGCCGAGCGAAAAGACGAAAGCCTCCGCCTCTATCTTCTCCGCGCCGCAGCGCACGGCTTTCAGCCGCCCGGCGCTTTCCTCGAACGAGGTGATTTCCCGGCCATAGAGAAAGCGCACGCCTTTGGCCTCGGCGCGCTTTGCCAGCGCGCGCGTGAAAAGATGCGCGTCTCCCGACTGGTCGCCCGGCGCATAAAGCCCGCCCGCAAGTTCGCCGCGCTGATGGATGGAGGCAAGCGCCGGTTCCAGCGCAACGCAAGCCCCCGCCTCCAGCACTTCAAGCCCCGGCTCCATATCGGCCAGGCGCGCCATTTCCGCTTTGGCATGTTTGACGGCTTTGGTATCCGGTAAGAGCCGCAAAATGCCTTTGCGCTCGTGATCGAAAGAAAGGCTTTCCCCTTCACCGGCAAGGCGGGTAAGCAGGCCTTCGAGTTCTTTCTGACTGAAAAGCCCGAGGGAAAGATTGTGCCGCTCGCGCTCGGCGCGGGCCGGTGAATTGCAGCGCAAGAGAAAAGCCAGAAGCCAGCGCCATTGCTCCAGCTCGGCTTTCGGTTTCCAGCGGAAAGGGGCTGTGGGGTCGCCAAGCATTTTGAGCGCGGTCCAGGGCACATCGGGCGCGGCCCAGGGCGAGACTTCCCGGAAGCCGAGCTGACCGCCATTGGCAAAGCTCGTCTCCAGTCCCGGCCCCTCGCGCCGGTCGATGACGGTTACGTCATGGCCTTCTTCGGCAAGGCGGTAGGCGCTGGTCACGCCCATCAGCCCTGCGCCCAAAACGACAAGTTGCACGTCACTTCCTCTCAGAGCGCTGGCTCTCGCAGCGCCGACTCTCGCAATGCCAGGACGCCATAGGAATAGCGCCCGGCCGGCTCAGAGGAACCATGCCGGGAGAAAGGATGCAACCTCTCTCTTAGGAAAATATCGACGTATTGGCGCCCTGCCCTGCCATAAAAGCGCGCGGGCGCTGACATACATGTGAAGCGGGCCGGAAAGAAAGAATGGATGGAGGACCCCCAAGGACCACGCCCCTGCTTTCGTCTTCCCCAATGGCTACGCGGTTATCGACACTCGCTGCCGCGAAGCCACACGCTTGTTCACGCGGGCCAAGCCGCCTTCTTAGCCGTCCTGCGCGGGCCAGGAAGCGTCCATGATGGCAGCCAGCGAAATCTCGCTGCTATGCGCCGCCTTCGAGGCGCCGCCGCCTGCTTTCGGAAATTCGAGAATCTTCGCCGGCTCGTCGTAATACCGGGCACCCGCCTCGCGGGGTTTGAACTCTATGATCTTGGCCATCTCATCGCTCCCGATTGAGAACCGCCCCCCTATTGAAGGTGTGAGCACGACAGCCTCCCTATGCCTCATCATTACAATTTGTCATGAATGAAGAATTAACGGGTACCCTTTGCACGCGTTTCAAAATGAAAAAATTAACTCCCGGCCCGGAAAAATTTTCACGATGATTCGCGGCGGAATGCTCGAAATTTAACGGAATTCCGGCACGTTCTTTTAACAAGTGTGCACGATATTAGGCCATTCACCGAAGGTTCAGGATGGGGATCGTTAGGGTTTTGCGACCATGGCCGAGTTTGCGCGTCTCAATCAACTGATCGAACTTGCAAAAGAACCGTCAAGCGAGCGGCGGCGTACGCTGCTGCGCGAAGTTACCGATATCTTCGTCGAGAATCCGCAAGGCTTCAGCGAAAGCGAACGCGGGCACCTTGCCGACATCATGACCCATGTCGCCAGCGAGATGGAAGCGCGTGTGCGCTCCGAGCTTGCCTACCGGCTGGCGGAAGTCGTGGACACGCCGCGCGAAGTGCTGCGCCAGCTTGCCAGCGATGAAGTGGAAGTCGCCCGGCCCATCCTTGAAAAAAGCCGGGGCCTTAAAGAAGAAGACCTCATCGCCATCATCCAGCAAAAAGGCGGCGCGCATCAGGAACTCATCGCGGCGCGCGACGATGTCACCATCGCCGTTTCCGGCGCGCTTGTCGAACATGGCGACGATACCGTGCTTGAAAAGCTCGTCACGAATAAGGGCGCGCAGATCGATGAAGAGACGATGAAGCGTGTCGTCAAGCGCGCCGAGGCGAACAAGGACCTGCACGAGCCTCTGGTGGACCGGGACGATCTCTCGCCCGAGCTGATGCATGACATGTTCTGGTTCGTCTCTTCGACCTTGCGCGAGACGATCCTCTCCAAGGCGACCAATCTCGACCCGGATATGGTCAACCGGCTGCTGCGCGAATCCGAGGAACGCATTCTTCTGGAAATGGGCTCCGCCCCGCCGGAAAAATCCCGCGCCCATCTTTATATCGAAAAGATGATCGCCGAGCGCGAGCTCAACGAAGCGCTGCTTGTCAAACTGTGCCGGGAAAAGCAATGGCCGGAGCTTGTCTGCGGCCTCGCGCATCTTGCCAATATCGACGAGAAGACAGCCAAACGCGTTTTCTTCGACAAGACGGGCGAAGGGCTTGCGATTGCCTGCAAGGCCTCGCGTTTCGACCGCTCGACCTTTTCGACTTTTATTCTGCTTCGGGAAACCGGCTCTCAGCGCTCCATCGAGGACACGTATAAGCTGCTCGCGCTTTACGACGAAGTACCGGTGGATGTGGCTCAGCGCACCATGCGCTTCTGGCGCGTGCGCTCCCAGGAAAAGAGCGAGGCGGCGTAACCTTGCCGCCCACCTAATTGGCGCGGGGCGCCTCGCTTTGCCCTTCCCCCTTGGCATCGCTCGGGGGAACGAAAGGTTCGGGCCTGCCCTCCGGCCATTTTTCCACATAAAGCGACTGGCTCGGGAAGGCGAAACCGGTGCCCGCCCCTTCCACGATCTCCTTCACTTTAAAGGCCAGCTCTTCTTTCAGCTCCAGCCATTCTCCCCAGACGGTGGTGTGGGTGAAGGTATAAAGCAGAATATCGATGGAGGAGGCGCCGAAAGCATCGATGCGCACGAAGAGCGGGGCTTCGGCGGGGCCGACAAAGGCCTCATGCTCGCGCAAATAGGCTTCGATCTTGTCGCGGATTTCTTTGAGCTGATCGAGGCTCGTGCGGTATTCCACGCCGATCTTCCAGAAGATGCGCCGGTAGGTCATGTCGGAGAAATTCGTCACCGCCGCATCGGAAAGTTTCTGGTTGGGCACGAAGACCGGAGCCTTATCGAAACGGCGCACCATGGTGGAGCGGAAACCGATATGCTCCACCGTGCCTTCCACCACCGTGTCGACCAGGATCCAGTCGCCCTTGCGGAAGCGTTTTTCGACGAGAATGGAAAGCCCGCCGATCAGGTTTTTGAAAAGATCCTGCGCGCCGAGCGCGACGGCCACACCGAAAAGCCCGAGCCCGGCAATGATGGGGGCGACCTGCACCCCCCAGATTTGCAGAACGGTCGCAGCCCCGATGGCGATGACGCCCCATTTCGCGCCCGTCACCAGCCAGTCCAGCATTTCCTCGGTGAGCACGCGTTCAAGCTCGCGCAGAAGATCGGAGATCGGGGTCAGCGCATTATGAATGCCCCAGAAAATCGCAATGGCGATGAGCGAGCGCAGCACATTGCTGGCAACCACCGCCGCCGTGCCGCCGAGATCGAGATAATCGAGCGCAAAGAAAACGCCGATAATGACGAAGACAAAGCGCAAAGGTTCGGCAAGCGCCGCATGGAGTTTGTCGTCCCAATGATTGGGCGTGTTCTTTACCCAGCGGTCGACCACGGAAAAGATGAAGCGGGAAAAAAGCCCCCGCAGCAGATAGAAGAAGAGAAAGATGCCGAGCGCGATCAGCGCATCGCCCACCGAATAGCCCCCAAAGCCGCTATTCCAGACCTCCAAGGTGATGCTCCACAATTCAGCGAATTGAGCCGGCACGTTTTCCATCGGCATCCTCTTGTTTCAGCCAGGCCTTCTTCTTATGCCTCGACGGCTTGACGTTCGCGTGTCGCCGAGAAGGAAATATTCGGCCATTTATCCGTTATATAGCCGACCTCCCAGGCGCTTTTCGCCATGAAGACGGGGGCGGCGTCCCTGTCCTCGGCAATATTACCCTGATTGGCATCGACGAAACGCTTGAGCTCCAAAGGATCTTCCGCCGAGACCCAGCGCGCGGTTTCGAAGGGCGCCGGCTCCAGCCCCACTTTGATGCCGTATTCGGCATCGATACGCTCGCGCAGCACTTCAAGCTGCAGCTGGCCGACGACGCCGATCACCCAATTGGCACCGATCTTCGGTTTGAAGACCTGCGTCACACCTTCTTCGGCAAGGCTTTCGAGCGCCCGGCGCAAATGCTTCATCTTCATCGGATCATCGAGGCGCACGCGCTGCAGAATTTCCGGCGCGAAATTCGGAATGCCGGTAAAGACCAGGTCTTCGCCTTCCGTCAGCGTATCGCCGACGCGGATCGTGCCGTGGTTCGGGATACCGATAATATCGCCCGGCCAGGCTTCTTCCACCAGCTCGCGGTCCTGCGCAAAAAAGAGAATGGGATTGTGGACGGAAATGACCTTGCCGCTCGATGAGATTTTCAGCTTCATGCCGCGCTTGAAACGGCCCGAGCAGAGCCGCATGAAAGCGATCCGGTCGCGGTGATTGGCGTCCATATTCGCCTGCACCTTGAAGACGAAGCCGGAGACCTTGCCTTCATCAGGCTCGACGGTACGCACCGTCGTTTTTTGCGGGCGCGGCGAGGGGGCAAGGCTTGTGACCCCGCGCAGAAGCTGGCGCACGCCCACCTTGCGCAAGGCCGAGCCGAAGAAGACCGGCGTCATGGCGCCCGCGCGGTAAAGATCGAGGTCGAAGTCGGGGCTTGCGACCTGCGCCAGCTCGGCTTCCTCGCGCAGGGTTTCCAGTTCCTTTTCCGGAATATACTGCGCCATAGCATCGGAGGAAAAGTCCACCGCCTCGCCCGTGCCCTCTTCACCCTTCGTGTGGGGCAGGAAGGTGTTTTCTTTCAGATCGATAAGGCCTTTGAAGAGCCCGCCCATGCCCGCCGGCCACATCATCGGCACGGTATCGAGCGCCAGGCGTTCGGCGATTTCGTCCATCAGCTCGAAGGGGCTTTGGCCTTCCCGGTCCACCTTGTTGATGAAGGTGATGATCGGCACATCGCGCAAGCGGCAAACTTCGAAAAGTTTTAGCGTCTGCGCTTCGATGCCCTTGGCCGCATCGATCACCATGATGGCGCTGTCGGCGGCGGTCAGCGTGCGGTAGGTGTCTTCGGAAAAGTCTTCGTGGCCCGGCGTGTCGAGCAGGTTACAGATCGTGTTCTCGAATTCGAAGGTCATGACGGCGGAAGAAACCGAAATCCCGCGCTCCTGCTCGATCTTCATCCAGTCCGACTGGGTGCGGCGGCGCTCGCCCTTGGCTTTCACCTGCCCGGCCATGCGAATGGCCCCGCCCATCAGAAGCAGGTTTTCGGTCAGGGTCGTCTTGCCCGCATCCGGGTGGGAGATGATCGCAAAAGTGCGCCGGCGGCGCACGGCTTCGGTTTTCGGTTCGTACATGAATTCAAGTGCCTGAACTGCAATTTCGGGCCGGAAACGAGGAGCCGGCCCCGCTCCCAAAGGCGGCGCACCCTAACCCAAGCAGGCGGCGGATGCCATACCTTGAAGAGCCTCCCGAAAGCCCCCCGAAAGTCCCCGCGGACCTTACGTTTCCGCCAAGCGTCCCGCTTGATTCACATCATGACGTGCGGCGCGGAAACAGGCAGAATGGCACCATTCAACATTTACCCTATCAAACCCATCAGACGAAAGGATTTCCCATGGCTGGAACAGCCCGTGACATCGTGACCCCGCATCTTGAAGCTGCCATTGCCGAAGCGGAGGCCGCCAAATACGACGCCGATGTGGTCGGCCGGCTTTTCCTGGAAAAAGCCATCCAGCTTTTCCGCACCGTGCGCTCGAACGAGGATATCGCCGCAGAGCTCATCAGCTCCGCGGAGAATATCGACCCGGACGGCGACTATATGTTCATGCGTCCTTAAATCTTGAAAAGAGACGACGCGGAAAGATCCGGAGGGCGGCTCTCCTCGCCCTCCACTTTTTCCTGCAGGAAATGGCGCCGCGCCTGATCCTCGATTTCCACGACCCACAGATCCGGATCGAATTTGCGCTGGCGCTCGATATAAGCGTCCGCTTCGGCCTCCGCGACCGGCGCGGGGCCATTGCCCGGTATCCAGACGGGGCTGCCGTCCCCTGCCCGCGCGCGGGCATAGACCATGGCCGTGCCGTCAAGCCCGTTCACCTTCACCAGCACCGTGCCCGAGGTGTCATCACCCCGCCGCACCACCATGGCAGGAACATTTTCCGCGCCCGCGCGGCGGATCAGGGCTTTCACCCAGATTTCCGCTTTCAGCCGGGGTTCGTCGCTATGAGGCACGCTGGAGGCCCGCTTTCTTGTTGAAACCGCGCTCTCTCATATCATGAATGAGGCGGGTCTTGCGGGCATTCTTTGCAAGATCGGACGCGCGCTTTAACCTCATGCACATGATCGCCCGGCTATAAGGTGGAAGCGCCGCAGAAGCGCTCTCCGCTCAAGAGGCATGGTAAACATCCCTATACGGAACAGGTTTGTAAGAACCGGTCCGCGCGGGCGATATTTTGCCAGGCTGTGTACCGCCCGTCATTCGGGCCGGACATTGTGCCGCCGTTCAATATTGAATAAGGCAGGCCGCCGGCGTTCTTTTTTGGCAATTGCATCGGGCAGGAGCTTCACACTAGTATATGCGCCATCCGCACAATCATGGTATGAATGTTGAATCGGGGGCAATTGGCATTGCTGTTGCGTGGGGCATGGGCACAGCCTTTCGAGGGGTTTCGGGTATGACGAAGTCGCGTTTCGCCGCCGGATGCGGTTCTTCCGGTTTTCTTTCCATTCGCGCTGCCATCACTGGCGCCGCCCTTCTGGCCCTTGGCGGCTGCGCCGTCATCGACGGTGACAGAAGCGCCCAGCCGGCCAGCACAAGCCCGGCACAACAGAAAAGCCAGCAGGCCAGCCTGCCCGCACCCGCCGATAGCGGCGCGGAGGTCTTCATCCTGCCCGAGCCGCGCCCGGCGCAAGGCGTCGCCGCGCTGTCCGGCCCGCTGCCGAACGACACGAGCCTTAATGGCTTTGCCCAGGATTATGCGGTTTTCCAGAATGTGCTGAACGATGCGAGCACGCTGAAACTCAACACGCCCAACCAGGTGCGCCATGTACTCCAGCAATTGCGCTATTCCGAGCCCAAGCGCATCGCCCGCGGCTGGATTGCCTACCGGGCGCTTATCGCGGCGCGTGATCCGGCCTTTGCCCGCGGCGTTAAGGCGCGCGTTTCCGCCGAAGGGCGCGACAACGTGCTGAGCAATTTGAGCGGGCGCGGCGTTTATGCCCGCCGGATCGACGGGGCGGGCTCCGCCACCGCCGCCGTGATCGAGAATATCGCCGCCGATAACGCGAAAATGGCAACGCTGAGCCAGCGTTTCCTGACCGCCGCGCGCGATTTCCAGTCGAAAAAATGGGGCAGCCTGACCCCGCTGCCCGAAGACCGCACGGTCGATACGGCAGCGCTGGAAGAAGGGCGCGGCGTCATCGAGGCGATCAAACAGGAATTCAGCCCGATTTCCACCGCCCATGCTGCCTCTGCGCCGCTGATGGAGCAGGTGCTGGCCGTGGCCGCGCGCCATGTCATCGACGAGCAGGAAGCCCAGTCCCAGCTTATCGACAGCTTTACCGCGAATTCCAATTCCACGCGCTGCCTGCGCTGGGCCCGGCTCAATCTCAATCAGTGCCTGGCCGCCGCCCACTTCCCCTCCGAGGAAGCCTGGTGCACGGGCAAGCACGGGCTGGAAGATGTGCGCGCCTGCTGGGCGAAAGTGCTGCCCCGCAGCGCCCGCCTGAAGGCAAAAGAAGAATAAGCTTTTCTTCTTACCGGTATTCCGATCCCGCCGCGCGTTAACCTTGGTTGACGCGCGGTTTTCTTTTGCGCCTTAACCTTTATTACCGCAGCGCCTAACCTTCTTCCTTTGCAGGAAGCAATGCGGCGCCGGATCTTTAAAATTTTCACGGCATTTGAAGCAAAAACTTTTCAAATACTTTTCGTTTTTTGCGAAAAACTACATCGACTTAGCCGAGTTTTCTTGAGTCTTTGCTAGCCAAAGAACATAGTTTTCCCAACTTAAGTCCGGGTGCTTTGAATTTTAACAAAGTGCTTAAGACTGGCTCAGTTTCCCGCTTTTACGCTGAGATATCGGTTAACCCGAGAAGAAGCAGCGAGAGTGATGTTTATTCTGCGAGCCATATTCTGGATTGCTGTCTTGGCCTTCCTTCTGCCCACGGGCGAGGGTTCCGCGCCGACGCGCGCCGGGCACGGCTTCTCCGCTGCCCAAAGCGAAGACTACCGGCCCCTGCCCGCCGCTTACCGGCCCGGCGAGGACGCCTATGGGTATGAAACGGTCAGCAACGGCCCGCAGGGCTCTTACGTCAGCAACCAGATCGACCCGGCAAGCGACATGCCCATTGCGACCGGCGACAAACTTGCTCATGCCTTGCAGCTTGCGCAGGCCACGGGCCAGGCGATCGGCGATCTGATGGCATTTTGCGACCGCAACCCGCAGGTCTGCGACACCGCCATGACCACCGCCTATTTCGTCCGCGCCCAGGCCGAGCACTACGGCCTGAAGGGGCTGGAACTGATCGGCGCTGCGGTAAATGAAGGCGTGGACGACCCCGCCGTCATCTGGCGCCGGGTGCAGAGCGCCGAGGGGCCGGTCCCGCTTCCGCGCCCGCAGCGTTACTAGGCCCGCCCGCAGCTTTATTAGGGATATTAGCCGCCCGGTTGCCTTTGCCGCGCCCAGGGACTATGTCAGGGGCACAGCCACGCGCTGTGCCTTTTGCACAATTCCGGCCCGTCAGCATGAGTATCGAAAGCCTTCTGGAAGATTTCGCGTTCCTCGATGATTGGGAGGACCGCTACCGCTATGTCATCGAGCTCGGCAAGGGCCTCGCGCCGCTGTCCGAGGCCGAGCACAATAGCGAGACGAAAGTGCAAGGCTGCGTCAGCCAGGTATGGCTGGTCTCGGAAGTCGCCGAAGAACAGGGCAAAATCACGGTGCTTTTCCGCGGCGATTCCGATGCGCATATCGTCAAAGGCCTGATCGCCATTCTTCTGGAAATGTATTCGGGCAAATCCCCGGAAGAAATTCTGGCCATCGACGCCAAAGAGGTGTTCTCCAAACTCGGCCTCGATGAGCATTTGAGCCCGCAGCGCTCCAACGGGCTTTATTCCATGGTGAACCGGGCGCGGGCGGACGCAACGGCGGCCATTGCCGGCGCCCAGCCCGCCTAAGCTCCGCTAGAGCCGCTTTCCGCTTCTTTCTTTTCTGCGCAATCCGTAGTGGAGAGCGAGCCTTTCGAGCGCCAGCCTCAGCACCACCTTGCCGCTGCGCTGGGGCCAGCCGAAGCCGCGCTCGGCGCTTTCCAGCCCCTGCAAATGGCAGCAGACTTCAATAAGAAGATCCGAGAGACCGGGCCCGGCCTCGGCGAGTGCCGCCTCGAAACGCCGCCGCGCCTCGAGCGCTATATCGCTGATCTCACCCTGCCGGAAGACGCCTTTCTGCCGGGCATCGCTCGGCAGCGCCATGGACCAATCCCGCGTCACGGAAGGGGTGAGCGCTGCCAGCGTGAAATCCCGCCGCAGCTTTTCGCCCGCTTCATATTGCGCCTCATCGATAAAGGGCGCGCCGCCCGGCCCCCGCCGCCGGCGCAGCCAGCCAAGCGGGCTTTCCCCGGCATTGAGCGTGACGGGCGTCTCCGTTTGCGCCGCCCCGGTGCGTTTTTCGCGCACCCGTAATTGATGCTGGGCGCGAAAGCCGTCTTCCGGCACCAGGCCGCGCCGATACCAGGCAAGGCCCGCCTCGGAGAGCCGGTATAGAGCCAGCGGCGGGCCGTCATTGTCAGCCCCGCCCGCTCTTCCATGAGCGGCACTGGCATGGGCGACACTGGCATGGGCAGCGCTGGCGCTCAGCCAGTCTTCAGCGAGAAACGCCGCAAGCAGGCGGAGGGAGACGCGCATGACAGGCTTCGCCCAGCGGTTGCGGGCCACGAAGAGCCCCGCTTCGTCTTTTTCCAGCGGCATGAGATGCGCGCCTTCTTCCTGCAAACGGCGGAAGATGCGTTTTGCCTCCCGCTCAAGCTCGCCCCGGGCAATCGCCGGGCGCGCTTGCGCCTGCGAAGGGAAACCAGAACGAGCGCCGGAAGGAGCGCGGGTATGAGGCTCAGGCATGAGGCACCCCTCCCTTTTGCACAGTAGCGGCAAAGGCCTGCATAGAGGCGGCGCGCGGGCGCCTGCTTTGCGGCACCGGCCGCTCGCCCAGCGCGGAGACGGCGCGCACTGCCAATTCGATCCTGTCGAGCATCAGATCGAACTCGGCATCGTCGCGCCGGTCTTCGATGCATTCGCAGGCATAGGCGACAGTGGTGCGGTCGCGGAAAAACTGCCGGCCCACTTCCGCAAAGCTCAGCCCGAAAACCACATGGCACAGATACATGGCGATCTGCCGGGCCGTGGCGACCGGCGCCCGGCGCCGTGTCGCCGCGCGCAGTTCCTCTTCCGGCACGGCCCAGGCATGGGAGACCGCCTGCTTGGTCAATTGCGCCAGGCGAAAGGCCCGCTCACGCTGCGCATGGCGGGGCGGCGCCAAAACGGCGCGCGCGGAAGGCGGCCGCACCGATGGCAAGGCGGGTGACGGCAAGACCGGTGACAACGTGACCGACCGGGAAATGACGGGACGATTGGCTTTTCTGACTTGGTTTTTGACAGGTTCCATACGCGTTCAGACCTCCTACCCTGGAAAACCGGTTGCTCATTCCCCCTATTGCCGATAAAGAACATATAGGGAACATGAGCGCACTCCAAGGTAAAACTTACGTATCGCGTAAGGTGGCGGGGATAGGTTACGCAAATTTCTCGAACGCCGACGGAAGGCGGGGCCAACATGGATCAGCCGGACAGCGAAGACGGAGGGGAACGAGGTCATGAACAATATCCGCCAGCTGCGCAAAGCGCAGGGCATGACCCAGGCGGAGCTCGCCCGCCGGCTGGAGACGAGCGTGGCCACGATCTCCCGCCTGGAAAGCGCCGATATCCGCCTTTCCGCCGATTGGCTGACACGGATCGCCGAGGCGCTCGGCGCGCGGATGGGCGAGTTGATCGAAGAACGCGGCCGCCCGGCTCTCGCGGCCCTCGGCCATATCCGCGCCGATGGCTGGGCAGTGCCGGGCGCCCTGCCCGATAGTGCGGGATTACTCGGCGATGTGCCGCTTGCCGATCCGGTGCAGGTCTTGATCGGCGCGGACCAGGGCGGCTTCAAAGCGGGCGAAGTGCTGATCGCCGACCGCCTGCCCTCCTTCCAGATACCCCAGCTTTACAACCGTCCCTGTCTTGCCGGTCTTGAAGATGGCCGGGCGCGCCTTGCCCGGCTCGTGCCCATGCCCGAAAGCGATGCGCCTTATCTTCTTGTGCCGCTCGGCGACGGGGAAGCGTTTCAGGCGACAGCGCTTTCTTGGGCGGCCCGGCCGGTGCTGGCCGTGCGGGCGCTTTAAAGACCCAGTTTTCTTCTTTCAGTTTTCTTCTTGAGGCAGCGCGCAGGTGCCGTTCCACACGCCCCCGGCGCGCGCATCATGTTCCAGCGACCAGCGCCCGGTGAAGGACTGGCCTTCCTCGCTCAGCACAAATTCGGCATCGCCGCGCGCAATCTCGGAAATCCAGGTGCCCTCGAAACGGGTGCCTTCCACCTCGCCGATGACGAAGCCGGGGCGCATGCCCGCCTCGCGCCGGTAGCTGCCGGTTACGGCGCCGTCCCGCTCGATGAGATGCAGCTCGCCCACATCCGTTTTCCAAAGACCGGTGAAGCCCTCGCATATATCGGGCAGCGGCGTCACCTCGAAACGCCGCGCGGCGAGCAGCCCGCCGCCATGTTCAAGGCTCGCATAAGCGCCAAGCTCATGCTCGCCGGGCTCTTCCGGCGCAAAGAGCAGCGCCGAGCCTTCCGCTCCGCCCAACGTGTAGCGCTGCTGAGCGGCGGGATCGCCTTGCGCATTGAGGCTGAGATAGCCGCCATCGGCCAGGCACATGCCGGGGCCGAAATCCGGATCGACGCGAATGACCTCGCCTTCCTTGTATTCCTCGCGCTGCAGGGAAAGCTGCGGCGCCGGCGCCGGGCGCACGCCCGCAGCAAGGGAGCGGCGCGGATCGAGCTTGAGCCCGCGCACCAGTGCTTCGAGCGCTGCGGCGGGTGTGCGGATCGGGCGCTTGGCCTCTTCTACTTCTTTCAGTTCTTCGGGCTCGGGCGTCTTGCAGGTCGAGCGTTCCCAGCAAAGCCGATAACCGGCGCGCGCCGCCTTGACCGCATGCAGCGCGGAAAGCAAATCGGCGGCAGCGCAGATCCCGTCTTCGGTTTTTTGCGGCGCAGGCGCTGCATCGCGGATGTGCAGACTTGCCGCCAGCCGCCCGCCATTCAGCATCGCATCGGCCAGCGCTTTGAGCGACAGGCTGCGCGCGGTTTGATCCTCGGCGGCAACTTGCATGAAGCGCTGTGCACGCGAGAGCGAGAGCACCACGGCCCGCAGCCGCCAGACCGTGTCGCCTTCATCGGCTTCTTCCGCCTCCTGAACAAATCCGGAGAGACCTGCAGCCACCTCGCCCACTTCCATCTGCGCGGCGCGCCAGGTTTGCGGGTCTTCTGGGCCGCGGGCAAGCTGCGCGAAGGGAGCTTCGAGCTTTGCAAGCGCGCGGGACACATCGAGTGTCTGCAACCTGCTTTCGGCCGGATGGGGCGCATATTTCGCGCTGATCGGCGCGCCATTTGCGAGCGCCACCAGCGCTTCTTCCGCCACGGCCAGATCGTCCATCATGGCGCGGGCAGGTTTGCAATCGAGCACCGGACAGGAAAGATGATTGCAGGCATCGGCCTCTTTTTCGATGGCACCGGCAAGCGCCGTGACGCGGGCAAGCGCCGTGCGCAAAAGCGGCTCATCGGTGCGGCAGGAAAAGGCGGCAGGCACGGCCTTGCCGCTCTCGCCGCAGCCTGCATCGAGGCGGCACTGCTCAAAGGCGCCGAGGAAATGCCGGTAGGCAAGAACGGAAACGCCCGCCGTTTCCTGCGCTGCGGCCAATTGTCCGGCAAGGCGCCCGTCTTCCGTGCCGCCTGCGCCGGGCGGCGGGGCTTCATTCATCCGCGTTTCAAGACGGCGAACCTGCGCCATGGCGCGCCGCGCCTCTTCCTCGAAAAAGCGCACGCTCTTCCAGGTGCCGGTACAAGCGGGACAGGTACCGCCAGCAAGCTCGCCCTTCGCCTCCCGCCCCTGGCTTTCGCGCAGGCGCGCGGCAGCGGCGAGCGCCTCTTCAAGTTCGGCGCCGAGACGGCGCGTTGCAGGAGAGGCAAGATTTTGCTGAAGCTCGGGACCGTCCGGCGCATCGCGCCCGACAACGAAAAACAAGAACGCCCAGGTCAGCGTGAGCCCGGCGACAAAAACGCCGGCGGCGAGTGCCACATACCCGAGCCTGCCACGCATCTTACCGTTCACCCGACGCCATTACCTGTTCGCGCACTCGGCGCGAAGCGCGGTGGCGCCTTCTGCCGCTTTGGCACATTGTTGGCCGGGAAAACAGAACCCGGCGGGCGAGCCGTTGAAGATGAAAGCGATCTCCGCATCGCCGCGTTCATTCGGCGCAAAGGTGCCGGTCATTTCATAGGTGCGGCTTTCACCGGGCTGCAAAGTCAGCACGTCGCCGATCGCGGGCGCGGAGAGCGGCACGTAATGCACGCCGTCCACCGCCACATTGACCGAACCACCGACGGCAGTCAGCGTACAGCGGCCTGCGAACTCGCTTGCCTGATCGGCCGGTGCATCGATTTTGAAGCGGGCGGCATCGCGCGGGCCGACTTCCTTCACCCCTTCTTCGATGCGCGCCTGCGCGGCGGCAGCCTGAGCGGCAGGCACGCCGCCCGGGATTGTCAGAGCGAAAGCAGCGGCCAGCACAGCCGGCAGCATGAAAGCGGTGAAAGAAAAAGAACGGCCTTTGATGGCGCCGCGCCGATACATCATGACAACATCCCCGTTGCGAACACCCCCGCTCCCCAATCACACGATCTGCCGGGACACGATTTTCCCGCCGCCTTGTCTTTTAGTGCAAGGACGGCGGAGCCGGGTTTCAAGCGATCTGGACGATCTTACCGCTATCCTTGACCAGCGCATCCGCCTTTTTCGAAAGCAGAAAAGCATCATAGCCGATCATCATCGCCACATCGCCATTTTCACCGGCGAGCGGCAGGCGCAGCCAGACTTGGTGAAAAGTGGGCCGGTTTTCGCCCATCAGGCGGGTGACGCCGTAAGCCGGTTTGCGCTGTACGGCAACGCGGTGCGCCACCGCCTGCCAATAGCGCGCTTCATCGGGCGGCAACGCCTCATCGAGCATTCGCCCGGTCAGCTCCATCCCATAGCCTTCCCGAAGGCGCGTGCCCGCGAGGCGGACTTTCGCCTTCAGCTCCGGCTGGCTGATCTCCATCAGGCAGATACCGGGCAGAAGTGAGGGAATATGAACCGGGTCGATGTCGGCGCGGCGGGGAAGCGCCCCTTCGGGATGGCGCTCGAGCCAATAATCGAAGAGCTTCTGCAATTCAGGCAGCGGCAAATGGGAGCGGAAGCCCCTGTATCCATCCTGTGACTGCGTGAACTGTGCTTCCTGCACTGCGCTCTCCTCCGATTCGTTAACTATGAAGACAAGAGGCCTGCATAGCAAGAATCATAAAGGTCACAGATGCGCTTTAAGTCTCTGAGATAGTTGACAAATAGTCGGCAGGCAGAATGCGAATCCGCGAGTGATGACTAACCCGAACGGCGGGCGCCGCGCGGCCGGCCAACGGATTTCTGCCCGAGCCCCATGCGCTTGGCGAGCTTGGAGCGGGCCTTGGCATAATTGGGCGCGACCATCGGATAATCCGCCGGAAGGCCCCATTTCGTCCGGTATTCTTCCGGCGAAAGGTTGTAGTGGGTGCGGATATGGCGCTTGAGGGATTTGAAGCGCTTACCGTCTTCAAGACAGACGAGATAGTCCGGCGTCACCGACTCTTCGACGGAGATCGCGGGCACGGGCGCGGCATCACTCGGCATCGGCACGTCGTTCACGGCCGATTCCAGCGCCTGATAGACCTGATGGATAAAAGCGGGCACATCGGATAGCGGGAGCGAATTATTGCTCACATAAGCCGACACAATCCCTGCGGTCATGTCGATGAGATCCGCTTTTTCAGTCATGCGCTCGTCTCCGCCCGACATGCGTCCGGTCCAAGTCCATACTTCAGGAATGCTTTAGCCCTGCCCGAAAACAGACTATTTAGGATAATTCTATCAATTTTCAATTTGACCGGCAACGTATAACGAAAGAATTTGCGATATAATTACACTCTGTATCCTGTCTAAGCGCTAATACTCACGCACGAAGACCAACGTTTTCACACGCACTGGCGTTCCAAAAAAGTAAAGCGTACGCTGCGAAATCTACTTGTGGGCCATCCTGGCCGCTACAGGCAGTGAATAGGCAAATTGGCCTGCCTGATTTGTAATGTTTACGCTGACCTATACGGCCAAAACCAGGGAAAATTTCCCTATCTCTTCCCTATCATTCATTTCGCGCGGTTATTTATCACGCTGCTTCAATTATTGGCGCAAGGCGCTTGTTAGACTGCACCGCCTCTGCGATCACTGATCAGGATCCCCACTCTGCGGCCATCGGCGCCTTTCTATAGAGCCCGCCGCACAGCATAATGACGCCCGCTCGACAACGCCCATAGGAGGGAGCCCCCTCCGCCTTGCCTGAAGAGACACAAGATTATGTTCCTGAGAGATATCTGGTATTTCGCGCTGCCTGGGGAAAGCCTGAAAAAAGGCGACATGCATCACAAAGTCTTGCTCGGCGAGCCGGTGGTGATCGGCCGGGACGCGGAAGGCGCGCCCTTCGCGCTGCGCGATATCTGCCCGCACCGGGGCGTGCCGCTCTCCTCCGGCCAGCTTTATGCCAAGGAAAAGAGCGGCTGCGGCAAGGCGGCGCTGGAATGTCCCTATCACGGCTGGAAGTTCGGCACGGACGGCGCCTGCCTTGAAATCCCCTCTCTCGTGCCGGGCCAGGATATGGATGTCGGCCGCATCAAGGTGCGCCGCTATCCGGTGCGCGAGGTGCAGGGCAATATCTGGATTTATATGGCCGCGGATGAGCGCGCGGAGGCTGAGCCGCAAAGCGCCCCGCCCCTCATGCCGGGCTTCGAGGGCCGCGCGCCTAACCTGCGCGAGGCGATGACCTTCGCCTGTCATATCGACCATGCGGTGATCGGGCTGATGGACCCGGCGCATGGGCCCTTCGTCCACCGTTCCTGGTGGTGGCGCACGGGCGCATCGATCCATGAAAAGGCGAAGGACTTTGCTCCCGCCCCGCAAGGGTTTTCCATGGTCGCGCACCGTCCTTCCAAGAATTCCTTCGCCTATAAGATCCTGGGCGGCGCGCCGGTGACGGAAATCACCTTTCAGCTGCCGGGCGTGCGCATCGAAAACATTCAGGCGGGCCGCCACCGCGTCGTCGGCTTTACGGCGGTAACGCCGGTCGATGAGAACACGACGGAAATCACCCAGAGCTTTTACTGGACCATGCCCGCGCTCAGCCTGCTCAAGCCCGTGGCGCGGCGTTTCATCCGCGCCTTCCTGAAACAGGACGGAGACATGGTGAACCTGCAGCAGAAGGGGCTGAAGTTCGAACCGCGGCTCATGCTGATCAACGATTCGGATGTTCAGGCCAAGTGGTATCACCGGCTGAAAAAAGAATGGGCGGATGCAAAAGAGGCCGGACGGGATTTTGAAAACCCCGTCCAGCCCGTAACTTTGCGCTGGCGCAGCTAAGGCTGCGCCCTTGTCTTAGAAGCGGTAGCCGACGCCGAGGCCGAAGAGCCAGGGATCGATATCCACATCCGCCGTCACCGCGCCGCCATTCAGGCTGACATCGGTATTCAGGAAGATCTTCTTCACGTCGATATTGGCGACCCATTTGTTGCCGAGATCGATGTCCATACCGGCCTGCAGCGCCCAACCGAAAGCATTGTCATAGTCGGCGCTGGTGATGGCACCGCCAGGCGCATCTTCGTTGAAGAAGACCGTGTAGTTGACGCCCGCGCCCACATAAGGACGGTAGGTCTCTTTCGGCAGGAAGTGGTACTGCAGCGTCAGGGTCGGCGGCAGCAGGCTCACTTTGCCGAGGTCCAGGCTGCCCGCGCCTTTCCACGTCACATCGTGACGGGTCGTCGCCAGGATGAGTTCAGCGGCGATGTTGTCGGTGAAGAAGTAGGAAATGTCGACTTCCGGGACATAGTCCTCGTCGATTTCCACCGTGCCGCCCAGCGGGTTCACATCGGCATCTTCATCCGGCACCACGGCCACGCCGCGCACGCGCACGAGCCAGGGGCTGTCTTCTTCACCGTCGGCGGCCATGGCCGGCGCGGCGATTGCGGAAAAGGTCATCGCGGCAGCGCCAAGCAGCGCGGCCGGAAGTGCGGAAAATTTCTTGCGGTTCGTCATCTCATCCCTCGCAGGTTCAACGTTCTGAGGGTGAAGATGCGCGCAATTGATTGACCGGTCCTTGATACCGATCAATCAAACGCTTTTTAGCCTGCGACAAAGTGTTCCGCTGCCGGATTTTTCCCTTGCCGGACCTCTTTAAGCGCTGAGGCGTGCCGCGCCCGGCCTTTTGGCGAGATAGGCGGCAATATCCTCAAGCGCCCTCCCCCCTTCGGGCAGCATCGGGTAATAAGCATGCCAAACATGGATCATCTCCGGCCAGACATCGAGCATGGCATCGACGCCAGCCGCCTTCGCCCGTTCGGCCAGCAGCCGGGAATCATCGAGCAGCACTTCGGCATCGCCCACCTGAATAAAGAGCGGGGGAAGCCCCGTCAGATCGGCGAAAAGAGGTGAGGCCAGCGGCTCGCCTGCAGAGGCCCCGCCAAGATAAAGCGCCGCCATTTCAGCGATGCCGGACTGGTCGATCATGGGATCGGCCTCGGCACGGCTCTCATAAGCGCCGCTATTGCACTTCAGGTCTACCCAAGGGCTGATGAGGCAGGCGGCAGCCGGCATGGGCAGGCCTTCCTCGCGCGCCTTGAGGAGCACGGCAAGCGTGAGCCCGCCGCCTGCCGAATCGCCGCCGAGCACGATGTCCCCCGGCGCATGGCCTTCGTCCAAAAGCGCGCGGTAAGCGGCAAGCCCGTCTTCCACCGCTGCCGGAAAAACATGTTCCGGCGCCAGGCGGTAATCGGGCACGACAAGCTCGCGGCCCGTCTTCAGCGCCAAAAGCGCCGTCATATGCCGGTGCGAACGGGGAGAGCCGAGGACATAGCCGCCGCCGTGATAATAAAGAAAGCGGCCTTGAGGTGTCTTGCCCGCAGGCACGATCCGGTCGGTCTTCATGCCTGCCAGCTCGGTTTCGCTGACCTCCACCCCTTCCGGCACGCCGAACACTTCAAGCGTTGCGTCCATCGCGCGGCGGCGCTCTTCAAGCGGCAGGTCGTCGCGCTCCGCCGATCTTTGGCGCACCAGCGCTTTCAGCTTGTCGATAGGTCTAAGTTCCTCGCTCATTACATCCCTCCCCGGATCGCATGGTTTCTAGAGCCGCCTTTTGGCGGGCATCATGCGCCCCAGGCGTTCTTCAAGGCAAGCTCAGCAGTTTCTTCACGAATCACGGTATAAGCTGAGATACTTGAGAGGCAGCCGAAGCGGCGGGGACACGCGTGACGGACACCGGACACAAAAGCAGCATTGCAAAAAGCGAGATGGCTATCGGCAGCGGCATTCAATATAGCCGCGCCGCCTTCCGCACCATGGTCCGGCTCGACGAGAAAACCCGTTCGGAAGTCATGCGTGTGCTGAAAGACCTGCCCTCGCGCGAAGAACGGCGGATGCTGGGCCAGACCCATGAAGGCATCGCCCTTTCGGCGGGACGGCGGCTTGTCCTGCGTGACGAGGGACCCCAGATAACGGTTCTGGCCATTACCGGCCGCATAGCGGCTTAACGGCGATTGCAAGAGACGAATGACAAAGAAAAAAGACTCTCCGCAGATCATTCAGGGCCCAGACGGCGCACCGGCCTATGCCGTGCTGCCGATCGATGAGTATAAGCGCCTCAAGCAGCTTGCCGCCGACGCCGAAGATTTGCGCGCGGCCCGCTCCGCGCTTGAGGAAAATTTCCGCGCCGATCTCGTGCCCGCCCATATCGTGCACCGCATCGCCCGCGGCGAGAACCCTGTCCGCGTCTGGCGCGAGCATCGGGGCCATAAAGCCGTGGAGCTTGCCCGCGCCGCCGGGATCAGCCCGGCTTATCTCTCGGAAATCGAGACCGGCAAGAAGGACGGCACGTTCCGCACCATGACGGCGATTGCCGCCTGCCTCGATGTATCGCTCGACGACCTTGCCCCCGTCATGGACGAAGACGAGCGGGCCGAGCGCGAACATGCGCAGCGCATCAACCGGGTGCGCGCGCAGATCCGTCTGATCGAGCAGCTGGTGACGGGCTCCGTCGACTTTTCCACCGGCGCGGTGCGCCAGGCGGCCGAATCCCTTGCGGGCGAGGCCCAGCAATTGATGGATGAGGATGAAGAGCTGCGCCCCTGGCTCGGCGAGGTGCTGCGCGGGGTGGATGAAATCCGCGCGCTTATCGAAAAGGCGGAAGGCAACATTATCGAGACGGCGCAGAACGCCCGGCTCGATCTCGAAAGGGTTGTGGCGCTCGACAGTTTCAAACAGCCGCCCAAGGCCGCCCAGCGCCGCGCGGTGCCTGCGCCTGCGCAGATGAACGCAGCCGAATAACCTTCTTCTATTGCTTTAGAAGCTGCCTTCCTCGCCCGTGCCGAGCAGCGCTTGGCTGTGCAGCTCTGCAATATCGGCGGCCATGGCCTCATCCCATAATTGCAGAAGGGCCGTGGCGCGGGGGATCGTCAGTTCTTCGAAAAGCGCTGCGGCGTTTTCCGGCAGGCCCTCCCTGCCCGGCCCGCCGAGCGTTTGCGCCAGAGTGCCCGCTTCTTCCAAACTGAGCCCCAGCGCGCGGGCAAGAACGGCGGCAGGTTCGCCGCCCGGATCGGCAAAGACACGCGAGAGCAATTCGGCGCGCAAGCCGCAGTGTTCGCTCAAGGCCTGCACGCCCGCTGCCGGGCTTTCGGCCATGGCCGCTTGCAGAACAGCGCGCTGCGCGTCTGCGCCGAGCGGCGGCAAGCGGCGGAAGAAGCGCAAAAGCTGTGGCAGGGCGGCAGCATCCACCGCCTCACCCAGCGTGTCCTCGATCGTCGAATGGGTCATGACCGCATCGGGCAGATGCAGGCGCACGATTTCACGGCGCAGCTCCGCATTCACCCACCAGAAAAGCAGGCTCGCCGTCCAGGTGCTCAGCTCCGCGCGCAGCACCAAAGGCCGGTGCCAGCTTTCGCGCCCATTGGCCGCGCGCACCGCGTTTTCCATGGAGCGGGGGCAGAGCTCGGAGCCCGGATTGGCAAGGAGAAGATAGACCGCCTCGACATCGTCATGATGCAAGATGGCCGCAGCCAGTTCCGGCGGCACTTCCTCGCGCAACGCCAGAAGGGCGCGGTGTTTTTCCGAAACCGCCGCCGCTTCGACCAGCACGGAGACGGGCATATGCGCGCCTTCCAGCAAAAGCGGCTCGGCGACGGGCGGCACATCGAGCGCCAGATGGCGGGTGAGATGGGGCAGCGGCTCGGCCATTTGCGCCGTGCGCTCGGCGAGGCGGCGCTTGGTGACGAGATCGAGCTGGCCATAGGCGTGGGAAAGGCTGAGATCGAGGAGATCACGCTCGGGTTTTGGAATGCGCCCGGCCGGCATGAGCGCTAGATCGGCAAGCCGCCGGAGCAGCAAGGCCAGACCGTTCTGCGCCGCCTTGCCGAGCGCACGGTCCCCCGCGCCGGGCATATCGAACTCGATACCGGCAGCTTGCGGCAGGTCGGGCCTTTCGGGCGAATCGGCCAAGAAAATCATCCTTTCCAGCGGGTTAACCCTGATTTTCCTCTCCCGCCCCCTAAAATCCCGTAAAGACGCCTGAGGAAGGCTCCCCTCTTCCTCAGGTCAATTGGCCTGCCGGGTTTATTCCGTTAAGCTCGCCCCAACTTTTCCAGGTCCGGGGGGACCCGGGATCAACGGTAAAGGGGTTCTCGATGTTCATTTCCACGCGGCGCGGCCGGTCCATCGGCCTTCTGGCGGCCTTCGGCTTGTCGCTTATTCTTGCCGGCTGCATCTCCGAGCCCGAACCGGAAGTGCTGAACGATCCGCTCTACAAGCTCGGCTATTCGGATGGCTGCCGCACGGCCCATACCCGCATCGAAGGCTTCGAGAAGAAGACCGTACACCGCAACGAGGCGCTCTACGAGCGCGAGGAAAATTACCGCGAAGGCTGGAAGAACGGCTACGGCACCTGCGGCGGCGCGACGCGCGGGGACAATGGCGAGCTTTTCAACGAACGCGGTAGCGCCCAGCCCTGGGATGCGGGACGTTTCTGATTTCACGCGCGCCCTTGCGGCATTCTCAGGCTGGAGAAACATATGCGTCTTTTGCTGATCGTTCTGGTTGCGCTGGCCGGACTTGCCGCCGGGCTGATGTTCTACCGCTACGGTACGCTGGAGCCTTGCCGCGCGCTGGCGCAGGACATGGCGGATGAAACCTTTGGCGAGGTGCAGGCCGCGCTCGGCAGCGAGCCGGGCGAGACGCCGGAAAGCGCGGTGCGCGCCATGCGTCTCGTGACGAGCCAATACGACACCTCCACCTGCGCCAGTAAATTATGGGCGCGCTGGACGGGCGGCGAAGACACGTAACGGCGCCGCTTCTGATAGGAGTTGCGATGCTCCGCAGGCTTTTCTCCATGCTGTTTCTTCTGGGTGCCGTCTTCATAGGGACCGTGCCTGTGGAAGCACGCGCCCGCATCGAAACGGGGCGCGATCTTGCCGAAGCCTGCCAGCTTGCCGTCGAGCACCGCTTGCACCGCCCGGAAGCGCCGCTGACCGGCAAGGCGCGCTATTGCCGCCAATATATCAATGGCTATTTCGGCGCGCTCGATGCGTTGCAGAAAGGGCGCGGAACGCAGAAAGTCCACTCCCACGACGAGAAGGACTATGTGCAATGCGCGCAGGTTCCCCGCGTCGGCTATATGGAAGACCTGGAAAAGAAAATTTCCCGCGCCGCCGACTGGCATCCGGACCTTCTCGACAAACCCGCCGTCGAACTTGTGATGCAGGCCTTCAACGTCATTGATCCTTGCTAAGACGATCCGTGCTAGGCTTGCCGCTCAAGCGCAAGGAACCACACGCATGAGCGACCATCCGAAAATCGCCGCCATTGCCGGGGCCACCGGGCTTATCGGCCGGGCCTTGACCGAGGCGCTGCTTGCCTCGGCCGCCTTCGATCAGGTGATCACCTTCACCCGCCAGGCGCCGGGCTTCGAGCACCCGAAACTGCGCGCCATCGAGCTGCCGGATTTCAACCGCATCGGCGAAGCCGTGGCGCAGCTTGAAACACTGATCGCGGAAGGCTTTTCCGCCCTCGGCACGACGATCAAGACGGCGGGCAGCCAAGAGGCTTTCCGCCGGGTGGACTGCGATTTCAACAACGCCTTTGCCGCTGCCTGCGAGGGCGCCGGCGCGCGGGCTTTCAATCTTGTCTCCTCAGTCGGCGCGGACGCACATTCCTCCAATTTCTATTTGCACTGCAAAGGGCAGACGGAAAAACAGCTCATCGATCTGCGCTTCGAGCACCTGCGCATTTTCCGCCCCAGCCTTTTGATCGGCGCGCGCAAGGAAGAGCGGATCGGCGAAGGGCTGGGCCAGCTTGCCGCGCCCTTTCTCTCGCCGCTCCTTCTCGGACCTTTGCGGCTTTACAAACCCATCAAGGCAGATGAGGTGGCGCGCGCCATGGCGAAAGCCGCTGAGAGCGGTGACGGAGACAGAGCCGTCAACATCTATCACTACGATGAGATGATGCGGCTTCTCAGGCGCTAAGAACGCCCGGCCACTCCCCCTTCCCGTTTTGAAGCGCGGGGGAGGCCGGTTTGCGCGGCACGATCCGTTCGGCGGGCAGGCGCGCCACGACACGCGTGCCTTTACCCTCCTCGCTTGTCAGCGTCAGCGTGCCGTCATGAGCCTCCATCATGGCGCGGGCGAGCGGCAGGCCGAGGCCGGTGCCTGGCGTCTTACGGGTGAAGGAACATTCCACCTGTTCGAAAGGTTCGAAAACGCGCTCCACCATATGCGCGGGAATGCCCGCGCCCGTGTCTTGCACGATGAGGGAGAGATCGCCGTTCTCATGGCGCTGCGTGCACAGGTCGATATGCCCGCCGGCGGGTGTGAACTTCACGGCGTTGGAGAGAAGATTGAGCAGGATCTGGCGCATATGCCGCTCATCGGCGCGCACATAAGGGACTTCCTCGCCCGGAATGCCGCAGACGCGGAAGTGCAATTGGCGCTCTTTCATCTCCGGCATGAACATACGCACGATGTCGATGGCGGTATCCACCGGATCGAAAACATCCTCGCGCAGGCCGAAGCGGCCGGACTCGATCTTCGCCATGTCGAGAATGTCGTTGATCATGGACAGAAGATGCGAGCCGCTGGCGTGAATGTCCTCGACATATTCCAGATATTTCACCGGGGCGACAGGCCCGAACGTTTCTTTGCAAATGAGATCGGCAAAGCCGATCACCGCATTGAGCGGGGTTCTGAGCTCATGGGACATGCTCGCCAGAAACTGGGTTTTGGATTTACTCGCCGCTTCCGCGCGCTGGCGTGCCAGTTCCAATTCTTCGGCGCGGTGCGTCATGACATTGGCGATGACGGCAAGAAGGCCGGTAATGGCGGCGACGCCGAGATAACGCCCCTCTTCCACCACGATGAAGCCTTGCACATCCGAAGACTGCAAATCGAACTGCAGGAGGCGGCGGTTCACCTCTTCACAATCGAGGCCGCCTTCAACGATGATGGGCGCGGCGTCCATCAGCGCGGTAATGGGCTTGCGCCCGAAAATATCGCGCCCGTAAAGACTGGCGTAAGTGAGCATGAATTGCTGGCGGGAGACGAGCCCGGCAATCGCATCGCCGCGCAGCACAGGAATATGCATGAGCGCGGGGTCTTCCATGAGCCTGTCGAAAATATCGGCACAAGGCGCCGTCACCTCGACCGGCGCAACCGGCACCGCGAGATCGCGCGCTACAGGATTGAGAGCGCCGCCCCTGCCATACTCCACACTCATGACCGCATCCCTTGCCTCACAGCGCGGGGTTTGCCTCGCGCGGGAAATGCAAATTAGTTGCGGCTATCTTTCGCCCCCGCCATTGCGCAATTCTTAAGATTCCCGAATGTCATGTAAAATTCACATTCGCGCATGAAGTGGCGGGAAAATGCGATAAAATGACATTCAAACGATAAAATCACCGCGGCGCTGCCCGCCGGTGTTAAGAAAATGCGCCGCATTGAAACAGCACGTGAGGCAGCGGCGGCAGAAGCCGGGCAAAAGCCCCGGCAGCAAAACAGGGCGCCGGGAGGCAAAGATGCAAAGAACCGAGGGGCAACTCGGCTGGTATATGGGCGGACAGGCAAGCTGGTTCATCAGCCTCGGCATGCAGTTCGTTCTCTTTCCCCATCTCGTTGCCAATGTGTTGCATGAGCCGGCTTTCTTCGTCGGCCTGGCGCAGATGTGCCTGCAAATTCCCGCCCTGCTTCTCATGCTGGTCGGCGGGCTGACGGCGGAGCGCTCGGACTGCCGGACGATCCTCATCCGCGTTCATCTCATCGCCGCGCTCCCGGCCCTCGGCCTCGGCTATGCGCTGCTTCAAGGCTTGCTCGCCTATGAAATTCTCATTCTTTACGCGCTGACCATGGGCACGCTCGGGGCCTTTGCCATTCCGGCCCGCGATTCCTCCCTCAGCCGGCTCGGCGGGCAGGACATTCAGCGCATCGTCACGATCGCCATGGGCGTGCAGCTGAGCGGGCAGCTTCTCGGCATGCTTTCGGTACAGCTCATTCCCTTCCTTTCGGCGTATTTCGGCCTGGAAGACCTGAACGCCGTCTCGCTGTTCCTGCATGTGCAGGCGCTGGTCATGGTGCTAGGCGGCATGGCGGTCTTTCAGCTCCGCCCCATGCCCTCGCTGCATGAGCCAAGCGGGGCCACGCGCGGCAGCGACATTCTGGACGGGCTGCGCGAGGTCTGGCATTCCCCCTCGATCTTCCCCGTGATCGTGCTCATCACCGCCATCGGGCTTTTATATGTGGGCAGCTTCATGGTGCTGATGCCGCTCATGGTGCGCGATATTTATGGCGGCGGCGTCTCGCAGCTCAGCGCCGCAAACCTTTCCTTCTGGGGCGGCACGATCCTCGCCACCGTCACACTGCTGCGCTTCGGCCATGTGGAAGCGCGCGGCAAGGTGCTCGTCGCTTCCGTGGGCTCGGGGGCGATCATCCTCGCGCTCTTTTCGCTGCCTATTTCCTTTTGGATGTTTTGCGCGCTCTCTTTTCTCTGGGGCATCGGCGCGGGCACGACCATGACCATCACCCGCACCATCGTGCAGAGCGAAGCGCGCCCGACGCACCGCGCGCGCGTCCTTTCCATCTATCAGCTCGGCATGATGGGCGGCGGGCCCATCGGCTCTTTCGCCATGGGCGGGCTTATCGGCCTGACCGGACTTGCAAATGCCGTGCTTTTGCCTGCGCTTGTGATGGCGGGCATTCTTGCCTGGCTCTGCACCCGCACGGCGCTGCTGTCCCTTCACGCGCCCCGCCCCGAACTTCACAATGAGGGCCGTTCATGAGCATTGCGGCAAACCCGCCTCTTCCCGCTCACCTCAAATGGTATATGGGCGGGCTCGGCACTTATTTCTTCGCCACAGGCATTCAGATGGTGCTGGCACCCTGGCTCATCAAAGAAGTGCTGGGCATGGGGCCGGAATATGTGGGCATCGCCCAAGCCTGTTCGATGCTCGCCATGCTGCTGCTCGGGCTTTTCGGCGGGGCGACGGCGGACCGCATGGAACTGCGCTCCTATCTCATGCGTCTGCAGCTCATGGGCATGGTGGTGCCGCTCACGCTCGCCGCCGCGATTTATATGGGCTATCTCTCCTATCCGGTGATGATCGTCTATCTGCTCGTCTTTTCGACGCTCGGCGCTTTCGTTACGCCGGCGCGCGATTCGCTCCTTACCCGCGTCATCAACCGGGAGCGGCCGGGCGCCATTCAAAAAGCCGTTGCCTCGGCCATGAGCATGCAATTCCTGTCGCAGGTACTGGGCAATCTCCTCAGCGGGCTTGCCGGGCTTGCAGGCCCGCTCTTTATCGTGCTCACCCAGGCGCTGGCGCTCGCCGCCGCCGCTTTTACCACCAGCCGCTTGCCCAAAGCCCCGCCGCCGCCCGCAGCCCCCCTGAAGGAAGATCAGAAGCGCCCCTCCCAATGGCAGCTCATCAAGGAAGGCCTCGTCATCGTCTGGCAGTCGGAGCGGCTGCGCCCCGTCATCACCATGATGTTTTCCTCCGGTGTGCTTTATATCGGCGTTTTCATGGTGTTCTTCCCCATTCTCATTCCGGATGTTTATGGCGGGGGATCGGCGGCGCTGGCCGGGGTCTATGTCGTCTTCTTTTCCGGTATCGGTATTTCCTCCACCGTGCAAAGCCGCTTGCGGCCCATCAAAAAGCAAGGCCGCGCCATCATGCTGGCGCTTTGCACCGGCTCGGCGGCGATGGTCGGCTTTCACTTCGAGCCGCCCTTCTGGAGCGTTTATGTGCTTGCCGCATGCTGGGGGCTTGCCGCCGGTGTTTCCATGACACAGTCGCGCGCCATTGTGCAGGAATTTGCCAGCGACACGCACCGCGCCCGGGTATTGTCGATTTTTCAATTGGGGATGATGGGGGGCGGGCCGATCGGCTCTTTCGCCACAGGCTATATCATCAAGGCCATCGGCCCGCTCAACGCGGTGCTCGTGCCCTCCGCCGCCATGGTGGTGGTGTGGCTGACGATGTTCTTCTTTTCCCCGCTCTGGGGATTGGAAGCGCCGCCCCACAAGATGGGGAGCGGCGCCTCCTGATCCGGCGTCTTAGCTGTATTTGCGCTCGTCCCACCAGGGGAAGAAGTCCGGCATGTCCTTGGAGACCGTGCAGGGATATTCCGCCGGGCGTTTTTCCAGGAACGACATGACGCCTTCTTTGGCATCCGCCGAGGCGCCGCGCGAATAGATGGCGCGGCTATCGACCTTATGCGCTTCCATGGGATGATCCGCGCCGAGCATGCGCCACATCATCTGGCGCGTCAGGGCGTTGGAGACGGGCGCGGTGTTGTCGATGATTTCCCGCGCAAGCGCACGGGCGGCGGGCAGAAGCTCGTCGGCTTTATAGACTTTCTTGACGAGGCCGCCTTCCAAGGCTTCCTGCGCCGGGAAAACGCGGCCCGTGTAGGTCCATTCCAGCGCCTGGCTGATGCCGACGAGACGCGGCAGGAACCAGCTCGAACAGGCTTCCGGGTTGATGCCGCGCCGGTTGAAGACGAAGCCGAATTTTGCATCTTCCGAGGCAAGACGAATATCCATCGGCAATTGCATGGTAACGCCCACGCCGACCGCCGGGCCGTTGACCGCGGCGATGACGGGCTTCAGGCATTCGAAGATGCGCAAGGAAACGCGCCCGCCGCCATCGCGCACCGCTTCATGGGAATAATCGATGGAGCCGTCGTCACGGCGCGGATCGCCCGCCTTGTCCGGGCGGTCCTCACGCTTTTCATAGTCGAAGGTTTTGGCCCCGGCGGAAAGGTCGGCGCCGGCGCAGAAAGCCCGGCCCTCGCCCGTCACGATGACCGCGCCGACATTATCGTCCGCATCGGCCTTGTCGAAGGCGTCGATCAGCTCGAACATCATTTCGCCGGTAAAGGCGTTCAGCTTGTCCGGGCGGTTGAGGGTGATGGTGAGGATATTCTCCGCCACTTCGTATTTGATGGTCTTGTAGGTCATGTTTTTCTCCCTATCGATGGGGGCACCATACAAGAGGCGGCATAGAATTTCCGCCTTCTTTTATCCTTGACGTTGCGTCAGGCGGCCTCCTCCGGCCATGCAAACCGGTGCACAAATTTTCCAACTGGTTTATGATCCCGGTCAAAGAGAGCCGGCCGCAAGAGCCGGATAAGAACCGGCTAAAAAGGCCGGGAATTCAGGGAGACGCTACATGCATCCGTTTCATCATGCGGCCAATGCGCCCGACCGGCCCGCCTATATCATGGCGAATACGGGCGAAACCGTAACCTATAAAGAGCTCGACGAGCGCTCCAACCAGGTCGCCCAGCTGCTGCGCAGCCTGGGGCTGAAGACGGGCGATGCCATCGCCATTTTCATGGAAAACAATGCCCGCTATCTGGAGCTTTGCTGGGGCGCACAGCGGGCCGGGCTTTACTTCACTTGCATTTCCTCGCGCCTGACGCCGAGCGAGATCGACTACATTGTGGAAGATTGCGGGGCTAAGGCCTTCTTCACCTCGAAGGCGCTGGCGGCAACGGCAAAAGATCTGCTCTCCAAAGACCTCATCAAAGGGGCGAAACACCGCTACATGATCGGCGGCGCGGAAGCCGGTTACAGCGCTTATGAAGAAGCACGCGATGCCATGCCCAAAACACCGATTGCCGATGAAACGGCGGGCACGGACATGCTCTATTCATCGGGCACGACGGGGCGGCCGAAAGGCATCCGCATTCCGCTTTCCGGCGGGCCCATCGACGAAGTGCCGGGCCTCGTCATGCTGGCTCAGGCGCTTTACGGCTTCGACGGGGACACGGTCTATCTTTCCCCCGCGCCGCTCTATCACGCAGCGCCCCTGCGCTACAACATGACGGTGCAGCGCCTTGGCGGCACCTGCATCGTGATGGAACATTTCGATGAGGAACAGGCGCTGCAGCTGATCGAAAAATACAAGATCACACACAGCCAGTGGGTGCCGACCATGTTCGTGCGCATGCTCAAGCTGCCCGAAGAAGTGCGCAAGAAATACGACGTCTCCTCGCTCAAATGCGCGATCCACGCCGCCGCCCCCTGCCCGGTGCCGGTGAAGGAACAGATGATCGAATGGTGGGGCCCGGTCATCAACGAGTATTATGCAGGCTCGGAAGGCAACGGGTTCTGCGCGCTCAATTCCGAAGAATGGCTGCAGCACAAAGGCTCCGTCGGCAAGGCGCTGCTCGGCAAGGTGCATATTTGCGACGATGAGGGCAATGAAGTGCCCGTGGGCGAGGCCGGCACGATTTATTTCGAGGCCGATGACCCCAACGCGCCGCAATTCCAATATTACAACGATGAAAAGAAGACCCGCGACAGCCGCCACCCCAAGCACAAGCATTGGACGACGCTGGGCGATATCGGCCGGCTGGATGAGGACGGCTATCTTTACCTCACAGACCGCAAGGCCTTCATGATCATTTCCGGCGGGGTGAACATCTATCCGCAGGAAGCGGAAAACCTGCTTATCACCCATCCGAAGGTCGCGGATGTGGCGGTGATCGGCGTGCCGAACACCGATTTCGGCGAAGAGGTGAAAGCCATCGTCCAGCCCATGGACTGGGCGGATGCAGGCCCCGAGCTTGAAGCGGAACTCATCGCCTTCTGCCAGAGCGAGCTTTCCAAGATCAAATGCCCGCGCTCGGTGGATTTCGACAAGGAATTGCCGCGCCACCCGACGGGGAAGCTCTATAAGCGGCTCATCCGCGACAAATATTGGGGCAATCACGATTCGAAGATCGTGTGATCTTCTCTTCAAAGGCCCGGCCCAGCGCCGGGCCTTTTCTTTTCAGGCCGCCGTTCAGCGCCGGTTCAGCTGTTTTGCATTTTGCTGATTGGGGTTAAATTGACTGCATCATCGCAAAAGGGGGCTCGCCATGCGTATTCTCACCACGGTTTTCTTCGCCGCATCGCTCGGATTGGGACTCGCAGCCATGAGCGCCTCGGGCCCTGCGGGCGCGCAGGAAGTGCATTCCTCCGGCAAGGAGTGCAACAACAAGTTCGGCGCCTCGGGCAAGCTGCAGCGGGAGGAATATATCTATTTCGAGACCGACAGCGCCGCCATCGCCCCGGAATATCTCGATAAGATCGAGCGGGTTTATGAGCGGGCGACGGGCCAGCATATGCAGCAGATCTGCCTTTTCGGCAAAGCCAGCAAGAAGGGCAATGCCGCTTATAATGCCGAGCTTGCCCGCAAGCGCTCCGAGGCCGTGGCGCGCGCCTTCAAGAAACTGGGCTGGCCTGCCTCGAAAATCGCCATCGAGCCCGAAGGCGAGCCGATGGGCTGGATTGCCGAGAGCCTGACCTGGGATTCGAAGGAAGACCGGCGCGTGCGCATCCGTCTTTCGATGTAGGAGGCCATGTGAGGGCCGTGCAAGGCGTCAAACACCGCCTTTTCCGCCTTTAATTAAGCGTTGGAAATCCGGCGCCGGGACCGCTACCTTTGGGGCCAGATTCCCGGACGGCGGCGGGTGAGCCCCGCGCCGCGCCATACGCAACCAGCTGTCATCACAGCGGCAAAATCAGAAAAGACGGAGGCATTTATGCGCGTTTTCGACACCGTGGCCGATTATGCAAAAGAGGCCGGCAATGAAATCGGCGTCAGCGAGTGGATGGAAATCGACCAGGACCGCATCAACCTGTTCGCCGATGCGACGGGCGACCATCAGTGGATCCACATCGACCCCGAGCGCACCAAGAAAGAACTGGGCATGCCGACCATCGCCCATGGCTATCTGACGCTCTCGCTGCTGCCTGCCCTGATGAGCCAGATCAGCGCCGTGAAAAGCGTGACGCGCGGCATCAATTACGGCTCCAACTCCGTGCGCTTCACCAACATGGTGCCGGTCAATTCCAAGGTCCGCGCCCGCGTGAAGCTGAAAGAAGCCAACCCCAAGGGCGGCGGGACGCAGTTCATCAATGAAGTGACCGTGGAGATCGAAGGCCAGGAACGCCCGGCCCTGATCGCCGAAACGATCACGCTGCTCTACGAATAAGAGCGCCCCGCTTTAAAAGCCCCCGGCCCGCTTGCGCGCCGGGGGCTTTTTCATTGTAAACTTGGTCCTCATTGCCGGAGTTCCCCATGCCCCTCGCCCGTCCCGCCAAAGCCCCCGTCGCCGCGCTGAAAGAAGCCAGCCACACCCATCACGGCATCACGGTCAGTGACCCTTATGCCTGGCTGAGGGCGGAGAACTGGCAGGATGTGATGCGCGATCCGGACGTGCTGGACGCGGAAATCCGCGCCTATCTCGAAGCGGAAAACGCTTATGCGGATGCCGCGCTCGAGCCGCTCTCAGACTTGCGCGAGACGCTCTTCAGCGAAATCCGCGCCCGCATCAAGGAAGATGACAGCTCCGTGCCGGCGAAAGACGGGCCCTGGTATTATTTCCGCAAGTTCGAGACGGGCGCGCAGCATCCGCTCGAATGCCGCTCCTCGGATGCGGGGGGCAAGGAGAACGTTCAAGTCCTGCTCGACGGCAACAAGGAAGCGGAAGGCGAGGCCTATTTCCGGCTCGGCGGCATCAGCCATTCGCGCGATCACAGCAAGCTCGCCTGGGCCGTGGACCGCAAAGGTTCGGAGTTTTTCACGCTCCATATCCGCGATCTTGCCACCGGCAAGGAACTTGCCGACACCATTCCCGACACGAATGGCGATCCCGTCTGGGCACCGGACGGCATGACGCTTTTCTATACCAAGCTCGACGACAATCACCGCCCCTGCCGGGTTTACCGGCACAGGCTCGGCGATGATCCTGCGGCAGATGCGCTTGTCTATGAAGAGCCCGATCCCGGCTTCTTCGTCTCCGTTTCCGAAACCCAGGACAGCGCCTTCATTCTCATCAACACGCATGACCACCAGACCTCGGAGGTCTGGCTGATCGATGCGCAGAAGCCTGAGAGCGCGCCGCGCTGCGTCGAGCCGCGCCGGGCGGCCATCGAATATGATGTGGAACATGATGCCCCGCGCGAACGCTTTCTCATTCACACGAACGATAATGGCGCGGAAGATTTCAAGATCGTCGAAGCGCCGGTCGAAGCGCCGAATGCCGCCCATTGGCGCGATGTGGTGCCCCATGAGGCGGGCACCTATATTCTCGGCCAGCTTCTCTTCCGCGATTATCATTTGCGTATCGAGCGGCGGGACGGGCTGAAACGCATCGTCATCCGCACGCTGGAAACGGGCGCGGAAGATGTGATTAAGCTCGATGAAGAGGCATACGATCTCGATCTTCATGGCGGCTATGAATATGACGCGCGCACCTTGCGCTTTGCCTATAGTTCCATGACGACGCCGGCGGAAGTCTATGATTACGATATCGAGACGGGTACACGCAGCTTGCGCAAGCGCCAGGAAATTCCGAGCGGCCATACGCCGGGCGATTATGTTACCCGCAGGCTTTTTGCGACGGCGGAAGACGGTGAGCGCATTCCGATCTCGCTTCTTTACAAAAAATCGACGCCGCTCAATGGCAGCGCTCCGCTTTATCTATATGGCTACGGGTCCTACGGCATCAGCATGGACCCATATTTTTCCGCGAGCGTGCTCAGCCTCGTCAATCGCGGCATGATTTACGCGGTCGCCCATATCAGGGGCGGCAAGGAAGGCGGCTACCGCTGGTATAAGGCAGGCAAGACGGCCTCGAAGAAAAACACCTTCACCGATTTCACCGCGGCAGGGGCCTATCTCGCCGCGGAGGGCTTTACCTCACGCGGCAATATCGTTGCCCATGGCGGGAGCGCCGGCGGCATGCTGATGGGGGTGGTGGCGAATGAAGCGCCCGAGCTTTTCAAAGGCATCATCGCCGAAGTGCCCTTCGTCGATGTGCTGAACACCATGCTCGATGCGAGCCTGCCGCTCACCCCGCCCGAATGGCTGGAATGGGGCAACCCGATCGAGGATGAGGAAGCCTATAAGTACATGGCGTCCTATTCACCTTACGACAATGTCAAAGCGCAAGCCTATCCCAATATGCTGGTGATTGCCGGGTTAACGGACCCGCGCGTCACTTACTGGGAACCGGCGAAATGGGTGGCGAAACTGCGCGCTGCCAAGACCGACGACAATGCCCTGCTCCTTAAAACCAATATGGAGGCAGGGCATGGCGGCGCCTCGGGCCGGTTCGAGCGGCTGAAGGAAGTCGCGCTCGTCTACGCCTTTGCGCTCGCCGTCACCGGCAAGGACGCCGCCTGAGAGATCAGCTCCCAAGCGGCGCGCAGATCGAGTTTTCCCGCATGGCATTAAGCTTAGCGTTTTGCGCGTCCGAGGTGATGACCCGGCGTACCAGTGCAAGGCCCTTGTCGCCCGGCAGATAAACCACATCCGCGCGTGCATCTGCGATTTCCGTTCCCTTACGCGCCACGATGACGGAAACCGTGCCATCCGCCGCCGCGTCTTTATCGTTCTTTGCAAAGACATTGTCGGTGTTTGCCGCGAAAACGGAAATCGACGTGTAAGGCGTACTCACCGGGGCTTCGATGCGCACAGGGCCGCCTCCGACATCGAGCACGCAGATGGAATAGTTGAGATCGGGGCTTGGCCGCACCACCGCCTTGAACTCATGGCTAGCGCGCGCGGCATGAGAAAACTGATTGGTCCCCACTTCCCCGCCGATCCGCGTCATGGCAACATCCATAATGACGCGCGGCAGCGCCCAGGTGACGGCGACATGCACAAGCACCGCGCCGATGAGAACCGTCAGGGTCCATTTCATCCAGGGTTTCATTCGCATGTCTCCTTGACGATGGCGGGAAGCGGCGCGGTTTCCGGGCTCTCGTAAATGGCAGGGCCGGGATTATAGAAACGGGCCATTACGTCGAAGCTCTGGCCTGCCTTGACCGGCAGCCAATTGCCTTCCTGAGGTTTGGCGGAGACACGGACGGTAAAGCTGCCATCGGACTCTTTTGCAATGCTTGTCTGGCTCACCGAATAATGATCGGCGCCGGTATCCATCAAAAAGCTGTCCGGCCCATAGGCGGTGATGCTCCACCAGCGCGCATCGAGGTCTTTGCCCTCGAGCCTATAGGTGCAATCGCCCGAAAGCGGCGCACCGCTGTCATCGGTGCCCGCCGTGTAATAGATCGTCTCTTCCTTGCTGAGCGCGAGGAGACCGTAAACGGCCACGATAGCGCGGGTATAAAGCCCTGCCTCTTCCGAGCCGATGGCAAGGTTCGTGCCCCAGCTGCCTGAGCGCACACCGCCTGTCAGCGTGTTCGATTTCAGGATCAAGGCCGTGCTGCCCGCCCCCAGGACAAGCGCCGCGATGGCGGCGCTCGCCCAGAAAATAAACTTCTTCATCGCTTTTTCCGTTTAATGCGCCGCCCTTTAGGGCCGCGCGGGTTAAAAAGGCCTGTCGCCGATAATCGTCACCCGCTCCATGCGGCGCACGGCCGGCCAATAATCGGACGCGGCGTAATGCTGGCAGGCGCGGTTGTCCCAGAAGGCGACAGAATTTTTCTCCCAGCGGAAGCGGCACTGATATTCCGGAATGGCGGCTTGCGCATAAAGATGCTGCAGCAGCGCGTCGGACTCGGCCCGCTCCATGCCCTTGATGTACTGGGTGAAAGCGACATTGACGTAAAGGCCCTTGCGCTTCGTTTCCGGATGCGTGCGCACCACCGGATGTTCAACCATCGGGTATTTCTTGTTCATCTCCTCGATTTCCGCATCGCTCGCCCCGCGCTTTTTCATCATGACGCGGAAATGCGCAAAATCGTGGATGGCGGTCTTGCCTTCGATCTTCTCTTTCACCTCATCGCTCAGCCCATCGTAAGCGGCATACATGTCCGAAAAGAGCGTGTCGCCGCCCACCGGCGGCACGTCGATGGCGCGCAGGATGGAGCCGAGCGAGGGGCATTCGCGCCAGGTCACATCCGAATGCCATTTGTTTTCCTTGCCCGGCCGGTCCTTGTCATGGGTGATGGCGAGGATTTCCGGATAGCCTTCCTTATGGGGGGCGAAGGGATGCACTTCGAGCTCGCCAAAGGCGCGGGCAAATTCGATATGGGCTTCGGTCGAGACATCCTGATCGCGGAAGAACAACACCTTCCAGTCGAGCAGCGCGGCGCGCAGCGCGTCTTTCGTCTTGCCGGAGGGCACCTTGCCCATATCCACCCCGCGCACAACCGCGCCGATGGCCGGGGTCATGGGCTCCAGCGTGAAGCCTTCGCCAATTTCGATGGATTTGCCGGGCAATTGCCCGTCCAGTACCTGCACGTTCATCAGCATCTCCTCCAGATCGCTTTCCTCCCGTGCCGCTGTTCCCGCGGCTTGAGAAAAGGCTAGGAGCGCCGGCTTGGGCCTGCAGCGCTTTTGTGGCAGAATTCCGCAACACGGAATTTGAGAATCGCACCCATGCCGAAACCCGCACAGAACAAGGCTTTTCAAACCGCCGCCCAGCCGGCCTCGGACACCGCGCCAGCGCTCCAGACCGGCGAGAGCGCGGTGCAGCCAGTTCTGCGGGCGCTCGATATATTGCGTGTCCTGAATGAAAAGAACCCGGCCTCCCTCGCCTTTCTGCATGAGCGCACGGGCCTCCCCAAGCCGACCCTGGTGCGCCTTCTGCAAACGCTGATCGCGGCGGGCTATGTGGAGCAATTGTCCCGCCGCCACGGCTACAGGCTGACGCAGGAAGTGCTACAGCTCGCGCGCGGCTTCCGTTTCGACCATCATGTGGTGGAAGTGGCCCGGCCCTACATGGATGCCTTTACCCGCATCCATAAATGGCCTGTGGCAATTGCGACGCTCGAAGGCGCGCGCATGCATGTGCATTACGGCACGCAAGGGCTCAGCCCTTTCAGCTATGACGCGGATGTCAAGCGCCCGAACCGCATTCCCGTTTTGCAGGCGGCGCTCGGGCGCGCCTATCTTGCTTATTGCCCGAAAGACGAGCGCGACGTGCTGCTGCGTCTCCTGCGCCAATCGGGCCATGCGGCGGACCGGGAAGCGAAGGACAAGAATTTCATCGCCCGGCTGATCTCGGAAATTCATGCCAAAGGTTATGCCACCATGGCGACGGTGCCGGGGGAAACGGCGAACGGTATTGCCGTGCCGATCATGAAAGGCGATGCCGTTCTTGCCGCGATCACTTTGCGGTTTTACGACAGCGCCATGAGCGAGCAGGAAGCGGCCACCCGCTATGCCGCACCCTTGCACGAAATGGCGAAACAGATCGCCGCTGCCGCCTGAAGCCTCAGCGCGGGGTGATGGTGATCGTCACCGGCCCGTCTTTCAGCGCCGTGATAGCCAGCATTTGCGTGTGACCATTATAGGTCGCCTCGCCCCCATCCACGGTCAGGTTCGCGCCTTCGGGATATTGCACGGCAGGTAGGAAAACCTCCGTCGCCTCATTGCCCGCCGCCTCATAGGTCATCTCGAAGTGGCGGCTTTCCCGCTCGAAAGAAATCTCCTGCAGCGTGCCGGCAATGGCCTTGGCATAAGGGCGCACGAAACCGTGCAGCGCCCGCCCGCCCGAATGGATGTTCTGGCTGTCCACCTGCTGATCGCGGCTCCAGATCGACAGGTCTTCCTGGTTCCAGCCATCGCCCACCGCCAGATCGTTGCTGTTGGAGGCGGTATAGTTCCACTGCGCCGAGGAAAGATGCAGCGCATCGAGCGCGTTATAAAGAAAGTCGAGCGCCATGATGTGCTTTTCCCACGGCTTTTGGGAATGGTCCCCTGCGCGGAACGCCTCATAAGCTGCCCCGCCATCGAGATCGAAAGGAATGCCGCATTCGCCGATCAGCGTCGGCGCGCCTTTGCCGCCGTTTAAGGTGCGGGCGGTGTCGCGAATGCGCGACAGCTGCTTGGCGTAATGTTCTTCGATCGCCTCGCGCCCTTCCAGCACCTTGCCGGAAAAAGGATTGACGGAGGTCGGATACATGAAGGTCTTGGAAGAAAGCGTGACGATGTCATACCAGTGCGAGGCATTGACCGTGCCTTCCGGCGTTTCTTCCGGAAAGGCGCCGCCGAGAAGCCCGGTGAAAGGATCGAGCTCGGCAAAGACCAGCCAGTCTTCGCGGATCGATTGCACGGTTTCGGCCACCTTCTTGAAGAAAGGCGCCATATAAGTGTCTTCGACGGTGACGGGTGTGCCCTTCACTTTGCGGAAATAATCTTCATCGGCGACTTTAAGCTCGCCGCCCTCCAAGCTGTAAACGCCCGCCGCCTCGAAGGGGCAGCCCTGACCTTCGAGCCAGATGGAAACTCCGTTCGGGTTTTCCGTTTTCTCATGGGTGACGACGGATTTCATTTCCTCGAGCGAAAACTCAAGCTGCGGAATGGAGCGCGTCACCCCGCGCGCCACGGCCAGGCAATCGAGCACGGACCAGGCAGGACCGGGCGCGGCGATCCGCGGATTGACCTCGCTCGGGCCGGTATGGCGGTAGCTCACGGGCTCGCCGATAAAGCCGGTGCCCGGCTCGTTCAGCGTATCGAAGCCCATGACATGAGGCATGTCCGCAAGGCGGCGCGCGACCTCGCGCATCGCGCCCAGATAATGCGACTGCATATAGTCCTGAACGTTCTGGCCTTCGATCATAAAGTCCGGCGTAAAGTCGCGCCCGGCAAAGAACAGCGTCCACATGATGCCGTTCGCGGGCAGGCGGTAATTCTGCGACCAGGTCATGGTCGGGTAGTTTTCTTCCTGCCGACCGCCGCGCGCATAGTCATACTTGTATTGCATGACATGGGCGGCGCCCGCCTCGTGGAACTTCGTGAAATCGAGGCCGACTTTTTCAAAGAGCCAGCCCGGCGCGCCGTCCCCGCCTGTCATCCGGCTCCAGACGTCCTGGTGAAAATCCACAAAGACATAGAACTCATAATCACCGGCCAGCCGGCAAAGCTCGGTATAATAATCGAGATAGGCGGTGTCGTATTTGCCCGGCCCTTCATGCTCCACTGCTTCCCAGGTCGTCAGCAGACGCAGGCAATTAAAGCCCCAAGCTTTCAGGCGGGAGAAATGCTCATCCGCCTCCTCCAGCGGAAAAGGCCGGCCGGTGAAGGAAACGGTGCGGTGATCGGAAAAATCCGTCGGCCGGTGCGTGCCGCCATCGGGAAAGGGAACCTTGCAGTCGCCGCCGAGATTGACGCCCCGCAGAATCACCATCCGCCCTTTTTCGTCTCTGAATTTCGAGCCATCGATGGTGATTTTCGGCATCGGCTTGGTTTTCGGCACCGGCATGGCCTCCCTTTGCTTTCCTGTTATGCTTATCCTAGCAATATCAGTCTTGCTGACCAGTCAGCAAACACGGGATCAAGCGCAAGGTTCAGTTTCATGACATCTCACGACCGGCTTATCACCCCCGATCTTCCTTTACCTGCCCTGCCCCGGCAGCCGGAAGGTACGCCTTGGCCGACCGAAACCTGGCCGCTCGGCGAGATGCCGCGCCAGATGGACCGGAAGGGATTCGACGAGCTGGTCGCCAAAGCCTTCTCCCAGCCGGACGATCTCGGCGAGACCCATGCTTTTCTTGCCGTTCAAGGCGGCAAGCTGATCTTCGAGAAATATGCCGAAGGGTTCGGGCCGCATGACACTTATAAATCCTGGTCCATGGCGAAAAGCATTACCCAGGCGCTGATCGGCATTCTGGTGCGGGAAGGCAAGGTCGATATTCACGAGCCGGTGAAAGCGCCGGAATGGCCGGAGGGCGATCCGCGCGCCGCCATTACGCTCGATCAGCTTTTGCGCATGTCGAGCGGGCTTGCCTTCCGTGAAGATTATGAGCCGGATAACCCTTCAGATGTGATCGAAATGCTCTGGGGCAGCGGCAAGGACGACGTGGCGCGTTTCGCCGCTTCTTTTCCTGCCGCTTATGCGCCGGATCACTTCTGGTCTTACTCCAGCGGCACCAGCAATATCGTGGCGCGCTGCGCGGCGGAGGCGGCGGGCAAAAAAGGCGCCGAATTCGAAGCCTTCATGCGCAAGGAGCTGTTCGATGTCATCGGCATGAAAAACGTCATGCCGAAATTCGATGCGGCGGGCACCTTTATCGGTTCGTCTTTCTGCTACGCCGAAGCGCGGGATTTTGCCAAATTCGGCCTGCTTTACTTGCGCGGCGGCGCTTGGGACGGCCGGCAGGTGCTGCCCGAGGGCTGGGTGGATTATGCCCGCACCCCCACCGCGCAGACCCCGAAAGCTTTCGAGGAAGAAGGGCCTTACGGCGCCCATTGGTGGCTCGGCATGGGCGGGCCGGGAAGTTTCTCGGCCAATGGCTTTGAAGGGCAGTTCACGCTGATCGTCCCCGATCTCGACATGGTTTTCGTGCGCCATGGCCGTTCGCCGGGTGAACAGTCGAAAAACGTCAAGAAATGGCTGGGCGCGGTGACGGAGGCTTTTCGCCAGTAAGCATGGGCCGCAACTAGGCCTCCATAAGGGGGTGAACCGCGCCGGGGAACACGCTAAGCTTGCCCAAACGGGAGGAGCAGATGGGATCGGTTGTCCGGTTTCCCGCGGAACGCATTACGAATCACGACCAGGTGCGGCTGAAAGAGGCCGTGGCGGGCACGATCTTCGATGTCTTTTTCGAGCCCGACGCGACCGGAGAACCGGAAGCCTATCTCTTCCGCTGCGGCTATGCCCAGCCGAGCTTCCGCCTGGAAAAGACCCCGCAAGGATGGGATGCCGTCGATCTTGAATGCGGCACGCGCATCATCGCGGCCAGCGCCCGCGATACGCAGGAACTGATGCGGCTTTTGGCGCCGCGCATTCCCTTCCGGCCCAATGACAATGAGGCCCGCTAAGGGCTAAAGAAACAAAGAGGGAGGATGCGATGACGCATGCAGGAGAATTCACGACGCCGGAAGAACTCGGACTTTCGAGCGAGCGGCTGGCGCGCATTCCCGCCTTCTTCAAACATTATGTGGACCGGCAAAAGTTTTCCGGTTTCTCCACCCTCATAGCCCGGCAAGGCAAGATCGCCCATTTCGAAACGGTGGGTCTGCGCGACCGGGAAAACGGCACGCCGGTGGAAAAAGACACGATCTTCCGCATCTATTCGATGACGAAGCCGATCACCAGCCTTGCCCTGATGCTGCTGCATGAGGAGGGCCGCTTTCAGATCACCCATGAAGTGGCGCGGTACCTGCCCGCCTTCGAGCGGCTGCGCGTTTTCGATGAAGGCGACCGGGAGAGCTTCACGACGAAGCCGTTGAAACGGGCCATGACGATCCGCGATCTTCTTACCCACACATCCGGGCTCACCTACGGCTTCATGTATGCCCATCCGGTGGATGCGCTGTACCGCAAAGCCGGGCTTGCGGGCGCTGCAACGGACGGCATCACACTGGAAGAAATGGTGGAAAAGATCGCCGATATTCCCCTTCTCTTTTCACCCGGCGAGCACTGGAACTATTCCATGTCGACGGATGTGTGCGGCCGGCTTGTGGAAGTGATTTCCGGCAAACCGCTCGATGTCTTTTTGAAAGAACGGATTTTCGATCCGCTCGGCATGCATGACACGGGCTTTTCGGTGCCCGAGGAAAAGCTCGCCCGCTTTGCCGCCAATTACGAAAAAGACCCGAAGACGAAGGAAGTGCGCCTTGCCGATCCGGCGGACAAGACCAGCACCTATGCGCGTCCGCAAAAATTCCTCTCCGGCGGCGGCGGGCTCGTCTCCACCGCCACCGATTATTTCCGCTTCTGCCAGATGTTGCTCAATGGCGGTGAGCTCGACGGGGTGCGCATCGCTTCGCCCAAGACGATCGACTTCATGACCCTCAACCATCTGCCCGGCGGGCAAAGCATGAAGGACATGGACCAGTCCGCCTTCTCCGAGACGGGCATGGACGGGGCGGGTTTCGGCCTCGGCTTTTCCATCATCATGGATATGGCGGAAGCGGCGATGCCGGTCTCGCCGGGTTCTTATAGCTGGGGCGGGCTTGCCTCGACTTATTTTTGGATCGACCCGGATGAAGAACTGATCGGGATTTTCATGACCCAGCTCATGCCCTCCCGGGCCTATCCGCTGCGCCCGCAATTCCAGCAGCTCGTTTACGGCGCGCTCACCGACTAGGGAAACCTCTTTCCCGCATCAAGGACGTTTCCCTTGCCGCTTTGGATCCCCATCACGGTTGCGGCTGCTTTCATGCAGAATCTGCGCTCGGTTCTGCAAAAGCACCTCACCGGCGCGCTCAGCGTCGGCGGTGCGACCTATGTGCGTTTTCTTTACGGGCTGCCCATCGCCGCGCTTTACCTCTGGGTCCTGCTGCAAAGCTCGCAAAGCGCCCTGCCCGCGCCCGGCCTTTCCTTTTTCATCTACGGGCTTGTCGGCGGCATCGGGCAAATACTCGGCACGTTTTTTCTCGTCTCGCTTTTTCAGTACCGGGTCTTTGCCGTCGGCACCGCCTATTCGAAAACCGAAACGGTACAAACCGCGCTGATCGGTTTCGTGGTGCTGGGGGATGCCATTACGCCCGGCGCGGGGCTTGCCATTCTCATCAGCATGGCAGGGGTTCTCTTTCTCTCGCTCGGGCATAGCTCCATTTCGTTTGGGCGAGTACTGCGCTCCTTCAAGGAAAAAGTTGCGCTCACCGGCCTTGCCTGCGGGGCGGCCTTCGGCGTTGCCTCCGTCTCCTACCGCGCCGCTTCCCTCTCACTCGGGATGGAAGGCTTTGCGGTGCCCGCCGCCATCACGCTTTGCTATGTGCTCGGTATTCAAACGCTGATCATGACGGGCTGGCTTTTCTGGCGCGAGCGGGGACAGCTTGCCGCGGCGCTACGCAACTGGAAATGGGGCGCGCTCACCGGGCTTGCCGGGGCGCTCGGCTCCATCGGCTGGTTTTCGGCCATGACGCTGGAAAATGCTGCTTACGTGAAAGCGCTCGGGCAGATCGAGCTTGTTTTCACCTTTGCCGCCTCCTGGTTCATCTTCAAGGAAAAGAGCAACCGGCAGGAAGTGACGGGCACTCTGCTTATTGTCGCAGGGCTCATCGTCCTGGTGCTTACCGCCTAAACCGGTTTTTCGCCCGCCACGGTCGTGCGGTGCATGACGCGCAAATAGCCGTCATAGCCGCCTTCGGCAAAATGCAGTGTCGAGCGGTTGTCCCACATGACCAGCATGTTCTCGCGCCATTTATGGCGGTAGATGAATTCCGGCTTCGTCATGTGCTGGTAAAGCCCGCCGAGGAGCCACTGGCTTTCCTCATTGCTCATGCCTTCAATGCCGACCGTATAGACGGGGCTGACATAAAGCGCCTTGCGGCCCGTCACGGGATGGGTGCGCACAAGGGGATGGCTCTGCGTCTTCTCCGCCTCGTCCGACGTGATGATCTGCATCGTGCGCTCTTCTTTTTCCTGCGCGAAGATGCCTTTCTTGGAATAGGGCAGAATGGCGCTGTGCACGGCATTGAGCGGCGCAAGCAGCTTTTTCATCGCAGGAGAAAGCGCTTCATAGGCGCGAGCGCAATCGGCATAAAGCGTGTCGCCGCCTTTGGGCGGCACGACCTTGGAATGGAGCAGCGTCGCAGCCGGCGGGGTTTCCTGAAAACTCCAATCGGAATGCCAGCCCGCGCCAAAATTCGTCGCCTTTTCATCGGGCTCGCGGCGCAGCTCCAGCACATGGGGGTGATCCGCCATGGGCTTGATGAACGGGTCATGGCCGAAAGGGCCGATCTCCTCGGTGAACCGCTCCAACGCGTCAAGCTCTAGCGGCTGATCGGGGAAGAAGACAACACCATGCTCCGCCCAGGCGCTTTTCACCTCTTCCAGGGTTTGCGGGGCAAGCGGCGCGGAAAGGTCGAGCCCTTTAATCTCCGCCCCGAAGCCGGTTTCGTTCGCCTTCACCTCGATATGCCGGTAGGCCATGGTTCCTCTCCCCATTTCTTTTTATGGCAACCAGCCTAGCGGAACGCAAACGGCCCCCGCAATAAGGGGGGCCGTCCGGTCGAATTATATCTGCGAAAACAGGCCTTATTCGGCTGCCGCCGCCGCTTTGCCGCCCAGCATGCGCGACAAGCGGCTTGCCATCAGCTCTTCGGCTTCGCTGACGATCCGGCTCACCAGTTCCTGGCAAGAAGGAATGTCGTGGATGAGGCCCTGGATCATGCCGGCCGACCAAATGCCGTAATCGGGATCGCCTTCCTCATAGACCACCTTGCCGCGCTGGCCGGAGACGAGATGGGCGATGTCTTCGATCTTCGCCCCGCCCTTCTTCTCGATGGCGACGACTTCCTGGCTGACGGCGTTTTTGGCGACGCGGGCCGTGTTGTGCAGCGTGCGGAAGATGAGGTCCGTGGCGCGTTCGTCATTGGCGACGATCTGCTCTTTCACCTTCTGATGGATCGGGCTTTCCTTGGTGCACATGAAACGCGTGCCCATGTTGATGCCTTCCGCGCCGAGCGCGAGCGCGGCAACGAGGCCGCGCGCATCGCCGAAACCGCCCGAGGCGATCATCGGGATTTTCACCTTATCGGCAGCGGCCGGGATCAGAATGAGGCCGGGAATGTCATCCTCGCCCGGATGGCCCGCGCATTCGAAGCCGTCGATGGAAATCGCATCGACGCCCATCCGCTCAGCCGAGAGCGCGTGGCGCACGGCGGTGCATTTGTGAATGACCTTAATGCCGTGCTCTTTGAAATGATCGACATGTTCCTGGGGCTTATAGCCTGCGGTTTCCACGATCTTCACGCCCGCCTCGATGATCGCCTGACGGTATTCGGCGTAAGGGGGCGGTTTGAGCGCGGGCAGGATCGTCAGGTTCACGCCGAAGGGCTTGTCCGTCATTTCCTTGCAGCGGGCGATTTCCTTGCTCAGGTCTTCCGGCGTCGGCTGGGTCAGCGCCGTAATGAAGCCGAGCGCGCCGGCATTGGCAACGGCGGCGACAAGATCGGCGCGGCCGACCCATTGCATGCCGCCTTGCACGATCGGAGCTTCCACTCCGAAGAGTTCCGTGAAGCGTGTTTTGATCACGTGTTTTCTCCCGTCCGTTTTCTTCTGCGGCCATTTTTTGGCCGGTCAATTGCGGTGTTTCTGTTCTACCAGATCGCCGGGCCAGGGCCTATGGCTGAGTAAGGCCCTTCCCTTAGGTCAGCTTTTGCACGGGCCTGAGGCCGCGGTTTCTCTTTTCCTTGATTTCCGCGAGGGCACACCCCATCTTCGTGCATAATTGAACACCAAATCACCGCTGATGAACAGAATATGGCCGACTGGAATCTCTTCCGCACCTTTCTTGCCGTTGCCGATGTGCGCTCTTATTCGGCGGCCGGACGGCGGCTGAAACTGAGCCACGCAACGGTGGGCCGCCATGTCACGGAGCTTGAGCGCAGCCTCGGCACGAAGCTTTTCGTGCGCGATGCGGACGGCTATTCGCTCACCCCGGCGGGCGAGCGGCTGAAAGCGGAAGTCGATGATATGGCCTCGGCGGCCTTGCGCGCGGAGCGGGCGGCAAGCGCGGCGGACGGCGCGCCCAAAGGCATCGTGCGCATTTCCACCGCCGCGACCCTTGCCGGTTATTGGCTGATGCCGCATATGGCCGCCTTCCGCGACCAGTACCCGCATATCGAACTGGAATTCGTCACCGACACCTGGCCGGCCAGCGTGCGCCGGCGCGAGGCGGATATCGTCATAAGGCTTTACGGGCCGGGGCAGGAAAATCTGGTGGGCAAAAAGATCGCCCGCTGCGGCGTCGCCTTTTATGCCTCGCGCGACTATGCCGCCCAGCACGGGCTGCCCGCCAAGCGCGAGGAATGGGCAAAACATACGATGATCGGCTTTGCCGGGGGCGCGGCGGAACAGGAACTCGCGCACTGGTCCGACCATGTCACGCGCAGCGCGCCCACCGCCTTACGCTTTTCCTCCGTCGCCGATCAGGTGCATGCCGTGCGCGCGGGGCTCGGCATTTCGGTGCTCACCACGCTGATCGGCGATACTTATGACGATCTCATCCGCATCGCGCCCGACAAGCTCTTCAGCGCGACGGATATCTGGATGCTTGCCCACCCGGACCTGCGCGATACGGCGCCGGTGCGCGCGGTTTTCGATTTCATCGCCGCCTCCGCCCAGACCGACAAGGAAAAGCTGCTGGGGGAGTGGAAAGAACAGGCGTAAGGCCTCCCCTCCCCGCGCTTACGTCACCCCTTGCGCGAGCATCGCATCGGCGACGCGGGTAAAGCCCACGACATTCGCCCCGTCCACATAGTTCACGCAGTCGCCGTTCTTCACGCCGTAAACGGCGCAGCTTTCCTCGATCTCGCACATAATGTTTTGCAGGCGCTGCTCCACCTCCTCGCGCGGCCAGCGCAGGCCCATGGCGCCTTGCGACATTTCAAGGCCGGAAACCGCAACCCCGCCCGCATTCGCCGCCTTGCCGGGGGCAAAGCAGACACCGGCGTCTTTGAAGACTTCCAGCGCATCCGCCGAGACGGGCATGTTCGCCCCTTCCACCACGTAGCGCGTGCCGTTCTCGGCCAGCGTCTTGGCATCTTTTTCCATCAACTCGTTCTGCGTGGCGCAGGGCATGGCGATCTCCGCCTTGGCACCCCAGGGATGTTTGCCCTTTTCGAAGGTAAGGCCGAATTTTTCCGCATAGGTTTCAAGCGAGCCGCGCTCAACATTCTTGATCTGCTGAAGGGCGGCGAATTTTTCCTCATCGAAACCTGCAGGATCGAAAACCGCGCCGGAGGAATCCGATGCCGTCACCACACGCGCGCCATATTGCATCGCCTTTTCGATCGCATGCTGGGCGACATTGCCCGCCCCTGAAATGGCGATGCTCTTGCCTTCCAGGCCTTCGCCGCGCCGGGCGAGCATTCTTTCGGTGAAATAAATCACGCCGTAACCCGTTGCCTGTTTGCGCAGATGGCTGCCGCCGAAGCTGAGATTCTTGCCGGTGAAAACCGCCTCGGCACTATTCGTGATCTTGCGCGCCATCCCGGCCATGAAACCGATTTCCCGCTCGCCGACGCCGATGTCGCCCGCCGGCACATCCGTATGGGGCCCCACATGCCGGCTCAGTTCCAGAACGAGCGACTGGCAAAAGCGCATCACCTCGCCTTCGCTCTTGCCCTTGGGATCGAAATCCGCTCCGCCCTTGCCGCCACCGAGCGGCAGCGTGGTCAGCGCGTTTTTGAACGTCTGCTCGAAGGCAAGGAACTTGAGCACGGAAAGCGTTAGGTCCGGCTTGAAACGCATGCCGCCCTTGTAAGGGCCGAGCGCGGAATTGTGCTGCACGCGCCAGCCGCGATTCACCCGCACGATGCCCTCATCATCCGTCCAGGGAATGCGGAACTGAATGACACGCTCCGGCTCCACCAGCCGGTCGAGCAGGCCCTGTTCGGCATAATGCGGCACCTCTTCGACAAAGGGCCAGACGCTATCCATCACCTCTTTCACCGCTTGCAGGAATTCGCGCTGATGGGGATCGCGCGCTTCCACCGCATTCATGAAATCGTCGAGCGATGCATATTTCATCGAGTTCTCCTGCTCGTGCTTGGGGCGGATATGTCTCGGATCATCCTGCCCTCTCTACGCCTGCTTTGGGAAAGAGGTTCAAAAATTCCCGGATTTCAAGGGAATCTGATCGGTATTGACATTAATGTCAGTAAACATAATATGTGGACGACCCTACGTCAGTCTGGAGGATGACGATGACCACCGCCGAAACCGCGCAAGATGCCCCCCAGCCCGAAGCCGCTCCGGCACCCGGCATGGTCGACATCAAACCGCGCAATTATGAATTCGATTTGGAAACGGCGCTCGCGGCCAATTGGCACAGCGGCGATCCGTTCAAGACCGCTTTCTTCAACGCGCTTTCCATGATGTTCCCCGTCGGCGAAAAATCCTTCATGGATGCGGTGAAGGCCTTCCGCGATCAGGTCAGCGATCCGGCCTTGCTGGAAGACGTGAAAGGCTTTCTCGGCCAGGAAGCGATCCATAGCCGCGAGCACCGCAAATATAACGAACGGCTCTGCGAACTGCGCGGCTACGATCTCGACTACATGGAACAGCCCATCGTCAAGCGGCGCGACTGGGCCTATGCCCATCTTCCCGTCATCTCGCATCTTTATGCGACCGTCGCCTATGAGCATTACACCGCGATCATGGCAAACGGCACGCTCTCCAATCCGAAATGGCTGGAAGGCGCGGACCCGGCCATGAAGGCGCTCTGGCGCTGGCACGCGATCGAGGAAACGGAACATAAAGCCGTCGCCTTCGATGTGCTGAAACTGGCAGGCGGCACGGTGAAGGAGCGGCGTATCACCATGCTGCTCATCACGGTGAATTTCATCGGCGACACGGTGCGCAACATCAATCATATGCTGAAGCGCGACGGCTACAGCTTCTGGCAGCGCATGAAAATCTGGCGCAGCGGGCTTTCGTTTCTCCTCGGCAAGGACGGCATCCTGCGCGGCCTCGGGCGGGAATGGCTCGATTATTTCAAGGCCGATTTCCACCCCTGGCAGCATGACAACCGCAAGCTCTTAGAAGAAGTGAAGGCAAGCGTCGGGCCGGAGCCGGTGCTGGCCTAAGCTGCCCGCCCAAAACACGCAAACAAAAGGGGCCGTCTGGCCCCTTTCTCTTACCCTCTTGCCTGCGCTTCACGCAGCCTGAGTGATGGTTTCCTTCAAGGCTTTCAGCGCCGTGCGCGGCTCCATCCGGTCGCGGTAATCGACCTCGACATTGGCAAGCGCGATGCGCCCGTCCGTGCCGACCACGTAAGTCGCGGGCACCGGCAGCACCCAATCATCGGTGCCGTTCAGCTTCGGCAGGTCGTTGCCGATCTTGCCGTAAATGGCGGCAAGCTTTGCCGGCAGTTCGAAGGTGAGACCGAGGACACCGGCAAGCGCCAGGCCCTCATCGGAGAGCACTTCGAATTCGAGCCCGTGGCGTTCCACCGAGGTGAGCGCGCCGTCCGGCAGTTCCGGCGTCACGGCGACAAGCTGGCCGCCCGCCGCTTTGATCTCCGGCAGGATAGCCTGATAGGCCCGCAGCTCCAGATTGCAGTAAGGGCACCAGGCGCCCCGGTAGAAGGTCACGATGAGCGGCGTTTCCATATAAAGCGCGCCGAGGCTGACGGGCTTGCCCAGCGCATTTTTGAGCGTCATGCCGGGAAAGACCTTTCCTTTGGCCGCCGCCCGCGCGGCAATGCCCGTTGCCGCCAGATCCTTCGTCGCCTGCTCCATCATCGACAGGACATCGGAGGGAAGCCGTTTGCCCGCCAGATCCTTCATTTTTTCCAATTCGTCTTTCAGCGCCATGCGCCCCTCCGCCCTTTGGTTTTCTTGCGCCACTATAGGAGCGTGACGCGAGGGCACCCGTTCACATTATCCGGAGTTCCACAGGTATTTTCCCATGCGCCTTGCGCATTTTTGATCCGGTGATTGATTGTAAGCGTACAAGACGGCGCGGACCCGCTGACCTATATTGCTCACCGGTCGAAAGAAACCGCTCAATCGGAAACTGCTCAAGGAGCCATTCCATGGCGCTGCCTTCAATTCTTCAGGACCGGCTGGAACTGCCGGTGGTCGGGTCCCCGCTCTTCATCGTTTCGGGCCCCGAGCTTGTGATCGCCCAGTGCAAGGCGGGGATCGTCGGGTCCTTCCCGGCCCTCAATGCGCGCCCGGCCCATGTGCTGGAAGAATGGATCATCCGCATCAAGGAAGAGCTCGCCGAATATCAGGCCGCCAATCCGGACAAGAAAGTCGCGCCTTTCGCGGTGAACCAGATCTGCCATGCCTCCAACGACCGGCTGCAGCACGACATTGAGGTGTGCACGCGCCAGGAAGTGCCGATCATCATCACCAGCCTGCGCCCGCCCGAAGAGGTGGTCACCGCCGCCCATTCTTATGGCGGGGTGGTCTTCCACGACGTCATCAACGTCAAACATGCCAAGAAAGCCGCCGAGCAGGGCGTCGACGGGCTCATTCTCGTTTGCGCGGGTGCCGGCGGCCATGCGGGCACGCTCTCGCCCTTCGCTCTCGTGCGCGAGGTGAAGGAATGGTTCGACGGGACGGTGCTCGTCTCCGGCGCACTTTCGGATGGTTATGGCATCGCCTCGGCGCAGGCGCTCGGCGCGGACCTTGCCTATATGGGCTCTCGCTTCATCGCCACGCAGGAAGCCAATGCCGATCAGGGCTATAAGCAGATGCTGCAAGACTCGGCTGCCGAAGACATCGTCTATTCCAATCTCTTTACCGGCGTGCACGGCAACTATCTGGCGCCGTCCATCGTCAATGCCGGGCTCGACCCGCATAATCTGCCCGAAGCCGACAAGTCGAAAATGAATTTCGGCTCCGGCGGCAACCAGAAATCGAAAGCCTGGAAAGATATCTGGGGCTGCGGCCAGGGCATCGGCTCGATCAAGGATGCCCCGCCGGTGGAAGAACTCGTCGCCCGGCTGAAAAGCGAATATGTGGAGGCCTGCCGCGAGTTCCTGGCGAAGATGCCGGCCGAAGCGCGCGCCCAGCTTGCGCAGGCCGCCGAGTAACACCACTGCGTCCCCCGAACGGAAACGGCGGCCCTTGAGGGCCGCCGTTTTCATATCCGCATCGCCGGGAGCTATGCCCCGCTCAATCGCGCCGGGGCGTCATCAGCGCATAGACGAGACCGGCCACCGCCCCCGCGCCTGCCTGAAAGGCCATGCCGAGGGCCGAGCGGGCACCGGCAATGGGCGTGATGTCGAAGAGAATGCCCATCACCGTAAGCGTCACATAGACCGAGACCGCGCCCGCTACCATGTAAACGAACCAGCGCAGCGAGGGGGCAAGAAGCTGCACAAAGTGCGCGGCGATGAAGGCGATCACGAAACCGATGGCCATCAGCGCGCCGTAAAGCGGGCCCATACCCGCAAGATCGTTCAGAATGCTGGAAAGATACTGCCCCTCGACCGTGACGCCGAGTTCCGCCAGCTCATTTAACACAAAGATCGAGTGAGATGCGGTGCCCAGCACCGTGACGGTCAGAACCGCGATGATAAACGCGACCGCAATATTGACGAACCGCATGGATGCCCCCTCCTGGATCTTTGTTTTTGATCTTTTGATCTTCGTTCCGGCGCATCGGTTTCCCGCAGCGCGCTCTGATGTACTATGATCGCCGAAAGACGCGGGGTAAAGGCCCGCGGCACCGAGGAGCCAAGCCGGGAGGACGCGCATCATGGCCAACGACGTTGCAAGGACCAATCCTTTCATCGCTGCCTTCGCAGGGGCCGTATTTGCGGCGGGGGCGCTTCTGACGCCCGCCGCCGCGCAAGAGGCGGTCCACGCCGCCCCCTTCGATGTGGAAACGCTGGCCGAAGGGCTCGATCATCCCTGGAATGTCGCCTTTTTGCCGGACGGTGCCATGCTCGTGACGGAACTTCCCGGACGCCTGCGCCTCGTGCGCCGCGGCGAGGTGATGCCTGAGCCCGTGGCCGGCGTGCCGGAAGTTTATTATGCCGGGCAAGGCGGGCTGTTCGACGTGCTGCTCGACCCGGACTTTGCGCAAAACCGCGTGATCTATCTTTCCTTCGCCCATGGCACGCCGGAGGCGAACAACACCCGCGTCGTGCGCGCCACGTTCGACGGCAAGGCGCTTTCCAATGTCGAGACGATTTTCGATGCCAGCCCGCAAAAGGACACGCCCGTTCATTACGGCGGGCGCATGACGCTGAAGGGCGACGGCACACTGCTCGTGACAGTGGGGGACGGCTTCGATTACCGCGAAGACGCACAGCGCCTTTCCAATCATCTGGGCACGGTTGTGCGCATCAACCGCGACGGTACGGTGCCTGAGGACAATCCTTTCGTGAACGACAATGACGCGCTGCCGGAAATCTTCACCTATGGCCACCGCAATCAGCAGGCCATTCTTTACGATGCGGCCTCGGACCGAATTTATGAGCAGGAACACGGACCGCGCGGCGGCGATGAAGTCAACGTGCTGGAGCCGGGCAAGAATTACGGCTGGCCGGTGATTACCGGCGGCGTCGATTATTCGGGCGCACAAATTTCTCCTTATGAGGAATATCCGGGCATGGAACAGCCCTGGGTGGAATGGACGCCCTCCATCGCCCCGGCCGGCATGGCACTTTACGAGGGCGCCATGTTCAAGGACTGGGAAGGTGATTTGCTCGTTACCTCGCTTGTCGAAATGAGCCTTCGCCGGATCGATATCGAGGACGGCGCACCGAAGGCCCAGGAGGTCTATCTTGTGCCGCAGCAGACGCGGCTGCGCGATGTGGCCGTGGCGCCGGACGGGGCCATTCTGGTGCTGACGGACGAGGAAGAAGGCAAAATCCTCCGCCTCACCCCGGCAAAAGCCTCGGGATCTTAAAGCGCGGGCTCTTGACCACACCTTTTAATTCCGCCTCGCGAAACAGCTTTTCGCGGCGGATTGGCGTTCGCGCGGCTTGGCTCTAGGCTCCGCCGCACCGACAATACCTGCGCGAAAAGCCGGACCGTGCCGCAAGGCTGCTGGGAGAGAAAGATGGAAACGCCGAAAGACGCCACACATGCCACCTGCTGTGCGCAAGCCGCGCTGAAAGACCAGCTGCCGAAGGAAACGGGGCAGGATTTCGAGGACGCGCGGCGCGGCTTCATCGCTACCATTCCCCACGCCAAGGTGTTGCATGAAGCAGGCCATGCCGTTTGGGACATGAGCCAGTTCGACTTTACGGAAGGCGACGCGCCGGACACGGTGAACCCCAGCCTCTGGCGGCAGGCGAAGCTCAATGCCATTCACGGGCTGTTCGAGGTAACGCCCGGCATCTATCAGGTGCGCAATTTCGATCTCTCCAACATCACCTTCATCGAAGGGGAGACGGGCTATATCGTCATCGACCCGCTGATTTCCGCCGAACCGGCAGCCGCCGCGCTGAAACTGATGCGCGAGCACCGGGGCGACAAGCCCGTCACCGCCGTCATCTATACCCATTCCCATGTGGACCATTATGGCGGCATCAAGGGCGTTATCTCGGACGAAGATATTGCAAAGGGCCTGACCATCATCGCGCCGGAAGGCTTTCTGGAAGCGGCGGTGAGCGAAAACGTGCTCGCGGGCAATGCCATGGGCCGGCGCGCGACATATATGTACGGCGCGCTTTTGCCGCGCGGGCCTAAGGGACATGTCGATGCCGGCCTCGGCAAGACCGTTTCCATGGGCTCGGTCAGCCTCGTGCCGCCGACGAAAAGCATTTGCGAGACGGGCGAAACGCTGACCATCGACGGGGTGGAAATCGTTTTCCAGGTCACGCCCGATACCGAAGCGCCTTCGGAAATGAATTTCTATTTCCCGCAATTCAAGGCGCTCTGCATGGCGGAGAATTGCTCCTGCCATTTGCACAATATCTACACGCCCCGCGGGGCGCAGGTGCGCGATGCCAAAGCCTGGTCCTATTACATCAACGAGGCGATCGAGCTTTTCGCGGGCAAGACGGACGTGCTTTTCGCCAGCCACCACTGGCCGCGCTGGGGCGAGGACCGCGCCCGCGACTTTTTGAAGAAGCAGCGCGACATGTACAAATATGTGCATGACCAGACGCTGCGCCTTGCCAATCACGGACTGGTGCCGGCGGAGATCGCCGAAGAAATCCGCATGCCGCCCTCGCTGGAAGAAGAATGGTTCAGCCGGGGCTATTACGGCACGCTCAATCACAATGCCAAAGCCGTCTATCAGCGCTATCTTGGCTGGTTCGACGGCAACCCGGCGAACCTGCACAAGCTGCCGCCCGAAGAAGCCGGCAAGCGCTATGTGGAGGCCATGGGCGGGGCGGACGGCGTGCTGAAAACCGCGCGCGCCGCTTTTGAAAAAGGCGAGTACCGCTGGGTGGCGGAGATCGTCAATCATCTCGTCTTTGCCGACCCTTCAAACGAAGAGGCGCGGCATCTGCAGGCCGATGCGCTGGAGCAGATGGGCTATCAGGCTGAAAGCGGGCCCTGGCGCGCGTTTTATCTCACCGGCGCGCAGGAGCTGCGCAGCCCGCGCGCGCCTTCCAACGTGCCCCGCCCCGGCGCCAACGGCCAGCTGAAAACGCTGCCCGTGAACGAAGTGCTGGACGCGCTTTCCGTGCGGCTCAACGGCCCGAAAGCCGGGCGGCGGGAATTCGCCATCAACCTGACCATCACGGATACGGGCGAGCATTTTCTTGTCTCGCTGGAAAACGCGACGCTGCGCCACGAGCCCGGCAAGACCCATGACGATGCGGACCTGACGCTTGCCATCACGCGGATGGATTTCATCGAGCTCGTGATCCGGGAAAAGGAGCTTTCGGACCTGAAAGCATCGGGTGCGGCAAAGCTGACCGGCGATGAGGTGGCGCTTACCGATCTTCTTTCCTTCCTCGACACGTTCGATTTCTGGTTCGAGATTGTGATGCCTTAAGGCCCGGCCTGTGGCAGACTTGAGCCATGACAGAGAACAGGTCTTCCGCTTTTCCCTCGCTCGGCTTTCTGGGGCGCTTTGGCCGCTCGGCCGATCTGCGCGCCCTCGACAAAGCGCTGAGGGAAGTCGATCTGCATCCCAATCTCATGCCCGAAGCGGTGAAGCTGACGCTCGTCAAATTGCTGCGGGAGGCCGCCCCTGCCCGGCCCGAGACATGTGATTATGAGGAGGCAGCCGCTCTCGCCGCTTATTGCATGATCGGGCCCGATGCTTTTTCCAGCGTCAACAATCCCGTGCTCGCCCGCCAGCAGGAACGGCGCATCGAGGCGGCGCTCGAGGAAGAAGGCTCGCTGGACGGGCAGATCATTCTCCTCACCCTCCATGCGAAACTCGTCCATCCGGCGGTCATCGAGACCTTTCAGCTTTCCAGTGAGGAAACCTGAGCGCGGCACGGCGCGGCATGTTTTGTCAAGCCGGTCAAATGTGCAGCTTCCCTCTTTTTGCGGCCCCGGCCATGCTTGCCTTTAGGAAGAGCTGGAGACGGCCATGAGCGAAAATGACTGGAAGCTTCACATCGCGCCGGACCGCCAGGGCACGCTCCGGGCCATGGGCCTTGCCTGGGCCTTCACGCTTGGCGCCCTCTTCCTTGTCACAAGCGCGACAGGCGCGATGCGCCTGGGCACGGCGCTTCTCATCTGCCTGCCCTTCCCGCTCCTTATTTCCTATTACGCGCTGAAAAGCACCGGGCTCGGCGCCGGCGCGCTGACGATCGACAAGCGCGGCTTTGCCATTACCGACGGTGCGGGCCCGCCCCGGCACTATGACTGGCGGGACGTGGAACGTTTTCACCTCGGCGCGCTGGGCAAGAGCCCCATTTATGAGGGAACGCCGGTGCCGCATTTCACATTGCGCGGGGGCGCGCGCGAGGGGTTGCAGGCCAATCTGGGTTTCAGCGCCGAAGAGCTGGTGCGGCTGATGGAACGGCTGCGCCGCCTGGCGGAACAAGGCTGGCCCGCCCTGCCCGAAAGCCCCGAGGCGGCGCTTTCCGAGGCCTATGCCTATCTCGACGGCGAAGCACCTGCCTGAGAGGCCACTACCCCCGGAAAATGGGAGACAAGGCGGAAGGGCGCGCGTCGCCGCGCCCTCCTCCTCATGCCGCGGGAGCTAACCCAGAGCGGCCGGGCGGCCGAGCGCTGCCGCTCCCGCCTCGTCTCCCTCCTGCAGGGCCGCGCTACGCCTCCTTTGCGCGCCCTCTGCCTGTGCGCCTTCCTGGGTGTCTGCCGGGCGCCCTTCCCCTTCCTCATCCACCTGCACGGCAGCGCGCGGCAGGCAGATGCTCACTACGGTGCCTACATGCAGCTCGGAGGTGATTTTGAAGCTGCCGCCATGCAGCTCGACAAAGCGCTTGGAAAGCGGCAGGCCGAGCCCCGTGCCCTGATGCGAGCGGAATTCCACATGGGCAACCTGACGGAACGGCTTGATGACGTTTTCCAGGTCCTTCTTGTCGATACCGATGCCGCTGTCGCGCACCTCGATATGGACGTGGTCCGGCCCGGGCGCGACGGCGATAACGACATCGCCGCCTTCTTCGGTGAAGTTGATGGCATTGGCAGCCAGGTTGAGCAGGGTCTGCTTGATCAGCCGTTCATCCGCATGAAGAACGGTCGGCCGCTCGGGCAGCAGCTTGGAAAGCGTGACGCCGCGCTCCTGCGCCTTGATGAAAAGCAGGCGGGTAATCTCCCGCACCACGCAGTTGAGATCGAACGTGCCGAGATCGAGTTTTGCCCGGTTCGCCTCGATGCGCGAGAGGTCCAGCACATCATTGATGATGGACAAAAGGTGCTGGCCGCTGCCCAGAATATCGCGGGCATATTCCACATAGCGCGGCTGCTGGATGGGGCCGAGCAGCTCGTCCGAGATAACCTCGGAAAAGCCGATAATGGCATTAAGCGGGGTGCGCAGCTCATGGCTCATATTGGCAAGGAAGGCGGATTTGGCATTGCTGGCGGCCACCGCTTCCTTCTGCGCCGCTTCCAGCTCCGCCGTGCGCTCCCAAACCCGATTTTCCAGCGAGGCGTTAAGGCTCGCTAGGCGCTGCTCGCGGTGCTCGATCTCCGCGATGGACTGGGAGACGGAGCGCAAAAGGCTGTTCACCCCGCCCACCAGCGCGCCCAGCTCGTCTTTCCGGCTATCCCGGCTCACCTCTTCCAGCGCCACCTGATAGCGCTCGGCATGGGGCAGGTCCCGCGAGGCCGCGCAGACCGCATTTTCAAGCTCGATCAAGCGTTTGAGCACCGCCCAGCGCAGCACCAGCATGGTGGAGACCGTCACCACGATCGAGACCAGCGCCACCAGCGCGGCAATACGCACGAGGAAGGAGAGCAGCTCGCCCGTCAGGCCCGGCGTTTCCACCGTGACCCAGAGAAGGTAGGTGCCGCGGGCCTCGATCCGGCGCAGCTGTGCCGCCCGCGCGCGGCCCTCCTGAACGACCGCGCCGGCCAGCGCCTCACCCTCCGGGTCCGCCAGCGGCTCCCCGAGCCGGCGCAGCGGCTCCGCCTTGCCGTTGAGAAAGACGAGGCCGGAAATATTGGCAACGCCCAAAATATCCTCCGCCGCCTGCCCGGGCACCCCGGTGCCCTGACGGGAGGCCTGCATCAAACTTGCCGTCAGCGCGGCATCGGCGGCCGCGAAGGCGGCGCCCAGCCGGTCGGTCTCGTAATTGCGGTAGGAGGGGATGAGGATCAGCGCCTCGATGAAGAGGATGGAAAGAAAGACCGCCGCCGTGATGCGCCAGCACAAGCGGCAATTCTTCAGCACCAGCTCGCGGGTGGCCGAGAGGCGTATCCGGAAAAGCGGCGGCCGCTCCTGCTTTCCGATTGTTTGTGCCTGATCCGACAAATCTGCTTCTCCGCCCCCAAACCTGCAAAGAAGCTTGCCAGAACGGCTGGAAATAATCGTAAACTTGCCATTCTGACATGAACACAAGTGCGTGACGGCGCGCAGCGCGGCAGCGCCTGGAAAAGGACGGCCGCGCAGCTAAATAATCACGCGATGCCTTACCTGACGCAGCGGCGCCTGTTATAAGGGCGCCAGTTTTTGCTCCCGCGACGAGGAATTGCCATGGCCGCCGAACCCAAGCCCAACCCCCTTCTGCCCCCCTTCAACTGGGAAGACCCGCTGGCGCTTTCCTCCCAGCTGAGCGAGGAAGAACGCATGGTGCGGGACACGGCCCATAACTTCGCCCAAGGCAAGCTCTTCCCCCGGGTGCTGGAGGCGAACCGGCACGAGATCTTCCACCGGGAAATCATGAACGAGATGGGCGAACAGGGGCTCTTGGGCCTCACCCTGCCCGAAAAATACGGCTGCGCGGGCCTTTCCTACGTCTCCTATGGGCTTGCGGCGCGCGAGGTGGAGCGGGTCGATTCCGGCTACCGCTCGGCCATGTCCGTGCAGTCGAGCCTCGTCATGCATCCGATCTATGCTTATGGCTCAGAGGAGCAGCGGGAAAAATATCTGCCGAAGCTCGCCACCGGCGAATGGGTGGGCTGTTTCGGCCTGACCGAGCCCGACCATGGCTCCGACCCCGGCTCCATGGTGACGCGGGCGGTGAAAGTCGATGGCGGCTACCGGCTGAACGGCGCGAAAATGTGGATCACCAATTCGCCCATCGCCGACCTTGCCGTCGTCTGGGCGAAGCTCGAGGAGACGCCGGGCAAGGACGGCACGATCCGCGGCTTCATCGTGGAGCGCGGTTTCGAGGGCTTCAAGACGCCGAAGATCGAAGGCAAGTTCTCGCTGCGCGCCTCTATCACCGGGGAGATCGTGCTCGACGACGTGTTCGTGCCCGAGGACAACATCCTGCCCAATGTACGCGGCCTGGCCGGCCCCTTCGGCTGCCTCAACCGGGCGCGCTACGGCATCGCCTGGGGCGCCATGGGGGCTGCGGAATTCTGCTGGCACGCAGCGCGGCAATATACGCTGGACCGTAAACAGTTCGGCCGCCCGCTTGCCGCCAATCAGCTCATCCAGAAGAAACTCGCCGACATGCAGACCGAAATCACCCTCGGCCTGCAAAGCTGCCTGCAGCTCGGGCGCATGTTCGATGCCGGCACCGCGGCGCCGGCCGCCATCTCCCTCATGAAACGGAACAATTGCGGCAAAGCCCTCGACATCGCCCGCACCGCCCGCGACATGCATGGCGGCAACGGCGTCTCCGACGAATACCACGTCATCCGCCACGTCATGAACCTGGAAGCGGTGAACACCTATGAAGGCACCCACGACGTGCATGCGCTGATCCTTGGCAGAGAGCAGACTGGGATCCAGGCGTTTTTTTGAGGGGGGATTAAGCTGCGCTCGACGCTGCTCTCTTGTTGCAAGGAAACAGGGGGGCACGCAAACTTTCCAGGCCCGTATAGACGCATAAACCTGAGACTGGAATTTCGTGCTGTAAACTTTAGGCTGGAAACTATAATCGCAATCGATGAAGAAGATTGTGCACCAATGTGAAAATGTTACCCGGGGGGGATAGTGCGAAACTTTCTGTATTTAAATAAAGACTGGCAATGGCCGCGTCTCAAGCTTGCACATCGCCCCATCGATATACGCATTTTCATCATTCTGGTTTTTGCGGCCACAATCTACAAATGCCTTTCCAAAGATTTTTCGGCGCTCGAGGTCTTATGTGATCGGGCACCTATTTACTGGTTCCCTCCGAATTGGCTCTACAATCTGGTCAGTAGCGCGCAGTGTGGGATTTACCAAGAAGCGATTGATCCACGGTCACTTCAGTTAGTGGTTGCCGTACTTCTCCTTCTATGTATCGCTTTTCCCAAGCGACTTCTTTTCGCATCGGCTTTTCTTGCGTTGCTGGTGCTGGATACATCGGGTTTTTTATGGCGCGCCAACATGTGGGACTTGGACACCCCGCTCGTAATTCTTTTTATCCTGATAGCAGCCCCTGTCAGACTTCAAGAAGCTACTGCATTCAGGAACGTTGACAATCGTCATTCAGCCGCCTTGGGCTTGATGATCATACTGTTCGTCTCCGCATATTATTTTCTGGCGTTTCTTTCCAAGCTGGTCTTTGACCCCGCGTGGGTTCTGAACGTCAATATCGGAAATTACTATTCCATCAGCACACTAATGCACGGTCAGCAAATGCCAGGCTGGCTGAGCTTTTTTGCAGCTCCAATATCCAACCTTATGGTGCAATATGCGATCCTGGATGATTTCGCAGCTCTCGTTGTACTGATCGAGCAGTTCCTGTGGATTTTGGCTCCCTTCATACTGTTCATTCGCTACCATGCGGGCCTGTTCAGTGTCGCGTATCACCTGTTCGTGTTCATTGCTACCGGGATTATGTTCTTTACCTGGACCGCCATCGCGCTGGGCATAAGCATCCCGTGGGGGCGGGCTTGGGACAAATACCAGGAATGGAAAACTGGACAGATGGTCAAAGCACATCCGGATGGTAGTGCGAATACCGGACTTGCGAACTGGCAATGGAGCATTGTACTGGCCGTCCCTCTTGCAATCGCGTTCTTACCTCCTCTCGGCTACTGGATGCCCCCATTCTACAATTACATGCAGTTCGGCTGGAGGTATCCTTCAATGGACGAAATCAAGACCGTTTACAGTGTCGGCCGGTTTGACCGTGAAACAAATGAATTTAAGCGGTTCCCCCTCAATCATGGCGGATTTATAGAATTCCGCCACTCCAACACCATGGATATATACGTGCGTTCAATTTTGAATAACGAAGGGTCTCCAGCGATAACAGATATACGCGGTCTGCAGACACTGCTGATCGCAACGCGAAAACTTGATGCTGACGGATGGGTTTTTGGCGATTTTCGCGCTCCCGATCACCTTGTATCCGAGCGCGGAACCACCGATATGACAGAGGTTGAGAATTTCTATTTGCTTCGTGGCACAGTAATATCAAACACTGAAAACAGACCGGCAGAGGTGAGATGGGAAGCATGCGGCCAAGTCTTTCCGGAACGGCAAACAGCAGAGACGGTGGAACTGTATGACACCTGCAAGTCGACCCTCAGATGATATCCTCTTATATGATGGAGAATGTCCCGTCTGCAGTCGATTTGTAGCCATGGCAAGGCTACGGCATGCGGCCCCAAACATTCAGGTTCTGAATGCGAGGCAGCAACCCGCACTCGTCGCACATTTCCTTGACGCAGGGATGAATGTGAATGACGGGATGATCATTCGAGTTAACGATGTCGTCTATTATGGCGATGATGCATTGGTGATGATAAGCAGCTTGGGCGATGGGGATTCATTATTCTCGAAATTGATGCTCAAGCTCTTTTCTTCACCACGCCTATCGAGACATATTTATCCTACGCTGGTTCGAGGACGGAAATTGTTGTTGAGACTCCTCGGAAAGACAGAACTGTAGATTGAAGAAATCCTTCATCTGCATATCTCAATAGGCCTTGCTCAACCGTGCTCCCTATATATGGCGGAAAGAGACTTCAGCACAATCCAAACCCTGCATGCCCTTAACGAGCGGGTGACAAACAACGGGCTTTTACCTGACAATTCGCGGGCCATACGAGGCGCTCATCTTTTCAAAAGCCCTTTCCTGCAAATTCACCAAGCGTTCTGCCGAATGATATTCGAGAACCCAGTCCTGAGCGCGTTGCCCCCAGCCTGATATGTCACAGGGATCTTCCATCACTTTGCGCATCTGCTCTGCGATCTCCTCGGGCGTCGACGCCGCAAATAATGGCGGCGGGTGCCCCTCAAAAAACTCATGGTTGCAAATACCATCATCCTTGGTAATTACGCGGCAACCGAGTGCAAGCGCCTCAAAAGTTACCCCACTGATCACGGAAATCAGGAACTGGTCAATAACCGCATGCGCATCCAAGTATGCTTTCCATAAGTCCCGCTTTGTTTTTGGCGCATGCCAGAGGAAGTTTTCCTCAAGACCTTTCTCTGCGATCAAATCCTGTGTAGCCTGCACATCGTCGCCCCACTCTATGAAATGAACAACGAAGGCATCCTCCGCTCTGCCGCGCAATAACGCTGCAGCCTCAACAATAAGGTTGTTGGCTTTCGACCATTTCGGATCGTTCCTCGCCCAATCCTGCCTCGCAGGAGCCAGAAAGACCGTCTTCTCCGCGGAGCGTCTCACTTTATAGGAACGGGAAAATTCGATGAGAGGTTTTTCATCGAACGGATGAGGCGCATAGTATCGTTTGGCTTCGTCAAACTCCAAGCGTGGCTTTGCCGTAATATAGTCTGTGTTCGTCAGAAACACGGCATCGGCCTGCTCGTACGAGGCTGCCAGCAAACGCGCTTCTGAACCGCCCTCGAATGGCATAGACCGGATGGTGCCGTGCTCAAACGCCACATAAGGATGCGCATTTGCCAAGTAAGCCAATATAGGACTTGTCCCATACATGATCCGATGCTCGTACCGGGAAAGCAGCAACTTCCACTCATCAATAACCCCTTCGTAAGGGGCCCCATCTACATCCATAGACGAGACAGTTTCCCTTTCCAGCACCGCCTGCGGCAGGAATGAACTTAGCGTTCTCTGACAAAACGCTACCAACCAACTAATTTTACTCTGCGCCGGCCCTTCATCCGTTGGAACAATCCTTTGAAGTCCGCTAAACACTGCAAGCCGACTGGATCGCCACTGCGCAAGTTCTTCAGCAAAATCCCCCCGGAAAGACGCATAATAACTCAACCAGTCGGCCGGAAAGGGGGGCGATACTGCTTCCATGGTCTCATCCCCAGAAATGTCCAGAATTATCTCGTAAACCCGTCGAATCGCATAGTCCAGTTCCCACCCCCTCCACAGCTCTTCATGGAAGACCGAAGCGACATCCAACTCCTTGAGCGAGTCTTCAAACTGCCCAGCCTCCTCCAATATCCGTTGCGGTGAGGTCGTTTGATACCGGATAGCCTTGAAGCGCTGATATTGAAGCATAGACCAACACATATCTGCAGCTTCTTGGTCTCCAGAAACCAAATAGTACAGGTAATTCACAACGTAATGATACGGTCCCTGCGCAAACCAACGAGGACGGACATCCTTGGCCTCGTTGAACTTGAAGAAGTTAGGAAAGTAGTCCGGACCGATATCGCCACGACCGATACTTTCACCAAGGAATTGCCATTCCGGTGTGGTAGCAAAATGATACAAGTCCGGTGCCGCCACATGGTTTTCGTACCCTGCAGACGCCAATATTCCGGCATTTATCAATGCGTTGTTGGCGATGTTGCCAACATGCAGTATGCGCTTTCTCATTTTCTGAACATCAATAAAAACGTGATCGGCGGGTAATATGGATCGGATGCACTGCTTCAAATTCCTCGAACTGTATTGCGCCATCCCCAGTAGCGACTGAGGGCACACCGTTTTCTAGCTGGAGAACCTGACCAGGAACACAAAGGCTGACCGTCGAAAGTTCAACTACCCGAGCCCGGAACACACGAACCACTACATCTCGTTCGAAATGACAGTAAGCGCCCTCGAACGGATACGAGGATGCCCGTACAAGACGATGGAGGTCGTATGCGGCTCGTGAGAAATCCAAACGCCCATCTTCTGGCCGCCGTGGATATCCTCTAATGGCTTCCCTTTCGTCCTGGGCCCTGGGACTGAAGCCCTCAGCATTCAAATTATTCAATGCCGAACAGAATCCTGCCGGTATCTCGTCTTCCAACCATTGATACACGTCGCCAATATATGTGTGCTCGGTCATGGGCATGCTTTTCTGGAATACGATATCACCGGTATCGAGCGCATCCGGCTCAACGAGATGTATCGTAAAACCGGTCTCGGTTTCCCCATTTATGATTGCCCAGTTCGGACAGGCATTTCCCCTGTATTTGGGTAAAAGCGATCCATGGGCGTTTATTATCCCCTTGCCGAATAGGGACGTGACAGATTCTGTAAAAATCCGCGGCCAGTTCATAGTGATCGCGATATCGATTTCGCGCGAGGCATGACGGATCGAGTCTTCGTTTTCCAGATCCAATCTTCTGAAGAACGGGACATCCAAAGACTTTGCAAGCTGCCTGAAATCCTCAGCCGTCGCTGTATACTCCGGCGCCTCTTTCGCCGTCGCGACAAAGGCGATTTCGTACCCTGCATCCGCGACGGCTTTCACGGAATTATACAGCATTTGTGACCGGCCAATTACGCCGACGCGCACGCCACCCTCCTCCCGGCTTCTCCGTTCGGGCCGATACTGCCGAGGATATCCCGGCAAGTAGAAAATTCCGCATTCGCATCAGCGGCAAGCTGCAGAAGGTCATTGAAATAGTCTCTGACCCCATAATTTCTATTCCGCGCGAGCGCGGAAATTTCTGGCCGCCCGGCTTCGGCCCAGCGCGCATAATCCTCCATGCAAGACGTATTCAGGAGTATATGGACAGGATGGAAATCAAAGCAAAATGGCGTTTTGCTAGAAATGGCCGCCTCCAGCACCTTCACGGAGAATTTCCGGGCCGTAAGCCCGCTGCGCTCGCTGGCCCACATATCCATATTATCCATATAGCGTATCGGAATCTCCCATATTCCCCATGGATGCATGAAAGGTTCCACTTCACATTCGAAAGGCAGCGTGACCTGGCTTACATAATGGAGCCCCAGTTCGCTCAAAAGCACCCCATATTTTTGCTGGTAAGCGCAGGAATGCGCTCTGATGCCCGACACCCCTTCCGTGCTTCCTATGTCAGCAATCATGCCTTCCGTAATGCTTTTCCAGTCATGTGTGTGATCCAATACCGGATGCAACGCGATTTCCGCATTACGACGTTTCGCTAGCTCGGAGTAACGCTGTGTGCAAAAAAAAGTCGTCGGAACTTCGGACGGTAAACACTCCGACAAAAAAAGCCCCATCATGTTGTCGGTCATATGATCGGTATCAAAAGAAAGAACTATCATAGGTTATTCATTCCAGCTGCCCACCAAGCCACAACAGCATTCACTGCTTCTTTCGTCTTTCCTCAACTTCTTCGATATGCGCCCTACGCCACTCTATCAGTCGTTGCAGACCTTCCTTCAGACCATAAACCGCCTTGAAGCCGATCTCGGCTTCTGCCTTTTCGGGGCAACCAATACGGTTACGGACCAGTGTAGCTGCGCTGCGCGGCGCGTAGATGATTTCGTGCTCGCTACCCGTCAGCTCAATCAGAAGCTCCGCCAGCGTCTTGAGAGAAGTTCTGATACCCGTGCCTACATTATAGAAAGTGGACGTCGTGTCGCCCTTCATGGCATGGATGTTTGCGCGAGCACAGTCCTCTACCGCAACGAAGTCGAACGCCTCACTGCCGTCACCCAGGATGGTGGGGCCTTGTCCGGCATCGATCGCATCGAGCATCTTCATGATGACAGCGATATATGCGCCTTTATAGTCCTGGCGGGGCCCGTACACGTTCATATAGCGCAGCCCCACAGCGTTCAGACCGTATCTATGGCAGTAAGCGGTCAGCATCGCTTCGCCAGCGATCTTCGTGGCACCATAGAAATTCTTGTTGTTGAAAGGATGATCTTCAGTCATTGGCTCGGTTAGCGCGTCACCGTAGACGGATGCCGATGACGAATAAACCAGACGCTGTACTCCCGCCTTGACGCAGGCATCCAAGACATTGAACGTACCCTCTATATTCGTCTTGAAGGCTGATCTCGGATATTCATGGCATTGAAGCAACCATAAAGCGGCAAAGTGAAATACGCCATCAACGCCTTCCATTGCCGCCTGCAAGATATCTGTTTGATTTATGTCCCCGCCAGCTTCAAATATTCGTACGCGCGGATCGCGCAGCGCGCTTTTCAGATTGCCCATGCTGCCACGGGTAAAGTTGTCATAGACAATAATCTCAGCGACATCTTCTTGCGTCAGCAAATCAACGGTATGAGATCCGATCAATCCTCCACCGCCAATTACAAGCACCCTCTTGCCTTTCAACTCCATCGACAACTCCCCTATTTCTTTTCGAGTGCTATAAGATAATTACCAGACTGGATTTCGATCGTTTCAAGTACGTCAAACTTGTCTGCCAGAACCTTCCAAAACCAATTCTTTCCGGGATGAAAGAGGTGGAAGCGATCCGGAGGCGTTATTGTCGCGCTATAAGGATCATAAGGAAAGGTATCTTCAAAGAGACCTGTCCAAAGGAGAAGCTTTCCCTCTGCCGTCAGTACACGAGCAATTTCATCAAGCGCGACGTCGAGCAGGTAAACATGATCCAGCGACGTGCCTACGGTAACGGTTTCAAACGAGCAATCCTCCCACGGCAAAAACTCTGCATAGGTTTGCGCAAAGATGAACGGATGCGGCGTGATAGGGGGAAGCGGATCTATTCCGGCGAGACGGCCAACGGGAATGTCTGCAAGATAAACTGGAACCGGAAGGGGCCCCGTTCCGATATCAAGCACCCGCCCCTCAGCGTACGCATTAACAAACATCCTGAAATATCCGGCTTCAAGATGCCCCGAGACACTTAAATCTGCATCCGTTGGGATGGAATATGCTTCTTCTCCCGCCGAAAAGGTTTGCTTCCACTGTTCAATATTCAGCGGGGCCCTCTCTGCCAAGACAGAAAACTGCTCTTCTAGAGACAAAGAACGCTGCGGAGGGGAAACAGAAGGAACTTCGTCTACCTTATTCTGCATCAAACCGGAGATCACCCCCCGTGCGACCAGCATGTTCAGCCGTTCTTGCCGCTGCTGATTGTCATGCATCAAGGTTACATAGACCTCAAGCTTATTCAGTGCATTCGCAAGTCGCTGAACGCTTTCCGCGGACGCCAGCCCGGCTCCAACTGCATGACCTTGGCCCGATTGCCGCCGGGACCTCCGCAACATCAGTCTTCGTAATGCGCTTAGCAGGGTCATATCGCTCTACTTTTCGGTTCGATTTATTCAAGTACGCTGGTTTATCTGGCTAGAGCAATGGCACCTGCCACCTCTCCTCAAGCGGTCGGCTCACACATGATACGAAACACGATGGTATTCATGCAGGCTTTGTCAGCAGAACAGAAATGCCATTCGGATTTGCGTCGTTCATTTTATAACTATCTACGCCAAGCTTCGTCAGCCAGCCGACCACCTCATCATCCGTATGTTGCCAAGCATGATGCGGGTGATACCAGTCAAAATTCACCATGTTGTTTGTTTCGAAGTCAAAGGCATCATTCCAGAAGCACTTCATGAAACCATAATAAAAGAAGCGCTGCAGATTATGCTCTCCCTCCGGAAGACCAAGCGCGGGAACTCCTTTCTCCAAAACGATCTTGGCATCGAGTTTTGACAACTGCCGCCCAATCTCGGTGATCTCCTCACATGCCTCGTAGCATTCTTCAGGCCCCATCTTGGTGAAGGTCTCCCGAAGAGTTTCATCGACGAATTGCCTAACGGGTCCCATCTTCCTGTAAACATAGAAAAAGAACTGTCCCCCAGGCGCAAGTTTCCGGTAAAGCGCCTTCACGCCGCCAAACGTATCCGGTGTGTGATGCAGCACGCCATCAGCCACAATGAAGTCAAAATAATCATCGGGCACGGGCGCCTCAAATAGGTCAGCCTGTACCACGGTCACAGTATCAAGACCTCTGGAGTTCTCATAGCTCGTCCGAGCGCCCTCAGAGATGTCGACGGCAACCACCTCGGCTCCGCTCTTCTCGGCCATAAGCCGCGTATGGAATCCGGAACCAGGGCCTACTTCTAAAATCCTAGACTTTGAGGCGTAAAATCCATCCAGCGCCTCAAGCGTGGGGAGACCGAACTTCTTCCGGTACCAGTCAAGAAGGAACTCCTGATGCTGCTTCTCCATCCCGTAATTCTTGAAGCGTTGCCATTTGTCCGAGAAAGTTTTGCTCGTTATGCTTTGCCCTCTGTCATCCTGAGGAAGCTCCTCTGTCAACGGCAGGTCATGAGCCGCTGCGAAATCCCGCAGATCAATCTGAAGCGCCTTGCTCGGAAACACCGGCAACCCATCCAATATCGGGAACCAGTTTTCGGTTTTGGGTTCCCACAACACCCCTTTCAGCACATCCTCTCCACGCGCGTCAAACTCCTCTAGTTCCAACTCTTTCAAGGAGTTCGGCGACCTCAAATGCTTGATAGATGTTCTTTTCATGGCTTATTCGTTGAACTCCGGCGAAGAAATTAATAGGGGGAGTCGTATTGAGCACCTTCAGCGGGCGCCCCGGATTCTAAGTTGATGTCGCCTCATGCTTCCAAGACACCATGGGATAAAACACCGCGGGAGAAGGGTAACCCGCGCGCTGAACAACCAAACGATATCGCTGATGATGATACTCGTAGAATTCGGTTCCGCTCGGGATATTGGGCAACAGTCCGAACGAAACAAGATACTCCCCCTCCAGAAGCTGGAGAGGAGAGATGCGAGCTTCGATATACCCTTTCTTAAATGCTTTTTTTCTAAAACTCTCACCCCCGTAAGAGAGCAAGTCCTCATCCCTCTTCACGTTAACTGTTGAAAATTGGTTGATCAGCGTCATTTCAGGCGCCTTGTGAATACCAATCGCAAGCCCCAATGTTTGCTCTTCTTCGAAAGCATCATCCTTCTCGTACCAGACCCGCAACGTGATATCATCGAAAGTGCGCGCCACATCTATCGGCTCATCATCCTTATTCAGAAATTCCACGTTGGTCACAGCAATACCGCCACGTTGGTACACTTCATGATGCAGAGCACTCACAGCCTTCTGTTCAGGTTCATCAACTGTCAGTAGGGACTCCTGCTCCTCGCATTCTTTCGGTAGCGAGGCAGATGCTGGAATCGCAGCACCTTGCTCCAATTGCGCTATCCTTCCAGTGCCGCCAGATGTACGCAGATGAACGTTGTAATCATATCTTCTGCATACTTCGATCGCATCGCCGATTTCCCTGACGCGCCCGTCTTCGATCCATACAGCCCGATCGCACAAGGAGGCGACCTGATGGGACGAATGACTCACAAAGAGAACGGTGGCTCCGCTATCAACGATCTGCCGGATTCTCGCCATGCACTTAGTGACGAAATACGCATCACCCGCCGCCAAGGCTTCATCAACGATCAATATTTCCGGGTCCACGCTGATTGCCGTTGCGAATGTAAGACGCGCCTGCATACCACTGGAATAGGTTTTGAATGGTTGATCGATGACGCCGGCAAGCTCCGAGAACTCGACAATCCAATCAAACTTAGCTTCAATTTCCTGCCTGGACATCCCCATGCACAGGCCACCAAGTATCACGTTGTCACGCCCGGAATATTCGGGATGGAACCCCGTACCTAGCTCCAGAATCGCCGAAATACGCCCATTGACATCGACGGTTCCTGTTGTCCCTGTCAACGTTCCGGCAATTATCTTCAGCAGCGTGGATTTACCTGCTCCATTCGGACCTATGATGCCACAACATTCGCCCTTCAAGATGTCCAGGTTTATTCCCTGCAAGGCAGCATGCAGATTATGGCGCACCCTTCTCGTAAAGCTCTCCAGCAACAAATCTGTTGGACTGGAATACACACGATAAAGCTTGCTGAGGTTGCGGATCTCGATTGCAGCCGTCACAACACATCCCCAAAATTTTGCTTCGTATGCTGAAAAATTACTGCGCCTACCAGAAAGAACCCGGCGGAGAAGAGCGGCAGGGCTACCCAAGCTACGGGATGGATAATCTGCTGATAGAAGAAGATATCCTGATAACACCAAATCAGGTAACTGAGAGGATTGCTATACAGAACGGCAAGCGACCAATCCGGCAACCACTCAGGTAAATAAACGATTGGGAGAAGAAAGATGCCAAATGTCGCAAACATTTGAACGACCTCTCGCACGTCGCGAATGAATACGGACAGAGCTGACAGAAGATAAGTCAATCCTAAAAGCATCAACACCTGCAGGGAAATCACAAGCGGCAACAAAGGCAGCAAAGGGGATATTTCACCAAACTGCACAAAAATATAAGCTGCAAGGACAAAGTACCCTACCAACTGCACCAGCAGAGCGCTAAAATTCGACTTGGCAACCAAAGCTTCTATTGGAAAAACAACCTGCTTCACCAGGTTAGAATTCGCCAACAGGGCGCTAGTTCCTTTCACCAATGCTTGAGAAATCGCAAGCCAAGCAACGAGCCCGGACAACATATAAGCAGTAAAGTCGAGCCCCTCACCTCCGAGAGCATCCAGGTTCAACCTCTTTCCCGCCAAGGCGCCAAAAACAACTATGTAGACGCCGATCACCACGCAAGGATGCAATACGGCCCAAGCAGCCGAAAGCGCAGATCCGCGATAGCTTTCTTGCACATCTCTCAGCACCAATTCCCACAATAGACTCTTATTTCGAAAAAGGCTTTTAACTGTATTGAACGCAGATCCGATGCCGAACATGTCTGGGTGCCAATTTATTTATCGATTGATGAACGCTTAGACCAGATCAAACTCTTTAAAGGTTTCTTCCAAAGCCAGCAATGACCAGATCATCAGCCGCCGGTTGTGGTTGCCTGTTAAATGCTGCTCTATGAGGGGATAGATATTCTTAAAGGAAAGCACTTCGTAAAGCTTAGCATCTTCAGAGCAAATCTTATTCCGGACATACTCAATACTTTGGCCTTTGAACCACGAGGCATCAGGCGCAGAAAAGCCCTGCTTTGCGCGCCCTAGCACTTCATCAGGAACCTGTCCCCTCAGCGCCTCTCTCAGTATCCTTTTTCCTTCATTTGTACGACCGGCACTATTTTTCGCTTTGTCCCTATCCCCCAATATTGAAGCCTGGCCGAGCTTGAGACCAACCGGCAATTCCTGACAAAGATCAACAAGGTCATTATCTAGGAAAGGTAATCGCACCTCCAAGCCATGACTCATCGACACCTTGTCTTCGACCGCGAGCAATCCGGGTAAAAATGTCTGAGCTTCGAATGTCATTATCGAATTAAGGCGGTCGTCACGACTATCGCCACCTGGGATCCGTGAAAAATGATGCTCAAAGACTTCGCGCGGATCATCGCCCTTAATATTGGACCATACTGGCGCCATGACAGAGGCTAAAGAGTCCGCAGGAATCACACGCTGCCAATAGTTGAACAGCTTTTCGGCAAAGCGCCCTTTGTCGAGGTCCAAAACTTCTTCGTATCGCCAAGGGTATCCGCCAAAAAGCTCATCCCCGCCCGTTCCCGCAAGCACAACCTTGTTAAACTTAGCAGCAAGACTCGCAATGAAGTAATTGGGGTAGCTTTGCCCAACACGCGGCTCTTCAATGCACCGCACAAGCGCCGGCATGACACGCTCCATGTCACCGGCCTTGAGCACCATCTCGTAATGTTCGGTATCAAAACGAGCGGACATCATTTCTGCATCGCGCCGCTCATCAAAAAACAACTCCATCCCTGATGCTGAGGATAGATCAAATCCACAAGTGAAGGTTCTCATATGCGGCAATATTTTTGATGCGTGTGCAACAATGGCCCCGGAATCCAAACCACCAGATAGATACCCTCCAACCTCCACATCAGCAATCAACTGCCTGGAGACTGCGAGAGAAAAGGCATCACCAACCCGCTCTATGGCCTCACGCTCATCCTCAAGCCGCATACCGCCCATGAACTTAAATGACCAGTATCTCTCGGGCTTGATTGCCTTGGCGTCACCACTCCGCACGTAGGCGAACGAGCCCGCAGGAAGTGTCTGAACCTTCTCGAACAATGTTCTTGAAGACAGGAAATTCTGGAACGTGAGATATTCTCTTAGCCCTGCCAAATCCAATCTTCCGGCAATGCTCGGGTGAGCGAGCAGCGCCTTTATCTCGGAGCCGAAGGCAAGACAACCGCTTTGTACGGAATAATACAAAGGCTTGATGCCATACCTGTCCCTAGCCAAGAGCAGCGTTTTTTCCTGATTGTCCCATAAGGCCAAAGCGAACATACCATTCAGCCTCTTGAACGCCTCAACCCCCCATTCCGCTAAGGCATGAAGAACGACTTCGGTATCTCCGTCCGAGTGGAAGCGGTGTCCTCTGGCCTGAAGGAATGCCCTCAACTCCAGAAAATTATACACTTCTCCATTGTAAATCAGCGTGTATCGCCCATCTTCTGACTGCATGGGCTGGCGGGCCGCATCAGATAGATCCAAGATTGACAGCCGTTGATGGGAAAGGGCGACATTTTCATGTGCCCAGGCCCCATTGCCATCCGGGCCACGGTGCGACAAACGCTCGCCCATACGTTGAGCTATTGTGATATCGGCAGGCTTCCCATGCCAATTGAAGTAACCCGCTATGCCGCACATTCAGAACACGCCCAAATTTCCATACCCCTTCGGGCAAATGCGCCAGTCTCCCGGCAAATACAAGAGATTCTCAGTTTTCACCCTTTTCTGTATCCGGATCTGTATCCGGAGTACCATGCCCCCGTCGACCCTAAATCATCAAAAATAAACAGATAAGTTCGCCCTTTAGGCTTGCTTGGCTACACCGCTGTGATTATAGATGGCACGCAAATAATTTTGTCCATCAGCGCCGATTCCCAATTATCGGGAAGGTATCTTTCTGCTGCGATTGTGGTATACAACTCAATGAAAAATAAGCGTTTTTTTATTACAGGTGGTTTTGGCTTCATTGGGTCAACCTTGGTAAGGCGGCTGATCAATGACAACGAAATTATGACATATGATAATTTGTTCAGAAATGCCCTAGGAGACGACCCGGCAACTAAACACCCCAACCTCACTGCAGTTCAGGGTGATGTTCTGGACACCCAGAAGCTTGAGCAGGCAATCCGGGATTACCGCCCTACCCATATCGTTCATTGCGCGGCCATAGCCGGCATCGACACAGTTGTGCAGAAACCCGTCTCTACAATTGATATCAATGTGACAGGCACGGCCAACCTTCTCAGAGCCGCAAATGAACTGAATGGGTTGGAACGGGTCGTCCTATTCTCGACGAGCGAAGTGTTCGGCACTCATGCCTTTCAAAGCAGCGAGATAACGTCGGCAGTTATCGGGGCTGTTGGCGAAGCCCGGTGGACATACGCTGTCTCTAAACTCGTATGCGAACATCTTGGTCATGCCTATTTCCATCAGTATGGAATGCCTGTGACTGTTGTGCGCCCATTCAATGTATATGGTCCCGGCCAAGTAGGCGAAGGTGCGCTATCCACATTTATCAAACGTGCGCTTAGCAGCGAAGATCTTATCATCCATGGTGATGGCAGCCAGATTCGCGCATGGTGTTATGTAGACGATATGGTAGAGGGGGTTTATTCGGTATTGCAGCACCCAAATGCCGTTGGCGAATCCTTCAACATCGGGAATGCAAAAGCAGTAACCACCATCTATGGCTTGGCAAGTACGGTTATCCGACTAATTGGATCGCGCTCAAACATCATTTTCCAAGAGAAAACGCATGCAGATATCGAATTGCGTGTCCCGGATGTGAAGAAAGCACGCGATCTGCTGGACTATGAGGCCAATATAGACTTGGAGGATGGCATTCCGCGTACAGCAGTCTACTACAAAGAAAAGCTGTCCCTTTAATTCCGATGGCCGCCTTCCCGGCCCATAACATTTTGCGTGGTATGCCCTCAGTGAGGGCTGCCCTTGTCGCGACTGTCGGCCTGTTCGCAGACATGGTTGCAATACCATTACTGCTTCTCATGGCTATCCGCTTCAGAAAGAAAGAAAATCGACAAAGAATCGGCATTGGCCCAGAACCATTGATTGGCAATGCCAACCTATGTTCTGCATTGCGACTTCATGGCTTACCTTGCGAAACATACGTTCACTCGCTGTATCACGTAACAACGAAGTTCGATCATTTTCTAGGTTCCAAAAAACGCTTCTTACAACGTTTTTGGGTGCCTTATCGTACAACCCACTGGATATTGAGCCGCTACGACACCGTCTTTCATTCCTTTGTTGGCGGGGGTCTGGCTTCAACTACATGGGCTTGGCGAATCGAACCTTTTCTGTACCGCGTTGCCGGCATACAGAGCATCATGATTCCTTATGGCGCTGACGTTTATGATTTTCGTGAAAACACGAACGAAACTGTAAGGACACGCTTTCTACTCGATTACCCGGAACATAGTTCACGTTATCGAACAATCAAAAAGCGGGTGGATATCTGGTCCCGTTTTGCCACCAAGGTTGTATCGGGCTGTGACTGGATCCCTTATACTCCTCGCATTGACCTGCTTATGTTGTCATATTTCTGCGTCTCGCCCCGTGATTACGAAAATAAGCCCGTGCGATCTTTTCGTCCGTTCAGAGACAAGCTCAGGGTGCTCCACGCCCCAAACCATCGGTTTATCAAAGGAACAGACGCGCTCATTGCAGCTATCGATGAATTGCAATCAGAGGGTATTGAAATTCAGCTGGAACTAATTGAGCGCGAACCCAACGAATCCGTCAAACGTAAAATACTCGAAACCGATATCGTCGCAGATCAGTTTGTGCTGGGCTGGTATGCCATGTTCAGCATTGAGGCCATGGCTAGCGGCAAGCCAACCCTGTGTTACCTTGCTGACGATCTTCTGAATATCTATCGACAGGAAGGCCTGCTGAAGGATCATGAGCCGCCCCTTATCAATACCAGCCTGGCCGGCATAAAAGATACTCTGCGCAGCATAGCGCATGGGAAAATCGATCTCGCTCAGTATGGAAGATCAGGCCCTCCGTTCGTCGCAAAGCATCATTCTTTAAACTCGGTGGGGCGCGATATAAGCCGGCTTATAGCTCAGATGGCTCAAGACACTCACTCGGATATAGAGCAATGAAGATAGCAATTACAGGCGCAAGCGGTTTCGTAGGACGCGCACTCGCAAAATTCCTGTCCTCAGATGAATCGATCGAAGGTTTGTATTTAATCGGTCGCTCTACCTCGCTATCCGAACTTGAGCTAGGGACAGTTATTCCTGCCGACTTTTCCTCACCACAAAGCCTTCTTCCTGAGCTCCCCCCTCTGGACGCTGTCATTCACTTGGCAACCTCTCCTTATCATCGGGATTTTCCTGCAAAAGCCGACGACCTTTTCAATGTCAATGTGAGCGGGACAAATCAAATTTTGCAAGCCGCACTCCGTGCACGGGCTGAACGGTTCATCAACATCTCCACCGGAAGCGTATATGAGCCGTTTCACACCCTGCCTCTTCAAGAGGAAGACGATGGCCGACCGACGAATTACTATGCAGCCACGAAATTGTGCTCCGAGATACTCACCAGAGCCTTCTCAGGTCATATGCAGACGACCTCATTGCGGCTGTTCGTACCATACGGACCAGGTCAACATGGCCGCATGATACCCGATCTCATCAACCGGGTATCGGAAGGCCATGCTGTATTGCTTCCGGCCCAAGGCACCGGCCTTACCACGAATCCAATCTTTATCGATGATGTCTGCCACATCGTTACCAGCTTGCTGACCCAAGACGTCTTGCCCGACACCCTGAACCTCGCGGGACCCACCAATGTGAGCATAAGCGAGATAGCCCGGCTCATCGGCGAAAAGTTAAACAAGGAACCCATTTTTCAAAGGTCCCCAGATCTTAAGCCGAAAGACCTGATAGGGGACACAAGCAAGCTCACAGCCCTGCTGCCGAAGAACAGGTTAACGCCGTTTTCAAGCGGACTCGATGCCACGCTGCACGCAATCTCACACAGCCGTCCTACTCATGGTTGAATTGCAGGATGAAGAAAATCTCATGCTTTGGACGAAAGAGTTTCCACAGCAGATGTGCTGAGCATTGACCGATACATGTTCAATTGCGCTGCAAGCCCTTGCTCGACAGAGTGAAAATTTTTCATCCACTCTTGGCATTCCTTGCCGCATTGATCAGCACTTTCCGGGTCCAGCAGCACTTTCCGCATAGCATCCCGGAGTTCGGCGACATTTTTCACATTCATTAGCGGGGGAACCGACCCAAAGAACAATTTGCATGAAGGCTCGTCCAATCGTGTAATGAGCGCCCGTCCAAGAGCCATAGCGTCCAGCGCCACGCCACCCATTGCAGGCGCCACAAACTGGTCGATGACCGCTACCGCTTCCATATAGGTTGGCCACAAGGCTTTTTTGCTCATGGGGCGCTTCCATTCGAAAACTTCCTCGAGGCCAAGTTCTCTTATCAGCTTCTTGGTTTCTTCTACCTCCTGTCCCCATTCAACAAATACGACTTTGAAACCAAAGCCTTCTTTTCTAAGCTCGGCCGCAGCCCTGACAATCCAATCATTGCCCTTTCGCCAAGAGTCGTGCCCTTCCTTCCAATGATGCCTGGCAGGAGCGAGAAAGTAAGGTAAATCCGCACTGGTCGCAGCCGCATAAGTTGACTGATAAGCCACAGCACTGTCCAAATCAAAAGCATGCGGAACCACCCTTCTGCGTTCTTTCGAAATCTTCAGTCGGTCGGCTGCCTCTATGCAATCGACATTCGTAATAAAAACGCCCGGCGCATTCTTGTAGGTATATGCACACACTCGCCCCTGTAAATCGTCAATGAAGGGGATGGTCCGGATTGTTCCCAATTCATAAGCGGTAAAGTTGGAAACTCCCGCGACCAGAGGGTAAACCGCCGATGTGGTATATCCTTGGATTACATCGTAGTATTTAAATAGCTCCTGAAATCTCTTTATGTGAGTGCAATAATACGTCAAGTCGTTTTCTATATCGGCTGACTTCTGAACTTTCTCACCTCGACACTCATCCTCTCTGGCGTCCTGCTCATTTACGTCGGCGGAATCTTCTGCAGCAAAGCGACAGGCCATCCATCGTCGAATCGAGACCATCGCTCCGGTTGGCTCTTTTTGCGCTATCTGCCGCAAATAGCTTAGCGATTTGAACACTTCCAACAGAAATGACCAGACGATCCTGAGTATGGCCCTTTTATATGACTCATTCTTTTCTCGATCACTATACACTCTGAATAGGAATCTGTTTTTCAGCCGATAAATACGTTCTACATAAGGGTACACACGATCTACACTGGACAAGCGCATTCTGTAAAATTCTAGCATGCGCCGTACGATCGCGCTTTTGACAAACTTTTTCTGTTTTCGTGCCAGATGATAGGAATAAACGAGTTGAAGTGGCCCTTGGGCAAACCAGTTTGGCCTTGAATAACCATTTACGGAAACCCGACTCCAATCCGGCCTGAACTCGTCGCCAAACTCCCCATGAATGACTGCGTCTTCCCATTCCGGAGATGCCATGATGTGATAGAAATCGTTGCATAAGACGTCCGCCTCGATTCCGTGCCGACGCATCAACTTGGCGTTCACATACGCATAGTTGGCAATGTTGTTTATATGGAGAATGCGTAATGGGCGGCCGTGTTCTCTTTCAAACCTGTCCAACCACTCCTTTTCCTCCGACCACTGATGCGCCGGGCAGCACGCCCCTGATACTTCTTGCGATTTTTTTTCTGTCATCTTATCCGTTGGCATTCGGCATCAGAGAAAATCAATTGTCCGGAAAACTACAATTGTTTCTCTTTCAGACATTTCCGGTAATGCGAGACTGTTAGCTGTGCCACGTTCTTTCGGGAATGCCAAGCATGCGCGTACTCGAGACCAACCCTTTTCAATCCCTCCGCTTGCTCCCTTTGGCGCACATACGCTCTTAGCTTTTCATATATGCTCTGTTTGTCTATGCGTATAAAAGGCAGGCCCTTAACCATCTCTTCTGGAATGAACTGTAAATGGTCGTCATTTATAAACACGGCTGTCGGCACCCCTAAAAAAAGCGCTTCAACCGACACGACGCCGTACCATCCCACTAGCACTTGATCTACGAAGAGGTCGGCTTTTGCCAGACGCCGCAACAACTCCTTCCGGCTCACCCCTTCGATTAGATCAACTTCAACGACGCCCGGAAATTCATCCGCTAATTTTTCCAAAGCTTTTAGGATGTACGATGTTCCCTTTACCGCACGCTGCGTTGGGGCATGGGCGATACGTACCTTTCCGCCCTCAAAGAAATCTTCCTTGCTGCGGAGCAGTCCCTCATCGGCTATGCAATAAGGAAGAAAGGAGGATTTCTCCGGGGGAAGGAAATAAAGCAGATCTGGATTTTGAGCATAAATGTGGTCTGCATATTCGTCGACTTTCTCAATGGAACGCCTGCGCCACAAATCTAACCGACCAGAATTGCACGCGCCGTCATAACAATCTTTTTCGAAACACGCCGCAAAGCTGTTACCTTGTATCTTTAAACGTTCCATGGTTGGATATTTCTGTCGGGCATCGCAACCTTGGTAGGTAAAAATCTTCACGGCGTCTTTGGAGAAAAGGCCGATATCCAAATGGCTTATGTTATATTTTGCGAAATGCAATAATGTTGAGCCATAGTTGAAATGATAAACGTCATATCCATTCCTGTACTTGGCAAGCGCCTCCAAATGACCAACCAACTTCCCCAGCTTTCCCCGTTTCTCAAGTCCAAGATTGATATCAGCCTCAAAACCGTATTGGTTGCCATACAGATTCAATGTTGAGCTCGCGATGCCCAGATCACGCTCCCCCTGTGCCAATCCCTGGACATGGCCGCTCACCACATTTGGCAGGTGCAATACCTTCAAGAAGCCCCCTCGACTACCGGCGCGTCGATATCAATTGCATGGTGATATTTATATCTCACCATGCGAAAAAACAAGTTCAAGTTTATACATTAATCATACTGGGAAGCAGCTTTTACCGTTAACACGGATACAATTTTATGTGCGGTTTGTTTAGCATATTTCACTCTTGCTCCCCAATGGTTCCAAGCAACGAGCAATGCTTACTGGATCTTATGGCTCATCGCGGGCCGGATGATAGAGGCAGCGGCTTTTGGCGCAGAGACCAACGTCGCCAGTTTACCCGGTGCGAGTCCGAGTCTCCCTACCATCTCTTCCTCGGGCACCGCCGACTTTCCATTCTCGATGTATCCGCGGCGGGACATCAACCCATGACAAGCTCAAATGATGAAATTGCGCTCGTATACAATGGGGAAATTTACAACTTCATTGAACTTCGGAATGAGCTCTCAACGCGAGGCTATCTGTTTAAATCTGGCTGCGATACCGAAGTGCTCATGTCCGCATGGCTGGAATGGGGACCAGCGTGCCTCGACCGTCTGATGGGAATGTTTTCGTTCTGCATTGCTGACTTCCGAAACAGCAAACTCTATGCAGTACGAGACCCTTTTGGGATCAAACCTTTGTTCATGTATGAACATGAAGGGACATTCGCTTTTTCATCGGAGCTCCCACCCTTGCTTCAACTTACCGGCGGCAAGCTGGAGTACAATACACAAGCTATTTATGATTTCCTGCGCTGGGGATTATTGGAGCACACACCCGCCTGTCTGATCAACGGCATCCAACGTATTCTCCCAGGGCACTATGCTGAAATAGACTTAGCCGACAGCGGCCAATCGCGCCTGATACAATATTGGACGCTTCCCGATCGCGAACCTCGCCCAGATCCCTCGATTGACGACGCCGTTGAATTAAGGAAATTGCTTCTTCAGAGTGTAAAACTTCATCTGCGCAGTGACGTTCCGATTGGATTTGCCCTTTCCGGCGGCATCGATTCGTCAGCTCTTGTTTGCCTCGCGCACAATGTCGATCCGTCAATCGCACTACATACATTTTCTTATATACCCAATGACAGTTCCCTGTCTGAAGAGACTTGGATAGATATTGTGAACAGTCATACTAATGCGGTTTCCCATAAGATATCCGACGATGCGGACACGCTGGAAAGCGAACTTATTCGCGCTACGCGCTTCCAAGGTGAGCCCTTTTCCTCTACAAGCATATTGGCTCAAACACGAATTTATAAAGAAGCCGCCAACCAAGGCATTAAAGTTCTTATCGATGGTCAGGGTGGCGATGAGATGTTCTGCGGCTACCCCTACCAATGCGCAGCTCACGTTGTTGATCTAATCTTATCAGGCAAATTATGGCGCGCCCTCAGACTCTTCACAAGTCTCACCCAGCGCGGCGGCTTCAACAAACTCTCTTTTCTTCAGCTCATTGGACAAGAACTTCTTCCCTCCAAGCTTCACCAGCTGGCAAGGAAGTTGGTGAGACGTCCTTTGGCCCCTTCTTGGATTTTGCCAGACCAGATTTCCAATGTGCAGATCCATTTGGATGACCGATTGAGGTCGAGAACAAAGAATGAGAGTCACTTCGGTCATCGGCTCAGATCTACGATTGGCCAAGCCAATCTACCTGACCTGCTTCGCTATCAAGATCGGAACTCGATGGCCCATTCCATAGAAGCCAGAGTTCCACTCTTAACATCTACGCTGGCTGATTTTGTTTTTGGTTTGCCCCATTCGAAATTCGTAGACCCGCAGAACGGATCAAAAGCGCTACTTCGAAAGGCACTGGAAGGCATCGTTCCGGAGGAAATTATTTCACGCCGCGACAAAGTAGGCTTTGAAACGCCGGAAAGAACTTTTTTAGAGACATTCTTCCCGCTCATAGAAGCGCTTCCCCAGACGCATGCTTTATATAGGTTCGTGGACAGAGAGCGCCTTTTGAATCATGCGCGTGACGTCTTGAATGGAAAAAAGAAATACCATTCGTCGTTATGGAGAGCAGTGTCCTTCGCGTACTGGATAGACTACGCAGAATCCCTAACCACTCCGAGCATCAACTCTTGTTCAAGGGGGGAATATACCGAGGTAGCATCGCACTAACTTCTTTTTCTCGAGTGACCAGTTATAGGTTTGCTGAACAGCTCGAAGGCCACATTTCCCTCTTTCTCTCCCCAATTCTCTATGGGCAATCAAGTACGCGATTGCATCCCTGACCTGCTGTATGTTTTCGGGGTCCACAAAAAAGCAAGCCCCCCAATCTCCGTAGAGTTTTCTCCATTCCCCAAAATCGGACGCAATTATCGGCAGTTCTGCGGCCATATACTCGAAGAGCTTGTTTGGCCGAGAACCGGAATGATTCAAACCTGGACGGAAAAGAATGAGTCCGGCATCAGCCGTTGCCATCTCCTCCAGCACAGCAGATCGCGGAATCTGGCCCAAATACGTTACCTGCCGCCAGCCGGCATGTTCAGAGAGTCGTTTCCTGAACTCTTCATCACGAAAACTGCCAGCTATTGTCAACTCGCATTCGAGCCCCACAATGGCATCCAGCATTATGTCAATGCCACGCTCTTGGGAACAAATTCCAGTGTATATTAACTTGAGCTTTCCATTTGCATGGTCAGTGCAGCGAGATCGACCCTCTTCGAGGATCGGTGCATTCTCTATAATGACAGTCTTAGATGGGGGAAAACGCTCGGCAATTTCCTGATTTACACAGACAATCCTTGTTAGACAGGTGCCAGCCAACCATTCGGCCGCCACGGCCGCCACTGAGAGGCCTTTCCGAAACCCGTGGGGTAAATACCCTTTGGTAAGAATATCGGCTGGCACATTCTCATGTACATCATAAATGACATTCTTACCTAACGCACGCAGTATCAATCCGAGCGGGATAAGCTCAGGATCGTGAAAATGATAGACATCGGCTTTCGCCTTCAACGCCATAAAGAAGAGAAGAATCGGGCCGAACAATACTCTCACGAGCCGGCTGGGGAACTCAGGCAAAATGCGCACATAAGTTGGCGGCGCCTCGTTGTTCGCGGCAGAGAACCTCGCGATCAAGGTTAGAAGCCATCCCATCTCTAGCACGGTTTGCGCTTCTTTGTGATAAATCCTCACGTCATCCCATGGATGAACAGAAGACATATGCACAACATGCTTTTGCTCCATTATTGCGAAAGCTTTCTAGAATTTCTCGAGAACCCGTTAGACCATTCTATAGGCTATCACAAGCGACTTTGATGATGTACTCCTGCTCCTCTTCCCCCAGATAGGGGTGCATGGGCAGGCTGAGGACGCGGCCGGACAGGCTGTCGGAAACAGGCGTGCCGCCTGAGACAGCCGGGTAATGTTTGTAGCCGGTCTGCTGCGAGAGGGCCATGGGGTAGTAGACCATGGTGGGCACACCGGCTTCCTTGCATTTGGCCTGAACCGCATCGCGGTTTTCCACGATGAGCGTATATTGCGCCCAGACGGAGGTTGCGCCATCCATCAGTTTCGGCGTACGGGCGACATCTTTCAGCGCTTGCGTATAACGCGCGGCCACACGGTCGCGGGCAATGACTTCCTCGGGGAAGATCGCCAGTTTTTCCTTCAGGATCGCGGCCTGGATCGTGTCGAGGCGGGAATTCATCCCGATGCGGATATTGTCATATTTCTCGCTGCCTTTACCGTGCAGACGGATCGAGTTGATGACATTCGCCAACTCGTCGTCATTGGTAAAAATCGCGCCGCCATCCCCATAACAGCCGAGCGGTTTGGCCGGAAAGAAGCTGGTCGTTGTCGCATGGCCCCAGGTGCCCACGCGCTTGTTATGCAAGGCGGCACCGAAGCTTTGTGCCGCATCGACCATGACCTTGATACCATGCGCATCGGCAATCTTCTGAATGGCCGGCGCATCCGCCGGTTGGCCGAAGAGGTCCACCGGCACCACAACGGAAGCCTCAAGCCCCTGTTCTTTCGCTTCCCCAATCGCCTTTTCGAAACTTGCGGGATCGATGTTGAAGGTCTCTTCATGCACATCGACGAAGAAAGGCGTCGCTCCCAGCATGCCTGCAACTTCCGCGCTCGCAACATAGGTGAACGAGGGAACGAACACCGCATGGCCGGGCCCGACGCCCCAGGCCATGAGCACAACCGCGAGGGCGTCCGTGCCGTTGGCGCAGGCAAGTGCATGCGCGGCGCCGGTATAATCTTCGAGCTGCGCTTCGAACTCGCGCACTTCCGGCCCCATGATATATTGGCCATGGTCGAGCACACGCGCGATCGCCGCATCGATCTTGGTGCGGATTTTCGCTTGCTGCGCGGCAAGGTCGATAAATTGAATGGCTGGCGCGCTCATCTTCGCTGTCACTCCGTTACTTCTTCGAGTTTGTCGGGGCCTGATTCACGGTACTGGGTGCCGTCTATGGGGCATTTGAGATCGGCGCCGAGCCGGCCGCCGGCCTTGCTCATCCAGCCGATCCTCTTGGCCGGCACGCCGGCCATCAAGGCATAGGCCGGCACATCCTTCGTCACCGTGGCGCCGGCCGCCACGAAACTGTATTCGCCGAGCGTATGACCGCAGACGATCGTGGCATTCGCGCCGATGCTTGCGCCGCGCTTGACAAGCGTCTTGCGGAACTCGTCCTTGCGCTCCACCTCCGAGCGCGGATTGTTCACATTCGTGAAGACACAGGACGGGCCGCAGAAAACGCCGTCTTCCAGTTCAACGCCATCATACAGGCTGACATTGTTCTGGATTTTGCACTTGTCGCCGACCTTTACATTCGGCCCGATGACGACATTCTGGCCGATGGAACAGCCTTTGCCGACATCGACATTCCCCAAAAGATGGCTGAAATGCCAGATCCGCGTGCCTTCGCCGATCGTGACGGGATCATCCACATAGGCGCTTTCGTGGATTTTCACACCCGGGAAGCGTGCCGCCCCCTCACCTTTTGCCGCGGCCGGATCGGCGGCCAACAAAACGTTCAGCACACGCAGCGCCTCGGCACCGTCCGTGCGCGGCTGCTTGTCTTCGGTCACGCAATCGATGAAATGCTGACACTCGAGTTTCAACGGCTCTGCTTCAGGCAAGGGTACAGGTTCGGCATCGGCGGCATTCGGCGAGGGAACCGGCCCGCCCCAATTGATCGAATGGCGGTAGAGCGTAAGCTTTTCGCTCCAGCCTGCCCGGTCATCGAAAACCGCCATGCCGCGCTCGCCGATAACCACAAGTTTCTGCTCTTTGAACGGATGCAGCCAGGAGGCAAAAATATGCCCGCACACACCGCTCGGAAACTTGAGCTGAACCTGGACCGTGTCGGCGATTTTATCGTGCAGAATGGGCGAGAACGTACTCGTCACCGTGTCGGGCTCTTCACCGACCAGCGCCAGGATCATGGAAATGTCATGCGGCGCAAAGCTCCAAAGCACATTTTCCTCGCGGCGGATTTTGCCGAGACTCAGCCGGTTGGAATAAACATATTGCAGCCGGCCAAGCTCGCCCTTCTTCACCAGCTCATGAAGCGCAAGAAACGCAGGGTGGTATTGCAGCAAATGGCCGACCATCAGCCGCCGGCCCGTTTCGCCCGCCACGTTCAAAAGCGCTTCGCCATCCGCTTTACTGAGCGCCAGGGGCTTTTCGATATAGACATGCTTTCCCGCGCGCATCGCGGCAATGCCGAGACGGGCATGAAGTTCTGCCGGTGCCGCGATAGCGACCGCGCCCGCATCAGACGTCAGCACTTCATCCCAGGAGAGCGCGGGTACGCCGTATTCTTCGGCGAATTTCCCGGCGAGTGCCTGGTTCGGATCGCTCACCCCGGCAAGCGCGCCAAGCTCGGCGAAATTGCGGACAAGATTCTTTCCCCAGTGGCCGCACCCGCACACCACCACCTTCGCATTGGACGACGTCATTGTTGATACTCGATTAGGCTTTGATGATTACGGCTTTCGCATCCGCGCCCGTATAGGCCCTGTTGCGTGTGTCCACGATAAGCGGCGCATGACGGGAAACGAGCGCATAATCCACCGTGCTGTGATCGGTCGCGATCAAGACGGCATCGTAGGTTCCTACCGTTTCTTCGGTCAGTTCCACGGATTTGCGGCCGGAGAGATTGTCATGTTCGCGGGTATGCGGCACGACCGGGATGAAGGGATCGTGGAAATCCACTTTCGCGCCGGCGGCCTCAAGACGCTCCATCAGCACAAGCGAGGGGCTTTCACGCATGTCATCGACGTCTTTCTTATAGGCGATGCCGAGAATGAGAATGCGCGAGCCCTTCACCGAGCGCTCAAAATGATCGTTCAGCGCCTGCGAGAGCTTGGCGACCACATAATTGGGCATATGTGTGTTAATTTCACCGGCCAGCTCGATGAAGCGGGTCGGGACATCGAATTCACGCGCCTTCCAGGTGAGATAAAAGGGGTCGATTGGAATACAGTGTCCGCCAAGGCCGGGGCCCGGATAAAAGGGCATGAAGCCGAAAGGCTTGCTCGCGGCGGCATCGATCACTTCCCAGACGTCGATCCCCATCTTGTCGAAAATGATCTTGAGCTCGTTGACGAGCGCAATGTTCACCGAGCGGAAAATATTCTCGGTCAGCTTCACCGCTTCCGCCGTCCGGCTATTGGAGACGACCACGGTTGCATCGATGATCTTGTTATAAAGCGCGCGCGTTGCTGCCAGCGCCTCGAGGCCATCCGCGCCTACCACTTTCGGGGTGGTCTGTGCCGTGTGGGTTTTATTGCCGGGGTCTTCACGCTCAGGCGAATAGGCGAGGAAGAAATCCACCCCGGCTTTCAAACCGCTTTTTTCAAGGATCGGCTTCATCACCTCGTCGGTGGTGCCAGGGAACGTGCTCGATTCCAAAACAATGAGCTGGCCTTCGCGAAGGCGCGGCGCAATCGCCTCGGCCGTTGCTTCGATTGCCGTCAGATCCGGCTCTCTGTGCCGGGTGAGAGGCGTGGGTACGCAAACGATGATGACATCCACTTCGGAAATGCGGTCGAAATCGCTGGACGCCTCAAACTGGTGGTTGCGGCGCAAATTGCCGATGGCCTCAGAAGGGATATGGCCGATATAGCTCTTGCCGTCGTTCAGAAGGCCGACTTTTTCCTGATCGATGTCAAAGCCAATGACGGCAAGGTCTTGCCGGCAGCAAAGCTGCACAAGGGGAAGCCCAACATAGCCAAGCCCCACCACGCCAACCCGCGCTTCAGTGGACTCTATCCGGGAAATGAGCGCATCCGACAGCGACAGACCCTCCTCCACCGGAGCAATTTGCTCGTTCAAACTCATTTTGTAATTCCCCAAAACTCCGGCTCAGACCGCCCCCAGTCCGGCCTGCAATTCATGCCGTCTTAACCCAATTTATTGACCAGCGCCACCGCCAGCTTACGCTTTATTCCATACTGACAATATAGCCTCTATGACAAAGCGAATTTCGTCTTCTACCATGGCGCTGCCGGAGGGCAAGCAGATACCGCATTTGAACAGCGATTCAGCCACATTCCTACCGATATAGGGCGCATCTGCCAAAGCTTTTTGGCAGTGCATCGGCTTCCAGAGCTGGCGCGCCTCGATCCCATATCGATCAAGCTCTGCGACAATTGACGCCGAATCCAGTTCTTCAGGCAAGGTGAGCACCGTCAGCCAACGATTGGCGCGAGCCCCCGATATTTCCTCTAGAAACTTGACACCCGCCTGATTTCCCAAGCCCTGACGATACGCCTCGAAAATCTCCCGCCGGCGTGCCACCCGCTCCTCAAGCACCTCGAGCTGACCGCAGCCAACGGCAGCATTGAGCGCACTCATCCGGTAGTTGTATCCTATTTCATTATGCTCGTAATACGGCACAGGTTGGCGAGCCTGTTGGGATAGGTTCCGGGCATGCTCAACCAGCACCTTATCCTCGCTCGCAAGAAGCCCGCCGCCGCCGGTCGTCAGAATCTTGTTGCCGTTAAAGGAGAATGCCGCGCAGGTCGCCCCCCTGCCTGCATGCTGGCCGTGCAGAAAGGAGCCCACCGCCTCTGCCGCATCGGCGATTACCGGCACCCCATATGGGTCCGCTAAAGCCCGCAGGCGATCATAATCACAAGGCTGGCCGTAAAGATCGACGGCGATGATTGCCTTGGGAAGGTCGTTTCGAGCTGCCGCCTTCGGCAGTTCCTCCGCAACAAGATCCAAATCGAGCGTCCAGTTTTCCGGATCGCAATCAAACAGGACCGGCTGCGCGCCTTGATAGGTAATAGGCGCTATGGACGCGATGAAGGTGAAGGTCGGCGCCCAAACCTTGTCACCTGGCCCGACGCCCAGGCAGCGCAATGCCAGATGGATAGCCGCTGTGCCGCTTGCCACCGCAACGGCGTGAGGGAACCCCGTCGCCTCGCAAAACATCTGCTCGAAACGGGCGAGCATCGGCCCTGCCGGCGCCACGAAATTGGTCTCGAAAACTTCATCGACATAGGGCCGCTCTCGGCCGCTCATATGAGGCGGGGAAAGCAGGATGCGTTCGCCCGAGGGCGTGGGAAAAGCTGACATTCAAATCGTCCTGCGGTAGGGCGGGCCAAGCCCTCTCAAAGAGGCCGCGCCGGCACGCCGCCGACCTTGGCGCCGGAGGCCACATTTCTTATCACGGCGGCGCCGGCGCCTACAATCGACCAGGCGCCAAGCCGTGTCCCGGGAATGACCTTCGCGCCAAGGCCGAGAAAACATCCCTCTTCCACCTGCACGTCACCGCCCAAACAAGAAGAGGGGGCAAGGTGCGCAAAGGCGCCGACCTTGCAATCATGCTCGACAATGGCACCGGTATTGATAATCGCGTGATCGCCGATTTCCGCATCGGGCTGAACGATGGCGCCGGCGCATATCAGAACACCTTTGCCGATCCGGGCACTCTCATGCACCCAAGCCGTGGGATGAATGGCGCTATGCCAGCCAGCAGGCTTCATCTCATCTGCCAGGTGTTGACGCACCCGGTTTTCACCAATCGCTAGAATGGCTTCGTAATCGGCCAGGACCGGTTCCACCTCTTCTTGCAGGCGGATTTCCCGTCCCAGAATTAGCTGCCCTTTCAGAGCAGGATTCTTGTCAAAAAAACCGATGATTTCGGTGCCGCGCGCCTCCAGTGCCGCTGCCGCGACTTTAGCGTGACCGCCCGCCCCGATTACAATGACCCCGTCTCTATCTTTCATGCGCCGCTTTTTCTCTTCAACGCCTCGACGATCCGGCGGCCGGCGTCACCTGCCCCATAGGGCTGCTCGCCTTCCTGCCCGAGCCGGCCAATTCCCGCCAAAATGGCGCCGGCCACCGCCTCCGCCGAAACGGGGGGCTGCACTATGTTCCAGCCGAGCTCGACCAGCTCCGTCCATTCGGTCTCATCGCGCAGTGTGACGCAAGGCTTGCCGTGAAAATAGGCTTCTTTTTGAACGCCGCCTGAATCGGTCGCGACCAGTGCTGCACCGGCCTCAAGGCTCGCCATATCGAAATATCCGACCGGGTCGATGATCTGCAGCTGGGCGAGAAAGCTCCCCAGCTCTGCATCTCCCTTCACCATGTTCCTGGTCCGGGGATGCAGCGGCAACAACACCGGCAATTGCCCGGCTACCTTTGCCAACCCTTCCAAAATGGCACGCAGCCGTGCCGGGTCATCCGTGTTCTCTGCGCGATGCACTGTCGAAAGGACGTATTCTCCATCCTTCAGACCCAGCTTTTCCAGAAGCGCCTTGCCTCGGCCTGCCGCTGCCTCGGCCGCAAAACGCGATGCGTCATACATAACATCGCCCACACAGTCGATTTTCGAGGCCGCGATGCCTTCTTTTTCGAGATTGGTATTTGCTCCGAGCGTCGGTGTCATCAAAAGGGAGCTCAAATGATCGGAAACAATGCGGTTCTGCTCTTCGGGCATGCGCATATTGCGCGAGCGCAGCCCAGCTTCGACATGCGCTACAGGAATGAGAAGTTTTGACGCAGCCAGGGCGCCGGCGAGAGTAGAATTGGTGTCCCCATAGACCAATACCCAGTCCGGCTTTTCTTTCAGAAGGATTTCCTCAATCCCTTCGAGCATTCGTCCGGTCTGGCGTCCGTGAGAGCCCGAGCCGATCGCCAGATTATAGGCGGGCGCAGGTATCGACAATTCGGAGAAAAAGATGTCGGACATGCCCTCGTCATAATGCTGACCCGTATGCACCATGACTTCATCCAAACCAGACTCGGCAAAGATCGCGCGGCTGACCACCGCTGCTTTGATAAATTGCGGTCTCGCGCCGACAATAGAAACAATCTTCAACATCTTACTTCGCACTTGTTGGATTGGTGAGTGATTTCAATAGAGCACTCAAACGACCACCTAAAATCGCCATCGAATGATTTTTCCGTGCATATTCTTGCGCGTTAAAAGCCATATTAAGTCGCTCTCGCGGCGACACTTTTTTCAAGTTTTCAATGGCATCTGCTAACTTCTCAGGGTCCTCCGCCGGCACACATACACCAGCACCCGCCTCACTTACGGGATTGTAATCAGCATCAAGAGCAATAACTATAGGCCGGCCAACCGCTAGATAATCGAATAGTTTGTTCGCGCTGATTCCATAGCGGTAAATCGGCATGGAATGAAAAACCAAACAAAATGCATCGGCTTCATGCAGAACAGAGCCTACATTCTTTTTTGGCACAGCAGCTTCGAATGTAACAAAATCTAACCCGTGTCTTTTAGCGTAATCCATCAGCATGGGCTTATTCGGCCCATCCCCTACCAATCTAATACTCAAGCCGTGCGATGAGTTCCGTTGTTGGAGAATTTTTGCTGCATCAAGTAGATTTGTGAGGTTATTTGCGTTTCCGTGTGACCCCGCATACATCAACGTAAATATTCCGTCAGCAGATGGCTTATAAGCACTCGCCGCGGGTTGTTCACCAATGCTCACGCCATTGGGTATCCATACAATGTGATCTGGATCCCCCCCCGACGGCACGATGTGCCGATGGGCATCAGGAAGGAGCGTGATAATTCGGTCTGCATGTCTATAGAGAAACTTTTCGATAATTCTCAATGCAATAATAAATGGGTGGCGCTCCGAAAAATAACCAAGCTGCACCGCGGAAAGGGGCCAGATATCACGGACTTCCAACACAAAAGGAACTCCGAAGAAACGGGAGGTTGCATAAGCCGACAAAGCGGATATCAAATCGGGTGATGTGCCGATAACGATGTCGGGATGCGGCAAATCACGCAAACCGCGCCGCCTGATCACTGAGAACGCGAAAGTGATGTTATTCCAGATGCGCCGCCAGTACTTGGGGCTGGAAGAAGGAGTCCTTATCCAGTGAAAACGAACGCCGTCGACCTGCTCGCGTAAGAACGGTTTTCCCTCCGGAACATGATCCCTATCCGAGATATGATGCCTGCCCGCTCCAACGATTGTCACATCGATATCATGCTTGCCAAGCTCCTTGGCCAGTTCGATATGACGCGTGCCGCCCGCCTGATCGGGTGTCAGAGCGAAGTGATTGACGATCCAGACCTGCATCCCCTTACCGCTCGCCGCGACTTCATCTTCCAGATCACTGTTTTCCATACTTCCTGCGCATTTCCTCATCGAACCGGGGCATGGTCGCGTGCCCTTCTGCCGATATCCCCTCAGCCGAGAGCACGGCCTTTAACGTCTTTATTAATATTAACCCGTCCAGAAGAAGAGACGCACGTTTTACATATTCGGCATCCGCCCGCAAGCGCTCCTCCCAGGAAACCGCGTTTCTGCCATTTACTTGCGCCCATCCGGTCAGCCCCGGACGAACGTCGTGCCGTCGCATCTGTTCCGGGCTATAATAAGGTAAATAGTCGACAAGCAATGGCCTCGGCCCGACAAGGCTCATATCGCCTTTGAACACATTCCAGAGCTCGGGCAGCTCATCCAGGCTGGAAGAGCGAAGAAAACGGCCCAGCTGCGTCAACCGTTTTTCGTCCGGTAACGGCTCGCCGTCCTTATCCACCGCATCCAGCATGGTACGGAACTTCACGAGCTTGAACGGCTCACCGTTCTTACCTGCCCGCAACTGCCGAAAGAAAACAGGCGAACCAAGCGACAGGCGGATAAGAACCGCAATGCCTGCCATAGGCACCAAGAGAACTGGCAGCAGGAGGAGGACGCTGGCAACGTCTATCGCGCGCTTTGTAAATCTATAGCCTGCGGTCACCGCCACCCTCCGCTAGTTGGCACACAAGCTCCAAAAGCCGCTTGCCAAGCACATCATCTCCGTGATGCTCAATCACATAGTCCCTTCCGCGCGCGCCCTGCGCAACGCGTTCTTCGGCAGGCAAGGATGCCAATCGACGAGCAGCATCCGCCAATGCGTGAGGGTCTTCAGGAGGAATAGTTATGCCCGCCTTTGCCATATCGACGGGATTGGCGGAGGTGTTAACGGCAAATATGACAGGCCGGGCGGCGGCCATGTAGTCGAAAAGCTTGTTGGGACTTACGCCCCACCTAAAGACGGGCAAATTCCGCAAATGCATGAAACAGGCATGCGCCTCACGCAGAACGGCAGGGATCCCGCTCTTCGGAACGCTCGCCCGGAATTCCACATTCTGAAGCTGCATGGCGGCAGCACGGTTTTTCAACGCCTCCTTACGTGTGCCATCACCGATCAACACAAAGCGAATATGGGAGTTCCCCTCATCCTGAAGAATTTTCGCTGCATCAAGCACCACATCCAAACCATTGGCGACACCATGCGCCCCGGCATAAAAAATCTTGAAAAAGGAGCCCGGTTCTTCAGGTGCCGGATCCTGAAACAGCGACACATCCACACCGTTCGGTATCCAGACAATTGCCTCGTCCTTTGCCCCTTTCCCGGCCAAGTCCTCGCGCGCCTGAGGCAACAAGCTGATGACCTTGTCGGCACGCCTTAACAGGAATTTCTCAAGCCGGTCGATCAGAACGATGAAAGGATTTAGTCGGAAATAGCCACCAAGCTCGACAAGAGACTCGGGCCATATATCGCGCACTTCGAGCACAAAGCGCGCCTTGTATCTGCGGGAGAGAATGAAGGCCGCAAAGGCGGCGAAAGGATGCGGCGTAGACCCGATAATCACATCGGGTCGCGGGAGGTAAGAGGGCGCTCGGCCTATGATGGCGCGCAGCGCGAAAACCGTCATATTCACAATACGGCTAAACAGGTTGCTGTATTCTGGGGCATTCAGCCAAAGGAACTTGATTCCATCATAATCATGGATTCGCGCCCGGTAATTCTTCTGCTCGGCGCTCGAGGCACGGCTTTGATAATTCACATCCGCGGCAATGATGGAAACGGAATGCCCAGCGCTTTGCAGGTAGCGCCCCAACACCCAATGCCGCGTCCCGCCCGCCTGCCCTGGCGGGACCGCATAATGATTTACAATCCAGATGTTCACTTAAGCCCTCTGACCGATCCTTTAAGCAACGCATCCCCGTCCGCGGCACTATACTGGCCTACCTGTTTCCCCCAAACCACAGATGTGAACAAATCCGGGCCCTTTCATGATGTTTTCCAGCCCGCTATAACTGGTCCACCTAAAAACGGCCATTCTGACGAAGTCCCGAGAGGCGGCGCCCCGCTCATGATCAAATCCACCTTCCTGGCGGCACTAGAGAATGCCGTGCTTCTTCTTGGGAAGGCCGCGGCGCTCTTTCTTTTCGCTTGGCTCGTCGGCCCTGCCGCCCAAGGCGCCTTCACTCTTTTCTTGTCCGCTTTTGCTCTCATCACCACAGTGAGCATTTTCGGGCTCGACACATCTAACAATTTTTTCGGCGCCAAGGCGCTGTCGGGGCGCCGAAGAGCCGCGCTTTTCGGCAACTCGCTTCTTCTGGCGCTCCCGTTCAGTGCAATCTGTGTCACCCTCATGCTGGGTTTGCGGTTTTTCACCAATATTTTAGGTGAATTGTCCGACACGCTTTTTATTTTGCTTTTGATCGACGCACCGCTCGGCCTGCTATTTCTGGCGACCGGCTCCCTTCTTTACGGCGCCAACCGGTTCGGTGTCCGCCTTGCGGGGACGGCATTCCATATGCTGGTTTTCCTTGCCGGACTTGGTATCGAAGCGGGGAGTGGCACGCTCAGCGCGGAAGCCGGAATGTTCTGGTGGTCGATCGGCCTGGGGCTCACAACTCTCTTCTGGCTGGTCATTTGCTGGTACGACAGTGAGGGACTGCCCTTCGCTCACATCCCGACATTCAAAAGGCAGATGCGCTATGCGCTCCGCTCCTACCCCTATTTTATGATGAGCGTTGCAAATTTCCGGCTAGACAATTTCATAGTCGCCGGGCTGCTCGGTCTACCGGCGCTTGGCATTTATTCGGTGGCCGTGGCCGCGGTCGAAGTCTTTCTCTATCTGCCCCGTTCGCTGGTCAATGCCACCTTAACCCATCAGGCAAGCAGTAAAACCCCCTCAGGCGCCAAAGTCATCCGACCGCTTCTGGGCGTGCTGATCGCCATTCTGCCCATTGCCCTCTTGGCGCCGCCGGCAGGTGTCCTGATTCTCTTTTCTTCCGAGTTCACGCCGGCCGCCACTACCACGGTCCTTCTACTGCCCGGCATATACGCCATGGCGCTCGGCGCAGTCGGCTCCTTCTATCTCTTTGCCCGCGCACGAACGGCCCTAGCATCGAAAGCCGCCGCTCTTGGCGCGGTAGCGACCCTCCTCTCCAATTTCGCGCTCATTCCGCTGCTCGGCATCCATGGCGCCGCGATTGCCACGTCACTTTCCTACGGCACATTCTGCCTTTATGTGTTGAGGGCGATTGCGCGGGAGGACAATGTGTCCCTACTTTCGCTTATCCGCCCGGACTGGGCAGTGCTCACCTATCTGCGCGCGCGGCTCGCCCGCTCTCACACTTAAGGACTCTTTCATGTGCGGGATCGCCGGTATCTTCAGTTCAGCGCCGAGAGGGCTTGAGGCCATTGCGCCCATGACGCGGGCGCAGGCGCACCGGGGGCCGGACGGTGAAGGTTTTGCGCTGGCCGACGCTGAAGGACGCTGCACCATCGTTCACAACAGCCCGCCCCCTTCAAGCGGCGGGCACCTTGCTCTGGGGCATCGCCGCCTTGCCATTCTCGATACGAGCACAGCCGGCCTGCAGCCAATGGCGAGTGCCGAGGGCGATCTTGCGATTTGTTACAATGGCGAGGTCTATAATTATGTGGAGCTGCGCGACGAGCTGAAAAGCTCCGGCAGCCGGTTCCACACCGGCACGGACACAGAAGTCATCCTGGAAGCCTATCGCCGCTGGGGGACGGATGCTTTCTCGCGCTTTAACGGCATGTGGGCGCTGGCGATCTGGGACGGGAGGCGGCGCGAGCTGATCCTCAGCCGGGACCGTTTCGGCATCAAACCTCTGCATACCGCCTGCCACGACGGCGCGCTCTACTTTTCCTCTGAATTGAAAGCCCTTCTGCAAGTAGAAGGATTGCGTAGGAAGCTCAACCGGGAACGGGCCGCCGATTTTCTGCGCTGGGGGACCGTCAACCATACGCGCGAGACATTCTTCGAGGGGATCGAGGCTTTTCCTCCCGGTCACTACGCCGTGCTCAAGGCCGATGCCCCGTGCGCCCTTGCGCCGCAACCGTTCTGGGCGCCGGCGGAGGAAAGCCGCCTTGCCGCGCGCCAAATCGGCGCCGAAGACGCACAAACGGAATTCCGCACTCTTTTCGATTCCGCCGTCTCCTTGCGGCTGCGCTCGGATGTGCCGGTCGGTGCCTGCCTTTCCGGCGGGCTCGATAGCTCCTCTATCGTCTGCACTGTGGCGGAAGGTCTGCCCGAGGGACACCGGTTTGCCACATTCACCTCCGCTTCAAGCGATCCGGCATTCGATGAACGGGCCTGGTCGGACCTCGTCATCAAGAAATGCGGTGCAGAGGCGCACACGGTTTTCCCAGAAGCGGAGGCTTTTATCCGCGACCTCGATGCGCTCATTCTTGCGCAGGAAGAGCCCTTTCCTTCCGCCAGCATCTATGCCCAATACCTGCTCATGAAAGCGGCGCGCGCGGCGGAGGTCCCTGTTCTGCTCGACGGCCAAGGGGCCGATGAAGCGCTCTGTGGGTATCGCAAGTATGTGGTTTACAGCCTTCTGGAAGCGGCCAAGGCCGGCCATTGGCTGAATTTTCTCTCCGGCCTCGGCTGGTGGGCGGCGCGCGGCGACAAGGGGCTTTTAAAATTGTCCGAAGGGGTGCGCTATCTGCCCGCCTTCATGCGCAAAGGACAGGCCGATCCAATGTCGCCTCTGGTGGGCAAGGGTTTTCAGGAGGAATGGGCCGCAAGCCGCCCGGGTTCGGGCCTTGCCACCTATCGCTCAAGCGAGCGGCAGATCGACGATTTGCTCCGCTTCTCCGTCCCCCCGCTTCTGCGCTATGAGGACCGCAACTCCATGGCCTGGAGTATCGAAAGCCGCGTGCCCTTCCTCGACTACCGGCTCGTGGAATTTTTGCTGGAGCTGCCCACCTCGCTCAAAGTGTCACGCGCGCAAACCAAATCTTTGTTACGCAGCGCCCTGCGCGGGCGGGTGCCCGATGCAATTCTCGACCGGCGGGACAAGATGGGCTTCGTCACACCGCAAATGGTCTGGATGCAAGGGCCGCTGAAAAAGATCTTCGCTGAAGCGTTTGCATCGCCCGATTTTGCTATCGGCGCGCTGATCGATCCGGCCAAAGCTGCATCGCTGCTCGAAGCGAAAGGATATTGGGCTGGGGCCGCCTTGAGCGGGGCTTTCCGTATCTTCATTCTCAACCGCTGGGCGCAGCTGCACGGCGTGCGCATTTGATCGCGGGCAAATCGTTTCTGCCCGAGTGCGTAAAAGGCGGCTTGAAAAGTCTAGGGAAAGACTGGTCGGAGCGGCAGGATTTGAACCTGCGACCCCCTCGTCCCGAACGAGGTGCGCTACCAGGCTGCGCTACGCTCCGCCTTGTTGAGGGCGCGTTATACAGGGGCACGGGCGGGCCTGCAAGGGGGGAAATACCGTTGCAGAAGCCCAATTCACTCGCTATGTTCCGGCCACTTAATGAGCGGTCTTGGGGCGTAGCCAAGCGGTAAGGCAGCGGTTTTTGGTACCGCCATGCGCAGGTTCGAATCCTGCCGCCCCAGCCAACCGCCCGCAGCCCTGGCTCAGTTCCCCGGCTTACTTCCCTAGCTTCGGCGCGCCCCTGCAAATATCCCCAATCACGAAAAGGCGGCGACCGCCTCTGCCGTATTCATGAAATCGCGGAACCGCGTCCATTTCGCTCCGTCCAGGTCGATGACATGGACGAAATCCGAACGGATGTCCCGGCCTGTGGCGCGGGCGGTCAAGTGCAGGCGTCCGGTGACGATGACCTTCTTGCCCGATGCGATGAACTCCTCCGGCTCGAAGATGTGAATGTCGACGGAGCTGAGCACCGTTTCGAAGAACCTCGCGCATTCCTCCCGGCCCTGATAGGTGCCGGCATAAGGGATGACAGAGGGTCCGTAGAACTCGATGCGCGGGTCCCCGGCAAGATAGGTCATGATGCGCGGCACGTCCCCCTCGCCAAAGGCGGCAAAAAGGGCCTGCGTCGCCTCCAGGTTCCGGCTTTCCTCACCGGTCAGCGCCTCAGCTTGCATGGGCCTTCTCCTTTTCTTTCGGTGTCAGATGCAAGGTCAGCCCATCGAAGCCGTGATTGAGAAGCGAGGTGCGCTGGGGCACGGGCGCGCCGGCAAGGCTGATATCCTCCATCTGGTTCACCATGGCTGAAACAAGCGCGCGGGCTTCCATCCGCGCCAGCGCCGAGCCGAGACAGTGGTGAATACCCACCCCGAAGGTGAGCTGCTTGTTGAGATTGGGCCGGGAAATATCGAACCGCGCCGGTTCCTCGAACATCGCCGGATCATGATTGGCCGCAGCAAAGAAGAGCGCCACCCAGTCGCCTTCCTTGATTTTCTTGCCGCCGATTTCCGCGTCCTTCAGCGCAATGCGGAAAAGGCGTTGCGGCGGCCCGCTATGGCGCAGGGTCTCTTCGATGAAAGGCGTGATGAGACTTTCATCGGCGGCAAGGCGCGCGCGCAGCTCCGGCATGGCGGCAAGGTTGTAAAGCAGATTGCCGAGGAGAAACGAGGTGGTCTCGGAACCCGCCACGACCAGCGTAATGCAGAAGCGCGTGACCTCATCGAGGCTGAGTTTCTCGCCTTCCATATCCGCTTTCAAAAGCGCGCTGATCAAGCTGTCGGGGATCTCTTCACCCGCTTCGAGCTTGGCATGGAGCGATTGCACCCGCTCGGCGAAATAACCGGCCAATTCCAGATTGCTGGCCGCCCGCTCTTCGGGGCTGAGATCGGCGGAGAGCATGAAGGCTGTCGCCCAGCCTCTGAAGCGCTCGACGATTTCCACCGGCAGGCCGAGCAGGTCCACCATCACCCGGGCGGGAATATGGGCCGCAAGCGTCGAGATCATCTCCCGCTCGCCCGCGCCAAGTTCGGCCACCGCCTTTTCGACGACGCGCGCCACCCCCGGCTCCAGCGCTTCGACACGCTTGCGCGAGAACGCCAGATTGACGATGCCGCGCAGGCGGTCATGGTCCGGGTTGTCGTGATTGACGAGCATAAGCGTCGGCGCCGACGACTGCTCCTGCAACGGATCGCGTGATGAAAAAGTGCGGTGATCGCGCGCGGCGGCAGCCACATGCTCATAATCGAGCAGCACCCAGGCAGTTACCGGCTCATCGGCATCGGGCACCGTGCCCGGCGGATAATCCTTGTAGCCATGAAGCGGGGCATGGGGCCGCAGTTTTTCATAAAGCCCGTAAGGGGCGGCAATCGTGTCGCCTTCCGGCAAGGCCGCCAGAAGCGCGGCGGGATCGCTCGTTGCATTTTCCATATCGTCCTCCTCCCTTAAGACGGTACCATTGATTCAATAAATTGTTTCTTTTGTAAACAATTAATAAAGGTGACGAATGGCGCGCAGCCGCTAGAATGGCCGCGCGAAGCAGGCAAGCGGCGGCGGAAAAGGCGGCAAGTATGGGTAAAGAGAGCAAAATTTCAGGCACGGGCGGCAAAGCGGCGGGGCCCGCCCCCAAGGCAAAAAAACCGGGCGGGCGAAAAGGCGGGTCAAAGGGGGAGACGAAAGGAGCCGCGCTGCAATTCCTCGAATATTACTATCCGATCCATTACAAGGCCGGGATCGCGCTGGAAGATGCCTTGCGCGGCGGCACACTGAGCCGCCATCAGGTCGCGATCCTCTGGCTCATTCATTCCGAAGGCCGGGACGGCCGGGCGATGAACCGTAAGGCCATCGAACGCTCGCTTTCGGCCTGGTTCGAAATTTCGGGCGCCGCCATCACCAAGGCCCTGCGCGCCATGGCGCAGCCGCCTCTCTCGCTGGTGCGGCTGGAAGAAGACCCGCGCTCGGGGCGGGAAAAGATCGTCACACTGACCGCGAAAGGCGAGGCGCATCTGGAAAAGATGATCGGAAGCGGCGAAGCCTATGTGCAGCGGATCATCGACAATATGAGCGAGGAGGAAATCGTGCAGGGGCTGCATTTCTTCCGCCGCATTTCCGAAATCGTCGATACGCTGCGCTGAGATCTACAACTTATCCCCGTTTCCGCCTTCCCGCATTATGCTGGCGAAAGACCAACCAATCCGAGAGCTGCACCATTCGCCATGCCGCAACCGCACGACCCACAGCACTGCGCCCCCGAAAAGCCTGAGGGAAATTCAGGCTGGGTTTCACACGCCGGACTGATCGCCGGGCCGCTTGCAGCGCTTGCCCTTTTTCTTCTGCCGGCGCCGGAGGGGCTTGAGGCCGCAGGCTGGGCCACCGCCGCCATCGCGCTTTGGATGGCGATCTGGTGGGTGAGCGAGGCGGTGCCCCTTGCCGCCACAGCGCTTTTGCCGCTCGCCGCTTTTCCCCTTCTCGGTGTCGCGCCCATTTCCATGGCCGCCGCGCCTTATGCCAACCCCATCATCTTTCTCTTTCTCGGCGGCTTTTGGATGGCGCTTGCCATGCAGCGGGCGGGCCTGCACCGGCGCATTGCGCTCGCCATCATCGCCCGGGCCGGCGGGCGGCCCCGTCTTCTCATCGCCGGGGTCATGGTGGCCACAGCTTTCCTTTCCATGTGGGTGAGCAATACGGCGACCGCGATGATGATGCTGCCCATCGCGCTTTCCCTCATCGAAGGGGCAAAAAAAGAAGGCGAGGCGCAAAGCGCGGGGCGCAGCGCCTATGCCAGAGCCATGATGCTCGGCATTGCTTATGCCGCCTCCATCGGCGGGCTCGGCACGCTCGTGGGCTCTCCGCCGAATGCGCTGGCGGCCGGCTATCTCAGCCAGAGCCACGGGATCGAGATCGGCTTTGCCGATTGGATGGCGGTCGGCGTGCCCGCCGTGCTGGTGCTTCTGCCGCTTGCCTGGCTGACGCTCACCCGGTTTGCCTTTGCCGTGCCCGCCCATGAAGAGGAAACGGGTGCGAGCGAAAACACCGCGCTGATCGGTGAGATGCGCCGCGCGCTCGGCACCATGCGGCCTGCGGAAAAGCGGGTGGGCGCGGTGATCGCCCTCATTGCCTTTCTTTGGATCACGCATCCCTGGCTCAGCCTCTTTTTGCCGCTGGATGGCATTTCGGATGCGGGCATTGCGATCGCCGGGGCGCTGGCGCTTTTTCTTCTGCCGAGCGGTGAGCGGGGAGAGGACGGCGAGCGGACACGCCTGCTCGATTGGGACTGGGCGAAGAAAGCGCCCTGGGACATTCTCATTCTCTTCGGCGGCGGGCTGAGCCTCGCCCAGGCGATGGACGGCACCGGCCTTGCCGCCTGGATCGGGGCGCAGCTCACAGGCGCGGCCCTGCTTGGCCCGCTCGTGCTGATGGGCGCGGTGGTGGTGCTCATCATTTTCCTGACCGAACTGACCAGCAACACGGCCACGGCCTCCGCCTTTCTGCCGATCACCGGCGCGCTCGCGCTTACCGCGGGCCTTACGCCGGAAGCCCTTGCCCTGCCCGCCGCTATGGCCGCCTCCTGCGCCTTCATGCTGCCGGTTGCCACACCGCCCAATGCCATCGTCTTCGGCTCCGGGCATATCGGCATGCAGGGCATGATGCGCGCCGGGCTGCGGCTTAATCTCATCGGCATTGCCGTCTTGACACTCGGCACCTGGCTCATGCTTTGACCCGCTATACCTGGACGGCCTTACTCGGATAGCTATGCCACTTAAAGCGCGCGGGGAAACACACCTGCACGCAACCTAAAGATGAATGCCGTCACCAACTCGTGAAGATCGGCGCGAATTCTTTGGTTTAACGAGAGCATTATTTCACTTTGTGCCGGATTATTGCACCTGCTCACAATTCGGCTGTGCTGCTTTGGTTCTTTTCTTCCCCTTTCATTTCATTTGCTGATAATCTTGTCAGTGTGTGCAGTCCGCCGCCGCTCCGGCAACAGCGGCAGACGGATTGTTGGGGCACAGCGTAACGCAGGGGCACTAATGGGGCTGTCTTTCGCGGAGTTTGTCGAGCGTATCCAGCAGTCGGAAGATAGCGCATCGGCATTCGACATCTGGCTGGCGGGCTTGAACGATTTGGGCCTGAACCACGCGATCCTCGGCTATGTGCTGCCCGGGCGCGACCCGACGCGCGATCAGTATTTCGCCACCAATTACAAAACCGAATGGCTGAACCACTATGAAGAGCAGGGCTACGCGCAAGCGGACCTGACCTTGCAGCAGGCCGGCCAGGGCTCCGGCCCCTTCTCCTGGCAAAGGCTGCTCGAGCGCCACGAGCTCAGCCCATTCCAGCGCCGCTTTTACGGCGAAGCAGCCGATCTCGGCCTCAAGCAGGGTATTTCCTCCGCGCTTGTAAGCGCGCCCGGCATCAGCGCCGTTTATTCCGTTGCCTCCGACGAGCCGGATGTGGACTGCGAGCGGGTGCTGGCGGAAGTTCATGCCCGCACCGCCTTGCTGCATAAAGTCTTCATGGACCATCTGGCCGTGGAAATGGCCCCCGCCCAGCCGCTCACCCCGCGCGAGCAGGAAGTACTGACGCAATGGGCACGGGGCAAGACCGCTTGGGAGATTTCCCAGCTTCTCAGCGTTTCCCAGGAAACGGTGAAGTTCCATCTGAAGAACTGCTACACGAAGCTCGGCGCCTATGGCCGCATCGCCATCGTCAAAGCGCTCTATCTCGGGCTCATCACCATCGATCCGGAAGACATTCAGTTTCTCTGACCTTCCGTAACTCCTTGATATATAATCCGATTTCCAAGACCTACCCTTAAGGGGAGGTGCGGGTCCGCGCGCCCTCATGAAAGCCTTTCTCCATCAACACGGAGAGAGAGGCCCCCCATGAAAGTCGATCACTTCACCATCCTCACCGCGCATCATTTCGGCAACGCTTTCGATTCGATGCTGCGTTTGCGCCACAAGGTTTTCGTCGAGCGGGCGGGCTGGGTCATTCCCAATCTCAACCACCGCGAAGCGGACCAGTTCGACCATCCGCTCTGGACCCATTACTTCACGATTCGTGACGACAATCAGGCCGTGCGGGCCTGCGGGCGCATGGTGCGCACCGATCATCCTTACATGCTCGAAGCGCTCTGGCCGGAGCTTGCACATGGCCATGAGCTGCCGAAAAGCGCGCGCGTGGCCGAAGGCAGCCGCATGTGCGTCGACCCCGATCTGCCGAAAGGCGCGCATACCTATCACCATGCCCTGTGCACGCTGGCCGGCATGGAATGGGCCTGGGCGCACGGCATCGAGCATTTCGTTTTCGTCACTTATCCCTCCAAGGCCCGGGCGCTCGAACAGCTCGGCCTCAAACCCACCATTTACGGGCCGGCCATCCGCATCGGCGAGGAAGAGTTTCTCGCCGGGCATTACTCCACGGCGCCTTCCTCCTCGCAGCGCATTCGCGATGTGTTCGGCATCGAAGGTTCCGTGATCGACATCCACGAGTATGAAGAAGAGGTAGCAGCGTGAGCGTTCAAACCAAACCGAAACACGAAGAAGGCGCCTTGCCGCAAAACGCGGACGCGCATATCGAAGGGCTCGTCAAAGCCGTGCTTTACCTGGTGCGCTCCGGCGCCGGCCATGCCCATGACGAACGGGTGGAGACATTGCACGGCGCGCTGCTCGACGTGATTGCCGAGCATGTTCTCAAAAACCCGCAATGCCCAGCGGAGATGTCCTTGACCGCCCTGCCCGTCTCGACGCGGCGGCACTGAGAAGAAGACGCACAGGATTGAGCGAGGGGAAGCGGCGTGAGAGCGCTGCTTCCCTTCCGTTTTTTTGCGCTTTTGACAATTTGCAGCGCGCCCCTATACTCGCGCCGCGATCCGGTCCCGGATATCCGGGATAAAAGGGAACAAGGTGACGCCCGCTTCATACGGGCCATTCCTTGGCTGCCCCCGCAACTGTAAGCGGCGAGATCGGTTCCACTCACGTCACTGGGGCATCCGCCCTGGGAAGACCGGAACCGTTTTATGACCCGCAAGCCAGGAGACCTGCCGCATCGCGCGTCATCTGCCGCTGGCCGGGGTGTGCCATCGGAGCGGATCTTCCGTCGGTGACGCGGCCTTGGCATGCGGCGCGGCGGGCACTTCCCCCTCCCCATGCACGAAGCCGCGCGCGCCTTCCGGCTTTCCGTTCCCTCATCCCGTCCCTCGGCACCCTGCGGTCGGGCGGACCGTTTTATGAGGGGACTGGACTAATGGTTCATTTCAATGAGGCGCGCCGCACAGCGGCGCTATTGGGCAGCACGGCCCTTTTCACGACACTCCTTACCGGCCTTGCGCATGCGGACCGGCAGATCATCGCGCCGGAGATTCTGGTTACCGCCCCTTCGGGCCCTGCACCCATCGAGCAGGTCGGCTCTTCCGTCAGCGTCATCACCGCCGATGATATCGATCGGCGGCAATACCGCACAGTGGGCGAAGCGCTGCAAGGCGTGCCGGGGCTTCACATCGTGCAATCGGGCTCGAAAGGCTCCGTCACCAGCGTCTTTTCGCGCGGCGGCAATTCCAACCACACGCTTGTGCTTTTGAACGGGATCGAGATTAACGATCCGGGTGCCCCGGCGGGCGCTTTCGACTTTTCCACGCTGACGACAGAAAATGTCGAGCGCATCGAGGTCATCCGCGGGCCGCAGAGCGGGCTTTACGGCAGCGCGGCGCTGGGCGGCGTCATCAACATCATCACGAAAAAGGGCGAAGGCGCGCTGCGCACCAGCGTGCGGGCGGAACTCGGCTCGCTCGGCACGTTCAACACCGCGGCCCTGGCAGACGGCTCTTATGCAGGCATCGGCTATGCGCTCTCGCTCTCGCGCCAGGCAACGGACGGCAATGACATCACGCCGCAACATCTGCGCGGCGGTTTTGCCGAAGAAGAAGACGGTAACGAGAACACGGCCCTCAGCCTGCAGCTCGATACGGATTTGAGCAACACGCTCTCAGCCTTCACCTTCGGCCAATATATCAATTCCAATACGGATACGGACAATTCCCTGCCGCAGGATTTCAACGCCGTTGCCAAGAACCAGGAGATTTTCCTGAGCGGCGGGCTGAAAGGGAATTTCTATGGCGGCGCTTACCGGCCCGTTCTCACGCTTGCCTATACCGATTATACGCGCGTCATCATCGACCATCCGGATGCGGCAAACCTCAACACCAACCAGGAATCGACGAATGAAGGCACGCGCACCGTCGCCAAGCTGGAAAACTTCGTCACGCTCGGCAATCACACACTGAACCTTGCCGGTGAATACAAATACGAAGAGCTGGAAGCACGGGGTTTTCGCGATTTCGGCTTCGGCTTCGTGCAGCAACTGCGCTCCGAGGCGGATGAATACACCACCTCGTTCTGGCTGAGCGACCGGGTGAGCTTCGGCGAGCGCTTCTTTGCCTCGGCAAGCGTGCGCTATGACAATCCGGAAAATTTCGACGATGAAGTCACCTACACGCTGACGCCGGGTTACTATCATCCCGAAACCGATACGCGGCTGACGGCAAGCTACGGCACGGGCTTCAAAGTACCTTCGCTCTTCGAGCGCTATGGCTTTACGCCGAATTCCTTCGGCAATGCCTTCCGCGGCAATCCCAATCTCGAGCCGGAGGAAAGCGAAGGCTGGGAAGTCGGTCTCGAGCAGGGCTTCCTTGACGGGCGCATTCAAACGGGTATCACCTATTTCGATACCGATTATGAAAACGCTATCATCACGGTCTTCCTGCCTTCGTTCGATTCCACGACAACGAATGTGAACGAGTTCAACGCGCATGGGATCGAAAGCTTTGTCGATGTGGAAATCAGCGACACACTGTCGGCCCGCGCCGATTACACCTTCACCGTCGTCGATACTCAGCCTCTGCGCGGCGGACAGAGCCGGCGCCCGCGCCACAAAGTGCATGGCACGCTCGACTGGCAGGCGATGGAAGATGCCCGCCTCGGGCTCGCCGTTACCTGGGTCGATCTTTACCGGGATGTGGACCGGGTGAGCGGCGGTCTCATCGAAGGCGACAATTACACTGTGGTCGATCTGACGGGCTCGAAAGATATCGGCCCGCATTTCCAGGTTTTCGGCCGGGTGAACAACGCTTTCGACGCCGAATACGAGCCTGCAGACGGGTTCGCGGCGCCGGGCCGGGAATTTCTGATGGGGGTGAAAGTAACGTTCTGATCCTCTTTCCGGAGTAATGAGCGGAGAGAAAATCCGCAGAAACAGGCGACTTTTCGGGTTCTGCTCATAAGAACCCCTCGCAGCGGGGCCGGCGTTTTCAGCGCCGGCCCTTTTCTTTGATCCAGATCAAAGACCAAAAATGACGCAGGCGTCATGATTTTTTCAGGTTGAGGCACACCAAAAGCACCCACAGACCCTGAGCCTCGCAGACCGGAGGAGATTATTGATGACGCAGGCAGTACCCCACAAAGAAGCCGCTGGTCAGATCACGAAGGACAATATCTACAACACCGTAGAGCCGACCGATTTCGCCGCCATGATGGATTGCGAGCGCTATCTCGATCGTACCAGTGCCTTCGACAAGATCATCTCGGCAACCCACGACCATTTCTGGGACCCGAACGACGCGCGCTATATCGACTTTAGCGAGCCCTTCGATATCGAAAACGAATATATGGTCGACCCGACCATGACGGTGGGCTATGGCACCGCCGTCTGGGACAAGCTCGATGAAAAAGGCCGGGTGAAACTGACGAACCTGGAAACCCATTGGAGCCTGTCGAACATTCTGCACGGCGAACAGGGCGCGCTCGCCTTGTCGGCAAGCCTTTGCCACATTCTGCGCGATCCGGGCGCACAGGAATATGCCGCCAACCAGGCGCGCGAAGAAGCCCGTCACGTCACCGCCTTCACCAACATCGTGAAAGCCCGTTTCGGCCGTCCGATGGCTTGCGGCCCGGTGCTGCGCGATGTGCTGACGGAGCTCGTGACGTCGAAATTCGCATGGAAGAAGATCGTCGGCATGCAGCTCCTGGTCGAAGGTCTTGCCATGGGCGCCTTTGCGACCTTCTACAACAAGGGCCGCGACCCGCTGATCGTGCGTCTCGCGCAGCTTGCGATGACGGACGAAGCCTTCCACCACAAGTTCGGCAAGATCTGGGCGGACCGCACGGTGCCGAAACTCTCCAAGGAAGAGCATAACAAGATCGAAGACTGGGCCTGGGAAGTCTTCCAGACGCTGCTCTTCAACATCGGCGCCCCCTCGCAGAAACAGCATATCTACGAGCAGGTCGGCCTCGACTGGGAATGGGTGCAGGGCGCCTTCATGGAAGGCATGACGGACGAGAAAATCCGCACCAACATGCAGGAATCGGCAAACATCTTCCGCGTGCTGGTGAAGACCCTGGCCATGACCGGCATCATCACCGAGCGCACCGCCGGTAATTACGCCGCTTATATCGACATGAAAGTTCTGCATGCCGAAAGCGACGAAATGGTGGGCGATGCGATCGCGGCGGCGGGGATCGCCAAGCTCAAGGAAATCAACCGCAAGAACGAAGCGTTGATCCAGCTCTCAGGCACCGCCGCCGACTAAGACCCGAAGAGCCTGCCTACCAAGGCTCTCCTCCCGGCGGTTGGTCCTCCAGCCTTCCGCCTCTCTGCCCGGCCGCTTCTTCGAAAGAAGAAGCGGCCATTTTTATGATTCTTGGCGCTCCTTGCAAAAGGAGCGCCCATTTTTATGGCACTCAGCGTCCCGTAAAGTTCGCCGCACGCTTTTCCACGAAATGCGCGACGCCTTCCTTGAAGTCTGCGCTCTTAAAGCTCGCCTGCATTTCCTTATCGGCCATGTCGGTCGACTGATTGAAATCCTGAAAGAGCGACTTATAGACCTGCCGCTTCATCACCGCCATGGAGCGCGGGGAAACGTTTGCGGCCATATGGCGGGCATAGGCCGTGACCTCTTCCATGAACTCATCTGCAGGAAAAGCCTGATTGACGAGGCCGAGGCGGGCCGCTTCCCTGCCGTCGATCTTGCGCGCGGACATGAGAAGGTCGAGCGCATGGGCCGAGCCGATGAGGCGCGGCAGCAGCCAGGCAATGCCGTGCTCGGCGACAAGGCCGCGCTGGGCAAAAGAAGTGGTGAACTTCGCCTCTTCACTCGCAAAACGCAGATCGCAGAAGAGCGAGACCACCAGGCCGAGCCCCGCGCAGGCGCCGTTGATCGCGCCGATGATGGGTTTGGGGCATTCGAAAAGATAGCCGAAGCGGCCATGGAAATGCTCGATCACAGAGGGCCCGTGATCATAGGAAAGGTCCACCGCTTCTTCTTCCTCTTTGCTGACGATGTTGCGCCGTCCGCCTTCCGGCTCGATGGATTGCAGAAGGTTCATATCGGCGCCCGCGCAAAAGCCGCGCCCGGCACCGGTCAGCACGATGACGCGCACCTTGTCGTCCTTCACCGCCGCGCCCACCGCGCGCTTGACGCCTTTTTCCATTTCGCCTGTCCAGGCATTGAGCTTGTCGGGCCGGTTCAGCGTGATAAGGCCGATACCGTCTTTCACCTCATAGCTCATATGCGCCGCTTCGCCGGGCGCCTCTGCTCTTACCGCTTCCGACATCGTTATCCTCCCTCTCATTCTTCCTGGCTGGCCTTCCTGCCGGCCCTTGCTGCTGCAATCTCCTATTGCTGCTAGACTAGCCGCCAAACGCGCCGATCAAAAGCACCGGCCAAAAGGACCGGAATGGGAGGAAAAATGGCCAGCTCTTTTCAGGAGATTATCGTCGAAACGCCCGCGCCCCGCGTCACCCGCATCACGCTGAACCGGCCGCAGGCGATGAACGCCTATACGACGCGGCTCTGCGAGGAACTGGTGGAAGCGCTCGACGCTTATCTGCGCGATGACGAGCAGCGCGCGCTTATTCTGACCGGCGCAGGGAAAGGGTTTTGCTCGGGCGGCGATGTGAGCGGCGCGGACGAAGAGCACGGCGCACTGATGAAGGCGCAGCTTTCCCACGGGCGGGAAATGCGCGACGGAATGCATAAAGTCATTCTGGCGCTTTCACGCCTCGACAAGCCGGTGATCGCGGCAGTGAATGGAGCGGCGGTGGCCGGCGGGCTGACGCTTGCCCTTTCCTGCGACATGCGCATCGGGGCACAAAGCGCAAAGCTCGGCGATACGAGCGGGCGGTTCGGGCTTCTGCCGGATGAAGGGGGCGCCTGGCTTTTTCCGCGCGCCATGGGCCTCGACCGGGCTTTGAAGATGACGCTGCTTGCCGAAACCTATAGCGCGGAGGAAGCCCTCGCGCTCGGCCTTTTGACGGAAGTCGTACCGGATGCAGACGTGCAGGCCCGCGCGCTGGCGCTTGCCGAAACGCTCGCCAAACGCGCGCCGCTTGCCGTGCGCCTTGCCAAATCCATGATGCTGCGCGGGCGGGACATGAGCCTTGAACAATCGCTCGGCGATGCGGCGCTTTCGGTGATGATCGCCAATCCTTCCAAGGACGTTCGCGAAGGTGTGAAGGCATTTTTCGAGAAACGGGAGCCCGAATTCAAAGGCGAATAGTCTAGAAATAACCTGGGAAATTGACGCCAGCGTCATGATCGGGTCTGCTAGGCAAAACCTTTAAGGCAGGCCGCCTGAAACGGCCAAGAGGGAGGACAAGATGAGCGTGACAATGCCGGAAAAAGGCCGCGCCTGGGACGAGCTGAAAAAAGAAATGGAAGAGCGCGGCGCCCATGACGCCAAATGGCGCGAGGGCAAAACCGCCGTCTATGTCTTCAATGCCGGGCCCGAGGTCGCCAAAGTCCAAAAAGAAGCCTACACGATGTATATGTCCGAGAATGGCCTCGGACCGCTTGCCTTCCCCAGCCTCAAGCAGATGGAAGAGGAAGTCATTTCCATGGCCCTTTCGCTTCTGCACGGGCCGGAGGGGGCAACGGGCGCGATCACCTCGGGCGGCACCGATTCCATCACCATGGCGCTGAAGACGGCACGCGATTATGCCCGCGCGAGCGGACGGGCGAAGACGAAAGCCAATATCGTGCTGCCCCGCTCGGCGCATCCCGCCTTTGAAAAAGCCGCGCATATGATGGATATCGAAGTGCGGCGCGTTGCGATCAACGAGACGAGCTACGAAGCCGATCCGGCGGCGATGAAGAAAGTCATCGATGCGGACACCGTGATGATGGTGGGCTCGGCCCCCAACTTCCCCCACGGCATTATCGATCCCATTGCGGAGCTCGGGAAAGTCGCCGCCGAAAAAGGCGTCTGGCTGCATGTGGATGCCTGTGTGGGCGGTTATTTCGCGCCCTTCGCGCGGATGAACGGGGTGGACGTGCCGCCCTTCGATTTCGAAGTGCCGGCGGTTCATTCCATGTCGGCGGACCTTCACAAATACGGCTATGCGGCCAAGGGCGCCTCGAGCGTGCTGTTCCGCTCCGCCGAGCTTTACCAATATATGCCGTTCGACACGGATGACTGGTCGGGCGCGCGCATGATCACGCCGACCCTGGCCGGTACCCGCCCCGGCGGGGCCATCGCTGCGGCCTGGGCGGTAATGAATTTCCTCGGCGTCGAGGGTTATAGGGAAAAGCAGGGCGCGGTCTGCGCCACGCGGGCGAAAATCCAGGAAGGGGTCAAAAAACTCGGTTTCGAGATTCTGGGCGATCCCAAACTCGGGCTTTTGGCCTTCCGCCACCCGGAAGTCGATGCCTATGCGCTGTGGGGCAAACTGCTGGAACGGGGCTGGTTTACCTCCATCACCACCGAGCCGCCCTCCCTCCATCTGATGCTCTCCCCCTTCCATGCGGAAGTGGCGGACCAGTATCTTGCCGATATCGAAGCCGGGATGGCGGAAATCCGGGCCGGGAATGCCGGGGAGAAGCGCGAAGCGCGTTACAGCTAACTCCCTTATTTTTCAATCACTTACGAACCCCGGCCAGGCTTGCCCCTGCCGGGGCTTCGCTTTTGTGACCCTGCCTTCTCATTCTTTCATGTTGCGTTGCAAAATTTTTACACCCGGACTCTTGATTTATTGTGCAGCGCACCATAAATTGACGATTAACAGGGCGTTAGCCTTGTTGGCCTTGCGGAAACCGGCATCTCCTCCCCCGCCCTTCCGCAAGGATCATTCGAAACCTCTGGCTCCGAGAGAGACATCATGGCTGCCACCGATAAAATCAATTCTTCGGAAGTTTTCCATCCCAGCGACATTAGCTATGGCATTCGCATGGCGTATCAGGGGATGAAAGCGTGGCGCGTGTCCGACGTTGTGACGGCTCTGGGTTATACCGCTGTCGGCGTCTATACGGTCGCGATGATCGCGAATATCGCCACGGTCTACTAAGACACGGCCTTTTGGCCCGAAAATGTGGGCGGCGCGGCTTTCCGCGCCGCTTTGCTGTTTGGGGGCCCTTTTACGGCAAACACAGTTCCGTTATTGGCGCGCGATTGACGCGCGCCGGCCCTCCTCCTGCCCGCGCCTACCATTGTCTTGCCACAAAGAAGCGCTTATCTCTTTTAAAGTTGAAACCCTAAAGGCAGGCTGGCGCTCCCCGTGTTCCGCACTTTCATGATCGCACTCGGATGGAGCCTTTTCGTGCCCGGCCTTGTGCTGACCCCGCTGCCGCCGCCTTTCGCCTTCGGCCTCTTCATGATGATGCCGGGGCTGGTGATCCTGCTGATTTATTCTTCTTCCGTGCGGCGGACGCTGCGCAAGGCGCGGCGGCGCTATCACTGGCTCAATATCAGCGTCATCATGCTGGAAAAGCGCGCGCCCGGGAAAATGGGCCGCATCCTGCGCACCACCCGCCCGAAGCGCAAACCCCTCAGCCCCGTCGCCGATAGCGACATCGCGGCCTGAGCGTCCATCTTTTCTGCAAATTTATCTTCCCCATCGGCCCTTGCGCGGCGGCGCTCAATCATGAATGCTGCGCGCCAGTTGAAGACGGGAGGCCCGAATGAGCAGCGAGATCCCTTTTGTGCGCGACATCGATATCGAATATGGCCGCTGCGACCAGGTATCGCCGCTGATCCGCCGGGTGACCGCCAATAATCCGGGCGGCTTCACCTTCAAAGGCACGGGCACCTATATCGTCGGCAAGGGCGAGGTAGCGGTGATCGACCCCGGCCCGCTGATGAACGATCATGTGGAAGCATTGCTGGCGGCGATCGAAGGGGAAACCGTTACCCATATCCTTATCACCCATACGCATATGGACCATTCGCCCGCCGCCGAGCCGCTTAAAAAGCTGACCGGCGCACCGACCCTCGCCTACGGCCCCCATGGCGGGGAGAAGAAAGACGACGGCGCGCGCGAGGAAGGCGCGGACTGGAAATTTCAGCCCGACATCAAGCTCGAAGACGGCGACACCATCGAAGGGGATGGCTGGACATTCGACGCGGTCTTCACGCCCGGCCATACCTCGAACCATATGTGTTTCGGACTGCGGGAAGAAAAAGCGCTGTTCACGGGCGACCATGTCATGGGCTGGTCGACCAGCGTGGTGAGCCCGCCCGACGGCAATATGAGCGACTATTTCAATTCGCTGAAAAAGCTGCTCGACCGGGACGACGAGATTTATTGGCCGACCCATGGGCCCGCCATCACCAATCCCCAATCCTTCGTGCGGGCCTATCTCGTGCACCGGCGCCAGCGCGAGGCGCAGATCCTGCGCCAGATCGAGGAAGGCCACACCACCATCCCGGCCATGGTCGAGACCATGTATGCCGACATCGACAAGCGCCTGCACCCGGCCGCCCGCCGCTCGGTGCTTGCCCATCTCATTCACATGGTCGAGACGGGCCGCGTTGCAACGGACGGCGCCCCCGGCATCGAGAACCAATACCGGCTTTCCTGAACGAAAACGCCCCGGCCTTTCTCAAGACCGGGGCGCTTCGATTAGAGAGTGCGGGCCTGTCAGCCGGCGTTTTTCAGATCGCTCAAAAACGCTTCGATGCGTTTGGCATTGGTGCCGAGATCGCTTTGCCCGACACGGGAGGCGGAACGCATATCGACAAGCGCCTTGCCTGCTTCCTCACGCACGCGGATCACCACATCGTCCTTGAAGCCCATCAGCGCGGTCGTATCCGTCGCCTCGATCGTGCCGTTTTCGACGGAGACGGCAACGACTTCCCAGCCGCGCTCTTTGACCAGCGCCAGCGCTTCTTCGAAGACCTGACCCGGATGACGCTCAATGAGCGCAGGTCCGAGATCCGGATAACCTGCCTGTTGCAGCTCACCGAGATTTCCCGGTTCTTCCCGTTCCAGGGAATTGTGCTGCGGGGTGCGCAGCGCCCGCACGGCGACGAATTTCGGCGGGTCCTGAAGGTCCGTCGAAATGTCGTGAATGCGCGGCACAGCGGAGCCTGCTTGCGCGGCAAGCAGCACCGGCACCGCAACGACAAGACCGAGCACCAGACCGGCGGCGGCAAAGACCGTGCCGCCCTTGCGGCCCATCAGCGTGATGGCGATACCGGCAACGCCGGACAGCGCCGCGGCAAGGCCGATCAGCGTGCTGCCCATCAGGCCGAAAATCGCCAGCCTGAAATCCATCACCCCGAGCCTGTGGCCGAGAACCGCGAGCACACCGACAACGGCGGCGAGCAGCGCAAGCCTGAAACTCCAACGCGCGAAAGCCGAGCGTTCGTTCATAATCCGTACCCCTTATACCCTTCACCGGTATTCTTGCCCTTGACCGGCACTCTCGATCGGCCGGCGCCCGCTTATTCGGCCGCATCGGCGGTCGGCAACTTATATCCTTTGAACTGCTCGCGCAGCGTCAGTTTCTGGATCTTGCCCGTTGCCGTGTGCGGGATCTCCTCGACGAAGACCACATCGTCCGGCATCCACCATTTGGCGATCTTACCTTCCATATAGCCGAGCACGTCTTCACGGGTCAGTGACTTGCCCTCTTTCGTGACGACGACAAGCAGGGGACGCTCGTCCCATTTGGGGTGTGCGATACCGATGACCGCGGCTTCGGCGATATCGGGATGGCCGACGGCGAGGTTTTCCAGCTCGATGGAGGAAATCCATTCCCCGCCCGACTTGATGACATCTTTCGAGCGGTCGGTGATCTGCATATAGCCGTCCGCGTCGATCGTGGCGACATCGCCCGTGTCGAACCAGCCATCGGCATCGAGAATCTCGCCGCCCTCGCCTTTCAGATAGGCTTTGGCGATGGCGGGGCCGCGCACCATCAAATGGCCGAAGGCCTTGCCGTCATTCGGCAGGTCGTTGCCGTCATCATCGGTGATTTTCATTTCCACCGTGAAGATCGCCCGGCCCTGCTTGCATTTCAGGTCGAGCTGCTGTTCGCGGCTGAGATCTTCATTGCCCGCTTTCAAGGAGCCGATCGTGCCGATGGGCGACATTTCGGTCATGCCCCAGGCATGGAAGACCTGCACATCGTAATTGTCTTCGAAAGCCTGGATCATGGAGCGCGGCGCCGCCGAGCCGCCGATTACCACGCGGTCGAGCTTGGGCAGTTTGGCGCCCGTCTTTTCCAGATATTGCAGCAGCATGAGCCAGACCGTCGGCACGGCGGCGGTGATGGTTACGCCTTCCTTGTCGAGCAGTTCGAAGATCGACTCCCCGTCCATCTGCGCGCCCGGCATGACGAGCTTGGCGCCCACAGCCGGCGCGGAGAATGCCAGCGACCAGGCATTGGCGTGGAACATCGGCACCACGGGCAGAATGCTGTCGCGCGAGCGCGCGCCCAGCGCGTCGGCATTATTGGCGGCGAGCGAGTGCAGCACGTTGGAGCGGTGCGAATAAAGCACGCCCTTCGGATTGCCCGTCGTACCGGACGTGTAGCAAAGACCGCAGGCGTCGTTCTCGTCCATCTTTTCCCAGACATGGTTGCCGTCTTCGGCCTCCACGATCTCGTCATAGCAATAGACGTTTTTCAGCTTCGTTTCCGGCATATGGGCCTTATCCGTCATCAGGATGAAGGCTTTGACGTTGGGAAGCTGATCGGCAATCGCTTCGATCACCGGCACGAAGGTCGTGTCGAGCAGGATGAAACGGTCTTCGGCATGGTTGATGATATAGACGAGCTGCTCGGCGAAAAGGCGCGGGTTCAGCGTGTGATAGACGCCGCCCATGCCGGTGATGCCGTACCAGCTTTCCAAATGCCGGTAGGTGTTCCAGGCCATGGTGGCGATAACGTCGCCCTTCTTGCCGCCCAGCTTCTTCAGCGCCTGGGAAAGCTTGCGGGCGCGCAGGTGAATATCCTTATAGGTGCAGCGGTGGATCGGCCCTTCGACCGTCCGTGTAATGATTTCGCGGTCACCATGAAAACGGTTCGCGTGATCGATAATTCTGTCGACCGTAAGCGGCCAATCTTGCATCAAGCCCAGCATGGCATGTCCCTCGCCTGTTTTGTGTGGCTTTTACCCCTTGTTGGGCCCGAGTTTAGAGTGAACCGCAGCGTCAAACAACGCTTGCCGCGCCGCCCCGGCGGCCTAAATTGGGGCCCTTTTGCCTTGTGAGCCCCCCAAAACCCCGATAACTCTTGTGAAAAAGAGAAATGAGGAGGAACGGAGCATGGGCGCGTCACAGATGGGTGCATCGCAGGGCGACTGGCATTTTCAACCCGCCTACCGGCTGCTGCAGGCGCTGGAGCGGGGCAAAACCTCCTCCGCCGAGCTTGTGGATTATTTTCAGGCCCGCGCGCAGGCCCATAACCCGGCGCTCAACGCCATTGTCGATCAGGATTTCGGCGCCGCCAAAGCGCAAGCCGAGGCGGCGGACGCCGCCCGCAAGCGCGGGGAAAGCTGGGGGCCCTTGCACGGGTTGCCCATGACCATCAAGGACGCGCTGGAAGTAGCGGGCATGAAGGCCGTTGGCGGGGCGCCGCAATTCGCCGGTCACCGCCCCACGCGCCATGCCGAGGCCGTTCAGCGCATCGTCAATGCGGGCGCCATCATTTTCGGCAAGACCAATGTGCCGTTCCTTTCCGGCGATCTTCAGACCTATAACGAGGTCTATGGCACGACAAACAACCCCTGGGACCTCTCTTGCGGGCCCGGCGGCTCCTCGGGCGGGGCAGCGGCGGCGCTTGCCGGCGGGCTGACGCCGCTCGAGCTTGGCAGCGACATCGGCGGCTCGATCCGCACGCCCGCGCATCTTTGCGGTGTCTTCGGCCATAAACCGACCTTCGGCATCGTGCCGAAACGCGGGCACATTCCGCCCGAACCCGGCGCGCTTGGCGAAGGCGATCTGTCCGTCGTCGGCCCGCTCGGCCTTTCCGCACAGGACCTTGCTCTGCTGCTCGGCATCGTGGCGGGACCGAACGAAGCGCAGGCCAAAGGCTTTACGCTGAACCTGCCGCGCCCGCGCGCCACCTCGCCCAAGGGCCTGCGCGTTGCGACCTGGTTCGAGGACCCCTTCTGCGACATCGACAAAGAAAGCACCGCGCTTTTCACCGAGGCCGCAAAGGCGCTGGAAACAGACGGCGCGATCATCGACTGGGAAGCGCGGCCGGATTTCACCCTGGCCGAGATCACCGAAGCCTATCTCATGCTGCTTCATGCCAATGTCGCCTCGCGCATGCCGCCCCATGTGAAAGAGCGCTGGGAGAAACTGAAAGCGGAAGGCGATCCCGCCGACAAGAGCCACGCCATGCTGCAGGCACGCGGCGGCACGCTTTCTTATGGCGACTGGCTGATCTGGCATGAAAAGCGCGAGCAGCTGCGCGCCAAATGGGCGGAGTTCTTCACCCGCTATGATGTGGTGCTCGCCCCGGTTTTGATGCGCCCGGCCTTTGCCCATGACCACACCTCGAACTGGCATGCGCGCACGCTGGAAGTGAACGGTAAGAACCGGCCTTATATGGATGTGCTGATCTGGGCGGGACCGGCGGTGCTCTGCCATTTGCCCGCGAGCGTTGCCCCTGTCGGCATTACGCAGAAGGGCCTGCCCGTCGGCATTCAGATCATCGGCCCGCATCTGGAAGATTATACGACCATTGCCGTTGCCGGCATGCTGGAACAGGCGCTCGGAGGCTTCAAACCGCCGAAGGGGTTTTAAGCCCGCCGCGCCTTTAATAATGATGCAATAAGGCCCACCTAAAAGCGGCCCGGTTCATCTAGGAGTATTTCATGACTGGTCTTTCCAACGCCGCCAAGCGGGACATCGAAACCGTCCTGCACCCTTACACCAATCTCGACACGTTCCGCAGCACGGGGCCGCTGATCATCGAGCGCGGCGAAGGCATTCATGTCTTCGACAGCGAGGGCAAGGAATATATCGAAGGCATGGCCGGGCTCTGGTGCACCTCGCTCGGCTATAGCGAGGCCGAACTCATCGACGCGGCGACCGAGCAGATGCGCCAGCTTCCCTTCGGCCATGTCTTTGGCGGGCGCAGCCATGAGCGCGCCGCCGAGCTTGCCGAAAAGCTGAAAGCCATTGCGCCCCACGACGCCTCGAAAGTGCTTTTTTGCGGCTCGGGCTCGGAGGCGAACGATCAGCAGATCAAGCTCCTTTGGTATTACAACAACGCCAAGGGCCGGCCGGAGAAGAAAAAAATCATCTCGCGGCTGCAGGGCTACCACGGCGTCACCGTCGCATCGGGGTCGCTAACGGGCCTGCCCGCGAACCATATGGATTTCGATCTGCCCATCGAACGGATTTTCCATACCGGCAGCCCCCATTATTACCGCCAGGGGGAAGCGGGCGAGAGCGAGGAAGAGTTTTCCGCCCGCCGCGCGCAGGAGCTGGAAGAACTGATCCTGCGCGAAGGGCCGGAGACGGTTGCCGGCTTCATTGCCGAGCCCATTATGGGCGCGGGCGGCGTCGTCATGCCGCCCCAGGGCTATTTTGAAAAAATTCAGGCGGTGCTCGATAAATACGACATCTATTTCATTTCCGATGAAGTGATTTGCGGCTTTGCGCGCACGGGCAACATGTTCGGGGCGCAGACTTTCGGCATGAAGCCGGATTCCATTTCCGTCGCCAAGGCGCTTTCTTCCGCCTATGTGCCCATCGGCGCCGTCACGATCGGCGAGGACATGTATCAGGCGATGATCGATGAAAGCAAAAAGATCGGCACGTTCGGTCACGGCTTTACCTATACCGCCCACCCTGTCGCCGCTGCCGTTGCCTGCAAGACGCTGGAGATTTACGAAAAACGCGACATCCTTTCGCATGTGCGCGCCGTCGCGCCTACGTTCGAAAAACGCGTGATGGGCTTTGCCGATCATCCGCTCGTCGGCAATGCGCGCGCCAAGGGGTTGATCGGGGCGATCGAGCTTGTCGCCGACAAAGAAACGAAGAAGAGCTTCGACAAGTCCGCCGCTATCGGCGCGGTCGCCATGGGCGCGGCGCAAAAGCACGGGCTCATCGTGCGGGCGCTGGCAGGCGACATTATCGCCTTCTGCCCGCCGCTCATTATCAAGGAAGACGAGATCGGAGAAATGTTCGACCGCATGGCCCGCGCGCTCGACGATGTGGAAGCCCATGTCCGCAAAGAAGGACTGAGAGGCTGATGGCGCGCGAATACCGGTACCACCTGACCTTTACCGGCATGGCCCAGCCTGAAGATGAAATGGGCATGGTCATGCTGATCGAAGGGGAAGCGGAAGGCGCGGGCGCACCTTTCTCCGGCACGGCCCGCTTTTCCTCCCGCGTTGAAACGGAAGGCGAGACGGGTTTTACCGAGACGGGCGAGGTCACCTTCCCGGAAGGGACCTTGCGTTTTTCCACCGAAGGTTACGGCCTCATCACACCAAGCGCGGATGAGCGCAAGCAGCATGGCCGCGTAAGTTGGGTCATCGAAGGCGGTAGCGGGGCTTTTGCCGGGGCAAGCGGGTTCATTCTTTCGAACTTCACCGTTTCGGACGAGGCAAAGGTGAGGGACAGCCAGGCTGCAGTGGTTTTTGTGCCGGATTGAGGTTCACAGCCTCGTCACCCCCCTCAGTGTCATGGCCCGGCTTGTCCGGGCCATCCACGGCATCCCGCACAGCACCCAGATGTGCCACCCGTGGATGCCCCGCATAAAGCGGGGCATGACAATGAATGGGAAAAGGGCAAGGCACTGCGTACCATCAACCACCGCGCGTCACCCCGGCCTCCGAGCCGGGGTCCATGCCACACGCACAGTCTCAGACGTGCTGGCCGCCATTAATGTGGATTTCAGAGCCCGTCACGTAGGACGACTGTTCCGTACACAGATAATAAACGGTCTTCGCCACTTCTTCCGGCAGCCCCAAGCGCCGCAGCGGAATTTCCGCCACGATCTTGTCGGTGCCGGGCGAAAGGATCGCCGTGTCGATTTCCCCCGGCGCGATGGCGTTGACTCGGATGCCGAGCGGGCCGAGATCGGAGGCCATTTCCCGTGTCAGCGCGGCAAGCGCCGCCTTGGAGGTCGCATAGGCAGAGCCTGCGAAGGGATGCACACGGGTACCGGCGATCGAGGTCACATTGACGATGGAGCCTTGCGCGGCTTTCAGCTCTTCCACAAGGCCGCGGGCAAGCATGACCGGGGCCATGAAATTCACCTGAAAGACCTGCCGCCAGGCGCTGTCTTCGGTTTCCAGAATGCCGAGCCGCGAGCCGCCCTCGCCCTTCGGCGAGATGGCCGCGTTATTAACAAGCGCGTTCAGGCGGCTGCCCTGGTCTTTCAGCCGCTCGCGCATTTCGGCCACCGCCTCGGCGGTATTTTCCGGGTCCGCCAGATCCACCTGAATATGATCCTCGGGCCCCGCATCCCAGGGGCAATTTTCCGGAAAAGGATGGCGCGAACAGGTGATCACCCGCCAGCCTGCGCTTGAAAAGCGCTTCACGGTGGCATGGCCGATCCCGCGGCTCGCGCCGGTCAGGATCAGGGTCTTGCGCTCATTGTTCGGGATCTGTGTCATGGGCGCAGTCTATCCGCCTTTCAGCCAATCACAATGGCAAAGAAGGGATGGGAGAATTCACGCCGCTTCACGTCCGCAGGAGCTTCGGCACCCGTTCCAGCCCTGCCGGGTCCTGGTGAATGAGCACTTCGGAGCCGGGAAAAAGCGCCTCGATTTCCTTCTCGATATCGTCGGTAATGCGGTGCGCTTTCATCAGGCTGAGCGAGCCGTCGAGCTCCAGATGAAACTGGATGAAGAGATTGGCCCCGGACATGCGGGTACGCAGATCGTGCATGCCGACGGCTTCCTCGTGAGCGGCCACGACCTGCTTGATCCGGTCGCGGTCCTCTTCGGACATCTCTTTGTCCATAAGCTGGTCGCCCGCATTGCGCACGATCTGCAGGGCGCTCCAGGCGATAAACCCGGCAATGACGAAGCCGAAAATGGGGTCCGCCCAGGCCAGCCCGAAAACACCGGAAAGCAGAAGCGCGGCGATCACCGAGAGATTCATCAGCAAGTCGCCGCGATAGTGGATCGAGTCCGCTTCGATGGCGAGGGAGTTCGTCTCCCGCACCACTTTGCGCTGATAGGCAACGAGCGCGAGCGTCAGCGCGATGGCGAGAACCGTTACAACGATGCCGATAAGCGAGCGCGACAGCGGCTCGGGGGTAATGAGCCGGCTCGCGGATTCATAGGTGATGTAGCCGGCGGAAATGAAGATGAAGACCGACTGGCCGAGCCCGGCCAGCGCTTCGGCCTTGCCGTGGCCGAAACGGTGATCGCGGTCCGCCGGTTCCAACGCGAAACGCACGGCAAAGAGATTGACCAGAGAGGCCGTGCCATCGAGCAGGGAATCGAGCAGTGTGCCGAGCATGGCCACGGAGCCCGTCAGCCAGAAGGCGCCCGCCTTCATCAGAACAAGCGTCAACGCGACGGCCACGGCAGCATAAGTTGCCCGCTTCATCAAAAGGGGGCCAGCGATTTGGCTCCCGGCAGCAGGGTTTTGGGGTGCGTTCATGCAGGCAACTTACGGGAAGAGACGCTCGGTGCGCCAGTGCCCATGCGGCCCCTCGCGCAGGAAAACGAGGCGGTCATGCAGGCGGAACGGCCGGTCGCGCCAAAACTCGATACGCTCAGGCACGATGCGGAAACCGGACCAGTATGGCGGGCGCTCCACTTCTTTCAGCGCATATTTGGCGGCGTATTTCGCCACTTCCTTTTCCAGCGCAAACCGGCTTTCGAGCGGGCGGGACTGGCGCGAAGCCCAAGCGCCGATCTGGCTGTCCTTGGCACGCGTAGCGAAATAGGCATCGGCTTCCGCATCGCTCACCCGCTCCACCTGGCCGCGCACACGCACCTGGCGGCGCAGGCTTTTCCAATGGAAACAGAGCGCGGCCTTGGCGTTGGCGGCAAGCTCGCGGCCCTTGTCGCTTTCTAGGTTCGTGTAGAAAACGAAGCCCGCCTCATCGAACCCCTTCAAGAGCACCATGCGCACATCCGGCAGCCCGTCTTCATCCGCAGTTGCCAGGGCCATGGCGTTGGGGTCGTTCGGCTCTTTTTCACCGGCCAGCTCCAGCCAGTCGCGGAACAGCGCGAAAGGATTGCCGGAGGCGAAAATATCCTCATCGGTCTTGGCGCTGTCTGAATTTTCCGTCTTTGCCGTCATCGTCCTTACGTCCTGTCCCTTGACTGGTTCCGCTGGCTGATCTTACTGGCCGGTTCCGCTGGCCAATCGCCGGGTCTGCGTTTTATATAGGCTGGATGAGCGCTTGTCCCACCAATGCCCCGATCTTTAATCCATATCAAGGCGGCACGGCAGGCGCTTCTTGGGGGATCAATGCTGCATAAGCCGCTTTCATTGGCCCGCGCACCGTTTATCCGCGCCGCTCTCTTAAGCGCTGCGCTGGCGTATCTGCCTGCCCTGCCCGCTTTTGCGAACCCTCAGGCCATTGCGCCCGGCGAACAAGTCTTGCCGGAGGAGGAACGCATCAAGGCCTTTCAGGCAGGGGTTGCCGCCTATGATGCGGGCGATTATGCGCGTGCCTATGAGATCTGGCTGCCGCTTGCCAAGCTCGGCGATCTGGCCGCCCAGCGCAATGTCGGCCATTTGCTGCGCCTCGGGCGGGGCACGGCGCGCGATCTGCCCCGCGCGCTTTATTTTTATGAGCGCGCTGCCGATGCGGGGCTGAACGCCGCCGCGCTCAATGCCGGGACCTTGCTTTTAGGGGCCGAGGGCATCGAGCGGGACACGGAAGATGCCGCCGACTATTTCATGCAGGCCGCGCAGGACGGCTACCCGGAAGCGCTTTACCAGCTCGCCCTTCTAACCGAAGCCGGAGACGGGACCGGCAAGGACCCGGCAAAAGCCGACAGGCTGATGCGCCTTGCCGCCTTTCTGGGTCATGAAAAGGCCCGCGCGCGCATCGGGCTCGACACCCGCCTCGATGAGGTCCGCGCGCCCTCGAACGCCTCTTAAGGCGGCCAACTCCCCGTTTCGTGCGGCTGACGCGCCCGTGATGCAGGCTTTAACCTTTTGGTATCCAAGCGCCTTTATGATTTGAGAAGAGATTGTTAACCATATGCGCGGGATCAGCGGCGTTGCGTCAGCCCCATGAAATCCTCGGCGTCCCCCGGAATGCCTCGAAAGATCAGATCAAGGCCGCCTACCGGCGCTTGGCCAAGCTTTATCATCCCGATTTCAACAGCGGCGATACGATTGCCGAGGCCCGGTTCAAGGAAGTCACCAACGCCTATCAGCAGATGAGCGCGCCGAAGCCCGAGCCCCTGGGCATGGACCGGCCGCGCCCGCAGCCCGGCAGAGCCCAGCCCAATGGGCGCAGCGGCCCTTTTGCAGGCGCGCAAAAGGAAGGCGACAGCCGCGCCGGGTTCCGCCAGCGCAAATCCTATCAGGACGCCAAAGAGGACAAGACCGCCGCCGGTTCTCAGTCCGCTTCCGGCGGTGCGGATGCAAAAGCCCGCCCCAAACAGGAAGCGCCCCGCCGGGACGCACCGAAGCAGGAACGCGCCCAAACTCAAACCCGCGAGCGCGCACACACTGCTCAAAGCCGCAAGAGCGATTTTCAGGACGAATTGAACCGGGCCCGCGAAGGCGCCCAAAGAGGTGCTGAGAAAACCGCCGGGCGCGCCCGCACAGAAGAACCCGAAACCGTCAGCCGCGCCAAACCGGAAGGGGAAAGCGCCTCGGCCTTTGCCGGGTTCTTTTCCGGCCTGCGCCGCGCCGGCAAACAGGCCGTGGGCGGGGCAAGCGGGGAAGATGAGGATTACACGCTCACCGTTTCCTTCACCGATGCCGCACTCGGCGCGACGAAACGGGTGAAACTGGCCAGCGGCAAGGTGCTGGATGTCAAAATTCCCGCCGGGCTTTCCGAAGGCCAGCAGATCCGCCTGCGCGGCCAGGGCGAACCCGGCCGCTTCGGCAGCACGCGGGGCGATGCGCTGATCACCGTCACGATCGAGCCGCATGAGGATTTCGAGCGGGAGGGGCTCGATATTTCCGCCAATGTGCCCATCGGTCTTGCAGAGGCCATTCTGGGCGCGAAAATCCGCGTGAAAACGCTGCATGGCTCCGTCGCCGTCACGGTGCCGCCGGGCTCTTCCAGCGGGCGGCGGCTGCGCCTTCAGGGTCAGGGTATCCGCCCCGCGGGCGGCGGCAAAGCGGGCGATCATTTCGCCACCTTGCAGATCGTGCTGCCCGATGAAATCGACCCGGCGCTGAAAAGCTTCATCGCCGGATGGGCGCAAGGAAAAGGCGGCAGGGAAAACGCTTGAAGTGCCGCCATGCTGCGCTGCAAACTGCTAATACCCTGATTTATCCCACTTTTCCGCCGATTTGCGCGTAGCTTTTCCCTAGACCACCCCCGTCTTTTGTGTAGGATGCCCGCCCGAAAGGTGAACGCGCGGCGCGCTCGCCGAGTGAGCAGCTATCCAAGGACAGAATCATGAGCGGAACCGGGCAATTGATGGCGGGCAAACGCGGCCTCGTAATGGGTGTCGCCAACAACCGGTCGATCGCCTGGGGAATCGCCAAGGCCTGCGCCGATGCAGGCGCCGAGCTGGCCTTCACCTATCAGGGCGAGGCGCTGAAAAAGCGCATTGAGCCGCTGGCCGCCGAAGTGGGCTCCAATCTCGTCATGCCGTGCGATGTGACGGACCCGGCCAGCATGGATGCCGCCTTCGGCGAGATCGAGAAAGCCTGGGGCTCCATCGACTTTCTCGTTCATGCGGTCGCCTATGCGCCCAAGGAAGCGCTGACCGGGCGCTATGTCGATACCTCGCTCGAACAGTTCACCACTGCCATGGCGGTGTCCTGCCATTCGCTTGTCGCCGTCTCCCAGCGCGCGGAAAAGCTGATGACGGAGGGCGGCTCAATTATCACGCTGACCTATTACGGCGCGGAAAAAGTCATTCCCCATTACAACGTCATGGGCGTGGCGAAATCGGCGCTGGAAGCTTCCGTGCGCTACCTCGCCGTCGATCTCGGCAGGAACAATATCCGCATCAATGCCGTCTCCGCCGGGCCAATCAAGACGCTGGCGGCATCCGGCATCGGCGATTTCCGCTATATCCTGAAATGGAACGAATTGAACTCGCCCCTGAAGCGCGGCGTGACCATCGAAGAGGTCGGCAAGACCTCGCTCTATCTCCTCTCCGACCTCGGCACGGGCGTGACCGGCGAAGTGCATCATGTGGATGCGGGTTATCACGTCGTGGGCATGAAGGCGGAAGACGCCCCGGACATGAGCATCGTTTAAAGGCCGCCTGCCCCGAAAGCCGCGATTTGACGGGTTCTGCGCGCGGGGATAGAACCTCAGGCATGGCGCGGGGCGCGGGGCCGCCGCAATCCGGAGCGGGTTAATGTCGCATAACACATACGGCCATCTTTTCCGCGTGACGACCTGGGGCGAAAGCCACGGGCCGGCACTTGGCTGCGTCATTGACGGCGTGCCGCCGCGCATTCCGCTGACCGAAGCCGATATCCAGCCCTTTCTCGACAAGCGCCGCCCCGGCCAGTCGCGCCACACGACCCAGCGCCGCGAGGCGGACCAGGTGCGCATTCTTTCCGGCGTTTTCGAAGACCCGGAAACGGGCGAGCAGGTAACGACCGGCACGCCGATTTCGCTGATCATCGAAAATACCGATCAGCGCTCGAAAGATTACGGCGAGATCAAAGACCGCTATAGGCCCGGTCATGCCGATTACACCTATGAAGCCAAATACGGCATTCGCGACTATCGCGGCGGCGGGCGCCAATCCGCCCGCGAGACGGCGGCGCGCGTGGCAGCCGGCGCCATCGCCCGCAAGGTGATCGGCGGCATTAAAGTGCGCGGCGCGCTGGTGCAGGTCGGCCCGCACAAAATCGACCGCGCCAATTGGGACTGGGACGAAACCGCCCGCAACGATTTCTGGAGCCCGGATGCCAAGGCCGCCGAACTTTGGGAAAGCTATCTCGATGAGGTGCGCAAGGCAGGTTCTTCCTGCGGCGCGGTGATCGAGGTGGTGGCCGAAGGTGTGCCTGCCGGGCTGGGCGCGCCCATCTACGCCAAGCTCGATACCGATATTGCGGCAGCCTTCATGAGCATCAATGCGGTCAAAGGTGTGGAGATCGGCAACGGCTTTGAAGCCGCTTCCCTTAGCGGTGAAGAAAATGCCGATGAAATGCGCATGGAGAACGGCAAACCCGCTTTCCTGACGAACCATGCCGGCGGCATTCTGGGCGGTATTTCGACGGGACAGGACGTTATTGCCCGCTTTGCGGTGAAACCCACCTCCTCCATCCTTACCCCGCGCCGCTCCGTCACGCGCAAGGGCGAAGAGGTGGATGTGCGCACCAAAGGCCGCCATGATCCTTGCGTCGGTATTCGCGCTGTGCCTGTGGGCGAGGCGATGATGGCTTGCGTCCTTGCCGATCATTTGCTGCGCCACCGGGGCCAGACGGGCGGGCTCTGAGCCTTTCCTTTGCGCGCTGCTTATAGGCTTGTTGCCGCATATCTGTGCAGCCTTTGCCTTTCGTGCTGAAAATCCGGTCGTTTTTCCGGCGCTTTCCTCTCGAAAGCCCCGCTTCCTCCCTTTTGCAAAAAGCGCCGACCGGCACGGGCTTTGCGTATATGCTTAAGGTGCGTATTCGAGGGAAGCACGACGCGAGGCGGGACCGGCTTTGAAAAACGATAGCGGCACAATCATTCCCATTCGCTATGAAAGCGGCAACGGCGAAATGATGGTCTATGGCGGCAGCCTGCTCGGCCTCTTTTTGCTCTCCCTGGCGGTGACGCGCTTCGACGGCATTCTGCTGCTTGCCGCGATTGCTGCATTCGGCGTTGCCTATTACTACGCGCCCCTCACCTTCCGCCGCCATCCGCCGCTGCAGGTCTCGCCTGAAGGGTTCTACATCGAAGGGCTCGGCCTTCTGCCCTGGAGCAAGATTGCCGGTATCCGCATCTATAACAAGGCCGTGCGCAATATCCGCAATGCCGAGCTTTATCTCATTCTGCACGCGCCCATCGAAAAGGCAGTGGTGCGCGAGCGTGAGCCTGAAAGCTGGCGGCGTTATATGTATTCGGTATGGAAGCCGGTATCGGAAGGGGAGTTGACGGTGAAGCTTGAACCGCTCGCCGTCTCACCGGAACAGCTCGGCGATGTCATCCGCGCCCGGATTGCCGAGGCACGCAAGGCCGGCCGCGCTTAAGCCTCTTTTTCAAAAGCCATGACCTTGCTTAAGAATGCCGTCTCGGTGCTCACAAGTTTGAGGCCGTGCGCCGCGCAGAGCGCACTAAAATCTTCCTTGAGGAAAGACGTGAAATAAGGCTCGTGAAAGCCGACGGGGAAAAACTCCAGCAGCCCATCATAATCCTCCCTGTCGCCCTGCTGCAGCGAATCCGTGAGCACGAAAAGCCCGCCGGGTTTCAAAACCCGCGCTACCTCGCCGATCACCGCGCGTCTGATTTTGGGCGGCAGTTCATGAAAGAGATAGATGGAACTGACGATATCGAGGCTTGCATCGGCCAGCGGCAGTCTCTCGGCCAATCCCTGCACTGGCTGCACGCCGCGCCAGCGCTTCACATTACGCCGGGCTTCTCCCAGATAAGCATGCGAGAGATCGAGCGCTAGGACGGAAAGGCGCGGCCAGCTTGCTTTCAGATCGCGCAAGAAACGGCCCGTGCCCGCGGCCAAATCGAGGAAAGAGACCTCGCGCTGGTCTCTTCCTTCCATCCACCGGGCAATGGGCACCAGCGCCTGGCGGCGCATCATATCGGCGGTACCGGAGAAAAGAATTTCGACCTGCGTGTCGTAAATCCGGGCACTGTCTTCGGAAAGCCAGCCATCGGTCTGATAGTGGAAGTTTTGCAGATAATAGCGCGGATAGGCACGCGCACCGGGCTCGCCCCGCAGTTTCTCGCGCACCTCGCTATGGCCGCGCGACAGGCGGCGCTCATCGAGTCCCGGCATATCGGCGAAGAAACGGCGGGATTTTTCGAGCGCTTCACCGAGCGGCAAAAGCGGATCAGCAGCGCGGTAAGTCCCGCGCGCCACATGGGCGGCATCCTTCTCGATCAGCTTGCGGATTTCGCCGAGCATCCCCTGCCATTTCGGAAAAGCGCCTTGCGGTTTGAAAGGCGCTTCGCCGGGCGGTGTCAGCGGCCCGCGCATCCGGTTCACCGCCAGATAATGGGCAGCGTACCAGCCGATCCGCGCCGTCTGGGACAGGCCATGCCGCCAGCTTTCCAGCATCCGTGCCATATGCGCCTCGCTCGCAACTCCTAGCGGCGCGTCAGATGCACCGCCACTTCAATATGGGGCGACCAGAGGAATTGGTCCACTGGCTGAACACGGGAAATTTCATAGCCCCCGTCCAGAAGCGCGCGCAGATCGCGGGCAAGGGTTGCCGGATTGCAGGAAACGGCAACAAGGCGCGGCACCGCGCTTTTGGCGATTTCAGCGGCCTGTGCCGCCGCCCCCGCGCGCGGCGGATCGAAAACGATGCCGTCCAGCTTTTTCATTTCCGGGGCCAGAAGCGGGCGGCGGAAAAGATCGCGCCGCTCCGCCGTGATGCGCTTTAGATGATGCGCCGGGCCTTCACGGTGAAAGGCCCGCTCCAGTGCTTCCACCTGTCCCGCCTCGCCTTCCAGCGCAAGGACATTGGCCTTCCGGGCAAGCGCAAAGGTGAAGGTGCCGCAGCCGGCAAAAAGATCGGCGACATCGCCGGCCCCTTCCATCCCCTCAAGCACGGATTGGACGAGCGCGGCCTCGCCATCCGCCGTTGCCTGCAGAAAGGCGCCGGGGGCAAGCGTGACGGGAATGCCGGAAAGGGCAAGCAGTGGCAAACGCCGCTCGGCCACGATCTCCCCTTCCCAGGAAAGCCGGGCAAGGTCCAGCCGGTCCGCGCCTTCGCTCAAATGCATGCGCAGATCGATATCGAGCGGCTTGCCGCCGCTGACCATCACATCGAGACCGGAAGCCGTGACCGTGACAAGCACGGAGGCGCGGCCCTTGCGCGAGAGGCCGCCCGCCACGAGATCGGCCAGCGGCTGCATCGCGCTCTCGATTTCCGGGCGCACCAGCGGGCACATGGAAACCGGCACGATCTGATGGGTGCCGCGGGCATAATAGCCCGCCACGGCGCCGGATTTTGTCCGCGTAACGGCAAAGCTCGCCCGCCGCCGCGTGTGCGGCTTTGCCCGGATGATCGGAGAAATTTCCGCGCTAATGCCCTGCTGGGAAAAAGCCTGCGCAACGAGGCCCTCCTTCCAGCTTGCATAAGCCTCTTCCTGCCAATGCTGAAGGGCGCAGCCGCCGCAGCGGGTAAAATGCGCGCAGGCCGGTTTAATGCGCTCGGGCGAGGGCGTGAGAATGCCTTTGAGGCTGCCATGATCGCTTTCATCCGTTGCCACGCGCACCCGCTCGCCGGGCAGCGTATAAGGCACGAAAAGCGGCGGCCTACGCTCTGCCACGCCTTCGCCCTGGTGCCCCATGCGCAAGATTTCGACTTCTTCTTCAGCCATCAAAGCGTCCCGCCATCAAAAATTCCTTGTTGCCGTCGCTCCCCGTAATGGGGCTCGAGCAAAGTCCTAGCACGCGCCAGCCCGGCTGCGCGGCAAGCCAGGTTTCAAGCCGCGCGCAGACTTCTTCGTGAAGGCCCGCGTCTTTCACGATGCCGCCTTTACCGAGCCGGCCCTTGCCCACCTCGAATTGCGGCTTGATCAGCGTGAGAAGAAACGCGCCGGGCCTTACAAGCGCAAGCGCTGCCGGCAAAGCCTTTTCCAGACTGATGAAGCTGACGTCGCAAGCGATGAGGTCCACCGCGCCGCCAGTCATCTCTATGCTCAGATCGCGCGCATTCGTGCCTTCCAGCACTGTTATGCCGTCATCCGCCCGCAGGCTCCCGGCAAATTGCCCGTGGCCGACATCCACCGCCGTCACGTGCGCAGCGCCGTGCGCGCGCAGAACCTGCGTGAAGCCGCCGATCGAAGCGCCGAGATCGAGCGCCTTGAGGCCTTCCGGCTTAATGCCGAAATGGGCAAGCCCATGCACCAGCTTCAAAGCGGCGCGCGAGACCCAGGGATGGTCGGGCGCGCTTAGGCTTACCTCGTCGGCGGGCGCCACCAGGCGGGAGGCTTTGGACACCGCCTCCCCGTTCACCGACACTTTTTCCTCGCGCAGGAGCGCCTGCGCCCGCGCGCGGCTGGGCGCAAGGCCCCGGGAGACCAGAGCCATATCGAGCCGTTCGCCAGTTTCCGTCATGGCGCCGGTCAGGGTTTGCGGGGATGGGCTGCCGTCAGATCGACAATGACGTTTTCCGCCCCGAGCGCGCCGAGCGCCGCGCGCACGATCTGCGGCGCGTTGAGCCCGGCCTCGTCATACATTTTTTCCGGCTTGTCCTGATCGATAAAACGGTCGGGCAGGCAAAGCGGGCGCACTTTCAAGCCGCTATCGAGAAGACCGGCACCAGCAAGATAGTGCAGCACATGCGAGCCGAAGCCGCCGACACTGCCCTCTTCCAGCGTGATCAGCACTTCGTGATGGCTTGCCAGCTGGCGGATCAGCGCTTCATCGAGCGGCTTGGCAAAGCGGGCATCGGCCACCGTTGCCGGGAAGCCGAGCCGGCCCAGTTCCTCGGCCGCCTTCATCGCCTCGGCAAGACGCCCGCCAAGGGAAAGCAACGCGATCTTCGAGCCTTCTTTCAGGATGCGGCCCTTGCCGATTTCAAGCGGCACGCCGCGTTCGGGCATGTCGACGCCGATCCCCTCCCCGCGCGGATAGCGGAAGGCGGAGGGCCGGTCATCGATCTGCGCAGCCGTCGCCACCATATGCATGAGCTCGGCTTCATCACCCGCCGCCATCACCACGAAATCAGGCAGGCAGGAAAGATAGGTGATGTCGAAAGCGCCCGCATGGGTCGGCCCGTCCGCGCCGACAAGCCCGGCCCGGTCGATGGCAAAACGCACCGGCAATTTCTGGATCGCTACATCGTGCACGACCTGGTCATAGGCGCGCTGCAGGAAGGTGGAATAGATCGCGGCGAAGGGCTTATAGCCCTCCGAGGCAAGGCCCGCGGCAAAGGTCACGCCGTGCTGCTCGGCAATGCCGACATCGAAGGTGCGCTCGGGAAAGGTCTCGCCGAAGAGATCGAGCCCGGTGCCCGACGGCATCGCCGCTGTCACCGCAACAATCTTCTCGTCGGCTTCGGCTTCCTTGATGAGCCCTTGCGCGAAAACTTTCGTGTAGGCGGGCGCATTGGCTTTGGCTTTTGCCTGCGTGCCGGTGATCACGTCGAATTTCGAGACGCCGTGATATTTGTCGGCTGCCGCTTCCGCCGGTGCATAGCCCTTGCCCTTTTGCGTGACGACGTGAATGAGGATCGGGCCTTCTTCACTGTCGCGCACGTTTTTTAGAATGGGCAGCAAATGGTCGAGGTTATGCCCGTCGATGGGCCCGACATAATAAAAGCCAAGCTCCTCGAACATGGTGCCGCCGGTCGCCATGCCGCGCGCATATTCTTCCGCCCGCTTGGCGATTTTTTCCAGGCTCTTGGGCAGTTTTTCGGCCAGATGCTTGGCAAAGCTGCGGAAGCCGCGATAGGTCTCCCCGGAAATCAGCCGGGCAAGATAAGCGCTCATCGCGCCCACGGGCGGGGCGATGGACATGTCATTGTCGTTCAGAATGACGATGAGGCGGCTATCCATGGAACCGGCATTGTTCATGGCTTCATAGGCCATGCCCGCGCTCATGGCGCCGTCGCCGATCACGCAGACGACATTGTTCTTCTTGCCCGCCAGATCGCGCGCCACGGCCATGCCGAGGCCGGCGGAAATGGAGGTGGAGGAATGCGCCGCGCCGAAGGGGTCGTATTCGCTTTCCGCGCGTTTGGTGAAACCGGAAAGCCCGCCGCCCTGGCGGATGGTGCGGATGCGGTCCCGCCGCTCCGTCAGAATCTTATGGGGATAGCATTGATGGCCGACATCCCAGATCAGCCGGTCATCCGGCGTGTCGAAGACATAGTGAATGGCCGTAGTCAGCTCGACGACGCCGAGGCCTGCGCCCAGATGCCCGCCCGTGACGGAGACGGCATCGATCGTCTCGGTGCGCAGCTCGTCCGCCAATTGGCGCAGATCGCTCTCCGGCAGGGCCCGAAGGTCCGCAGGGCTTTTAACCTTATCGAGAAGGGGCGTCTTGCTCTGCGCTGTCACGCTCAACCTCACTAGCGGGCAAATGCCTGCCCGTCACTGTCCTACCTGCCTTTTCCGTCCGGAAAAGGTTCACGCGCGGCGGTTTATAACGAATGATGCCGCCTCACGCAAAATATCTGCCCGGTCGTCGAACATTTCCAAATGCGCCACCGCCTGGTCGGCCAGGAGGCTGGCCTGCGCCCGGGCGCGCTCTTCCCCCAGAATAGTCAGAAATGTGGCTTTTCCTTGAGATTTATCTTTCCCGGCGGTCTTGCCAAGGGCGGCGCTGTCGCCTTCTTCATCCAGAAGGTCGTCGGCAATCTGATAGGCCAGGCCGAGATCATGGGCATAGGCATGGAGCGCCTGGCGGGCGGAGGGAGACGCATGGCCCAGAATGGCCCCGCCCTCGCAGGAAAAAGCGATGAGCGCGCCGGTTTTAAGCTGATGCATGCGGGTGAGCGGCCCGATGGCAAGATCCTCGCCCGCGCTTGCCATATCGATCATCTGCCCGCCCACCATGCCGAGCGCGCCGCCTGCCCGGGAAAGGCCGAGCACCAGATCGGCGCGCACCCGCGCATCTTCATGGGTGGCAGGATCGGCGAGAATTTCAAAGGCCAGCGTCAAAAGCGCATCGCCCGCCAGCACGGCGGTCGCCTCATCAAAGGCGCGGTGCGCGGAAGGCTTGCCCCGCCGCATGTCATCATCATCCATGCAAGGCAGATCGTCATGAATGAGGGAATAGGCATGGACACACTCGATGGCGGCGGCCAGACGCAGCGAGCGTTCGTCATCCAGGGCAAAGAGTTTCGCCCCCTGATGGGCCAGGAAGGCGCGGAAGCGCTTGCCCCCGTTCAGCGCGCCGTAGCGCATCGCCTCGATGACGCGGGCTTCGGGCCCTTGCGGGGGCGGCAGAAGATGATCGAGGGTGCGCTCAACCCCGGCAGCGGTCTCGGTCAATGCTTTTTCGAAGACAAGACTGGCCATCGGGGGCGCTCCTTCGGGGGCAAAAGGGGCCGATCAATCGATATTGGCAGGCTCGGTGCCGGCGGCGCCGTCTGCGCCAAGCGTGATTTTCTCCACCTTGGCCTGAGCCGCTTTCAGCCGGCTTTCGCAATGGGCTTTGAGCAGATTGCCGCGCTCATAAAGCTCGATGGATTCTTCCAGCGGCGCATTGCCCGATTCCAGCTTGCCGACAATGCCTTCCAGCTCTTTGAGAGCCGTCTCGAAATTCATTTTCGCAATATCGTCCGGGATCGCGGTCTTCTTCTCCGCCACGGCAAACTCCTTCGTTCCGGCAGGCTGGTCTAGCTTGGTCCAGTCTCAGCGGCCCATCAAGGCGCGTATATGGGCCGCGCTGGCCTCGGCCAATGCCTCCAAGTCATACCCGCCCTCAAGGGTGGAGACAATGCGCCCCTTTACCCTGGCGCGGGCAAAAGCGGCAAGCTGCTGCGTGACCCAGTAATAATCGGCGGTTTTCAGCCCCATTCCGCCCAGAGGATCGGCCTCATGGGCGTCAAAACCGGCGGAAATCAGCAAGAATTCGGGCTCCATCATCTCCAGCGCCGGCAGAATCGCCTCCGAGACGATGAGCCTGAAATCATCCGAGCCTGCCGCGGGTTTCAGCGGCAGATTGAGGATATTGCGGTGCGTGCCCCGCTCGCTCACCGCGCCCGTGCCCGGATAAAGCGGGGACTGGTGGGCGGAGATGTAATACATGCCGTCCGCATCCCAGAAGGCAGCCTGGGTGCCATTACCGTGATGGACGTCGAAATCCACCACCGCGATGCGCGAGAGACCGTATTCGGCGCGCAAATGCTGGGCGGCGACGGCGACATTGTTGAAGAGGCAAAAGCCCATGGCCCGGTTGGGCTCGGCATGGTGGCCAGGCGGGCGGATGGCGCAAAAGGCGTTTTCCGCTTCCCCGGCCATGACCCGGTCCACCGCATCGATGGCTGCGCCCGCCGCGCGCAAAGCCGCCTCGCCCGAGCCCGGCGACATGGCGGTATCGGCATCGACCCGCGCAAAGCCTTCCTCGGGCACCATGGAGAGGATCGCGTCGATATGGGCCTGGGAATGCACGCGCACCAGCGCCTTCGTTTCGGCCCGAGGCGCCGCAATGCGCGTTAAGTCCGCAAATTCCGGCGCCTCCAGCGCGCCCAGAACGGCTTTCAGCCGCGCGGCACATTCCGGATGGCCTTCCGGCGTTTCATGGGCGAGGCAGGCCTCGTGGGTTTCAAGAAGTGTGGTCATGACTTTACTCTGACGCGGAGCAGGCATCGATGCAACGGAGAGGCCCGGAAGAGACCCGCCACTCTTTATAGGCCGTCATCCCCGGCTTGTCCCCGGGTGACTCCTGCGGAACAGGGGCCGCTCCCTTACGCCGCCTTGTACCAGACGACGCCCTTTTCGTCCGTTTCGGCGCGCGCCAAGCCCCGGTGCACAAGGCAGGCAAGATGCGCGAGGCTTTCGCCCGTCGCCATGAAGAAGACGTCCGGCCCGATCTTGCGTTTGAAAAGCGCGCTGAAAACATCGATAGCCCGCTTGGGCTCGGCAAGCTCGCCCAGAAGCCGCTTCAGGCTTTTCTCATGCCCGTCGATAAGCCTGGTGAGGCGCGCATGGAGCCCATAGAAAGGCTCGTTATGGGCGGGCAGAACGAGCGTTTCTTCGGGGAGCGCGGCGCGCAGCTTGGCGCAGCTATCGATCCAGTCCTGCAGCGGATTGCCATAAGCCTCCGTCGGATGAAGGCTGACATTGGAGGAAATGCGCGGCAGCACCTGGTCGCCGGAAATCAGGATCTTGTCCTTTGCCGAATAGAGGCAGACATGCTCGGGCGCGTGGCCGGAGCCGACGATGATTTCCCATTCCCGCTCGCCGATGGTCAGCTTATCGCCTTCCTTCAGGCGTTTGAAAATATCGGGCAGCCGGTAGACCCGCTCCCCAAAGCCGCCGAAGCGGGCGCGGTAGGCATCGAGCCCGCGTTCGGAAAAACCCGCGCCGCGGTAAAAGTCGATCGCTTCCTGCGGCGCTTCATTGCCGGTATCGGCGACAAGCGTGCGGCACATCAGATAATCCGTGCGCGACATTTCCACGGTCACGCCGAATTTGCGCGTGATCCATCCGGCAAGGCCCACATGATCGGGATGAAGATGGGTAACGATGACGCGGGTGATGGGTTTGCCGCCAAGCTTTTCCTCGAAGATCGAATTCCACAGATCGATCGTCTCGTCATTGGCAACGCCGGTGTCGACAAGCGCCCAGCCCTCGCCGTCTTCCAGAAGCCAGAGATTGATATGGTCGAGCGAGAAAGGCAGCGGCATACGCACCCACATGATGCCGGGAGCCGCCTCGATGAGTTCACCGCGCGCCGGAACCGTCTCGAATGGATATTGCAAGCCGCCAGCGCCCTGTTTCATTTTCTCATCCCTTCCAAAGTCAAAGGCCGCGCCCTGAAGGACGCGGCCCGTACTGAATAGAAAAGCTTGCGCCCAGCGTCAAACGCGCCGGGCCTCTTCTTTAGGCTTCAAGAAGTGAATCCGCCCGGTCCATCAGCGCGCTTTCCCCGGCAATCGCGGCGGAAACGAGCCCTTTTGCGGGGCCTGCGAAATTTTCCGCAAAGAAGCGGGCAAGCACTTTGGGGCCCTCCTCGCCGCTGGCCGAAAGCGCGGCGCGGGTGAGGTAGTGGCCGCCTGCAACGGTGCCGAAGAGCTTCAGATAGGGGCTTGCGCCCGCCAGGCAGTCATTCGGCGCGTCTTTGAGACGGGCGAGCATCCAGTCCGTCGCCTCTTCCAGCCCCGAGAGCCCCTCTTCCAGCCGGTCCGCGACCACGCCCAGATCCGGATCGTTGGAGGCGCGAGCTTTTTCGACGCTTTCGGCGATCTCGCCCAGATAGGCTTTCACCACCTCACCATTGCCGAGCGGCAATTTGCGGGTCACAAGGTCGATGGCCTGAATACCGTTCGTGCCTTCATAGATCGGCAGAATGCGGGCATCCCGGTAAAAGCGCGCCGCGCCCGTTTCCTCGATAAAGCCCATGCCGCCATGCACCTGCACGCCGATGGAGGCCGCTTCCACGCCTGCATCCGTGCTCCAGGCTTTGGCAATGGGGGTGAGAAGATCGGCGCGCGCTTTGCCTGCGGCTTTTTCTTCTTCGTTTTTGCCTTTATGCGAAAGGTCGATGGCAACGGCATTGGCATAGCAAATGCCGCGCGCGGCAGCCGCCAGCCCCTTCATGCTCATCAGCATGCGGCGCACATCGGCATGATCGATGATCGGGTCCATCTCGCCCGGCGCAAGCTGCGAGCCCAGTTTGCGGCCCTGCTTGCGGTCCTTGGCATAGGCAAGCGCATGCTGATAGGCACGCTCTGCGACCGCCACGCCCTGAATGCCGACAAGAAGACGGGCATTGTTCATCATCGTGAACATGCAATTGAGGCCGCGGTTTTCCTGACCGATCAGATAGCCTTTCGCGCCGCCTTTTTCGCCGTAAGCCATTACGCAGGTCGGGCTGCCGTGAATGCCGAGCTTTTCTTCAAGGCCGATACATTCCACATCGTTGCGCTCGCCAAGCGAGCCATCTTCATTGACGAGATATTTCGGCACGAGGAAAAGCGAAATCCCTTTCGTGCCTGCCGGAGCATCGGGCAGACGGGCCAGCACGAGGTGGATGATATTCTCCGCCATGTCGTGCTCGCCGTAGGTGATATAGATTTTCGTGCCGGTGATGAGATAGCTGCCGTCTTCCTGCGGCACGGCTTTGGTCTTCAGCGCGTTGAGGTCCGAGCCCGCCTGCGGTTCGGTCAGGTTCATCGTGCCGGTCCACTCGCCGGAGATGAGTTTGGCGAGGTATTTTTCCCGCTGCTCGTCCGTGCCATGGGCGCTCAAAGCTTCCACCGCGCCCTGGCTGAGAATGGGGCAGAGCCCGAAGGAAAGGCTGGCGCCGTTCCAGATCTCTTGCAGCGCGGCGGCAAGCGCCATGGGCAGGCCCTGGCCGCCATACGCGTCCGAGCCTGCAATCGCGCCCCAGCCGCCTTCCACCCATTGGCGGTAGGCGTCGGCAAAGCCGGGCGAGGTCGTTACTTCTTTGTCTTTCAGCTTGGCGGGATTGGCATCCACCCCGTCATTCAGGGGCGCGATGACGTTTTCGGCGAGCTTGCCCGCTTCTTCCAGCACCGCTTCGATGAGGTCCGGCGTTGCCTCTTCGTAAAGGCCGCCGCTGACGAGAGACTGGAGCCCTGCCACATCATTCAACATGAAGGCCATATCCTTGACCGGTGCGCGGTAGCTCATCCCTGTCTCCTCTGTTTCGCTCTCAAACCCGGGCAAATCCCCAAAAGCTCGGGCCGAATGCCCGTTTCTTGCGCCCGATGAAGGATCGGTTCAAGACAAAATTCGTATATGCTGGCACACGTTATAAGCGGGTTTAGGATGAACGCATATTCACCCCAAAATCCTGCAGCAATGCACCGGAGAAGATATGGCGAGCGGACGAAAAGACAATGAGAGCGCCCGGAAAGAAGGCACGGGCCGCCATGCGCTGATCACCGGTGCGTCGGCGGGAATCGGCAAGAATCTCGCCGAAATCTTCGCCCGCAACGGCTTCGATCTGGTGCTCGTCGCGCGCCGGGAAAAGCGTTTGCATGAAATCGCCCGCGATCTCGAGCATCGCTTTGCCGTCACCGTTCATGCCGTGACGCTGGATCTGGCAGAACCGGGCGCCGCCGAATGGCTGCATAATGAAATGCGCATGCGCGGGCTTAATATCGACGCGCTGGTCTGCAATGCAGGCTTCGGCGTCGCAGGCTTTTACCGGGACACAGGCTGGGCCGATCAGCACGCGCTCTGCCAGGTGATGATGACGGGCGTGGCCGAGCTCTGCCACCGCTTTGCACCGGACATGGGCGCGCGCGGCTATGGGCGTATTCTCAACGTCGCTTCGCTTGCCGGTTTTCTGCCGCCCGCGCCGGGCGGCACGCTTTACATTCCGGCCAAGGCTTTCGAGATCAAACTGTCGCAAGCGCTGGCGCTCGAATATACGGGCGAGAACGTGCATGTCACAGCGCTCTGCCCCGGCTTCACCTATACCGAGTTTCACGATGTCATGGGCACGCGCGAGGCGATGTCCGCCATGCCGCGCTTCATGTGGATGAAAAGCATGCGCGTTGCCGAGGAAGGCTATAAAGCGGTGATGCAGGGCAAGCCCGTTCACATTCCGGGCCGCCTCAACCGTTTCATCGCCTGGCTGGCCTGGGCCTTGCCCTCTCCTGCGGTGAACGCCATTCTGCGCCGCCAAGCCCTTTACGCCAAAAAGCCCTGATACGCCCATGCCGCTTCCCATCTGGCCGCCGGATGCCTCCCACATCAAAAAAGCCGCGGACGCTTTGCGCGCCGGACAGCTCGTTGCCTTTCCGACCGAGACCGTTTACGGGCTGGGCGCGGACGCTACACAAGACCGTGCCGTCGCACGGATTTTCGAGGCCAAGGGCCGCCCGCGTTTCAACCCGCTCATCGTGCATCTGCCCTCTTTGCAAGCGGCTGAAGTCCATGCCCGTTTCGATGCGCGAGCGCAGGCACTTGCAAAAGCGTTCTGGCCGGGGGCGCTCACCCTCGTTCTGCCACGCCGGGCGGAGACGCCTTTGTCGCTTCTGGTGAGCGCCGGTCTTCCCACCGTCGCTTTGCGCGTGCCGCAACATCCCTTGGCGCTGGAACTTTTGCAGGAAAGTGGGCTTGCCCTTGCCGCCCCGTCCGCCAACCGCTCCGGCCGCCTCAGTCCGACGCTGGCAACACATGTCGCCCGCTCGCTCGAAGAAGCAGGCGCGCTTGTCGCCGGTGTCCTCGATGGCGGGCCCTGCACGCTCGGGCTGGAATCGACCGTGATCGGCCTACCGGAAGACGGCCCGCCCACCTTGCTGCGTCCCGGCGCCATTGCCCGCGCGGAAATCGAAACAGTGCTCGGCATGAAGCTTGCGGAAGCAGCCGAAGAAGAAGGTGAAGCCGGGCGCTCCTCTCCCGGCCAGCTTGCCAGCCATTATGCCCCAGACGCGCCGATCCGGCTGAATGCAAAAGAGGTAAGCGGCGATGAAGTACTCCTCGCCTTCGGGCCGGACGCATTGCAAGGCGCGGCATTGACACTCAACCTGTCGCGCCAAGGGGATTTGCGCGAGGCGGCGGCCAACCTCTTCCGCTATCTGCAGGAGCTCGATGCGCAGGCGGCAGGAAAATCCATCGCCGTCATGCCGGTGCCTGACACCGGGCTCGGCGAGGCGATTAACGACCGGCTGCGCCGCGCCGCTGCGCCGCGCTCCTAAGCTCCTTCTCTTGTGCTAATTCATCTGTACGACTTTCAAGCAAAGCGTTCTCCCTTCTAGGGTCGCGGCGAGATGCAGCTTCGGCTCCGCGACCCGTTCTGAGGGATGAGAAAGGAACGCTTATGAAAAAATTGATGGCTCTCGGGCTCATCGCCATCAGCATGGCAATGACCGGTACCAGTTTTGCGGCAAGTTATGAGGTGGTCAAACGCTTCCACCAATCCGCCGCGCCGAACCGGGAAGAAGCGGATATCACCGTTATTCGCTGCTCGACCGGCAAGGAATATTATATTTACGGCTATTACCGCAGCAGCGGGCCGCGCTACCGCACGATCATTCCGCCTTATTGGGGCAACCCGCTTGGCGGGGGCGATCATTATACATTTGAGGACGCAATTGCCGCTGCCTGTTAAAAGTACCTGCTAAAGGCACTTACTTTTACGAACGGGCAGATCACTCCGCCCGTTCGGGCGCGAGCAAGAGCGTGGGGATGCCGAAGGTCGCGCCCTTCGGCGTTGCCACCACCGTTCCTTTCTTGCGGCCCTTGCGGATATCGGAAACGGGCACGCCCGCCTCCAAAAGCCGCGCGCGGGCTTTTGTCAGATCGGGATAGCGGAAGGTGAGGCCCCAATAATGATCTTCTTTCGCGCGCTTTTTCTCATCGAGCGAGGAAATCACCTCGATGGTCATGCGCCCGGTGCGGAAGAAGATCTGCCGCACGCCCCATTCCTTCACCGTATTGTCGAGCGCAAGGCGCAGACCAAGTTTGCCTTGCAGGAGCGCGATGACATTGTCCGCATCCGGCGTGTTGATCACCACATGATCGATCGCTTCCGCCGCCGCCCGGCCCTCACCCTCTTTCACCAAAGGCGCGAAGGGCAAGGCGAGCCTGTCTTCCTGCTCGATGAGGAACATGAAAAGGCCGTTCGTTTCTTCCGGCGGCAGCATGACGTTTTTCCAGCGCCGGGGGGAAAACGCACCGCTTTCATCGGCCCCTTCACCGGGCAGAGGATCGCTGGCGCTCAGGCCCTTTTCCCGCAGAAAGGCGGCCGCGCCCGCTGCATCTTCCACCCCAAAAGCAAGGCCGATAATGCCGGCTCCGCTTTTCTCCAAATGGGTGCGCAGAATATCGCCGAAGCGGCCCTCGCCTTTCGGCGCCACCAGCTCGATATAGGTGTTGGAAAAACGGAAAAGCGCATTCACGGAGCCAAGGCCCGGATGGCTGCCCCGCCAGGAGGGCAAACGGCCCGTGAGTTGCGTGTAATCGGCGACGGGCCCGTCAAGCTCGGGCACGGCGATGAGGATATGGTCTATGATGTCGATCATGGCATGAGTTTAGGCAAGGCCCGCGCGGCCTGCTAGGATCATCTGCCTGCGATTCAGGCAAAGAGCTTGGCGAAAAAGAGAGGTCGGTGTGTCCCAGTCCCGCTCCCCTGCAAAAGCATCCGCAAATCCGGCGCTCACCGAGCGGCTGGAGGCGCTTATCCGGCGCTACGGTGTGCCCGGCGCCTCGCTCGCGGTCTTTTCGGATGGCAGGCTTGAAGAAGCGGCGGCCGGCGTTCTCAATCTGGAAACGCAGGTGCCGGTGACGCCCGAAGCGCTCTTTCAAGTGGGCTCCATCACCAAGCTTTATACGGCAACCCTTGCCATGCAGCTTGTGGAAGAAGGCCGCCTTTCTCTCGACCTGCCCGTGCGCACATACCTGCCGGACTTCAAGGTGAAGGATGAGGAGACGAGCGCCCATGTCACGCTCCGCCATCTTCTTTCTCATACGAGCGGCATCGAGGGCGATCTTTTCAAAAATGCCGGGCGCGGCGAGGACCGGATCGAAAAATTCGTGGCGCTTCTGGCGACCCAGGAAAATGTGCACCCCTTGGGAGAGATGTTCTCCTATTCCAATGTCGGCTTTGTCATTGCGGGCCGTATGATCGAAGCGGCAAGCGGGCTTTACTGGGACAAAGCCATGCGCACCCGGCTGATCAAGCCGCTCGGCACACCTGCCTTTTCCACCCTGCCCGAACAGGCGATGCGCTATCTCACCGCCATCGGCCATATCGGTTCGCCGGAAAAGGGCCTTGCCGTCACACCTGTCGCTTTTCTTGCCCAGTCGAATGGCCCTGCCGGGGCAACGCCCATGGCGCGGGCGCGCGATGTCATCGAGTTTGCCCGCCTTCATATGCCCGCTCACAAATCGGGGGAAACGGCGCCCGGCATAGCGGCGAACGGCACGCGGATTTTAAGCGAGGAAAGCGCCCTTGCCATGCGCGCGGAAAATATCCGCTTGCCTGTCGGTATGGAGATCGATGCAATCGGCCTCGGCTTTATGATGTGGCGGGGAGCAGACGGGGCTTATGAAATTTTCGGTCATGACGGCTCGACCATCGGCCAGGCGGCCTGGCTCAGGTTTCATCCCGCCTCCGGCACCGCGATCGTGCTTTTAACGAATGGCGGAGACGGCAAAGGCCTTTATCACGAGCTTTTCCCCGCGCTTTTCGAAGAACTGGCGGGCGTCAAACTGCCGGAAAAAGATGTGGGGCCGGTGCCGGAAAAAATCGATGCGGCCCGCTTCGAGGGCACCTATGCCTGCGGGCTCGGTGAAATGAAAGTGCGCGCAGAAAATGGCAGTCTGATCTGCAAACGCGTACCTTCCGCCGATTATGCACTGGTGCAGCCGCCGCTCGACATTCCCCTTGAAGCGGCAGGGCCCGATTTCTTTTTCGGGCGCGATCCTGGCCGCACCCTTGCCGCGGGCTACCATTTTCTGGGAGAAGACGGGAGCGGGCGCGCGCAATATCTTCACACCGGCGTGCGCGCCTATCGCCGCACCCTCTAACAAAGCCATGAAAGCGCCATGAGCGATGACACTTTGATAGACCGGCTAAAAGAGATTGTGGGCGGGGCCCATGTCGTCACCGACCCGTTCGAGATGGCGCCTTATCTTTGCGAACGGCGCGGGCTTTACGAGGGTAAAGCGGCCGCCATCGTCAAACCGGCCAGCACGGAAGAGGTCTCGCGCCTTCTCGCTCTTGCCCATGAAACGAAAACCCCGGTCATTCCCATGGGCGGCAATACCGGGCTTGTGGGCGGGCAGATCACGGACAATGCGCGCAGCATTATTCTTGCCCTTGAGCGTATGAAAAAAATCCGCGCCATCGATGCGGCAAACAACACGCTGACGGTGGAGGCAGGGGTCACGCTCACCGCCATTCAGGAAGCGGCAGAAAAAGAAGACCGCCTCTTTCCCCTCTCGCTTGCCTCGGAAGGCAGCTGCCAGATCGGCGGCAATCTTTCCACCAATGCGGGCGGCACGGCGGTGCTGCGCTACGGCAATGCGCGCGATCTCGTACTTGGGCTCGAAGTCGTGCTGGCGGATGGGCGCATCTGGAACGGGCTGCGGGGCCTGCGCAAAGATAATACGGGCTACGATCTCAAACAGCTCTTTCTCGGCGCGGAAGGCACGCTCGGCATCATCACCGTCGCCGTTTTGAAACTCTTCCCGCGCCCCAGCGCAAAGGCCGTTGCCTTTGCCGCCGTGCCGGAGCTCGCCAAAACCGTTTCGCTTTTGCATTTCATCGAGGCGCGCACCGGCGGGCTTGTCAGTTCTTTCGAGCTTATGCCGCGCATCGGCATCGAGTTCGTGACGAAACATATGGAAGGAACCCGCGATCCTTTAAGCGCGCCCTCGCCTTGGTATGTGCTGATCGAGCTTTCTTCCGGGGGAACGGCGGACACGCTGCAAACGCTGTTGACCGAGACGCTGGGCGCGGCGATGGAAGAAGGCCTTACCCGGGACGGCACGATTGCCCAGTCGGACGCGCAGGCCGATGCTCTTTGGGCGCTGCGCGAAAATCTTTCCGATGTGCAGCGGGAGGAAGGCGGCAGCATCAAGCACGATATTTCCGTGCCCGTCTCCAAAATGCCGCTCTTCATCGAGCGCGCGCTTGAGGCCGTCACAAAAGAAATGCCGGGCATCCGCCCCGTCCCCTTCGGCCATATCGGCGACGGCAATGTGCATTTCAATTTGAGCCAGCCGCCCGGCATGGACAAGCACGCATTCTTGAAAGAATGGGACCGCTTCAACCGCATCGTCCATGCCATTGCGCTCGATCTCGGCGGCTCGATCAGCGCGGAGCACGGCATCGGGCAATTGAAGCGCGATGAGCTGGCGAAGATCAAATCACCGGTGGAAATGGACATGATGCGGGCACTCAAACAGGCGCTCGACCCTGAGAACATTCTCAATCCGGGCAAAGTACTCGCCGCGCGGCAAGAGGGCGGCGCTTAGAGGCTTAATTGCCGCCCGGGTTCTTGCGGAAGGGCACGATCTCGGCTTCCGTCTGATCGCCCTCACCCGTTTCCGGCTTTTCAGCAACCTCTTTGCCCGCCGTGCCAGTTGCTTTTTCTGCGGCTTTCTCCGCCGCCGTTGCCACTGCTTCGGCCTGCCGGTTGTCGCGGAAGGCGCCGATGGGCAGGTTCTGCGCCGGCACGACCAGGATTTTATCGACGCGCGGGCCGTCCATATCCGCCACTTCAAAGCGGTAGCCGTTCCAGGCGAAATAATCGCCCTCGCGCGGCAGCCGTCCGAACCAGTCGAACATCACGCCTGCAAGCGTGTTCACGTCGCTCGATTCGTCCCCCGGAAGTTTTTTCAGCTTCAGGACGCGCTTTGCTTCTTCGGCGGACACGACACCGTCGATGAGATAGGAGCCGTCCACGCGTTTGACGACGGCATTGTTATCATGCGCCGCATGGCCGGAAATATCCCCGACAATGGCGGTAAAGATATCGCGCATGGAAATCGTGCCCACCACCTCGCCATATTCGTCGATGATGAAGGCCATGAACTTGCTTTCCGCCTGCAGAATGCTGAGCGCCTTGAGGACGGAAGCGCGGCGGGGAATGTAGAGCGGCGGCGACATATTGGCGAAAAGCGCCTCGTTCGTTCCCGCATTGAAATCGATGAAAAGATCTTCCATGCGCGCCATGCCGACGGGCGGACCGTTTTCGCCCTTGCGCACGCCGTAGCGCAGTTCCTGATGCTCGCGCACCAGTTCCAGATTCTTCTCGTAGGGCAGTTCCGTGTCGAGCCAGATCATGGAAACACGCGGCGTCATCATGTCCCCGACGCGCAAATCGCCGAGGCCGAAGACGCGGTTCATGATGTCCCGCTCCACCGTCTCGATGGCGCCGGTCGCAACGCCTTCCTCGACCAGGTGTTTGATCTCTTCTTCCGTCACGCCGGATGTATCGCGCCCGCTCACCCCGTAAAGGCCGAGAAGTGCATCGCTTGATTTGGACAGCAGCGTGACGATGGGCGAAAGCGCGCGGGCAAAGACCGTCATGGGCCGGGCAATGGCCGAGGCAAAGGCTTCCGGGTTCGACAGCGCAATCTGTTTCGGCACCAGCTCGCCGACAATCAGCGAGAGGTAAGTGATGACGACAACAACGAGCGCGAAGGCGGCGGGGCCCGCATAATCCCCAATCATGGGGATGTCCGACATGGTGGCCGCCAAGGGCTCGGCCAAGGTCGCACCACCGAAAGCACCGGCAAAAACGCCGATCAACGTGATGCCGACCTGCACTGCCGATAAAAAGCGCCCGGGCTCTGCATGAAGCTGCAGGGCCGTTTCCACGCCTTGCGTATTGGCGCTGCCCTGCTCGCGCTTGCGCGAAAGGAGCGCCTGCAGACGCTGACGGCGCGAGGAAACGACGGCCATCTCCGATAAGGAGAAGAAACCGTTCAGAACGATCAGCACCAGCAAGACAACGATATCAGCGGCCATCAAGGCTCCATGGGCCGGCTGCCTGTTGAAACGGCGTGTTGAGGCGGGCCGGAACGCGTCCACTATATCCCAAAAAATGCGGGCCTGTGGAGTATGAAGCAGCGCGCGCCGCCCTTCCCGCGCCAATTCGGGCATTTTCGCGCCCTTTGGCCCGGCGCTCAGCAATCTCTCAAAGAGAATCACGCAGGTGCTTAAAAAATGAACGGCCCCTCACATAAAGCCGTCACAAAAGGCTGAGCTGCCCCGGCCCGCTATCCGCCGCGACCGGCGCCATCAGGCTTTCATCGTCATTCGCCACTTTGTTGACGCGGGTACTGACAGGATGGAAAGCAAGCGCGGGCGCGCCCGGCTCATAAAGCAGTTTCACCGCATCGGCAGGGCGCACATTTTCCGTATCGAGCCAGGCATCCCAGGCGCTTTCATCCAGAATGGCCGGGCTGCGCGGATGAATGGGGGCAAGCCCGCCTTTGGCGGCCACGGTAACGATCGCCGCGCTTTCGATCTGCGAGCCGTCCGCGCCCATCCAGTCCTCCCAGATCGCCGCCATGGCGAAGGGGCCGCCGCTTTTCAGGTGAATGAAATAGGGCTGTTTGGTGCGGATGTCCCATTCGTAAAACCCGTCTGCGGGAATGAGCGCCCTTCTGTGGCGGATGCCCCCTCTGAAGGAGGGTTTTTCGAGGATCGCTTCGGCCCGTGCGTTGATGAGCACGCTGTCCGGAAATTTCTTCATCCAGCCCGGCACGAGCCCCCAGCGCATGAGCGAGAAATGCCGCGCCCCGTCCCGCGTGTGCCCCTCGCCCGTATGAATAACGGGCACGGGCTGGGTGGGGGCGATGTTCCGGCGCGGAGGAAAATTCGGCTGCTCGGGAAACCCGAACAACTCTTTCATCGCCTGAGGCGGGGTGGTGATGACGAAGCGACCGCACATGGGCGAAGACTAGGAGATTCGCCGCAAGCGCGCATCAAAGCGCCGGCCGGGCCACGCATCCGTGATGATGCTTCGAAAAAGCGATAAACCCACATTATGCTATACTGGATGTTATTATGGCGCCCCGCGACGGGTGAAACAGCAAGGAAGACGTTTTGGCGCCCAAATCCTCGACCGTGAAAAAACCGGCGGCAGCCGCTTTTACCCCGCACGATCATTCGCTTTGCGTGGACGATGCCCTTGCCCGCGCGAGGGCACTTTGCGATGCCGCCGGGGTGCGCCTCACGCCCATTCGCGAGGAAGTACTGCAAATCGTCTGGAGTTCGCACCGGCCCATCGGCGCCTATGACGTGCTCGCCAAGCTCGGCAAGAAGCACGACAATCCCAAACCGCCCACGGTTTACCGCGCGCTCGACTTTCTTCTGGAACAGGGGCTTGTCCACCGCATCGAATCGCTGAATGCCTATATCGGCTGCAGCCATCAGGATCTGGGCAGCATGGGCGCCCATAGCAGCCAGTTCCTGATCTGCCGGTCCTGCGGCAATGCCAAAGAAATCGCGGACCCCGCCATCGGCGAGGCCCTGCAGAAAGTGGCGGCGGCGGAAGGGTTTAAACAGGAAAAGCGCATGATCGAAATTACCGGCCTCTGCCGGGATTGCGCGGCAAGTTAGCGGAACGGATTTCACGGCATGCGTAAAAACGATTATGGCCGCTCGGCCTTCCGGCGGGCGATGCTTCCCGCCCTCGCCCTTTTCCTCCTGACACCTGAAACGGAAGCCGCCGGGATCGGCGCCCGCAACGGACCTTTCGTGCTGACGGATAAAAACCTCAGCGACCTTATCGTTAACGGTTATGAGATCCGCACCACCCTCGGCAACAGTCTGATCGTTCAAAAAGGCACATCGGTTTTCTCCTGCTCCTTTGCGACGGACGCCGAGAAACTCTCTTTCAAACCCTATTTCCAATGCGCCGAGCTGCGCGAGGAAGGCAGGCTGGGCGCGGGAATCAGCCAAAATATCCCATCGGGTGATGCAGCCGGAGGGGCCAAGCAAAGCTCCGGCGGTGCCTCCCGCCTCCTCCCCAAAAATGCCCGCTGAAACGGCTATTTTCGGTATTTCCAAACGAAATGATTGTTAACCACTGACCGCTAGTCTCGGCCCGAGGAAGCACGCGCCGGCCCCGCCGGCAGCGGGCTATGAGGAGTATGCTCACAACGGGGGCCCGCACGCCTTGACCGGCGCAGACAAACAAACCGCCAGCACCGCGCAGCCAGACTCCGCCCGCCCCATCGGCGGGATCGGCTATCCGCGCACGCTCGGCAAAGTCGCGCGCGGCAAGAACATCCATGAAGATACTCTTCTGGCCACGGACTACCTCAACCATTTCAACGAAATCGTCATGCTGCTCGACATGGTCGCGGATATTCCCGAATGCATGGAAGATGCGCGCGAGTGGCAGCCCAAAAGCTATGCGGACCATTTCCGCGATTCCTGTTTTCAGGACAAGGAACTGGCGATCCTGGCCTACGAAAACGCGCCCATACGCTACCGCCTGCCTTTCGACCATCTGGTCGCGCAGATGGATGCGACGGCGCTTGCCGGTTTGAAAGCCATCGAAGCGGCGATCGCGGCGGGCGATGAGGTGCGCACGAAAAGCACCGTCGCCGCGGTGACGGGGCAGCTTCGCCAATATATCGATCTGACCAGCGCCATCATCAACGGCCACAACATGACATCCGAGCAGGACGAGATCGACGCGCTGCTTGCCAGCGAAGATGTGGACGATCTGGCCGCCCTCCTGAAATCCTCCTGAGCTTCATATCCTCACGGCGCAAGGCCCCGCTGCCCCTGCGGAAGGGGCATTTGCGCCGATAAATCCCGCCTTCCTTGCTGGCAAGCGCCTCGGCAGTGTTATAGTCCTGCCTTCAGAACTGCCATGAAAACAAGAAGCCAATCAGGGGAGGCTCTCATGACCTACAAACCTTTCGATCTGACCGGCAAGGTCGCGCTCGTCACCGGCGGCAACCGGGGCATCGGGCTCGGCATGGCCGAAGCGCTGGCCCAATCCGGCGCCGATGTCGCCATCTGGGGCACCAATGAAGAGCGCAACGCGGACGCGGTGAAAAAGCTCGAAGCGCACGGCGTGCGCGCCTATGGCCGCAAGGTGAATGTGGCGAACGAGCAGGAAGTCGTGGACGGCATGCTGGAAACCGTTGCCGCCATGGGCCGTATCGATTCCATCTTCGCCAATGCCGGCATCGGCTACGGCGCCCCCTCCTTCACCGAAATGTCCACGGAAGTTTACCGCAAAGTGCTCTCGGTCAATCTCGACGGCGTGTTCTGGACGCTGCGTGAGGGTACGCGCCACATGGTCGAGCGCGCAAAGAACGGCGACCCCGGCGGTTCCATCGTCGGCATTGCCAGCCTTGCCGCCATCGAAGGGGCAGCCCGCAATCAGGCTTATGCGGCCACGAAAGGCGCCGTCATTTCCATGATCCGCTCCACGGCGGTGGAATTTGCCCGTCACGGCATCCGCGCCAACGCCATTCTGCCGGGCTGGATTGCAACGGACATGACCTCGCAGGCGCAGGCCGCGCCCGCCTTTGCCGAAAAGGTCATCCCCCGCGTGCCGATCCGCCGCTGGGGCGAGCCGGAAGATTTCGGCGGCATGGCCGTCTATCTCGCCTCCGATGCCTCGGCCTATCACACGGGCACGACGCTGATCATCGACGGCGGTTATTCGATTTTCTAACAAACACGCGGGGACCGGTGCTACCGGTCCCCGCGCTCCTTAGCGCAGGCTTTCTTCAAGGCGGGGCCGATGGAAGACCAGATCGACAGACGCCTCATCCTCGCGGCCCGGGCCGTGGTTTTTCTCTTCCGCGAATTCGAGCAGCTGGCGCGCCGGCACGACATCACCGTGCCGCAATACCGTTTCCTGATGTTTCTGAAGCGCGGGCCGAAGCGGGCGGGCGAGCTTGCGGTCGAAGCCTCGATCCGCAAACCCACCGCCTCCGCGCTTATCGCCGATATGGAGCGGCGCGGTCTCATCATGCGCGAGAAAGACGCCGATGATGCGCGCAGCGTCAAACTCCGCCTGACCGAAAGCGGCCTTGCCAAGCACCGCGAATTCGAGCTGGAACTTGCCCGTTTCCTACCCACCCTCCTTTACGAGGGAGATATGGAAAAAATACTCGATGCGCTCTCCGAGCTCGCCTATCTCCTCGACACCCGCCGCTATGAGGCCTCACCGCATCTGGCCGATGAAATGGCCGCGCCTCAGGACAATTGAGGGCTCCCCTCGCCGCCGCCTGCCGCTGGCCCCGTTTCTGCATCTCCTGCTTCACGAAGCTTTGAGAATTCGAAAAACGGAAAGGATGCCCGTTTCCAGCCATGCCCTGCGCCCGAAACCTGTCCCATAGCGGCTCCCATGGCCGCGCCCCGGCCCGCGCGTTCTGTGTCTTTTTGATACAGGCGCTCGTTGCCGGCGCCCTTCTTGGCGCGGGGCCCGCGGCCTATGCTCAAACGGGAGGCAAGTCCGGACGGGCGGCGGCTTATTGGGCAGATGTGCTGCGCGTCGCGGAGATTCTGGGCTCCGTTCACTATATGCGCGATCTGTGCGATGGCAGCGAAGGCCAGGTTTGGCGCGAAAAAATGCGCGAACTCCTGAAAGCCACCGAGCCGGATGAACAGACCCGCGAGCTCCTGGTCGGCCATTTCAACAGCGCTTATCACAAGGCCCGGATTGCCCATGGGCGCTGCTCGGGCAAGACGGTGACGGAAATCAACCGGCTTCTGGATGAAGGCGCGAAGCTCTCCGCCCGCCTCTCCGCCATCGCCCGGCCTTAACCATAATCGGGCGGCCTTGGCCGGATTTTTATTTACCCTCCCTTGCTTAACGCCGGGCGAGAGGTTAACCGTCTCCTATCTTTCATCGCGCAAGCCCGAAAAATTTGTGTTACAACAACACAAATCTGCAGACTTTGCCGGTCCCTTTTCGATCCAGGCAGCGTTTGTGTCATACGGAGGGTGCGGCCCGTCCGACTTGCAAACTGGAAAAGTGAGCACCCGTTTTAATGTCTAAAACCCGACCCACGCGCATGAGCCTTCTGTCCGATCTGGACGATGCGGATTTTGAAACCGAGGCCACCGACGCCCTCTTTCCGAGCGAAGATGAGCAGCGCCAGTTGGCGCTCGATCTCTTACTCGATGCCTGGGAAGAAGCGCTGCAGGCCGGCGCGTCCGCCGACATCGTGGCAAGCGCCGCGCTTTACGCCGCGTTCAGCGACATGGTCGATGTGCTGGGCGAAGATAATGTCGCCGACATGGCCGAGAATCTGGCCGACCGGATCCGCCACGGCGAATTCACGCTTCAGCGCACCCATCACTAAGTCTTAAAGCGCCGAAACGAAAAGCGCCCCGGCATAGCCAGGGCGCTCTTTTCTTTTGCGGCAATGCCTGCCTCAGACCACCGCTTCGATAAGATGCGGGCCTTTCGTGCGCATGCAGCGGGAAAACTGATCGGCGAATTCTTCCGCCGTTTCCGCGCGCATGGCCTCGACGCCCATGCCCTGCGCAAGCTTCACCCAATCAAGCTCGGGATTATGCAGATCGAGCATGGAAAGCGCCTTCGGCCCGGCATTTTCCGCGCCCACCCGCATCAGTTCCACATTGAGGATCGCATAGGAGCGGTTGGCGAAGATTACCGTCGTCACGTCGAGCCCTTCGCGCGCCTGGCTCCACAGCGTTTGCAGCGTGTACATCGCCCCGCCGTCGCCGTGCAGGCAGACGACCTTACGGTCCGGGCAGGCAACGGCTGCGCCCGTCGCCACGGGCAGGCCCTGGCCGATGGAGCCGCCGGTTAGCGAGAGGTGATCGTGCGGAGCGGCATTAGCGGTATAGATCGCCGGGCCGATGCCCGAGGTCGCCGCTTCGTCCGAAACGATCGCGCCTTCCGGCAGATAATGGCCGATGATCTGGCCCGCCGTGAAACTGTCGAGTTTGCCGGAGGGCAGCTCCGGCTTTTCGAGCGGGGCGACATGGGCCGGTTCTTTCGGCGCGCCGATGGCTTCGGCAAGCGCCTGAAGCGCGCCCACCCCGTCTTCATGGGCATGGGCGAGCATGAGAATGTCGCAGCCCTCCGGCGTCAGCCAGCTCGCCTTGCCGGGATAGGCAAAGAAGGAGACGGGCGGCTTCGAGCCGATAATGATCATCTGTTCGGTACCGGCGAGGTTTTCCTCGATCTGCTCGGCAAAATAAGGAAGCCGCTCGATGGCAACGCGCCCCGCCCCGCGCTGCAGGCGCGGCGTGAAAGTGTCGCAGATCAGCCGCGCGCCGGATTTCGCCGCGATGCGGCCCGCTGCCTGAAGCCCCTCTTCCTTCAGCGCTTCACCGCGAATGAGAATGACCGTCTTCTTGCCGTTCTTGAGCGCGCCGGCGGCCCGTTCCACCGCTTTCTCGCTCACAGGCGCAGGGCCGGTCACAGGCAAGGCCGGTGCCGGGCCGTCCGCGTCGAGCCAGGCAGTATCGGCCGGCAGGATCAATGTCGCCACCTGTCCCGGTGCCTGACGGGCAGCGGCGACGGCGCGGGCGGCATCGGCGGCCACATATTTGGGATGGCTCGATGAATGCACCCAGCCGGAAACCGGGGCGGCAAAGCCTTTGATGTCCGAAGCAAGCGGCGCATCATATTGCGCGTGATAGGTCGCATGATCGCCGACAATATTGACGAGCGGCGTTGAGGCGCGGCGGGCATTGTGAAGATTGGCAAGGCCGTTGGCGAGGCCGGGGCCGAGGTGAAGCAGCGTTGCCGCGGGCTTTTCCGCCATGCGGCCATAGCCATCGGCAGCCCCTGTTACCGCGCCTTCGAAAAGGCCGAGCATGGCGCGCATGCCGGGCACCTTGTCCAGCGCCGCAACGAAATGCATTTCCGAGGTGCCGGGATTGGTGAAGCAGACCTCCACGCCTGAATCCACCAGCGTCTGCACAAGACTTTCTGCACCGTTCATTCGTTCCGCTCCCTCTTTTTCGTCCGGCTCTTCACAGGAACCGTTCCCATAGTACACGTCCACTCACGCCGAGGCCGAACAGAATAATCAGCCCGGCGGAGACGTGATTGATGATTTCCAGCATCTTGTCGCTCATCCGGTTGCGGAAACGCCCGACAAAGCCGGTCAAAAGCGCCCACCAGAGTGCCGATCCGGCCACCACGGAAGCAACCAGCAAGAGCGCGCGGCCATAATCCTCGCTGCCCACGGTAAAACCTGCGATCCCGCCGAATATCGCCATGAAGCCCAGCATGGTGGCCGGGTTCGTGATGGTCAGGAAAAATGTCGTGCCGATGACAGGCAGAAGATCGCCCAAGGCGTTTTCCGGCAGGCTGTCATCGAGATGCGGCTGGGCAAACCAGGTGCGGATGCCAAGCGCGATCAAAAAAAGCCCGCCCAGCATTTGCAGCCAGAAGGAGTGCGTCTTCACGAACGTAATCGCCGCCGTCACACCGAAAGCGGCAATGGTCGCAAAAACCCCATCGCCAATGGCCGCGCCGGAACCGGAGGCAAAACCGTTCACCGCGCCATATTTCAGCGTCCGGCGGATGCAGATGAGATTGACCGGGCCGATGGGGGCGGCGACCGCCACCCCGACCAGAATACCGCTCACCAGGAGCGTCAGATATTCCATGCCCGGTCTCTTCCTCTTTCCGGCGTGCCTTTTACGGCGCGGCGACCTTGCGCCCCGCTTACTTGCCGACAACCACCACGTCGTTGCCGGGCGGGTCCGCATAGAGTTTTTCAACCAGATCGGCGCGCCGCGCAAGGGCGGTGGACTGGTTGATATAGCCTTTATCCGTCAGCTCCCCCGCATCGATGCTGGGCGGCTCGCTCATCAGCATCGCCCGGCTAACCCGCGTCGAAGAACCTGGATTCGTGCTGTTGTGCTTGGCAAGGCCCGCGCCCAGCTTTTCGAGTACGCCCTGATGGGTGATCAGCTCTTCCGGTGCGAGGTTCTCATCGCCTGCGCATTGGCGGCAGGCGGGAATATTCGGGAAACCCAGAATGCCGATATATTCCTTGTCGAGCCCGGTCACGAGCGCGTCCTGCAACAGGCCGCCCGCCGCCTCGATAGCTTGCACGCGCAGACGCCCCGCACTCACCCAGGTGCCGGTGGAGAGTTTAAAGTCTTCGGCGACGCGCCCGTCGAAGACCAGCCCTTCTTCGGGCCGGTTCTCATCGACGAATTTCGCCGCATCGCCCAGCCGGTAGAAGCCTTCTTCGTCGAACGCCTCCGCCGTCTTTTCCGGGTTCTTGTAATAGCCCTTGGTGATGCAGTCGCCTTTGACGCGTACTTCGAGCTTGGAGCCGGTGGGCACGAGTTTGAGCTCGATGCCCGGCAGCGGCAAGCCGAGAAGGCCCATGCGCTCGGTTTCCCAATGCACGTTCATGATGGTGGGCGCGGTTTCCGTCGCCCCATAGCCGGAGGAAAAGACGATCCGCTCGCCGGTAATGCGCACCGCGACTTCCTGAATGCGGTCGTAAAGGTCCTGGCTGAGGGCCGCCCCGCCATAGGCAAGCGTGCGGATATTGGAAAAGAAGTTGCGTGCCAGATCGTCGTCTTTTTCAAGCTCCGGCACCAGCATGCCGTAGGCGGCCGGTACGTTGGAATAAGAGGTCGGCGCGATCTCGCGCAGGTTCTGCAGCGTTTCCTCAAACTGCCCCGGCACCGGGCGGCCGCCATCGATATACATCGTGCCGCCGGAGGTGAGCAGATTGTTCAGGATCGCATTGCCGCCGAAACAATGGTTCCAGGGCAGCCAGTTGAGCATGACCGGCACACGGTCGGGCTCTTCATCGACGACGCTCGAGGGCATCACCGCATTGGTGCACATCATGAGCTGCGTGGTGATGACGGCTTTCGGCATGCCGGTGGAGCCGGAAGTGAAGAGATATTTCGCGACCATATCATCGCTAAGCCGCGCATAGCTTTCCTCGACAGCGTTTGCCGGGCGCGTTTCAAGGAGCGAGGCAAAAGGTGTTCCCGCCCCCCCGTCGACGCTGACGACTTCCACGCCATCCAAATCGAGCGCGGCCAGCGCTTTTGCGAAAGGTGCCGCTTCCTGCACGAAGATGAGCTTCGGCTCGACGAGGTTCACCACATATTTCAGCTTGTCGAAATCGCTGCTGATAAGGCTATAGGACGGCGAGACGGGCGCCACCGGCACCCCCGCCAGAATGGCGCCGTAAGTCAGCAGCGCATGTTCGAGCGAGTTGGCCGAGAGGATCATCACCGGCTTCGTCTGATCGAGACCGCGGTCGAGCAATGCCTGGGCGATTGCATTCACCTTGGCATTTGCGTCCTTATAGGACAGCAGCTCCCACGGGCCGTATTTCTCCCCCGCCGCGGGCGTTTTACGCTTGCCGAGCCAGGTTTGATCCGGGCGCTCTTCGGCCCAGCGGCGCAAAGGCTCGATCAGGTTCGCTGCGCGCGGCTTCAATTCATGAGGGTTGGCCAGAATGATCGAGCCGTCTGCGCGGCGTTTCACATCTACCCGCCGTTCCAAATATCGCGGATCGCGAAAGGCCGGTTTGTTCATGGCCTCTTCCTCCCAGAGTTCGTTTCTTTGTTGTTGAATGCCTTACGCCTTGACGTCGATCACCATGCGCCCGCGCACCTTGCCGGCCAGAATGTCCCCGGCCAGTTTCGGCAGATCGCCAAGCCCGGCCTTCGTCGTCATCGCGTCGAGTTTTTTCAGGTCGAGGTCCTTGGCAAGCCGCGCCCAGGCCTCTTCGCGGGCCGCTTTCGGCGCCATAACGGAATCGATGCCGATCAGCTTTACCCCGCGCAGGATAAAGGGCATGACGGTGGCAGGCAGATCCGGCCCCTGCGCCAGACCGCACGCCGTGACCGTGCCGCCATAAGCGGTTTGCGCGAGCACATTGGCAAGCGTGTGGGAGCCGACGGCATCCACCGCCGCGGCCCAGCGCTCCTTGCCGAGCGGTTTGCCTTTTTCGGAAAGCTCCGCGCGGTCGATGATTTCCGCTGCGCCGAGGCTTTTCAGATAATCGGCTTCCGAGGCGCGGCCCGTGGAGGCAAGAACCCGGTAGCCGAGCTTGGAAAGAAGCGCGATGGCAACGGAGCCGACGCCCCCGGCCGCGCCCGTCACCAGCACATCGCCGTCGCCGGGTTTAACGCCCTGCTTTTCAAGGCCAAGCACCGAGAGCATGGCCGTATACCCGGCGGTGCCGATGGCCATGGCCTGCTCGAGGGAAAGGCCCTCCGGCAGTTTCACCAGCCAGTCGCCTTTGACACGGGCTTTTTCCGCATAGCCGCCATGATGACCTTCGCCGACACCCCAGCCGTTGAGCACGACTTTGTCGCCCGGCTTGAAGTTCGGATTGTCCGAGGCGGTGACGGTGCCCGAAAAGTCGATGCCCGGAATAAGCGCGGGCTTGCGGATGATGGGCGAGGCGCCGGTCAGCGCCAGACCGTCTTTGAAATTGATCGTGGAGGCGGCGATATCGACGGAGACATCGCCTTCCATCAAATCGGCCTCGTTGAAATCCACGATCTCGGATTTCTGCCCGTCATCGGTTTTCGTCACCAGCAGCGCGCGGAACGTCTCGCTCATCAATGCCATCCCTCTAGACTTATGTACTGGGGGTCTTCACGCCCCCGTTTTACGGGGATTCCCCCGCGAATTTGGCCCTCACACGACCCCAAAACGCCCTCACGGTCAAGTCGCGCAATGGCCGGGCCCACCAAGGGCTGCTAGACTATAGGCGGCAGGGGATTCCTCAAACCCGGAGGCATCTTCATGAATGAAACCGAAACTGCAGGAACACGCGCCCTTTTCCGCCCGGCCTTCACCCATATGGCCTTTCATACCGCCGATATCGACAAAACGGCGACCTTCTACATGCGCTTTTGCGGCATGGAGAATGTGCATGAGCGGGAAAATGACGGTATCCGCGTGATCTGGCTGGCCGAACCCGGCAAGGAACATGAATTCGTGTTCGTGCTGATTGCAGGTGGCAGGCCCGATCCTCAGCCCGAGCACGATATGAGCCATCTTGGCTTTGCGCTGGACAGCCGCAAGGCGGTCGATGAGATTGCCGAGAAAGGCAAGGCGCATCTTTTCTGGGAGCCGCGGGACCTGCCCCCGCCGGTGGGTTATTTCTGCGCGCTTAAAGACCCTGACGGACGTGTGGTCGAATTTTCCTACGGCCAGCCGCTCGGCCCGGGCTATGAGGGCTAAGGCCGGTTGAGCGCCTAACTCACGCGCCCAGCGCTTCGAGGAAGCGCATAGGCTCGCCCGGCGCCGCGCCCAGAATTTCGTCTTCCCACATGACTTTGTGGCCGCGCACGATGGTGCCGATGGGCCAGCCTGTGACGGTCTTGCCGTCGAACGGCGTCCAGCCCGCGCGGCTTTCGATCCACTTGTTCTCGATCGTGTGCTTTTTCTTCATGTCGACAATGGTGATGTCGGCATCATAGCCGACCGCAAGGCGGCCTTTGCCGGCGATGCCGAAAATCCGGTTCGGCCCGTGGGAGGTCAGATCGACGAAGCGCTCGAGTGTCAGCCGGCCCGCGTTTACATGATCGAGCATGATCGGCACCAGCGTTTGCACACCGGGCATACCGGAAGGGGAATTGGGATAGGTGTGGGATTTTTCTTCCAGCGTATGAGGCGCATGGTCGGAGCCGATGACATCGACAATGCCTGCGGCCACGCCCCGCCAGATGCCCTCACGGTGATGGGCATCGCGGATCGGCGGGTTCATCTGCGCAAGCGTGCCGATTTCATCGTAACAGTCAGGCGCCACAAGAGTGAGATGCTGCGGCGTCGTTTCCACCGTCGCAATGTCCTTGTGAGCGGCGAGAATGTCCATTTCCTCGGCGGTTGAAATATGCAGCACATGAATGCGCTTGCCTTCCTCACGCGCCAGCTGCACGAGGCGCTCGGTGCACTGGATCGCGGCGATATGATCGCGCCAGACCGGATGCGTGTGCACATTGCCGGTTTCGGCAAGCGGGCGGCGCTCGCGCAGGCGGAACTCGTCTTCGGAGTGAAAGGCAGCGCGGCGGGTCAGATTGCGCAGCACCTCGCGCACATGATCATCGTCCGGCACGAGCAGATTACCGGTGGACGAGCCCATGAAAACCTTGATGCCGCAGCAGCCCGGCTGGCGCTCCAGCTCCGGCAGCTCCTTGGCGTTTTCCGTCGTCGCGCCGGCATAGAAAGCAAAATCGCAATACATACGGTGGCGCGCGCGGGAGACTTTATCGGCCAGCGCTTCGGGCGTCGTCGTCGGCGGCTTGGTATTGGGCATTTCGAAGACGCCCGTCACCCCGCCTTTGACAGCGGCGCGCCCGCCGCATTCCAGATCTTCCTTATGCGCCGCCCCAGGCTCACGCAAATGCACCTGGCTGTCGATAACGCCGGGCAGCACATGCAGGCCCTGCGCGTCGATCACTTCTGCGGCATCCGCTGCCCCGATCTGACCGATCGCCGCGATCTTCCCATCCTTGACCGCCACATCCCCCGGTCTTTGCCCGTCATGATTGACGATGATTCCGCCGCGGATCAGAAGGTCATAGGTTTTGCTCATCGGGGGCCGGCCTTTCCTCTTGTCTTCTCAAGCAATGTAACCGCTGCATCATAGACCGCTTCGACCGTCAAATCGCCCATCGCGCAATCGGGGCTGTTGCGGTCGAAGGCGGGATCGGCCTCGATTTCCTCCAGGCAGCGCGGGCCGCGCACAAAGGCGGCATGTTCGCCCCAGGGCGCATAGAGATTTTCCTGGGTGGGGCCGAAAAGACCAAGGGTGGGCGCCCCCGCCGCCGCTGCCAGATGCATCAGACCGGAATCATTACCGACATAAAGCGCCGCGCGCCTAAAACAAGCAGCCGCCGTCACAAGGTCGGAGCCCACCTGATCGATCAGCCGCTCTTTCGGGATCGCTTCATAAATCGGGCCGATCTGGTCCTGCTCGCCGGGACCGCCCTGGAGCATGATGTCCGCGCCGTCGAGCGGGGCGCCCGGCGCCGTGATCCGCAGCGCGAAGTCCGCATAGCGCTCCGAGGGCCACATTTTCTTCGGCCAATTGGCCGTCGGGCCGATGATGAGCACCTTGCGCCCGTCCGGAATGAGCTCGGCGGCGCGCGCCTCGGCCTCTTTCGTCAGCCAGACCGTGGGGCATGGCGGCGGATCGAGCCCCAGCACCGAGCCGATATGCGGCACCCGGTGGAGCGAATGATTGGGCCGCAGCACCCGGCGCCGCCAGGTGCGCAGCACATAGGACGTCGCCGAGCCGCGCAGGTCCACAACCATGGACCAGCGCTGCGCCCAGACCTCCTTCAGAAGGTCGATCCAATGACCCGAGCGGCGTTTCTTGCGCATCACATGGACATGCTCGACCTGGGGATTGGCGCGGAAAAGATCCGCCGGCCCCGGCCCGCAAGCCACGGTGAAGCGCGCGCCGGGATACTGCGCCATCAAATGAGCCAGCACCCCGGTGGTGAGAACCGCATCGCCCAAGTAACTCGAGCTGATAAAAAGTATACGCATCGACTTCTTTCATCCCCAGAAGCTCACCGGTTATACGAAGTCGCAGAACATGTGCCAAGCACTGCGATAGCGCTCACAATCCGGTAACCCCGTTGCGTCCGGGCGCAAGGGAGCCTAAATCTGAAGGCCAACGGAAAGGTGACACTCATGGCCTCACGTGCCTGCCTCTTGCCGGAGCGCGGTATTCTGCGGATATCGGGACCGGATGCCCATTCCTTCCTGCAAGGGCTTTTGACGCAGAACATGGATCTCGTAAGCGAGGACTGCGCCGTCTATACGCTCATGCAGACGCCGCAGGGCAAATTCCTCTTCGATCTTTTTCTGATCAAGGACGGAGACGGCTATCTGGCCGATTGCGAAGCGGCCCGCGCGAAAGAGATTCTGAAGCGCCTCTTCTTCTATAAGCTGCGCGCGAAAGTAGAACTCGCGGATCAAAGCGGGAACGATGCCGTGGCCGTGCTGCTCGATGAGGGCCACGAGAGCGCACCCGGCGCAGCCGAAGACGGACTCTGCGGCGTCACTTATGTAGACCCGCGCCTGCCTGCGCTTGGCAAACGGGTCATTCTGCCGCGCGAGACGGCCGAGCTTTGTCTGCGCGACGGCGGCTATGAGCTCACCGGCGCCGACGCCTACCATGAAAAGCGCATGGCGCTCGGCGTGCCGGAAGCCGGTTTCGAGCTCTTGCCGGAAAAGACCTTTCCTCTCGAAGCCAATCTCGATTCACTGCACGCCTTCGATTTCAAAAAAGGGTGTTTCGTCGGCCAGGAAGTCGCCTCGCGCACGAAGCGGCGCGGCCAGGTGCGCAAACGCATTCTGCCCGCCGAAATTCAAGGCGAAGACCTTGCCCCCGGCGAGGCGGTGACGCGGGAGGGGCGCACTGTCGGCGAAGTCCTCTCCGTGCTTGGCTCCCACGCGCTCATTCAGATCAAGACCGCGCAAGCGGCCGGCAAACTGCAGGCCGGCGATAGCGTTTTGCACATTCATCTGCCGGACTGGGCGGATTTCACGCTTGAGACATCCGGCAACGAGGATGAGAACGACGCATGAGCCCGACGCGCTGCAGCTGGCCGGGTGAGGACGCGCTTTACCTCGCCTATCATGATGAAGAATGGGGCGTGCCGGAATATGACGACCGCGCGCTTTTTGAAAAGCTTCTGCTCGAAGGCTTTCAGGCCGGGCTTTCCTGGATAACCATTTTGCGAAAGCGCGAAAACTTCCGCGCCGCCTTCGACGGCTTTGATCCTGAAAGAATAGCGCGCTACACGCCGAAGAAAGTCGAAAGCCTGTTGCAGGATGCCGGCATCATCCGTCATCGCGGCAAAATCGAAGCGGCGATCGGCAGCGCCAGGGCCTATCTCGATATTATGGAGAAAGAGGGAAGTTTTTCCGATTTCATCTGGGACTTTGCAGACGGCACACCGAAGCAAAACCGCTTCACATCGATGAAAGAGGTGCCAGCGGAAACGGAGATGAGCCGCGCGCTTTCCAAAGAACTCAAACGCCGCGGCTTTAAATTCTGTGGACCGACGATCGTCTATGCCTTCGCGCAAGCAAGCGGGCTTGTGAACGATCACATGACGACATGCTTCCGTCACGGCGATTGTGCGCAACTTGCAATGAGAAAATAAGACCTATCACTCTTTCGCCACATTCGTTCCGCATCGCAGCCTCATTACATTCTTACGCTCTTCCCGGTTCTTAATGACAATTGGGGAGTGATTATGTTTTCGCGCTCATCACAAAAACAGAGTGCGGGGTCGTCGCGCACATCTTCCGACGCGTTCAGCACCGAAAAATCCAATTCCGAAAAATCAAGCGAAGAGAAGAAGGACGATAAAACGATGGCGTCATCTTTATCCGATACGGCGGGGGAAACTACGGGCCGGTCCATTCCTGCTTACGAAATGAAACGCCCGCCGGTGCGCACGCTGGGCGGCGCGCCGCAATCCCAGCCGCAAGCTCAGGCCCAGAACGAGCGCCACGCGCATTTGCATGTGGGCCGCGGCCTCGACCTGAAAGGCGAGATCCGCTCCTGCGAGGCTTTGGTCATCGAGGGGAATGTGGAAGCGGAAATCGAATCGGGCTCGCTCACGGTCGGTGAAAGCGGCGTCGTCAAAGGCCAGGCCAATGTCGATGAAGCGGAGATCGAGGGGAATTTCGACGGCACGCTCAACGTAAAAGGCTGCCTTGCGATCAAATCGACCGGGAAAGTGCGCGGCACGATCCATTACGGCGAGTTGCGCGTGGAACAGGGCGGCCAGCTGACGGGCGAGCTCGATGTCGGCACGCCGAAAGCGGGCGCCAAATCCGGTTCGCCCGAAAACAAACCCAGCGAGACGCAGAAGAAAGCCGTTAATTCGTAAAGCCCGGCGAGCTATGGCTGAAGCCAATCGCCCGCGCGCGTGCCCCCCTTGCCCCCCGCAAATGTGAAACGCGCGCGGCGATTCCCTTCCCGGGCCAGCCTCAGCCAGTCGATTTCCGCGATCTGAAGCCGGATCACGGCAAAATTATCGCGCCCGTCTTCGAGGCGGGCACGCGCGGGAATGCGCCCTTCCGCATCTCCCGGCAGGCCGGTGCCAGGCGCGGCGCGGGCGGTTCCGGGCGCCGCTTCCACAAGATAGGCGCGCAGGCTGGAATCGCTCGCCCCTTCCCAGGCCGCATCCGCCACCGCATCTCTTATATGCACGGCGCCTTTCGCCTTGATGCGCAGTTGCACATCCCCCTCGCTATCATAACCGAGCAAGGTAACGTCGGGGCAGGCTTGAATTTCCGCGCATTTGGCCGAGCGGGCATCGGTGTGAAGGCGGATGAGGCCGGTGCTCACATCCACCTCGCGCAGGATGATGGTGCGCGCCTGCGGGCTGCCGTCCAGCCCGCGCGTTGCGAGCACGGATTTGTTGAAGGCCGCGCCGGGCTTTGCCGCCCCTTCCAGCGCCGCGCGCACCGCGCGCCAGACCATCTCCAGCGTTTCCCCTGCCGCTTCGGTGCCCGCGCGCCCCGCTAAATCCGCCATTCTGCCCCCTGTTTACTGCAATCTCAGTAAGCCTATAGCCATAAAGGCCTTAGTCGCCTATTTTCTGAGCATCGTCATATAGTTTGAGATACCGCTTCGCGCGAACCAGACTATGGGTCAACAAGGCCGGGCCGCAAACCGGCCATTTCATGCGAAGCGCAACGACCGGGTGGGAACGCGTGACAAAAGTCGTGATTAGCGGGACCGGTGTTTTTACGCCGCCCAACTCCATCAGCAATGAAGAGCTGGTGGAATCCTTCAATGAATATGTGCGCCGCTTCAACGAGGCCAACAAGGCCAAGATCGAAGCCGGGGAAGTGGAGGCGCTTTCGCCTTCCAGCACCGAATTCATCGTCAAAGCCTCCGGCATCAAGAGCCGGTACGTGATGGACAAGGAAGGCATTCTCGATCCCGACATCATGTGCCCGCGCCTGCCGGAACGCTCGAATGACGAGCCCTCGATCCTGGCGGAAATGTCGGTGGACGCCGCCAAAAAGGCGATGGCCCAGGCCGGCAAGAAACCGCAAGACATCGACGCCGTCATCGTCGCCTGTTCCAACCTGCAGCGCCCCTACCCGGCCATTGCCGTTGAAGTGCAGGACCTGCTCGGCATCGACGGCTTCGGCTTCGACATGAATGTCGCCTGTTCCTCGGCCACCTTCGGCATCAAGGCTGCCCATGACATGGTGCAGTCCGGCGGGGCGAACTGCGTGCTCGTCGTCGATCCTGAAATCTGCTCGGGCCATCTCAACTTCCGGGACCGCGACAGCCATTTTATTTTCGGCGATGTGTGCACTGCCATTATCGTGGAACGCGCGGACCAGGCAAAATCGAAACATGCCTGGGAAATTCTCGGCACCAAGCTGCTGACGAAATTCTCCAACAATATCCGCAACAATTTCGGCTTCCTGAACCGCGCCGCACCCGAAGCAATGAACCTCGACGACAAGCTTTTCGTGCAGGAAGGACGCAAGGTCTTCAAGGAAGTGGTGCCCATGGTCGCCCAGCTCATCACCGACCATCTGGCCGAGAACAAGCTCGACCCCGCCGAGCTGAAACGCATGTGGCTGCACCAGGCCAATATCAACATGAACGATTTCATCGGCCGGAAAGTGCTGGGCCGCGATCCTTCGCCCGAAGAACAGCCCAACATCCTGCATGAATACGCCAATACGAGCTCGGCCGGCTCCATCATCGCCTTCAGCCAGTTCTCCGATGATTTGCCCGAAGGTGCGCTCGGCGTGATCTGCTCCTTCGGCGCCGGTTATTCGGCGGGCAATGTGATTGTCCGGCGGCTCGCCGCTTAAAAAAAACGCCATTCACGAAAAACAAAACCCCGGCGCCTTGCGGCTGCCGGGGTTTTCTTTTGCCGTAAAGCTCGTTTATTGAACGTAAGGCTGGACGGAAACGATCTGGAAGGTGCGGGTTTCCCCATCCTGTTCCTTCACGGAAAGATACTCGCCTTCCTTGATTTCGTGGCGGTCGAGTTTGAAGAAGGGCTCGTTATCATCCGTTTCTTCTTCATCGTAATCGAACACCCAGCCCCGGCCGATATGGCGCAGGAGGCCGCGCTGATCGTCTTCGCCCGACCAGAAGCGGTGCACGCGGCAATCGCGGCTGTGATTTTTCCAGGCATCGGGATCGAGCCGCATCTGCTTATCGAGCGGTACGACGAAGTCATAGCCATGGGCTTTGCTGCCTTCGGGAAACTCTTCGGAGCGGGCGGCATGCATGCGGACGCGGTAAAGGGTCATCGCGTTCTCCTTCTTTGTGTTTTTCTAATCAATGCGCCATCAGCACCGGGATGCTGGCATGGCCGCGCACATGGCGGGTGACGCCGCCGATGAGCAATTCGCGCAGGCGCGAATGACTGTAAGCGCCCATGACGAGAAGCCCGGCATCGAGCGCCCCGGCTTCTTCCAGAAGCGCCTGGCCGGTGGAGCGGTCTTTCCGATCCACAAGGCGTAGTTCCGCCTTCACGTCATGCAGGCTGAGATAGTCTTTCAGCCGTGCGCCGCGTTCCGGTTCGATTTCATCTTCCCCGATACACAGGATGACGATTTTTTCCGCCGCCTGCAAAAAGGCAAGCGCGGCGCTGACGGCGTGCGAGGCTTGGACGCTGCCGTCCCAGCCGATGACAACGGTGCCGCCAAGTTTGCCGGCAAAGCCGTCCTGCGGCGCAATCAGCACCGGGCGGCCCGCATTCATCACCGCTGCTTCCAGCGCATCGCCGCCGAACTGATCGCCATCGGGCTCGCCTTCGGCAAAGACGACGAGATCGGCGAGCCGGCTTTCTTCGGAAATGACGACGTCCTGACGGCCCGTCACATCGTAGAACCGGGCGGAGGGAAGCGGCCCGCCCGCCTTGACCACCTCAAGGCCGGCTTCTTTCGCCGCTTCATGAAGGGAGGCACTGGCGCGGGCGGAGGCGGCATCGGCGCCTTCCTTGGCCGCATCCAGCAATTGCTCGATTACCTGACCCGACACGCCGTCGCCCATATAGGGCAGCGCCTCGGTGGGATCGGGGCGCACGAAGAGCCCAGTGAGCTGTCCGCCGAGCTGCTTGGTAACGCGCGCCGCCGCGCCGAGCACGACCTTGTCTTGCGCGCCGCCTTTCAAGGGGACGAGAATTTTGCGAATGGACATGGCCGACCCTCCTTTGGTTCCATTTCACAGGCTCCAGCCTAATCTTAACCGTGCGGCGGCCGAATGATACAGATCAAACGTTTCACTAAGCGGATGCGTTCCGCTGCCCGCACAGCTTAACTCACGCGGAACCCGCCATCTTTCGCCGCCCCGCGCGGCATAGGCGGGCGGGCCGCGGCGGCAAAGCGCGTGAGCGCCGCCTCGACACGGGCAAAAACGCTATTGGGCGGGAATTCGCCGTTCCGCTCGCGCTTACCTGCGGGCAGATCCATCAAAAGCTCCACCCCTTCCTCGATACGGGCAACGGGATAGATCGCAAACATGCCCCGCTCCGCCGCATCCACCACGTCCTGGCGCAGCATCAGATGTTTGACATTAGCGGCGGGAATGAGCACGCCTTGATCGCCGGTCAGGCCGCGGCGCGCGCAAATGTCGAAAAAGCCTTCGATCTTTTCGTTCACCCCGCCGATCGCCTGCACCTCACCCATCTGATTGACGGAGCCCGTCACCGCAAGGCTCTGTTTGATCGGCAGGTCGGCAAGGGCGGAGAGAAGCGCATAAAGCTCCGCCGAGGAGGCGCTGTCCCCGTCGACGCCGCCATAAGACTGCTCGAACACGAGACTGGCGCTCAGCGACAGCGGCTCGCGCGGCAGGAAGGTGCCCGCAAGATAGCCTGAGAGAATGAGCATGCCCTTGGAATGAAGCGGCCCGCCGAGATCAACCTCCCGCTCGATATCGATGATGCGCGCGCTTTGCCCGCCGGTGCGCACACGCGCCGTGATCCGGCCCGGCCGGCCGAAGCTCGATTGGCCGAGCTGAAGCACGGATAGGCCATTGACCTGGCCCACCGCCTCACCCTCCGTATCGACCATGAGAATGTCGCGGGCGATGGCTTCATGGGAGCGTTCGCGCAGCCGGTCCGTGCGGGAGATTTGCGCCTCCACCGCCTCGTCCACATGCGCAGCGGTCACTTGCTTGGCGTCCGCCTCGCTTGCCAGAAAATCCGCCTCGCGCATCAGGTCCGCAATGGGCGCGATGAGAAGCGATATCTTTTCCGTATCTTCCGCAAGCCGCGAGGCGCGCTCGATGAGCCTTGCAATAGCGGACTTGTCGAAAGGCAGAAGTTTTTCCCGCGCGGCGATGGTCGCCGCGAAGCGGGCGAAGAGAAGATCGTTTTCCGGTTCCCGGTCGATCACGTCATCGAAATCGGCGGGCACTTTGAAAAGCTCGGCGAAATCGGAATCATAAGCACAGAGCATGTAATAAAGCTGCCGGTCGCCCATCAGCACGATTTTCAAATCGAGGGGAATGGGTTCCGGCTCCAGCGAGACGGTGCTGACGAGCGAGAGATATTCGCTGGCCGATTCCATGACGATCTGGCGCGAGCGCAAGGCGCGCTTCAGCGCATCCCAGACGAAAGGCTCGCGCAGAAGCTTGATCGCATCGATGATGAGATAACCGCCATTTGCCCGGTGGAGCGCGCCCGGCTTGATCAAGGTAAAGTCCGTCAGAAGCGCGCCCATTTGCGAGACATGCTCGACCCGGCCCAGCACATTACCGAGCGTCGGATGGTCGGCAAAGACGACGGGCGCGCCGCCGCCATTTTCAGAATGCGTGCCGTCGACAATGATATTGATCTCATAACGGCGCATGGGCGCGCGGTCGTCTTCCTCTCCCGCGCCGAAAAGCGGCTCGCGCCCGTCTTCCCGGCCATCGTTACCGGCGAAAAGATTGATATGCGCGATGAGGTCTTCCTCGACCTCCTCCAGCCAGGCGGCCACTTTCTTCATATGCGCGAATTCGGACTTGATCGCCCGCATGGCCCGCCCGACGGCGGAAACGGCGATCGCCCGGTTAAGCTCGGAAATGCGCTCGTGCTTTTCTTTTTCCCAGGAGGGAATGTGCTCGATGATATTGCCGAGCTCTTTTTGCAGCTCGGCGATGACGCGCTCGATGCGCGCCCTTTCTTCCTTGGGCTTGGCGTTGAAGTCTTCCGGCTTGATCACCTCGCCGTTTTCGGCGGGCGCAAGGATGAGGCCGGAGGGCGTGCGCACCAGCGCGATGCCCGCATCTTCGGCACGCTTGTTCAGCGTCTCGAAGGCTTTTTGCTGGCGGTTCGCATATTCCCCTTCCACGGCCTGGCGGCGGGTTTTGTATTCCTCGCTTTCCAGAATGGCGGGGATGGAAAGCTTTAGATCGTCAAGCGCGGAGCGCAGCGCCTCTTTCAATTTCTGCGCCCGTCCGCTCGGCAATTCGAGCGCAAGCGGCTTATGCGCAATATTGAAATTATTGACATAGACCCAATCGGAAGGAGCTTTCTGATTTTTTGCCTCCGCCGTCAGATAGCTCATGACGGCGGTGTGCTTGCCCGCGCCGGAGGGGCCGAGCACGAAAAGATTGTAACCCTGCCGCTTGATACGCGTGCCGAAGCGGATCGCATCCAATGCCCGCTCCTGGCCGACCAGCCCCGGCACTTCTTCCAGATCCTGCGTCGTCTCGAAACCATGTTCGGACAGATCGCATACAGTGTAGAGAAGGTCGCTCGGCAAAGGCTGGACGGACATCGATCACTCTCGCATCGCACATCATGTAAACGAGCGGTATCATGACCGGCTCATGTGGACCCATGCAAGTGATGCTTGGCCTACATGACACCCGTCCAAGATCGACAAGCGCGGCGGCGCTCAGTAGGGTGCGGGCCATAAGAACGAATGAAACGGGGAGAGACGCGCGGGTGAGGAAGAGTTCCGGCAAGAAAAGCGGCAAGGAGACCGCGCCGCGCGCCTGGCAGCGCATGCTTTCCGGGCGGCGGCTCGATCTGCTCGACCCCTCCCCCTTCGATATCGAGATCGAGGATATTGCCCATGGGCTTGCCCGCGTCGCCCGCTGGAACGGACAGACGCTGGGTGATCATGCCTTTTCCGTGGCCGAGCACTGCGTGCTGGTGGAAGATATTTGCCGGAGCCTGCGCCCCGGCTGGCCGGCGAAATGGCGGCTCACCGCGCTTCTGCACGATGCGCCCGAATATGTGGTGGGCGATATGATCAGCCCCTTTAAAGCGGCGCTCGGCATGGATTATAAAGCCTTCGAACACAAGCTCGAGGCGGCGATCCATCTGCGCTATGGCCTGCCCGCGCAGGTGCCGCAAAGCATCGAGGCGGTGATCAAGCGCGCCGACCGGGCCTCGGCCTATTTCGAGGCGGTGCAGCTTGCCGGTTTTGCAGAGCCGGAAGCGGCGCAGATCTTCACCCGCCCGCGCGGCATCCTGCCGGTCACGATCACCCCGCTGCCGCCGAAAGAGGCGCAGCAGGTGTTCCTCAGCCGGTTCGAAAAATTGCTCGCCCGGATGGAACGGGAAGCGGGCGCCACAAAAGCGCGTTAATATCGTGTAGAATCACGGGGCCATCTTGATCCGGGTGCCCGATAAAAACAGGAACCGAAACCAGCCATGCCCAGGCTTTATGTCAGTCCCCTCAGCGCCCTTGAAAACGCCATTCGTGACGTTTCACCGCAGCGGATTGTCAGCCTGCTCGATCCTGAAACCATGATCGAGACCCCGGCGGGGTTCGAGCCGGCGCGGCATCTGCGGGTCGGGGTCAACGACATCGATTCCCATATCGATTTTCTGACCGCGCCCAATGAAGCGCATGTGCAGGAGCTGATCGACTTTCTCGGCGATTGGGATTTGCGCGAGCCTTTGCTCGTTCATTGCTGGGCAGGCATCAGCCGCTCGACGGCGGCGGCTTTTATCACGCTCTGCCTGCACAATCCCGAGCTTGAGGAAATGGCGCTGGCAGCCTTCGTGCGCGAGAAGATCGCTCATGCCAAACCCAATAAGCTGATGGTGGAAATCGCCGATGATTTGATGCGCCGGCGCGGGCGCATGGTCGAAGCTGTGGACGCCATGGGCCCGGCGCTCGACACGTATGAAGGCTGCCTTGTCGAGCTTCCCATCCGCCCCCTCCTGAAGGGGGAGACATGAACCGCAAAAAGGCGCAGCAGCCACAAGCCGCGATAGGCGAAAGCGCGGGGCCGCTGAAACGCATCACCATCGGGCTGAACGCCGCCATTGTCTCGGTGGTGGAGAACGCGCCGCAAATCCTCACCGTGCCGCATGACAAAGAAACGGGCGAAGACGGGAGCGAGGCCGCGCCGGGCGACACGCTGCCTTTCGGGCCGTTCGATCCCCTCTCCCACCGCACGCTCGAACAGGGCCTGCGCGCCTGGGTGGAAGAACAAACGCGGCTCCGGCTCGGCTATGTCGAGCAGCTTTATACCTTTGGCGACCGGGGCCGGCATGCGGCCGAAGAAGACCCAAGCGCCGATCATGTGGTCTCGGTCGGTTATCTGGCGCTCACCCGCGGGCAGAACGCGGAGATGTCGGGCGCGAAATGGTCGCCCTGGTATCAGTATTTCCCCTGGGAGGATTGGCGCGAGGGCAAGCCGGCCATCATCGACAAGGTGCTGGTGCCGCTTCTGCGCGAATGGGCGGCGCAAACCGGCGGATCGAGCGCGGAGGAAATCGAGCGCGGGCGGCGGCTTGATAGGCTGCGGCTCTGCTTCGGCATCGACGGGGTGGCGTGGGATGAGGAAAAAGTGCTGGAGCGCTACGAGCTGCTTTACAGCTCCGGCCTCGTCATCGAAGCCTATAGAGACGGGCGCCCGCAGGCGCGTAAACCGGACGGTTTGACCCCGCAGCTTGGCCGGGCGATGCAGTTCGATCACCGGCGCATTCTCGCCACCGCCATGGGACGGGTGCGCGCGAAGCTGAAATACCGCCCGGTGATTTTCGAGCTGATGCCGGAAACCTTCACGCTGTTCGAGCTGCAGCAAATGACCGAAGCGCTGCTCGGCCTGCATGTGCATAAACAAAACTTCCGCCGCCTGGTGGAAAAAGCTGGCCTTGTGGAGCGCACCGGGCGCATCACCACGCGCACCGGCGGGCGGCCGGCGGAACAGTTCCGCTTTCGCCGTGAAATCCTGAACGAGCGCCCGGCGCCGGGGCTGAAACTCGCCCCCTCCCGCAGCCGGGTAAACAACCGGGTGTAATCGCGGCCAATCCTCTCGTGCCTCCCCTCTAGGCCGTCCGGTTTATCCCCGCTTTTGCTGGCCGGGTTATGCTTCTGCCATTAGTGTCATGGAGCTTTCAGGCTGAACGGGCGGAAAGCAGACGCGCGCGGGAGAAGCGCAGAGGGGATCTGATGGAATACGTGCTCTTGGTTTTGACGGTGCTGTTCGGCCCCGTCATCGTCGCCATCGTTATGGCCCGCAGCGCCGATAAACGGGCGGCGGCGGCCCATAGGCGGGCGGAAGAAGCCTTTGCGGAAATCACCGCCCTGCGCGCCGCGCTGCAAGGGGCGGCGCCCGCCCCCACCCCTGAAACTGAAACTGCGCCTGAAGCCGCACCGGAGCCGGAGCCGGAGCCGGAGCCTGAGCCTGAGCCGGAACCCGAACAAGAAATCCCGCAGCGACCCGCCGCCCCCGGCTGGGGCGTGCCGCGCGGCGGGCGCCCGGCGCAGGCCGCAGAAGCGCCGCGCAAAAGAAAATCCGGCGGCGGCATCGAGCAAGCGCTCGGCACGCGCTGGGCGGTCTGGGTCGGCGGGCTGGCGCTGGCGCTGGGGGGCATCTTCCTCGTGCGCTATTCCGTCGAGCAGGGCTATTTCGGCCCCGGCGCGCGGGTCTTCTTCGGGGCGCTTTTCGCCGCCGCGCTTCTGGCCGCAGGGGAAGCCAGCCGCCGCGTGCCCTCCCTGACGCGCCTCACCCCGGAAAAAGCCGTCGCCATTCCCCCGATCCTGACGGCGGCGGGGCTCATCGCGGGATATGGAACGGTCTATGCCGCCTATGCGCTTTACGGCTTCCTGCCGCCGCCCGCCGCCTTCCTGGCGCTTGCCGCGCTCTCGGTGGCCGCGCTTCTGCTTTCGGCGGTGCATGTGAGTTATCTCGGCCTGATCGGCCTTCTGGGCGCGGTGCTCACCCCGGCGCTGATCGGCTCGGATGACCCCGCCCCCGAACTCCTTTTCCTCTATCTCACCTTCGTGCTCGCCACGGCGCTGAGCACGGCGGAGCTGCGGGGCTGGCGCTGGCTTTCTCACCTCACACTTCTGGCAAGCGCGCTCTGGCCGCTGATCTGGCTCGCCACATCTTACGGGAAGGGCGATGCCATCATCATCGGCGCGCATCTTCTTCTCCTCCATGGCACAGCCGCTTACTGGGCCGGGCGCGGTGCACAGGAAGAGGAAGCGAAAAATGCGCTGAGCCTGCTTCTCCCCTCAGGCGCGCTGACGGGGCTGCTCCTCCTCCTGACGGTCTGGGCGGACGGGCACGGGGCGGCCTCGCTCACGGCGTTCAGCCTTTATGTGGCGATGACCTTCGCGCTCATTTACAGAAGAGAAAGCGCGGCGCTGCTTGCCGCGGCCGCCGCCCTGCCCGCGCTGGCGGTGCTGGCAAGCTGGCAGCTTGCGGGCGCGGGGGATGATTTCGGCGCGGCGCTGGCCCGCCCGCTCCTGCCGGAAGAAACGCTGGGCTTTGCGCTCGCCGGGGCCGCGCTCATGGCGCTTTATGGCGGGTTCGGCTATCTGCAAATTCTGACGGGGCGGCGCGCGCGCCTTTGGGCGGGACTTGCCGCCGCCGTGCCGATCACCGCTTTCTTCCTTCTCTTCTGGCGGATGACGGGGCTCACCCCGGACCTTTCCTGGGGGGCGCTGGCCATCGGCCTCGGGCTGATTTACGCGGAAGGCACGCGGCGGCTCGCAGCTCAGCTTGCCTCCGCGCCCGAAAGCCCCACAGCACAAATCCCCGCCGCCGCCTTTGCGACGGCAACGCTCGCCGCGCTTACCCTGGCCGTTGCCATCATCTTCGAGGAAGGCTGGCTCACCATTGCGCTGGCGCTCCTCGCGCTCGGCACAAGCTTCGTGCGCCTGAAACTGCCCGTCCCGTTTTTAGGACCGCTGGCGCTTGCGCTCGGGGCGGCGGTGACGGTGCGCCTCACGCTCAACCCTGAGCTGCTTTCCTATGACATCGGCACCGCGCCGGTTCTCAATCTCCTCGCCTATCTTTACGGCGTGCCGGTGCTCGCCTTCTGGGGCGCGGCGCGGCTTTTCGCGAAAGCGGGCGCGGAGCGGGAGAAGGAATTTTTCGAGGCGGGCGCGGCGCTTCTCGCCGTCGTCCTCGCCTCGCTGGAGATCAATCATTATCTCTCAGACGGCGTGCTCTTTTCCCGGCCCTTCGATCTTCTCCAGCACGGGCTGCTGACCACAAGCTGGCTGGCCATGAGCCTCGTACTCGCAAAGCTGCAGAGCGGCGGCAGGCTTGGGCTTCTTTCCAAAGGGCTGAAGGGCCTGCGCTATCTTACCCTCGCGCAAAGCCTGATGGTGGCGCTTATCGGCCATAACCCGCTTTTGACGGGGGACGCGCTTGCCGGGCAGTTCCCGCTCGACACGCTGCTTGCCGCTTACCTTCTGCCTGCGCTGCTTGCGCTTTACGGCGCTTATGAAGCGGCGAAACAGCCGGAAGGACAAATGCGGCAGCTGGAGCTGCGGTTCCTCGGGGCTTATGCGCTTCTCATGCTCTTTGCGTATTACTCGCTCGAAATCCGCCAGGCATTCCACGGCGCGGTGCTGCGGGGGCCGGCGGGGGAGACCGAGAATTACACCTACTCGCTCGCCTGGCTCCTTTTCGGGGCGGGGCTTCTTGCCGCCGGGATGCGCCTTAAGACACAGGCGCTGCGCCTTGCCTCGCTCGGCCTTATCGGCCTTGTGGTGGTGAAGGTCTTCCTCTTCGATATGTCCAATCTCGGCGGCGCGCTGCGCGCCCTCTCCTTCATCGGCCTCGGCCTCGCCCTGATCGGCCTCGGCCTCTTCTATCAGCGCGTGGTGTTTAAAGCGGGGCCTGACGGTGCGGGAGATGAGGGCGAGGAAGGCGGCGGCGAGGAAGTGCGATGAGCGGCAGCTTCACCCTTCATCAGTTAGGCCCCAATGAGGCCACGCGCTTTGAAAACTGGCTGCGTCTTTTCGGCGACGTTTTCGAGGAACAGGGAACCTATACCGCCGCCATGCCGGGCAGAGCTTACCGGGAAGAACTGCTGAACGACAAAAACTTCATCGCCCTTGCCGCGCTCGACAAAGACGCGCCAGAAAAAATTATCGGCGGTCTTGCCGCTTATGTATTGCCGAAATTCGAACGAGAACGCAGTGAGGTCTATATCTACGATCTCGCCGTCGATGCGGCCCGCCGCCGGGAAGGCATCGCCACCGCCCTCATCGAAGCCCTGAAACCCCTCGCCCGCGCCCGTGGCGCCCACGTCATCTTCGTTCAGGCCGATTACGGCGATGATGCCGCCATTGCTCTTTATACGAAGTTAGGCGTGCGGGAAGAGGTGCTGCATTTTGATATAGAAGTTTATGAGAATTACTCTCAATAAAAATCTTTATACGAATTGATATTCTGCAGATCAACCACGACCAGCCGATCGTTTAAAATATCTAGTTTCCCATACAGCAGCAATCTTATAACATCCCTATGAGCTTTATAGATTTAGGGAGGTTAAATTGTCCGATCACGGATTCACAGAAGGTGACGAAGTTCAACACAAAACCAGCACAAAGAAAATGATCTACATTGGCAACAATAGTTACGGTGAAGCACTTTGTGAATGGACGGATCCTTCAGGAGCACCTTGCAGAGGAAGTTTTTCGTACGCCGCACTCAAAAAGTACGAACCTCCCCAGCCAGGCGTATTAGTTGTGTAGCTGCAAAAACATCAAAGATATCGCTACATGACTTCGAACGAAGACAACAGAAACACACTGGAGCCTAATTCTAACAAGAAAGCCGCTCGAGCAGCGATGAACGCGTTGGGCGGCGCTATTCCGTTCGTTGGTGGCTTATTGTCTGCCGGCGCAAGCTACTGGTCCGAAAGCGAACAAGAAGATGTAGTCAGAGTACTCCAGCAATGGATACAGATGCTTGAAGACGAATTAAGAGAAAAGGGAAAAACCATAGCTGAAGTGGTTGCCCGCTTGGACATGCAAGATCATGCTATTCAGCAACGCATTGAATCTGAGGAATATCAAGCTCTCTTAAAGAAGGTTTTTCGCAACTGGGCGTCGGTGGATACAGAGTACAAGCGTCAACGCGTTAGAAATGTTCTAGCCAATGCGGCTGCGGCGCATACCAGTTCAGATGACGTTGTTCGTCTATTTTTGGACTGGATAAATCTCTATTCTGATTTTCATTTCCAAGTAATAGGTGAAATCTACCGGCAACCCGGCGTTACGCGGGGCGAGATATGGAGCAATCTTGGAAGGCCTGCAGTCAGAGAAGACTCTGCCGATGCAGACCTCTTTAAGTTACTTGTGAGGGACCTCAGCACCGGGGGAGTCATAAGACAACATCGCCCGACGGACTATCATGGGAACTTCTTGCGGCAACAACCAAAACGCACCAATCGCGGCCAAGCGTCAAGTGTGGCAAAATCAGCTTTTGACAGAGCAGATCCCTATGAGTTGACTGAGCTAGGAAAGCAATTTGTTCACTACGCGATGACCGAACTTACAGCGAAGATTGAATTCCAAGAATAGTCACTGTTTAAGCGACCATACGCTTATATATAAGGGATGTGGATCTGCCGACTCGCACGGTGTCGAAAGAGCCCCCCCTTAAATCAAGCTGGTATGCTCACCACCCCCTTGATCCCGCGTCATTAAAACATCATATCTCGCTTGACGCGGCTAATGCTCAAACGTAGCATAAGCCCCTCGGCCGGCCCCGACCGGTATTTTTTGAGCGATTATTTATACTCAAAGTGAGTATAAGGAGGCAGCGATGGCCCTGGTTCTGGATAAACGGTCCGGCGAAACCCCGGCAGCGAAAGCGCCGGCCAAACAAGCGCTAGAAGGAAAAGAGGCGACGCCGCCCCGCAATCCCCGTTTCAAGCCGCTTCCCATGCCCGATCTGGAATATACGCCGGAAGTGGCGAGAGAAATGGCGCCTTATTATGAGCGGGTGAAACATGTCATCCCCGCCGTCGAATGGCCGGTCTATGCGCCTTATGTGAAGGCGATCAACGAGCTGAAAAAAGAGCGGAACGCCGTGCTGCTCGCCCATAACTACATGACGCCGGAAATCTTCCACTGCGTCGGCGACATTATGGGCGACTCGCTGCATCTCGCCAAAGAAGCCGCGCGCGCGGAAGCGGACGTCATCGTCCAGTGCGGCGTGCATTTCATGGCCGAGACCTCGAAAATCCTGAGCCCGGAAAAGACCGTGCTCATTCCCGACAGCCGGGCGGGCTGCTCGCTTGCCGAAGGGATTACGGGCGCGGATGTGCGCGCGCTGAAAGCGAAATATCCGGGCGTGCCCGTCGTCACCTACGTCAACACGACGGCAGAAGTGAAAGCGGAAAGCGACATTTGCTGCACCTCCTCCAACGCGGTGCAGGTGGTCGAAAGCCTCGGCGTGCCGGAGGTCATCATGATCCCGGACCAGTATCTCGCCATGAATGTGGCCGCCCAGACCAATGTGAAGATCCACACATATGCCGGCTCCTGCGAAGTGCATGAGCGCTTCACGCCGGAAGAGCTGCGCGCCTACCGCGAGGACGATCCGTCCATCGTCATCATCGCGCACCCGGAATGCCCGCCGGATGTGGTGAAGGAAGCCGATTTCTCCGGCTCCACCTCCGCCATGATCAATTGGGTGAAGGTCAACAAGCCGAAGAAAGTGGTGATGGTGACCGAATGCTCGATGAGCGACAATGTGGCCGCGGAGACGCCGGAGGTGGAATTCGTGCGCCCCTGCAATCTGTGCCCGCATATGAAGCGGATCACGCTGCCGAACATTCTCGATGCGCTGGTTTACATGCATGAGGAAGTGACGGTCGATCCGGCTTTGGCCGCACGGGCGCGGGCCGCCGTCGAGCGGATGATCAATCTGCCCGTCTGAGCGGGCGCACTTTAAGGGCCTCTCAAGCGGAGGCTCTTAAAGACGCGAAAAAGCGGGGCACGCGCGTGGCCGCACTTCCTGAAATTTCAGATGCCGGCGATGTGCTGATCGCGGGCGGCGGGCTTGCCGGGCTTTTCACGGCACTGAAGCTCGCGCCCTTGCGCGTGACGGTGCTGGCGGCTGCGCCCATCGGCAATGGCGCCTCCTCCGCCTGGGCGCAAGGGGGGATTGCCGCGGCCATTCATGAAGGCGACACGGCAGAGGCCCATGCCGCCGACACGGTGGCGGCGGGCGCCGGGCTCGTCGATCCCGCCATCGCCCAGCTTCTGGCCCGCGAGGCCCCGGCGCGCATTGCCGATCTTCTGCAGCTCGGCGTGCCCTTCGACCGGGACCTTGAAGGCAAGCTCGCCGTGGGCCTGGAAGCGGCGCACAGCCAGGCGCGCATCGTCCATGTGGAAGGCGACAAGGCGGGCAAGGCGATCATGGAAGCGCTGATCGCCGCCGTGCGCGCCGCCCCGTCCATCCGCATCATCGAACATGCCGAAGCCTATGAACTCATTTCCGCGGGCGGGCGGATCTCAGGCGTTCATGCGCTGGTGAGCGGCAAGCGCGTCTCTTTCCTCGCGCGGGCCACGGTGCTTGCCACCGGGGGCACCGGCGCGCTTTATGCCGTGACCACCAACCCGGCGGAAGCGCGCGGCCAGGGCCTTGCCATGGCGGCGCGGGCGGGCGCGGAAATCGCCGATCCGGAATTCGTGCAGTTTCATCCGACCGCGATTGCCGCGGAGAAAGACCCCGCCCCGCTTGTGACCGAAGCCTTGCGCGGGGCAGGCGCGGTGCTGACCGATGCGGCGGGGCAGCGCTTTACCGACGAGCTTGCCCCGCGCGATCAAGTGGCAAGGGCCATCGGCGCGCGCATCACGCGCGGGGAAAAAATCTTTCTCGATGCGCGGGCAGCCGTGGGGGCGACATTCCCGACGGCCTTTCCCACCGTCTATGCCCATTGCCAGGCGCTCGGCATCGACCCGGTGCGTGAGCCCATTCCCGTTGCCCCGGCCGCGCATTATCACATGGGCGGCGTGCGCACGGATGCAGAGGGGCGCAGCTCCCTTGCCGGGCTTTGGGCCTGCGGAGAGGTTGCCTCCACCGGCGCGCATGGGGCGAACCGGCTTGCCTCCAACTCGCTTTTGGAAGCAGTGGTCTTCGGCGCGCGCGTTGCCGAAGACATTATGAATGCGCAGCTTCCCTCCCCCGCCCTTCGCGCACGGGAAGCGGAAATGGCAGCGCCCGAAAACGCGCATCTGCCGCTCCTTCAGCGCCTGCGCCGGCGCATGAGCGCCAAGGTTGGCGTGGTGCGCGAGGCGGGCGGTCTTAGCCAAGCGCTGGAGCTGATCGAGGTGTTGCGCGATGAGGCGGCAGGACCTGCCCGCACGCTCAGCGCCTTTGAGAACCCGGCGATTGCCGCCCATCTCATGACGCGCGCCGCGCTTGCCCGCGAGGAAAGCCGGGGCGGCCATTACCGCAGCGATTTTCCCGAGACACGGCCCGGCTGGGCGCATCGCAGTCTGCTTTATCTCACCCCGTCTCACGATCCTATGCCCGCACAAGAAGGAACCAAGGCATGAGTGCCCGCCCTATCGACCCCTTGCCGCAGCTCCTGATCGAAGGAGCGGTGAAAGCTGCGCTTCTGGAAGATCTCGGCCGGGCCGGCGACATCACGACGGAGGCGACGGTGCCCGCGAGTGCGCAGGCCATGGTCGTCATGCGCGCGCGCCAGGCCGGCACGATTGCCGGTCTCGATGCGGCGCGCACCGCCTTCCGCCTCGTCGATGCGGGGCTGCGCTGCGCGGTGCAAAAGCCGGACGGCTCGGATGTTCAGCCCGGCGACACGATCATGGCGATCGAGGGCAAGGCCCGCTCGATCCTGACGGGCGAGCGCGTGGCGCTGAATTTCCTCGGCCATCTTTCGGGCATTGCCACGACGACGCGCGCCATGGTGCGGGCGGTGGAAGGCACGGGCGCGCGCATCTGCTGCACGCGCAAGACGACGCCCAATCTGCGCGCCTTCGAAAAATATGCGGTGCGTTGCGGCGGCGGGGCCAACCACCGGTTCGGCCTCGATGACGGGGTGCTGATCAAGGACAATCACATTGCCGCGGCGGGCGGCATTACTGCCGCCATCAAAAGCGCGCGCGCCCATATCGGCCATATGGTGAAGATCGAGATCGAGGTGGACACGCTTCAGCAGCTTTCAGAAGCGCTGGAGGCAGGCGCGGAAGTCATCATGCTCGACAATATGGGCCCGGCCGAGCTGAAAGAGGCGGTGGCGCTGACGGGCGGGCGCGCCGTGCTCGAAGCCTCGGGCCGGGTGACGCTTGACAGCGTGCGCGCCATTGCCGAAAGCGGCGTCGATATCATTTCGGCAGGCTGGATCACCCATTCCGCGCCCTGCCTCGATATCGGCCTCGATTACGAGACGGCGCTTTAGGCCCGCTTCCTCATTCCCTTGCGTCAACTTATCCCGGCTCTCCCCGCCCCTCGACAGGGCGCGGGGGGCCTTTAAGATGCTCCCCATAAATATAAAGGGGAGATGTCATGAGTGACGCAAAAGGGCGCAAGTCCATTTTCATTACCGGGGCGGCAAGCGGCATGGGCCGGGAGACCGCGAAGCTTTTTGCCGAGGGCGGCTGGTTCATCGGCGCCTATGACGTGAACAAGAAAGGCCTTGCCTCGCTGAAGGAAGAGCTTGGCGCGGATAATTGCCTCACGCGCACGCTCGACGTGACGGACAAGGCGGATTTCGATGCAGCCCTTGCCGAATTCGGAAAGGTAACGGGCGGCACGCTCGATCTGATGTTCAACAATGCCGGGATCGGGCGCGGCGGGCTTTTCGATCAGATGGCTTATGAAGACATCATGGCGGTGGTGAATGTGAATTTCATTGGCGTGCTGAACGGCATCCATGCCGCCCTGCCGCTTTTAAAAGCAACGCCCAACTCTCTCTGCTTCACCACCTCTTCTTCCTCCGCGACCTACGGGATGCCGGGCATTGCCGTTTATTCGGCAACGAAACATGCGGTGAAGGGGCTGACCGAGGCGCTTTCCATCGAGCTGCGCCTTTACGGGGTGCGCGCGGCGGACACGCTGCCGGGTCTCATCGACACGCCCATTCTGCCGGAAGGGACCGCGGCGGCCGCCCCCAAAGAGGGCATGTTCCGCGCCATTCCGCCCATCGAGGTCGCAAAAGCCGTCTGGGCCTCCTATCACGATGAGCCGGAGCGGCTGCACTGGTTCGTGCCCAAGGAGATCGGCGATCTCGACAAGGCCTCGGCGCTCGATCCGGAAGGCACGCGCGATGAGCTTGCCAAGACCGGCCCCATCGCCGCATTGCTGGAACAAATGTAAGGAAAAGCGTGGATGACGAACCGCCGCCCTGTCTCGGGGTGGTCGGCCAATGAGACCGGAATGCCCGAAGGCATCCCAGGCATGCAGCCCGTCATCCTGAAAGAGACTGCCGAAAGAGAAAAGCCGGCGCATTGAGGTGTATCAATGCCCGGCTTTTCGATTTCAGATCAGGAATTCTTTCCGTGAGGCAGCGGCCCTACGAACGGGTCCCGGCCACATTGTTCCGGTAGAAGATGTGGCGGCCGATCTTCGTGACCTTGTAAAGCTGGCCCGCCCAGACCGGATTGACGTAATCGGCATGGTAATGGGTCACACCCTCGCCGATCACCGGCTCGCGGATCATGCCCATCAGCACGTGCTGGGCGGTGCGCTGGGCCTTACGCCAGGCAAGCTTGTCGCTCGGCGTCTTGGACATGCCATCGCAGGTGAAGGAGAACTGGCAGCCGGTCAGCCGCTCGGAGCCCTGATAGACCACTTCGCAGATGGAATTGGGATAACGGGAGGAGGCGACGCGGTTCAGCACCACTTCGGCCACGGCCAGACGCCCGGCATAGCTTTCGCCGCGGGCTTCATAATAAAGGCCGGTGGCGAGGCACTTGCGCTCTTTGGCGAAATCATGCGCGGCGCGGCGAATGCTCGTATCGGTCACGGGCCCGGCCTTGAGGGCCGAGGACAGGCTGGCCAACGTCAAGGGGCTGCCCACGGCGGCAACATCGCTCGCCAGAGGGGCATCTTCGGCGGAAAAGGCCAGAACTTCGCCTTCTTCCGTTGCATTGGCCGCGCCCGCAGGCCCGCCCGTCAGCACTTCGGCATGAAAAGAAAGGGCAAGCGCCGCCACCCCGGCCAATCCAAGGCCCGTGTGAGCAATATTTCCAGCCCAGCTTTTGAAATCCACGAAGTCGAGCAATCTCAGCATCGTCTCACCGCTTTCCGTCTATAGGCGCTTCTGCGTTGGTACGCTTTTCGGCGTCATACCGGCGGCGATCTCATTCTGAGACGTCCGTCCGGGGTTTTCCTTTTCCCCTGCAAGGCCGATGCCCGGCGGGGACCCCCTAACTGTCGATGAGGGCGAGTAACATAAAGAATCTGGGGCGGCAACAGACAAAAGATGTGCCTATGTGACGCAGTATAACCCATTGATTTCAAAGGATTATGTTCGATTTTTGGCTGATTTGGGGCAATGCCGGGGCGACTCAATAGGTTAACGCATCCGCTAAAATGCGACCCTATGACCACATAAATTTTAAGGTTTTGCGAAACCGGATTCTAACCCAAAAGGCCCCGGTTTTATTGTCCGTAAGCAGACAAAAGAACCGGCGAGAGAGGCCTTAAGCGTCCCGTTCGACCTGCGCAACGGCGGCCTGAGCCGCCGCCAGCCGGGCGATCGGCACCCGGTAAGGCGAGCAGGAGACATAGTCGAGCCCGTGATCGGCGCAAAAGCGGATGGAGGCGGGATCGCCGCCATGTTCGCCGCAAATCCCCATCTTCATGCCGGGCCGGGTAGCCCGCCCGCGCTCGGCGGCGATGGCGATGAGCTCGCCCACCCCGTCCCTGTCCAGCGAGACGAAGGGGTCCTGCTCCAGAATACCGTTGGTAAGGTACTCGTTGAGGAAGGAAGCGGCGTCATCCCGGCTGATGCCGAAGGCGGTCTGGGTGAGATCGTTCGTGCCGAAGGAGAAGAACTCGGCGGTTTCGGCAATCTTGCCGGCCTGAAGCGCGGCACGGGGCAGCTCGATCATCGTGCCGACCGAATAATCGAACCGGGCGCCCTTCTCTTTCATCACGGCTTCGGCCACCGCATCGATGCGGGGCTTGAGGAAATCGAGCTCGTTTTTCGTGGCAACCAGCGGCACCATCACCTCCGGCACGACGGGGGCGCCCGTCTGCTCCCCGGCAAGGAGCGCGGCTTCGAAAATCGCCCGGGCCTGCATCTCGTAAATCTCAGGATGGGAAACGCCGAGCCGGCAGCCCCGGTGGCCGAGCATCGGGTTGAACTCGGAAAGCTGGCCGAGGCGCCGCTTCAGTTTTTCCGGATCGAGCCCGGCCTGCGCGGCGACTTCCTCCACCTCTTCTTCCGTATGGGGGAGGAATTCATGCAGCGGCGGGTCAAGCAGGCGGATCGTGACGGGCAGGCCCTTCATGATCTCGAAAAGCTGGCGGAAATCGTCCCGCTGCATGGGCAGGATTTTATCGAGCGCTTTTTTACGGCCGGCGGAATCATCCGCCACGATCATTTCCCGCACCGCCAGGATGCGCTCATCCTCGAAGAACATGTGCTCGGTGCGGCACAGACCGATGCCTTCCGCGCCGAATTTGCGCGCGGTCTTGGCATCGTGAGGGGTTTCGGCATTGGTGCGCACGGTGAGCTTGCGGATCTTGTCCGCCCATTCCATGAGCTGCGCAAAATCGCCGGAAAGCTCTGGCTGGCGTGTCGGCACCGCGCCCTTGATGATCTGCCCGGCCGAGCCGTCGATGGTGATGAGATCACCCTTATGGAACGTATCGCCCATGACGGACATGGTCTCGCGGGCATAATCGATGCGCAGGGAACCGGCGCCGGAAACGCAGGGTTTGCCCATGCCGCGCGCCACGACGGCAGCATGGCTCGTCATGCCGCCCCGCGTCGTCAGAATGCCCGCGGCCGAATGCATGCCGTGAATGTCTTCCGGGCTCGTCTCGATGCGCACCAGAATGACGTCCTCGCCGTGCGACTTCATGTCGGCGGCTTCATCGGAGGAAAAGACGATCTTGCCGCTCGCCGCGCCCGGCGAGGCGGGCAGGCCCGTCGCCACGATATTGCGCGGGGCGTCGGGATCGAGCGTCGGGTGCAGAAGCTGGTCGAGCGAGGAAGCATCGACGCGGGTCACCGCCTCTTCCTCGCTGATAAGCCCTTCCTTGACCATATCGACGGCGATCCTGATGGCAGCTTTCGCGGTGCGCTTGCCGTTCCGCGTCTGCAGCATCCAGAGCTTGCCTTCCTGAACGGTAAACTCGATGTCCTGCATGTCCCGGTAATGGGCCTCCAAGCGCTCGAACACGGCTTTGAGCTCGCCGTAAACTTCCGGCATCGCCTCTTCCATGGAAGGCTTGGTTTCCTTGCCCGCCTCGCGCGCCGCTTTCGTCAGGCTTTGGGGCGTGCGGATGCCGGCCACCACATCTTCGCCCTGGGCATTGATGAGGAATTCGCCGTAGATCAGCTTTTCGCCGGTGGAGGGGTTGCGCGTGAAGGCAACGCCCGTCGCGCTTTTCGCGCCCATATTGCCGAAAACCATGGCCTGCACATTGACGGCAGTGCCCCAGCTATCGGGAATGTTATGCAGGCGGCGATAAGTTTTCGCGCGCACATTCTGCCAGGAACCGAAAACCGCGCCGATGGCGCCCCAAAGCTGCGCCGTCACATCCTGCGGGAAAGGCTCTTCGAGCTCTTCTTCCACCAGGCGCTTGTAGCGGGTGATAACTTCTTTCCAGTCTTCGGCGGAAAGGTCCGTATCGAGATAATATTCGTTTTCTTCCTTGAAGATATCGAGAATCTCTTCGAAGGAATGATGGTCGAGCCCCATCACCACATCCGAATACATCTGGATGAAGCGGCGGTAGCTGTCATAGGCGAAACGCTCATCGCCGGCTTTTTCCGCAAGGCCCTTCACCGTCTCATCGTTGAGACCGAGATTGAGCACGGTGTCCATCATGCCGGGCATGGAGGCGCGCCCGCCGGAACGCACGGAAACAAGAAGCGGGTTCGCCGCATCGCCGAAACGCGCGCCGACGGTCTCGCCCACTTTGGTGAGCGCCGCCTCGGCCTGGGCTTCGAGGCCTTCGGGATACTGGCGATTATTATCGTAAAAGGCGGTGCAGACTTCCGTCGTGATGGTGAAGCCGGGCGGAACGGGCAGGCCGAGATTGCTCATCTCGGCAAGGTTCGCGCCCTTGCCGCCCAGAAGATCGCGCAGACCCGCATGCCCTTCGGCAGAGCCGTCGCCGAATGCGTAAACCCATTTATGCGTGTCTGCCATTTTCGTTGTCCGTCTTTAAACGCTTCTACGTTCGACGCTTTGGCGCGGCGGCTCTCCGCCGTGCCGGGCGCGCGCACCGCGGGCCCGAACCGAAGATCGCCACCCTGGACCCCGGCAAAAAGCCGGGGTGACACCCGTTATATACGGCAGGCGCCCTACCCTTCGATCCGCGAGAAATCCGCCACGGCGCCTGTCGCCGCCCGGATACCGCTGAGAAGGTTAAGCCGATTCTCACGAATCTCCGCCTCCGGCGCGTTCACCGTCACCTTATCGAAGAAGGCATCGACCGGGGCGCGCAATTTCGCAAGAGCGGACATGGCATTTGCAAAATCTTCCGCCTCAATGGCCCTTGCCGCCTCGCTGCGGGCGCTTTCGAGGGCGGCGTGCAGCGCCTTTTCTTCCGGCTCTTTCAAAAGCCCGGCATTCACCGCGCCATCGAAGCTGCGCCCGTCCTTCTTCTCCTCGGCCTTGAGGATGTTCACCGCGCGCTTGAAGCCGGCCAGCAGGTTCGCCCCGTCATCGGTTTTCAGGAATTCGCCCAGAGCCTCGACACGCTTCACGATGAGAACGAGATCGTCCTGACCTTCCAGCGCGAAAACTGCATCGACGAGGTCGTGCCGTGCGCCTTGTTCGCGCAGGTGGACTTTGAGGCGGTCGGCGAAGAATGGCGGCAAGTCGTCCGACCGATCACCCCAAGACGGCAGATTGACGGCCAGCCGAAGCGGCAACCGCATATCGTTTTCCAGAACGATGCGAATTATGCCCAAGGTCGCGCGGCGCAGCGCATAAGGGTCTTTGGAGCCCGTGGGTTTTTCATCAATCGACCAAAACCCCGTCAGTGTATCGAGCTTATCCGCCAGTGCCACGGCCTGAGCGACCGGACCTTCAGGCAGATCGTCGGCAGGCCCCGCCGGGCGGTAGTGTTCGGCAATGGCATCGGCGACGCCAGAATCGAGGCCTTCGGCGAGAGCGTAATAGCGGCCCATCTGGCCCTGGAGTTCCGGGAACTCATAAACCATGCCGGAAACGAGATCGGCTTTGGCGAGCAGGCCCGCCTTTTCGGCCTTCGCCTTATCGCAGCCTGGAATGAAGGCGGAAAGCTCACCGGCGAGCTTCGAAACGCGTTCCGCCTTTTCACCCACCGTGCCGAGCTTGGCGTGGAAGACCACGTCTTTCAGCTTCGGCAGGAAATCTTTTTCCAGGCTCTTCTTCTTGTCTTCCTGCCAGAGGAATTCGGCATCGGCGAAGCGGGCGCGCAGCACGCGCTCATTGCCGTTGATAATGGCGGCGCCCCCATCTTCGGCGATGAGGTTGGAGGCGAGGATGAAGCGCGGGGCCATTTTGCCGTCCGCGCTTTTCAGCGTGAAATATTTCTGGTTCTCGCGCATGGAAAGGGAAAGCACCTCGCCCGGCACGTCCATGAAGCGCTCGTCGATCTTGCCCATCAGCACGACCGGCCATTCGACAAGCCCTGCCACTTCGCGCAGCAGCGCCTCGTCTTCCACAAGCTCGAGGTTCTGGGCATGGGCGAGATTTTTCGCGTCTTCCCAGATCGTGCGGGCGCGCAGCGCGGGATCGAGCATGACTTTGGCGTCATGCAGCTTTTTCTCGTAATCCTCAAAGCGCTTCACCTTGATGGGCGCAGGGCCCATGAACCGGTGGCCATAGGTCGTATCGCCCGCCTTGATGCCGTCCACCTCGAACGGCACCACCTCGCCGTCGAAGGTGCAGAGGATCGAATGAAGCGGGCGCACCCAGCGCAAGCTCCCCTCGCCCCAGCGCATGGATTTCGGCCAGGGGAAGGTGCGGATGATCTGCGGCACGATGTCGCCGATGAGGCCGGGCAGCGGCTGGCCCTTCTTTTCGATCACGGCAACGTAATACTCGCCCTTTTTATCGGAGCGCGTTTCGCACTGATCGAGGCTGAGGCCGACCGAATTCAAAAACCCTTCGAGCGCCTTTTCCGGCGCGCCGACGCGCGGGCCTTTGCGTTCCTCGCGCCGGTCCGGCTGCTCGGCAGGAAGGCCGGTAATGGAGAGCGTCAGCCGGCGCGGCGTGGCAAAAGCAACAGCGGCTTCGCCGAAGACATCGTTTTCGGCAAGCGCATCGGTCACGAGTTTTTTCAAATCGCCCGATACCTTTTCCTGCATGCGGGCGGGGATTTCTTCGGAGAAAAGTTCCAGCAGAAGATCGGGCATGGTTCAGGCCTCCTCTTCCACTTTGATACCGCCACCTTGCGGCGTCGCGAGATAGGCCGTGCAGCAGGCCTTTGCGAGCGTGCGCACCCGGCCGATATAGGCCTGGCGCTCGGTCACGGAAATGACGCCACGCGCATCGAGCAGGTTGAAGGCATGGCTTGCCTTGATGCATTGGTCGTAAGCGGGCAGCGGCAAAGGCGGATCGTTTTCCAGGAGCGCCATGCACTCGCCTTCCGCATCGCTGAAATGGCGGAAGAGCATTTCGGTGTTCGCCGCATTGAAATTGTGGTGGGAATATTCGAACTCGGCCTGCTTGAAGACGTCGCCATAGGTCACGCGCTCGTCCCCATCCTTGCCGTTGAAATTCAGCTCATAGCCGTTGTCGACGCCCTGGATATACATGGCGAGGCGCTCAAGCCCGTAGGTGAGCTCGCCCGCCACCGGGTTGCAGTCGAAACCGCCGACCTGCTGAAAATACGTGAACTGGGAAACTTCCATCCCGTCGCACCACACTTCCCAGCCAAGACCCCAGGCACCAAGCGTCGGGCTTTCCCAGTCATCTTCCACAAAGCGGATGTCGTGGTTTTTGGGATCGATGCCGAGCTCGTAAAGCGAGTTCAGGTAAAGCTCCTGAATGTTTTCGGGCGACGGCTTCAAGATCACCTGGAACTGATAATAGTGCTGGAAGCGGTTCGGGTTTTCCCCGTATCGCCCGTCGGTCGGGCGGCGGGAGGGCTGCACATAGGCCGCCTTCCAGTGCTTCGGCCCGAGCGCGCGCAGCGTGGTTGCCGGGTGAAACGTGCCCGCCCCCATTTCCACGTCATAGGGCTGCAGCACCACGCAGCCGTAATCGGCCCAATAGCGCTGCAGGGTAAGAATGAGGTTTTGGAAGGATACATCCTTCGCGGGCGGGCGGCCGGCTTGACCTGACATGAAGCTCTCTTGACGTTCGTGCTGGGGCGGAACCGCCCAAAAGCCAAAAAAGCGCAGAATCCCGCGCCTCAGGCCCGCGCACGTTAGCGGCGGGGCTGCGGGCGGTCAAGGCAGTGAGAGGGGGGTGCGGCGCTTAGCTTGAGGGCCGCTTTTCAGGCACATAGGTGCCGTCTTCGGCGCGGGTCAGACGGCCGAGATCGCGCGGCTCGCCGCTGCCGGTATGGCGGCGCATCTCGGCCTGCGCCTTGAGGCGGGCCTTGCGCGCGGCTTTGACGCCGTCCCAGATCTTATAGGCTGCGACCGCCGCTGCCATGGCAATGCCGGTCATCACGAAATCGCTCATTGGACGCTCCGGGTCTCTTCATCCCTTTAAAAGGACTACCCCATTAAAGGCCAAAACGGGACCAAAGGGAACGGGCCTCCAACGCGGCCATCAAATCCTCGGCCCAGGTTGCGGAGATTTGCGCGGAAATCTGCGGCAAATCCGCTTCCCCCCGGCTCCGGGCAATGCCGATGCCCTGGGCGCGGCGCCACCACGGCCGGGCCCCGCCTACCTTCTTTAACTGCACGTTTTTGCCGAATTTATGGCGCATCACCGAGCGCAGGTCGCCGAGCCCATCAATGAGGCCGAGCTCCTTGGCCTTTTCCCCAGCCCAGAAGGCGCCGGTGAAAAGCTCCGGTTCCTCGGCAAGGCGCTTGCCCCGGCTTTCCTTCACCAGCGCCTTGAAATGCGCGTGCACCTCGCGCTGCAGCGCCTCGAGGCGGGCAACTTCTTCGGCGCGTTCCGGCTGGAAGGGATCGAGCATGGCTTTCGATTCGCCGGCCGTATGCACGCGCCGCTCGATGCCGAGCTTTTCGATGAGACCGGTGAAGCCGAAGCCGGCGGAGATCACCCCGATCGAGCCGATGACCGAGCTTTCATCGGCGTAAATCTCATCCCCCGCGCAAGCGATCATATAACCGCCGGAAGCGGCCACATCTTCGGCAAAGACATAGACTTTGACGTGGTTTTCTTTGGCGAGCGCGCGGATGCGCTTATAGATGAGCGCCGATTGCACGGGCGAGCCGCCGGGCGAGTTGATGAGAATAGCGACCGCGCGCGCGCCTTTGACGGTGAAAGCCGCCTCCAGCGTGTCGGCGACGCTCGCAAGGCTCATCCCCTGACGCAGCGGGCTGACCGCGCCAATGGGCCCAGTGAGACGCAGAACGGGGACAAGCGGCGGGGCCTTTTTCCAAAAGAGCAGCTTTCTGCGGCGGCTCTTTTTCTTCTTCTTGGGGGCTTCGTTATTGGCTTCGCCGTTTTTCTCGGTGTTCTCGGTCAATTGCGCTCTCAATCTTTTCTGCGTTCTTTCATAAGTAAGACGGCTCGCCTCAGGCTCAAGTGCCGATCAGGAGACGGAAAAATCCAGCGCCTCGCCATGGCGGAGCACGGCTTCTGCCTCCGGCTCGAAACCGCCCTCCTCTCCATGCAGCACGAGGCCGGGCAACATGGCAAGGGGCGCGCGCGAGCCTTTGATGCCTTGCACGAGAAGCCGCCGCGCCGCTTTTCCCGGCGCCGGCCAGAGCGGATAGATGACGAGACCGCCAAGCTTCGTGCCGATGGCGCCGAGAAGCCCGCCCAGCGCATCGGCCCGGTGGATGAAACTCACCGTGCCTTTGGGCCGCGCCATGGCGCAGCAAAAATCCACCCAAAGGGCCAGATCCGCGCCCTCCGCAATATGAGCCGTGGATTTACCCGCATCGGGCGGCGTCCAGGTGGTGCCCGGCGCATAGAAAGGCGGGTTGGCCATGACATGATCGAAGGAATGGGGCGGACAGTCTTTTTCGGAAAGCGCGCCGCGGGGCGCGGCGACATCCGCCTCGATGAACCGGGCGCGCTCTTCCAGCCCGTTACGCGCCGCGTTTTCACCGGCAAGGGCGACAAGACCCGCTTGAATGTCGATGCCGCGCACCTCAAGCCCCTGTACCCGGCGGGCAAGGCAAAGCGCGGCAACACCCGCTCCGCAGCCCACATCGAGCGCCCGCTCGCCATGGATCGCGGGAACGGAAGCGGCCAGCATCACCGCATCGAGGCCGGAGCGATGGCCTTTTGCGGGCTGCAATATTTTCAGCCGCTCGCCGAGAAAGCCATCATCGGTGAGATCGCTGCCGGCAGCGGGCTTTGCGTGCGCCTCCTCGCCCATCAGCGCCCCTCCGCCTCACGGCGCAGCGCTTCGAGCACGCGCAGAGCCTGCGCCTCATCCTCATCCGCCACCATGATCCGCCGCGGCAGAACGCCGAGCGAACCTTCCACGATGCTCATATGCGTATCGAACTGCAAAGGCTCGATGCCCGCCTGGCGCAGCGCATCATCTAGCGCCGAGAGGAGAACGGGATCGGTGGTGCGTATAATCTCTTTCATCCGGCATCCGGTCCTTTCATGCCTCAGCGAAGCGGCTGCATCCTGCAAATCCGGCTTCTTTTCAGCCTCACAGCTAGTTGAGCGCGCATCCGCCGCACTTGCCGCACCGTCCCCCGCAGCCTATTCTGTGTTTATCGGCATTTCACGCCTAGAAACCGGAAATAAGAGCTGGGGATTACCTTGGGTATAGTGGTTCCACTTGAGGGCGAGCGCGGCAAGCAGAACGCTGTCGCCACTTTACAGGCCCTCGTGGCCGAAGACATGGAAAACGTCAACGATTTCATACGCGCGCGTATGGCATCCGACGTGCCGATGATCCCCGAGCTTGCCAGCCATCTGATCAATTCCGGCGGCAAGCGGCTGCGGCCCATGCTCACCCTCGCCTCCGCCCAGCTTTGCGGCTATGAGGGCGCCGATCACATCAAGCTCGCCGCCACGGTCGAGTTCATGCATACGGCGACGCTGCTGCATGACGATGTGGTGGATGAAAGCGATCTGCGCCGCGGGCGCAAGACCGCCCGGCTCCTTTGGGGCAACCAGGCCTCGGTGCTGGTGGGCGATTTCCTGCTCGGGCGCGCCTTCAAGCTGATGGTGGAAACGGGCTCGCTCCGGGCGCTGGAAATTCTCTCAAACGCCGCTGCCGTGATCGCCGAGGGCGAGGTGATGCAGCTTGCCGCCGCCAAGAACACGGCAACGACGGAAGATGCTTACCTTAAAGTCATCGCCGCCAAGACGGCTGCGCTTTTTGCCGCCGCCGCCGAAATCGGCGCGGTGATTTCCGGCAAGGACGGGGCGGAAGCCGCAGCGCTTGAATCTTACGGGCGCAATCTCGGCATCGCCTTTCAGCTCATCGACGACGCACTCGATTATTCGGGCGAGAAAGACAAGCTCGGCAAGAATGTCGGTGATGATTTCCGCGAAGGCAAAATCACCCTTCCCATCGTGCTCGCCTATCGGCGCGGCGATGAAGAAGAACGCGCCTTCTGGCAGCGCTGCCTGCAGGAAGGCGATCAGCGCGAAGAAGATCTGCCTCATGCGCTCGGCCTTCTTGCCAAGCACCGGGCGATCGAAGACACGATCAAACGGGCACGTCATTACGGTGAAATGGCGCAGGACGCGCTCGGCATCTTCCCGGACGGGAACATCAAGCAGGCGCTTTCCGACCTCATCGATTTCTGCATCGAGCGGGCGCATTAAGCGCGCGGTTTTTTCCGTTTAAAGAATAGCGGCAGGCCGGCACCACCAGTTGGGCCGGGCATCGGCAAGGCGCGCTGCCGCTTTTTCAAGCCGGCCCGCATCATCGAAAAGGCCGAAACATGTCGCGCCCGATCCCGACATGCGGGCAAGGTGACAGCCAGGCTGCACGCGGATTGCGCCCAGCACTTCTTCCAGTTCCGGCAACAAAGAAACCGCAGCGCCCTGCAGATCATTGTCATGCTCGGCGAGCCAGTCGGCAAATTCGCGGAAATTGTCGAAAGGTTCCGGTGCATCCTGCCCGCGTCCGTCATAAGCGCCCGCGCCAAGCTCTTTGAAGACGCTGCCCGTTGAAAGCGGTGTGCCGCAATTGACGAGCAGAAGATGCAGCCCGTCCGGCAAAGCAACCGGGGAAAGGCGCTCGCCGATACCGGTCATAAAAGCGCTGCGGCTTTCGATGCAGACCGGCACATCCGCGCCAAGCTCCTTGCCGATCCCTGCCAGGTCTTGCGGGGAGAGCCCCAGCGCCCAAAGCCTGTTGAGCGCCCGGAGCGTAGCGGCGGCATCCGCCGAGCCGCCGCCTATGCCCGAAGCGACGGGCAGATTCTTTTCCAGCTTCAGCGCGGCGCCCGCCGTCACGCCCGCTTTTTCCTGCAGCAGTTTTGCCGCTTTCAGAACGAGATTGTCTTCATCGGATAGGCTACCGGCAAAGGAGCCTTCAACTTCAAGCGTCAAAGTATCGCTGGGCGCGGCCCAAAGCCGGTCGCCCGCCTCTGCAAAGACCACAAGGCTTGCAAGCTCGTGATAGCCGTCCGTGCGGCGGCCGAGGATTTCCAGTGTCAGATTGATCTTGGCAGGTGCTGCTTCTTCAATCGCAGCGGGATCAGGCGCAGCAGCGGGCATGAGATCAGGCGCCCTTGTCTTCGGTCCCGTTTGCAGGCTCGGGCAAATCGGCCTCGCCGCGCTGACGCGCGCCTGCCGCTTCAAGACCGTATTCGATCTTGGCTTCGATCTGCGGCACGAGGTCTTCTTCCGGCTTCATTTCCAGCGCATGGCGCCACTGGAAGCGCGCCTCGATCTTTCGGCCGACTTTCCAAAGCGCATCGCCCAGATGATCGTTGATCACCGGATCATCCGGCTGCAACACCACCGCCCGCTCCAGATGTTTGACCGCTTCTTCGTAATTGCCGAGCCGGTAATGCGCCCAGCCCAGGCTGTCGACGATGAACCCGTCCTGCGGGCGCTGATCGACGGCCTTGCGGATCATCTCCATGGCTGTGTCGAGATTGAGTTTCTGATCGACCCAGGAATAGCCGAGATAGTTGAGCACCAGCGGGTGCTCGTCGGAGAGCACCAGGGCGCGTTTCAAATCCTTTTCCGATTCCGGCCAGCGCTTCAGCCGCTCATAGCAAACGCCGCGCGCATAGAGCACCGACCAGTTTTCTGGCCCGACCTCGCCCAGAATGTCGATGGCTTTCGTATATTCTTTGGCGGCTTCCGCATACCGTTCCTGCGCCCTGAAAATATCGCCGAGCGCCACCACCGGATCGATACTGCCGGGCATCCGTTCTTGCAGATCGCGCAGACGCTCTTCGGCCTCGTCCGTCTGCTCGAGGCGGTCGTAATTAATGGCGATCTGGATATCGGCATTAGGGCGCAGCGGCGAGCCTTTGTCCACGCCTTCATAGGTTGCGATGGCAGTGTCCCAGTCCTGCGCGCGCTCGTAAATATCGCCGAGCAGAATACGCGCCACATCAAAATCGGGGCGCAGATAAAGCCCGAGCTGCAAATAGACGATGGAAAGATCGAGCCCGCTTTCCTGCGCAAGCGCGCTGCCGAGCCCGTAAAGCGCTTCGGCTGCACCTTCTGCCGGACGGGTCACAAGCGGTTCGGGCTTTTTGCCCGAGGCAATGCGCGCCAAATTGGCTTTCATCAAAGGATGATCCGGCGAGAGCGCTTCATAATCGCGGTAAAGACTGGCGGCCTGATCGGCCCGGTCTGTGCGTTCAAGAAAACGCCCGTAAGCCTCAACTACGCGCAAGCTTGCACCGGCAGAGGCGGACATGGCCTCGCCGTAAGCGGCCTCGGCTTCTTCCTTATTGCCCAAATATTCGGCGATGAGGGCTGCATGATAAGAGCGGAAAAGCTCGAATGCCGGACGGCCTTTGAATGTGTCGAGGATAGCGTTTGCCGCATCGCCGTCCCCTTCCCCCGCCGCGGCCCAGGCGCGGGTGAGCGTGCCGATCAGAGCAGTAAAGGGCCCAGGCGTCGCCTCACGGATATGCCGGTCGGCATCCTCATAATCGCCCGACTTCAGTGCGCTGAGCGCGAGGACGAGGCGGGCAAGACGCTCTTCCCCGCCCGTCTCAAGAGACTTTTCGGCAAGCGCTGCCGCTTCATCCATATCGCCTGCGGAAATGGCGACGATAAAGGCGCGTTCGATCAAGACCGAATTGCCGGGGTCCTGCTCCATCGCTTTGCCGAGAAAACTGGAGGCGGCATCGAGATCGCGCTCGGCGCCGGCATAACGGCCCGCCAGATAATTGCCGAAGGGCGTGTCGGTATTGCGCGCCGACTGGCCGAAAGAGTTGCCCAGCCCCGCGCAGCCGCTAAGCGCCAGCGCCGCCGTCACAGCTAAAGCTGCGGCAAAAGAGCGTTTGGCCGCTCCGCCCTTAACGGTCATGGATCGGCTGGCGCTGCAAGACTGGACTTCCACGCTTTTCCTCCGGCTTCGCGAACTCAGGCCTTCGGCCCGGCAATACTCCCGGTTTCGGGGGCGCGGGCGGGCAGCGCGCGCATTTTCATCATAGTGAAATGCCCGCGCCGCGCCAGCTTGCAATTGCCCCGCTAATGCCCCGCCAGCAGCAGCCGGCAGCGATCCCGCTTACATATTCGGGTAATTGGGTCCGCCGCCGCCTTCCGGCACCGTCCAGTTGATGTTCTGCGTCGGATCTTTGATGTCGCAGGTCTTACAATGGACGCAGTTCTGCGCATTGATCTGGAAGCGCGGATTGGAGCCGTCATCCTCCCGCACCACTTCGTAAACGCCGGCCGGGCAATAACGCTGCGCCGGTTCGTCATAAGTGGGCAGGTTGAAGTTGATCGGAACCGTGTCGTCTTTCAGCTTCAAATGCACGGGCTGGTCTTCTTCGTGGTTCGTCGCGGAGAGGAACACGGAAGACAGCTTGTCGAAGGTCAGCTTGCCGTCGGGCTTCGGGTAGTCGATCGGCTTGCACTCGCTCGCCTTTTTCAGCGAGGCATGGTCGGGCTTCTTGTGCTTCAAGGTGAAGGGAAGACCGATACCGAGCTGGTTCATCCACATGTCGATGCCGCCAAGACCGACACCGAGCACGGTGCCGAGGCGCGACCAGAGCGGTTTGACGTTCCGCACGCGCTTCAGGTCTTTATAAACGTGGCTCTTCTCGTAAGCGGCGGGATAAGCGGCAAGCTCATCGCCCTGACGCCCGTCTTTCACCGCTTCGAAGGCCGCTTCCGCCGCCATCATGCCGGTGGCCATGGCGTTGTGCGAGCCCTTGATGCGGGGCACGTTGACGAAGCCTGCCGAACAGCCGATCAGCGCGCCGCCCGGGAAGGTAAGCTTCGGCACGGACTGGAAGCCGCCTTCGGTAATGGCGCGCGCGCCATAGGCGATGCGGCGCCCGCCTTCGAACGTCTCACGGATCACCGGATGCGTCTTCATCCGCTGGAACTCGTCGAAGGGCGAGAGGTACGGGTTCTGGTAGTTCAGATGCACCACGAAGCCCACCGAGACGAGATTTTCCCCGAAATGGTAGAGGAAGGAACCGCCGCCGGTCTTATTGTCGAGCGGCCAGCCCATCGTGTGCTGCACGAGGCCCTTCTTGTGCTTGGAAGGATCGACCTCCCAAAGTTCCTTGATGCCAATGCCGAATTTCTGCGGCTCGCGACCTTCGTCCAGATTGAACTTGCGGATCAGCTCCTTGGAAAGTGAGCCGCGCACGCCTTCGCCGATCAGCGTGTATTTGCCGCGCAGTTCCATGCCGCGCATGAACGTGTCCTTGGGCTGGCCGTCCTTGCCGATGCCCATGTCGTTCGTCGCCACGCCGCGCACGCTGCCATCTTCATTGTAAAGAATCTCGGCGGCGGCGAAGCCAGGGTAGATTTCCACGCCCAGCTCTTCGGCCTGAGCAGCGAGCCAGCGGCACACTTCGCCCAGCGAGACGATGTAATTGCCGTGGTTGTTCATCAGCGGCGGCATGAAGAAATTCGGCAGCCGCAGCCCGCCCGACGGGCCCAGATAGACGAAGTGGTCGTCCGTGACGGGCGTGTCGATCGGCGCGCCTTTTTCTTTCCAATCGGGAATCAACTCGTTCAGCGCGACCGGGTCGATCACCGCGCCGGAGAGGATATGAGCGCCGACTTCCGAGCCTTTTTCCAGCACGGTCACGGAAAGATCGAAATCCTCCTCGATCGCGAGCTGACGCAGCCGAATGGCAGCTGCCAGCCCTGCCGGGCCGCCGCCGACGATCACAACGTCATAGTCCATGTATTCGCGCTCGGCGAGCGCCGGATTGTCTTCGCTCATCCTTCCTCCTCATCCCACCAGGGGAAGTAAATCATTCGCCCGGCCGCTTGGCCGTCAAAACCCTTCTGCATAAAGGGAGAATCCGGTGCGGGGGCACAAAATTGCCCTCTTATGAGGCGTTGCCGCGTTCAGGTCAACATTCTCCGCATTGGCGCATTCTCCCATTTTTTTCCACAACTGCCTGAAATCGCGTAGAAAATGACGTCCCGCCCGGCCTTCCTGTGACAAGACCCTTGGGTCACAATCGGGGGAGGACTATGGTTCGTGACCATGATTTAGGGCATGAGGGGACGCAGGCCATGCCGGCAGCGCCTCTTTGACCGCCAATGAACACCAATCGGACCATGAACGAGCAAAACGCCTCTTCCGATACCCCGCTCGATCCGGCAGAAGCCCTGGCTTTGCTGGAGTTTTTCGCCGAGGCGGGGGTAAGCGAGCTCGTGCAGGACACGCCGGTGGACAATTACTCCCTGCCCGAGACCGTCAAGGCGGCAGCGCAGCCGGGCGCCGCCCCCAGTGCCCCCGCGACGGGAGGCCGCCCGCTGCCGCCGCGCCAGAGCCAAAGCCAGCCCGCCATTTCCACCCCCGCCGCCATTCCGCTCGACGGGCTGCAGGAAGCCGAAACGGCGCGGGAAATCGCCGCAAACTGCAAATCGCTCGAAGAACTGCGCGCGGCACTGGAGCGATTCGACCTCTGCGCCCTCAAACAGACCGCCAAAAACCTCGTCTTTTCCGACGGCAACCCTCAGGCACGGCTGATGCTGGTGGGTGAAGCACCGGGGCGGGACGAGGATATTCAAGGCAAGCCTTTTGTGGGGCGCTCGGGTCAATTGCTGGACCGGATGCTGGGCGCCATCGGCTATAGCCGCGAGAACGCCTATATCGCCAATGTTCTGCCCTGGCGCCCGCCAGGCAACCGCACTCCGACGGACGGGGAACTGGCCATGTGCCGGCCTTTCATCGAGCGGCATATCGAGCTCGTCAATCCGGAGGTCATTGCCTTTCTCGGCGGTGTTTCGGCCAAGCAGATGCTGGGCACCACCACAGGTATCATGCGGCTGCGCGGAAAATGGGCGGTCTACAGCATTGGCGGGCGCGAAGTGCCGGCCCTGCCCCTCCTGCACCCTGCCTATCTGCTGCGCCAGCCCGCCCAGAAGCAACTCGCCTGGCGCGACCTTTTGAAGCTGCGCGAAAAGCTCTCCTCACTCCCGGAAGCTTAATCTTTTCCCCCTAAAGTTGGGTTTTCCGCCGCTTTGCGCGCGGATCGTTAAACATTTCACGAAACCGTTCTTGAGGCGGCGGGCGGGCCTTGTCATGATGGGGAAGGTAACGTGAGTATCGAAAGCTGCGCTTGGGGGGCGCTTGCGACATGAGGGGCATGAGGCAGGGCGCCGCGGCCAAAACCGCCGCAGCACGCGCATATTGTGTGCGAAACGAGGCGGAGACCGTAAAACGGACCGCGCTTTTCACAGGATTCTTCTTTCTTATCGCAATGGCGCTGTTTCTGGCGCTCGGCGCCGGCGCGGCGAAAGCCGAGAGTTATGGCGCGGGCGGGCTGACGGGCGTCACCCCGGCGCTTTTGAGCGATGAGGATCAGACCCGTTACCGCAAGATTTTCCGGCTGCAGGAAGATGGCCGCTGGCGCGAGGCGGACCGGCTGATCGATGCGCTTGAGGACCGCGCGCTGATGGGCCATGTGCTTTACCAGCGCTACATGCACCCCACCGCCTACCGCTCCAAATTCTCCGAACTTAAAAGCTGGCTCGATCTTTATAACGACCATCCGGGCGCCTCGAAGATCCACAAGCTTGCCATGAAGCGGCGCCCGCGCGGCGCGGCTTATCCCGCCCAGCCGCTGCGCCGCGTCTACCGGCAGCGCAACGATACGGCTTATTCGGTCGCCGCCACGCAGCGCAGCTTCTCGCGCAGCTACCGCAAAGCCAATTACCGGGTGCGCAGCTATTTGCGCCGCGAGCGCCCTACACAGGCACTTGGGTATCTCAACCGGGTGCGCGGCTCTTTGAGCGCGCTTGAATATGACACGATCCTGACGCGCATCGCCGGGTCCTATTTCATCGAGGACCGCAACGACCGGGCCTATGAAGAAGCGGTCACGGCGCTCAAACGCTCCGGCGAAGGTGTGCCGCTTGCCTATTGGTATGCAGGTCTTGCCTCCTGGCGGATGGATGAGCCGGCACGGGCCGCGGATTATTTTGCCGTGCTGGCGCGCGCCAAAAACGTCAATGACTGGACGCGGGCCGCAGGCGGTTTCTGGGCGGCGCGGGCCTATCTTGCCAGCCGCCAGCCGGAACATGTTGCCGAAATGCTGGAAATCGCCGCAGGCACCGGCGCGACTTTTTACGGCATTCTCGCCGCCCGCCAGCTTGGCGATGAGGTGGAGTTCGTCTGGCTGCGCCAGCCGCTCGATGAGGCAGGCTATAAGCTGCTGCTCGCCGAGCCCGCCGTCCGCCGCGCCATTGCGCTGACCGAAATCGGCCGGCAGGGCATGGCCGAAGAGGAATTGATGCGCGCTCATGGCCGCATCGATGAGGGCCTCGACACGGCGCTTATCGCCCTTGCCGAAGCGCTGAAATTGCCTGCAACGCAGCTGCAAGTGGCAAGCGCGGCGCATATCCCCGCCTCTTACCGCGCGGCGCAAAACGGCAGCGGGCATCAGGCCTTCGTTATCAATGCAGGGCTTTTCCCGGTGCCCGATTATGCACCGAGCGAGGGCTTCCGCGTCGACCGCGCCTTGCTCTTTGCCTTCATGCGCCAGGAAAGCAAGTTTCAGCCGCAGGCAAAATCCTATGCGGGCGCGCGCGGGCTTATGCAGATCATGCCCGCCACCGCCAGCCACATCACGCAGGACCGCTCCTTGCGCCGCTCCAACCGCGACAAACTTTTCGAGCCATCTTTCAACGCTTCGCTCGGCCAGCAATATCTGCAAGAGCTGATGAATATGGGCGATCCTCATGGCAATCTCATCATGCTCGCCGCCGCTTATAATGGCGGGCCGGGCAATCTCAACCGCTGGCTGAAGCAGGTGGATTACCGCGAAGACCCGCTGCTTTTCCTTGAAAGCATTCCGGCTGCCGAAACGCGCGGCTATGTGGAGCGCGTAATCACCAATCTTTGGATGTACCGGGACCGGCTCGGACAGCTTTCCCCGTCACTCGACACGGTGGCGGCGGGCGCCTGGCCGCTTTATCAGCCCATGGAACGGGGCGGACAGCTCGCGCGCGGCTCGGCAAGCCTTCAGCCTTAAAGCGCTTCTCACGCAATAGAGATAGCCAAGGCCTTTGAGCGGGAGGGCCCGGCCCCTATATTCGGGGCCGGAAACAAAGGAGCCCCCGCATGCCCGGTATCGATGAAAGCCGCGAGTTCATTCCCGTCCGTATTGCCGTTCTGACCGTTTCGGATACGCGCGGCCTTGATGAGGACAAGTCCGGCGACACGCTGGTGAGCAGGCTGACGGAAGCCGGGCACATTCTGGCGGACCGCGCCATCGTCAAAGACGACATGGCCGCCATTACCAGCCAGCTGCAAAAATGGATCGCGGATAAGGATGTGGATGTCGTCATCTCCACCGGCGGCACGGGCCTGACCGGGCGCGATGTGACGCCGGAAGCCTTTCATTCGGTCTATGAGAAAGAGATCGAAGGCTTTGCCGCCCTCTTCCACCAGATCAGCTATGAGAAGATCGGCACCTCGACCATTCAGTCGCGGGCAACGGCGGGGGTTTCCCACGGCACCTATCTTTTCGCCCTGCCCGGCTCCACCGGCGCCTGCAAGGACGGCTGGGACGGGATTTTGAAATATCAGCTCGATTACCGCTACCGGCCCTGCAATTTCGTCGAGATCATGCCGCGCCTCGAAGAGCACCGGCGCAAGTAAGCCTTAACCTGTATGGTCGAGATGCTTCATGATCTGCGCCGTGGAATGGGCGGCATCCTCGCTTAAAGAACGTATTTCACTCGCGATAACGGCAAAGCCCTTGCCGCTGTCACCGGCATGCGCCGCTTCTATCGTGGCGTTGAGGGAAATGAGTTTGACCTTAGCGCTAACCTCGCTGACAGCGCGCGCGGCGGCGAGCATGGTATCGCGGGACTGTCTTTCTTTTTCACTGCGCTCTTCAAGACAGCCTTTCAACGTCTGGCCCACCCCTTCGGTGATACGGTTGAGGGCGCCGAGCACATCTTCGGCGACGAAATAGACAAGTTCCGAAAAACTATTTCCGCACGTGCTGCGCCCCTTCTCTTCAAGCGTGAGGGCCATTTGTTGTGCTTCGCGCAGAAAGCGGGAAACGGTTTCCACATCTTCGCGCGGCAGGGCACCGGTCTGGGCAAGCAGCAATGCGGCTTCTTTTGGAATGCCAAGCGCGGGTGAACCCCGGCGCAGCGTTTCCCATATCTCCTCAAATTCGGTAAGCGCGCTTTTATAGAGTGCCACGGCGCGCCTATCACCTGCATGCACCGCTTGCAGGCCCGCCATGGCAAGGCGGTGCGAGAGCATGCGCATCTTGCCGGAAAGATTGATGAGGGAGCTCAGTGCATCTTCTATCGGGATGTCTTTGTCTTGCATGGCGCACTCCAAACGGGGGACTGAACCATCCCCTTGCATTTTCCGTGCAAGAACGGCGCGCGCTTGGCGCGGCGGAAAATCGCTTAGCACCATCATGAGCTGATGAGGATTTGTGCAAAAGCTGCCACAAAACGGGCAAGAGAACGCCCTTTAACCGCGCGTAAACTCAAAGAGCACGAAGAACGAAAAAACAGTAGCCGTACTGATCCTGAAAACGTTCGAAGAGCTCCATCTCTTCTTCCTGCTCTTTGAAGACGGCCAGCGCCTCGGGCGCGCCTGCGTAGTCGGGCAGCAGCTCTCTTATGCGGGTCTTCATAGGCTCATAATATTCCGCCCACCAATCATCCTCGGTGAGCCAGTGCGTGCCAAGCACCTCGAAACCTGCACGCTGCGCCCGCGCGGCATTTTCGGCAAGCGTTCCCATGGACGGATAAGCTTCATCCCAGAAGTGCCGGATTTCGAGCGAGGGCTCGCCGGTTTTCCAAACACAGTCGGAGATCACCGCATAGCGGCCCGGCGCAAGGAACGGGCGCCAGTGGGCAAGCCCTTCTTCAAAACCCAAATTGTAGATCGCCCCTTCCGACCAGATGAGATCGAAAACGCCCTGGGGCAGATGCAGGTCTTCGAAATCGCCGCAAAGCGTGCGCAGCCTCGTTTCCGGTACGCCTTCGCCTTCCGCATTGGCTTCGAGCTTATCCAGAAACGGCTTCATGATGTCGACGGCGGTAACGCGCCCGTCCGTCAGGCGCAACAGTTCCAGCGTTGCAGCCCCCTGGCCTGCGCCAAGGTCGAGGATTTCAGGCTCGCTCGGCAATGGCGGCAGCAGCTTGAAGGCGGCGCGCGTCGCCTCCCGCGAACCCGGGCCGTTGCGCGGCAGGCCGAGCTGAATTTCCATGAAGACTTTGAACGGATCGATATCGCTCATCGCTTCGCTTTCTTGCGCCAGGCGTGAAAATCGGCGCCGGTATCGATATCGGGCAAAGCTTCGAGCAGTGCCACGCGGGCGCCTTTCAGATTGGCGAGCGTATCATCCAACGTCGTTTCGCTCGACCAGCGCACCTGACCGAAAATTTCCGGAACGCGGGGAAAACGCTTGAGGCCGACGAGCCAATAGCCGCCATCTTCCGCCGGGCCGAAAACCGCATCATGCGAGCCGAGCGCCTTGAAGGCCGCTGCAATGTGCCGGCTTTCGATGTCCGGTATGTCCCCGCCGATCATGACAATGGGGCCCGGCGCAAGGGAGCGCATGAGATGGCCCATGCGCGCGCCGAGATCCCCGCCCCCTTGCGCCACGAGCGGTAGATGGGGCGGGAAGAAGCCCGGCTCGTCCACCGCGCTGTCGGGCGCAACGGCAAGAAGCGTTTGCCAGCGCGGGTCCTGCCCCAGCTTGCGCATAAGTGCGGCGGAGGCGGTTTTATAAAAGCGCAGCGCCTCGACCGCGCCGATATCGCGCGCTAGGCGCGTTTTTACCTGCCCGAGCCGCGGCAGCTTGGACATAATGACGAGTTGCGGTGTCACTCTTTGTCTATCCCGATCTTGCGCATGGGCCCTGCACGCTTACCCGTAAAGCCGGGCAAGAACGCGCGGCGGCACGCGCAAATAATAAAGCGAGAGGAGGCCGAGATTGCGCAAAGCGCGCAGGAAAAAGCCGCTGCGCACATAGCGCTCCGGGCTCGTCACGGCCTGTGAGCGCAGCAGCACGAGACGCTTGCGCCCGATCCGGCGCACCAGATCCACATCTTCCATCAGCGGCAATTCCTTAAAGCCGCCGAGCTTCTTGTAATAGGCCTTGGAAATCACAAGGCCCTGATCGCCGTAAGGCAGGCGGAACAGCGCGCAGCGCAGCGCCACCATCTTTTCCATGAAACGCGCCTTGCCGGAAAAATCATCGAGGGCAAAACGGAAAGCCGCCGCAACCTCCCCGTCCTTCCAGCGCCCGCGCTCCACATGCTCGAACCATTTGCGCAGCTCGTCTTCCCAGCCCGGCGTCAGCACCGTGTCGGCGTGCAGAAAGAGCAGCCAATCGGCGCGCGCCGCCTTGGCGCCTTCGGCAAGCTGCGTGCCGCGCCCGCGCGGCCCGGCGATGAACTGGCAGCCCGCCGCATCGGCAATCTCCTCCGTCTTATCGGTGGAGCTGCCATCGGCGATGATCACCTCGCGCACCAGCCCCTGCACCGTCGCATCGATCAGGCTGTTCAAGGTGCGCGTCAGCGTCTTTTCGGCATTCAATGTGGGTATGACAACACTCAGCATGGCGCGGACTATAGCGGGAAGCCCTGCCACAGTTCGAGGGAAAGGCGCGGAAAATCACGCTGTTTTCAGCACTGTTTCCGCCTCGAAAAATGTTCTTGTTTTGTTCTATGCGTTCTGTATATTTTCCTCATGACGACGGACACTGGAAAACGCCCCGGCCCCGCACCCGCCTTCCCCCGGGCGGCGCGGCAGCCGCAGCATCCCCACCCGCAGCATCTGGAGGCAGGCACCCCCCTCCGCCAGATGCCGATGCACGGCCGCCGCGGCCGGGGCGCGCTTTCCAATCAAAGCGGGCGTTTCGAAAAACTTGCCTATGCGCCCGTCGATGACGGCTGGGACAATCTGGAAGACCTGCCGCCGCTGCGCAGCTGCGTGACGGCGGAAAGCCCGCGCAAGATTTTGACGCGCAACACCTCGCCCGACATTCCCTTCGACCGCTCCATCAACCCTTACCGGGGCTGCGAGCATGGCTGTGTTTACTGCTTTGCGCGGCCCACCCATGCCTATATGGGCCTTTCGCCGGGGCTCGACTTCGAAAGCCGGCTCTTTGCGAAACCGAATGCCGCCCAGCTTCTGGAAAAGGAACTGCGCGCGAAGAATTACAGCTGCCAGCCCATCGCCATCGGCACGAATACGGACCCCTATCAGCCCATCGAGCGGGAATACCGGATCATGCGCCAGGTGCTCGAAGTGCTGGAGGCTTATAATCATCCCGTCTCGATCGTCACGAAATCGGCGCTGGTGACACGGGATATCGACATTCTCTCGGCCATGGCACAGCGCGGCCTTGCCAAGGTGGCGGTTTCCGTCACCACGCTCGATGCCAAACTTGCCCGGGCGATGGAGCCGCGCGCCTCCACCCCGTCAAAGCGCATGGCGGCACTGGAAATGCTTTCGGCGGCGGACATTCCGACCGCCGTGATGATCGCGCCCGTCATTCCCGCGCTCAACGATCATGAGCTTGAAAAGATCATGACGGGGGCAGCGCTCGCCGGTGTTAAGGCCGCCAACTACATTCTGCTGCGCCTTCCTTTGGAGATCAGCGATCTTTTCAAGGAATGGCTGGAAGAAAATGCGCCGGATAAAGCAAAGCATGTACTTTCCGTGCTGCGGCAAATGCGCGGCGGCAAGGACTATGACGCCGAATGGGGCAAACGCATGCGCGGCGAGGGGCCTTTCGCCTGGATGCTGAAGCGGCGGTTTGAAATCGCCGCCCGCAAACACGGGCTCACCCGCCCGCGCTTCGAGCTCGATTGCAGCCAGTTCAAGCCTCCGGCACATAAAGGCGAGCAACTCAGTTTTTTCTGAGCCGCCCGCCTCTAAACTCAAAGAAAGCGCCTACCAGGTGCAGATGATCTTGCCGTCTTTCACGCGCGAAACATGGCCAGCCTTCAGCCCGCCGAAACCTGCCGTCAGAAAACTGTCCTTTGCCCGCTGGCTGTCGAAATACCAGCGCGACCCGCAGCGCTCGACATAATGATGGCGGCTGCCGTCATGCTTGCGCACATCGTAGAGAATGCTCGTGCCGCCGCCGCGCATGATATAGCGCTCGGAAGCTTCTGCTTCCGGCGCAAAGGCCGCGATGCTTATGACCGCAAAGGCCAAGGCGATGAAAGAACGCAAAAAAGAGGACGTCTTGCATGTGATGGTCGTCATGGCACCGGCTCCCGTATCTGCCAAAATAAACGTCACGTCTTGAGTGGAGATGATCATTCGGGAAGACCGGCAGCAAGCTGTACACTTGCACTAGAACGGCTTACTCAGAGACAGAGTAAAGATGGCAAGGAAGCAAGACATGCAGGTAACCGCGCGTGAGCCTGACGGCCCGACGCTCGAGCTTGAGAAAAAGGCAGGCTTTCCGGCAAAGCGCATTGCCGGGGTCGATGAAGCCGGACGCGGGCCTTTGGCAGGCCCCGTGGTTGCCGCCGCAGTGCTGCTCGATCCTGCCGCCATTCCGGATGGTCTCAACGATTCCAAGAAGCTGAGCGCGGCAAAGCGCGAAAAGCTTTTCGAGGAAATCTGCGCGTCAAGCCGTTATGCCATCGCGCTCGGCGCGGTCGAGGAAATCGACCGGCTCAACATCCATCACGCCACCTTGCAGACCATGAAGCGCGCCGTGGAAGCGCTGCCGATCTCCCCCGACCATGTTCTGGTCGACGGGAAATTTACCCCCGCCCTTGCCTGCCCCGCCGAGGCAGTGATCGGCGGCGACGGGCGCTCGCTCTCCATCGCCGCCGCCTCCATTCTTGCCAAGGTGACACGCGACCGGCTGATGGCGGATCTCGATGCCGCCCATCCCGGTTACGGCTGGGCGCGCAACATGGGCTATGGCACGGCGGCGCATAAATCGGCACTCGAAGCGCTCGGGCCCACCATTCACCACCGCCGCTCCTTCGCTCCCATACGCAAGATATTGAGTCCGGATTCCTAAGAGAGACTCGATATAGTAGGCGATGACTCGCTAACCCATTGATTCCAATAAATTAATTGACCTGTAACCGGTCCCCCGCCAATATCCCCGCCTCACACAAGAAGGGGACAGTCCAGTGGGGCGTTCGCGTCAATTCAGCCGGATTCCGGCCAATGAAATTCTCCAGGGTGATTGCATCGAGCTGATGAACGCCCTGCCCGAAAAGTCGGTCGATCTCGTTTTCGCCGACCCGCCCTACAATCTCCAGCTTCAGGGCGATCTGACGCGCCCGGACCAGAGCAAGGTCAATGGCGTGACCGACGCCTGGGACCAGTTTGCCAGTTTCGAGACCTATGACCGGTTCACGCGCGAATGGCTCGCGGCGGCGCGGCGTATCCTGAAAGATACGGGCGCGATCTGGGTCATCGGCTCCTATCACAATATTTTCCGCGTCGGCGCCTCGCTGCAGGATGCCGGCTTCTGGGTGATGAACGACATCGTCTGGCGCAAGACGAACCCGATGCCGAATTTCCGCGGCACCCGCTTCACCAATGCCCATGAAACGCTGATCTGGGCGACGAAGAGCGCGGATCAGAAGAAATACACGTTCAATTACGACGCGATGAAGGCGCTGAACGAGGATCTGCAAATGCGCTCCGACTGGGTGCTGCCGATTTGCACCGGCGCCGAGCGGCTGAAGGACGAAGCAGGCGATAAAGCGCATCCGACGCAAAAACCGGAATCGCTTCTCCACCGCGTGCTGCTCGCCACCACCAATCCGGGCGACATCGTGCTCGATCCTTTCTTCGGCACGGGCACGACGGGCGCCGTCGCCAAGAAGCTCGGACGCAATTTCATCGGGCTCGAGCGGGAAGACAAATACATCAAGGCCGCCAAAGCCCGCATCAAGGCCGTGCAATCTTCCAAACCCGAAGATCTGAAAGTCACGCAGTCCAAACGCCAGGAGCCGCGTGTACCCTTCGGCATGCTGGTCGAGCGCGGCCTTCTGGAGCCCGGCACCGTACTTTACGATCCGCGCCGCTCGGTTGCGGCCAAAGTGCGCGCCGACGGCTCGCTCGTCTGCAAGGATGCGACAGGCTCGATCCACAAAATCGGCGCGCATGTGCAGGGGCTCGAGGCCTGTAACGGCTGGACCTTCTGGCATTTCAAGACGGATGGAAAGCTGAAGCCCATCGACCTTCTGCGCCAGAAAGTGCGCGCGGAAATGGGCACGGCCTGAGGCTGAGCTTAACGCCTGGAAGACGCGGGCCGTTTACCCTTCGTGGCAGCAAAGAGCGGGCCTTCTTCCGGCAAGGCGTGGGCGACGATCTTTTTCATGACGGTAGGCAGCGCATGCTCCCCCAGCCTTTCGGGCGCACACCAGATGCCCTCCACCGCCGCACGTTTTCCCGCCTTGCCGCGCCAGACTTCAAGCTCGAGATGAAAATGCGTGAACGTGTGGCGCACGAGGCCGGGCAGCTTCTGCCACTCGGTATCGAGCGGGGCTTCGGCCAACATCTCCACTTGCCCACGCGGTTCGGCGGTCCATTCGCTTGAGGGGATTTCCGTCATCCCGCCCAATAGCCCTTTTGCTTCTCTTTTGCGCAGCAGCACCTCGCCGCCCGGTCCTTCCAGCCAGAAGGCGGCGCCCCGGCGCACCGGCTTTTCCTTTTTGGGCGCTTTGCGGGGCAGGCTCTCGGCAATCCCGGCGGCGCGGCCCGCACAGGTGCTTTCAAACGGACAGCGATTGCAGGCCGGGCTGCGCGGCGTGCAGATAGCCGCGCCCAGATCCATCATCGCCTGAGCGAAATCCCCGGCGCGTTTTTCCGGCGTCACCTCGTCCATCCGCGCCTTGATCTCTTTCTTGGCAGCGGGCAGCGGCGTTTCGATGGCAAAGAGGCGGGCGATGACGCGCTCGATATTACCGTCCACCACCACGGCCCGCCTGCCGAAGGCAATGGCGGCAATGGCCGCTGCTGTGTAAGGCCCGATGCCGGGCAGCGCCTGGAGCTCTTTTTCGTCCGCCGGAAAGGCCCCGCCATGGCGCTCGCAGACCGCGCCCGCACAGGCATGGAGATTGCGCGCGCGGCTGTAATAGCCAAGCCCCGCCCAGGCATGGAGCACATCATCGAGATCGGCCTTGGCGAGCGCCGCCACATCCGGCCAGCGGGTGAGAAAAGCTTCGAAATAAGGCCCGACCGTCGCCACGGTGGTTTGCTGGAGCATGATCTCCGAGAGCCAGACCCGGTAAGGGTCCGGGACCTCACCCCGCCGCGCGCGCCAGGGCAGCACCCGGGCATGGCGGTCATACCAGGCAAGCAGAGCTCGGGCGTCGGGCCTTGTTACTGACGGGGCGGCAGGCAAAGTGCTCTCACTCTTTTATGACGAACCCGTGGGGCGGATTGCCAACTCGCGGCTCGCAACTTGAACTTATTTGCGCGACACTATAGGCGTGATCGCCGTCGCGGCCAGGCTTCTAGCAGTGCCTTTGACGCGCCGCACGGCAAAAACCCGCATTCAGCCGCCGCCAGCCGGCCCAAAGAAGATGATCGGCCCGCGATGATCGATACCCTGCCCCGCCGCCGCAAGAAAGGCCCGCCGCCCATGTCGGCGCGGCTGTCCATGGCAACGCGCGAGGTGCTTAAACGCCAGGGTTTTGCCGATATGCACATTCTCCGGCACTGGCCGGAAATTGTCGGGCGCAGCCTTGCAGAGCTTAGCGCGCCGGAAAAGCTCGCTTTTCCGCGCGGGCGCGCGCCTTCGGACGGGCGCAAGCGTGCACGGCCGGAGGGGGCGACGCTCACAGTGCGAATCGATGGCGCAGCGGCGCTGGAATTTCAGCATCTGGAACCGCAGATCATCCAGCGCATCAATAATTACTATGGCTACGGCGCCGTGCAGCGCCTCAAACTCGTTCAGGGCCCGCTGCCTATGGCGCCGCGCAAACGGCGCAAGAGCTTCCGGGGGCTGACGGCGGAAGAAGAACAAGGCCTGAACGCAGAGGTAAAAGCAGTCGAAAACCAGCAGCTTAGAGAGTCACTTCTCAACCTTGGACGGCTCGTCATGGGCACCATAAAACCGCGCGCCTAACAGCGATTCTGAAGGCCTTGCAAGAGAAAGGTTCTGTTGCGGGGCTCTGGAGGGCGTGCCTACAATCCAACCATATTTAGTAGGGAACCAGGACCGTGGGACAAAATAAGAGCATCATCGTCGGCGTTGCCGTCGCTGCCCTCGTGCTTATTGCCGCCGGCATTTTCTATTTCAGCAGCCAGGGAAATGGCGCTGGCACAGCGGCTCCGAACGGCATGGCGGATGCGCCCGAAGCGCTCGTTACGCCGGGCCCGCTCGGCGATCTGGCGCTGGGCGATGAAGACGCGCCCGTCACGATCATCGAATACGCCTCGCTGACCTGTAATCACTGCGCGGCTTTCCACAATCAGGTCTTTCCGGAGCTGAAGGAAAAATACATCGAGACGGGCAAAGTCCGTTTCGTTGCCCGCGCTTTCCCGCTCGACCCCATCGCTACGGCAGCGGTCATGATTTCACGCTGCGCGGGGGACGAGCGCTATTTCAAGTTCCTGGAAATTCTCTTCGCCAAGCAGAACGAATGGGCCTTTCAGGAAAACCCGGTGGACAAGCTGAAAGCCATCGCCAAGCAGGGCGGCTTTTCGGATGAAAGCTTCGAGCAGTGCCTCGCCGATCCCGAATTGCTCGACCATATCCGCCAGGTTCAGAAACGGGCCTATGAAGAGCTGAAAATCGCCTCCACGCCAACGTTTTTCGTGAACGGGGAAAAAGTGGAAGGGGCCATGCCCTTCGAGGATTTTGAAAAAATTATCCTCAAGCACCTGTCCGAATCGTGATTTAACGCCGGCCTGCTCCGCGCGGGCAGGCCGGTATCGTCAGTCAACAGAAAGCGGTGTTATCTCGTGAAGTTCACGCGCCTACGTCTTTCAGGTTTCAAATCCTTCGTGGAGCCGACCGATCTTCTGATCGAACCGGGCCTCACCGGCATTGTCGGGCCGAATGGCTGCGGCAAGTCGAACCTGCTGGAAGGCCTGCGCTGGGCCATGGGCGAGAACTCTTTCAAATCCATGCGCGGCTCGGGCATGGAAGACGTGATCTTTGCCGGTACGAATATGCGCCCGGCCCGCAATCATGCGGAAGTCACGATCTATATGGACAATCAGGACCGCTCCGCGCCCTCCGCTTATAATGACAGCGAAAGCCTGGAAGTCGGCCGCCGCATCGAAAAAGACAAAGGGTCGACCTACCGCATCAACGGCAAGGAAGTGCGCGCGAAAGACGTGCAGCTGCTTTTTGCCGATGCCTCCACCGGCTCGCACTCGCCCGCTCTCGTCAAGCAGGGCCAGATCACGCAGCTCATCAATTCCAAGCCGATCAACCGGCGCCGCATTCTGGAAGAAGCTGCCGGCATTACCGGCCTTCACACCCGCCGCCATGAAGCCGAGCTCCGGCTGAAAGGCGCCGAAACGAACCTGACACGGCTCGACGATGTGGTGGGCCAGCTTGAAAGCCAGCTTTCGAGCCTGAAGCGCCAGGCGCGCCAGGCAACGCGCTACCGCAATCTTTCCGGCCTCATCCGGCAAGCAGAAGCGGTGTTCTTCCACCTGCGCTGGAGCCACGCCAAGGAGCTTCTGGAAGCCGAAGAAAAACGCCTTGCTGATACCGACACGCGGGTTGCCGAATATACGGAAGCCGCCGCCGTCGCCTCTACGGCGCAGGCCGAGGCGTCCGAAAAAATTCCGGCGCTGCGCGAGGCAGAAGCCGTTGCCGCCGCCAAGCTGCACCGGCTGACGGTGGAGCGGGAAAATCTCGATGCGGAAGAAAAACGCGCCCGCGAGCAGGCCGAGCGGCTGACCGCGCGGCTGGCGCAAATTTCCTCCGATCTTGAGCGCGAGAGCGGCCTCATCGCCGACACCGATGAAGCCATTGCCAAGCTCGCCGAGGAAGAAGCCGCCCTTAACAGCGAAAACGAAGCGCAAGGCTCGGCCCAGGAAGAAGCGGGCACCCGCGTTGCAGGCGCCGAAGAAGCCTTGAGAGCGCGCGAGAGTGAGCTTGATACGCTGGCGAACGAAGCCGCCGCGCTCAGCGCCCAGCGTCAGAGCCTTGAGCGCACGATCGAGCAAAGCGCCGCGCGCATCGAAAAGCTTATCCAGCAGCTTCAAACCATTGCGAATGAGCGCGAGACGCTGGCCGATGCAGAGGCCAAGCAGGTCGCCATCGCCCAGCAGACCGAAGAGGTTGAAACCGCCGTCGGCAAAGTTCTCGAAGCATCGGAAGCTGCCGAAGAAGCGGAAAAAACGCTGCAAACCGCGCGCGCCAGCGAAGCCCAGGCGCGCGAGCCGATGAACGCGGCAGAGAAACAGCTCGAGCGCATGCTCGCCGAAGCCAAGGCGCTTGGCGATATGCTTGCCATCGGTGAAGGCGATCTTTGGCCGCCGCTCATTGACGCGGTGACGGTGGAACCGGGCTATGAAACGGCGCTCGGCGCAGCCCTTGGCGATGATCTTTCCGTGCCGACGGACACAGCCGCGCCCATTCATTGGGACGAATTGCCGGCATTGGAAGCGCCTGCCCCCCTTCCCCATGGCGCCGCCCCGCTTTCTCAGTTCGTGCGCGGCCCGGCAGCCTTTGGCCGGCGCCTCTCGCATATCGGCCTTGTGGAAGCGGGCCAGGGCAGCGAACTGCAAAAGCAGCTCAAACCCGGCCAGCGGCTGGTGACGAAAGAGGGCGATCTTTGGCGCTGGGACGGGTTCACCGCCGCAGCCGATGCGCCGACCGCTGCTGCCAAGCGGCTCGAACAGCGCAACCGCCTTGCCGATCTTGAAGAAGAGATTGCCGAGCAAAAGGCGCTGGCCCGCGCGGCCCGCGACACGTTCGAAGCCGCACGCCTCGCAGCCCAGGAAGCGCAGGCGAAGGAACAGGAACTGCGCCGCGCGCTGCGCGATGCCCAGTCCCATGAAAGCCAGCTTCGGGCGGAGCTGACCGCCGCCGAGCGCCAGGCTTCCGCACAGCTCTCGCGCCTTGCCGCTTTGGCGGAAGCTGAAGAGCGCCTTTCCGGCGATCTCACCGAAGCGCGCCGCACCCATGAAGAAAGCACGGCTTCCCTCGAAGGGCTGCGCCCCGACGGTGAGCTGAAAGAAAAAGTCGTGGCCAAGCGCGAGGAAGTGGGCGCGCTGCGCATCGAGCTTTCCGAAGCCCGCGCCGCCCTTGAAAGCATCAACCGGGAAGCGCAGGCCCGCGCCCGCCGCCTCTCCGCCATCGGCCAGGAGCGCAGCGCCTGGGAACTGCGCTCAGTGAATGCCCGCAAGCAGATCGAGACCCTGGGTCAGCGCAAGGAAGAAGCCGAAGCCGAGCTTGACGAGCTGAAAGATGTGCCCGGCGCCATCGAGGAAAAGCGCAAGTCACTTCTGAGCTTTATCTCGCAGGCCGAGACGGAACGGCGGGAAGCAGCCGACGCGCTGGCAGAGGCCGAACGCCATCTTGCCGAATGCGACAAGCTTGCCCGCGAAACTCAGTCCGCCCTTTCGCAAGTGCGCGAGGAACGCGCCCGTATCGACGGGCTGGTGGACGGCGCGCGCGAGCGCAAGGCCGAGGCCGAAGCGCGTATCCGCGAAGAGCTGAACTGCGCCGCCGAAGAAGCATTGGCCAAAGCCGAGCTCAAGGAAGGCGAAGAACTGCCTGCCGTCGATGCTATCGAGCAGAAGCTGGAGCGGCTGAAGCGCGAGCGCGAGAATCTGGGCGGCGTCAATCTGCGCGCCGATGAAGAAGCGCGCGAGATCGAAGAACAGCTCACCGCCATGCAGACCGAGCGCGAGGATCTGGAAGCGGCGATCGCCAAGCTCCGCCAGGGCATTGCGAGCCTCAACCGGGAAGGCCGGGAGCGCATGCTGGCCGCCTTCGAGCAGGTGAATGCGAATTTCTCCAAGCTCTTCACGCATCTTTTCGGCGGCGGGGAAGCGCATCTCAAACTCACCGAATCGGACGATCCCTTGGAAGCCGGCCTTGAAATCATGGCCCGCCCGCCCGGCAAGCGCCTGCAGAACATGTCGCTCCTTTCGGGCGGTGAGCAGACCTTGACGGCAACCTCGCTGATTTTCGCAGTGTTCCTCACCAATCCCTCACCCATCTGTGTGCTGGACGAGGTGGATGCGCCGCTCGATGATGCCAATGTGGAGCGTTTCTGCGATCTGATGGAAGAAATGGCCCGCACGACGGATACCCGCTTCCTGATCATCACCCACCACGCGCTGACCATGGCCCGGATGCACCGGCTTTTCGGGGTGACCATGCAGGAACGGGGGGTTTCGACCCTGGTTTCGGTGGACCTGGAAGCGGCCGAGCAGCTGCGCGAAGCAAGCTAACCAAGGCTTTTTCAGGGAATCTTCCCGCAATTTCACCCGCCGCTTGCAAGGCCCCGGGCAAAGAGGAATCACCCCCTTGCCGGGGCCAATTGCCGCACCTTGCTCCAGGGTCAAATTTTTCAATTATTTCAATAAGTTGACACTGGCTCAGAGGTTCTTGACAGCCTATGGGGGCCGAAGTAGGGTGCGCGCGGCTTGAGGCAGCTTTCCCGCAGTTTCCTGCGGGATTTCCCGCGCGAAGGAGCACGAGTTTTGACGGATAAAGACGGCAAAACTCGATCGGGATCCAAGGATCAGAGCGACCTAGATCAGCTCCGGTCCTTAGGGGAACGATTGAAGCATGCGCAAGGGAGCAGCAAAAGCCAAGGAAACCGGGCGTCTTCTGGCCGCCCTTCCGATATGGGTCCGGCGCTCCGCATGTCGACGGAGTTTATCGCGGGCGTAATTGTCGGCGGGGGAATTGGGTGGTTTCTGGATAAGTGGTTCGAAACAATGCCGCTTTTCCTGATCATCTTTCTCGGGCTGGGAACGGCGGCAGGTGTCGTCAATATTATCCGCGCGGCGAATGCGCTGAGCACGAATGCGGGCGCGGATAAGGGAAATGATCAGGGCGGCTCGCCGCCCGCGAAGATGTAAGGCGGAAGCTGTGGCAGCACAAAATGGACAGGACGGCGGTTTTCCAGTCGATCCGTTGCATCAATTCGAAATCACCACCCTGGTTCCTTTGAACATTGGCGGTATCGACGCCTCTTTCACGAATTCCAGCCTCTGGATGGTGCTGACGGTTTTCGCCGTCACCTTCCTGACGGTTTTTGCGGTGCGCGGGCGCAACATGATCCCCGGGCGGATGCAGTCCATTGCCGAAATGTCCTACGAATTCGTCGCCAATATGGTGCGGGACAATGCCGGCAATGACGGGCAGCGCTACTTCCCCTTCATCTTCTCGCTGTTCATGTTCATCCTGCTCGCCAACTTCCTGAGCATGCTGCCCTACTCTTTCACCGTCACCAGCCACATCATCGTGACCTTCGCGCTTGCCGCGCTGGTTTTCGTAGGCGTGACGATTATTGGCTTCGCCAAGCACGGCCTCGGCTTCCTGCGGCTTTTCGTGCCTTCCGGCGTGCCCGCCGTGATCCTGCCGCTCGTCGTGGCGATCGAGGTGATCTCTTATCTTTCCCGTCCGCTCAGCCTCTCGGTTCGTCTTTTCGCGAACATGCTGGCCGGTCACATCACGCTCAAGGTTTTCGCCGGCTTCGTGATCGCGCTGAGCAGCGCGGGCGTTGCGGGCATCTTCGGCGCGGTTCTGCCGCTTGCCATGATCGTCGCCATCACGGCGCTGGAATTCCTGGTCTGCGCCCTGCAAGCCTATGTGTTTGCGGTTCTGACCTGCATGTATCTGGGCGATGCCCTGCATCCGGGCCACTAAGCGCCCTTGAACGAGTTATCCCGCGCCCTCCGGGGCGCGCCCTATGGAAACAAGTTTCGGTTGGTCATGGGGACCGAACGATTTACCGCTGTCAGGAACTTTAAGGCAGAAGGAGCATAAGGCTATGGAAGCGGAAGCAGCTAAATTCATCGGCGCCGGTATCGCGTGCCTCGGCATGGGCGGTGCAGGCATCGGCCTCGGCCACATTTTCGGTAACTACCTGGCGGGTGCCCTGCGCAACCCGTCTGCTGCAGACGGTCAGTTCGGCCGCCTGATCTTCGGCTTCGCCGTGACGGAAGCACTTGGCATCTTCTCGCTGCTCGTCGCGCTGATCCTGCTGTTCGCCTAAGTTCCATTTAGGTGTGACGTGGCCGGCCGCTTCGGTGGCCGGCATATGATCAGGAGGGTTTAATGCCCGAGAACGCGCAAAACGAGATTGTTATCGGTCAAGACAATCTCGGCCTGCAAAGCGAAGTCCAGATTCCCGAAGCGGGTCATGAAGGCGGGTTTCCGCCCTTCAATACGGAAACGTTTGAAGCGCAGCTCGTCTGGCTCGTCATCACTTTCGGCATCCTCTACTATCTGATGTCGAAAGTGGCGCTGCCGCGGATCGCGAATGTGATCGAGGAACGGCGGGACCGGATTGCAGACGACCTCGATCAGGCCGGCCAGTTCAAGGCCCAGACCGAGGAAGCCATCCAGTCCTATGAGACCGCGCTTGCCGAAGCCCGGGCGAAGGCACACGCCATCGCCCAGGAAACGCGCGACCGCCTCTCCGCCGAGACGGACTCCCACCGCGAGAAACTCGAAAACGAGTTGAACAAGAAGATCGCGGATGCGGAAACGCGGATTGCCGCCACCAAGGAAGCCGCTCTTGCGCATGTGCGCGGCGTGGCGACCGATGTGGCTTCTTCCATCGTTACGCAGCTTCTCAGCGAAGATGCGGACACGGCGGCGGTTGAAAAAGCCGTCGACGCCAAACTCGGATAAGGGAGACAACAGATGCAGGCTCTTCTCGTTGATTCCTCTTTCTGGGTTGCCGTCGGCCTTGTCATCTTCCTCGTCATCATCGGCCGCGCGAAAGTGCATAAGCTGATCGGCGAGAAGCTCGATGAGCGTGCGGAGAACATCAAGCGCGAGCTTGAGGAAGCCCGCCGCCTGCGTGAGGAAGCCCAGCAGCTGCTGGCCTCCTATCAGCGCAAGCAGCGCGACGCGGAGGCAGAAGCCGAAGCGATCATCGAACAGGCGGAAGCCGAAGCCAAACGCCTGGCGGAAGAAACCCGCAGCAAGCTGCAGGAACAGGTCGCCCGGCGCACGAAAATGGCGGAAGACAAGATCTCCCAGGCCGAAGCGCAGGCCGTCAAGGAAGTACAGTCCCTGGCCGCTGAAATTGCCGTCAGCGCCGCACAGGAAGTCATCGGCTCGAAACTGGCCAGCGGCGGCGCCGCCCGTCAGCTCGACAAGGCGATTTCCGAGGTTAAAGACAAGCTTCACTAAGCCTTACAGCTTCAAGCAAATAAAACCCCGCGAGGCTCCGGCCCCGCGGGGTTTTTCTTTGCTCCAAATACGAAGTCTTGCTCAGTTCAAGCGGTTGCCGATTTCCCGGAAGAATTCGATGGTCTCCAGCTCCCGGAAAGCGGAGGGATCGTCGGACGTGGCATAGTCGCTATTCGCCGAGAGCTTGACGATGACGAGATCCCGGGCCGGGTTCACATAGATGAACTGGTTATAGACACCGATGGCGGAGAACTCGCGCTCCGTGCTTTCGATGATCCACCATTGATAGCCATAGCCGAGCGGAAAGGCGGAGGCCGGATTGTTGCCGGGCATGAGATGCGGGGCATCGGGCGTTGTCGAGGCACGCACCCAGTCCGCCGGAACAAGCTGCTTGCCCTGCCAGACACCGCCCTGCCGGTAAAGCTCGCCGAGCTTGGCATAATCGCGGGCCGTGGCGTTGAGCCCGCCAAAGACCATTTCCATGCCTTCATCGTCGATCAGCCAATACGCATCCGATTCGGCGCCGAGCGGCTTCCAAAGCTTTTCTTCCATGTAACCCGTGACGCTTCGCCCCGTCGCCTTCGTTAGAAGAAGACCCAAAACCTGCGTATCGGTGGAATTGTAGTGATTATAGGTGCCAGGTTCCCGTTCGCCTTCCAGCGTGGCGGCAAAGGCATTAAGCGAGCCGCCCAGCGCCAGAATGCGCCCGAAGCGGTTGATATCGGAGTCCGGGTCGCCGTAATCCTCGTTCCAGCGCGCGCCGGAGGACATTTGCAGGATGTCCTTGATCCGCACCCCGTCATAAGCGGAGCCTGCAAGCGAGGGCGCATAGGCCGTCACCGGCTCCTCGATGCTCTTGATATGCCCTTCCTCCACGGCAATGCCGATGGCAGCGGACACGAAGCTCTTGGCGACGGACATGGACATCCAGTTCACGTTCCGCCCGCCGGTCAGCATATAGCGCTCGAAACGCACCTTGCCGTCTTTAAGGACGAGCAGCGCGCTTGTATCGGTCTCAGCGAGAAACGTCTCCGTATCGACGCTCTTTCCGCCAAACATAAAGCTTTCCGGCAGCTCGATGGGTGCGCCGTCCGCGAACTCGAAAGGCGTTTCGGCCGCATGCATGGTGGCGACCGGAAACATATCTGCCATGCGGCCAAAATTTTCATATTGCTCGGCGCCGGTAAAAAGCGAGCTGGCAAAAGAAAGCCGATCGAGTTCACGCTTATAGATTAGAAAGCCGATGCCGGCCGCCACGATAACAAGCGCCAGCGCGCCCAAAATTATTTTCTTTTTCATAATCCCCTCATTGCCCAATAGCGAGCTTACTCTATCGCGACCGGGCGCCCATAAAAACGCAAACCGCTTCAGGCGGGCGGGACTACTGTCAGCTCCGGCCAGACCGCTTTCCAGCGCGCGGCCTTACGCTCATATTCGCGCGCGCCGAAATTCGCCGTCACATTCGGGCGGATCAGCATCTGCGCAATGTCGGCGAGCCCATCCGGCGCATAAAGCTCATAGCCGCCTTCTCCATCCGGCTTCAATCCGACCTTGCAGGCAGGCGCCAGAAACCGGTCGATCCCCTCGCAGGCGCTTTTGAGCGGCGCATAAGGCAGGCCGAAGCGCTCTTCATACCAAAGATGCACCCGCGCCTGGTTCTTCACCTCGATCTCGGCATCGAGATCGGCAAAAAGCGCCTTGGCACGGCGGATCACCTCATCTTCCGCTTCCCAGGAAAGGTCGGCACCACCAAAATAAAAGATGTCGTAATCCTTGATGCCATGAGCGACAGGCCGGCCGGTTTTGACGTTCCAGCAGGTCTGAAACAAAGCGCCCGACACCAGCCAGGCATCGGGCGCTTTCAAATCGGGCAATCGTTCGAGAATGGCGCGGTTCACCGGGTTTTCGCACACGGTGCGGATGAACTCAGCCTTCTCCATCACTCCGCCGCTTTCGAGGCCGGTTCGTTGCGCCCATGCTGCCAGCGCAGGATGGGCTTGCGGGCGGCCTGCGTTTCATCGAGGCGGCGGCGCGGTGCAAGGTAAGGCGCGCCGGAAAAGCGTTCCGTCTCGCCGCGCTTGGCGCTTTCGGCAAGATCGCGCAGCGTTGCGATGAAGAGATCGAGACTGTCTTTCGATTCCGATTCCGTCGGCTCGATCAGCATCGCCCCATGCACGACTAGCGGGAAATACATGGTCATGGGGTGGTAGCCCTCATCGATCATCGCTTTGGCAAAATCCAGCGTCTCGACACCCGTGCCCTTCAGGAAGCTGTCATCGAAAAGCGCCTCATGCATGCACGGGCCTTCATAAGGCGCGCTCATCACATCTTTCAGCGATGCCAGGATGTAATTGGCCGAGAGAACCGCATCTTCCGATGCCTGGCGGATGCCGTCCGCGCCGTGGGAAAGCATATAAGAGAGCGCCCGCACGAACATGCCCATCTGGCCGTGGAACGCGGTCATACGGCCAAAAGGCTGGCCGGTGCCTTCGCTCTCATGCTCGATGGCGCGGTAAGCGCCCTTTTCATGCACGATCCAGGGCAGCGGCGCGAAAGGCGCAAGCGCCTCGGAGAGGACCACGGGTCCGGCCCCCGGCCCGCCCCCGCCATGGGGCGTCGAGAAGGTTTTGTGGAGATTGATATGCATGGCATCGACGCCGAGATCGCCAGGACGCACGCGCCCTGCAATGGCGTTGAAATTCGCGCCGTCGCAATAGAAATAGCCGCCCGCCTCATGCACCGCATCGGCGATCTCGATGATATCGCGCTCGAAAAGGCCGCATGTATTGGGGTTCGTCAGCATGATGGCGGCGACATCTGGGCCGAGCTTTGCCTTGAAGGCCGCCACATCCACATGCCCGTCTTCGGTGGCGGGAATGGAATCGACGGTAAAGCCGATCTGCGCCGCCGTTGCCGGGTTCGTGCCATGGGCCGATTCCGGCACCAGCACGCGTTTGCGCGTGCCTTCCTCGCCGCGCGCGCGCAGCGCCGCATCAATCGCCATCATCCCGCAAAGCTCGCCATGCGCACCCGCTTTGGGCGACATGGCAACGGCGGGCATGCCGGTCAGCTCTTTCAGCCAATGGGCAAGCGTGTCGATCAGTTCCAAGGCGCCCTGTACCGTCTGCTGCGGCTGCAGGGGGTGCACATCGCCGAAGCCCGGCAGGCGCGCCATCTTCTCATTGAGGCGCGGGTTGTGCTTCATGGTGCAGGAGCCGAGCGGATAAAGCCCGCTATCGATGGCGTAGTTCTTCTGCGAAAGACGCACATAGTGGCGCATCACTTCCGGCTCGGAGAGGCCCGGCAGGCCGATCCGCCCCTGCCGCGCCACCGTGCCAAGACGCGGCGCAAACTCTTCCGGCTCGTCCAGATCGACGCCGGAAGCGCCGGGACTGTCGAGTTCGAAAATCAACGGCTCTTCCTGCACGAGGCCGCGATTACCGGTGAAGGTTTCATGGGGCGTGAAGCCCGTTTCAGCGCCCGTGCCGGTAGGCCGGCCTTTTGCGTTCATGCTGCTCATGCCAGCACCTCCTTCAGCGCGCGCGCATAGGCGGCGCGGTCCTGATCGCTATTGACTTCGGTCGAGGCAACGGCGATCAGATTTTTCACCGCATCATTGCCGGGCATCAAGCGGGAAAGCGGCACGCCGCCGAGCACGCCTTTTTCCACCAGCGCATCAATCACCTCGGCGCCCGGTTTCGGCGTTTCGATGGTGAATTCGTTGAAGAATGTTTCGTTCAGCACTTTCACGCCCGGCACCGCGCCAAGCGCGTCTGCCAGTTTCACCGCATTTGCATGGTTGATCCGCGCAAGGCGCGTATAACCTTCCTCACCGAGGAGCGAGAGATGGATCGTGAAAGCCAGACAGCAAAGACCCGAATTCGTGCAGATATTGCTCGTCGCTTTTTCACGGCGGATATGCTGCTCGCGGGTGGAGAGGGTCAGCACAAAGCCACGCTTGCCTTCCGCATCCACCGTTTCCCCGCATAGACGGCCAGGCATCTGGCGCACGAATTTCTGCTTCGCCGCAAAAAGCCCGACATAAGGCCCGCCGAAATTCAGCCCGTTGCCGAGTGACTGGCCCTCGCCCACCACGATATCCGCGCCCATTTCACCGGGCGGCGTAATAAGGCCGAGCGAGACGATTTCCGGCACGACGACGATCATCAGCGCGCCTTTGGCATGGGCCGCCTCGGCAAGCGCGCTCAAATCCCGCACATGGCCGAAGACATCCGGGTTCTGCACCACCACGCAGGAGGTTTCCTCGTCGATCTCGCCGGCAAGGCCTTCGGTCCCTTTCGGGCAGGGCGGCTCGGTGACGAGCTTATAGCTGCCGAAATCGGAAAGGTTCGCCACCACGTCCTGATAATGCGGATGCAGATTGCCGGAGAGCACGGCTTTCTTGCGCTTGGTGACGCGGTGCGCCATCAGCACCGCCTCGCCGCAGGCCGTCGAGCCGTCATACATGGAGGCATTGGCCACTTCCATGCCGGTCAGCAGGGCGACCTGGGTTTGAAACTCGAAGAGATATTGCAGCGTGCCTTGCGTGATCTCGGGCTGATAAGGCGTATAGGAGGTCAAAAACTCCGAGCGCTGAATAAGATGATCCACCGTTGCCGGGATATGGTGCTTGTAAGCTCCGGCGCCGACGAAGAACGGGACCTGGCTTGCCGCAATATTTTTACCCGCCATGGCGGCGAGCTGGCGCTCGACTTCCATCTCGCCCTGACGGCGCGGCAGATCGATCAGCCCGTCCAGGCGCGCGGCCTCGGGCACATCCTTGAAGAGCTCATCGACGCTTTTCGCGCCGATGGCCGCGAGCATTTGCGCCCGGTCGTCCTTCGTCAGGGGGAGATAACGCATGTGATCAGTCCAGCTCTTTGATGTATTTCGCGTAAGCAGCTTCGTCCATCAGATCGTCAAGCTCGTCTTCGTCGGTCAGCTTGAGTTTGACGAACCAGCCCTCGCCCATCGCATCTTCATTGACGCGGCCGGGGGCAGCTTCCAGTTCTTCGTTCACCTCGATCACTTCGCCGGAAACGGGCGCGTAAACCTCGCTCGCCGCCTTGACGGATTCGACCACCGCCGCCTCATCGCCCTGCTCCAGCGTCTTGCCGATATCGGGCAGCTCGACGAAGACGACATCGCCAAGCTGTTCCTGCGCGTAATCGGAAATGCCGATCGTGGCCGTGTCCCCATCGACCAGCACCCATTCGTGATCTTTCGTAAAGCGAATATCGCTCATTGCCCTCAGTCCCTTGTTAGTCCTGCCTCTGTGAGGCCGTTTCTGTTTACTTTTTTCCGCGGTAATAGCGCTGAGCAACGAAGGGAAGCGGCGCGACATGCGCGGGCCGCTCTTTCCCTCTCACCATCAGCACGACTTCGGTACTCACATCACTTGCGCCCGTTTGCACATAGCCCATGGCAATGGGCCTGCCGACGCTGGGGCCGAAGCCCCCGCTCGTTACAACGCCGAGTTTCTCACCCGAGGTAGAGAAAATTTCCGTGCCCTCGCGCGCCGGCGCCTTGCCATCAGGCAGAATGCCGACCCGCTTTGAAGGCGCACCGTTTTTAAGCTGATCCAAAATGGTTTCGGTCCCCGGAAAGCCGCCTTCCTCACGCCGGCGCTTCGGGATCGCCCAATTCAGTGCCGCCTCCACAGGCGTCGTCGTTTCGTCGATATCATGGCCATAAAGGCAGAGCCCGGCTTCAAGGCGCAGCGAATCGCGCGCGCCAAGGCCGATGGGCTCGACTTCTTCATGAGCAAGCAGCGCGCGGGCCACCGCCTCGGCCTTATCCGCGGCGACGGAAATCTCGAACCCGTCCTCGCCCGTATAGCCTGCGCGGGTCAGATGGCAGGCAATCCCGTCAAAAGTGCCGCGCCGCGCATCCATGAAAATCATCTCGGCGGCTTGCCGCGCATGGCGGGCCAGCACGTCGCCTGCGCGCGGGCCCTGCAGCGCGAGGAGCGCCAGATCTTCCAGCGGCTCCAGCGTCACGTTTTCCGGCAGGCGGGCGGCGATATAGGCGTAGTCCTTTTCCTTGCAGGCGGCATTGACGACGAGAAGGAGTGAGCCCTCCTCTTCGGGCGCCGCGGGGCGGGCGACCATGAAATCGTCCACGATCGTTCCTTTATCCGTCAAAAGCAGGGAATAGACCTGGCGGCCCGCTCCAAGGCCTTTGAAATTGCCCGGCGCCAGCGCTTCAAGGGCGGCGGCCACGGTTTCATGGTCCGGGCCTTTCAGGCGCGCCTGGCCCATATGGGAAACATCGAAAAGACCCGCCGCCTCGCGCGTGTGCACATGTTCGCCGAGCACGCCTTTGGGATATTGCACGGGCATGTCATAGCCCGCGAAGGGCACCATGCGCGCGCCTAGCTCCAGGTGCAGGCCATGCAGCGGCGTTGTCTTCAAATCTTCAGGAGTTGCCGCGGCTGAACTCTCACCCATGGGACGCACCTTTCACGGTAATTGAGCGGGACCGCCCCAAACCTTGCGGCTTAAAGCAGTGCCCCCTCTGTCCCATCTACCTGAGAGATTTGACCCGGCTCACGCGGCGCGCCGGGCTTACTCCTTCGGTGAGGCCCACGCGCAGCTTAAAAGGCGCGGCCTGCTTTCCAGAGTGCCATCCTTCTGCGGTCCTTTTGCCTGAGAGTTTCCGGGGCGGTTGCTCCTTCGGCGCCGGGCTGCCTTTCGGGCAGGGCCGGTCTCTCCCGCAGAGATCTTCTGTATGTGCCGGGATGATAGGCGGCAAGCGGCAGGAGTCAATTGCTTCCGGGCAGGGCCTGCGCGCCTTGCAAAAGCCCCTGAGATTCCGCGGGAAATGCGAGGGCTCCCCCAGGTCATCCGGCGGCCCGAATCGGCGTCAGCGGCGCTAAAAAGCGGCTTTCCGGGGCTTTTACCGGCCCTCGGTCCGGTTTGCCTCGAGCTGGTCTTTCGTCAGCTGGAAGCCCACCAGCATTTCATAAGCCGAGCCGTCGAAAGGCGGCACATAGGGCACTTTCGTCTCTTCGATGGAATGGACGAAACCGACCTTTCGGCTCGCCCCGCCGAAAGAAAGGGTCAGCTCGCGCACTTCCTTGCGCAGTACCCGCGAAGAGGTCTCGGTCAGCGCAATGAAGACCGGCACCTTCACCTGGCGCGAGGTCGCCGCAGGACCCAAATCCGCCGTGCCGCGGAAGGCGATATCCACATAGATAATGCCGTCATCGAGATCGTATTCGCAGGCCGTCACCGCCTCTTCGATCTCCGCACTCACCACCACATCGGTAATATCGCGGCCATTACCCTCATAAACGGTAAGGGTTTCGGTATCGGCCAGAATGCCCACGCTCGGGCAAGGAAGACTGGCGAGCTTTTCCCGCTCCGCCTCGGAGGCGCAGCCTGCCAGAGCGGCGGCAAGAGCGCCCATCGCGGCAAATGCGGCCAGACGGCCCTTCGGGGTGTTCTCACGCTTCCGGATCGGCGCTAGACCGCTCTTTCCCATTTCCGCTCTCTCTTGCTGGCGGCACCTGCCCGGCCGGGCGCGTGCTCGTTCCTTGACTTTATCAGGCCTCGGCCCTCTATTACCCTCAGATTCGCCTGTTGGCGGCCGGCGCGGCCAAGCCCGTGCACTTTACCGAAGGGCCAGCGGCCCCACAAGGTGCGGCGCCCCGCGGGGAAAGCTTTTCACGCTGGCGCCACTCGAAACCCTTTTCATGCGACCTTGAGCTTAGACGATGGATCAGGCCCCCAAAGACCTCCCGCCAATCACGCTGCTGCTCGCCAATCCGCGCGGCTTCTGCGCGGGCGTCGACCGGGCGATCCAAATCGTCGAGCAGGCGCTGGTGAAATACGGACCACCCGTCTATGTGCGCCACGAAATCGTGCATAACCGCTATGTGGTGGAAGACCTGGAGCGCAAGGGCGCGATCTTCGTCGAAGAGCTCGATGAAATTCCGGACGATGCCCGCGTGATCTTTTCCGCGCACGGCGTGCCGAAATCGGTGCCGGCCACGGCTGAGGCACGCAATCTCTTCTATCTCGATGCCACCTGCCCGCTCGTCTCCAAAGTGCATGTGGAAGCCGAGCGCCATTTCGAGGCGGGGCGCGAGATCGTGCTGATCGGCCATGCCGGCCATCCGGAAGTGATCGGCACGATGGGCCAGCTCCCGGACGGCGCCGTGGCGCTGATCGAAACGGTGGCGGATGCAGAGGCTTTCGAGCCCAAGAACCCGGACAAGCTCGCCTTCATCACGCAGACGACGCTTTCCGTCGATGATACCGCCTCCATTGTCGCCGTGCTGCAGCGCCGCTTTCCAGGGATCGCCGCGCCGCATAAGGAAGACATCTGCTATGCGACGACAAACCGGCAGGCCGCGGTCAAGGCCATGACCGCACAAGACGGCGGCGGGGCGGATGCGCTCCTCGTCATCGGCGCGCCTAATTCGTCGAACTCCATGCGCCTTGTGGAAGTTGCCGAACGGGCCGGCTGCACGCGCTCCATGCTGGTACAGCGGGCGGGCGATATCGACTGGCCCCGCCTTGCCGGCGCGCGCCGGGTCGGCATCACGGCCGGTGCCTCGGCGCCGGAAATCCTCGTTGAGGAAGTGATCGACGCTTTCCGCGCGCATTATAACGTCACCGTCGAAACGCTCTCCGTGACGGAAGAGAATGTGAGCTTTAAACTGCCCCGCGCATTGATGGGATAGGCAGGGGCATGGCGGTTTATACGGAAGTCAGCGACGAAGCGCTCGAAGCGTTCCTCACGGAATATGAAATCGGCGGCCTCCTCTCCTGCAAAGGTATTGCTGAGGGCGTGGAGAACTCCAACTTCATGCTGCATACCGATGGTGGCAGTTTCATCCTCACGCTTTATGAAAAGCGCGTCCATGCCGAAGACCTGCCCTTCTTTCTCGGCCTCATGAACCATCTGGCCGCCAAAGGACTGAAATGCCCGGTGCCGATCAAGCGCCGCGACGGCGAATTTCTGGGCGAGCTTGCCCGGCGGCCCGCCGCTATCATTTCGTTTCTCGAAGGCATGTCCGTCCACCGGCCTCAGGCCAAACATTGCCGGGAGCTTGGCGCTGCCATGGCCCGCTTTCATCTGGCAGGTGAGGACTTTCCCCTGACCCGCGCCAACAATCTCGGCGTCGATCAGTGGCGCCCGCTTTATCTTTCCTGTAAGGGACGCGCGGACGAAGTGCAAAAGGGTCTTTCCCGCGACATTGAAGCCGAGCTGGGTGCGCTGGAAAAAATCTGGCCACAGGATCTGCCGCGCGGCGTCATTCATGCCGATGCTTTTCCCGACAATGTTTTCTTCATTCATGACGAACTGTCGGGCCTTATCGATTTCTACTTCGCCTGCACCGACGCTTTTGCCTATGACCTTGCCATCTGCCTGAATGCCTGGTGCTTCGAAAAAGACGGCGCGTTCAATGCGACAAAGGCGCGGGCATTGTTTCAGGCCTATCAGCAAGTGCGCCCCTTGACGGAGGCCGAGCTCAAAGCCCTGCCGATCCTCGCCCGCGGCAGCACGCTGCGCTTTCTTCTCACGCGGCTTTACGACTGGCTGAACCAGCCGCCCGGCGCACTCGTCAAGCCGAAGGACCCGCGCGATTATTGGAAGCGGCTGCGTTTTCACCGGGACGTCAAATCCGCCGCCGCTTACGGAATAGATGAATGAGTACAGTCGAGATTTATACGGACGGCGCCTGCTCGGGCAATCCGGGGCCCGGCGGCTGGGGCGCGCTGATGATCTATAACGGCGTGGAAAAAGAACTCTCCGGCGGCGAGGCGGAGACGACGAATAACCGCATGGAGTTGATGGCCGCGATCCGCGCGCTGGAAGCCTTGAAGCGTTCCTCGAAAGTCGCGCTTTATACAGATTCCACTTACGTGCGCGACGGCATCACGAAATGGATTCATAACTGGAAACGCAATGGCTGGAAGAACGCCGCCAAGAAGCCGGTGAAAAACGAAGACCTGTGGAAGCGGCTCGATGCGGCCCTTGCCACACATGAGATCGAATGGCACTGGGTGAAGGGCCATGACGGGCATCCGGAAAACGAGCGCGCCGATGCGCTGGCCCGCTCCGGCATCGAAGCCTATCGTTAGTCCCAAACAAAAAAAGGCCGCCCCGGAAGGCGGCCTTTTGCTTTTCTCGAAAGCCGTATCTTAAAGCTGAGAGAGGATCGTGTCGGCGCCCGACACTTTCGCCTCGCCCGGATTAGGCTCCACATTCAGCTGCTTGACCACACCGTCTTCCACGATCATGGAATAGCGCTGCGAGCGTCGGCCCATACCGAAACCCGAGCCATCGAAATCGAGGCCGGTCTTGGCGGCGAAATCGCCATTGCCGTCGCCCAGCATCAAAACCGCATCGCCCGCGCCCTGCTGCTTGCCCCAGGCACCCATGACGAAAGCGTCATTGACGGAAAGGCAGGCGATTGTATCGACACCCTTCGCTTTGATATCGGCGGCTTTTTCGATGAAGCCCGGCAGGTGCTGGTTGGAACAGGTCGGCGTGAAAGCGCCGGGAAGCGCGAAGACGACGACTTTCTTGCCGCCGAAAAGCTCCGAGGTTTTAACCGGCGCAGGGCCTTTATCGGTGAGCTGCATCAGCGTTACGTCGGGCAGCTTCTCTCCTACTGCGATCGTCATAGAGGGGCCTCCTTTCAGGTAGGTTCGGGCATATGAACTTTTATCGGGCCGGTGCCCGGAAATTCCGATGCGCCATTTAACCCTTTATCGCCGCTTAGGCCAAGGAGAAGACCGAAAACAAAGGCGAGAAACCCTTAGCGAATCTCGACACGCTCTTCCCAGGCTTTGCCGCCTGCAAGGAAAGTAAGGTTCAGCATTTCGCCGGTAATGTCGCGTCCCGCGTCAAGCTCGACCGTATAGCGCGAAGGCTCGCCGATATGCTCAAGTTCGGCTTCGGCAAAATAAACGCCCTGCGGCCCGTCGACGATGAGCACGGGCGGTGCACCGTTACCGCCCTCCAGAAGAAGTTCCAGCTTGTTTTCATTTTCAAGCCGGGCCGTGGCGCGGCTGCCGCGCGCGGAAAGTGCCTCGGGCACGCGCGCCTCAAAGGTTTCGATCTCCGCCGCCTCGACGCTGCGTTCTGCCTCACCGGGCATCAACGTCATGTCGAAGGCGGCATCGGCAGGCACGCAAATCTCGTCGCAAAATCCGTAAGAGAAGGCGAGCGACAGTTTCAGCGGCTCGCCCTTCTCCGCCGCTTCCACCCGCACGGGCAGAATGACGTGTTTCTTATAGCCATAGGTCGTATCGGGCTGCGTAAACTTTTCCGGCGCGGGCCAAAGCGGCTCGGCGGATTTCAGGTTCTCAGAGCCCGACCAGTCGAAACGCGGCGGCAGGCCGGAATCGCCCGGATAACGCCAATAGGTTTTCCAGCCTTTGTCGAGCGCGATCTCGACGCCCAGCAAAAGCGAGCCATCGCCAAGTTCCGTTTGCGCCGAGACGAGCCTCACTTTCGCATAATCATGATCGACCCAATCACTTGCCGCGCTTTGCGTCGGGGTCTGCGCTGCAGCGACGGGTTCAGGCGCATTCACAAACGCGCCCACCCCGAGCAGGGCCAGCGCCGCTACCAGCGTCAGGCCGCCGGTGACCGGGTGAAAAAACGGATTTTTGCGAATATCACTCATACGGCCATAACAGCATAAAAATTCCGGTGTGGAACTAACACTCCAACAAAAGCACGTGAGCGCATTCTCCTTGAGTCCGCGCCCCCGAACCCGCTACCATCTCATCATGGTTGAGAGTGTTCCCAAGGGCAAGACAGGTCCGACTGTGGAAGGGTATCTGCAGGGCCAGTTCCTTATTGCCATGCCCACCATGGGGGACCCGCGTTTCGAACGCGCGCTGATCTATATTTGTTCGCACAGCGAAGAAGGTGCCATGGGGCTTATCGTTAACAAGTCCGCGCCCGGCATAACGTTCAACGGCCTGCTCGCTCAAGTAGGCATCGACCCCGTCCTTGCCACACCCAAAAACAGAGATATGGCGCCCATGCTGGAGGCGGAAGAACGCCCCATTCTCTTCGGCGGCCCAGTGGAGCCGGGTCGCGGTTTCGTACTTCATAGTCAGGACTATCTTTCCAAGGATAGCAGCCTCACCGTTTCACCCGAAGTGGCGATGACGGCGACGGTCGATATTCTGCGCGCTATCGTGCGCGGCACCGGCCCTTCCCGTTCCATCGTGGCGCTCGGCTATGCCGGCTGGGGTCCAGGCCAGCTTGAAATGGAAATTCAGGAAAACGGCTGGCTCATCTGCGACATGAACGAAGAGCTGCTTTACGGACCGGAAGTCGACACGAAATACGAGCGCGCGCTTGCCACGATCGGCGTCGATCTCTCCTTACTGTCCGGTGACGCCGGCCACGCCTGATTTTGGCGGCCGGCTTAATGCTGCCAGTGATGGGCGATGAATTTCACCGCCTCTTCCCCCGTCATTGCCTTGCCATAGCGGAAACCTTGCGCGAAGTCGCAGCGCAGCGCCATCATGTTGGCCGCCTGCTCGTCCGTCTCCACGCCTTCGGCCACCACGTCGAGCCCCAAGCCCTTGGCAAGGCTCACCATGGCTTTGACGATGACCATGGTCTCATCATTATGAAGGCTTTCCGAAACGAAGCTGCGGTCGATTTTCAGCGTGTCGAAGGGAAAGCGCTGCAGATAAGAGAGGCTTGAATAGCCGGTGCCGAAATCGTCGAGCGAAAGGCCCGCACCTTTTTTCTTCACCCGGTGCAGCATGCGCGCGGCAAGTTCCGGGTTTTCCATCACCAGACTTTCCGTCACTTCCAGCTTCAGGCTTTCCGGCGCAATATTCGTCTTGGACAAAAATTCTTCCAGATCCTGAATGAGATCGTGACGTAGCAATTGGCGGCTCGACACATTGACGGAGACGAAAAGCGGTCGCTGCAGCGGGAAGAGTTTCTGCCAGCCGACAAGATCCTGCGCCGCCTGACCGAGCACGAAGCGGCCGATATCGACAATGAGGCCCGTTTCCTCGGCCAGCGGAATGAAATCGTCCGGCGTCAGCATGCCATAGGCCGGATGATGCCAGCGGAGTAGCGCCTCGAACCCGGCCACCCGCCCATCGGCGAGCGACATGATAGGCTGGTAGAAGGCTTCGAGTTCCTTGCGCTCCAGCGCCCGGCGCAAATCATGTTCGAGCGGCACCTGGTCGCGCAGCTCCTCGCGCAGCTCCGGGGTGAATAGCTCGATATTTGCCTTGCCCGAACGCTTGGCATGGAAAAGCGCGAGCTCGGCTTCCTTGAACACATCTTCCGGGCGCTCATGCCGGTCTTCACAAATAGCGATGCCGGCGCTCGCCGCCGGAAAGACTTCCCGCCCCTGCATCTCGATGGGCTGGCCCAGCACATCCAAAATGGCCTCGGCCCGCTGATAGGCGTCCTCGGGCTCCGTATCGCCGACGAGGAGAATGGAAAACTCATCGCCTTCCGTGCGCGCCACAGTGTCTTCCGGTCCCACCAGCGCTTCCAAACGGCGGGCAAGCGTGATGAGCATCATATCGCCCGCGCCATGGCCGAAGGCATTGTTCACAGAGCGAAAGCGGTCGAGATCAATCACGATGAGCGCGGCGCGCGGGCGGTCCAGCACATCCGTACGGCGCACGGCGCGCGCCAGACGGTCGAGGAAGAGTACCCGGTTCGGCAGGCCCGTCAGATTGTCATGGACGGCATCATAAAGCAGCCGGTCCTCACTCATATGCTGAATGGTGACGTCTTCCACCGTGCCGGTGCAGCGCACGGCATAGCCTTCGTCCCCTGCAATGCAGGTTGCCTGCAGCGCGAACCAGCCATAATCGTCCGCCTCGTTGCGCAGGCGGAATTCCATGCGGAAGAACGCATCGCCTTGCGCAATATAGGTATTGAGCATGTTGCGGTAGGTTTCCCTATCCTCCCCATGCATGCGCTCGCGCCAGATCAGCTCGGAGCCGCAAAGCGTGCCCGCTTCAAGGCCGAGCTCGGCTTCCAAAAGCGGGGAGACATAAAGCCTGTCTTCCAGAATGTCCCAATCCCAAACGCTGGTGCGCGCGCCGGCAAGCGCGAAAGCATGGCGCTGCTCGGCCTGCAGAATGACCGGGTCCGTGCGCCGCCGCTGGGTTTGCACCTGATAGGCGATGGCAAAGGAAGTGAGCGCCGCCCCAATGATAAAAAGCCCGGCAATGACGGGCTCCATCATCAGCCCGTTCAAAGCACTTGTCAGCGCCGCCGCCCCGGCAAGCAGCGCAGCCAGATCGAAAAAGAAAAGTCCCGGCAGCCAGAGCTGGGCGGCACGCACGCCGTGCTCGGCCAGGCGGAAGGCGGCAAGGCTGCCGCCGAGAAGCGCTATGGCAAGCCCAAGGCGGATAAGCGTGCCGCCCGCTTCCGGCCAGATGAGCGCGAGAAGAAGCGCCGCGCCAAGACCGTAGCAGCCATAGCGCACCGCCTTTTCAAGGCGGGGGGCGTGGTGTTTGAGGGCGAGCTGATTGAGGCCGAAATAAAGCCCGGTCAAAAGCAGAAGCCCGTGCGAGAAAAACCGGATACGCCCTTCAAAGGCAGGGGAAAAACCCAGCACCGAACCGAGATAGCCGAAGCTTACCGCGAGCGTGAAAACGCCAGCCGCCATGAGCGTTGCAGCGCGGGCCGTTTGCGGCGCGCCGGTGAGAAGATAAAGCGCGGCCAGATAAACAAAGAGCACCCCGCCGATACCGAGAAAGACGCCATTGAGCAATGCCAGGCGCTGATCGAATAGAAAAAGCGCCTCAGGCCGCCAGAGCTGCAGATCGGCGGGCGTATCCTCTTGCGCATGAAGCGCGAGCGTCAGTGTCGTTTGCGGGGGAATGGTAAGCGCAACGCGCTGGCTATGGAGCCTCGTTTCAAGCTCGAAAGGCCCGCCGCCGACAAAGGCCGTGCGGTCGATACGGCCCGCGGCCGGTGAAGGCCAGACAAGCCCGCTGCCCGCCAACAGCCCGTGCCGGTTGACGAGCACGCGTTCCACCGTCTTGTCCGAGCGGTTGCGCAGCGCAAGCAGCCACCATTCGCCGCCTGCCGTTTCCTCCCCCGCCGAAAGAATGAGCGGTTTGCCGCCCGGCGTTTCAATGGAAAGGCGCCGGCCCGCCGCTTCATAACGTTCGGTAAAATCGGTCAGGTCTGTCACCGCTGCGCCTTCTTCAACGGCAATGGCGTCGAGCGCCTTGGCTTCGGAGAGCGGCAAGGCGCCGGCGAAAAGCGCGCAGCAGAAAATCAAAAACGAGGGGATACGGAACACGGAAAAAACCATCAGCGCGGGTCGCCGCTCAACAGCGCAAAGACGGCATGGTCATGCCACTGGCCATTGATCTTGAGATATTCACGCGCAATTCCCTCTTCCTTAAAGCCGCATTTTTTGAGCACCGCCTTGGAGCGCTCATTATTGATCAGACAGGCCGCCTGCACCCGGTGCAGGCGCAATTCGTCGAAGACGAAGGGCATCAGGGCTTTGACCGCCGCGGTGACATAGCCATTGCCCGCATAAGGCTCGCCCGCCCAATAGCCCAGCGCGCAGGATTGCTGCACGCCCCGTTGTACATTGGAAATCGTGCAGCCGCCAACGAGCGCATCGTCTTCGGCGCGGAAAATGAAAAACGGATAGGCCGCATCCTCGCGCACATCGCGCATATAGCGGCGCAGGCGGCGGCGGAAGGCGGCGCGGGTCAGATCGTCCGCCGGCCAGGTCGGCTCCCAAGGCGTCAGGAAGGCGCGCGAGCGGGTGCGCAGCTCCGCCCATTCGCCGTAATCGCTCATCATCGGCCCGCGCAGATAAACGCCCCTGCCCCTCACAAGCGGCGCCACCTCCGGGCGCGTCATAGATTTCAGGAAGACCATGCCTTGCCGTTTTTTGTTCCGGCCCGGTAAAGGCCGGGCGCGCCGTTAGCCGAATCTTGCCGCGATCCGGTCCTGCTTTTCAAGCCCGCCAAGGGGGCCGACAGCGGCAAGGGCGGGCGCGGGCCCCGCAAGCAAGCGTTTTGCATAGGCTTTCAGCGCCCCGGCATCCACCCGCTCCACTTCGCCGATCACGTGTTCGGTAGGCAATAAACGGCCGAAAACCATCATCTGGCGGGCCATTTGCTCGGCCCGGGCGCTGGACGATTCGAGCCCCATCAGGAGTCCGGCTTTGAGCTGCGCACGGGCGCGGGCGGTTTCCTCCTCGCTCGCATCTTCCCCAAGGCGCTGAATTTCTTCCGCCATGACGGGCATCAGCTCGCCGAGATCTTCCGGCGCCGTGCCCGCATAAACGCCGAAAAGGCCGGTATCGGCAAAAGACCAGTTGAAGGAAAAAACCGAATAGCAAAGCCCGCGCTTCTCGCGCACTTCCTGGAAAAGCCGGGAGGACATGCCCCCGCCCAGCACGCTCGCAAAAACCTGCGCGGTGTAATAATCCGGGTCCCCGTAAGGCACACCTTCAAAGGCAAGGGTCACATGCGCCTGTTCGAGCGGTTTTTCATCGCGCAGCTCACGCCCTTCAAAACGCGCGCGCTCATGTTCGTTCGGCCGCGCGGCGGGCAGCGCAGAAAACTTCTCCGCTACCTCGCTTACCAGCGCCTCATGATCGACGGCACCTGCTGCCGCGACGACCATGGAGGGGGCATGATAGCGGTCGGCCATGTAGGCGCGCAGATCGCCGGAGGAAAAACCGCCCACCGTTTCCGGCGTGCCGAGAATGGGCCGGCCCAGCGCCTGGCCGGGATAAGACACGCTCATCAAATGGTCGAAGACGATATCGTCCGGCGTGTCGGCGGCCTGCCCGATCTCCTGCAGGATAACCCCGCGCTCGCGCTCCAGCTCTTCGCCCTCGAAGGCCGAGCGCTGGAGAATGTCCGCCAGAATGTCGAGCGCCAGAGGCGTGTCTTCTTTCAGGACGCGGGCGTAATAAGCGGTCGTTTCATGAGAAGTTGCGGCATTGATATGCCCGCCCACATTCTCGATTTCTTCGGCAATGCGCTGAGCCGAGCGCGAGGCAGTGCCTTTGAACGCCATGTGCTCGAGCATATGGGAAATGCCGTGCCGGGCGGGCGTTTCGTGGCGCGCGCCCGCATCGACCCAAACACCGACAGAGACGCTGTCCACATGGCTCATCTCATCGGAAAGGATGGTCAGCCCACTATCCAGCCGCGTAACCTTGGGGTGCATGCTCATGCGGCAACCACCCGCGCCCTTTCACGGATATAGGCGCTCAGCGCTTTTACGTCATTGGCGAGCGTCGCGCAGCGCTCTTCGCGCTCGAAGAGCCCATCCATGCGCGCGGGCAAGGCGGGATGCTGACCCGTCACTTTTTCGACCGGCGCGGGGAACTTCGCCGGATGCGCGGTCGAGAGCGTGACCATCGGCACGTCTTTTCCCTGGCGCTTTTCTTCGGCAGCTTTCACGCCGACGGCGGTATGCGGATCGATGAGACGCCCCGTTTCTTTAAAGATACGCTCGATGGCCGCCGCCGTCTCTTCCTCGCTTGCACGCGCCGCGCCGAAAAGCCGGCGCGTCAGGGCAAGGCGTTCTTCATCGACCGAGAAGCCGCCCGACTGGGCAAGCGAATTCATCAGGCCGGCAACCTTCGCCCCGTCCCGCTCATACATGTCGAAAAGCAGCCGCTCGAAATTGCTCGAGACCTGAATGTCCATGGAAGGGCTCATGGTGGGCATCACCTCGCCCACTTCATAGCGCCCGCTCGTCATCACGCGGCTCAAAATATCGTTGCGGTTCGTCGCGATGATGAGCTGCTCGATGGGCAGGCCCATTTGCTTGGCAACATAGCCTGCAAAAATATCCCCGAAATTACCCGTCGGCACGGAAAAGGAGACAGTGCGCGAAGGCGCGCCGAGCGCAACCGCGGAGGTGAAATAATAAACGATCTGCGCCATCACCCGGCCCCAATTGATCGAGTTCACACCGGCAAGGCGGATCTCGTCGCGGAAGCCGTGATCGTTGAAGAGCGCTTTTACCAGCGCCTGGCAATCGTCGAAACTGCCTTCGATGGCAATATTATGGACATTGGCGTCGAGCACCGTCGTCATCTGGCGGCGCTGCACGTCCGAAACACGGCCCTTGGGATGGAGGATAAAAATATCCGTCGTCTCCCGGCCTTTGAAGGCCTCGATCGCCGCCGAGCCCGTGTCCCCCGAGGTTGCGCCGACGATCGTGATACGCTCGCCGCGCCGGGCCAGCGCATAATCGAAAAGCCGGGCGAGGATCTGCATCGCCACATCTTTAAAGGCAAGGGTCGGCCCGTGATAAAGCTCCATCAGCCAGTCATTGGGGCCGATCTGGGACAGCGGGGCGACGGATTTATGGCCGAAGCTGGCATAGGCCGCCTCGATCATGCCCTTCAGATCTTCATCCGGCACCGCATCGCCGATAAAAGGCTTCATCACCGCAAAGGCGGTTTCTTCATAGCTTGCGCCGGAAAGCGCACGGATTTCCGCCTCGCTGAAGCCGGGCCATTCAGCCGGCACATAAAGGCCGCCGTCCCGGGCAAGCCCGGTCAGAAGCGCCTCTTCAAATCCAAGTTCCGGGGCCGCGCCCCGTGTGCTGACGTATTTCACGCCTTCTGTCTCCCGGCTCAAGTGAAGGGGCGTACCCTAATCCCAAGGCAAAGGGGGGTAAAGCACCCTTAGCGCCGTTTCCCAAAGCTTAAGCGGCCCTGCGAGACGTGATAAGCGAAGTAAACGGCAATCAGACAGCCTGCAAGGCCGAACCAGGTCAGGGCATATTGCAGGTGATCGTTCTTGAGCTTCACGACGGAGGCCCCGGGCCGCGGCCAGCCGCCCGGCACCTCGCCCCGGTCCTGAATGAGAAGGAAGGGGGCAACGGGCGCGACTTCGGCATGAGCGGCCATTTTCTCTACATCCCGCGTGAACCAGGTATTGGCTTCAGGGTTATCCTCCGCATCGAGCGCGCCTGCCTGATGGGACGCGCGCACGACGCCTGAAAGCGTCACCCGGCCGTCAACCAATCCCTCGCGCCGCTCGTCTTGCTCTTTCAGCCGTTCGGGCACGAAGCCTCTATCGACCAGCACATAAGAGCCGTCGGCCAGGCGCAGCGGCGTGATCACGTCATAACCGGGGCCAATATCGGGGGCCTGCGTGAACCAGTGCATCTCTTTGTCATGCAGGAACGTGCCAGTCACTTCGACATGGCGGAACTCATGGGCTGCCAGATCGAGCGCGCGGGCCGCCTCGATATCGCCGATGGAAATAGTGGGCGCGGAAAGGCGCGCTTCCATGCGGGCAATGAGATCGAGCTTCCAGTCGCGCCGCTCGAGCTGCCATTGCCCGAGCGCAAGGAGAATGCCCAGCGCGATGAGGGAAGCGACGGTCGGCCATAAAAGAGGTCTGAAATACATGCCTTCCCCTTACCGCTCGAGCCGGCCTTCCTGGGCCTTGTGCTTATATTGCTGGGCAATGAGCCAAGTTTTGAAGGGCTGCAGCAGCAAGAGCGGAATGAGAATGCCGAGCGTGCCCCAGAGCACGCCATGCACCCAGTAAGGCGGCTGATAGCTCACTTCGACAAAGAGCGCCCCGCCGACGATCAGAAACCCGGCAATCAGGATGATGAACACCGCCGGGCCGTCGCCGCTATCCATCTTCGCAAGATCGAGCCCGCAATAATCGCATTTATCGGCGAGCTTCAGATAGCTCTTGTAGAGCTTGCCGTGGCCGCAGCGCGGGCACTTGCCCCGCAGTGCCAGCCCAAGCGAGCTTTGCGGGGGAAAATAGCGCTCATCCATCGGTCTATCCTTTCAAGCTCTTTTCCGTTTTTCCGGCCCCGGTCTCTCGCCGGAAAAGCAAAGGGCGGCTGCCAGATGGCGCCGCCCCCCGCATCTTAAATCCCCCGGCGCTTAGTGTGCGGCGGGTGTCCCTGCCGCCCACACATAGATGGAGGCGAAGAGGAAGAGCCACACAACGTCCACGAAGTGCCAGTACCATGCAGCGGCTTCGAAACCGAAATGCTGCTGCGGCGTGAACTGGCCGGCAACGGCGCGTCCCAGGCACACGGCCAGGAAGATCGTGCCGATGATCACGTGGAAACCGTGGAAGCCGGTCGCCATGAAGAAGGTGGCGCCATAGATCGAGCCGGAGAAGCCGAAAGCGGCGTGGCTGTATTCATATGCCTGCAGGGCAGTGAAGAGCATGCCGAGCACGACGGTCAGCACGAGGCCCATTTTCAGGCCCTTGCGGTCGCCATGCTGCAGCGCGTGGTGCGCCCAGGTCACGGTGGTGCCGGAGGTCAGCAGGATCAGCGTGTTGATCAGCGGCAGGTGCCAGGGATCGAAGGTTTCGATACCGACCGGCGGCCACTGCCCGCCCGTTGCCTCGACGCGCGCGAACTGCACGGCCTCATTGGAGAACAGGCTGGCGTCGAAGAAAGCCCAGAACCAGGCAACGAAGAACATCACTTCCGAAGCGATGAACATGATCATGCCATAGCGGTGATGAAGCTGCACGACGGGGGTGTGATCGCCGCTTTCCGCTTCCCTCACCACATCGCGCCACCAGCCGATCATGGTGTAGAACACACCGGCAAAGCCGATAAGCATCACCCAGGGAGCGCCGCCATGCATGTAATTGATGGCGCCGATCGCGAGCACGAAAGCGGCAAGCGAGCCCACGAAGGGCCACGGGCTTGGATTGACCAAGTGATAGTCATGATGTTTGGCGTGGGCGTCTGCCATTTCCCCTCACTCCGTTCTCGCGGGGCTAGCCCGCTCTTTCTCTCAAGTTCCAACCAGTTTACTCCGAAGAAGCCTCTTTCTTCGGAAAAAACGTATAGGACAGCGTAATTGTCTTAATGCTGTCGAGCTGCGGATCGTCCGCGATTTCCGGATCGATGAAGAAGGTCACAGGCATATCCACCCGCTGACCCGGCTCCAGCCGCTGCTCGGTAAAGCAGAAGCATTCGATCTTGTTGAAGTAGTAGCCTGCCTGCTGCGGCGTCACGTTGAAGGTCGCCGTGCCGACAATGGGCTTGTCAGAATTGTTATGCGCTTCGTAAAAGGCAAGCCCCGTCTCGCCGATCTTCAGCGTCACCGGCTGGCTTGCCGGTTTGAAATCCCAGGGCATGTCTTTCGACGTATTGCCGTCGAAGCGGATCGTGATCTCACGGTCGAGCACGGAGGCAGAAGCGGCATCCGCCCGGTTCGTGGTGCCGCCATAGCCCGTCACCTGGCAGAAGATCTGATAGAGCGGCACGGCGGCATAAGAAAGGCCGACCATACCGACCGCCACGCCCACGCAAAGGAGCGCGATCTTCAAGCCGCCGGTTCTGTTTTCATATGCCGCTGCCGTCATAGCTTGCGCACCGTTCATATCGACCGCTCGGCGATGTTCCCGCCGAGTTTGACAACCGTCACCAGGAAGAAAAGCGCGATCATCGCCACAAGCACCCAGGCCATTGCCTTTGCCCGCGCCTTGCGCCGGGCATAAAGCTCCGGCGTCCAGCCGGAAGCATCCGGGCGCTCGCTCGGGTTCGTCTCACCCTCGCTTTTCTTTTCTTCACCTTCCATCGCTTCCCCCTTATGCCCCCAGGCCCGGAACGGCGAACGTCAAGCCGGCCGCATGTTCCACGAGCAAGGTTGCAAAAAGCAGGAACAGATAAAGGATGGAAAAGCCGAACAGTGCCTTGGCCCGCCCGTCGGCCTTCTCCCCGTCCCCTTCCACCCAGATGCGGGCAGCAAGCACGAGGAAGAAGATGCCGGCGGCAAGCGTGACCGCGCCATAGACGAGCCCGGCAAAGCCGAGCGCGACAGGCGCCAGGGTTGTTGCGACCAGAAGCACCGAATAAATCAGGATCTGTTTGCGCGTTTCCCGCTTGCCCGCCACGACCGGGAGCATGGGAACGGAAACTTTTTCATAGTCGCCTGCCCGGTAAAGCGCGAGCGCCCAGAAATGGGGCGGCGTCCACATGAAAATGATGAGGAAGAGCGTGATCGATTCCAGCGAGACGGAGCCCGTCACCGCGGCCCAGCCGATCATGGGCGGGAATGCCCCCGCGGCCCCGCCGATGACGATGTTCTGTGGCGTCGAGCGCTTCAGCCACATCGTATAGACGAACAGATAAAAGCCGATGGTCAGCGCCAGAAGCGCGGCGGCGGTCCAATTGACCATGACGCCCATGGCAAGAACGGAGCCGACGGAAAGCGTCGCCCCGAAGCCCAGCGCCTCGCCCGGCTCGATCCGTCCCTCCGGGATCGGGCGCGAGCTCGTGCGGGACATTTCCGCATCGATATCGGCGTCGTACCACATATTCAAGGCGCCCGAAGCGCCCGCCCCCACCGCAATGCACAGCAGCGCGGTGAAAGCGATGACGGGATGGATCGAGCCCGGCGCCACGACGATGCCGACGAGCCCCGTGAAAATCACGAGCGACATCACCCGCGGTTTCAGGAGCTCGAAATAGTCCCGGGCCGAGCCGCCATTATGGCGGGCTTCGGCCTCAAGACGTTCATTCGTGGCAGTAAGATCCGACATATATCCCGCTACTTTGAAAATACTTGTCCGGTTCGGGGCAAGCCCCGCGGGTTATTTAACCCGCGGAAGCTCGCTGAACTGGTGGAACGGCGGCGGAGAGGAAAGTGTCCACTCCAGCGTCGTTGCGCCTTCGCCCCAGGGATTGTCCCCGGCTTTCTGCTTACGGGCCAAGGAAACGGCCATACCGACCAGGAAGACCAGGACGGAGAAAGCAGAGAGGTAGGACCCCCAGGAAGCCACTTCGTTCCAGCCGGCAAAGGCATCCGGATAATCCGCATAGCGGCGCGGCATGCCGGCACGGCCCAGGAAGTGCATCGGGAAGAACACGAGGTTCACACCGATGAACATCATCCAGAACTGCAGCTTGGCGAAGAACTCGTTGTACATGTAGCCGGTGATTTTCGGGAACCAGTAGTACCAGCCGCCGAAGATCGCGAAGACGGCACCCAGCGACAGCACATAGTGGAAATGCGCCACCACGTAATAGGTGTCGTGATAGGCCCGGTCGACACCCGCATTCGCCAGCACCACGCCCGTCACACCACCGACGGTGAACAGGAAGATGAAGGCGATGGCAAAGAGCATCGGCGCGCGGAACGTGATGGAACCGCCCCACATGGTTGCGATCCAGGAGAAGATCTTAATGCCCGTGGGCACCGCGATCACCATGGTCGCCGCCACGAAATAGGCCTGCGTGTTCACGTCGAGGCCGACCGTGTACATGTGGTGCGCCCAGACGATGAAGCCGAGCACGCCGATGGCGACCATCGCATAGGCCATCCCGAGATAGCCGAAGATCGGCTTGCGCGAGAAGGTCGAGACGATGTGGCTGACGATGCCGAAGCCTGGAAGGATGAGAATATAAACTTCCGGGTGGCCGAAGAACCAGAACAGGTGCTGGAAGAGGATCGGGTCCCCGCCGCCTGCCGGATCGAAGAACGTCGTGCCGAAGTTACGGTCGGTCAGAAGCATCGTGATGCCGCCTGCCAGAACCGGCAGCGAAAGCAGCAGCAGGAAGGCAGTGACCAGCACGGCCCAGGCAAAGAGCGGCATCTTGTGCAGCGTCATGCCCGGCGCGCGCATGTTCAGGATCGTGGTGATGAAGTTGATCGCACCCAGGATCGAGGAGGCGCCTGCAATGTGCAGCGACAGGATCGCGTAATCCATGGCCGGGCCAGGCTGACCGCTCGTCGAAAGCGGCGCATAGATGGTCCAGCCGCCGCCCACGCCGTTATTGCCGGGAGGGCCTTCGACGAAGAGCGAAATGAGCAACAGCGCGAAGGAAGCCGGGAGCAACCAGAACGAAATGTTGTTCATGCGCGGGAAGGCCATGTCCGGCGCGCCGATCATCAGCGGCACGAACCAGTTGCCGAAGCCGCCGATCATGGCCGGCATGACCATGAAGAAGATCATCACAAGGCCATGGGCCGTCGTGAAGACGTTGAAGGTATGCGGGTTGGAGAAGATCTGCATGCCCGGCTCATGGAGTTCCAGGCGAATGCCGATCGACAGCGCGCCGCCCACGATCCCCGCCATGATGGCGAAGAGCAGGTACATCGTGCCGATGTCTTTATGGTTCGTGGAATAGACGTAACGCCGCCACCCCGTCGGATGATCTTCGTGACCAGCGTGCGCAGCTGCTTCACCTGCCATCTCTCGATCCCTTCCGTTTCTCTCTCAAATACTGATGTTATCCGGGCCCGGGCTTAGCGCCGCGCGTCCGACGATTGTTCTGCGGACGCCACGGACACGTTCGTGTCCACGCCTGCATATTCCTGCTGCGCCCATTCGGTCCAGGACGCGAATTCTTCTTCCGTCACCACACGCACCTTTATGGGCATGAAAGCGTGGCGGATGCCGCAAAGCTCCGAGCACTGGCCGTAATAGGTGCCGGTCTTGGTTGCCTTGAACCAGGTCTCATTAAGACGGCCGGGCACCGCGTCGATCTTCACGCCGAAAGCGGGAATGGCCCAGGCATGGATCACGTCGGCTGCCGTTACCTGCAGGCGGATGACCTTGTTCACCGGCACGACGACTTCGGTGTCGGTTTCCAGAAGGCGCGGCTGGCCTTCCTTCAGATCGCCGTCTTCGACCATCAGCGCGTCATAGATCATGCCGCCATGGTCCGGGTACTCGTACCCCCAGTACCACTGATAGCCCGTCGCTTTGATCGTCACATCGGCTTCCGGCACCACGACCTGATTGTAAAGGAGGCGGAAGGACGGAATGGCGATCGTCACGAGGATCAGCACCGGAATGATCGTCCAGGCCACTTCGATCAGCGTGTTATGCGTCGTCGTGGAGGGTTCCGGGTTCGACTTGGCGTTGAAGCGCACCATCACGATCAGGAGGAGCGCCAGAACGAAGAGCGAAATGGCGGTGATGATATAAAGCAGCATGTTATCGAACCAGGTCAGCTGCTCCATGATCGGCGTTGCCGCCTGCTGAAAGCCCATCTGCCATTCATGCGGCTGATCCGCGAATGCCGCCATGGACCCCATATCCACCAGTGCCAGCGCGCCTGCCACAAGTGCCCCGAGAAGAGTAAGTACCCGCATCCTCATGCCCATTCCTTGTTTGCCCCACCCCGCGAACGGGGGCGGACAGTCGATTCCCGTCTCACCCGTCTGCCGCGGGTTGCCGGTCTGCCGCCGGTTCCCGCGCGGGTGCGCCGTTTGCCCCGGCCGGGTCCGCCCGGCCATTGCCAAAGGGACCTGCCGCCGGATACGGCGCATTTATGCGTCAAAAATCACAAACCGAGGCGCGCCGCAAGCCATGAGACAGAAAATATCGCCCGGACAGGCTGCCCGCGCGCCTCATCTCCCCCGTGCTTATAGCACCCCTTGAGTCGGAGGGGAGTATAGTCCGCTGAAAGAGGCAGAGGACACGGGCACCGCCCGCCGCGACCTTTTGCCACAATTCTGCCCGGCGTGAACCGGCACGCTCACCCTGCGCGCCCACCCGGTCCCTCTAAACCCCTAAAATAACGGGGGTTTTTTTATCCCCAATCCGTTCTAGACTCATCCGTAACAGATAAGAGCCAAGCGGAGCGGCAGGCATGCGGGACGAAGCGCTGATTCATTTTCATTATGGCCGCCACATCTCGGCAGGGGTGCATCTTGCCCATGAAGGGGCGGCGGCGCCGGATTTGGTCAGCGAAGCTGCCCCATATCTCGATCCCAAACATCCCGGCCGCTGCGTGGTCGGCTTTTGCAGCGCCCATCCCGGCGCCGTCGACGACATCACCAATGCGCCGCCGCGCGGCTGGGAGAATTGGGGATTCGGTGAATGGGACGATTGGTTCGGACGGATCAACGGGGTCTATCTCGTCGATCTGCGTTCGCTCAAGGTAAAGCAGTACCCGCTTTACAGCTGCGCCCCGCTCATCGTGCCCTGCGACCTTTCGGGCCTGCCCGGCCGTCTGGTGCCGGTGGAAGAATGGCTGAAAGCCTGATATCCCCCAATATTCGCTCAAGCGCCCTTAAGGCCCAACGCCCCCTCACACGTAAAGAGACGCCCCATGACCGACAGTGAATTTTTCTTCCAGAAGACCGGCCTCGACCGCGCGAAAGTGGAAAGCACGGTCGGCAAGGCGCTGGCGGACAGCGACGACGGCGAGCTTTACCTTGAATATAAAGTCTCCGAGGCGCTGGGCTTCGATGACGGCCGGCTCAAGACCGCCAATTTCGACACCAATCAGGGCTTCGGCCTGCGCGCCGTGGCAGGCGAGGCGACGGGCTATGCCCATTCCGCCGATTTTTCCGAAGACGCGCTCGCCCGCGCCGCCGACGCGGTGCAGGCGGTGAAACGCGGCTATGCCGGCACGCTCGCCGAGGGACCGAAAGCCACCAACGTCAAACTCTACGGCGACGGCAACCCGCTCGGCGAACAGAGCTTCGAGGAGAAAGTGAAACTCCTCCAGGAAGTAGATGCCTATGCCCGCGCCAAGGACAAACGCGTGCGCCAGGTTTCCTGCTCGCTGGCTGGTGAATGGCAGGTGGTGGAAATCATCCGCGCCGACGGCACCTCGATCCGCGATGTGCGCCCGCTCGTGCGCATGAATGTCTCCGTCGTCGTGGGTGACGGGGACCGCCAGGAATCAGGCTCCTACGGCGTGGGCGGACGCACCGGCTATGCCGCTTATCTTGCGCCCGAAAGCTGGCAGGCGAATGTCGATGAAGCGCTGCGCCAGGCGCTCGTCAACCTTGAGAGCGTGCCCGCCCCTGCCGGTGAAATGGACGTGGTGCTGGGCGCGGGCTGGCCGGGCATTCTCCTGCATGAAGCGATCGGCCACGGGCTTGAGGGCGATTTCAACCGCAAAAAGACCTCCGCCTTTGCCGGGCTGCTGGGTGAGCGCGTTGCCGCCCCCGGCGTCACGGTCGTCGATGACGGCACGATCTCGGACCGGCGCGGCTCGCTTACCATCGACGATGAAGGCACCCCCACTTCCAAGACCGTGCTCATCGAAGACGGCATCCTGAAAGGCTATATGCAGGACCGCATGAATGCCCGCCTCATGGGCATGGCGGCGACGGGGAACGGACGGCGCGAATCTTATGCTCACCAGCCCATGCCGCGCATGACCAACACTTACATGCTGGGCGGCGACAAAGACCCGGGCGAAATTATCAGCTCCGTGAAGAAAGGCCTTTATGCCGTTTCCTTCGGTGGCGGGCAGGTCGATATCACGAGCGGCAAGTTCGTCTTCTCCTGCACCGAGGCCTATATGATCGAGAACGGCAAGATCGGCGCCCCGGTAAAAGGGGCAACGCTCATCGGCAACGGGCCGGACTGCCTGACGAAAGTCTCCATGATCGGCAACGACATGAAACTCGATCCCGGTATCGGCACCTGCGGCAAGGCAGGTCAGGGCGTGCCCGTCGGCGTCGGCCAGCCGACCCTGCGCCTCAATGGCCTGACCGTCGGCGGCACAGCGGCGGGATGATCGATCTCTCCGCGCTTCAACGCGAAGCGGAAGCTGAAGGCTTGAGCCTGTGCGCGGGTGCACTCGTCTTCAACGACAAGGGACAAATCTTCTGCCAACGCCGCTCTCTAACGCGCAAACTCTTTCCGGGCCGGTGGGATATTCTGGGCGGCCATGTAGAGCCTGGCGAAACACTCGAAGAGTGCCTGCGGCGTGAAGTCCTTGAGGAAACGGGCTGGCATGTCACTCGTATCGGAGCGCTCGCCTATCAACACGAATGGGACGAAGAAACGCCGGGCGGCGTTATCCGCGTGCGCGAGCTCGTTTTCATTACCGAAGTTGAAGGCGACTTGACCTGCCCAAAACTCGAAGAGGGCAAGGTGGACGCTTGCGGCTGGTTCGATCTTTCCAATGCGGAAAGGTTGAAAGAAAACCGGTCACCGGACGAACCATCGATCCATGAAATGGTTGTCGCAGCGCTCAAGATGCAGGGGCGTTAAGGCCACTACCCGGCAACATTCTCGCAACGGAGCAGCAGAGTTTCCCCCTGCACATGGTTTCTTCACCAATCAGCACCCAGCCCGGCTGCCAATCTTCCTTGTCGGGATGGATGTCGGCAGCAAGATGGTGGGGCAAGCTGTCTTCCACTTGCCTCTATATCGTCATGGCCCGGCTTGACCGGGCCATCCACGCAAACTTAGCCGTGGCCTTCGTGGCAAGCACCCGTGGATGCCCTGCATAAGGCGGGGTATGACGAAAAGAAAAAGAAGCTTCACGAGCCCACTTAAAATGCGAACTCATCATAGATGGGGGCGACGGTGCCGTTCCAGCGGCCGTGATAAAGATCGAGCAATTCTTCGGCGGGGGTCTTGCCCTTCTCGACGATCTCTTCGATCGATGACAGGAAGATGCGCTCATCCGCGCCGGTGCCGTCCCCTGCCCCGCGCCGCTTCAGGCCTTCCTGGGCCAGATCGAGCATCCGGCGGGCGAGGTCCTGCACCGTGCCGCCGCGGAACGGGGTTTTGAGGCCGAGTTTCGGCACCTCATCGCGCAGGCGCTGGCGTTCTTCGGCGGTCCAATCCTTCACCATATCCCAGGCGGCATCGAGCACGCCGCCATCGTAAAGCACGCCCACCCAGATCGCGGGCAGCGCGCAGATGCGGCTCCAGGGTCCGGCATCGGCGCCGCGCATTTCCATATACTTCTTGATCCGCGCTTCGGGGAAAAGCGTCGTGAGATGGTTCGACCAATCGCCGATGGTCGGCACTTCTCCTTCAAAACCTTTCAGCTTGCCGTCCAGAAAATCGCGGAAGGAAAGTCCCGTCACATCGTGATAGGTGCCGTCCCGGTAAACGAAATACATCGGCACATCGAGCGCGTAATCGACATAGCGCTCATAGCCGAACCCGTCTTCGAAAACGAAAGGCAGCATGCCGGTTCGGTCGCCGTCCGTGTCTTTCCAGACCTCCGAGCGCATGGAAAGGAAGCCGTTGGGTTTTCCTTCCGTGAACGGAGAATTGGCGAAAATCGCGGTGACGATGGGCTGCAGCGCCAGCGAGACGCGCAGCTTTTTGACCATGTCGGCTTCGGAGGAAAAATCGAGGTTCACCTGCACCGTGCAGGAGCGGTACATCATGTCGAGACCCATCTTGCCGGTCTTCTGCATATAGCGCGTCATGATGCCGTAGCGGCCCTTGGGCATTTGGGGAATGTCGGCGCGGGACCAGTCGGGCGTGAAGCCGAGCCCCAGAAAGCCGATGCCGAGCTCGTCGCCCACTTCCTTCACCTGGGCGAGATGATCGTGCACTTCGCCGCACGTCTGATGCAGCACTTCCATCGGCGCGCCGGAAAGCTCGAACTGGCCGCCGGGCTCGAGCGAGATATTGGCGCCCGAGCCTTCCTCGCAAACGAGACCGATCAGCGTCTCGCCTTCCATGACCGGCTGCCAGCCGAAACGCTGCAGACCTTCCAGCATGGCGCGGATGCCGTCCGGGCCGCCATAAGGGACGGCAGTATGATCTTTCAGGCGGAAGGAGAATTTCTCGTGTTCGGTGCCGATGCGCCAATCGCTTTTCGGTTTCTCGCCGGAGGCGAGGTAATTCACCAAATCATCACGGCTTGTAATGGGCTCGGGCCCTGCCACCAAAATGCTCATCTGAACGCCCTTCCACCGTGAAGCGCCGCGGGGTCTTTCTGCCCCTTCCGGCCAGTTGCGCTCATGTAAGGCCAGCCCCTACACGAAACAAGGTTAAATCGCCCGGCCTCGGGGAATTGTGAACCCTGCGGTGAGCGCTGCGTGCTGCCGGCCCCTAGCCATCATCGCCGCGCCAGTCGCCAAGGACAAGTTGCACCGCGGCAAGAGCGGCGACAGCGGCGGTGTCCGCCCGCATGATTCGCGGCCCGAGCGAGAGGGCGCAGGTATCCTCCCGCCCCAGAAGCCGCTCGCGCTCTTCCGGCGCAAAACCGCCTTCCGGGCCGATGAGAAGCGCGAAAGGCCCCTTGCCGCGCTCGCCTTCAAGCTGGGCAAGCGCGCTGCCGGGAGGCGCGCTTTCATCGCAAAAAAGAATGCGCCGCGCCGGGGCCTGCCCGCTCCAGCCGTCCAGCAGTTTTTCAAGCGATTGGGGCTCGCGGAATTCGGGCACGGCAAGCAGACCGCATTGCTCGGCCGCCTCGATCAAATTGGCCTCGATGCGTTCTTCTTTCACCCGGGCCACATTCGTGAAGCGGGTCATGACGGGCTGAATGACGCCGGCGCCCATTTCGGCGGCCTTTTGGACCATGTAATCGAGCCGGGCTTTTTTTACCGGCGCGAAAAGCAGCCAGATATCGGGCAGGCTTTCCTGGGCGCGGGTCATGCGCTCGGGCAAAAGGTTTGCCGCCTTCTTGCGCACGTCCGAAAGCGCGCAGAGCCACTCCCCGTCCCGCCCGTTAAAAGCGAGAATGGGCGCGCCTTCTTTCAGGCGCAGCACATTTAAAAGGTAATGGGCCTGATCGCGGCTGAGCTCCACGGGCGCGCCCGCGGCCAGATCCGCCGTCACATAAAGCCGGGTCTTGCCGGTGGCGCAGCGCTCCGCCGCGCGCTCGACGCCTTCGCTTTTTTCCATCACCATCCTTCCGCGCCCAAAGGACCTCCAGGCGGGCCCGCAACACTCGTTTCTTTTCTCTGGCATGCTATAGATCGGGGCGCATTGCAACGACAGGAACCTGCCCACGCCATGACGCAGAATGCCGAGCCTTCCCGAAACGCCGATCAGGCCGTCGCCGATGCCATGCCCGCAAACTGGGTGGACCGCTGGGCGCCGCGCGCTACCCGGCCCTATTTGCGGCTGATGCGGGCGGACCGGCCGATCGGCTCCTGGCTTTTGATGTGGCCTTGCTGGTGGTCGGCGGCGCTGGCGACGCAGGCGACGGGCACCTTGCAGGACGGGCGCCCGCTCGGCACCTTTCCCGATCCCTGGTTTCTTTTTCTCTTTGCGCTCGGCGCCATCGTCATGCGCGGGGCGGGCTGTACCTATAACGACTTTGTCGACCGGGACATTGACGGCTCGGTGGCACGCACGCGCTCGCGGCCCATCCCGTCCGGCGCGGTGAGCCCGAAAGCCGCCGTCACTTTCGCGGTGCTTCTCTCGCTGACCGGCTTTCTGGTGCTCATCCAGTTCAATCCCTTCACCATCGGCCTCGGCATCGCCTCGCTCGGCATCATTGCCGTCTATCCCTTCATGAAGCGCATCACCTATTGGCCGCAGATCGTGCTGGGGCTTGCCATGAACTGGGGGGCGCTGATGGGCTGGGCGGCGGTGACGGGCTCCCTCGCCCTTGCCCCGGCCGTGCTCTTTGCCGGGGCCATTGCCTGGACCATCGGCTATGACACGATCTATGCGCATCAGGACCGGGAGGACGATGCGCTGCTCGGGCTGAAATCCACCGCCCTGAAATTCGGCGCGCGCACCAAGCCCTGGCTCTGGCTCTTTTACGGCATCACCGCGCTGTCCTTCATCGGGGTGGGGCTTCTGGCCGGGCTCGGCGCGGGCTTTTATCTCGTGATCGGCTTTGCCATCTGGCATCTCTTCCGCCAGATCACCCGGCTCGATATCGACAATGGCGCGCGCTGCCTGGCGCTTTTCCGCTCCAACCGCGATCTCGGCATCATCGTCTTCATTGCCATTATCGCGGGCAGCCTCGGCCCGCCGCTTCTCTAACCTCTGGACGCCCACCCGGTGAAAATGCCGCAGGCGCCCACCCTTGCGGAATGCTGCGGTGCATCCTATATGCTGCAATGCAACATGCCGCTCTAACCAGCGGCTCCGAGAAATCATCAAAGAGAGGTGTGCCATGTTCAGAGAATGGCTCCATGGCGCCGCCATCGCCGCCGGGTTCTTTGCCGGCCTTCCCTATTGGCAGGCCGCCGCGGACACCCAAGACCGCGACGCCGCGCCCAAAGGCAAAACCGAAGCGACCCAGCGCGAAGACGGGGCCGGGTTTATCCCCGCCCTTGCCGCCGACTGATCGCCGCCCTTTCCGGGCTGCCTTCGCCCCCATGGGCATATAATCCTGAACCCCGGTTCACATCTGAGCCGGGGTTTTCCATGCCCGAACAGTGAACCTCGTTTCATTTATTGCCATTTTTATTCAAGCGAACTACCATTCACCGGATTTTAGGTGAATGGAGGTTCAGTCTTGGCTTATCGCAGAACCGAGGCGGTCGCTCAGCGGCTTGCGGAAAACCGGCGGCGGATCATCAATGCCGCCCGCGAACTCGTGCTGGAAGGCGGCTTTGCCAGCGCTCAGATGGCACCGGTCGCCGAACGGGCGGGCCTCGCCACGGGCACGCTCTACCGCTATTTCTCGGCCAAGGACGAGCTTTGCCTGCAGGTCTTCCGCGAGGTTTCGGCCCGCGAGATGAGCATTTTGAACGCCATCGCCTCCAAAACCGCCCCGGCCCCGACGCGCCTTGAACAAGTGGTGCGCACGTTCGCCACCCGGGCCATTCGCGGGCGCAGGCTTGCCTATGCGCTGCTCGCCGAGCCCGTGGACAATGCCATTGCCGAAGAGCGCTGGCGCTTCCGGCGCACCCATGCCGATATTTTCACCCGCGTCATTCAGGACGGGCTGGAAGAGGGAAGCTTCGAAGTGGCGGATGCGCGCCTTGCAGCCACCTGCATTGCCGGCGCCGTACCCTCCGCACTGATCGGCCCGCTCGCGCCTGAAAGTCACGAGCTTGACGGCAACGGCGATCACGTTATCGACGCTATCGTACAATTCTGCCTGCAGGCGGTCGGCTATCAGGGCAAGATGACCGGCCAGGGCCTTGCCAAGGATCAAAGGGTGACAGCATGAGCACGGCACGCATCAATACCAGCGAGCTTTTGAGCCCCTCCCAGCTTGCCGAAGTGCGCGAGCGCTCGAACCTGCGCGGCATCTGGCTCGTCCTTCATGCCTGGGGCGTGATCTTCGGCTCCATGGCGCTTTTCGTCTGGATGCCCAACCCCCTCACCTTCCTGCTTGCGGTGATGCTGATCGGCGCGCGCCAGCTCGGCCTTGCCATCCTCATGCATGACGGGGCGCACGGGAACCTGACGGAAAACCCGAAGCTCAATATGTTTCTCAGCCAATGGCTCTGTGCTTACCCCATGGGCGCGGAAACCATGGCTTACCGGCGCTATCACCTGCAGCACCATATGAACACGCAGCAGGAAAACGACCCGGACCTCATTCTCTCCGCGCCCTTCCCCATTACGAAGAAGAGCTTCCGGCGCAAAATGATCCGTGATCTGACGGGCCAGACGGGCTACCAGCAGCGCAAATCGCAGATCATGAATGCGCTCGCCCTCGGCAAACAGGGCATGGACATGAGCGCAAAGGACCGCGCTCTCCATTACTGGAACAAGCTCGGCCGCGCCACGCTTGCCCAGGCCATCCTCTTTGCCATTCTGGCAGCAAGCGGGCATTGGTATCTTTATTTCGCGCTCTGGGTCTTGCCGCTTCTCACCTGGCATATGGCGATCACGCGGGTGCGCAACATTGCCGAGCACGCCATGGTGCCGGACAATGACGATCCTTTCCGTCAGGCCCGCACGACGCTGGCAAGCCCCCTGGCGCGCGCCTTCATTGCGCCTTACTGGGTGAATTACCACGTCGAGCATCACCTTTTGATGTGGGTGCCCTGCTACAACCTGCCCAAGACACGCGCCTATCTCATCGCCAATGGCTATGGCGATAAGATGGAAAGCAAGAAGAACTACCTCGAAGTGCTGCGCATGGCGACCTCGCGCCCCGATGACGAAGACGGGCCGGGCAAACTCGTGCATAATGCGCGCCGCCGGGTGGCCGGCACGTTCGATGAAGGATTTTCAAGTGCCAATTGAGGCCGAACAAGACACAGAACCAGCGGCGGGACGGATTGGCGATCCCGCCGCTTTTATTTTGCGCGAGACGGAACTGCTCACCCCGCCGCTGATCCCGGAAGTCACGCTGCATCTGGCAAGCGACTGCCTGCCGCTGTGGGAGTTGACGGAAGAAGAGCTGGCCGAGCGCGGGCTGCCGCCGCCCTTCTGGGCTTTCGCCTGGGCAGGCGGGCAAGCGGTCTCGCGCTATATTCTTGATCATCCGGAAACCGTGCGCGGCAAACGCGTGCTCGATTTCGGCTCGGGCTCCGGCCTGTGCGCCATCGCCGCGCTGAAGGCGGGCGCGGCGGAAGTGCTCGCCGCCGATATCGACGTCTTTGCCTATGAAGCGATCCGGCTCAATGCAAAAGCGAACGGCGTTACGCTCACCGCCACCCGCGCAGATCTCGTCGGCACGCCTTGCGCGGACTGGGACACCGTGCTGGTCGGCGACATGTGCTACGAGCAGCCGCTTGCGGGCCGCATCGAGGCCTGGCTGCGCGGGCTGATGCGCGAAGGCAAGCAGGTCCTGATCGGTGATCCGGGCCGCACGTACCTTCCCAAAGAAAACATCGACAAGCTCATCGCCTATGCAGTCAAAACCGACCGGCGCCTAGAAGACCTCGATGTGAAAAACACCGCTGTCTGGCAGCTCGTGGCGCGCCCTTCGTAATTCTCACCCTTTCGGCGCAGGGCCGGTGTAAAGGGCGCGGGGGCGGATGAGGGTGCGCTCACGCATTTGCTCGCGCGCATGGGCGGCCCAGCCGATGGAGCGGCCCACCGCGAAAAGGCCAATGCCGGCAAGGGCGGGCAGCTTCAAAAGATGGGTAAGGATGGCAAGGCCGTAATCGATATTGGGCGCAACGCCCACGGCCTTTTGCACATAGGCGGGCACTTCGCGGGTGAAGAAGGTTTCGCCGAGTTTTTCTTCTACCGCCTCGAGCAGCACTTTGGCGCGCGGGTCCCAGCCCCGGTAGATGGTGTGGCCGAAACCGGCAAAGCGCTCGCCCGCCGCCGCCTGCTCGCGGATTTCGCTCAAGACCTCGCCGCTTTTCATCAGCTTTTGCAATTGCAGCGCGGCGCGCGCCGAAGCCCCGCCATGCAGCGGGCCTTTGAGCGCGGCGAGCGCGGCAATGGTGCCGTCATAAAGGCTCGCGCCTGTGGAAACCGCGCAGCGCAGCGTGAAGGTGGAAGCATTGAGCTCATGATCGGCGAGCAGCACCAGCGCCATGCGCACGAGCGCGCGGCCTTTTTCATCGAGCCCCCAGGCATCGCCGAACTGATCGTGAATGGGGCGCGATGAAAGCGGCCCGCCGGAGACGAGCGCCGCCATAAGCCGCGTGATGCGGGCGGCGGCAAGGGCAAGGCCCTGGTCGGTGCGGTTATAGGCCCCTTCATCTGCCGCGCCCGCCAGCGCCAGCACCGCCATCGAGCGGTCGATGGGATGGGCGTCTTTTGCCTCATCGGCCAGCAGCTTCAGCACCGGCACATCCGGCGGCAGGTTGTCCTTGGCGAAAGCATCGTAATCGGCCGTCTGCCAGAGCAGACCCGCTGCGCTTTCAAGGCTCGCATGACGGGCAAGCTCGCCCGCATCGACGCCCCGGTAATAAAGCCCGCCTTCGGCGATGAGCGAGATTTCGGAGGCGAGCACGGGCTGGGCGGCGGAGAAAGGGGCGACATGGCGCGGGCGCTTTTCCGCCTTGCCAGGCGGGGCGCGCCGCTCGGCTAGGGCGCGCACATCCTCGGCCCGGTAGCGCTTCGCCCGCGCGCCGGGCACAGGCTCGGAGCGGATCATCCCCCGACTGACATAGGCATAAAGCGTGGCGGGCGAGACGCCGAGCTCCGCCGCCGCCTCGCGGGCAGAGAGATAAAGGACCGAGTCTTCCGGGCTGTCAGCGCTCATCGTAGAAATCTTTATATTGATTAGCTTAATCAAGATTGATCATATCAATAAACCCTCCCAGATTTGATGGCAAGCAGCCGGTCGTTCCGGCGCACTGCCACTCATGGAGGGTTTCATGAACACGCACCTCTCATCCGCCTCCCCGCTTACCGGGCTTGAAGGCATTCCCGCCGCCGAAACGGCGCTGAGCCGAGTCGACGGCCAGGCGGGCCAGCTCATTCTCTGCGGCGCGCATCTGAAGGATTTCGCCGCCGCCCACACATTCGAAAGCGCGGCAGCAACTTTCTGGGGCGAGGCTCAGGCCCGCCCGGCGGAAAGCGCCGAAGCGGTCCGCGCCGCACTGGGTAACGCGCGGGAGGAGGCTTTCGCGCGCCTGACCCCGCTCCTTCCCGCCTTTGAAGGCTTAAGCACCTCTGAAGCGCTGCGCCTCGGCCTTGCCGCGATGAAAGGCAGCGGCAAGAGCGCGCCGCATCTTGCCGTCACCGGCGCGGTGCCCGTCATTCTTGCCGCCGCTCTGCGCGTGCAGGAAGGCAAAGCCCCGCTTGCGCCCGATGCAAGCGCCTGCCATGTCGCCGACTTCCTCCGCATACTGACAGGGGAAACACCCGCGCCTGCGAGAGAAGAAGCGCTCACCACCTATCTTGTCACGGTGATGGATCACGGCATGAATGCCTCGACCTTCACTGCCCGCGTCATCGCCTCCACACAGGCCGGCATCGACTGGGCCGCGCTCGGCGCTTATGCCGCGCTCACCGGGCCGCTTCACGGCGGCGCGCCCGAACCCGTTCTCAATATGCTCGATGCGATCGGCACGCCGAAGCGGGCGGAAAGCTGGATCGCGGATGCCCTTGGCAAAGGCGAACGGCTGATGGGCTTCGGCCACCGCATTTATAAAGTGCGCGACCCGCGCGCCGATGTGCTCAAAGCCGCGCTCGAAAAGCTGAAGCCTTTGGGCGAGAAATTGGCGCTTGCCCGGGCCGTCGAAAAAGCCGCCCTTGCCGCCCTCAAAGCGCGCAAACCCGACAGGCCGCTTGAAACGAATGTGGAATTCTACACGGCCATGCTGCTCGACGGGCTTGCCATGCCGCGCAGCGCTTTCACGCCTCTTTTTGCCATGGGCCGGATCGTCGGCTGGACGGCCCATGCACTGGAACAGCAGCGCATCGGCCGTCTCATCCGCCCCGCCTCGCTTTACATCGGCCGGGAACCGGGGGAGGCCGCATGAGTACGGCTTTGGATAGCAACAAAAACAAAGAGCACCTTTCCGTGCCGGAGCATTTCGCCAAGCAGGCTGCGGCTTGCGAGGCGCTCGGCTCGCCCTTCACCGGGCGGGTCTGCCGCCTGCTTCCTTCGCTTTTGAGCCGCAAGAGCGCCTTTGGCGCGAAGGTGTTGGGCTGGAGCACGGAAGAAGGACGCGATCCTGCCGCCGATGCCCTGGCGCTGCGTACGGCAGGGGCTTTCCATGCCTTGCTGCGTGCGGGCAGCGCTGTGCTGCAAAAGGTCTATCCGCCAATGAGCGTAGACGATGCTGCGCTCAAGTCCGCGCTTGAGGCGGCGATAGAAGCGGAAGACGCTTTCCTCACGGCCTGGCTTGAAAGCGCGCCGCAGACGAATGAAGTCTCCCGCTCAAGCGCACTGCTCGGCGGGGCGCTTCATATCGCCGAGAAAACCCGCCTGCCCCTCGACATTTACGAGATCGGTGCCAGCGCGGCGCTCAATCTTTCCTTCGACCGCTATGCTTACGAGCTTGAAACGCCGGAAGGCATGCGCCGTCGGGACGGCGCCTTGCCCGTCACCGTCACCTCGCGCTGGGAAGGGCCGCTGCCGCCGCTCGGCGCCCCGCTTAAAATCGGCGCGCGCCGGGGCTGCGATCTCAATCCCCTGCCCGCCTCGGATGTTAAGGCGCGCGAACGCCTGCTCTCCTACATTTGGCCGGATCAGACGGCACGCCTTGCGCGGATAGAAGCCGCGTTGCAAGCGACCGCTGAAGCGGGCCTTGAGGCGGAAAGAGCGGATGCGGCGGCATGGATCGCAGAGCATTTTTCAACGCCCGGTAAGAGCGGCCGCGTGCGGCTTCTCTTCCACACTATCGTCTGGCAATACCTGCCGCAGAAAACGAAAGCTGAGATCGAAAAGATTATGGAAGGCGTAGCGAAGCAGGCGAGTAATGATGCGCCTCTTGCCTGGTTTTCCATGGAAGCCGATGCGAAAGACACAAGCTCCGCCGCCCTTCGCCTCCGCCTCTGGCCGCAGGGTATCGACACCGAAATCGGCCGCGCCGATTTCCACGGGCGCTGGGCGCGGTGGCACTTGTTCGACGATTAGTAACCCGTCTACTATTTGAACCACAATCACTGTTAGCACACCTCATAAGCGGCTTCATTGGATGAGAATATCGATCTTAGCTTTGCTCATGGCCGCTGCTATCAAACCAGCGTTCGCTGGAGACGATTTTTGGGTGACCGCGAACGAACTGAACCGCCGAACCTGCCCTTCTGAAGAATGCGGCATTGTGGGCAAACTTCTTTTTCGCGAAAAAGTCCAAGTACACGAAGAAAAAGATGGATGGGTTCGCATTTCAAAATTCTACGATGGCGCATGCAACAATGGGCGCAGCTCATTCGTCGAAGAGGGAAATGACACGTGTTCGCCAGACAACGGCATTACAGAAGGAAAGCTGGCTGAATGGGTGGCTAAAGAGCACCTTTCGTCGACTCGCCCCAGTGATCCAGGGCTCGGGGCCTCGGGTGCGGAAAAATTGGTCGCCAAATCAGATGACTTCCAAGCGCATAGAAAGATCTTCGCTGGCGCCGCTCTGAAACTGATTAGCGCTGGCACCTGCACAGAAAAGGACTTCTTGGATATGGGCGGGTGGGTTAAATCCACCAAGAAAACCAGCCCACCGACTTACTTCACCTACTGCCGAGACGGGCGCGACCGCATCTATTTGAACGCGGAGACAGGCCGCACTTACAAATGAGGCGCTCCCCTCTCTATTGACTCCTCCATTTAATTCACCTATGTACCATTTACTTCATACGTGAATTAAATGGAGCGCCGCTTGAGCCCGCCCCGCCTTTTTCATCTGATGCATCTGGCGCATCACACGCTTTTCAAGGAAGCGGACCGCAAGCTGATGGAAAAGCTCGGCATCAGCTCGGTGCAGATGAGCGCGCTTTTCATCATCAAGGCAAACGACGGCTGTCTGATGAGTTATCTGGCGGGTGCCATGCGCATGAACCGCTCGGCGGTGACGACGCTGGCGCAGCGGCTGGAAAAAGCAGGCCTCGTGCGGCGTATGGCGGATGCCGAAGACGGGCGCGCTACGCGGCTTTTCATCACCGGCGAAGGCAAACGCCTCGTCAAAAAAGGCGGGCCGGAAGTTCAAAAAGCCAATGCCGAGCTTCTGGCAGGGCTCAGCGATGAGGAAGCCCGGCTCATCGAAACCTTTCTTCTTTCCATTATCGAACGCGGGAGCGGCGGCAAAAGCGCGCCGCTGCCCGCCGCTCTTTCTTCCCCCTCAGCTTAAGGAGTACGCCCATGACGCAGGTCTGTGAGCATTTGAGCCAGGAGCTCAGCGACGGCATTTTGACCCTGACCTTCAACCGGCCGGAAAAGAAAAACGCGCTGACGCAGGCGATGTATGGCGCAGCCGCCGATGCCATCAACGCCGCGCAGGACGACAAGAATGTGCGCGTCATTCTGCTGACCGGCGCGGGCGATGCTTTTACCGCAGGCAACGACATTGCCGATTTTGCCGGCGCGGGCAGCGCGCCGCGCGAGGGCGAGCCGCCTGTCGCGCGGTATCTCAAAGCCATTCTTTATTGTGAAAAACCGCTCATCGCCGCGGTGAACGGGCTTGCCATCGGTGTCGGCGTGACCATGCTTTTGCACTGCGATCTTGTTTATGCAGGTGAGGCCGCAACATTCCAGACGCCTTTCGTCAATCTCGGCCTTGTGCCGGAAGCCGCCTCCAGCCTCCTCTTGCCGCGCGCCATCGGCACGCAAAAGGCAAATGAGATGTTCCTTCTCGGGCGCAAAGTCGGGGCGGCAGAAGCCGAACGCATCGGCCTCGTCGCGGCCACGGTGCCGGACGCGGAGCTGATGAAAACCGCCCGCGCCGCCGCCAGCGCCCTTGCCGCCAAAGCGCCGGGCGCGGTCAAAGCCACGAAGAAACTTGCCCGGGGCGAACTTGCCGAGATCGCCACACGCATGGATGCGGAAAGCAAGATCTTCGGCGCGCAGCTGCAAACGGCCGAATTCGCCGAAGCGGCCTCCGCCTTCGCCGAAAAACGCGCGCCGGATTTCACGAAAGTCGCGTAAGGAGTAAATCGGCTTAGTAAGCGTGCGGGCGGGCGCCGGTCACCAGACGGTCGGGCCAATAGCGCCCGCGGCCGGTATAGCCGAAGGAAAGGGGGCGGCGGGCGGAAAGCGCGCTTGCCCCTTTATGCGGCTGCGGTTCGCCGAGAAAGACGCCGCCAAGTTTGGGATCGGCAAGGCGGGTTTCCCCGCTTCTGTCTTCCACGAGCGCGGGAAGACCGAGCTCCTTCGACCAGGAGCGCCAGCGCGCCGAAGCGTCGGCCCCGTCGAAAGACACATGAAGCAGCACGTTTTTGGCTGCATCTGGATGAATGAGCTCGACGATGATGACGGGCTCTTTCGTGTCCCCGCGCCGGTAAGCCACGCGGATCGACACACCCTTATAGGCGCGGATGCTTTCCCGCCAGGTCCAGACACCAAAAAGCGGCGATGAATCGTTCACCGTCACCATGTCCCGGTAGATCGCCGCATAGCGGATGAAGCCGGCGGCGCGGCGCGGCAGATCCTGCGCGGGCCCTGCCGTGTAAGCGGGCATGAGGTAGGGATCGGCGTCGATTTCACCATCGCGCCAATTCCGGCGGGCCCCGGCCCGTGTCATGTTTTTCGTCCACCAATCGCTCATGCCTCCAGCCTAGGCAGGCAAGGTTTGCGAGGAGTTAACTTTTTCGCCGATTTGCAAATTTTTCCCGATTTTCCGGGGGCTTAGAGGCCGGCCACCGCCTCGCGGTAAACCTTGGCCGATGCCTCATCGAAACAGACGAGCAGCACCTTTTCCGGAAAGTCCGACCGCTCCAAATGCCCGGCGACGGCGTGGGCGGCGATGAGCGCGGCTTTTTCCACTGGAAAGCCGTAAACTCCCGTGGAGATGGCGGGAAAGGCGAGCGAAGCGAAGCGCCGCTCATCGGCAATCGCCAGCGCCTTTTCATAACAGCTTGTAAGAAGCGCCGCTTCCCCTGCGTCCCCGCCCTGCCAGACGGGCCCAACGCAGTGAAGAATATAAGAAGCGGGCAGCCCATAGCCCGCCGTCAGCTTGCAGCCGCCCGTCTCACAGCCGCCAAGGCCGCGGCATTCTTCCAGAAGCTTTGGCCCCGCGGCCCGGTGAATGGCCCCATCCACCCCGCCGCCGCCCAGAAGCGAGCGGTTGGCCGCATTGGCAATGGCCGTGACGTCGAGGCGGGTAATATCGCCCACATGCACCGCGATCCGTTTCATACTCCCTCCTTGGCCCCCTCCGCCCCAAGCCCCGCCATGATAAACTTTATCGTGGCACAAACGAATCAGCCCGGTGACAGCGCCGGGCGCAAGGGGACGGAGATTTCTCCGGGAGGGACATCATGACAGCTTATGCATTGCAGATGCTCGGCCTTTATGCTGGGCTCAACATTCTTCTCAATCTCATTCTGGCCTACCGCGTTTCATCGAACCGGGTGCGGTCCAAAATCGCGACCGGTACGGGCGAAGACAGCGCGCTTTATAATGCGAGCCGCGCCCATATCACCAATGTGGAATATACGCCCATCGGCCTGATCGGCCTGCTCGTCGTCGCCTCGCTCGGCGCCTCGATCTGGGTCATTCACGGGATCGGCGTGTTGTTGACGCTCGGCCGCCTTCTGCATGCGATCGGCGTCTCGCGCACCTCTGAAAGCTCACCGCCGCGCCTTGTCGGCACGCTTTTGACCTGGGTGGCGCTGCTCGTCGCCGGGCTTGCCTGCCTGTACTACGCTTTTATCTGAGTGCCCGCCCTATCTGGCGCGCCAGAACGGCGTTTCAAGCGCCCGATTTTGAAACCCGGCCCCCGCCCTATATAAGGACGGGGGCCATTTCGTCCGGCCCCCTTCTCAGGAGCTTTCATGTCCACACCGCCTCTCGACATCGTTCACCATCTGGTCAAAGCCGCCCGCGCAGCCGGCGCGGATGCCGCCGAGGCCGTTCTCTTCGAAAGCACCTCCCTTTCCGCCTCTTGCCGGCTTGGCAAGGCAGAAGACATCGAACGCTCGGAAGGGCGCGATCTCGGCCTGCGGGTTTTCGTGGGCGAGCGCCAGGCGGTCGTCTCGTCCACCGATTTTCTGCCCGAGACCTTGAGCGCGCTGACCGAGCGCGCCGTCGCCATGGCCAAGGTCGCCCCGCCCGATCCTTATTGCGGACTTGCAGGCAAGGAGCTTCTGGCCACGAGCTTCCCCGATCTTGAGCTCGACGACGGGAGCGATGTGCCCGCCGAAACCTTGATGGAGACGGCGCTGCGCGCGGAAGAGGCCGCGCTTGCCGTGAAAGGCGTGACGAATTCGAGCGGCGCCGGGGCAAGCTTCGGGCGCGGCTCCGTCTATCTTGCCACAAGCGCAGGCTTTACCGGCTCTTATACGGGCAGCACACATTCGCTTTCCGCTTCCGTTCTTGCCGGAGAAGGCACGGCGATGGAACGGGATTATGATTTTTCCTCTGCCCGGTTTCTGGAAGACCTGGAAGCGGCGGAAGAAATCGGCAAGCGCGCGGGCGAAAAAGCCGTGCGCCGGCTCGGCGCGCGCAAGGTCAAATCCCAGGCCGTGCCCATCGTCTACGATCCGCGTGTCAGCAACGGCCTGCTCGGCCATTTCGCCGGGGCGATTTCCGGGGCAAGCGTTGCGCGGGGCACGAGCTTTTTGCAGAAGAAAATGGGCGAAGCCGTCTTCGCGGGGGGCGTGCGCATTATCGACGATCCTTTGAAAAAACGCGGGTTGCGCTCCAAGCCTTTCGACGGGGAAGGCGTTCAAACCACGCGGCAGGCCATCGTCGAAGACGGGGTTTTGAAAACCTGGCTCCTCGACATTTCCACCGCCAAGCAGCTCGGGCTGAAAAGCACGGGCCATGCAAGCCGCGGCACGGGCGCGCCGCCCTCGCCCGGCCCGACCAATCTTTATATGGAAGCAGGCACGCTTTCGCCCGAAGAGCTTATCGGCGATATCGAAAGCGGGCTTTATGTGACCGAGATGATCGGCATGGGCGTCAATGGCGTCACCGGCGATTATAGCCGCGGCGCATCGGGCTTCTGGATCGAGAAGGGCAAGCTTGCCTATCCGGTGAGCGAGATCACCGTTGCCGGCAATCTGAAAGAGATGTTCGCGAACCTGACCCCTGCCAGCGATCTCACCTTCCGCTACGGCATGAACGCGCCGACCCTGCGCATCGAAGGAATGACCGTTGCCGGGAACTGATCAACAAACGGCAACGAGCGATCGGGCTAAGGATCACGCGCTTTTATGCAAAGCCGTGCGCGAGGCCGGCGCCTTGGCGCTGACCTATTACAAGGCCGATGCCAAACATTGGGAAAAGAGCAAGGGCGATCCCGTCAGCGAGGCCGATTTGGCGGTCAATGCGCTGCTTGCCGAGCGGCTGCAAGAGGCACGGCCGGGTTATGGCTGGCTTTCGGAGGAAACCGAAGACGATGCGCGCCGCCTGACGCGGTCGCGGGTCTGGGTCATCGATCCCATCGACGGCACCCGCGCCTTCATCAAAGGCAAACCGCATTTCACGATTTGCGGCGCGCTGGTGGAAGAAGGCCGGCCCATTCTCGGCGCGGTCTTCAACCCGGCCATGGACGAGTTTTTCGAGGCGGTGTCGGGCGGCGGCGCACGGCTCAACGGCGCGCCCATTCAGGTGAGCGCCTGCGACGTGATAGACGGCTGCCGCATGGCCGCCTTCGGGCCGATGTTCAAGCACCCGGCCTGGCGCGAGCCCTGGCCGGAGATGGAGATCGTGGACCGCAATTCCGTTGCCTACCGCCTCGCGCTTGTCGCCTGCGGCCAGGCCGATGCGGCCATGGCGCTCAACCGCAAGAACGACTGGGACATTGCCGCCGCCGATCTCTTGATCCATGAAGCAGGCGGCAAGATCACCGATCATCAGGGCGCCCCGCTCATCTATAACCGGGAAGACACGAAGCACCGCAGCTTCATCGCCGCCGGCCCCGCCCTTTATCAGGCGATCATTGCACGGACCGACAATATCACGCTTCCTTAAGGCGAAGGGCCTATCCCTCCAAGAGCGCAAGTTCAGGCGAATGCCGGATGCCAGTCCCGCGCAAACATGGTAAATTCAGCGCTCTCCTTCAGATGACCGGCGAGGTTCTTTCATGAGCGACAACAAACAGCTTCTCCATCTCGTTTTCGGCGGCGAGTTGTCGGACCTGCAAGGGGTGACGTTCGAGGATGTGAGCAAGCTCGACGTGGTGGGCATCTATCCCGACTATGCCAGCGCCTATAATGCCTGGAAGGACGTTTCCCAGAAAAACGTGGATAGCGCCCGCACCCGCTATTTCATCGTGCATCTGCATAAATTGCTCGATCCGGAAAACGACCATTGAGCCGCCCGTCACCGAAAAACGGCGGCACCAAAAAGTGATTGTGGCGCCTGATCTTAAGTCCCGTGCCGGGTGACGGCCCCAAAGCCCCGTGATATGGTCGCGCGCACCTTGAAAGGGCCTTTTTCGGCCCTGGCAGAGGATGCAAACGGGCAAAGACGCAGGTACGAACTTGGGTAATAATGTGGTTGAGAACGCGGGCCAGGCTGCCGGCAAGAAGACAGGCGGGAACGAGGCAAAGGAGCTTTCGGCTCTTGCCGCCGCCCGCCGGGTCGCGGCCCAGTATCTTTATCCCTACCGCTGGCACATTCTGACCGCCGTTGCCGCCAATATCGTGGTCGGCGCCGTCGGCCCCGCCCTGCCTTTTCTTCTGCAGCAGACCATCGATCTTCTTTTCGTTGCCGATCCTTCCACCGATCTCAAAATCGACGTGCCTTTCGCAGGAGACGGGCTGACGGAAGACATGACTTTCGGTTCCTCGATGGATGTGCTGCCTTATATTGCAGGGGCCGCCGCCCTCATCATGGTGGTGCGCGCCTTTGCGACCTACATCTCCAACATCTTCATGGCGACGATGAGCCAGAACATGATTGCCGCCCTGCAGCGCAATCTTTTTCAAAAGCTCGTCTGGTCCGATCTCGGCTGGGTGCAGCAAACCCATTCGGGCCGTTTCATCTCGATCTTTCTGAACGATGTGACCCGGCTTGAGTCCGCCATGTCGCAAACCATCGTCAACATGACGCGCCACCTGATCATGCTTGTCGGCCTTCTCGCCTACATGATCTATCTCGACTGGCTGCTCACCATTCTGGCAACCTGCGTCGGCCCGCTCATCGTCGTCTTCCTGCGCCGCATCGGCAAACGCACGCGCAAGGCAACGACGAAGAACCTCAATGAAACGGCGACGCTTTCCTCGCTGATCTCGGAAGCCTTGAAAGGCATCCGCGTGGTGAAGGCATACGGCCAGGAAAGCCATGAGACGGACCGGGCGCAGGCAACGATCCTGAAAGTGCTCGAGCACCGCATGAAAGCGGTGCGCGCGCGCGCCGCCGCAAGCCCGCTGACGGAAGCCTTTTCCGGCCTCGGTTTTGCCGCCGTGATTTACTATGCCGGTTATCAGGGCGGCACGGGCGCCATGACGTCCGGCGAGTTCATGGGCTTCGGCTCGGCGCTTCTGCTTGCCTATCAGCCGCTCAAGGCCGTCGCGAACCAGGGCACGGTGATGCAGGAAGGCGCGGCCGCCGCTTCGCGCATCTTCCCAGTGCTCGATGAAAAAGCCGAAATTGCGGATATGCCGGGTGCGGTGCCGCTGAAAGTCAGTTCCGGTGAAATCCGCTTCGAGAACGTCTCCTTCCATTACCGGGACGGAACGGAAGCGCTTCACGCGGTCGATATCGACGTGCCCCATGGCAAGACCGTCGCGCTTGTCGGCCCCTCGGGCGCGGGCAAAAGCACGATCCTCAATCTCGTGCCGCGCTTTTACGATGCCTCACACGGGCGCGTTCTCATCGACGGGCAGCATGTGCGCGATGTGACGCTCTCAAGCCTGCGCGAAGCAAGCGCGCTCGTTACGCAGGAACCCTTCCTTTTCGACGATACGATCCGCGCCAATATCGCTTACGGCGTGCCGGATACTTCGCAAGAAGCGGTCGAAGCCGCCGCCCGCGCCGCCGCCGCCCATGACTTTATTCTGGCCCTTAAAGACGGTTATGACACGGTGGTCGGCGAAGGCGGCTTGAAACTTTCTGGCGGCCAGCGCCAGCGCATTGCCATTGCCCGCGCGATGCTGAAAAACGCGCCCATTCTACTGCTCGATGAAGCGACCTCTTCGCTCGACACCGCTTCCGAACAGCAAGTGCAGGAAGCCTTGAGCACGCTGATGAAGGGGCGCACGACGCTCGTCATCGCGCACCGGCTTTCCACCATCATGCATGCAGACCGGATTTACGTGATCGATGGCGGGCGCGTGCTCGAACAAGGCACCCATAGCGAGCTGCTTGCCAAGGGCGGGCTTTATGCGGAGCTTTATCAGACGCAATTCGCGCAGGATGGCGGCGGGGAGACGGAGATGCCTGCGGACGCGCCGCGGAAAGACACAGAACAAGCTGCCGCCGGAGAATGAGCATGTCTCCCTTGAAGCGTCTTGTAAAAAGCAGCGCCTTTCAAAGCACGGCAGCTTTCATCGCCGCCTTTTATATCCGGCTTGTGCGCTATTCGAGCCGCTTCATCATCCGCCGCCCGGACGTGCCCGAACGTTTCTGGAAAAACAACGAAAGCTTCATCTGCGTCACCTGGCACGGGCAGAACATGCTCACCCCGCCCTTCTGGCACAATTGGCGCGAGCTTGCGATCCTCGTTTCCCGCTCAAGCGACGGAGAGATCATCGCCCGGCTGATGCACCGGCTCGGCCTTTCCACCATTCGCGGTGCGGGCGTGCCGAAAGGCGCAAAGAAAAAAGCCAAGGATAAGAATAAAGGCGGTGCGGTCGCCTTGCGCGGCATGGTGCGGGCGCTGCAAAACGACGTCTCCATCGGCATGACGGCGGACCTGCCACCGGGTCCTGCACGGAGGGCCGGCGAAGGGATCGTGGCGCTGGCGCGGCTTTCCGGCCGGCCCATCGTGCCCATTGCCGTTACCACCAAGGCGCGCATCGTGCTCAACAATTGGGACCGCTATCAAATCAACCTGCCTTTTTCCAAAGGCGCTTTTGTGTGGGGCGAGCCCATCTATGTGCCGGGCGATGCCAGCGGCGAGGCTTTGGAAGAGGCCAGAAAGAAAGTGGAAGAAGCGCTGAATGCCGTCACTGAAGAAGCGGACAGACTGGTCGGCCGCCGGAGCGAAGACCAGCCTCACGGCAGCCCCTCTTCCCCGCGCAGCGCCGGATAGCCGCCTATGACGACACCTTTTCCGCTCAGGCTCTACAGCGCCGCTGCAACCGCCCTGCGTCCCGCTGCCCCGCTCCTCTTGGCCCGCCGGGCAGCACGCGGCAAGGAAGACAGCGCGCGCATCGGCGAGCGGCGCGGGCGCGCATCGGCAAAACGTCCCGAGGGCACGCTGCTTTGGCTGCATGGGGCAAGCGTCGGCGAATCTCTTTCCATCCTGCCGCTGATCGACATTCTTCTGGCAAGCCGCGCGGACCTGACGATCCTCGTGACCTCCGGCACGCTCACCTCCGCGCAGCTTCTGGCCGAGCGGTTGTCCGAGCGCGCCATCCATCAATTCGTGCCGCTCGATGCACCGGCCTATGCGCGCCGCTTTCTGGATCACTGGAAGCCGGATCTTGCCGCGTTCGTGGAATCGGAGCTCTGGCCCAACCTCATCCGTGAGGCGGCGCGGCGGGACATTCCGCTCGCGCTCGTCAACGGGCGGCTGTCGCAAAAGTCGCTCGAAGGTTGGCAGCGCGCGCCGCAAAGCGCCGGAACGCTGCTTGGCGCTTTTGCCGCCATCATGGCGCAGGACGAAAAAAGCGAAGAACGTTTCACCGCTCTTGGCGCGGCAAACGTCACCCAGCCCGGCAATCTGAAATTCGATGCGCAGCCCCTGCCCTTCGATGAAAAGAAGCTGGAAAAACTGCAGGAGGCAACCCGCGCGCGTCCGCTTTGGCTCGCCTCCAGCACCCATGAGGATGAAGAGGTCCAAGCCGGACAAACGCATCTCGCGCTGAAAGCTGCTTTCCCGGGACTTCTGACCGTCATCGCGCCGCGTCATCCCGCCCGCGCGCATGAGATCCGCGCTCAGCTTGAAGCGCTCGGTCTCACTGTTGCCCAGCGCAGCCTTGAGCGCCTGCCGCGCGAGGAAACGGATATTTATCTTGCCGATACGATGGGCGAGCTTGGGCTGTTTTACCGGCTCTGCCCGCTCGTCTTCATGGGCGGCTCTTTGATCCCCCATGGTGGACACAACCCGCTGGAGCCGGCGCGCCTTGGCGCGGCGCTGCTTTTCGGGCCGCATATGTTCAACTTTACCGTTCCTGCCGGGCATTTGCTGGCACAAGGCGGCGCGCTCGAAGTCAAAGACCGCGCGGCGCTGACAGAGACGCTCAAAAATCTTTTGAACGCGCCGGATGAAGTCGGCGCGCGGGCCGAGCAGGCGCATAATGCCGCCTCACTTCTGGGCGGGGCGAGTATGCGGGTCGCGCACCAATTGCTTGCCCTGATGCCGGAGGGGTCGGCGCGGGAGCGGCCACATGCGTAGCCCCTCCTTCTGGTATCCGCCGAAGGGCGCTACACCTCTTGCCGCCCGACTTCTTTCCCCGCTCGGCTGGCTTTATGGACGCGCCGCTTTTTTCAAACAGCGTTTCAGTGCAGGCGAGCGGATCGGCATTCCGGTTATTTGCGTCGGCAATGTCACGGCGGGCGGGGCGGGAAAAACACCGACCGCGCTTTTTCTCGCCGAACGGCTGAAAGCCATGGGCGAGCACCCGCATTTTCTCAGCCGGGGCTATGGCGGCACGCTTGAAGGCCCACTCCGCGTCGATCCCGCCCGCCACAGCGCGGCGGAGGTGGGCGACGAACCGCTTCTTCTTGCAGGCGAAGCGCCCTGCTGGATCTCCGCTGACAGGGTGAAAGGCGCGCGCGCCGCCGAAGAACAAGGCGCAAGCGTCCTCATCATGGATGACGGCTTTCAGAACCCTTCCCTTCAGAAAGACCTTTCCTTTCTCGTCATCGATGGGGACGCGGGCCTTGGCAATGGCAAGGTGATGCCCGCTGGGCCCTTACGCGAAACTTATGAGGCCGCACTGTCACGCGCCGAAGCCGTCATCGTCATCGGCGCGGGCGAGCCAGGCAGAGGCCCGGCCGAACTGGCGGAGCGCACAGGGCTCGCCGTCTTCAGCGCAAGGCTCACGCCCGGCGAGGCAGAAGCCGCCGCGCTTCGGGGCCAAAAAACCGTCGCCTTTGCCGGGATCGGGCGGCCGGAAAAATTCTTCCGCACCCTGGAGGAAATCGGCGCCGACATTCAAAGCCGGCACGGTTTTCCCGATCACGCCCCTTACAGCCAGAAAGACCTGGACGGGCTTGCCAAGGAAGCGGCCCGCCGCGAGGCCGTGCTGGTGACGACGGAGAAAGATGCCATGCGCTGCCGCGGCCTTTCCCTCCCCCGCCTTGTGACACTGCCCGTCCGGTTGGACGTGGAAGGTGAAGGCGGCATCGACGCATTGCTGGAAGAAGCTCTTAGACGCGCGCGCGCCGATCACACTTACGTGCCTTTCGCCGCGCCGGAGGGTTCGACCTGAGCCAGGGCAATCGCCTTCCCCCTTCGAACTTGCTATAAGCTCACAACCACTGCGCAAGAAGGAGCAAGAGCCGGGTGGCAGGCAAGGCACTCAGACATAAGTTCGAAGCCGTGGCGCTGAAAGCAGCGCTCGGGCTTTTCGGCGCCTTGCCGCTGGAACGCGCCTCGGCTTTCGGTGCTTTCATCGCCGGTACGCTCGGCCCGAGGCTTGGCGTGACGAACCGCGCCCGCGCCAATATGGCCCGCGCCATGCCCGAGCTTGCACCTGCCGAACGCGAGGCGATCATCAAAAAGATGTGGCGCAATCTCGGGCGCACGATCGGCGAATATGCGCATCTGCATGAGTTTCAACTGCCCGCCCACCGCGACAAGCTCGGCCTTTCGGGCACGGAAAATCTTTCCGTCATGGAAGAGCGCGATAAAGGCGCGATCTTCATTTCCGGCCATTTCGGCAATTGGGAAATCGCGCCGCTGATCGGCAGGCTTTACGGGCTGGAAGGGGCGGAGATCTACCGCCATGCCAACAACCCTTATGTCGATGAATGGATGGTCGGTTTAAGAGCCCGCGCCGTTACGCCGCTGCAAATTCCCAAAGGCTCGAAAGGCGCGCGGGAAATCCTGAAAGTGCTGAAGGAAAAAAAATCGCTCTATATGCTCGTCGATCAGAAAATGAACGAAGGCTTGGAGACGACTTTTTTCGGGCACAAGGCCATGACCACCGCCGCGCCGGCCGGGCTTGCCGTGCGCTACGGCGTGCCGATCTATCCCATCTCTTTCCGCCGGCTGGGGGAGAGCACGGGCTTTGCCATGAAGGTCAACCCGCCGATCCTGGCCGATGAAAATGCCGACACGTTCGAGGAGATCGCCCGCATCACGCAGGCCATGAACGATTTTCTGGAAGGGGAAATCCGCGCCCACCCCGAGCAATGGTTCTGGCTGCACAACCGCTGGCCGAAACACGCCAAACCTTAAGGCGTTTATTCTTCTGGCTGCGGCCCCAAAAGCAGCTGCGGGTCCACATGGGCATCGCGCCAATACATGCGCCAATCAAGATGCGGGCCCGTCACGCGTCCCGTCGCGCCGACCTTGCCGACGACATCTCCCTGTTTCACTTCCATGCCCGCCTTCACATCGACGCTGCTTAAATGCATGAGCACGGAGATGAGCGAATGGCCATGGTCGATGAAGATGAGCCCGCCTTCAAAATACATATCGGGTTCGGCAAGGCGCACGGTACCGGCCTGCGGCGCGCGCACCAGCGCCCCCTCGCCCGCCGCAATGTCGAGCCCGTAATGGGGACGGCGCGGCTCGCCGTTATAAAAGCGCTGGCTGCCATAGACCCCGCTAATGGGCCCGGTCACCGGCCAGATGAAATCCCCGGCAAAATAATCGAGCGGGCTGTCTTCGACCCGCGCCTTGCGCTTCTTCACGGCATCGGCGCGGATACGGGCGAGCGTTTCAGGCGGCGGGCTCACATATTTGCGCGCCACGCCGTTTACATGCTGGATATCGTAGTCGCGCGCGGCAACGGCAATTTCCTCGCGCGCGGCGGTCCCGTCGGCAAACGTGGCTTCCAGCAATGCAGGCTCTTTGCGGTCCCGGTCGAAACCGAAAACGAATTTGCCCTCCGGCGTTACCGGCAGCGTTTTCCCGTCGAGGCGCAGCACGGTGCCTGCCGGCGCCTCCCCGACGATGAGCCCGCCCTGCACCCGCTCACCGCGTAAAATCAGCTCCCCCGCCATGGCTGCCGGGCCCATGCCGGCGAGCGCGCATAGCGCGGCAAGCAGACCTTTGGGCAAGAGCGGGGCGCGGGTCATTTATCAGCGCCCGCCACTTCCAGGTGCCGCTTCAGCGAGGCTTCCGCATCGGCATAAGGTTCCTGCAGCGCCACGCTCCAGTACTTCAGTTCGGCCAAGGGAATTTTCCGGCCCGTCACCTTACAGGTAACGAATGCACCGCGCCGCACGATCCGGAATTCACCGTCGCCGTAAACCAGTTCCGCTTCGCCTTGCGTGTCCATGTCTTTTCTCCTGTCCGGCGCGCCGGTCATACGCACTCTTTAGTGTAACTCAAACCTCTATCCCATGAGAGGCACCATCAAAGCAATGAGCCCTGTTCCGGCTTTTTGGCATCGGGCTTTTTGGGCGGGGATTTCTTCCGGGCAGCTGCCTTTTCCGGTTTCGGCGCTGCCCCCTCCCCCGCCACGACCACGCCGAGACGGTCATCACCTGCAAATTCAAGCTCGAGCGGCGCGCCGCCCGCCAATCCGGCGGAGCCGCGTACGGGCTTACCCTCCCCGTCGCGCACCAGCGCAAAGCCGCGGCCGAGCACATTCTTGTAGCTAAAGGACTCAAGCAGCCGCCCCGTCTGATCCAGCTTGCGGCGCAGGTCTTCCAGCCGCCGCGTCTCGGCATTTTGCAGCCGCTGGCTCATGTCTGCCGTGCGGCGCGTGCCTTCCAGAAGCCGCATCTCGATGAGCTTGCCCGTGAGCCGTCCTTCGGTCTTGTGAAACAGCGCCTCTTTTGCGGCCACCGCATTCATCAGGCTGCGGGTCAGGCGCTCGCTTGCATGATCGAGGCGCTGTTCGGGCAATGCAAAAAGGTCCTGCAGGCGGGGCAGCCCGCGGGCAAGCCCTTCCACCTGCGCCCGGCCCTGCTCGAGAATGCGCGTCTGCGCGCGAAACAGCCGCTGCGCCCGTTCCATCACCTGCGCCTGAAGCTCCGCGCGCACCGGCACAGCCATTTCCGCTGCCGCCGTCGGGGTCGGGGCGCGCCGGTCGGCGGCATAATCGATCAGCGTCGTATCCGTCTCATGGCCGACAGCGGAAATCAGAGGGATACGGCTCGCCGCTGCCGCGCGCACCACGTTTTCCTCGTTAAACGACCAAAGGTCTTCGATCGAGCCGCCGCCGCGCGCCACGATCAAAAGATCGGGCCGTGGCACAGGTCCGCCCGGCTCCAACTTGTTGAAGCCTTCGATGGCCGCCGCCACCTCGCCAGCCGATTGCTCGCCCTGTACGCGCACCGGCCAGATCAGCACATGGCGGGGAAAGCGGTCGTTCAGCCGGTGGAGAATGTCCCGGATCACCGCGCCCGACGGGCTCGTCACCACGCCGATCACATCCGGCAAAAAGGGCAGCGGCTTTTTACGTTCCGGCGCAAAGAGCCCTTCGGCGCCGAGCTTTTTCTTGCGCTCTTCCAGCAGCGCCATGAGCGCGCCGACACCGGCAGGCTCCATCTGCTCGATCACGATCTGATAGCGCGACTGGCCGGGGAAGGTGGTGAGCCGCCCTGTGACGATCACTTCCAGTCCCTGCTCCGGCTTGATCTTGAGCCCCGGCACCACGCCCTTCCAGATGACGGCGGAAAGCACCGCCCGGTCGTCTTTCAGGTCCAGATAAACATGACCAGAGCCCGGCCGGCTGACCCGGCCCACCTCGCCGCGCACGCGCACATGGCCAAACGTGTCCTCCACCGTCCGCTTGATGGCGGCCGAAAGCTCGGAGATCGTCAATTCGAGCAGGTTGCTGGCGGGCGGCGGGCCGGAGGCTTGAGACACGGAAAATCCTAATATTGTCAGATACTTACATGATCCAGGCAGGTTTGTTTGCCGGAATCGCACCCCATGTTACAAGGAAGCCCACAGAAGCCAAAAAGAAGAGGCTCCGCGCCTTCTTTCAAGAAGAAAAGGTCCCTTAGATGAAGGTCCTCGTTATCGGTTCCGGCGGGCGGGAGCACGCGCTTAGCTGGGCGATTGCCAAAAGCCCCCTCCTGACCAAACTTTATTGCGCGCCGGGCAATGGCGGCATGGCCGGGGTCGGCGAATGCGTGGACCTCAAGCCGATGGATTTTACCGCCATCGTGGATTTCTGCCGGGCAGAGGCGATCGACTTCGTGGTGGTGGGCCCGGAAGATCCGCTTGCCGGCGGGCTGGTGGATGTTCTGAACGAGGCCGGGATCAAGAGCTTCGGCCCCAGCAAGGCGGCAGCCCAGCTTGAAGCCTCGAAAGGCTATACGAAGGATCTTTGCGCGGAATTCGGCATTCCCACCGCCGCCTATGCGCGCTTCGAGGCGCTGGAACCGGCGCGTGCTTATCTTAAAGACCAAGGCCTTCCCATCGTCATTAAGGCGGACGGCCTGGCCGCGGGCAAAGGCGTCATCATTCCCGAGACCATGGAAGAGGCGGAACAGGCGCTGGAAGAAATTTTCGGCGGCAAGTTCGGCGACGCGGGCGCGCAGGTCGTGATCGAGGAATTCATGACCGGCGAGGAGGCGAGCTTTTTTGTCCTCGCGGACGGGACCGTGGCGCTACCGCTGGCCACCGCTCAGGACCACAAGCGCGTCGGCGATGGCGACACCGGCCCCAATACGGGCGGCATGGGCGCTTATTCGCCTGCCGCCATCATGACGCCTGAGATGTGCGAGCGGGTAATGCGCGAGATCGTGCAGCCGACCCTCGATGCGATGGCAAAGCGCGGCACCCCCTTCAAAGGCGTTCTTTTCGCCGGCCTGATGCTGACCGATCAGGGGCCGAAGCTTGTGGAATATAATACCCGCTTCGGCGACCCGGAATGCCAAGTGCTGATGCTGCGTCTCAAATCCGACATTCTACCCGCACTTATCGCCACGCATGATGGCACGCTCGGCGGCGTTTCGCTCGACTGGCATGATGAGGCGGCGCTAACCGTGGTGATGGCGGCTAAGGGCTATCCGGGCGATTATGCCAAAGGGACGGAAATACGCGGGCTCAGCGAGGCGGGCAGCGACGGCGATGTCGAGATTTTCCATGCGGGGACGCAGCTGAAGGACGGAACGATCCTGGCGAGCGGCGGGCGCGTGCTTAATGTCACCGCGCGCGGGCAAAGCGTCTTGCAGGCGCGGGACAAGGCGTATGAAGCCACCCGCAAGATCGATTGGCCGGGCGGTTTTTGCCGGCGCGACATCGGCTGGCGCGCCGTCGAACGGGAAAAAGCATCCAATAAATAAGAATACGCAACGCTTACATCAGGGAGAGAGACATGAGCGAGCAAGGGGAAGCAAGCCGCCAGGAAATGTTTTCCGGCACGAAGGAAGTGCTGGATAAACACAAGTTCGACGAAAAGCGCCTGGCCGATTACATGGAAGCCCATGTGGAGGGCTATGAAGGACCGCTCGAGGTGCGCCAATTCAAGGGCGGGCAATCAAACCCGACCTATCAGCTCGTCACACCGAAAAAGAAATATGTGCTGCGCCGCAAGCCGCCGGGCAAACTGCTCCCCTCCGCCCATGCCGTGGACCGGGAATACAAAGTTATCAGCGCGCTTTACGGCGCAGGCTTTCCCGTCGCGCGCACCTATTGCCTTTGTGAAGATGAAAGCGTCATCGGCACGATGTTCTATATTATGGACATGGTGGAAGGGCGCATCCTATGGGAACCGCTCCTGCCGGGCTATGAGCCTGCCGAACGCCGCGCCATTTACGAAGCCAAGATCGACACACTCGCCAAGCTGCACATGATCGACTACGAAGCGATCGGCCTTGGCGATTTCGGCAAGCCCGGCAATTATTTCGCCCGGCAGATTTCCCGCTGGTCCAAACAGTATGTTGCCTCGGAAACCGAAACGGTGACGGAGATGAACAAGCTGATGGAATGGCTGCCGGAGAACATCCCCAATGACGATGCGACAAGTATCGTCCATGGCGATTACCGGCTCGACAACATGATCCTGCATCCGACCGAGCCGAAAGTGATCGCCGTTCTGGACTGGGAGCTTTCGACGCTCGGCCATCCACTGGGTGACTTCACCTACCACCTGATGCAATGGGTAATGCCGGGCGGCGGTAATAGCCCCGGCACACAGAGCCTTTCCAATGCCGACTTGCCCGCGCTCGGCATTCCGACGCGCGAGGAATATACGCAGATGTATTGCGAACGCACAGGCCGTAAGAGCATCGAGAATATCGATTATTACTTCGCGTATAACTTCTTCCGCCTTGCCGGCATCCTACAGGGCATTGTCGGGCGCGTGCGCGACGGCACGGCCTCGAATGAAAACGCTGCGCAGAATGCGGCGCAGGTGCGCCCGCTTGCCGAACTCGGCTGGCATTACGCACAGCGGGCCGGCGCAAAGTAGAATTGAAAATCGCAGATCGCAAAAAATTTGCCCCCGGAGCGTCTGTTTCGGGGGCAATTTTTTGTCTTTATAAAGATTAACAGATTCTGAATCTGTAATAAAAATCAGACATTTAGTTTGCGATCTGAAAATTCGCAAGACGCAACAAACGCCGCAAATCCGCGAAAGTTCCAGACCTTCCGCACAGGGAATTTTTTCGCCGCCTACAATCTTGTAGCCAACAAATTTTTCCTGCTAAAGAATCTTCCATGAGGGGAGCTGCATGGTGCAGCTGGGGCATGGAAAAGCTTCCAGAGATGGAAGCCGAACGTGAGGCGTACGGGACCGCCGTGCCATTAGGCGCGGCAACACTCACGGTACGAAGCGGAGGAGATTACCATGCGCACGACCTTTACCCTCTTTGGGCATTCTTTGTGGCGCGCAGCGCCATTGGCCCTTGCAATTTCATTTACGCTTGCCGCTTGCGGCAGCAGCTCCGACGGCCCTGGCGCCAGCGTCGGAGATAGCGGTGGTAGCGGCGGCGGCGGTGCATCGCCTGCGGCCGAAACGCAAGCGACGGAAAATATCTTCCAAGATGCAGCTACTGTTACTGAAGGTGTTGGTCAGACCCTTTTGTTGGCTAGCTTCGCCGTCAGCCAGGAAGACTTGCCCATCGAAGATGAGTTGAGAGACCCTGTGTTGGATGTAGCGAGGTCCGGCGGGACGAGCCTTTATCAGGCTACCTTCGCGCTTGACCAGGGGCTTGGAGAACTCGGCACCAATGACAACGCGGTTGGGACTACCGCCTATCGCGGAACCCGCGCGGTTGCGGAAACCGGAGGCGCCGTTACGGCAACCGGTGAGTTGATTAGTGCACTCGATACCTTGCCGGTCTTTATGCAAGTTGAAGAAAATTCCGGCGCCCTCACCATGATCGGCGAGAACGTGAGCGCTGTTGGCCTCACGTTTTCCGAAGAAGCGGAAGGATTGGCCCTTCAGTTCGAAGATCCGAACAGCCCCCTCGGCAGCGCAGGCGTTCAGCTGACCGCAGCGATCCGGCCCGTTGTGGCTAACGTGGAGGGCACCACAAGGAAGGTCGGTGATGCACTTGTCATCGGCCCCATGGGAAGCGAAGCATTGGGCGAGGCCGGCGGTGCCATCATCATGGCTGGCGATGAACTCACCGCTCAGAACATCGCATTCGCGGGCGTTGGTAAGTCCGTCGGAGGTGTCGGCGCGCTGGTCCGTGACACAGGCGGCTTCATCTCCTCCGGCGAAGGGTCAGGCGGCGGCCTGGCGGGCGGCGGTTTGCCGACCGACACGCTGCTGGCCGCGCTGAGCGGCGGGGAAGGCGCGGGCCTTCCAACGGATGCCGTGCTCGGTCAGCTCACGGATAGCGGTTTGCCGACGGACGATCTCTTGGGCGGTTTGACGGAAGGCGGTCTTCCCACCGATCAGCTTACCGGCCTTGTCGGCGGTGAAGGCGCCGATCCCGTTACCGGCCTTGTCGGCGGACTGACGGGCGGCCTCAGCGGCGGCAGCGAAGACGGCGAAGAAGCCGATCCAGTGACCCGCCTCATCAGCGGGCTGACCGGCGGCCTTAGCGGCAGCGATCAATAGTAAGAAATAGCGCGGGCGGCAACGATACGCCGCCCGCACCGCCTGCCGGCCCCTATTCGTTGTGCCCGATTGTAAATCAGTGAAAAGCGTTATTCCAAAACCGCGCGTTAAACATACCGGTTTTGCCAATTGCAAAAAATGAAACCGGTGATTTATTAAAGAGATTGATCTTCGCGATTTATCACGGCACCATTTTTCCGGGTTCGGCTGCTTCTGTAGAGGCGGTTAGGGGTCAGCACCGGAAAGCGGGCGTTCTGCTCCGGATGCTGATTGTTCTGATCATTAGTGATGCAGGAGTCGGCCATGATTGAACGAAAGCAAGTTTTCCGATCTTCCCCCTTTCTTGCCGCTTTATGCGGCCTGCCTCTTCTTCTTGCAGGCTGCGCGGGCAGCACCGATTCGACCCATGCCCTTGGCGGATCGGGCACGGATAGCAGCAGCTCCAACAATAATAATGGTTCCGGCGATGGCGGGTCCGGCGGGCTGCCAGGAAGCGGCTCAGGCGGCGGATCCGGCGGCGGCGAAGCGGCGACGCTTGCCACCGAAAACCTTATCCAGTCCGCAGGCGACACGACGGGCAGCATCGGCGATACGGTCACAGTGATCGGCGAAGGCATCAGCCAGCAGGAAGTGCCGCTTATCGGTGCAGTGACGAGCGGTACAGGCGGTATCATTATCGAGCTTGGCGAAGGCATCAATGCACTGAGCACGGGCCTCAATGACGGCCTTGGAAATCTGAGCGAAAACGACAATGCGCTCGGCACCACGCTTGCCGGCGCGGCGGGTACCGCCGCTGAAACCGGTGAAGCGGTCACGGAGGCAGGCAACACGGTTACCGCGCTCAACACTCTGCCCGTCTTCATGCAGGTCGATGAGACAACCGGCGCGCTTACCAAACTCGGCGGCACGGTCGGCGATCTTGGCGGGAAAATTACGCAAACCAGCAATGGTCTCGCGCTTGAGTTCACCGCCGAAGATGCACAGCTTACCGGCCTGACAACCGAGCTGACCGGCGTCGTTCGCCCGCTTGTCATCAAAACAGAAGATACCACGCAGTCGGTCGGCGCCGCTTTGGTCATCGGCCCCGCGCTTGGCGGCCTTCTCGACAAAAGCGGCGGCGCGGTGGTTGCCCTTGGCGGTGAATTGAGCGGCCAACTCGGCAATCAACATGCAGCGCTTTCAGGTCTGGGGACCACGCTCGAAAGCAGCGGCGGGCTCGTCTCGGCAACCGGCGGCTTGCTGAGCAGCGGCGAGAGCGGCGGCGGCCTACTCTCCGGCGGGCTCTCCGATGGACTTTCGGGTGATCTGGCCGGCAATCTGACGAGCGGCCTGACTGGTGGCCTATCCGGCGGCGATTCAGACGGCGGTACAGGCCTTGATGGCGGCACGCAACTGCTTGGCGGTCTTACCGGCGGGCTCACCGGCACACTGACCGGCGGCAGCGGCGGTGAGAGCGGCGGCCTGCTGGGCGGCGGTCTCGATGGCGGCCTTGGCGGCGACACCGGCACAGGAGACGGTGAAGACGGCGGCGCCGTTGGCGGGTTGCTTGGCGGCCTGCTGGGCGGTCTTACCGGCGGGCTTTAAGCGCGTGATGCTCTCCACATGACACATCCTGAAGGCGCCGGCTTTGCATGCAGAGCCGGCGCCCCTTTCATAAAATCTGTATTGTTGTAAATCCAGCCATAACCGGCACAATGGTCTGGACGCGGCGACCTTGGGAGGGGGGACCGGTATGCCAAATAGGCCCATGAAACTGCGCAGCGCAGTCAATGCAAGCGCGCGCACCGTCATTGCAGGATTGCTGCTCGGTGGGTTGAACACGCCCGTTCTTGCCGACGACCTGCCCGCCGTCATCGACGACAAACAGCCGACAACATCGCCGCAATTGCGCGATGCACTTGACATTCCGCTCGACCGCGAGGGAGCCGAAGTCAATCTGCCGGATGCCCAAGAAGGGCTCGATGCGGAGACGGTGATCCCCGTTTCTCATATCAAGTTTCTGGGTGGCAGCGTGTTCGACCTCGAATTGCTTGCCCAGGACCTCAAGCACCTGGTGGGCAAGGAAGCCCGGCTCGCAGATCTCGCCCTTGCCGCGCGCAAGATCACGCAGCGCTATCAGGAGGCCGGCTATCCGCTTTCCTACGCTTATCTGCCTGAAAATAATTTTGCGGACGGTGTCGTCACGATCGTCATTGTCGAAGGCCATATCGTGCGCACGGAAATCGAGATCGAGAACGAAGCGGTGGCGGAGCGCGTTGCCGACCTTGCGGACCGGCTGATCGGAGAAGTGCCGCTCACCCGCGCGACCTTCGAGCGCTATACCCAGCTTATGGAACGTATCCCCGGCGCCAAGCTGACCATGCGCGCGCCGGTGCCGCGCACCGCCAATGGCGCAACGACCTTGCGCGTGGAGGAAAAAGAGATCAAGCGCTTCGGTTTCGGCGGCTCGCTCGATGGCGGGGATGAAGACGATTTCCTGCTGCTCGCCAATGTCAGCACGCAAGGGCACACGCCTTTCGGTGAGCAGCTCTCTCTTGCCGCGCTCGCGCCGATCGAGGATGAAGAATATTATGCCGCCGAGTATCAGCAGGAGATCGGAACGGACGGATTGCGCATCACGCTCAACGCCAACCGTTTCGAAGGCGAGGACGACGATCAGGTCTTCGTGCTGGGACAAGCGATCAATGTCAATGAAGATAAGGTTCGCAACAAATATCATATCGGCCTTGCCTATCCTCTGATCCTCCGGCGGGAAAAGACGTGGAATGTCGCGGGCGGTATCGACTATTACGATGAAGAATCGAATTACACGTTCTCGCTTCCCGGCCAGCCATCGGTGCGCGCGCAGCAGGAGTTGCGGTATACCGCCGCGGAACTCAACAGCGCGCTGCGCCTCATCAGCCGGGAGCGGCTGGTGGAGCTTAGCGGGGAAATCCGCCAGGGCGTCGATCTCGGCGAAAACCGCAACACGGTCTCCCTGGGTGGCGTCACCAGCCAGCAGGCAGAGGACACGGAGTTCACGCGCCTTGCCGCGAACAGCCGCTGGGCCGAGCAAATTGCCGAGCGCTGGCGCGTGACGGCGCGGGCAGCCGGCTTCTGGTCGAATGACAGGCTGCCGAGCCCGGAACGGGGCAATTACGGCGGCGCCCGTTTCGGCCGCGCCTATCCGGACGGTCAGGCGGAAGGGGATTACGGTTATGCCGGCGATGTCGAGCTGCGCTATATACAGCCGCTCGGCATTGCCTGGCTGCAAACGTTCGAGCCTTATGTGCTCGCCGATACGGCCCATACCCGCTTCAACGACATTTCGATCGAGCACGATCTGACATCGGCCGTTATCGGTTTCGATATATCCGACACGAAGCATTACCGGCTTGGGATCGAATATGCCTATCCGCTGGGAGATGCCGATATCGAAACCGGCTCGCGCGACGGGCGGATCAATATCCGCCTGAGCTGGAATTTCAACACTTAAGGCGTTTCGGCACCGCCTTGCCTGGCGCGCTGCATGATCGTTTCGAGCCCCTCTGCCGAAACGATATGCAGATCGCGCTGCGGGAACGGGAATTCGATCCCGTTTTCGTGGAAGAGATCCCAGATGCGCAGCCGCGCATCACTCATCGCATTGACCGTGCCGCTTTCCGGGTCTTTCAGCCAGATGCGCAGCTCCAGATCGACGGAGCTGTCGCCGAACCCCACAAGGCGCACGGCAGGCGGCGGGTCCTTCAGAATACGGTCGATCCCGTTCGCCGCCTCCAGCATCAGGTCCATGGCTTTGCGTACATCGGAGCGGTAGGAAATACCCACTCCGATTTTAAAGCGCACCACCTTGTCCGTGTAAGACCAGTTGATCACCTGCTGCGTGATCAGGTCTTCATTGGGAATGAGAAATTCCTTGCCGTCCCGGGTGATGATGGCGACATAGCGCGCGCCCAGCTTTTCGATCCAGCCATAGGCGTCACCGATCTCGATCACATCGCCCGGCTTGATAGAGCGGTCGAGCAGAAGAATGATCCCGCTAATGAGATTGGAGACGACTTTTTGCAAACCGAAGCCGATGCCAACGCCCACCGCCCCGGAAAAGACGGCAATAGCTGTGAAATCGATGCCGACACTCGTCAGCGCCACCATCCCGGCAAAGACGAGAAAGAGAATATGAATAATCTTGCCGACAAGCACGCGCGCCGAGGGCGTGATACCGGCGAGCCGCCCCAGCCGGTTTTCCAATACTCTGGCAATAAGCGCGGCCACCCACATCAGCACCGCGAAGAGCAGCGCGGCCTGCACGATGCCGAGCAGCGACAAGCGGAATTCACCGATGGAAAAACCCACCTGATCCATCACCCCCATCAAGGGGTCGAGCCAGCCGACGATGGCAAGCGCCGTCACGCCCCAGACGAACCCGGCAAGCACCGGGGTCCAGGCAGAGTCTTTCAGAATCAGGACAACGATCTTGATGATGATCCAAGCGGTCAGGAGCTTGGCCGCGATGCGGGAAATATCCGGCGAGAAACCGGTCTGCTGAAGCCCGGCATTTACTGTGCCGAGCACCAGCAAGGCGGCAAGCGCCGGCACAAGTTCGGCCAGACGCTGCAAACGCAGATGCACCCAGTACCCTGCCCTGATCTTGCCGACGGCGGCTTCCAGCGGCGGCAGCGCCCATTTGCGGGCCGCCCAGAAGATAGCTGCGGCCAGGGCGATGGCGCCAAGCGCGGCGGCCATATCGAGACTGAGAAATTCCTCCCGTCCCCAAACCAGAAGACGTTCGAGCCAAGTCTCCGCCGTCCCGGCGAACTCGCTTATGGTTTCCTGATCGATATTCTCCATGTGCCTAGTCGAGCATGAGAAAAAGGCGCTGTCGAGCCCTTCACCGGCACCGGGCCGGCTCCTTCTGCCGCAAGGGCGCCCTTGATTCTCCCAAAAGCGCAAAGCCGGTTCCGGCGAACGGCTTTCGCCCCGTCTTCGCGCGTGCTAATTGTCCCCTAACAATATTGCAGCCTTGGAGATGGGATATGACGGAGCAGAGCCAGACGGCAGCCGCCGGTGAGATTGTCGAAGTGCGCGAGGCGCATCGCTTCGATGAGAAGAAACTGGAAGCCTTCTGCCGGGAGAATGTGGAAGGTTTTGGCGGCGAGCTGAGCGTGCGCCAGTTCCAGGGCGGTCAATCCAACCCGACCTTCCTTTTGGAGACCACCGGCCCCGGCGGCGGCGTAAAATATGTGCTGCGGAAAAAACCGCCGGGCAAGCTGCTCGCCAGCGCACACCAGGTGGACCGGGAATATAAAGTCATGAAAGCGCTCGCCGCCACCGATGTGCCGGTGCCGAAAATGTATGCGCTCTGCCAGGATGCAGAGGTGATCGGCACCGACTTCTACATCATGGAACATCTCGACGGGCGCGTGCTGCGCGACCCCACCCTGCCCGGCATGAGCCCGGCGGAACGGGCCGCCATTTACGACCAGATGAACGATGTGCTGGCGCGCCTTCATAGCGTCGATCTGAAGGCAGCGGGCCTTGAGGATTTCGGCAAGCCCGGCAATTATTTCGAACGGCAGATCGGGCGCTGGACGAAACAGTACCGCGCCGCCCAGACCGATAATATCGAGGAGATGGAACATCTCATCGAGTGGCTGCCCGAAAACATTCCCGCCGATGACAGTGTCAGTATCGCCCATGGCGATTACCGGCTGGAAAACACCATGTTCCACAAGAGCGAGCCCAAAATGATTGCCGTTCTCGACTGGGAATTGGCAACCATCGGCCACCCCCTGGCGGATCTGGCCTATAATTGCATGCTCTATCACATGGAGACCTTCTCTCAAGGAACGCTGATGAATGTGGATTTCGCCACAAGCGGCATTCCGGCGGAGAAAGACTATGTCGCCGATTATTGCCGGCGCACCGGCCGGGACGGTATCGAGAACTGGAACTTCTACCTTTCCTTCTCGATTTTCCGCCTCGCCTCCATCGTCCAGGGGGTTTACAAGCGCGGCCTCGATGGCAATGCGAGCTCGGACAAAGCCACCCAATATGGCGAAGTGGCCGGTTATCTTGCCCGCACGGCCTGGGATTTGGCCAAACGTTAAAAGGCGCGCAAGCGCAAAAGATAAGCATTAAAGAGCGGTTAAGACTGCTCACGAAGTTTTCAAGGTTCCTTTACCGCTCTTTCCGTAAGCTTCTATGAGACCCGGAATTATTCGGGCATCGCGCGGAAAGGGGCAATCGCGTGTCGCGGAGGAATTTTCCCATACCGCCGGGCGGAAAGGAGCGCCGGGCGCGGACCGGTTTCCACGAGACACTCGTGGCGAATAGCGGGGACGTGTGCACCATTCTCGATGAGGACGGCGTCATCCGCTATCACAGCCCCGGCATCGCGGAAATTCTGGGCTATCCGCAAACAGCAGGGGTCGGCCTGCGCGTTACCGACATCGTTCACAAGGACGACAAGGAAAAGATCAGCGCCCGGATCGCAGAATGCCTCGCCACGCCGCACAGTACTTTCATTGAACGGTTCCGCCTGCGCCATGCCAATGGCCAGTGGCACTGGCTGGAAGGGCGCGCACGCAACCTGATGCACGAGCCCAATATCGAGGGCCTTTTGATCGTTTCGCGCGATATCAACGAGCTCGTGCGGCTGCGCGATCACATCGAACATATCGAGTCGGAAGCGCAAATCGCACTATGGCGCTGGGAGAAAGGCAATCCCGCCCCCTTCTGGACGCCGACCCTGGCGCGCATGTTCGGTTATGAAAAGCCGCCCTATTTCGAGGATGGGCGCTGGAACATCCATCTCATTCATCCGGAAGACCGGGAAAGCTCGCTCGCGCAATATCAGGAAGCAGCAGACGCCAAGCGTGCCTGGTTCGTGCGCCAGCGCATGCTTTGCGCGGACGGCACCTACCGCTATTTCGACATCCATACCTATTATGAAAGCGACCTTTCCGGCGAGGTCATAGCCGCCGCCGGCGTCATCACCGATGCCACGGACATGGTAGGCAAGGAAGAAGCGCTGCTGCGGAACGAACAGCAGAATCAGCTCATCGCCCAGCACGCCATCGACATGATCGCCCGGCACGCCCCGTCCGGTGCGCTCAATTTCATCTCTCCCTCCGTCGAGCGCACACTCGGCTATACGCCGGAAGAAGCCATCCAGCACGACATTCTCGCCAATGTGCATCCCGACGATCAGGCTTCTTTCTTTGCCGGGCTCGAGGAAATGACGAAGTCCGACAAGAGCGTCACCGTGACCTTCCGCCTGCCCCATAAGGCGGGGCATTATGTTTGGCTGGAAACGACGCTACAGCCCTTGCGCAACAGGCGGAGCGGGCGGCTGGAAGAAGTGCTTGCCATTTCCCGCGATGTGAGCGAACGCAAGCGTTATGAAAGCGAACTTCTGCGCGCCCGCGAGCGGGCGGAAGCGGCGAGCCGCACCAAATCCCAGTTCCTTGCCAATATGAGCCATGAGCTGCGCACACCGCTCAACGCTATTATCGGCTTTTCGGATATTATCCGTCAGCAGCTTTTCGGCCCCATCGAGAACGAGAAATACCGCGAATATATCGATCTCATTCACGATAGCGGCTCGCTGCTTTTGGAACTGATCAGCGACATTCTCGATATGTCGAAAATCGAAGCGGGTAAGATGCAGCTTCACATGCAGCCCACCTCGATCAGCGAGCTTGCCGAAGCCTCGGTGCGCATCATCGGCGCGCGGGCGGAAGAAAAACGGCAGAATGTGTCGCTTGCCATTCATCCTTCCGTCGAGAAAACACCGCTTGTCTGCGATGAGCGCGCGGTGAAGCAGATCCTGCTCAATCTTCTCTCCAACGCGGTGAAATTCACGCCGGAGGGCGGGAGTGTCGGCGTCGAGATCGTGCGCGAAGGCTCGTTCATCGCCATTGAAGTCGCCGATAGCGGTATCGGCATTCCGCAGGAACAATTACCGCGCCTGACACGCCCCTTCGAGCAAGTGGCTTCTGAATCCCATATCAGTCATGAAGGCTCAGGCCTCGGCCTTGCGCTCGTTAAAGCGCTGACCGACCTGCATGGCGGGAAACTTTCCATCGAAAGCGAGGAAGGCGAAGGCACGAAAGTGCGCGTGACCCTGCCTTTGGCACCGACGGGTCAGCTTGATCTTCTGGACGAGTTGGGGATCAGCGTCCCTGCATCTGATTGAGCGCTTTGTCGAGCTCATCGATGACACGGGCGGCAATCGGGTCTTTCTGCATCGCCTGGTAATAGGCTTTGATGTTCGGCCCGCGCGCCAGAATATCTTCATAACCGAACATCGGACTGATGCGCTCAGCGAAAAACAGCACAGGCACGAGCGCACAATCGGCAAGCGTCAGCGTGTCGCCCACCGCATAGGCGCTGCCGTCGAGATAAGCATTCAGCCAGCTAAGGCCGGCTTCCAGATCGCCGCAAAATTGATCGCACACGCATTCATCACGCGCCTGCGGGTTGATCTGACCGAAGAGATGTCCCATCGGCGTCATGACATAAAGATCGGCAAGGCGGCAGAGGAGGCTCACTTCCACCCGCTCGTCGAGACCGGCCGGCATAAGCGGGGGTTCGGGAAACTTGCCTTCCAGATATTCGCATATGATCTGGCTTTCCGGGATGATCTTTCCACCCGCATCGAGCGTCGGCACCTTGTGGATCGGCGTCAGCTTGGCAAATTCTTCGGGCGAGATGGTGCCCGGCATTTCCAGCAATTCCACATCGAGATTCTTCGCGTAAATCTGCATGCGGCAGCGCGCGGCATAGGGAGAAAGCTGGGCGTTATAAAGCTTCAGGATCATCCGGTCCTCCTGAACGGCGGGGCAGCTGCTTCTGCCGGCCAGTTCTGCAAGAGCGCTGTATCATCCCCGAATACAGCCTGACGCCAAAACGGCCGGGCTTATGTGGGCCCGGCCGTCCTGTCATTCAATAGCAATCCGCACTCACTCGGCAGCGGCTTTCAGCTGCTCACGGAATTTCTTGAATTCAAGCTGTGCGATCGTCCGGTTGTGCACTTCATCCGGACCGTCGGCCAGACGCAGCGTGCGCATGCCCGCATACATTTTTGCAAGGCCGAAGTCAGAAGTGACACCGCCGCCGCCATGGGCCTGGATCGCATCGTCGATGACTTTCAGCGCCACGCGGGGCGCGGCCACTTTGATCATGGCGATCTCGGCACGGGCCACCTTATTGCCCACCGTGTCCATCATATAGGCCGCTTTCAGCGTCAGAAGGCGGGCCATTTCGATGTCGATGCGGGCTTCGGCAACGCGTTGCTCCCAAACCGAGTGATCGGCGATCTTCTTGCCGAACGCGGTACGGGTGAGAAGGCGCTGGCACATTTTTTCCAGCGCGCGCTCGGCAACGCCGATGGTGCGCATGCAGTGGTGAATACGGCCTGGTCCAAGGCGGCCTTGCGCGATCTCGAAGCCGCGGCCTTCACCCAAAAGCAGGTTCTCGGCGGGGACGCGGACATTTTCCAGGATCACTTCGGCATGGCCGTGCGGGGCATCGTCATAGCCGAAGACCGGCAGCATACGAACGATCTTGATGCCCGGCGTGTCGAGCGGCACCAGAATCTGCGACTGCTGGCGATGCTTTTCGGCATTCGGGTCGGTCTTGCCCATCACGATGGCGATTTTGCAGCGCGGATCGCCGACGCCCGAGGACCACCATTTGCGGCCGTTGATGACGTATTCATCGCCGTCCCGCTCGATGCGGGTTTCGATGTTGGTGGCGTCGGAAGAAGCCACAGCCGGTTCCGTCATCAAGAAGGCGGAGCGGATCTTGCCTTCCAGCAGCGGCTCCAGCCATTCTTTCTTGTGGCGGTCGTTGCCGTAGCGCTCGATCACTTCCATGTTGCCGGTGTCAGGCGCGGCGCAGTTGAAAACTTCGGACGCCCAGCCGACACGGCCCATGATTTCGCAGAGCGGCGCGTATTCAAGGTTCGTCAGCCCGCCGCCACGCTCGGATTCGGGCAGGAACAGGTTCCACAGGCCCTCTTCCTTCGCCTTGACCTTCAGATCTTCGATGATCTGCGGCACCTGCCAGCGGTCCTGGCCGAAGGCTTCCATCTGCTCGTTATATGTCTTCTCGTTCGGATAGACATATTGGTCCATGAACCGGTTCAGCCGGTCCTGAAGTTCTTTGGTTTTATCGGAATAAGCGAATTCCATTCCGTCTCCCCTTTTGGTTATGGCGGGCGTTACCCGCCCTGTTGCTAATGTCGATGGCCGACCATACTCCTTCTGCCCGGCCAAATCACGCAAAAGGCGGATTCAATCCTTGTGGAAAAGGGCAAAAAAGGCGGATTTCAGCCCCGTTTATCCGCAAAAAACGCCTTAAGGAGCTCCGCCGCCTCCCGCTCGCCGATCCCGCCGTAAACATCCGGGCGGTGATGGCAGGTCGCTTGGTTGAAAAACCGGGGCCCGTGATCGACGCCGCCGCCCTTGGGGTCCTCGGCGCCGTAATAGAGCCGGCGGATACGGGCGAAGGAAATCGCGCCCGCGCACATAGCGCAGGGCTCCAGCGTCACGTAAAGATCGCAGCCGATCAGCCGCTCCGAGCCGAGCGCGCGGGCCGCCGCCCGGATGGCCAGAATTTCGGCATGAGCGGTCGGGTCTTTCTCTTCCAGCGTGCGGTTACCTGCCGCCGCCAGAACCTCGCCCTCCGGCCCAAGGATAACCGCGCCGACCGGAACCTCACCGCGCTCTGCCGCCGCTCTTGCCTCTTCCAGGGCCCTTTGCATGGGGCTCACGGGGGGGCTCGCTTCCACACTCACTGGCCCGCCCTCTTTTTCACGATACGAAACATTCAAAGACCCTGCCGTCCTCTCTCGTCTGGCGTCAAGCTTCCTGCTATGAAGAGCCCATGACAGACAAGAAGCGCCTTTCCCGGGGCAGCCCCCGCACATTCTCCAGTCGTCCAGCTGCGCCTAAAGCTGCGTTCAAGGCCGCGCCCAAAGCGGCTTCGGCCAAAGGCGCGCCTGCCGCCGCCTCCGGCGCGGCAAAAGGCGCGCCGAAAAGTGAGCGCATCGCCAAGGTGCTGGCCCGCGCCGGCATTGCCTCGCGCCGGGAAGCGGAACGGCTGATCGAGGCAGGGCGAGTGTCCTTGAACGGGCAGAAGCTGACAAGCCCCGCGATCAATGTCACCCCGCGCGATAACATCGAGGTGGACGGCAAACCCATTGCGGGCGCCGAGCCCACCAAGGTCTGGCGCTATCACAAGCCCCGCGGCCTGGTGACAACCCATAAGGACCCGCAAGGACGGCCCACCGTTTTCGACGCGCTGCCCAAAACGCTGCCGCGCGTCATCTCTGTCGGCCGGCTCGATGTGAACACCGAGGGCCTTCTGCTCCTGACGAATGACGGTGAGCTTGCCCGCCATCTGGAACTGCCCTCGACCGGCTGGACACGGCGCTACCGTGTGCGCGCCTTCGGCAAGATCGATCAAGCTGCTCTCGATGCGCTGAAAGACGGCATCGAGGTGGAAGGCGTGCGCTACGGCGCCATCGAAGCGGTGCTCGACAGGCAAAAAGGTTCCAACGTCTGGATCACCATGAAGCTGAAAGAGGGCAAGAACCGGGAAGTGAAAAACGTTCTCGGCGCCCTCGGGCTTACCGTGAACCGGCTGATCCGCCTTTCCTACGGGCCTTTCCAGCTCGGCGATCTGGAAGAAGGCACAGTGCGCCAAATCCCCGCCAAGGTTCTGCGCGAGCAGATGGGCGCGGAAGGGGCGGATGTCTCCATGATCCAGGACGATGAGCCTGCCGCCACGCGCGCCGCCTCCCGTCCCGGCACGCCCGCCCGCGCGCCTTCCAAAGGCAAGCCCTACCGCAGCGGCTATAAGGGCAAGAACCCGGCGGCTGCAGGGAAAAGCCCCGGCAAAGAGGCTGGCAAACCGGCGGGGCAAGGACGCCCGCGCCGCGCTTCCAAGCCCTCCCATGTAATGGACGCGCTTTTGGAAGAGACCCCGCGCGGCAAGTCCCCGTCCCGCCCGAAATCTCAAGGCAAACCGCAAGCCAAACGCCCCGCCAGAGCCCCGGCCGGATCCAAAACCGGGCAAGGCGGCAGCGATAAGAAAGGACGCCCGGATGCGCATCGTCGGCGGCGCCCTTAAGGGCCGGTCCCTGGCGGCGCCGAAAGACACGCGTATCCGCCCGACCACGGACCGCACCCGCGAATCTCTTTTCAACATCCTCGCCCATGCCGAGGCAATCGAAACCGATTTCGAAGAATTGCGGGTGCTCGATCTTTTCGCCGGCACCGGCGCACTCGGTTTCGAGGCGCTCTCGCGCGGCGCGGCTTTTGCGCTTTTCGTGGACGACCATCCCGCCTCGCGCGGCCTCATCCGCGAGAATGCGGACACGCTCGGCCTGATGGGCTGCTCGAAGATTTACCGGCGCGATGCCACAAAGCTCGGGCCCCGGCCCGGCAGTGTCGGCCCGGCCTTTCATATCGTTTTCGCCGATCCGCCTTACGGTCAGGGGCTTGGCGAGAAAGCGCTTATCGGCGCCCTTGAAGGGGACTGGCTCGCCCCCGGCGCGCTTGTCGTTCTGGAAGAAGCCAAGCGGGCGGATTTTACCCCGCCCGCTGCCTTTACGCTTCTCGACCGGCGCGATTATGGCGACACGTCGCTCTTCTTCCTGCGTGCGCCGCTCGATCTCGGCAGCGGCGACTAGCCGTTAAGCCGCGCGGATTTCATCCAGGAAGACTTTCACGAACTGGTCGATCTCCTCGGAGCGAACCATGAGCTGGCGCGTGCTTTCATGGGTGCGCCCGGCAAGCTCCGTCGCCTTCGAAGCGCTATCATTCACCTGGGTAAGATCACCGACAACCTGCTCCGTGCCGCGCGCCACATCATGCACCGAGCTTGTGATATGGCTCGTGAAAGTCGATTGCTGCTCGATGGCGGCTTCGACCTCCGTCGAGACCTTACCAAGTTCCTGCATCGCTTCGCGGCTTTCGGTAATCTTGGTGACAGAAGAACCGAGCACCTTCTGCAATTGGTCGATCACGGAGCGCACTTCATCGGAGGCGTTCTGCGTCTGCGTCGAAAGCGCTTTGACCTCGGAGGCGACAACGGCAAAACCCTTGCCGAGCTCGCCCGCCCGCGCCGCCTCGATCGTGGCATTGAGTGCCAGAAGGTTCGTCTGATTGGCGATTTCGGTGATAAGCCCCATCGCCTCGGAGATCCGGTCCACGGCGCGGGTCAGCTCTTCGACCTGCTCTTCCATTTCGCGGGTGCGGGCATCGGCCTTGCGCACGGTCTCGTTGGTGCCGCGCATCAGATTGCCGATATTGGTGATGGAAGCGAGCAGCTCGTCCGAGGAGCTCGAAATCTCCCGCACATTGTCGCCCGCCGCGCGCGCTGCAGAGACAACCTCTTCCGAACGCCCTTTCGCGTCGCCCACCGAATGGGACATGTCCTGCGCCGTTGCCTCCATTTCATGAACGGCGGCGGACAGCGATTTCAGGACATCGGCAATCTGCCCATGGAAATCCTTGATAAGCGCGTCCATTTGATTGGCACGTTTTTCTTTTTGCGCGCGCTCGCGGTCGGCTTCCTCCCGCATTCCGCGCTGCTCGACAAGCGCCGCCTTGAAGCGGCCCATCGCCCCGTCGAGAAGCCCGATCTCGTCGTCACGCTCCAGCGTGCCTACCGCTACATTAAGATCACCCTTGGAAAGCGCGTCGGCGTCCCGGCCAAGCGCGATAAGGGGCGAGGAAATATTATGCGCCGTGCGCCAGGCCATGACGCCGCAGCCCAGCGAAAGGAGCCCGCCAAGACCCAATGCGATCAGAATCGAGCGGGTAAAGGCGCTTTCCGCCGCACTCATTTCGCTCGTCACGTCGGCGGCAATCAACTGGCGGAACTCTTCAATGGCAGTATGAATCTCACCGCGCTGCCGGTCGATCAGATGCGAGGTCGGCACCTGTCCGCTCTGATCGAGCCCCAGCACAATGCGTACATTGGCCCGCCAAGCAGAAACAAGCGCCGCCAGTTCGTCGGCCTTCGCCTGTGCCTCATCCGAAACGGTCAGCGCTTTCAAGGCGTCTATGGCGCCGCTCAAGGGCGCGATTTTCGTTTCATAATTCTGCCGGATCGTCTCCGCGCTCTGGATCGTATTCATGGCCAGCACATCGGCGACCGCCGCATCCGCGCGTTCGAACTGGCCGAGCAGGGAAAGGCTCTGGCGGGAGCTTGAAAGCCCCTTCTCCGCCGTTTCAGCGAGGCTCGAAAAGCCGCTTTGCGCCGTCCAGACAAGGGCAGCGGCAGAGACGACCGCCAGCGCGATGACCGCGAGAACGGGCATCAGAATTTTAAATCGAACGGATTTCATATCCAGCATGACGGGCCTCAATTCGGCAGAAGCGGGGTTGTGTTGACCGTACGGTCGGCGGTGAGCGAGAGCAGAAAAGCAATGAGCTCTTTTTGTTCGTCCTCGCTTAGGTCAACAGGCTGCATTTCATTGGCAAGCGAAGGCCGGGGAATGCCGCCGGACATGTAATGAACGATGACGCTTTCCAGGTCCGGCACGGAGCCGTTATGCATGAAGGGGGCGCGGTAAGTCAGGTTGCGCAGGCCCGGCGTCTTGAAGGCATGCTTTGCTTTCAGGTTTGATGGCTCAAGCGCCGCCCGGCCTTCATCTTCCGTCGCAAGGCCGATATCGTGGAACTTGTTGTCGGTAAAATTCCAGCCCGTATGGCAGGCCGCGCAATTGGCTTTGCCGGTGAAAAGCAGGAAGCCGCGCTTCGCCTCTTCGCTGATGGCATTTTCCTCGCCGTCCACCCAACGGTCGAAAGGCGCCCAGCCGGAAACAACCGTGCGCTCATAGGTGGCGATGGCGGTCAAAATATTCTCGCGGGTCACACCCTCATCCGGGAAAAGCACGCCGAACCAGTGCTCATATTCAGGCACCGCTTCAAGATCCGGCACGATGTCGTGGAACTTGCCGTCCATTTCCGCCGGCGTGCTGATGGGCCCGGCGGCCTGTTCTTCAAGGCTGGCGGCGCGCCCGTCCCAGAAATTAGGGCTCACCCAGGCGGCGTTCAAAATCGTCGGGGAATGGCGCGGCAGTTTCGTGCGCAGCGCCCCGACCGACAGGTCCACCGGCGCTTCATAGCCGAAAGAAGGGTTGTGGCAGGTCGCGCAGTTCATGTTCTTCGCGCCGGACAAACGCGGATCGAAGAACAGCATCTTGCCAAGCGTTGCGAGCTGCGGGCTGTAAGGCGCGCGGGCCGGAAAAGGAATGGCCTCGGGACGCTTATATTGCGCCTTGAGCGCCTCCGGCACGGCTGCCTCTTGCGCCTGAAGCGCACCCGCGCCAGCGCAGACCATGGCCGCCGCCACAAAAAGACGTGTCAGAAATTTTCCTGGCATCAAAACCCCCACCCATTGGCCTTGCGTGTCGGGAAAGACGGCAAGGCAAATCCCTTGGCCGCCAGCTTCCGCCGGGGAACCTTGTGCTTTCGTAAATTTTAGGAGGGCATAACAAAGATGTGATCCGATTACGGATCGATAGGAAATCCTTGCCGGGCTTTGCGTTTAGCGACGCCCGAAAAGCCGTTCAATATCGGATAGTTTAAGTTCGACATAGGTCGGTCTGCCATGATTGCACTGACCGGAATGGGGTGTTTCCTCCATTTCACGCAGGAGCGCGTTCATCTCTTCCCCGCTCAGCCGCCGCCCGGCGCGCACCGAACCATGACAGGCGATGGTGCCGCAAACATCTTCCAGCCGCTCTTTCAGCGAAAGCGCCTCGTCGAGTTCGGTCAGATCGTCGGCAAGATCGCGCACCAGAGCCTGCACATCGAGCTTGCCGAGAATGCCCGGCACCTCGCGCACCACCACCGCGCCCTCACCGAACGGCTCAAGCACGAAGCCGAGCTCGGCCAGTTCCCCGGCCCGCGCGCAAAGGCGCTCGGCGCCGTTCCCGTCGAGATCGACGACTTCGGGAATGAGCAGCAATTGGCGCGGAATGCCCCGCGCCGCCATGGCCTTTTTCATCCGCTCATAGACAAGGCGTTCATGGGCGGCGTGCTGATCGACAATGACGATACCGTCCGCCGTCTGGGAAATCACGTAAGTGGCGTGGAGCTGGCCGCGTGCCACCCCAAGCGGATAATCTGCGCTGCCGGGCACTTGCCGCTGTTCTTGCGCCAGGGCGGGCTCCACCTGGGCGCTCTGGCCGAGCCCGGCAAAACCGGCCTGCGCCTCGGTGCCGGGGCGGGCGGCATAGGCATAAGAGGCAGGCGGCGTGGATGAAAGCGGATGGCCCTGCCAGGGCGCTGCCCCCGGCGCATTGAAGCCTGCCTCCTGCCCCCTCAGTTCCGAGCCAAGGGGTTCCGGGCGGAGCGACGAGAGCGCCGTTTCGGCGACGGTGGTCGAGGCCCTGTGCCCGGCTTCGGTAAGCGCCAGGCGCAGCGCGCCCACAATCAGCCCGCGCACGAGGCCCGCATCGCGGAAGCGGACTTCGGTCTTGGCCGGATGGACGTTCACATCCACTTCCGCCGTGTCGATATCGACAAAAAGCGCAACGACGGGATGGCGCTGGCGGGCGAGAAAATCTGCGTAAGCGCCGCGCACCGCGCCGACAAGCAGCTTGTCGCGCACCGGGCGGCCATTGACGAAGAGATATTGGTGCTGGGCGGTGCCGCGGTTGAATGTCGGCAAGCCCGCAAAGCCTTCCAGCCGTACCCCTTCGCGCACCGCCTCGATGGGCAGGGCGTTGAGACGAAATTCCTCGCCCATGATCCCGGCAAGCCGCGCCAGCCAGCCCTCCTTGCCCGGCGCTTCGGCAGGCAGGCGCAGTAGATGGCGCCCTTCGCTGACGAGGGTGAAGCCGATTTCCGGATGCGCCATGGCAAGGCGTTTCACGACGTCGGAAACGGCCTGGGTCTCGGCCCTGTCCGACTTCAGGAATTTCAGCCGGGCGGGCGTGGCAAAGAAAAGATCGCGCACTTCCACCCGCGTGCCGATGGGCCCTGCAGCCGGTTCGGCTGCCCCCACCCTGCCGCCTTCCACCTCGATGCGGCAGGCGGTTTGATCCGCGCTCGGGCGCGAGGTGATGGCAAGCCGGGCCACCGCGCCGATGGAAGGCAGCGCCTCGCCTCTGAACCCGAGGCTTGCGATATTGAGCAAATCCTCGCGGCCCGCCCCGTCCAGTTTCAGCTTGGAGGTTGCGTGGCGCTGCACGGCAAGCGTGAGCTCCTCCGCGTCCATGCCGCAGCCATCATCGCTGATCTGGATGAGGTTTTTACCGCCTGCCGAAATCGTAATGTCGATATGGCGTGCCCCGGCATCGATGGCGTTTTCGGTCAACTCCTTGACGGCGCTGGCCGGACGCTCGACGACCTCCCCCGCGGCGATGCGGTTGATCGTCCCTTCTGAAAGCTTGCGGATGCGACTCATGTGGCCATTGTAGCCAGATATTCGCGCGCCAGAACCTTTCCTTCTTCCACAGCCGGCTGATCGAAGGGATCGATGCCCCACATATAGCCGGTCAGGATCGTCTCGATCATGAAATGCATGAAAAGCGCGCCAAGCCCGCGCTCATCGAGGGCCGAAAGCGCGATTTCGCGCACCGGACACCCTGCCCGCGACAGGGTTTCTATGGTCGCGCGCTGCTCGGCCTCCACGAGATCGCCGATCCGGCGCCCGGCAAAAAGCTCAAGCCCGCATTCTTTGGCGAGGGCGACTGAAACTTCAGGCCCCGTGCCTGCCGCCGGGGCGGTGATAATCGTGAAGGCCTTGTCTTTCGGGCCTGCCAGATAAAGCTGCAGCTGGCTGTGCTGATCGACCGGGCCGAGGCCGAAGGCCGGCAAGGTGCCGCAGCTTTCTTTGCCCAGGCTCTCCCCCCAAAGCTGGCGGTACCAGAGGCCGAATTTTTCAAGCCGGGAAATATAGGGCCAGAGAATATGGATCGCGGTTTTCTGAAAGGAGACCTGCGCATCGCAAAGCGCGGCGCCTTGAACGGGCGCGGCGTCATTGCTTTCAAGCACGCCGTCCAGCACGCCAAGCGCCCCTTCGCGCACCTTGCCCGCGTCAAGGCCCATCAGCCGCGCGGGCAGCAGCCCGACATTGGAGAGAACCGAAAAGCGCCCGCCAATGCCGGTGTGATGATCCAGAAGCGGAAAGCCCCGCGCTTCGGCGATCTGGCGCAGCGGGTTTTCCTTGCCGGGTTTTGCCGGTTCCGTCAGCACGGCGAAATGCTGGCTCATATATTTACCGCCGCCTGCCGCTTCAATGGCGCTCATGGCGGCAAGCATCTGCATCAGCGTTTCGGCGGTGCCGCCCGATTTGGAGACGACGAGAAACCGCGTGCTGCGCAAATCGAGCCCGCTAAGCACCGCCTCCATGGACCCCGCATCGAGATTGTCGGGAAAATGAAAGCGCGGGGAGGCTTGCCCCTCACCTGCCGCAGGCAGGTGGCCTGCAACATTCCAGCCCGTCAGCTGCGCGAGCGCCTGCGCCCCGAGGCTGGAGCCGCCGGTGCCGAGCACCACAAGGTCGGAGGTGTTTTTCAAAAGATGCGCCGCCACCTCTTCCATCGCGGCGATATCGGCGCTTTCGCGCGCGATGGTCAGCATGGCAAGGCCGCCCTGCTTCACCTCGGCGCGCAGCCGCTTGGCAGCTTCGCTCGCCCGCGCCAGATGATCCTTGAAAACGATTTCCGGCAAGCCTGCGCTTTCAAGGCAGCGGGTGATCTCATGGTGGTATGGCAAAAAACTCATCCCGGTATGATCTTGAAGAACGGCCCCAGACACCGTTCCTCAAAAATCCTACCCAAAAGACCCGCGCGCAGCCAGCCCGGAACGCGCGCTTTACTCGGCTGCGGATGTTTCCTCAGCGGGGGCGCTGCTTGCGGCCGCGGGCTCGATGCCTTCCGGCTGGCCGACCACCGTGACGATAAGCTCTTCCGGGTGCAGCAGACGCTCCGCGACGCGGGCGATATCCTCTTTCGTCACCGCGTTGATCATCTCGTTGCGCTCATCGACATAGGTGATGGGCAGGCCGCCGAGCTGCAGGCCGATAAGCTGCGCGGCGATCTTTTCGTTCGAATCGAACCGCAAGGGATAAGAGCCCGTCAGATAGGTCTTGGCATCTTCCAGCTCCGCTTCGCTGACGCCTTCTTCGGCCATCCGCGCGATTTCTGCGCGGATAATGTCCAAAGATTCGGCAACGCGGGCGTTTTCCGTCGCCACCTGCCCGACATAGAGGCCGGTATGGTCGAGCGGATAGAAATAACTGACCACGGAATAGGCAAGGCCGCGTTTCTCACGCACTTCCGACATCAGCCGGGAGGTAAAGCTGCCGCCGCCCAGAATGTGGTTCATGATGAAGGCGGGAATAAAATCCGGGTCGTCCCGCTTGATCCCGCCATGGCCGAAAATCGCCACGCTTTGGGGAATGTCGCGGCGGATGACCTCCGTGCGCCCTTCCGCATTCACTTTCACATCGGCAATCTCGCGCCCGTCACGCTTTTCCGGCAGGTTCCCGAACGTGTCATCGAGCAGTTTTTTCAGCGTCCCGGCATCGATATCGCCCACGACCGCGACATGCAGATTACCGCGCGCGATGAGCCTTTTATGGGCATCGGCAATATCCGCGCGGGTAATGGCGGAAAGCGTTTCTTCCGTGCCCTTGGTGGGCCGGGCATAAGGATGACCGCCCAGCGCTGCCTCATACCAGGCGCGCGAGGCAATATCGCCGGGATTATCGAGGTCGCGGGCGACCGCGACTTTCAGCTGATCGCGGATGCGCGCCACCGCTTCTTCATCGAAGCGCGGTTCTTCCAGCGCTTTTTTGAGCAAGGCGAAAGCCGCGTCCCGGTTCTCGCTCAGCGTTTTCAGCTTCACATCCAGCGTGTCGCGGTTGGCATTGAAGCCAAGCTGCACGGCAAGCTCGGCCAGAGCGCGCTGATAGGCCTGACTGTCAAGCTCGCCCGCCCCTTCATCCATGAGCGAGGCAAGCATGACCGACAGGCCTTCCTTGCCTTCCGGGTCCTGGGCAGAGCCAGCATCCCAGGCCGCTTCCATGACGATGAGCGGTACCGCATGTTCTTCCACGAGCCAGGCCTCGATGCCCTTATCGCTGACGACGCGCTGAATATCGAGGGCGGAGGCAGGAACCGCATAGGCAAGAAGCAGCGCCAGCGCGCCAAGCGCCGGCAGCAGCCGGGAAAAAACCTGGATCATGTATCACTCCCCGGCCGCAACGTGCCCGTGACGGACCGGCGTTTATCGAAAATGAGACGGGCTGCCGCCATGACGTCTTCCTTCGTGACGCCGCGCACACGTTCCGGCCAGTCGATGACGTCTTCCACCGTGCCGCCGGTGGTCAGCGTCGTGCCGAAAATACGGGCCATGTCTTCCTGGCTGTCACGGGCATAGGTCGCCTCCGCAAGCAGCAAGGTGCGCGCCCGCTCCAGTTCCTCATCGCTAAAGCCCTCGGCAAAGAGCCGTTCGATTTCGGCATCGAGCGCGGCTTCGGCATCTTCCAGCGAGGTGCCGGGGCGCGGGGAAACATAAAGGCCGAAGCGCCCGTCATCGAGGGTCGAGCCCACATACCAGGCGCCTGCGGAAGCGGCAACGCCCTGCTCGACCACGAGATTTTTATAAAGCCGGCTCGTCGTTCCGCCGCCAAGCAAGGTGCTCAGCAATTCGATGGCAGGCCCCGTGCGCTTTTCCGCCCGCGCATAGGAAGGGGCGAGATAATAGCGCTGCAGCACCGGCTGGCTCGCGCGCTCATCCACCAGATCGACACGGCGCGCGGCGACAGGCTGCGGCTCGCCGGGGCGCACACGCTCGGCCCGCAAGCCGCGCGAGGCGACCGCGCCATAATATTCTTCGGCAAGCGGGCGCAGTTCTTCCGCCGTGATGTCGCCCGCGACGATCAGAATGGCGTTATCGGGGCTGTAATATTGATTGTAAAAATCGATCGCGTCTTCCGTCGTCAGTTTGGCGATTTCATGCCGCCAGCCGATCACCGGAATGCCATAAGGATGGGACTGGTAAAGCGCCGCTTCCATCTGCTCGGCCAGAATGCTTTGCGGGTTGTTTTCGATCCGCGCCCGGCGCTCTTCCAAAATGACGCGCCGCTCGGGCATCACCACATTGTCGGAAAGCTGCAGATCGCTCATCCGGTCCGCTTCCATCTTCATGACGATGGGCAGGCGGTCCTTGGCGACACGCTGGTAATAAGCGGTGTAATCGGAAGAGGTAAAAGCGTTTTCCTGGCCGCCATTGCGCGCGACGATCTGAGAGAACTCGCCCGGCTGCAATTCGTCCGTGCCCTTGAACATCAGATGCTCGAGGAAATGCGCGATGCCGGATTTACCCGGCGCTTCATCCGCCGCGCCCACCCGGTACCAGACCATATGCGTGACGACGGGGGCGCGCGTGTCGGTAATGACGACCACATCGAGCCCATTGGCAAGGGTGAAGACTTCCGGGGCAAGCGGGCCTTCCCCGGCCCGGCGGGGTTCGGTGCTGGCCGGCAGCGGCTGCGCCGCGCTTCCGGCAGCGCCCGCTTCCTCGCTTTGCGCCGGGGCTTCAGCCTTTTCTTCCGGCGCCTCGTCACATGCGCTCAGCGCAAAGGCGAGAAGAAGCGCCGCGCCTGCATGTCTAAAGGCAGGGGCCGTTAAAAACCGTGCGGCGCGCGCGGGCGTCGAGGCCCCGTTTGTCATTGGAAAACTCCATTTCCTAGCATGCCCGTGAGGATGCCCGGATTCTGCCCCTCACAGCAAATGAACATTAGGAAAGATAAGCTGCCGCGGCCCGATGCCAAAATCTTGGGCCATAAAAGCGGGCACGAAAAAGCCGCGGCCCGCTCTGAGGCCCATATCGGGAAGAGAGGGACACGCGGCTTTGAAGACGTGGCAGCTTAGAAAATGCCTTCCAGCCAACCCTTTTTGCGCGGTTCGATATCGGCGGTCTCACCCTCCGTCACCGGCTTGCCCAGCGCTTCGTTCTGCTGCAGGCGGCGACTTTCTTCGGCGGCATCGACCAGGCGCTCGTCGGGCGCCGTCTTTTCCTGCCAGAAGACCACTTCATCGACGAAAGTTTCGTTCTTGGCGACCAGTGCGCGGCCTTCCTCGGCAATCAGCTGGCGCACATCGGAGCTTGCATCCACCGCATCGGCGCGCTGGAGGAGCGCCTGCTCGCCCGTGGAGCGCAGCCCGCCGCTCAGCTCATCGGCGGACACCGTGGTCCGCCCGAAGACGGCCCGCTCGGCCGCTTCCGTCGGGCGCAGTTCCTGCGGGCGCTGGGCGCCCGGGCGCGGCGGACGCAGCGAGAAATCCGGCGGGATGGAAAGCGGGGCTTTCGTGACGATGGAAAATTCATCCGGCGCGTCTTTGGAATAGCCGAGCGCCTCGGTGATCGAGGAGCCGCCGCAGCCGCCAAGCGCAAGCGCCAAGCCGCCCACCAGGCTCAAGCTGAAAAGACGGGATTTCGAGATAAGCATCATCACTGTCTTCCAATTATTGCCGGCAGGCCCGTTAGGTCCGCCGGTTCCCCCTCAAAACAGCCTAACCCTATAAGAGTGGCGGCTTTACGGCAACGCGCCACATGTCGCGGCTATTTTTCCGCCGAATCCGGCTCTTTGCCCGGAAAAACGGCGTCCACAAGCATAAGCCCGACACCGGCGACAATCCAGACATCGGCAATATTGAAAATATACCAGTAGAAAACGTCATCGATGTGAAAACTGAAGAAATCCGCCACCGCGCCGAATTTCACCCGGTCATAGACGTTGCCGACCGCCCCGCCGATGATGAGGCCGAGCGCCACGGCCATATAAGGCTTGGTGACGCGGGCAAGCCATAGGCCGAGCAGCACCGTGACGAGCAGCGCAAAGCCGATGAGAATCGCCCGCCCCGCCGCCGTCTCCGCCGTAAAAAGCCCATAGCTCACGCCCTTGTTCCAGGCCATGACCAGATTGAAAAAGGGCGTTATCTCGACGGCGCCGCGCTCGGCAATGCCGTAAATATCGAGCAGCCACCATTTGGAGAGCCGGTCGCTCAAAAACCCGGCAATAGCCACGGCAAAGCCGAGGGCGGAGAGCCGGCCCCAGAGGGGCCTGATTTGCGGCAGCTTCATGCCTCGACCTTCTTGCCTTGCGCCCGCGCATCATATTCGCGCACGGCTTCCGCATCGCGGGGGCTGAGACCCGGATAGTCCGGCACGGAGCCGACTTCCGGCAGGATCTTCCAGGAGCGCTGGCATTTTTGCCCTTCCGCCCGTTTCGGCACCACGGCAACGCCGGGCACGTCCTCAAGCCGGAACGCCTCCGCCGGGCCTTCGCCTTCCAGAAGCTGCGCCTGGGAGGTGATGGAGATTTCGGCCAGATCGATACCCTTCATCGCCTCGATCAGCTCGGGGCGGGAGACATAGACGTCCGGGGCCGCTTCCAGGCTCGCGCCGATACGCTTCTCGCGCCGCTCGACCTCGAGCGCGCCCGTCACCGCGCGGCGCAGTTCGCGGATCTTTTTCCACTTCTCCGCCAAGGCCTCATCGCGCCAGCCTTCCGGCGTTTCGGGGAAGAGCTGCAAATGCACGGAGTCCGTGTCGGAGGGGAAGCGCGAGAGCCAGACTTCCTCCGCCGTAAAGCAAAGCACCGGCGCCAGCCAGACCGTCAGGCGCATGAAGAGCGCATCCAGCACCGTGCGGCAGGCACGCCGGCGCAGCGAGGAGGGCGCATCGCAATAAAGCGTGTCTTTGCGGATATCGAAATAGAAGGCGGAAAGTTCCACATTCATGAAGTTCGTGAGCTGATGAACGACACGCTTGAAGTCGTAATCATTATAAGCGCGGCGCACCAGTTCATCGAGTTCGGCCAGGCGGTGCAGGATTACCCGCTCAAGCTCGGGCATATCGCCCGGCGCAACGCGTTCTTCCTCGCTGAAGCCGGAGAGATTGCCGAGCAGATAGCGGAACGTGTTGCGCAGCTTGCGGTAGGCTTCGACATTCGACTTGATGATCGTGTCGCCGATGCCGTGATCGTCCCAATAATCGGTGCTCGCCACCCAGAGGCGCAGAATGTCGGCGCCGTTCTGCTTGAAGATTTTCTCCGGCTCCACCGCATTGCCGAGCGATTTGGACATTTTGTGCCCCTGCTCGGTCAAGGTCATGCCGTGGGTGAGCACTTGTTTGTAAGGCGCATGGCCGCGCGTTGCGCAGCTTTCCAAAAGCGAGGACTGGAACCAGCCGCGGTGCTGGTCGGAGCCTTCAAGATAAAGATCGGCGGGCACGGGCATGCCGCGCGCCTCCAGCACGAAAGCGTGGGTCGAGCCTGAATCGAACCAGACATCGAGAATGTCCGTCACCTTTTCATAATCCTCGGCCTTGTAATCATTGCCGAGAAAATCTTCGGACGGGCGTTCGAACCAGGCATCCGCGCCTTCTTTTTCCACCGCGAGGGTAATGCGCTCATTCACCTTTTCATCGCGCAGAAGCGAGCCGTCGTCCTTTTTCACGAAAAGTGTAAGCGGCACGCCCCAGGCGCGCTGGCGCGAGAGCACCCAGTCCGGGCGTCCTTCGACCATGGAATAGATACGGTTGCGCCCGCGGGCGGGCACAAAGCGCGTCTTGTCGATTTCGGCAAGCGCCACCTCGCGCAGCTTTTTGCCGCCCGCCGCCTCGATTTCCGCATCCATGGAGACGAACCACTGCGCGGTATTGCGGAAGATGAGCGGCGCTTTCGAGCGCCAGGAATGGGGATAGGAGTGGTTGAGCTTGCCGCGCGCCAGAAGACGGCCCGCATTCATCAGCTCTTCGATGACGCGCTTATTGGCATTGCCGTCCTTGCCCTGGCGGTTGAGCACGAAACAGCCGGCGAAAAGCGGCACGTCGTCATAATAAGTGCCTTCTTCGTTCACCGTTTCGGGAATGCCCTTATAGCCGAAATTCTGCACCCAGAGCATATAGTCGTCCTGGCCGTGGCCGGGCGCGATATGCACGAAGCCCGTGCCCGTATCGTCGGTGACGAAATCACCCGCCAGCACCGGCACGTCGAACTCATAGCCCTGACCCGCAAAGGGGTGGGCGCAGACAAGCCCTTCAAGATCGCCTGGGGCCACATCGGCTTTGCGCGCGAAAGAAGCGACCTTGGCGGAGGCAAAGACGCTTTCGGCCAGCGCATCGGCGAGCACAAGCTTGTCGCCCGCTTTCGCGCCATGCGCCTCGCCTGCGTCGGTGACTTCATAAAGCCCGTAGGCGATGTCTTTGGAAAATGCGACGGCGCGGTTGCCCGGAATGGTCCAGGGCGTCGTCGTCCAGATAACGATGAACGCGCCTTCAAGAGCCGCCGGTCCCTTGCGCACCGGAAACTTCACCCAGATCGTCGGCGAGGTATGATCCTGATATTCGACCTCGGCTTCGGCGAGCGCGGTCTTTTCCACCACCGACCACATGACCGGCTTCGAGCCTCTGTAAAGCGAGCCGTTCATCAGGAACTTCTGGAACTCGCGCACGATGCCCGCCTCCGCGTCGTAAGACATGGTGAGGTAGGGATTGTCCCAGTCGCCCATGATGCCGAGACGCTTGAACTGCTCGCGCTGCACATCCACCCAGTGCTGCGCAAACTCGCGGCACTCGCGGCGGAAGTCGAGCGGCGGCACCTCGTCCTTGTTCTTGCCCTTCTTGCGGTATTTTTCCTCGATCTTCCATTCGATCGGCAGGCCGTGACAGTCCCAGCCGGGCACGTAAGCGGCGTTCTTGCCCATCATCTGCTGGGATTTGACGACGAGGTCCTTCAGCGTCTTGTTGAGCGCATGGCCGATATGAATATCGCCATTGGCGTAAGGCGGGCCGTCATGCAGCGTGAAAGCGGGCCGGTCCTTCGCTTCCTCCCGCAGGCGGGCGTAAAGGTCCATCTTGTTCCAGCGCTCCAGCCATTCCGGCTCGCGCTGGGGAAGACCCGCGCGCATGGGAAAGTCGGTTTCAGGCAGGAACAGGGTCTCGCGGTAATCGCGCGCGCCTGCATCCTGTGCATCGCTGGGGGCGGAGGTATTGCTGTTGCTATCGCTGGACATGATCTAAGGGTCCTCGGACGTCTCTTTTAACGGTGGGAGCTGCGCTTTCCGGCCTCTGGACCGGCCTCTGAAAAAGCCCTTTCGGGAGCTCCCGGCGGTGTTCTTACCCGGTTCTTACCGTTCGGCCCCTTATCTCAGGGCCGGCGCTAACGGCAAGCCGGGCCGGTAATTCGCCCGCCTATAAGCCGCCCGCTGCTCACACTGGCGATGCGTATGGAATGCGTCCGTTTCATGGGCGTTTCATATCAGGGGCTTAAAGCGCCGTCCAGTTCGCCTGGGGCGCACATGCCGCGCTTTTTGCGCCCCTCAGAGAGCGGCCAGCAGCGTGCGCGCCTTGCCGCTATCGGCGGCGATCTGGGCCTTCAGGCTCTCCAGCCCGTCGAATTTCTGCTCCGGGCGCAGGAAATCGATGAAGGAGACGGCCAGATGGGCACCGTAAATATCCCCTTCGAAGTCGAAAATATGCACCTCGAGCAACACGTCTTCTTTGTCGAAGGTCGGGCGGCGGCCGACATTCGCCACCCCGTCATAGGTGCCCTTATGGGGCCCGTCCTCGATTTCCACCTTCACCGCATAGACCCCGAAGGCGGGCTCCAGATGCCCTTCCAGCGACAGATTGGCGGTCGGAAAGCCGATGGTGCGCCCGCGCTGGTCGCCCTTGATCACATGGGTCTCGATGGTCCACCAATGGCCGAGCAGGTCCGCCGCGCCGCGCGGATCGCCCTTCGCCAGCAATTCGCGGATGCGGGTGGAGGAATAGGTATCGCCGCCTTTTTTGACTTCTTCCACGATCGTCACCCCAAAGCCGAGTTCCTCGCCCATCCGGCGCAAAAGCGCCCCGTCCCCGCGCCTTCCCTTGCCGAAGCAGAAATCATAGCCGACCACGATATGGGCGGCCCCCAACCCCTCCACCAGCACGTTGCGGACGAAATCTTCGGCTTCCATCGTCGCCATGCGCGTGTCGAAGGGGAGCGCCGCGATCTGGTCGACGCCGATCTCGCCCAGCGTGCGGGTCTTCGCCCGGAAGGACATGAGGCGGAAGAAGGGCTGATCGGGGAAGAAATACTGCCTCGGATGCGGCTCGAACATCAGAACGCCAGTCGGCGCGCCCAGCTCCTTGGCGATCGCGGCGGTGCGCGCGATTACCTGCTGGTGGCCGATATGCACCCCGTCGAAATTGCCGATGGCATAGACCGCGCCTTTCAAGGCGGGCGCAATGTCATCGAAATGGCGGAGGATCTGCATCGGAGCGGCGCCTTTTAACCCGTGATCAACTATAAACTCAAACGGCTCGTCATGGGTGTTACCCATCCCGCCGCACCCGTCAAGGGCCGCAAACAAGGGTTTTTGCGCAAAACTTGTCGCAAATTCGCCCGAGCGCCCGCGCCGCGGCACTGCACCGGCCAGGAGAGCCCCGCCACTTAACCAAGTTTTAGGGGGCCTTCTCTACTTTCAGGCTCAAGAGAGGAAACGGCAGGCCCTGGGGCCGGGCGCTTTCCTGAGGGATTATTGCGGGGCTTAGAATGGGTCTGCCCCGAACTAACGGAGTACAGACATGGCCGTGGACCTGTCGATGCCTGTTCTCGTGGTCGACGATTACAAGACCATGATCCGCATCATTCGCAACCTGCTCAAGCAGCTGGGCTTCACAAATGTGGACGATGCTGCCGACGGCTCCGAAGCGCTCGCCAAGCTGCGCTCCAAGAAATACGGGCTCGTGATTTCCGACTGGAACATGGAACCCATGACCGGCTATGAGCTTCTGAAGGAAGTGCGCGCAGACGGCGATCTGTCCGCCGTGCCTTTCATCATGATCACCGCCGAATCCAAGACGGAAAACGTGATCGCGGCCAAAAAGGCCGGTGTGAACAACTACATCGTCAAGCCGTTCAACGCGGCCACGCTGAAGACGAAAATCGCCGCTGTTCTGGGCGACTTCTAAACCTTGAACGGCCCGGGCTTCCGGGCCGAAAGGTTTGGGAGGGGAGTAGTTGCTTACATAAAGGAAGGGGCTTCGTTATGGCGAAGACCGCAGGCCTTGCGGATGAAACCTTCGACAGGCTCGTCGAAGAGATCAAACGCGTCCGGCCCGATACGGCCGGACTTACCGACGTTATCAAGCTTGCAGAAATCATGGTCGGGTCGATGCAGGGCTTTTTCGCCCATCTCGACACGGCGATCTACCGCGAGCTGAAGGACATTGCCTCCTTCATCGACAATGCCAAGACCGAGATCAGCCGGCTGCAGCCTGCGCATCTGCAAAGCACGCACATCCCGCAGGCCGGACGCGAGCTCGAGGCGATCGTGCGCGCCACGGAAGACGCCACGAATTCCATCATGGAAAATGCCGAGGCCGTGCTTGCCGCCGACCCGTCGGACGCCGATGCCTATTCGGAGACCGTGACCAATGCGATGATGGAAATCATCCAGTCCTGCTCATTCCAGGACATTACGGGCCAGCGCATCAGCAAGGTCGTGGAAACGCTCAATATCATCGAAGAAAAGATCGGCGCGCTTTCCACCACGCTCGGCTCTGCCATGAGCGAGGGCGAGCCCCATGAAGAAACGGCAGCGGAGCGGCGCAAACGCGAATTGCTGCTCAACGGCCCGGCGCTTGAGGGCGAAGGCATCGACCAATCCTCGGTCGACGAACTCCTCAGTGAAGGCGGCGTCAGCCAGGAAGATATCGACTCGCTCTTCGACTGAGCGCATTTTGCGGGTTTACCAGATGAGGCGGGGCATGGCGCCAATGGCGTGCGTGCCCTCTTCTTCCATGTATTCGGCGATGCGGGCAAGCTCCGGCTCCATGACATCACCGAAGCGCGAGGCGGCAATGCCGCCCGTCACGTAAATCACATCCACCCCTGCCTTGTTGGCGCCGGCGACATCGGTATGAATGCCGTCGCCCACCGCCAGAACCTCGCTTTTATCGAGCGGCCGGCCTGCCAGTTCTTCCAGATGCCGGAAAGCGGCCTCATAGATCGGCGGATGGGGCTTGCCGAAATAAAGCACCTCGCCGCCCGCCTCGCAGTACTTTTCCGCCACCGCGCCTGCGCAGTAGATCTGCTTTTCGCCCCTATCGACGATAATGTCCGGATTGGCACAGATGACTTTAAGGCCGCGGGCCTTCATCTCGCCGATAAGCTCCGCGTAATCCTCAGGGGTTTCCGTCTCATCGTCCCAGAGCCCCGTCATCAGCACGAAATCGGCCTCTTCCAGCACGGTCTTTTCCAACGCCAGCCCGTCGAAAAGCGGGTGGTCGCGGTCCGGGCCCACATGGAAAAAGCGCTTGCCGAGATCGCCGCTCGCCATCGCCTCGCGCGTCGCATCCCCCGAGGTCAAAATGCCGTCATAGGCCGCACCCGGCACGCCCATCGCCTCGAACATCTTGACGACCGGCCCATGCGGGCGCGGGGCGTTGGAGAGAAAAAGCACGATGCCGCCCGCTTTCCGGTAGGCCTCCAGCGCCTCGCAGACGCCTGGATAAGGCGCGCGGCCATTATGAAGGACACCCCAGACATCGCAGAGAAGGGCGCTGTAGCGCCCGGCCAGCGCGGAAAGTCCGGGGATAAGGGATAAAGATGCGTGCTCTGTGCTCATGGCGCCGGAGTTAAGCGGCCCGCGGCCAAAGGTCAACCGAAAAGGCCCAAAGAGAAAGGGCGGGATGTCCCCGCCCTTTTCCCGAAACCTTTAGGACGCCGGCGCTTAGGCGGCGATCATGTCCCGGCGCACGGGGCGCGGGCGGGAGAAGAGATAGCCCTGACCGTAGTCGATATCGAAATCGAGCAGGTCGATCACCGTGCGCTCGTCCTCGATGCGCTCGGCGATGAGCGAGATACCGTTGCGGCGCAGCAGCTCTTTCAGGTCTTCCGGGTGAATGTCGCCCAGAAGTTCCGTCTCGCTCATGGAGGCGTTGAAGAGCAAGTCCGCGCCCACTTTCACGAAGCGGAAACCGAGGCCGTGCAGCTCGTGGAAATCCATGCGCAGATGGTCGATCTTGTCCATGGAAAGGTGGAACCCGGCGCTCGCCAGATCGCGCAGATTTTCCATTTCCATGACACCGGCATTCAGCATCGTTTCCTGGGCAATCTCGAAGACCAGCTTGCCGGTCAACTCCTGCGTGCTGCGCAGATAGTCGATGAATTGCGGGAAGAATTCCGTATCCGACAGCGTGTCGGAGGAAATGTTGCAGAAGATCGGCGTGTCCTTGCCGCGCTTCGACATTTGCCGCACCACCTGCACGGAGCGCAGAAGCTGCATATTGTCGATGATCGGCATCAGCCCGGCAGGCGCTGCCACGCGGATATAATCGGCCGGCATGATCACTTCGCCCCGCGGGCCGCGCAGGCGCGTCAAGCCTTCATAATAGCAGGTCTGGCGCTGAGGCAGATTGACGACGGGCTGGAGGTAAAGGTCGAGCCGGTTTTTCTCCAGCGCTTCCTTGATGACATCGAGCAGTTCGGCATCGGTATAAAGCGGGGGCTGCGTGTCGTTGCTCACAAGCTGCAGCGAGGGACGCTCGCGCCCTTGCAGTTTGGCGCCGAGATCGAAATGGGTTTCGCCTGCATCCAGGCCCGCCTCCGGCTTACCCGGCACGAGCTTCGAGAAATCGGCGGCACTATTTTCCTGCGCTGCGCCGGCAGCCATATCTTCAACGTCCGCTTCCACGCGCTCTTCCTTCTGCGCGGCGGGGCGGCGCTCAAGCTCTTCGGCAAGCTGGGCGACACGCTCCTGGAGCCCGCGCACATTCAGGCTGATGGCTTCGTCCTCGCCTTCTTCCGAATGGGCGCCTGCTTCCAGAAGTTCGGCAAGTTTTTCTTCGGTGATTTCAAGATCGCGGCTGATGCTGTTCGTATAGGCGATCAGCTCGTCCATCCGGCGCTGCTCCACCCGGCGCGCGGTCATGGTCTGGATGAGCCCCATCACCAAAAACACCTGAAAACCCGCCAGCCAGGCAAACGGCCCCTGGAGCCCGCCATATTGAATAAGGGCGGCAGAAGACGCTGCGGCAACAAGCGCGTAAATGGCGATCAAAAGCACATCGACAAACCTGGGCATGGGCGTGTGGCTCTCTGTTAGACGGGTCGCGGCAAGAAGGACTTCGCTTGTAGCTAAGATGCCAGCACCCGGTTGACAAAGAGTTAACCCTAAAGCCGGGTTAAGAGATTTCCGGCATATGGGCGAGCCGGTTGAGGCGCTTCCAATGAAAACGGTAAAAATGCGACGGAGGCGCCATCTGGCGGGCATTTGCGGGCACGGCGAGAGCCGCTTTCAGCCAGGCTTTTTCCGCCTCTTCCGCGCGGCGCCAGTGCCGGGCCGTTAACGCTTCAAGGGCACCCTCATCCGCGCCCCGCTCGAGCGCGCCGGCCACCTCATCCATGAAATTTTCTTCCAGCCGGTCCCGCTCCCCGGCGTAAGCGGCAAGGCGAGGCCCGTAATTTTCCAGAACCGCCCGGTGGAGCTTTTCATGCCGCCACCAAAGCGCCGCTTCTTCATAGCGCCCGCCCGGCACCGGGCCGAAATCGGGCAGGCCGATCCCCTCAGAGCCCGGACCGAAAAAGACCGGCTTGAAAATCCCGGTATCGGGGGCGGAAGTACCCGTCACCCAGTGCAGCATGCGCCCGTTCCGGATTTCCGTGATCCAGGACGAAGTGGTCTGGCCGAATTTGCGCACCGGCCCGAAAGAGGCATGGGCGCAAACGCTGCCGCCCAAGAGCCCGTCCGGCTGCCAATGGCGCTGGCGGGCGGCGCGGGGGCCATGATCGCGCAGCACGCCCATCACATGGCGGGCCTCGACATGGGGCGCTTTGGGGCCGAGGAGATCGCGCGTGCGGCAGCCGCGTTCATAGCCTGTCGCGAAACGCGAGCGCAGCCGGTCGCCGTAAGCCTCGGCAAAATCGAAGGGGGTCTTGTCCCCGGCCCAGCCCTTGGCGCGGGCCTGCGCGATCAGCCCGTCGCTCATCCGCTCGTATTCGGTGCCCACCGTATAGGCATTGGAGATGGTGCGCACATCCCCCGCCCGCTCCAGCACAAAGTCACGGCCCACCGTTTCCAGCACAAAGGCAGTGCCGCCCGCATCGGCGATCAAAAACGCGTTATGATATTCGAAATGACCGTTATGGCCGCAATTGCCGCCCTGACCGTATTGCGCAAGGAGTGAGGTGATCACTTCCACTGCTTCTTCCGCGCTCGCCGCCCGTTCGAGGCCAAGGCGCAGCAAATCCATGCCGATCAGCGCCGGTTCTTTTTGCGGCTTCAGTTTGGAAAAGACCGCCTCGTTGCCGATCAGGACCCCATGCTCGTTGACGCCCATTTCCGCGCCCCACATCCAATAGGGCCGGGAGAGCAGCACCGCGTTTGTGCGCTCTGCCTGGGGAATGGAAATATAAGTGCAGGCAAGCTCGCTGCCCGGCGCGTGTGTTTGCGCGGGCGCATGAAAGAGATATTGCGCCTCGTTCGCCTCCCTATCCGAGTTTTTTGCGAATATCAGCGTGCCGTTTTTCGTGACTGGCGGGCGCGCTACCATCGTGTCACACATAAGATCCTCCCTTGCCCCGGATAGATAGACTGCAGGACGAGCCAAAGAGCAAGCCATGAGACAACACAATGAAGATAGCGCAGAAGCGAGCCCGCCGGAAAAGGGCGGCAGCTACTGGGTCTTCGGTTACGGTTCCTTGATGTGGGACCCGCGCGTGCCGGTGCAGAAAATGCTGGCCGGCACCGTGCAAGGCTGGCACCGGCGCTTTTCCATGGTCAAAACCACGACCTGGGGCTCGCCGGAAAGGCCGGGCCTTGCCGCCGGCCTGCATCCGGGCGGCTATACGACCGGCTTCGGCATCAAGATCGCGGCGAAGGACTGGCCGGAAGCGGAAGCCGCGCTCGATTACCGCGAGCGCCATTACCTGCGCCGCTGGGTAACGCTGCACGGGCAGGACGGGCGGCTTTACCGGGCACTCACTTACATTGCCCATCCGAGTTCCGGCGCCTTTCTGCCCGACCTGCCGCCTGAGGAAACCCGTGAGCGCTATTTGACCGGGGAAGGCACGCTTGGGAGCACGCGGTTCTATATCGAAGAGACGGCCCGCCAGCTTGCCTCCAAGGGCTATGGGCGCACCGATGCCCATGCGCTTTTAGCGCGCCTTGCCGCTTCCTTCTGAGCCTCTTTTCTCCCGGCGCGCGCCTGTTAGACTTGGGTCAACCAAACTAACAGGAGGCTTTCCATGAGTGCCCATCAGTTTGAATTCCGCACCATCCAAGGCGCTGCCCTGCCCCTTTCCGATTATGCGGACAATGTGCTCCTCATCGTGAACACGGCAAGCCAGTGCGGCTTCACCCCGCAATATAAGGATCTGGAAGGGCTCTGGTCGCGCTATCAGGGGCGCGGGCTGACGGTGATCGGCGTGCCCTGCAATGATTTCGGCGGGCAGGAACCGGGCAATGAGCGGGAGATCGCCAGCTTTTGCGAAGTGAATTATTCCGTCACCTTTCCGCTCACCGCCAAGGAAAGCATTATCGGCGCCGATGCCCATCCCTTTTACAATTGGGTGCGTGAGCAGGCCGGCGAGGACGCGCTGCCGAAATGGAACTTCCACAAATATTTGATCGCGCCGGATGGCAGCTTGGCCCAGTCCTACCCAAGCAAGGTGAACCCGCTCAGCGAGGCGCTGATCCAGGAAATCGAGGCGCTGCTAAAATAGATTTTCAGGCCGCAGGCTTTAAGCGGCGGGCCGGGCGCGCAGCCGCGCGAAGGCAGCGCCCGCCCAAAGCTTGCGGAGAAGCGGCACCGCGGCAAACCCGAGCCCCACCGCCGCCACCCACCAGGCCGGGCGCACCGAATAGGTGAAGTCGAGATTGGCCTCCAGTACGCGCAGCGGCGGAATGCCCGTTGCCAGCGCGTACCAGGCAAATTCCAGCGCCGCCGCGCCGAGCCCGCCGATAAGCGCAATCGCGGCAAGGACGAGCGGCGAGGTCAGATCGAATTTCCATTTCTGCGCCTGGCGGTAGCTCATGAGCAGCACGAAGAACCCGGCCATGAGCACGGCTTCGGATACATCCGACTTTGCCTGCATGAAGAAATGCAGCCCGCCCAGAATGGCAATGGCGTAAGTGAGCTTGTGAAGCCGGTTCCAATTGGGGCCCATGCGCTTGATCATGGCATCGGTCGAGGTGAGCCCCAGCGCGCCCATGGCAAGCAGCGCCAGAAAACCGATAGTCAGATAGACGCGCAGCACGACCTCGCTTGCGACCTTTCCCAGATCGAATGCCTGATCGGCAACATAGAGCCCGAGATGGGCGAGACCGTAAGCCAAGGCGGCAAGGCCGAGCATGCGGCGCAGATTGATCAGCTTGGAATAATGGAAGATGCGCCGGGCGGGCGTGATGAGAAGCGAGAGGAAAAGAAAACGGATTGTCCAGAGCCCGGTTTCATGGAGCATATGGGTCAGCGGCTTCGTGCCAAGAAGATCCTGCGAGAACCCGAAGGCAAGCCAAAGCCCCGGCGCGCAGAGGCCGAGAAAAACCGTCAGCTTAAGGAGCGACAGTTTGCCATTCCGCTCCGTCCAGGGGAGCGCGGCCAGAAGTTTCGGGCGGAGGATCGCAAAGGCGGATCGTTGCATCGGGGCACCATGGGTTTTCTCAAGACCCCCTTGAGATAAACCTCTTGCCCGAAAGATCAGCTAACACCGGTTCAAGCCTCGGTGAAAAATCCGTGAGAAAGATGAACGAAAAGCAAGAAACCGGCCCCGCAAACGCGGCACCGGTTTCCTTAACTGCTCTTCCCGTGAGGCGTTACGCCGTCAGCGGAGAGATCTTGATTTCCACGCGGCGGTTCTGCTCGCGGCCCGCCGCCGTGTCGTTGGTGGCGATGGGCTGGCTCTCGCCCATGCCCTGCACGAGCAGGCGCTGGCCGTTCACACCCTGGCCGACGAGATATTGCGCAACCGATTGCGCGCGGCGCTGGGAGAGCTGCTGGTTATATTGCGCCGATCCGGTGCTGTCCGTGTGACCGTAAATATCGACCAGTGTGCGGTCATATTCCTGCAGCACCAGCGCGACGGAATTCAGCACTTCATAGAAGCGCGCATTCACATCCGAAGAATCGGTGGCGAAGGTGACGTTACCGGGCATGTTGAGAATGATGTTCTCACCCACCCGCGTGACGGAGACGCCGGAGGCGCGCAGCCGCTGGCGCAGCGCCGCTTCCTGCTGGTCCATGTAATAGCCGATCGCCCCGCCGCCCAGCGCGCCGACGCCTGCGCCGATAAGCGCGCGTTTACGCCGGTCATCGGAACTGCCTTTGCCGATGAGATAGCCGCCGAGGGCGCCTGCCACCGCGCCGATGCCTGCGCCGATCGTCGTGTTGTTGACGCCTTGTTCCCCGGTATATGGATCCTGGGACGTGCACGCGGTAAGGGCGAAAGCCGCCGCAACCAGCATAATGGACAAACGCTTCATTGTTTCCCTCTCAGGTTTTTTTGAAAACCGGGCCGCTCATCCCCATCCAGCCCACGCAAAATCTGTCAGCGGCGGCAATTCTGGTGTACAAACAGCCCAAACACGTACCCTGCGTAAAGCCTAGCAGATAAGTTCTGGCAGGAGAACAGCGCTTTCTCCATGGACTTGACGCCAAGGAAGGCAAGCGCGGGGAACGGAATAAGCAACGGATAGGGAGGATATCTCATGGAACTTTTCGATTTGAAGGGCAAGGTCGCGCTCGTCACCGGCTCGACCAAGGGCATCGGCAAAGCCATCGTCACGCGCATGGCCGAACATGGCGCGAAGGTCGTCGTCTCCAGCCGCAAGGCCGATGCCTGCGATGAGGTGGCCGCCGAAATCAACGCCAAATATCCGGGCCAGGCCATCGCCATCCCCTGCAACATCGCCGACAAGGCGCAGCTGCAGAACCTCGTCGATAAAACCAACGAAGCCTTCGGCAAGATCGATGTGCTGGTGTGCAACGCCGCGGTGAACCCTTATTTCGGTCCCTCGAAAGACATTCCCGATGAAGCCTTCGACCGGATCATGTCGTCCAATGTGAAAAGCAATCACTGGCTCTGCCACATGGTGCTGCCGCAAATGCAGGAGCGCAAAGACGGCTCGATCATCATCATCTCGTCGATCGGCGGGCTGCACGGTTCTTCCATCATCGGCGCTTATTGCATTTCCAAGGCCGCCGACTTCCAGCTCGCACGCAATCTCTCGGTGGAATTCGGCAAGGACAATGTCCGCGTCAATTGCATCGCGCCGGGCCTGATCCAGACCTATTTCGCCAAGGCGCTCTGGGACGATCCGGATATCCTGAAACAATCCACCGCCTCCGCACCCTTGAAGCGCATCGGCCAGCCGGACGAGATTGCCGGCGCCGCCGTTTTCCTTGCCTCGAAAGCCGGGGCCTTCATGACCGGCCAGCAAATGGTGATCGATGGCGGGGTCATGATTTCCTGACGCCACCCGCACCTCCCGCCGCGCCGCGGCTTGCGCAACTAAAGCAAGGATAAGAGAGATGAAATCTGTCGTTATCACCGGTGTCTCCACCGGCATTGGCCGCGGGGCAACGCGGGTTCTCACCCAAAAGGGCTTTCACGTCTTCGGCTCGGTGCGCAAAGAGGCCGATGCCGAGGCGCTGAAGGCGGAGTTCGGCGACAAGGTGACGCCGCTCATTTTCGATGTCTGCGATGAAGCGGCCATCCGCAAGGCAGCCGATCAGGTGCGCGCGGCGCTCAAAGGCGAAACCCTTGCCGGGCTCGTCAACAATGCGGGCATTGCCGTCTCCGGGCCGCTTCTGGAGCTCGATGTGGAAGAGATGCGCCGGCAGATGGAAATCAACGTCACCGGCCCCTTTCTCGTCACCCAGGCTTTCGCGCCGCTGCTCGGCGCCGATCCTTCGCTGAAAGGCGAGCCGGGGCGCATCGTCAATATCAGCTCGGCGGCGGGCGTGCGCGCCATGCCGTTTCTCGGGCCTTACTCGGCCTCGAAATTCGCCATTGAGGGCTATTCAGAAGCGCTGCGCCGGGAGATGATGCTCTTCGGCATCGATGTCGTCATTATCGGGCCGGGGCCGGTCAAAACCGCGATCTGGGACAAGGCCGAGGAGATCGACATCACGCCCTACGGCAACTCGCCCTATTTGCCGATCCTGCAGAAATTCCAGAAAATGTTCATCGGCCAGGGACGCTCGGGTTTGAGCGCGGAAAAACTCGGCGAACTCATTCATGAAGCGCTGACCACGCCCAAGCCCAAAACCCGCTATGCGGCGGTGAAAGGCCGTTTCGTGGAAAAACTCGTCACCGCGCTGTTGCCGCGCCGGGCGCTCGACAAGCTGATCGCCAAGCAGCTGGGCCTCACACCTGCCGCCAAATCCTGAGGCGTCAATAAACCACCAGCACTTTCAGCGGGCCTGAGGGCGTGAAATTTTCATATGCGGCGGCATAAGTGCCTTTGCCGTTGTCTTTCACGCCTTTCATGCAGGTGAAAAGCGCCGCCTCATTGTCGGCCGGGTTCATCACCAGATTGAACATGGCGATGGGGGCATTCACCGTTTCCAGGTCGTATTCGATTTCCTGAGCAAAGAGCGGGCGGCGGCGCTTGCGCAGCGAGCGCGTGTTCTTGCCCTCCAGCATCCCCATGCTTTCATCATCGATGCAGTATTTTTCCGCCAGAAGCCCGCTCACCTGAAAATAGTCCTGCGCGTTGAGGGGCCGGTAGCTGTGCTCGATCTTGACGATGTCATTGAGCGGAAAGCGCTGACGGTAAACGTAGTGGCGCGCAAGCGACCAGCGCGGGCCTTCATCCGCCGTCCCTTCCCGCCCGAGAATACCGCTCGAGACAAGAGATTTGCGCTGCAGCGGGTCCAGCCTGCCGAGAGACTTTTTTATTTCGCCCAGGTCTGCGGTCAACGGAATATCCGCGCGGCGCAGCTGACCCGTCACATCAAGCAACGTCCCGTCAATGTCCTTCAAAATGGCCCTCGGGCGCGCTTCAAGTTCGGGAAAGCGCCGGTCCGCCGACAGCGTGAAGTCGATCGCCTTCCGGCTGAGCGCGTTTTCTTGTGCGCCCGCCACAGGCTGCGGCGGCAGGGAAAAGCGCACCTCCTTTTCCACCGCCTCGCCGCTCATATTCTGGAACTGATAGCGCGCTTCGATGATGGCGGGGGTGAGAATGAGATCGAGACGGGAAAGATGCACCGGGCCCGGCTCTTCCACGGCAATGCCGCCAAGCGGCACGGGCGCTTCAGCGCGCGCCTCTGCGCCGGCGCAAAAAGCCCCTGCGGTTAAAAGGCCAAGTAAGACCCTTGCCGCTTTGAAACGTCTCTGCCCGATCCTCATTGCGCTTCCCCCGATGCCTGCCGGTCAGCATAGGGCCCCATGCCTAAGAGGCCGTTAGCTGCCGGTTTATGGCCGGTTTTATACGTCTTTGCGGGGTGAAGGGCCAATCGGGCAAAAAAGAACCCCCGGCGGGGGGAGATGACCGGGGGCTCAAGACTTTTTAAGACCGCGCATCGAGGGGGAGGGAATATGCAGGGAGGGGGGCCTGCATCTTTGCGGTCTGTCCCCGTCTCCGGGAACACCTCCGATATGGTGTCTCTCACTGCCGTTACAAGCGGCTGAAACCGCGCGGGCTATGACAAGTTGACGCAGCCCGCGCGGCCAGGTTCTTGGCGTTACGCCACCGCGTCGAGCGCCTTTTTGAAGCGCTCGAACAGCTCGCCCATCTGGGCTTCTTCGATGATGAGCGGCGGCGAGAAGGCGATCGTGTCGCCGGAAACGCGCACCATGATGTTCTGCTCATGGAAGGCGTTGCACATCGCATCATAGCCGCGCTTGCCCATCAGCCCTTCGACAGGCGCAAGATCGAAGGCGGCAACCATGCCGATGGTGCGGATATCGAGCACCAGCGGATGGCCTTTGAGTGTGAAGGCGGCATCGGCAAAGGCGGCCTCATTCGCCCGTGCCCGCTCGAAAAGGCCCTCTTCGCGGTAAAGCTCGAACGTGGCAAGCGCCGCGGCCATGGCCAGCGGGTGGCCGGAATAGGTATAGCCGTGGAAGAGATCGATCATGTGATCGGGGCCGGACTGGAACGCCTCATAGACATGGCGGCCCACCATCGCCCCGCCCATGGGCACGGCCGCGCTCGTGACGCCTTTGGCAAAGGTCATGATGTCGGGCGTCACGCCGAAGCGCTCCGCCGCCGTGGCATGGCCGAGGCGGCCGAAGCCGGTGATCACCTCATCGAAGATCAGCAGAATCCCGTGCTTGTCGCAAAGCTCGCGCAGGCGCTTCAGATAGCCCTGCGGCGGCGGCAGCGCGCCGGTGGAGCCCGCCATGGGCTCGACGATGACGGCGGCAATGGTGGAGGCATCATGCAGATCGACAAGCCGCTGCAGCTCGTCGGCCAGATGCGCGCCCCATTCCGGCTCGCCCCGCGTGAAGGCCTGTTCGGCACGGTTATAGGTATGAGACAGATGATCGACGCCCGGCAGAAGCGAGCCGTAGAATTTGCGGTTGGGCGACATACCGCCCACCGAAATGCCGCCGAAGCCGACGCCGTGATAGCCGCGCTCCCGGCCAATAAGGCGCGTGCGCGAGGCCTCGCCATTCGCCCGGTGATAGGCGATCGCCATTTTCAACGCCGTATCGGCGGCCTCAGAACCTGAATTGCAGAAGAAGGCGTAATCGAGCCCTTCCGGTGTCATCGCGACGAGCTGGTTCGCCACCTCGAAGGCTTTCGGGTGGGAGAACTGGAAGGAGGGCGCGAAATCGAGCTCGGCGGCCTGGGCCTGAATGGCGGAGACGATCTTGTCCCGGCAATGGCCGGCATTGGCGCACCAAAGCCCTGCGGTGCCGTCCAGCACCGGCGTGCCGTCCGGCTTGAAGTAATGCATGTCCTTGGCGCGGGCGACGAGGCGCGGGTCGCGCTTGAAATGACGGTTCGGGGTGAATGGCAGCCAGAGCGATTCAAGATCGTTCGGCGCTTTGGCGTGCGTGGCCGCGGCCTCCGTTTGAGACATGGGGCAGGCTCCCTAGATCGGTAGATTAACCTAAACAATTGAACGCCCCAGCCTCCCTCCCCGCAAGGAAAAGGGACTGGATATTTCTTTCTATCGCTTAGTATATTAACCGGCATGAAGAAAGACCACCGTATCGCGCATGGCGCACAGCAAGCCCGGGAAGACATTTCCCTTCCCGAAGTGGGGCCCCGCCTCAGGGCTTTGAGAAAAATGTACGGCTTTTCCCAGCGCGAGCTTGCGAAACGGGCCGGGGTGACGAACGGCACGATCTCGCTGATCGAGCAGGAGCGCATCAGTCCGTCCATCGGCTCCTTGAAGCGGGTGCTGGACGGCTTCCCGATTTCCTTCACCGATTTTCTGACCGTCGATCTTCAGCCCAAGCGCCCGGTCTTTTACGAGCGCAAAGACCTGAAAGAGATTGCCGGCGGCGCGCCGATTTCCTTCAAGCTCGTGGGCAAAGACACAAGCGACCGCTCGATCCAGATGATGCATGAGCGCTATGAGCCGGGCGCGGATACGGGCGAGGAAATGCTCTCGCATATGGGCGAGGAAACCGGGATCGTCGTTTCCGGCGAAATCGTGCTGACGGTGGGCGGGGAAACCCGCGTGCTCGGACCCGGCGAGGCCTATTATTTCGATAGCCGCCTGCCCCACCGCTTCCGCAATCTCGGCCAGGCCGAATGCGTGATCATTTCCGCCTGCACGCCGCCGAGCTTCTGACCCTTAGAAGGGTTAGGCAGAAGCCGCTTTTGCCTGATGCACCTTCACGGAAGCGGGCGGTTTTGAGAAAGCAGGCTCGTCGGCGCTGAGCGCGGCAAGCGCTTCTTCCCTATCCGCCTTGCTGAAGGCGCCGGTGGTCAGGCAGAACTCGACGAAATTGCCGTTCGGGTCTTTGGTATAGATCGAGTGGCACCAATTATGGTCGATCTCCAGAACGTCAAGCCCGGCAGCGCGCCATTTCTCCCGCCGCCGCTCAAGCTCCGCCCTGTCCTTCACATCGAAGGAGATGTGGTTGATGTGGTCTGGAACACCGGCGGCTTTCGACAGGTTCGTTTCGAAGTCTTCCGTTCCCGGCACATCATGCAGCTCCCAGAAGGCGATGAACTTGCTGTCATCGTCCATCCGGTAGAAGAAGTGCTTTGCCCAGCCGCCTTCGGGCGCCGGGCCGATTTCGACTTTCACCAGCTCGAATTCCATCACCCCTTCGTAAAAAGCGTGAACGGCTTTCATGTCGCGGGCGGCAAGCGCCAGATGGTGATATCCCATTTCCTCACTCCTTCTTGCCCTGATCGGCCATGCTCATCACATCGTTGGAGGCGCCTTCGGGCGCGGCGATCTCCACTACGCGCTCGTCCACGTCGTCATATTCCAGGCGCAGCGCGCGGGACATGGTGGCATGCATGTCATAGGTCGCGGTGATGTAGGTCAGCTCCAGAATTTCCTCATCGGAAAGATGCGCTTTCAGCGCTGCGAACACCGCCTCCGGCACGCGCCCGCTTTGCAGGACAAGGCAGTCCGTATAGGCGAGCACCGCCCGCTCGAGCGGGCTGAAGACCTCAGCGATCTGCCAATGGGGGATCGCCTCGATCTGCGCTTCCGTCAGCCCCACATCGCGGCAAGCTTTGCAATGCTGCGAGAAAACGAATTGCGAGCCCCGGGCAAAGCCCGCCCGGATCTGCCCGAGCTCGCGCAGCTTCGGATCGATCTTGCGCTCCGGGCTCCGGTAGAACTGAAACCCTTCCAGCGTGTGCTTGAAAGCATCGGGCACCAGCGCGAAGACGGTCCACCAATTGCCGGGCGTGCCCGTGGCAGTGCCCGGCTCCTTCACCGGGTCGCGCTTGCCGAACAGAACCTCATAGAGTTTTTGGGCAAGGGGATCTGCATCCGCCTTTGCCACTTGCCTGAGACGCGGCATTCTTCCTCCCCGCCCCGCTTTCTATGCGGGACCATTGCATCCACACGAAAAACGTAAGATAAACTGACGAATGACTCAAGCGGAGAAATTTATGGTGCAGGCCGAGCCGGAAGAAAGACAGCCTGGGATGCTGATGGCGCTGCTGCTTGCCCGCTTCATGTGGTTCGACGGCGCCTTGCAGGAGAGCCTGGAGGCGCGCGGCTGGGGCGGTGTGCGGCGGCTTGAATCCATGACCATGATCTATGTGCAATCGGGCGTGCAGCGCCCGAGCGCCCTTGCCCGGCTCATTGGCGTGACGCGCCAGTCCATGCACACGGCGCTGAAGGAGCTGGAAGAAAAAAAGCTCATCCGCCTGGTGCCCGACCCGGAAGACAAGCGCTGCAAGATCGTGGAATTTGCCCCGGAGGGCGCGCCGATGCGCGAGGAAGCCGCTTCCATTTTGAGCGGGCTTGAAAAAAGACTGGAAGAGAATCTGGGTGCCGCGGCGCTCAGCGAGCTGCGCTTCATATTGAATGCCGATTGGGGTGAGCCACGCGCCAAGGCCCGCGCTGGGGAGAGATGACATGACCAAAACACTGGACGCCCTTTTAAAAGAAGACGGCCTCATCCTTGCGCCCGGCGCTTATGACGCGCTTTCCGCGCGCATCGCCCGGCAGGCCGGGGCAAAGGCGGTTTATCTTTCCGGCTTTTCGGTGGCAGGCTCCGCCCTCGGCCTGCCCGATATCGGGCTGATGAGCGCCGCGGAAATGACCGAGCGCGTGCGCGCCATGGCAGAGGCTGCTGGCCCTGCCCCGCTCATTGCGGACGGGGACAACGGCCATGGCGGACCCTTGCAGACCGCGCGGCTGACGGCAGCCTATGAACAGGCCGGGGCAGCCGCCATTCAATTGGAAGACCAAGCGCTACCCAAACGCTGCGGGCATATGGAAAACAAAGAAGTCATCGGCAAGGAAGCGGCGGCGGCGAAAATCCGCGCGGCGGTGGAAGCGCGCCGCTCCCCCGCCTTCAAGATCATGGCGCGCACGGATGCGCGCGCCCCGCTCGGCCTCGATGAAGCGTTGCGGCGAGGCGAGGCTTTTCTGGAAGCTGGCGCCGATATTCTTTTCATCGAGGCGCCGCAAAGCCTTGAAGAGATGGAAAAGATCGCCGCCACCTTCAAAGGCGCGGCGCTTACGGCGAATATGGTCGAGGACGGCAAGACGCCTTATCTCGATACCGGCACGCTCGAGGCGATGGGCTACAAGCTTGCGCTCTTTCCGGTCTCCGCGCTCCTCTCCGCCGCCCGGCTTCTTGAAAACGTCTATGGCGGGCTTTTAAAAGAAGGCCGCTTGCCAGAGACCCAGGAACGGGTCACCTTCCAGCGCTATAACGAAATCGTCGGCCTGCCCGAAATGCTGGCCGATGCCGCAAAGTTCAAGACCGAGTAAAGGAGCCGATGGGCGCGATGCCGAGCTGGAAGAACATTCTCACCCGTATTCAGGAACAGAATTTGGAAAAAGCGCCGCCCCATGTCGCAGCGCTCAATCTTTATGCGGGCCGGCTGACGGAAGTGGGCGACGGGCATATCGTTTATGAATGGGACGTCAATCCCGACTATATGAACCCTGTGGCGGTGTTCGGCGGGTATCTCGCAACGCTTGCCGATCAAACCTGCTCCTTCGCGCTGATGACGCAGCTTGCGGACGACAAGAATTTCACCACTTCCGATCTCCAGATGCATTTCTTCCGCCCGGTCACGAAAGGCACGGTCCGCTGCGAGGGCCGTGTCCTCAATATGAGCAAGAGCCAGGCTTATGTGGAAGCCACCTTCACGAATGACGAAGGCAAGCTGGTGCTGAAAGCACGCGCCGTGGAACGTCTGCTTTCCGCTTGATATCATTTCCGAAGGGAACAAAAGCGCGCCTTGAACGTTTGCGCTCAAACGCCCGATGCCCCTGACGGAAAGACCCGATATGAAATACGCTCCGCTTATTGCCGCCCTTTTCATGCTCGCCGCGTGCGAGCCCTCCGCTTCCGACGCGAATGGCGCAGATCCTGCGGCGCTTTACGAGAAAAAATGGCTCGTCACGGATGTGAACGGCAAACCGGTAAGCGAAGAAAGCGAGGCCGCATTCACTTTCACCGAAAGCGGGCGCTACGGCGGCAATGCGGGCTGTAATTCGCTGAGCGGGAAGGTGCGTTTCGACGGCGCCGAGGTACAGCTCGATCCCGGCCCCATGACCAAGATGGCCTGCCCCGAGCCCTTCATGGCGCAGGAGCAGGCGGTTATCGCCGCGCTCGCCGCTACCAAGAGCTGGGAAGTGAAGGACGGCGTCCTGCTTTTCAAAGATGCCGATGGCGAGCCCGCCATTCGCTTCAAAGCGGCGCCGCCTGCCTCTGCCTCTTAAAGCCTTGGTGAAGGCCCGGATCAAAACCGCTCAATAGAGGAACATGGGCAGGCCCGAGACGCGGGTGATGCGCGGGCGGTAATTTTCCTTGTCATAAAAAGCGGCGACATCCACCCGCCGCTCGCCCTTGATGCAGGTATCTCCGGGCATAGCGGTATAATTGCCGTCGCGCAGGGCCATCATCAAACCGGACTTGCCTTCTTCGATCAGCTGCACGGCCATAGTGCCGTAGCTTTTGGCGACCATGACATCGAGCGCGTCGGGCGCGCCGGCCCGCATCATATAGCCCAGCGACTGGGAGATAATGTTGATGCCGGTGCGCTGCTTGATCTCCTCGCCCAGCACCTGGCCGATCCCGCCGAGCTTGCGGTGCCCGTAAGCATCCGCCTCGCCCCGCTCCATGATCTCCCCGCCCTGCATCTGCGCGCCTTCGGAGACGACGACCATGGAATAATTGGCGGGATTGTCCGCCCGGTCTTTCGCCGCAAGTTCGCTTAGATGCTGCACATCGAACGGTTCTTCGGCGATAAGCACGCGGTCGACATCGGCAAGATACCCTGCAATGAGCGCGGTCTCGCCGGAATTACGCCCGAAAAGCTCGATCACCGCAATGCGTTCATGACTGCCCGTGGAGGTGCGCAGCGCATGAATATGCTCGACCGAGCGGGAGACCGCCGTCGAAAAACCGATGCAATAATCGGTGCCGTAAACGTCATTATCCATCGTCTTTGGAATGGACATGACCTTCATGCCTTCCTGGTGGAGGCGCGCGCCGTACGAGAGCGTGTCATCGCCGCCAATGGGAATGAGCACATCGATTTTCATTTTTTCCAGCGCCGCCAAAATGGGCGCCGTGCAGTCCACCGTGCCGTCTTTGCCGGGCTGCAGCTTTCCCTGCAAGCGTTCGGGCAGATCGGCAGGCTTCACCTTGCTCGGCTTGGTGCGGGAGGTATGGAGGATGGTGCCGCCCGTCCGGTCGATCGTGCGCACGGCGTTGGGTGTGAGCGGCAGGGTCCACTTCTCAAGGCTTTCAGGATCGTCCGGGTCCACATTCAAGGGCCCCGCCCAGCCGCGCCGGAAGCCGACGACCTCCCAGCCGAGCTCCGCCGCCCGCCGCGTTACCGCCTTGATGCATGGATTAAGGCCCGGCACATCGCCGCCGCCCGTTAAAATTCCGATCCGCATGCGCTACTCCGCCTGAAGCTGCTCTGATATGCTCCATGAAAGCATAGAACAAATAATCTGCAAGACTATGACCCGCCCGCATCACTCATGAGCAAAACCCAAAAAGAATTCCGCATCGCCGTGGCCGGGCTCGGCCACCGCATCGCCACCGTGCTGCGCCATGTGCTGGCCGCGGCCCCTTCCATGAAAATCGCCGGTTATGCCGACCCAGCGCCTGCAGGCCTTGCCTCGCTTAAGCAGCACGGGATTGAGGCGGGCGCGCCCTTCGAGAGCGTCGAGGCGCTCATCGCTGCAACCAAGCCCGATCTTTTGATGGTCGGCTCGCCCAATCACCTTCACCTTGCCCATATCAAGGCGGGGCTTGAAGCGGGCGTGCGGGTCTTCACCGAAAAGCCGGTGGTGCGCACGGCGGAAGAAACCTTCGAGCTTGCCGAACTCCTGCGCCAACATGGCGAAGCCTCGGTGCTGGTCGGCCTCGTGCTGCGCTCCTCTCCGCTTGTGCGTGAAGTGCGCCGTTATTTCGATGAAGGAAAGCTCGGCGCGCTCATAAGCTTCGAAGGCAACGAGCATCTTCATCCCGAACATGGCGGCTTTTTGATGCGGGACTGGCGGCGGGACAGCGCCCATGGCGGCTCTTACCTGCTCGATAAATGCTGCCATGATTTCGATCTTTACCGGCTGTTCGCCGGAGCGCTGCCCGCGCGGATTGCAAGTTTCGGCGGAAGGCGCATTTTCACGCCCGAGCATGAAGCGCTTAAGCAAGAAAAATATCCGGGCGGTGAGGCCGCTTATTCGCTTTGGCCCGGCGGCTGGAACGGGGCAAGCGATGTCTTCCGCTCAAAGGGCGATGCCGTGGATCATCAAACCGCGCTCATCCATTATGAAAACGGCGTACAGCTTGCCTTTCACACCAACACCCATGCAGGCATCCTGCAGCGGCGCTGGTATTTTGCCGGTACGAAAGGCGCGCTCGAGGCCGATCTTGTGACGAACACGCTCGCCTATTCAGAAGCCTTCGGGCGCCGCCCGCGCGAGGAAGAGACCGTAGGCGGTAATCTTCATGAGCATTACGGCTCGGACCCGCAAATGGGCAAGGACCTTGCCGCCCACTTGCTGGAGGGCGCGCCCTTTCCCGTGCAGGTCTATGACGCGATGGTGGCGGGGCTTACCGTTATGGCCGCGGACCAGGCGATGCGGGAGGGCACGATCGTCGATTGCGCCCCGCTCTGGCAGCGGCTTCACGCGGCGCTCGGCCGCGCTTAAGAGTTTGGCGAGGGCTTGGCATTATTCTGCGCAAAGACCGCTTAAAGGAGCTTCATGTTTTTCGCGCTGTCCAAGATCGTCTGGTTCTTTTTGCAGCCTTCCGCCGCTTTTCTGTTTTTAAGCACGGGCGGCTTTGCGCTGTCGCTCACCAGGTTCCGGCAGCTGGGGCGCGCTTTTCTCGCCGCGGGGCTCTGCGGGCTTTTTCTGATTTCCTTTTCGCCGCTTGGCCGGGTTCTGATGGCGGGGCTGGAAGACCGCATCCCGCGGGCCGAGATAACGGGCGCACCCGCCGGTATCATCGTGCTCGGCGGCGCGGTTCATATGGAAGTGAGCGCGGCGCGGGGCGAGCCTGCCATTCTTTCCGGCGGCGAACGGCTGCTGGCCGCGCACCAGCTTGCCGAACGCTATCCGGGTGTTCCGCTTCTTCTTTCCGGCGGCAACAACGCGCTCTTGCCGGGCGATGAGGCCATCGCCTCGGAAGCGGAAATCATGGCGGAGATTTTAACCGGGATCGGCGTTGCGCCGGAAAGGCTCTTCCTCGAAAAGCACTCGCGCAACACCCATGAGAACGCGGTGAATGCCAAGGCGATGGCCGCCGGGCTCGGCGCAAGCGAGGCAGCGCCCTGGCTCCTTGTCACCTCCGCCTATCACATGCCCCGCGCGCTCGGCGCCTTCCGCGCGGCAGGCTTCGACGTTCTGCCCTACCCCGTGGATTATCAAACCGGCGGCGAGCATGCCTTCTCCTTCTTCTATTTTTCGTCCGACGGCATCGCCTTCACCGATTTCGCCGTCAAGGAATGGCTCGGGCTGGCTGCCTATTACCTCACCGGCAAAACGGACACGCTCTTCCCGGCACCTTGAGCGCGGGCGTCACGCACTTCGCCCGCGCGCTTCGATGGGCCAGATGGCGGTGAGGACGCCTTCTTCCACGACGTGATAGGCGTCGTAGAGATTGACAGTCGGGTCGCAGTGGGGGGTGACGGCGGTCAGTGCGGCGCCGAGCGGCAGGCTCTCGCCCTTCGGCAAAAGGATGCCGCCCTGCTCGTCCCCGAAGAAAAAATAGCTCGCCCCCTCCGGCGCGCCGGAGCGCAGGAGGGGCGGCTCGGCGTCGGTGGCGAAGGATTTGAAGCCCGCATCCGTTGTCGCAAGGCGCGGGGTGTTGTTGGAGATGACGGACATCTGCACGTAAAGCGCGGTCTCAAAAGGCACGTTGCCGTTCGCCCCTTCCACGTCGTTATATTGCTTGTCCATGAAGATATAGGAACCGCCCTGCAGCTCTGTGAGGACATTTGCCTCTGGGTCGATATCGAACGTGCCGGTGCCGCCGCCGGTCATGATGGGGCAGGCGATACCTTCTTTCTCCAGCGCGTCTTTCACGCTTTTCATCACGCTCATGGCGGCCAAAGACTTTTCCCGCCGCTCGGCAAAACCTTCGATATGCATGAGATGGCCGCCATAGGCCTGCAGCCCTTTAAAGCGTAGGTGCTTAGCGCCATCGGCGAAGCGGGCAAGCGCAGGGGCTGCCTCCGGGGCGATGCCCGTACGGTGCAGCCCGATATCGAGATCGACAAGCACGTTGAGCGGGCGGCCCGCCTTTTCCGCCGCCGCTTCCAGAGTGCGGGCGTTTTCCTCGCTATCGATCACGACATGCAGATCGGGAATGCGGGCATTCAGCGCCATGAGCCTTTCCACCGCGCGCGGCAGCACGACCGGCGAGGTTAGGAGAATGTTTTCGATGCCGGCCTTAGCCATGACCTCAGCTTCGCCGAGTTTGGCGCAGCAAATACCCACGGCCCCTGCCGCAATCTGGCGCCGGGCGATCTCGGCGCATTTATGGGTCTTGGCATGGGGGCGAAGCGTGAGGCCGGCGCGCGCGCAATGCTCGGCCATGGTTTTGACATTGCGCTCGAAGGCCGGCAGGTCGATGACGAGCGCCGGTGTTGCCAGCTCCCTTGCCCCCTCTTTCTTGCCGATCAGCGCTTCATTGACGAATGAACCTGTCATCTCTCTCCCCTTCCCGTTTTCTTGGCCGGGACTATAGACGCTCGGGCCGGAAACGAAAAACGCCCCGGCGGATGAGCCGGGGCGTTTGCCAAAGAGGGAGGAGCCTTAAACCGTCAGATAATCGTCTTCCGGTTTCCATCCCGCCGGGTCGAGCGCCGGATCGGCAAGCCATATCTGCGGCGCCTGGTGCTCACGGCTTGCATGCAACAGGCCGAGATAGGCGGAACGGGAAATGTCGGTCATACCGAAATTCTTCAGATGCCCCGTCATCACCTTGCCATCGGCGGCAACGAACCCCCATTCCTTCAAATGGCGCATCAGGGTGACGAAGCCGACTTTGGACGCGTCGCGCATCTCGGCGAATTGCGATTCGATGACGAAGACGCCGCCTTGCACCACGCCGTAAAGGCCGCCGACCAGCGTGCCGTCCCGGTCCCAGACCTCCACGGAATGGGCGCGGCCGAGCGCAAAGAGCCGGCGGTAAGCCCTCACCATATCCTCGTCGATCCAGGTGATCGGCAGACGGCCGGGGCGCGGGCGGGCGCAGCCGCGCATCACGCTTTCAAAATCCACATCGAAAGTAACGCTGTAGCGCTTCTGGCGCAGAAGGCGGCGCAGATTCTTTTCGATGCGCAGATCACCGAAGAAAAGCACGGCGCGTTTCGACGGCGACCACCATTTCACGGGGCTTGCGTGGTTCCAGGGATAGACCCCTTGCGCATAAGCCCCGATCAGGCGGGCCGCATTCATCGAGCCGCCGAGATCCACCAGCCCGTCGGGATGCGCATAAGCGTTTTCCGGGCGGCGCTGGAAAAAGCCCTGCGGTGCCATCAGCGCTTTTTCCGCTCCCATGCGCGCGAACCCCAACAGCCCGAGCGGGCCGTCATCACGCATCGAAAGCAGCAGGATGAGGAGCTTTCTTAGCCCGTTTTGAAACAGGGCAAGGCTTTTGCTGCGCCCAAACTTCCCGCTTTGGGACAATTCACGCCCGAGCCGCCGCAAGGCGCCCGTGCGTATTTGCCTGAAATCTCCCGTAATCATGACCACTTATCCCCCTCTTTGGTTGCAGGCCGATAATTGAGCCAAGTCTTGCAAGGGCGGGACCAGATGATTTGCTCAAACGGGGATGACGGATGCTGAGGATAAATGCGCGGGCCGTGTGGCGGCTGCTTTTTACCGGCACGGCGGTGCTGGCCGGGCTTGCCCTGGTGCGCGAAGCAGCGCTCGGCGCGATCGGCTATGACACGGCGCTGAAAGACCTGCGCCACCTCAATCTCGACTCGGAGATGAATTTCGGCGCCTGGTATTCCTCTCTCATGATGATGGCTTCGGCAGGTCTGCTTTTTCTTACCGCCCGCCAGGCCGCCCGCCAGGCCGAAAGCCAAGGCCGCGGGCATACCCGCTCCTGGCTCGCGCTGGCTGCGGCCTTTGCCTATCTCTCGCTCGATGAGGCAACGGGCATCCATGAAGTCTTTATCGAGCCCTTGCGCAGTGCGTTCGGGCTGAGCGGCATCTTCTACTGGGCCTGGGTACTGCCCGCCCTCGTGCTTGTGGGCGGCTTCGGCCTTGCCATGGTGCCTTTCCTTCTTTCTCTGCCCCGGCGCAGCGCGGCGCTTTTCATCGCCTCGGGCACGCTTTTCGTCGGCGGGGCACTCGGGCTTGAAATGGCTTCCGGCTATGTCATTACGGCTCAAGGTGAAGAGGCGCCGCTCGTCGCGCTCCTCGCGATATGCGAAGAAACCCTCGAAATGCTGGGCCTTGCCCTTTTCACCGGTGCGCTTTGCGACCACTTGGCCAGACAAGGGAGCAATGGGAGCGAAGGCGCGCCGGTTCTCGCCTTCGCCCAGCCTGCCGCAGGTGCGGCGCGCTCCCGGCAAAATCCGGCTGCGCAGGCGTCTTAAAAGAATCACCCCGCCGCTTCCCAGGGTCTCTTGACAGGGGCCGGGCATGTGCCTATTTGTGCGGCGACCTTTGTTAGCACTCACATGAGGGGAGTGCTAACAATCTTGAAAAATTCATGAATTCCAATCTCTTAGACGGGGTTCAAGGGAGACATTCAGATGAAGTTCCGTCCTTTGCACGATCGCGTGCTCGTTCGCCGGGTTGAAGAGGACACCAAGACCTCTGGCGGCATCATCATTCCCGAAACGGCTCAGGAAAAGCCGTCCCAGGGCGAAGTCGTGGCCGTTGGCCCGGGCGCCAAAGACGAATCCGGCAAGACCGTGAAACTTGACGTCAAAAAGGGCGACAAGGTGCTCTTCGGCAAATGGTCCGGCACGGAAGTGAAGGTCGGCGGCGAAGACCTGCTGATCATGAAGGAATCCGACATTCTCGGCATCATCGAATAAGAAGCTGTGCTGCTTTCGCAGGACGGCTTTTTTCATGCCGCCTGCCGCGCACCGCTTTTAAGGATAACGCTCAAGACTAGACCTTGAGAGAAGGATCTGAGGACTATGGCTAAGGAAATCAAATTCGGCAACGACGCCCGCCAGCGTATGCTCAAAGGCGTGGACATTCTGGCCGATGCAGTAAAAGTCACGCTCGGCCCGAAAGGCCGCAACGTGGTGATCGAAAAGTCTTTCGGCGCTCCGCGCACCACGAAAGACGGCGTGTCGGTCGCCAAGGAAATCGAGCTTGAAGACAAGTTCGAAAACATGGGCGCGCAGATGGTGCGCGAAGTCGCCTCCAAGACCAATGACACGGCTGGCGACGGCACCACCACCGCAACGGTTCTGACCCAGGCGATCGTGCGCGAAGGCGCTAAGGCCGTGACCGCCGGCATGAACCCGATGGACCTGAAGCGCGGTGTCGACAAAGCGGTTCTCGCCGCCGTCGCAGACCTGAAAAAGCGCTCCAAGAAAGTCAAAGACAACTCGGAAATCGCTCAGGTCGGCACAATCTCGGCAAACGGCGAACGCGAAATCGGTCAGATGATCGCCGATGCCATGTCGAAAGTCGGCAATGAAGGCGTGATCACGGTCGAAGAAGCCAAGAGCCTGGAAAGCGAACTGGAAGTCGTGGAAGGCATGCAGTTCGACCGCGGCTATCTCTCGCCTTACTTCATCACCAATGCGGAAAAGATGATCGCCGAACTCGACGATCCCTACATTCTGCTGCATGAGAAGAAACTCTCCTCCATGCAGGCGATGATCCCGATCCTGGAATCGGTCGTGCAGTCGGGCCGTCCGCTGCTCATCATTGCAGAAGACATCGAAGGCGAAGCGCTGGCGACCCTCGTGGTCAACAAGCTGCGCGGCGGCCTGAAGATCGCTGCCGTGAAAGCGCCGGGCTTCGGCGACCGCCGCAAGGCCATGCTCGAGGACATCGCGATCCTGACGGGCGGCCAGGTGATCTCGGAAGATCTGGGCATCAAGCTGGAAAACGTGACGATCGACATGCTCGGCCAGGCCAAGCGCGTCAACATCACGAAAGACGACACGACGATCGTCGACGGCGCGGGCAAGAAGAAAGACATCGAAGCACGCACCGAGCAGATCCGCCGTCAGATCGAAGAAACCACCTCCGATTACGACCGCGAAAAACTGCAAGAACGCCTGGCGAAACTCGCCGGCGGCGTTGCGGTGATCAAGGTCGGCGGTGCGACGGAAGTCGAAGTGAAAGAGCGTAAAGACCGCGTGGACGACGCGCTGAACGCCACCCGCGCTGCCGTTGAAGAAGGCATCGTACCGGGCGGCGGCACCGCGCTTCTGCAGGCAACGAAAGCCGTTGCCGCGCTCAGCGATGACAATGCCGACATTCAGGCCGGCATCAACATCGTGCGCCGCGCGCTCGAAGCCCCGATCCGTCAGATCGTGGAAAATGCGGGCGTGGAAGCCTCCATCGTCGTCGCCAAAGTGCTGGAAAGCAAAAAGGTGACCTTCGGCTTCAACGCACAGACCGAAGAATATGTCGATATGGTCGAAGAAGGCATTATCGACCCGACCAAGGTCGTGCGCACCGCGCTTCAGGACGCAGCCTCCGTTGCCGCGCTTCTGATCACCACGGAAGCCATGATCGCCGAGAAGCCGAAGAAAGAAGGCGCCGGCGGCGGCATGCCCGATATGGGCGGCATGGGCGGAATGGGCGGCATGGGCGGCATGATGTAATCATGCCCCGTCATGCTCCCTGAGCCTAAAGCTCACGGAACAAAGAACCCGGCCTTCGCAAGAGGGCCGGGTTTTTCTTTGCTTGCACCCTTAAAGGCTCGAATTAATATAATGAATGGTTTGTTTTATATAAGAGAGACGATCAAATGCCTTTAAGCCTTCTCAAGACGGGCTTCGCTTTTGCACTACTTGCATTCTTGGCAGCATGCGGCAGCAGCGCCCCTAAACATCCCATCAAAGAGCCTACTGGACAAATCGATCCAACGCGCGAAGCCGTCATTCTGATGAGCGCCTTCGCCAAGGACGGAGCTGATCTCGATTTGGTGAAAATCTATCTTCAAAACGAAAGTTCCACCGCCAATCACTATTACATCTTTTCCGAGAAGGCCGCCGACAAAGAGTTTTTCGTCAGGCTCCCGCCCGGCCGGTACAAATTTATTATCGTCTCCCGCGACATCCTCGCTCAACCGCGCGAACCTCTCCCGGTCAAGCCTTACGACCCGGCCACAGGTATTCCTCTTTCACCTCTCGATGTGAAAGCCGGGGACGTTATTCACGCGGGCCGCATCCTGGTTTCAGGATTGGGCGGGAGCGCTGTAACCGGGCGGAACGACAGGGTCAAATACGAAATCATCGACCGGACTCCAGCAGCCAAATCGGCGCTCGAACAACACGCTCCTGATCTCGTTTCCAAGCTTGAAACCAAACTTATTCAAGTAGTCGAATAACAAAAAGGGCGCGGAGTTTTCCGCGCCCTTTTTGCCGGAACAGAAGCGTGCCGTTTAGAACTTGTAGCGCAAGCTCGTCAGCACCGAATGGTTTTCCGCGTCGTCATTGTCGGCATTGACGACCGTGTAGCGGTAGCCGAGATCGATCGCCCAATTGGCATCGAGCGCGTAGCTCGCGCCCAGCGCCCCGCGATAGGTGAATTCCGTGCCGTCCGCGCTCGCCGTCAGACCGCCCACGGTGAGGGTCTGGTCGAGATCCGTCAGACCGAGGCCGATGCCGACATAAGGACGCAGCCGTTCACCCGGCAGGAAGTCCCAATAGCCGTTGACCATAAAGCCGAACTGCTCGACCTCGCCGCCGGCATTACCCGTCACGCCGCCTGCAGTGACCGTATCGGTGTCGTTCTCGCTCCAAGAGATTTCCGCTTCGAGGCGGTATTTACCCATTTTCGAGATATCGCCGCTGTCATAGCCGAGCGCGCCGTTGATGATGAACCCTTCATCGAAGGAGGTGGTTTGGCCACCGCTTTCAACATCGTCCAGCCAGTTCATGCCCGCGCCAAGGCTCACATAAAGGCCCGGCGTTGCCGCTTCGGCGAGCGCGCCGCCGCTCATGCCGGTTGCCAACAAGGCGGACAGCGCCGCCGTTTTCAAAAGCTGCTTTTTCATATGTCTCTCCCCAGACCCCGGCAGGTTTATTGTGTACCGGTTCGGGACAGTCTAGGCGGCGATAAGGCGGATTCAAATGGCCTGCGCGGCCAGGAAGGCGCCAAAAGGGGCGCTTTGCACGCATTTGTTGCAAAAACGTGACGTTTCAGTCTGCGTTGGACAATCCGCCCTCAGATGATCTCGTCTTCATCGAAGATCGCCGCCTCGCCGAGCTGCTCGGCCAGGGCGCCGATCCGGGCTTCCGCCGTGTCGGGCTTGCGCACCCGGGCGATATGAAAGAGCGCATCGCCCTGATTGACGATGGGCAGATTGGTGCGGCCGATGACAAGGCCGGGCTCGCCCGCTTCGATCTCTATATCCGTTTCCCCGAAAGGATCGGAAATGACGCCGACGACCTCGCCCTTTTCCGCCATGGCGCCGATGCCTTTATAAGCGCGCAGAATGCCGCCCTCAGGCGCGCGCAGCCAGCTGCTTTTGGCGGAGAGGATGGAGGTGACACGGGCCGGCGCAATGGCCCGGCGCGCCACCATGCCGAGGCCGTGCATGATGCGCAAAATGCCCGCAACGCCGGTGCGGATCGCCATTTCATCGAAGCGCAGCCCCTCGCCCGCTTCATAGAGAAGCACATCGACGCCCTTTTCCTTTGCCGCCTCGCGCAAGGATCCCTCGCGCAGTTTCGAGGTGATGACGACCGGCGCGCCGAAGGCAAGCGCGAGGTCCATGGTTTCCGGCTTCGAAGGAGAGACCCGGATCTGCGGCAGGTTCGTGCGGTGAATGGCGGCCGAATGAAGATCGATGCCGAGATCGGCGCGCGCCACCACTTCGCTCAGGAAAAGATGCGCCAGGCGCCCGGCAAAGGAGCCGTCGCCGCTGCCGGGAAAGCAGCGGTTGAGATCGCGCCGGTCCGGCAGGTAGCGCGAATGATTGATGAAGCCGAAAGCATTGACGATGGGAACGGCGATGAGCGTGCCGCGCAGCTGCTTCAAGGCAGGCTGGCGCAGAAGCCGGCGGACGATTTCGACGCCGATAATCTCATCGCCGTGCACCGCCGCGCTGACGAAAAGCACCGGGCCCTCCCGCCTTCCATGCACGACCTGAACGGGCAGCGTCATGGGCGTGTGATTGGACAGGACGCCAAGCGGCAATTGCACGGTCTGCCGGGTGCCCGGTGCTACATCCACCCCGCCCATTTCGAACGCCGACCTGACTGCCATCACCTTGTCACTCGCCTTTGCCTAAAGCCGCCCGGCAGCTTAATGAGAATCGGGGCGATTGAAACCACCAAAGAGACATGAAAAGACCGGCCTCCCAATGCGGAAGGCCGGTCCTTCTTTTATGTGCGCGGCTCAGACGCGCTTAGCTTTCGCTTTCCTCGCGGATGGTCACGAGCGTGCCTTCCATCGCCCGTTTTTTCCAGGCTTCCGTGCGGCTTTCGTTGTAACGCACGTCCGCGGGCAGAGCCATGTGGACAAGTACGACGCCGGTATTACCGGTCTGCACGGCCATGCTGTCGAGCGTCTGGCGCACGCAGGCATCGCGGCGGTCGGCAAGACGGTCATCCGTCTGCGCCTTGGCGGAGGCGGACCCGCCAAGGTCTTCGCACTTGCTGTTCGCCTTGCGCGTCAGCTCCATATGCTTTTCATAAAGGCCTTCCTGGTCCTTCGGGCTCCAGGAGGCGCCGGTTTCCATGTCCTCGGCCTGTGCGGCGCCCGCGGCCAGAGCAAAGGCGGAGGCGGCCAGCGTGGCTGTCAGAGATTTGATACGCATGTCTTCCTCCTTCTTGGTTGGTTTCACGCGTTTTACTCACTCGGGTAACGAACGAGAGACGGCCTCCCATGTTCCGTGCACGGCGTGACCGGCAAGAGGGGCGGCAGAAAAGGCGGGTTGACGGCCCTCTTGCCGCGCCCTATCTCTTATGGTGATCAAACCGGTCGCATTCCGCGTGACTGGCGAAAACCCGGCAATCGTCTTGCCGGGGCGTGGGGAACCACGAGGGAGCGCGGAACCATATCGGGCCATAGGGCCAAGCCGTTCGCCTGGGCAGCTTTGAAAAAGCTGGCCGGGTTTTGTTTTGAACAGGAGCTTGCCTCATGACGATCACACCCTCTTTTTCTTCTTCCGCCCCCACCGCCCGTTTTCCCGAGGAAACGCAAAGCGCGGCCGACATGAATGCGCTGCGGGAGGGCCTTGCGCAATCCGACCCCGATATCGCCGCTGCACTTTTGCGCGAGGAAGAACGCCAGCGGCGCGGGCTCGAACTTATCCCGTCGGAGAACTATGCCTTCCCGGAAGTGCTGGCGCTGCTCGGCTCGGTCTTCACCAATAAATATTCGGAAGGCTATCCGGGCCGGCGCTATTATGGCGGGCAGGAAAACACCGACATTGTCGAAGAGCTGGCTCGGGAGCGGGCCAAGGCGCTTTTCGGTGCGGAACACGCCAACGTGCAGCCGCTATCCGGCTCGCCCATGAACCAGGCCGTCTATCTCGGTTTTCTGGAACTTGGGGACCCGATCCTTGCCATGAACCTTTCCCATGGCGGGCACCTGACGCATGGCGCGCCGGTCAGCCATATGGGCAAGCTGTTCGATTTCACCCGCTACAAGACGGATGCAGAGGGCCATATCGATTTCGGCGCGGTGCGGGAGGCAGCCTTGCGCACCCGGCCCAAAATGATCGTTTGCGGGCATTCTTCCTATCCGCGCGACATCGATTACCGCGCCTTCAAGGAAATTGCCGATGAGGTGGGCGCGCTCACCATGGCCGATGTCAGCCATACGGCAGGCTTCATCGCAGCGGGGCTGCTCAACAACCCCATGGAAGCCGGTTTCGATTTCATGACGACGACCACGCATAAATCCATGCGGGGGCCGCGCGGCGGGCTGATCCTGACGCAGAAAGCCCATGCCAAGAAGCTCGATGCCTCGGTCTTTCCCGGCCTTCAGGGCGGCCCGCATATGAACCAGGTGGCGGCTACCGCGACAACGCTGAAGCTTGTGGGCGAGGGCGCCTTCAAAGCCTATGCCCGCCAGGTGCTGGAGAACGCCAAGGCGCTCGCCAATGCCCTCGCCTCCCGGCAGATCAAACTCGTGACCGGGGGCACGGAAAACCACCTCATGGTCATCGACACCGAGGCAAGTTTCGGCATGAGCGGCGATGAGGCGCAGCGCCTTCTCGATGAGATCGGCCTGACGACGAACAAGCAGGTGATCCCCGACGATCCGCGCCCGCCGGTGCGCCCTTCCGGCATCCGCCTCGGCACGCCCGCGCCCACCGCGCGGGGCATGGGGAAAAGCGAGATGGAAAGCATTGCCGCGATGATTGCAACCGCCCTTAGCGCCGATGCGGGGAAGCGCGCGGAAATCTTGCCCGCCCTTGCCGCGGAAGCCGAGGCGCTTTGCGCGCGCTTTCCCGTGCCGGGGCTTTAAGCGGTTCAGCTTCCCAAGTTCTGCATGAGCTTGGAAAGCAGCATGCCCTTATAGGCATCGATGATCCTGTCGCCCTCCTTGCGGTCCAGCGCGACCGCAAGGCGGACGGCGGCGCCCGTGAGCTGCATCATCAAAAAGCAATCGGTCTTGAGGCTTTTCCAGGCGGCGCGGGGGGTAAGCGGCTTTAAAGCGGCAAAGAAAATCTCGCCATTGAGGCGGCTATCCTCGATATCGATATCCTGCATGCGCTTGTCGGCCTGGGTGCCGCACCAGATATCCCGCGCGACGGGCTCCATCAAAAAGAAGGCGTAATAGCTATCCATCAGCCGGGCGATGAGCGCGCCTGCGCTTTCCTTGTCGGTGATGGATTTCACCTCCTCGCGCAGGCCCGCGCGCACCTGCTCCATATAGTCTTCAGCCAGCGTCTGGATGATGGCGCCCTTGTCCGGGAAGAACTGATAGACGGAGCCGATAGGCACGCCCGCCTGCTCCGCCACCTCGCTCATTTTCACCGTATCCGAGCCCTTTTCCGCGATCAGCGCCTTGGCGGCGGCAAGAATGGCCTCATAGCGGGCGCGGGAGCGGGCCTGGGCCGGTTTTTTGCGAAGAGCGCTGTCGGTCATGGGGGCGGTTTCCAATTTTTGCTTGCGCCGGAAAATATGAGGGTTTATCAAATTATTCAAATCTGAGGAACCCTCATGTTACGGGAGATGGGAATGACGGTAAACGACAAAGCCTGCATCGTGGGCGCGGGGCCCGGCGGGCTGGCACTGGCGCGCACCTTCAAATTGCTGGGCATCGATTTCGACTGCTTCGAGCGGCACAGCGATGTGGGCGGCATCTGGGATGCGGATAATCCGGGCTCGCCCATGTACGATTCGGCGCATTTCATTTCTTCCAAAACCCAGTCTCACTATCTCGGCTTTCCGATGCCGGCCGATTATCCCGACTACCCCTCGGGCCGGCAGATCCTGTCTTACATGCGCGGCTTTGCCCGCGAATTCGGCCTTTACGGCGACATCACGTTCAATACGGAAGTAAAGGAAACGCGCTTTGAGGATGGCGGCTGGACCGTCACGCTCGGCACTGGTGAAAAGCGGCGCTACCGCTGGCTCATCTGCGCGAACGGCACGAATTGGCATCCGAGCCTTCCGCAGTTCGAAGGCCACTTCGATGGCGAGATCCGCCATGCGAACACGTTCCGCTCGCCGGACGAGTTCAAAGGCAAGCGCGTGCTCGTCATCGGCGCGGGCAATTCCGGCTGCGACATTGCCTGCGATGCCGCGCAATCGGCCGATGCCGCCTTTATCAGCCTGCGGCGCGGCTATCACTTCATTCCCAAACATATTTTCGGCAAGCCGGCGGATGTCTTTGCCCATGAAGGCCCGCATATGCCCATGTGGCTGACGCAGATCATCTTCGGCGCGATGTTGCGGCTCCTCAATGGCGATCTGACGCGGCTCGGCCTGCCCGCCCCCGATCACAAGGTTTTTGCAAGCCACCCGATCGTCAACACGCAGCTTCTCCATTACCTCTCCCACGGCGATATCAAAGCCAAGGGCGATATCGCGCGGCTCGACGGGCCCGACGTCGTCTTCAAGGATGGGAGCCGCGAGACCGTCGACCTTATCCTCTGCGCGACGGGCTACCGCTGGAACATTCCTTATGTGGAAGAAAAAGAGTTTTCCTGGAGAGGCGGGCGGCCTGATCTTTTCATGAACCTTTTCTCCCGCGAGAACCCGCAGCTCTTTGCCATCGGCTTCATGGAAACGAATGGCGGAGCCTATAAGCTCTTCGACAATATGGCCGATCTCATCGCCCGGGCGATCCTGGCCGAGGCCCAAGGCGGCAAGGAAGCGGCGCGCTGGGAAAAGGCGCTCACGACATTGCGGCCCGATCTTTCCGGCGGCGTGAAATATGTCGGTTCCGACCGCCATGCGACTTACGTCAATATCGATGCCTACCAGAAGGCCATGAAGGGCCTGCGCAAGACTATGCACTGGCCGGAGATTCCGGAGGGCCATTATGAAAGCCTGCAGGCGAAGGCGGCGGCATGAGCCGGCCCCTTGCCCTGATCACGGGCGCAGGCGGCGGCCTTGGCCGCGCGCTTGCGCTCGAACTTGAAAAAGCAGGCTACGGCCTCGTCCTCACCGATATTTCCGAAGGGGCGCTGGAAAAGACGGCTGGCGCGCTGGAGAGCGCCCCGGAGCTCATCACCGCCGATCTTTGCGCAGCGGAGGGCCTCCAAGCGCTCTGCGCACGGCTTGAAGCGGCGCCCGGCATTGAGCTTCTGATCAACAATGCCGGGATCGGCCTGCCGGGCTCCGTTGCAGCCTTAGAGAGCACCCTTCTCGATAAACATCTCGATATCAATTTGCGCGCGCCCATGCACCTTTCCCAGGCCGCTGCCCGCGCCATGCTGAAACGGGGCAAAGGGCAGATCTTTTCCATCGCCTCCCTTGCCGGGCTTTTTCCTCTGAAAGACAGCGCCGCTTACAGCGCCTCGAAATTCGGGCTGCGCGGTTTCATGGCCGCGCTCCATCTCGAACTTGCCCCTCACGGCATCAAGGTCGGCGCTCTCTATCCCAATGCGATCGACACACCGATGCTGCAGGCGGAAATGGCGCACCCGGAAGGCTCGCCGCTCAATTTCGCGGGCAATGCCAAACCGCTGAGCCCGGAAGAAACGGCACGTCATGTGATGAAGGCGCTCAAAAACGGCAAGCTGGAAACCTGGCTGCCGGTGAGCGACGGCATCATGGCCGGTCTCGTCATGACCTGGCCGCCGCTGCTTGCCCCCGTCTTCCGCTATCTCGAAAAACAGGGGCTTAAAAAGCAGAAAGCTTATCTCGCCTCGCTCGGCATTGCCCGTAACTAAGCTGCGTAAAGCGTCCAAAGCCCGCGCGCGATGAAGACGGCGCCGATGGTCAGCACCACCCATTGGCTCCATTTGCGGAAATTCGTGTCGCTCATCCGGTCGAGCACTTTCTTGCCGAGCGTCGTCCCGAGCATGGCAAGGGGCACGACCATGAGAAAAACCCACCAGGGAACGGACGCGCCCTCGCTTTCCATCCTCACCGTCTCGCGGACGAGAAGACCGAAATAGACGAGTTTGAGCAAATGGCTGACCGTCTGCGTCACCGCCTTGGAGGCGACGACCTCATGACGGGTGAGGCTGGTGCGCACGAAAAACACATCGAGAAGCGGGCCAGCCACCCCTGCCACAAGGTTGATCAGGGTAATGATAAACCCCGCCGCTGCCGCCATGCCCCTTTTCGTGATGTCGAGGGCAAGACGCTCGGGCAATGCTGCAGCGATGAAAGGCACGGCGCCGAGCGCCAGAAAGACGATCTCTCTGTCCGGCACGAAGGAAAGCGCGGTGAGACCTGTGAGCGCTACTGCGGCGCCCGCGCCATAAACGCCTAAAATTTCCCAGCGGATATGGGCCCGGTTCAGCCAGGCGCGGTAACCGTTGGAGGCGGCTTGCGTCACCCCGTGCAGCATCATCGCCGCGCCCACCGGCAGGACGGAAACGAGGAAACCCATCAGCACGATGCCGCCCGCCATGCCGAATATGCCCGACAGGATAGCGGTGGCCACGACGACCAGGCCCAATGCAATAACAAGCAGCGCGCTCATGCTTTCCTCCTTTACAAGGCGGCGCAAATTTGCGCGCGCGGCGGAGAAAAATCAATAGAGGCAACGACTTATTAAAGTGAGAGAAATTACAGAACTTCTGTAAAGGAACAGGAGTTCTGTAATTCTTGTAAAGGCGTTATTTCCCGAGCCGGGTCTTGAGCCGCGCCAGGAGCGCGTTTTCCGGCTCGAAAAGATAATCCACGTCCCGCGCCGTGACGGTGGTGATACCGTTCTCGCGCAGATAGCTGACAACGTCATAGAGCTTTGCCGAGGGACAATAGGCGGCAAGCTCGCCGCTGCCTGGCAAAGCGGCGCGCGCTTCCTGCGGCACGCGCACGTCGAAGCGGGCAAGCAGCTCATCCACCAATGTCTGATCGAGCGCGGGCGCGGCAAAGCGGATTTCTTTCATCCGCTGCGCTTCGGTGCGCGCGGTGATCATGTCGAGCACATGAGTTGCCGCCTGCAGCGCGGTATCGCACCAGGTGGCGGTGAGCGAGGCAACGAGGTTCGCCTGGCTTTTCAGCATCACCCCGTCATCGAGCACTTTCAGATTATTGGCCGCCAGCGTTGCGCCCGTCGAAGTAATGTCGACAATCGCCTCGGCGGAGCCTGCCGCCGGCGCGCCTTCCGTCGCCCCGAGGCTTTCCACGATGCGGTAATCGGAAATCCCGTGCTCGGCGAAGAAGAGCCGCGTCAGGGTGAGATATTTCGTGGCAACGCGCAGACGGCGCTTATGGCGGATGTGAAAGCCGCGCGCCACATCATCAAGATCCGCCATGGCGCGCACATCGATCCAGCTTTGCGGCACCGCCACCACGACATCGGCGTGACCGAAGCCGAGCGGCAGCAAAAGCTCCACCTTTTCTTCCGGGTTCACGATTTTCTCGCGGATGAGATCTTCGCCCGTCACACCAAAGTGGATGGCGCCGCTTTCCAGATTGCCCGCAATTTCAGAGGCCGAGAGAAAGGCGATATCGACATTGCCGACGCCTTTCAGAACGCCGGTATAACCGCGCCCGTCCTTCTGCTTCACTTTCAGCCCGGCGCTGGCAAAAAACGCATTAGCGTTTTCCTGCAGCCGCCCCTTGGAAGGCAGGCCGATAATCAGTTTCTCGCTCATCGCCCCGCTCCTTTCGCGTTTTCGGCTGCCGCGCGGGCAAGCCGCTCCACCCCGATGGCGCAGCCGATGGCGGGCACCGGCCCGGGCGCGCCCAGGGTTTCGAGCAGCGTGTCATAGCGCCCGCCGCCGGCGACATTGACCGTCTTGCCGGCAAGCTGGGTGCGGAATTCGAAAACGAAGCCCGTGTAATATTCCATGTTGCGCCCGAAGCTCGTGGCGAAATGGGCTTTGGAAAAATCGGGCGCTGCCGCTTCCAGCCGCTCGAAACGCCGCTCGAGCCGCGTCATGGCCTCACCGAGCGTGCCGCCGGAAAGACCGGCGGCCTTCGTCAGCTCACGGATTTTGGTAAGCGCGTCATTGGGCGCGCCCGAAATGGCAAGGAACCCGTCAATAAGTTCCACAATATCCTTGGGCAGTGCCTGAGCGCCTGCATCCGCTGCCTGTTCCAGCAAGCGCTCGGCAATCTCACGCGTCGAGCGTCCGCCCACCGGCGAAATCCCGGCAAGGGTCAGCACTTCTTCGATCAGCGCTTTGGCCTGCACCCCGTCCAGCGCGCCGAGCGCGGAAAAGAGCCCCGGCAGATCCGGCCCGGACGCGGCCAGCGCATTTTGATCGGCAAGGCGCAGTAAAAGCTCGCGGAAATAATCCGGCCGCCAGAAATGCCGCTTCAGCCGCTCCGCCCAGGTGGCTGGAATATCGAGCCCGTCGACCAGCGCGCCGAAAAGCGCCAGATCGCCCATTTCAAGGCGGTAAGAGGCAAGGCCCGAAGTTTCCACCGCCCGCAGTGCCAGTTCCAGAATGGCGGCATCCGCTTCCTCGCAGCTTTTACCCGCATCGCACTCGCCTATCTGCTCGACGCCCACTTGCGTGAACTCGCGCATCGGCCAGGGCGCGCTCGACTGATAGCGGAAGGCAAGACCCCGGTAGGTCAGCTTCACCGGCTTGTCGGCTTTCGGGTACTCTTCGAGATATTGCCGGCAGGTCGGAATGGTCAGGTCCGGGCGCAGGCAAAGCTCGGCGCCGCCTGGATCGGAAAAGACATACATGCGCCGGCGGATATCCTCGCCCGAGCGGTCCAGAAAGACATCGGCGGGCTGAAGCACGGGCGGATCGACGGGCTGAAAGCCCGCCTCGCCGAACAGAGTTTGCAGCCGGTCCGCCAGCGCGCGGCTTTCAGCCGCGCTTGCCAGGCTCCCAGCGTCCATATCGGAATTGCTCATTTTCTCGTTCCGCCCGGTTGGCCGTGGCGCTTCCTTAAGAAGGAGAAAGCGTCAGGTTTTCAAAAGCGGACCTCTTCTAGCATGGAAAAGATGACTGTTTCGCCCCCAAACGGGGGCAGGCGCGCAGCCCGCCGGGCCCGGCACATATCGCGCCGGCTCAGCGGGCGGCGGTATGTCGGGCGAGCACATCCTTCACGGCGCTCACGAGATCCGCGCGGGGGGCGGAAATCTGCGCATGGGCGCTTTCACGCCATTCGGTATTATCGGTGATCTCTTCAGCCTTTTGCGCGCCGAGAATGAGGTCCTTGATCGTGACCTCACCGGCGGCGCGCTCATCTTCCCCTTCAATGACGACGCAGGGCGCGCCGCGCTTATCGGCATATTTGACCTGCGCGCGCATGCCCGAGCCGCCGAGATACATTTCCGCGCGGATACCCGCAGCGCGCAGCTCCATGACCATGCGCTGATAATCGGCAAGGCGGTCATTATCCATGGTAAGCACGATGACGGGGGGCAGCACGGTTTCCGTTTCCAGCTTGCCCAGCGCCTCGAGCGCGGCATAAAGGCGGCTGACGCCAATGGAAAAGCCCGTCGCCGGGACTTTCACGCCTTTGAAGCGCTCGACGAGATCGTCATAGCGCCCGCCTCCGCCGACGGAGCCGAAGCGCATGCGCCCTTCTTCAGTTTCCGCCTCGAAGGTAAGTTCGGCTTCGAAGACGGGGCCGGTGTAATAGCCAAGGCCGCGCACCACGGAAGGATCGAAGGCAACGCGGCCTGCGCCATAGCCGCCCGCATTCAAGAGTTCATCGATGAGGCGCATTTCCGCCACGCCTTCCAGCCCGCGCGCGCTCTCCCCCACCAGCTCTTCCATGCGCGCGCAAACGGCGGCGCGGTCATCGCCGCCTGCATCCGTGAAGGCCATGATGCGGTCGATCTGTTCATCTGAAAGATGCGCGCCTTCGGTGAAGTCGCCGGACTCGTCCTTGCGCCCTTTGCCCAGCAGCAGGCGCACCCCTTCCGGGCCCAGCCGGTCGAGCTTGTCGATGGCGCGCATGACGGTGAGGTGCTGCGCTTCAAACTCCGCGCCCTCGCCCGCAATACCGGCATTTTCAAAGACGCCGTCCAACACTTTGCGGTTGTTGACGCGCATCACATAAGAACCGCGCGGAATACCGAGCGCTTCCAGGCAGTCGGCCGCCATCATGCACAGCTCGGCATCGGCGGCGACGGAAGGCGCACCCACCGTGTCCGCATCGAACTGTGTGAATTGACGGAACCGGCCCGGCCCCGGTTTCTCGTTCCGCCAGACGGGGCCCGTCTGATAGCGGCGGAAGGGCTTGGGCAGCCCGTCATAATGTTCGGCAACATAGCGCGCGAGCGGCGCCGTCAGGTCATAGCGCAGCGAGAGCCATTGCTCGTCATCGTCCTGGAGCGAGAAGACGCCTTCATTCGGGCGGTCCGCATCGGGCAGGAATTTGCCCAGCGCATCGGCATATTCAAAGGCCGAGGTTTCCAGAGGCTCGAAGCCGTAGGCCTCATAAACCTCCCGGATGCGCGCGAGCATGGCCGCTTCCGCCCGCACGGCGGCGGCGGGAATGTCACGCAGTCCTTTCGGGATCCGCGCCTTCGGTCGGAATATTTTCTGCTTCTTGCCCATGTGCCTGAAATCGCTGGGGTTTGCCGGTCGCGCGCAGTCCTAGCGCAGAAGCCCCGGCGCGGCAAGCGGCCCTGCCCCCGGCGCGCGTCTCGCCCCGGCCATGTGTTGCCGATATGTTCCAATCTGCTGGAATCGCGCGGGAAAGCGGGGCTCGCCAGCCGTCCTTTACGGGGACCCTCCCCGCCGCGCCGGCGGCTCTTAACCTTTCGCCTCTGCGCCCGGCGGGGGCGCGCGTTAACCTCCGGGGACATTTGCCTCAAAATTTAATCGTTTTTTAACCGGACGACTTCCTCAGCTTACAGAGCGTTTTAGATAAGCTTAAAAGTGCAAGCGGTTGCCGGCTTTGAGCTTTTCCCCCTTGGGGCAGAAATCCCGGCACGGAAGTTGTCCACATTTGAATGATAATATTAAGAGGATGTTTACTTTGCGCATCAATAATTGGGCATGGGCCGGAGAGGTGATTCGGGCCCCAAACCGTTAAGGCAAAAGGGATTACGGCATGCGGCACGCCCAGCCCGCCACCACAACAGCGGAAACAAACACGAGGCACGTGCCGTTCAGCGTCGGGGATTTTGGGGATCATGCGTCAGAGGAGATATCCCGCATGGCCGAAGCTCTGAAACAGATCGACGAACGCGGCCGCCCCGGCACGCTGACGATCGCCCTTCTCTCGAACGACCGCGCGCTTACCGCCTCTTTCGAAGCGGTCTCGAAGGCAGATCCCGATTTCCACTACGACATTCTGCCCATCTCCGCCGATGCGGGCCTCGGGCCGCTTCTGGAACCAGGCATCGACGCGGTGCTTGTGGACCTTTCCCTGCCCGGCGACATCGACGCGCTGATCCGGCGGATCACGACGCTGGGGCCCGACGCGCCCGTCATCGCCTTTGCCGCTTCCTTGAACGGCAGCCGCAAATATGCGCTCGAGACGCTGGAAGCGGGCGCCGAAGAAGTGCTCGGCCTCGACAAGATCGATGCGGGCGAAGCGCTTTGGATCGCCCGGCTTGCCCATCAGCGCCGCCAGCGGCGCGAGGAGGCGCGGCCTGCCCCGTGCGCACCCGCCGCGGTTGAAAAGTCCTTCACCCTCATTCAGGAATCGCCCGAAGCCATGCTGATCATCGATCAGGACGGGCGGGTGAAATTCGCCAATGAGGAAGCCGCCGCCCTTCTCGGGCGCGAGGCGGAAAGCCTGGAAGGCCAGCCGCTGCATCTGCCGCTCGATATGGCAAGCGACGCACCCCAATCCCTCACACTGCCCGGTGACGACGGCACCACCCGTTTCGTCGAGGCGCGCGTCATCGAAACCAATGAAGGGCCGGTGCCCGCCAAGATCGCCACGTTGACCGACGTGACCGTGCGCCGCCAGCTTGAAGACACGATCCGCCTTTCCCGCTATCAGCGCGAGGAAGCCTCCCGGCGCAGCCGCACGTTCTTTTCCAACGTCAATCACGACCTGCGCACGCCGCTGACCCATATCATCGGGTTTTCGGAAATTATGCGCGACGAGCGCTTCGGCCCGATGGGCAACAGCAATTACCGCGACTATGCCGCCGACATTCACTCAAGCGGCACGATGCTTCTGGAAATGATCGAGGATCTTCTAGGCATCGCGGAAGCGGAAAAAGGCGATACGACGCTGCATGAGGAAATCTGCAATCTGGCGCAGCTCGTCAATATCGCGGTCACGAGCCAACAGGCCGCCTGCGAGCGGGCCGGTATCAAAGTGGAAATCGACTGCCCTGAAAACCTCCCCGGGTTTCAGGGCGATGCGCGCCGCCTGCGCCAGGGCTTCTTCCGCCTGCTCAGCGAAATCATTCACTCTACCCCGCCCGGCGCGGTGCTCGTCATCAAGGCGCGGCGCGAGGAAACGGGCCTCACCATCCATGTTTCGGAGAAAGACGAGTTCGATGCGCTGCATCCCGATCTCCTGCAGGACGCGAGCACAGGCAACCAGAGCGGCATCGACAGCCCGGAGCGCTCCTTCCTTTCGGCGGAAGCAAGCGGCCATCCTCGCCAGGACGGGCTGGCACTCACCTTAACGCGGCGTGTGGTGGAGATGCATGGCGGCACGCTGGCCGTCGCGCAAGCCAAGTCAGGCCGGCTGCCCCAGGTGCATCTGAGCTTTCCGGCCGCGCGGCTTTGCTAGGAACGAAGGTCAGTCGAAAAGCGCGTCGATATCTTCCTGACTGCAATGCTCTTCGGTCGGCAGAGCCGGCCCGTGCAGCAGCGCCTGATATTCGTCTTTTTCCTCGACCGGCACGGCAATGTCGTCAAAGGCGCCGTCGCCCCAGATGCCGTGAATGCTTTCCAGCCGCTCTTCCAGGTTCTTGATGGAGCGCAGCACCTTGGTGATGCGCTGGCTCGTGATGTCGTGGAAGTTACAAGCCTGAAGAATGGCGATGGACTGCTCGCGAATATCATAGACGGCGGCGGCATCGCTGCCTTTTAGCTGATCGGCAAGGCGCGTCGCGCTTTCATCGATCGCCTCGGCGGCAGAGAGAATGGTGTCGGCGGCAAGCTCGTTATGCGAGATCACTTCTTCCAGCTCGTCGCTGGCATGGGAAAGGCGCTGCACATCCGGCTGCTCATATTGCATGGCCTTGATTTCGGCCTGCGTATCGCGCACCGCATCCTGCAGCCGTTCGACCTGACTTTTCAGTTTCGCGGCTTCTTTCAGCTCGGATTTATACTGATCGAGAATGTCGCTGGAAACTGGGGCGGCCTGCGTGAAGGCGTTCAGGCCGGGTTCGGAAAGGCGGGCTTCCAGCCTGCCGATCGCATCGAGCAATTCCCGGTGCCGGGTCTCGCCGTCATCTGCCGGTTTTACCGGAACGGGTTCGGGCATGGGCTGCCCCGCCATATTCTGCTCAATACGAAAGCGCTTACTGCCAGCCACGACGCCCTCTCAGCTTCCCCAAGACGTTGCCTAAGACGTTGATCATCTTCGGTCGGGCAAAGCCTATCGGCAATTCGCTAACAAGCTGTTTCGGGTAGGACAAATTGCGGCACAAAATGTGTCGAAATCTGTGCCGTTCCGGCACGGGGTGGAGTTTTCGTCAGTCGAGATTGAAGCGGACGGTGATGACCACTTCGACCGTTTCCGCGCCGAAATCGGCGGGAACCGGCGGCAGGGGGCTCGCTCGTTCCAGCATTTCGCGCACTTCCCGGTCAAGAAGGCCCGAGCCCGTGCCCTTATCGAGGCCGAAACTGCGCACCGAACCTGCCCGGTCCACGACGAAACGCAGCACCGCATCCCCTTCCACCCCGCGCCGGCGGGCGGTGCGCGGATAGCGCTTGTGACGGGCAAGCCAGGCCTGCAGGCGGGCGACATAGCTTGCCTGGGCATCGGCATTGCCGAGAAAGGGGGACGGCGCGCTTTGCTGGGCGGCCTGGCCTTGCGGCCCCCCGGCTTTTTGGGCGGGGGCTGCCGGTTTCGGCTGCGCCTCAGGTTTGGGCGGGCGGCTTTCGGCCTTGCGCAGCGGAATGTCAGGCGTGGGCGGCGGCACGTCCTCCACCACCTCCTCTTCCACCGGCTCTTCCGGCTCGGGCTCCGCGATTTCCGGCACGGGCTCCACATCGGGCTCGGGCGGCAGCGCGGTTTCAGGGGCAGGCGGCGCGCTCAGATCGGCCAAAGAAAGCTGGATACCCGCCGAGCCCGCCGGTTCCGGCACCTCGCCATAGGGCGACCAGAGGAACAGCGCATAGCCGATCACATGCAGCGCCGCCGCGATGCCTATGGCTTTCCAGATTGTGCCCGGCGCCTGCGCGTCCACGCGTTACTCCTGTTGCGAGCCGATATTAAGTGAGCCCGCCCCTCATACCTTGTCTACCGCGTGACCGAAAGGCGAAATTCCGCGCACATGCTCGTCCACCTCAAGCCGCTTCTTGAGCGGGGGGAAGGCACGCTGCGAGCAATCCATCCGCTCGCAAAGGCGGCAATTGACGCCGATGGGCGTCGCACCGCGCTCATCTTCCAGATCATAGCCCGCAGAATAAATCAATTTTTTGGCATGAGAGATTTCACAGCCAAGGCCCACCACATATTGGTCCCCTGGCACGCCCATGCCCGACCCCGCCCGGCTGACCGTGCGGGCAATGGAGAAATAACGGATACCGTCCTCCATCTGCACGACTTGGCTATAGATCTGGCCCGGCACGCGGAAGGCATCATGGACGTTCCAGCGCGGACAGGTGCCGCCGAAGCGGGCAAAGTGAAAGCCGGCCGCCGAAAAGCGCTTGGAGACATTGCCCGCATTATCGACACGGATGAGAAAGAACGGGATGCCCCGGGCCCCTGCCCGCTGCAAGGTCGTCAGCCGGTGGCAAACCTGCTCGAAGCTGGTGCCGAAGCGGCGGCCGAGCAGGCGGATGTCGTAGCGCGTTTCCTCCGCCGTGCGGAAAAACGCCGCATAGGGCATGAGAAGCGCAGCGGCGAAATAATTGGCGAGCGCAATGCGCAAGAGCCGTTTCGGCTCCTCGCTGGCAAAACCGGACGAGGTAACGATGTCTTCCATCGTGCGGGAAAGCTCGAAATAGCCCACCTGATAGGCAAGCTGAAAACAGCGCCCCGGCTGGTCGAGCAATTCGGAAAGAAAGAGCGTCTGGCGGTGCCGGTCATAGCGCCTGAGATCGCCGGACATCACATCATGCGGCACGACGCGCGTCGTCACCCCGTGTTCATCGCGCAGATAATTGCGCAGCGAGACGTAAGGCTCGTCTTTCGCAAGTTCGGCTTTGACGTAAAGCGCCTCGGCGGCGTCATCGAGCTGGGGAAAGTGATTGCCGCGCGAATTGATGAAGTCGCGCACTTCTTCGAGCGGCAGGCCCTGCGTTTCGCCGGGCTCCACCATGTCCCTATCGGCCAGACGCTCGGCGAGAAACGAGCTTGCCGTCACCGCTTCTTCATAGGCGCGGTAAAGATGGGCGATGGCATCGACAATGCCGGGGCTGGCCGAGGCCACATCCTGCAGATCCTGATTGCCGATTCCCGCATCCTTGAAGACGGCGTCGGAGAAAATTTCCTTGAGCGTGGTTAATGCCCGCGCCTCTTCGTCGCCCGCCAGCGTTTTCACGTCCATGTCGAAGACATCGGCGAGCTTGAGGAGGATTTGCGCCGAGATCGGGCGTTGGTTACGCTCAATGAGATTGAGATAACTGGCTGAAATGCCAAGCGCTTCAGCCATTTTCGCTTGGGTCAGGTTGCGGTCCCGGCGCATGCGGCGCACGCGCGGACCTGCGAATACTTTCCTGTCTGCCGCCATCGGTCGCGTCCTGTTCCAGCACAGATTTCTTTACAAGATTTACATCTATACCAGAATCTCACCGGAATCTTGTCAAGATTTTTACTTGAATGATTTCAATGACTTAGAAGTTTTCGGGAATCGTTGGACATTTACCTGTCAGGGCTGTATGACGCCCGCAACAGCACCCAGAAAGCGGAGGCAAGAAGCCATGAGCCAGGCAGCAAAAAGCGCCAGCGTGGAAGGCGTGCGTATTCTCGGCGAGATCAAACCGGAATACGAACGCGTTCTGACCCCCGAAGCGATTGAATTCGTCGCGGACCTCGAACGCAAATTCGGCGAGCGCCGGCTTGAGCTTCTGGCCAAGCGCGCCGAGCGCCAGAAGAAGTTCGATGCCGGTGAGTTGCCCGACTTCCTGCCCGAGACGAAAGAGATCCGCGAAGGCGACTGGAAAGTCTCGCCGATCCCCGAAGACCTGCTCGACCGCCGTGTGGAAATCACCGGCCCGGTCGATAACCGCAAGATGGTCATCAATGCGCTGAACTCCGGCGCCAACTCCTACATGACCGACTTCGAGGACGCGGCGGCCCCGACCTGGGAAAACATGATCGGCGGCCAGCTCAACCTCATGGACCTGTGGGCCGGCACGATCGGCTTCACGGACCCGGCCAACGGCAAGACTTATGACGTCAAGCCGCTCGGCGAGCGCGCCACCTTGATCGTGCGCCCGCGCGGCTGGCATCTGGATGAAGCCCATGTGGAAGTCGACGGCCGGCCGATGTCCGGCGGCATGTTCGATTTCGGCATGTATCTCTTCCACAATCACGCCAACCTGAAGAAGACGGGCTCGGGGCCCTACTTCTATCTGCCGAAGATGGAAAGCCATCTTGAAGCGCGCCTGTGGAACGACATCTTCACCCATGCGGAAAAGGCGCTCGGCATTCCGGTCGGCACCGCGCGCTGCACGATCCTGATCGAGACGCTGCCGGCGGCCTTCGAGATGGACGAAATCCTTTATGAGATGCGCGACCACATTGTGGGCCTGAATTGCGGGCGCTGGGATTACATCTTCTCCTACATCAAGCGCCTCGGCAAAAACCCGAACTACATTCTGCCCGACCGCTCGCAGGTGGTGATGGGCGATGCGTTCCTCAACGCCTATTCGCTGCTTCTCATCAAGACCTGCCACAAGCGCGGCGCTTTTGCGATGGGCGGCATGGCGGCCCAGATCCCGGTGAAGGGCGATGAAGAGGCCAACAAAGCCGCTTTCGCCAAAGTGCTCGCCGACAAGGAACGCGAAGCCAATAACGGCCATGACGGCACCTGGGTGGCGCACCCGGACCTCGTTGCCGTGGCCGCGGAAGTTTTCGGCAAGCTGCCGGAGAAAAACCAGCTCGCCCGTCAGCGCCAGGACGTGCATGTCGGCCAGAAAGAAATGCTGGAGCCGCATAAGGGCGAGCGTACGGAAAGCGGCATGCGCGAATGCTGCCGCGTCGGCGTGCAATATATCGAAGCCTGGCTTTCCGGGCGCGGCGCCGTTCCGCTCTACAATCTCATGGAAGATGCAGCCACGGCCGAGATCAGCCGTACGCAGATCTGGCAGTGGCTCTATCACGGAGCCGATCTTTCGGACGGACGCAAGGTAACCCCGGAGCTTTTCCGGGAAGTGCTGGACGACGAAATGAAACAGCTCCGCGAAACGCTCGGCGACGAGCGTTGGACATCCGGCCGTTTCGACGAAGCCATCAAAATCTTCGACGATATGGCAACAGCCGAAGAGTGCGAGGAATTCCTCACGCTTCCGGCATACAAGCTTCTCGTTGAAAACGAGAAATAAGCGGCCCTCGTGAGTGAGGCCTCCCCTGCTGACCCAAGGACGTAAAACGATGAGCAAGACTTTTTACGACATCATTCCGAGCGCCCCGAAAGGCCGTTTCGACAATGTGAAGCGCAACTATTCCGTGGAAGACGTTGAAAAACTTCGCGGTTCTTTCCCGATCGAATACACGCTGGCCAACCGCGGCGCGAACAAGCTCTGGGACCTGCTGCACACCGAAGATTACGTGCACTCCCTCGGCGCGCTTTCCGGCAACCAGGCCATGCAGATGGCCCGCGCCGGCCTGAAGGCCATCTACCTGTCGGGCTGGCAGGTTGCTGCCGATGCGAACACCGCCGGCACCACCTACCCGGACCAGTCGCTTTACCCGGCCAACTCCGGCCCGGAACTGGCCAAGAAGATCAACCGCACGCTGAAGCGCGCTGACGAGATCGAGCATTCCGAAGGCGGCGCCAAGCGCGACTGGTTCCTGCCGATCGTTGCCGACGCCGAAGCCGGTTTCGGCGGCCCGCTCAACTGCTTCGAAATCATGAAAGCTTACATCGAAGCAGGCGCAGCTGGCGTGCACTACGAAGACCAGCTGGCTTCCGAGAAGAAGTGCGGCCACCTCGGCGGTAAAGTGCTGATCCCGACCCGCGCCCATGAGCGCAACCTGAACGCCGCCCGCCTCGGTGCCGACGTGATGGGCACGCCCACGCTGATCATGGCCCGTACGGACGCTGAATCGGCCAACCTCATCACCTCCGACATCGACGAGCGCGACCACGAGTTCATCGATTTCGACGCCGGCCGTACGGTTGAAGGTTTCTACCGTCTGAAGCCGGGCACGGGTGTCGACCACTGCATCAAGCGCGGCCTGGCCTTCGCGCCTTACGCCGACCTTCTGTGGTGGGAAACTTCCAAGCCGAACCTCGACGATGCCAAGCGCTTCGCCGAAGCGGTGAAGAAGGAATACCCGGACCAGATGCTGGCCTATAACTGCTCGCCGTCCTTCAACTGGGAAGCGAACCTCGACAAAGACACGATCGAGAAGTTCCAGCGCGAAATCGCAGCCATGGGCTACAAGTACCAGTTCGTGACGCTGGCCGGTTTCCACCAGCTCAACTACGGCATGTTCCAGCTCGCTTCCGGTTACCGGGACCGCGGCATGGGCGCATACTCCGAACTGCAGCAGGCCGAGTTCGCCGCTGAAGATGCCGGCTACACGGCAACCCGCCACCAGCGCGAAGTTGGCACGGGTTACTTCGACCTCGTCTCCATCGCGGCAGGCGGCGGCGAATCTTCCACGACCGCCCTCGGCGACTCGACGGAAGCCGCCCAGTTCAAGAAAGGCGCTGCCGAATAAGCAGCCCGTTTCTCGCAGAAACGGAAAACCCCGGCGGGCAACCGCCGGGGTTTTTCTTTGCGCGGGCGCATACGCGGTCAGTCGTTCCTGTCGAGGATCGCTTCCTTCTGCTCGCTATATTCTTCCCAGGTGATGGCGCCGCTTTCGAGCGCCTGATTGAGATCGGTCAGCTGCTCACCCGTCGTGGCCGTTGTCGTTTGGGTGCTGCCGCAGCCCGCCAAGAGCGTCAGAGCAAAAATGGCGGCGCCCATGCGCCAGTTCAAAAGAGCTTTCATTCCATCCTCCAGGACGTGTTCTAAGCGGGAAGCCTCCCCGCATATCCGCCCCCACGCCCCAAAAGCGCCGGAACTCCGGCATTCTTTTGGTAAACGCGCCGGGAATCCTCTTGTTCGCCGCACGCGCAGAAATCCGTAGGATGAAAAAGGGTGCCTTTTTTGGTGAAACATGCGCGCCCTGCCGCTATCTTGCCCAAGCTGACAGACAGGCTGGGGGGCTTGAGCCATGAGCGCGACCGGAGGCGTTTACCGCACCATATCTGCGAGACACGCAATCTTGCTATGCGCAGGGTTCATGCTGCCTGCGGCATCCGCCATGGCGAGCGATGCTCCGTCTCCGAACAAATGGTCCCCCTGGCTCGAAGCCGCGGGCTTCCTTTCTTCCGAACGCGACCGCGGCGAGGTCAGCGGCTTTGCCCCGCTTTATCAGGACGGCACGCGCCTCGTTTTTGCCGACATCAAAGGCAAGCTTTTCACCGAAAGCGTCAAGGAAGGCAATTTTGCGCTCGGTTACCGGCAAATGACGGAAGGAGGCTGGAACCTCGGCGCCTGGGCCGGATACGACATCCGCCGCAGCGAATTCGGCAATCAGTTTTCGCAGGCAAGTTTCGGTATCGAAGCGCTGTCCGCCGATTACGATTTCCGCCTCAACGGCTATGTCCCGCTCTCCGATGACAAAACCGCGAACGGGCTTGCCCGCGTGGAACTCAGCGGCTCACAGATTTTCATCACCGGCGGGCAGGAAGTCGCGCTTGCCGGGTTCGACGGGGAAGCGGGCTGGCGCGTACCGATCGAGACGTTTCTCGATGACACGGAGCACCATGAGCTGCGCCTTTATGCCGGCGGGTTCTATTTCGACGATGACAAGATCGACCGCGCGCTTGCCGGGCCGCGCCTGCGCGCCGAATGGCGGCTGATGGATTTCGTCGAAGAGGTGCCGGGCATGCGCCTTACCTTCGAGACCGAAATCCAACATGACGATTACCGGGACGGCCAGATCGAGGCCGGGGTGCGCCTGCGCATTCCGCTTTTCGGTTCATCGCAAGCTCCCGCGCTCAATCCGCAAGAACGGCGGATGATGGAAGCCATCGAACGGGACACCGATATCGTAACCGCTGGCACGAAACGCGAAGCGGTGCTCGACGCGCGCAGCGGCGTCGCCCTCAACAACGTGGCCACGGTCGATGGCAGCGGCGACTTGACCACGGCCTCAGCCAGTGCCGGCGCGAACACGCTGCTCATTGTCGATGGGGGCGCAGGCGCGCTGGTGGGCACGAATACCGTGACCGCCAGCAATCAGACGCTGGCCGGCGGCGGTACGGCGCTGATGGTACGCGGGGCACAAAGCGGCGCCATAACCACCTTCACCCTGCCCGGCACGCGCCCCACTTTGATGACGAGCGGCTGTTTTTGCGGCGATGTGCTCACGCTTGACGGGGGCAGCAATCTTCATGTCTCGGGCATGACGCTCGACGGCGACATGGGCGCGGCCGGCGCGGGTATCGTGATCGACAGCGACCAGCGCAATCTGCACCTGACCGATATTGCCGCGCTCGACCTTGGCGGGCCGGGCGTTGCCATGACGGATGGCAATGAGGTGAGCATCGACGGGCTCTCGGTCCTGCGGAACGACTTCATCGGCATTTTGGCGGTCAATGACAACAAGATCACGGTCCGCAACACATCGATGACCGGCGTGACTTTGTCGGGCATCGAGATCGACACGGGCAACAACCTCGTGCTGGAGAATGTGTTCATCGACGATACGTTCTTCGGGCCGGGCATCGATGCCTTTGACAACAACACCATCAGCGGCAGGAACGTCACCCTTACCCGCACGGGCGGGCCTGCCATCGCGCTCGTCGATGACAACCAGGTCGGTTTCACCGGCCTTACCGTGAGAGAAGCAGGGTTCGGGTTTGTCTATATGGAGAACGGCAACAGCGTTGCGCTCTCAAGGGCAGACTTCAGCACGACGCCAACCGACGGCATCTACATGGATGACGGCAACAGCTTCACAATGGCGGACACCCGCATGCGCGATATCGGGGACGATACCTTCGATATCGGCGCGAATAACGCGCTCAGCATTTCCGGCACGACGATTTCCGGCACCGTGGGCGACGATCTCTTCGACTTTGAAGGGCCGGGTAACGTCTTCACCGGCAGCACCGGCAATGTAAACGATGGGGCAGCGATCGCCGCCGACATTTGCGATGTATCCAGCGGCGGTTTCAGCGGCACGTTCAGCTTCGTAGATGGCACGGTGCTGCAAAACGGTGTGGCGCCCTGCCTCTAACAAACACGCAACAAAAAGCGGCCCCTCCTGCGGGGCCGCTTTCTTTTGCCTATCCGGCCAAACCTATTGGGCGGCGACGGTGCGGCCCGCGGGTTCGCGCCCGCCTTCCTCTTTGCCCGGCCGTCCGCGCAGCGTGAAGTCGGCAAAATCAGGCCGGCGGGTCCACCACCAATATTTGAACGTGTAATTCGCCCAGTTATTGGTCACTTTGCCCGCATCCGTCTTATACCAGCTCGTGCAGCCGCTCGCGAAAACGGAATTGGCATTGTCGCTTTGCACCTTCTCGTTCCAGCGCGCCTGAGCTTCCGGCTTCACATCCATATAAAGAAGGTCGTCATCGCGCAGCTTCTCCACACATTGGCGGATGTAATTTGCCTGGCATTCGATCATGAAGATAATCGAGTTGTGGCCGAGATTGGTGTTCGGCCCGTAAAGCAGGAAGAAATTCGGAAAACCCGTCACCGTCATCCCGTAATGGGCTTCCGCACCGTCTTTCCATTCTTTCTTCAGCTCGCGCCCGGCAAGGCCCGTCACGTCCATGGGGCCTAGGAAATTCGTCGTGTCGAAACCGGTGCCGTAAATGATCGCATCGACTTCGTGCAGCGTGCCGTCTTTCGTTTTAACGCCTGTGGGGCAGATTTCCTCGATCCCTTCGGTGATGACATGGAGGTGATCCTTGCCCATGGCCGGCCACCAGTCATTGGCAAAGAGCACGCGCTTGCAGCCCGGCTCATAATCCGGCGTCAGCTTGGCCTTCTTTTCCGGGTCGGAGACGTAAAGTTCCATCTCCTCGATGGCCATGTCCTTGATCTTGTCGCCGGACGTGTGGAAGGCACGGAAGAGCAGCTCGCCGAACCAGTAAATCTTCCAGCGCTGCACATTGATGAGCCAGGGGAAGGTTTTATAGAGCGCGCGCTCCCAACCATAGAATTCGCGCTGCGGGCGGGGCAACACCCAGCTTGCCGAACGCTGGAAGATCGTGACCTCGCCCGCCTCTTTCGCCACTTCCGGCACGAATTGAATGGCGCTGGCGCCATTGCCAATGACGGCGACGCGTTTGCCTTTCAAATCATACTCGTGGTTCCACTCGGCCGAGTGCCAATGCGCGCCTTCAAAACTTTCCTCGCCCTTGATGCCCGGCCAGCGCGGGCGGTGCAATTGGCCGGTGCCCGCCGCAACGACATCGGCTTCATGGGCGCTGCCGTCGGCGCAGCCGATATGCCAGCGCCCGGAGCGTTCATCGAAGCGGCAGGACTCGATCTCGGAGTTGAACCGGATATGGTTCCGCAGCCCGTATTTGTCGACGACGCTTTCAAGGTAAGCCTTGATGTCGGCGGAGAAGACGAATTTGCGCTCCCAGTCGGGCCGCATGTCGAAAGAGAATTGATACATATGCAGCGGCACGTCGCAGGAACAGCCGGGATAGGTGTTCTCGCGCCAGGTGCCGCCGATCTCTGATGCTTTTTCATAGATCGTGAAATCGGTAATCCCGGCTTCCTTCAGCTTGATCGCCGTACAAATGCCGGACATGCCCGCGCCGATAATGGCGACGGAGCGCTGCTTTTCACGGGCTTCGGTCATAGCCATTCCAAGTCCTCCTCTGCTTGGGGTTTTCGGCGGCAGCCTGGCGCCGTCTCTCCCCAAACGGTTCCAATTCCCTGAGCCCAGTTTAACGCGTTTCACGGCCAAGATGGAGAGGGCGCGACATGTCACCCTAGAACGGCGTTAAGGCGATGCGGCCCGCCGCGCGGACGCCGCGTCATCCGCCGCTTCTTAGTTTCTCCCCCCGTCTTTGGCAGGACAAAAGGGAGCGTGGCTGCTATTTATCGGGAAATATTTTAGAGCGATACACATAGAAACGAGGCCCGCGAATGACCGACTTTGCAACCACGGATCTCTCCGACGCTTATGCCGACGCCCCGGACGCAGGGCTGCGCCATCTGGATCCGGTCTTTTCCGATTTCGGCGGCAAGGGCGTCTTTCACGGGCCGGTGGTGACGCTCGCCACCTTCGAGGACAATACGAAAGTGCGCGAGGCCGTGGAAAGCGAAGGCGCGGGCCGGGTGCTCGTGGTCGACGGGGGCGGCTCCAAACGCTGCGCCCTTTTCGGCGGCAATCTTGCCCAGCTTGCCGCAAAGAACGGCTGGGCGGGTGTGGTGGTCAATGGCTGCGTGCGCGACCGGGGCGAGCTTGAGGCGGAAGCCGTCGGCGTTAAAGCCTTGGGCGCCCACCCGAAGAAAAGCGTCAAGCGCGGGCTTGGGGATTTCGATGTGCCGGTAACATTTGCGGGCGTGACGATTTCGCCCGGCGATTATCTTTACGCGGACCGGGACGGGATCATCGTCGCCGCCAAGGAACTTTCCCTGCCGGCTTGAGCAAATATCAAACGACGAATTTCTTCACATAAGGCGGCAAGGCAAAGGCCGCCTTATGCACATCCGGCGCGTAATATTTCGTCTCACCCTCAAGCGCGGCAAACCGTTCTTCCAGCACCTCAAGCGGCACGTTCAATAGCTCGGAATTATCGCTCCCCCAACCAAGCGCCATGGAGCCCAGAACGTAGGTCGGGATGGTGGCGAGGTAGCAGCCATAGGAGCGGAAGAGCTTTTTAAACTCGCCCATCGTGCCTTGCAGCTCATCGCCCTGCACGAAGGGAACGCCGTTCTGCGTGACGATGACGCCGCCTTCGCTCAGGCAGTTCTTGGCATTGGCGTAAAACTCAGGGCTGAAAAGCACCGCGCCGGGGCCGACCGGATCGGTCGAATCCACGATCATGACGTCATAGCGGTCATCGGGATTTGCCGCGAAAGCCGCTCCGTCCGCAATGACGAGATTGGTGCGCGGATCATCGAACGCGCCCGCCGAAATCATCGGAAGGTGCTCCACGCACATATCGACCACGGAACGGTCGATTTCGACCATCGTCACTTTCTCGACGCCCTTGTGCCGCAGAACCTCGCGCAGCACGCCGCCGTCGCCGCCGCCGATGATCAGCACTTTGCGCGCCGCGCCATGAGCCAGGATCGGCACATGGCTCATCATTTCATGATAGACGAACTCGTCCCGCTCGGTGACTTGGGTGATGCCGTCGAGCGACATCATCCGGCCGAACTTCGCGTTCTCGAAAATCACCAGATGCTGGTGGCCGGTGCCTTCTTCGAAAAGCACCTTGTCGGCGCGAAAGCCCGTGCGCACCCCATCATGGAGATTTTCTGTTACCCAGCGTTCATCGCTCATGAACCGCCCTCCGGCTCAGACCAGACCCTTACCGCGCCGCAGTTCATCCACCACCACATCGGAGGGGGCAAAATGCGTGCGCAGCACCTCGACACATTCATGCGGACGTGCATCGCCGCACATGAAAACGTCCAGCGCGGCATAGTCCGCTTCCGGCCAGGTGTGGATGGAGATGTGACTTTCGGCCAGCACTGCCACGCCGGAGACGCCGCCATTCGGCGTGAAATGATGCAGGTGGATATGCAGCAGCGTCGCCCCTGCCCGCTCCACGCATTCGCGCATCGCCGCTTCGATCTTTTCGAGACTGTCGAGGAACTTCGCCCCCACCAGCTCGATGATCAGATGCGTGCCGGCGAAGCGTTCGCCGTCGCGCTCGATGAAAAAATCCTTGCGCTCTTCATCCTGAAGCGGGGCTTCGGCGACAGAGGGTTTGAATTCGATTACTTCCGCTTGGGTGTTGCTTGAGCCACGCTGCAAGTCGATCCCCAATTGGAAGAGGCCATTGTTCAAAGACATGGGCTTCTCCACAACCAGTAGATGACGCGGGGCCGCCGGGCCAAAGGACCACGGTCGGGACCGCCGTAAATTCACGATTAAGGTGATTTGCTTGCCGTTCGCGTGCGCTCCGCGTCACGTGCGCCCTTTTCCATGAAGGTGTAGGGGCTTTAGCGGCGTAATCGGGGGCGTTAGCCCCTACCGTTCAAATAAAGCATATGCATTCTCCCTCGGAACCCAGCCCGCCTGTGCGGAACCAGAAATTGCTGAGTGAGACGCGTACGTCGTTACGTAACCGATAGCGGCAAGGGGCACGTGCGATTGCGTTCGGGGGGACGTTTAAGACCCCGCGCAGCCTGTGTCAATTGCCGTTCTGCAAATGAGGGGCCCGAGGGGCAAGTTTTTGCCGTGAATGCCGGTCGGCAACACTTGGTGACGGGGCGACGGGGCGACGGTTAACCCAGCCTTGCCTTCACCTCGCCCGCCGCCCGGATGCCCGATTGCAGAGCGCCATCGAGATAACCCGCCCATTCGGTTGCCGTTTCCGTGCCCGCCCAATGGATGCGCCCGGCAGGCTCGCGGATGATATCGCCGAAGACCGTCATGACGCCCGGCGCCATGTGGGCGACATAGCAGCCCCGACTCCATTCTTCCGCCGTCCAGTCCTGGTCGATATAGGCAATGGGATCGCCCGCCTCCTTGCCGAAATAATGCACGAGGTCCGTAATCGCCTGCTCGCGGCGGGCATTGTCGCCCCGCTGGCTCATTTCCACCGCATGATCCCCGTCCATGAAGCCGACAAGAATGCCAAGGCTTTCATCCTCCGGGCTCTGGTCGAAGACGACATTGAACATACGGTCGTTGCTGGCAACCGACCCGCTAAGGCCGCGCGCGCGCCAAAAGGGCTTTTCATAGGCGACATGAATCTTGATGACCGAGCCCATGGGCATGCGCTGAAGAAGCGCGTCGCGCTTGGCGGGCAGCGGGGCGTTGTACTGAATGCGCCCGGCCAGAACCGGCGGAGCGGCCATAATGAGGAAGGCCCCTTCAAAGCTGCCTTTATCCGTATGGGCCTTAATGCCGCTTTCATCCTGCTCGATGGCGCGCACGGGCGCTTCGTAAACGATGCGGTCCTCAAGCCGGTCGGCCATGCGCTTCGGCACCTGCCAGGCGCCGCCGCGGAACTTAGCTTCCTGGGCGCCGCCTTCCGTGCCGATCAGCACTTCCAGCCCATGGCCCTGGCGCAGATATTCAAGGAAGAAGAGATAGGAGAGCTGATTGGGCTCGGCGCAGAAGACGGCCCGCGCCACGATGCGGGCGAATTCCTGAGCACCATGGGTGCGGATGTTTTTGCGGATCCAGGTTTCGAGCGTCTGGCTGTCCCATTCATGGGCCCGCGGCGCTTCCCAGGGCGCACCGGGCGGCAGGGCAGCCGCCTCCCTGCCCCAGCGCTTTTCGATGCGCGCAAGTTCGAGCAGCGCAAAGAGCGGCAGTTTGGGAACGGAGCCTGCATAAGCCTCCACCTTGCCGTCCATGCCGACAAGGCTCTTGCCTTTGACATATTGCGGATAAGTCTCGACGCCGAGCTCGGCGGCTTCTTTCAAAAGCAGCTTTTGCTGAGGGCCGACCCATTGGCCGCCAAGGTCGATCGGCTGGCCGGCAATCTCACCAGGCTTGGAACGCCCGCCCACCCGGTCGCGCGCTTCCAAAATAACGAAGGACTTGCCGGCAGCCTGCAGCTCCCTTGCCGCTTTCAGCCCGGCAAGGCCGGCACCCACGATAATGACATCCACTTTCGCGCCGCTTTCCACGCTCATGCCGGCATCCTTTTTCTTTGCGTTCGGGTCTCGTTACCGGTATTTTTATGAACGCGTTTATTTAAATCAAGGAAAATCTGACGTGGCGGCAACTGAGGCAAAATCGGGCCAAATGAAGCCAGGGAGGGGGCGCCCGAAGCGCCCGAGCGACGCGCTGGCCGCCGACCGGCAGCGGGTGATCGAGGCGGCACGCGGGCTTTTTGCCCGTGAAGGCTATGGCGGCGTTTCCATGCGCAAGATCGCCGAGCTGGCCGGCTGCTCGCCCGCCGCGCTTTACACGCTCTTTGCCAGCAAGCGGGCGCTCCTGCGCCACATCTGGGAAGAAACTTTCCAGGCGCTGGGCGCGCATCTGGCCGCTTGCGCGGGCGGCGCAGCACCGGAAGAAAAGCTCGAGGCGGTCTCGCTCGGCTTTGTCGATTTCTGGCTTGCCCATGCGGATGATTACCGCGCGATCTTTCTGATTGAGGATAAATTGCAGGGCGAGGGCGACCGCTATTTCGTGGAAACGTCACAGGCGCTGCGCGGCTTCGACATTTTGCGCACGCTGATCGAGGAAGATCAGAAAGCAGGCCGCCTGCCTGCGCGGCCTGCCGAAGACGTTCACAATGTGCTGTTCTGCATGCTCCAGGGTGTGGCGCTCAACCTCATCACCATTCCCGAATATCCCTGGGGCGATGCGCAGACCGTCAAGCACCAGGCAGTGCGTGCGGTGCTTGACGGTCTGCGGAGCGATACGGCCTAGCCGAAGGCTTTCGCCGAAGCGCACTGACCGAGACGGCCGGTGATTTCGAAAAACTCCGACACCGTTTCCTCGATGATCTGGCGGGCGGGCTTCACGCTGTCGATGAGGCCGGATGTCTGCCCGGCAAGGCCGACGCTCGCCTCCATATCCCCGCCGAAATAAAGATCGAGAATGCGCGCGAACGTATCGGGCGGCATCAGCCCTTCTTCGTAGATCTTGGCGGTGTTTTCAGTCTTCAATGCGCGGATGCAGGGGCTTGCTTTTTTGTTCAGGACATACGTGCCGGTCGTTGCCGCATCGACGATGGCATTCTTGTAGTTCTCATGCACCGGGCTTTCCGCCGCGCTGACGAACCGCGTGCCCATTTGTACCGCTTCTGCACCAAGCGCGAAGGCCGCTGCCATGCCTTTGCCGTCGCAAATACCCCCCGCTGCGACAAGCGGCAGATCGACGGCGCGGCGCACCGCCTGCAAAAGGACAAGCGTCGAGACTTCTTCCGGGTTCTTGAAGCCGCCGCCTTCGGCCCCTTCCACAACGAGCCCGTCGACACCGGCCTCGGCGCATTTCACTGCCGCCTCGACCGTCGGCACCGCGTGATAGACGGTGATGCCGGCCTCCTTCAGCGGACCGACGAACTTTGCCGGGCTGCCGGCCGAGGTCGTGACGAATTTGATGCCGGAATTGCAGACATAATCCAGCATCGCGCGGTCTTTGAGAAAAAGGATCGGCAGATTGACGCCGAAGGGCTTGTCCGTCAGCTCCTTCATCTTCTCGATCTCGGCCTTGCAGGCCTCGGTCTCGCCGGACGAGGTTTCGATCACCCCGAGCGCGCCCGCCTCGCAAACGGCGGAGGCAAGCTGCGAGCGGGCGATCCAGCCCATGGGTGCCTGAATGATCGGATATTTCGTTCCCAGATGCGCAAGAACACGGTTCATCTGAACCCTCCCCTTTTCGTTTTTTGAATAGCGATGGCGGGAGTTAAGCCCGCGGGGAAGGCCCCGGCAAGGCTCAAATACTCACAGCCGTGTGTTCATGGCGCGTCTCTTTGGGCTGAACGGCGGTTCAGGCGCGGGTGAGCGGGGCAAGGCAGCCCGTTTCCTCCAGCACTGGTTTGAGCACCTCGCGGGTGCCTTCGCTGAGGCCCGCATAGCGCCGGCGCAGTTCGCTCAGGCATTTGACCTGATAGCGGAAGGTGCCCTGCTCGTAGCTCATGCCCAGCGCCTCGAAGCGGAAGGTTTCCTCGCCCGCTTCCGCCGCCTTGGCATTGGCTTCCAAGAAGGGGAAATAAACGCTGCCTGCCATGCGCAGCAATTCGAGCACCGCATGAGAGAGGCGTTTTTCCGGCGCGCGCCAGGGCCCGCCTTCAAAACCGCTCAAATCGTCCATCTGCATCAGCCAGCGGAAGAGATAAGGCGCCTCGGCCCGCATCTTCTCGCACGGGGTTGGATCGACGGCGAGCTGAGAGAACTGGCCCATGAAGCTGAAATCGGCAAGCGAGGGCCGCCCGCCGAAAAGAAACGCTTCCTCAGTGACATGAGCATCCAGCAAAGAGAAAATTTCCGTGCAGGTCGCCTCGATCAAAGGCCGGTTCGCATCGGTGCAGCCGACAAGCGCCATGCGGCCCACCTGGCGGTCGCGGAAAAGGGCCGCGAATTCGCGTATGCCGTCGAGCCCCTTACCCATCAGCGAATCGTAAGCCAGCCATTCGCTCATCTGGCGCTGGTCACGCTCGCGGAACCAGCGGTAATGGAACATCATTTTCGTCGCCCATTCATCGGCCATGTCTTCCAGCAGATGGGCGAGAAAGGCCTGGCCTTCCTCCTCCGGCACGACGGAGCGGCCCGCATGGCGCGCTTCCAGATCGTAGATCATGGGCGTTGAATCATTGTGATACGTGCCGTCCGGATATTGGATGATGGGAATGACGGGCGGGCGGATGCCTGCGGTCTCTTCCCGCGTTTCGGGAGTTTGCTGGATCCAGACGTGAGGAATGCGCCGGTAGCGGAAAATGGCGCGCATTTTCATGGAATAAGGCGAGCCCAGCCCGCCAATGATACGGTATCCCTCAAAGCTCATGGAGTTATCCCCTCCCTTTATTCCGGCTTTATGATTTCTCCGACTCAACACCGGAAGGAGGAGCGAGGCAAGCATAATGACACAAATAATGTCATATTTTTTGTTACTGTTTTTGCGAGACGCGGCCCTCTGGCGGGCACGCTTTCTAGGCGCGCTTTTCTGCGGTTGCCTCAGCGCCGGGCCTGCACTTGCGGCGGAACCCTTCGCTTTTGCCGAACTTCCCGGCGGGTATTTTCAGATGGGCGCGGCGGCGGCCGATCCTGCCGCCGATCCAAGCGAGTTCCCGCAGCGCGAGATCCAAGTGGAGGCATTCGCGCTTGCTAAAATACCGGTGACGCGCGGCGCTTATGCCGTCTTTGTCAGGGAGAGCGGCTATGCCCCCGCGCCCGGCTGCTGGACGCTGACGGAAGAAGGCTGGCGCATGGATGCGGCGGCGAGCTGGCGGGCACCGGGTTTTGCGCAAAAGGACAGCCACCCCGCCGTCTGCGTCTCGGCGGAAGATGCGCAGGCTTATGCCGCCTGGCTTGGCCGGAAAACGGGCGCGCGGTACCGCCTGCCGAGCGAGGCGGAATGGGAATATGCCGCGCGCGGCGGCGCGGAAGGCCTCAATAGCTGGGGGGATGATCCTGCCCGCGCCTGCCTTTACGCCAATGTCAACGACCTCACCGCCAAGAACAAAACCGCGAAAGTCGCCGAGCGCTGCACTGATGGATACCTCTACACCTCACCCGCCGGCGCGTTCCGCCCGAACGGGTTCGGGCTTTACGATATGCAGGGCAATGTCTGGGAATGGACAAGCGATTGCTGGCGGGAAAGCCTTGCGGATGCCGAAGCCGATTGCAGGCTCAGGACGCGGCGCGGCGGTTCCTGGACGGATATACCGGGGCCCGTGCGCCTTGCCGCCCGGCAGGGCGATCCGCCGAATTTCAGAAACAGCTATACCGGCTTCCGGCTCGTCAGGGCATCCCCTTGAACGGCCCGGTTACGCACTGTCTTCAAGCCCGTGAATTTCCACCGCTCCCGGCGCGCCGAGCGGCACGGAAATATCGAACCGCGCGCCGCCCAGTTCCGAACGGCGGAAATCGATGCGCCCGCCGAGCTGCTTGACCACCAGATTGAAGACCGTGCTGAGGCCGAGCCCCGTACCGCCCGATTTACGCTTGGTGGTGAAGAAAGGCTCGAACATGCGTTTTTCGACGTCGGGGGGAATGCCTTTGCCGGAATCTTCCACCGTGAGACGCAGGGAATTGATCCCGCCATTTTTCAAGGACATGCGGATAAGGCCGCCGCGCTCATCGAACCCATGGGTAACGGCATTGGCGACCAGATTGGAAATGATTTGCGCGATGACGCCGGGATAGGTTTCAAGCTCCGCGCTTTCCTCGATCGAAACTTTGAGCGTGTGGCCGCCCTTTTTCATCATGGGCTCGAGGGTCGTTGCCACTTCCTCGACGTAAGTGCCGAGATCGATGGTGCGGATTTCTTCATGGATCTGGTCGGCGGAAACGGATTTGAAGGAGCGCACGAGCTGGGAAGCGCGGTGAAGGTTGCGCTCCAGAATTTCCATCGTCCGCAGCGAGAGCTCCTGGAACTTCGCAAAATCCGAGCGCGTCATGATGCCTTCATCGAAAAGGCCGTAAAGCTTGTTCACGCTTTCGCGGAAGTGAGAGGCTGCCGTCACGCAGACGCCGAGCGGCGTGTTGATCTCATGGGCGATGCCGGCCACCATGCTGCCGAGCGAGGCCATAGTCTCATGCTGCACCAGGCGCGCCTGGGCGTCCTGCAGTTCCTCATTCGCCTCCTGCAGTTCTTCATTCGCCCGTTCCAGCTTCAAGGTGCGTTCCTGCACCCGCTTTTCAAGCGCCGTGTTGATGGAGCGGATTTCTTCCTGCGCGCGCATCCGGTCCGTCACATCGAAGAAGATGAAGGCCGTACCGCCTTGCGTTGCAACCCGTTGAACCTCGAAGTTCCGCCCATCCGAGGCGGTAAGATCGACGGCGCCGCCCTGCTCCAGCCGGCCCATGATGAAGTCCTGAACCTTGATATAGGAGGCGGCGGCATCGAGCCCCTCGCCCGCGCTGAGGCGGCCAGTGGAAAAGGATTCCCAGACCATTTCCTGAAGCGGCTTACCGAAGCGCAGATAATCGGGGATCGGTTCGAACGCTATTTCCGCTGCCTTGTTAAAGGCCAGCAGGCAGTCCCCATCATCATAGAGCAGCAATGGGGCGGGCATGGCGTCGATTGCATCTTTCATCCGGCTTTCGGACTGACGCGCCTTTTCCTCGCGCAGTGCGATCAAGCGCCGCGCGCCCCAGATCACCGCAGCCAGGATGCAGTATAATTGAATGAGAACCACGCTTTGCAGCACGGCCTGCCAGCGGGTGTAGTCAATCGCCTTATAGGCCTCCTTGGCATCGACCTCGGTCAGAATACCAACGCCGGATTCCTCCAGCCAACGGGCCACCCCGATCACTGCCACCCCCCGGTAATCGGTATAGGGCGTAAATTCTTCGCTGTTCCGGCGCTCACTTACCATGCGCCCGGCGAGGGCGCTGAGCGGCAGGGCGGCGGCATTGCTCTTGACCGGCTTGCCGGCCGTCGCACGCAGCCCGATCTGCGCGCCGAAACGGCTTTCGCTGACGATGACCCCTTGCGCATTGACGGCGTAGGTCTCCCCGCTATCGCCGAAATGGCTGTTGCGGAGCATGCGCGTAAAATCACCTGCCGGGTCGATGGCAAGCGCTAGAAGACCGATAGTTTTACCGCTTTCACCCAAAATAGGCGCAGCGGAGAAGAGCGCCGATTTTTGTCCCTCCACCCGCACGAGCCCCGACTGGGGAAAGCCGACCACGGGCTTGCCGGTCAGTACGCGCTCCCGGCTTTCGGCGGGAATACGGGAAAGGCGGGCGCCGCATTCATTGTTGGAGGCGAGAAGAACGCCCCCTTCGGCATCGAGAAAGGCATAGCCCGTATAACCCGTGCGCGGCAAAAACGCGTCCAGCAATTCGCGCAGCTCGCTTTCAAGCTTTGCACGCTCGGCGGGCGGCGCGGTGAGCATTTTCCGGATGCGCCCTTCCACCACGTCAAGCCGGGCCCAGCCTTGCACCGTGCCACGCTGGCGCTCGAACCAGGCATCGATGGTGCGCGCGTTCATGTTGCCAGAGGCAGTGAGCATCTGGCCCGTATGCTGGCGAATAGTTTCTTCATTACGCAGCTGGTTCCACCAAAGCGCTGCAAGCAGCAAGGCCAGCATGGTCAGGCTGACCGACACGGCCAAAACGGACGAATGCAGCGCCGTGGCGGCGCGCGCCGGCACGTGTATCAAATTGCTGATTTTCTTCAAAATTCCGGCCGGCCGCTGCAAGACATATCCCCTGTTCCGCGCATAGAGCCCCACTCTAGGAAAGCTTGCTTTCCAAACCCTTGTCCTCATCCCGCGCTGGGCAGACGGAAGATTTCTGGGTTAATAATGGGTAAAAGAAGCAAGGAGGGGACGCCCATGCAGTTGAAGGAAAGCGAGGCCGCGCAGCAGTTCCGCGCCGAGGTACGCCGTTTTATCGAAGAAGCGCTGCCCGAGGAGATTGCCAATGCGCCCACCGTCGGGGTGAGCATCGAAAAACCGCTTCTGAAAAAATGGCACCGCGCGCTTTATGAAAAAGGCTGGGTGGCGCCTAGCTGGCCGGAAGAACATGGCGGCACGGGCTGGGACGTCACACAAAAACATATCTTCCAGGAAGAATGCGCGCGGGCGAACGCCCCGCGCCTCATGGCATTTGGCCTGACCATGGTCGGCCCCGTCATCTACACATTCGGCAATGACGCGCAGAAAGCCCGGCACCTGCCCGGCATTCTTTCCGGCGATGTGTGGTGGTGCCAGGGCTATTCGGAACCGGGCGCAGGCTCCGACCTTGCCTCGTTGAAAACGAAAGCCGTTCGCGAGGGCGATCATTACATCGTCAACGGCCAGAAGATCTGGACGTCATACGCCCATGAAGCGGACTGGATTTTCTGCCTGGTGCGCACCGATGAAAATGTCAAACAGCAGGAAGGTATTTCCTTTTTGCTGATCGATATGAAAAGCCCCGGCATCGAGGTGCGCCCCATCGTGACGATCGACGGGCTGCATCACCTGAATGAGGTTTTCTTCTCGGATGTGAAAGTGCCGGTGGAAAATCTCGTCGGCGAGGAAAACAAGGGTTGGACCTATGCGAAGTTCCTGCTGGCGAACGAGCGCACGGGGATTGCCGGCGTGCCCGAATCCAAACGCCGCATTGCCCAGTTGAAGAAAATGGCGGGCGAGGAACGGGACGGCGACGGCAAGACACTGATCGAGGATGAGGGTTTTTGCCGCCGTCTTGCCGAACTTGAGATCGAGCTTTCAAGCCTTGAATTCACGAACCTGCGCAAGCTGGCGGAAGCCGCCGCAGGAAAGACGCTCGGCGCGGAAACATCGATCCTGAAAGTCATCGGCTCGGAGCTTGCGCAGAAACTGCAAACGCTTGCCGTGGAGCTTATCGCTTTTTATGCGCAGCCCTTTCACCGGGATCAATTGCTCGGCCTTGTCTCGCAGGCGCCGGTCGGGCCGGATCACGCCGTGACAGTCTTTTCCAATTACGCCTTCGGGCGGGCCACGACAATCTATGGCGGCTCGAACGAGATTCAGCGCGGGGTGCTGGCCAAAGCGGTGCTGGGGCTGTAGCGCGGGGCCGCTAGATGGACTTTCCCCCCTCGGGCCAATAAGGCGCGCGCACCTGGCGGCGGACGATCTTGCCCGTCGGCAGACGCGGCAGATCCTCGGCGAAGTCGATGCTGCGCGGGCGCTTGAACCCCGGAAGGCGGCTGGCGGCGAATTCCAGAAGCTCTTGCGCCAGCTCAGGGCCCGCGTGCACACCGTCTTTTACCTGCACCACCGCCTTGACCTCCTCGCCCCATTCCTCGTTGGGCACGCCGATGGTCGCGACATCCGCGACGGCAGGGTGCTGCAAAAGCTCCTGATCGATCTCGGCGGGATAAATATTGACCCCGCCGGAAATGATAAGCTCGGCGCTGCGCCCGGTGAGGAAGATGAACCCGTCCTCATCGATATAGCCCATATCGCCCATGGTGAAGTAGTGGCCGCGGTACGCGCCTTCGGTTTTCTCCGGCGCTTTGAAATATTCAAAGCGGCCCACATCCGGCGCCTTGAAATAGACGGTGCCGGTTTCTCCCGCAGGCAGTTCCCTGCCTTCTTCATCCTGAATAGAGACGGTGACGCCCGGCAGCGCGCGCCCGACGCTTCCTTTCTTATCAAGCCATTCTTCCGGGCCGATGAAAACGCCGCCCCCTTCCGTTGCCGCGTAATATTCGAAGACGACAGGGCCGAGCCAGGTGATCGTTTCTTCTTTGACATGGACAGGGCAAGGCGCTGCCCCATGCAGCATCCAGCGCAAGGATGAAAGATCGTATTTCTCCCGCACGGCGCGCGGCAGGCCCGCCATGCGGTGCATCATGGTGGGCACGACATGGGTGTGGGTGATGCGGTGTTTTTCGATAAGCGCCAATGTTTCTTCCGCGTCCCATTTATCCATGAGAACGGTGCCGACACCGCTTGCAAGGGGAAAGAGAAGATTAAGCGCCAGGGGCGCTGCGTGATAAAGCGGGCCGGTGACAAGCGCTACATCCTCGCCCGGCTTGAACGCCGCCGTCTCGCGCAGTTTTTCAAGCAGCGGCGAGGGGCCGGGCGGCGTGCGCCGGTAAACGCCTTTCGGATGGCCGGTCGTGCCCGAGGTATAAAGCATCTGCGAGCCAAGCTGCGGGTCGGAAAGGTCGCCGCCTGCTTGCTCCTCCACCGCTGCTTCATAAGGCTCGAAACCATCGATTGCGCCGCCAATGGCGAGCTTTACTTTGGCGCCGGGAGCAAGGGCTGCCGCCTCGATTGCATTCACGCTAAAGCGGGTATCGGCGAGAAAGGCTTCGGCCTCGCAATTATCGACGATGTAGCCCACTTCTTTTCCCGTCAGGTGCCAATTGATCGGGGTGATGCGATACCCGCCGCGCTGACAGGCGGCCATGGCCTCCACGAATTCGGGCCGGTTGGAACATAAAAGCGCAACGCCCGCGCCCGGCACCACACCGCGCGCTCTCAGCGCCCGCACAAGCTGGTTGGCTCTCGCATTCAGCTCACCGAAGCTGTGCGTGCCCGCCGCGCTTGTAACGGCGATCCGCTCCGGCGCAAGCTGCGCGTGAAGCGCGAGCACCATGCCGCTTGCCGCCGCTTCTTCCGGTGTCAGCGCGCTTTCTTCTTCACTGCCGCTCTTTGCCATTCGCTTCCTCCCCAGATCGCGTCCCTGGCCGCGTTTTTCCGGCGCAGATCGCAGCGGCGCATTTTATTTGCCGTATTGTCACCGCAATTAGGCAATATTGGACCGTCAATCAGGGAACCAGGTCAAGACATTCGCGTTGTTCAGCCATGCGTCTTATCTGCCGGCATTGCTTCTTGCGGGGGAAACCATGAAAGAAAGAATCACCGCTTGGCGCACATGGGCGGTGGGATGCGCCTTCGCTCTTGCCGCCTCTCCTGCCCTGGCGCAACCGCCAGCGGGTCATGAAATACCGCAGGACAACGGCTTTGTGACGCTGCAAGTCGAGAACGATCTTTTTGCCAATTTCGCCAATACGGACAGGCATTATACGAACGGTCTGCAAGCTTCCTGGCTTTCGGAGCCCCGGCAATTTCCCGGCTGGATGGGTTTTTTGACCGAACTTCCCATTCCCGGCCGCTCCTCCAATCTTTACACAAGCCACCACCGCGCCGGCGCGGCGCTCGGTCATGTGATTTTTACACCGGACGATACGGACACGCGCGCCCTGGTGGCCGATGACCGGCCCTATGCCGCCTGGCTGCATCTCACTTTCTCGCTGCAGTCGGTTTATAAGTCCGATTCCAATCTGGCCATTCAGGATCAATGGAAGCTCGATGTCGGTGTCGTAGGCCCCGCCGCGCTCGGTGAGGAAGTGCAGAATAATTGGCATGTACTGATCGGCGCGGAGGAAGCGGAAGGTTGGGACAATCAGCTACGCAACGAGCTCGGCGTCAATCTGACGCTGGAGCGGGCCTGGCGGAGCGATATTTTCGCAACGCCGGAGGTGCTGGGTTTCGAAACCGATTTCATTCCTTACGGTGTCTTGTCGGTCGGCAACGTGCAGACCTATGGCGGGCTTGGCGGCACGCTGCGGCTCGGGCCTTCGCTGCCGGATGATTTCGGCCCGCCGCGCATCTATCCCGGTATTGGCGGTTCGGAATGGTTCCATGCCGACAGTTCCTTCGACTGGTATGTCTTTGCCGGTCTTGAAGGGCGCGCCGTTGCCCGGGACATTTTTCTCGACGGCAATACGTTCCGCGACAGCCATAGCGTCAACAAGAAGCATTTCGTCGCCGATGCCAAGCTCGGCCTCGTCACGGTGATCGGGCGCACGCGCATCAGCTTCACCCATCTTTACCGCACCCGCGAGTTTCACGGGCAGGACAAGCCGGACCAATTCGGCTCGATCACGCTGGGCTGGGCGCTCTAAGCGGCACTTAAGCCTTGCAGGTGAGGGGCTCTCCTTCCAGATTAACCGGATCGCGGGAAAGATTCGGGGAGGGAGCCTATGCCGCTCATCGGCGCAGAAAACATTTTCGGCCTCATCATGGTCTTTGTGGCGCTCGCCGCATTCGGCTTCTGGTCCGAACACACAAGGCTCGGGAAGTTTCTCTCCGGCGTCATTCTCGTCATTCTGGCCGGGATCGTTCTTTCCAACCTGCGCATCGTGCCGTTTTCCGCGCCTTTCTATGATGCGGTCTGGACCTATGCGGTCTCGCTCGCCATTCCGCTCCTGCTGATGCGCGCTAACTTACGCGAGCTTTTTCCCGTTGCCGGCCCGATGCTGCTGACCTTCGTTATTGCTGCGCTCGGCACGGTCGCAGGCGTTCTTGCCGGCCATGCGCTGGTCGATCTCGGCCCCTCCTCGGCCAATATCGTCTCCACCATCGGGGCAAGCTGGATCGGCGGCTCGATGAACTTCGCCGCGACCAGCCAGGCGCTCGGCATGGAGGACGGCACGCTGCTTTCGGCCATGGCGGCGGCGGACAATGTGGGCGGCACGCTTTTTCTGGTGTTGCTCGTGCTCATTCCAGGCCGGGCCGCGATCCGCCGTTTCATCCCCTCGCCCATCGTCGAGGCGGCAGCAGCCGAAGAAAGCGCGGAAGAAGAGGCTGAACGCAAAGGCGCCCTTCCGCCCATACAGGTGAGTAAGCTTGCGCTGCTGCTTGCCATTTCAGCAGTCTGCTGTTTTCTAGGTTATGAGACGGCAGCTCTTGTCGGCGGCTGGGGCGCGGCCGCCGGAATCGGCTGGCTTGCGGATTTCTCCCGCTACGGCGTGCTCTTTTTGACGCTTTATGCGCTTGCCGTTGCCAATCTCTTTCCCCGGCAGATCGAAAAGCTGCACGGCGATTTCGATCTCGGCATGTTCTTCATGTATGTGTTTTTCGGGGTGATGGGCGCAGGTGCCAATGTGGTTTTGATGATCGAAACCGCGCTGCCCGTCTTTGCCTTTGTGGGCATTATGGCAAGCGTGCATCTGGCGGTCGTGCTTGCCGCCGCCAAGCTTTTCAAGATCGATCTGGCCGAAGCCATGCTCGTTTCCAATGCCGTGGCGCTTGGCCCGGCAACGGCAGCGGCGCAAGCCGCCGGCCAGCGCTGGCATGCCCTGGTAACACCCGCCGTTATGCTGGGCGTTCTGGGCTATGCCATTGCCACCTTTATCGGTGTCGCGCTTTCCGGCTGGCTTCAGTAAGCCACTTTGCGCTGCGGGCGCAGCTTGCGCGCCCAGGATTCCCGCTTGCGGTAGAGCGTCGAAGGACTGACCCCCAAACGCCGCGCCGCAGAGGGAATGGAACCGGAGCATTGGCGGATGGTCTTTTCCACCACCTCGCGCTCGAGCTCCCAAAGCGGGCGCCCGTCCAGACAGACTTGCGCTTCGTTCATCTCCTGCGCAATGCGCCGGAGTTGCAACGAATGCTCCATGACGGAAAGAAAGCGCGCCCGGCTGCACGGCATGGCCACATATTGAAATGCCTCGGGCGGATGGCCGCCGGTCGAGACCTGATCGGTTTCGCAATTCACCATCAGAACCGTGGCTTCAGGTTCGACACGCCCGAGCCGCATCAGCCAATCGGGCGTAGGCGTGCGCATATCCACAAGGATCAGGTCATAGGCCTGTGCCAGCATCTGGCGGCCTTGCAAACCGTTCCAGCCAACCGTTTGTGAAGAAATATCCTGGCTATCGAGCCAGGCCGTCAATGTACCGAAAACCGAGGAATCATCCCCGACGATCAATACGCCCCCTGTCTTTGCCCCCCTAGTGGAAGTCAGTGTCATGATGACCACTCCATGGGGTAACTCACGTGACCCTTCTGCCGATGCAGAAGAGATGTCTTTGAATACCCGGGTTACTCAATCCCAAATCAAACGCTGAATGCGTCCTCTGGTTCCCGGAGACCCTCGAATTTTCACGTTTCCACAAAATTTAAAGCAGCGCGTGGAACCGCCGCGCCTTAAGCGGGCAGGCCGTGAGAATAACACATGGCCCGCGCCGATCAAAACACCGCGTTTACCAAGGCTAAGGAGTGGAGGGTTAATAGGAAGTTAACAAAGCCTGCGAGGGACCGGACCGGCGGGACCCTGCGGATTTTTCGTTGCATTTTGCACAGACCCTGAAGCCGCTCCCCCCCTGCCGCTAGGACATGTGTGCAGGTAGGCCGCCCCCGCCTGGCGGCTAAAATAAGCGCCGCACAGTGCCGGACGGGGGACCTATGAGCACATTCATGAAAGATACCGCGCTTTGCTTTTTGGCGCTGCCGCTTCTCTTCCTCGCGCTGGTCGCCGGGGCGCTCGGCGCCGAGTGGATCGGCTTGCCGGTGGAAGAAGAGCTTTTCGGGGTGATCGCCATGGGGCTCACCCTCTTTCTGCTCTACCGGCTCGCGGAGAGCCGGCCTTCGGGCTTTGCAGGGATTGCCGGCGGCGTGGCGCTCTGGGTCCTCATCGGATTGATGATCGCGTTTTTCTTGCAGGAGCCGCTCTGGGACCTTGTCCATTGGCTCGATGCTTATTTCGCCCCGCCGCACGGTCCTTGAGGGTGCACTACATGAGGCCGAGCGCGCGCGGCACGGCGAGCTGATCGAAATAGGGCCGCTCGCAGATGATCTTGTCGCTGCCCGGCGCAAACTCGAACGACGCGGCCATGCGCACACGGAAGGTCTTGCCCGTCGGCTGGGCGGTTCCTCCCGGCAGTTTGAGCGGGCCGAGATGCGTGCCCATCAGCCAGAACTCGACAAGCACCGTATCGCCCCCATGGGCAAGCGCGATGATCTCATTCGACTGATCGGGAAAGGGCGTGCGCGAGGCGGCGAAGTAATGGCGCACTTCTTCCTCGCCATCGAAGACCACGCCGGAGCCATACATTTCATAGCGCGGATGCGCGAAGGTGGCGATGACGCCGTCCCAGTCGGCCACGCATTCCAGCGCCATATGATCGCGCACCGTTTGAAGGCGCCGCTCGGCAAGATCGCTCATCGTTTATTCCCCATTTGTCACCCAACCGTGCGGATGGGATCCGTGCCGTCCCAATCCACTGCCGCTTTGCGGATATGTTCAAAGAAAGCGCCCTTGGCACCGCTAATGTCGGAAATCTCAATTACTGCGCCGGGATGGCCGGTGTTTTCAAAATAACAAAAGCGCCCCTGCGGCCCGCCGATCTGCCCTTCATGGCCGACTTTCAGGCCGCGCGCGCGGCAGTCCTCATAAAGCGCCTGATAAGACGTGCTCCAGAAAGCGACATGCTGCAGACCTTCCAGGCCCGCATCCAAAAAATCCTTGTACATGGAGGGCGCATCATTGCGCTGCTGAATAAGCTCGATCTGCAGGTCGCCTGCATTGGCAAGCGCGATGCTCATTTCCACCGCCGAATCCTGTCCCTTGTAGCGGAAATAGTCCGTCTTCACCCGGTCCACATAGAACCAGGGACCGACACCCATGACATTGATCCAATGGTCCATGGCCGCGCGGATGTCGCGCACTACATATCCGTTCTGGCGAACGGGCCCGAAGAACCGGCTCATAACGCTCCTCCTCATGTTATAATCTATTACATTTCACGAGAGCGTTTCCAGGTCAAGGCGAATGTTGTAAGCCTTTACATTGAAAACTGATCCCGCCCGTCACAGCGAACCGCACCATGCCCCAAAGCAGCACCCCAGCCCGGAAAAAACCTCATCGCTATCACCATGGCGACTTACGGGAGGCACTGGTCGAGGCGGGATTTGCGATGACGGAGCGCGAGGGGGTGGACGCCGTCACCTTCAGCGCGCTTGCCAAAAGGCTCGGTGTTTCGCAAGCCGCGCCCTACCGGCATTTCAAAGACCGGGAAGAATTGCTGGCGGCGGTTGCCACCAAGGCCTTCCGTGAGACGGGAGAAGAGCTGCGCCAGAAACTGCGCCGGCGCACGAAAAAGAGTCCGCTTGCGCTCATCGCCCATACATATCTCGAGCTCGGACTGACGCGCAAAGCGCTTTACCGGCTAATGTATGCCTCGCATATTCTGGGGCGCTCACCGGCGACGAGCGAGCTTTACCGGGCGGCGGATGAAGGCTTCGATCTCATTCTCGCCGCCATCGATCCGGCGCTCGATGAAATGGCGCGCCGCCGCTTTGCCCTGAAATTCTGGACCTCGCTGCACGGCATCGTCATGCTGGCGGAAGAAGGCATTCTCCCGCCTAAAATCCACAAGATTTCCGTCAAAGAACTAGCGGACGAGCTGGTGCGCGATACGGAAATCGCCATTGCCGCGGCTGGCGGGCGCTAGTCTTCAGCTCACCGCCGCCGCCGTTTCACCGGTCGGTGCCTGGGCCGCGCGCCAGTCCTTTAAGAGCCGGGCCTGCGCCGCCTCGGATTTCCAGAGAAAATCGCGCGGCAGGCCGAGCCGCTCGCAAGCTTCCGCCGGCGGGCTGTTTTTTGCTGGAACGGTTTCCGCCGCCCAAGCCGCCGCTTTCACCGCCGCACGCTCGAAGAAGGTGAGATCGTATTCCTTGCCGAGCCCGAGCACCCGGCGCACCGAGGGCGGCAGAATGTCGATGGCGGCATGGGCAAGCGCCCGCTGAATCCAGACCGGCAAGCCGCGCGCCGCCCGGCCCGAGCGCATGATGTCCAGAAACTCGCCATTGATGGGATGGGCTTCGAAGTCGCCTTCCAGATGCGCCATCATCGCGTAAAAATCATCGAGGCTCTTGGGCGAATACGTGACGCCATAGAGCTTTGAGACTTCCTCGCCTTCGGAGAAAAAGCGCCGCTCGTCTTCCTTGCTCAGTTTCTTGGCGAAACGGTCATAAGCGGTGAACCAGCCATAGGTCGCCGTGGCACTGACCCAGTTCAAAAGCTCCGTATCGAGGGCCTTATAGGCGCGCCCGTTCGGCGTCGTCCCTTCCACCTTGGCATGCATGTTGGTGATACCGCGGATAACGCGCTGGGCGGCGGCCTGAGGCCCATAGATGCCGACCATGGCCGCCGTGCCCGTGCGCTGGCCGCGCCCGATAGGGTCGGTCGGAAAAACCGAATGATCCCAGACGCCGGACCGGATACGGTCATCGGCAAATTCCAGAAGCACGGCACAGACACCTGCAATGACACTCGTCACCGGGTTTTTGAAAACTTTCCAGCGCACCGAATCCGGCTCGCAATAAGCGGGCGCGCCTGCCGGTACCGTGAAGTCCACCGTCCAGCCAAGATAAGTTTTCAGTTTGTCCATGATGCTCTCTCCTCCACTCCTGGCGCGGATTTTGGCATGAGAAAGGCAGCTTTCCAAAGCACTTCGGACAAGCGCGCAAGCGCCGCAGGGGAACGCTGCGTCAAGGAGAGGGAATGGCCGGGCAGCTCTTGCTTCAGAGCGCCTAGAAAAGCGACCAGACCTGCCGCCAGGCATTGCCCAGCATCATCCTGATGCAGGTTTCACCATGCACTTCGACCTTGGTGAAGAGCGGCGGCGGCGCCTCGCCTTCCCTGAAGCTGATGCGGATGACCTGTTGACGCTCCACGGGAGCGAAGGCGCGCTGGAACTCGCTTGGCAGCGCGGCGGCATAAGGCTCGATGCTGCTGATCACGCCCTCATAGCTATCAAGACCGGTCAGAAGATGCACGCTGTCACCGGCGGCAACGGAATAAAGCGCGCCGGTCGGCACATAGGCCAGTACATAACGGTTCTGGCTGTAAATCTGCGCCATCGGCTCGCCGACATTTGCCACCGCACCTTTATGGAGGGCAATGGCGGAGACGACCCCGTCTATGGGCGCACGGAATCTGCCGCCATCGTAAAGCGCTTTCAGTTCCTCGATGGCAGCCTCAGCATCCGACAGCGCTGCGGTGAGACTTGCCATTTCCGAAGAAACGATCTGCCGTTCGGCGAGAAGACTTTCGAGATCCTGACGCCCGCGGAACTCGCTCTCGGCGGCGGCCGTGCGTTTATCGAGCGGCAGATAGCCTTGCTTCCAGAGCTTTTCGATTTCCTTGCGCGCGCCGGCGGCAATGTCGCTGCGCTCGCTTGCCATGGCGATCAGCGCTTCCACGCTCTGGCCGCGTACAGAGAGCTCGGCGCGCTGGGCTTCCAAATTACCAAGCTGAGCGGTGAGGCGCGCGATGCTTTCGGTCACGGCCTGCGAAGAAGCAACAACGACCACACTGCCCGCTTTCACCTCATCGCCCGTGCGCACATGCACATCGCGCACAGTGACGGGAAACTCCGTTGCCACCGCCGCCTGTTCGCCGATCACGATGCCGCCGCTGCGCAGGAAGAAGAGATCGCCGACGAATGTGTCTGCCAGCCAGACGAAGAGCAAGGCAATGCTGGTCAGATAGACCCATTTGATGACCGTCTGGCGCCGCGCGCGCGGCTGGTTTTCCAAAGGGGCGGCTTCTTTACGCCGCTTCAAACGCCTCATCATATTCTCTCCACCTGGTCCATGACGCGGCCGGGCACATAAGGGTCGCGGTAGGAAGACCGGAACACCAGTTCCTGGATAATCGAGAACAGCCGGACAGCCCGCATCACCGTGACCTGCATCAGCGAATAGAAAGGCAGATAGGCGATGAGCCGGCCCGCCCCGCCAATGCCGGCAAAGGCCGCGCCCATGAAAAGCAGCCCATCCATCAGCGCATAGCCGATCAGCGTCGCCGCGAAGACAGGCAGCGCCATCGTCCCGAGGTTGAGCCAAAGCCAAACAAGATAAGCAGGGAATACCAGCGTCAGCACAATCTGGAAGAAAAGAATGTCGGTAAGCGCCACCACGTTCGACAATCTGAAGGAGGACGAAGATGGATTGAGCTCGCCGCGGAACTTGCGCGACCAGATGGTAATCAGTCCCCGGTCCCAGCGCAGGCGCTGCGCGATCAGGTCGATGATCGTTTCAGGCACATTGGTGAGCGCACGCGCTTCGGGCGCGAACTTCACCCGCCAGCCCGCGCGCCGGAGCTTCATGGTGAGATCCGCATCCTCGCCCACCTCCACATCCTGGCCGCCCACCGCCTCAACCGCGCTGCGGCGGAAAGCGCCGAAGGCGCCCGAGACAATGGAGAGCGTGCCGAAAAGATCGGATAGCCGGCGGCCAAGGCCGATCGAGAGCGCGTATTCGATGGCCTGATGCCGGGTGACGAGGCTTGCCTCGGCATTGCGCACTTCCAGCGTGCCGCCCACCGCGCCGACACGCGGATCGTCAAAATAGGGAATCAGCTTTTCGAACGCGTCCCGGTCGAGCGTCGTATCGATATCGGAAATGACGATGATGTCACCGGTGCAGACGGAAAAGGCAAGATTGATCGCCGCGCTTTTGCCGCCGCGCTGAGAAAGCTTCAAGACCTCATCGACACGGCCTTCCTTCTGCAACGTGCGGGCGATATCGCTCATATTGTCCGTCGAGCCGTCATCCACAACCACGATCTGCCAATCGGGATTCCTGCCTTGCGCCAGTGTTTGCTCGCCCAGCGCCTCGATGCAGCGGCGCAGGCTCGCAGCCTCGTTATGCCCGGCAAGCAGAATGCTGAGCGAGACGTCGCGCCGCGCGCAGGTTTGCCGCCGCGCGCCTGTGCCCGCAAGAATGATGACCAGCGCGCCGAGCCCGTAACGCGGCACTTCGAAAAGCACCGCGAACCAGAAGAGCTCGATCAGGCTGAGCGCATCGAGCGAGCTTATGAAGGAAAACGCGTTACTCATCGGCAAGCTCATTTTCCTTCCGGACGAGGAAATCCAGAATATTCTCGCCTTCATCGGCGCTCGTTTCGATGGCGAATGACAGCGGCACCGCCTCGGCCACCTTGGCGCGCAAGCGGGCCAGCGCGATCTCGGCCTGGGCGGCGGTGGTTTCCGGAAAACCGATCAGGATCGCGGCAGCGCCATCCGCTCCGACGAAATCGCAATCATGCATGCCGTCCAAGATCGTATCGACCGCCTGGCGGAAGGCGAGACTGATTTCGGTCACCGAACGGGTCTCGCGCAGCTCCTCCAGATTGGAAATGGCGATGCGGCCGAGCGCAAAGGGGCGCTCGAAGCGGCGCATGATGCGCATGCCTTCGCTCACCAGCAGCAGAAAGTCGCGCAGCGAGAAGACGCGGGAACGCCCGTTCACATAAGCGGCAATGTCGAGCAGCGGCAAATGGTTAGTTTGCAGCGCCTGCAGCCCCTCTTCCGTCAGATCGTAGTGATACCAGTCCTTCTGGCTGAGATCGCCGCTGGCGGTAACCGCCGCGCAGTCGAGACAGATAAAGGCGGGGTCCGGCTCGCTATTGGCCGCGCCGCACGCCCGGCAGGAAACGACATGACCGGGCTTGTCATAATCCACGCCGTAATGACGCAGCTCTTCATGGCACTTCGGGCAGATTAGCCGGTGCCCGCTCGTGAAATGGGATTCAGCTTCCTGCCCACCGCAGCGGTAATGGTGCACGATTGCCTCATCCTGCAAATCACTGCTCCCGCAGGAAGGACAAGCTTCATAAGCATGAAGGCGGGCGCTGTCGCATTTACGGCAGCCATGGGTGCGCATGAAATGACTGCGGCGGAGCAGGCCGTATTCGGCAAGGTTTTCCAGCTCACCGCGCAAGTCCGCCCGCGCGCCCAGGAGAGGATAGCGCACAAGACCGCGTGCGGCCGGATCGAGCACCGCGGAAATGGGCGCCGCGCGCGAATAAGCAAGGCGCAGGATGAGCATTTCCTCCGCCCCCATATCCGGCGAGCGGTAGGGAAAGGCCGCAAGACGCTTCCAGATCGGCGAGAAATGCTTGAGGACAGCGTCAGGGCAGCCCGGATCAAGCGCATCGCCGGTAAAATCCCGGCGCAGGTGGGTGTTGCCTGCCAGGTCCGCCACAGGCAGCGCGGGGTCGGCGGCGGCAGCCACAGCATCCTCGAACTCCGCAGCACCGACAGGCCGGTTCAGAATAATAGCGTCGTATGGCGCATGGAGGGAGGCTTGTAATTGCTCCCTGTCAAAGCCGTGGGGTGCCGGCCCGAAAACGAAAAAGCGGGGCGCCGTGCCGGAAAAAGGATGCAGGCTTTCCGGCGCACTGTTCGTGCCTTCCTGACGCTCGACCTTTGCAAACTCGTTCACTTGAACTTACTCCCGGCAAATATACGCAGCGCCTCGGCCGAAGCCTCTTGCGGCGCTTCTTTATGCTGGGGCTCTGCCGGTTAAAAAGCCGGGAAAAGAGATGGTTAATTCAATGTCTATGCCGCGCCATAGCGCCGCAGGACGCGCCGGCGCGTCAGACTTAAATGCAAGCGGGAAAAATGGTACAGCCGCCCCGGCTCGAACGGGGGACCTCCTGATCCACAATCAGGCGCTCTAACCTACTGAGCTACGGCTGCACACCATAGGAAAACCGGCAAAATCCGCCAAACGGCAGAGGGGCAGGCCCCCTTGCGCCGGTCGGGCGGACCATAATTCGCCTCCCCCGCCAAAGCAAGGGGCTGATTGCGCTTTCCCGCGCCAAATATCGCGCTTTATCGCCCGGACCGGGGCGCCCGGGTTAGCCCGCAGGCTGGACCATGGAGGCCACGAAATCCGGCCAGACGGCAGAGGCGAAAACCAGCAGGATTGCAAGCGGGCAAAGGATGCGGATGGCGAAGAGCCAGAGGCGGAACCAAAGTGCGCCTGCGCGGGTGACGCCCAGCGCCGCCATTACCTCCTCGCGCGAGAGCGCCCAGCCGGCAAAAAGCGCCATCAGAATGCCGACCGTCGGCTGCACCCAGCTCGTGACCGTGAAATCGAATATATCGAAAACGGTCTTGCCATCCAGAAAACCAAGGCTCGCCAACGGATAGAATTCCGACCAATCGTTGAAGGAGAGGACCGAGGCAAGCCCGAGCAACCAGCAGGCTCCGCCGACCACCAGCGTTGCCGTGCGCCGGCCGCCGGAAAATTTCTCCTCCGCCCAGGAAACCGCCGGCTCCAAAAGCGAAATGGCCGAGGTGATGGCGGCAACCGAGAGAAGCACGAAGAAAGCGGTGCCCACCAGGACGCCGTTGTCCATCTGCCCGAAAGCGATGGGCACCGTCACGAAGACAAGGCCGGGCCCGGCGCCTGGCGCGAGCGCATAGGTAAAGACCAGCGGAAAGATCGCAAGCCCCGCCAAGAGCGCAACGCCCGTATCGGCGAGCGCGATAATGAAGGCGGAGCGAGGGATGGAAATCGACTGATCGAGATAGGCCCCATAAGTCATCATCGCGCCAAGAGCGACGGAAACGGAGAAGAAGCCCTGCCCCACGGCGGTGAGGAACGTCATGGCCGTGACTTTGGAAAAATCGGCCTTAAAGAGAAAGCCGAGCGCCTGATCGAAGCCGGGCGTCTGGGCGGCATAAACCACCATGCCGAGCAACAGGAGGAAGAGTAGCGGCATGAGCGTCGTCACCGCCCGCTCGATGCCTTTATGCAGGCCGCCAATGACGATGACGATATTGATGCCCATGAAAAGCGTATGCCAGAAGAAGAGCGTCAGGGGCGAGGCGGTGAAATCGGCAAAGAGCGCGCCCGAGCCTTCCCCGTCGACGCCGGCAAAAGCATTGGAGACGGCAAGCGTCGTGTATTTCAGCGCCCAGCCGCCGATGACCGAATAATATGAGAGGACGACAAACGCGCCGATCGTACCGCCCCAGCCGATGACGGCCCAGAGCCGCGCTTTCTTGTGTGCGCGAGCAAGGCGGACCATGGAGCCGATGGGGCTTTGCCCGCCCATGCGCCCGATCAGAATTTCGGCGATCAGAATGGGAAGCGCGATGCCGAGCGTCGTCATCATATAGATAATGACGAAGGCCGCGCCGCCATTCTCGCCCGCAATGAAGGGGAAGCGCCAGATATTGCCAAGGCCCACGGCGCTGCCGATGGCGGCCATCAAAAAGGCAAAGCGCGAAGACCAATGTTCATGCGCAAAGGTTGTCATAAATCCCCCACTCTAAAATCGTTCTGTCATTGGCCCCTTTGCGCGGAGCCTCCCCATCCCTAAAGTGGGGACCAATCTAGCGGAAAGAAAAACCCCTGTCAGGCCGCTACCTGCGTTGACCCGGCAGGGCCCGCCCGCCATATAAAACCGGCTGAGACCGGCGGATGCCAAAAGAGGAGAGACGCCCCCATGACCGCGCCAATCGAAACGGCTTTCATCGATGCCAACGGGCTGCGCTTCGAGGTGGATATGTGCGGGAGCGGTGAGAAATTCGCGCTGCTGCTGCACGGCTTTCCGGAAAGCAAACATTCCTGGCGCTTTCAATTGCCGCTGCTGGCCGAGCTTGGCTACACGGTCTGGGCGCCCAATTTGCGCGGCTACGGCCATTCGAGCCGCCCAGGCAAAGTTGCCGATTACCGGCTCGATCATCTTCTTGACGATGTAAGCGGGCTTATCGATGCGGCAGCCGCGCGCGGGCACAAGGGCCCCGTCACGCTGATGGCGCATGACTGGGGCGGCGTGATCGGCTGGACCTATGCGCTGACCGCGCCGCGCCCCATCGAGCGTTTCATCGTGATGAACTTGCCCCACCCGCATCTCTTCTTGAAGAACGGGCGCACGCTCGCGCAGCTCAAACGCTCCTGGTATGTCTTCTTCTTCCAGATCCCCGGCGTGCCGGAAATGCTGTTCAAGGCGCGCGGCGGCGATGCCATCGGCAAGGCCTTTTACAATATGGCCGTCGACAAGAGCCGCTTTCCGGACGAGGTGCTGGCGCATTACCGGGAAAACGCTCTCCTGCCCGGGGCGATGCGCGCCATGATCAATTATTACCGCGCCAATTTCCGCCACAACCCCTATCAGCATGTCTGGGCGGAGCCGCCGAAACTCGATATTCCTACCCTGATGATCTGGGGCGAGGAAGACAGCGCACTCGGCAAGGAACTGACTTACGGCACCGAAGAACTTGTCAGCGATCTTACAATCCGCTACTTGCCGGAAGTCTCGCACTGGGTGCAGCAGGAAGCGCCCGAGACCGTCAACGCCATGATCAAGGCCTGGCTCGAAGAAAAACCCGTGCCGCAAGCCGGCCAGCGCGGCAAACTGCTAACGGCTGCATAAGCCGGGGCCGGCCCCAAGGACGAGTGCTATGAGCAAGAATAACGGCATCAACCGCGAAACCGCTATGGAAGGCGAGATACAGATCGGCCCGACCTCGCTCGGTATGGTGCGCCTTTATGTGCGCGGCGAGAACTTCGATCTGCCGATGGATTTCACACCGGACGAAGCGCGCGAGATTGCCGAGGAAATCGTTTCTGCTGCGGAAGAAGCGCAAGGCATGGCGGGTAAAGGCAAGAACAAGGGCGGCAAACCCCCGCGCCGTTAACCATCTTTCGCTCTCATTTGTTTGAAAACACGCTCATTGCTGGCCGTTTGGCGTGTAGCGCGGTAAACTTAGAGTAATCCCTCTTCTGTCAGGGCGCCATGCGCATTATGTGCAGGCAGAACTCCCATACGCGCCCAAAGAAGAGGCGTCCGTATGCGGAGGGTACCGGGCAGAAAGAGGGTTTTCGCGCATATGAGCCGGCCCTAAGGGCCTGATGGGAAAGAGGCGTGGACGTGGAATATGGTGGCAACGGGGCACTGAATGCCGACGACGCTGTGCCCGGCCTTGATGTCTTGCAAGAGGCAAACCATCCCGTTTGGCTGTGGGACCTGCACCGCCAACGCATTTCCTGGGGCAATGGCGCGGCGCTTTCCTTCTGGCAGGAAGAAACGCTGCTCGATCTGATCGAGCATGAGTTCGATCCCGCCGACCCCATGGCCGCGCTCTTTTCCGACATTCAGCAATCGGGCCCGAATGAGACCGGGCTTTATCCCGTCACGCTCGACCTTTTGGATGGGCGCCGGCCCGTGACCTTGCGCTGCCGCCTTTTGATGCTGGATGACGGCCAGCCCGGCATTCTTGCCGAGCTTGCCGAAGAAGCGAGCACCGAGACGGGCCGCTTCACGCGGTTCGGGCAGATGGTGGAACAAGCTCCGCTTGCCCTCTCGCTTTTCGATCTTGAAGGCCAGCTTCTTTATCAAAACCCGAAAGCCGACCGGCTGCTCGGGCGCAGCACCGCCCATAGCTCGCTTGCCGCCCTTCTCGGCGACAGCAATCTTGCCGAGGTCCTGCTCGGTAAAGCCGCCCGCTCCGGCACGGCGAGCCGGCTTGTCGAGGTAAAGACAAGTGAGACGAAAGGCGCTGCGCCTTTTCTCTGCCGCCTTACTTTGCGCAAAGTCGAGGACCCGGAAACCGGAGCAAGCGCCGTGGTCGCCCTTTGGCGCGATGCGGCCATGCGCAATGCCGCGCTTGAAACGGCGGCGGGCGAGAAAGCCGAGCTCCAGGCATTACTCGATGCCGTCTCCGACTTTCAATGGCGCATGGCTTACCGCGACGGGGCAATGCGCTTTACCGCCATGTCCGAAGGGTTCGAGGCCCTGACCGGGGTGAAAGCCGAAACGCTTGAAGGTCTCTCTTTCGAGGAACTGGCGCTACGCGAGAATGTGGAGCTTCCCCCGGCCCTGCGCCAGGCGCTTTCCGGCGGCAGCCCCTGGCGGGACATCGAGCTTGCCTGGACCAAGGGGGACTGCGCAGAAAACAAAGACGCGCTCTATCTTTCTTTGTCCGCCGTGCCTTTGCGCACGCGCGAGGGACGGCAAACGGGCTGGGCAGGAATCGGCAAGCGCACCGCGCCGCCGCAGAGGAAAGCCCCGCCCGCGCTCAGCGAAGACATTGCGCTTTTCGAAACATTGAAGTTCGGCGTGTTGCTGCTTGATGCCAAAGGCACGGTAACAGGCGCCAATGCCTATGCGCGGCAGATTTTCAATATTCCGCTGCACGGCATGCCCGTCTGCGAGAGTTTCAGCGCGCAGGATAGAACCACCATCGAGGGCGAGCTTGCCGCGCTGCATGCCGAAGCAAAGCTTGCGCCTGAAAAAGACGATACCGGCCTTTCGGTTCTGCTGCCCGCCGCGCGCACGCGCACCGGCACGGATCAGCCCTTGCGGCTCTTCCTTTTCGACCGGGCAGCGGAAGGTGCGCCGCGTCCGCTTGCGGTTTTTTTTAAAACCTCGAGCGAAGAGCTCAGCCGGGCGGAAACCATGCGCTCCTCCCTCGCCCAGGCGCAAAGCGCGCTGAAGCGCAAATCGGACGTTACCGCGAATATCGCGCATGAGCTGCGCACACCGCTGAACGCCATTCTCGGCTTTTCCGAGATCATGCGCGATGAACGCTTCGGGCCGGTGGAGAACGAGAAATACAAAGGCTATATCGCCAATATCCACAAGAGCGGACAATATCTGCTTAGCCTGATCAACGATTTCCTCGACCTGTCGAAAGTCGAGGCCGGCGGTTTCACGCCGAATTTCGAGCAGGTGGAATTGCTGCCGCTTCTGGAAGACTGCCTGGAGCTTATCCGGCCTGCCGCCAATGAACAGAATGTCATTGTCCGCTCCGATGCGCAGGAAGACCTGCCCCCCGTCGTTGCCGACCGCCGCTCACTGCGCCAGGTGATTTTGAACCTGCTTTCGAATGCAGTGAAATTCACGCCCGAGGGCGGCCAGGTGAGCCTGAGCGCGGAAACGGACGAGGCCGGCAACCTTCTCATCACCGTCAAGGATACGGGCGTCGGCATGGACGAGGCCGATTTGCGCCGGGCAATGGAGCCTTACGGGCAAGGCCGCCTTGGCGCGGCACGCAGCGGCGGCACCGGGCTCGGCCTGCCGCTTTCCCGCGCGCTTTGCGAGGCGAACCACGCAAGCTTCGCCATTTCTTCCGTCCCGGGCGAGGGAACGGAAATCATCATCACCTTCCCCAGCACCCAGGTGCTTTTAGGTTAAGCCTGAAGCTCGGCGATATTCTCGAAAAGTTTCAGCGCTTCGGGATTGGCCAGCGCTTCCTTGTTCTTGATGGCGCGGCCATGCACCACATCGCGCACGGCAAGCTCGGTGATCTTGCCCGATTTCGTGCGCGGAATATCGGCCACGGCAATTACCTTGGCCGGCACATGGCGCGGCGAGGCACCGGTGCGAATCTTCGTCTTGATGCGCTTGATCAAATCATCCGTCAGCTCTTCGCCGGCCCGCAGCACGACGAACAGCACGACGCGCACATCGCCGTCCCTATCCTGACCGATGGCGACGCTTTCCATCACTTCTTCAAGCTGCTCGACCTGCGCGTAGATTTCCGCGGTGCCGATGCGCACCCCGCCCGGATTGAGCGTCGCATCGGAGCGGCCATGGATGATCATGCCGCCTTCAGCCGTCGGTTCGGCAAAGTCGCCGTGGCACCAGACATTCTCGAAACGCTCGAAATAGGCCGCGCGGTATTTCTTGCCCTCCTCATCGTTCCAGAAGCCGATGGGCATGGAAGGGAAGGGCTTGGTGCAGACAAGCTCGCCTTTACCGCTCGAAAGGGGCTTGCCCTCTTCGTCCCAAACCTCCACCGCCATGCCGAGGCCTTTCGCCTGGATCTGGCCGCGATAGACGGGGCCGATGGGATTGCCGAGCACGAAGCAGGAGACGATGTCCGTGCCGCCCGAAATCGAGCACAGCGCCACATCTTTCTTCACTGCGTCATAAACATAATCGAACCCTTCCGGCACGAGCGGCGAGCCGGTGGAAAGGATCATACGCATGGCGCCGAGATCATGAGTTTCCGCGGGGCGGAAATGATCGTTCTTCAAGGCATCGATAAACTTTGCCGACGCGCCGAAGACATTGACGCGGAGCGCATCGGCATAATCGAAAAGCACATTGCCCGAAGGGTAAAAAGGCGAGCCGTCATAAAGCGCGAGCGTTGCCCCGGCGGCAAGGCCCGAGACGAGCCAGTTCCACATCATCCAGCCGCAGGTGGTGAAGTAGAAAAGCGTCTCGCCCGGCTTGATGTCGCAGTGCAGCCGGTGCTCTTTCAAATGCTGGAGAAGCGTGCCGCCTGCCGAATGGACGATGCATTTGGGCGCGCCTGTCGTGCCGCTCGAAAACATGATGTAAAGGGGATGGGCGAAAGGCAGCGGCTCGAAGGCGATCTTACCGGCTTCATAAGGCGCCGCCGCCTCTTCCCAGGAGATCTGGTTTTTCACCGCGCTTACATCTGCGCCGATAAGCGGCACGGTGATGCATTTTTCAAGCGTCGGCAGCGCCGCTACGATCTCGGCCAGCTTGTCGCCGCAGGGCAGTTCCTTACCATTATAGCAGTAGCCGTCACAAGCAATGAGAAGCTTGGGCTCGATCTGGCCGAACCGGTCGAGCACGCCCTTCACGCCGAAATCGGGTGAGCAAGAAGACCAGATGGCGCCGATGCTGGCGGCGGCAAGCATCGCAATTACCGTCTCGGGCATGTTCGGCATAAAAGCCGCCACGCGGTCGCCGGGCGCAAGGCCGAAGGCGCGGAAAGCCTGGGCCATTCTGGAAACTTCATCGTGAAGTTCCCGCCAGTTCCAGCTGCGCCCGCGCGCCCCTTCCTGATTGAAGTGGAGCGCGGGGCTCTCATCTTTCAGGCGCAGGAGGTTTTCGGCGAAGTTGAGCCGGGCCTCGGGGAAGAATTTCGCGCCCGGCATCTTGCCGCCGTCCACAAGAACCTTATCGCCCTTCTCGCCGATAATGCCGCATTCGTCCCAAACAAGCTCCCAAAAGGCTTCGGGCTCGGCCACGGACCAGGCATGGAACGCCTCATAGCCTTCCTTCCGGCCTTCCTGGGGGGCGCCGAAGCGGGCATGAGCCTTCTTCATGAAAGCAGTCAGATTGGCATCGGCGACGGCCTTTGCCGAGGGGCGCCAGAGCGGCTCGGTCATATCGGTTCCTCCATGGGCCCCTTTTAAGGCGGGCAGGCCCTTTGAACAAGAACCCGCCCGACCCTCTTTCTTTAGCCGCCGACCCCGGAAAGGCCGGCCACCTGCTCGGCATGGAGCCTCTGGAAGAGCGAACCGCGCGCCGCGGCAAGCTCCTTATAGGTTCCCTGCTCCACCACCGCCCCGTCCCGGAAGACCAGAATGCGGTCCACCGCGCGCACGGTTGAAAGGCGGTGTGCAATAATGATGGTCGTGCGCCCGGCCATCAGTTCCTCGATCGCGGCCTGAACCTCGCTTTCGGTGATCGAATCAAGGCTCGAGGTCGCTTCATCGAGCACCAGGATCGGCGCATCGGCCAGAAACGCCCGCGCAATCGCCACGCGCTGGCGCTCCCCGCCCGACAGCTTGATCCCCCGCTCGCCTACCAGCGTCTCATAGCCTTGCGGGAACTTGGCGATGAACTCATGGGCGCGGGCGCGCTTTGCCGCCTCCACAATCTCCCTGCGGGAAGCGCCGGGCCTCCCATAGGCGATATTCTCCGCCAATGAGCGGTGAAAGAGGATCGGCTCTTGCGGCACGAGCGCCACGGCCCGGCGCACGGAAGTTTGCGCCGTGAGGGCGATATTCTGACGGTCGATCAGAATGCGCCCTTCGCCGATATCGTGCAGCCGCTGCAAAAGCTTGACGAAGGTGCTCTTGCCGCTGCCCGACGGGCCGACCAGCGCCACTTTTTCCCCGGCCGCGATTTTCAGGGCAAAGCGCCGGTAAAGCGGCGCGGCCTGATTGCGGTAGGAAAAAGTGACGTCCTCGAACGCGATCTCGCCCTTGCCGGGCTGCAGATCGGGTGCGCCTTTGGGATCGCTGACGCCAATGGGCAGGCGGGAAAAGGCCACCACATCGTCAAGCTCGTTGATCGCCTTTTGCAGGTGCTGCAAGTGCTGGCCGACATCGCGCAGATAGCCCGATATCAGCAAATAACTCGTCAGCACGAAGGTAACGCCGCCGACGCTCGCTTTGCCCTCGATCCAGAACCAGATCACCAGCGCAAAAAGCGCGAACTTCATGACATTGAGGATGAGCACCTGAACGATGTTCAAGTTCTCCATCCGCAGCCACGCCCGCAGCGCCCGCTCTTTCCAGCTTAAAAGCACGTTGGAAAGTCGGGCCTCTTCGCGCGCCTCCGCACCGAACGCTTTCACCGCGCTGTTGCAGGTCACGGCATCGGCAAGAGCTGCGCCGATGGCCGAGTCCGCTTCGTTATGAGCCCGGTTGACGGGGGCCACATAATGTTTGGCAAGCAGCGCGGTCACAGCGATGTAAAGCACGGAGATCACCGTCACGGTGAGCCCGATCAGCGGCCATTGCCAGGTGAGCAACGCCGTCACGCCGATCAGCACCGCCACAGTGGGAAAGAGCCCCACATAAACGGTATCGGCGAAAAGATCATAGGCCCACATGCCGCGCGTGATCTTGCGCACGGTCGCCCCGGCGAAATTATCGCTGTGCCAGTCGGCACTATAGCGCTGCACGCGGGCAAAGGCTTCGCCGACAATCGCGTACATGCAATGCGTGGCAAAGCGCAGCCAGATCCGGAACGCGGTAAAGCGCGCCAGATTGTAGCCAAAACCTTGTGCGACCAGAAACAGCACGGCGAGGAAGGCCGCCTCGATGGCCGCCTCATCGGGCTTATCGCCTGCGCCCGCCACCGTGTCGATCAGGTAAGCGGAGACGACGGGAAAGAGCACGTCGAGCCCTGCCACCGCCAGCATCGTGACAATCAACCCGGCCAACATCAGCGGATGGCGCCGCCAATGCGACCAGACGAACCCCGCCACATCCCAGGCCGAAACGGAAACGGGGGGCGTATTTTGCGTATTCATTTTCTATTCCAGGGCCGGGGAGATGATCCGCGGCACATCTCGCCGCATAAAGCGGCGTTTGAACCTTCCGGGCTCACCGATCGGCGGAAAAGTTGAGGTCCCGCACGCAAAGTGCGGGAAACAGAGACAGTTCAGCCGTTAAATCGGAACACTTGAAAAATCGGGGAAGCTTGAGAAGCCCGGTGTGAAAGCGTCAATGACGTCATCCGGGCTTTGCATGGGACTTAGAACGTCACCAAATGCCCGGAGACATATGAGAAGGGGTCACGTGACCTGCCATTTCTGTCTCCTGTCGTGGTTGGTCGGCAGCCGGTACGGGCCGAATGCGTGCAAGCATAGCAAAGCCGCGCACTCGGCCAAGAGCCAATTTTCCTTTTCTACTAAAATAAGCGGTGCGCGTTGCAATCATGTGACGGCTATCACGATTTCGCCATATACTTGCGCGACCAATAGCAAAACGCACTTTAGGGAGGCTGAGCATGGCCCGGATTGCTCTTATCGTTTTCGGCATCATCGTTCTTTTGGTCGGCGGGCTGGTGGCCGCGGCCTCTTTCATTCCCGCCGAAACCTATAAGGCGGAGATCGAAAAAGCCGTCGAGCAGCAAACCGGGCGGCAATTGCGCATCGAAGGCGACGTGGGCATCACCTTCCTGCCCGCGATTGGTGTAGAAGCTGAATCGGTACGCTTTGCCAATGCCGAGTGGGGCAGCAAGCCGGATATGGTCTCCATGGACGCCATGCAGGTTTCGCTGAAAATTCTCCCGCTTCTTTCCGGCAATGTGGAGCTCGACCGCTTCGTCCTCGTGCGCCCTGAAATTCACCTGGAAATGAACAGGCAGGGCACGCCGAACTGGCAGTTCAAACCGGCGCAGGAAGCTGCCGAAGCGCCCGCCTCGCCTTCCTCCAGCACTGGTGGTGATGAGACGCCGTCCGAAGGCGGGGCCGCGCTGAACGATATCCGGCTCGGTGAAATTGCCGTCGAAAACGGCATCGCAAGCTACAAGGATGCGCGCAGCGGCGCGTCTTATGAAATTACCGAGATCAACACGGTGCTCAATCTACCGAGCCTCGACCGGCAAATGGTGTTCGATGGCTCTGCGGTATGGAATGGCGATACGATCGAACTCGATCTGACGGCGGACCGCCCGCGCGCATTGATCGCAGGCGGCGAGACGCCCTTCACACTCTCCCTTGCCACACCGAAAATCACCTCCGGCTTTGAAGGCACGGTGACGCAGGCGGACACGCCCAAGCTCGCCGGCACAATGAATGTCGATATTCCCTCGGTGCGCGCGCTTGCCGCCTGGGCAGGCTCGCCGCTTCCTGCAGGCGACGGGTTCGGCCCCTTCACCATCAAAGGCACTGTCAGCGCAACGCCGGAAGTGTTCGACTTTTCCAATGCCGCGCTCAACTTCGATGAGATGGAAGGCAAAGGCGCGCTCAACGTCAATCTGAAAGGCCAGCGCCCGAAACTCACCGGCAAGCTCGATCTTGAGACCATCAACACCAATGTCTATATGGCCGGCGGCGCATCCGCTTCGGGCGGGCAGGCCCCGGCTTCCGGCACCTCGGGCGGCAATGCAGGCGGCGGCAGCGCCGCCTCTTCTTCGGCTTCCGGCTGGAGCGATGAGCCCATCGATATGAGCGGGCTGAAAGCCGTCGATGCGGATCTGGCGCTTTCGGCGCAGAAAATTCTCGTCCAGAACATCACGATCGGGGAAAGCATGCTCGGCGTGAAGCTGTCGGGCGGGATCCTGACGGCGGATCTGAGCAAGCTCGCGCTTTACGAAGGCGCAGGCGAGGCCATGGTGACACTGAACGGCGCACAGGCAACGCCGTCGCTCACCGCCACGTTCGATATTTCCAATATCGCCGCTTATCCCCTGCTGCGCGATGCCGCCGGTTTCGAACGGCTGGAAGGCACCGGGGCCATGAATGTCTTTATCGACACGCGCGGCAAGAGCCAGAAGCAAATGATCTCCGCGATGAGCGGCAACGGCTCGGTGAAATTCGCCAATGGCGCGATCAAAGGCATCAATGTCGCCCAGCTCTTGCGCAACGTGCTTTCCGGCGCGCTCAGCGGCTGGAACGCGGGCGGCACGCAGGATACGGATTTCTCCGAACTTGGCGGCACGTTCACGATCCAGAACGGCATTCTCTCCAACCAGGATTTTCAGCTCCTCAGCCCGCTTGCCCGGGTAAACGGGGCCGGCACGGTGAACCTGCCGCAGCAAACGCTTTCCTACCGGGTGGAGCCGAAACTTGCCGCCACGCTGGAAGGCCAGGGCGGGGATGAAAGCGCCAAAGGCATCGAGGTGCCGATCATCATCGAAGGGCCCTGGGCCAATCCGAAATTCCGGCCGGACCTGAAAGCCATTCTCTCCGACCCGGAAGGCGCGGTGAACACGATCAAGGACCTGAAAGACGGCGGCGGCAAAAAGCTCCTGGAAGGGCTGATCGGCAAACCGGCTGACGGCGGTGACAGCGGCGGCACCTCCGAGAAGAAGCCGAATGTCGAAGACGCGATCAAAGGTCTGTTCGGCCGCTGATCCGGCACGCTTGAGGGCGCGTCACACCTTTTTCAGGTGGGGCGCGTCCACATAGCTTTTCACCCCGTCCACCCGGTACATCACCCGGCCAAGGCGGGGATAGGTGCACACATCGACAGGCGCGCGCGTGCCGCCCATCAGGTAAACCGCGTCTTCTTCAAAAATATTCTTCATGGAATGGGCCGGGCCGTTTTTCGGGAAAAGCAACACGTCTCCCGGCTCCGCCTCGCATTCCTCCTCCCCGATACGCGCCAGAAGCCGGCCTGAAAGGATCATCACGAATTCCTCATCCTGGCCGTGGAAGTGATGTTCCGTCGTTTCATGGCCGGGCTCGATACGCACGATATGGAGCCCCATATCTTCGAGCCCTGCCAGATCGCCCAATGTGCGGGTCATGCGCACGGCACCCTCATTGAACTGGTGGACATGGGCACGCTCCTCCATCGCCTCGATGCGGGCCTTGGAAAAGAAGCAGCGATCCAGGTCGCTTTTCGCCTGACTTTCCTGCACCATGTCCGTTTCTCCTGTTGTTCGCGGAATACCGGTAAAACCTAGCTTTCCGCCCCTCTTACAGATTTGAAGCATAAGGCGCTAGAACCGCCCTTCCAGACAAGCTTTCAAGGCGGGGCTAGCCTCGCCCCGGCCCCGGCGGATAGACTGGCGGATGGGGAATCAGGCTGACGGTTCACGGGGCCATGTTGCAGAGCACGCTTTCAACGGCGATCAAATTCGCGCTTGCGTCGGTACGATCGGGGCGGTGCTTTCCGTGTTCGACATTTCGGCCATCGAAGTCGTCAAGGAAATGGGCCTGACGCCGGAAGCCATCCGCGGGCTGATTTCCCGGGCTTTCGAATGGGCGCTGCCGCATTTCATTCTCGGCGCCATGGTGATTATTCCCATCTGGCTGATCATTTATCTGCTTCGCCCGCCGGGCCTCGGCAAATAAGGCACCTCATAAAACGCAGCGCGAATCTGTAGTTTAGGCGCTTTGGGCGTTGCGCCAGTCGCCTTAGCCATTACATTAACCATATTCGTCCGCCTGCGAACAGGCGGCAGGGACCGGCAGGGGCGCCGGTCCTTCAATTTTGGGAGGATACTCAGATGAAAAAAGTTTTGCTCGCGGCAGCGTTTCTCGCCGGTTCGTCCGTTGCAGCGCTGGCCGATGTCGGCGCGGGGCTGGTCGGTAACACCGTCACGCTGACGGGGCCGGAAGGCGCGGTAACGCAGGTTTATTATCCCGACGCCAGCACCACGGAAGTGAAGCTGCCGGACGGCTCCACCGCCACCGGCACCTGGCGCGTTGACGGTAACAAGATCTGCACCGTGACGGGCGAGAACCCGGAAACCTGCACCGCGGCGATCGAGGAAGCACCGACGGTCGGCTCTTCCGGCACGATCGAAGGCGAACAGGGCAATGTCGAATGGCAGGTTTCCGAAGGCAAAGCCTTCTAAGCCACGTTTTAAGCACAGTGGATCAGGGCAGGCCGAGCGGCCTGCCCTTTTTCGTGCCCCGCCCTTTCCCGTTCGCCGCGGCCTTTGTGCTGGGCGGGCTCTCGGCTAAACTCCGGCCATCGAAATCACTCAAAAGACCCGAGAAAGGAACCCTTATGGGACGTCTTGAAGGAAAACGCGCCATCATCACCGGTGCCGGCAGCGGTATCGGCCGGGCAAGCGCCGTGCTTTTTGCCCGCGAAGGCGCAAAAATCGTTGCCGTGGACCGCATGGAAGAAGCAGTGGATGAAACCGCCGCCATGGTGCGCGAGGCCGGCGGCGAGATTTCTTCCGTCGCCGCCGATGCCGGGGACGAGGACGCGGTGAAAGGCATTGTCGAGCACTGCGTGTCGAAATTCGGCGGCGTCGATGCCGTCTATGCCAATGCGGGCGTTTCCGGCGGCCTGGTGCCGATCGAAGAGCAGACGCCGGAATATTGGCAGGAAATCCTGCGCATCAATCTCATCGGCCCCTTCCTCGCCATCAAGCACGTCACGCCGCTGATGATCAAACAGGGTTATGGCTCCGTGGTCTGTACCGCTTCGGTGGCCGGCCTCAGAGCCAATGCGGGCGGCCTGCCCTACTCGGCCTCCAAAGCCGGGGTCATCAGCCTTGTACAGACCACGGCGAACGCGCTTTACGGCACGAATGTGCGCGTCAACGCGATCTGCCCCGGCCTCATCGAAACCGGCATGACGAAACCGATCTTCGACGGCGCAAGAGCGCGCGGCAAGGAAGACAAGATCGGCCAGCTCAACCCGCTGGCCCGCTACGGCCATCCTGAAGAGATTGCCAATATGGCGCTCTTCCTGGCCAGCGACGAGGCCTCTTATGTGAACGGCCAGGCCATTCCGGTCTGCGGCGGGCTTTCGAGCACGCATCCTTTCGCGGCCAGCCGGCCCGGCACCTAAGGTGAGCGGAACGCCGGAAGACCCGCACCGGCTGCCGCAAGCGGCTCTGCGATGGCGGGAAGATGGGACGCCGGAATCTTCGGATTTCGGCGATCTCTATTTCTCGGCCGAGGATGGGCTCGCCGAAACATCCCATGTCTTTCTCAAAGGCAATGACCTGCCCGCCGCCTGGGAGAAGCGAGCGGAAGAGACTTCCGGCACGCCCCTCTTCACCATTTGCGAGACGGGCTTCGGCACGGGGTTAAATTTTCTAGCGACACTTGAGCTTTGGACAGCGCACCGCCCGCCCGGCGCCAGACTTCATTTCATCTCGCTAGAAGGCTATCCGCTTTCAGCAAGCGATCTTGAAAAAGCGCATGCGGCCTGGCCGCGCCTTAAGCCTTTCAGTGACGAACTCCTCAAACACTATCCCCCGCTCGTGCCGGGCTTTCACCGCTGTACCCTGCCAAACGGCGTCACGCTTGATCTGCTTTTCGGAGAGGCAGCGCAGGTGCTGGGATCGCTCGAGCTTTCGGGGAGCAAGGTGGATGCGTGGTTTCTGGACGGGTTCGCCCCTTCCCGGAACGAGACCATGTGGTCACCCACCGTCTTTCATGAGATGGGCCGGCTTTCAGGCCCCGGCACCACGCTGGCGACTTTCACCGTGGCAGGCGCCGTGCGGCGCGGGCTTGGCGAGGCGGGCTTCGAGGTAAAAAAGGCGCCGGGCTTCGGGCGCAAACGCGACATGCTGCAAGGCCTTTATAAAGGCGCACCATCCGCCTCCTCCCTGCCGCTCTGGTACCGCCCGCCTCCCCCGCCCCGCCCGAAACGCGCGCTTATCATCGGCGGCGGGATTGCGGGCGCCGCTGCCGCCCATGCGCTGACGCGGCGCGGCGTACAAGTCACGCTCATTGAAAAAGGCTCAGGTCTCGGCAGCGGCGCTTCGGGCAATCCTGCTGCGCTCTTCATGCCGCGCCTCGCGCTGGGCAGCGCGCCGACCGGGCTTTTCCACCGCGCCGCTTATCTTTATGCCCGCGCCTTTTATGACGCGCTGCAGGGGGCAAGCGGCAGAGCATTCTTCGATCCTTGCGGCGTTCTGCATCTTGGCCGAAGCGAGGGGGAGGAAGAGCGCCTGCGTGCGCTTGCGGAGCGGCAGGTGCTGCCCCCTTCCCATATGCGCTTTCTTGAAAGGGAAGACGCTTCCGCACTTGCCGGCATTAAACTGCCCGCGCCCGCGCTTTACTTTCCAGGCGCCGGGACGCTCAACCCCAAAGCGCTGCTCGGCGCGCTCAGCGCCGAAGCGGATTGCCGGTTCGAAACCGAAGCCGCGCATCTTGAACCCAAAGAAAGCGGCGGCTGGACTGCAAGAAATATGGAAGGCGAGATCCTCGCCGAAGCGGATATCGTGATCGTGGCGGCAGGCGCCAGTATCACGCAGCTCTTCCCTAAAGCGGGTCTGCCCATCACCCCCGTTGCGGGCCAGGTCACGGAATTTGCCCCCCGTGAGGGAAGCACGCCGCTCAAAACCGCTCTTGCCGCCGGTTCCTACCTTCTGCCTGCGCGGGAGGGAAAGCAGCTAACCGGCGCAAGTTTCGACAAGCAGGACCTTTCTCTTGTCCCACTGCCGGCGGACCGGGAGAAGAACCTTACCGCGCTTGAAGAATGGCTCGGCAGCAAAGCGCGCCCTGAGAACGTTTATTCGGAGCGGCGTTCCTTGCGGGCCACGACACCGGACCGGATGCCCTTTGCCGGGCCCATGCCGGAGCGCGCTGCTTACGAGCGCGCTTATGAAAGGCTGCGTTACGGCGACCGCTTTGCCGCCTATCCGCCCGCGCCTTCCCCGCCCGGCCTTTATACATTGGGCGGGCTCGGCTCGCGCGGCTTCCTCACCGCCCCGCTCCTTGCCGAGCATCTTGCCGCGCAGATATGCGGCGATGCCTCGCCGCTTCCATGCGCGCTGATTGAGGCCACAGCACCGGCAAGATTTATCATTCGCTCACTCAAGTAATCCGCACAGAAACATTTTATCTCGCTCGGGATATACATATGTTTACATGGCATGCATAGGCATTCTCGGAAGTAAATAACGAATACAACCAAATGCAATTTTAAATATTCAACTCTCCCTCACGAGTCTTCGGCAGATAAAAACTGATCTACATCAAGTAAAATCCCCGTTCTTGGTTATCATAAATTAACCAGCTCTCCCTTAGCCTCACCGCTCGAAGCCGCCGCGGGCGCACTTGCAAAGGGGATAGTTATGAACAGGAATCAGGACATTGAAGGCCGTTTGTCGTTTCTCGGCATCGATGCTGAAAAACGGGCTCTTCTGAAAGAGGTTCTGAAAATCGTCGACCCGCATCTCGATGCCATTCTCGATGATTTCTACAAATGGATCATGGCGCGCGAGGAAACCGCCGCCGTTATCGGCTCCCCCGGCCGCATTCCCGCGCTCAAAAACGCTCAGGCGGAACATTGGCGCGGCCTTCTTTCCGGTGAGTTCGGCGATGCCTATATCAAACGCGCGCAGGCCATCGGCGGTGCCCATCACCGCGTCGGCCTCGAGCCGCGCTGGTACATCGCGGGCTATTCCTTCGCCCTGTCGCGGCTGATTGCCAAGCTCAATGCCGCCTACCGCAAAAAGCCCGATCTGCTCGACAAAGCCGTCGATGCCATGACCAGCGCCATCATGCTCGACATGGAACTCGCCATCTCCATCTATCTGGAACGCGGCGAGATGCAGAAAAAGGAAGAACTCTTCCAGCTTGCCGACCAGCTTGAAAAAACCATTCAGGTGTCGGTCGACCATGTGGAAGAGAACACGGCCCGCACGGCGAAGGTCGCAAAAGACATTCACCATTCCATGGACAGTTTGAACGAGCAGGCGAAAAACGTCGTCGGCTCGTCCGATGAAACCTCCGAGAACATTTCCCGCGTTGCCGCGGCAACCGAAGAGCTGGCCGTTGCCGAGCGTGAAATCCAGAACCAGGTAAACCGCTGCGCCGATGTGGCGCGCGGCGCGGTGACGGAAGTTTCCAGCACCTCCGAGCGCATGGAAGGCCTTGAAGCGGCAAGCCATGAAATCGGCAAGGTGGCAACGCTCATCTCAGACATTGCAAGCCAGACGAACCTTCTGGCCCTCAATGCCACGATCGAGGCGGCGCGCGCCGGGGAAGCCGGCAAAGGCTTTGCCGTGGTCGCGGCGGAGGTCAAAGCCCTGGCCACGCAGACGACGAAAGCGACGGAAGAGATCACCAATTACGTGAATGCCATTCAGCGCGCTTCCGGTGAAGTATCGACCTCCGTTACCGGCGTTCAAACCACGATCCAGGAGGTGGAAGAGATCGCCGCCGCCATCCGTGTTTCGGCGGAAGAGCAGTCCCGCGCGAATGAGGAAATCGGCGCCAATGTGCACCAAAGCGCCCAGAGCACGCGGAACGTCTCCGGCGCCATGCGCACGGTCTCGACGGAAATCGGTTCCGTGAACGGGCGCACGAACGAGCTTTCCGAAATCTCGGCGAAACTCAACAACGAGCTGCAGGATCTGCGCAAGACTGTCGGTAATCTCATCGGCCAGCTGCGCTCTCACGATGTCTTCGACCGCCGCACAGCCTACCGCACGAGCTGCCAGATCAGCGCGCAGATCGAAACGGGCGACGGCAAACGCCAGACTGAGATTTGCGATCTTTCGGAAAACGGTTGCGCTCTGCGCGGCCAGATCAAGGCGGAAAAGGGCGCCGCGGTTGCCTTGCATCTGAGCGGCAATGCGCCGGTCCAAGCGGTCGTCGTGGAACAGTCGGACGGTAAGACGCATCTCGCCTTCTCCCGCCCCATCAAGGATGTGCCAGCGCTCGCCGCCGTGCTGAAGAACGCTGCTTGAGCGTGACCGGTCATCTTTCGGGTTTTCCGGAGGCTTATCCCCAATATGGAACCGGGGCGGGCGCTTTTGACGCCCCGGTTCTCAGAACTCGTTAACTATTGGCATGATAATTCATCCTATGAATTTTCAATACCGGCGGCCCTCGGTCTCCGGGCTCTGCTAAATGGGGTAAATATGACCGGCGGCGCACAAGAACTGGCCAATCGTCTCGAGTTTCTGGGAATCGATAGCGAAAAACGGCAATTCATCGTCAAGTCATTCGACGCGATCAAGCCCGAACTGCCCGGCATCATTGCACGGTTCTATGAGCGCGTGATGGGCAATCCGGAAACGGCAGCCATCATCGGCGGCCCCGGCAATGTCGGCCGGTTGCAGAAGGCCCAGGTCAGTCACTGGACGTCGCTCTTCTCGGCGAAATTCGACGCCGATTACGCCCAGCGCGCCGTCGCCATCGGCGCCGCGCATTTGCGCGTCGGTCTGGAACCGCGTCTTTATATCGCCGGCTACAGCTTCATCCAGGGCGAAATTTGCGAAGTGCTGGTGCGCGCTCTGCGCAAAAAGCCGGACATGCTTGCCAAATGCCTTTCGGCTGCCCAGGCCGCCATCATGCTCGACATGGAACTTGCGATCAGCGCCTATTTGACGCAAAGCGAGGAGAAGCGCCACCGCGAGCTCGGCGAACTTGCCGATCAGCTGGAAGCCACCATCCAGTCCAGCGTCGATCATGTGCTTGAAAACATGAACCGCACGAGCGAAGCAACACAGTACATTCACGATCACATTGCCAAAGTCAATCAGCGGGCGAACTCGGTTTCCGATTCTACGCAGGAAACGGCGGAAAACATTTCCCGCGTCGCCGCCGCTACGGAAGAACTAACGGTGACGGAACAGGAAATCCAGTCACAGGTCGGCCGCTGCGCGGAAGTTGCCCGCAGCGCCGTTGCCGAAGTCGCCAATGCCTCCGAACGCATGACCGGGCTTTCCGAGGCCAGCGATCAGATTTCGAAAGCGGCTACGCTTATCTCCGACATTGCCAGCCAGACGAACCTTCTCGCGCTCAACGCCACGATTGAAGCGGCCCGCGCAGGTGAAGCCGGTAAAGGCTTTGCCGTTGTTGCAGCGGAAGTCAAAGCGCTTGCCACGCAAACGACGAAAGCAACGGAAGAAATCAGCGGCTTCGTTGCCGCGATCCAGCGGTCCTCCGGAGATGTGTCCACCGCCGTCGACGGCATTCAGCAGACGATCCGCACGGTGGAAGAAATCACCGACGCGATCCGCATTTCTTCCGAAGAACAGGCCCGCGCCAACAGCGAAATCGGCGTCAATGTTCACCGCAGCGCGGAAGGCACCCGGCTTGTCTCGGGCTCAATGCGGGAAGTTGCAAAGGAAGTTTCCGACGTCAATGGACGCACGGACGAGCTCTCGCAGATTTCCGGCGCGCTTACGGACGAAATTCAGGAATTGCGCCGCACCGTGCGCACGCTGGTCGGCAAGCTGCGCACCCATGAGGAGTTCGACCGGCGCGCGGCCTACCGCGTGGAGTGCCGTCTTCCCGCCGATGCCCGCCTAGCAACCGGCCAGACCCAGCCCGTCACCATCACGAACTTGTCGAGTGACGGCTGCGCGGTCAGCGGGACGGACCTTGCCCGGACCGGCGCGCTTCTGACGCTCGAATTCGGCGCCTCCCACAGCCTTTCCTGCGTGGTGCTGAACACGGCAGACGGGCGCACACACCTGAAGTTCAAGGGCAAGGCGCTCGATATTCCGGCGCTGCGCTCGGCGCTTGGCGGTAAATCCGCCGCTGCCTAATAGGCGCATCCAGCTACATGAAAACCCGGCTGCACTTCCGTGCGGCCGGGTTTTTCAGTTCGCTCTCCTGAAATTCAGCGGGCCAGAACTTCCGCCGCCTGGCGGGTACTCGCCACGGCGCCGCCTACCTGCGCAATCGCCGCGGAAATACCGCTCATGCTCGCGGTAATTTCCTCTACCGAGCGGGCAGCGTCCTGCATGCCTTCGGAAATATTACCGGTGACGACACTCTGCTCTTCCACCGCAGCGGAGGTGGAGGTGACGTGATCGCGCACCGTTTCCATCCCCTCGCGGATCGACTGCAGCGCTTCGACCACTTCGCTGGAAACGGACTGAATGCCGGAGATTTCCTTTGAAATGTGATCCGTCGCCTTGGCGGCCTGACCGGCCAGGTTTTTCACCTCGCTGGCGACCACGGCAAAACCTTTACCGGCTTCCCCGGCACGCGCCGCTTCAATGGTCGCATTGAGGGCCAGCAAATTGATCTGACCTGCAATTTCCTGAATAAGCTCGACAATGCCGGTCATGGCGGAAGCAGCTTCGGCAAGACGTTCCGTCGAGCCATGGGCGGCTTCAACCTTGCCCTGCACTTCTTCACCCGCCATCTTGGAACGCGTCATGCTCTGAGCAATCTCGCCAATTGAGGCAACGAGTTCTTCGACCGCAGCAGCCACCGTTTGCACGTTGGCGCTGGTACGTTCGGCATTGGTGCCGGCACTGCCCGCCTCTCCTTCGGCCCGGTCCACAGCGCTGTCGATTTCGGCAAAATTCGTATCGATCATCGTCTTCAAGTCGGTCAGAAGCGAAATCTGCGAGGTGATGTCCGTCGCGTATTTCACAACCTTGAAAGGCCGGCCCGCCGCATCGAAAATCGGATTGTACGATGCTTCGATCCAAACCTCTTTGCCGCCTTTGCCATAGCGCTTGAACTGGCCGGCTTCATATTCACCCGAACGTAACTTCTGCCAGAAGCGCTTATAGGCTTCGCCGCCGCGGTCCTCCGGGCTCACAAACATCGAATGGTGTTTGCCCTGCACTTCGCCGAGCGAATAGCCGAGGGTGGACAGAAAATTCTCGTTCGCCGTCAGGATTTTGCCGTCCAGGTCGAACTCGATGACGGCCTGGGACTTGCCGATGGCGTTCACCTGGCCGCGCAGATCGCTGAATTCCGCCTTCGAGGCCGTTATATCGGTTGCATATTTCACGACCTTATAGGCCTTCCCGTCCCGGCCGATCAGCGGATTATAAGAGGCCTCTATCCAGACTTCTTTGCCGCCTTTGCCGAAGCGGCGGTACTGGGCCGATTGGTAATGCCCGGCTTTGAGCTGTGCCCAGAAATCTTTGTAGGCGGCACTGGTGCGATCTTCCGGTGCGACAAACATCGAATGATGCTTTCCCTGAACCTCTTCGAGCCGGTAGCCCATCGTGTTCAAGAAATTCTCGTTTGCCGTCAGAATATTTCCATCCGTGTCGAATTCGATCACGGCTTGCGATTTGTCCAACGCAGCCAGGCGGGCTTCCATTTCACCGTCTTTAGACGATCTAATAATGCTCAACATGTCCGTTACTCACACAACCGATCCATGCCGTTTCCGCTCCCCCCGGAACGATCTTCGGCGATTTGCTAAAGCCTACGCGCCTGTCCCCGCGCCGGATCACAATGGCGGTTACAAAAGGAAAATTGATTAAAATTTGGAGCATCCCTCCGACTTTCTTAAAGCAGGTAAATTTCTGGTAAACAGCACCGCACAAACTCGTGGGAAAAGCAGGCCTTTCTTGCTGCTCTTTACGGAGTCTTTTTCTTTCCTCGCGCATGATGTCCTTCTCAAAGAAGTAAACGGAGAGACTGTGTGAGTAACCTTTCGCAAGGATGTCAGGGCTGCCGGGACGGCAAACCACTTCCCTTCGATTTTACCGTTGCCTTTCACCCCATCATCGACGCGGGCGCGCATAAAGTATGGGGCTATGAGGCATTGGTGCGCGGGCTGCAGGGCCAGGGCGCGGGGCACATTCTCTCGCAAGTCGATGACACCACCCGATACAAGTTCGATCAGGCCGCCCGCGTGAAGGCGATTGAGCTGGCCGGGCAGATTTTCCCGAAGGACGGCACGCGTCTTTCCATCAATTTTATGCCGAACGCAGTTTACGAGCCTGTGGCCTGCATCCGCGCCTCGCTGGCCGCCGCCGCCCGAGTACGCTTTGCACCCGAACGCATCATGTTCGAGTTTACCGAAGACGAGCGTATGGAAGACACGGCCCATATCGAGCGGATCATCGCCGAGTACAAACGGATCGGCTTTTTGACCGCCATCGACGATTTCGGTTCGGGCTATGCCGGGCTCAATCTCTTGGCGAATTTCCAGCCCGATATGATCAAAATCGATATGGATATCATCCGGAATATCGACACAAGCCCCGCGCGCCAGGCGATTGTTGCCGCCATCGGCCATATCGCCCGCACGCTCGATATCACGATCATCGCTGAAGGAATCGAAAGCCGCGCCGAGTTCGAGATGTTACGTGCCGCCGGGATCGAGCTCTTCCAGGGGTTCTATTTCGCCAAGCCGGGCATCGAAACCCTGCCTAAAGTCCCCTTCCTTGCCGGGCCGCCCCTTGGAAAGGCCGCGCAGGCTTGAGACAGCGCGTCGGGGCGACCGCAGATAGTCGCCCCACTGCCATTGTAATGACACAAAAGGCGCTTATCTCTTTACCAACGCGCAGACATTGATGCGGCTTTAAGCCAAGCAGATTTGTCTGAGGGCGCTCGCGGCCGGATGTACGCCGCAGCGCCCCTTCGCGTTTCCCCCCTCTTCCTCTTGCGGCCTCTTCGTTCCTTGCGGAACCGGTCCGCCTCATTCATTCCAGAAACGGATAGAGCCTTCATGCAAGGCCTCAACAATGACCATAGAAACAACCAGAAACGGCAATAGCCGCCGCCCTCGCGCTCTCACCTCCAACGCCGCGCCGCAAGGCACGATGGCCAGCTGGAAAAAGCGCTTCGACTATTACACCGCGCTTGCCAAAGAACACGGCATCTCGAACGACCGTGTCGCCCAGGAAAACAGCTACCAGCACGCCGAACATTATTTCCGCCTGATGAACGCGCGGACCAGCCCGGCCGGTGCGGAATAAATACCGCGCCCACTCCCCGGCACCCCCTAAAAACGCACATCATTATCATTTGGGCATTTAAGCCTAAATGGTATGAATACAGATTATCTGCTTAAAGACTAATTGAAAATATCGATTGCACCCAATGAGCTGCCGTCCTAGCATTCTGCCGTAAAGACTGGGGAGCTAAAGATGATACGGATACTCGTTACGTCCATTGCCATTGTGGTTATGAGTTCCAGCGCCTTTGCGCACGGGGGTGGCTGCCGAAAAAGCTCACCTCCTGGCCAATGCTGCCATATGGACAACAGCACAGGCGTCGTCCATTGCCATTGAGCGACTGACCGCCCCTCGAATGGAACCACTTCTGGTCTCCGACGGTTCCCGGGTCTGACGGGAAGCGCTGGGACGTGGCGGTGATGCAGGCAAATCAGAACAAAAAATGTCCCATTTTTTCGGGTGGAGACAAAATCAGACGATACCCCCGCCTAACTCGCTGATATCGTTAAAATCTAGGAAAGAAGTGGTGCCCAGGGGCGGAATCGAACCACCGACACTGCGATTTTCAGTCGCATGCTCTACCAACTGAGCTACCTGGGCATCTGGCCTGAGTTTAGGCCGGTCCGGGGAGCCCCGGACGCGAGTGGGCGGTTTATAGGAAATCGGGCCGGGCCTGTCCAGTAGAACCTCACGCGCAAAGCCCGGAATCTGCCCTTTTCCCGGCCCTAGTCTTCCTCACCGCCGGAGGGGCGCTGGGCCGCCTCGCGCAAAGCCGCTTCGGCCTCGAATTCGTCCGGCGGCTCGACGGCAGGGATCGCATAGGTGCCTTTTAGCCAGCGGCCGAGATCCACATCCGCGCAATGTTTCGAGCAAAAGGGCCGGTACTTCATCACCATGGGCTCGCCGCAAATCGGGCAGGGCCGGGCCTTTTTGTCGTTATCGTTGGCCGCGCTCATGTCACCACTCCAATCTCCACCCGCTCGCGGTCGAAGCGGGGCTCGCGGATCAGCTCGACCTTGGCGGGGAATTTCGCCTGCAGGCGCTGCATCAGATGGCCTTCCTCACGCTCCAGCCAGTCGGCGACTTCCGGGGCGACATAGACTTCCAGCGGGCGGCCGGGCGCCGCCGCCCCTTCACGCACCAGCCGGCGCAGCACTTCATTGCCCATGGTCGCCGCCGTCTTGATGCGCGGGCGGCCCTTGCGGCAGGTCGATTCGGTCAGCAATTTATCCAAGGGCTCCCGGGTGCGCTTGCGCGTCATTTCCACCAGGCCGAATTCGGACATGCCGGAAATTTGCGTCGGCACGCGGTCCCGCTCGAAACCCGCATTCAGCGCGTCGATCACCTTGGCGATGTTTTCCTCGTGGCTCATGTGAATGAAATCGATGACGATGAGCCCGCCCGTGCCGCGCAGGCGCAGCTGATGGATGATCGCCTCCACCGCTTCAAGGTTGATGCAGGCACTCGTCTCCTCAAGGCCGGTCGCCGCCGTGTATTTGCCGGAATTGACGTCGATAGCGGTCAAGGCTTCCGTCGTCTCGATGGTGATCCAGCCGCCCGAAGGCAGTTCGACGCGAGGCTCCAGCGCCTTTTCGATTTCCTCTTCGATGCCGTAAAGCTCGAAAAGCGAGCCCGGCCCGTTGAACAGCTCTAGCCGGTCCAGCATTTCCGGCATGGCGCGCTCGCAGTAGCGCCGCGCCTCGCCATAAGCTTCCGCATCGTCGATGAGAACGCGCCCCGTCTCAAGGCTCGCATAATCACGCAAGGTCCGGCTGACGGGGTCAAGGTCATGGAAGACGACGGCGGGCGGCGCGGATTTCTTCTCCGCCGCGCGCACATCCGCCCAGTCCTTCGCAATGCGTTTGGCGTCTTCGATGATTTCCGCTTCCGTTGCCGCAAGCGCGGCGGTGCGCACGATGAAACCTGCAGGCTCCCCCGTCACGCCGCAGGCCTGCAGCTTATGGGCAATGCCTTCCACAAGGCCGGTGAGGCGCGCGCGTTGTTCTTCATCTTCGATACGCCGGGAAAGCGCGATGCCGGACTGGTTCGGCACCAGCACGAGAAGCCGTCCGGGAATGGTGACATTGGCCGAAAGCCGCGCGCCTTTCTCCCCGATCGGGTCTTTGACGACCTGTACGAGAATGGACTGGCCTTCATGGACGCAGGTGTTGATGGGCGGCAGGTTTTCCGCGTCATAGGAGGGCAGATAGCAAAGGCAGCGGGCCTCGCGCACGCCCAGAAAACCTGCCCGGTCGAGGCCGATATCGACGAAAGCCGCCTGCATGCCGGGCAAAACGCGCTGCACGCGCCCGAGAAAAATGTTCCCGAGCAGGGAGTGACCGGCCCGGCCGGTCTTGGCCTTCACGTCCTCTTCATTCGTGCGCTCCAGCACGAAATCGACGGGACGGCCGTTTTCCACCACGGCGACGCGCGTTTCGCCGAGGCCTACATTGATCAACACTTCCTCGGACATACATTCCCCGATGGCAATCCCCGATGGCAATCCCCGATGGCAATCCCCGATGGCAATCCCAATGGGCGCTTGCCGCTCCCCTTCCGTTTCCACAATCCTAGAGCTTTCGGTCCCCCTTGGGAACCGAGCCCGGCTCCGGCTTTCTTTTAGCTTAAAGAATCTGTGAAAAGAGGAAAGCCAAGGCCGCTTAAAAGTTTCACTGTTTCCGCAAGGGGAAGGCCGACAACGGAAGAATAAGAACCGGAAATAGAGGGGATGAAGGCCCCGGCAAGGCCCTGAATGGCATAGCCGCCTGCTTTGCCCTGCCATTCGCCGCTTTTCAGATAGGCCCGCATTTCCAGGTCCGAGAGGCGCTTGAAGGTGACGCGGGTCATCACCACGCGCGCGGCTTGGCTCGCCCCTCTCACTACGCAAATGCCGGTATAAACCCTGTGGCTCGTGCCGGAGAGAAGCTCCAGGCAGGCGCGCGCTTCCGCTTCCGTTTCCGCCTTGGGCAGAATGCGCCGCCCGCGCGCCACAACCGTGTCGGCGGCCAGAAGATATGCCGTCTCATCGCCAAAGCGGGCGGCGGCCGCCGCTGCCTTTTCCCGCGCCATGCGCGCGGCATAGGCGCGGGGCAACTCGCCTTTCAGCGGGCTCTCGTCGATATCCGCGCCTTCTTGTGCATCCGGCACAATGCCGGCCTGCGCCAAAAGCGCCAGACGGCGCGGCGAGGCGCTGGCAAGGATCAGCCGCGCGGGCACGCCTTCTCCGGGCTCATTGCTTCCGGATTTCGGGCTATCGGGCTCTTTAGAAAATGAAGCGGCCATCATATCGCCCGCCTGTCAAAGGGCATGCCTGTCAGGGCGCCAGCCGGTTCGGCGCTTATTTGAAGCGATAGGTGATCCGCCCTTTGGTCAGATCATACGGGGTCATTTCGACCTGGACCTTGTCGCCCGCCAGCACGCGAATGCGGTTCTTGCGCATTTTTCCGGCCGTATGGGCAATAATCTCGTGCCCGTTCTCGAGCTTCACCCGGAACGTTGCATTGGGCAGCAGTTCGGCAACTACGCCCGAAAACTCGATCAGTTCTTCCTTCGCCATTCTCAACCTTCAGTAATTTGCGCTGGAGAATGCGCAGATCGCCGCCGGAAATCAAGCGTTCCGGCGGGTCTTTTTGACGCAAAAACAGGGTTTTAGGCGAAATCGGGCCTTAATCAACCAGGAAATAGTCGATACTGGAGACGACGCGCACCCTTTTGGCGATTTGACTCGATTCAGAAATGCCCGGCGCCTGGTCCCGGGCGAGGATCTGAAAGACCCCCTGATTGGCCCTTTTGATGCCGCCGAGCTTGCTGTCCGAATCCTCGGCAAAGCTCTGTGCCGCCTCGCGGGCCCGCGCCGTTGCCTCATCCAGCATTTCCGGCTTCAGCTCGGCCAGCGATTTGAAAAGATAGATAGGCTGCGAGGGACCCATATCGGAAGAAAGAATGACGCCCGCCTCCACCAGCTCGGAAGCCGAGCGGGCGGCTTCGGCCACTTTTTCCACTTCCTCGGAGCGCAGCATCAAAAGCTGGGAAATGATGAAGCGGTTATCGATGGGCCCGGAGCGGTAAGGCTGGGCCGCGACATCGGTCACCTGCAGGCTCTGCAGCTCGATGCCCGCATCCTCAAAGCCGTATTTGCCAAGAAACGCACGGATCGCCTCCGCATCGGCGCGGATTTTCCCCTGCACCTCTGTCAGATCGTTGCCTGTCGCCACAAAGCGGATCGGCCAGAAGGCAAGATCCGCCGTCACATTGCGCTCGGACAGGCCTTTCACGGAGACAACCCTGTTGCCCATATGCGCGTCGTAATAGCCGGTGCCGATGAAATAGCCGCCGGCGGCAACGCCAAGCCCGACAAGGGCGCCTGCAATGATGGAAAGCGGTGAGCCAGCCATGAACGTCTCCAGTAAATCCCCAAACCTGGGAGAGTTTAGCCGGGAAAATGCGGCGGGACTAAGACAGCGACAAAGACGGTGCCCTATTCCTCTTCCTCGCCGAAACGCGCCTTGATCTGCGCGGCCAGATCATCGCGCACTTTGCGGTAGGCCTCGATCACCTGATCGCGCGCGCCTTGCACGGCGGTCGGGTCATAGGTCGGCCAATATTCCACCTCCAGCGCTTCGGTGCGGGTCAGCTCCACCGCCTTGTGCTGGGCCTCAGGCGTCAGCGAGATGACGATGTCGAAGGAGGTATCCTGCAACTCATCGAAGCTTTTGGGCTCGTGATCCTCGATGGGCAGGCCGATCTCGGCCATCACCGCCATGGCGAAGGGATCGGGATAACCGGCGCGCACGCCCACCGAATCCACGAAAATCCGGTCGCCGAAATAATGTTTCATGAGCGCTTCGGCCATGGGCGAGCGGACCGCATTGAGATTGCATGCGAATAGCACCGCGGTCGGGCGGGTTTTGGCAGGCGTTTCCACCATCCCGGCCTATCCTTTGATGTGTAGCACGCAGATCAGCGTGAAAAGACGCCGGGCCGTGTCGAAATCCACCGCGACCTTGCCCTCAAGGCGGTCCTTCAAGAGCTGCGAGCCTTCATTGTGAAGGCCGCGGCGGCCCATATCGATCGCCTCGATCTGTGCGGGCGCCGCCGTCTTGATCGCGTCGTAATAGCTCTCGCAGATCAGAAAATAATCTTTGATGATTTTGCGGAAAGGCGTGAGCGAGAGCATGAGGCGGCCATGCGCGCTGTCATCTTCCAGACGGATGTCGAAGACGAGGCGGTTTTCCTCGATCGCCAGATGCAGCTTGTAGGGCCCGCCCTCGCTGCCTTCCGGGCGGAACATGTTTTCTTCCAGAAGATCGTAGATGGCGACCTTGCGCTCATGCTCCACATCTGGGCTGCGTCGCACCACCGTGCGCTCATCCAGCACAAGGTCGACGATGCGGTAACGCGCGCGTTCCGCCTCGCTCATCGTCAGGTCATCACCCTCTGCCGACTCTCCCGTCATGCGGTCACTCTAAGGCCGATCCGCGCCGATGGCGAGGGGCTGATGCGCCCCCGCGCGGCGCGTGGATAAATTATTTATTGAGCCGGATGGAAACCGAGCGGCCATGGGCCTCCAGCCCCTCCGCCTCGGCCAGCGCCACGGCAGCTGGACCAATGCGCCCAAGGGACTGCGCGTCGCAGCGCACGTAAGAGGTGCGCTTCATGAAATCGAGCACCGAGAGCCCCGAAGAGAACCGCGCCGAGCGCGCCGTCGGCAGGACGTGGTTCGTCCCGGCGACATAATCGCCCACCGCTTCGGGTGTATAGCGCCCGAGGAAGACGGCGCCCGCATTGCGGATGCGCGCAGCCAGCGCATCGGGATCGGCCACGGCAAGCTCAAGGTGCTCCGGGGCGAGCCGGTCCACCAGCGCCGCTGCATCTTCCAGCTTGTCCACGGTGATGATGGTGCCGAATTCCTCCCAGCTTGCCCGGGCGATCTTTTCACGCGAGAGCAGCTTCAATTGTCCCTCGACTGCTTCTTCCACTGCCTTGGCGAAAGCTGCGTCATCGGTGATCAGGATGCTTTGCGAGGAGGCATCGTGCTCGGCCTGGCTGAGAAGATCCGCAGCAATCCAGCCCGGATCGTTCTGAGCATCCGCAACGACGAGAATTTCCGAGGGCCCGGCAATCATGTCGATGCCGACCTGGCCGAAGACCTGGCGCTTGGCGGCGGCAACAAAGGCATTGCCCGGCCCGACAATTTTATCGACAGGCGCGATGCTCTCGGTCCCATAGGCAAGCGCCGCCACGGCCTGCGCCCCGCCGATGCGGTACACTTCGCTGATCCCGGCAATGCGGGCGGCCGCCAGCACCAGCGGATTGACCACGCCGTCCGGCGTCGGCACCACCATGACGATGCGCTCGACCCCGGCAACCTTGGCCGGCACCGCGTTCATCAGCACCGAGCTTGGGTAAGCTGCTGTGCCGCCCGGCACATAAAGGCCTGCCGCTTCCACCGCCGTCCAGCGATGGCCGAGCTCGACACCCGCCTCATCGGTAAAACGGTCTTCGGCAGCGGGAAGCTGGCGAGCGTGAAAGGCGCGGATACGCTCGGCGGCAAGCTTCAGTGCCTCCACCGTGGCGCTGCCGCATTTGGCTTCGGCTGCCGCCAGATCTTCCTCGGAAATCCGCAGGCCCGCCGCATCGAGCTCCAACCGGTCGAACTTGGCCGTCAGCTCCACCAATGCCGCATCGCCGCGCGTGCGCACATCTTCAATGATGGCGGCAACGGTCTTGTTCACGTCCTCGGAGACTTCGCGCTTGGCATGAAGCACGGTTTGAAACGCGGTTTCAAAGTCCGGAGCGCTGGCTGCAAGGCGGAAAGTCATGGAAGCGGTCTTTCAAGTTTCTCTGGCAGGTGAGAATAAAGGGACAATCGAACAAATAGGGCGGCAGACACGCGGATCACGCGTCATCCTCATGGGAGGGCAAGTTCGGGGTTTCCCAGACCTCGCCCATATCCCGAAGCTGGGCTTCCAGCGCCTCGACTTCAAGGCGGATTTCACCGTCGCCGGAAAAGGTGAGCACCACCGTGCCCGAAGGCGCCTCGCCTTCCTCGAAGGAGATCGAGAGAAGATTGAGCACACCGTCCGGATTGTCCTGGCGGATTTTGCGCGATTTGACCGAGAGCACATTGGAAAAATGAAGGCCGGTGCGCGCCCGCTCGAAGGTCTTTCGGCGCTTCTTGCCCGCCTGCGCTTCTTCCCAGCGGAAGCGGTTGAAAACGGCGGCAAAAATGCGCGAGCCGGGCAGATAGGAGAGATCACCTACAAGCCCCACTGCGTCCTGCAGATAGGCGGCGATCACTTCCAGATCTTCCTTGTCTTCGGCTATCAGCTTGAGCGCCTGCATGGCTCTTCCTTGTTTCAGTCCTTCGGGGCTTGATCCTTGGGGCGTTTATTTCAGCCGCTCGATCCGCGCGCCGCAGCGCCCCAGTTTATCCTCGATCCGCTCGAAGCCCCGGTCGAGATGATACACCCGGTTGATAATGGTTTCGCCCTCTGCCGCCAATCCCGCAATGACAAGCGCAGCAGAGGCGCGCAGGTCCGAGGCCATGACGGGGGCGCCTTTGAGCTTTTCCACCCCGTGCACGATGGCTTTATCCCCGTGCAGCGAGATATTGGCGCCGAAACGCGCCAGTTCCTGCACATGCATGAAGCGGTTTTCGAAAATCGTCTCGGTGATTTCCGCCTCCCCTTCCGCACAGGTCATCAAGGTCATGAACTGGGCCTGCAGGTCGGTGGGGAAACCGGGATAGACCTGAGTGACGACATCGACCGCCTGAAGGCGCGAGCCATTGCGCCGAACGGTGATTTCATCGCCTTTGACCAGCGCCTCGACGCCGGCGGCGCGCATCACGGTCAATGCCGCCTCGATCGTGTCGGGCCGCGTGCCCGTCAGCGTCACCTCGCCGCCCGTCATGGCGGCGGCCATGGCATAAGAGCCCGTCTCGATCCGGTCCGGCAGCACTTTATGGGTCGTGCCGTGCAGCTTTTTCACCCCTTCGATCCGGATGGACGAGGTGCCCGCCCCTTCGATCTTCGCGCCCATGGCGTTCAGGCATTCGGCAAGATCGGCGACTTCGGGCTCGCGGGCGGCGTTTTCAAGCGTGGTGACGCCGTTTGCAAGAGCCGCCGCCATCATCAGCGTATGGGTGGCGCCAACCGAGACAAGAGGCGAGCGGATCACCGCGCCCTGCAGCCCGCCCTTGGGGGCGCGGGCAATGACATAACCTTCGTCGAGCTCGATCTCGCAGCCCATTTTCTCAAGGCCCTTGATGTAAAGATCGACCGGGCGCGCGCCAATGGCGCAGCCGCCGGGCAGCGAGACTTTCGCCTCCCCGAAACGGGCAACGAGGGGCCCAAGCACCCAGAAGCTCGCGCGCATTTTGGAGACAAGTTCATAAGAGGCTGTGGTGGAAGTAATATTGGCGGCATTCAGTGTCAGCCGGTCTCCGCCGCTGCCATCACCTGCGCGCGGCAGCTCTTCCAACGCCGTTTCCACGCCAAGCTCGCTCAAAAGCCGGGCGAGCGTGCGCACATCCGTCAAGCGCGGCAGGTTTTCCAGCACCAAAGGCTCATCGCTCGCCAGCGCCGCGGTCATCAGCGGCAGGGCGGCGTTCTTGGCCCCTGAAATTGCGATACGCCCCATCAGCGGCTGGCCGCCTAGAATTCTGATTCTGTCCATTTAGTCCCCAATCGGGCGGGAAGGCCCCTTTCTGTCCTTATAGGAAGCCCGCGAGCCCCCCGCAAGGCGGCCCTCCCGGCATGCTTAAAGCCCGCCGCCGGAAAGGGGCCGGGCTTCAGCTGCAAAGAAGCGGAAAATTCAGGCAAGTCTATGGCGGCCTAGTCTTAAGGGATCAGTCTGGAAGGGCTTAGTCTCAAAGGGCTTAGTCTGGGGCACCCTTTTCGGCCTTACCGGATGCGGGCTCTTCCGCCGCCTCCTGCTTGCGCCCGCGCGCCTGCGCCTTGCGGCGGCGCAGATTGGCCCGTAAGGCTTCTTCCAGGCGGCGCTGCTTTTCATCCTGCTGGACTTTATTCGCCATATCGCTTCCGCAATCGGGGTCTTACCAAGACTTTTCACCTCTGATTTGCCGCCAGATTAAGCCTCGGTCAAGAGGTGCGATCCATACTTGCGCTCAGGGCGCCCCTGTGGCAGTTTCCGCCCCGCTGAACGCCCTGCTTTGCAGCGGCTCCCGGCGCCCTCGTAGCTCAGGGGTAGAGCACTCCCTTGGTAAGGGAGAGGTCGAGTGTTCAATTCACTCCGAGGGCACCATCTTTTCCATTCAGCATCCCACAAATCGGCCTAAAGACCGGCGCGATTTCTGCCTCCGACGGGTCTGGCAGGCCTGATCCGGCTTGGCGGCAGACCGCCCGCTTTCTACCCGCGCGCACGGCGCGCCAGGAGCCTTCCTTGACCGACGATTTTGCCTCCCGCCTGAAAGCCGAATGGTTCGGCAATATCCGCAATGACGTGCTCGCCGGCCTCGTGGTGGCGCTCGCCCTCATTCCCGAGGCCATCGCCTTTTCCATCATTGCCGGGGTGGACCCTAAAGTGGGGCTCTACGCCTCCTTTTCCATTGCCGTGCTCGTTGCGATCACGGGCGGGCGGCCCGGCATGATTTCGGCGGCAACGGCGGCCACCGCCGTTTTGATGGTGACGCTCGTCAAGGATCACGGGCTGCAATATCTCCTCGCCGCCACGGTGCTGGCCGGCATGCTGCAAATCGGCGCGGGGCTTGCCCGGCTCGGCTATGTCATGCGCTTCGTGTCGAAATCGGTGATGACGGGCTTTGTAAACGCGCTCGCCATTCTGATTTTCATGGCGCAGCTGCCCGAGCTCACCAACGTGCCCTGGCTGACTTATGTGATGGTGGCAGGGGGTCTTGCGATCATCTATCTCCTGCCGCGCCTGACGAAAGCCGTGCCCTCCCCGCTTGTCTGCATTCTCGTGCTCACCGCTATCTCGCTTTATTTCGGGCTCGACCTGCGCACCGTCGGGGATATGGGCGAGCTGCCCTCCTCCCTTCCCGTCTTCATGCTGCCGGATGTGCCGCTCAATCTTGAAACCTTCATGATCATTCTGCCTTATTCGGCAGGGGTTGCGGTGGTCGGCCTTCTGGAATCGCTGATGACGGCGAGCATCGTCGATGATCTGACCGATACGCGCTCGGACAAAAACCGCGAATGCATCGGCCAGGGCGTTGCCAACCTTGCGACCGGGTTCATCGGCGGCATGGCGGGCTGCGCGATGATCGGCCAATCGGTGATCAACGTAAAATCGGGCGGGCGCGGACGGCTTTCCTGTTTCTGCGCCGGGGTGTTTTTGCTCTTCCTCATCGTCGTGCTCGGCGACTGGGTGGCGATCATTCCCATGGCCGCTCTAGTCGCCGTCATGATCATGGTTTCCATCGGGACGTTTTCCTGGGCCTCGCTTGCCAATCTGAAGAGCCATCCGCGCTCCTCAAGCGCGGTGATGCTCGCCACGGTCTTCTTTGTTATCGCCACGCATAATCTTGCTATCGGCGTGCTTGTCGGCGTGCTTTTGTCGGGAATTTTCTTTGCCTGGAAAATCTCGCAGATCTTCCGCGTCACCTCCACGCTTTCCGCCGACGGCACACACCGCACTTACATTGTCGAAGGGCAGGTGTTTTTTGCTTCGGCGGATGATTTTCTGGCCAGCTTCGATTTCAAGGAAGTGCTGGATAAAGTCACCATCGATCTTAGCCGCGCCCATATCTGGGATATTTCCAGCGTGGCGGCCATCGATATGGCTGTGTTGAAGTTCCGCCGCGAAGGGGCGAAAGTCGATCTCATCGGCATGAACGAGGCAAGCGAGACCATCGTCGACAAGCTTGCCCTGCATGACAAGCCCGGCGCGCTCGAGCGCCTGATGGGCCATTAGGGGGAAAAATGAAAAAACTCATGGCCCTGATCGACGGATCGGTCTATTCGCGCAGTGTGTGCGATCATGCCGCTTGGGTGTCCCGGCGCACGGGTGCGGAAGTGGAGCTCTTTCATATGCTCGGCCGGCGCGATGTCGCGGGCGCTCCGGCGGATTTCAGCGGCAATCTCGACGCCGATGCGCGCGACACATTGCTTGCCGAGCTTGCCGAGCTCGATGAACAGAAATCCCGCTTCGCCCAGCGCCGCGGCCGCCTCATCCTGGAAGATGCGCGCAAGCGCCTGGAAGAAGACGGCGTGCGCGAGGCCGCCAGCAAACTGCGCCACGGCGATGTGGTGGAGACGGTGCAGGAATTCGAGGGGCAGGCCGACCTCATCGTCATCGGCAAGCGCGGCGAGGCGGCCGATTTCGCCGCGCTGCATCTCGGCTCGAACCTGGAGCGCGTGGTACGGGCAAGCCAGAAACCGGTGCTCGTCGCTGCCCGCGCCTTTCAGCCCATCGGCCGCGTTCTCGTCGCCTTCGACGGCGGCCCGAGCGCGCTGAAAGCCGTGAACTACATGGCCGAAGGTGATCTCTTCAAAGGCCTGCACTGCACGCTTTTGACCGTGGGCAGCGAGACGGACGATCATCGCCGCCAGCTTGAAGATGCCGCCCATCAATTGCGCGCGGCAGGTCTTGAAACAGACCACGCCATCGTTCCCGGCCAGGCGGACAGTGTGATTGCGGATAAGGTGGCAAGCGACAAGATCGACCTCGTCGTCATGGGCGCTTACGGGCACTCACGTATCCGCAATCTCATTATCGGCAGCACGACGACGGAAATGATCCGCTCTTGCAAAGTGCCGATCCTGCTTTTCCGCTAAGGCAGCAGACATGAAAAAGGCGCCGGGGTCCGGCGCCTTTTTTGCTGCGAGGAAAACGCGATCAAGCGGTGCGCTTGATGAACCCGTCGATCAGCTCCACCAGCTCGGCGGGCTTGTCCTCCTGCAGGAAGTGGCCGCCGCCTTCGATCGTGACATGAGGCTGGCCTTTGGCGCCCGGAACACGTTCCTGGAAAATCTTCTCCCCGCCCTTCGTCACCGGGTCCTGGTCGGAAAAGGCCGTCAGGAAAGGCTTCTCGAAGGCTTCCAGCACTTTCCAGGCGGCTTTGTTCTCCTCCACCGAAGGATGCTCGGGCGTGATGGGGACGAGCGCCGGGAAGCGCCGCGCGCCGGCCTTGAAACTTTCATCCGGGAATGGCGCGTCATAGGCCTTCTTGTCGGCCTCGGAAAAGTCGCGCACGCTGCCGCCATTCACAATATCCGCGACGGGCAGGACCGGCGTGCTCTGGCTGAAATCGAGCCACTGCTTGAAGGCCTCGCTCCAGCCCGTGCCGATGGGAAGGCCGGTATTGGCAACGACGACGCGGGCAAAGCGCTCGGGGAACGCCGCCACGAGACGCAGGCCGATAAGCCCGCCCCAGTCCTGACAGAAAAGTGTGATGTTTTTCAGATCGAGCCCGGTCAGCCAATCGCTCATCCAGGCGACATGGCGCTCGAACGTATAATCTTCCTGCTCGGCGGGCTTGTCCGATTTGCCGAAGCCGATGAGATCGGGCGCGAGCACCCGGTGCCCTTTTTCAGCCAGCCCCGTCACCATATGCCGGTAAAGGAACGACCAGGACGGCTCTCCATGCATCAGAAGCACGGGGGTGGCATCCTTCGGGCCTTCCTCGACATAGTGAAGACGCAGCGGCGTGCCGTCCGCGTCTTTGAAGTCATGATAATGCGGCGCGAAGGAATAATCCTCGAGCCCTTCGAAACATGTATCCGGCGTTCTGAGAACCTTCACCGGCTCCTCCCTGTTTTCGCTTTTGTGCGTTTCTTTTCAGCTTGCGCCGGCCGCCTTGGGGGGCGGACCGACCTTGCGCAAAAGTCTAACGTGAAAAGAAGGGAGAATGGATCACGATTATGCCAGAGGCGTCGAAGGTTCGTGGTTTTTCACCTTGCCTTGCATCTTATCCACCGCGCCTTTCATCTGGCGCTTGGCGGCGAGGAAGGCATGATGCACGGCCACTTGCGGATCATCATGGGCTTTTTCGGGAGAATGGGCGCCGTCGATAATGACCTGTTTGCCGCCGGGAAGATTGATTTGCAGCCTGGCGGTAAAGGGGCCGGGCTTGTGCTTCTGGCCCGGAGGGGTCGCCACCACGACGCGGCAACTCGTAAAACGCCCAAAGATTTTTTCCAGCGCTTCAACCTCTTCATGAATGCGTTCACGCAGCGCTTCGGACGCGTCCAGATGATCGAACACAACTTCGACGGTTGCCTGCATGGCGATCTCCTTCCTGGCCTTGGTAAGAGCCCCTCTTTAGGAGCTAAGGATAGCTTAACCGAAATCAATGGGCTTGCGATTGATCTTTGTCATACGAACGCCCGCCCCCTCGTGAAAGGTCCGGAGTGAACCGGATGGGGAATGGGCACGTAAACCTGACATCATGTTCAGGAGCCCCCAGATGCGCCGCTTTTCCGCAAGCCCCGGTGTTTGGAAGTTAGTATTAACTTTTCTGACCGCTATCCTGCTGCAAGTCCCTCCTGCGCAGGCGGCAAAAGAACCCGGCACGCTCGCCCCGGCCTATGATTTCGCCATCGAGATGGATGGGCGCGATGTCGGGCGTCACACGATTGCTTTTGAAGAGATCGGCGACGAGTTGCACGTCCATATCAACATCGATATCGAAGTGTCTTTCGGGCCCATCACTTTTTTCAGATATGCCCATGAAAACCACGAAATCTGGAAAGACGGCCGGCTCATCTCACTCGAAACGAAAACCGATGATGACGGCACACTTTACGAAGTAAGCGCCAAGGCGGGTGAAGAAGGCCTCGCCGTTACGAGCACCTCAGGCTCTTTCGTTGCGCCCGCCGGCATTTTGCCCACCAGCTATTGGCGCCCCGACACGGTTGAGCAGACGCAGCTCCTCGACACCCAGCGCGGCCGCCTCATCGAGGTGGCAAGCGTGAAGGCGGGGGAAGAGATGCTGCAATTGCCGCAAGGGGCAAAGCGCACAGAGCATTACAGAATGACCGGCGATCTCACGCTCGATCTTTGGTACGGCGAGGAAGGCACGCTGCTCAACATTGCCTTCAAAGCGAAAGGCCGCTCCATCGCTTATGCGGTCAATGCGCTCGACTACCCTGAAATGCAGAAGGTGGCCCGTTATGAATAGCGAAATGCAAAGACAAATCGCCTGGATTACCGGCGCAAGCTCGGGTCTTGGCCGGGAGCTCGCCCTGCTTATGGCACAGGAAGGCTGGAATGTTGCGATCAGCGCGCGGCGCACCGAAGAGCTGGCGGCCGTTGCCGCCGAAGCGCGTAGCTATCTTGGACGGATCTTGCCCGTGCCGCTCGACACGACCGACGCGGCAAGCGTGAAAGCCGGGGTGGAGCGCATCGAAAAGGAATTCGGCCCCATCGATCTTGCCGTCTTCAATGCCGGCACCCATCACCCGATGCTGGCCGAAGAGATCACGGCGGAAGCGGCGGGCGCGCTTATCGATGTCAATCTGAAAGGCACCGCCAATTGCCTTGCCGCCGTGCTGCCCTTCTTCCTGGAACGTAAAGCCGGGCATCTTGCCTTTGTCGCCTCCATGTCGAGCTACCGGGGCCTTCCCACCGCCGCCCTCTACGGGGCAACGAAAGCCGGCATCGTGAATATGGCCGAAGCCCTGCAGCCGGACCTGAAGCGCTCCGGCATTAAGGTGCAGGTGGTCAATCCCGGCTTCGTCAAAACCCCGCTGACGGACAAGAACGACTTTCCCATGCCCTTCCTGATGGAAGCGGATGAGGCGGCTCGGGCTTTTTATAAAGGTCTGCAAAGCAGGAAATTCGAGATCATGTTCCCGAAGACCTTCGGACGGATCATGAAAGTGCTGCGCCTTCTGCCCGCCTCGCTTGCTCTGAAACTGACGGCGCGCGCCATCCCGAAAGAAAAACCCGGTGCGGGCAAAAGCGCTGCCACCACTAAAAACAAAAGCGCTCAGGAAACGCGCTTGACCGCCTGATAGGCTTCAAGCGCCCTGTCCCGCGCCTCAAAATGATCGACGATGGGCGCAGGGTAATCGCGCCCGATCTTAATGCCCGCTTTTTCAAGCGCCGCTTCCGGCGCTTCCCAGGGCCGGTGAATGTGTTTGTCATCGAGCCCGGCAAGCTCCGGCACCCATTTGCGGATATAAGCGCCCTTGGGATCGAACTTTTCGCTCTGAAGGACCGGATTGAAGATACGGAAATAGGGTGAGGCATCGGCGCCCGAGCCTGCCACCCACTGCCAGCTTGCATAATTATTGGCAAGATCGGCATCGACCAGCGTGTCCCAAAACCAGTCCGCCCCTTCTTTCCAATGCACAAGCAAATCCTTGATGAGAAAGGAAGCAGCGATCATGCGCACGCGGTTATGCATCCAGCCCGTGTGCCAAAGCTCACGCATACCCGCATCGACAATGGGATATCCGGTCTTGCCCGCGCACCAGGCTTTGAAGCCTTTCTCATCCTTTGCCCAGGGAAAGGCATCGAAAGCGCTTTTCCAGTTCTCGCTCTCAAGCGAGGGCCAGTGATAGAGTAGATTGTGGGAGAAATCCCGCCAGGCGAGCTCTCGCAAAAACGCCGTGCCCGATTTCGTTTGCATGGCATCGGAGGCAAAGGCCGCTTCCGTCGCCGCCCAGACCTGCCGGGGGCCGATCTCGCCCCAATGCAGATGCGGTGAAAGACGGGAGGTGGCAGGCTCCGCCGGCAGGTCGCGTTTGGTGGGATAACCGGACAAGTCCTCATCCAGAAAGGCGGCAAGCCGCGCGCGCGCGCCTTCCTCCCCCGGTTGCCAGGTCTCTTTGAGCCCGCCCGCCCAATCGGGTTTTGTCGGGAGCAGCGCAAAGCTTTCAAGCACCTCTCCCGTCACTTCGGGGCCAGCCACCAGTTTTTCCGGCGCAGGCAGGGGCGCGGGAATGGCTTTCTGCTGCAACGCTTTCCAGAACGGCGTGAAGACCTTGAAAGGCTCGCCCGTCTTCGTCGCAATCTCCCAAGGCTCGCAAAGCAGCGCGGCATTGAAGCTTTTCACTTCAAGGCCCTTTTCTTTCATGGCGTCTTTGATTTTTTTATCCCGCGCAATGGCGGCGGGCTCATAGCAGCGGTTCCAGTAAAGCGCGCGGGCGCCGGTTTCCGCGGCAAGCTTTTCGAGAATGGGAGCTGCGGCCCCGCGTTTTAAGAGAAGCGGGATACCGCGTTTTTCAAGAGCCGTTCCAAGCGCGGCAAGAGAATGATGAAGCCACCAGCGCGAGGCGCCGCCCAGCGGCATCACCTCTTCATCCAGAATGAAAATGCAAAGCAGCGGCGTGCCGCCGTGAGCCGCCGCCCGCAGCGCCGGATTGTCTTTCAGGCGCAGGTCCTGCCGGAACCACATAATGGCTGGGGAGGCAGGTTGGGCAGCGGCGTCGGGGGACTTAACCATCGTGTCGGCTCGCAGTTGAAATCACTGCAAGCTTCTACGAGTGGGGCGCCCGCGCGGTTTACCCGTGCGGGCGTCCAAAACCCTGGCTCTTAATAAGGCACATCGCCATTGATGGTGATGCGGTGCATGCGCCGGTATTGCGGGTAATAATCAGCGACCGCGTAATGCTGGGTTGCCCGGTTGTCCCAGATCGCAACCGAGCCTTTTTCCCATTTAAAGCGCACCTGAAACTCCGGCGTTTTGACCTTCTCGGCGAGGAATCTCAGGATCGCCGCGCTTTCATCGAGCGGCAGGCCTTCGATATGGGTCGTGAAAGTGGCGTTGACGAAGAGTGCCTTCTTTCCCGTTTCCGGGTGCGTGCGGATCACCGGGTGGGATTGCGGGGGATAGAGCTTCAATACCTCCATCATCTTTTCCGCATCCTGCGAGGTCTCGTAGTTACCCGAGTTCGCGAAAACCGCGATGGAGTGCACGGCGCGCAGGCCTTCCAGCATTTTCTGCATGGAGGGGGACAGCGCCTCATAAAGCGCGGTCATGCTCGCCCACATCGTATCGCCGCCGGAAGCGGGAATTTCAGCGCCGTAGAGCACCGAACCAAGCGGCGGCTTGTCGCGCCAGGTCACATCCGTGTGCCAGATATTCGTTTCCGGCGGCCGGTTCTCGTCATTCTCCAGCACGGCGATTTGCGGATGGCTTTCGATTTTCGGGAAGATCGGGTGCGGCGGCTCCAGCTCGCCGAAAATGCCGGCAAGGCGCATATGACTGTCCGGATCGAGCTCCTGGCCGCGGAAAAAGATCACCTGGTGATCGAGCAGCGCCTGCTTGATCCCGGCGACGGTGCGCTCACCCAGCGGCTTTGACAGATCCAGCCCGTGAATTTCCGCCCCGATGACGGGGTTCATGGGCACGATTTCGAATGGGGCGTTTTGCATGATGTCCTCCCGGCTCTCCAACCGGTTTCATGCTGCCTTGCCCGCTTTTATCATTCCAATTGAAGTTTTGTATAAGTATTATTGATCTCATGAATTTAAGGTCCGTCGATCTCAATCTCCTGACGATTTTCGACGCCATCATGGCCGAGCGCCATATGACGCGGGCGGCACACCGCCTCGGCATGACGCAGCCGGCCATTTCCAACGCGCTCTCCCGGCTGCGGGCACTGACGGGCGACCCGCTTTTCGTGCGCACGGCCCAAGGCATGGCGCCGACGCCGAGGGCGAAGAGCCTTGCCCCGCAGATCCATCAGGCGCTGGAGACGATCCGCATGAGCCTGGAGGAGCGTCACCGCTTCGACCCGGCGACCGCGAGCCGCACCTTCACCCTTGCCGTCGGCGATTATGTGGAAGCGATGCTGATGCCCGCCCTCGTCAAACGGCTGCGCGAGCTCGGGCCCGGCACCCATCTCGTCCTGCAGCCGCAGGCCGGCGCCACGCTCGAAAAGGAGCTGAAGGAAGGCACGGTCGATCTCGTCTGGGACAGCATGCCCATCGACCGGCCGGGCTTCGAGAGCGAAGAGATTTTTGCCGACGGAATCACCTGCGTGATGGCGGCAACGCACCCCCATGCGGAAGACGAGCTGACGCGGGAACTTTATACCGCGCTCGATCATGTGCGCCTGACACCCACGCATACTTATGTGCATATGTTCGACGAGTTTGCCCGCCGCCAGGGCATCAAACGCAATTTCGCGGTCGAAGTGCCGCGGCTCATATCCATGCTCTTCATGGTGGCGGAGACGGACCTTATCGCCACGGTGCCCGCGCGTGCCGCCGAGCGCTTTGCGCCGCTGCTCGATCTTGTTTTAAAGCCGGTGCCAATGGACCTGCCGCAATCTTATTTCTACCAAAGCTGGCACAGCTCGCAGGATGCAGATCCCGGTCATCTTTGGCTGCGTGCCGCGCTGAAGGAAATCAGCAGGGCTGCCCTTCACGCTTCGCCGTAGAAGGTACGGATCTGCAACCAGGCCTCTTCCGCGCTTTCCACATAGGAAACGAGATTTCGCTCAGCCTCGGTGATCATGCCTTCCTCGACCATGACATCGAAATTGAGCACCCGGTCCCAATAATCCCGGCCGAACAGGATGACCGGCATATGCGGCATCTTCTGCGTCTGGATCAATGTGAGCGCATCGAAAAGCTCGTCCAGTGTACCGAAGCCGCCCGGGAAGATAACCAGCGCTTTTGCCCGCATCAGAAAATGCATCTTGCGCAGCGCGAAATAATGAAAGCGGAAAGAAAGGTCCGGCGGCACGTAAGGATTGGGCACCTGCTCGCGCGGCAGCACGATATTGAAGCCGATGGAATCGGCATCCGCCTCATGCGCGCCCCTGTTCGCCGCCTCCATTATGCCGGGCCCGCCACCCGTTGCCATCACATAGTCGCTGATCGCCCCTTCCTGGGAAGCTTCGGACACCATATGCGCAAAGCGCCGTGCTTCTTCATAATAACGGCTATTGGCAGCCCGGCGCCTGGCGCGGGCCGCTTCCGCTTCATCGCCGCGTTCCTCGCATTCGCGGCAATGGGCCTCGGCGTCCTCGGGCGCAGGAACGCGCGCGGAGCCGAAGACCACGATGGTCGAGCGGATGCCGTGTTCTTCCAACAGAAGCTCCGGCTTCAGCAGCTCAAGCTGCAGGCGCACGGGGCGCAGTTCCTCGCGCATCATGAAATCGGGATCGAGAAATCCGAGCCGGTAGGCCGCCGAGCGGGTTTGCGGCGTGTCGGGCGGCGGTCCGGGGATATCTTCGCGGCTCACGGCAATACCTCTTTCTTCACAGGTCGCATCAGGGACAGAATCATCCTCGCAGATTTCCTCTCTTTGCCCCAATGATGCTAGACTCGCAGGAATTGGAGGCCGGAGGAAGCCTCAAAGGGAGGGGACATATGAATGCGGGGGACAAGGCAGCTGGAGATAAGGCTGCCCAGCACAATGCCGATTACTGGCCGCGCACACGCCGGCTCATGCTCATCACCATCGCCATTTGGGCCGTGCTCGGCTTCGGCATCCATTTCTTCGTCACAGCGTTCAACGACATCGTCATTCTGGGCTTCCCGCTCGGTTTTTATCTTGCCGCCCAAGGCGCGCTGATCGGCTTCGTTATTCTGATCTTCTGGTTCTCGCGCAAGCAGGAAGAACTCGACAGCCGCTACGGCATGGCGGAGGACGAATAATGGCCGAGCAAGACACTTCCCGCGATTTCACCAGCAATATCGGCCGCATCTATCTCGTCTATACGGGCGGGTTCGCCGCTTTCGTGCTGTTTCTGGCCGCGCTCGAGCAGTTCGGCGTATCAAACCAGGTGATCGGCTATCTCTTCGTCTTCTTCACCCTCGCCATCTATGCCGGTATCGGCATTCTCTCGCGCACCATGCAGGTGGGCGAATATTATGTGGCCGGACGGCGCGTGCCCGCCGTCTATAACGGCATGGCCACGGCCTCGGACTGGATGAGCGGGGCTTCTTTCGTCGGCATGGCGGGCACACTTTATGTGCTGGGCTATGACGGGCTTGCCTTCGTCATCGGCTGGACGGGGGGCTATGTGCTCGTCGCCGTGCTCGTTGCCCCTTACCTGCGCAAATTCGGCGCCTACACGATCCCCGATTTTCTGGGTGCGCGGTACGGCGGGCATATGGCGCGCACCATCGGCATTCTCATTCTTTTCTGCTGCTCTTTTACTTATGTGACCGCACAGATCTATGCGACGGGCATCATCGCCTCGCGCTTTTTGGGCATGAGTTTCGAGCTTGCGGTCTTTGTCGGCCTGCTCGGCATTCTCGTCTGCTCCATGCTGGGGGGCATGCGGGCCGTGACCTGGACGCAGGTCGCGCAATATATCGTGCTCATCGTTGCCTATCTCGTACCCGTCATTTTGCTCGCGCAAATGACGACGGGCGTGCCGGTGCCGCAGGTCATGTATGGGGAAATTCTCCAGGAGATTACGGCGCTCGAAACCAGCCTTGTCGAAAAAGGTCTTGCGAAAGCCTCCGAGATCACCCCGCATCTTCAGCCTTATTCCAGCTATGACACGCTGAATTTCTTCGCGCTGGTGCTCTGCCTGATGGTGGGCACCGCCTCGCTGCCGCATATTCTGATGCGCTATTTCACGACGCCCAGCGTCAAGGATGCGCGCCGCTCGGTCGGCTGGAGCTTGCTTTTCATCTTCTTTCTTTATTTCACGGCGCCCGCCTATGCCGCCTTTGCGAAGCTCGAGATTTATCAGAACGTCATCGGCGCGCCGCTCGAAGAACTGCCAGGCTGGATTTACACCTATGGCCAGATCGGGCTTGTTAAAATCTGCGGCATCGAGGCAACGACGCTGGAAGCGGTACGCGCCGCCTGCCTTGCCAAGGGCGATACGACAGGCATTCTTTCCTTCTCGGATTTTTCCATAAACCGGGACGTGATCGTCATTGCAACGCCGGAGATTGCGGGCCTGCCTTACGTGGTGGCCGGGCTTGTCGCAGCGGGCGGGCTTGCCGCCGCACTTTCCACAGCGGACGGGCTGCTGCTCGCCATCGCCAATGCGCTCAGTCATGACATTTATTACCGCATGGTGGACCCGAAAGCCTCCACGAAGCGAAGGCTCATCATTGCCCGTGTCATGCTGGTGGGCGTCGCCGGTCTTGCGGCCTGGGTTGCTTCCACAAAACCTTCCGACATTTTGTCCATGGTGGCCTGGGCCTTCTCGCTCGCTGCAGCCGGTTTCTTTCCTGCCCTTGTGCTCGGCATCTGGTGGAAACGCGCCTCGGCGGCGGGCGCCATTGCGGGCATGGTGAGCGGTTTCGGCCTCACGCTCTTTTATCTCATCGCCACGCAATATGGCGGCATGACGCCGTGGTTTGGCATCCAGAACATCTCGGCGGGTATTTTCGGCATGCCGCTCGGCTTTGCCGTAACCTGGGCGGTCAGCCTGATGACCGCACCGCCTTCGCCCAAAACCGAAGCGATGATCGAGGCGATCCGCGTGCCCAAAGGCGGCACCTATATGGATAAGTAATCCCATGTTCGGCGGCTATGCAGCTTATCATCTGGGCAATTATGCCCTTGCCGTCCTCATGTATATGATGCTGGCACGGCTGCTCCTTTCCTTCTTCTTTGCCGAGGAAAGCCGGCAAGTGATCTGGGTTGCCACGCGCCAGCTCACCCAGCCTTTCATCGCAGCGGTGCGCGTCATCACGCCGGGCTTCGTCATCCCCAAAGCCTTGCCGTTCATTGCCATTTTCTGGCTGGCGCTGGCACGGCTTCTTTTCTGGATATTGATGGCGGATGCCGGTCTTGCGCCGAGCCTCTCCGGTGTTGCGCCTGCGCCTGGTTGACATCGCCCCGCCTGCGGTCAACTATCCGAACAAGGAGAAAAGATGCTTCACGCAGTCACCATGATGATTGCTCTTATGTCGAGCTGCACCTTCTGCCCATCGGTGCCGGTTATGCGCGTGCGCGCGCCGTCCCCCTGACGCAAAGCCTCTCCTCGTTTTCCGTTCGTTTCGAGAGCCCGGCTTTGCCGGGCTTTTTTGTGTCTTGCGCTCTTTTCCTTCCGCTCAGAGAAAATCTCATGTCCTCACGCAGCGCCATTATCCTCGTTCTCGTTGCCGCCAACATGCTGGGCCTTGCAGCGACCGATCTTTATCTGCCTTCCCTGCCCCATCTGCCGGGCTTGCTCGGCACGACCGTGGAAGGGGCGCAGCTGACGCTCGTCTTCTTTTCCGCGGGCTTTGCCGTCTCACAGATTTTCATCGGCGCGATGGGCGATCTTTATAACCGCCGCTGGATTCTCCTGGGCTCGCTTGCCGTTTTCGTCCCCGCTTCCGCGTTTTGCGCCATGGCCGGAGACATTGCCGCGCTCAATGCCGCGCGCTTTCTGCAAGGGCTCAGTGCCAGTGCGAGCGCAGCGCTCACCGCGCCGATGATCCGGCAATATTTCGAAGAGCACCGCGCCGTCCATGCCATGTCCGTGATCGGCGGCATCGATGCGGTCATCCCCGCCTTCGCGCCCATCCTTGGCGGCTGGGTTTTCACGCAATTCGGCTGGGAGATGAATTTCTGGATCGTTGCTTTTGCCGGCGGTCTGGTGCTCGTTGCCGGGTTGAAAGCGCTGCCCGACGATACGCCCGAAAGTCACGAAACCTCTTTATGGAGCGTGATGCGCGGCTACGGCTTTCTTTTCCGCCACCGCATCTTCCTTGCCTATTCCATCAGCCACGGGCTGGTGCTGGGCGGGCTTTTGGCCGTGGTTTTTTCCGCACCGCAGCTCCTCAGCGCGCATATGGGCGGCGGCACGGCGGAGTTCGTCTATTGTCAGATGATCTGGGTCGGGCTTTTTCTCGCCGCCGCGCAAGGTACCGGATACTTGAGCGCGCGGATGGGCGCGGACCGGCTGATCCTGCTCGGCAGCGGCTTTCAGGCCGCCGGCGCGTTGACGGCGCTCGGCTATGCTTTCCTTGCAAGCCAACCGCACTGGCTTGGCTTTGCGCTGTCCTGCGCGCCTTACATGATGGGGATGGGTCTGCGCGGAGGAGCCTGCTTTGCTCAAGCGCTTGCCGCGGTGCCGGCCCATGGGGCGCGGGCATCCTCGCTCATTCTCTTTTTCTCGATGGGGTTCATCGCGCTCGGCACCGGCCTTGCCGCGCCCTTTCTCGAAGGAGGTATCGGGGTTGCGGGCGCGGCGCTCGGCGCGGGTGTTCTCCTCAGCCTAGCAGCGCTCTTACCGCTGCGGGCGCGGGCGGCTTAAGGGTCTTTGCGGTCCTCGCCAGCCTCACGGGGCGCTTCGGGCTCCGACCCCTCCTCTACCTCCTGCTCGCTGCGGCGCAGGCGGCGGTTCACCTGATCGGCGCCCGCTCTCAAACGCGCATAGGTGCCGGGATAAAGACTTTCGAGCGTGGCCGCAAACCCTTCGAATTGCTGCTGCCCCAGATCATGGAAACGGCGCACTGTTGTCAGCCAGATCGGGCTGAGGATCAGCGAAAGCGCGATAACGGACAGAGCAAGCTGATAACTGCCAAGATCGATGGCGCCCGCGCTGAGCCCCGCCGCGGCGAGCACGAAGGAGAACTCCCCGATCTGCGCCATGACGACGCCCGCCACGAAAGCCTGCCGCCAGGGCTCGCCCAGCAGATAAAGGAAGGCGACATTCGCCGCCGTCTTGAAGGTCAGGATGAAAAGCACCAGCACGAGAATAATGCCGAGATTGTCCATGAAGAAGGACAGATCGATCAGGAGCCCGATGGAAAGGAAGAAGATCATCAGGAGGATCGCCTGGATCGGATGCGTGTAGTGAATGGCCTCGGAGCGGTCGGCGGAGGCGCCCATGATGAGCCCGGCAAGGAACGCGCCGTAGGAAGCGGAGAGACCGAGCAGGGCCGCGCCGCTTGCAAAGACGAAACAGAAAGCGATGGCGGCAAGCGGGGCGACATCGGCATGTTTTTGCAAATAAGCGCTCCAGGGAAAGGAAATCCTTTCCCGGCGCGAGAGGAGCACGGCGATGCCTGCCATGATGGCGATGCCCGCCACGATTTTTAGAATGATCGCCCAGGCCGGTGCGCCTTCCGCCGCCCCGCCCATGGACTGAATGACGAGCAGCATCGGAATGATGAGAAGGTCCTGCGCGATCAGCACGCCGATCGTCGTGCGCCCCACATGGGTGCGCAATTCGCCCGTCGCCTCCAGAATTTTAATACCGACGGCGGTACTGGAAAGCGACAGCACGAAGCCGATGAGCACGATACGGCTCGTGTCCCAGTCGAGCAGCGCGCCGATCCCGTAGGCCAGCAACATGGCGGCAGACGATTGCAGCACCGCGCAGGTAAGCGCGACTTTATAGATTTGCTTGAAGGTCTTGAGGCTGAGCTCCATGCCGATCGTAAAGAGGAGCAGCAGCACACCCATTTCGGCAAAAAGATGAATACCTTCCGAATTGCCGATCATGCCGAAGCCGGACGGCCCGAGCACCACGCCCGCTAGAATGTAGCCGACAATGGCCGGCTGGCGCAGGCGCATCATGGCAAAGCCGCAAGCAAGCGCGATCAGCGTCAAAAAGGTGATGGAGTTGAGATCGATGCCATGTTCCATGGCGCGCAGTCTAGCGGCGGCGCGCGGCGGTTTCCAGCGCGGGCATGAGGCCGGGAGAGGAAAGTTGCGTTTCTAAAGCCGGGCCCAGGGCAGCACCACCGCCCCGCGCTCGCCTTCCTGACGGCGCGCGCTGATGCGGTAAATCTTTTCAAGGTTGGCATCGGAAAGCACCTCGCCCGGCGGGCCGAAGGCAGCAAGATGGCCTTCATGCAAAAGCGCCAACCGGTCGCAAAAGCGCGAGGCGAGCGAGAGGTCATGCAGCACGGCGATGACGGAGCGGCCTTCATCGGCAAAACTGCGCAGCACTTCCATTATCTGCAATTGATGATAAGGATCGAGCGAGGCCGTGGGCTCATCCACCAGCAGCACCGGCGCTTCGACCGCAAGCGCACGGGCCAGCATAACGCGGGCGCGCTCCCCGCCCGACAGCCGCGTGACGGGCCGGTCCTTGAAGGCCATGACATCGGCGCGCTGCATGGCGCGGCGTATCGCAGCTTCATCTTCCGCGCCCGGGCGCATGAAGGGCCCGAGATGGGGCAGACGGCCGAGCGCCACAAGCCGCTCTGCCAGGATCGGCCAGCGGCTTTCCGCCCCTTGGGCAAGATAGGAAAGCAGGCGCGCGCGCTCCTGCCGGGCAAGGGTTTCGACCGGCTTATCCTCGATGAAGATATCCCCTTCATGGGGAATGAGCCCGGCGACGGCGCGTACCAGCGTCGTCTTGCCCGCCCCGTTCGGCCCGATGAGGCCCAGCACTTCACCCTTTTTAAGCTCGAGCGACACACCGCGCAGGACCCGGCGCTCATTGAGAGCGGCTTTCAGATTGTCGGTGCGCAGCGCCCTTACCATGCCGCCTCCCGCCGTGCTTTCAGCACCAGATAGAGAAAGAACGGCGCACCCAGAAGCGCGGTGATGACGCCGAGCTTCAGCTCAAGCCCCGTCGGCGGCAGACGCACGACAATATCGGCGGCAAGGGTGAGCGCGGCGCCGGCAAGCGCGCTCGGCAGCAGGAGCCTTGCGGGACTGTGGCCGACAAGCGGACGCACGAGATGCGGCACGACAAGGCCGATAAAACCGACAACGCCCGTCACCGCCACGGCAGCACCGACGGCAAGGGCCGTGCCCAGAATGACCCGCGCCTTCACCGAAGCCGGATTGAAGCCGAGGCTCGTTGCCGTGTCTTCTCCCAGCGCATAGGCATCGAGCGCACGGGCGGTGCTTGCGATGATAAGCGCGCCGAGGCCCATGAAAGGAGCGGCGAAGAGCACATGTTCCATGGAGCGGTCGGCAAGCGAGCCCAGCATCCAGAAGACGATTTCAAGCGCGGCATAGGGGCTCGGCGCAAGGGACAGGGCAAGCGAGGTCAAAGCGCCGGCAAAAGCGGAAATGGCAACACCTGCCAGAATGAGGGTTGTCAGGCTGGGGTTGCGCCCGGCCAGCGCATAAAGAATGCCGAGTGCCAGGGCCGCCCCTGCAATGCCGCCAAGCGGCAGGCCGAGCATTCCCCCGCCAAGCGAGAAATAAAAAACACTGACCGCGCCGAGCGCCGCCCCGCTCGAGGCGCCGATGAGCCCCGGTTCCGCCAGCGGGTTTTGCAAGAGCCCCTGCAAGGCCGCACCGCAAAGCCCGAGGCTTGCCCCGATAAAGAGCCCGAGCAGCGCGCGCGGCAGGCGGATGTCATAAAGAATGACGGCGAAGGTTTCCGGATCGAGCGCATAAGCCTCGCGAAAGGCGTCGGTCAGAAACGCCCCGCCGCGGCCCATGGCGATGGAAGCGGCAAAAGCGGCGGCGACAAGCAGCGCCAAAGCGAGATTGAGCTTGAGGCCGGCGCGGGTCCCGGAACGGTTCATTGCCGCGCCTCCCTCTCAAGCGGCGCACGCGGCAGCGCGGCAAGCCGCTCTACGACACCTGCAATAAAAGGCGTGCCGCAGCTCCACATATCGGAGGGGATGGCGATGCGCGCACCTTCATGCGTCTTGTCGAAATGGCGCATGGCCGCATGATCGAGCAGCGCGCGGACAAGCGAGCGCTGCTGCAAGGCATCGGCGGAAACGATGATGTAATCGGGATCGGCGAGCAGCACCTCTTCGAGCGGCATATAGGCGCCGAGATCGTCCTTGGCACCGGAAAGATTGGCGAGCCCCACATGCTCCAGCAATTCTTTCGTCAGCCCGCCATCGCCCGCTGCAAAGCCGCGCGGGCGGTAAACGATGACACGGGCGCGCGGCGTGCTTTCTCTCCAATGCGTCCCGGCCAGCACCGCATCGAAACGGCGGACCGCCTCTTCGCCCTCGTCGACACGCCCGAGGGCCTTTGCGATGCGGCGCAGATTGGCGCGGATATCGGCGAAGGACTGCGGGTCGCTTACTTTGACCGTCTCAATGCCTAGCTTGTCGAAAAGGCCGAGCTTCAAGGGCGAGGTAAATTCATGGGCAAGCACCAAATCGGGGTGCATGGCGATCAGCTCTTCCACCTCCCCCGCATTGGCATGGAGGGTCTTTGCTTTATCGGCGACCGGCGAAAGCGAGGGATCTTGCGCGAGAAAAGAAACCGAGCGCACCGTGCCGGGCGCTGCCAGCATCAGCAGATAAATGTCGGAACAAAGATTGAGCGAGACGATCTTCTGCGGCGCGGGCGGCTGCCCTGCCCGCGCTCCAAGCGAAGCAAAGACAAGGAGCAATGCTGCCGCTATCAATCCTGACGTGAAAATCCGTGCCATATCCGCCTCGACGATGAAACCGGCGTCGCCGCAGCGGAACCCCGCATCCCCAAGCTCACCCGGCCCGGAGCGGACGACATGACGGCAGGTTTCCTGGCTTACGGGTCCGCGCCCTTGCGCCTGCCTTCCCGGCCTTTGGCCAGTGGCAATGCGGCGCGGGCTCGCCGTTCACAGTTGCGGGGACAGCTCCGGCATTCCCGGATTCCCTTTTACCCCCTCGCGGGGCACCGTCGCGGCGCAGTCTAGTGCGCGTACCGGCAAGATGCAAAAGAAGCCTGATGCCTCAAATTTGACGGGAGGAAGGCTTCCGCCGGGCCCAAGGCAAAGCTAGGCTGCCACGGCGCCAATGAAGGCCGGACGATAAGAGCGGGCATCTGAGCAATGGAAACACAGGCCACGATCGCAGCCTGGGCGGAGGAAACATTCGGACCTGTGGCAGAGCCAGCCCGCCTTGCCGAGCGGGCCATGCTGGAAATGGAGGAGCTGCGCGAGGCATTAAGCTGCGGCAGCAAAGAAGACGCGGCGCATGAAATGGCCGACATCCTCATCCTGCTTTACCGGGCGGCGGAAGAAACCGGCATCGATCTCCATCAGGCCGTGAACGAGAAAATGACGATCAACCGGGCGCGCAATTGGCGCGCGGCAGGAGACGGAACGGGCAGCCATATCGCCTAACGCTCACAGGCGATCACGCCGCCTCACGGAGCCTTTAATTGCCAATATCCCTTCTCCGAGTAGGCTTTTCGCGATTACCACGAAAGCCCGGGAGAGCTTCATGACGCCGCAAGAACGCACCCTCGTTCAAGAGTCCTTTGCCGCCGTGCGGCCGATTTCCGATCAAGCGGCCGCCATGTTTTACGACCGGCTCTTCACCATCGCACCGGAGGTTAAACCGCTCTTCAAAGGGGATATAAGCGAGCAGGGCAAGAAGCTGATGCAGATGCTCGCCGTCGCCGTGAACGGGTTGAACAATCTCGAGGCGATCCTGCCGGCCGTTCAGGAGCTCGGGCGCAAACATGTGGATTACGGCGTCACCGCCGCCCACTACCAGCCGGTCGGCGAAGCGCTGCTCTGGACGCTGGAACAGGGACTCGGCGATGCCTTCACCGCGGAAACGAAAGCGGCCTGGGAGAAAACCTACACCCTTCTCGCCGGCGCCATGATCGAGGCGGCGGAAGGCGCGAAGGCGTAAGGCCGCCGCGCCCCCGCTTTCTTCAGCCAATCAATCGAACGCTTCGTCCCAGGTGCCTTTGGTGGAGGCTTTGGAATATTCCGTTGCGCGGTTTTCGAAGAAGTTCGTGTGCTCGATGCCGTTCAGCATTTCATCCATCCAGGGCAGCGGGTTTTTTTCCACCCGGTAGATGGGCAGAAGCCCGAGCTGGGAAAGGCGCGTATTGGCGATCCAGCGGATATAGGATTTCACCTGCTCGGCCGAGAGCCCTTCCACATCGCCCGCCTCGAAAGCAAGATCGATAAAGGCGTCTTCATGGTGGATGATCGTTTCGCAGGATTTGTAAATCTCGCGCTGCAGATCTTCCGTCCAGATTTCCGGCTTTTCATCGATGAAGGTGCGGAAAAGCTTGATGACGGAATTGGTGTGCAGCGTTTCATCACGCGCCGACCATGTCACGATCTGGCCCATCCCCTTCATCTTGTTGAAGCGGGGGAAGTTCATCAAGATCGCGAAAGACGCGAAAAGCTGCACGCCCTCGGTAAAGGCGCCGAAAACGGCGAGCGTCTTGGCGATATCCTCATCCGTGCTCACGCCCCATTCCTGCATATAGTCGTATTTGTCCTTCATCTGCTTGTATTTCAGGAAGGCTTCATACTCGACTTCCGGCATGCCGATCGTGTCGAGCAAATGGGAATAGGCGGAAATATGCACCGTCTCGATATTGGAGAAGGCGGCGAGCATCATCTGCACTTCGGTCGGTTTGAAGACCTGCGAATAATGCTTCATGTAGCAATTGTTCACTTCCACATCCGCCTGCACGAAGAAGCGGAAAATCTGCGTGAGCAGATTGCGCTCGGCATCGGTCAGCGATTTCGCCCAGTCCTTCACATCGTCGGCCAGCGGCACCTCTTCCGGCAGCCAGTGAATGCGCTGCTGCGTCAGCCAGGCATCATAGGCCCAAGGATAACGGAAGGGTTTGTAGGTGGCGCGTTCTTCAAGAAGAGACATGGGATCGCTCCGGTTTAGGCTTCAGCACCAGATAAAGGGACTTGTGGCCCGGGTTTGACGCCGGGCCACAAAACGCAACTTACTGACAGGACAGGCACTCGTCGTAATCCTGCTCAGCCGGATTGATGACTTGCGGTTTCGCGGGCGCGGCATTGCCGGCGCCGTTCATCGCAAGGCGCGATTCCACAGCCACTTCCTCCAGTGTCTTGAGCGGCACTTCGGCGGCCTTGGAGGGCGGCGCCATCAGCTCGGCCACCGCGCCGCCGCCTTGCGCTTTTTCGGCGCGCTGAATGGAGAGCGAGCGGCAGTAGTAAAGCGACTTCACGCCTTTCTTCCAGGCCCGGTGGTGCAGCTGGTGCAGATCGCGCTTATGCACATCGGCGGGCAGGAAGATGTTGACCGACTGGGCCTGATCGATCATGGCCGCGCGGTCGGCGGCATGGTCGATCACCCAGCGCTGGTCGAGTTCGAAGGCGGTCTTGAAGACGTCTTTTTCCTCGTCGGAGAGGAAATCGAGATGCTGAACCGAGCCGCCATTCACCACGATGGACGACCAGGTCTCGTCATCGTCGCGGCCTTTTTCTTCCAGCAGCTTTTTCAGATGCCGGTTCTTCACGTTGAAGGAACCGGAGAGCGTCTTATGCGTATAAGAGTTGGCCGCAATGGGCTCGATACCCGCGCTGGTGCCGCCGCAAATGATCGAGATCGAGGCGGTGGGCGCCACAGCCGTCTTATTGGAGAACCGCTCCATCAGCCCGTAATCGGCCGCATCGAGGCAGGGTCCGCGCTCTTCGGCAAGCTTGCGGGAAGCGGCATTCACGCCTTCCTGGATCTGCGTGAAGATGCGCGTGTTCCAGACCTTCGCCATCACGCCCTCGAAGGGAATCATGTTGGCCTGCAGGAAGGAGTGGAAACCCATCACGCCGAGCCCGACGGACCGCTCGCGCATGGCCGAGTAAACGGCATTCGCCATTTCCGGCGGCGCGCGGTCGATAAAGTCCTGAATGACATTATCGAGGAAGCGCATCACATCTTCGATGAAGGTGGGATGGTCCTGCCAATCGAAATATTTTTCCATATTGAGCGAGGAGAGGCAGCAAACGGCGGTGCGCTGGTTGCCCAGATGATCCTCGCCCGTGGGCAGGGTGATTTCGGCGCACAGGTTCGAGGTCTTCACCTCAAGGCCGGCCAGCTTATGATGCTCGGGACGGGCATTGTTCACCGTGTCCTTGAAGATCATGTAAGGCTCGCCCGTCTCGATGCGCGAGGTGAGCATGCGGATCCAGAGCGAGCGGGCCGAAACGGTTTTCTGCACGCTCTTGTCTTTCGGCGACAGAAGCGCCCATTCCGCATCTTCTTCCACTGCGCGCATGAAGGCGTCGGAAATCAGCACGCCGTGGTGCAGATTGAGCGCCTTGCGGTTGGGGTCGCCCCCGGTCGGACGGCGCAGCTCGATGAATTCTTCGATCTCGGGGTGATCGACCGGCAGATAGCAGGCCGCCGAGCCGCGGCGCAGCGAGCCCTGGCTGATCGCCAGCGTCAGCGAATCCATCACACGAATGAAAGGAATGATACCGGAGGTCTTGCCGTTGCCGCCCACCTTCTCGCCGATCGAGCGCAGGTTGCCCCAGTAAGAGCCGATGCCGCCGCCTTTCGCTGCGAGCCACACATTCTCGTTCCAAAGGCCGACAATGCCTTCCAGCGTGTCGGTCGCCTCGTTCAGGAAGCAGGAAATGGGCAGGCCGCGCTTCGTGCCGCCATTCGAAAGCACCGGCGTTGCCGGCATGAACCAAAGCTTGGAGATATAATCGTAAAGGCGCTGAGCATGCGCATCATCGTCCGAATAGCAGGACGCGACGCGCGCAAAAAGGTCCTGAAAGCTTTCGCCCGGCATCAGATAGCGGTCGCGCAGCGTCGCTTTGCCGAACTCGGTCAAAAGCGCATCGCGCGAGCGGTCCAGCTTGACCGAGCGCCCTGCTGCCACCTGCACACGCTGGTCGGCATGAGCAAAAGGAATCTCAGGCTCATCGCTCACCGGCTCGCCCTGCATCTGGCGTTGGCCCCGCGCCGGTGCGTGGTTTCCCGAGATAATGCCCGAAACCATGGCCTCAACGTCACTCATATCTACCGCTTTCGACGAATCATTGAACATTTTGGATCCCTCTACCCCGCTTCCGCCGCCGCTCGAAACGGACAAAAGTCCCTCGTTGGGTCCCCGTGCGGTTGTGACCCGTCCCCCGGCCACGCAAATGGCCAGTCTTTCTCAATTTTTGGAAGCGCCGCCTTCCCCCAAGTGTCCCCAGCGGCGCAGCGCGTCTAGATATAGTATCTGCCGTTAATGCCGCGTCAACCTATTGCGATCTAGAGGGTGATTTTTTTTGGTTAACAAGCTCTTAACGCAAGGTGAAGCTCTCATGAAAAATGCTTTGGGTCCAGCCGCTTAAAGCGAATTTTGTTTGTTTCGCACCGCATGTCTTTCGTGTCATCAAGGACACATTCAAGACGCTGATGCTTAAGCGTAAGACTCACCTGCCGATTTTCCTGAAACGAGGCTGCCATGACCGACCGGCGCACGCTCTACCCCGAGATCGAGCCCTATTCTTCCGGCTTTCTGAACGTATCGGACCTGCACACGATCTATTACGAGGAATGCGGCAACCCGAAGGGCAAGCCCGTGCTCATCGTCCATGGCGGGCCGGGCGGGGGCTGCAATCCCACCATGCGCCGCACTCACGACCCGGAGGCCTACCGCATCATCCTGGTTGATCAGCGCGGCTGCGGGCGCTCCACGCCCCATGCCGAGCTTGAGGGCAACACGACCTGGGACCTGGTGGCCGATTTCGAAAAGCTGCGCGAGAAGCTGGGCATCGAGCGCTGGCAGCTTTGCGGCGGCTCCTGGGGCTCGACGCTTTCGCTCGCCTATGCCGAAACGCACCCGGAGCGCGTGACCGAGATCATCCTGCGCGGCATCTTCATGCTGCGCCGCTGGGAGCTCGAATGGTTCTACCAGCAAGGCACCGACGCGCTCTTCCCCGATGCCTGGGAGGCCTATCTCGCCCCGATCCCGGCAGCGGAGCGCGGCGACCTGATGGCCGCCTATTACAAGCGCCTGACGGGCAACAACGAGGCGGAGAAACTCGCTTGCGCCAGGGCCTGGAGCACCTGGGAGGGCACGACCCTCTCTCTTCTGCCCGATGCCGAGCGTCAGGCCCGTTTCGGCGACGATCATTTCGCCATCGCCTTTGCCCGGATTGAGTGCCACTACTTCATGAACAAGGGCTTCTTCGAGCGCGACGACCAACTGCTTGCCAATGCCGGCCGCCTGAAAGGCATTCCCGGCATCATGGTGCATGGGCGCTATGATGTCGTCACACCGCTCAAAAATGCCTGGGACTTGAAAAAAGCCTGGCCGGAAGCCGAGTTGGAAATCATCGCGGATGCCGGCCACACGGCGACCGAGCCCGGTATCGTCGATGCGCTGGTGCGGGCGAGCGACAAGTTCCGGCCTTGAGTTTCCCATGACCTCCGTCTTTCCTCACACGCTCTATATCGTGCGGCACGGCCAGACCGACTGGAACGCCGAGCGGCGCTTTCAGGGCCAGCGCGATACGCCGCTCAACGATCTGGGACGGCGCCAAGCGCGGCGGAACGGTGAGGCACGCGCGGATCTTTCCACCGTTCGCTTCATCGCAAGTCCCCTTGCCCGGGCGCGGGAGACGATGGAAATCCTGCGCGGCGCGCTCGGCCTTAACCCGGAGGCCTATGAGATCGACCCACTTTTGATGGAGCTTTCCTATGGCAGCTGGGAGGGCATGACGCTGCATGACATCTCTACCAACCACAAACCGGAGTGGGATGCGCGCGAGGCCGACAAATGGCACACGGCCCCACCGGAAGGCGAATCCTACGCGCAAGGGGAAGCGCGCGCCCGGCAGTTTCTCAGCACGCTGCAAGGCGGCGCGCTGATCGTTGCCCATGGCGGCATGCAGCGCGCCTTCCGCGCCGTGCTCGAAGACCTGCCGCGGGCAGAGGCGTCCGTGCTCGATATTCCCCAGGACCGGATTTACCGCTGGGATGGCACGGGCGCGGGCTGGCTATAAGCCACAGCAAACTAAGACAGTTCAATCCAGCACAATCCATCCGTATGCGTCCTTTTCATTGACTCGCCCGCCCCAAAAGAGAAACATGGGTTTCATTTTTGGGGACGCGTGAAGATGTGGGAACCGCTGGAATTTTTCGGCCGCAACAAATGTACTATCTGGAAAGCCATCGTGGCCGTCGGATTGAGCGCGCTGCTGGTCGGCATTTTCGCGGCAGGCGGCGGCGCATTGTTGCCCGGCCTTTTTGCCAAATTTGCAGGCGCGGCCAAAGCGACCGCTCTCATGATCTTCCTGGCCCGCATCGTCATGATTGCGGTCGGCACCGGCATCGCCATGAGCCGCCTCGGCGACTGGATCATCTGCGAACTTTTCGGGGTGAAAGACTGCTGCCAGAAAGGCTCCGTACCCTTCTGGCGCCTTTTCGGCGAAATATACGAGGCGCTTCCCGAAGACAGTTATATTTCACCGGAAGACTGCGCAAGGCTGCGCGCTGAAATCGACCGGGCCGATATAGAAGAAACGCGCAAGGCCGCCCTGCGCCGCTTCGTGGCGCAATATTGCGAAGACGAATGAAAACGGCGCCTCAAGGGCGCCGTTTCACATCTGCTCTCAAGCGAGCGCTGTTTACTTCACCACCACTTCATAGATCGAGGTGCTGCCCGAAACTTCGTTGCCCACCGCAAGAAGCGGCTTGCCGTTCGGGGAAATATCCGCACCGATAAAGGCAAGGCCTTCGGGGCCGAGATCGCCGGCTGTGCCTGCTTTCGGATCGCCCGCAAAGTCGCGGTTGTTGACGTAACCGGCAAAGCGGGCCGCGGCGGGCTCCGTCACATCATAGACCATGATGCCGCCCACCCGCTCAAGGCCGATAAAGGCATAGGTCTTGCCGCCAATCGTACCGACCGTCACGCCTTCCGGCTCCGGGCCCTTGTCGTCCGAGCGATCGTCACCGCTGCCATTCTCATCATTCGTCGCATTGAAATTCACACCGAGACGGTCGGCGGTGATCTTTTCGAAATCAGAGCGGCTGTCGAACACCTGATTGCCCGCCTCGTCCCAGATGGAAAAGGAGCGCGACCCGAACGCCATGAGTTTTTCGATCTTCCCATCACCATCCACGTCGGAGGAAAGCGGCGAGATTTTAAGCCGGCCGAGATTGGTCTTGGCCTGCAGCTCGTCCGCATTCGGGAAAGCGGCGGGGTCGAGCGTCACGTCCTTGATACGCGCTTCATCTTCAAAGCCCTCATACTCACGGGCATCGCCTTCATTGGCGGTCACGAGATAGGTTTTGCCGCCTGCCTCATAAGCGGCGATGGCATCGGGCATATACATGCCCCAGACCGGCCAGGTGCCGAGCCGCGCTCCGCCATCCTTATTGGAAGGATCGAAGGCGATTTTCGAATGATCCTGATAGCCGAGGCCGAAGACCTTTGTCACTTTCGCCGAGGCGATATCGATAACGGCAATGGCATTGTTTTCCTGCAAGGTGACATAGGCGGTGCGGCTGTCGGGCGAGACGGCGATATATTCCGGCTCCATATCTTCGGCAAAGCTTGCCGAAGGATGGCCCATGCGCATCCCTTCCGGCAGCTTATCGCGTGAGAAAGCGCCGAAGCCTGCCGTGCGCACGCTCTTATCCGCGACCTTGATAATGGAGACCGAGCCTTCCGGGTCTGTCTTGTAATCATCGCTCGGCTCGCCTTCATTGGCGGTGAGCACATAAGCGCCGTCCGGCGTGAAGGTCACCATGTCCGGGCCCGCGCCCACTTCCACGGCGCCAACTTCTTCGCCCGCGGACGTGAAGAACACCACCTTGCCCGGTTTCTGGTCCGGGTCGGCGGCAACGGCGACGGCGATCAGCCCGCCATGGACGGCAACGGAATTGGCCTTCTTGCCATGGGCTTTGGCATCGAGCGTGCCCGCTTTGACCGGACCTGCCGGATCGGCGAGATCCAGAATGTCCACCAGTTTGGCATCGGCATTAACCACGTAGAGCCGTTTTCCCTCCGGCTCATAGGCGACGATTTCCGCCGCGCTCTCATCGAAAATGCCGGTTTTGTAGGTGCCGAGCAGCTCGAGTTCGACGGCATCGGCTGCAAAAGCCGGCACCGGAAGGCAAAGAGCCGCCGTAATAGCAAGCGCGCGCGCAGTGCTCATGTCGCAACTTCCCTGAAAATGCCCGGAAACGAAGGCCCCCATGACCCTGTTCCATGGCGTCTGATGAAAGCTGGAATGCCACGCCCGCGCGACGGTTTTGTGACGGATTTCGGAGCCGGAACGGGGCCCCGGCGCGCCGCGGCCGCCTGTTGCATTAACAGCCACTTAACCCGGTCATGCGATATTGAATATCCCGGGAAACCATGCCGGGACGAGGATGAGTATGGCGGCCAGGCCGCTTTGTCAGGGATATAGCGCGCTTATGGCCCCTATGCCTTCACCAGCCAAACATGCCGTGCCGCGGCCGAGCCTTGCCGAGTTGCGGGCCGAAGCAGCTGAGATGATCATGCTGCTGATGGGCGCGGATGAAGTCGCCCCCAAAGACCGGCAGACGGCGCATGATCTGCTCGATCAGCTTTCCCGCGACAAGGAAGCGCAAGTGCGCGCCGCCCTTGCCCATGCCATTTCGTCTTACTCGCTGCTGCCCCGCCCGACCGCCCAGCGCCTTGCCGAGGATATCAGCGAGGTTGCCATTCCGGTCATTACCGATTCGCCGGTTCTGCATGACGAATTTCTGGAAGCCATGGTGCGCCAGATGCAGGGGGACGATCCGCGCCAGCACGCCATTGCCTCGCGCCCGTCCGTTTCCAGCCGCGTGTCCCATGCGCTGGTCGAAAAAGAAGATGCGGAACTTGCCGCCACGCTTCTGAAAAACGAAGGTGCGGAAATTTCCGAGCACACGATGGAAGCCGTGATCACCTATCACGAGCGCCACGGCGATGTGCTCAAACTCGTCGCCCACCGCAAGGACCTGACACCGAAGACGGTCAAGCGCTGCCACCTGATCATTCTCGACAATCTCGTGGAAGCGGAAGTTTCGCAGGAAATGCAGCGCGTGCTCATGGAAACCTATGAGCTGCCCGCCGACCTTGCCGAGGACATCGTCTTGAATGCGCGCGAGCAGATGATCGCCAACCGCCTGCCCGCCGATGAGGACAACGCCCATGAGGCCGAGCTTCTGGCGCTGGCCGAGCTTCTGCACAATCAGGGCGAACTGACACCGACGCTGCTTTTCCGCTGCGCCTGCACCGGTGATCTCGATTTCCTCTCCGCCGCTTTTCAGGTGATGTGCGAGGAAGAAGCCGAAGCCGTGGTCTTTGCATTTTATGCGCAGGGCGAGGAGAGTTTCCGCACGCTCTATCAGAAGGCGGGCCTTTCGCCCTATTTCCGCTACGCGATTACGGCGGCGGTCAAGGTTGTGACGACCCGCAAGAAAAAGGGCCTGCCGATGCATCCCGAGGCCTTCGTGCCGGAGATCATCGAGAAGATCATCCGCTTTTACCGCAATATCGGCCCCGGCACGGTGGAAAACGTGATCGGCCAGCTGAAGCGCGAAGCCCAGCGGGCCGATCAGCGCGGCTAAGTCTTAGAAATTCACCCGCGACGTATAAGCCCCATCCACGACCATGTTGATGCCGCTGGTAAAGCTCGAGGCCGGGCTTGCCAGAAAGACCGCGGCATTGGCGATGTCCTGCGGGCTCGCCATCCGGCCCATCGGGTTTTTCTCTAGCGCCGCGTTGAACCGATCCGGCGCATGTTTCTTAGCCATGTCCCAGACCCCGCCTTCGAAGTAAACGGTGCCGGGGGAGACGACATTCGTGCGCACATGTTTTTCGGCCCCCGCTTTCGCAAAGCCCTTGGCCATGTGAATAAGCGCGGCTTTCATGGCGCCATATGCATTGGGCGAAGAGGTTTCCGCTGCCGAGACGGAAGAGATGATGACGAAAGCGGCATCGCCGTTCGCGGCTGCGGATTTTTCCAAGTGAGATCTAGCTGCTTCCATGGAACGCTGCGCGCCCATGACATCGACATTGAAACCGGCCTGCCAGTTTTCCTCGCTATTACCGGCGCTCAGCGCGCTTGCATTGGAAACCAGAATATCGATACCGCCCAACTCTCCGGCGGCTTTCTCGATAAAGGCTTTGAGCGCCGCGCCATCGGCAATATCGACGCTTGCCCCGCTTGCCTTCACGCCCCTGGCGCCAAGCTCGCTTACCGCCGCATCGATCTGATCCTGATTGCGCGCGCAGATCGCAACATTGCAGCCTTCATCCGCCAGCGTGTCTGCGATCGCCCGGCCAATGCCGCGCGTGCCGCCCAGAACCACCGCCCGCTTGCCTTTAAGTCCCAAATCCATGCCGTCCTCCCTTTTTTCAGTAATGGTTGAGCCTGAGCCTATAGAAAGGACGCAGCGTCTGAAAGGCTTCGCGCAGGGCCAATTGACGGGCATTTTTTCGGCGCTAGGTTGGAGGGCAAAGAGCGAGGAGTTTTTCCATGGAACTGGCAATGGCGGCGGAAGATGCCGCATTCCGCGACGAGGTTCGCGCGTTTCTCGACACCCATCTGACCGACGAGCTGCGCGAGGCCGGCCGGCTGACGACCAGCGTCTTCACGGACCGCGACTACAACCTCAAATGGCACAAGATCCTTTATGAAAAGGGATGGGTCGCGCCCAACTGGCCGGAGGAATATGGCGGCACGGGCTGGAGCGAGATGCAGAAATATATCTGGTCCTCCGAATGCGCCCGCGCCCAGACGCCGAACCTCTCGCCCATGGGCCTTCGCATGTGCGGCCCAGTGATCATGAAATACGGCACGCAGGAACAGAAGGACTTCTACCTGCCGCGCATCCTGGCGGGTGAGGATTATTGGTGCCAAGGCTATTCCGAGCCGGGCTCGGGCTCCGATCTTGCCTCGCTGCAATGCAAGGCGGTGCGCGAGGGCGACGAGTATGTCATTAACGGCACGAAAATCTGGACCACCCACGCCCATTTCGCCAACCGCATGTTCTGCCTCGTGCGTACGGATGCGAGCGGCAAGCCGCAGCAGGGCATTACCTTCCTCCTGATCGACATGGACACACCCGGCCTCAAGGTCGAGCCGATCCTCACCATGGCGGGCGATCATGAAGTCAATCAGGTCTTCTTCGACGATGTGCGCGTGCCGGTGAAAAACCGTGTGGGCGAAGAAAACGACGGCTGGACGGTTGCCAAATATCTGCTCGAATTCGAGCGGGGCGGCGCTTATGCGGCGGGCCTTGAAGTCAATATCCAGCAGGTCGAACACATCGCCAATCAGGAAGCGGCCGATGGCGGCAAGCTGATCGACGATCCGGCTTTCAAAGCCAAGCTCGACGACGCCGCGATCCGCGTCAAGGCGCTGGAAATGACCGAGCACCGCATCATGTCCGCCATGTCGGCGGGGCAGAATCCGGGACCGGCTTCCTCCATGCTCAAGACGGGCGGCACGGAGCTGAAACAGCTTATCGATACGCTGGCGGTCGAGGCGGTGGGCTATTACATGGCGCCTTTCGAACGCGAAGCGCGCGAGCCCGGCTCCAACATCGCCCTGGTGGGACCCGATTATGCGCTCACCCCCATGGCGACCTATCTCAACAACCGTGCCTCTTCGATCTATGGCGGCTCGAACGAGGTTCAGCGCAACATCATGGCAAAACTGGTGCTCGGGCTTTAAGCCCGGGCGCTCTGCGCCCGCTCGCCCGTTTCCTCTCGGATCATCTCATCGATCTCTGCGATAAGACCGTTCCAGTCTTTCTCCATCGCCTCCGTCCAGTCCGCGCCCAATATGTCCTTAAACGTGTCGCGCAGGATGGGAAAGAAGGTGCGGAAGACATCCGGCGCAATGCCGAGATTGTCGTGATTGATGAGTTCGGAGCGGATGAAATGCGGGGCGATATGGCGCTCGCCCGTGAAGTCGATCAGGTTCTCCAGCACTTCATGCAGCATATGGCCTTTGGCGGCATCGTCCTTGTCGAGGACGAAGAGCGGCTTCATCTCCGGATGCTGCTCAAAGAGTTTGGCATAAACGGCTTCCGTCGGATCAGCGCAGCGCTCGCTCACCTGCTCCAGGCTTTCCATCACAGCTTCGCCCGCCATCGCTTTCTCCCTTAAACCTTGCGCTTGATCAGCAGCGTCGTTGTCTGCGTGAAGACGGTTTCGCCGTCCTGATTGGCCAGTATATGCCGGTTCTTCACGATGCCCCTGTCCGGTTTCGAGCCGGAGGGACGTTTTTCTATACATTCGATGGTCAGCGTCAGCGTATCGCCGAGCTTTGCGGCTTTGTGAAAACGCACCTCGTCATAGCCGAGCGCACCGATCACTGCTGTTTCATGAGGAAGACGGCTGGCAAGCCACAGCACCACCGCCTGAATATGCGTGCCGCAAGCGGTCAGCGTGCCGTAGACGGATTGCCCAGCGGCTTCCTTGTTGATGTGAAAAGGCTGCGGATCCCATTTGGCGGCGAAGGCGACGATCTCTTCTTCCGTCATTTCATAGGCCGCATCGATGGGCCATTCCTCGCCCACCTCAAAATCATCGAAATAGCGCATCACTTCCCTGCCTTTCCGCACTCTTTTTCGTGGCGCTTTTCAGGAGACCGGCTAGTGCTGCCGGCGCAATTCTTCCAAAAGCGCGCCCAGTGTCTTTTTCGCTTCTTTTTCACCGAGGCCGAGATCGGCAAACTCGCCTTCCGCCACCCCGTCGCAGAGCCGTTCAATTTGAAGCAGCAAAACGGCAAGCTCCGCAAGGCGGCTTTTGGACGCGCCGGGCCCGGCTACCCTCGAAAGCTGGCGCCGCCGGCTTTCGGCCCGCGCAGCGCGTACGGCCTCGTCTTCCACGGCAAGCTGCCTCAGCGAGCGGCGGAATAAAAGATAGTTCCGGTGATGGGAAATCACCGCTTCAGCCAGCTTTAAAGGCGGCGCTTTTTGCGCGGCAAGGCCGGCGAACATCTCCCGCTCCGCTTCTTCCCAGTCCCGGTAAACGGCAAGAAAGATGTCGGTCTTGTCCTTGAACCAGCGATAGAAGGTTTGCGGGGCAAACCCGGCGCGCCGGGCAATCTTGTTCGTGTCCGTGCCCGCAAAGCCATGGGCGTTGAACTCCTCGGCCGCCGCGCGCGTCAGGCGGCGGCGTGTCTCGCCCTTGCTTCGCGCGCGCTTTGCGCCTTGTGCCGCCTGTGCGTCTCGTGCCGATTCTGCGTCTGCCATGGTTCCCGTGATACCCGCCTTTGCCCGCCACGCCAATTGCCGCTCTTGAAATAGCCTCAAAGTGATATATTTATCACCTAGCGTAAACAGGAGACAGAAAATGAACGCACGAGCTTGGACGGGAACACCGGAAGACGCAGAAATCGTGGAAGTTGACGGGGTGCGGCTCGCCATTGCCCGCTCGGGGCAAGGCCCTGCGGTCATTTGCCTCCATGCCATCGGCCATGGGGCGCGGGATTTCGAGCGCTTTGCGAAACTTGCGGGCCGCGATTTTGAAATTATCCGCCTCGACTGGCCGGGCCAGGGCCGCTCCGGCCCGGACAAAGAGCCGGCCAGCGCCGCGCGTTATGCCGAGCTTCTCTCCGGCGTGATCGAGAAACTCCGGATCGAGCGCCCGATCCTTCTTGGCTGCTCCGTCGGCGGGGCCGCCGCGCTCATCTATGCCGCGAGCGTACCCGGCAAAGTACGCGGGCTCGTTGCCTGCAGTCCCGGCGGGCTCATGGAGATCGACGCAAAGGCCCGCAAAGCGATCGGCTTCATGGTGAAGTTCTTTTCCGCCGGCGAGCGCGGGGCGCGCTGGTTCGCGCCCGCCTTCCGCGCCTATTACCGCTTTCTGGTGCTGCCGAAACGCCCGGCCGCGCCGCAAAGGCGGCGCATCGTTGCCGCCGGCTATGAAACCGCCCCGGTCTTGCGCGCGGCATGGGAAAGCTTTGCCGCGCCCGAGGCCGACATTCGCCCCCTCGCCCTCTCTCTCGACATTCCCGTCTGGTTTGCCTGGGCGAAAGGCGACCGGATTGTGGCGCTGAAAGCCAGCCTTCCCGTAATCAAGCAAATGAAGAACGCCGCGCTCACCACTTTTCCCGGCGGCCATGCACCTTTCCTCGAAAGGCCGAAAGCTTTTGCCAAAGCCTTCACCGCCTTTGCGAAGACCTTGCCTGCCTGACTTATCACGCAAAAAGAAAAAGGGCCCGCGCGAGGCGCAGGCCCTTCAACTCATTCATGCCCGAAATCTTAGAAGATTTCGAAGAGGCCGGCTGCGCCCATGCCGCCGCCGATGCACATGGTCACAACGCCGTATTTGGCGCCGCGGCGCTTGCCTTCGAGCAGGATGTGGCCGGTGAGGCGCGCACCCGTCATGCCGAAGGGGTGGCCGATGGCGATGGAGCCGCCATTGACGTTGTATTTATCGGGATCGATGCCCAGCGTATCGCGGCAGTAGAGGCACTGGCTGGCGAAAGCTTCGTTCAGTTCCCAAAGGTCGATATCGTCGACTTTGAGACCCGTGCGCTCCAAAAGACGCGGGATCGCGTAAACCGGACCGATACCCATTTCATCGGGCTCGCAGCCGGCAACGGCAAAGCCACGGAACGCGCCAAGCGGCTCGAGACCGCGGCGTTCGGCTTCTTTGGCTTCCATCAGGAGGCAGGAGGCCGCGCCGTCGGAAAGCTGCGAAGCGTTACCGGCGGTGATGTACTGGCCTTCCTTGACCTTCTGGCCGTTCTTGAAGACCGGCTTCAGCGAGGAAAGACCTTCCAGGGTCGTGTCGGGACGGTTGCACTCGTCCTTGTCCACCACGTAATCGACGATGGTTTCTTCACCCGTTTCCTTGTTGACCTTCTTCATCTTGGTCTTCATGGGAACGATTTCGTTGTCGAACTTGCCTTCGGCCTGAGCCTTGGCGATCAGCTGCTGCGAGCGCAGCGAGAACTCGTCCTGCGCTTCGCGGGAGATGCCGTAACGCTCAGCAACGATTTCAGCCGTTTCGATCATCGCCATCCACAGTTCCGGCTTTTCCTGCATCAACTTCTCTTCGGTGAAGTTGTTGAGGTTGAGGCCCTGCATCTGGGTCAGCGAAATGGTTTCAACGCCGCCGCCGATGGCGACCGGTACGTTGTTGTTGACGATCGCGTTGGCAGCCATCGCGATGGTCTGCAGGCCCGACGAACAGAAACGGTTGACCGTGGTGCCGGAGGTCGTAACCGGGCAGCCGGCCCAGATGGCGGCGGTGCGGCCGACATTGTGGCCCGTGGCACCTTCCGGCGCGCCGCAGCCCATGATCACGTCTTCGACTTCACCCGGCTCGACGCCAGCGCGCTCGATTGCGTGTTTGATGGTGTGACCGGCCAGCGCAGCGCCGTGGGTCATGTTGAAACCGCCGCGGCCGGACTTCGCCAGACCCGTGCGGGCGGTCGAAACGATGACTGCTTCCCTTGCCATGATAGATCTCCCTTATGGTTCAATTTGCACGACAGAGCCCGGCGGTGCCTGACCTTGGAGGAGGCGGGGACACCATAAAGCGCGGATTCCGTTACGTTCCCAATGGTTGGCGGCACCATAACGGCCCGATTGCGCCCTGGGAATCAAAAAAATTGACCAGTGACGTGCCAATTCTGAACCGCAATTCGCGGGAATCTGCGGCTTTTTGAAAGGCGCGCGCGCCGGGGTGCCTCGAAATCGCCTTAAAACCATCACGCCGCCGCCTTTGGAGCACCCAAGACGTGCCGGATTCCGCTGCCATCTTCATTCTCAGAACAAAGGGCCTTCCCCGCTCGTTCACATGATTGAGAGTTGAGACGTATTGGGGCAGGGCTTCACAGATGGAGTGTGACGATGACCCGCGCTTATATGCCGATCCGCACTTTTACAGCTCCGGCCGCTTTGGCAGCCGGCCTTGCGCTTGTCGCAGGCGCCTTCATGCCCACGGGCGCCTTTGCACAGCCGGCCGCCGCTGCGCCGGGGCACTTCCTCACTTGCGCCAGCGCGCCGATGGAAGCGGCAGCTGCCGAGAGCATCGAACAGCGCGCCGTGACGGTGAGCGCGGAAGTTGCGCCTGCCTTCGACAGCGAGCTTGAAGACGGCCCCCGCGAGAAAGTTTCCATGCCGGTTTATTTCAAACCCGGCGGCAGCGACGTGACACCGGAGGCCCGCGAGGCGCTTTCCGCCTTTGCCGATGAAGTGCTGATGGAAGGTTCTGCCCGCATCGCGATTTCCGCGGCGCCCTCCTTCATGCCCGCGCTTTACGGCGAAACGGCAACGCAGCGCGCGAGCGCCGTGCTCGATACGCTGATCGAGCTTGGCGTGCCGGCCCACATGATTTCCCTCGAACCGCTCGATAGCGAGCGGACCGTTCCCACCGCAACCCTCAGCGGTGACAGCCAAGACGTGTGAGAAACACGCTTTAAAAACCCCTCCTCGTTCCTCGATGCTTCCCCGGTGATGTTCCCTCGCGTCACCGGGGTTTTCTTTTGCGCCGAGGAACTTTACTCGCCGATGAAATGCAGAATGACGCTGCGCTGATGCGCCATTGCCCGGTGCTCAAGCAGCCATATCCCCTGCCAGGTGCCGAGCCCCAGCCGCCCGCCAATGACGGGAATGGAAAGATGGGTCTGGGTAAGCGCGGTTTTCAGATGCGCGGGCATATCGTCCGGGCCTTCCGTATCATGGGCATAGGCTGCTTCTTCCGGCGCAATGCGCGCCAGAAAATCCGTCAGATCGCGCATCACATCCGGATCGGCGTTTTCCATGATGGTGAGCGAGGCGGAGGTGTGGCGGATGAAAAGGCTGAGCAGGCCTTCTTCCGCCTCAATCTGATCGAGCCAATCGCGAATCTCCGGCGTCAGCTCAAGCGCCTGGCGCGGGCCGGTTTCAAGGCGGATGGTTCTATGCCGTTGACGCATCATGAGGCTCGTCCCTTTCCTGGTCTCTTTTCATGGCCGCGTGAAACAGGTAGATAGCCTCAGTCACGCTGAACGAGGCTGGTCTATCGATCGTTGCCGGATCCCGAGGAGTATAAAGATGAGCGACGCGCCGACAAACGAGCAAGACCCCGGCGAGCAAGACCCCGGCACGCTTCTTAGCCAGTTTGCGCAGGAAGCATTGGGCGCCGCGCTTTCTCCCCGCCTTGATGGAAATGACCCGCTGACGCTCAGCTTCGATGTCAAAGATGCGCATCTGGCAGGCGGCGCGCTCGATGCGGGCTATGCAATGGGCTTTGCCGCGCTGGCGCTCAGGCTTCTGGCGGCAAGCACGGCGGACGTGGAAGCAGTCAGCCCGCTTTCCATCAATTCCGATTTTACCGGCACGGCAAAGGCAGGGGAGCGCGTGACCGCCTGTGCGCAGATCACGCGGCGCACCCGCTCGGTGATTTTCGCGGATGTCTCGTTAAGCGCAAACGGGCGCAATCTTCTCACCGCCACGGCGGTGTACAAGATCACGCCCGCTGAATAGCACTACGCTTCAGATCGTTCAGACGACGTCCATCGGGTTCTTGATGGGCGGCAGGTCGTCGAATTCGGGCTCGCGCTTTTCCATCTTCGCTTTAAAGGCTTCGGCCATATCCGTGCCCTGATACATGCCCGCCTGCCAGACAGCGATATGCTTCAGGCCATCGGCGATGGAATGATCGCGCGAATAGTTCAGCATTTCCTTCGAGCCCCAAACGGCGAGCGGCGTTTTCGAGGCAATTTCGCGGGCGATCTCCATCACGCCGGCCAGCATCTCTTCATGGGTGTCGAAGACGCGGGTCACGAAACCGTTCGCCGCTGCCTCATCCGCCGCCATGCGCCGGCCCGTATAAGAAAGCTCGCGCACCAGCCCTTGCGGCAGAAGATGCGGCAAGCGCGGGAAGGTGCCGACATCCGCCGTCATGCCGATATTGATTTCCTGCACACAGAAGAAAGCGTCTTTCGTTGCATAGCGGATATCGCAGGCGCTGGCGAAATCGACACCGCCGCCGATGCACCCGCCCTGCACCGCCATGAGCACGGGGATGCGCGCTTCATCGAGGCAGGAGAAGGTTTTCTGCAGCGCCTGGGCCGCCATCATGATGGTGGTGTTCTTGCGCGCCGCTTCCATCTTGCGCCCGCCATGGGTGCCGTCGCCGAAGACCGACAGATCCATCCCGGCGGTGAAATGCTTGCCCGTCGAGGAAATCACGATCACCCGCGCCTTCGCGTTGGCGTCGATATCCTGAACGATGGCCGGCAGGTCGCGCCAGAAGGCCTTGTTCATCGTATTGAGCGCGTCGGGGCGCGACAGTTTGATATGGGCGATCTTGTCTTTGATCTCCACTTCGAAACATTCATATGCGCTTTGCGGCGTTGACGCTGCGGCGGCCTGGCTCATTTCATCTCTCCCTCAAAATTGCGGTTTGGCGCCATTATCCTTGGGCCGCACTTTATCACGGTGCCCCGCGCAGAACGATGCTTGCGGCGTGTCCATATTCGCGGTTCCATAGGGCAAGTTTGAACAGGGGCGGTCCACACGCGAACCGCAAAGCCCCGCAATCAGGGAGGCGGCCATGGCCATCGATTACGATCATCTCATGTCACTGAAATCGGAAGGGCAGGAATTTTCCTATGGCGACCGGGAGACCATGCTCTATGCGCTGGGCATCGGCTTCGGGCGCGACCCGATGAACGACAAGGAATTGCCGTTCGTTTACGAAAAAGACCTGCAGACCATTCCCACCATGTCCTCGGTGATTGCCTGGGGCGCGGGGCCAATGGCAAAGAGCGGCATCAATTATCTCATGGTCGTGCACGGCGAACAGAAACTGACCATGCACAAGCCTCTGCCCGTGGCCGCCGACATTACCGCCGACAGCCGCGTCGTGGGCGCCTATGACAAAGGCGCGGACAAGGGCGCGGTGATTATCACCGAAACGCTGATCAAAGATAAGAAGACCGGCGACAAGCTCTGCACCATGCAGTCCACCACCTTTGCGCGCGGCGATGGCGGCTTCGGCGGCCCGAGCGAGGGCGCGCCCAAACCCCATCCCCTGCCCGAGCGCGCGCCGGACCAGACGGTGGAAGTGGACACCCGCCCCGACCAGGCGCTGCTTTACCGCCTTTCCGGCGACCGCAACCCGCTTCATGCGGACCCCGAAGTTGCCAAGATGGCGGGGTTCCCTGCGCCCATCCTGCACGGGCTGTGCACCTATGGCACCTGCTGCCGGGCGATCATCTCCTCCGTCTGCGATTATGACGCCTCGAAGATCACGGGTTTCGACGTGCGCTTTTCCTCGCCCGTCTTTCCCGGCGAAACGATCCTGGTCGATATCTGGCAGGACGGGAAGACCGTTTCCTTCCGCGCCCGCGTGAAAGAGCGCGATGCGGTAGTGATCAATAACGGTAAGTGTACGCTGGCCTGAGGGCTTTCTTCCTCCGGCGTTTCAAAGCACCGCTCGTGGACCCCGGCTCGGAGGCCGGGGTGACGGCTTCTATATGAGGCAAAGCTTCGCCATTTACCGCAGCTGTCACCCCGGGCTTGTCCCGGGGTCCATGCAGCCACTCCAGCCTCCGCAGCACCGTTCCCGTCATTTGGCATAAATTGTGGGATAAATGACATTTCCGCCAAGCACCGGGCGGGCTAGTCTTTCTCCATGAGCCAGACAAAACCCATATCGCGCCTCACTGTCATGGTCGCCTTTCCAAGGGCCCAGGTCCTGGATATTACCGGGCCCATGCAGATGTTTTCGGGCGCAAATGGCGAAGCCGGCGCCCGGCGCTACGAGCTGATGCTGACGGCAGAAGACAAAGCGCCGATCAAGACGAATGGCGGGCTGAAGCTGATGCCCGACCGCTCCTTCGGCGATTTTACGACCGGCGATTTCAAACGCATCGATACGCTGCTCATCAGCGGCGGCGACGGCACGGCAGCGGCCATGGAAAATCCCGCCCTCCTTTCCTTCTGCCGCAAGGCCGCAAAACACGCCCGGCGCGTTGCCTCCATCTGCACGGGCGCGCTCATTCTCGCCGAGCTCGGACTGTTGGACGGCAAGCGCGCCACCACGCATTGGGAATCGCTGTCCAAGATGCAGGCGCGTTATCCTAGGGTCGATGTCGATGAAGATGCGATCTATGTGCGCGACGGCAAATTCTGGACCTCCGCAGGCGTGACGACCGGCATCGACATGGCGCTTGCCATGATCGGCGAAGATATGGGCCACGAGACGGCGCTTGCCGTCGCGCGCCGGCATGTCGTTTACATGATCCGCCCGGGCGGACAGTCGCAATTCTCCGCCCAGCTCAAGGCGCAGTCCATCGCGCCGGGGCGGCTCTCGGATCTCATGCAATGGATCATCGATCATCCGGCGGCCGATCTGACCATCCCCGCCCTTGCCGACCGCGCGCATATGAGCGAGCGGACATTCGCCCGCACCTTTCAAGCCGAGACGGGGATGACGCCCGCCCGCTTCGTCATGCAGGCGCGGCTCGAACATGCCCGCCAGCGCCTTGAACAGGCGCAGGACCCGGTGGAAGAGGTCGCCCGCGCCAGCGGCTTTTCCAATACCGAACATATGCGCCGTACCTTTCAGCGCATGCTCAATGTCAGCCCGCAGGCCTACCGCGAGCGTTTTCACTCTCCCGCCCTTTCAGCCCTTGGAGTTCATTCATGACACGGAATATCGGCATTCTTATTTTCGACGGCGCCGAGGAGCTCGACTTTGTCGGCCCTTGGGAAGTTTTCACCATGTCGAATGAAATGTTCGCGCTGCAGGGAAACGAACGGCCCGACGAGGTGTTTCTCATCTCAGCGGATGGGGGAACCGTCACCTGCGCCAAGGGCATGCGGGTGGAAGCGCACCACTCGTTCAAAACGGCGCCCGCTCTCGATGTCCTGCTCATCCCCGGCGGTAACGGCACGCGGGCGCTCGAAAAAGACGAAGCGATGCTGGATTATCTGCGCAGCGCCGCCCCTTCCTGCGACTGGGTGACGAGCGTGTGCACCGGCTCGCTGGTGTTGGCGGCAGCAGGCCTTGCCAAAGACAAGCGCATCACCACCCATTGGGCCTTTGTGGAGGAACTGCGCAAACGGCCCTACGGCGCCGAGGTGCTGGAAAACGCGCGCTATGTGCGGGACGGCAATCTTGTCACCGCCGCCGGTGTTTCTGCCGGGATCGATATGGCACTTTGGCTTACCGGCCAGCTTCACGGCCCCGACCATGCGCGTCTGACCCAGCGCGGCATGGAATATGACCCCGCCCCGCCCTACACGGCAGCGGTTTGACCATTAACCATGGCAGGCAAGGTAAAAGCCCGCTTCATGGCAGCGACGGGAAAATACGTCTGTGCCCTTGCGGTGCCCCGCCGTCAAAAAATTTTCCTTGTCTCATTCTGACACGTTGACTTTCACGTCAAATCCCGCCTATCCTCCTGCCGCTGGAGTGATCCCTCTAGTCCTGTCGGGGGGCTGGGCCTGGGGTTGATCGCTCGCCGCAGCTTTTACCGGCTGTATGGGGTCCATGCGTATTTTGGGCCCAACCGGTCAAGAAAGCTGACGTGCCCTGGGGGACGTTTCGACAAGCGCTCTATCAACGCTTTTCGAAATCCGGGGAAAAAGAGGGCGCCGATTCACGAGAGTGTTGTCGTAGGGGTTCGATTACGGCGCGGCGCCCTCATCTCCCCCGGAGATGCTTCTTCAACGCATTATGAATGCAGGCGTTTGCAAAACGGCACGGGCTGCCCGTTCGCTGCCGCTCTTGCCGTCTTTACACCGGCGACGCGCATTTTTTCCACATGCTCGAGGCAGACTTCCCGGCAAAGGCAGTCGGAAAGCTGCGCGCAGCGGGCGAGCACCTGCAGATGCGCCAGCGCGTCCTCCTCAAGGCCGAGCTCGCGCACCCTGACCGCAAGGCGCAGCCGGTCATGACAAAAAGGCACCATCGCACCCTCCTTCCCAAAAGCATCCCAAGGAGCGCCAGTCTGCCTTTTTGCCGGGCCGCGCGTATTGATCCGCGTCAACCGCGCCTCTCTGCCGGTATTTTCCGCAGGAGACGCGGCGTCACCGACGCCTTGCTTGCATGGTAGGCCCGTTTGGCGACAATGCTGGCCAAACAAGCCGGGCCAACCGAACAAGATCCGGCATCCATTTCAGGGAGAGCGCTCATGGCCGCGCAATTCGATTTCGACACCACCCGTCTGCCCAGCCCTTTCATGAATGAAAGCCACGAGCATTGGCGCGCGGAGCTGCGCAAATTCGTGGAAAAAGAAATGATGCCTTACGCCGATGAATGGGACGAGGCGGGCGGCTTTCCCGAAGAGCTTTACAAGAAAGCCTCTGAATTCGGCCTTCTGCGCATGGGCTATCCCGAGCAATATGGAGGCATCTCGGAAGGGCTGGACCGCTTCCATGGCATCGTGACCTCCGAAGAACTTGCCCGGCTCGGCGCGGGCGGCGTGACGGCAAGCCTGATGGTGCATGGCATCGGCCTGCCGCCCATCATGGCCATCGGCTCCGATGAAATGAAAGAGCGCATCGCGCCGCCCGTACTCGATGGGGACAAGCGCATTTCCCTTGCCATTACCGAGCCCGGCGCGGGCTCCGACGTTGCCAATATCTCGACGAAAGCCGTGCGCGACGGCGATCATTACATCGTCAACGGCTCGAAAATGTTCATCACCGGCGGCATGCGCGCGCATCACTACACGACCGCCGTGCGCACAGGCGGCGACGGCATGAAGGGCATTTCGCTTCTGCTTATCGATGCCGATGCGCCGGGCGTCACGCGCACGCCGCTGAAGAAAATGGGCTGGTGGGCCTCCGACACCGCCGCGATTTACTTCGACGATGTGAAAGTGCCCGTCTCCAACCTTATCGGCGAGGAGAACCAGGGCTTTATCGGCATCGTGAACAATTTCAACGGCGAGCGGCTGGGCATGGCCGCCGGTGCCATGGGCTCGGCCCGCGTTTGCCTTGAAGAGGCGGTAAACTGGGCGCAGGAGCGCAAAACCTTCGGCAAGCGGCTCGGCGATCATCAGGTGATCCGCCACAAGATCGCGGAAATGGTCCGTCAGATCAATGCGACGCAGGCCTATCTGGAAATCTGCGCCTGGCGGGTGCAGAACGGGGAAACCCCGGTCGCCGATCTTGCCATGCTGAAAGTGCAGGCCACACTAACGCTCGAATTCTGCGCGCGCGAGGCGATGCAGATTCTCGGCGGCTCGGGCTATATGCGCGGCAACCGCGTGGAGCGCATCTACCGGGAAGTCAGGGTGAATGCCATCGGTGGCGGCTCGGAAGAAATCATGCGCGATCTCGCCGCCCGCCAGCTCGGCATCTAAACCTCACCGGCCGTCAGGCTTTCAAAGGGCCCCGCTTTCGCGAAAAAGCGGGGTTTCCCCTGCGGCTTTCCTTTTGACGGCGCTGCCTGCTACAAGAGAGCAAACAACGGGGAGCCTTCCATGTCCGACAATCCATTCGATCCTGCGCTTTACCGCGACGAGGCGGTTTCCGCCGAAACCAAGGCGATCAATGACGGCATCGTGCAATTGACCGAGGGCATCGAGGACAATTGGGACATTGGCCCGGCCGAAGCTCGGGCAAGGCGCGAGCGCGGTGAAGGCCCCTTCCCGCTGCCCCCGCTCTCCCCGCGCGCCAAGACACGCACGATCGACACGCCTGCCGGCAAGCTCGAGCTGCGCATCATTGCACCGGACAATCCCAAGGGCGCCTATCTTCACATTCATGGCGGCGGCTGGACCTTCGGCGGGGCGGCGCAGCAGGACGCGCTCCTCGAGCGCATTGCCGACAATACCGGCCTTGCGGCGGTGAGCATCGAGTACCGCCTTGCGCCCGAGAACCCTTATCCTGCCGCGCCCGATGATTGCGAGGCCGCCGCGCTCTGGCTCGCTCAAAACGCCAAAGCGGAATTCGGCTCCGACTTTCTGACCATTGGCGGCGAGTCCGCCGGCGCGCATCTTTCCGCTGTCACGCTGCTGCGCCTGCGCGATAAGCACGGCTTTACGGGCTTTAAAGGCGCCAATCTCGTTTTCGGCTGTTACGACATGCGCATGAGCCCAAGCGCACGGTCCTTCGGCGGACGCAAACTCATTCTGCGCACCAAGGATGTGGAAGAATTCCGCCGCTGCTTCGTGCCGGCGGATGCCGATCTCGAAGATCCGGATATTTCCCCGATCTTCGCCGACTTGAAAGATATGCCGCCCGCGCTTTTCTCCGTCGGCACGCAGGATGCGCTGCTCGATGACAGTCTCTTCATGCATGCGCGCTGGGTGGCGGCGGGCAATAAGGCCGAGCTTGCGGTCTATCCCGGCGGCGCCCATGGCTTTATCGCCTTTCCCGGCCAGCTTGCCGAAAGCGGCCTTGCCCGCATCGACCGGTTCTTGAACGAGGTTCAGGCCTAATCTCAAGGAAGCACGCCCCATGAGCGAGACGTTTCAGCACCTTCTCTATGAAAAAGACGGACGCATAGCGCGCATCACGCTGAACCGGCCGGACCGGCTGAACGCCATCGCCTCCGGCATGCCGCGGGAAATTGCCCGCGCCGTCGAGCTTGCCAATGAAGATGACGACATCCATGTCATCGTTTTGACGGGGGCAGGGCGCGCTTTTTCGGCGGGCTATGACTTGAAAGATTTCGCTGAACGGCGCGGCAACAACCAAGGCGCTCAGGCAGCAGATGCCGACGGGCGGCCCTGGGACCCGATGGTGGACTTCAACATGATGTTCGCCAATACCAAGGATTTCATGTCGCTGTGGCGCAGCTACAAACCCACTATCGCCAAGGTACGCGGCTTTGCCGTGGCCGGCGGCAGCGACATCGCACTGTGCTGCGATCTCGTCGTCATGGCGGAAGATGCCAAGATCGGCTATCCGCCCGCCCGCGTCTGGGGCTGCCCGACAACGGCCATGTGGGCCTACCGGCTCGGCGTGGAAAAAGCCAAACGCATGTTGCTGACGGGCGATCTCATCACCGGCAAGGAAGCCGCCGATATGGGGCTCGTGCTCGAAGCAGTGAGCGAAGAGCGGCTCGATGCCCGCGTCGATGAACTGGCCGAGCGCATGGCCGGCGTGCCCCGCAACCAGCTCATGATGCAGAAGCTGATGCTCAACCGCGCGGTCGAGCAGATGGGCATGGAAACCACGCAAATGATCGCGACGCTTTTCGACGGTATTACCCGCCACTCACCCGAAGGCATGTGGTTCAAGGAAATGGCCGAAGAGAAAGGCTTCCAGGACGCGGTGAAAATGCGCGATGGCGGCGCGCCGATCGCAGAGGGCGTCTCCCGCCCCACCTATAAATTCTGAGCCCCGCCCCGATGCGCGATACGTTCAAAGGGTATGTTGCCCCCTGGGAATGCGATGAGATGGGGCATATGAACATCCAGTTCTTTGCCGACAAGTTTTCGCAGTCGCTGCTGCGCCATCTCTTTTTCTTAGGCGAAAGCAGCAAAGGTACGCCGGGCACGCTGCGCGCGCTCCATATGCGCTTTCACAAAGAGCTTCATGCATCCGACCTTGCCGCCGCGCATGGCGAGGTCAGCGCTTTTGAAAACGGGAACGGCACCCTCACCCACTTCATGCGCAATGAGGAAAGCGGCGCGCTTGCAGCGACCGCCAGCTTTCATCTGCCCCTTGAAAAGGCGCCGGAAGAGATCGCGCCGCTTGCAAGCGAGGCTGCGCCGCGCGGTCTTACGCCCGACCTTCTTTTCCAGCCCGGCATGGAAACCCATGAAGGTTTAACGGAAACGAATTTAAGCGCGGCGCGGGGGAATGAATGCGACGCAGAGGGCGGCTTTTCGCTGAAAGGCTATTTCTCCCGGCTTTCCGATTGCCAGGGGCATATGTGGCGGCTCGCGGGCCTCGGGCGGCAGGAGCAGAAGGCGCGCGGCCTTGCCACGGCAACGGTCGAGCTTCATTTTCAGTTTTTCGGCACGCTTGGCGAAGACGATCTCATCGCGGTCAGCACGGGGCTCGATGCGGCAGGCGGCAAGACCCTTCATTACCGGCATATTTTTTTCAACGGCAAGACGGGCGCGCCCGTCGCGGCGGCGGACGGTATCGGCCTTCTTTTCGATAAGGAAACGCGCCGCGCCATCGCTCTGCCGGACGCCGTGCGCGAAAGCGCCGCGCATCACCGCTTATAACGAAGTAAAAGAGGAAGCGTTTCATGAGCATACAGGAAATTTACCGCAGTTCGGTGCAGACCTGGGAAAGCGACCAGATGGGCCATATGAATGTTCAGTTCTATCTGGACAAAGCCCAAGCGGGGCTTGCCACGCTCGGCCATTATATCGGCCTCGGCCCGCGCTTTTTGAAAGAAAAGGGCTGGGTGCTCACGGCGCGCGATCACCATGTCCGCTTCCTGCGTGAACAGCGCCCCGGGGCGCCGTTTTTCATTCAGGGCGGTATTGCCGAAGTTCACGACGATCATCTCGTTGTCTATGAAGAGATGATCAACACGGTGAGCGGCGATGTGGCGGCGACTTTTCGCGCCGAAGCGGTGCTGGTGGAAGACAAAAGCCGCGCGCCGCTGCCCTTCCCGAAAGAGGCACTGCAAAAGGCCGAAAGCGTCAAAACCGATATCCCCGCCCACGGCGCCTTTCGCGGCCTTGAAATGACGGCGCCTCGCCCGGCGCCCAGCCTTCAAGATGCCGAAGCCATGGGCATGGTGCGCACTTATATGGGCGAGGTCATGCCGGACTGGTGCGACGCCCACGGCTATATGACGAAGCGCCATTTCATGGGCGTTGTCTCCGATTCCATTCCCAATCTTCTCGCCGCCACGCGCGGGGACGACCGCTCGGCCAATTCGAAGACCGGCGGCGCCGCCCTCGAATACCGCTTCATTTACCGCGGCGCGCCGAAGGAAGGCGATCTCTTGACCTTACGCAGCGGGCTGAAGACCGTGACCGACAAGACTTATACCTGGTGTCACTGGCTCTTCGACACGGAAACAGGCAATGCCATCGCCACTGCCGAAGCGGTTGCCATTGCGCTCGATCTTGAAGCGCGCAAGGCCATTCCCATTCCGGGTGAGATGAAAGCGCATCTGGAAAGTCTGGTGATCGGCGGGCTCGGCGTTTAGCCTGCGCGGCGGCGGGCATCGATGAGAAGCCCGCGCTCCGCTGCAATGCGCTGAATGGTCTTCGTGCCGCGCACGTAAGAAAAGAGCGCGTCCATATCGCGGCGCTCTTTGGCCTCTTTCGCGGCGGCGCGCGTCAGCCAGTAAAGCGCGCTCAGCGCTTCGTCATCCAGCGCACGGAGCGCGGCCTCCTTGCCGCCGCGCGCCGGATCGTTTTCGCTCAAGAAAAGCGGTTCCTGCTGCATGGGATGCGCCTAGCTGCCGCTTTCTTCTTCAGGCAAAGGCTCATCCACTTTGCCCATTTCATCCCGGAAGACGCGCGCGGCGCGGGAGAAATGTTTGGCGAAGCTTTCAAAGACCGAAAAGGCTTCGGCAATATCTTCTTCGTTCGGCAACTCGCCCTTGGCGCGCGCCAGTGCCGATTCGACCTTGTTCAGTTCCGCTTCAAGCTCGGCGATCTTTTCTTCATAGACCGTGCGGTCATCGGCCACGCTTTCGCAAACGAAGTCGCCCGACTTTTTGCTGCAATGAGAGACCTGACCCGTCTGCCGGTCGAGGCGCAGGAAGCCGTCATCGGTTTCCTGCATGGAATAGCGCGACGCATTACCCGCGCTCTCTTCCGTTTCGGCAAAGGCGGCCGGTGCGGCAAACGCGGAAACCGCCAGCAAAACCGTCATGGCCGTGGAAAATTTGGTCATATCGCCCTCCTTGTCGCCCTTCTGATTGGGGAGAGTATGGAGCTGAAATCGGGCCTTTTAGGGGCAGGTCTCAGGCTCTTGCGGCCCGCTCCACCCGCGCTTCCAGCGCCAAAAGCTCCTGGCGCAGCCTTTCGGGAAACTCCATGGGTAGGAAATGCGTTGCCTCGCCCACCCGCGCGACGGTGGCGCCGGGGTCTTTACGGGCGAGAAGCTGCGGGCCGGGCGGCGAACAGGTCGAGCCTTTGCCTGCATAAAGCAGAGTGAGCGGCACACGGAGCTTTTCGATCGCGGCCCAGGGGTCGTGCCGCTGCGCGCGAAAATTCGCCGCCTCCCAGGCAGGTGCGCAGGCAAGTTCCACTTCGCCGTCTCCGGCCGGCATCGTGCCCCCTTCCACATAATCGGCAAGGAACCCGTCCGGCCAGGTGCGGAAGGCGCCGCGCCCTTTATAAGCGGCAATGATCGTCTCTTTGTCTTTCCAGCGGGCCCGGCGCTTTTCCGCGCCCGCCGCCAAATCCCCGCCGCGCAGCTTAAAACCGAAACGCCCGGCGAGCCGCAAAAGACGGCGCACGGAAGGAGGAATAAGCACGGGATCGGCAAGGCAGAGCCCGGCGACAATATCCGGCCGCTCCGCAGCGGCCATCAGGCTCGCCGTGCCGCCCATGGAATGACCGGCAAGCAGGACAGGACGACCCGCGTCCTCGGCAAAGCGCTCGGTAAAAGCGATAAGATCGTCTCGGTAGATATACCAATCCTTATGGGCTGCCGGGTCGGCGCGAAGCGTCGTCATCCCATGGCCGCGCGCATCCCAGGCGCGGATGTGAAAGTAAGGGGCAAGCGGGGCAAGCAGCGCGCGGTAGGTCAGGCCGTTAAAGCCATTGGCATGGGCGAAATGAAGCGGCGGCAAGCCTTCCGCCAGCTTCCACTCCAGATAAGAAAGCTCTCCGTTTCCCAAAGAGAGGGAAAGACGGCGCGGCGGCGCCATCAAATTATCATCACTCACAGCTGCGCATCCCCTTCACATCGCCGCTCTTAAACGAGCAGGTTCTTTTTCTCCAGCCAGCCTTTCACGATCTCGACGGCCTCGGCCATCTTTTCCGGCTGGCCGATATAATAATGCGTTGCGCCGTTGACGACATGGAACTCTTTGTCGCTGTGTTTGATGCCCGCCATGATGCGCGCGGCATGGCTCGGCGTGCAGCCGTCATCCGCGCTGTTTTCCACCACGAGAACCGGCACGGTCACATCGCCGGCGCATTTCGGCCCGTCGGCGCGCGAATGCTTATAAGACCATTGCGAGAGCCAGGCCCTGAGCGAGGTATAGCGAGCAAGGCCCGCCGGCATCATATTGACGATGCGCGGCTCGCCCATGAAGCACCAATTCGGCCCCTTTCTGTCATTGGCATCGATGGAAAGGTCGAGCCAGCGTGGATCGGCCATGGTGCCGTGGACGACAAAGGCGAATTCCTCGTTCGGCCTGCCTTCCCGTTTCATCGCTTCGAGCTTGTCCCACACAAAAGCGTCGATCTTTGCCGAGCGGGCGATCTGCGCCTGGCGGTACCGTGCGACGAATTCGGATGAATAAGGCGGCCCGTTCGGGTTGTCCGGATCGTAAAGATCGAGCGCGCTGTCCTTTTTGGACGGGTCGAGCTCATCGAGGATCGAAGCGTCGAGCCATTCTGTCAGTGTTATAGCGCGGCTGACATGGGCGGCAAGCTGGAGCACCGCATCGGCGGGAACGAGCCCGGCGCCTTTCACATCCACTGCGTCCCCTGCCGGGGTTTCAGTGATGGTCGGGTTCTCGGCCTGGGACTGGTAGAACATGGAAAGCGAGCCGCCGCCCGACCAGCCCGCCATGATCACTTTCTCATAGCCGAGCTTTTCCTTTGCGTAGCGCACATAGTGGCCGAGATCGAGCAGCACCTTTTCCATGATGAGCGCGGTATCGTTATGAGGATAGCGGCTTGCGCAGGTGAGGCAGGGAATGCCCGCAGCGGCAAGCGCGTTCGGCATAGGCAGCAGGTTCATCGTGCCTGTGGGGTGCATGAAGATCAGCACCGTCTTCGAAACCACCCCTTTGGGTTTTAAATGCTGGCCTTCCACGACGATCGTGTCGAGCGCGCCTGCATAAGTTTCCTTGAAGGGCGATTTTTCCTGCCAGTGCAGATGAAAGGGAATGCGCTCAACCTCGTATTTCGCCTTGGTGCTCATAGCTTTTCCTTTACCGGAATTTTGCAGGACGCTTTTCAAGGAAGGCGGCCACGGCTTCGGCGTGTTCTTCCGTTTTCCAGCATTCATGCAGCATTTTCGTTTCGCGTTTTTGCACGAGGTCGAGATCGGTTTCGCAGGCGCTGAGCGTCAAAAGCTCTTTCGTCATGCGCAGCTGCAAATCGGGATTGGCGGCAATGCGCCCTGCAAAGTCGAACGCTTTGTCCATCAGCCCCTCGGGCGGGGTCAGATGATCGGCAAGGCCCATCGCATGGGCTTCTGCGCCCGAATAAATGCCGCCGGTCAGCATCATCTCGCTCGCCTTGCCCCAGCCGAGCCGGCTCACCAGGAAATGACTGGAGGCAAGCTCCGGCACGATGCCCATCTTCACGAAGACGAGGCCGAATTTCGCGGCTTCCGAGGCAATGATCATATCGAAAGGCAGGATCATGGTGACGCCGATGCCGACGGCCGGGCCGTTCACCGCCGCGATAAGGGGCTTTGAGGAGCGGGTGAGCTTGATCCAGTCGACGGTGGCCGGGGCGCCGCCCGAGCCGCCTGCCGTGTCATTGCCGGGATCCTTGCCATCGAGGCGGGACTTGAATGTGCTTTCAATATCCGCGCCCGCGCAAAAGCCGCGCCCCTCACCCGTCACAATGATCGCGCCGATGGATTTGTCGGCATTTGCCGCCTCGATAGCGGCTGCCATTTCTTCCATCATTTGCGGGGTCCAGGCATTCAGCCTTTCAGGCCGGCTGAGCGTGATGAGCGCCGCCTCCCCCTTCACCTCATAGGAAATCTGTTCGAAGCCCTCTCTGCGGGCCGCCACCCTCTCAGCCATTGCCTTCCTCCCCGGCAGTTCACATTTTTGTTCAAAAGTGTAGGCTTTTCCAAAAGTGTAAGCGCGCGTTCAAACGCACTCAAGCATGCCGGGTTGACGCCGCGTCCTCAGCCGGAAGGGGAGGCTATCCATGGACCTGAGACTCAAAGACAAAGTGATTTTCATTGCCGGGGCCTCCCGCGGGATCGGGTTCGGCATGACGGAAGGTTTTCTGGCAGAAGGCGCGAAAGTGGTGATGACGGGGCGCGGGGAAGCAAGCCTCGATGCAGCCAAAACCGCGCTCACCGAAAAGGGTTATGACAGCGCCGCCATGCTGACCATTGCCGGAGATATGACGGATACGGGCAATCTGAAAGAAGCGCTGATTGCGGGCGAAAAACATCTCGGCCCCCTTCACAGCGTCATCGCCAATGTCGGCCTTGGCCGCTCCCCGCTCGGCTATGATGTGAGCGATGAAGACTGGGAAGCCGATTTCAAACAGAATTTCACGGGCTCCGTCGCGCTTGCCCGCGAGGCGGTGCGCCTTTTCATGGCGCGCGATGAAGAAGCGCGCGCCGGCACGAATGTGATTTTCATTTCCTCGATTGCCGGGGTGAATGCGCTCGGCACGCCCCTTCCCTATGCCACCTCGAAAGCGGCGATCAATCAGCTTGCCCGCACCATGGCCAAGCAAGTCGGGCGGCACGGCATCCGCATCAACGCGATCGCGCCGGGCAATATCATTTTCAAAGACGGGGAATGGGAAAAGCGGGTCGAAGAGCGCCCCGAAGACTGGACCCGCTGGATCAAACGGGAAGTGGCGCTGCGCCGCTTCGGCACGCCAGACGAAATTGCCGATGCCGCCTGCTGGCTTGCCAGCGACAGGGCCCGGTTCGTGACCGGCGAGGTGCTGGTTGTGGATGGCGGGCAAGTGCGCTAGCGCCTGCCCGCCCCACGAAACTCGTATCAGAAACTCGTCTGAAATCAGGTGTCCGGGGGGACGCCTCAGTCGACCAGTTTAAGATTGTCGGCCGCGATCTTACCGCCACGCCCTTCGGTCAGTTCATAGGATACACGCTGACCTTCGTTGAGCAGGCTCAGGCCTGCACGCTCGACTGCGCTGATATGCACGAAGGCATCTTTGCCGCCTTCATCGGGTTCGATGAAGCCGTAGCCTTTTGTCGGATTGAACCATTTGACGGTCCCAGTAGCCATAGTCTCTTAAACTCCGCAATGAGTTGCACGGGCCTCGCCCCCCGGCCGGGCTCGACTGGCCAGAAGATGTCGTGCTTTTTGCGTTCGAGAATTCGGCAGCGTCAAAGGGGGCATCTGCTTAAAGCCATATCGGAGAGGTACTCAAGCACGGAAAAAGCAAGCCGACAATCACTTTCTGAAACCGCATTTGCAATGCGCCGCGTACATGCAAGCGCACTGCGCCGGCGGCCACACCGTCATAAAACTTAGAAATTTAAGACAAATACAGCTTAGGCGAGCGGTGTGCTGCCCGGCACATCCGGCGCACGGGGCTCTTCCTCGATCAAAGGATGGCGCGCATCCTGGATGAGCCCTGCAAGGCCGAGCCCCGCCATCAAGGCGGCAAGGCTTGCCACGAACATGCCCACCAGAATGAGGACGCCGTCCGCCCAGTTCATCAACCGCTGCACGGTTTCACTGTCGGGAATGAAGCGGGGGCCGAAAATGCGCACGGCATAAAGCTCCCAAAGGCCCCAGACGGTAAAGAAAAGACCGGCCAGCCCCAGAACCAGAATGGCGTTGAGCACCCGGCGCGGACGGATCGAGGCTGTGCCCGCGCAAGCGGTACAGCGAAAGCGGATCGGCGCCAACAGACCGCCGATTTCCAGTTCTTCCGGACACATTTCCCCGCCGCATGGGCAGCGGCGCTTTTCCTGCAGCTCACTCATGGTCTCATCCCCGTTTGGACCACTCTAGCCGATTTTACCGGCCTTGGCACCCAAACGGGAACAAGCGTTCAGTTCTTGGCGGATGGATGTGAACCGAGAGAAACGGCGGATCAGCCCGCCACCTCGCTCACCTCGATCATCAGCTTGCCCTGGTTCGAGCCGTCATAAAGCTTGTTGAGGGAAGTGAGCGCGTTTTCGAGCCCCTTGTCGATATCGAGGCGGAATTTGAGTTTGCCCTCGCGCATCCAGCTCGAAAGCTCGCCGATGGCTTTGGGGTAATCCTTGGCATAGTCCGAGGCGATGAAGCCTTGCACCTTGATGCGGTGCATGAGTATCTGCTGAAAATTGTAAGGGCCGGGCACGGGCTCCTTCGCGTTATATTGCGAGATGAGACCGCAAAGCGCCATGCGCGAGAAATTGTTCATCCGTAGAAGGATTTCATCCATGATCCAGCCGCCGACATTCTCAAAGAGCACATCCACCCCTTCCGGGCAATAGCGGTCCAGCATGGCGCCTACGTCCTCGGTCTTGTAATTGATGGCGGCGTCATAGCCGCATTCATCCTTGATCCATTTGCATTTTTCATCCGACCCGGCAATGCCGACGGCGCGGGCCCCTTTCATCTTGGCGATCTGGCCGACCACGGAACCGACGCCGCCGGCGGCGGCCGTCACCACCACGGTTTCGCCGGGTTTGGGGTCGCAAATGTCCAAAAGCCCGAAATAGGCCGTGGGGCCCACCACCGCGCACATGCCGAAAATTTCCGCAAGCGGCACGGCGCCCGGCTTGCCGAGCGAGGAAAGCCCCTTGCCGTCGGTGATCATGTAATCGGCCCAGTGGCCCGCGCCCATCACAAGCTCGCCTTCGGAAAAACGCGAGGTATTGGACTTGACCACCTGCCCCGCGATGAGCCCGCGCATCGGCGCGCCGATCTGAACCGGCTCCATATATTGGTCCATATCGCTCATCCAGATCCGGTTCGTCGGATCGAGGGACAGATAGACGACGCGCAGCAAAAGCTCGCCTTCGCCGGGCTCGGCAAGCGGCTCTTCGATCAGTTTCAGATTGTTTTCATCTGCGGTCCCTTCCGGGCGCGTTTCCAGCCGCCAGACGCGGTTCACGTTCTTGCTCATAAAGCCTCCCTGGATTTTCAGGTTATTTGGTTTGAATTTTGACTGCCCGCATTCTCCGCGAGAAAGCCCGCAAAAGCAAAGCCCCCGCGCCGTTTCGGACGCAGGGGCAATTAAGCGCTGCGGCAAGCGGGCTTACGCGATAATGGCGACCGCCTGAATTTCGATGCGCAGCTGCGGCAGGGCGAGCGCGGTGACGCCGACAATCGTATTGGCGGGATAATTCTCCTTGAAGAATTCATCGCGCACGCTCTGCGCCTTGCCGATCTCGCCCATATCCGTGTGATAGACGGTGGTGGCCACCACATCCGAGAGGCTCGCGCCCGCTTCTTTCAAAACGCGCTCCAGGCTTTGCAGCGCCAGGCGCGTCTGGCCTTCGATGTCGTCCGGAATACCGTCCGGCCCGAAGCCGGTTTGCCCGGAGACATGAATAGTGTTGCCCACTTTCACGGCCTGGGAAAATTTCCAGTTCTTATAGATTTCTTCCGTGCCGGGCGGATTGATGAGTTCTTTAGCCATTGCCACTCCTCCTTGTTATCCCTCTTTCATGCCGGGCAAAGGGGACGGCGGCAACGAAAATGAGCCTCACAAGGACGTGACTTTAAACCCCCGCCTGGCTGCCCCAACGAAAAAGCCCCGGGGAACGTCCCGGGGCTTTGAAATTCCGAAAGGAGAAGGGCTTACTGCGCTTCTTCCTCGGTCGCTTCGTCTTCATCAGCGGCGTCTTCATCCGCGGCCTCGTCAGCTGCGTCATCAGCAGCTTCCTCGTCACCGCTTTCTTCTGCATCCGCGCCGTCTTCCATCATGTCTTCATGGACACCGTCCTGCTCTTCCATATGCGTGCCGCTTTCGCCTTCTTCGTGGCTATCGGCCTGCACGGCCGGGGCAAAGGCAAAAGGCAGGGCAGCAAGAGAAAGCGCCAGGCACAGTTTTTTCATGGCTTCAGTCATTGGTTCATCCTCATTTTGGGAAATGTGCCGGGCAAGAGGCCCGGCGAAAAAATAGGCTCCAGGGCCCTCAGGGGGGGGCACGCTCCCTTTCGGGCAGGGCAATAGAGAACCCCGGAGCCTGGCGCAGAATTACTGCGCCGTCTCGTCTGCTTCCGTGCCCAGGTCTGCGCCGGCATCCCCTTCAAGGCCGCCTTCCGCGCCGATGGACCCGGTGGAGAGCGCATCATCGCCGCTCATGTCCGTTTCTGCTTCGGCAGCAGCGCCTGCTTCCGCATCGGCATCGGCGTCCGCTTCGCCTTCAGCGCCGGCACCGGCTTCAGCTTCCGTATCCGCATCGGCGCCGATCGAACCGGTGGCCAGATCATCGTCATCGACATCGGTTTCGACACCGGCATCAGCTTCCGCCGCCGCGCCTGCGTTCAGCTCGATGGGCTCACCGGTTTCCCGGTCCTGAAGCGGGCCGATCTCAGTCGGATCACCCGCCGGCGCCGGCACGACGCTGTCCTGATCGGCACGCAGGCCGCCTGTCGCACCTACGCCCAGATTGTCCGCATAGGCCGGCATCGCCACGCTCGCGGCAAAGCCGAGGGCCAGAATCGAAGCTGCTGTTTTGCTCATCATCCGCATTGGTCTTCTCCCATTTCCGCTGCTTTCCTTGAGGAAAGCGGGTTTTCGTCGCCTCGCGCCTGCCTTCGGCGCACGAAACGCGACATTTCGCGTCACCGTCTGGGACCACAAACGCCGCCGGGAGAATGACGGTTCCCCAAGATCGCAAAAAACAATAAGGCCATTTCTGGGCACCCGGTTCGGCCCCGGATTCCGGCAGCCCAAAAAGCAAAACCCCCGCGGTTTCCCGCGGGGGCTGGCTCCTATCGGCGTTTGCCGCCGTTCTTTTCGGGGCGCTCTTGCGCCGCCTCTCCTGCTTATCAGGCTGCCGCTTTTTCCTTCTGCGGCGCAAAGCGGGTGTAGAAGCTTTCGCCCTTGCCCGCCATGTCACGCAGCAAGGCACCGGGTTTGAAGCGGTCGCCATATTTCTGGGCGAGCGCATCGCACTCCTTCACGAAATTATCCGCGCCGACCATGTCGATCAGCGAGAGCGGGCCACCGGCCCAGGGCGCAAAACCCCAGCCCAGAATGGCGCCGACATCGGCATCGCGCACATCCGTCACCACTTCTTCTTCGAAGCAGCGGGAGGCTTCCAGCGCCTGAATATAGAGGAAGCGCTTTTTCAGCTCCTCGATATCCACATCTTCCGTGCTCTTGTTGGAGCCGACGAGCTCCTCAAGGCCCGGCCAGATGCGCTTCTTGCCGTCTTCGGGATAATCGTAGAACCCCTTGCCGGCCTTTTTGCCGACGCGGCCGAGATCCACCACCATCTTTTCGATGAGGCTGTCGGCGGGCCCTTCGACATATTTGTCGCCAAGGTCTTTCTTCGTCTGCTGGCGCACCTTATAGCCGAGATCGAGCGAGACCTCGTCGTTCAGCGCGAGCGGCGGCATGGGCATGCCCGTCATCTTGCCGACATTCTCGATGATGGCCGGCTTGATGCCTTCGGCCAGCATCTGAATGCCTTCGGAGACATAAGTGCCGAAGCAGCGCGAGGTATAAAAACCGCGGCTGTCATTGACGACGATGGGCGTCTTGCGGATCTGCGCCACATAGTCCATCGCCTTCGCGAGCGTTTCTTCCGAGGTCTTCGCGCCCAGGATGATTTCGACAAGCTGCATCTTGTCGACCGGCGAGAAGAAGTGGATGCCGATAAAGTTCTCCGGTTTGGCGGAAGCTTCGGCAAGGCCGGTGATCGGCAGGGTCGAGGTGTTCGAGCCGTAAATGCCGTTCTCAGCCAGTTTCGGTTCGGACTTCTTCGTCACTTCCGCCTTGATCTCGCGGTTCTCGAACACCGCTTCGATCACGAGATCGCAGCCCTCAAGGTCGTCGAAAGACGTGGTCGGCTTGATCTTGGCAAGGAGGGCGGCTTTCTTTTCTTCCGTCGACTTGCCTCTGGAAATGGCCTTGTCGAGCAGCTTTTCGGAATAAGCCTTGCCCTTTTCCGCATTCGCCTGATCGGTGTCGAGCAGCACGACATCCATGCCGGCCTGCGCGGAGACATAGGCAATGCCCGCCCCCATCATGCCGGCGCCGAGAATGCCGAGCTTCTTCACTTCGAATTTCGGCACGCCTGCCGGGCGGCGCGCGCCTTTCGACAGTTCCTGCATGGACAGGAAGAGCGAACGGATCATCGCCTTGGAGCGCGGGTCCATCAGCAACTTCGTGAAGTAGCGCGTCTCGATGCGCAGCGCCGCTTCCATCGGCACCTGAACGCCTTCATAAACGGCCTGCATGATGTAGGTCTGCGCCGGATAATTGCCGTGCGTGTTTTTCTGCAGCTGGGCGTTGCCGATGGTGAAGACCTGCGAGCCGCCCTTGTCCTGCGGGCCGCCGCCGGGAAGGCGGTAGCCTTCACGGTCCCAGGGCTGGATCGCGGCAGGCAGCACTTCCGGGCCGCGCTTGCCGAGTTTCACTTTTTCTTGGGAGAGCGCTTCTTTCAGCCAGGCTTTCGCCTCGGCCACTTCCTCGCCCGGCTTCACGAGCTTGGTGGCGATGCCCATTTCAACGGCCTTGGCCGGTTTCAGCGCCGTGCCCTGAAGCAGCAGCGGCAGGGCCGCGGCAGCGCCGATCAGACGCGGCAGGCGCTGCGTGCCGCCGCCGCCCGGCAGAAGGCCGACTTTGGATTCGGGCAGACCGAGCTGCGTTTTCGGATTGTCGCCGACAATGCGCGCATGGCAGGCAAGCGTTACTTCCAACCCGCCGCCAAGCGCCGTGCCATTGACGGCGGCGGCAACCGGCTTGCCGCAGGTTTCCAGGCGGCGCAGCAGCATGTTGAATTTCAGATTGTTTTCGTAAAGCGCCTTGACGCGCTCTTCCTTCGACTGGCTGCCATCGCCGGAACCGGCCTGGCCGCCCATCATGGAAAGGTCGGCGCCCGCGCAGAAAGCGGATTTGCCGGAGGTCAGCACCGCGCCTTTAATGGCGTCGTCACCGACGATCTTCTCGATAATGTCCGCCAGGTCGCCCATCGAGCCCTGGCTGAGGACGTTCATGGAGCGGTCCGGCATGTCCCAGGTGATGAGCGCAATGCCGTCGCCGTCCACTTCAAAGCCAAAATTTTCGTAAGCCATAAATCTCTCCTTGCCGCGCTGCCCAGAGCCAAATGCTCCGGGCGCGCAGAAAGCCCCTTAAATACGTTCGATGATGGTTGCCGTACCCATGCCCGCGCCGACGCAAAGCGTCACGAGAGCGGTGTTGAGGTCACGCCGTTCCAGTTCATCGAGCACCGTGCCGAGGATCATGCCGCCGGTCGCGCCCAGCGGGTGACCCATGGCGATCGCGCCGCCATTGACGTTCATTTTCTCATGGTCGATGTCGAGCGACTGCATCATGCGCAGCACCACCGAAGCGAAGGCTTCGTTGAGCTCGTAAAGATCGATATCACCGACTTCCATGCCCGCTTTCTTCAGTGCCTTGCGGGAAACGTCCGCCGGGCCCGTCAGCATGATGCAGGGCTCCGAACCGATGGAGGCCATGGCGCGGATGCGGGCGCGCGGCTTGATGCCGAGCCCTTCGCCTGCTTCCTTCGTGCCGAGCAGTACGCCCGAGGCGCCGTCCACGATGCCCGAGGAGTTACCGGCATGGTGCACATGGGTGACGCTTTCAAGTTCCGGATAACGGTCCGTCGCCACACCGTCGAAAGCAAACTCGCCCAGCGCCGAGAAGGAGGGCTGCAATGCGGCGAGCGACTGCATGGTCGCGTCGGGACGCAAGTGCTCGTCTTTATCCAGAATGGTCAGGCCGTTCACATCCTTCACGGAGATCACGGAATTCTTGAAGTAACCCTTCTCCCAGGCATTGGCGGCGCGCTTCTGGCTTTCCACCGCATAAGCGTCCACATCGTCGCGGGAGAAGCCGTATTTCGTGGCGATCATATCGGCGCCGATACCCTGCGGCGTGAAATAGGATTTCAACGCAATTTCAGGGTCGGACGACCAGGCACCGCCCGAGGCACCCATGCCGACACGGCTCATGCTTTCAACGCCGCCGCCGATCGCCATATCTGCTTCACCGGACATGACTTTGGCCGCTGCCATGTTCGTGGCTTCAAGACCCGACGCACAGAAACGGTTGATCTGCACGCCTGCCGTGGTGTCGGCATAATCGGCATTCAGAACGGCGATACGGGCGATATTGCCGCCCTGCTCGCCAACGGGATCGACGCAGCCGAGCACCACGTCATCGACCAGCTTCGTGTCGAGATCGTTGCGGTCGCGCAGGTTTTCCAGAACCTGGCTGGCCAGCTGCAGCGCCGTCACTTCATGCAGCGCACCGTCTTTTTTGCCTTTACCGCGCGGCGTGCGCACGTGGTCGTAAATATAGCATTCACCCATGGGGCCTCTCCTTTCGAGGTTCGCGGTGTTTATCTTTTAATATCGCTAGACCAGATCGTGATCAGATCGTGCGGCCGATCAGAAGCTTCATGATCTCGTTCGTGCCGCCGTAAATCTTCTGAATGCGGGCATCGCGGTACATGCGCGAAATCGGATACTCGTCCATGTAGCCGTAGCCGCCGAAGAACTGCAGGCATTCATCGATGATTTCGTTCTCTTTCTGCGTGGTCCACCACTTAGCCATAGCAGCCGTGGTCGCATCGAGCTCGCCGCGCAGCAGACGCTCTGCGCAATTATCCGTGAAGACACGGGCAATCGTTGCTTCGGTTTTGCATTCTGCGAGTTTGAACTGGGTGTTCTGGAAATCGAGAATACGCTGACCGAAGGCCTTGCGCTCTTTCACATATTCCGAGGTCAGCTCCAGCGCCTTTTCCATGGCGACGCAGGCCTGCACGGCGATGATGAGCCGCTCCTGGGGGAGCTGCTGCATAAGCTGGAAGAAGCCCTTGCCTTCATCCGTGCCGAGAAGATTGGCGGTCGGCACTTTCACATCATCAAAAAAGAGCTCGGAGGTGTCCTGCGCCTTCTGGCCCATTTTCTTCAGGTTGCGGCCGCGGCGGAAGCCTTCGACTTCTTCCGTTTCCACCATGATGAGGGAAACGCCCTTGGCGCCCGCTTCCGGGTCCGTCTTGGCGACGACGCAGATAAGATCGGCGGTCTGGCCATTGGTGATGAAGGTCTTCTGACCGTTCAGCACATATTGGTTGCCGTCTTTCTTCGCCGTGGTGCGCACGGCCTGAAGGTCGGAGCCGGTGCCCGGTTCCGTCATGGCGATGCCGCCGACAAGCTCGCCGGAGGCCATTTTCGGCAGCCACTTTTTCTTCTGCTCTTCAGTGCCGTAAGACTGAATGTAGTGCGCGACGATGCCCGAATGGACGGAATTGCCGAAGCCGCCGATACCGGCGCGGCCCTGTTCCTGGGCGATGACCATCTCATGGCCGAAATGGCCGCCGCCGCCGCCATACTCTTCCTTGATGGACGCACACAGAATGCCCGCTTCACCGGCTTTCAGCCAGGCATCGCGGTCCACGCAGCCCTGCTCGTTCCACTTTTCGACATGGGGAACGAATTCTTTTTCATAGAACTTCGACACCGCATCCTGAAGGATTTCCAGCTCTTCATCCAGCCAGGGTGATTTATACCCTTCGATCAACGCCATTCCGTCGTCTCCCTACTTTACTTTTTATCGTTTCTCAAAATGCATCGGCGGCAAGCGCCATCATGCTGTCCGCACCGGTTTTGATGCGGGCAAGATGCGCACCCGTTTCGGGCAGCACACGTTCCATGTAATAGCGGGCCGTGATGAGCTTGTTCTTGTAGAACTCCGCTTCCGCGCCGCCCGTCTTCGCTTTGGCGGCGGAGATGCGCGCCATCTTCGCCCACATCAGCGCAATCGCAGTCAGCCCGAAAAGGTGCATGTAATCGCTGGAGCCGGCGCCTGCGTGGTCGAAATTCTTCAGCGCATTTTCCATGAACCAGGTCGTTGCTTCTTCAAGCTGCGCCTTTGCTTCTTTCAAGGGCGCGGCGGCGAAGGCGAGATCACCCTGCCCTTCCAGCGCGGCAAGCTCTTCGTCGATGAGCTTGAAGAAAGCGAAGACCGCGCGCCCGCCGTTCTGCGCCAGCTTGCGGCCCACCAGGTCGAGCGCCTGAATGCCGTTCGCCCCTTCATAGATCATGGCGATGCGCGCATCGCGCACGAACTGGCCCATACCCCATTCATCGATATAGCCGTGACCGCCATAGACTTGCTGCGCATCCACCGCATTCGCAAAGCCTTTATCGGTGAAATAGCCTTTCAGCACGGGGGTCAGAAGCGACATCATGTCTTCGCCGAACTCGCGCTGTTTTTCATCGGAAGAAAGATGCGTGAGATCGCCCTGCAGCGCCGTCCAGGCAAGAAGCGCGCGGGCGCCTTCGTTGAAGGCGCGGGCATTCATCAGCATACGGCGCACATCCGGATGAACGATAATGGGATCGGCTGGCTTGGTCTCTTCCTTCGGCCCGGTGAGCGCGCGGCCCTGCAGCCGCTCACGCGCATAATCGGCAGCGTTCTGATAGGCCGCTTCCGACTGTGAAAGCCCCTGCAGCGCAACGCCGAGCCGGGCTTCGTTCATCATCGTGAACATGGCGCGCAGGCCCTTGTTCTCCGCGCCGACAAGCCAGCCCACCGCATCGTCATAATTGAGCACGCAGGTGGCATTGCCATGGATGCCCATTTTCTTTTCGAGGGAGCCGCAGCGCACACCGTTGCGAGCCCCGAGCGAGCCATCGTCATTGACGAGGAATTTCGGCACGACGAAAAGCGAAATACCGCCTACCCCTTCCGGCGCGCCTTCGATGCGGGCAAGAACGAGATGGATGATGTTTTCGGCCAGATCGTGCTCACCGGCGGAGATGAAAATCTTCTGGCCGGAAATCTTGTAACTGCCATCGCCCTGGGGCACGGCCTTGGAGCGCAAGAGCCCCAGATCCGTGCCGCAATGAGGTTCGGTCAGGTTCATCGTGCCGGTCCATTCCCCGGTCACGAGTTTAGGCAGGTAGCGGTCTTTCAATTCGTCGGCGCCGTGGTTGATCAGCGCCGAATAAGCCCCGTGGCTGAGGCCCGGATACATACCGAAGGCCATATTCGCCGAGGAGACCATTTCATTGAACATGACCGCGAGCGTGTTGGGCAGGCCCTGACCGCCATAATTGGGGTCGGCGGTCAACGCGGGCCAGCCGCCCTCCACAAGCGTCTGGTATGCCTCTTTAAAGCCCTTGGGGGTGCGCACTTCGCCGTTTTCCAGCGTACAGCCTTCCTCATCGCCGATCTGGTTGAGCGGTTGCAGCACTTCTTCGGAAAGCTTGGCCGCTTCCTCCAGAATGGCGTTCACAACGTCTTCCTGTGCATCGGCAAAACCGGGCAACGCGCTGTACTGCCCGATTTCAAGCAGTTCATGCAGGATGAAGCGATAGTCTTGCAGCGGGGCTTTATAAGTCGGCATGGGTCTTTCTCTCCTTGGAAGAGATCAGCCTTTACCGCAGGGCTTGGCGCTGGCTTTGCCATTGAGCGAAGGCGCCTCATCCCGGAGCAAACCTTCCACACGGCGCAAGCCGTCTTTCAGCTGCGCGATCTGGGCGTCGATCTCGTCCTTTTGCTGGTTGAGGCTTTCAATACGCTCTTCGAACTTGACGAGGGCATGACGGTACTGGGCTTCCGCCCCGTCATGCAGGTCATATAGGTCAAGAATTTCCCGAATCTCGGCCAGCGTAAAGCCTACCTTTTTGCCGCGCACGATAAGCTGAAGACGGGCCCGGTCGCGGGGCCGGTAAATGCGGGTCTGGCCCTGGCGGCGCGGATGGAGAAGGTCTTTATCCTCATAAAAGCGGATCGCGCGGGTCGTCACGCCGAATTCCTCGGCAAGCTGCGTAATGGTGAATGTGGGGGCTTCCGCGCCGTGCCGCTCGCCCAGACCAGCCGGCTCATAGCTCATTTGTACCGTCACCTGTCATCCTCCCTTGTTCGAAAGCTGGCGGACACCTTTTCCAAAGTCGTCTCATAACGCTTTGGCGGGGCCGGCCTTACTTGCCCTTGGAGTGCCGGTTCTCGCGCCCGGTCCCCTCCGATATATTTGACGTTGACGTAAACGTCAACCTGATGGCCAAGCAGTGCCCTGACCACGGAACAATATCTAGATATAAATAGGGCAGATGTCAAGTTATGTCGAAAATCCCGCAAAACGCCTCGATTTCAGCTAGGGTTTTGCAACTCAGCCGGTCACGGTCGGCGGCAAAAAAGCGCTTTGGGAGATGCCATAATGATTTTTTCGCGCTTAGCGATGGTCCGGACAGGTGCGAGCCTGCTCACCGCTCTTTTCCTGACAGCCTGTGCCGCCGGGGGCAATGCACCGCCCAAACCCGTGGAGGTCGCCCGTGCCCTGCCCGCCGAGGCGAGCCGTGAGGCTTCCCTCGACACGCCGCTCGGCCGGGCGCTTTTGGCCGAAATCAACAGAAGCCGGCCCGACGCCCCCTTCTCGCTCGATCCGGTGCTCAATAAAGCCGCCGCCGTCCATAGCGCGGATATGAAGGCGCGCGGTTTCATGGGCCATCACAACCCGGACGGGCAAGGCCCGCTCGACCGGGTTCTGGCGGTCGATGAGAATTTCAAAGGCCGGGTCGCGGAAAATGTCGGGGAATTCAAGTTTCCACCCGGCGAAAGCGATAGCGAGAAAGCCGCTTATATGGTCGAGCAATGGATGAATTCGCCCCGCCACGCAGCGCCCCTGCGCTCGCGCGCTTATCAGCGCACGGGCATCGGCATCGCGGTCTCCGGCGACAGGGTCTATGCGACGCAGCTCTTCACCGGCCCCTGACTGGGGAGATTGACCTGCTCGGGAAGGTCTCAGCAGAACTCACAAGGTCAAATCCGGCGTGACTCCCGCCGTCCCAGTAAAGGGCAAAAATTGCCGCGTTATTAACGCGGCCTTTACCAAGATCACGTCAGATGTAAGAGCCGGTTAAGGGATTCTTGACCGGTGGACGGCGGGTATGAGGAGCCGCACGGTCTTTTCTTCGAAAAAGGCGGGAAACGGCGGCGCTTTACACCGAATCACCGTCTCGGTACAACGTGGAATCTGAAACGGGCATAGTGATTCGATGAGATCGGGGGTCCCCTGGAGCGTTAAGGGCATCGAACCTGAAGCGCGTGAAGCAGCAAAGCAGGCTGCGCGCCGCGCCGGGATGACCCTTGGCAATTGGCTCAATCAGGTCATTCTCGACAGCGGCACGGATGAAGTGGGCGCGCAAGGCGCGTCTTACGAAGCCTCCTACCGCCCCGATTTTACGGCCCAACCCGGCCAGGGTTCCTACCGTCCCTCTTATGAACAGGCCCCGCAATTCGACATGGGCCCGGTTGCAGAAGCCGTCAAAAATCTTGTGCAGCGGGTCGAGTCGAGCGAACGGCGCCTCGATAGTGCGATAGAAACCATGGCCACACGCTTCGACGAAGGCAATCGTCTGCCCTCCTTTACCGGGCCCGATCCGCTTGAGCGCAAGATCCAGCAGCTCACCGAACGTCTCGATGCCGCAGAACGCGCCCAGCCTTTCGGCAAACGCGCCGAAGATGCGCAGGCCATCAAGTCGCTTGAAAAAGCGGTGAGCGCCGTGGTCGATCATTTGGAAACGGCGGGCCATCAGACCGACCGCCGCTTCGACGATATCCGCCAGACGCTTTCAACTCTCTCGCGCCGCATGGACGAGACGGACGCTGCCGCCGAGCGCGAAAAAGCGCGCAGCGAAACCGAAACGCTTTATAAATCCGTTCACGCGCTGGCCGAGCGCCTCGCCTCGATCGAAAAATCCGTTCAGCAATCGGCCAGCCAAAGCGAAGCCGCCCAGCAAAAGGCCGTCGAGGCCGCGCTGCGCGCCGTCAACGACAAGGCGGAATCGGAAAGCCAGAAGAAGGTTATTTTCCAGCTTCAGGACGCGCTTGAAAAAATGCACGCGCGCCTCGAGCAGTCCGAACAGCGCCAGGCTGAAACCCAGCGCGCGCTGCTTGCACAGATGCAAGAAGGGCTCGGCTCGCTGAGCAGCCGCGTCGAGCAGGCCCAGGCCGAAGCCCAGGCGCAAGCCCAGCAGCCCAGCGCGCTCGTTGCCGAGATTATGCAGGAAGTCGATCAGCGTCTGCAAAATGTCAGCGCCCGGATCGAACAATCCGAGGAGCAAAGCCAGGCCGCTGCCAATTCCGTGCAGCAGGCGATTGCCGATTTTCAGGCATCGCTAAAAGAGCTTGAAGCAAAGAACCTCGCCGCCAAAACCGAAGAGGCAGCTGAAGGCGAAGCAAAAGCCCCGGCCGCACCCGAAAGCGAAGCGGCCTCTCACCAAACAACATTACCGCCTTATGGCGCGCTGGCGCCCGGCGCCATGCCGCCGCCGGTCGGCATGCCCGATCTGGCGCCGCCGCCCATTCCGGCAACGCCGCTCGGCCAGCCAGCGCCGCCGCCGCTTGCCGAGCCGGGACGCGCCGACATGCGCGGGCCCGCCGAACCGCCGCTTCCGGGCGCAGGTGCTGATCCTGCCGCGCCGCCGCCCCCGCCCGGCGCCGCCGTGCCGGGCATGGCGGACAGTCATGCCGGTCAGGATTTCATCGCCGCCGCCCGCCGCGCCGCGCAGGCTGCTGCCTCCGGCGAAATGCCGCGCGGGCCGGTTCATGAATCAAGCCCCCGCTACAAGAGCTTCGATGAAGAAGAAGCGGGCGAAAGCAAACGCAAATATTATTACATTGCCGGCGCAGCGCTTCTGGCCGTGCTTGCCGTTTTCGCCCTGCGCGGTTTTACCGGCGGCGACAGCGCGCCTGAAACCCCGGCTGTAACCGAAGCGCCTGCCGAAGAACAGGCCGCGCCGGCGCAAGACGCACCCGCCGCCGAGACGCCCGCCGATGCATCCAAGGCGGCAGCGCCCGAGACCACTATTCCCGAAACGCCTGCGCCGAAAGACAGCGCGGCAGAGCCGAGCGAAAAGCCCGCAACACCGGAGGCCACTCCGGAAGGCGCCGAACCGAAAGCAGATGCGGCAAATGGTTCGGCGCCTGCCTCTTCCAAACCGGCTACCGCAAAGCCGGAAACCATGACGCTGCCGAAAGTGACCGACAAGGTCGCCCCGGCCGAGCCCGCACCCGTGACCCCTGTCTCCCGTGAGGCAGCGAAACCGACGCTGCGCGAGGCCGCTGCAAACGGCAATGCGGCAGCGCGCTATGAAGTGGGTCTGCGCTATGCGCGCGGCGTGACCGTGCCGCAAGATTTCAGCCAGGCCGCTTACTGGTTCACCCAGGCTGCCGAGCAGGACCTTGCGATCGCGCAGTACCGCATCGCCACGCTTTATGAAAAGGGCCGCGGCGTCGAACAGGATTTCGCCAAGGCCCGGACCTGGTACGAGAAGGCGGCGAACCAGGGCAACATCAAAGCGATGCACAACCTTGCCGTTATCTATGCGGAAGGCAAAGGCACGCAGCAGGATTTCGGCCAGGCCGCCCGCTGGTTCGAGGAAGCGGCGGCACGCGGGCTCGGCGACAGCCAGTTCAACATCGCCGTTCTTTATGAGCGCGGCCTCGGCGTCACCGCCGATCCGGCCAAGGCTTATCTTTGGTATGCGGTTGCCGCGAAAAGCGGCGACAAGGACGCTGCCGCCAAGCGCGACGAAATCGGTCAGCGCATGGATGCGGCTCAGCTCGTCGATGCGAAGCTGAAAGCGGAAACCTGGAGCCCCAAAGCCTCCGACGCAGCCGCCAATGGCAATATCGCCTCGCTGAAAACCTGGAGCGAGCGGGCCGATGCCGGCACGCCGGGCAGCAGTGTCGATGTCGCCCGTGCCCAGACGCTCTTGAAAGAACTCGGCTTCCGCCCCGGCCCCTCAGACGGGGTGATGGGTCCGAAGACGACCGAAGCCATTCAGCAGTTCCAGCGCAGCGCCGGCATGGCGGCAACGGGGCTCGTCACGCCGCAGCTCATCGAACTGCTCGAAGCCCAAACCCGCTAAAGGGGCACGCTCAAGAGGCGCGTTGAGGAAGACACGCTAAGAAAAGACCCGAGGAGATGCTTTTTCTCCACACGGAATTACCGCAGTCTTTTGTTCAGCACGGCCAGGCTTTGTTATAGTCTGGCCGTGTTCTTTTTACCTGCCGCCCGCCGCTGCCAAACGAGTATCAACCGGCTACCTGTCCGAGAGACCGCCACGCAATGCAGATTTACCTGCCCATAGCCGAGCTCTCCTTGAACATCTTTCTGCTGCTCGGCCTTGGCGGCGCTGTCGGATTTCTGTCCGGGCTTTTCGGTGTAGGCGGCGGCTTTCTCATGACGCCGCTTTTGATCTTTATCGGCATTCCGCCCGCCGTTGCCGTTGCCACGCAGTCGAACCAGATCGTCGCCTCTTCCATTTCCGGGGTGCTGGCGCATTGGAAGCGGCAGACCGTGGATTTCAAAATGGGGCTCGTGCTGCTTGTCGGCGGTATTCTGGGTTCGGTCGGCGGCGTTTATCTTTTCAAGTATCTGCGCGAGATCGGCCAGGTCGATCTTCTGATTTCTTTTTCCTATATCGCCTTTCTTGGCATCATCGGCACGCTGATGCTGGTGGAAAGTGTGCGCGCCATTCAAGCGGCGCGCTCAGGCAAATCGCTTCCCGGCCGGCGCCCTGGCCAGCATAGCTGGGTGCACGGGCTCCCGTTCAAAATGCGCTTCCGCCGCTCGCGCCTTTATATCAGCGCCATTCCGCCTTTCCTCATCGGCGCAGGTGTCGGCACGCTGGTCGCCATCATGGGGGTCGGCGGCGGCTTCATCATGGTGCCGGCCATGATCTATCTTTTGAAAATGCCGACCAATGTGGTGATCGGCACATCGCTCTTTCAGATCATCTTCGTCACCGGCCTCGTGACCGTTCTGCACTCGGTGGAAAACCAGACCGTGGATGTGATGCTCGCCCTTCTCCTTCTCATTGGCGGGGTGGTGGGCGCGCAATATGGCGCACGGTTCGGTGCGAATATGCGCGGGGAACATTTGCGCGCGCTGCTCGGCCTTCTGGTGCTGCTGGTTTGCGCACGGCTCGGCTTCGACATGGTGGCAACCCCGCAAGATCTTTTCTCGCTGGCACCGCAGGGGGCGAATTGATGCGCGCGCTTCTTTCCGTTCTCACGCTTCTTTTTGCCATCGCGGTTTCCGGCGGCGCGGCCAAGGCCGGTCTCGTCACGGACCTTTCCCAGCATCAGGTGTCCATCCGCTCGAACTTTACCGGCACGGAAATTCTGATCTTCGGCGCCATCGAAGCCGATAGCGCCGCCAAGCCCGGCCAAAGCACCGATGTGGCCATCGTCGTCTCCGGCCCGCGGCGCGATGAAACCGTGCGCAAGAAAGAGCGCGTCGCCGGTGTCTGGATCAATTACAACTCTGTCACCTTCGCCTCCGTGCCCGGCTTTTACGCCGTGGCGAGCACGCGGCCTTTCGAGACGATTGCAAGCGAGCGGGTGCGAGCGATCGAGCAGATCGGCGCGCACCATCTCACCTTCGGCAAACTGGTCGCCACCTCCATCGAAGGCACGCGCATTCCCCTCGATGTGGAAGAAGCGCGCGAATTTACCGATGCGCTGATCCGGCGCAAACGCGAGCAAGGGCTTTTTCATGAAGCGCCGGAAGGGGTGGCGTTTCTCTCCAACACGCTTTTCCGGACCAGCATAGAAATTCCGGCAAACGTGCCCGTCGGGCTTTATACGGCCAAGGTCTATCTCATCCGCGACGGCAATGTGATCGATGCCATCTCCACCCCGCTTTTTATCGACAAGAGCGGCATGGAACGGATCATCTTCCGCCTTGCCCACCGCGAGCCGCTGCTTTACGGGATTTTCGCGGTGATGCTGGCGACGTTCGCCGGTTGGACGGCGGCCCTGATTTACCGGGAATAGGGGTTTTCCGGCGCTCGCGGCCTTTCAAGCAGGTGTGACGAGACGCGCCTTGCATGTGAACGGCGCGGGTGCCATTTCAGGCCGGTATCACGAAAGGGACAAAAATGGGCGGACTTGACGGCGGTTTCGGGATTGCAGCGCTTGGCGGGCTGATCAGCTTTCTTTCGCCCTGCGTTTTGCCGCTCGTGCCGGCCTATCTCTGCTTCATGGCCGGAACGACGCTGGAAGAGCTGACCAAGTCCCAGGAAAAAAGCGCAAACGATCCTGCTCTCGCTCGCCAGCTCAACCGGCGGGTGCTGTTCGGCGCGCTGGGCTTCGTGCTCGGCTTTACCACGGTCTTCGTAGCGCTCGGCGCCTCGGCCTCAGCCATCAACCCCTTCATCCAGGCCAATAGAGTTATCCTCGGCCAGGTCGCAGGCTCGATCATCATTATCCTCGGCCTGCACTATATGGGCGTCTTCCGCTTCGCTTTTCTCGACCGGGACGTGCGCTTCATGCCGCAGATCGGCGGCGCGGACGCCCCGGCCTATATGCAGATCGCCGCGCCCTATCTGATCGGCCTTGCCTTCGCCTTCGGCTGGACGCCTTGCATCGGGCCGATCCTGGCGACCATTCTGACCCTTGCCGCTTCCCAGGAAAGCCTCGGCTATGGCGTCGCGCTGCTGACCACCTATTCGCTCGGCCTCGGCATTCCCTTCATTGCCGCAGCGCTCGGCGTGCGCGCCTTCCTCGCCTTCTCCGCCTCCTTCCGCAAGCACCTGCATAAGGTGGAAATCGCGGCGGGCGTCCTTCTGGTGGGGACCGGGGTCTTGATGGTGCTCGGCTCCTTCGAGCTCATCGCGACCTATCTCATCAATACATTTCCCGCACTAGGGAAACTCGGCTAAAGGCAGTAGACTGCTCCTCGCAAGCCGCAAGGCTTCAGGATGGGAGCCCTTTCATGTCGAGCAGCGAAAAGACTGCGCCTTCCGCCCCCGCCGTTCAGCCGGGAAAGAAAAAACCCCGCATCAAAGTGCCGGGCAGCGCCACGCTTTTGGGCTATGCCGGGCTCATTCCTTTTGCGGGCACCGCGCTTATCGTCTGGCTTGCCTGGCCGAGCCCGGCGGCGCGCGACGCGCTCTTTGCGCTGCAGGCTTATGGCGCCGTCATACTTTCTTTTCTGGGCGGGGCGCGCTGGGGCCTTGCCATGGCCGGACACGGCTATGCAAGCGACACGGAAACCCGGCGGGAGCTGCGTATGGGGCTCACGGCTGCTGTTCTTCCCTCCGTCATTGCCTGGCTTGCCTTGCTGATGCCGCCGCTACAGGCGCTCAGCGTGCTTATCATCTGTTATGGCGGGCAATATCTGGCGGATATTCAAACGGTAAAAGCGGGTGATGCGCCGGGCTGGTACCGGCTTTTGCGCACACCGCTGACGCTGCTTGCCATGGCGGCGATGCTGGCAGCGCTCGCCCGGCTCATCATCGGCTAAGAGATCAGCCCTTCCCGCTTCCCCCATCGGGCAAAAGCGTGCGGGCTTTGACGGGATGGATGCGCTCGGCGCCGATCATCCAGGCATGAAAATCGAGCCCGGCGAAAAGCGGCGCGAAAGCTGCATCGAGCACATTGAGCCCGCCCGTATAAGCGCCGAAAGAGGGCATGATGAGCCGCGTGCCGTCGCTTACAAAACAGCGCCGCCTCAGCCTGCGCCCGCGCACGCGCACCGCCGCACATGGGTGCAGGTGCCCGGCGACCTCGCCCGTGGCCGGGGCTGCCTGGGGTTCATGGCGGAAGATGAGCGGTTTCATATCGACCGCGCTTTCCACTTTCCCCCCGAAAAAGGGCGGCGGGGCGGGATCGTGATTGCCCTCGATCCAGATCCAGTCTGTGCTTGCCGCCAAGGCGCGGATGCGTTCCCGTGCGCCTTCCTCCATCCGGGCCAGTGCCTCGCCGTCATGGAAGCTGTCACCGAGCGCGATCACTCTTGAAGGGGCAAGCTCCCGGCAGAGCCGCTCGAGCCGTGCCAGTGTTGCCGCCGTATCGTAAGGCGGCAGGAGCACGCCCTTGGCGGCAAAGGCCGAGCCTTTTTCGAAATGAAGATCCGCAACAATGAGCGTTTCCCGCTCCGGCCAGTAAAGCGCGCCTTCGGGCAGCGGCTGGAGCTTTTCGCCCAGCACCTGCAAGCCGCCCGATTTTTGCTCTGCCGCCAGGTCAGACAAGCCGTGTCGCCTCTTCGATCAAATCATCCGCCGCTTCCGCCAGAAGCGCCTCGCTTGCCTCGCCATAAACAGGTTCCTTGCCGATATCAAGGAGAGCGGGCACAGCAAGGGGCGAGACACGGTCCAGCCGCTTCAAGCGGATGCGGCCCTTGATGCGGGACAGCATGGCGGCGACACGGGCGACATCGAGAAAACCTGCCGCCGCATCCTCCCAGGTTGCTTCCAGCAGAATGTGATCCGGCTCATGCTCGCGCAGCACGTCGTAAATCAGATCGGAGGAAAACGTTACCTGCCGCCCGCTCTTTTCCTTGCCCGGAAAGCGCCGCTCGATGAGGCCGGAAATGACGGCGCAATTGCGGAATGTGCGCTTCATCAGATTGGATTCGGCAAGCCAGTTCTCCAGATCATCGCCCAGCATGTCCTCATCGAAGAGCGCAGCAAGAGAGATATCCCCGCGTTCGGCCATCAGCCCCACATCGCGCAAGCACCAGATGGCGAGCGAATATTCGGACGCCACAAAGCCCATTGGACGCGCCCCTGCCCGCTCCAGGCGGCGTGTCAAAAGCATGCCGAGCGTTTGATGGGCAAGGCGCCCTTCAAAGGGATAGCAAATGAAATAGAACTTATCGTTGCGCGGAAAGGTTTCGGCCAGAAGATCGTTGAGACCCGGCAGCTCCGAGCGCCATTCTTGAATGCGCAGCCATTCGGACACTTGATCGGGCAGATGTTTCCAGCTTGCCGGCTGGGAGAGCATGCGCCGCACTTCTTCGGCAAGATAGGTGGAAAGCGGAAACTTGCCGCCCGCATAAGAGGGAATGGCCGGGTTCTCGCTTTTCGAGCTTGTGACATAGGCTTCCGTTTCCACCAGCCCTTCGAAACGCAGGATTTTGCCAGCAAAAAGAAACGTGTCGCCGGGGACAAGCTGCTCGATAAAATATTCCTCGATTTCCCCGAGGACGCGTCCGCCGCGCACCGGCGCGCCGGCACTCGGGCGGCGGCGCACCAGACGCACTTTCAGCATCGGCGCTTCGACGATGGTGCCGACATTCATTCTATATTGCTGCGCAAGGCGGGGATGGGCGAGGCGGTAGCGCCGGTCCTGCTTGAAAATATTGTTAGGGCGCAGGCGCCTGTAGCGGTCATAGGTGCGCAGCGCGTAGCCGCCCGTTTCAACGAACGAAAGTACCTTGTCGAAACGCGCGCGGGTGAGATGCGCGTAAGGGGCGGCGCTGCGCACTTCACCGTAAAGTTCGTCCGCATCGAAAGGAGCCGAGCAGGCCATGCCCATAATATGCTGGGCAAGCACATCGAGCGAGCCGCGCTTCGGCGCCATGCCGTCATGAATGCCCGCAAGGGCCGCCGCGCGCGCCGCCTCGCATTCCAGCACCTCGAAACGGTTGGCCGGGACAAGCAAGGCGCGGCTCGGATCGGACAGGCGGTGATTGGCCCGCCCGATGCGCTGCAAAAGACGGCTTGAACCTTTCGGCGCGCCCACATTCAAAACGAGGTCCACATCCCCCCAGTCGATGCCGAGATCGAGGGTGGAGGTGCAGACGACGGCCCGCAAGCTGCCTGCCGCCATCGCCGCTTCCACCTTGCGCCGCTGCTCAGTGGAGAGCGAGCCGTGATGGAGCGCGATGGGCAGATTGTCTTCATTGATGTACCAGAGATCGCGGAAGATGAATTCCGCCTGGGAGCGCGTGTTGACGAAAATCAGCACGGTCTTGTTCTTGCGGATTTCCTCATAAATGGCGGGCAGCGCATGGCGCGCCGAATGGCCGGACCAGGGGATGCGCACTTCCGGCGTCAGAATGCCGATTTCCGGCACCGCGCCGCCTTCCCCTTTGACCAATGCGCTCCGCCGCTCTTCACCTTCCACTTGCGGCACGAGATAGCGGCGCAGCTGATCGGGCTCGGCCACGGTGGCCGAGAGGCCGATGCGCCGCATGGAAGGGGCAAGCGCGGAAAGACGGGCCAAATCGAGCGCCAGCAAATCCCCGCGCTTGGTATTGGCGAGCGCATGAAGCTCGTCCAGCACCACGCATTGCAGCGAAGAAAAAAGCCGCGGCGCATCTTCATAAGACAACAGCAGCGCCAATTGCTCCGGTGTCGTCATCAAAATGTCGGGCGGGTCGCGCCGCTGGCGCTGGCGGCGGTTCTGCGGCGTATCACCGGTGCGTGTTTCAAGGCGGATATCGAGGCCCATTTCCTCGATAGGAATTTCAAGGTTCCGCCGCACATCGACGGCAAGCGCTTTCAGCGGGGAGATGTAAAGCGTGTGAATACCACCGGGATGCGCGCCCTCCTCGGAAAGCTCGATCAGGCTGGCAAGGAAACCTGCCAGCGTCTTGCCCCCGCCCGTCGGCGCGATAAGCAGCGCCGATTGCCCCGCAAGGCCAAGCTCGGTCAGCTCGCGCTGATGGGCGCGCAGCGGCCAGCCGCGCCGGGCAAACCAATTGCCGAAACGGGCAGGCAGCGGGCAGGCCGCATCCGCGGTGCTCTCAAAGGCGGGATTCTTCATGGCCTCAGTATAGCGGGCCGGGGCGCGGCAGAAACAGCGAAGGCAGGTTCTTCCCCTTTGCAAGCCTTGCAAAAAAACTGGCCGAATCCGGCCCGGCGCGCCAACATGGGGCCAATGCGGGCTTTGACCCAGCGCCAGTGGGCTCTAGATGCCCCGGCACGCAAAGCCAAAACCATACTGCCAGAGCCAAGGGGATATTATGCCGGAAGAATGGATGAAGCTGTTTCAGGAAAACGCCGACGCGCTGATGCCGCTGGTGGTCGAACACGGGCTGAACCTGATCGGCGCCGTCGCCATTCTGATTATCGGGTTCTGGTTTGCCGGGCGGGCGCGGAACTGGACGGTACGGGGTCTCGGGCGGATGCCGCGCTTCGACGACATGCTGAAAAACTTCTTCGGCGCCATTGTCCGCTATCTCGTCATCATCGTGACGGTACTTGCCGTGCTCGGCCAGTTCGGCATCGAGACGACGAGCCTTATCGCGGTGCTTGGCGCTGCCGGTCTCGCCGTCGGTCTTGCGCTGCAAGGCACGCTTTCCAATGTGGCGGCCGGGGTTATGCTCCTCATCTTCCGGCCCTTCCGCACCGGGCAATATGTGGAGGTCGGCGGCATCGCCGGTACCGTGAAAGAGCTCACGCTTTTTACCACCGAGCTCAACACGCCGGACAATGTGCAGATCATCGTGCCCAATTCCAGCGTCTGGGGTCAGGCGATCCGCAATTACAACGCTTATTCGACGCGGCGTGTGGACATTACTTTCGGCATTTCCTACGGCGATGACATCAACAAGGCGATGGACATCATCAAAGCGGAAATTGCAAAAGACGCGCGCATCCTCAAAGACCCCGAGCCCTTTATCGCGGTGCTGGGGCTCGGCGAAAGCTCGGTCGATATCGTCACCCGTTCCTGGACGGCGACGGGGGATTACTGGCCGGTCAAATTCGACCTAACCAAGGCGGTGAAAGAAGAATTCGACCGCGGCGGGATCACCATCCCCTTCCCCTCGCGCACCGTTTACAACGCCGCCGATTAAGGCGCCTCGCATGCCGGGGAAGCAAGGCCCTCCTAGAGCGGCCTTGCTTCTGCCGGAATTTATGGCCACCCTTTACACAAGAACAGAAGGGCCAAAGGCTGAGGAGAGCGACGCGCCATGGACAAGATTTTCGGCGGACCCATTCTGCCCACATTGATCAAACTCATCCTTGCCTCCGTGGGCGTCGGCATCGTGCTGGCCATTTTCGGCATCGAACCCTGGCAGCTTTGGGAAGATTTTCTGGGCACGATCAGCAGGGTCTGGGAAATGGGCTTCAACCTCATCGACTGGTCGTTCACTTATTTTCTATTGGGCGCGGTGATCGTGCTTCCTATATGGCTGGTGGTACGGCTCTGGTCCGTCTTCGTGGAGAAAGAGCCGCAGCGCAAAGACTGATATTGGAAGGATCATTCCATGGCGACACCGGCTCCCATCAGCTTCACCCCTTACAAAGGCAAAGTCACCGTGCGCCATGGCGGCGAGGTGCTGGCTGCTTCCACGAATGCGCTGGTGCTGCATGAAACGGGGCTGCCGGATATGTTCTACATTCCGCGCGCCGATGTGGCGATGGCGCTTTTCACCCGCTCGGACCGCGTGACCCATTGCCCGAAGAAAGGCGATGCGGCCCATTGGCATGCAGCGGCCGGCGACACGCAGATCGAAAATGCCGCCTGGTCTTACGAAACACCGATCGCCCAGGCAGAGCCTATCAAGGAATATTTCGCCTTCTATCCCAACAAGACGGATATCGAGGCGGAATAATCGGGCCAGGAGACGCCGCGTCCGCCGCGCGTTTGCTGAGCCTTCCCATCAAAGGCTCGCCAAGCGCGGCTGAATTGCTATCTTCCTCCTCATAAGAACAGATCAGGGAGGATGACATGACATCCATGCTTCGCGACGGCCTGTTGAAAGGCAAACGCATTCTCGTCACCGGCGGGGGCACGGGCCTCGGCAAAGTCATGGCCGAGGATTTTCTGCGCCTCGGCGCCGACATTCACATTTGCGGGCGGCGCAAGGCGGTGCTCGATGAAACCGCCAAGGAACTGATGGACAAGCATGGGGGCAGCGTCAAAACCCATGCCTGCGACATCCGCGTGGCGGAAGCCGTCGATGAAATGGTGACCGATATCTGGGCGGACGGACCCTTGAGCGGCCTCGTCAACAATGCCGCGGGCAATTTCATCAGCCCGACGAAAGACCTTTCCACCCGCGGCTTCGATGCCATTGCCAATATCGTTTTTCACGGCTCCTTCTATGTGACCCACTCCATCGGCAAGCGCTGGATCGAGGGCGGGCATAAAGGCTCGGTGATTTCCATTCTCACCACCTGGGTGTGGAATGGCGGGCCTTACACGGTACCATCGGCCATGTCGAAGGCGGGCATCAATGTGATGACGCAGTCGCTTGCCGCCGAATGGGGCCAATACGGCATCCGCCTCAACGCCATTGCCCCCGGCCCCTTCCCGACCGAAGGCGCCTGGGCGCGGCTCAGCCCCGGCGAAAGCGCGGAGGGCGATGCCTCGCGCCAGGGCATTCCCATGGGCCGCGTCGGCGAAATGCCGGAGCTCGCAAACCTTGCCTCATTCCTGATGGGCGATGGTTGCGAGTATCTGACGGGGCAGACGATTGCCATCGACGGCGCGGCTTACAATGCAAGCGGCGGCAATTTCTATCCGCGTCTTTCCAAGGTCACGGATGAGGAATGGAAGCAGATGCAGGAGATGATCCGCGGCGCGAACGACAAGGACAAGGCAAAGCGCAGCGTTTGAGAAAGCAAAGGGGCAGCCGGTACAAGTTCCGGCTGCCCCCGCGCGCCACGTTATTCTCCCATCGTCACAACGACCTTGCCGATGGCCTTGCGCTCCTGGAGAAGACGCATGGCATCGACGGCTTTTTCAAGCGGAAAGGTCGCGCAGACATAAGGGTCGATCTTGCCCTCCGCCGCCCAGCGGTCGATGGTTTCGATGTTGCGCTTGCCCGCTTCCGGGTCCCGGCGGCCATATTCCCCGGCGCGCACGCCGACAACGGAAAAGCCTTTGATAAGCGGCATATTAACCGGGACGGAAGGAATGCGCCCGCTGGTAAAGCCGATGATGAGCAGCCGCCCGTTCCAGGCGATGCAGCGCACGCTTTCATCGAAAACGTCCCCGCCCACCGGATCGTAAATCACATCCGCGCCGCGCCCGTCCGTCAACTCTTTTACCTTGTCTTTGAAGCCTTCCGTGACATTGAGCGTGTAATCGGCGCCGCGTTTTTTCACCGCATCGAGTTTTTCATCCGACGCGGAAGTGGCAATGACCGTCGCGCCGAGTAATTTGCCGACATCGACGGCGGCCATACCGACGCCGCCGGTTGCCCCGTGGACAAGCAGCGTTTCGCCCTTTTGCAGATTGCCGCGAATGACGAGCGCCACATAGGCGGTGAGGTAAGCTGCGGGATAAGCAGCGGCCTTGATGAAATCCATGCCTTCCGGTATGGGCCGGCAGGCAGAGGCCTGCGCGTTCACTTCCTCGGCAAAGCCGCCGATGCGCAGCCCCGCAACGACCTCATCGCCGGGTTTGAGCGCGGTAACGCCCGGCCCCACCTCGAGCACGACGCCCGCCCCTTCCATACCTGGGGAGAAAGGCAGTTCCGGCTTGAATTGATATTTGCCCTGCACCATCAAGATATCGGGAAAATTGATGGAGCAGGCTTTCAGGCCAAGCCGCACCTCGCCCTCGCCGGGCGGCGGCAGCTCGACCTCATCCATCCGCAGGACGGAAATATCCTCCGACAATTCATGCACTCTGAGCGCGCGCATGAGACCTCCCTTTTATTTGTTTTCGTTCTTAAAGGTGGCGCTTCAGATCGCGGGCAAGCTCGATGCAGGCGCGGCGGGCTTCGGGCACCGTGCCGCTCATGGCGGTAAAGGCGTGCGCGAGGCTCGTATAGCAGCGGTAGAGCGTGTCGACGCCGGCCGCTTTGAGTTTGTTCGCATAAGCCTCGCCCTGATCGCGCAAGGGATCGAACCCGGCTGTTGCGACGACGGCGGGCGCAAGGCCGCTCAGATCATCACTGAGCGCAGGCGCGACGCGCGGATCGCTTTCCTTGGACTTGTCGGGCAGCGCGTGATCCAGAAAATAATCCATGATCTCTTTGGTGAGCGGATAGCATTCCGCGCAGCTTTGCATGGAGCCGCCCTTATCCGTCGGGTCGGTCGCGGGATAAATCAGCAATTGCGCGGCCGGCTGCTGGCCCCCTTTGCGTTTGACTTCCTGGCAGACGACGGCGGCCATGTTGCCGCCCGCCGAATCTCCGCCGACGGCGATTTTCGAGGTGTCCATGCCGATCTCGCCGCCATTTGCCACCGCCCACTCATAAGCGGCCAGCGCATCTTCAATGGAAGCGGGGAAAACATGTTCGGGGGCAAGGCGGTAATCGACCGACATGACGGCCGCGCCGCATTCGTCCGCCAGCACCGAGCAGAAATGATTGCAGGTCTCAAGATCGCCGATCACCCAGCCGCCCATGTGATAATAGACGATACCGGGCAGCGCCTCGCTCTGCTTGTCGCTCGGGCGGTAGATGCGCACCGGAATTTCGCCCGCAGGCCCCGGGATCGTACGATTGAGAATGGAAACGCCGCGCCGGGGCGCATCGTCCAGCATGGCAAGACCGGCAGAGGAGGTTTCGCGCGCTTCCGCCGGGCTCATCGTCGCCATGGAAGGCTGCTTTGCCCCTTGAGCGGAAAGAAGCTGTACGCGCGGGTCCATGATATTGCCGTCGATCTCGACCGGCTCACCGCCCGCCATTTTCAGGATCACGCCTTCGGGCAGTTTCATCAAAGCGCGTACGATCAGCCGCTGCAGGCTCATGGGGGTCCCCCTTGTCGGATTTTTATGCGTTGTTCTTATGCGTTGTTTTGGGCGTTGCCTCTATCGATGACACCCTTCAGGCCCGCGAGCAAGAAATTCGCCGCAAATTCCGCTGCCTCATCGGCATCGGGATTGTCGCGCATCATCATGCGCTCGGACATTTCCTGCGCCAAACCGACCGCCGCCGCAGCAAAAAGCTCCGCATCCATGGGCGGCACCTTGCCGCTTTTCACGTCTTCTTCGACAAAGGACTGAATTTCATCGAACCCGGCCAGCACTTCCGGCGTCACCATGCGCACGCGCAGCGCGCCGGTATTGCGGCGCATCAGGCGGAACTGCGCTTCGTCAGTCAGCACATAGTTGAAATAGGCTTTGTAAGCATTGCGGATGAATTCCTCGAAAGTGCGCGAGGCAATGCGCGCGGCGCGGATCACCGGACGGATGCGCAGCGCGCCGTCATCCATCAGCGCTTCGAAAACCTCTTCCTTGCTCTTGAAGTAATTGTAGAACGTGCCCGACGCGAGGCCCGTGCGCCGGATGATGTCGCGCACAGAAGCTGCCCCGTAGCCCACTTCGGCGAACACTTCGCGGGCGGCATCCAGAATCGCTTCCTTGTTGGAGGCTTTCGTGCGCTCGCGCTTGCCCAGCGTTTTGGCTGCCGCTGCGCCCGCTTCGGCAGCAGACAGTTCTTTTTCGATCGTTTCGCTCATATATTTCTCTTTTCAAGGCAGCGGCTAAGACACTGCCTGGCGAAAGTGGCCGGGCACTTTCGTTCACCCCTTGCCCGAATACGCCGGGCTTTTAGCATCATATCATTTCGTGACGCACCGTCAATTTTTGAAATTTGCCGTGCGCAGATTTTTCTTTTTAAATCAATACGTTGTCTAACAGGCACCCATTCGCCATGCCAGACAGATTGACCTGCCCCCGGCGGAGCCCTATCACCGTTGCAAAAGAAAGGTCCCGCCATGGATGAAGATAAACTCACGAAAATGGTCGAAGAATCGGGAAACGCGCTCATTCAGCACGTCCCTCACGCGCGGGCCATCGGCCTGAAAATCGTGACCGCCAAAAAGGACCATGCCTGGCTGGAAGTGCCTTACGCGCCGCATCTCGTGGGCAACCCGGATACCGGCGTCATCCATGGCGGCGTTATCACCACGCTGCTCGATAATGCGAGCGGCGTTGCAGTGCAGCTTGCCCTGCCTGAGCGCAGTTCCATTGCAACGCTTGATCTGCGCATCGATTACATGCGCCCCGCCGAGCCCGGCAAGACGATCAAGGCCCATGCCCATTGCTATAAGGTGACGCAGAATGTCGCCTTCGTGCGCGGCGCAGCTTATCACGATGAAAACGAAGACGAGCCCATCGCCACCTCCGTCGGCACCTTCATGCTCGCCGCCAACCGGGCCACCCCCGTCGCCATGGCCGCACAAATGGCTAAGGCGCTTGAAGCAAAAGACAACAAGAAAGGGGACGCCTGATGGATCTCCTGCGCAAAGCCCGCGAAGACGGCGGCACGGTCGATCTCAATGCGCTGATCGAAGCCATTCCTTATGCGAAGTTCCTCGGCATCACGGTCGACCAGAAAGGCACCGAGATCACAACGGTGCTCAATTTCGAGGAAAAGCTGATCGGCAATCCCGTCCTGCCTGCGCTGCATGGCGGGGTGATCGGCGCGCTGTTGGAAATGACGGCGATCATTCAGCTTGCCTATGACGCCAAAGGCGATGCCTTGCCCAAACCCATCGACATTACCGTCGATTACCTGCGCTCCGGACGGCCCATCGATACTTATGCCCGCGCACGGGTGACGAAACACGGGCGGCGTGTTGCCAATGTGCAGGTGGAAGCCTGGCAGGAAGACCGCATGAAGCCGATTGCCGCGGCCCATGGCCACTTCCTGCTTGCGCCGCCTCCGGAGAGTACGCAAGACGCCGCCGGTTGAGGCAATGAGTACCGCGCCTGCCGCACCTTCTGTGTCTCCCAAACCGCTCCCGGACAATGCCCAGGTTTTGCGGGTTGCCATTCCCGTTGTCCTTTCCGGGCTTTCCACACCGCTGATCGGGCTTATCGACACGGCAGCGGTCGGCCAGCTTGGGGATGCGAAATATATCGGCGCTGTGGCGCTTGGCGCGCTCATCTTCACCTTCCTTTACTGGGCCTTCGGCTTTCTGCGCATGGGCACGACGGGCCTGACCGCGCAGGCTTTTGGCGCTGAAAACGGGGTGGAGATCCGCGCCTGTCTCGGCCGGGCGCTCCTTATCGCGCTTGCGGCGGGCAGCGGGCTCATTCTCCTGCAGGTGCCGCTCGAATTTGCCGCCTTCACGCTTGTCGGAGCCGAAGCGGATGCCGAAGCGCTAGCGCGCACCTATTTCGATATCCGCATCTGGAGCGCGCCCTTTGCGCTGGCCAATTTCGCGCTGCTCGGCTGGTTCATCGGCTTGCAGCGCATGCGCACGGCCCTTGCCCTGCAGCTTTTTCTCAACGGTATGAATGCAGGGCTCGACGGGCTTTTCGTCTTCGTCTTTGAGATGGGCGTTGCCGGCATTGCCTATGGCACGCTGATCGCGGAGGTTTCCGCCGCTCTTGCCGGGCTCTTTCTTGCCGCCCGCGTTCTTAAATCCATGCCCGGCGGCTGGGACCTTGCCGCGCTCAAAGACAAAGCGGCACTCGCGCGCACCATCGCCGTCAACCGCGACATCATGATCCGCACGCTGCTCTTGCTCTTCGCCTTTGCGTTCTTCACGGCGCAAAGCGCGGGGCACGGAAACGAAGTGCTCGCGGCCAATACGATCCTGATGCAGTTCGTCTCTTTTGCCGCTTATTTTCTCGACGGCTTTGCCTTTGCCGCCGAGGCGCTTGTGGGCGAGGCGTTGGGCGCGAAGCGGCGTGAGGCTTTTGCGCGGGCCGTCAAACTTTCAACGCTTTGGGCCGCAGGTATATCTCTTCTACTTTCAGCCGGTTTTGCGCTGGGCGGGCCGTTTTTCATCGCCCTTCTGACAACGGCGGAGCCCGTGCGCGCGCTGGCCGGCACTTATCTTGTCTGGGCGGCGGTGCTGCCCATTGCCTCGGTCTGGTGTTATCAACTCGACGGGATTTTCATCGGCGCCACGCGCACGGGCGAAATGCGCAATGCGGCGATCTTCTCTCTCACCGTCTTTCTTGCCTGCTGGTGGCTTTTTCAGCCGCTCGGCAATCACGGGCTCTGGGCTGCCTTCACGCTCTTTGCCCTGATGCGCGCACTCAGCCTTGCGGTCTATTACCCGCGCCTTGCAGCGCAAAGCGCGGGCGCTGCGGCTTGAGATCAGAGAATTTTGATTACGCCTTCGGGCGGGCGGCCAAGCGCTGCCTTGCCGCCTTTCACCACAATGGGGCGTTCGATCAGGATCGGGTTCTTCACCATCGCTGCAATGAGCTGGTCTTCGGAAAGGCTGTCATCGGCAAGGCCGAGCTCTTTATAGGCGTCTTCGCCCTTGCGGATAATGTCCCGGGCGGACAGGCCGAGTTTTGAGAGAATGTCTTTGAGCTCGGCTTCGCTCGGCGGGGTTTTCAGATATTCGATGATCTGAGGGCTCTCGCCTTTTTCTTCGAGCAGCGCCAGCGTCTGGCGGGATTTCGAGCAGCGGGGATTGTGATAGATCGTCGCCGTCATGAAAGGCTCCTTGTCTTCGGCTTCAAAAAGGTCAGCGCAGCGGCACGTCGGCGCCAACGGCGTCCGCCACCGAGGCAAAGCCGTCCGCTTTCAAAAGCGCGCTAAGATCGCGGGCCATCTCGGGCACAAGGCCCGGCCCCTGAAACGTCATCGCGGTATAAAGCTGCACGAGCGAGGCGCCTGCGCGGATTTTCGTATAGGCATCGCGCCCGCTCGACACACCGCCGACACCGACAAGCGGCAGCTTGCCGTCCGTCAGCTCGCGCATCCGCCGCAGCACCGCTGTGGAGGGGGCAAAAAGCGGTTTGCCGGAAAGACCGCCCGTCTCACCTGCATGCGCCCCGCTCACCAGCCCGTCGCGGGCGATGGTGGTGTTGGAAACGATGATCCCGTCAATACCGCTTTGAAGGCAGACGCCTGCAATATCGGCAAGCTCTTCTTCGATCAGGTCCGGGGCGATTTTTAAAAGCACCGGCACGGCACTCTTACGCGCACCCAGCACACGGGTGATCAAATCTTCCAGCGCTGCGCGGCTTTGCAAAGCGCGCAAGCCCGGCGTGTTGGGCGATGAAATATTTACGGTGAAATAGCTCGCCAGCCCTTCAAAGGTTTCGATGCCTTTGACGTAATCGGCGGCGCGGTCTTCGCTGTCTTTATTAGTGCCGAGATTGACGCCCACAATACCGCCTCTTCCCTGCCGCCGTTTCAAGCGGGCCAGCATGGCGTCATGGCCTTTATTGTTGAAGCCGAGCCGGTTGATCACCGCTTCATGGGCGGAGAGGCGAAAGATGCGCGGGCGCGGGTTGCCTTCCTGCGGGCGCGGCGTCGTGGTGCCGACTTCCACAAAGCCGAACCCGGCCTTCAGCATGGCATCCGGCACTTCCCCGTTCTTGTCGAACCCGGCGGCAAGGCCGATGGGATTGGGAAAATCGAGCCCGAAAAGTTTCACGGCCAGGCGCGGGTCGCGGCTTTCCGGCGCATGGGGCCCGAGCCCCCATTGCAGCGCCTCGATCGTCAGCCCATGGGCGCGCTCGGGGTCAAGCCGGCGCAGCATATGGCTTGAAAGAGCATAAAGCGCCTTCATGCGCCCGCCTCCAGATCAGGAAAAATATGAGCACCGTCCGGCCCAAGCGGCAGCGGGTCGCGGCTGACCACCGCCGAAAGGTCAAGCACATCATAAAGATGCGGAAAAAGCGCGCCGCCGCGCGAAGGCTCCCATTTCAGGGCGGGCCCGAGTTTTTTTTCATCGATGCCGATCAGCAGCAAATCGCCTTTCCCGGCGAAATGCTTGGCGGCGGTTTCCTTGACCTGATCGGCGGCGGAAAAGTGAATAAACCCATCGGCCAGGTCGACCGGCGCGCCGTCAAAGGCGCCTTTTTCTTCGGCAATGCGCCATTCGCTTGTGCTGACTATTTTGTAGATGATCATGAGGCAGAGTTAATGCAGAAGGATGACGGGCCATTCTGACCCAGCTTGCAGGGCCGGTTCGCGCGCACTTTATCCCCCGCCTCCCATGCCCGCAACCTGACTATCTCCGTTCTCGGACTTGTAGATTCCCCTCCGATGGGTTCTCATAAAGGCCTCCGCAGAAAATCCGGGCATGCATGCGCCCGGCAGCGATGAAAGCATAACGGCAACGTGATGACGCATGGCTTTTCCCATAGCCAGATCTGGCTGGCGCTGGATGCGCTGGCCGTTCAGCACGGGTTGACGCCATCGGGTCTGGCGCGCACGGCGGGGCTCGATCCCACCGCCTTCAACAAATCCAAACGCGTTACCTCCAACGGCCGCCCGCGCTGGCCAAGCACGGAAAGCCTTGCCAAGGTGCTGGCCGCTACGGGCTCGAGCCTCGATGAATTCGTTCAGCTCGTCTCCCGCACAGAGGCGGGGGTGCCCCCCGCCGGCCGGCGCACCATTCCGCTGATCGGTTTTGCGCAGGCCGGCAGCGGCGGCTTTTTCGACGATGGCGGCTTTCCCGTCGGCGGCGGCTGGGAAGAGATCGGCGCGCCCGCCGTTGCCGATGAACACGCCTATGCGCTGGAAATCAGCGGGGAAAGCATGCTGCCCGTTTACCGGCAGGGAGACATCATCGTCGTCTCGCCCGCCGCCTCCGTGCGGCGCGGGGACCGGGTGGTGGCGAAGACCCGTGAAGGGGAGGTGCTGGTAAAGGAACTGGGGCGGCGCGCCGGCGGCGAGGCAGAGCTTATTTCACTCAATCCGGCTTTCGTGAACCGCGTGCTGCGCGAGGAAGACATCCTCTGGATCGCGCGGGTTATCTGGGCGCGCCAATAGCATCCTTGGAAAAATTTTTCCGTACCCGCTCTGCCGGCGCTCTGCCTGCGGCAGGGACAACATCTTTGGGCGGCATGGCCGCTTTGCCAAGATGGGCGGCCAGGATAGGTTCGAGCACACGCCGGGAGCCGCTTTCGATCGCCGCTTTCAGCATGCCGGCACGGTTCTTCACGATCTCTTCGACGGCACTTTCGGCTTTCCGCGCGAGCAGCCCTTCCAAAATCTTTTCCGACCGGCGCAGCTTCTCCTGCGTGCCGAGCGCGGCGCATTGCAGCGCATATTGATAAGCAATGAGTGCATTGTCCGGGGCAAGCGTCAGCGCCGTTTCATAATGGCGAATGCCCGTTTCCACATCCGCGCCATAAACGGCGGCGCCAAGCGTGCCGCCTTTGCGCACGATGATCAGGTTCCAGCTCCCGAGCATCGCATGGGCGAGCGCATTGCCCGGATCCTTATCCAGCACATAGTCCAGATGCTCGCGCGCTTCTTCCGGATAGCCGGAGAAATGCGCTTCCAGCCCCTCCATGGCGCGGGATTTGAAACCCAGCGCGGCCACAAGCTGCAGGTGCGCCTCGATCATCGAAGCATCGAGCCGCAGCGACTGGCGGGCAAGTTCCATCGCGCGGTCGAAAAGCGGGCCGCGCTCGCCGTAAGGGGTGCGCAGTTCCGCTTCCGTCAAAAGTGCACGGGCTGCAAAGGCAAGAGCTGCGGCGGTTTCGCTCGCCTCGGCCTTATTCGCGGCATTCAGGAAATCGCCTTCACGGTAAAGCGCCAAGGCCTGTTCGGAAGGTTCCGCCGATGCCGGGCTCTGCCAGAAAAGAAGCGCGCAGCCGAAAAGCCCGGCCAGCACAGGGCCGAAGCGGCGCGGCGCTCTTTCAGCATCAATCCGGTTCATTCGGCTTTCTCCTCCCAGTCAAATGCCTCCTCAAAGAGAAAGGCATCGTCGAAATGCCGCTCGCCCACAAAGGCGGTAGCATGCGTTCCCCATTGGCGCATCGCGCCGGCGCTTTGAATGCCCATGGGCCAGAGCAAAAACCGCTCGGCCCGCGCGCTGCGCGCGATGACACCGTTCTCGCCGTAAAAAGACCGGCGCGCCGCGCTGCCCGGCACAGGCAGGGATCGCAGTCCGTATTCCGGCGCTTGCCCCGCCATCACCATATCATAGCGCTTCTGAGAGGGCTTTTTTGTGACGGAAATTTGCCGGAGATAATGGCTGCCGGCGGCAAGGTGCAGCGCCAGCCGTTCTCCCGGCTCCAGCGTGGGCGCCGCGCGGGGCACAAGCGGGGCCTCGCGCAAATCTTCATCGGCAGGCACCGGGCGGCGGGCGGCGGGCGGCACGGGGAAGAAAAGATGATAACAGCCACAGGCATGGGCCGTGTCATAGATGAGCGGACGCCCCTTCTCATCAAGCGTAACGCGCCACATAAGCGCATCGAGCGGGCCGCCCAGAATATCGAACGCTCCTTCTTTCGGGCGCGCCTTGAACCAGAATGTGTAAACGAGTTGCGGCAGGATCTTGCCGTTCCAGCGTGTCTGCGCGAAACGCACGAACACGGCATGGCGGGCCGTATTCACCTGCGCGCTTCCTGCCTTATCGAGATAAGGCGTGCCGACAATATCTGCCTCGCTTTCTTCCGTCACGATGATCTGCGGCGCAAAGAGCGGCGCCAGTGCTTCGACGTCTTTCACTGCCGGATGCCAGAGGCCGAGCGCATCCCTTTCGATGCCAGAAAGGAGCGTTGCCGCATCCCCCTTTGCTTCCGCGGAGGGACCATAAGAGATACCTTCTTCGGGCGGCAGATCGAAACTCGGCAGATTGGCCGCCTTCCAGCGCTCGAAACCGGCCGCCACACCGAGACTGCTTAAGGGGTAAATCCCGGCGGCACGCGCCCAATCATCATAATGGCGCGGCGGGACCATTCGCTCTTTCAAAAGCGCGCGGCCTTCTTCCCTCTCCAAATCATGCGCGGCAAGGCGTTCAGCGCACGCATTAAGGTGCGGCGCCATCTCTTCGCCGAGAGACGACCGGGCGGGCGCCGGTAAATTGGCAAGCTCGATCTTGCGTGCCAACGCCGCTTCGCTTTGAAGCACCTCTACCCACGCCTCGAACTGCGCTTCATTCATCGCCTCGTGACGGAAGGACGCAAGAAGCCGCGTCTTGCGCAGATAGGCAAAGCCGGGAACGGGAACCGCCTCATGGTCGCGCACGCCCGCCTCTTCCACCGCATCGTCATAGGCTGTGAAAAAAGCGCGGCAGGCCGCGACATCCGCGCTGCCCGTTTCAAGCGGCACGGGAAAGTTTTGCACGCAGCCGCCAAGCGCCAGTGCGGGGAGCAGCAGCCCCGCCAGCAATGCGATATGTTTGCGCGTTTCTCTCACCGGCCGAGCATGACGGAAACGGGCCGCAAGCGAAACCGGCAACGCGGGGAAACACATCAAAAAAGGCGGGACGTTCCCGCCCCGCCTTTCATGTCATTCTGCCGCGCGGTATCAGTCCGCCGAGAGGTCCTCTCCGGCAAGCGCGCGTTCGATGAGTTTCACCGTTGCCTCTACCCCGTAAAGGGCAACGAAGGAACCGAAACGCGGGCCCTGGCTTTCGCCGAGCAGCACTTCATAAAGCGCCTTGAACCAGTCGCGCAGGTTCTCGAACCCATGTTCCTTGCCCACCGCATAGACGGTGTTCTGGATTTCCTCGGCCGGCAGCTTCGGATCGATCTCTTTCAGCCGGGCGGCCAGATCGGCCAGGGCCTGCTTTTCGGTCTCATCCGGCGCGCGGTATTTTTTGTTCGGCTTGACGAAATCATGGAAATAATTGATCGCATAGCCGACCAGCCGGTCGAGATCGGGATGGGTCTGCGGGCTGGCGCCCGGCGCATAATTGCGGATGAAACCCCAAAGCGCCGCCGGGTCTTCGGAATGGCTGGCGCTGACAAGATTGAGCAGCAGCGCAAAGCTGACCGGCACGTCGACCTTCGGCGGATTGCCGGAGTGAATATGCCAGACGGGATTGTTGAGCTTCTGCTTGTCGTCCTGATCCGGATAGGCGCTCAAGAAGCTGACATATTCATCGACATTTTTCGGAATGACATCGAAATAGAGCCGCTTGGCGACGCGGGGCTTTTGATACATGAAAAGCGCAAGACTTTCCGTCGTCGCATAAGCCAGCCAATCGTCGATGGAAATGCCATTGCCCTTCGACTTCGAGATTTTCTGACCCTTGTCGTCGAGAAAAAGCTCGTAGACATAGTGCTCGGGCGCAGGCGCGCCCAGAATGCGGCAGATATTGTCATAGATCGGCGCATTGGACTGGTGGTCTTTGCCGAACATTTCAAAATCGACACCGAGGGCTGCCCAGCGCATGCCGAAATCGGGCTTCCATTGCAGCTTCACACGACCGCCCGTTACCGGCAGCGTGATCTCCTCACCGTCTTCATCGTCGAAGGTGATGGTGCCTTCTTTCGGATCGACATGCTTCATGGGCACATAAAGCACCCGGCCCGTCTTCGGTGATATGGGCAGGAAAGGCGAATAGGTCGCCTGACGCTCAGCGCCCAGCGTCGGCAGCATCACTTTCATGATGTCGTCATAGCGTTCCACCGCCTCGCGCAGCTTCTCGTCGAAACGGCCTGCCTTGTAATATTCCGTGGCGCTGGCGAATTCATACTCGAAGCCATAAGCATCGAGGAACCGGCAGAGCATGGCATTGTTATGGGCGGCGAAACTGTCGAAGTCGCCGCCGAAGGGGTTCGGCACCGAAGTGAGCGGCTTTTGCAGATGCGGCATCAGCCGGGCCGGATCCGGCACCGTGTCCGGGATCTTGCGCATGCCGTCCATGTCGTCGGAGAAGCACAGAAGACGCGTTTTCACGCCCGGCGCCAGCGTTTCGAAAGCGTGGCGCACCATGGTCGTGCGGGCGACTTCCCCGAAAGTGCCGATATGCGGCAGACCGGAGGGGCCGTAGCCCGTCTCGAACAGCACTTCATCCTTCGACACTTTCGATTTCTCGAGGCGCTTCAATAGCTTACGGGCTTCCTCAAAGGGCCAAGCCTTGCTGTCCTGCGCAATCTCGCGCAACGCCTCACTCGTCATGGTGATCTCCTGTGGATCGTTTCGCCTTTTAGGAAAACGGCGGTGTTTTCTTAAAGGTTTCGAAAGCGCCGGACCCTATGATTTCCCACGTATTCCGTCAATCACGATGCGGGCAGGAAGCGCGCACGGGCGGAAATTTGGGGCGTTACAGCATGCTTAACGTAGAAGAAGCCGAGGCCATTTCGAAGCGGCAGATCGACCAGCGCGTGCTGGCCGAACAAATCCGCCTGCTTTTCGATCTGGGCCGCCCCGGTTCCGCTACCATGTTCATCGGTATCCTGGCCGTCGGCGCGATTTTCGCCACCGTCGCCCCTGCCTGGCCGATCGCCCTCATGCTGGCCAACCAGGCCGGCGCGCAGACCATGTTCAACCATTTGCGCCGCGGCTTTTATGCCGACCCGAAGCGCGCGGAACGGGCCGATAAATGGGCGCGGGCCTATGCGCTGAACTGCATCTGGTCGGGCGCCACCTGGGCCATCGGCGCGGTCTGCTGGCTGCCTCTGGTGCCCTTCGAATATCAGGCGCTTTTCACACTGATCGCCGCCATGCTGTGCCTTTCCAGCGTGATCATGCGCCTCTCTTACCCCACGGCCATGTACATCTATATGGCAACGATCGGTTTGCCGACGCTGGCCTGCCTTGCCCTGTTCGGCGGCCCGCAGGGTCTTCTGCTCGTTGGGCTCGCCTTTCTGACTGCCGCCGCGCTGACCGGCTGGATCAAACAGCTTCACCGCTCGAATAGCGAAAGCATTCGCCTGCGGTTTGAAAATACCGGCCTCGTGGAGCGCTTGGAGCGGGCGCATAAAGTGGCCGAGCAAAAACGCGCCGATGCGGAAAAAGCGCATGAATTGCTGCGCGCTTCCGAGCGCACCCGCCGCGACCTGCTCGCGATGATTTCACAAGGTATCCGCGCGCCGCTTGCCGGCATGAGCGATGCCGCGGCCAAACTTGAAAAAGCAAACCCGGCTGATGAGCAGGTGCGCACCATTCAGGAAACCTCGCATCTCATCGGCCGGATGCTGGCCGATGCCGCCGATCTTACCGCAATGGAAAGCCGGACGCTGAAGCTCGATACCCAAGTCTTTGCCCCCAAAGCCCAGATCGAGCAGGTCGCCCGCCTCCTTCGCCATACAAAACTGCGCCCCGGCCTTTCGCTCGAAGTGGACTGGGGCAACGAAGTGCCCCATGAAATGGTGGGCGATCCGGCCCGCCTGCAGCAGATCCTGACCAATATCGCCGCCTATCTTCTCACCGGCACGGAGCGGGGCGGGATCGTCTTGCAAGCTGCGTCCTCCAACGCCTATTCCTGCGAGGCGGTACGTTTTTCCGTCACCTCCACATCGTTCGAAGGCAGCGCGCAATCATCGGATGTCTTTACGGACGAAATTCCGCTGCCCCTCGCCCACTCCCTTTACAGCGAAGAAGTGCTCGGCCTTAACATCGCCAAGCGGCTGATCGGGCTCATGGGCGGGCGCATCGGCGTCGATGCCGCGCCGGGCTTCGGCGCGACGATCTGGTTCGCCGTTCCCAAACATCCCGGCCTCACGCTGCAGGACGAAAGCGGGCCGGAAGATACCGGCGCCAATCTCGTCGATCTTGCCCGTCTTTACATGCTCGAAGACCGGATGGGCTCGGATGCATTCGTCGCCCATCTTCAGCGTGCGCTGGAAGATTTGCGCAGCCATTGGGACGCTCTGTCGGGCGCGGCCAGCGAGAACGACCGCGCCTCGCTAACGGCGGCGGCGCGGCGCCTTGCCGACACGTCCAACGTGCTCGGCTTTACTTACTTAAGCGAAGCGGCGCGCCAGCTCAGCCTCTCCCCGCCCGGCACGGAAGGGGCAGCGGCGCATATTCCCGGCCTTGAAAACCGCTTGAAAAGCGCCGAGGCGACCTTGAAGCGCATCTATCCGCGCCTCAGCGCCTAAAAGCCTGCCGCCTCAATTCTTCGCCTTAAGGGAACGGCTTTCTTAAGCCCCGCCGCCGCCTATACTGACGGCCATGTCCGCTCTTCCCCCGCCCGATTCGCCGCAAAGCGATGCCTCCATCCTGCTGCCCGACATCAAGGCGCTGGGACTGAAGGCGCGCGGCGCGGTGCTGGTAAGCCAGGACGGGGAAGTGGATGAAATCTCCCCGCGCGAGGCGGCTGAACGGCTGGGGCGCGAGCCGCTGCTTCTCTGCCACCGGGGCTTTACACTGCGCCGCCTGACCGGCCCGCGCTCGCGCGCGCAGCCGCATCCAGGCACTTTCGACATTCTCGACCTTTTCGCCTTCGTGCGCCCTGCCCGCTTTACCTTGCCCACCCCGCAAGGCCTTGCCCGGGCGCTCGGCCTGCCGGTGCCGGGCGAAGCGGAAGCCGAGGCGCTTTTTCTTTTCGAGGCGGCGGAAGCGCTGCTGGGCGAGCTGACAAGCCCTGCCTATCCCGACAAGGAAGAAGCGATTGCGCTCGCCAATGCCCTTGCCAAAGCCGGCTGGAGCTGGGGCGAGGCGGTGCTGGCCGCGCTGGGCGCTCCGCCCCAGGGACGGCGGGCGCTCAGCGGGGAAAACGGCCTGCGCATCTGGCGCAAACTGGAAGACTGGGAAGAACGCGCGCCGCCGCCGCCGCCTTCTCAGGAGCCCGTGACGCCGGAAGCGGCGCGTGAGAGGCTGGCAGCACTTGCAGGCCCAGGCGCCGAGGCCCGCCTTTCCCAATCCGATTATGCCGCCCGCGCGACCCATGCCTTTGCCCCTAAACCTGCGCCCGGCATGCCCGCGCTATTGCTCGCGGAGGCAGGCACCGGCATCGGTAAGACGCTCGGCTATCTTGCCCCGGCAAGCCTTTGGGCACAGGCCAACAAAGGCCCGGTTTGGATCTCCACTTTCACGAAAAACCTGCAGCGCCAGATCGACCAGGAAACAAGACGGCTTTTCCCGGACCCAGCCGAGCGGCAGGAAAAAGTCGTTATCCGCAAGGGCCGGGAAAACTATCTGTGCCTGCTCAATCTGGAGGAAGCGACGAACCGGGTGCCCGCCGGATCGGACTTCATCGCCACCGCGCTCATTGCCCGCTGGGCGCTTTACAGCCGCGACGGGGATATGGTCGGCGGGGATTTTCCCGCCTGGCTTCCCGCAGCGCTCGGCCGCCCGCGCCTTGCTGCGGAAATGACGGACCGGCGCGGGGAATGCGTTTATTCCTCCTGCCCGCATTACAAGAAATGCTTCATCGAAAAGGCGCTGCGCAAGGCGCGTCATGCAGAGATCGTGATCGCCAATCATGCGCTCGTACTGCACCGGGCAGCGCTCGACTTCGCCTTTCATCAAAACGGCGATGACGCCGCCCCTGCCGAACATGCTGCAGGCGCGGAAGACGAGCTGCCAGATCACAAGCTGCTGCCGCCCCGGCTGATCTTCGATGAGGGCCATCATCTTTTCGATGCGGCGGACGCGGCCTTTTCCGGTCATCTGTCGGGCTTCGAGGGCTCCGATCTGCGCCGCTGGCTGCGCGGGCCGGAGGCGGGCCGCCGGGGCCGCGCGCGGGGCCTGAGCGGACGGATCGGCGATTTGGTGGCCGGCACGCCGGAAGGCGAAGAAGCGCTGCAAGCGGTGCTCGATGCCGCCCAGGCGCTGCCGGGGCCCGGCTGGCAGAGCCGCCTCAACCAGGGCCAGCCGCATGGACCTGCGGAAAAGTTTCTTGCGACCGTTCATGCGCAGGTACGCGCGCGGGGGCGGGATGAAGGCGGGTTTTATTCCGTCGAATGCGACGTGCTGCCCGTCTCGGAAGGCGTTTCGGAAGAAGCGCCGAAACTCGATGCCGCCCTTTCCCGGCTTGAGCGGGCGATGCGGGCGCTTGCCGATATTCTGCGCCGCACGCTCGATGAAGAAGCCTCCAGCCTTGAGACCGCGACACGCATCCGTTTCGATGCCGCCATTCGCGGCCTCGACCGGCGCGCGGGCACGACCATTGCCGGATGGCGGCACATGCTCAAGGCGCTGGCCGGTCTCGATATCGACGAGGCGGCAGGTGATCCCAACCCCGAAGCGCCGCGCTTTACAGACTGGTTCGCCATCGAGCGGCAAGGCGGCAACGATGTCGATGTCGGCATGCACCGGCACTGGATCGATCCGACCGAGCCTTTGGCCGAAACCGTGCTCGCGCCCGCGCCGGGCGTGCTCATCACCTCCGCCACGCTGCGCGATGAACGCGAAGAGGACGAAGAAGAAGCCGAGGGCGGCTTCGCCCCGAGCTGGGCGCAAGCGGAAATCCGCACGGGCGCGGCGCACTTACCCTCCGCCTCGGCGCGCGCTTATTTCGCCTCGCCTTTCGATTATGCCGAGCAGGCGCGCATTTTCATCGTGCGCGACGTGGACAAGAAAAACGCCGATCAGGTGGCCGCTGCCTACCGCGAACTTTTCCTCGCCTCGAACGGCGGCGCGCTCGGCCTTTTTACTGCGATCAGCCGCCTGCAAGGCGTATATCAGCGCCTCAGCGAGCCTTTGGAAGAAGCGGGCCTGCCGCTTTATGCCCAGCATATCGATGCAATGGATACCGGCACTTTGGTAGACATTTTCCGCGCCGAGGAAAAAGCCTGTCTTCTCGGTACCGATGCAGTGCGCGACGGGGTGGATGTGCCCGGCCGCTCCTTGCGCATGATCGTTTTCGACCGCACGCCCTGGCCCCGGCCCGATATTCTGCACCGCGCCCGGCGGGAGGCCTTTGGCGGGCGCAAATATGACGAGATGATCGTGCGCCTGCGCCTTAAACAGGCTTTCGGGCGGCTGATCCGCTCGGCGGGCGACAGGGGGGTCTTTGTTATGCTCGATCCGGGCTTACCAACGCGGCTGACCACCGCTTTTCCGCCCGAAGTGCCCATCGAGCGGCTGGGACTGGCCGAAACGCTTGAAAAAGTGCGCGATTTTCTTTGAATTTCAGGCCCTTATCCGGCCTTGCGATTGACGCCCAGCAATCCTAATGTCGGTCGCCCTTCCGCCGGGCTTGCCTTCAGGCGGGACAACACAAGGTAACGAGGTTCAGTTTCATGCCGCAAACGATCAACCCCCATACCGCGCTCATCTATGTGATGGTCACGATGTCCGCCGTCGACAGCGCGATGAGCGACAAGGAACTGCGCAAGATCGGCACGATCGTGACGACGCTACCGGTTTTCGAAAACTTTTCCTCCGACCTTCTTGTGCAAATTGCGGAAGATTGCGGCGAGATCCTGCAGGAAGAAGGCGGGCTGGAAGCGGTGTTCGGCCTGGTGCGCGACGCGCTGCCCGAGCATCTGCACGAAACCGCCTATGCGCTTGCCGTGGAAGTTGCCGCCGCCGATCTGACCGTGCAGCAGGAAGAGCTTCGCCTTCTGCAATTGCTGCGCGACACGCTGGGCATCGAAAAGCTCTCCGCCGCCGCCATCGAGCGCGGCGCCCGCGCCCGTCACACCACGATTTAAGCTGGTGCGCAAAAGCGCCTGCCCGGTTTACTCTTCCGGGCAGGCACCGCTTGCACTCTTGATGAGCTGGCCGGCCACCGCCTCATAAGAGGTCTGCGTGCACGCGCCGTCATCGGTGTAGCGGCGCATGGTGCGGCCCGTCTGTTTCAGCTTACCCGCCTCATAGACATAGGTGTCCTCGCCCATTTCCGCAGCGCTGGAGCGCCAGGGCGCAAAGACCGTGCGCTCTTCCTCATCGAATTCCGTGTAGCCGAGCTCGTTCAGAAAACCGGCGGAAACGAACCTGCCGCTTTCCGGCGACCAGAGCCAATGGAGATAGGGAATATTGGGACCGGCAGGCAGAAATTCGATGATGCGCATATCGAGATAGCCATCGAAATTCATATCGAGCATTTCAAAGCCGTTCGTCTCCATATCCGGCAAGGCGCGGGAGGCGACGGGATCTATGCTCTGAAACGGCTCCGCCTCTCCCTCACGGGCAATCTCGATCCGGTCAATGAGGAGCGAATAATCCTCGCGCTGCCAGAAAAGAGCGACCTCGACATCGGGCGCACCGGGCCCGATGGAAGCGGTGCAAAGCAGCGGCTCACCGGGCGGGGTCTCATCCAGCGTCCGGCAGATATACTCGACGTCGAATTCGCCTTCTTCGGCGCCGGGGTCCGCCTCTTCGGCCCGCAAGCCGCCAACGCCTACCGGAGAAAAAGTTCCGGCCAGAAAAAACGCCCCCGCCAGCAAAAATGCCCGCGCGCCGCGCGCGCCGAACCAAACCGCGTTCATCCCCATCGCCTCATCCGCCATAAAAAGGGCCGGCGGGATCACGTTCATGTCAGCCCGCCCCGGCCGCCTCATCTGCGCTATATATATCCTTAAGATAAGGCAATGCACCGGTAAAGAGTGCGCCAAGGGGCGGAAGATACGTAATGGCAAGCTGGCTGACGGACGAAATTCTCATAAGGCAGGGGGTTTTCCTCGGCGTCCTTAGCGCCATGCTGCTGCTCGAATGGCTGATCCCGAAACGCCCGTCCAGCCTGCCGAAATGGCGGCGGGACGCGAGCAACCTTTCCATCTCGCTTATCAACTCGCTGGCGCTGCGGTTCCTCTTGCCGCTGCTTGCCGTCGATGCCGCGCTTCTGGCGGAGGAAAAAGGCTGGGGGCTTTTCAATCTGCCGGAAGCCGGAAACCTCATACCGGGGCCTCTCGTCTTTGCGCTCTCGCTTCTGCTGCTCGATCTTGCGATCTACGCCCAGCATGTGGTTTTCCACTTCGTACCGGCGCTCTGGCGGCTGCATGCCATGCATCATGTGGACCGGGATATCGACACGACGACCGGCATCCGCTTCCACCCCCTCGAAATTCTGCTGAGCATGGGCTTCAAGATCGCCCTGGTCTTTCTCCTCGGCATCGGCCCCATTGCGGTCATCGCTTTCGAGGTGATCCTCAACGCCACGGCCATGTTCAACCATGCCAATATCGCCCTTCCCCGCACTGCCGACCGGGTTTTACGGGCCCTTATCGTCACCCCGGACATGCACCGGGTGCATCATTCCGTCATCAGGCGGGAAACCGACAGTAATTTTGGCTTTAACCTCTCGCTTTGGGACCGTCTTTTCGGTACTTATCGTGCCGAGCCGGAAAAAGGGCATCAGGGGATGGAAATCGGCCTCGCAGAGCACCGCGGGCCGGAACCTGCCCGGATCCTCTGGAGCCTTGCCCTGCCCTTCCGGCCGAAATTCTGGAAGACGCGATGAAACGCCTGTGCCTTTTAAGACATGCCAAATCCGACTGGAGCGACACGGCTCTGGACGATGCGGCGCGCCCCTTGAACAAGCGCGGCAAAAAGGCTGCCGATTTCATGGCCGATTTCATCGTCAAACGCGGCTTCAAGCCGGATCAGGTCATGTGCTCCACGGCCAAGCGCGCAAAGGCGACCTGCGAACCGATCGCCGCCAAGCTCGGCCCCTGCGTGAGCTATCACGACGATCTTTATATGGCGATGCCGGAAGAGCTGATCGGCGCCATTCAGCATGCAGGCGATGACACGGACACGCTTCTCCTCATCGCGCATAATCCGGGCCTTGAACTTCTCGCCGCCTTGCTGGCCGGACATCCGGACGATGCAAGCAAGTTCGAGCATTTCCCGACCGGCGCCTTCGTCGTTTTCGATTTCGACATCGATAGCTGGCGCGCCATCACACCGGGCACGGGCGAGCTTGTTTTCTACGGCAAGCCGCGCGAGCTGATGGCGGATGAAACCGAAGACTGATTTTCCCGCTTAAACTGATTTAGAAGAAGACCGGCGCATTATGGGCGCGGGCGAGCGCTTCGAGCGCGCCGCTGGCGCGCATCTTCTGAAGGCTTTCATCGATCTTTGCGGCAAGGGCGCGGTGCCGGGCGGGCATCGCAAAGCCGATGCCGGCGCCGAAATAATCCGGGTTGCTGTAAAGCGGACCCATGGGTTCACAGCAGGCAGATTCTGAAAGCCGGCTTTCGAGCGCGCGCGCATCGGCAAAAATGTAATCCGCCTTCCCGCGCGTGAGCGCTGCCCAGGCCTCAGCAAAGCTCGGCGCTCCCTCCGCCTTCGCAAGCGGGAAGCGGGCCTTGAGGAAGGCTTCATGAAGCGAGCCTTCTTCCACCAGCACTTTTTTATCCCGCAAGGGCGGCAATGTACCGGTTTCCCGCTCGGCTTCGGGCAAGGCGCTGCTACGGGCGGCAAAACGGCCGGGCGTTGCATAATAAGGCGCGGAATAAACCACCCCCTCTTCCGCCTCATGAGGAATGCGCAGCGAGGCAGCAATAAGATCGTATTTGCCGTCTCTCAGGCCGGGCAGCAATTCGCCCCAGGGCGCGGTCACGAAAGTGCAATCCAGCGCAAGCCGGCCGCAAAGCGTCCGGACAAGCTCAATTTCCATACCCTTCGGCGCGCCGTCCTCGCCGGTAAAATTGAAAGGCGGAAAAGCGCCTTCCGTTGCGATGATGAGTTTTTGCGGCAGCGTGTTCCCTGCCCCCTCATCTCCTGCCTCATGCGGGCGGGGCGCGGGAAGCGCGACATCTCTCTCACCGCCTTGGCCTGCGCGATGCGCGGCCTCCAGCGCTTCGAGTTCCGCCAGCCTGTCGGCACGCACAAGGCTCCAGCCCGTAATGTCTTCGAGCGGTGTGCCTTCGCTCACAATGGCGGCGGCCGCAGCCAGCACCACAAGGGCAAGGACGTTGATGGTCAAGAGAACACGCATCGCGGGAGAATGCCGGTCCCGGTGCTTAGCGTCCAGCCTTCTGCGTGACCGCGCGTCCCCTTTTGGGCCCGCTGTTACCGACGCGCTTCAACCTCAAGCTGCGCGCGCCCGCCTCCCGTCCTAACTCTTGTATTGCCGCGCCCTCAATTAACTACAACCATTATTTTACAGAAGAACGGAAAGTTCTCTATGAGGAGGGTGGCGGTTGGAGGCAAAGGGGGGAGCGCCCAAAGGGGTGCCAGGGAGAAACAACGAGCGGGGCGCCAACAACGGGCCAAGCACCTGCGCGCCGCGTGACGCTTACCAGCCGGGCGAGCGGCGCCAGCCGCACAGTGCAGAGCGGCGGCCAGGCGGCGCCTATCCCCTTCCGCCCGGCAAAACGCCCCGTCACCGGGAAACTGCCGGGCATGGCCTAGCCGAAACCGCTCAGCCTTTTTCAAACCGGACGCGGCCCCTTTTCGGCCAATCGCTCGTCAAAGCCGGGCATATCAACGAGAGCCAGCTTGAGGCCGCGCTTCTTGCGCAAAAGAAAAGCGGCGCCCGGCTCGGGGAGGTGCTGATCGCAAGCGGCGCCATGCGCGCGCTCGATCTTTACCGCGCGCTCGGCCGTCAGCTCGGCCTGCCTTTCGTCAATCTTCTGGATGAACCGCCGGAGCCTGCGCTCTTGAAAGCAGAAGAGCTCGATTTCTATCTCACCCATCGCTGCCTGCCCTGGCGCATTTTGGATGGGCAGGAAATTTTCGTTGCAAGCGACCCGGCAGCGGCCCGCCGCGCGCTTGATGACGCGCAGCGCCCCGCACTTGTCTTTCTCACCTCGCCGCTCGACATTCTCTGGAGCCTGCAAAAGCGCTTCCGCCATCACCTGACGCACCGCGCCCGTTTCGCGCTTGCCAGGGAAGCGGCCCATCTTTCCGCCCGCAGGCTCATCACGCCGACCCTTAAAGGCGGCACGTTCTGCCTTGCCGCTTTCTGCCTTGCCGCGCTGTTCTTTTTCGGCCCGGCGATGCTCGGCATTTTGAACGTCATTGCGGGCAGCACGTTTCTTGCGCTTTCCGCCTTGCGCGCCTTTTCGCTTTTTTACGGCATCGTGCCGATGAAAGCGCCGCGTGAAGCGCGGCGGGAGGAGGCGCTGCCGGTTTACACCATTCTTGTGCCGCTGTTCCGCGAGGCCGCCATCATTCCCGGCCTCGCGAAAGCTTTACGCGCGCTCGATTATCCGCCGGACAAGCTCGACATCAAATTCGTGCTGGAAGAAGGCGACGGCGAAACGCTTGAGGCGGCGAAGGCCGCGCGGCTGCCCTCCCATGTCGAATTCGTCATCGTGCCGAAATCGAAACCGCTGACGAAACCCAAGGCCTGCAACTATGCGCTGGCCTTTGCGCGCGGAGAATTTCTCGTCGTTTATGATGCCGAAGACGTGCCCGACCCGCGCCAATTGCGCATGGCCCTCGGCGCCTTCGATGAAGGAGGCCCGCGCATGGCATGCGTGCAGGGCCAGCTGATGTTCTACAACGCGCGTGAAAATTGGCTGACGCGCCAATCGGCCATCGAATATGCCGCGCTTTTCGAGCTGCTTCTGCCCGCCCTTGCCCGTTTCGGCCTGCCCTTTCCTCTAGGCGGCACCTCGACGCATTTCCGCACCGCGCTGCTGCGCCGGGCCGGGGCCTGGGACCCTTTCAATGTGACGGAAGATGCCGATCTCGGCCTGCGCCTGCATGAGCTTGGCTACCGCACCGCCGTCATCCCTTCCCTCACCCAGGAAGAGGCGACGCTGACGCCCACCGCTTGGATGCGCCAGCGTACCCGCTGGCTGAAAGGCTGGATGCAGACCTTGCTCGTGCGTCTGCGCGCGCCCTGGCGCACTGCGCGGAACCTGCGTCCCGCCGCTTTCGTTTTTTCCTACGTGGTGCTGGGCGGCTTTGTCCTGGCCGCGCTTCTTCACCCGTTCATCTATCTGATGGCGCTCCACTGGCTGCTCTCCGGCACGGGCAGCATGCTGGCAGCCGACCCTTTCGCGCCGTTCAATTTCTCGGTCTTTGCCACGGGCTACGGCGTCACGCTCGCGGCGAGCGCCATTGCCGCACGCCAGCGCTTCGGGCTGGCCGTGGCGTGCCACATCCTTCTCAGTCCGCTTTACTGGCTGATGATTTCAGCCGCCGCCTACCGCGCGCTCTGGCAGCTCGCCCGCCAGCCCGATTATTGGGAAAAGACCGAACACGGTCTCTCGCGGCTGCGCCCGAAGGAAAAGCCGTAAGAGAAAGAGGCGGAAAAGAAATGCGGGAGAAATGGAGCGGGTGAAGGGAATCGAACCCTCGTCTTAAGCTTGGGAAGCTTCTGCTCTACCATTGAGCTACACCCGCAAGATGGGCCTCTTTTACAGCCCAAAGCCCCTGCGGCTCAAGCAAATTACCACCGGTTCTGCACTTCTTCGGCAAAGCCCGTCAGGCCTTTGACCTCCAGTACTTCGCCGCCGTCCAGCACCGCCTTGCCAGTGAAGCGCCCGAAAACCTGATGCTGCACGGAGCGCAGGATTTTCAGGTCCACATGGGCCGCGCGGTCCATCAGCGGCTCGAAATCCATCTCGAAGCGCCCGTCATCGCTGGAAAAACGCCAGGGCGCGCCGTCATAAGTGCCTTTGGGCATGTGCCAATCGACGCGGGAGAGCTTATGGGCGCGGCCCTTCCAGAACAGCATGTTCTCGCTCGCCGCCGATGTATCGCCGAAGCCGTAGCCGATATTGAACCCGAACGGCGCCCCCGAAACGAGGCCCGAGGCCGAGCCCCAATACCAAGTGTTATCATAGGTCCAGACCCCGCGCCCCCAGTCGAGAAGACCGAAATGACGGGAGGGATCGAAACTGTGGCGCTCGCCGCCCACCACGATCTCGCCTTCGGCGGCCATGCAATTGATCTTCTGATTGTAATAGAAGGCTCTCTTGTTTTCCGGGAAGGGCGTTGCGATCACCATGCGCTCTTCGGGCACATCGCGCAGCAGCACCTCGCCTTTGAGGCCCTTGCCTCCGGCAAATTCCGGAAAATCGACAAGCAGGCGGCGGCCTTTCGGGTCATGGGTAAAAGCGAGGGAAAAGCCTTTGAAGCTCGCCGCCACATCGCCCCGGTCCGCGCTTTCGGGCAGGGCGAGGCGGCCCCGCGTCAGAAACGGGGTGAGCGAATGGGTCCAGTCCCGCTTTTTCTCGAAATCGAGCCAGGAGGCGGATAAAAGCCCCATATAGGCATTATCCGCGAGCGTCAGCGCCAGGGCGTGGGTGTCCGTGGTGATGCAGTAATAATCCCATTCCTTGATGCGGTGCCAGGGCGCCTTGATGGCGGCGCGGTCATAGCGTTTCACCTCGCGCCGCGCGAAACCTGCCTCGCAGAGCCCGCCCTTTGTATCCAAAAGCGGGCCTTCCCCCATTTCGTGCTGCATCCCGTCCCCTTTGCCTAAAAGTTAGTCATCTTGTTTTTCTTGCGCCAGCATAGCCAGGGTCGCAAAGATGTGAAGCAAAGAGCTGCTTTCGAATGTTATAGGTCGTTGCATGAACATGATGCCCGCCCCGCCTGCCAGCGAGAAGAAATTCGCGCATCCCGGTATCACCGCCAAGGGTGAGCGGCGGGCGCAGGTCGCCTTGCGCAAGCTCGATACGCTCTGGTTCAACACGGGCACGCTCTGCAACGTCGCTTGCGAACATTGCTACATTGAATCGAGCCCCAGCAATGACCGGCTCGTCTATCTCACCCATGAAGAGATGTGCGCTTATCTCGATGAGATCGAGCGCGACGGGCTCGGCACGCGGGAAATCGGTTTTACCGGCGGTGAGCCTTTCATGAACCCGGACATGCCGGCCATGCTGGAAACGGCGCTTGCCCGCGGCTTCGAGGTGCTGGTGCTGACCAATGCCATGCAGCCCATGATGCGCCCGAAGATCCGCGAAAAGCTGCTGGCCATCCAAAAGGCCTATGGCGGGAAGCTGACCATGCGCGTCAGCCTCGATCATTATTCGGAAAAACTTCACGATGAGGAGCGCGGCCCCGGCGCTTTTGCAAAAGGCATCGAAGGGCTTTCCTGGCTTTCGGAGAACGGCTTCATCATCAATGTGGCGGGCCGCACGCTCTGGCATGAAGAAGAAAAAGACGTGAGGGACGGCTTCGCCGCGCTCTTTGCCCGCGAGACTATCGCCATCGATGCCCATGATCCGGCGGGCCTCGTGCTTTTTCCGGAAATGGATGAAGAGGCCGATGTGCCGGAAATCACCACCGCCTGCTGGGGCATCCTCAATGTCGATCCTGCCGACATGATGTGCGCCTCCTCGCGTATGGTGGTAAAACGCAAAGGCGCGGAAAAGCCGGCCGTTCTTGCCTGCACGCTGCTTGCCTATGATGAGCGCTTCGAGCTTGGCACGACGCTGAAAGAAGCCTCCTCGAGCGTGCCGCTCAACCACCCGCACTGCGCGCGTTTCTGCGTCTTAGGCGGCGGTTCCTGCTCGGGTTAACAAATTATTGATACATCTTGATCCGTATCAAATACACCCGCCCTCCTTCCTTCTAGGTTCTCTGTGCACGCATCAATGGCGCTGAAGCCTTGGCCTCAGTTTGCCGCTCAACCTGCATGGAGGAAATTATGAGAAAGATTTACGCATTGGCCCTCGGCGCCAGCATGGCCTTTTCCGCCCCGGCTTTCGCCGAGGTTTATCTGCCCGGTCACGAAGTTGCCAATATCGTTGTCGGCAACACGATCGAAGGTCAGTACCGGGAATGTGGCGCAGCCCGTAAGGACTTCATGGAGTTCTATGCGCCCGACGGCAAAATTCAGGGCAAGGAACGCGCCTGCAACCAGGCCGGCAACTGGTCGAAATATACCGGCAGCTGGTCGGTGAAAGACGGCAAGTTCTGCGTTCAGCTCGGCCTGTCCGACCGTGAGGACGGATGCTTCGATTATGAAGCCGATTCCGAAGGCACGCTGCGGCGGTTGAACGAGCCGGGTGTCGGCAACACGAACTTCAAAATCTATGACGGCAACCCGGAAAATCTCTAAACCCGGCACGCTGCAAATTGTTGAGTGGCGAAGGCTCGCACCAGCGGGCCTTTTCGCTTTTCTGCTTCAGCTTAGAAGAAAAATTTCCAGACAAGTGGCAATAAAAGCGCCGTCAAAATGCCGTTCAGCGTCATGGCGACACCGGAAAACGTGCCCATGAGCGGGCTCACCTGAAAGGCACGCGCCGTGCCGATGCCGTGCGCGGCAACGCCAAGGCCAAGACCGCGCGCCCGTTCGTCCCTGACACCCAAAGCCGTAAGTAAAGGCCCGCCAAGCGCCGCGCCGATAATCCCCGCCGCGATCACGAAGCCTGCAGTCAGCACCGGCAAGGCGCCGATTTCTTCCGACACGCCCATGGCAATCGGCGTCGTGATGGATTTTGCCGACATGGAAAGAACCGTCGCCTTATCCGCCCCGAGCAGAAAGGCAATACCGGCGCCGCTTATAATCGCGGTGAGCGAGCCGGCAGAGAGCGCGATCAAGAGCGGCCCCATGACATGGCGCACCCGCTGAATGTTGCGGAAGAAGGGAACGGCAAGGGCCACCGTTGCCGGGCCGAGAAAGAAAAGCAGCACTTGCCCGCCAAGATCATAAGAGGTGAAGGGCGTCTCGCTGAGCGCCAGATACGCAATAATGGGCGCAGAGGCGACCAGCACCGGATTGGCAAGGGGCGAGCCGCCGAGCTTCTGCTGCAAACGCAATGCGCCCCAGTAAAGCACGAGCGTGATGCCGAGCCAGAAGAAAAGCTGATAGCCCATGAGCCAGCTTTCGATCCTCATTCGCTCTCCCCCCGCCTTTTGAGAGCCCAAGAGAAAACCACCGCCGTGACGGCGAGGCCCAAAAGCGTGCTCAAAAAGAGCGCGGCGAGAATGGGCCAAAGATCGCGCGCCACGAGCCCCGCATAAGCCATGAGCCCGACACCGGCGGGCACGAAAAAGAGATTGAGATGGCGCAACAGAAAGGCCGAAACATCTTCCAGCGATTGGGGAACGTGACGGGCAAGGAAAAGCGCGCCCAACAGCAGCAGGAGCCCCATCACCGCGCCGGGCACGCCGATGCCCGCCCAGGCGGCAAGCTGGCTGCCTGCCACAAGGCAGAGGCAGAGGCCGGCAAAAGCCACCGCGCGCGGCAAGAAACTGAGAGGATCGCCGCCCACGGGATCAGGACTTGAAATGTTTGGAGAGCTTGAGGCCCTGGCGCTGATAATTCGAGCCGATGCCCGTGCCGTAAAGCGCCGTGGGCTTGCCCGTCAGCCGCTCATAGACGAGCCGGCCGATGATCTGCCCGTCTTCGAGGATGAACGGCACTTCATGGCTGCGTACTTCCAGCACCGCGCGCGAGCCCGTGCCGCCCGCCTCACCCGCGCCGAAACCGGGATCGAAGAAACCTGCATAATGAACGCGGAACTCCCCGACGAGCGGATTGTAAGGCACCATCTCGGCGGCATGGGTGGCGGGCACATGAACGGCTTCACGGGACGCCAGGATATAAAATTCATCCGGATCGAGAATAATCCGCTTTGCCCCGCGCACATAAACAGGGTCCCAGAAATCCAGCACCTCGTAAGCGCCGGGCCGGTCCACATCGATCACGGCGGAGTGGCGCTTGGCGCGGTAACCGACAAGGCCTGTTTCCGCATCACCCGAGAGATCGACGGTCAGGCCGAGCCCGCCATCGATATTCGGTTCGCCCCCATCCACGAGCTTGTGCTGCTCATGCAGATGGCGCAGCTCCGTGTCGGAATGGCGCGCCTCGCCCCGGCGGAAACGGATTTGCGAAAGCCGCGAGCCCTGGCGCACGAGAATGGGAAAGGTGCGCGGGCTGACTTCGAGATAAAGATGGCCTTTATAGCCCGCTTCGACCTGATCGAACTCGGTGCCGAAATCCGTAATGACACGGGTGAAGATATCGAGCCGGCCGGTCGAGCTTTTCGGATTGGCGGCAGCGCCCGTGCGCTCGGAAAGGGCAAGCGCTTCGAGAAGCGGAACGAGATAGACGCAGCCCGTCTCCAGCACCGCACCTTCGGAAAGGTCGATCTTGTGGAGCGCGAATTCCTCCACCTTGTCCATCACCGCGCTCCCCTCGCCGGGCAGGAAGCTCGCCCGCAAGCGGTAGGCGACGGGGCCGAGACGCAGATCGAGGCTTGCCGGCTGCACCTGCGCCTCCTCGATTTCCTTGCCCGCCCAGATTTCCTTTTCGCGGATCAGCGCGCGGATGGCATGGGCAGGCAGAATGCCCGTCGCATGGGTCGCATCGCCGCGCACTTCCTTAGGAGACGCACCGTCATGATCGGGGAAAAGGTCGCTGGCTGATTTCGTCATGCCCCCCTTATAAAAGGGCAAGAGGGCGGCTCCAAGCAAAACCGCCAGAAACGGCACCCCCCTCACGGCCTCTTTTCTTGACGCGGGGGGCCAAAAAGCGTATCACCCTTGCCATTCCCGTGGTGATTTGAGCCGACCGGCTTGCGGCCACGTTAAAGAAACCGCTAAAAAGGTCGGAGGATGCATCCCCGGCCAAAGGTCGGGGTTTTTTATTTGAGGCATCGTCCGATGAGCGCGAAACAAGGCAGCGACACTCCCAAAACACCTTCCGCCAACTGGCGCCCCCGCACCAAAGCGGTGCATGGCGGCACCGCCCGCAGCCCCTTCGGGGAGACGAGCGAGGCAATGTTCCTGACCTCCGGCTATGTCTATGACAGCGCTGAAGCCGCCGAAGCCCGTTTCAAGGGCGAAGAGCCGGGTTTCATTTATTCGCGCTTTGCCAACCCGACCGTGCGCATGTTCGAAGAACGGATGATTGCGCTGGAAGGCGCGCCCGACGGACGGACCATCGATGCGCGCGCCACGGCAACGGGCATGGCGGCGGTGACGGCTGCCATGCTCTGCCAGCTTTCGGCGGGCGATCATGTGGTGGCGGCCAAGGCGCTTTTCGGCTCCTGCCGCTATATCGTGGAAGATCTTCTGCCGCGCTTCGGCATCACCTCGACGCTGATCGAGGGCACGGATCTGGCGCAGTGGAAAGCGGCGGTGCAGCCCAATACGAAAGTCTTTTTCCTCGAAACGCCGTCCAACCCGACGCTGGAGATTATCGACCTTCAGGCCGTCGCCGATATCGCCCATGAGGCGGGCGCGCGGCTCGTGGTGGATAATGTCTTCGCTACCCCCGTGCTGCAGCGGCCGTTCGAATTCGGCGCCGATACCACCGTCTATTCGGCCACCAAACATATCGATGGGCAGGGGCGCTGCCTCGGCGGCGTCGTGCTCGCCGATGAGGACTTCATTGCCGACCACTTGGGGAATTTCCTGCGCCAGACGGGCCCGGCGCTCAGCCCCTTCAATGCCTGGGTGATGCTGAAAAGCCTGGAAACGCTGGACCTGCGCGTCAACGCCCATGCGGCAAACGGGGAGGCGGTCGCCCGCTTCCTCGACGCCCATCCCAAGGTGCAAAAGGCGCTCTATCCCACCCTCGACAGCCACCCGCAGGCCGCTCTTGCGCGCCGGCAGATGGCAGCCGGCGGCAATATCGTCGCGTTCGAGGTAAAGGGCGGCAAGGAGGCGGCCTTCCGCCTCGCCAATGCGCTGCAAATCATCCTGATTTCCAACAATCTGGGCGATGCCAAGAGCCTCATCACCCATCCGGCGACCACCACCCACCAGCGCCTTTCCGAAGAGGCGCGGGCGGAACTGGGGATCAGCGCGGGCCTGCTGCGGCTTTCTGTCGGCTTGGAGGATTCCCAGGACCTGATAGAAGATCTGGACCGGGCGCTCGCCGCCGTTTAAGCGCGGGAAAGCCACATTTCCGCCCGCCCTGCCCGCTAGATTGGTACTGCGAATCGGGGCAAAGGGCGGACAGCTTTCCTAGCTGCCCGGTAACCTGGAATTAGGGGCATTTTCGTAAACTGCGCGTATCGGCCTTGGCGGATACGCCAGGGCCCCATAGCTGCCAATGGGATTGGGCCATGTTCTCTGCCACCACCCGCGCCATCAGGGTCGAGGTTGAACCGCATTATCTGGACGATCAGTCGGACCCGGATGAGGATTACTATGTCTGGGCCTATACGGTCGTGATCCGCAATGAAGGCGCCGAACCCGTGCAGTTGAAAAGCCGCCACTGGCAGATCACCGATCAGCGCGGCTATACCCATGAAGTGCACGGCGAAGGCGTGGTGGGCGAGCAGCCCGTCATTCCGCCCGGCGAATCTTTCCAGTACACCAGCGGCACCCCGCTCACCACGCCGTCCGGCATCATGGTCGGCAATTACGAAATGGCGCTGGACGGGGGCGACAGCTTCGAGGTTGACATTCCCGCCTTCTCGCTCGACTGTCCTCACGCAGTCCGGCTCGTGAACTGAGCGGAAGCGCCACGCGCGCCAAGGTCTGCACCTTTTTCGGAGAAGGTCTCAAAGCCTTCTCTCAGCGGTTGGCCCCCAGCTAGCTCAAGAGGTCAGACCCTAAGGCGTTATGATCGACTTCAGACCCATCATTCTCGTCACGGGCATTTTGCTGACCACGCTGGGCAGCGCCATGCTGATCCCGGCCGCCATCGATGCGGCGGCCGGCAATCCCGACTGGCAGGTTTTCGGCCTTGCCGCCGCGCTCACGCTTTTCACCGGCGTCAGCATGACGCTGATGACCTGGGGCCATGCGAGCGATCTGACCTTAAAAGAAGCCTTTCTGCTCGTGACCTTCATTTGGGTTTTCCTGCCCGGTTTCGGCGCGCTGCCTTTTGCTTTTTCCGAGTTTTCGCTGAGCTATACGGATGCCTTTTTCGAGGCGATGTCGGGCCTGACGACGACTGGGGCAACCGTTGTGGTGGGCCTCGATACAGCCCCGCCCGGCTTTTTGCTCTGGCGCTCGCTGCTGCAATGGCTGGGCGGTCTCGGCATCGTCGTCATGGCAATCGCGCTTTTGCCGATCCTGCAGATCGGCGGCATGCAGATGTTCAAGGTCGAGGCTTTCGACACGGCGGAAAAAGTGCTGCCCAGCGCCGCCCAGCTTGCCGGCTCTCTCACGAGCTTCTATCTCGCGGCCACCGCCGTCTTTGCTTTCTTTCTCTGGCTTGCCGGGCTCAACGCTTTCGATGCGGTCAATCATTCCATGACCTCCATCGCAACAGGCGGCTTTTCGACGAAAGATGCTTCCGTAGGCCATTTCGAAAGCGCGGCGATCGATTATACCGTTGTGGCCGCGATGATCGTCGGCTCCCTGCCCTTCGCGCTTTATCTCCGGGCGCTGCGCGGCGATGCCCGCCCACTCTTGCGGGATTCGCAGGTCCATGTCTTCTTTTACATCGTCGCGACGCTTGCCACCGTTCTCACCGCCTATCAGGTCTTCCAGGGCATCAATGGGCCGCTGCCCGACCAGTTCCGCTACGCGCTTTTCAATTCGATCTCGATCCTGACCGGTACGGGCTACGCCACCCATAATTTTTCCGAATGGGGACCGCTCGCCATTGCGATCTTCTTCGTCATCATGTTTATCGGCGGCTGTTCGGGCTCGACCTCTTGCGGCATGAAGATTTTCCGCTTCCAAATCGTCTTCGCCTCGCTCTTTACCGAAATGCGCCGCATGGTGCATCCGAACGGGGTTTTCGTGCCGCGCTATAATGGCAATCCCATCGGCGACGGCGTCATCGCTTCGGTGATGAGCTTCATGTTTCTCTTCATGCTCGCCTTTTCCGTGATCGCCGTCCTGCTCAATCTTATGGGCCTCGACGTGCTTACCTCGATTTCGGCGGCGGCCACGACCATGGCGAATGTCGGCCCCGGCCTTGGTGACATTATCGGCCCGGCGGGTAATTTCGCCAGCCTGCCCGATGCGGCCAAATGGCTGCTTTCCCTTTCCATGCTCATGGGGCGGCTGGAAGTCTTTACCGTTCTGGTGATTTTCATGCCCTCTTTCTGGCGCGGCTGAGCTGGGGGTAAACTGGTTCTTGCGCCCGCCTGCGCGCCCGCTAGGATGCGCGCAAAGGAGCTCCCCATGCCGCAACGTTTCACCCCGCGCCAGATGATCGACAAGCTGATTTCCTTCGATACGGTCAGCCGTCATTCCAATCTGAAACTGATCGAATTCGTCGAGGATTATCTTGCAGGCTGGGGCGTTGCCTCGCGCCGGGTCATGAACGAAGACGGCACCAAGGCCAATCTCTTTGCCGTTCTGGGACCTGCGGAAAAAGAAGGCGGCATCGTGCTTTCCGGCCACACGGATGTCGTGCCGGTCGACGGGCAGGACTGGTCGAGCGATCCTTTCACCGTCACCGAAAAAGACGGGCGTCTTTACGGGCGCGGCACGAGCGACATGAAGTCCTTCATCGCCATCGCCCTTGCCTTCGTGCCAGAATTCCTGAAACACGAACTCACAGTGCCGCTTTATTTCGCGCTGTCCTATGATGAGGAAGTGGGCTGCCTCGGCGTGCGCTCCATGATCGATGAAATCATCCGCTCCCTGCCCCGGCCCGATATCGTGATCGTCGGCGAGCCCTCGGACATGAAAGTCGTGAACGCGCATAAAAGCATCCATGCCTTCCACACGGTGGTGACGGGCCTCGAGGCGCATTCAAGCGCCATGGACAAAGGCGTCAACGCCATCGTCTATGCCGCCGAGCTGATCGGCTTTCTTGCCCGGATCGGGGAAGAAATGCAGGCCAAGGGCGATGCTTCGGGCCGCTTCGATCCGCCTTATACGAGCATGCAGATCGGCACGGTCAATGGCGGCACGGCGGTCAATATCATTCCGCGTCACTGCGATTTCCGCTGGGAGTTCCGCGCGCTACCTGATCAGGATCCGGAGGAAATTCCGGCCCGCCTTGCAGCGTTTGCCGAAGAAAAACTCCTGCCGCGCATGCGCGCCGTCTTTCCCGGCGCCTCCATCGAAACGAAGGCGCGCAATTTCGTGCCGCCGCTCAAACCGCAAGAAGGCGCACCGGGCGAGGCGCTGGTGCTGCAGCTTGCCGAACGCAACGAGACCGAGGCGGTCTCCTACGGCACGGAAGCTGGGCTCTTCCAGATGGCGGATATTCCCACCGTCATTTGCGGGCCGGGCAGCATTCAGCAGGCACATAAGACGGATGAATTCATCGAGCTTGCGCAAGTCGCCGCCTGCGAGCGCTTCTTCACGCGGCTCGCAGCGCATCTGGCAAGCTGAGGCAAAGCCTAACGCAGGATAATGGGCGCGAAGGTTTGCTCGACATCCGGCGTCAGCCTGTTGTCGAGCTCGCTTGCCACGCGCTCCATGAGCTGGAAATAGGCCATATCGCGCTCATTGAGCGAGGCGCTTTCCAGCACTTCCCGGCGCGCGTCGACCTTCACATCCACCGCGCCGGAACCCTGCCCCGGCAATTGATATTCAAGCCGCGCGGCAAGCACCGCATGAAGACGCGTGTCCACTTCATCCTTGAAAAGATCGGTAAAGCCCGCCGTCACTTCCAGATGCTCCTCGCGCACGGAAGCCTCATCGATGATCAGCGTCGCCTGGCCGCCCGTACCGCCGGCGCGCAGGCGTTCCTCGGCCCAGCGCCGCGCAAGGCTTGCCGGGTTTTGCCGGTGCAATTGTTCGAGCCGGTTTGCGCCGGAGCCCGAACCTGAACGGTCCACCACATCGATGGCAGCGACGTTCAAGGTAATGGGTGTGCGGTGCTGATAGGTTATGTCCACGGGGCTCGCCGGTGGCGGCGCGCTGGTGCAGCCGGCAAGGGCGATGCCCGCGCCCATGAAGATCCCGATTGCAGCTTTCCGGCAGAAAGTCATTCCGCTTTTTCCTTCCCCGCTTTTTTCAGCGCTTCCGGATCGAAATGATAAACCTGCGCGCAGAACTCGCAACGCGTTTCGATCGCCCCATCCACGGTCATTTCGTCGATATCGGCATCGTCGAAGCGCTTGAGCACCTCTTCCATGCGCTCGGCCGAGCAGCGGCACCCGAAGGCCACTTCATGGGGCGGATAAACCCTGACCCCATCTTCGTGATAAAGCCGGAAGAGCAACCGGTCGGGAGTGACTTGCGGGTCCAGCAATTCGTGATCTTCGACCGTGTCGAGCAGCACGGCGGCGTGTTCCCAGTCTTTTTCTTCCTGGGTCAGCGGCTGCTCGGTTTCCTCGTCTTCCTTATGGCCGGTCAGGCCGCCGTCGCGGGCCAGATGCTGGATCATGATGGCCCCGGCCCGCCATTCGGTCTGGCCATGGCCTTCCGCATCCCTGTCGAAAAGCGGGGCCACGGCAAGGCGGATCGAGGTGGCGATCTGTTCGGACTGGGCGAAATAGGCATGCGCGCATTCGGCAAGCCCGCGCGGGTCGAGCTCGACAATGCCCTGATACCGCTCCATGTCCGGACCCTGGTCGATGGTCATGGCAAGATAGCCGCTGCCCACCAGATCCGCGCTTGTCAGGCGCCCCTCCGCAATCGCCGTCTCGAGCGCCTCTTCATCCGTATGGGCATAGCCGCGCAGCTTGCCCGGCGCTTCATAATCGGCAACCAGCATGGAGACAGGCCCGTCCCCCTTCGTCTGCAAGGTCAAACGTCCGTTGAATTTCAGCGCGCTGCCGAGAAGTGCAGCGAGCGTCAGTGCCTCGCCAAGAAGCACAGACACCGGCTCTTTGTAGTTATGGCGGGTCAGCACTTCATTGACGAGCGGGCCGAGGCGCGCGACACGCCCGCGCACGCTCATGCCTTCGATCTGGAAGGGCGTGATAAGATCGTCACCGATATAGGACACGTAAACTCTCGTCCTTAGTTGAGATTTAAGCGAGGCACCAGGCAAGCACGCCCTTTTGCGCATGAAGCCGGTTCTCGGCCACATCGAACACCACCGATTGCGGCCCGTCGATCACCCCTTCGCTAGCCTCCTCGCCGCGGTGCGCGGGCAGGCAATGCATGAAAAGCGCATCTTTGGCCGCAGCCGCCATCAGTCTTTCATTGACCTGATAAGGGGCCAGCAAATTGTGGCGGCGCTCGGCGGTCGCTTCATCGTCGCCCATGGAAACCCAGGTATCGGTGACGACGCAGTCCGCGCCGTCCGCCGCCGCGAAAGGATCGCGCGTCACGCTCACCTTGCCGCCGGCCTTGCGCGCCCAGTCGATCACATGTTCGGGAATGTCGAGCTCGGGCGGGCAGGCCACGCGCAATTCGAAATCGAACTGCACCGCCGCCTGCACCCAGGTCGTTGCGACATTGTTGCCGTCCCCGGACCAGGCCACAACATGCCCGGCGATGGGGCCTTTATGCTCCTCGAAGGTCATGACATCGGCCATAAGCTGGCAGGGGTGGGAATGATCGGTCAGCCCGTTGATCACCGGCACGCTCGCGCATTCGGCCAGCTCTTCCAGCATCTCATGGGCATGGGTGCGGATCATGATCGCATCCACATAGCGCGAGAGCACGCGGGCGGTATCGGCAATCGTCTCGCCCCGGCCGAGCTGCATGTCATTGCCGTTGAGCAGCATGCTTTCCCCGCCGAGCTGGCGCATGGCCACATCGAAGGAGACGCGGGTACGTGTCGACGGTTTTTCGAAAATCATCGCCAGCATCTTACCATCGAGCGGCGCATCCGCATCGCGCGCGCCGTGCGAGAGGCCCTTGCGCTTGCGTTTGCGCGCATGGGCGGCGTCCAGTATCCGGCGCAGGGTTTTCTTGTCGATGGCATCCAGATCGAGAAAATGTCTCGCCGTGTCTTTTACCGGCATGTCGATAACGGGCGCACTGCTCATGCCACGCCCTCCTTTTTGTCTGTGTCACCTGCGCCTGCCGCCTCCAGTTTGGCGCAGGCCCGGTCGATGGCGCCGATCGCTTCGTCGATCTCGGCATCGGTGACGATGAGGGGGGGAATGACGCGCACGACATTGTCGCCCGCGCCGACCGTCAAAAGATGTTCGCCGTAAAGCGCGCCGATGAGATCGCCGTTCGGCACTTTGCATTTCAGGCCGAGCAGCAGTCCTTCTCCGCGCACCCCTTCGATGATGGCGGGATGCTCGTCGGCCAGCATGGCAAGTTTCTGTTTCAGCTTGATGCCGGTCTGGCGGACTTTTTCCAGAAAGCCCTCCTCCAGCACCACATCGAGCACGGCATTGCCGACGGCCATGGCAAGCGGATTGCCGCCATAGGTCGAGCCGTGGCTGCCCGCGATCATGCCCTTGGCCGCTTCTTCCGTGGCAAGGCACGCGCCGAGCGGAAAGCCGCCGCCAATGCCTTTCGCCACACCCATAATGTCGGGCGTAACGCCGGAAGGCTCATGGGCAAAAAGCCAGCCCGTGCGGCCCATGCCGGTCTGCACCTCGTCGAAAATCAAAAGGATGCCCGCCTCATCGCAAATCTTGCGGATGGCGCGCAGCTGCTCATTCGTGAAGGGACGGATACCGCCTTCCCCTTGCACGGGCTCCAGCAGCACACCGGCTGTCTTCTCACCGATCGCCGCTTTTAGCGCGTCCATGTCGCCATGCGGTACTTGCGGAAAGCCTTCGACCTTGGGTCCGAAGCCTTCCAGATGCTTTTTCTGCCCGCCTGCCGCGATGGTCGCGAGCGTGCGGCCATGAAAGGCGCCTTCGAAGGTGATGACCTCATAGCGCTCGGGATGACCGCTCGCCGAATGGTATTTACGCGCCATTTTGATCGCGCATTCCATCGCCTCGGCGCCGGAATTGGTGAAGAAGACGCTGTCGGCGAAAGTTGCCGCCACAAGCCGCTCCGCCAGTTTTTCCTGGCCCGGCACGCGGTAAAGGTTGGAAGTATGCCAGAGCTTGCCCGCCTGCTCGCCAAGCGCGGCGACAAGGCGCGGATGCGCGTGGCCCAGAAGGTTCACGGCGATGCCCGAACCGAAGTCCAGATATCTTTCCCCTTCAGGCGTAAAGAGATAGGGCCCTTCGCCCTTCTCGAACTCGATATTTACCCGCGCATAAGTTGGCAGGACTGGCGTAATCATTTCCCGATGCTCCCGAACAGAATAGAAAAAGCCGCCTTTCCTGGCGGCGTCCGAGAAGCGCTAGAGTATGTTGGAGAAGTCCTGTTCTGTCAATCGTTCTTGGATCGGGTGAGCAGGTATTTTCTCTTTCATCTCAACCACTTACTCGTGCCTTGAGAGGTCCCCGCCTCAAAAACCCGAGCCTTGCTCAGGCTTTGAGACGGTATCCTCGTCGCAGCACATAGTCCGTGACGATCCAGAGAACGACATTCAGCCCCAGCGTGAAAGCGACGCCCACCGCCACCGAGCCGTCCGCATGGCCCGTCATGCCGTAGCGGAAACCGTCGATCAGATAGAAGAAGGGGTTGTACATCACCGCTTCCTGGGCGAAATCCGGCAATTGGCGGATCGAGTAGAACGTGCCCGACAGGAAGGCGAGCGGCGTGATGATGAAGTTCGTCACCGCCTGCAAATGGTCGAACTTTTCCGACCAGATGCCGCCCAGCATGCCGAGCAGCGAGAGCATGAGCGAGGCGGCAATGGCGAAATAGACCACCGCCCAAAGATGGGCGATGGAAATATCGACAAAAGCGATCATGCCGAGCGCGGTCACGATGCCGACCATGACACCGCGCGTGACGCCGGCCATGGCGATGCCGACATTCAGCTCGCCCGCGGAAAGGGGCGGCATCAGAATATCGACGATATTGCCCTGTACCTTGGAGATCAGCAGCGAGGAAGAGGTATTAGCGAAGGCGTTTTGCAGCATGGTCATCATGATGAGACCGGGCGCAATGAACTCGGCAAAGGGCACGCCCTGCACGTCCGGGCGCAGCCGGCCGAGCGCCAGCGAGAAAATCGCCAGAAACAGCAGGGTCGTGATAACGGGCGCGGCCACGGTCTGGGTAATGACCTTGATGAAGCGGCGCACTTCTTTCACGTAAAGCGTCCACATGCCGAGCCAGTTGATGGCCCCGAAGCGGCGCGTTCCCTGCGGGGGATATTCCTGAAAACTCATCTGCCCTGCCTTCCCGTTGCGACCCCAAATAGTCACTCGCAGGCGATTTGGCAATGCACACTCGCGTCAAACTGGGGATAAATCGGGCACTCAAGCCCATATTTTGTGGTTTTGCGTTCGCTAAGCGCGATTTTTTGTGGATAAGGCGGCTTTGCAGGCATGCGCGCCTTGCGGGAACCTGCCCCTATCTTGTAGTGTTAACCCAATCGCAACACGATATGTAGTGGCGGCGTCAGCAGCGCGTACCGGGCATGACGCCGGGAATCTCGGGGAAACCTGGGGCACGCAGGCGCGCGCCCGCAGACGAGGGATAATAGGCATGTGGACGGAAGACAGGGTCGAAACTCTCAAGAAATTGTGGGCCGAAGGCCTGAGCGCCAGCCAGATTGCCAAGCAGCTGGGCGGCGTCACGCGTAATGCGGTGATCGGCAAGGTCCACCGGCTGGGCCTTTCCGGCCGCGCCACTTCCAACCGGCCGAGCCGGGCCCGCCAGCAGCCCGCCGCTGCCGCAGCGCCCGCGACAGCCCGGCCGCAGCCCGCCCAGGCGAGCGAGGCCCGGGAAAGCGCCGCGCTTGCCAAGGAAAAGCCGCTGCCCGCGCCCGCCCCGCAGCGCCGCCTGACGGATGTGGCCATCGGCGACGGGGCGACCGTCCTCTCCTTGACCGAGCACACCTGCAAATGGCCGATCGGCGATCCGGGCGAGGAAAGCTTCCATTTCTGCGGCGACCGTTCGGCACCCGGCATGCCCTATTGCGCCGAGCACGCGCGGCTGGCCTACCAGCCCGTACAGGCCCGCAAACGCAACGACCGGCGGCGCGACTTCGCCGTCTAAGCCCCGTTTCTTGGCGGTGCGCCCACCTGCCTTTGTTCAGGCGTAATCTGCAAAGGCAAGAGGCGCGCAGGGGAAAAAGCCGGCCCGATACCTCGAGGGGGAGGTGGGCCGGCTTTTATTTTAGGGGTTCGTTTTCCTGAAATTCCGGGGACAGGTCACTCGCCCGAAGCGCCAGGCACCTGCTCGTCGAGCGCATAGCCTGCCGCCCGCACGGTGCGGATCGGATCGTGCTCGCCCTTGGCATTCAGCGCCTTGCGCAGCCGGCCGATATGCACATCCACCGTGCGCGCTTCCACATAAACGTCCGAGCCCCAGACCGTGTCGAGAAGCTGGGCGCGGGAGAAGACGCGGCCCGGATGCTGCATGAGATGCTCGAGAAGGCGGTATTCCGTCGGCCCCAGATGCACCTCGCGGTCGGCGCGGCGCACCCGGTGCGCGGCGCGGTCGATCACGATATCTCCGAAAGTGACGATATCTTCTGCCAGCGCCGGGCGGATACGGCGCATGACGGCGCGGATGCGCGCCAAAAGCTCGCTCGTCGAGAAAGGCTTGGTGATGTAATCGTCCGCGCCGGTATCGAGACCGCGGATCCGGTCCGCTTCCTCGCCGCGCGCCGTAATCATGACGATGGGCAGGTTCCGGCTTTCGGGCCGCCCGCGCAAGCGCCGGCACAGCTCGATGCCGGAAACACCCGGCAGCATCCAGTCCAAGAGCACGAGATCAGGCAGATGCTCGCGTACCTGGATTTCCGCTTCCTCGCCGTCCATGGCCACGGCCACGTCATAACCTTCTTTTTCAAGGTTGTAGCGCAGGAGAGTGGAGAGCGCTTCTTCGTCTTCGACAATCAACACTGTTGGTTTCATGGGCGTGCGTTTCGGCCGTGAATCACTGGCTGCATGAATATCGACCGTGCGGGGGGCGGCGTGCGTCCAGTTCGTTTCAAGTTGCATGACATGCGTCCTTCCCGAGGTTACTGCGTGTCCCTCAAAGCGGAAATAGCGGTTGTGGTGGTCTGGTCGCTTTTCGGGCGCTCATCCACCAGCATTTCCCCGGTAACGAGATAAGAGACCGTCTCGGCGACATTGGTCGCGTGATCGCCGATCCGTTCGATGTTCTTGGCAATGAAGAGAAGATGGGTGCAGGCACCGATGGTGCGCGGGTCTTCCATCATATAGGTGAGCAGCTCGCGGAAGATGGAATTGTACATCTCGTCGATTTCCGCATCCGAGCGCCAGACATGCAGCGCTTCTTCCGCATTGCGCCCGGCATAGGCATCAAGCACTGCCTTGAGCTGGCCTTGCGCGAGCTTGCCCATCCGCGCCAGGCCCTGCATCAGGCGGGCCGGCGTTTCATAATCGCCGATCACGATAATCGAGCGCTTGGCGATGTTTTTGGCCAGATCCCCGATCCGCTCCAGATCGGCGGAAATCTTGATCGCCGAAATCGCCTCGCGCAGATCGAGCGCCATGGGCTGGCGCCGCGCGATAAGGCGCACGGTCTGATCTTCGATATCGTGTTCCATCTCGTCGATGCGCCGGTCTTCGAGCACCGTGCGCTCGGCCAGCGCGATATCGCGGCGCGTCACGCAGTCGATCGCCGCAGCGAGTTGCGCTTCGGCCATGCCGCCCATTTGCGCGATCAGCGTTGAAATCGCTTCGAGCTCTTCCTCGAAGGATTTGACGATATGTTCCTGCTCTCTCACACCTGCCTCCTTGCGCCGGGCCGCTTGAACGTTTGCTTAGCCGAACCGGCCGGTGATGTAATCCTGGGTGCGCTTGTCGCGCGGATTGGTGAAGATCTGATCCGTCTCGTCTTCTTCCACCAGATTGCCGAGGTGAAAGAACGCCGTGCGCTGGGAGACGCGGGCTGCCTGCTGCATGGAGTGCGTGACGATGACGATGGTATAGTTTTCTCTCAGCTCGTCGATCAGCTCTTCCACGCGCGCCGTGGCGATCGGGTCGAGCGCCGAGCAAGGCTCGTCCATCAGAATGACTTCCGGGTTCACCGCAATCGCCCGGGCGATGCAAAGGCGCTGCTGCTGGCCGCCGGAAAGGCCGGTGCCCGGCTCCTGCAAGCGGTCCTTCACCTCGTCCCAGAGCGCGGCCTTGCGCAGGCTCGTCTCGACGATTTCATCCATCTCCGCGCGCCGCTCGGCCATGCCGTGAATGCGCGGACCATAGGCGATATTCTCGTAAATGGATTTCGGGAAGGGATTGGGTTTCTGGAAGACCATGCCGACGCGCGCGCGCAGCAGCACAGGGTCGATATTGGCGCCGTAAATATTCGTATCGCCGAGCCTGATTTCCCCTTCAACCCGGCAATTGTCGATCACGTCGTTCATGCGGTTGAGACAGCGCAGGAACGTCGACTTGCCGCAGCCCGAAGGGCCGATCAGCGCGGTGACGGCATTGTCCCGGATCGTCAGATCGACGCCGAAAAGCGCCTGCTTTGCTCCGTAAAAGACACTGACGTCGCGGGCGGTCATTTTGATGGGATGCAATTCCGCTACTTGCGGCGATGCGGTTTCGGCTGGCGTCATGGTTGCCCCGTTCGTTGCGGTCTGGCTTTCAGCCTGAGCGGTATGCTGCGCGGTATTTTGGGCGGTATTCTGGGCGGTTTTCATTCCGGTTTCTCCGTTCCTACCAACGGCGCTCGAAGCGGCGGCGCAGATAAATGGCAATGGCGTTCATCGCGACCAGGAACCCGAGCAGCACGAGAATGGCCGCCGAGGTGCGCGAAACGAACCCGCGCTCCGGGCTGTCCGCCCAGATGAAAATCTGCGTGGGCAGCGCGGTCGAAGGATCGAGAATGCCGCCGGGCGGCGAGGTGATAAAGGCATTCATGCCGATCAGCAGCAGCGGCGCGGTTTCGCCGAGCGCCTGCGCAAGGCCGATGATCGTGCCGGTCAAAATGCCGGGCATGGCAAGCGGCACCACATGATGCATCATCACCTGGTGCTTGGAGGCGCCGATGCCGAGCGCGGCCTCGCGGATGGAAGGCGGCACGGCTTTCAGCGAGGCGCGCGTCGTGATGATGATGGTGGGCAGCGTCATCAGCGCCAGCGTCATACCGCCGACAAGCGGGGCGGAGCGCGGCAGGCCGAACGTGCCGAGGAAAACCGCAAGGCCGAGAAGACCGAAGACCACGGAGGGCACGGCGGCGAGGTTGTTGATATTCACCTCGATGAGATCGGTGAACTTGTTCTTCGGCGCGAATTCTTCCAGATAGACCGCCGCGGCAATGCCGGTCGGGAAGGAAATCAGGAAACAGACGAGCAGCGCGAAGAAAGAGCCCGTGATTGCGCCGGCAAGACCCGCCATTTCCGGGAAACGGCTATCGGCATTCGTCAGAAGACCGATATTGAGCGGTTTGGAGAGACGCCCCTCGGCCACAAGCTGGTCCACCCAGACGATTTCCTGGTTCGTGACGCGGCGATCTTCTTCCGGCGTCTCGCGCTTGATATTGCCCTTCATGAACTGATCGAAGGGGTCGGAGACAGGCACCGTGAAATCGATGGTCTGGCCGATCAGCTCCGGATCGTCCACCACCTCATCGCGCAGAATGTAAGGAGCGGCCGAGGTCAGAATATCGGTAAGCGCACGCTTCTCGCGCACCGCCGTTACCTCCGGAAAGAGCGCGGTAAAACTGTCGCGCACGATCGAGCGGTAATTGCCTTTGCTCGGCTCCTGCGCATCGATCTTCGCCGGATCGAGATAAACCGGATAAGTGACATGCGTCTGCAGGAAGGCGGTATGACCCGTGATGATAAGCGACGTCACCAGCGTTGCCAGCAGCAAAAGCGCGATGCCGATGGCGCCGAGGCCGTAATATTTCAGCCGCCGGTCCGCCGCTTTGCGCTTTTGCAAACGCTTCAGAGCGGCATCGGAAACAAAACTGGCCGGGGCTGTGCCCGTCGTCATTGCGGCCTCACTCATAACGTTCCCTATATTTCTGAACGACGCGCAGCGCGACGACATTGAGCAGAAGCGTGGCGGCGAAGAGCACCAGGCCCAGCGCAAAGGCGGCAAGCGTCTTGGGATTGTCGAATTCGGTATCGCCGATAAGCAGTGTGACGATCTGCACCGTCACGGTGGTCACGGCATCGAAGGGGTTGGCGGTCAGTTTGGCGATGAGGCCTGCCGCCATCACCACGATCATGGTCTCGCCGATGGCGCGGGAGACGGCCAGCAGAATGCCGCCCACAATGCCCGGCAGCGCGGCGGGCAGAAGCACGCGCATGATGGTTTCGGCTTTCGTCGCGCCCATGGCGTAGGAGCCGTCGCGCATGGCGCGCGGCACGGCGGTGATCGCATCGTCCGAAAGCGAGGAGATGAAGGGAATGATCATGATCCCCATCACGGCGCCCGCGGCAAGGGCGCTGTTCGGCGCCACATCGAGGCCGATGGCGGCGCCTGCTTCCCGCAAGGCGGGCGCGACCGTCAGCACCGCAAAGAAGCCGTAAACCACGGTCGGCACACCGGCCAGCATTTCCAGCACCGGCTTGACGATGGAGCGGAAACGGTCACCGGCATATTCGGTCAGATAGATTGCCGAGAAGAGCCCGATGGGAATGGCGACCGCCATGGCGATAGCCGCGATCAGCAGCGTGCCCGTGAAGACCGGCACCGCGCCGAAGGCGCCCGTGCCCGCCACCTGATCGGCGCGGATGGCGATTTGCGGTTCCCAGGAAAGGCCGAAGAAAAACTCGCCCACCGGCACTTTTTCGAAGAAGCGGATCGCCTCGAAAAGCAGCGAGGCGATGATGCCGAGCGTCGTGACGATGGCGATGACCGAGCAGAGGATCATCAGGCCGTCCATCGTCATGCCCACTTTCTGGCGGGCGCGGAAATCGGCGGAAAGGTTGCGGCGCGCATAACCGAGCCCGAGCACGGCCAGCGCCAGCACGACAACCAGCATCGCCTTTTCGGCGGTATTGTTCAGAATGTTGTAATGCGCGGCGGCTTCCAGCACATAAGGCTGCGGCTCGACAAAGATGCGGCCGGCGGCAACGCTCTTGATTTCGGAAATCAGAAGATCGATGCGGGTCCCGTCCATCGTCCGGGTGATTTCATCGGGAATGGCGGAGATCACCAGCCCCTCGACCACGGCATCCTGGAAGAGCAGCCAGAAGAGCACGAGAACGAGGCTCGGCAGACCCACCCAGAAAGCGACATAGGCACCGTGATACCCGGGAAGCGAATGAAGCCGCGTGCCCTGGCTGATGGCAAGGCCCCGCGCTTTTTTCTGGCCGAAGAAATATCCGGCAGCGGCAACGGCAACAAGGCAGATGAAAAGGGTGGTCAGCATGGATACGCCTGCTCCGTGGGTCTTGCGGGGTTTGCCCGGCCGGAATTTGCGGCCTCAGGGCAAAGAAGGAGGGTGAGCGGCACGCCGCCCACCCTTCTCCATGTTTTTAGTTCGTCGTTTCGTAGCGGGTCATGTGCTTGCCGTTTTTCACAGCATCCTGCACTTCGGCCCGCTTGTCGTCGGCCAGGGCAACGAGACCGCGCTCGTTGAGGTAGCCGCCGGGGCCCATGGCTTCTTCGCTGACATATTCGGTCAGGAATTCTTCAAGACCTGCGATCACGCCGCGATGCGCGTTCTTCACGTAGAAGAAGAGCGGGCGGGAGACGGAGTAGGAACCGTCGGCGATCGTCTCGAAGGACGGCGCCACGCCTTCCACATTGATACCCTGGAGCTTGTCCTGGTTTTCATAAAGGAAGGAGTAGCCGAAGATGCCGTAAGCCGTGGCATCGGCTTCCAGGCGCTGCACGATCAGGTTGTCGTTTTCACCGGCTTCGATGAACGGACCGTCCTGACGCATACGCGAGCAGTTCGCCTTGATGAATTTCTTGTCCTGATCTTTGTAGAAATCCATCTCTTTGCAGCCTTCGCGCATCACCAGCTCGACGAAAGCGTCACGCGTGCCGGAGGTGGGGGGCGGGCCGAAAACCTGGATCTTGGTGTCCGGAAGCGACGCGTTCACGTCTTTCCAGGTCTGGTTCGGGTTGGCGGCCAGTTTGCCGTCAACCGGCACTTCGGCGGCCAGCGCCAGGAAAAGGTCTTTCTTGGAAACGTCGAGCTTGTCGCCTTTTTTGGAAACGGCGATGGACAGGCCGTCATAGCCGATCAGCGCTTCGGTGATATCGGTCACGCCGTTCTGCTGGCAAAGCTCATACTCGGACTGCTTCATTGCGCGCGAGGCACCCGTGATGTCCGGGTTGGCTTCGCCCAGGCCCTGGCAGAAAATCTTCATGCCGCCGCCCGTACCGGTGGATTCCACCACGGGAGCCTGCATGCCGGTCTTGTTGGCAAATTCTTCCGCGACCGCCTGCGTGTAAGGAAACACGGTCGAGGAACCTACGATTTGGATTTGGTCGCGCGCCTGCGCAACACCCGCCGTAGCAGCGGTCGTGACAGCAAAAGTCGCCGCCATCGCCAGTTTGTTGAGTTTCACGATTTCTCTCCAGTCAATTGGATCGGATATCCCTGTCGATCAGACCGCTGCTTTGCCCCCCAAACTTGCAACCGGGGTTGAGGCTGCCAGCTAGCCGGTCTCATCGTGCCCTTGAGCGCGATGACCGTAGGAGCGGCTCACAAAAGGTTTACGACAGTTGTGTGACAGTTCCATGACACCGTCAAACCATTGAAATAGTTATTGTTTTTCTGTTAACGGCCGTTCCGGCCCGCGAGCGGCATCACAGGCACGGTCACAAACACGGGACCGGCCTGGAAGGAGAGCGAAGAGCTAGGGGCGGAGACTCAGGCGCGCCCTTACGCGCGCACCGGCAGGCGAACCTTGAAGGTGCTGCCCTCGCCTACCTGACTGTCGATGGTCAGTGTGCCGGAATGGCGGTTGACGATGTGCTTGACGATGGCAAGGCCGAGCCCCGTGCCGCCCCGCTCCCGGCTCTTGGCGACATCGACGCGGTAGAAGCGTTCGGTAAGCCGGGGAATATGCTCGCGCGGGATGCCAGGCCCATAATCACGAATCGCAAGCTCGGTCATCTTGCGCCCGGCCTGATTGAGCGCAGGGGCGATGGTAATGTCGATGCGCTTGCCGGCGCGGCCATATTTCAGCGCGTTTTCGGTGAGGTTCTGCACCACTTGGTGAAGCTCGTCCCATTCCCCGCGTACCGGCTCGACGCCTTCTTTCACATCGACATTAATCTCGACGCCATGGGTCGCGGCGAGCGGCCCCAGCCCGTCTGTCACATCGCCAGTGAGCGCGGCCAAATCCACCTCGCCGGAGGGGGGCACATGTTCGCGCATTTCGATCCGGCTTAAAGAAAGAAGATCCTCGATCAGCCGCTGCATCCGCGCGGCCTGCTCGGACATGATGCCGAGGAAGCGCGCCTGCGCTTCCGGATCGTCCTTCGCATGACCCTGAATGGTTTCGATGAAGCCCGAAAGCGAGGCGAGCGGCGTTTTCAGCTCATGGCTGGCATTTGCCACGAAATCCACCCGCATCTGCTCCACCCGGCGCATGTCGGTGAGATCATGCAGCATGATGAGGAGCGAGGCCTCGGGCACACCGTTCATTTCCCTGGCAAGCTCGCCGCCCGTTTCCGGGCCGATCTCGGAAATCATGGCGCGGAAATGCCGCTCGACCGGCACCGGCAGCTCATAATCGATGGAGAGCGTCCCGCCTTCCTCCTGCACTTTCTGGATGGCGGAAAGGACCGCCGGCGCGCGCAAGGCGGAGGCGACGGGGCGGCCCGCCGGAATATGCCCCATCAGATCATGGGCGGCGCGGTTGGCGTAAAGAATGCGGCTCGACTTATCCAGCAGCACGACGGGATCGGGCAGATGCTCCACCACCAGCGCGCCAAGACGGCCATTGGGCGGCAGTGCATCGCGCAGGCGGGGCTCGGCAGGGCCTGCCGCCGTTTTCACCTCTTGCGCTTCCTCACCCATCAACAGCGCGGCAAGGCCGAGAAAGGCAAAAAACGCGATGGGCGGGCTCATGGCACCGGCCACGGCAAGGGCGGCAAAAAGCAGGGCCGCGCCCATGAGGCGGTAGCGCTGCTCTTTCAAGCGCCGGACGAACTCATCTCGCCGGCTCCCGCGCCGGCGCGTGCCGTCATATGTTCCCTGACTGCTTTGAAGATCGGCCATTTGTCCTGCCGCCGTTTAAAACCGCCGCCCCGCACGAATCGGGACGGAGTCACTGAAGCTTCCTTTTAACCGCCATTCTATGTCACTTCCGTGAAAGCGGGGATAAGCCTTCGTCTCAAACGCCGAAATCCCAGCTTTCACCTGCATGATAAGCTTTCAGCACCGTGCGGGCGATGAGGATGCGGTGCACCTCGTCCGGCCCGTCGGCGATGCGTAGCGTGCGCGCGCCGGTATACATGCCCGCAAGCGGCAGATCGCCGGAAACACCCATCGCCCCATGCGCCTGGATCGCCCGGTCCACCACGCGCGAAAACGCGGCGGGCACAAAAATCTTGATGGCGGAAATATCGGCCCGCGCATCGACGCCCGCCTCGATACGGTTCGCGCAATGTATGGTCATCAAGCGGGCCGCCTGAATATCCATATAAGAATCGGCGATGTCGCCTTGTGTGAACTGTTTCGTTTCCAGCTTGCCGCCATGCACGTCCCGGGAGATGGCCCGCTTGCAGTGCAGATCGAAGGCCCGCCACATGGAGCCGATCGCATTCATGCAATGAAAGACGCGTCCCGCGCCCAGCCGGTCTTGAGCCGCCTGATGGCCGGAGCCGGTGCGCCCGAGCTGGTTTTCCTTCGGCACGCGGACATTCTCATAAATGATCTCGGCATGATCGCCGTGGGTGTGACCCCAAACCGGCACGGAGCGCACATATTTCACGCCGGGCGCATCCATGGGCACGATGATTTGCGTCATCTTGTCTTTCGTGCCCCCTGCCCCGTCATCCTGTTCGGTGCGGCACATGACGATGGCAAAATCCGCGCGCTTGCCGTTCGACGTGAACCATTTATGTCCGTTGATCACCCATTCATCGCCGTCGAGCACGGCGCGGGTCTGAATGGCATAAGGGTTGGAGCCCGGCTGATCCGGCTCGGTCATGGAAAAGCAGCTTTCAAGCTCGCCCGCGATCAATGGCTCAAGCCATTTCTTCTTCTGCTCCGCCGTACCGTATTTCACCAGGATCTTCTGATTGCCCGCATTGGGCGCCACCACGCCGAAGAGCCGCGCTGAAAACGGGCTCCAGGCCAAGATCTCGTTCATGTAAGCGTGCTTCAGAAAGCCGATGCCCATGCCGCCATATTCTTCCGGCAGATGCGGCGCCCAGAGGCCTTCTTCCTTCACCTTGGCGGAAATATGCGCTCGTGCTTCTTTCGCCTCATCGCCGCCTGCATAAAGCGCGGGCTCGGCGGGAATAACCTCCTCCGTCACGATCTTGGCCGTGCGCAGACGGATTTCGTTCACCTCATCGTCCAGATCCGCAATGGGCTGCACCTGCATGACATCCTCCTCCCAAAATTTATTAGCTGGCGTCAGCCTAAGGGCGGGGCCGGGAAAGGTCTAATTTTCCGCGACAAACCGGCCCTCCGACGCTATAAGAATGCAAATGACAATTTGTCATATAAAGACGGATAAGAGAGGGGAGCCCGCCATGACCGATATCACCCGCAAGACCGCATTGATCACCGGCGCCGGCAGCGGTATCGGCCGCGCCCTGGCGCTGTGCCTCACGCGGGAAGGGGCGGCGCGCGTCATCCTGACCGATGTGAACAGGGAGGGGCTCGAAGAAACCGCCGATCAGGTGCGCAAGGCGGGCGGCACGGCGGAAACCTTTCTTCTCGACGTGTCGGATAAGGACGGGGTTTACGATTTTGCCGAGACGGTGGCGCGGGAATTCGGCGGCGCGGATATCGTTATCAACAATGCCGGCGTCGCCCAGGTCGCGGGTGTCGATGAGCTCACTTACGACGATTTCGAATGGGTGATGAATATCGACTTCTGGGGCATGGTCTATGGCACCAAGGCTTTCCTGCCGCAGCTTCAACAAAAAGGCGCAGGTCACATCGTCAATGTGTCGAGCCTTTTCGGCATCATCGCCGCGCCCCGCCAGGCCGCCTATAACTCGGCGAAATTCGCCATTCGCGGTTTTACCGAAGCGCTCGCCCATGAAATGCGGGAGACGGCGATCCGCGTTTCCTCCGTTCATCCCGGCGGCATCAAAACCAATATCGTGCGCAATGCCCGCTTTCTGCAAAGCACAAGCTCCAGCGAGCGGCAGGAAGCGGCGAGCAATTTCGACAAGATCGCCCGCACCTCCCCCGCCAAGGCGGCGGAAATTATCGTGCGGGGCATCCAGAAAGACCGGCGGCGCATTCTCATCGGCATGGATGCACGGCTAATTGATTTGCTTCAGCGCCTCTTCCCGGCAGGCTACGGTTTCATTTTCAAGAAAGGCCTGCTCGGTCCCGGCGATTGACCGGGCAGCTTTTAGGGAGGCAGCCATGATTATCGTAACGGGCACCATCGATCTCGATGAAGGCAGCATCGCACCGGCCAAAGAACTTGCCGGCGCCATGGCCAAAGCAACGCGCGCGGAAAAAGGCTGCCTTTCATACGCCTTCTATCAGGATATCGAAAATCCGGCCCGCTTCCGCATCTACGAAGAATGGGAAGACGAAGCGGCGCTGCAGACCCATTTCAAACAGCCGCATATGACCAAATTCAACGAAGGTCTTTCCAAGCTCAAGGTGCTGGGCGCGGATGTAAAGAAAGCGGAGACCGAAGGCTTCAAGAAGCTCTGAAGCCTCTTCTTCAAGAGGCAGGGTCGGCGGCTTCCTCGGCGAATTTTTTCAGCTCGCGGGTGAGCACGCGCCGTCCTGCTTTTTCAAAGCTTGGGTCGAGATAAGGCTCGAGAATATCGAGAAGCTGCCCGACCCCTTGAATGAGATGGTCGCGCCGGACATCTCCTTTCGGATCGGAGACCTGCACGAAGCGGATCCAGTTGCTCCAGACGATCCACAGATTGATCGCCATGGAGCGCAGGCCCGTCTTCGCCTTGGGACGGGTTAGACTGCGATCCTTGATCAGTTGCCTGAGAATAGTCTCGATCGCATCGATCGCCCAGGCCTGAAGCGCGGCATAGCGCGCCGCCAGTTCTTCATCCCGGCGTAAAAGATGCAGCATGCCGCCGAAAAAGAAGCGGTACTCCCAGGCAACCTGAAGCGTGCGCAGAAAGAACCCGGCAAAGCGCTCCGGTGAAATGGGCGCATGCACATCTTCCACCAGCGCGGCGCGGAAATCGGCATCGAGATCTTCATAGATGACCATGACGATCTCTTCGCGGTTCTTGAAATGATAATAGAGATTGCCCGGGCTGATCCCGAGCTCGTCCGCAATGCGCGAAGTGCCGACCGCCCGCGAACCTTCTTCGTTCATCAGATTCAGACACATCTCGACGATGCGTTTGCGATTCCCCATCTCATCCTCCCGCCTAATGTGAATACATTCCGCAGGCGGGATTGAAAAGGGATTTGCGGCCTTAAGAGCCGCCGGCATTCAAGCGGCATTTGCAATGTGAGACTGTCTTAAGACAAATCCCCTCTACATGCCGCAGGGAGAGCCGCACATGCCGCAGGGAGAGCCGCGCTACCGGCGCTCTCCCTGGTGGTAAGGACGCTCAGACGCAGCTCAATGCTCGCCATGCGCGAAGGCGCGGTCGAGCAAGGCGCGCTGATCCTCATCGAGCGTGGCATAGAATGCCTCGAAGCTCGGGCGCACTTTCTGCATCGCCGCCGCTGCCGCCTGAATGGCCTCTTCGGCAAGTGCCAGACGGCCGGGAGCCGTGCTCTCACGCTCCGCCGTTTCCAGCTCGGCGCAGACATCGTTGAAAAGCAGAACGGAGGCGCGCAGCGAGCCGACAAGCTCATCCCAGGCGGCGCGCTGCGGCGCGGTGAAGCCGCCAAAGGCATCTACATATTCTTCCAGCTTGCCCAAATGCCGCTCGGCCCCGCCCTCGCAAAACCGGCCCGCGCCCCGGTGGCGCCAGCCGCCATGCGATGCCCCGAAGATGGAAGCGGCAACAAGCGGCGGGCCCGCGTCCGACCAGGCCCGCTCACTCTGACTAAGTACAATGAAAACCGTGCCGAGCAATAACGCGCTCGCAATCACCAGAACATAGGTTCTCCCAATTCTAGCCATACCCTCTCTCCTTAGGTTTCGCGCCGGTGCGCATATGTCCGGCAAGCGCCGATGGGAGGCACTATCAAGGGGCGGCGTTTCCGAGGCATGTCGCGTGTTTTACGAAATGTAACGCAAGGGAAAGAGAAGGATGGCGCACACCCCGCGACCCGTTACACTTCGTTACATGGCGGCAAGACTCTGTTTGGGGAAGGAGGCTATGCTTGCGGCATGGAACAAAGCGCACATCTTCTGCTGGTCGATGACGACAAGGAAATCCGCGAACTGGTGACGGGCTTTTTGCAAAAGCACGGCTACAGGGTCACAGCGGCGGCCGATGCCAAGCAAATGGATAAGGCGCTCGAGAGCGGCCTTTTCGATCTTGCCATTCTCGATCTCATGCTGCCGGGCGAAGACGGGCTTTCGATTTGCCGCAGGCTGAATACGGAAGGGCGCGCGCTGCCCATCATCATGCTCACCGCCATGGGCGAGGATATGGACCGCATCGTCGGGCTTGAGATGGGCGCGGATGATTACATCGCCAAGCCCTTCAACCCGCGCGAACTTTTGGCCCGCATCAAGGCGGTGCTGCGCCGGAGTATCCCGGCAGAAGCGCCGAACGCCGCGCTCATATTCGGCTTCGAGGGCTGGCGGCTCGATACCGGGCGGCGCACGCTTACCGACCCTGAAGGCGCGCTGGTGGAGCTGACCGCCGGGGAGTTCGATCTTCTCGCCGCCTTTCTCGAACGCCCGCGCCGCGTCCTCAACCGCGACCAATTGCTCGACATCACGCGCGGACGCATGGCCTCGCCTTTCGACCGCTCCATCGATGTGCAGCTCAGCCGGCTGCGTAAAAAGATCGAGCCCGATCACAAGAACCCCGCCTTCATCAAAACCATCCGGGGCGGCGGCTATATGCTGACCGCCGAAGTGGTGCGCCATTGACCCGCCGCTCCGTCAAAGAGCACCGCCGCGTCCGGCGCAAGGCAAACCGTGAAGGGCGCCGCCATGGCCCCCGCCGTGGACACTGGAAAGCACGCAGCCGCGCCATGCGCAAACACATGGCACTTGGGCTTGCCGGGCGCATCATCGTTTCCATTCTGCTGCTGCTTTTCATCGTCCAGATTTTCGATTGGATGCTTTCCGATGATCCGCCTGTGGATCAAAGCCCGGAAATGCGCATCGCGCGGCAAGTCATCGCGGCAACGGGCGTCATCGATAAGACGCCGCCCGCCGAACGCCCTGCCCTGGCGGAGGCGCTGACCGGCGTCGCGCTCATCGTTTCGGTTGCGCCGGAGCCGGTTCAGCCGAAAGAACGTTTCGATGCCGAGATCGGCGAAGACGAAGAGGATGTGAAGGCGCTCGCCCTTCTCAACCGCGAATTCGGCAGGGAGGGCTATATTTTCGGCATGGCGGAAGAACCGCTCGGGCGCTGGCATGGCGTTATCTCCATCGCGCTTGAAGACGGCAATTGGGCGGTCTTCCGGGTGCCGGTGGAAGCGTTTTTCGTCGATGAATATGAAGACGGCTGGTTCACGCGCACGCTTTTCTGGCTGCTCATTCTCATGCTGGTCTTCTGGGCGGGCAAACGGCTCGCCCGGCCCGTGCGCCGTTTTGCCGACGCGGCGGAAAGGCTCGGCAAGGATTTGAACGCCCCGCCCCTGCCCGAAACGGGCTCACGGGAGCTGCGCCGGGCAAGCCGCGCCTTCAACGGCATGCAGAAACGCATTCAGCGCATGGTGGACGACCGCAATCTGATGCTCGCCGCCATTGCGCACGATCTGCGCACGGTGCTGACACGGCTGCGGCTGCGCACCGAATTCATCGAAGAGGAAGAGCAGCGCGAGAAAGCCGCCCGCGACATCGAGGAAATGCAAAGCATGATCGATGTCTCCATTTCCTTTGCACGCGGCGAGGCGGAAACGGAAACGCGCGAGCCTTGCGACATTGCGCTGATGCTGAAGGAACTGGCCAGCGATCTCGGCGCTCCTGCCGAGGGCAGCAGCGAAGAAACCCCGCGCCTGACATATGAGGGGCCGGACCGGCTTTCTTATCCCTGCGGGCCGACGGAGCTGCGGCGCACGTTCCGCAATCTCCTCGTCAATGCGCTTGGCTATGGCAAACGCGCCCATGTCACCCTGCGTAAAGACGGGAGCGGTATCGAGATTCGCATCGAAGACGAAGGCCCCGGCATTCCGGATGCCCAGCTTGAGAACGTCTTCCGCCCCTTTTACCGGGTGGAAGGCTCGCGCAACCGGGAGACGGGCGGCACCGGGCTCGGCCTTGCCATCGCCCGCACCGTCATCCTGCGCCATGGCGGTGAGATTGCGCTTGCCAACCGCCCGGAAGGCGGACTTGCCGTCACCATTACGCTGCCGCCTGCCGGGTAAGGCCCGGCGCACCTTCACATTTGCAAGGCAAAACCCCCGTCAAGCCGGTTGGGCGCGCCGCCGCCTTCCGGTAAAGTGCGCGCATCGAAATTTTAGAGGCCGCCATGACATCTTTCATCGAGCACGGACCCACGTCCCATACTTATTTCTCTCAGCGGCTTCGGCTGCATTATGTCGATTGGGGCAATGAAGGCGCGCCGCCGCTGCTGCTTGTCCATGGCGGGCGGGACCATTGCCGCAACTGGGACTGGGTCGCCGAAGCGCTGCGCAAGGATTATCACATCATCGCGCCAGATTTGCGCGGCCATGGCGACAGTCAATGGATGGTGGGCGGCACCTACGATCCGATGGATTTCGTCTATGACATCGCCCAGCTCATTCATCAAAAGGGACTCGCGCCGCTGCGCATCATCGCCCATTCCTTCGGCGGTAATCTCTGCCTGCGCTATGCGGGGCTTTACCCTGAAAATGTTTCGAAGCTGATCGCCATTGAAGGGCTCGGCCCCTCGCCAAAAATGCTTGCCGAGCGCTCGCAAACGCCGCGCGATGAACGCCTGCGCAAATGGGTGGAAGAAATTCGCGGTCTTTCCAGCCGCCTGCCGCGCCGTTATGCCTCGATCGAGGAAGCCTTCAAGCGCATGCAGGGCGAGAACCCGCATCTAAGCCCGGAGCGCGCGCGCCATCTCACCGTCCATGGCGTCAGCCAGAACGAGGACGGCACCTATAGCTGGAAATTCGACAATTACGTGCGCGCCTTCTCGCCCAACGGCTTCAGCCCGAAGGAAGCAGAGCAGCTTTGGGGGCGCATTACCTGCCCGACGCTTCTTGTGCGCGGCACGGAAAGCTGGGCGAGCGATCCGGAAAAGGACGGCCGCGCCGCCCATTTCCAGAACGCCAAGGTGGTGAATGTGGAAGGTGCCGGTCACTGGGTGCACCATGACCGGTTGGAAGAGTTTCTGGGCCTGGCAGAAGACTTCCTGAAAGACTGACGCTTAGCTGTTCACCAGCGCCGAGCCGTCGCATTGCAGAAGTTTCTGGAAAGCAAGGCCGGCCTCGCGGTGTTTCGCCGCTTCCTGATAATCGGGCATGGCGACCATGCGCAGGAAGGCGGCGCGGGAGGGATAGAAGACGAGAGCGGCGGCGTCATATTGGTCGTCCGCGTCGTCGCCGATCATGACCATGTGCTGCGGCGCGGACCAGACGATGCGCCCGCCCACTTCCTCGATCTTTTTCTGCGCCACCGCGCCGTAGCGCCCGTAAGCTTCGGCGCCGGAAATGTCGCTATCGGGTGTGCCCGCCGGATAGTCCGCCTTCTCTTTAAATTTCAGAAGATTGATCATGACGAGCGGGGCGTCCTGATCGGCTTTCATGAAGCGGTTGAGCTGGTCTTCCGTCGGTGCGATAGCCATGGGGCCCTCCCTGTTTTTACCCCGCGCCTTTTTAAGACGCGGTTTGTTTTATTATGCGGGCGGTTTCCTCGGAAAGCGGCGCGCGCAGCACGGCCTCCGCCGTATCGAGCAAGTTCGAGACGAACAGTTCTTGCGCATGGCTCTCCGGTACCGTTTCCGCCCTGATCCAACGTGCCATTGCACCGATCGACATTTCAATGGCAAGCCGCAGGCGCATCCCGAAAACGTGATCGGGCAGATCCGGCACCGACGCGCGTATCCAGGAAACGGCGCGGCCGAGCCCGTCCATGGAGGGTGCTTCGATGAAAGACGGCAGATCGAATTTCGGATCGAACAGCGCCTGCACGGCAAAGAGAAGATAATATTTATCTTCGCTGTCCATTACCTCGACAAGCGGGCCGAGCGCCGCGCCGAGGACCGCGCGCAGATCGCCGCTGCGTCCTTCCGCTTCCAGTGCGTTCAAAAGCTCGATGCGGCGCGCCTCGATCTGATCCACCCTATAGGCGAAAACCGCCGAGATGAGCCCGGCGCGGGAGCCGAAATGATATTGCAGCGCGCTTTCATTGCGCTGGCCCGCCGCCGCCAGAATTTCCTTCACCGACACATGCTGAAAGCCGCGCTCGCCCAGCAGCCGTTCAGCCGCCAGGATAAGCTTTACCCGTGTCGGCAGGTCCTGTTTTACATTTTCCATGAGAGTAAATTAATGACTAACATTAAACACGTCAATCGCCCCATGCGACTGCCCCAGAGACTCGCAATGGCGAGCCAAGGACCAGACTAAAGCGGGCGGCGCCTCAAGCGCAATGCATTGCCGACCACGGAAACGGAGCTGAGCGACATAGCCGCTGCCGCGATCATGGGGCTGAGCAGGATACCGAAAAACGGATAGAGAATACCGGCGGCGACCGGCACGCCTGCGCCATTATAGACAAAGGCGAAAAAGAGGTTCTGGCGGATATTCGCCATGACATTCCGCGAGAGCGTATGGGCTTTGACGAGCGCCAGCAATTCGCCGTTCAAAAGCGTGACCGCTGCCGTCTCCATCGCCACATCCGAGCCGTCGCCCATAGCGATACCGACATGCGCGGCAGCAAGCGCGGGCGCATCGTTAATGCCGTCGCCCGCCATGGCGACCCGCTCGCCTTTCGCCGTTCTTTCGCTGACAAGGCGGTGCTTGTCTTCGGGCAGAAGCTCGGCATGCACCTCATCGATGCCAAGCTCGCGCGCCACGGCCTTGGCCGGGCCCTCGCCGTCGCCGGTCATCATAACGACCTTGAGGCCCCTCGCATGAAGCGCGTCCACCGCTTCGCGGGCCGTTTCCTTTACCGGGTCTTTGATCGCCAGGAAGCCGAGGGCGCGGCCTTCCAGAGCCGTAAAGATCACCGTCGCGCCCTCTTCCGCCTTCCGGACGGCAGCCTCTTTCAGCGCGTCCGTATCGATGCTGTTCGCCTTCATGAAGCGGGCATTGCCGATGAGCACGTTTTTGCCCGAAAGAGAAGCGCGCACGCCCTGCCCCGTTTCCGCTTCAAAGGCGCTCACGTCTTCAAGCTCGAGGCCTTCTTCTTCGGCGGCGGCCAGTACGGCGTCCGCCAGAGGGTGCTCGCTTGCCCGCTCGGTGCTGGCAGCAAGGCGCAAAAGCTCGGCGCGGTTCCCGCCTTCTACCGTTTCGATGTGAACGAGTTTCGGACGGCCTTCCGTCAAAGTGCCGGTCTTATCCACCACCAGCGTTTCGATCTTCTCGAACTGTTCCAGCGCTTCGGCATCGCGGATGAGAATGCCCGCTTTCGCCCCCTCGCCCATGCCGACCATGATGGACATGGGCGTTGCAAGACCAAGCGCGCAAGGACAGGCGATGATGAGCACGGAGACCGCCACGATAAGCGCATAGGAAAGCGACGGCGCGGGCCCGTATAGCCCCCAGATCAAGGCGGCGATGACGGCAATGGCGATGACGCCGGGCACGAAAAAGCCGGCCACTTTATCCGCGAGGCCCTGAATGGGCGCGCGCGAGCGCTGAGCATCGGAGACGCGCTGCACGATGCGCGAGAGGAGCGTGTCGCGGCCCACATGATCGGCCTGCATCACAAAGCCGCCGCGGCCATTGACCGTGCCGCCGATAACCTTGTCGCCTTCCTGTTTTTCGGCAGGCACCGGCTCGCCCGTCACCATGGATTCGTCGATCGTGCTGCGCCCTTCCACGACATGCCCGTCCACCGGCACTTTGGCGCCCGGTTTGACGCGCAGCCTGTCGCCTTCGCGCACCTCGCTTGCCGCAATCTCTTCTTCCTTGCCGCCTTCGATGCGCAGCGCGGTTTCAGGCGTCAGGTCCAACAAAGAGCGCAGGGCATTGCCCGTCGCCTCGCGGGCGCGCAGCTCCATCACCTGGCCGAGCAGGACGAGCACGATGATGACGGAGGCCGCTTCGAAATAGACGGGCGGCGTGCCGCCTTCTCCTAAAAACGCTTCGGGATAAAGACCGGGCGCGAGCACCGCCGTAACGGAGGCGAGATAGGCCGCGCCCGTGCCGATGGCGATGAGCGTGAACATGTTGAAATTCATGCCGCGCAGCGAGGCCCAGCCGCGCTCGAAAAACGGCGCGCCGGAATAAAGCACCACCGGTGTCGCCAGCGCGAATTGCACCCAGTTCGACATCGCAGGGGGGAGAATATGAAGCCCCGGAAAAAGATGCGCACCCATTTCCAGAACGAAAACCGGCAGAGTCAAGACAAGGCCGATCCAGAAGCGGCGGGTAAAATCCACAAGCTCCGGGTTGGGCCCGGCATCGCGGCTTACTTCTTTGGGCTCGAGCGCCATGCCGCAAATCGGGCAGGAGCCGGGACCGACCTGCTCGATCTCGGGATGCATGGGGCAGGTATAAATAGCATCCGGGTCCTCGGGCGCGGCCTCTTCCGGATGGAGATAGCGGGCGGGGTCCGCCTCGAATTTTTCCAGGCAGCGGGCGGAGCAGAAATAATACCTCTCCCCTTCCGCCTTCGCCCGATGCGCGGTCTTTTCCGGATCCACATCCATGCCGCAGACGGGGTCCTTCACCGTGCCCGCGTGAGGGGCGGCGGAATGGTCGTGATGGGCGCAGCAGGACATGGGACTACCTCGAAACCTAATGGTGACGGTTCAGATGTAGTCTTTCCAGCCACTGGAAGGTCAAGCCCTTGCCAAAACCCGCTTGCCGCTTGACCTTCCAGTAAGGGGAAGCCTCACCTTACGCCCAACCACGTACTTTCGACGGAGAAGAGGCAGATGCGGATAAAATACGCCGGATGGCTGAAAGGGTTGGGGCTCGGCATCGCCATGGCGGCCGGCCTTTCCACTGCGACAGCCGCGGGTACCTATGAGCTGACGATCGGGGAAACCGAGGTCTCCTTCTCGGGCGGCAAAGCCGAGGCTTTTGCGGTGAACGGAAAGGTGCCGGGGCCGCTTTTGCGCTTTGAGGAAGGCGAAGAGGTCACCATTCATGTGACGAACACGCTGGATGTGCCGACTTCCGTTCACTGGCACGGGCTGCTGCTTCCCGGCGATATGGACGGCGTGCCCGGCTTTAACGGCTTTCCGGGCATCGCGCCCGGCGAGACCTTCACCTACCGGTTTCCCATCCGTCAGGCGGGCACCTATTGGTATCACGCCCATTCCGCCTATCAGGAACAAGAAGGGGTCTATGGGCCGCTCGTCATCGACCCCAAGGGCGAAGATCCGGTGAAAGCCGACCGCGAGCACGTCATCTTTCTTTCCGACTGGACGGATGAACGGGGGGCGCAGGTGCATGCCAACCTGAAAGCGATGCCCGACTATTACAATTACGCACAGAACACGCTGCTCGGCTTCTTCCGCGAGGCAAGCGAAGAAGGCTTCAGCGAAACGCTTGCCGAACGCGCCGCCTGGGGCGAGATGCGCATGATGCCGAGCGATATTGCCGATGTCTCGGGCTACACGTTCCTGATGAACGGCCAACCGGAGCGCACGCCCTGGGCCGGCACGTTCAAACCGCATGAGCGGGTGCGCCTGCGCCTCATCAACGGCTCGGCCATGACCTATTTTGATTTCCGCATTCCCGGTCACAAGCTGCAGGTCGTGCAGGCGGACGGGCAGAATGTCGAGCCCGTCAGCGTGGACGAGCTGCGCATCGCCGTTGCCGAAACCTATGACGTGATCGTCACGCCCCATTCCGCCGCGCCCTTGCAGCTTATCGCCGAGGCCATGGACCGCAGCGGCTTTGCGCTCGGTACGCTGAGCACGGACGGCGCGCCCGCAAACCTGCCCCGGCCAGAGCAGCGGCCGCGCGGCGAGCTCGCGATGAGCGATATGGGCATGCACCATGCCGGCATGGATCATGGCGATATGGATCACGGCAGCATGGACCATAGCCAGATGCCTCAGGAAGAAATGAGCCACACAATGGATCATGGCTCGATGAACCATGGCGAGATGGACCATGGCGAGATGGACCATGAGGCGATGGGTCACGAGACCATGGATCACGGGAACATGGACCATGGCGCCATGCCCATGAAGAATGACAGCGTGCCGCCTTCCGCCCTGTCGCGCGATCATGAACTGGTGCCGAGCGTGGGCGCGCCGGAAGGGGCGCGCGTGCTTTCCTATGCCGATTTGCGGGCGCTTGAAGACAACGACGATCTACGCGCACCCATGCGCGAAATCGAAGTGCGGCTCGGCGGGACGATGGAACGCTATTTGTGGACCATCAACGGCAAGAAATTCTCCGACGCCGAGCCCATCAAACTGAATTACGGCGAACGCGCCCGCCTCACGTTCATCAACGAAAGCATGATGAACCACCCGATGCATTTGCACGGCATGTTCGTCGAGCTGGAAAACGGCCAGCCGCGTGAGAAACAGCCGCGCAAGCACATCGTCAATGTGGGACCTGGGCGCAGCTATTCGGTAGAGATCACGGCGGACGAACCCGGCGAATGGGCCTTCCACTGTCACCTCCTCTATCACATGGCCTCCGGCATGATGCGCAAGGTCGTGGTGGCCGAACTGCCGGAAGGAGCGTGATCCATGAACATGAAGACGCTTATAGCCGCTATCCTCGGGCTTTCCCTGATGAGCGCGCCCGCGCTTGCCATGGAGGATGATCAGCTCTTCCATTACTTCTCTCTTGAAACCGACTATGCCGATTGGGGAGAAGCGGAGCGCGAGGTCACCCTCGAAGGGGAAGGCTGGCTCGGCAACGACAGTCACCGCGCCTGGCTGAAAACGGAAGGCGAATGGGAAGACGGGTCCTGGCATGAGGCGGAAGTGCAACTGCTTTACAGCAAGCCCGTGGCCGATTTCTGGGATGTGCAGGTCGGCGTGCGGCACGATTTCAAACCGCACCCCACCCATTATGCGGTTCTCGGCGTGCAGGGGCTTGCGCCTTACTTCTTCGAAACGGAAGCGGCGTTCTTTTTAAGCGACGAAGGAGACAGCAGTTTCAGGGCGGAAGTCTCTTACGATCTTCTGATCACCCAGCGCCTGATCGCGGAACCTTACGGCGAAGCCAATTTCTATTTCCAGGATGTGGACGCGCAGGAAAAGGCCTCCGGCCTTGCCGATATCGATACGGGCCTGCAGCTGCGCTACGAGATCACGCGCAAATTCGCGCCTTATCTCGATTTCAATTACCGCAGCACTTTTTCAGGTACGCGCGACATTGCCGAACGCGCCGGTGAAGACCCCGATAGTTTTGTGGTGCGGGCGGGGCTGCGCTTCTGGCTCAATTAGGCTCGAGCGCCGCTTCCGCCTCTTCGCCGACAAGCAGGATCTGCAAGGAGCGGGGCCCGTGCGCGCCCATCACAAGGGTTGCCTCGATATCGCCCGTGCGCGAGGGCCCGCCGACAAGCGAGAGCGCGCGCGGCAATCTGTTGCCGCCCGCCTTGCGCGCGAGCGGCCAGATATCTTCCATGCCTGCCACGATCTGATCGGTCCGGAGCACGGCGACATGCACATCCGGCAAAAGCCCCATGGCGAACGGATGCACGGCGCTTGACTGCATGATGACGGCGCCTGTTTCGGCAAGGCCCGCAAGCGCGCCGGTGACGGAGATCACCCCATCAAGATCGTCTTTGCCGCGCTCGCTATGCAGCGAGAGCCCGGCTTCCTGCCAGCTAAGCGCCGTCAGATCGGGCTCGTCATTCAGCCAGACATCGCCTTTCAGGTTCTGCTCGCTAAGCGCATGGGCGAGCGAGGCGGGCACGGCGCGCATTTCGCGCACCGGCACAATGGTGCAGCCGAGCGAGAGGGCGAGATGGCAGAACTGCGCAAGCCGCGCCCCGCCTTCTTTCGCGCCAAGCGCCGGGCGGAGCGGCGCAGGCTTTGCCGTGCCGGCACTTGTGCCGCGCGAGCGGGCGATCTTGCCGAGAATATCTTCACGCGCGCTCATACCCGCTCTCCTTTCGCCCCGCCGCTGCTCTTGCGCCGCTCATATTGCTCCAGGAAGGTCGCGCCTTCGCCCACATTCAAATCGCGCTTTTCGCTCCATCCCTTGCCGATAAAAGGCAAGGCATGGGCAACGCGTTCCTTGCCGCCCATCAGCGCCAGAACTTTGCGGCCCCATGTGGTCGCCAGCCTGTAGGCCCAGGGCGTGCGGGCGGCATAGGCCCAAAGCCCAAGCCCCCAGCGCTGGGCGGCAGGGGAATAATGTTTGGAAAACTCTTCCTCGCGCCAATGCCGCATCATGGAAGGAAGCGGAATGCGCACGGGGCACACCTCCTCGCACTTGCCGCAGAAGGTGGAGGCATTGGGCAGCATGGCGGCCTGCGAAACGCTGGTCAGCGCCGGGGTGAGAACCGAGCCCATGGGCCCTGAATAGACCGAGCCATAGGTCTGCCCGCCGACGCTGGTAAAAACCGGGCAAGCATTAAGGCAAGCCCCGCAGCGGATGCAGCGCAGCATGTCCTCCACCGCCGTGCCCAGCATGTCCGAGCGGCCATTATCCACGAGCACGATGTCGAAACTTTCCGGCCCATCCGCATCGCCTTCCCGCCGGGGGCCGGAATAAAGCGAGAGATAATTCGCCGTGTCCTGGCCCGTCGCCGAGCGCGGCAGCACGCGCCAGAAGAGCGCCAAATCATCGAGTGTTGGGATGATCTTCTCGATCCCCGTCACGGCAATATGCTTGCGCGGCAAGGTGGCGCAGAGATCGGCATTGCCTTCATTCGTCACCAGCGCGATGGAGCCGGTCTCAGCGATGAGGAAGTTTGCGCCGGTAATGCCGACATCCGCCTTCTTGAAGCGCTCGCGCAGCACGATGCGCGCTTCTTCCACAAGCTTGACCTTGTCTTCCACGCGCTCGGTGCGGCCATGGGCCTTGTGCGCTTCATAGAACGTGTCGGCCACCTCGCCCGCCGTCAGGTGCCAGGCGGGGGCGACGATGTGAAAGGGTTTTTCCCCGCGCAATTGAATGATGTATTCGCCAAGATCGGTTTCGGTGACGGTCAGCCCTTCAGCCTCCAGGGCCGGGTTAAGCTCCAGTTCTTCGGTCACCATGGATTTCGATTTGATGACGGTTTGCGCGTCCACTTCCTTACAAAGCTGCGCGATGATGCGGTTCGCTTCCTCCCCGTCGCGGGCCCAATGCACGCGCCCGCCATTTTCGATCACACGCTGTTCGAACTGCTGCAGATAAGCGTCGAGATTTTCCAGCGTGTGTCGCTTGATGTCGCGGGCCTGATCGCGCAGCGCGTCGAATTCGGGCATTTGCGCCATGGCATGATCGCGCATGGCGGTGAAAATCTTGCCGATGATGAAAAGCCCGCCCTGCAAGTTCTTATTGGCGATGGCTTCTTTCGCGCGGCCGTGGAATTTCTCCGTTGTGACATGCATGGGGCTTACTCCGTCATATCCGCAAGAAGCTCGGCAATGTGCAGCGCCTTTATCTCCTTGCCCTCGCGCAGAAGCGCGCCTTCCATGTTCAAGAGGCAGCCGACATCTCCCGTCACCAGCGCGTCCGCACCGGAAGCAAGAGCGGCTTCGGATTTCCGCCGCACCATCTCGCCCGAGACTTCCGGATATTTGACGCAGAAAAGCCCGCCGAAGCCGCAGCAGACTTCCGCATCTTCCATTTCCTTCACCTCGCACTTCTTCTGGCCGATCAGCGCGCGAGGCTGGGCCTTGATGCCAAGCTCGCGCAGACCCGAGCAGGCGTCGTGATAGGTAACGGAAAGAGGTGCTGCAGCAGGCGCAAGCTCGATGCCAACCACATCGCTCAGGAAGCTCACCAGTTCATAAGTGCGTCCGGCAAGCGCCTCCATGCGGGGCTTCAGCGGATCACCTTCCTCAAAAAGTTTCGGGTAATGCACGCGCACCATCGCCCCGCAGGAGCCCGAGGGCACGACCACATAGTCGAAGCCTTCATAGGTTTTCAGGAAATGCTCGGCCATGGCGCGGGCGCCGTTCCTGTCGCCGCTATTGTAATTGGGCTGGCCGCAGCAGGTCTGTTCTTTCGGCACCGCCACTTCAAAGCCTGCCTCTTCCAGCAGTTTGAGCGCGGCAAAGCCGACGCGCGGGCGCATGGTGTTCACAAGGCAGGTGGCAAAGAGCCCCACCTTTTTCGAGGCGGCGGATGCAAGCGGCATAAAGGTCCTCCCGGCCGGCCCGGTTTTTCCCGTTTCCCTGGGTCCGGCTTTCTGATTTGCCCCAGCATAGCAAAAAATGACGCAGCGGCATTGCCCTTCGCCATAACATTCGCTATCGCGGAGGAAACCCGCCTTAAAGCGCAAAGGAAAAATCATGGGACGTTTAATTGGCCGTAACATCGCTCTGACCGGCGGCACCGGCGCTCTTGGCCGCGTCGTCGCCAAGCGGCTAACGGAAGAAGGGGCCACGATGCATATTCCCGCCATCGAAGGCGAGGTGGACAAAGCCGCGCTGGGGCTCGGTGAAGCCGTCTCCGTCACCACCGGCATCGACCTTTCGGATGAGGCGACGGTCAAAGACTTCTACGCGAAACTCCCCCCGCTCTGGGCCTCCATCCATATTGCCGGCGGCTTTGCCTTTGCGCCCATTAGCGAGACGGATGCAGCGACCCTGCGCCAGCAGTTCGAGATGAATGCGGTCAGCGCCTATCTTTGCTGCAAGGAAGCTGCGGCCAATATGAAAGCGGGCAAGGCCGGCGGGCGGCTCGTCAATGTCTCCGCCCGCCCGGCGCTGGAGCCGCGCGTGGGCGCGAATATCACCGCCTACACGATGGCAAAAGCCGGGATCGCCGCGCTGACGACGGCACTTGCCGAAGAGCTGAAAGACGAGCGCATCGCGGTCAATGCCGTCGCGCCGTCCATCATCGACACACCCGCCAACCGGGAGGCCATGTCCGGGGCCGATTTTTCCACCTGGGTAACGCCCGGCGCGATTGCCGAACTGATGCTGGGGCTCTGCGATCCGGATGCCGCCTCGGTCTCGGGCGCCGTCGTACCGATTTACGGCTGGGTATAATATTGGAATAATTCTAGGGTGATACCCCAAAAATTCTTGTGAGGGCAGGCCCGCGTTTGTATAAAGCCTCAAGCGCGGGCCGGATGAGCGTTGAAACCGCCCGGCCGCGCCGCAACCGACATTTGGAGGAATGTGGTGAACGCTGCCCCCACAACACACAGCGCATCTTTAGCCAGAGCCGGCACCGCCACCCCGCAAATCGCCATTCTGGGCGCAGGTGCGGCGGGCCTTTGCATGGCCATTCAGCTCAAAAAAGCCGGTATCAACAGTTTCACGATCTATGAGAAGGCAGGCAGCGTCGCCGGCACCTGGCGGGACAATACTTATCCCGGGTCCGGCTGCGACGTACCCTCGCATCTTTATTCCTTCTCTTTCGAGCCGAAGCACGACTGGAGCCGCAAGTTCGCGCGCCAGCCGGAGATCGAGGCTTATTTCCAGCACTGCGCGGAAAAATACGGCCTCCTGCCCCATATCCGTTTCAACACCGAAATCGCCGAAGCCGCCTTCGATGAAGAAGAAGCGCTCTGGCGCATCCGCATGACGGACGGGGAAGAGGTAAGCGCCGCGCTTTTCATCTCCGGCGCCGGGCAGCTCAACCAGCCATTCACGCCGCATCTTGAGGGCATCGAAAACTTCAAAGGCGCAGCCTTCCACTCCGCCCGCTGGAATCACGGCATCGACCTGACAGGCAAGAAGGTCGCCGTTGTCGGCTCGGGCGCAAGCGCCATTCAGTTTGTGCCTGAAATCGCGCCGAAGGTGGAGCACCTCACGCTTTTCCAGCGCACACCCAACTGGGTGGTGCCGAAAGCGGACCGGCCTTATACGCGCCTTGAAAAGGCGCTCTTCAAGCGCTTTCCGGCGCTCGCCAAGCTCCACCGCTATATGATCTATCTGACGCTGGAGCGGAATTTCCTCGCCTTCCTGAAAGACAGTTTCTTCGGCAAGCTGTTTGAAAAAGCCGCGCGCAAGGAAATCGAAACCCATATCGAGGACCCGGAGCTGCGCGAAAAACTGACGCCGGACTTTCCGGCGGGCTGCAAGCGCATCCTGCTTTCGAACGACTGGTTCCCCGCCATGGCGCGGCCCAATGTGAGCGTCGAGACCGCCGGCATCGACCACGTGGAAGATGGCGCGCTCATTGGCAAAGATGGCAGAGCGCATGCGGCCGACGTCATCATCTACGGCACGGGCTTTAAGGCGACGGACTTTCTCTGCCCGATGGAAATCAAAGGCCTTGGCGGGCGCTCGCTGAACGAAGCCTGGCGGGAGGGCGCGGAAGCTTACCGCGGCGTTGCCGTTTCCGGCTTCCCGAACTTCTTCATGATGTACGGGCCCAACACCAATCTCGGGCATAATTCGATTATCTTCATGATCGAATGCCAGGTGAATTACATCATGCAATGCGTGCAGGCGCTGATCGGCAAGGATCTGGCCTATGTGGATGTCAAACCCGATGCAATGAGCGCGTTCAACACGCAGCTTCAGGAAGACATCAAGAAGTCCGTTTGGGCGAGCGGCTGCACGAGTTGGTACAAGACCGAAAGCGGCAAGATCACCAATAACTGGTCGAGCTTCACCATGAAATATTGGTGGCAGATGCGCCGCGCCGATCTTGCGCATTTCGTGCAAGCGGTGAAACGCCGCCGCAAGACCCCCAATCTACAAGCTGCCGACTAGAAGAACCCCTCCTCTACGGCACGAAGGGCTGCATGCGTATCATGCGGCCCTTCTTTATTTCTAATCTGCTGCAAGAGCACGCGCGGCCGCGACGATGGCCTCACGCAGGCGCTCCGCCGCCGGGCTGAGCGAGCGTTCCTTCACCCGCAGCACCGCATAAGAACAGGTAACGGGAAAGGGAAACGCGGCCATATGCACGCGCTCGGTCTCCCCGATGCGCCGGGCAACGGAAAGCGGCGCGCCGGTCAGCACCTGAGCATCGAGCGCAAGGCGGATGCAGGCGGAAAGGTTTTCAAGCCGGAGCTGGGGAATGCCGCGCTCTTCCATCGCCTGGCGGAAGAAATCGGGAAAGCGCGCATAGTCATCCGCAAAGAGCCGGGGCGCCGCCCAGAGATGGTCGAGATAATCTTCCGACGGCGCATCGGCAAGAACGAGCGGATGATCGGGCCGCGCCAGAATGACGGCAGGCTCGCTGGAGAGGAACTGAATGGTGAGCGCATCCTGATGGGCGATAGGCTGAAAGCTCACCCCGCCGAGCAGCACCATGTCGAGCTCGCGGTCCATGAGCCGGCGCATCAGCGCATCCTGATGATCGGTGACGACGGAAATTTCCGCGTGCCAGTCCCCCGCCTTCACGAGCCGCTCCAGGGCGGGCGGCACCAGCGCCTCGGTGGGCAAAGGCGCGGCGCCGAGCGAGACGCGCCCCGCCTCCCCGCCTTTCAAGAGCCCCGCCTCCCGGGTCAGCTCGCGGGCATCCTGCAGGAGTGCGCGGGCACGGGGCATGAGCCGCTCGGCGCCTGCGGTCGGATGGACGGCGCGGGTCGTGCGGTCGAAGAGCCGCACGCCCAGATCCTCTTCCAGTTTCTGAATGGAACGGGTCAGCGCCGAATGGGTCAGCCCCTGCTCTTCCGCGGCAAGGCGGAAAGAACCCAGCCGGTAAAGCGCCTCGAAATGGCGGATTTGCCTTAGATCCATGGACCGTGCACCAATTCATTCTCAAAACTCAATAATAAATCAACATAAATGAGTGTAATGAAAATGAAACACTCAAAAACCCGGAAACGCCTAACGCCTGGACGCCTTATGAGCCTGCCGCTTTTCTTCGGCCTCAGCGCTGCCCTGATCGGCGGCACCGTTCTTCTTCTCCACCTGCTTGGCCTTTCCAAGCGGGCGGCATTGACCGAGGAAAAGGCGCGCCAGCTTTTCCTGACCGATTATCCGGATGCCGACATCAAGGCCGTGAATTTGAGCACGGCAGGAAGCGATGCCGTGCTGGAGCTCTCGGAGGCAGGGCATATCGGCGTGCTGCAGAACATGGGCGCCTTCTGGGCGGCACGTGCGCTCGGCGCCGGCGATATCGAGGCCGTTACCCGGCCCGCACCGGACACGCTTCAGATCACACTCGACGACTTCACCGACCCGGCCATCACGCTGCAGCTTGGGGATGAGCTTGCCGCCCGCTGGGAAGAAAAACTGAGCAGGCTGCTCGGCGCGCCCAGCCGCGTCTCTCCTCAAACATCCCCAAAGGCCGCGATATGACCGAAGTTCCTTCCTTTCCCGATGCGTCCACTTTGGCAGCACCCATTTTCATCGGCGCCATTCTGCTGGAGATGACGCTGATCCTGTTCGGGCGCGTCAAAGGCGTTTATGAGACGCGCGATACGGCGGCGAGCCTCATCATGGGCGTGGGCAGCGTCTTCTTCGGCGCGGCGCTCGGCGGGGCGGGCTATTATCTTCTGCTCGTGCTTTACGATTACCGCGTCATGACGATCGGCTTTTCGGCGGGGGCGCTCGTTCTTTGCTTCATCATCGACGACATGCGCTATTACTGGGCGCACCGGCTGATGCACCGCTCGCGCTGGTTTTGGGCGGCGCATGTGGTGCACCATTCAAGCCAGCACTTCAATCTTTCAACGGCGCTGCGCCAGTCCTGGACGGGGCCGATTTCCGGCCTGGTGTTGCTGCGCATGCCGCTCGTCCTGATCGGCTTTCATCCGGCGGCGATCGCCTTCGTCTATTCCTTCAATCTCGTCTATCAGTTCTTCATCCATACCGAAGCCGTGGGGAAACTGCCCCGGCCCATCGAATGGCTGTTCAACACGCCGTCCCATCACCGGGTGCATCACGGACGGAACGCGCGCTATCTCGATGCGAATTATGCGGGCACGCTGATCATCTGGGACCGGCTCTTCGGTACATTCGTGCCTGAGACCGAGCGCGAAGAGGTGCGCTACGGCATTGTCAAATCGCTCGGCACGTTCAACCCGCTGCGGATCGGCTTTCATGAATATGTGGGGATCGGCAAAGACGTCTTTGCAAGAGGCCGGAGCATGAGGGACCGGCTGCTTTATCTCTTCGCCCCGCCCGGCTGGAGCCATGACGGCAGCCGGCTGAGTTCGGAAGCGCTGAAGGAAGACTATGTACGCGCGCACCCGGAAGAAGCCGGACAGCCCGGCCTGCCGGCGCTGAGCGCGCCGCCCGCAGAGAAAAGCGCGGAGCTTCCCCTGCGGGCGTGAGCGGTTCTTTATAAGCGGTATCCTGCTTTAAGCGGTATCCTGCTGGGCTTTTTCCGCCGGTTCATACTCCCCGGCGAAAAGCCGGTAGATGCCGAAGGCGGCAAAGCCAGCAATGATGCCCGGCATCCCTTCGAAGATGTAGGACTGCCAGCCAAGCTCGCGCCAGAGAATGACCGTCATGGCCCCCGCCAGCACCATGATGATGGCGTGCGGCTCGCTCAGCTTCACATCGCGGGCGAGCAGCACCAGAAGCGGCGCGAAGCTTGCGCCCAGAAGCGACCAGGCGAGGATCACCAGCGAGAAAACGCTTTGCGTGCCCGAGAGCGCAATGGCAAGCGCAAAGGCGGTGATCATGATGGTGACGAGCTTGAGGTGGAACGGCTTTTCCATCCGCTGCGGCATCAGGTCGTGCGTTAATGCGGATGAACAGCTAAGGACAAGCGAGTCCGCCGTCGACATGGTGGCCGCGAAAATCCCTGCCAGCATCAGCCCGACAAGCAGCGGCGGCATCAGTTCGATCGCCATGGTGGGCAGCACAAGCTCGGGGTCCATGCCGCCGATATCGGGCAGATGGATCTTCGTCATCAGACCGACGACGGTTGCCAGCCCGTAAAAGAGCGTGAAGAAGCCGTAATACCAGGCGCGCGTATGGGCAAGCCGGTCATCATTGTCGAGCGTCATGAAGCGCACCATGATGTGCGGCTGCCCGGCGACTGAGAAACCGGCAAAGAGCCAGCCCAGGGCAAAGAGCGCCGGTCCCCAGAAATCCCCGAACGGCAGATCCGAGGGGAACCAGTCGAGGAATCCCGGTACGGCGGCAAGCTTGTCATAAGAGGCGTCAATACCGCCTGCGGCATTGATGGCGATATAGCCGAGCAGCACCATGGCGACGATCATGATGGCCGACTGCAAAACGTCGGTCCAGATCGAGGCACGGATGCCGCCCGCCATGCAATAGCCGGCCACCATGACCGCTGAAATGACGGCGCCCGTTGCCGGCGGCCAGCCGAGCAGCGCCTGGAGCGCCTTGCCGCCCGCGCTCATTTGCGCAGCGGCGTAAGCCCCGAGGAAGGCGAGCGTGATCAGCGCAATCAAGACGCGCAGCAGGCGGAAATTCGTACCATGCCAGGAAGAAATCGCTCCGGCGAAGGTCACTTCGTTTTCCGCCTCCGAGCGGCGGCGCAGGTGACGGTGAATGAAAAGCGAGGCGACGAAGTCCCCGACGATCCAGCCCACCATCAACCAGATGGCGCTGAGGCCGACCGTGTAGGTAAAGCCCATCACACCGATGAACATGTAGCCAGAATTATTCGTCGCCACCGCCGACAGGCCGACGAACATGGGCGAAACGTCACGGCTCGCAAGGTAATAATCGCTTTTCGTGCCGCGTGAGAGAAAAACGGACGAAAGCCCGATCATCAAGATCAGGCCCAGACAAACGACGAAGCTGATAACAATCACGGTGCCCCCTTCCCGCAAAGTGAAAAAGCCCCCCGCCATTTTTCGGGGCGGGAGGCTTTCTCGAAGCGTTTATGATCAATCCACAACAAGCGGGTAAGCCCCGGATTCATCGTGCACTTCCTGTCCTGTAACAGGCGGATTGAAAACACAGGCCATTTTCACTTCCTTATGGACGCGCAGGATGTGCTCATCGTGCTGGTCCAGAATGTAAATCGTGCCCGGCTTGATCTGATATTTCTTGCCGTCGGCAAGCGTTTCGATCTCCGCCTCGCCTTCCATGCAGTACACGGATTCCAGATGGTTCTTGTAATGCATGCGGGTAACCGTGCCTGCATAAAGGGTCGTGATATGGAACGAGAAGCCCATATTGTCGTCTTTCAAAAGAAGACGGACGCTGTCCCAGGTCTTACTTTGAACCTTACGGTCGGTTTTTTCGGCTTCTTCAAGCGTTCTGACGATCATTCTTCTTCCTTAAGCTACAGAGACGAGATGCTTTTTCCGGCCGGCGACCTGCACGACCTCGGCAAAGGCTTTCTCGAGAATATCGAGACCCTTTTCAAGTGTCGCCTGATCGATGATGAGCGGAATGAGGCACTTCACGACTTCATCGTTCGGGCCCGCCGTCTCGATGATCAGGCCTTCCTTGAAGCAGCGCGAGGTCACTTCGCTGGCGAACTCGCCGGTCGGGCATTCGATGCCCTGCATCATGCCGCGGCCTTTCAGCTTCAGATCGATGCCGCCCGCCTTATCGATGATGGCGTTGAGGCGCTTGGTAATATAGTCGCCTTTCTCACGCACGCTTTTGGCGAAGCTGTCATCCTTCCAATAAGTCTTAAGCGCCGCCGTCGCGGTGACGAAGGCGTGGTTGTTGCCGCGGAAGGTGCCGTTATGCTCGCCCGGCTTCCAGATATCGAGCTCGGAGCTGATCAGCACGATGGCGAAGGGCAGACCGTAGCCGCTCAGCGATTTCGACAGCGTGACGATATCCGGCGTGATGCCGGCCGGTTCCCAGCTGAAGAAGGTGCCGGTGCGCCCGCAGCCTGCCTGAATGTCGTCGGAGATCAGCAGAATGTCGTGGCGCTTACAGAAAGCGGCCAGCTTCTTGATCCAGTCCATGCTGGCGGCATTGAGACCGCCTTCACCCTGCACCGCCTCGAAAATGACGGCGGCCGGCATATCGACGCCGCTTGAGGGGTCTGTCACCATTTTTTCCAAGACGTCGATCGTGTCCACATCTTCGCCGAGGTAATTGGCGAAGGGCATGCGCGTGACGCCGGCAAGCGGCAGGCCCGCGCCGCCGCGGTGATGGCCGTTCCCCGTCGCCGAGAGCGCGCCCATGGTTACGCCATGAAAGCCGTTGGTGAAGGAGATGATGTTGTGGCGGCCCGTCACCTTACGGGCAAGCTTCATCGCCGCTTCCACGGCATTGGCGCCCGTCGGGCCGGTGAACTGGACCATATAGTCGAGGCCGCGCGGCTTGAGAATCAACTCTTCAAGCGCTTCGAGGAACTGTTCCTTGGCGTCCGTGTGCATATCGAGGCCGTGGGCGATACCGTCCGCCTCGATATATTCGAGCAGCTTCTTCTTCAGTTCCGGGTTGTTGTGCCCGTAGTTGAGCGTGCCCGCGCCGGCCAGAAAATCGATATATTCCTTGCCGTCCACGTCATAAAGATGCGCGCCTTGCGCCTTTCCGAACACCACCGGGAAGGAACGCGCATAGGTCTGCACGTTCGATTCCTTCCGGGCGAAGATGGAAGTGTCACTATCGTCGACATCCGAAACAGCAGCTAAGGGATTCATGGACTAAGTCCTCTCTCGTTTGTGCCCCTGAAAGACTTTATTTTTATTGGACGGCGAAGGGGCCAATCTTGATGGCAAACTCGCTATCGTGCCGTCCGTTGAAATGACGCTCGCGGTCGAACCGCGGGAAGGACTGAAACTCGGTGTCGAGCTTCTTGGCAGTCCCTCTGAACAACGCCCAGGACGCTTCATTGTCCTCGGTGATCGTTGCTTCGATAAATTTCACATCTTTGTGGCGGGCAACGATGTCCAGCATCATCCGGCGCGCCAGGCCGAGGCCGCGTGCCTTTTCCGAAACCGCCACCTGCCAGACGAAAAACGTGTCCGGCTTTTTCGGCGGGCAGTAACCGGAGAGAAAACCGATCACTTCCCCGTCTTTTTCGGCAATCGCGCAGGTGTCCTGAAAATCGGAGCACTGCAGCAGATTGCAATAAAGCGAGTTTTCGTCCAGCGGCTTGCAATTTGCGATCAAATCGTGAACACGGTACCCATCTTCTGCAGCCGGAGCCCTTAGAACAAGGCCGTCATCTGCGGGCGATTCCTTCGGGGAATCTATGGGTTTTGCTTGTGCCACCGTCGAATCTCGTTGCTTTTCAATCAATTATCTAAACTTTTAATCGGAAAAAATGGCTTTTTTCCGCCATTTGTCTCCCGACGCCCTTTTAAATACACCATTGATCTATATTTTCAATCTATATATCTGTTTGATTGGTTGAACAAACGTGAAGGAAGGGAACAAGGTCCTTGACACTCACCTCAAATGAACGGAAATGGCAGGATTCCGATGCGCGCGCCCGCACGCTGCGCGAACTTGTGGAGATGTCTATGGAATCGAAATTGGCGGCCGACGCCCTTGTCGCCCTTCGTCAGATCATCCGGGCGACGGATATGGACGGGCGTCAGCTGGCCAAGCAGACGGGCCTGACCACCTCCCAGCTCGTCGTCATGCAGCTGCTCAAGCGCTCGCCGGGGCTGACCATCACCAAGCTGGCCGAACGCGTGTCGCTGCGCCAGGCAACGGTGACGGCGCTCATCGATAAACTGGAAAGCCGCACCCTCGTGCAGCGCAAACGCTCCGATCTAGACCGGCGGCGCGTCGAGCTTTACCTGACCGAGGAAGGCAGCGCCATGATCGAAGCGGCGCCCACCATCCTGCAGGAACGGTTCATCGTGCAGTTCGACCAGCTGGAAGATTGGGAACAATCCTTCATCCTCGCCGCGCTTCAGCGGGTGGCAAGCATGCTGGATGCCGGGGAGCTCGATGCCTCGCCCGTGCTCTCCGTCGGCGCGCTCGACCGCACCGAAAAGCATCAACCTCACTGAAACGGAAAAGCCGGCCCGCCTTTAAATAACGGACCGGCCTTTCACCTTTTCAGCGCCTCCGGCTTAGACCGGCGGCGGTCTGCCGCGCACGGCGTGCGCGATCAGCGAGATCACGAGCAGTGCCAGGAAGATAAAGAACAGAATCTGCGCAATGCCCGTGGCGGCGGATGCGACACCGCCGAAGCCGAAGACACCGGCGATGATCGCGATGATAAAAAATGTCAAAGCCCATCCAAGCATGAAAATCTCCTTGTGCTTCTTGGCTTTAACAACGCATGGGGCCGTGAGAGGTTCCGCGGCCTAAAACACGGGAACCTCACGCCCCCTCCTCCGTTAATCGTGCTGACAGTTACAACGACGCAAAACGGAGCAGCGCTATGAAACCGAATGCCAAACTCTCTGCTACGCTTGCCGCTCTTCTTTTGAGCGGCGGGCTGCTTGCCGCCTGTGAAGAAGAAGGTCCCGCCGAACGGGCCGGGGAAAGCATCGACGAAACGGCGGAAGAAATGGGCGATGCCATGGATGAGGCGACCGAAGACCTGGACGACGGCAACAATCCGTAAAGGTAGCCGCGCCCCTCTGATGACTAGACCGTTTGCCTTCCATGAAAGGAATTTGTCATGTCTATGCTTGAAAAAACGGTGAAAGCGTTTCTGGCTTTCGGGCTCATTGCCTCTTCCCTGACCCTCGGCGCCTGCAACACGGTGGAAGGGTTCGGCCAGGATATGGAACAAGCCGGTGACGCCATTTCGAGGGAGGCCGAAGAGGCCAAGCATTAAGTCTGCCGCCTTCGGTCGCAGCCTCTACGGAAACGAAAAGGAGCGCGCCTCGAGCCCGCTCCTTTTTCTTTATTTTCTGCCCCCGCTTTTGTCTCATCGCCTTGCCTTGAGGGGTCAGACAGGCTTAGCTCACTAAAGACAAAAGCCGGGGGTTTTGATGCTGGAAGAAATGGGTTTTGGGGAAATCGGTCACGGCATTCCAGCCTTGCGTGAAATCCTCACCTTCCTGCTTGCCTCTATCATTCTGGTGCCGCTCTTTCAGAAGCTGAAGGCGAGCCCCATATTGGGCTTCCTCATCACCGGGGCGATTATCGGCCCCTCCGGCTTTGCGGTGATCGCGGATATCGAGGGGGTGCGCACGATCGCCGAATTCGGCGTCGTCTTTCTGCTTTTCACCATCGGGCTCGAACTTTCGGTCGAGCGGCTGCGCGCCATGCGCCGCTATGTGTTCGGGCTCGGCGCGGCGCAGGTTTTCATCACCGCCATTGCCATTGCCGCCGTTGCCTATGCCTGGGGCAATGCGCCCGCCGCCGCCCTTCTTATCGGCGCGGGCCTTGCCCTGTCCTCCACCGCCATGGTCATGCAGACCTTGAGCGAGCGCGGCGAGATCGCCTCGCGCTTCGGCCGGGTGAGCTTTTCCGTTCTACTTTTTCAAGATCTTGCCGTCGCCCCCATTCTCATTCTCGTCACCGCCTTCGGCAGTTCGGCGGAAGGCAGCAATCTTTTCGCCGATGGGCTCTGGACGCTCGGCAAAGCGGCGCTCGCCGTCGTCATTCTGCTCTTTCTCGGGCGGATCGTCTTACGCGGGCTTCTTAGCATCGTCGCCAATGTGGGCAGCACGGAACTGAACGCGGCGACCGCCCTTTTCATCATTCTCGGAATCGCGGCGGCGACGGAAATGGCAGGGCTTTCCATGGCGCTCGGGGCGTTTCTTGCCGGGCTCATCCTGGCGGAAACGGAATTCCGCCATCAGGTGGAAGCCGACATCATGCCCTTCAAAGGGCTCTTGCTCGGGCTCTTTTTCATCTCCGTCGGCATGGCGCTCGATCTTTCCGTGCTACTCGACAGTTTAGGCTGGCTGCTTTTCTCGCTTGCCGGGCTCCTGGCGCTGAAGACGGCGATTACCACGGGTCTCGCCCTCGCCTTCGGGCTGACGCGGCCGGAAGCGGTGCGCACCGGCCTTTCACTTGCAGAAGCCGGCGAGTTCGCTTTCGTCATTCTGGCTTCGGCGCTCACCTTCAAGCTCATTCCGCCGGAGACGGGCCAGTTCATGGCGGTACTGGCCGGGCTTTCCATGGCGCTCACGCCGCTTCTCGTGCCGTTCAGTGCATGGCTCGTCAAACGCTATGAAGGCGCGCAGGCCGCGCGCGAGCGCCCGGCCCATGACGACACGCTGCGCGACCATGTGGTGATTTGCGGGTATGGCCGGGTCGGGCAGACGGTGGCCGATCTCATGCGCCTGCAGACCGTGCCTTATGTGGCGCTCGATCTCGACCCCTCGCTCATCAAAGCCTGCCGGGCGCGCAGCGAGCCGGTTTTTTACGGCGATGCCATACGCCCGGATGTGCTGGAACGCTTCGGCGCTTCCCGCGCCGCCGCCATCGTCATCACGCTCGATGCGCCGCAGGCCGCCCACAAAGCTTTCGAGATCGTGCGGGATATGTGGCCGGATGTGCCGGTCTTTGTGCGCGCGGCGAATGCCGAGGAAGCCGACCGCTATATGAAGCTCGGTGCCCGCCATGTGGTGCCCGAAACGCTGGAAGCGAGCCTGCAGCTGTCCGGCCAGGTGCTCCATGCGCTGGGCACACCCATGGAGGCGGTCAACACGATCATCGAGCGCATCCGCCAGGATCAATATGCGCCGATCGCCGATGTCATCGAAGGCAAGAGCGCTTCGGAAAAAGAGAGTTAGGAGGCGCGCCTAGCTCTCGTAAGCCTCGACCTTGGTCAGCTCCAGCGTATAAGCGGCATTGCCGAGATCGTTGAGATGCTTGTCGGTCTTCAAGACGCCTTCGATCCAGACTGCGTCCCAGGTAAAGAGCACGTCTTCCTTCGCCGTCACATAGATAATCTGATTGGGTGGCGGCGGGGGCACGTGAATGCAGGCGCCGAAATAAGGCACGAGCAGAAATTCCGTCACCTCACCCGCATTCAGCTCGAACGGCACCATGAAGCCGGGGATGCGGATGTTTTTACCGTTCAGGTCTTCCACCACATTATAGGTGCCGAACTGTATGGGCTTGTCGGCAGCGCTGCCTTCCGGGATGAGGCTCATATCCGGCATGGTGCTCATCTGCTGCTCGTAAAGCTCCATGAGCCGCTCTTCCTCGCCGGGCGGCATAAGGTCCTCCCAGGACAAGGTGACCTGCTCGCCCTCATCTTCCGCCGCGCTGAGCGGCAGCACCGCGCCCAACGAAAGAACAAATGCCGCAAGGAACAGGAAGTGCCGGAGCGAAAACATCATCACCACCTTTAAACTCTGACCGTCAGACCGTCGGCAAGCGAATTGCGGTAAGCGCGCAGGGCTGGAAAGAGCCCGAGAAGCAGCGCCGCGCCGACGACGGCCAGGATAAGATAAAGATCATAGAGGCCGGGTTGAAGGGCGCCGAGGAAAATTCCAAGCTGCGCCTCGATAAAGGAGCGGGCCGCGGTAAGCGCTATATAGATGGCCGCAATGCCTGAGAGCGCGCCGGCTAGCGCCAAAAGCGCTGCCTCGCTCATCAAAAGTGCGAAAATCATCCAGGGCCGGGCGCCTACCGAGCGCAGGATCGCCATTTCCCGCCGCCGTTCGTTCAGACTCGTCATGATCGCGGTGAGCATGCCCAAAAGCCCGGTAAAGACGACAAAAGCGGCAATGGAGGTGAGCGCCGTTTCGGCCACCGAAACCACCCGCCAAAGCTGGGAAAGGGCAACGCCCGGAATGACGGCCTGCAAGGGTTCGCTCTTATATTGATTGATCTCGCGCTGAACCTTGAGCGCGGCGATACGCGATTTCAGGCCCATGAAGAAGGCGGTGATCTCGGCAGGCTGCAATTCCATCTGGCGCACGCGCTCGGGCGTATAAAGCGCGGCAAGCGGGCTGCGGGCGCCGCTTTCCCAGCCCAGATGAATGGCCTCGATCCCTTCCAGGGGCACATGCACGGTGCTGTCCACCGGTGTGCCGGTGCGCTTTAGAATGCCGGCCACGCGGAAGGGCTTGTTCTCATGATTGGCGAAACTCGTCTCACCGATGCCATGGGAGAGCGTGATGGCATCCCCGAGCTCATACCCAAGGCGGCTTGCGACTTCAGCGCCGAGCACCGCATCGAAAACATCTTCGAAGGGCGCGCCTTCGCTGAATACGAGCGGGCGGCGCTGGCCGTATTGATAATGCTCGAAATAGGCTCCCGTCGTGCCCATGACGCGGAAACCGCGATGGGAATCGCCGAGCGAAATCGGCACCGTCCAGGCCGTGTCGGGATGCTCGGTGAATTCGCGGTAGCTTTCCCAGGTAATGTTGTTCGTCGCATCACCGATGCGGAAGACGGAATAGAGCAGCAAGTTGACCGAACCCGAGCGCGCGCCGACGATAAGGTCCGTGCCCGAGATCGTGTTGTCGAAACTTTCCTTCGCGCCGAGGCGGATCTTCTCGACACCTAAAAACAGCATGACGGAAAGCGCGATAGCAAAAAGCGTGAGGAGCGCCGTGACGCGCCGGTTCATCAGCGAGCGGGCGGCCAGGGGCAGAAAGAAGAAACGGTTCATGCTCCCTCCTCCGGCGCCGCTGCCGCGCGGTTCACCTCGGGCAGCGCAATGGAGCGGGAGAAGAACCGGCTGAGTGAAGTGTCGTGACTGACAAAAACCAGCGCGCTTTGCGCCCGCTCGCATTCCTCGATCAGAAGTTCCAGAAACCGGCCTTGGGCGCGCGCATCGAGAGCGGAGGTGGGTTCATCGGCGATCAGGATTTCCGGCCCGCCGATCAGCGCGCGGGCGGCGGCGACACGCTGCTGCTGACCGACGGAAAGCTGCGTCACCGGACGCTGCAGCAGCGCCTCATCGCGCAGCCCGAGATGGGCCAGAAGACGGCGCGCCTCGCCGGTGAGCGTGCCCGTTGCGGCAAGGGCGACCTCCCTGCGGCGCAGCGAAAAGCGGCAGGGAAGAATGACGTTGTCGATCAGCGAGAGATAGGGGAGCAGATTGAACATCTGAAAGACGATGCCAAGATGCTCCGCGCGGAACCTGTCACGGCCCGCCGCGCTGAGCGCGCCGAGATCCTGCCCGAGCAGCAGGACTTTGCCGCGCGCCGGTGTCAGCACCCCGCCGATGAGGCCCAGCAGCGTGCTCTTGCCGCTGCCCGAGGGCCCTTCGACGAAGACTTTTTCGTTCCTTGCGATATGAAGGGCAGGGATATCGAGCACCGGCGCGCCGCCCGGCCAGGCAAAACGGAGATCCTGCAAGGCAATGGCCGCCTCAGCTTGAGGCGCTTGCGCAAGCGTCCGGCTCATATCGCCTCTGCAATGCGGCGCTGAAAATTCAGCCTCATTCAAACTCCCATCCGGGACGGGCGGGGGTCAGAACTTCTGCCGCCTGCCGGTCCGCGCTCAAGAACACGGCTTCGATCTTCTCAAACCCGGAGAAAAGAGAAAAGAGGCGTGTTTCGAAACCGGCAATATCCGCCGGCGCAGCGCAGGAGAGTGTATAAACGGCGCGTATCTCCGCATGAGCCTCACCGGCATCGTGGTGCGCATCGTGATCATGCTCGCCGTGATCATGGGCATCATGATCATGGTCTTTGTCATGTTCATGCTCTTCATGATGGGCATCGTGCTCTTCTTCCATGCCACCCAGCTTCTCAAAGCTGAGATCGGAGAGCGCTGCTTCTTCAAACGCGCAGTTCCCGCCTTCGAAAATGAAAAGAGCATCCCCGTCTTTCAGCGTCTCCTTGGCCGCGGCCAGCTTGGCACGCTCCTCGTCCGTTTCCGGGCTGTGTTCGAACCCCGTCAGATTGGCGAGCGGGCTATGCAGCTCGACCTGCAGCGCCTCGCCGTCGAGCGCCATAGAAAGCTCAGCCTGTCCGTGCACATGAGCGTCTGCCTGGCGTCTCTCCTCCGCGCCCGCCGAAAAAGACAAAGCGCAAAGGGTGAGCGCCGCATAAGCACTGCGCGATGCAACGGAGAAAAAGAGACGCGGTCGTGTCTTGGCCGGCATAGGCTTCCTCCGAAAGGGGAAATGTTATGTTGTAACATATTCTCCCACTCCGCTCTTTTCAAGCGTTACGCCGCGCTCTTCTTCTTAGTTCGACCAGTAGATGAACGTCTCTCCTTCTACCTGCGGCGTATTCAGCGGGCGGTCGATGGCAATGGGCGCTTCGATAAGAGACGGCCAGAGCGGCTTGCCTTGCCGGGCATTGATCGCATCGAGTTTTGCCGTCATCTCGGCCAGCTTTTCCGGCTCGCTGGCGGAAAGGTCCTGCTGCTCGGTCGGGTCATCATTCAGATTGAAGAGCCAGACTTTGTCTTGTGTGCCGGAGCGCTGCAGTTTCCAGCCCTCGTCCATCAGGACCATATAATCGCCCGAGCGCCAGAAGAGCGGGCGGGACGGCGCAGGCTCTCCCTTTATCAGGGCGGCAAGGTCGATACCGTCGATCTGACGGTCTTCGGGCGGGGCGGCGCCAGCGGCGGCGGCCACGGTGGAGAAAATGTCGATATGCGCGGCAGGTGCGGCTAGCTGCGTACCGGCGGGCAGCACTTTGGGCCATTTAAGGAAGTAAGGCACATGAATGCCGCCTTCGAAGAAGGTCGCTTTCCAGCCCCGGTAAGGCCGGTTGAGATCGGGCAGACCCACATAATGGGCGCCGCCATTATCGCTCGTAAAAATCACCAGCGTGTTGTCTTCAAGGCCGTTTTCTTTCAGCGCGCCAAGTACCTCGCCCACCCCCCGGTCGAGGGCGCGGATCATCGCGGCGTAAACGCGCTCGGTATGATCCTCGATATGAGAGAGCGCGTCGTAATCGGCACGGGTTGCCTGAAGCGGTGTGTGCGGGGCGTTGTAGGCAAGATACATAAAGAAGGGACGGTTCTTGTTCGCCTCGATGGCGTTGACCGCCTCGGCGCTCAAATAGTCGGTCATATAACCATCCGGCTCGAAGCGGCCCGAGCCGTTGAAGCGGATAGCGTAGGGAAGGTTCGCCCAGAGGAAGGTGTCGATCGGGTCGAAGTCCTGAATGGAGTTCACCGCATCCGGATGGTCCTTGGGCAAGAACATGGCCGCCCCCGGCATGAAGCCGAGATATTCATCGAAACCATGGGCATCCGGGCGCATGCCCGGCGCGCCGCCCAGATGCCACTTGCCGAGCATGAGCGTGTGATAGCCGCGCTCCTGAAGAAGCTCGGCGACCGTTACTTCAGAATGGGGGATGCCCATATCATCGACCGGCGGCGTCTCCGCCTCACGCTCGGCATGGTAGAAGGCCGGCGGATCGCGATCCTCATTGAAGCTCGCGATCAGCCGGTGAAAGGGGACGGGGGCTGGCGTGAACTCGTAGCCGAAACGGGTCGCATAGCGCCCGGTCATGATCGCCGCGCGGGAGGGCGCGCAGGTGGCATTGCCAGCATAGCCATTGGCAAAGGTAACGCCGCTCCTCGCAATGGAATCGATGTTGGGCGTCGGCACGCTGCCGCCGGCAAGCCCACCGCCTGCAAAGGTCAGATCGTTGAAGCCCAGATCGTCGGCCAGAATGAGGATCACATTGGGCGCGCGTTCGCCTGCTGGCTGCGCTGCCTCTTCCGGCCCCTTCTCCCAGGCGACAGGCCGGTTCGGGCCAATAGGATCGCGCCATTCTGCAAGAATACCCGGCACATAAATCCAATACTGTGCCGCAAGATACCAAAGCGCTGCGCCCACCAGGACAGTTGCCGCCAAAAGGCCGCCGGTTTTCTTCCCAATTGCCATGATCATCCTCCACCCCAATATAATGCATTACATTAAGTTCGGGATGAAGACCTGTCCAGCCGGGGCGCAAAAGAAAAGAGCGGAGATGGATCGCTCCATCTCCGCTCTCAAATCGCTGCGCGGATGCGCATTTGAGGGATGCTGACATCGAGGCACAACGAAGAGGTCTTGGAAGAGGGCGGCCGCAGCCGCCCTCCTCATGTCTTAGAACGAGTAGGACACGTTGACGGAGACGAAGTCGCGGTCGCCGTCTTTCGAGTATTTCTCGTTACCGAAGAAGTTCGTGTAGGAAATCCCGCCACGCCAGGAGCTCTGATACGAGCCGTTCAGAGACAGGCTGACGCGCTTGCGCCCTTCACGGTAGTTGGCAAGCGGTGCCGGCGCGTTACCGGCCACGTCATGCTGCCATGCGATGGTCGGGTTCAGCGTGATCGGCGTGCCGAACGCGTTGTTGTACTGCAGCTGGCCGAGGAGCACATAGCCCCAGGACAGGCTGGTCGGACGGCAACCCTGACGGTTGTTGAGCGCAAGGAAGGCGCCGAGCGGCAGGTCCGTACCGGACGTACACACATTGGCAAGCTGCTTGCGGGAGAAGTCGGCTTCATCCGGAACATCCGGCACCCACATCGCCCCGGCTTCCGTTACCAGGATACCGAGGTCAGCGCCAAGCGCGCCGATCAGCGGGTTGGACTGGGTGTAGGTCGCCGTCGTGCCGATCTGAGCCGTCAGAACTTCTTCACGGACAAAGCCCGTGTATTCCGTGACGCTACCTTCAGGCGTCTGACCGCAAGTGGCCCCTGAAGAGAAGGTCTGGCTCCCATCAAGCTGGGCCGACATCAGGTCGACACCAAGGATAAAGTCGAACAAGCAAGACCCGCCAAGAGTGGCAAGCGTCAGCTGGTCCGTATCAAGCTGCAGCGGCTGGTTTGGACGGAACGAGGTTTCGCCCTGCACGCCCCAATCGCCGATCGTGGTGTTGAAGGAAAAGCCGAAGAGCTTGATGTCTTCCGGATATTCCAGGAAGAGGCCAACATTGCTAGCCGCACCTGCTGTCGTGGTATTGGCAAGAATTTCCGTGCCATCAACCAGAACAGGGGTCGGCGCCCCATCGACATTCACAACCTGAAGCTTGTTGTTGATGATCTGACAGTTCACCAGCATCGTTTCAAGCAGGCTGCCCGTCTGAATACCGCCTTGAGCTGCCAAAGCAGCATTCAATGTCGGAGAAATGGTCGCACCCGAGTTCGGTTGCGCCAAGCCGCCGAGAACCCCTTTGGCTGCACCAAGTAGGTTATTGGGGTCGTTGGCGAGAACCGAGTTAAGGTAGGCAACCTTAGCAGGGTTAGTGGTCAATGCGGCAAGGCCCGGCTCAGGACCAGCAGTACACCCACCAAGCAATGCCTGCCGGGACGTCTGGCCAGAATCCTGTTCCACTGCAGTATAGACTTGCAGCGAGGTATTTGCGTTCCGGCCGATAAGACGCTGGCTCGCGATCGGCACACGGCTATGGTAGTTCATGAAGTAGAAGCCAAACTCGGTGGAGTTGAGCTCTTCCGAATACCAGCGCAGTGCGAGACCATACTGGCCGCTGTCGCTTGCTTCCCGGTCATGATCGCGGGCGATGTCACCCGTACCGTCTTTCAGAGCCAAACGCAGCGCTTCGTTGTTACCAACCGGATAAGGCGTCGCATAGTCCACGAAAGCATTCGTACCACCGCAAACATAACGCGGGTCGGCAGCGAGGGCACCATCGAATGCGATAGAGAAGGCGTCAGGCGTCGAACAGTTACGGTTGAAGAAGCCTGAAATGTTTCGGCCGCCTGTCACGAAAGACTGTGCATTCGCAACACCGCCCTGCGCGGTCACGTCAGAGCCGGAGAAGGGCGTGCCCGGACGGTCGAGCTGGGTTTCTTCCCATTCGAGCTGATAGAAACCTTCCAGCGCGAGATTGTAGGGAAGGCCGATGGAGCCATAAGCCGCCCAAACGGGAAGCAGGCCTTCCTTGACTTCGGCACCCGGACGGCGGAAGGCGTTCACATCGAGCGGGGAAACGGAGTTCACACCGTTGAGAATGAACGTGCCTTCGCCCCAGTTGATCACCTGGCGGCCGATACGCAGGTTGAGCGGCAAATCGCCCACGTTGTAATCCGCCGACACATAAAGGTCGAGCAGGTCGATGTCGCGGGCGGCATCCACCTTGCCGCCTTCGTTCAGGGCAAAACGCTCGTAAGAGCTGTCATTATCCAGAACCGCGTCGTAGAACGAGTTCACACGGGCAAAGAGCGTGTAGTTCTGCCAGTTCGCCTGAATGTCGTTCGTCATTTTGACGACGCCCGATGTCAGGTCCCATTTGTCGAAGTTCAAACGGCCGTCATCGGTGTTGATCGACCCGGCAAAAGCGTTCGGGCCCGTCTCGCGGTCGAGCGTCACTACCTGGGTACCGAAGTTACCGGCAGCAGCAGACGCCGTAGTGGTCAAACCAGTGGTTGTTTCCACATCCCCCCGGTCTTCAATCGGACCGCCGTTGCCACCCGGCAAAAACAGGTCATTACGTTCGGAGACGCGCGCCGACACACCGGCCGAAACCGTCGTGTCGAAGTAGATCTGCACACCGCCGAATTGATATTCCAATGCGCTGGCCGGCATGCCCGATAGGCATGTCATCGCCAGCAGCGACGCCGCGCCTAGCGCGCCGCGTCCGCTGATCTTTCCGATCATCTATTCCCTCCTCACGCGAAGCGATTCGCGCCCCGCATACCTCGATTACTTCGATTGGTGCTTTGCGAGCCCCTCGGCACTCAAGCACACCCTAGAAGATTAATAGACACGCTTCTTGTCAATAACTTCAGGCTTTAATGACTCAGTTTATATATAACTGTGACAAATCGGCATATACGAGAATCGGCTAATTTATTAGTTAAATCAACGAACTAGCTGATTTCTAAAGACTTTCTTCATACGAAATATCGCTATACCGGCTGAATCTCTCCTCCCGATGAGTCCGGCAAGAATCGTGACAAATTATCATGAACAGATCTTTCTCTTAACAATAGGCATTTGATGTGCCGATAAATTACAAAGCCAAACCGCAACGCTAAACGCTCGCCCCTCAACGCCCAAGGCCTTAACCTCGGCAAACAGCCCACTCGCGCAAGGGGAGAGGCAAGAGGGTGTCGAAGACCCATAAAAGTCAGTTTCGTCAAAAAAACCGATGGCCGCGCCGCACGGGGTGCGCAAACGAAACAGAAAATCATCGACGCGCTGTTCGAGCTGATCCAAAGCGGCCAGCCCGCGCCGACCGGCGAGCAGGTCGCCGAAAAGGCACAAGTCGGCCTTCGCTCCGTCTACCGGCATTTCGATGATATCGACACGCTCTATGCCGCTATTCAGGACCGGCTTGACGCCTCTCTGCGCCCGCTCATTCAATCGGCACAGGAAAAAATCACCGGCGATCTGGAAGCGCGCACCCGCGCCATGATGGATATCAGGGGCGAGTTCTACGAACGCGCCGGCCCTTTCATCCGCTCGGATCGCTCCCGCCATTGGAATACGCCGGAAATCGAGCGCCGCCGCGCCTCAGGCAGTATGGAAATGCGCCTCTGGCTTTGGACCTGCCTGCCCGAATGCGCCAGCGCCCCTGCGGCGGCGCGCGCGGGGGTGGAAATGGCCGCTTCTTTTGCCGCCTGGGACCAATTGCGCAATGAGCAAAAGCTCAGCATCGAAGATGCGAAGGCCTGCACGGTCGCAGCGATTTTAAAATTGCTCGAGGCGGCGTGAAACGCACTTAACGGCGCCGCGCAGCTCACATCCTTCCGCATCATCCTCTCTCCAATGTTCCCCTACGTCAGGGGCGCGAAGTGATCAAATCTGCGGCGAGAGAGCTAGAGCGCGCGTTTCAAAGGGTGTAAAGGAAGGGCAGCTTTTATCCGCATAAAGGGCAAAAGCCCTGACCCATAACGGATTGCGTTAACAGGAAGGAATTCACTCATGGCAGAAGCATATATCGTTGCTGCCTCGCGCACGGCAGGCGGCCGCCGCGACGGCAAACTCAAAGGCTGGCATCCGGCGGACCTCGCCGGCGCGGTGCTCAAAGACCTCGTCAAGAAAACCGATATCGACCCGGCCCGCATCGACGATGTGATCATGGGCTGCGTCGGCCAGGCAGGCGAGCAGGCCGTCAATATCGGCCGTAACGCCGTGCTCGCCGCCGGTCTGCCGGAAAGCATTCCGGCGACCAGCGTCGACCGTCAGTGCGGCTCTTCCCAGCAGTCGATCCACTTCGCCGCTCAGGCCGTGATGTCCGGCTTCATGGACTGCGTGATCGCCGCCGGCGTTGAAAGCATGACGCGCGTGCCGATGGGCCTGCCCGCGTCGCTGCCTGCCAAAAACGGCTTCGGCGTCTACATGAGCCCGGAAATGCAGAAGCGCTATCCCGACATTCAGTTCTCCCAGTTCATGGGCGCTGAAATGATGGCGAAGAAATACGACATCTCCCGCGATCAGCTGGATGAGTTCGGTTATCAGAGCCACCAGCGCGCGATTGCCGCCACACAGGCCGGCGCGTTCGACGATGAAATTCTTGCCGTGGAAGTGGAAACGGAAAACGGCAAGGAAATGCACAAAGTGGATGAAGGCATCCGCTTCGATGCCAGCCTCGACGGCATCAAAGGCGTGAAGCTGCTCGCCGAAGGCGGCCGGCTGACGGCGGCGACCTCCAGCCAGATCTGCGACGGCTCGGCCGGTGTCATGATCGTCAATGAAAAGACGCTGAAGGAACTCGGCCTGACGCCGATGGCCCGCATCCACCACATGACCGTTGTGGGCGGCGATCCCATCATCATGCTGGAAGCCCCGCTTCCGGGCACGCAGAAGGCATTGCAGAAAGCCGGCATGAAGATCGACGATATCGATCTTTATGAAGTGAACGAAGCCTTCGCTTCCGTGCCGCTTGCCTGGCTGAAGGAAACCGGCGCGGATCCGGAAAAGCTCAACGTCAATGGCGGCGCCATCGCGCTCGGCCACCCGCTCGGCGGCTCCGGCGCCAAGCTTATGACGACGCTGGTTCATGCGCTGAAAAACCAGAACAAGCGCTACGGCCTGCAGACCATGTGCGAAGGCGGCGGCCTGGCCAATGTGACGATCATCGAACGTCTCTAAGCACCGCACCTTAGCGGAAACGGATGAACCGGCGGGGCCTCCCCGCCGGTTTTTCTTTGCCCGTTTCGCCGCGTCACAATCGGGAACCAACACCCCTGCCCGCGCGTTTAAAATGAAACAGGTGACGTGCGGCCCTGTGCCGGCGGCCTGTGCCACTTTGGGATACAGAAATGGGAGGCTGCCATGGGCCGCAAGCCGATCATTGCCTTTATCGTCAACAACGAATGGCTGGCCGCTCTTCTGGCCGCCATGACCTATATTCTCGCCACCTCCGCCTGGGCGGCGGGGCCTGCCGGGATCAATGCCGGTGCCTTCGAGCAGCAATTCGCCGCGCAGGGCATTTACCAGAAATGGGACCTCGACAAGGACGGCATCGTGGATGAGCGTGAATTTTCCAGAGGCTTTCACGCCTATTACGACAAAGACCGGGACGAGGCTTTGAGCGAGAAAGAGCTGGAACGCTTCGAGGAAGATGCCGCTGAAGACGGCCGCCTGCGCTAAGCGCCTCCCGAAACTCCCTTCAGGGTCAAGAAAGCCTCTTGTCAGGCACAGGCGGGGCCATTAAGCCCAAGGCCATGGCGCCGCCGCTTTTACATCTGAAAAACATTCACCTGACCTTCGGGGGCACACCGCTTCTGAACGGGGCGGAGCTTGCCGTCTCGCCCGGTGACCGGCTTTGCCTTGTCGGGCGGAACGGATCGGGAAAATCGACCCTTTTGAAAGTCGCCGCCGGGCTGGCCACGCCCGATAGCGGCGAAATTTTCCTGCAGCCCGGCGCCACGATCCGCTATTTGCCGCAGGAGCCGGATTTCAGCGGCTTCGAGACCGCTCTTGCCTTTGCCGAGGCCGGGCTTGGCCCCGGGGACGACCCTTACCGGGCGCGCTATCTTCTGGAGCGGCTGGGACTTTCAGGAGATGAAAATCCCGCCCATCTTTCCGGCGGCCAGGCACGCCGCGCCGCTCTCGCCCGCACGCTTGCCCCCTCGCCCGATATTCTGCTCCTCGACGAGCCGACGAACCATCTCGACCTGCCCGCCATCGAATGGCTGGAAAGCGAATTGCGCGGACTGAAATCCGCCCTCGTTCTCATCAGCCACGACCGGCGCTTTTTGTCCAATCTTTCGCGCAATACCGTCTGGCTCGACCGCGGACGCACACGTGCCTTCAATGTCGGCTTTGCCGCCTTTGAGGAAACCCGCGACCGGCTGATCGAGGAAGAAGCGCAGGCCCAGCACAAACTCGAACGTAAAATCGAGCAGGAAGAAGACTGGCTGCGCTACGGCGTCACCGCCCGGCGCAAGCGCAATCAGAAGCGGCTGCGCGATCTCCACTCACTGCGCGCCGCACGTGTCAGCCAAGGCGAAGCGCTGCGCCGCGCCACCGCCACGGTCACGATGGCGGCAACCGAAGGAGAAACCTCCGGCAAACTCGTTGCCGATCTTGAAGAGGTGAGCAAATCCTATGACGGTGCGCCCATCGTCAAATCCTTGAGCGTCAAAATTCTGCGCGGCGACAGGGTGGGCATCGTGGGGCCGAACGGCGCGGGCAAGACCACGCTTCTCAAACTCATCACAGGCGATCTCGAGCCCGACGAAGGCCGCATCAAGCTCGGCACAAACCGGCAGATGGTGACGCTGGAACAGAACCGGGAAAGTCTCGATCCGAACGAGACCTTGCGCGACGTGCTGACCGGCGGACGCGGCGACATGGTGGAAGTCGGCAACGCCAGCAAACATGTCATCGGCTATATGAAGGATTTCCTCTTTGCCCCGGAACAGGCGCGCACGCCTGTTCATGCGCTCTCGGGCGGTGAACGCGGACGGCTGATGCTGGCACGCGCGCTTGCCCGGCCCTCCAACCTTCTGATCCTCGACGAGCCGACCAACGATCTCGATATCGAAACGCTCGATCTTTTGCAGGAAATGCTCGCCGATTATGAGGGAACGCTCTTGCTTGTCAGTCACGACCGCGATTTTCTCGACCGGATCGTGACATATACGATTGCCTCGGAAGGAGATGGCGAATGGCAGGTCTATCCCGGCGGCTATAGCGATATGGAGCGCCAGCGCGGCGCACGCAAAAAGGAAGAAAAAGCAGCCGCGCCCGCCAAGCAAAAATCCGGCGGCGACAAAGCCGTCGCCGCGCCCGCCAAGAGACAGGAAAAGCGCAAGCTCTCCTTCAAGGAAAAACATGCGCTTGAAACCCTGCCCGGCGAGATGGAAAAGCTTGGCGGTAAAATCGCGCAGCTGAAAGAAAAACTCGCCGCACCCGATTTTTATTCCAAAGACCCGGAAGGCTTTGCCAAATCCGCCAAGGCGCTGGAAGCGGCAGAGGCTGAGCTGGCCCAGAAAGAAGAAGACTGGCTTGCCCTTGAAATGCTGCGCGAGGAACTGGAGGGCACATGACCACGATCTATGTCGATGCCGATGCCTGCCCGGTGAAAGAGGAAACGCTGCGCGTTGCCGAGCGGCACGGGCTTTTGACCTATATCGTTTCCAATAGCGGCATGCGCGTGCCGCGCAGCCCGCTTGTGCGGCAAATGATCGTGCCGGAGGGCCCGGACGCCGCCGATGACTGGATTGCGGATCATATCGGCGCGGGCGACATTGTGATTACTGCCGATATTCCCCTTGCCGCGCGCTGCCTTGAAAAACAGGCCCTTGCGCTCGGGCCGAGCGGTAAACCTTTCTCGCCGGAAAATATCGGCATGTCACTCGCGATGCGCGATCTGACGAGCACCTTGCGCGAGACGAGCGATTTCAAAAGTTACAATCCCGCCTTCACGCAGAAAGACCGCTCCCGTTTTCTCAGCGCACTGGAAGAGACGGTGCGCAAGGCAAAGCAGGGCTCATAACGCCGCTGTCGCGTCATATTTCATCAGCCAGTCATAGCGGGACGCAGTAAAGCCCGGCAGAAGCTTTGAACCCGCCGCCATGGCAAAGTGAACACCGCCGCGCAAGAGCGGGTGGGCAAGATGAAAGAGCCCCGCATTCGCCTCGGACTGCGCCTGCACCTTGGAGGCGCGCGGTTTGCGCACCGCCTCATAACGGGCAAGCGCATCCGGCACGGGTGCCGTTTCAAGAGAGGCCGCCAGGACGCAAGCATCTTCGATCGCCATAGCCGCGCCTTGCGCGAGAAACGGGAGCATCGGATGGCAGGCATCGCCGAGCAGCGTGACGCGGCCTGAACTCCAGGAGGCAAGCGGCGCGCGCGCATGGAGCGCCCAGCGGAAGGGATTTTCCACCGCTTCGGCCACGGCGCTGAGCGTTGGATGCCAGGACCCGAAATCCCGGCGCAGTTCCTCGCGGCTGCCCGGTTCCATCCAGGCTTCGGAGACCCAGGTGTCCCGCTCGACCACCCCGACGAAATTCACCAGCTCGCCGCCGCGCACATAATAGGTAATGGCATGGGCATGGGGGGCGAGCCAGCTTGTGACGACGGGGCGCAGACCCACATCTTTGAGCCGCTCGGCGGGCACAAGACCGCGCCAGGCCATCATCTTTTTGAAGGTAGGTTTGCGCGCGCCGAAAAGGGCCGTACGCACCGCCGAATGAATACCGTCTGCGCCGACAATAAGATCGCCGCTTTCCACCGCACCGTCTTCAAAGATGAGCGTTGCCGAGCGGGCATTCTGATAAAGGCCGTTCACTTTCGCCTCGGTGCGGATCGTGCCGGGACTGCGCGCTGCCACCGCTTCATGCAAAAGCCGGTGGAGGTCCGCCCGGTGAATATGAAAATAGGGAAGCCCGTAGCGCGCCCGCGCCCGCTCGCCCAGCGGGATCTGTGTCAAAAGCCGGCCCGAGACATGATCGCGCAGCTCGATACCTTGCGGCTCGAAAGAAACTTTCGCCAGCTCTTCCTCGAGGCCGAGGGAGAAAAGAACCCGCAGCGCATTCGGCCCGAGCTGCAGCCCGGCACCGACTTCTCCCATGTCCGCGCTTTGCTCGAAAAGCGCAACCTCATGCCCTTTGGCAAGCAGTGCCAGTGCCGCAGTGAGGCCGCCAATGCCGCCGCCTGCAATCAGTATTTTCATTACCGTCCCTTCGCCCGCGAATGCGCTACTGCATTCACTCGCCGAGCCACCCGCGCTCACCATAAAGGCTCGGGCCAGAGCGGCAAAGGCGGCATGTTGCCTCCACCTGCTTTATTGCGGCAGATCAAAGCGAAGGGTTTTAAGGACGCGCGGCTTTAAAGACGCGGCAGTGCCGCAAAAGCCGCCTCATCATGAGAAGGCACAATGGCAAGTCCCGGATTGGCCTTCGCGATTTCGTGAAGAAGCGCCACGGTGCGCGCCGTCTCCTCCGCGTTCCGGTCGACGAGCGAGCGGGCAAAGGGTGTTTTTTCGGCCGGAATGGAAACCGCTTCGGCCGACCAGGAAACATCGCCGATGAAGAAATAGCGCTCTTGCGGGCTGCGGCTCAGCACGAGGCCGAGCGAGCCCGTGGTGTGACCGCCAAGCTCGACCAGCACGGCGGTGCCGTCCCCGAAAATATCTTTGGAGCGTTCGAAAGGACCGAAGGGGACGGGATCGAGCGTGACAAAGTCCCAATTGATGGCCGGGTCCATATATTGCTCGGGAAAGAAGCCGGGATTACCGATCTTCCCCGCCGTGACCGCGCCCTCATATTCGGCTTCCAGAATACGGATGGGCGTTTGCGGGAAATCCTTGATGATGCCTGCATGGTCCCAGTGCAAATGCGTGAGCAGGACGAACTCGACATCGGCTTGCGTAAGCCCCGCCGCGCTTAATTGCTCAAGCGCCGGGGTCTTTCCTTCATAGGCAAAAAGCTTGGCATTGAGACCGGAAAAATTCCGCTCGAATTCACCAGCAATGCGCGAGCCGATCCCGCCTTCGAACAGGAAGGTGGCTTCGGGATGGCGCACCACCACGCCGGAGAAAATGGACGTGTGCTCTTTCAAGAGGCTGCCGCCGCTGAAAATGAACGCCTGGGGCGAGACATTTTTCCCGGTCACGAAATAGCCGAGCTCCACCTGCGGCGCACCGGGCGCCGGCGCAGGCAGGCGATAGTCCCCCTCCCCGGCAAGTGCGGAGGTATCGATCACGCGCGGCCAAAGCTGATAGGCGGTGAACCCCGCGATCACCAGAACGAGACCGGCGAGCAAAGCCAGGCCCGCCAAAAGCAGGGTACGCGGGGTAAAGGGAAGGCTGCGGGACTGGCTCATGATATCTCTCCTGTGTTTCGGATTATTTTTTATGTTGTCCGGTCTATTTTTGTCAAGACAAATACCGCTGGGCGCGAAATGGCGCGGATTTCCGCCACTTCACAGGAGGCAGAGCGGTCTTACCGGTGCAAGGTGTGCGGGTTCTTAAGCGAGGAAGAGGGTGAGCTGACGGGCGAGGCGCCTCAGCGGCGCCGGGGAGCGCTGAACCTGGGAGAGGATGAGCGCGCCTTCGATGGCGGCAATGGCAAGCTCTGCCTGCGCGGCGGCTTTTTTCTTTTCCACCCCAAAAAGACAAAGCCGTTTTTCGATGATCATCTGCCAGCGCGCATAGGCTTCGAGCGCGCTTTGCCGGATGGGCTCAACTTTGCCCGCGACTTCCAGCGCGACAAGACAGACGGGGCAGCCGCCCTGAAAATCGCTCTCGACCAGCACGTCCCCCAACAGGGAGGCGGCTTTGGTCACGAAGTCCGCCGGATCTTTCGCCTTACCGGCCAGCTCTTCCAGCGCCTCGGCGATCTGGGCGCCGGCAAAGGCGACGGCGGCCGCGCCGATCTCTTCCTTGCCGCCTGGAAAATGATAATAGATCGAGCCTTTCGGCAGGTTCCCAGCCTCGGCAATGTCGAAAATGCCGGTCGCGTGGAACCCCTGCTTCTGGAAAAGCGAGGCCGCGACTTCGATCAATTGCTGGCGGGTTTTCTGGCCCTTGCTGATCTTCTTGTTCGCGGGCTTGTTTGCCGGCTTTTCAGAGGTCTCGCTTTGCCCGTCCGGCTTCGTTTTCTGCGGCTTTTTCATCACTCACCTTTTAGAACAGCCGGTCTATTATGGGTGAATCCCTCCTCACAAGAAAGCAAAACCGAAATCCGGTTTTAAAGCCGGGTAGCGACACTCTTCTTCTCATTGAAAATGGAAGAGCCATGCCCCGCTCCACCGGCATTGCCGCACTCACCGCTTGCCTCGCCCTTTCCGGCATTGGCGCTTCGCCCGCCCATGCGGTAAAGGCGGCAGCCAGCACGCCGGAGCTTAAAACCTGCATCACCAAGGCCGCCGCCCATTACGAGGTGCCCGAGCCGCTGATCTGGCTCATCCTCGATGTGGAAGGGGGTGAGGCCGGCACCGTCTCAGGCAACAGCAACGGCACGGACGATCTTGGGCCTATGCAGATCAACACGTTCTGGCTGCCCTTGATCGAAGAGCATTATGAGCGCCCGCGCGCTCTCCTGCGCCGCCAGCTCCAGAACGATGCCTGTTTCAACATCGCCGTTGGTACCTGGATCCTGCGGGTCAATATCGACGAGGCGGGCGGCAATATCTGGCAAGGCATGGGCTGGTACCATTCGCGCACGCCCTCTCATGCGCGCAAATACCTCGACCGCGTACTTGCCGCCGCCGAGCGCTGGTACGGCGTGCGGCCTGACGTTTCCGTTTCCTTTCAGAAATAAACCCCAAACGAAAAAGGGCCCGCCCCGGAGGGCAGGCCCCATCTTGAGTGCTTCTGTTAGCCGCGTCCGTTAGCCACGGAAGAGCGCCAGAATGTTCTGCGGCGCGCCATTGGCGATCGTCAGAGCCTGGATGCCCAGCTGCTGCTGAACCTGCAGGGCCTTCAGACGAGCGCTTTCGCGGTTCATGTCGGCATCGACCAGCACACCGATACCGCGTTCTGCGGCGTCGGCGAGCTTCTGCACGAAGTCGTGCTGAATGCCCAGACGCTTTTCGATCGACCCCAGCGTGGAGCCGACTTCAGTCGCCTTGGCAACAGCTGCTTCGACTTCACCCAGCGCGTCGGCAAGATCGGCAGCCGTGGTGGTGTTGTCGATCGCGAAAGCGGCATCAAGGATACCGTTGGCGATCAAGCCGGCTGCACCACCGCTAAGCTGCGTGGTGAAGTGGCCATCACCCACTGCTGCGCCGACATAGGCCGTCTGGCCCGGATCGAACACGATATTCTGCGGCGTAACCGTGGCACCCGTACGCACAAGCGAGGCGAGAATGTTCACGGGGTTACCGTTGTTGTTCGTATCGTTGATCGACCCGTCCAGCCAGTTGTTGCCGTTAAAGTTGGCGGAGTTCACCACAGAAAGGATCTGCCCCTTCAACTGCTGGATATCGTCGTTGATCTTCTCCTTGTCCACACCGGCATCCTGGGCCGCCACGAGACGCTGCTTCATATCCTTGAGCAGGTTCACGATGGATTCGTTGGCGGTGGAAGCCACGTCCGCGGTCGCCTGACCGAGGCCGATAGCATCCGAAATCGCCTGATAGCCCACGAGGTCGGTCCGCATCGTCGTGGCAATCGCCCAATAAGCCGCGTTATCCTTGGCTTTTGCGACGCGCATGCCCGTCGAAATACGGTCCTGGGTCATTTCCAGCTGCTGGTTCGTGCTGGTGAGAGTCTGCAGCGCGGTCATTGCGCCGACATTGGTGAGAATAGAAGCCGTCATAGCTCTGTTTCCTTCTTTCTAGGTTTAAAGAGGTGTCCCGCCTTCTGACGACCTGCAAAGATCCGCCGTGCTTCTGACTGGCCGGACCTGAGATGACAGCTTGAGCTTTCCTGCCCCCGGTTAAACGCGGGTTTAAGTTTGCGCGCGCTCCACGTCCGGCGCGCGGAGCGCTTTTCTTAAAACCTGATTTAACCGCCCCTTCCTAGCGTGTCCCGATGCTGCACGAGGTGCGTTGCACTCGTTGCATTGCGTGTGAAATGCGCGGGCCTCTCACGGCCCCGCCAAAGACAGGGAACAGCGTCATGGGTCCTCTTATCGGTATCCCGCTTCTCATCATCGCCGTGATCGGCGGCTATATGGGCATGGGCGGGGAAATTTCCGTTCTCTGGCAACCCTTCGAAATGCTGATCGTGGCGGGCGCTGCCGTTTCCACGCTGATCATCGGCAATCCGCTCGCGGTCGTGAAAGATACGGTGCGTTCGGTCAGCGATCTTTTCAACGGCAAGAAGGTGAAGGAAGAAGACTACCTCGAACTTCTGAGCCTGCTTTATGCGATTTTACGCTCCGTGAAGGGCCAGGGCATGCTGCAGCTTGAAAGCATGATCGAGCGCCCGCATGAGAGCGAGCTTTTCCAGCAATATCCGCGTGTCCTCGCCAATCCGCGCGCCGTCAACTTTCTCTGCGATTATCTGCGTCTTCTCTCGCTCGGCACCGCCAAGCCCCATGAAATCGAATCTCTTATGGATGAGGAAATCCGCATCCTTTCAAAAGACCTGCACCGGCCGACCCATGCCTTGCAGGTCATGGCCGATGCCCTGCCCGCGCTCGGCATCGTGGCCGCCGTGCTTGGCGTCATCAAAGCGATGGGCGCGATCAACCAGCCGCCCGAAGTGCTGGGCCATCTGATCGGCGGGGCGCTGTTCGGCACATTTATCGGTGTTTTTCTTTCCTACGGCGTCGTCAGCCCGCTGGCCGGGCTCGTGCGCACCAATAAAGATGCGCAGATCAGTTATTTCCTGGCAATCAAATCCACCCTGCTTGCCCATCTGAACGGCGCGGCCGCGCAGGTCGCCATCGAATACGGCCGCAAGGTGCTGCATATCGATGCGCAACCGAGCTTCGATGCGGTCGAAAAGTCGACCGTGCTTGAAAACGACGTCATCCGGCACGCCAAAGCCCGCGATGCTGCTTAAGGAGCTCCCATGCCGGATTTGAAAGTCTTCCGCTTCGTTTTCGTGTGCCTTTTGATCGGCGGCGGCATCGGCACGGCCATGGCCTTCGATGCGGCGGCAAGGCTGCGCGCTGCCGAAGCCCCGGCGGAAGAAAAAGCGAATGAGGCAACGCCATCCTCCACCCATGTGGAAGCAGGACAATTCGTGGTGCCGCTCCTGGAAGAGGGGCGCACCGAAGCCTTTCTGCTCGCCGAAATTACGCTTGAGCTTGCGGACAAGGAAACCGCCGCCCGTCACCGCGCCGACACATCCATCTTGCGGGATATCATGCTGCGGCACTTTTTCGAGGCGGCGGAAGAAGGCCGCGTCCTGCCGAATAAAGCGGACCCTGCAACGCTCAAAAACAGTCTCAAGCGCGCGCTCAACCGGGAACTGGGTACGGCAGCCGTCACACAGGTTCTCTTCGACCGGCTGCTGCTGCAGGAAAATGTGCGGAGGTAAGGCCCATGGCAGAAGCGATTGTGCCTGCAACGGCAGAGGCTGACGGGCCGTCGCTCACCCCGGGCATTTACCGCGAGGCCACGCAAATCCGGGCGAACGCCGTCGTTCTGAGCCGGCCGCCGCTTTTCGTCCCCGGCTCCGAAGCCTTCTCGCTTGAAGGCACGGTAACGCGCCAGCTGCAGAACAACCTCATTCAGGTGCAGACCGATCTCGGTGCCTTCACCATCCGTTATTCCGGCGGCACGCAGGCGATCCCCGCAAATGGCGCGCGCGTGCCGGGCGCTGGCGAGACGCTGCTGCTGACGGTCTCCCCCTCCGGCACCAGCGTGCGCGCAGAGCTTGCCGCGCCCAAAACCAGCACCGCCCCTGTGGGCACGGAGGTGCAAACGCTCAAAGGCCAGGCAGTTCTGACGAGTGAAGCCGTGCGCCCGGCCATCGCCCTTGCTCAGACGGCGGCAGCACGCATCGTCCAGAACAGCATGGCGCCGGCACTTTCCATGCAGAACCCGGCGCCCGCCCGCGGGCCAAGCGACCCACCGCCGGTCGGCGCGCGGCCCATTTCCCAATTCGAAGGCTCCGTGGTCGGCTCCATCAAAAGCAGCGAGCTTTGGTATCAAAGCAGCCTTGCGGCGGGGCGCGATGAGACGGGGTTCCGCGATCCTTCCATGTTGAAAGCCTTTCAGGATGCAAGTCAGCTGCGCCATACCGACCCCGCTCAGCAGATCGTGAGCAGTTTCCGCAGCCTCTCGCAGCCCTATCACACGATGATGGAAGCGCTGCTTCTGCTAAATCCGGCCATCGTTTCGGCGCTCACCGCAAAGATACCGAAAGCCAATTCCAGTTTCGGCATCGGCTTGATGTTTTTCTTTTTGTGCCTGCGCCATGGCGGCATCCGGCGCTGGCTCGGGCGGGACGCGGAACGGGAGTTCGAGCTGCATGAAATGGAAGAAATGCTGGACTATCTCGACCAGCAGGTTTTCCCGCGCATGCATGACATCCCAGGTTACGGCAAATGGGCTGTGGCAATTGCCCCCTTCATGCTGAAGGAGATGTCGCAATTCGTCTGGGCGGTACAGGAATCCATCACCGGCCACAGAAGCCGCCTGCCCGTCCATCGCTTTGCGCTGCAATTGCCTTTCGAACGTCTGGGACCCGTCCAGTTTTCAGGCCATGTGATCGGCCAAACGATCGACATTCTTTGCCTGACGCCGCGCCCGCTGCCCTCCGGCCTTGAAGAAACATTGCGGCGCAATGTGCCCGCCATTATCGCCCATCATCACATGAGCGGTGAGATCGGTTTTTCCTATGACAGCGGGCTTTGGATTCCATTTGTCAAAAATTTGAGTCTCGATCGAGCCGTCTGAAACACAACCCAGCGGCGCGCAGGCAGGGTGGCAAAACCGAAACCCCAGTTTAGAGATTGGCTTCTAGCCTTAGCCCATCAAGGAAAGGCTTTGATCATGTCCGCTGACAGCCGGCTTACATTCCCCGCTCCCTCCTCTTACGCGCCTGAAACGCGCGCGCCCCGCAGCGCGCCTGCTGCAAAGGACAAAAGCGAGGAAAATCCGGGCGAGAGCTTTTCTGCTTATCTCGACCGGCGCGCGGCGGAAACGCAGGAGCGTGCCGCACCGAAACCCGAGCAGACAAGCGAAGCCCCGGCGCGCGCTAAAGAAACGCCGCCTGCGGGGCACGCGGAAAAACGCGCAGCGGACGAGCGCGCACAAAAGCCGGATGCGGCCCAGAACAAAAGTCAGAGCGACCCCCCTGCCGAGGGGGCAAAGCCGGAGAAAGCCGCCGCGCAAACCGCAAACGCGGCCAACACCGCTCAAGCGGCGCTGGGCGAGGCTGTGCAAAAAAACACGTCCCCCACTTCTGCCGGGAAAGGGCAAGCCGTCCCTGAGACAGCCCCCCTTCCCGCCGCCCCCGGCGCGGGAGCTGCGCAGGCAAAAACCTCGGACCCTGCCCCGGCAGGCAGCCTGCAAGGTTCCGCCAACACCGCCCGGGCGGCGGATGCCTGGACATCTTCTTTCGCAGGCACCGCCGAAGGCAAAGCGGAGGGCCCGCAAACCTCCACGCGCGAGGCGAGCCCCGCCGCCGCCCCGCTTCATGGCGGCAAGGAAGCAAGTGCCCGCGCCAACGACAAGAAAGAAGGCAGCGGCAACACACACACCGCAAAAGGCGAAATTGCTTCTGCCACAGGCCAAGCCGGCGTCAAGGAAGCTGCGCAGGAAGCAGCAAAAGAACTTTCCGGTACAGGCAAAACACCGAGCGGGCCTCAGCCCGCAAGCGCGCCGCAAACCCAATCCGCCGCAGCTTCCCTTTTCTCCGACACCAGCAGAAGCGGCACAGGCGAGAGCGCGCCATCGCCCTCTCCCACCGCAAGCACGGCAGGCGAGGCGGCACAACGCCTTGCCCAGCTTTCCCCCGCGCAAGCAGGCGCTGCCCATGCGTCCCGCCCCGCGCAACAACTTGCCGACGGGCTTATTCAGGCGGTGCGCCACGGGCAGGATAAGCTGACGCTGCAGCTTTTCCCTGAGGAGCTCGGCTCCATCGATGTGACGCTCGAAATGCAGAATGGGCGCCTCAAAATCGTCGTTGCCGCCGAGCGGCCGGAAACCCTGCAGCAATTGCAGCAGAACCAGCGTGATCTGGAACGGGCGCTTGCCGATGCGGGCTTTGAACACGGCAGCGCCGATCTTTCCTTTTCCGAGCGCGGCGCGGAGGGCGGTGAAAGAGAGCCCGGCACATCCCGCCAGGCCTTTTCCCTCAATAGCGCGTTTGGCGATGCTGCAAATGAGGAGAGCCCTCAGCTGCTTTCCCTCAATGGCGGGATCGATTTGCGCCTTTAATTCCCCCAGGATCAACCGGCAGGACAGGACATGACCCAGGTACCCCAGACGACGACCGATTATCAGTCTTTCTTGAAGCTGATGACGGCGCAGATGAAGAACCAGGACCCGCTCGCTCCCTTGGATGCGACGCAGTTCGTCACCCAGCTTGCGCAATTCTCGCAAGTGGAACAGTCGGTGCAAATGAACGAGCGGCTGGACAATCTTTCCACCATGCTCTCCTCCCTCTCCTCGCAGGCCGGCGCCAGCATGATCGGCCGGTCTGTCGAGACGGAGAATTACCGCATGAAGCTGGAAGATGGCGGCGCGGAGTTCCGCCTGCGCCTCGATGAAACGCCGAGCGAGGCGGTCTACCGGGTCAAGAATGCGGGCGGCGACGTTATCCGCGAGCAAAGTTTCGTTTATGAAGGCGAAGGCCAGACCATTACCTGGGACGGTAGGGACGATAATGGCATCGATCAGGATGACGGGCTTTATACGGTCGAGATCGAGGCACGCAACGGGGACGGCGATCTTATCCCCGGTCAGACTTTCATGAACCACGCCATTACCGAAGTCGTGCAGGAAGGCGGCGCAACGCGCCTGGTGCTGGAAACGGGCCAGGAACTCGACGTAACGGCGGATATGCGCATCTTCTAAGTCTCCCACCTCTCCAACATAGAAAAGGCGCCCTGGAAACCGGGCGCCTTTTTCATTGCCTGCAATTGAATGACAGAGGGCGCTTAAAGCTCGAGCTTCATGCCGGCGGGAGAGAGCTCGGCGGCGCGCAGGTTGCGGCCGGCGGCGCTGTAAAGCCCTTCGCTGTTCACATTTTCCACGGCCCTGGCATGGAGCGCGGCGACTTTCTGCACCGCCGATCCTAGATCCTTGAGAAGGCGGAGATTTTCTTCCGCGCTTTTTTGTACATCGGCGGTGAGCGCCCTGATTTCCTCTTCAAGCGCGCTCCCGCTTCCCATCAAAGCCACCTGCTGCGCATGGGCCGCCTCTTCCAAGGCGGAAAGGCGAATGAAAAGGCTTTCCTTGATATCGGCGAAACGCTCGAGAGCGGGCGTGTCGAGTTTCAGCACCGCCTCGTTCTCGGCTTTCAGGACATCGCCGAGCTCGCGCAGATGCGCATGGGCGCGCGCCAGAAGCTCCTGGCGGTAGGCGGCGGAAGGATCTTCTGCCTCCTGCGCTTCTTCTGCCGGCGCCTCAGCGGGCGCAGGCGGAAGCTCGAAATCCTGGATATGCTGTTTCAGATCGGCGCCGTCCGTCATGATGTTTGATCCTCTCCTTACCCGCTCCCGCCATAGGTGCGGGCAATATCCCGGTAAACGGCTTCGGCAAGCCCGATGCCGCCATTTTCCGCCACGCTTTCCCCGTAAGACTGCATGAGGAAGGTGCGGTAGGTTTCTTCCGCATGGCCGCCGCCGAAAAGCCCGTCGCTTTTGATGCCGGAGAACATGTGGGTGAACATTTCAGAGAGCATGAGCGCTTCGAATTCCTTCGCCGCTTTCCAGACAGGGTCGGCCGGGTCGTGCCCCGTACCGGTCAGCACCCGCGCGCGGGGCGCCTCGCTCGTGAGGGAGGCCGTCAGCGAAGGCGACGGTGCGCTTTTTCTGTAGCGCTGCGATCCGGCGAACGTCTCCAGCGGCGGGGGCAAAGCTTTTTCCGCGCGCCGCTCCAAAAAGGGGCGCTCCAGAAGCTCGGCAAAACCGCCGGGCGGGACCGGCCCTGTGGGAGGCAGGATACTCATCAGATCACCTCGATTTCCGCCTGCAGCGCGCCGCTCGCCTTGATCGCCTGCAGGATCGAGATCACATCGCCCGGCGACATGCCGAGCCGGTTGAGGCCGGATACAAGCGACTCCAGCGTCGTCGTGCCGCCGACAACTTCGAACCCCTTCTTGCCTTCCTCGATCTCGATATCGGTGCGCGGCACGACCGCCGTCTCGCCTACTTCGGCGAACGGCGAGGGCTGGGAGACCTGGGGCGTTTCGGTGACGCGCACGGTCAGATTGCCATGGGTGATCGCGACTTTACTGATATGCACATCGGCGCCGATCACGATCGTGCCGGATTTTTCGTCGATCACGACCTTGGCGACCGCATCCGGGCGCACATCAAGCCCTTCGATATCGTAAATGAACCGGGCAACCTGGCCGCGATAGTTAGCCGGCACACGGATTTCCACATTGTTGAGATCGAGCGGATCGGCAAGCGGTGCGCCGAAACGGCGGTTCACCGTATCGGCAATGCGGATCGCCGTCGTAAAGTCGGGATTGCGCAGGTTAAGGCGGACGATCTCAAGCTGATCGAGCTGCTCGGGCAGTTCCCGCTCGACGATCGCACCATTCGTAATGCGCGCGCGCGTGGGAATGCCTTTCGTGACGGATTGCGCATCGCCGTCCGCGCTATAGCCTGAAATGGCGACGGGGCCCTGAGCCACCGCGTAAACATTACCGTCCGCGCCCATGAGCGGGGTAACGAGCAGCGCGCCGCCCGCAAGGCTTGTCGCATCGCCCAGGGTGGAGACCGACACGTCGATCAAAGCGCCCTGGCGGGAGAAAGGCGGCAGCTCGGCCGTCACCATGACGGCGGCCACATTCTTCGTCTTCAGTTCCTCATCGCGCACATTGACGCCCATGCGCTTCAGCATGCTTGTCAGGCTTTGCTCGGTGAAGGGAATGTTGCGCAGCCTGTCCCCCGACCCGTTGAGCCCGACCACCAAGCCGTAGCCGACCAGCATGTTCTTGCGCACGCCTTCAACGCGCACAATATCCTTGATCCGGCTGGCAACCGCCTCGCCCAGGCCGGCGCCTGTCAGCGCCATGCCCAAAAAGGCCAGAAGCGCGAGACGGGCGAGAGGGGATTTCTTTTTCATTGCTCACAACCGCAAAAGTGTCGTTGAGCCTCACGCTAGGCGGCGCTGTTTAAACTGGCTTAAAAAGACGGGTCTCTTTGCGCTATAGCGCTGCGTTCTTGCAAGATTTCAAAAAAGAATTTTCATAAGAGTTGAAAGAAGTTTTCGAACAAAGTCTGTCGAAATCATGCGGAACGTGAAAAACATATGAAGTTTTGAAATCTAAGACGAAATGCAACGAATGAATTAAGCAGCCCTTTACAGGCGGTGCCCCTTATTAGTCACGAAACAGTGAGTCAACACTGCGGAGTTTTCCTTAGGCAGGGATCCCAGAAACGGGAAAAGGCAACAAGGATTTCGCATCACTATCGAGGGCACAATGGGCAACAAGCGTAAGAAGACGAACCTGGCACTTCTAGAAAAGAATGCCGGCGTTGCAGCCGCGCTGCAGCGTGTTTTCGCCAAAGAGCGGGCCGAGCTTTCCATCGTGGAAGAATATGGGGTCGATGACATTACCGACGCCTTCGCCGCGGACCTGAACAATTTCCAGGGCGCACTGATCGGCGAGAGCGAAGAAATGGAAGAGAAAATCCGGCTGCTGCGCAAACTGGGCTGCGATGTGCCGGTTGTAGCGCTAATCGACAATAAGAACAGCGCGCTTTCCATCGCGCTTTTGAACGCCGGGGCGGACGATGTGATGGTCAAGCCGGTGAACGCAGGCGAGGTGATCGAGCGTATCCATGCCGTCATCCGCCGGGCCCACGGCCACCCCACCACTTCGATCGAGATCGGGGAAATCACCGCCTATCTCGACGGGCGGGATCCGGAAATCCGGGGCGAACGGGTCAAGCTCAGCCACCGCGAACACACGATCTTCACCCAGCTTGCTCTGCGCGTCGGCCGCGTAGTGGCCAAAGAAACGATTTACGACGCCGTTTACGGGATGCGGGACACGCAGCCCTTCGACAAGGTGGTGGATGTCTATATCTGCAAGCTGCGCAAGAAGCTTGCAAGCTATACGGATGGCGCTTCTTATATCGAGACGGTCTATGGGCGCGGCTATAAGCTCGAGGCGCCTGAGGAGATCGCGCTGGTCCGCCCCGCGCCCTCTCAAACCGAAGCGGTTGCCGCGAATTTCTGATCTCCCTTCAAGGTCAAAAAGAAAAGGCGCTGCTTCTCAGCAGCGCCTTTCTCTGTGTTTAGCCGGGCTCTTAAGAGTTCAGAGCGCGCCCTCATTGAGGCCGCGCTGCAGCTCCTCGATGAAATGCTTCGTCGCCTTTGCCGGCGACTGGCCGCCCTGCGGGCGCACTTCGCCGAAATAGCACTGCATTTCATTGCCGCGCCGTTCCACCTCGAAGAAAACCTCGTAGAAGGGCCCCGCCCAGACAAATTCGAGCCGCACCGCCGGCACCGTGTTCCAGTCGAGCTCGAACGTGCCCTTGCCGGAGAAATTCACATAAGCGCCATAGGGCGAGGAGGAGAGGCAATCCTTAACGATGTCCATCAGGATATCCTTGTAACCGTTGCGCAGCTCACCGACGAAATGAGCCAGGTCCACGGAAAAGATATCCTGCATCGCCTCTTCCATGACCGCGCTGAGAAGGCGCGACATCAGAACGTCATTTGCCGAATGCTGAGCCTCGTCGGGATAGACGCGCCGCTCCCCATCCGTGATCAGGGTCAAGGTGGGTCTGTTCCGGCCAAATCGCATGAAATCCCTCATTACTCTGCGGCCCCCTTAAAGCTGGCTGATATCCAGCCGCTCAAGACTGCGGCGCCGCGCAATTTCCCGCGTCACGTCCTGAGCTGCCGCTTTAGGCATCTGCGCCAGGATGGGCGCGGCTTCACGCTCCTTCATGGCCAGCACCACGGACACCACGATGGGTAGCTCCATGTCACCCAAAATACCGGCAGCCTCTACAGGTTTCATATTCCGGTACAGATTAACAAGCTGTTGAAGGTCCTGCTTCTCCGCCTCCGTTTGCTGCACGAGCAGGGTTTCAATTGCCCCTTGCAATGCGGTGAGACCGGCAAGCTGCTTTTGCAGGCGCCGCTCGGCCGCTTGGAGCCGGGAGAGACGGGATTCGATATCGGCGCTGGTTGCAGCGCAGTTTTCGGGCGAAAGGTCTGCGGCAGCACTCATCGCCCCCGCTTGCGCCTTCTCTGCCGAGGCCTCTACTGCCTCGCGCTTAAGGCTTTCTTCAGCATGTTGCGTGCTTTCAGCGGGTTGTTTCTGCCCATTATTCAAAAGATCGTTAGCCCAAGGGCGCGGGTGATCACCAAAGCCGTCTCCGGCCACCCCTTTGGCAAGTGCCGCGCTTTCATGCACCACGATTTCCATTTGCATGGGCAGCGCCAGAAACGCCGCCGTCAGCGCGATGGGCAAAATACGCATCAGGCATCCCCCGGAGCTTTGTAAAAGAGATCGAGCGCCTCATTCATCAGGCTCTTCTTGCTGGCGAAAGCGGGCTTCCAGCGCCGCACACCCTTTTCCCCCTCTTCATCATGCTGGCGGGCGCGAAAGCCCAGGGCCGGGCGCGGTTCCACCGCATGGAGCGGGCGGGGGGGCGCCTCTTGCACCTGATCGGCGCGCACAGGCGCGTCCTTTGCTTTATTCTCAGGGCGGCGGGCGACTTCTTCTTCAAAAGCTTTAAGAAGATCGGTCAAACCTTCGATGCTTTCATCCTGCGCCGGGCTTCTTTGCGCGGCCGGGTGCAGCGCATTGGCCGCGGTAAGGCGCAGCTCGATGGCCTTTGCTTCTTTCAGCGTCGTCTCGATCTTGCCGTTCAGCGCATGGGCATGCGAGACAATTTCTTCGAGCTGGCGGGCGGTCGCCACAGCGTCCGATTTCAGCGTGCTCAAGCTTTCGGTCATATCGCCGGTGATCTTGGCGAATTTCTCGATCATCGGGCCGATATTGTCCTGCCCGCTGCGCAACAGGCGCAGGCGCTGATTGACGAAATACATATAGGTCGTGCAGGCCAGCAATGCGCAAAGAAGCGCGATATTAATCAGATAAGAGAGCATCGATGAACTCCTGCTCCAGATTGGTTGCTTCTTCGACTTTGATGGCGAGCGAGCCGCCGGATTGCCCCATTTCCCCCTCATAAAGCGGCACGCCATTGCACATGAGACGGGCCGCGGGCTTGCGGACGGAAATGGGCAGGGAAATCGTCATGCCGGGCTTCCAGCCCGCCACTTCGCCGAGCGTCACGATGCGCTCATGCAGGACACCGGTAATGGCAAGCTCCGTGCGCTGCACCTCGCTATGGAAATGGCGCTCCCAGGCGGGGTCCCGGCCGAATTTCTCGCTGGTAAACATTTGCACCAGTTTTTTGCGTACCGGCTCCAGCGTCACATAAGGCAGCGCGATGCGCACCTTGCCGCCGCCGCATTCAAAATCCACCTGCAGATCGATCATGACCGTGGGATTGCTTTCCCGGCAGATGACGACGAATTCCTGATTGACCTCCAGCCGCTCGCTTTTGAAGCTGACTTTCGAGATGGGCTCGAACGCGCTTGCCAGATTATCGGCCACGAGATCAAGCACCCGCCCCGCAAGACGCCGCTCGATGGAGGTATAGGAACGGCTCGGATCGAACATGCGCGCCGATTTCGGACTACCGAGCAGCACATCCACAAACGCATAGACCATGTCGGAATCGGCAGTGATGAGCAGCTTGTTGTCCCAGGGCTCGGCCACCGCGACATTGATGAGCGAGCGCTCGGGCAGCGACTGCAGCACATCGCCGAACCGGTGAATGGAATAATCGGCGACATTGATGCGCGCCCCGTGGGAAGTGAATTGCCTGAGGCCCGTCGTCAGAAGGCGCACCAGCCGGTCGACGATCACATCCATCATCGGCAGGCGCTCATGCAGGCCCGCCGAATCCGTCAATTTGCTCAGCGCTTCGGAGGCCGCCTGACGGCGCCCGCCCATAACGGCACCGGCCAGATCGCCCTCTTCGGCGCGGCCCGCCCAGGCCGCTTCATTCGGGCTGTGAGGGGAAGTGGTCTCGTCCATCGGCAACCTCTTACTTGCTTAATGCTTCGCCGAAGCGCCGCTGAAAGGGTCGGCGACAATATCCGTCAGCGTCACGCCGAAACGGTCTTCATCGACCACCACCACTTCGCCCCGGGCAATGACCCGGTCATTGATCATGATGGCAACAGGCTCGCCCACCTTGTGATCAAGCTCGACAATGGCGCCGCGCCCGAGCTTCAGAAGGCTGGCGACGGGCATGGTGGCAGCGCCGAGTACGACCTGCATTTTCACCGGCACGCCCATAACGACGGCAAGGTTCTGTTCCACCGTACGACGGGAGGCGGTTTCCGGCTCATCGAGTTCGCCGCGCGGGAAAACGGCGGCGCTGGCATCGAACTCCGCCTCACGCGTCTGGCGCATCTGGGACGGCTGGGGCTTTTGCGCCGCCGCCGGAGAGGCCGCTTCGGCGCCTTCCTCGATTTCCGCACCGGTGCCGGAAATGATGGGGGTATCCTTGTCGCTCATCACGCGTCTCCTTCTTCACGCATTTCCATTGTCTGATATGTCTCTTGGGAAGCCGGACCCTCTTCGGGGGTAAGCAGCGCCAAAACCGCTTCGGGATCGAAGCGGACGCCGCCATGGGTCCAGCGGATATCGATGCCGCCCGCAGGCAGTGCCTCTTCGGCCTGCACCAGAACTTCCACGCCAGGCGGCACTTCAACGGAGGTAAGCAATGCCTCGATGGAGGATGCCGCGCCCGCATGGACACCGATCAACAATTGCCGGCTGTCACCGAGCTGCAAAAAAGCTTCCTGCAGCAAAGCCTCGCAGCGCGCGGCCAAGGTTTCTTCCATGAAGCGGGGGGCAAGCTGGCCCAAAAACGCTTTCACGGCGCCGAGCGCTTCTTTTTCAAGGCGGCAAGTTTCTTCATCGAGCATGCCGACGCCGCGGGTGATCTCGCTGAGAAGATTGAGCGTGACCTGACGCGCCTGGAGCGAGCTGTCCCGCTCGGCCAAGAGCCGGCCTTCCCGCGTGCCTTGGACCTTGCCTTCTTCGAAGGCATCGGCGCGGGCTGCGTCAAGCGTGCGGGTAAATTCCTCCCGCAGCCGGGCTTCGAGTTCCTCGGCCGTTTCCTCCGCCTCGACGACAGCGAGGCGGGCGGGCTTATCCAGCGGCTCGAAAGCATAAGGACGCGTTGCAGCCATGCCCATCACGCGCTCCTTTCTTCATAGACCCAGGCGCGCAGGATATTGACGGCCTCTTCGGGATATTCGTCGACGATCTCACCAAGCTTGGCGATGGAGCTTTCGCGCACTTTCCCTTCCACCGAGCGCAGCTGGATCATGTTTTCCATGAACTTGTCCGTACCGGTGCCGCCGGAAAGCTGGGCCTCGGCCTGGGCTCTGCGGTCTTCGAGCGCGCCGGCAACATTTTCAGCGCCGCCTTCAAAGGCAAGCGCTGCGGCGGCTTCACCCTCACCCGCTTCTTCCTCTTCCAGCGCTTCCAGCGCCGTTTTTCTGCGCTCGCGGTTCGTCTCCATGAGACGGGAGACGACGGGCTTGAGACCGAAGACTGTGAGCAGGCCGACAATGAGAAGCAGCACGAGCGACTGAATGACCGTGCCCAGGTTATGCATGACGACCTCGGTCAAGGTGGGCGTGCCCACCGGCTCGAGATCCTGCACCCGCTCGATGAATTTTACATTCTCCACGGTGACGACATCGCCGCGAGACGCATCGAAACCTGCCGCCGTGCGCACAATGGTGGCGATTTTTGCAAGATCTTCTTCAGAGCGCGGTTCATAAGTTTCCGCGCCGGAGGCATCCACACCGCGCACCCCATCCACCAGAATGGCGACATTGAGCCGCTCGACTTTACCCGCCTCGCTCACCCGCTCGCGGCGCACGGAGGAAATCTCGTAGTTGATCGTTTCTTCCACACGCTCCGTCGTCGAGGAAGAAGAGGACCCTGCGCCATTGCTGATTTCTTCTTCGGGTAGGTTCTGCGCGACAGAGACGGGCGGCTCGGTGCTGGTATCGGTCGCGTTTTCGTTTTCGGAGAAATTGCGGCGCGAGCGCTCCACCCGGCTATCTGGATCGAAGGTCTCCTCTGCAATAACCTCCCGGTCGAGATCGATATCCGCCGTCACCGCGACGCGAAAATTCCCCTGGCCGAGATAAGGCGTAAGGAGCCGGCGGATGGATTCGCTCATCCCCTCTTCCAGCTCCGCGCGGTATTCCGTACCTCGGGCGGCATTCGCGCTGCCTTCGCCTTCGGCGACCAGCACTTCGCCGGAACTGTCGAGGACCGTCACGTTTTTAAGCGCGAGCGCCGGCACCGCCGCGCTGACGAGGCGCTGAATGGCAAGCGCCTTTTCCCGCGCCATATGGGCCGCATCGCCCATGCGCACGAAGACGGACGCGCTCGGCGTTGCCGCCGCCCTGCTGAACGCATCGCGCTCGGGGAGAACAAGATGCACACGCGCGGCGAGCACCCCGTCCATGGTCTGAATGGTGCGCGCAAGCTCACCTTCCAGTGCGCGGGTTTTCGTCACCTGCTGCATGAAGGAGGTAAGACCCAGCGCGCCTGCATCATCGAAAAGCTCCCAGCCCGCGGAGCTGTTAGCGGGAAGCCCCCGCTCGGCAAGTGCCATGCGCGCTTTACGCGCCTCTTTCGGGGAGACGAGGACGGCGCCTGCATCTTCCTGCATGTCGAAATCGATACCGATTTCTTTCAACGCCTGTCCCACCCGCGCTGCTTCCGCCGGCGAGAGCTTGGAATAAAGAACGGTCATGGAGGACTGCGACATCATGATCGAAGCGGCAACGATGCCCACCACGATCAATGCGCCCACACCGCCCAGCATTATCAAGCGGCGTGTACCCAGTGCCTGAAGGTTTTCGAGAAGCGACTTCACTGCATCCCCATTCTTTAAAGATTCCGAATACGGCGAGAGCTACCGTGATTGCGTTGAGGCCCAAGCTATCGGGCAATGTTTTCAGCGTGATTTAAGTTTGCAGGCAGCAGGAAGCGGCGGGATGAACGAAGAAGTCGAAAGTGGAACGCAGAGCGCGGGAAAGAAAATTCTCGATCTGGTGCTCAAATATTCAGTGCCCCCGCTCTTCATTCTTTTCGGGCTGGCACTGGCTTTCACGGTCATGGTGTCCTCGGCCGTCGAAACCGATAAAACTGTCAGCGAATTTGCCGTTTCCTATTGGGAAATTCTGGCGCATGGCAAACCCGCCACGCCGGAGGAAATGGACCCCGCGCAGATTTTCGAAATCGGCCCCATCACCACGAATTTGCGCGAGACGGCGAAAGCCCGGTTCATCCAGATCGGCATCAGCCTGGAGACGCGCCGCAGCCATCTTGCCGACGTCAAACAAATGAAGGGTGATATCGAAGAAGCGCTCATTCTCTTTTTGAGAGGGCTTGATGGGCGCGACCTCGAGGGCAGCCACGCCGCCGCCCGTTTTAAAAATCAGATCGAGCGCCGTGTCGCGCTGGTCGATGAACAGGGAAAAATTTCACGTCTCGCCATTCACCATCTGGTGCTGCAATGAGCAGGCGGGCTTTTTTCCTCACAATCGGCGTTTTGGGCGCTTTCGTTCTGGCGGCAACCGGGCCTGCCAGCGCCGCCGATTTCGACATTGCCTCGCTTGCCGGCGGCGAGCGCAGCGGGCCGCTTACGGCGCGGATCATTCAATTTTTAGGCATTCTTACGGTTCTTTCCATCGCGCCCGGTCTCCTTATCATGGTGACTTGCTTCACGCGCATCGTGATCGTGCTTTCCTTCCTGCGCAGCGGCCTCGGGCTGCAGCAATCGCCGCCCAATATGGTGATCGTCAGCCTGGCACTTTTCATCACCGCTTATGTGATGGCGCCGACCTTCGACCAGGCCTGGCGCGATGGGCTCAATCCGCTTCTCAACGACCAGGTAACCGAAGAACAGGCGTTCGGGCGGATCGTCGAGCCCTTCCGCCAGTTCATGCAGCGCAATGTGCGCGAGAAAGATCTTGCCCTTTTTGATGGGCTCTCGGCGGTAATCTATGAAAAGTCCCGCCCCGCGGGCACAGAGGAAGACCGGGCAAGCGTGCTTCCCGCCCCTTCCGCCAATGAAGAGGCGGAAGAAGGGGAAGCCCGGGTGGACCTGCGCGTACTCGTTCCCGCCTTTCTCGTCTCGGAGCTGCGCCGGGCCTTCGAAATCGGCTTTCTGATCTTCCTGCCTTTCCTCGTCATCGACCTTGTGGTCGCCACGGTTCTGATGGCCATGGGCATGATGATGCTGCCGCCGGTGGTGATCTCGCTGCCATTCAAAGTGCTCTTTTTCGTCCTGATCGATGGCTGGTACCTGCTGACCTCCAGCCTCGTCAGATCATTCCTATAGGGGCGGCGATGGAGGGACTGCAGCTTTTCGCCCAGCATCAGGTCTTCCTTTTCATGCTGGTTTTCGCCCGTGCCGGCACGGCGGTGCTGCTGCTGCCCGGTTTCGGCGAGCGCATTATCCCGCCGCAGGTCCGCCTCGTCTTGGCTCTTGCCATCAGCTTCATCATTCTGCCGCTTGCCCCCGTCTCCCATATCGCCATGCCGCAAGATGCAGGTGCGCTGTTCGGTGCCATCGGCACGGAATTCCTGATCGGGGCCTTTATCGGCGCCTCGACACGGCTCATTTTCTCCGCTCTTCACATGGGCGGCCAACTGATCGGCCAGTCCATGGGGCTTTCCGCACTGGTGCCGGAAGCTGCCGCCGGTTTCGGCGGCTCGACGGCTACCACGAACCTGCTCGTCATGTGCGGCATGACGCTGATTTTCGTTGCCGATCTGCATGTTCTCATGATCGATGCGATTGCCGCTTCATACGGGCTTTTTGCGCCCGCGCGCCTGCCTGATCTTGCGCGGCTCTCGGAAGATTTCATCCATGTGATGAGCGAAGCGTTCGTTCTTGCGGTGAAATTCGCAAGCCCCTTTCTCATCATCGCCTTTCTTTTCAATCTCGGCCTCGGGCTTACCAACCGGCTGATGCAGTCTTTGCCCGTCTTCTTCGTCGGCATGCCGTTTTTGCTCGCGACGGGCTTTCTCGTTCTTTTCGCAACCGCTTCGGCCATCATGCTTTCCTTCGCAGACAGCATGAGCGCCTGGCTCAACAGCTTTGCCACCTGACATGTCCGATCAAACGCAAGACAAGTCCTCGCAAACCGAGGAACCGACAGAGAAAAAGCAGTCCGATGCCAAGCAAAAGGGCAATACACCCAATTCGCGCGAGGTGGGCACACTGCTGACGTTTCTGGCGGCTTTCACGCTGGTGGCGGGCGCAGGCTCCTGGGCCATGGCCGAGCTTGGCCATGCCATGGTTCCGCTGATCGACCGGCCGGACGAGCTCATTGCCGGGCCCACCGTTGGCGATCTGTCGCAGATGATCGGGAATTTCATTGCCGAAACGGCGCTGACGCTTCTGCCCGTCTTTCTGCTTTTCATGATGGCCGGCATTCTCGCCATGCTGGTGCAGGGCAATGCCCGCCTTGCCCCGGACCGCATTCAGCCGAAACTGGAACGCATCTCCCCCAAAAAAGGGGCGGAGCGCATTTTCGGCCGGGCGGCGCTGGTGGAATTCTCCTTCGGGCTCATCAAACTGACCCTGATCGGCTCCATCACCACGTTCGTGCTCTGGCCTGCCATCGCGCAGGCGGAATCCTTCGTCTTCAAGGATGTGACCTCCCTGCCTTCCATGATACGGGAATTCACCATGCGGCTTCTCGTGGCCGTCGCTTCCTCCATGACGCTGATCGCCGCCGTGGACATTCTTTGGCGCCGCTTCGACTGGCGGCGCAACCTGCGCATGTCGCATAAGGAAATCAAAGACGAGATGAAGCAGGTGGAAGGCGATCCCATGGTCAAGCGCCGCCTGCGCGAAATCCGCCAGAGCCGGGCGCGCCGGCGGATGCTGGAGGCGGTGCCGAACGCGTCTGTGGTGGTGATGAACCCGACCCACTATGCTGTCGCCTTGCGCTATGAGCGCGGCGTCGATGCGGTGCCGGTCTGTGTTGCCAAGGGGCTCGATCTCGTTGCGCTTAAAATCCGCGAGACAGCGGAAAAACACGGCGTGCCCGTGGTGGAAGAGCCCCCGCTTGCCCGCGCGCTCCACGCTTCCATGGAGGTCGGCCATCCGATCTCGAGCGAGTTCTACAAGGCGGTTGCCGAAATCATCTCCTATGTCCTCGGCCAGAAGACGCCGGCCCGCCGAAAGAACTGAGCCGTTCCACCCATCCCACAGAAAAGGCGGCGCCCGAAAGCGCCGCCTTTCTTTTGAGAAATGACCCGGCCGCTTAGGCGATCATGCGGCGGGGAGAGGATTTGCCCTGCTGGTTGAGAATGATCTCGCCGCGCGCTTCCAGCTCCTTGGCAAGACGCAGCACCCGGCTCTGGGCTTCGTCCACATCGCTCGCGCGGATCGCGCCCATCAATTCCAGCTCGCCCTTGACGATGGCGCGGGCACGCTCGGACATATTCTGGAAGACGATCTCGCGCGCTTCGTCCTTCAGGCCCTTCAGCGCCAGAATAAGCGTGTCGATCTCCACCGCCTGGACGATCACCTGGATGGAGCGGCCATCGAGTTTCAAAAGATCGTCGAAGGTGAACATCAGCGCCTTGATCGCATCGGCGGAGTCCGGCACTTCCTGCTCGATTTCGCCCATGATCTCCGGCAGGCGCGCACGGTCCACCTGGTTAAGAATGTCGGCGATGCGCATATGACTGTCATTGCCGAGCATGCGGGCATAATTGACCATGAATTCGGAATGGAGCGTCTCTTCGATGTCTTTGAGCACATCTTTTTGCACATAATCCATCTCGATCATCCGGCGCATGACATCGGCACGGAACTCGCTGGGCAGCGCCGCCACCACGCGGGCGGCGTGCGCAGAGCGGATTTTGGAAAGGATCACGGCTGCGGTTTGCGGATGCTCGCTCTGCAAATAGCTTGCAAGGATCTGCTCGTTCACCGTGGACAGTTTTTCCCACATGCTGCGCCCTGCCGCACCGCGAATGTCGCCCATGATCTCCATCACCCGCTCTTCGGGCAGGAACTGGGAGAGCATGCGCTCGGTGCTGTCATAGGTACCCACGACACTGGCGCTATTGACGAAATAGTCCGTGAAGTCCCGCAAGAGATGCTCGCAGACCGTCGAGGTAATGCTGCCGAGCTGCGCCATGGAGCGCGAGACCATGCGGATCTCGTCTTCATCGAGCTGTTCCATCAGCTTGGCGCCGCGGTCCTTGCCCAGCGCGAAGAGAATGACGGCGGCCCGTTCCGGTCCCGTCAGGCTGGTGACGTCTTCTCTCAGGCGAATTTGCTTTTCCATGGGTCTTTCCCGTCGGGTTGATCAGTTCTACGTCAAAATTCAGTCGCCGTGCCCATCATCCGGGCGGGGCGCTGGAAGGTTTTCCGTCATCTCGTAACGGAAAAGCGGCGTGGCGATTTCGGAGAGGGCAAGCAGCACCGGCACATTGATCTGCATGTCGCCGGCCATATCCTCCAGCAGCAGCGCAAGGTCGGTATCGGCGGAAACCTGCCGCCCGCTTTCCCGCGCCAGCGCAACGATTTCATCGGCAAGGCTCAGTGCATCGTTTTCCGGTTTCTCCTTCATGCCGCCCCCGCTCATATCTGCGCCACTACTTTGACCGGCGCCTTGCGGTGCAGTTCGGCATGGCTGATCACCGGCGTCGCCGCGCTCACCCGCTCAAGCAGGGACCGGACAAAGGTGCGGATTTCCTGGCCGACGAGAATGGCGAAAGGATCGCCCGCGCCGATCTGCTGCTGAATGGCGGGCCGGGCGGCCAGCACGAAGTCATGCACCATGGAAGGCGGCATGGTGAAGACGCGGTCCTCGCCCTGCTGCTCGATATGGTCCATGAAAGCCTGCTCCCATTTCGGCTGCAGCGTGACGGCGCGCAGGAAGCCGTCGTTCCCGGCAAGCGTCTGGCAAATCTGCTGAGCAAGGCGGGCGCGCACATGCTCGACGATGAGCCCGACATTGCGCGAATGGGGTGCCGCTTCCGCCACCGCTTCCAGAATAAGCGGCAGATTGCGGATCGAGACCTGTTCGGCCAGCAGGCTTTGCAGCACGTTTTGCAGCGCCGCCATGGTGACCTGCGCCGGCACGAGATCGGCGATGAGTTTTTGATAGTCCCCATCGAGCCCATCCAGGAGCTTCTGCAGCGCTGCATAAGTCAGAAGCGAGCTCAGATTATCTTTGATGACTTCGGTCAGGTGCGTGATGACAACACTTTCCTCATCCACCACCGTATAACCCTTGCTTTCCGCCCGCTCGGCCATGGAGCGGGAAATCCAGCGGGCCGGCAGGCCGAATGTTGGCTCTCGCGTTTCCTGGCCTTCGATGGGCTCGGCGGAACCGCTCGGGTCGATGGCGAGCATATATTTCGGCCAGACCTCGCCCTTGCCGACAATCACGCCCTGCACAGAAATCTCATAGGCTTTAGGCTCCAGAAAGCCGCTATCTTTCACGCGGATCTTTGGCAGGTAGAACCCATACTGCTTGGCAAAGCGCCGGCGCAGGAGCGAGACCTTGGCGGTCAGCCCCGTATTCTCGCCGACAATCAGCGGGACGAGCTGGCTGCCGACTTCAAGCTGAATATCCTCGATGCGCAAAAGCTCTTCGATGGGCGTTTCCTCGGAAACTTTGGGCTGCGCCGCGGCAAGTTCCTCGCGCTGGCGCTCGCGTTCCTTCTCTTCGAAAAGCCGGGGCAACCACCAGGCGATGCCGCCGAAGAAGCCGCCGAGCAGCAGGAAGGGGAAGAACGGCATGCCCGGCGTGATGGCGAGCAGCCCCATCAGGATCGCGGCAAGCAGCAAAGCTTTCGGGTAAGCACCGAGCTGGCGGAGTAAAGCCTGATCGGCCGAGCCTTGGTTGCCGCCTTTGGTAACAAGAAGACCGGCGGCGAGCGAGACGATGAGCGCCGGGATCTGCGAGACAAGCCCGTCCCCCACGGAAAGGATCGAATAGACGTGGGCTGCTTCGGAGAAGCTGAGGTCTTTTTGCGCAACGCCGATCAGAATGCCGCCGACGAGATTGATGAAGGTGATGATGAGACCGGCAATGGCATCGCCGCGCACGAATTTCGAGGCCCCGTCCATAGACCCGAAGAACGAACTTTCCTGTTCCAGCTCCGAGCGGCGCTGCTGGGCCTGCTTGTCGTCAATGAGCCCGGCGGAAAGATCGGCATCGATGGCCATCTGCTTGCCGGGAATGGCATCAAGGGTAAAGCGGGCCGCAACCTCGGCAACACGGGTCGCGCCCTTCGTGATCACGAGGAAGTTCACCGTCACGAGAATGGCGAAGACGATCATCCCGATGACGAAATTCCCGCCGATGACGAAATGCGAGAAGCCGGAAATCACATGCCCTGCCGCCGTCGGTCCCTCATGCCCTTCGGAAAGAATGAGCCGCGTCGAGGCGATGTTGAGGGAAAGGCGCAACATGGTTGCGACCAGCAAGATCGTCGGAAAGGAAGAAAAATCGAGCGGCTTATGGATCCAGAGCGCCACCATCAAGACCAGCACGGAAAAGGCAACGGAGATTGCAAGACCGATATCGAGCCCCCAGGAAGGGACCGGCAAAAAGAGGATGGTGAGCATGAAGATGATGCCCGCCGCAAACCAGATATCCCGGTGCTGCAATCCGCCGCGCGTGAACTGATCGAGGGCGGGGAATTTCTGGACGAATGTTTCGCTCACGAGCGCGCCTCTTTCATGATCGGTTCTTCAATGACGATGCCGCCGTCTTCTTCCATAGCTCTCAGATCGGCGAGAAGTTCGGGCGGCAGCTCATGCTCAAATGCCGGTTCCGGCACCGGGGTAAGCTCCGCCGCCTCTTCTTCCGGCAACTCGCCCGCGCCGGCATGGCCGAGTAACTCGGCAAGTTCGGCAAAACTTTCTTCCAGCGAAGCGCGGCAATCGGCCTTTTGCGCCAGAAAGGCTTCGAGCGCCGGCTCAAGTTCGATCGCCCGGTCCACCAGCGGGTCGGCGCCGGCCTTATAGGCACCGAGCTGAATGAGCTCGCGCATTTCTTCAAAGGCAGCGAGATAGCGGCGCGCTTCGCGGCAGATCGCTTCTTCTTCGGGCGCATGGCAGGCAGGCAGCGCGCGCGAAACGCTTTTGAGAATGTCGATGGCGGGAAAGCGGCCGCGCTCGGCAATCGCCCGCTCCAGCACGATATGCCCGTCAAGGATCGAGCGGGCGGCATCGGCGATGGGATCGTTGTGATCGTCCCCTTCCGCAAGCACCGTGAAAATGCCGGTAATGTCGCCCTGGCCTTCCATGCCGGGGCCGGCCCGTTCCAGAAGCCGTGCCATTTCACTGAAGACGCTGGGCGGATAGCCTTTGGAGGCCGGAGGCTCGCCCGCCGTCAGGCCGATCTCGCGCTGGGCCATGGCAAAGCGGGTAATGGAATCGACCAGGCAGACGACCTGCATGCCCTGGTCGCGGAAGGTTTCTGCGACGGTCAGCGTCAGGTAAGTCGCCTGGCGGCGCATTTGCGGGCTTTCATCGGAGGTGGAGACCACCATGACCGCGCGCTTCAGCCCCTCGGCGCCCAATGTTTCCTGCAGGAATTCCTGCACCTCGCGCCCGCGCTCGCCAATGAGGCCGATAACGGCGACGTCCGCGCCGCCGCCCCGGGCCAGCATGGAAAGCAGGGTGGATTTGCCGACACCGGAACCGGAGAAAACGCCGATGCGCTGACCCCGGCACAGCGGCGCGAAGACATTGAGCGCACGCACACCCGTTTCAAGCTTCGGCCCGAGCCGCCGGCGGCCATAAGGCGAGGGCGGCACGCCGCGCAGGCGCCGGGCAATCTCGCCCTGCGGCAGCGGGCCTTTACCGTCCACCGGCTCGCCGAGCCCGTTCACCACCCGGCCGATCCAGCCCGGATGCGGCTTGACGCTTGCGCCCGTGCCTTGGGTTTCCACCCGGGCGCCAAGGGCAATGCCTTCTGCTGCCTCGAACGGCATGAGAAGGCTGCTTTCCCCATCAAAACCGATCACCTCGGAGGCGATGCGCCGCCCGTCCTGCGCCAGGATATCGCAGCGGTCGCCCGCCGAGAGCTTACGCTCCAGCCCGCGCACCCGCATCGTCTGGCCGCTGCAGGCCGTCACCGTGCCGCGGTAAACGGGCCCGGGAAGCTGCTCCAGCACTGTCTGAAATTGTTCGAGCCGCCGCATGATACCTGCCATTGCCAAAAAGAGAGCCGTTTCCGGCCTTAGGCAACGCTAAAGAGCGGCGTTTAAACGGGGGTATAAGTTCTGCGGCCTGAAAAGGGACACCTAAAACCGGGTGTCCATGCCGGGGCGCTCATAATGGGCGTCCTGGTATTGCTGCTGGTGCATGCGGTAAAGCGCTTCCATCAGCTCGCGGGGGATTTGCGTGCCTTCATAGGCGCTGCTCTCGGTCACGGAGGCGAGCTGAAGCGGCGCGACCTTGCCGGGTGCCGGCATAGCTTCCGGCTCCCTCACGCTTGCAGCCGGAGCCGGCGGCGGGGGTGCCGCAGCGAGATCGAGCCGGGCCTCCTCGGCGCCGGGCACAGGCCGGGCGCTTGCAATATCGATGGTGACGCGAGCTCTTTCTTCCGGCGCCTGCGCCCCGGCAACAGTTACCGGGGATTGCGGGCCTTCATCCTCACCCGTCAAAAAAGCCATGACATGGGCGCCCATATCCTTGCCCGTCACTTCCTCGATTACAGTGTCGACAATCGCGCCGATCACGCCGAGCGGGCCGCCCATAATGGCCGAGCCCAGAATTTTCATCGGTGCTTTGATCGTGTCTCCCGTCACTTCCCGATAAAGCGTGGAAATGCCCGGCAAATGCTGCAGCGGGTTGATGGCATCGAGAAAATCGCCGAAATCGAGATCGCCGCCGCCCTTTTGCACGGCGCCCGCCCGGTCCGCCTTCATCGGGCCGGGGCTCGCAAGCGTTGCGTGATACATGGGCGCGGGCATGAGCTCTCCTAAAATCCTGTGGCGACGCGCTCGAAAAGGTCGAACGCAAAACGGGAAAGCCCCTGATAGATGAAGGGCGCGGAAATCACGCCGACGGCCAGAATGGCGCCGATCTTGGGCACGAAGGTGAGCGTCATTTCCTGCACCTGGGTCAGCGCCTGCAAGAGCGCGATGACGATGCCTACCAGCATGCCCACCACCAGCATGGGCGAGGTGACGAGAAAAGCCGTCCACACCGCATCGCGGATCAGGTCAATGGCATCTGCTTCGTTCATGACTGCCCCAAACTTATCCGCCGTCAAACCGGCATGCGCATGATTTCCTGATAGGCGGAGACGAGCTTGTCGCGGATGGCGACAGCCGATTGCAGCGTTAGTTCCGCCGCCATCACGCCTTCGGCCACCTGCTGGGCGCTTGCCTTGCCGCTGATGCCGGCTGCCGACACGCTTTCCGCCTGGCGCAGCGTGCCCACGGACTGGGAAACCATGTTTTCCACAAAATTAGAAAACTCGGCCGCATCCGCCTTGCTCGGCTCTTTCACCTTGGCCGGGCCATTGGTTACGCCTGTGCCGAAGGTTTTTGCCTCTTCGTAGAGTTTTGCCGCCTGACCGACGAAACCGACAGCCGCCATGATCGTTCTCCTTAACCCCGGCGCATCAGATCGGTGGTCCGCATCACCATTTTGCGGGCCTGATCGATGATGTTGAGATTGGCTTCATAAGACCGCGTCGCCTCGCGCATATCGGCCATTTCGACCAGCGCGGAGACATTGGGTAGTTTCACATATCCATCCTCAGCCGCCGCCGGGTGGCTTGGGTCGTGGATGAGTTTGAAATCGGATTTATCGACGCCGATGGACTTCACCTGTACTTTGGACGCGCCGAGCGCCCGGTCGAGTTCGGCATCGAAGGTGATGGTCTTGCGCCGGTAAGGATCGCCGCCCGGCACCTGCGCCGTGGAATTGGCGTTGGCGACGTTTTCCGACACAACGCGCAGGCGCTGGCTTTGAGCTTTCAGGCCAGAGCTCGCGATCGACATGGCCGCGCTTAAAGGATCGAACATGAGATTATTCCCTTCCCTTACCGCGGCCCTGCGAGCGCCGTGCTCAGCATGTTGAAGCTGCTTTTATAGACGTTGGAGACCAGCGCATGAGAGGTGACGACTTCCGAGGCTTTCAGCATTTCCTGTTCCAGCGAGACGCTGTTGCCGGAGGGCACGATTTCCCAGGTCTTGGTTTTCGCATCGACTTTCAGATTGCCGCTTGCCGTGCTCGCAAGTTCCAAATGCCCCTTCCGGGTCTGAGCAAGGCGCACTTCCGCCGCGCTCAATTCCTGATCGAAGGGCTTGAGGTCGCGCGCCGCATAGCCCGGCGTGTTCGCATTGGCGACATTTTCCGCCACCAGCTGATGGCGCATCGCAAGATACGACATGCGGTCGCTGGCAAGACCGAAAAGCGAGATACCGAAAGGTTCCATCCGTCCGTCTCCTTTTGACTAAGTTCAGCCTAGAGGCGCGGCTTTAAACCCGGGTTTCGGTTTTACGCCCTTAAAGATAATTCATCAGCGACAGGCGGCTGAGACGCGCGGTGATGGAGAACGTCGCCTCGATCTGCGTCGTCGCATTGGAAAGACGCACCGCCGTTTCATACGGGTCTGCGCCTTCCAGCTCGTTGATCTGGCGGGTGGCGACATTCAAGGTGAGATCGTGGCGCGTCTGTGCCCGCTCGATGGCCTGTTCGGAAAGACCCAAGATGGCCTGGGTCTGCTCCAGAAGGCCGATGCCGCGCTGCACCTTGTCGAGCGCGCTTTCCAGCACCGTGCGGTATTCCACACTCGGCATGGAGGCAGGATCGATGGCGGCCAGCGCATAGGCGGCTTCCATGATCAGCCGGGCGCCCGGATCATCCGCCCGCGCACCGGCATTCACCGTCGTTTCCGCATCGATCCGCGCGGTCACGCCCTGGGTGTTGCCATTATAGAAGGTGGTGTTGAAACGGTAGGCAGCATTGGTATGCGTGCTGTCGAAAACGGTCGAAATACCATCGGGTCCGGTCAGAAGGTCGTTCAGCGTGGCCGCGTCCGTGACCGGCGGCTTGGCCGCAATTACGTCCTGAATGACTTGCATGGGCGCAAAGCCCGTCCCGCCATTCACCTGATCGTTGAGCTGCAATGCCTGCTGGTCGACCGCGGTGCCCGCGAAAATCGAGCGCCCGCCGAAGGATGTATTGAGCGCGCCTTCCAGATTGCCGATGAGATCGAGCGCAGCGTCCGGAATAAGCTCGATGGCGACCTCGCCGTGCAATGCCGCCACGATATTGGAAATGAACGAATTGGCATTGTCCCGCGCACCCGTCAGGCTCGCCTGGGTAATTTCAAGGCGTGAGGCCAGCGTCTTGTTGGAGGTGATGAAGCCTTCGGCCTCGCTGAAGGCCTCGCGCAGCAGAATGTCGCGGGAGGTCAAGGCGCCGAGATCGCCTGCCACATCACGCTTCTTGCCGGTCGCCTGCTCACCTTGCAGATGCAAAAGCTCGCGCTGCGTGTCGGCAACGCTTTTGCGGGCCTGCAGGGACATGGCGAGCGTGGATACGGAGCCGATATTCATCTTTTCTCTCCCGCTTAGAACGAGGCCAGCAGCTGATCGAGCATGCGGTTGGCGGCAGAGATGACCTGCGCGCTGGCGGCATAGCTGCGTTCGATGCTCAGCATTTTCTGCATTTCATCGTCGATATTGACCCCGTCCTTGCTGAGGCGCGAATTGGACAGGCTGTCAAAGGCAATGGTTTCCGACTTCGCATTATTCTGCGCCGTGCTGCGCAATGTGTGCGCGTCCGAGGAAGCATTTGAGGCGTAATTGAGCAGCGTCGCGGAGGTTTGAATGCCTGCCGCCGGATCGAAACCGAAGGTTTGCGTGAAGACCGAGCTGAAGGCCTGGATCTGTGTCGGATCGCCCGCCGCGCCTGGTACGGCCGCGTGCACCCCATCGCGGATACGTGAAGGATCGCCGCCCGCCAGCGGGTCAACCAGAGCATTGAGTCCTATGCGCCCGGCAAGACCCGGCGCATAGGCCAGCGGGTCGTGCGCCGCGCCCGCATCGGTAAAGAGGCCGGTATCGTTCGGCGCCACACCCGTTACCGTCGCATCCGCATTCTGAAAGGCGGCGGTGAGCTGACTTGCCAGTTCATCAACCTGGCGCTGAAAGCGCGGCATCAGCCGGTCGCGGATTTCAAAATGCGCGGCGAGTTTGCCGCCATCGAGCGCGCCTGGATAATTGCTGCCCGGTGCAATATCCACCCCGTCCACGGTCAGCCCGCTCAAAGCGGAGGGGCCGGGAGGCGGTGTATAGGCGGCATTCGGCGGGATAACCGGCGAGGCGGCGAAAGAAAGAGGATGCACTTCGCTATCGAGCAGCGTCACCCCGCCCCGTGTCAGGATTGTCACGCCATTATTGGAAGGCAGCACATTGATCGGGATTTCCTGCGACAGCTTATCGATCAACCTGTCGCGCTGATCGAGCAGATCACCAATATCGCCGTCACGCCCCCGGCCTTGAATTTCGAGATTCAGCCGGTGAATTTCACTCAGGTCCCGGTTGATATTGATCACCGTACCGGAAATCTGTGCATCGGCGTCTTCACGCAGCTGGCGGATGGCGCTGTCGGTGTTCTTGAAAACACCCGTCAGATCCCGCGCCTTGGCGGCAACGGCCTGCTGCAGTGCCACGTCTTCCGGATTCTCACCCAGAAGCGCCAGCTCGCGCTGAAACTCGCCCAGCGCCGAGGCGAGCGAGCGCTCGTCCTGCGGCTGGCCGACGAGATCGGTATAAAGGGAAAGCGCGGCGCTCAAGGTTTCCTGATAGCCGACACGGGAGGCGGCGGTGCGCACATCGCGGATGAGGAATTCGTCCACCGTCCGTGAGATGGAGAGCACCGAAACGCCCGCCCCGGAGCCGCCGACGACGAGACTGCCCAGCTCTACATCCTTGCGCACATAGCCTTCGGTCTGCGCGTTTGAGATGTTGCGGCTGACAATCGCCGCCTGGGTCTGGGTTGCGTTCAGCCCGCTCAAGGCGGATTGAATGGCCTGTGAAATACTCATCGTCTTTCCGTTTCCCCGCCTGAGTTTTTTTACTCAGGCAGCTTCCTCAAAATACGCCTAGCGTTTGAGCCTGCTCAGCTCCGTCAGCATTTCATCGCCCGCCTGGAAGATTTTGGCGTTCGAGGAATAGGCGCGCTGGGTTTGAATGAGTTCGGTCAGCTCTTCGGCGATATCGACGTTGGAAGCTTCCAGCGCATTGGCGATCACCTCGCCCGTCGGCCCGCTCAAGGCATCCCAGAGACGCACGGCACCCGAGGCCTGGGAAAGCTGGAAAACGTTGCCGTCTTCGGAGACGAGCCCGTCCGTATTGGGTACATCGGCGAGCGGGATCTGGTAGACCGGTGTGCGCTGACCGTTATTGAAGATCGCGAACATCGTACCGTCCTTGTCGATCTCCACTTTCTGGAGCTGGCCGATCTGCGAGCCGTCCGCGTTGATGCGGTTCGGCGCATAATCGCCGACGAACTGCACCACGCCGTTGAAACTGTCCACGGCGCCGAGTTTGAGGTCGATATTCTGCCCGTCCACGGTGGTAAGCGTCGCCGTGCCGTTCGCAAACGGCAGCGCCGTCGTGATGGTCTGCGGTGCCCCGGCCAGCGCGCCGGCATTGTGGAACGTGTAGTCGACGGAGCCGATATTCGTGCCGTCATAGTCGATGACGTTCAGCGTCCACTGGTTGGGCGTTGCGATATCCGGCTGCCATTCGAGCGTCAGGCGGCGGGACGCGCCGAGGGGATCGAAATAAGTCATGGAGGTTTCGACCGGCGCCGTGGGCGTGCCCGTGCCCGTCAATTGCTGGGGCAGGTTCGCGGCAAAGTCGATATTCGCCGTCGCCTGGCCGGCAAAACCGAGATTGGCGATATTCACGGTCTCCATATCGCCGAACGTATCGCGCGAGGGAGAGGGAATGACGGAAGTGCCGTCCGGGTTCAGTGCAAAGCCTTCCAGATAATAGCCCGCCCGGTTGACGAGATTGCCGTTCTTGTCGGGAATGAAGGAGCCTGCGCGGGTCAGCGAGAAAGTGCGGTTCGGATCGCCCGGATTTTTGGAGACCGTGAAGAAACCGCGCCCGCCGATCGCCATATCCGTGGCACTCGTCGAGGTGATGAGGCTGCCGGATTTACCGATTTCGGTGCGCACGGACGGCAGCACACCGCCTGCGGTATAATTCGTGCGGCTCGGCGACTGCGTGACCATGGTCGTAAACTCGACGCTGGCGCGCTTGTACCCTTCGGTACTGGAATTGGAAATATTGTCGGCGATCGCGCCGAATTTGATCGACTGCGCTTTCAACCCGGCAACGCCGGCGCGCATGGCACCCAAAAGGCTCATTGCAAGCTCCTGTTACTCTCGCAAGCATGCCCCGCCTTTTCTTGGGGACGCAGAGCCCTTCTTGGGATGCCGCGCCGTCTAACCGGCGCAGATTGACGCTAGAGCGCGATGTTTAAGCTGGGAATAAAAAATCGCGCCCTTCGCATTCATTTCGCCAGAACCAGAATGGAAATCCGGCGGTTACGCGGATCGAACGTATCTTCCTCGATGAGCGGGCGCCGGTCGCCATGCCCTTCGACACGCAGGACACGCTCGGGCGCCAGCCCGTTGAGAAGAAGCTGGCGGCGGGCGGCATTCGCCCGATCCGCAGAAAGTTCCCAGTTGGAATAGTTCCGCGTACCCTTGTAAGGCAATGCGTCCGTGTGACCGGTGATCATCAGCCCGTTCGGCACGTCTTCCAGCACTTCGGCCACGGCCTGCATGATCGCAGCCGTTTCCGCCGTCACATCCGAGGAACCGACCGCGAACATGGAAAATTTATTGTCATCCATGATCTGGATGCGCAGGCCCTCCTCCTCGATATTGAGGCGGATATTCTCATTGAGGCCCTTTTTCTCCATCAACTCGCGCAGGTTCTCCAGGAGCTTCTGCTTCAGCCCTTCCAGCTGCTCGCCCTGTTCCAGATGCGCCAGAAGTTCGCTTTCGCTGAGCGCGGCCTTGCCGGGCGCGCCCGCTTCCGGTCCATCGAAAGGTTCGATTTTCTGAGCTGACTTTTCGCCTTCATGCTCTTCGAAGGCCGCGGCATCGAGCTCGGCGGGCGCGCGCGCATCCTGATAAAGCTGCGCCATCTTTTCGCTCGGCTCGGCAAAGGGGTCGTTGAAGGCGGCAACGGCAACGGGCGCCGTCTCGCCGATTTTCATGGGCTCGGAGGGAAGCTGCGCGGTGAGCGGCGGCTCGTGCTGAGCAGCGGAATCTTTGAACGCGCTCACCCCGCGGCCTTCTTCCGCCCCTTGAGGACGTCGTTTTTCCGTGCCGATGGTGGAAACGGAGGGCGGTGCGGAAACCGGGTGCGGGCGCTCGCCTTCCCCGTTCGGCGCGGTCATCGAGCCTTCGGTATCGGCGGTGCGCCCCGCCATCAACCCGTCCGTGCCGGACGCGCCGGTCGCAACGGCCATGGGGTTGAAATAAGCGGAAATCCCGTCGCGCTGTTCTTCCGTCGTCGCGTTGACGAGCCACATCAGCAAAAAGAACGCCATCATCGCGGTGACGAAATCGGCATAAGCCAGTTTCCAGACGCCGCCATGGGCGCCTTCCAGCTCATGGTCGTGCCGCTTCACACGGACGATCACGACTTCCTGCGGGGTTTCTGCCATACGCGCCATTGCGGCCTCTTTTTCTTTCGACTGTGGGGCCTTACCAGGGCATCAGAATGTCGTAGACCTGCTGGCCATAGCGCGGCTGCTGCACGTCCGAGAGCATGCCGCGCCCGCCATAGGCAACGCGCGCCTCGGCCACGTCCTTGTATTCGATCTGGTTTTCCGCATCGATATCGATGGGCCGGATGACACCGGTGATGCGCAGATCGCGCATTTCGTAATTCACCAGCACTTCCTGCCGCCCGGCAATGGCCAGATTGCCGTTGGGCAGCACATCCGTCACCACGGCGGCAATGCGCAGATTGATCTGTTCGTTGCGGTTGATGTCACCGCGCCCGCGCGACAGACTGGAACTGCCGAGATCGACGCCCTGGTCGAAATCGAGTTCGCGGATTTTATCTTCCACCACCTGCTGCAGGCCGAGACCTGCATCGAGCGAGGCGTTTTCGGAATTTTCCCGCGAGCGCTCGGAGGAATTGCGCAGCTGCGCTTTGTCATCGATATCGATGAGCACGGTCACGATATCGCCGATCTTCTTGGCGCGCACATCGGCGAAAAATTCCCGCTCGCCCGTTTGCCAGAGCGAGGCGTAATTGCGCTTCTTCGTCATATCGCCGGGCATGGGAAAGGAAATCTGGCGCGGCGCGCCTTCTCCGTGCTCACCCACCACCATGGGAGAAAAGTCCGGTGCCTGACCCACGCGCTCCAGCCGCGAACAGCCGGCAGCAAGAAGAAGAGCACAGCAAATAATGAAGAGGCGGCGCATGGGCAGGCTCCCTTAATGGGTGATCCGGGCCCGGGAGGGGCCGGTGACCACGGCATAGACCGTGTTGCCGGTGGAAGGATTGGTGAGGCGCACCGTGTCGCCTTTCATGCCGTCATCCTGGGCAAGCGCCAGAAGGTTGAGCTCCAGCGTGCCGTCCCGGTAAAGGGCGGAGACTTGCGAGTTCTTTTCCACCATGAGCGGCGCGCGCAATGCGAGGGAGGAAATGACGCGGCCGGGCAGCAAGGTGCGGCGCGCTTCCATGCCGACAATCGCGCCTTCATCCAAAAGACTGTCGGGGCGCAGCTGGCGCGTTTCCACCGCGGCAAGGCGCAAATCCGCCTCGCGAATGACCTCGCCGCGCTCGATCCGCCGCGCGGGCACGGGCGTTTCCGCTTCTTCGTCGGCAAAAAGCGGCCCAGCCGGCAGGACGAACAGAAAGCTCAAAGCGAGAAGAAGCGTACGCATGGGCTTACCTCATCCGCGTGACGGTGCTGAACATCTGATCCGCCGTCTCGATCACCTTCGAGTTCATTTCATAGGCCCGCTGGGCGGAAATGAGATCGGTGATTTCCTGCACCGGATTGACGTTGGAGCTTTCCAGAAACTTCTGGCGGATGGAGCCGAAGCCCACTTCCCCCGGCACGCCGACGATGGCCGGGCCCGAGGCAAGCGTTTCTTTGAGCATATTGTCACCGACGCTGCTCAGGCCCGCTTCATTCGGAAAGACCGCAAGCTCGATCTGACCGAGATTGAGCGGCTCGGCTTCCCCGTCCACATAGGCAAGCACTTCACCGCTCTGATTAACCGTCACATCCACCGCATTGTCGGGGATGGCAAGGCCGGGCTGCAGCACATAACCATCGGCGGTCACAAGCTGGCCGTCCGGGGATTTCTGGAAGGCGCCGTCGCGCGTATAGCCCGTCTCCCCGCCCGGCAGATCGACCATGAAATAGCCGCGCCCTTGAAGCGCCAGGTCATAGGTGTTGCCGGTATTGGCGAGATTGCCCTGCAGCGACACGCGGCGCACGGCAGCGGTTTTCACGCCGAGACCGACCTGGATACCGGCGGGCACGATATTGCCCTCATCAGTCGACTGCACACCCTGGCGGCGCTGGTTCATATAGAAAAGATCGGTGAACTCGGCCCGCGCGCGCTGAAAGGCGGTCGTGTTCATGTTTGCGATATTGTTCGAGATGACCTCGACATTCGTCTGCTGGGCCATCATGCCGGTGGCGGCGATACCGAGCGCTCTCATGCTGCTCTCCTTACATCAAACACTTTCATGTCTTTCGCCCGTTTCAGCGGGCCGGGGTCTAGTCGATCCTGCCAATGGTGCGAATGGCGCCGCGCAATGTTTCATCGCCGCCTTCCACCATGGTTTTCGTCTGCTCATAAGCGCGCGAGATCGCCACGAGCTCGGTCATGGCGAGTACTGGCTGCACATTCGAACCTTCGATCATGCCTTGCTGAAACTCGGCATCTTCGGCTGCTTCCGGCCGGCCCGGCGCGCTGTAAAGACCGTTTGCCTCACGCGTCATGGTCTGATTGTCGGCGGGGCGCACCCGGCCGATCTGGCCAAAAACCCGCTCGCCGTCACCGATCGTGCCGTCTTTGAGAATTTCAACGCGGGCGGCATCCTGCGGGATAGTGATCTCTCCGCCGCCATTATCCAGCACCGGATTGCCGTCCATCGTCACAAGGCGGCCATCTGCATCGAGATTGAGGCGCCCGTCGCGCGTATAGCGCAGGCCCTCGGGCGTTCCCACCTGCAGCCAGGCATCGCCATTGATCGCCACATCGAGCGGGTTGCCGGTGCGCTCCATCTTGCCTGCACGCATATCGGTATAGCTGTTGCGGTCCACAACGAAAGACACCGAGCGGCCTTCCTGCGCCTTTTCCATATGCGCATCGAAAAGCACTTTTTCGGCGCGGAAACCGGCGGTGTTCATATTGGCGATATTGTTCGCCACAACATCGAGCTGGCGGCGCAGCGCCAATTGCCCGGAAAGACCTACATAAATCTGCGTCTGCATCGTTTCATTTCCTGACGAAGTGCAAAGCGCGCCGTTTTGAACGCAGGTTTAACCTGGAACGGGGAGGTTAAACGCGAGTTTCGGTTTTGCTCCGCTTCGAGAGCGGCATCTGAGCAGGGGATTTGACGCGATATGGCAATGCGGAAGACGCGTAAGTTCAGCGGATTTGCGGCTAGAACACTGGCTTTTTGCATGAGCACGAGCGCGCTCGTTAGCGCAAGTGCCTTTCCGGCATTCGCGGAAAGCGAGAGCGAAACAGCCAGCGCGGCAGAAACCGTGCTGCCGCTGCGCGCCGCCTCTTACCTTACCCAACGTGCGGCGCTACACGGCATGCTCGATGCCGCGACAGGAAAGGCGCGCATCGCAGCCGCACATATGACAGCCGATTTTTACATCGAGCGCGGGCTTTACCCCGAAGCAGCCCTCGAGCTTGGCCGTGCCTTAAAGCCGGGCGACAGCGCGCTTGCAGACAGCGCCTTACAGGAAAAACTGACACTCATCTCCCTGATCGCCAGCCATGGGCGCAGCCGGGGTGCATGGGCATATGAGGAGACAGCCCCCGCCCCCTCTCCGCTCGAGCGGCTTATCACCGCCGCGCTGAAAGGCGAAACCGTGCCGCCCGAAGGACTTTCTTCCCGAAAAGCGCTGGCAAGCCTTGAAGGATTTTTTGCTTTCCCCACCACAGCGCAGGAAGAGCTCGCCCCGCTTCTGGCGGAAGCGGCAGCATCGGGAAGCGACGGGGAATTTCTCCGGCATTTTGCAACGCTCTTTGCCCGAAGAGCGCCTGCGCTTTTGCCCACCACCTGCCAGCAATGGATTTCCGCGCGCCTTGCCGAATATGAAGGCTTTCCGCAAGCCGCCCGCGCCCGCTATGCGCGCCTCTCCTTAACCGCCGACCGCTGCGCCGCCCATGGCAGGCTCCGCCTTGCTCTGCTCGATCTGATGGCGGGCACTAAAGCGCACAAAACGGTGCGCGCCGATATGATGGCGCTGCAGGAAGCCTGGAAGGGCGACACGATCGAGGAAGGCGCACTCCGGGCGCTTGCCCTGATCGACCGGGAAGAAGAAGACCCGCGCGCGGCGCTCCACTGGCTGCGCCTCCTGGCCGACCGCTTTCCCGCGAGCCTTGACGATCCCGGTCTTTCCCAATCGGCCGCGCGTCTGGCCGCGAGGCTCTTCGGCGGTCTTGCAGAGGGACAGGAAACGAACCTTCATCATTGGCGGCGCGACCGCCTCGCCTATCTTGGCTTTCTTAAAGATGATGCGATCCGCCGTCAGGAAGCGGAATCTTACGCCGGGGCGCTCCTGGCCGCCGGCGCGCATGACAAAGCGGGCGCTATTCTCGCTGGGCTTATCCGCGAGATAGAAAAAGAAGCGCCCGGCACCCCGCGCCATCAGGCACTGATCGTCAAGAAAGCCGAGACCGATCTTGCCGCAGATGATGCTGAAGCCGCGCTCGCCGCCCTTGCCGCGCTGCCGGACGCGGTCGATACCGGCCTTGCCCACGAGGTAACGGGCGCAAAACTCGCCGCGCTTATCGCCCTTGGCCGTCTCGATGAGGCGAATGTGGAGCTTGGCGCGGCGCTCACCCCTGCGCAGGCGCTGCAGCTTGCCCAAGCCTATGGCAAGAGCGCCGATTGGGAGCAGGCATTCCATCTCCTCAAAGCCCCGATAGCGGAGGCTGGCGAGGGCGCCCGCGAGGCGGCACTTCCCGGCAACTATTACGATCTCTTTGCCGCTGCCGCGCTGCTTTCCGGCCATGAGGCGGAAGCTGCCCGGCTCCTGGGCAAGGACAAGAAAAACGAGGCCCGCCCGCCGCTTGCCGCCATGGCCGCGATACCGGGCACGCCCCTGCCGGAGGAGTTGACGGCGCCTGAGAAAGTGCGCCGCCTTCTCGATGAGACGGGCAAGCTCATCCATCTCGCCGATACGCTCTAAAAGAAAACACCCGCTCCTTTCGGGGCGGGCGCCTTCATCTTCTCGAAAGCCGTGTTTTAAAGCCGGTACTTGCTGAGATCCGCGAGCAAAGAAGGATCGATGGAAACGATCGCGGGCGCGCTGCCCAAAGGCTGGATCGGCGCAATACCGTTCGCCGCCAGATCGATGCCCGATTGCGGACCTTGCACCACATCCCACATGGCGGTGAAACGCTGCATCCATTTGTCGAGCTTCTTAGGGTCTTTCAGATCTTCAAGCGGAATGCGGTTTTCGAAATATTCCACCTGCCGGTCGATATTGGTGCTCACGAATTCCTGCGGCAGGCCCATCATCGTGCGTACGGTTTCATAAAGCGCGGCATCGCCGATGATCTCATACCAATTATCGACTTCGGCAATCTTGCGCTCGAAATAGATGGCGAGCCGCACCCCCTGATTGCTCTCGCCGATGCGCTCTTCAAGCTCGAGTTTGAGGTATTTTTCGACCACCGCGTCCACATTCTTGTGGATCAGCATGTTGAGATTGCCCGTCTCGGCAAAGCCGAAGGCTTCGGCAATTTCCCGGAAAGCGCCGTCCTGCAGGCGGTTAGCGATCGCCCTATCGTTTACCACCCCTTCATCGAACACCTTGCGCATCAGACCTTTCGCATAGGTCTGGCTTTCAAGGCCGAAGGCTTTCATGGCAAAAGTATAGAGCCGGTAATCGTCGATCAGCCCGTCACCGGTCGAAATTTTGGAAATATTGGCGCGGAAATATTCCACTTCCCGCTGCACGAAACCTTCCTTGGCAATCGCACCAAGCTGCTGGCTATAAGTGCGCCCGACCTGGGCATATTCGGTGAGCGTGGACATGGTGTCCTTCCTTTCAGCCGTGGCCCGGGCAGCGGAGGGCGGGGCTTAGCCCGCCACTTCCAGCGCCGGCATTTGACCCAAGAGATCTTTTTCGTAATCGAGCACGCGTTTGAGCCGTTTCAGCGCCTGGTAGAAATCTTCTTCTTCCACAAAGGCAATGGCCTCATGCAGAAGCTGCAAAACTTCCCCGTTCTCGAAGGCATAGAGAAGCTGCGCCATCACGGTATTGAAGAAAATACGGTGATGGTCATGCCGCGCCGGCTCCAGCAGCATCAGCTGAACGGCGAAATAGACCCGCTCGGTCGGCGTGCTGACATCTTTTTCATCAAGAATTTCCGGTGCGCGGATCACCTGCGCGAAGTTTTCCACACTCAAGGTCGTGCGCTGGGATTTACAGGTAATCACCGCGCCGTTGATCACGCATTTATCGCCATGCAAAAGGCGGATGTTCAAACCCATTGTCTGCTCCTTCTCGAGCGAGGCCGCGGCGCTTTACTGGCGCGCGTTCAGCCCGGCGATAATCGCCTCGTTGATTTCGATCATGGAGCGGATATCCGCCCCGCCGGAATGGGCGGCGCCCGATTCCCGCTCCACCCAGATGGCAAGCGAGAGAAGATTGGATTTCAGCTCATCGGGCAGCATGTTGCTGGGGTCGGACACGTCGGCGGCAAGCGCCGTCCAGAGCCGGCGATTGTCCAGCACCGCGCGGTGATACATCTCATCGCGCCGCTCCGCTTCCACCACATCTTTCAGTTGATCGGTCACGCGCCTGAAAATCAGGCTTTCGGATTGGCGCGGGTCGACAATCTGCTGTTTCGTTTCAAGATACGCGCTCACTTGCTGCATCTTTTCAAGCCTCCTTGGGCCCGCAGGCCGCCCAGCGGGATGCGGGCGGCGGGCCATTTCCATGAGCTAAACGCTAGGCGGGGATGTTTAAGCTGGGTTTTAAGCTTTGCCCGCTTTAGCCTCACACGGAGAGAGGAATGCTGCGGCCTGAGGGATGAGATGAGCCTGAATTACGCGAGCCTTTTATTTTTCATCGATATTGCAGGCGTTCTCGTCTTCGCCATGTCCGGCGCGCTTGTCGCCGCGCGCAAGCAGCTCGATATTGTCGGCTTCTGCCTCATCGGCATCGTCACGGGGCTCGGCGGCGGCACGATCCGCGATTTGCTGCTCGGCACGGTCAAGGCCGGCACCATCGAGGTTTTCTGGCTCGATAAGTCTTTCTATCTATATCTCTGCATCGCAGGCGCGGTCTTCGTCTTCTTCTTCCATCATATGGTGAATTCGCGCTACCGCGCGGTGCTCTGGGCGGACGCCATCGGCCTGTCGCTTTTTGCCGTGGAAGGAGCGAAACGCGCGCTCGGCGCCGGGATCGATCCAAGCGCCGCCGTGCTTCTCGGCGTCATCACGGCCACATTCGGCGGCATCATCCGCGATGTCATTTGCCGGGAGGATTCGCCCATCCTGCGCAAGGAGATCTACATCACTGCCGCCTTTACCGGCGCCGCGCTTTATGCGGCGCTCGGCCCGCTCGACTTTTTAAGTGAAACGGCCCGAACGCTTATCGCCATCGCAGCAGCCTTCGCCTTGCGGGCGGCGGCCCTTACCTTTGATTTGACGCTGCCGGGCTTTCGCCAGCGCCCGCCTGCCTGAAGGATCACTCCCCTTCGCGGCGGCGTGCGAGCGCCCGCGTTGCCACATAAAAGACCGGCGTGAATAGCAACCCGAAAAGCGTCACCCCGATCATGCCGGAAAAAACCGCCGTGCCGAGCGCCTGGCGCTGTTCGGCGCCCGCGCCCGCCGCAATGACGAGCGGCACGACTCCCAGAATGAAGGCAAAGGAGGTCATGAGAATGGGGCGCAAACGCGTGCGCGCCGCCTGCGCCGCCGCATCGAAACGGCTGAGCCCTTCGGCCTCGCCCTGGCGGGCAAATTCCACGATCAGGATTGCGTTCTTCGCCGCAAGGCCGATCAGCACCACAAGGCCGATCTGGACGAGAATGTTGTTGTCGAGCCCGCGCAAAAGCACCCCGCTCATCGCCGCCAGCAAACACATGGGCACGATAAGAATGATGGCGAGCGGCAGGAGCCAGCTTTCATATTGCGCGGCAAGCACCAGAAAGACGAAGACGACGGCGGCCATGAAAATATAGATCGCCGTGTTGCCCACCTGCTTTTCCTGAAAGGAAAGCTCCGTCCATTCATAAGCAAAACCGTCGGGCAGCACCTGATCGGCGAGCCCTTCCATGGCGCTCAAAGTCTGGCCGGTGGAAAAGCCGGGATTGGTGTTCCCCTGTACGGCGGCTGCCGGGTAAAGATTGTAGCGGGCCACGCGGTAAGGTCCCGTAATGTCACGGAATGTGGCGATGGAGCCGAGCGGCACCATGGCGCCCGATTGAGAGCGGGTGCGCAGAGCGGCCACATCGTCCACATCGCGCCGGTGCGGGCCGTCGGCCTGCGCGCGCACCTGGAAGGTCCGGCCCAGGAAATTGAAATCATTGACGTAAGACGAGCCGATATAAACACCGAGCGTTTCAAAGACGCGCGAGACGGGCACGCCCAGCTTTTCCGCCTTTACCCGGTCGATATCGGCATAGATCTGCGGCGTCTTCGTATTGAAGAGCGTGAAGACCCGCGTTGCCTCGGGCAAGCCGTTCGCAGCCATGGCAAGATTCTGCGCGGCGGCTTCCAGCGCCGGCAGCCCGCGGCCCTGGCGGTCCTCCACCATCATCTTGAAACCGCCGCCCGTGCCCACGCCGCGCACCGGCGGCGGCACGACGACGAAGATCGTCGCCTCGCGGATGGAAGAAAAGCGGCGCTGCAGGTCTTGCAGAACATCCTGCCAGCCGACACCGATGTCGGCGCGCTCGTCGAAAGAGCGCAGCGAAATGAACATCGCGCCGGTGTTGGGCGCATTGGTAAATGTCGCCCCGTCGAAACCGGCATAACCCGTCACGCGGTTGACGCCGGGCGTCTCCACCGCCATGCGCGAGGCGCGGCGCACCACATCGTCGGTGCGCGACAGCGCCGAGCCCGGCGGCAATTGCACGACGCCGATGAAATAGCCCTGGTCCTGTTCGGGAATGAAGCCGGTCGGCGTCTTGGCAAATTCCAGAACGGTCAGGCCGATAAGGCCGCCATAGATAAGGAGCATCATGGCGCTGACGCGCACGGCCCGCGCCACGACATCGCTATACCAGCCCGACAGCGCTTCAAAAGAACTGTTGAAGCGCGTGAAAAACCGGTTCGCCGCACTGCGCAGCGGTCCGCCGCCCTCTTCCGCTTCCTCCTTGCGCAGGAGCAGCCGGGCGAGTGCCGGGCTTAACGTGAGCGAAATCAGCCCTGAGATCGCCACCGCTGTTGCGATCGTCACGGCGAATTGCTGGTAAAAAGCGCCCGAGATGCCGGGAATGAAAGCGGTCGGGATGAAAACGGCGCTGAGCACAAGCACGATGGAGACAAGCGCCGAGCCCACCTCATCCATCGTCTTATGCGCGGCATCGTAAGGCGAGAGCCCTTCGCGCAAATGCCGCTCGACATTCTCAACAACGACAATCGCGTCATCCACCACAATGCCGATGGCCAGCACAAGCCCGAAAAGCGAAAGCGTATTGAGCGAAAAGCCGAGCGCGGCCATGACGCCGAACGTGCCGATCAGCGAAACCGGAATAGCGACGATGGGAATGATCGCCGCACGCCAGCTTTGCAGGAAGAGGATAATCACGACGATGACGAGCGCCACCGCCTCGAAAATCGTACGCGTCAGCTCGGAGACCGATTCTTCGACGAATTGCGTCGGGTTATAGGGAATGGCATAGGCGATGCCGGGCGGGAAATCTTTCGAAAGCCGCTCCAGCGTCGCCTTCACTTCTTCTGCCGTGGCGAGCGCGTTCGAGCCCGGGCGCTGGAAAATACCGAGCGCGACGCCCTTCTTGCCGTCGAGATAGGAATTGGAGACATAGTTCTGCGCGCCAAGCTCGATGCGCGCCACATCGGCAAGGCGCGTGACGCGCCCTTCCTCATCCGTCTTCACCACCACATCGCCGAATTGCTCGGGTTCGATCAACCGGCCAAGGGTCTGCACCGCTACTTCAAAGGCGCCCTGGTCGGGCATGGGCGAGGTATTGAGCACCCCGGAAGAAACCTGAACGTTTTGCGCGCGCAGCGCCGCCAGAACGTCCGAGACCGTCATACGGCGCGCTTCCAGACGCGGCGGGTCGAGCCAGATGCGCATGGAATAATCGGCGCTGCCGAACACGATCACATTGCCCACCCCGCCAAGGCGCGAGAGCACATCGGTGATGTTGAGCTTGGTGTAGTTCGAGAGATAAAGCTGATCGACGGATTCGTCCGGCGAGTTCATGTTGACGACCATCAGCATGTCGGGCGACCGCTTGACGGTCGTCACGCCGAGGCGGCGCACTTCTTCGGGCAGGCGGCTTTCGGCCACCGCCACGCGGTTCTGCACCAGCACCTGCGCGGCATCGAGATCGGTGCCGAGCGCGAACGTAACGGTGATGGACACACGCCCGTCCCCGGTCGATTGCGAGGACATGTAAAGCATGTTCTCGACGCCGTTGATTTCCTGCTCGAGCGGCGTTGCCACGGTATCGGCCACGACTTCCGCAGACGCGCCGGGATAGGAGGCGGACACCTGAATGGTGGGCGGAGCAACCTCCGGATATTGCTGGATGGGCAGACCGACATACGACATGCCGCCGATCAGCGTGATCAGGATGGCGATAACGGCCGCGAAGATCGGCCGGTCGACGAAGAAATGGGAAAACTTCATTCCGTCTTCCCTCCGGCTTCATCCGCCTCGGGTGCGTTTTGTTCAGGGGCACCCTCGCCCTGCTTGTCCGCATTAACCGGCGCGCCGTTGCGGATTTTCGTCAGCCCGTCGATGATCACCCAGTCATCCGGCGCGAGCCCGGCGCGCACCACGCGCATATCCTCGATAACAGGGCCAAGCTCCAGATAGCGCGCGGCGGCTTTGCCTTCCTCGCCCAGCACATAAACGAATTTGCGCGACTGGTCGGAATTGATGGCGACTTCGGGCACCAGAATGGCTTCATATTCTTCCGAGCCCGGCACCCGCACCTGACCGAACAGGCCGGGCGTCAAAAACCCGTCCGCATTGCCGAATTGCGCCTGGCCTCGGATCGTGCCCGAAGCGGTGTCGAGCGCGTTATCGACAAAGACCATGCTGCCGCCATGGCTGAATTCTTTTTCATCCAGCAGCTTTACGGACACGGCAACCGAACTGGAGCGGGCATTCAGCCGGCCCTCATCGTTCAGGCGCTGATATTTCAGATAATCGGCTTCCGACACATCGAATTCGAAAAGCACCGGGTCCAGCGAGACGATGCGGGTGAGCACATCGCTGCCTTGAGTGACGAGATTGCCGACATCCACCTTGCTGTCGGAAATGCGCCCGCGAATGGGCGCGCGGATTTCGGTAAAATCGAACTCGAGCTGCGCCTGATCGCGCTCGGCTTTCGCTCCCGCAAGCGATGCATCGGCCACTTTGCGCTCCAAAAGCCGCTGATCGTATGTCGAGCGGGAGACATTGGAGCTTTTAAGCAGTTTGGACGCGCGGGCAAGCTCACGCTCGGCAAGATTGAGGCTCGCCTCGGCACTCGCCACGCGCGCCTCGGCTTCTTCCAATGCCACTTTGAAAGGACGCTGATCGATGACGAAAAGCAGATCGCCTTTCTCGACGATCTGCCCGTCTTCAAAAAGCACCGAATCAAGATAGCCCGACACCCGCGCGCGGATATCTACTTGGGAAACGGGCACAAAGCGGCCCGTATAGATTTCCCACTCCACGATTTCCTTCAGCGTGGGATGCACCACCGTCACGGTGGGCGGCGGCGGGCCTTGATTGCCGCCCTCCTCGCAAGCTGCAAGGCCAAGCGCTATGAGCCCGGCAAAGATAATCCCCATCCCCGTCTTTACGGAAAAGCGCCGCTGTTTTTTCAGGGTCACATGCGAGCGGCTGTTTATTCTTTTGCGCATCAGGTGCTCCTTATGGCCGGCATCTTGTAACCTGCGCGCCCGCACAACAAAGCGGGGGCGGAACGGGCATGATACTCTATCCTATTTTCACCTGGATGATGAGACCTTGCGGGGCGAAAGACCGCGCTCCTGTTTAATTTCCGCAACCATGGCTTGAACTTAGCGGCGCGCGCCCTTTGCACTTTCGTCTTTCACCGCCAAGGTCTAAAAGACCGGACGTGAGAAAAGGGTACCGCCAGCCCGCCACGCGGCCTTTAGAGCAGGTTTCATGCACACCCCGCCCGTCCTTTATATTCTCGGCCTTCTGCTCTGCGGTCTTGCGGCGGTCATGCTGCTGCCTGCCGGGCTCGATGCGCTTGTCGCTCATCCGGATTGGAAAAGCTTCGTCATTTCGGCCGGTGTGACGGGCGGTGTCGGCGCCCTTCTCGCCATCATCACTTACAGTCCCGAGCCGGTAGAGCTCGATCTGCGCCAGTCTTTCCTGCTCACCGCAAGCAGCTGGGTCGTGCTGCCCGCCTTTGCCGCGCTGCCGCTGATCGGCGTTGGTGTTTCCTATACGGATGCTTTTTTCGAAGCCGTCTCGGGATTGACGACAACCGGCTCCACAGTGATGACGGGGCTCGACACGCTGCCATACGGCATCTTGTTCTGGCGCGCGCTTTTGCAATGGATCGGCGGCATCGGAATCATCGTCATGGCGATCGTGCTGCTGCCGTTCCTGCGGGTCGGCGGCATGCAGCTTTTCCGCACGGAAAGTTCGGAGCAATCCGAAAAGATCATTCCGAAAGCCTTTCACTTCGTCGCCTATATCGCCGCCGCCTATACCTCGCTCACCGCGCTTTGCGCGCTCAGTTTCGCGATTGCCGGCATGAGCGGGTTCGATGCCATCTGCCATGCCATGACGACGCTTTCGACTGGCGGCTATTCAAATCACGATGCCTCGTTCGGCTTTTTCGACAGCCGCCTGATGCAATGGATCGCCACGCTTTTCATGATTTCCGGCGCCGTGCCCTTCGTGGCCTACATCCGCATGCTGCGGGGCGACGAGCGCAAGATCTGGGACGACGTGCAAATCCGCGGGCTGATACGGTTTTTAACGAGCATCATTTTGATCCTCACGGTCTGGCGCGTAGCCTCGGCCGATGCGGAGCCTTTCACGGCGCTGACAGAAGCGGCCTTCAACGTCACCTCCGTCGTTACCACCACGGGCTTTGCCAGCACCGATTATTCGCTCTGGGGCCCGGCGGCGCTGGGCGGTTTTCTGTTTTTGACCTTTGTCGGCGGCTGCGCGGGCTCGACCTCCGGCGGCATCAAGATCTACCGCTTTCAAGTTCTCTGGATCGTCTTGCGCGCCAAATTGCGGCAGCTTATGAGCCCGCACCGCATCGTTTCCATGCGCTATGGCTCGCGCAGCATTCCGAGCGACGTGCCGGAAGCCGTGCTTGCTTTCCTCACTGCGTTTTTAGGAACGGTCGCCGTCTTTACCTTCGCCCTCTCCCTGATGGGGCTCGACCTCATTACAGCGCTCACCGCCAGCGCCACGGCCATCACCAATGTCGGCCCCGGGCTCGGCGAGATCATCGGCCCGGCCGGCAACTTCGCCCCGCTGCCCGATGGCGCCAAATGGCTTCTCTCGCTCGCCATGCTTTTCGGCCGGCTGGAGATTTTCACCCTTCTCCTGCTTCTCGATCCCGAATTCTGGCGCCCCTAACCGCGGCGCCCGAGAGGCAGCCAAACACCCGCCGCTAAGGCGGTATCATTTATCAGGATTTCGGAGGGAAGTGGCGCGCCGGGGAAGATTCGAACTCCCGACCCCCAGATTCGTAGTCTGGTGCTCTATCCAGCTGAGCTACCGGCGCAAGGTGAGGCGGCGGGCGGCTTGACAAGCGGCCCCGCCTCAAGAGGTGCGTACTCTTAATGCCTAGAAAAGCGGATGGCAAGAGCCCTGCGGGCTTTATCCCAGCCTTTTTTCACATGTCTTTTCACAGGCTTTTCAGGCCGCATCGTTCACAACCGCTTCAGGCTCTGCCCTCAACTCTTCTCCGGCAGCACTGCCATACATTCCACTTCCAGTTTACCGCCCAGCGCCAGGCCCGAGGCCCCGAAGGCGGAACGGGCCGGGAACGGGCCGTCACCGAAATAGGTCACATAGACTTTGTTGAAATCGGCCCATTCGCCCATATCGGCCAGCATCACCGTGCATTTGGCGATATTGGAAAAATCCGCGCCGTAATGGGCGAGCACCTCACCGATATTTTCCATCGTCTGGCGCGCCTCGGCTTCCATGCCGCCGGGCACGAGCTCCATCGTGCCGGGTTTCACGCCGATCTGGCCGGAAAGATAAAGAATGTTGCCCGCACGCACCGCCTCGGAAAAAGGCAGACCCAGCGCTTTCGTTTCCTCGCGTGTATATGTCTCAAAAAGCGCATCGGCACCCGCCTTGCCCGCCTCATCGGCGAGCGCGCCCGGCATCCAAAACCCGGCCTGCACCCCGCACAGTCCCAGCGTAACCGCCGCCAAGAGCGTCATTTTCCGTCCTATTTTCTGCATCTGTCTTCCTTTCGGCCTGTTTGCGGCATGGACGGCTAGCACGCGCCCGCCCCGGCATGCGCCTTTATGTGGGCCTCATTAAGAGATCGGAAAGGGCCCGCAACCTAGCCTCGATGACACTTTTTCTTTGTCTTATAAGAGCTTGTGGCGCAAAACCCCTTTAGGTAAAGTCACTTGGCATGCGCGGGGGCCACGATTCGAGGGTGAGATCGGGTGAGGGGCATTTATCCGGTTTTCCTTGGAAGCGTTTTCCCCGTAAAGGCTAAAACAGATGCGCCGAACCGATGCGCCACCGATGCGCCCATGCGCGCGTTCCGGGCCGGTTTAAAGGCAGCGCTCCTTGCAGGAGATGCTGCTTTGAAGACGGGCCGGGCCGCTTGTGGAGCAAGGCAGTCACTCAAGATGCGGGTTTAAAAAATATGTCGAGGCAGACCTCCCCCCACGGCCCCTCCTCTTACGGCCCTTCTTTCGGCCACCGGGTCATGACAAGCCTAAAGGTTCTGGCAGCGAGTTCTTTCCTCGCGCTTGGCGGCTGTTCCTTTGCCGATGAAGTGCTCTGGCCGGCCGTTTCCGGCGATGACGTGGAAACCAGCCAGACGCAGACGCAAAACCCGCCGCCGCTCGGCGATACCCAGATTTCCGGCCTATCCGTCGGCACCGGCGCGACGAGCAACACCGCCGTCGGCCAGAAAGTCGGCCAGATCCGCTCCGAACTTGCCTCTCTGCAATCGCAGATCGAGGCCCATAGCGCCCGTCTCGAGCAGGTGCGCGCCGAAACCCGCGCCCATGCCGAGGCCTATCACACCACCAAAGCCGGCATCGAAGCCAAACTGCAGGTCGGCACCACGCCCGGCAACCCGCAGCTCGTGCAGGCCTGGAACCTTTCCCAGTCGCAGCTCGACCAGATCGCCCGTGACGTCAACAACATGACTTCACTGTCGAACGAGATTGCCGGCGATGCCGCGACCTCCAATTATCTGCTCGACACGACGCAGGCGACATTCGGCCTTTCCGGCGCCGTCGATCAGGACCACCGCCAGCTGGAACGGCTGCAGGTGGACACGAACCAGACCGTCGTGCTCATCAACAAATTGCTGAGCGAGCTGCGCCAGGATATCGCCCGCCAGACGACCTATCTGGCGAATGAGCGCTCGAACCTGACGACACTCTCCAACGCCATCAAGCGCGGCCAGCTCTTCGGCCGCCCGCTCGCCTCCGGCGTCAGCAATGTCACGGCCCAGCCGGTTTCCGCCGGTCGCAGCAACGCCATTCCCTCCGGCACACCGCCGCTTGTGGTGATCCGTTTCGACCGCCCGGATGTGGAATATGAGCGCGCGCTATATACCGCGCTTTCTCAGGCGCTCGAACGGCGCCCGGCTTCCGAGTTCACGGTGCTTGCCGTGGCGGCCGGCGGCGGCACGGCGGCGAATACGCAGCTTGCCCAGTCGCAAAGCCGCAAGAACGCAGAGAAAGTTTTCCAGTCCATGAGCGATATGGGCCTGCCCGCCGACCGGGTGCAGATTTCCTCGACCACCAGCGCCGATGTCAGCACCAACGAAGTGCGCATCTTCGTGCGCTAAGGCGAAAGACATGAGTTGAAGAAAGGCCGGTGCCCGCACCGGCCTTTTTTATTGCCGCTTATTTATTTGCCTCATAAACCCCGCGGGCAATGGCGCGGGCCACGCAGTCGGCGGCAATGGAGCCGAGCGCGGCAAGCGCCAGCGGGCGCATCTCCTCCGGCAATTCATGCTCGCCCGTCGCCAGCACGAAAAGCGTGTCGCCGTCGACAGGTGTATGAATGGGGCGCAGCGCGCGCGCCATGCCGTCCTGGCCCATCAAGGCAACCCGTTTGCATTCGGCCTGGGTCAGGCGCGCATTCGTGGCGATCACGCCAATGGTCGTGTTGGTTCCAGGCGCGGGCGGCACCGCGCCCGCCGCCTTTGTCGCCTCGAAAGGATGCAGCGCCGAGAGGGGCGCCATGTTGCGGGGCCAGCCCCGCCCGCCGAACTCGCCGCCAAGCTCATAGGGCGCAGCCCAGAACTGCTGCGTGCCGGGAATGAAAGCAGAGCCGAAAGCATTGACCGCGATCAGCGCGCCGACCTGCAGCCCATCAGGGGTTACCGCGGATACGGAGCCGATGCCGCCGCGCGCGGAACCGGCAAGCGCGCCGAGCCCCGCCCCCGCCCCGCCGCGCCCAGCGTAAAGGTCTGGCTCTGCCCTTTTGCCGCATTCTCTTCAGCGTTCTGGCAGGCCGCCCGCCCCAGCGCATGATAGGGCGGCTCCTCGCCCCACTCCTTGTCGCCGCCATTCGTCAGATCGAACAGGATCGCGGCAGGCACAACGGGAGAAACTTTCGGCGAGGCGCCCATCTGAAAGCCGCGCCCGCGCGCGCCCAGCCAGTTCGCCGCGCCGCCCGCCGCATCAAGCCCGTAAGAAGAGCCGCCGGAAAGGACAACCCCGTCCACTTCCTCCACCAGCCGGTCGGGATCGAGCGCATCGGTCTCCCGCGTGCCCGGCCCGCCGCCCATCACGCTGACGCCGGCCGTCACGCGCCTGTCTGGCAAGATCACGGTAACGCCGGTACGCACGCGCGCATCTTCCGCCTGGCCGACAGCAAGGCCCTTGATATCGGTAATCAGATTGCGCGGTCCCGGCTTGATGACCTGCCGGCTCTTTTCCGCCTCGTTTCCGTCCGGCATATCGCCTCCTTCAGGTGAAAGGGCACGCTAAAGAGCGCCTTCCAAGAGGTCAATTACAAGAAGAGGCGCCTTATTACCGAACTTTCGGCCAGGTTTGCAGAATTGATCGGCACATTAGTCTGGCGGTTTCGACGGCACTTCTTATATGGCGTATAGTTTTCCCGCACGGCGCACGGCACACCCGAAAAGGGCAAGCAGGGGCACATTCATGCAGCAACAAAAAATCATTCCCGCCGCGGCCATTCTTGCCGCCCTTGTTCTGGCTGTTGCCGGCTGGTTTTTGCTGCGGGCCGAAGAACAGCCCTTCATGGCAAGCACCGCCAATCCTTACGCGACAAAAGCGGCCATCGAGATTCTGGAAGAAGGCGGCAGCGCCATCGATGCGGCCATCGCCGTCGAAGCCGTGCTCACCTTGGTCGAGCCGCAATCCTCCGGGCTCGGCGGCGGGGCCTATCTGCTTCATTGGGACGCGCGCGCCGAAAGGCTCGAAACCTATGACGGACGCGAAACCGCGCCTGCCGGCATCACGCCGGATGTCTTTGTCGATGCGGGCGGCAATCCGCGCCCCTTCATCGAAGCGGTGGTGAGCGGGGAATCGGTCGGTGTGCCGGGCGTCGTTGCCATGCTGCATATGGCGCACAAGGATCACGGACGCCTGCCCTGGGCGCGGCTTTTCGAACCGGCGCTCAAACTTGCCGAAGAAGGTTTCATCGTCTCCCCGCGCCTTGCCGCGCTGATCGACTGGTCGCCTGCCTTGCCGAACATTCCCGCCGCGCGGGATTATTTCTTTACGCAAAACGGCGCCGGAGAGCTGGTGCCGCATCCCGCAGGAACGCTTCTCAAAAACCCGGCCTATGCGAAAACCCTGCGCCTTGTGCAAAAGGACCCGCAAACTTTTTACAGCGGCGATGTCGCGCAGGAGATCGTGCTTGCCGTGCGCGGCGCGCCCACCCGCGCCGGCACGCTTTCGATGAGCGATCTGCGCGCCTATAAACCCATCAAGCGCGATCCGGTCTGCCTTGCCTACCGCATCTATAAAGTTTGCGGCATGGGGCCCAGCACCTCGGGCGGGCTCACCAGCCTTCAGATTCTCGGTATTCTTGAAAATTTCGATGTGGCCGCGCTAGAGCCCGGCAGCGTGGAAGCCGTGCACCTCATCTCCGAAGCCTCGCGCCTTGCTTATGCCGACCGCGACACCTATATCGGCGATCCGGCCTTCGTCGATGTGCCCGTCACCGGCATGCTCGATAAAAACTATCTCGCCGAGCGGGCAAAACTTATCGACATGTCCGCTTCCATGGGCAAGGCGGTAGCGGGCACACCGCCGCAGGCGAGCGCCTCCCTCGCGCCCAACCAGTCCGTCTCCCGGCCTTCCACCACCCATTTCAGCCTGACGGACCGCTGGGGCAATGTCGTCTCCATGACCGCTTCCATCGAAGGGCCCTTCGGCAGCCATCTGATGGCGGGCGGTTTCTTTCTCAATAACGAGCTCACCGACTTTTCCTTCCTGCCGGAAATCGACGGGGTGCCCGTCGCCAATGCCGTAGCGCCCGGCAAGCGCCCGCGCTCATCCATGTCCCCTTCCATGGTTTTCGACCGGGAGGGCGCGTTCTATGCCGCCATCGGCTCGCCCGGCGGCAGCCGCATCATCACCTATGTGACGCAGTCGCTGATCGCGCTGCTCGATTGGGAGATGGACATGCAAGCGGCCATCGCGCTGCCCCGCCATGTGAACCGCAACGGGGCGACGGAACTGGAAGAAGGAACGCCGCTCGAGGGGATCGAGGCAGACCTTCAAAATCTCGGGCACCGGGTGCTGGTACGCGAGCTGACAAGCGGGCTACACGGTATCCGCAAAACGCCGCAAGGCCTGGAAGGCGCCGCCGATCCCCGGCGCGAGGGCATTGTGCTTGAAGGGCGCCCTTAATCTGCGCGCGCGGCAAGCCCCATGCGGGCGGCGCGGGCGAGCCCGGAGAATGCAGGGTTTTGCCCCTTGATGAGATAGACGGGCATGCGCGCCAGATGCGGCGTGAAGACGCCCTTCGCCTCGAAGCGCGCGCGAAAGAGCGCCCGGTCGAAATGGCGGCCAAGCTTCGGCAAGACCCCGCCTGCCAAATAAAAACCGCCTGCCGCCCAATAAGTAAGCGCGAGATCGCCCGCCATGGCGCCAAGCCAGCCTGAAAAACAGGAAAGCGTGTGCACGGCCAGCGCATCACCCTCTTCCGCCGATGCCGCAATCTCGGCCGCGCTGGCAAGCGGGGCGGCGGCACCTGCCAATGCCGCAAGCGCTTTATAAAGCCGCACGATGCCGGAACCTGAGAGAATATGTTCGGCGGCAACATGCCCGCCCGGCCCCGTCCCCTCGCGGGATAGATGATCGAGAAGCGCGCGTTCTTCCTCGCTGACCGCGCACAGACTGGTTTGCCCGCCCTCGCCGGGCAGCGCCACCCAGTTTTCCCCTTGCGGCAAAAGCGCCGCCGTGCCGAGCCCGGTGCCGGGGCCCATGGCGGCCAGCGGGCGCCCTTTTTCTGGCACCCCGTCCCCAATCGGCTCCAGATCACCGGGGCGCAGATCCGGCAGGCCGAGCACGCAGGCCGTGAAATCGTTGAGCAGCAGCACCGGCGCGCCGAAGCGCGTGCCCATCGCTTCCGCCGAAAGCGACCAGGGCGTGTTCGTCATGTGGATGGAGGCCGCCCAGCCTTCCCCTTCCAGCGGACCTGCCGCGCAAAGCGCGATGGCGGCAAGCGGTCCTTCCTTCGGCACGCTTTCCAGAAACGCGCCGAGCAATGCCTCGGCATCTTTGAAATTGGAAAGCTCGAAAAGTGCAGGCGCGGGCAACTCGCCCGCCTCATCCTGAAAGTCCGCAGGCACGCGCAGGAGCCGCGCATAGGTGCCGCCAATATCTCCCAGAATAAGATCGCCGGATATGCCCTTGCCGCTCACACGCGCTCCATCACTGGGCGGCCAGCTTGATTGCGGCGGTGTCCTGGGGAATGCAGACGCGGAACACCGTCTTGCCCGGCACGCTTTCCATCAGCATCAGCTTGCCGCCATGCGCCTCGGCCAGTTCGGCGCAAATGGCCAGACCGAGCCCCGTGCCGCCCGCGCGCGCCGAACCCGCAAAGGCCTGGAAGAGATGTTTGCGCGCCCGCTCCGGCAAGCCGGGCCCATTGTCCCAGACTTCGATCTCGACTTTGTCGTCTTCCTCGAGCCAGGCCCGCACCTTGATCTCGCCGTCGCCGCCTTGCAGCGCCTGAGCAGCGTTGCGCACGAGATTGAGCAAGATACGGAAAAGCTGATCGGGGTCCGCATGGATGCGCAAATCCTTCGGCACGTCACAGACAAAGGCAATGCGCGCTTCATCATCGAGCCCGGAAGCGCTTCTGAGCTCTTCCATGAGATTGGCGAGCAGGAAGAAACGCCGCTCCGGCGGGTCTTCTTCGGCCTTGCCGAATTTCAGCGTCTTTTCGCAAAGATCGATCGCCCGGTCGATGGAGCCGAAAAGCCGGGGCCCGAGCTTTTGCACCGTCGGATCGCTCACCCCGGCAATACGGTCGGAAATGAGCTGCGCATTGGTCAAAATATTGCGCAGGTCGTGATTGATCTTGCTCACCGCGCCGCCGAGCGCGGCAAGGCGCGCCTGCTGGTTCAGCGTGGAGCGGATCTGCCGCTGCATCGCTTCAAGCTCGCTTTCGGCCACCCCGATCTCATCGCGCCGCCCCGAAGCGGTGATGACGCGGCGAATGTCTTCGGGCTTTTCGCGGAAAGCCACCATGTTTTCCGAAATCCGCCGGAGCGGGCGCACCAGAAAGCGGTTGAGCGCAAAGAAGAGAAGCCCCGCCGTGATGACGGAAATCACCAGCGAAAGCGTGAAAATATTGATGCCGTAGCCGATCATCGCTTGGCGCAGCGGTGTTTCATCGATCACCAGATCGATCACATCACCGCCCATAAAACGCGGCTCGCCGATGACGCGGATCGTACGCCCGTCTCCGGCAAAGAGCACCTCCAGCGCATCCCAGATCAGCACCGGGGCAAAGCGCTCGCGTGTGTCATAGCCCGCATCGATTTCCGGCAGGTTATCTTTTGTCAGAATGAGACGGCGCGTGGCATCGCGGTGCAGGACGATGGCATAGGCTTCGGCATTTTTAAGAAGCTCAAGCTGCAGCGCGCTCGAGACCATGTTGTCCGGCGTCGCCTCCAGCGCCAGCGTCGCGATCTGAGCATTGGCGAGGCGCTGCTCGAGCCAGTTCAACCGGAAATTGGCGATGGAGGGAAAAAAGATCAGCACTTCCGCCGCCATCACGAAAATGACGGTCAAAAGCAGAAGCTGGGAAGAGAGGGACCGCGAATAACGCGCCGCAAAGCCGCCCGGACCGGCAAAGCTCTTGCTCCCGCCGGTCGTCTTTTCTGGCTTTTTTTCCGGGTCCTCTGTCCCCATGCCGCGCCCACTTGCCTGCCGGCGCCCAATGCCCGGCCCCCTCTTATACAGCGATTGCGCGCCTTTTGCCAAAAGACTGACGCGTCTTCCGGCAGGACAATTTAACCGAAGAGCTTGAGGAAACGGACGAGAAGACGCGTCTTCGTGCTGTAAAGCGTCGGGGTGTAGAAACTGCCCGCCGCCCGCTTGCTCACTTCGGTCATGGTCGGATAAGGCGCGATGACGCTGGCGAGCGCCGAGATTTTCAGCCCGTTCGCTTTGGCCAGCACCAATGGCTGCAGCAGATCGCCCGCATTCGGCCCTACAATGCTCGCGCCCAGAATGCGCCCATGGGAATCGGCGATGAGTTTCGCCATGCCTTCGATGCGCCGCTCGGCTTGCGCCCGGTCGTTTTCGGCAAGCGGCCAGCGCAGCACTTCAACCTTGCCGTATTTGCCGCGCGCCTCTTCTTCCGTCAGCCCGATATGGGCAAGTTCCGGGTCCGTATAAGTCACCCAGGGCACATTGGAGTGATCGGCCTTGGCCGGAATCTTAAAGAGCGCGTTCCGGATGACGATGCCTGCATGATAGCCCGCGACATGGGTAAATTGCAGACCGCCCGTCACATCGCCAATCGCAAAGATCTTCTTGTTGGAGGTGCGCAGCCGCGCATCGACCTTGATGCCGCGCTTGTCGAACTCGATACCGGCATTTTCAAGATCGAGCTCGTCCACATTGGGCTTTCGGCCCGCGGCGACCAGAAGATGCGAGCCGGTGAGACGTTCGCCCGGTTTGCCCTCTTCACCTTTCAGGAGGACGGCAATGCCCTCACCGTCTTTTTCCACCCGCTCGATGCCGATGCCTTCGCGGATCGCAATACCTTCCTTGCGCAGCTGCGCAACGACGATGGCGGCCAGTTCCGGATCGTCCTTGCCGAGTACCTTAAAGGCTTCGATCACCGTCACCTCGGCGCCGAGACGCCGGTGGGCCTGCGCCATTTCCATGCCAATGGGCCCGCCGCCGATGATGAGCAGATGCTCCGGCGCTTCCTTGCGCTCGAAAATCGTCTCGTTCGTCAGATAGGGCACGCTTTCAAGGCCGGGGATCGGCGGCACCGCAGCGGAAGACCCCGTCGCCACCACGAAACGGCGCGCGCTCACACGCTTGCCATCCGCCTCCACCGTCTTTTCGTCGATGAAACGGGCCGCGCCCTGGATGACATTGACGCCCAGCCCTTCGAACCGTTCGACGGAATCATTAGGCTCGATGGCGCCGATCACGCCGTGCACATGATCATGCACTTTGGCGAAGTCGATCTCGGGCACTACCGGCTTGATGCCGAAAACCTCGCCCTTGCCCATCGCATGCGCCTGTTTGCCGGCGGCAAGCAGGGCCTTGGAGGGCACGCAGCCATAGTTCAGGCAATCACCGCCCATTTTGCCGCGCTCGATCAGCACCACGCCCATGCCCATCTGCACCGCGCCCGCGGCCACCGAAAGGCCGCCCGAGCCCGCGCCGATCACGCAAATATCCGTCTTGATCGTTTCCGTCATTCCCAGACCTTTTCCAGAACTATTCGTTTACGGAGAATATCGTGAAGAAAGCAAAGGCAGGCGTTCAGGCTCCGGCCTTGCCCGCACTGCGCGCCTTGATCTTTTTATAGAAGACCGGCACCAGCGAGAGCGCGGCCAGCGCCACGATGGGGCCCAGCACTTCCGGCTTGAAAATGATGCCGAGATCGGGTTCCTGGCCCGCGGCGAAAATCGCGCCGAGCCCGTTGCCGACGCTGGCATAGACGAAAGTGCCCGGAATGATGCCGATAAAGGTCGCGGCCACATAAGTGCGCAGCGGCACGCCGAGAAAGGCCGGGGCGAGATTGACCACGAAGAAGGGAAAGAGCGGCACAAGGCGCAGCACAAGAAGATAATTGAAGGCGTTCTCGCGGAAGCCTTCCTCCATCTTGCGGATCGCGCCGCCCGCTTTTGCTCGAAGCACATCGCCAAGCGCGGTTTTCGCGGCAAGGAAGACCACGCTCGCGCCGATCGTTGCGCCGATCACGGTCAGAAAGCCGCCGAGCCAGGTGCCGAAGAGGAAGCCGCCCGTCAGCGTCAGAAGCGCGCCCGTGGGCAGCGAAAAGGCGGTGGAGAGGGCGTAAGCCAGCACATAGATGCCAACGGCCAGTGCCAGATTGGCCGCGACCCAGGCGCCCAGCGCCTCGCGGTTATCGCGCAGCGTATCGAGGCTGACATAGTCGTTCAGCCCGAGGCCGAAGAAAGCCGCAAGCCCTGCGCCCAGAATGAGCAAAGGCAGGAGCCTTTTGAAAACCGATTTCTTGACCTGCGGGGCGGAAGGCTCTTCCGGGATGGTTTCAGGTGCGCCGCTCATTCATCTGCCTCTTTGTCATCGCCGCGCCATTCATTGAGCGACCAGTCATATTCATAATCATAGATCCGGCTTGTTGCTTCGAGCTTAGCTTTCAGCGCCGCCGGCGCGAATTCCTTCAGATGCGCGATGATGGCGGCGGGCTTGCCGCCGAAATCGCTGCCATACCAGTCATAGATGCTGGAAAGGATGAGCCGCCCCTCCTCAAAGCGCGCGCCGCGCTCCGCCGAGATATAGGCCTTGGCCGCCGCGTCGAGCTGCTTGCCCAGCTTTGCCGGGTCGAGCGGCGTAAGAGGCAGGTCCGGGCAGCCGATCGAGGCGCAGTTCAGGACGTAGTGAGTGCGCGGGTCCTTCCAGATCGGCCGCAAAATGCGGTGCTCGATATCGTCGAGCGACACTTTGCGCCCTTCGATGGTCAGAAGCTTCGCCTTCCAGGGCCCGGTCGAGAAGAAACCGGGCGAGATCCCGATATCCTTGATGCTCTCCACCGGATAATGCTCGGTTACAACTTTGACGGTCAGCGCGTTGTAGAGATTCGCCCAATAGGCGTATTGCTCATCCCGGTTCAACTCAGAGACGGTAACGGCCTCCAGCCCCGCCACATAGGCATCGAGCGCGGCTTTATCGGCCTCATTCGCCTTCAGCCCGGCATAATCGACCAGATTCGGGCCTTTTTTGCGGGATTTGACGTATTTCTTGAGCAGTTTCGCCCAAGCCCCATGGTCGACACTCATCTGGCTTGCCTCCTCAAATGCCGTCCATTCCTGCCAGGCCTCTTCTGCGCGGGCGGGCGCGGATACCAGCAGCGCCGCCGCGAAGAACCCCATAAGCGCGCCGGATAAGCGGCCATAAGGGAAATATCGGTTTTTGCTCATATTGGGAACCTGCTTACGCTTTCGGGGCAAATACGCCATCTTGAGGCATACATACAGCGCCGGGGACAGAATCCACCGCCGTCTCACGGATACGTGACTTGATTTCACCAGGAGTGAACGGTAGAGCGCCGCCGTCCTTGGGAAAGGCCCCTAACCTTTTGACGTTGGTTTGGGCGAGGCCTTTCCGCCCAATGCCGCTTTTCGCCGAATTTTTGGCGCGCGTGCCGGCCTCCCGTTGACTTCCCCCGCACATTTGCCTATACACCGCCCCAGTCTTGCCGCGACATCCGTCTGCGGCTTGTTTTTTCTATTCAGGATGCCCGCCGGAAAGCCGGTGGCGGTATCCGGGCAGCCGCCGGTAAAGGCGGGCCCCAACATGCCGGAGAAGAGCCGTGAAACGGACGTATCAACCTAGCCGCCTTGTCCGCAAGCGCCGTCATGGTTTCCGGGCCCGCATGGCCACGAAGAACGGCCGCAAGGTCCTGGCCTCCCGCCGCGCCAAAGGCCGCAAGCGCCTGTCAGCCTAATCGGCCGGCGCGGCCTCCGAGAGGTGCCTCATGGACCGTCTCAGGAAACGCCGCGACTTTCTAAGCGCCGCCAAAGGGCACAAATGGGCCGCTCCCGGCCTTGTCCTGCAGGCACGCGCGCGGTCTCGCCATGAACTGGCCCGCCAAGAGCTGGATGAAAGCGGCGAAAAGCGCGAAGACATGCGCGTCGGATTTACCGTTACAAAAAAAGTCGGCAATGCCGTGATCCGGAACCGGGCCAAGCGCCGGCTGCGGGCTGCGGCGCGCGACGTTTTGCCCACAGCGGGGAAAAACGGCTTCGATTATGTGCTGATCGGGCGCAAGGGAACGATTACCCGGCCCTATAGCGCGCTGCTGAACGATTTGCACCTTGCGCTTGCCCGGGTCCACGGGGCAAAACGGGGGGCCTCCCCGCGCGGGACGCGCCCTGTTCACGTTCAGGCCGAAGCTGTCGAAAGCCAAGCCGCTACACCATCCAAGCCGCAACCCAAAGAGTAGGCGTTTCCATGTCCGACAATCGCAACCTCATCATTGCTATCGCCTTGTCGATGGGTGTTTTGCTGGCCTGGCAATATTTCATTGTCGAGCCGCGGGTCGCCGAAGAGCAGGCCCGCCAGGAAGCGCTGCAGGCTCAGGAAGGGGCAAGCGAAAGCGGCAACCTGCCCGCCGTTCAAGGCACGGGCACGCCGGGCCTGCCGGGCAGCGGCGGCATTACCGGCGAGGTGGACCGCGCCACGGCCGTAACAAGCGGGCCGCGCGTTGCCATCGACACGCCGAAGCTCGGCGGCTCGATCCTGCTGAAAGGCGCGCGCTTCGATGATTTGCTTTTGCGCAATTACCACGAGACGGTGGACACTTCTTCCGACGAGATCGTGCTCTTCAGCCCGCTGGGCACGCCGGGCGCCTATTTCGCCGAGCAAGGCTGGACGGCAGCGGGCGGCGCAGGCATTGCCCTCCCCAACAAAGACACGGTCTGGTCGCTGGAAGAAGGCGGCACGCTGACCCCGGAAAGCCCGGTCACGCTTGTCTGGAAAAACGGCCAGGGCCTCACCTTCCGCCGCACCATCAGCGTCGATGAGAACTACCTCTTTACCGTCACGCAGTCGGTCGCCAACGCGGGCAGCCAGCCGGTCACGCTTTACCCTTACGGCCTCGTGCGCCGCTACGGCCTGCCGGAAACCTCAGGCTATTACATTCTGCATGAAGGCCTGATCGGCGTTTTCGGCCAGGACGGTCTTTCGGAAGTCGATTATGACGACCTGATTGAAGACGGCGACGTCTCGCAGGAAGCCAAAGCCGGCGGCTGGCTCGGCATTACCGACAAATATTGGGCCGCCGTGCTCGTGCCGCCGCAGGATGCCGCCTTCAAGGGCCGGTTCAGCGAAAACAAGTCCGGGGGTTCGGAAACCTTCCAGGCCGATTATCTTCTGGACGGCGTGACCATCCCCGCCGGCGGCTCTTCCTCGGTCAGCTCGCAAATTTTCGCGGGCGCCAAGGTGGTGAGCATCGTCGATGCTTATGACGCAGCGGGCATCTTCAAGCTCGATCTTCTGATCGACTGGGGCTGGTTCTACTTCCTCACCAAGCCGCTCTTTATCGGTCTCGATTTCTTTGCCGGCCTCACGGGCAATTTCGGCATCTCCATTCTCATCATCACCGTGCTCATCAAGCTCGTTTTCTTCCCGCTTGCCAACCGCTCCTATGAAGCGATGAGCAAGATGAAGAAACTTCAGCCGGAAATGGAAAACCTGCGCGAGAAGTACAAAGACGACAAGATGAAGCAGCAGCAGGAGCTGATGGAGCTTTACAAGAAAGAGAAGGTCAATCCGCTGGCCGGCTGCCTGCCGATCCTCATTCAGATCCCGGTCTTCTTCTCACTCTACAAAGTGCTGTTCGTGACGATCGAAATGCGGCACGCGCCTTTCTTCGGCTGGATTCAGGACCTGTCCGCACCGGACCCGACGACGATCTTCAATCTCTTCGGCCTTATCCCTTGGGACCCGCCCAGCTTCCTCATGCTCGGCGTCTGGCCGATCCTGATGGGCATTACCATGTTCGTTCAGATGAAGATGAACCCGGCCCCTGCCGATCCCATGCAGCAGAAGATCTTCGCCTGGATGCCGATCATCTTTACCTTCGTGCTTGCGGGTTTCCCGGCTGGTCTCGTCATCTACTGGGCCTGGAACAACTTCCTCTCGGTCCTGCAGCAGGGTGTGATCATGCGGCGCAACGGTGTGAAGATCGAGCTGTTCAACAATCTCGGCCTCGAAAAACTGCTCGGCAAGAAAGAAGCCGACGATCAGACGAAGAGCTAGAGCGATGGAAGGGGAAGGCGGCCCGGAAGACAAGGCGGCACACGCCGCCTATCTGGAACAGGGCCGCTGGCTCTTTGCCCAGGCCTGCGACTTTCTTCTGGGCGTTGTGTCCATGAAGCAATTGCCGCCCATGGACTTGCCCGAAGTCGCTTTTGCGGGGCGCTCCAATGTCGGCAAGTCGAGCCTTGTAAATGCGCTGACCGGGCGCAAGACGCTGGCACGCACCTCCAACACGCCGGGGCGCACGAAAGAGCTCAATTATTTCCGCCTCGGACCCCATACCGAAAGCGGCGAGGGCCCGGCGCTCTATCTCGTCGACCTGCCGGGCTATGGCTATGCGCGCGAAACGAAAACCCGCGTGGAAGCCTGGACCGACCTTGTCATGTCCTACCTTCAGGGCCGGGCGAATTTGCACCGGGTCATCCTGCTCATCGATTCCCGCCACGGCGTCAAACCCAACGACCGGGAAGTGATGAGCCTGCTCGACAAAGCAGCCGTTTCCTATCTTGCGGTGCTGACCAAGACCGACAAGCTGAAACCCTCCGAGCTGAAAAAGGTTGTGGAGGCGACGGCCGCCGAGCTGAAAAAGCACCCGGCCGCCCACCCGGAAGTCATTGCCACCTCCTCCGTCACCAAGGACGGGATCGCGGAACTGCGCGCGCATATCACCGCGCTCGTGCCGGATCTGGATATGGGCTCGGCGCTGGCAGAGCGCTGACGGCTCGGTTATAAGGGTAGGCAAGTTCGAACGAACAAGGCAGAGCGCGCATGGGCGAGAAGATCAAAGACACGACGGAAGCTCTCAGCGAGGCCTGGCTCGACCGGGCCCGCATTCTCTCCGAAGCGCTTCCCTACATGCAGCGCTATGACAAGCGCACCGTGGTCGTGAAATATGGCGGCCATGCCATGGGGGATGCCGGTCTCGCCGCGAAATTCGCTCGCGACATCGTGCTTTTGAAGCAGGCCGGCGTGAACCCCATCGTCGTTCATGGCGGGGGACCGCAGATCGGCTCCATGCTGAAGCGGCTCAATATCGAAAGCGAATTTGCGAGCGGCCTCAGGATCACCGACAAGAGCACGGTCGAGATCGTGGAAATGGTGCTGGCCGGCTCCATCAACAAGCAGATCGTCGGCGCGCTCAATCAGGCAGGCGGCAAGGCCGTGGGGCTTTGCGGCAAGGACGGCAACCTGATCGTCGCGCGCAAGCTCGACCACAAAATCCACGATCCCGAATCGAATATCGAAAAGATTCTCGATCTCGGTTTCGTGGGCGAGCCGCACCGGGTCAATCCGGAAATCCTGCAGACCATCATCGCCTCGGATATCATTCCCGTCATCGCCCCCATCGGGGTGAGCGAGGAAGGCGACACCTATAACATCAACGCCGACACGGCGGCGGGCGCCATTGCCGGCGCCATGAACGCCAAGCGGCTCTTGCTGCTGACGGATGTGCGCGGCGTGCTCGGCAAGGACGGCAAGCTCATTCAGCGCCTGACCGTTGCCGAGGCCGAGGCCCTGATGAAAGACGGCACGATTTCCGGCGGCATGATTCCGAAACTCGAAACCTGCATCGAATCCGTGGAAAAGGGTGTGGAAGCGGTCGTGATCGTCGATGGGCGCGTGCCTCATGTGGTGTTGCTCGAGCTCCTGACCGAGCATGGCGCCGGCACGCTGATCGAATAAACCGCGTAAAGGGTGGCAAACGGCATGGGAAGATCGGCGGCATATCCGAATGAAAGCGCAGCACGGCCCCGCCTTTCTTTGGCGGGCTCTATTGCTGCGGCCTTCGCGCTTGCCGTTTCCTTTCTCTTTCTTGCCGCCGCACCCGCCAAGGCCGATTACAAATTCTGCAATGCGACGAGCTATGTGCTCAAAAGCGCCATCGCCTATCAGTCGGACGGGGAATGGAAAAGCCAGGGCTGGCACCAGATCCTGCCCGGCAATTGCGCGCCGGTGCTGCGCGGCGACATTACCGAGGACATGTATTACGTCTTTGCCCGCTCCATCGCGGCACATAAAGGCGGCACGAAATATTTCAGCGGCAATGAGCGCTTCTGCACCGTGCCCGGCGATTTTCTGATCGAGGGACGGGAGACCTGCGTGGCGCGGGGCTATGACGCCCATCACTTCACCAAGGTGGACACGAAACCGGGCAAGGACTGGACGACGACCTTCTCCGAGCCGCGCGATTATTCCATCAAACAGGCGAAGATCGCAGGCACTCAGCGCCTTCTCATCGACAATGAGTACAAGCTGAACCGGGTGGACGGTTATGACGGGCGCAACACGACCCGCGCCATCATGTCGTTTCAGCGCTCGATCAATGTGAAGCCGGACGGCGATATTTCCGATGCGCTTTTCGACCAGCTCATCGCCGGGGCCGAGCAGAACCAGCGCAAAGCAGGACTCTCCTTCTGCAATCAGACCGAATATCTCGTCTGGGCGGCGGTCGGCTACGAGACCGACCGGGGGCCGGAATCGAGCGGCTGGATCCGCGTGGAGCCGGGCGCCTGCGAGAAAGCGATCAAAGGCCAGCTCAAGAAACGCGACTATTTCACTTATGCGGAAGCGGTGGATGAAAACGGGCTCATTCCCGTTATCGGCGGGCGCGAGCTGATCTGGGGCGGCGATGCGCCCTTCTGCACCAAACCGACCCGCTTTCAAATCCAGGGCCGCGAGCGCTGCGTGGAGCGCGGGCTCGACACGACGGGTTTCAAACGGATCGATACGGGCGAAAAGCTGATCTGGCAGGAAACGCTGACGGCCCCTGCGCCTTAAAACCTGTGCCTTGAAAGCGCGGGGCTTGCAACGCCCCGCCCACGCCCCATTTTTCTTTTAAGCCTCCCGTCTGGAGATTTAAGTGAGCGACATGTTGAACGAGCCTGAAAGCGTTCTGGAAAACCGGCAAGCGAGCCCGGACTTTTCCCATGTCGATACCTGGATTTTCGATCTCGACAACACGCTTTATCCCTCGCGCTGCAATCTTTTCGCGCAGGTCGATCAGCGCATGAGCGCCTTCATTGCCGATTATCTGCAGGTCGACCGCGTGGAAGCGCGCCGCATCCAGAAGCTTTATTACGTCGAGCACGGCACGACCCTGAACGGGCTGATGAAAGAGCACGGCATGAAGCCGGAAGCTTTTCTCGATTATGTGCATGATATCGACGTTTCGATGCTGGAGGCCAATAAGCGCCTTTCCAAAGCCATCGACCGGCTGAAGGGACGCAAGCTCGTCCTGACCAATGGCAGCCGCGGCCATGCGCTGAATGTGACGGGCCAGCTCGGGCTCACGGACCATTTCGACGAGTTTTACGGGATCGAGGCGCTCGGCTATGCGCCCAAACCCCATGCCGCCGCCTATGACCGGTTTTTAGAACTGAGCGGCACCGAGCCCCTGCGCGCGGCGATGTTCGAGGATATCGCCCGCAATCTCGAAGTGCCCCACACGCTCGGCATGACGACGGTCTGGGTGCGCCCGCCGCTTCACCCGGAAGCCGCCCGCCATGAAAAGCTCGCCCACGAAGGGGCGGACGGCCCCCATGTCCATCACGTCACCGACGCGCTGGAAGATTTCCTCGAAACGCTGTGAGAAACGCTTTGAGGCCCGCTCTCCCGCGGCGCGCCCACCCTTTTCCTCCTTTGTTGACAGATCGGGGCAGGCCGCTATCTTGCCCGCCGATCCCCATGCCGAGCAAAGGACATCTTCATGAGCGCCGACCTTAAATCCGTCATCGAAGAGGCTTTCGAAGCCCGCGACACGATTTCGACCTCCACGCAAGGCGAGGTGCGCGAGGCGGTAGAAGAAGCGCTCAATCTGCTCGACAAAGGCGAGGCGCGCGTTGCGGAAAAATCCGGCAAGGACTGGACCGTCAATCAGTGGCTGAAAAAGGCCGTGCTGCTCTCCTTCCGCCTCAACGCGATGGAGCCCATCAAGGGCGGGCCCGGCGAGAACACAACCTGGTGGGACAAAGTCCCCTCCAAATTCGAAGGCTGGGGCGCCAATCAGTTCACGGCCGCCGGTTTCCGCGCCGTGCCGAACTGCGTCGTGCGCCGCTCGGCCTATATCGCGCCCGGCGTCGTTTTGATGCCCTCCTTCGTCAATCTCGGCGCCTATGTGGATGAAGGCACGATGGTCGACACCTGGGCGACGGTCGGCTCCTGCGCGCAGATCGGCAAGCATGTGCATATTTCCGGCGGCGCGGGCATTGGCGGCGTCCTGGAGCCGCTGCAGGCTGGCCCCGTGATCATCGAGGACAATTGCTTCATCGGCGCGCGCTCGGAAGTCGCCGAAGGCGTGGTGGTGCGCGAAGGCTCGGTGCTTTCCATGGGCGTTTTCATCACCGCCTCGACGAAGATCATCAACCGCGAGACGGGCGAAGTGCATATGGGCGAAGTGCCGCCCTTCTCCGTCGTGGTGCCGGGCTCGCTGCCGGGCAAACCGCTTCCCGACGGCACGCCGGGCCCCAGCCTTTACTGCGCCGTCATCGTGAAGACAGTGGACGAGAAAACCCGCGCCAAAACCTCCCCGAACGAGCTTCTGCGCGACTGAGGCACTAGGAACTTAGGGGGGAACCGCCGTTCCCATCCGGCGCAAAGCCGCATCACATCCGGCTGTCATCCCGGCCCCCGTGCCGGGATCCACAAAAGCCTGTGGGCGCTGAAAGGCCTTATGGACCCCGGGACAAGCCCGGGGTGACACCATTCATTTGCAGCTGCCACCCCAACGCCTGAATTGACGCCCCGCCTGCCACCGGCTACATCCGAGGGCATGGCACAGGCATCTTCCCCTTCGCAGCCCCTCGATCCGGTCGCTTTTGCCGCCGAACTGATCCGCTGCCCCTCCGTCACCCCTGAAGAAGGCGGCGCGCTCGATTTATTGCAGGCGCGCCTTGAGGCGCTGGGCTTTATCTGTACGCGCCTGCCCTTTTCCGACGAGGGGACGCCGGATGTAGACAATCTTTATGCCCGCATCGGCACGGAAGGCCCGAATTTCTGTTTTGCCGGACACACGGATGTGGTGCCGGTCGGCGATGAAGCGGCCTGGAGCGCCGATCCCTTCGGCGGGGAAATCCGGGACGGCGTGCTTTTCGGGCGCGGGGCCACGGATATGAAAAGCGCGATTGCCGCTTTTGCCGCCGCCGCCGAGCGTGTTTTGAAAGAGGGCGCGCCCAAAGGCTCGATTTCCTTTCTCATCACCGGCGATGAGGAAGGCCCGGCCGTCAACGGCACGCAGAAGATGCTGGACTGGTGTGCGGCCCATGGCGAGGTGATCGACGACTGTCTGGTCGGTGAGCCGACAAACCCGCGCGCCCTTGGCGATATGATCAAGATCGGCCGGCGCGGCTCGGTCAATGGCTGGCTCACCGCTTACGGCGCGCAGGGCCATGTCGCTTACCCGCACCTTGCCGACAATCCCGTGCCGCGCATGGCGGCGATGCTCTCGGCTTTGGCCGGCCTCAAGCTCGATGAAGGCACCGAGCATTTCCAGCCCTCCAATCTGGAAATCACCACGGTCGATGTCGGCAACAGCGCGACCAACGTCATTCCGGCGGAAGTGCGCGCCCATTTCAATATCCGCTTCAACGATCTGCAAACCGCCGAAGGGCTTGAAGTGCTGGTGCGCGGCGTCCTCGACAAAGTGTGTCAGGAGATGGGCGGCAGCTACGATCTCGTCTTCAAGAAAAGCGGCGATGCGTTCCTCACCGCGCCGGGCAGGCTGTCCGATATCGTTGCCGGCGCCGTCGAAAAAGTCACAGGCCGGGCGCCTGAGCTTTCCACCTCCGGCGGAACGTCGGATGCGCGGTTTATCAAGAACCATGCGCGGGTCATCGAATTCGGCCTTGTCAGCCAGAGCATGCACAAGGTGGACGAGCACATTGCGGTCAAAGATATCGAGCAGCTGACCGATATTTACGAAGCGGTGCTGCGCGGCTATTTCGGAACATGACCCATGCCAAGCCTCGATGAAATGCTTCAAGCGCTGCGCGGTGCCATCGGCATTGCCCTTGGCGATGAAAACGCCATGCGCCATTTCGAGGTGAGCACCGAGGCTTTTTTCCGCTCCTTCTTCGCGTTCATTCCCGCCCTGCCCTTCTACCTGCTGATCACGACGGCGGAATGGCGCATCATTTCCGAAACGCCGGAAGTGACGCTGGCGCTCGATAAAAACGGCTTTCTCATCTCCCAATTTTTAAGCGCGGCGCTTTCCTGGATCGTCTTTCCGGTGGTGCTTGGCATTCTAGCGCGGCCCTTCGCCATCACGCGCAGCTACGCCCAATACATCATCGCCTATAATTGGGCGAGCCTGCCGGTGCTGGCCGCGATTTCCTTTCCCTTCCTTCTTTTCAGCGTCGGCATGCTGCCGAAGGAAGGGGTGACCTTCATTCATCTCTTCCTCTTGCTCGGCGTTCTCTGGTACCGCTGGAAAATTGCGCTGACCGCTCTTGGCCGGGGCGCGGGGCTTGCGGCAGGCATCGTCCTGCTTGATATCGGGACCGAAATCATGGTCGAGTTCGCCATAGGCGCGGCATTCTTTTAAGGCTTCCTTCTAAAGCATTCCGGGGGACGGGCTTCATGAGTGATAACAGGCCGATCGGCGTTTTCGATTCCGGCATGGGCGGGCTCACCGTCCTTAAAGCCTTGCGCGCGGCGCTGCCGGGTGAAGACCTCGTTTATCTCGGCGACACGGCCCGCCTTCCCTATGGCACCAAGAGCGCGGAGACCGTGCGCGCTTATGCGCTGCAAGCCGTGCAGCTCCTCATGAGCCACGATGTGAAGCTCGTGGTGATCGCCTGCAATACCGCCTCCTCCGTCGCGCTCGAACCCCTTTCAGGCGCGCTCCGCCCCCTCCCCGTTATCGGCGTGGTGGAACCGGGCGCCGAGGCCGGCTGCGCGGCAACGAAGAACGGGCATATCGCCGTTATCGCCACGGAAAGCACCGTCAAAGGCGGGGCATATGAGCGCGCCATCCACGCACTGAACAAGGATGCGGAAGTCACGCAGCTTGCCTGCCCGCTTTTCGTGGCGCTGGCCGAGGAAGGCTGGACGGACGGCGAGGTTACCGAAGGCGCGGTGAAGCGCTATCTCCTGCCGCTTTTCCCTGACGGCGGTGAAGTGCCGGACACGCTGGTGCTCGGCTGCACGCATTTTCCCGTTCTGGCGCCGGCCATCGGCCAGGTGCTGGGCGATAAAGTTACGCTGGTCGATTCCGCCGCCACCACCGCGCGCGCCGTTGCCGCCACGCTTGAGGACAAGGGCCTTGCCCATGCGCCAGCGGACGAGAAAAGCATTGTGCGCTTCATGGCGACGGATTCGCCCGAACGTTTCGCCCGGGTGGGCAGCGTCTTTTTCGGAGAGGCGATCGAGCCGGAAAATGTCGAGCTGGTGGATCTGAAACCGGCGCCCGCCTAAGCCGCCTCAATCTTCGTAATCGACCTGAAAAAGATAAAGCCCTTGGGGCGGGGCGACGGGCCCGCAGGCGGCCCGGTCGGCTGCCTCCAATGCCCGGCGCATATCCGCCGCGCTCCAGCGCCCCTCGCCGACCTGTTTCAGTGAGCCCACAATCGAGCGGACCTGATTGTGCAGGAACGAGCGCGCCCGGCAGACGATCTCGATTTCTTCGCCATAGCGGGAGACCGACACCTCGTCCATCGTCTTGACCGGCGATTTCGCCTGGCAATGGGCGGAGCGGAAGGTCGTAAAGTCATGTTTGCCGATGAGCACCTGCCCCGCCTCATGCATGGCGCCTGCATCGAGCGGCGCATGGACGAGCCAGGCGCGGTCTTTATCCACGGTCAAGGGTGCGCGGCGGTTGATGATGCGGTAGCTGTAATGCCGCCGCCTTGCGGAAAAGCGGGCATCGAAATCCTCGCCGACTTGTTCCGCAGCAAGCACCGCCACCGCATGGGGCTTTAAATGAAAGTTCACCGCATCGCGCAGCTTGTCCGGGGGCGCCTCTTTTTCAAGATCGATATGGGCGACCTGGCCCAGGGCATGGACACCTGAATCCGTGCGCCCCGCCCCGAAGACCGTAACCTTTTCGCCGCAAAAGCCTTCGATGGCCGCGCTCAGCGCATCCTGCACCGCGCGCCGGTCCGCCTGGGACTGCCAGCCGTTAAAATGCGTGCCGTCATATTCAACGGTGAGCTTATAGCGGGGCATCAGGCGAGCCTTTCGCCTTTTTGCAAGGGAAAGCCGCGCAGAAACTCTTCCGCGCTCACCGCGCCCTTGCCCGCCCGCTGGACTTCAAGGAGCCGCAATGCGCCCTCGCCGCAGGCAATGGTGAGCCCCTCCAGCACCGTGCCGGGCTCGCCCTTGCCGCTACTTAGGTCTTCCAGGGGCCGGGCTCTCAAAACTTTCACCCGCTCGCTCTTGCCCTTGCGGGCCATCTCGAAAAAGGCGCCGGGGAAAGGCGTCAGGCCCCTGATATGCGCATCGAGTTCGCGGGCCGGGCGCTGCCAGTCGATGCGCGCCTCGGCTTTTTCGATCTTATGGGCATAGGTCACGCCTTCTTCTGCCTGGGGTGTGGCTTCCAGCGTACCCCTTGAAAGGGCGGCAAGGGCGCGCACCATCAAATCGGCGCCCCGGCGGGAAAGCTCGTCATGAAGGCTGCCAGCCGTCTCTTCCGGCCCGATGGGCACATGCTCGGCCAGCAGCACAGGGCCGGTGTCGAGGCCCGCTTCCATCTGCATGACCATAACGCCGGTCTCCGCGTCCCCCGCCATGATGGCGCGCTGAATGGGCGCGGCGCCCCGCCAGCGCGGCAAAAGCGAGGCATGGAGATTGAGACAGCCGAGGCGCGGGGCCTCCAGCACCTTTTGCGGCAGAATGAGCCCATAGGCGACGACCACCGCCACATCGAGATTAAGCGCGGCAAACGCCTCCTGCTCGGCCGCCTCTTTCAGGGAACGGGGCGTGCGCACCTCAATGCCGTTTTCCTCGGCAAAGAGGTGGACGGGGGATTTCTTTTCTTCCATGCCCCGGCCGGCCTTGCGCGGCGGCTGGGAATAGACGGCCACGACCTCATGACCGGCGGCCAGAAGCTCGCCCAGCACCGGGACGGAAAAATCGGGTGTGCCCATAAAGGCGATACGAAGTGCGCTCATGAAAGGTGAGTAGCGCGGGCGGGGCCTCTCCGCAAGCCTGCGGCCCCCAAAGGCCAGGCGGCTTTAGGCCAGTTCCTTGTGGCGCTTCAGTTTCTGGACCTTTTTGATGGCCCGGTCGCGCTTGAGGCGGGAGAGATAGTCGATGAACAGCACCCCTTCCAGATGGTCCATCTCATGCTGGATGCAGGTGGCAAGCAGCCCGTCGCATTCCAGCACCTGTTCCTTGCCGTCATAATCGAGGAATTTCACGGTCGCCTCGGCGGGCCGCTCCACTTCCTCGTAATATTCGGGCACGGAAAGGCAGCCTTCTTCGTAAACGGCTTTGTCTTCCGAGCGCCAGGTGATCTCTGGATTGACGAAATAGCGCGGCTGCGGCTCTTCATCCTCGCGGGCAAGGTCCATGACGATGACGCGCAAAGGCTCGCCCACCTGAATGGCGGCAAGACCGATGCCGGGCGCGGCATACATGGTCTCCAGCATGTCGTCCATCAGCGCGCGCAAGGCGTCATCCACCTTTTCGACAGGCTTGGAGACCTGCTTCAGGCGGGGGTCGGGCGCGGTGATGATTTCTCTGATGGCCATAAGGGTGAAATAATCGCCCCGCCCCGCCCCGTCAAGCGCGGGCCCGGCCCGTTAAGGGTTAACTGCCTTTATTCCTTGGGGTTTTGCCATTTCGCACGGCTTTTTGATGGGAAGGGCCCCGGCATATCAGCAGAGGCGCGGGCCGGGCGGAATCATGTATAGTCGGCGGAAATTCGAGGTATCCATGGATTTTTCCAGCCCTGACATCTTGATTGCGCTGATCGCCGTGCTCATTGCCGTGTTGGCCGGGTTCTTTGCCGCGCGCTTTTTCGGCAAAGGCGGCAGGGAAGAAGGCGCAGCGCTTAAAGCATTGATGGAAGCCGAGCTGACCCGCCTTGCCCAGGCTCAGTCCGAGCTGACCGGCCGCTTGCAAAGCCTGGCCGAGGGCCAGCACGCCACGCAGGAGAGCCTGACCCGCACGCTGAACGAGCGGCTCGATCAGGTCAGCCAGCGCATGGGCCAGAGCCTGACCGATTCCAGCCAGAAGACGCAGGAAAGCCTCGGCCAGCTTCAAGAGCGCCTGGCGCTGATCGACCAGGCGCAGAAAAACCTCAACGAGCTCTCGACCCAGGTCGTGGGCCTTCAGGACATTCTGGCGAACAAACAGGCGCGCGGGGCTTTCGGGGAAATTCAGCTCAACGATATTATCGTCAATGCACTGCCCCCCAATGCCTATGCCTTTCAAACGACGCTGCGCTCGGGCGTGCGGGCGGACTGTCTCCTGCATTTGCCGAATCCGCCGGGCTCCATCGTCATCGATGCGAAATTCCCGCTCGACGGTTACCGCGCGATCCGCAATGCGAGCGATGCCCATACGCAGAAACAGGCCGCCGCCCAGTTCAAGCGCGATGTGCTCAAACACGTCAAAGACATTGCCGAGAAATATATCGTGCCGGGCGAGACGGCGGATTCCGCGCTGATGTTCATGCCCTCCGAAGCCGTTTATGCCGAGCTTCACGCCAGCTTTGCCGATGTGGTGGACCAGAGTTTCAAACAGAAAGTCTGGATCGTCTCACCCACCACGCTGATGGCGACGCTCAACACCGTGCGCGCCGTGCTGAAAGACGCGGAGATGCGCGAGCATGCCCATATCATCCAGCACGAGGTCGCCAAGATGCTCAAAGACGTCGAGCGGCTGGACAGCCGCGTCGACAATCTGAAAAAGCATTTCGGCCAGGCGGAGAAAGACATCAAGGATATCGAGACCTCGACGGCGAAGATCGTGCGCAAGGGCGAGCAGATTGCCGAGGTCGAGTTGGAAGACGCCAAACGCGACGCGCTGGAAGAAGCGCGCCCGCGCGAGGCACGCAGCCAGAGGGATCTTCTGGCCGGGGAATAATCCGCATCATGCGAGGGGGGCTTGATGGAACTGATCAATAGCTGGGTTTCCTATATCAATGGCATCGTCTGGGGCCCGCCCATGCTGGTGCTGCTGGCAGCCACAGGGCTTTATCTGACGGTGGGGCTCCGGCTCTTTCCGATCCGGAAAATTCCCTACGGCTTTTCACTGCTTTTCAAAAAGCACGAGGGCGAAGGCGACATCGTGCCTTTCAAGGCGCTGATGACGGCGCTGTCGGCCACGGTCGGCACCGGTAATATCGCAGGGGTCGCCACGGCAATCTTTCTCGGCGGGCCGGGCGCGCTTTTTTATATGTGGATGATCGCGCTTGTCGGCATGGCGACGAAATATTCCGAAGCCGTGCTCGCCATCCAGTTCCGCGAAACGGATGAAAGCGGGCGGCATGTCGGCGGGCCGATGTATTATTTGAAAAACGGCGTCGGTAAGAAAATTCCCTGGCTCGGCGCACTGCTGGCCCCGCTCTTTGCGTTCTTCGCCGCCGCCGCCGGGTTCGGCATCGGCAACGGCACGCAGTCGAATTCCGTCGCTGCTGCGATGGAGACGAGCTTCGGCGTGCCGCCGCTCGCCACCGGCATCGTCATCGCCGCGATCGTCGGCTTCGTCATTATCGGCGGCATCAAGCGCATCGGCGATGTGGCAGGCGCGCTCGTGCCCGCCATGATCGTGCTTTATGTGGGCTCCTGCGTTGCCATCCTCACCGTCAACGCAGCGGTCATTCCGGATGCTTTTGCGCTGATCTTCCACCACGCCTTCGAACCTGCGGCAGCGGCAGGCGGCTTTGCCGGGGCAGGCGTTGCAGCGGCCATTCAGTTCGGTGTGGCACGCGGCATTTTTTCCAACGAGGCGGGCCTCGGCTCGGCGGCCATCGCCCATGCGGCGGCCAAGACCAACGATCCGGTGCAGCAAGGTAATATCGCCATGCTCGGCACGTTCCTCGACACGATCATCGTCTGCACCATGACCGGCCTCGTCATTATTACGAGCGGGCTTTGGACGAGCGGGCTGACCGGCGCGGAGCTGACAAGCGCGGGCTTTGCATCCGTCCTGCCGCATGGCGACAAGATCGTGGCGGTCGCGCTTTCCGTCTTCGCCTTCACCACCATTATCGGCTGGTCATATTACGGTGAGCGGAGCGTCGAATATCTTTTCGGGGAAAAGGCCATTCCGGTTTACCGGGTACTCTGGGTGCTGGCGATCCCGGTCGGGGCCGTCATCAAGCTGGAATTCATCTGGCTCCTTGCCGATACGCTGAACGCCATGATGGCCATTCCGAACCTGATCGGGCTGCTCATTCTGGGGCCGATGGTTTTCCGCCTGACACGGGACTATTGGCGCGCGAAGAAGTAGGGAGGGGGTTCCCCCCCTCCTCGTCACCCTCGGGCTTGACCCGAGGGTCCATGCCCTTGTTGCAGGTGCTTTATGGACCCCGGGATAAACCCGGGGTGACAGCTGCGACAAACTCAAACCGGCCGCTTCGCCCGCATGGCAGCGGAAAGCGTGCCGTCATCGAGATAATCGAGCTCGCCGCCCACCGGCACGCCGTGGGCGAGGCGGTAAACGGCAACGCCCGCGCTTTCCAGCTGATCGGTGATGTAATGGGCGGTTGCCTGGCCATCCACCGTCGCGTTCATCGCAAGGATGACTTCTTTTACTTCAGGCGCATGGCAGCGCTCGACAAGCTTGCCGATGGAAAGATCGTCCGGGCCGATGCCGTCGAGCGCGGAGAGCGTGCCGCCCAGCACATGATAATAGCCCTTATGGGCGCCCGCCCGTTCCAGCGCCCAAAGGTCGCCCACATCCTCGATGACGCAGATGGAGGACGGATCGCGGCGCTGATCGCAGCAGACGGTGCAGGGATCGCGCGTATCGACATTGCCGCAGGTCGAGCAGATCATCGCCTTTTCCGCCGCCTCGGAAACGGCGCGGGCAAGGGGAACGAGGAGCGCTTCTTTTTTCTTGATGAGATGCAGCACCGCGCGGCGCGCCGAGCGGGGCCCGAGCCCGGGCAGCTTGGCGAGCAGATCGATCAGCCGCTCGATTTCCGGTCCCGTAAGGGGCGATGCCATGGTCTATTCCGGTTGCGTGAGGGGCTGCGGGTTCAGCCGAGATTGAAGCCGGGCGGCAGCGGCAACCCGCCGGTCAGCGCTTTCATTTTCTCCGCCGTCGCAGATTCCGCTTTGACCTTCGCATCATTATGCGCGGCCACGATCAGGTCTTCGAGGATCTCGCCTTCTTCGGCTTTCAAGAGCGACGGGTCGATCTTGATGCCGGCCATCGTGCCCTTGCCCGTCAGCGTAACGCGCACCATGCCGCCGCCCGACACGCCTTCCACTTCCAGCTTTTCAAGTTCTTCCTGCGCCTCGGCCAGTTTCGACTGCAACTGGCGGGCCTGCTTCATCATATCCGTGAGGTTTTTCACTCGTACATATCCTCGTCATCGAAAAAGGCATCGAGATGATCGCCGCCTTCGGCTTCGCTCATCTCCTGAATTTCCTGCGCCGCTTCTTTCAAAGGGTCGCGGATGTCGACAATCTTCGCGCCGGGAAAAGCTTCCATCGCCGCTTTGACGAGCGGATGGGTGGATACTTCCTCTTTCAACGCTTCCGTCTCGCTTTGCTCCTGCTCGCGCAAGGTGGGCGCGGCCTTGGCTTCATTGGAAACGGAAATCAGCCAGCGCGTGCCGGTCCAGTGGCGCAGACGCTCGGACAGCACCTGCATGGTCTGTTTGGCATCTTCCGAGGCGCCGATCTCGATCTGGCCGGGCTGAAAGCTGACAAGACGTACGCCGGTTTTGAGCACATGCTGAAGCTGGATGTCGCGTTTTTCTTCGGCAAGCGCCACCACATCCTCAAAGGAGTGCAGCATGATGGCGGCTTGCGCGTTTTGCTGCATCTGCGGCGCGCCGGCGGGCGATGACATGCCGCCGCCTTGCGCGGAGCGGCTGACGGCCTGGGCGCCGCCATTCCCGCCGCCACCGTTTCCATTGGGAGCGGGCCCGCGCGCGGGCGCCCCGGCGCCGGAATTTTTAAGCTGCGCGATGAGGTCTTCCGGCGCGGGCAGGTCGGCGGCATGACAGAGCCGGACCACGACCATTTCCGCCGCCACGATGGGCTTTGCCGCCTGCGCCACTTCGCCGATGCCTTTCAACAGCATCTGCCAGACGCGCGAGAGCACGCGGATCGGCAATTGGCCGGACATTTCCTTGCCGCGCTCGCGCTCGGCTTCGGTGGCGGCGATATCATCGCTCGCGCTTTCCACTAGCTTGAGGCGGGTGAGCCAGTGAGTGAGCTCGGCAAGATCGGAGAGCACCACCGCCGGGTCGGCGCCTGCATCATATTGCGCGCGCAGTTCGCCCAAGGCCGCCGCCGCATCGCCTTTCATGATGAGGTCATAAAGATCGAAAATCCGCCCGCGGTCGGCAAGGCCGAGCATATCGCGGATATCGGCTTCCTTGATTTCTCCGTCCCCCGTATCGCCCACCCCGTGGGAGATCGCCTGGTCGAGAATGGAAAGCGCATCGCGGGCCGAGCCTTCGGCGGCGCGGGCAAGCAGCGTCAAAGCAGGTGCTTCGATCTTCACCTCTTCTTTTTCGCAGACCCGGGAGAGAAGGCGCACCAGTTCTTCCGAGGTCAGGCGGCGCAAATCGAAGCGCTGACAGCGGGAAAGCACCGTCACCGGCACTTTGCGGATTTCGGTCGTGGCGAAAATGAATTTCACATGTTCCGGCGGCTCTTCCAGCGTCTTCAAGAGGCCGTTGAAGGCGGCCTTGGAGAGCATGTGCACTTCGTCGATGATGTAGACTTTGTAGCGGGCGGACACGGGCAAGTAGCGCACGCTTTCGATAATCTCGCGGATATCGTCGATGCCGGTGCGCGAGGCGGCGTCCATTTCCAGAATGTCGGGATGACGCGATTCCATGATCGACTGGCAATGCACGCCCGGCTCTTCCAGATGAATGGTCGGCCCGCCCTTGCCGTCTTCGCTCATATAATTGAGGGCGCGGGCGAGAATGCGCGCGGTCGTCGTCTTGCCCACACCGCGCACGCCGGTCAGCATGAAAGCATGGGCGATCCGGCCTTTCTCGAACGCATTCGAGAGGGTGCGCACCATGGCTTCCTGGCCGATCATGTCCTCGAACGTGGCCGGGCGGTATTTGCGCGCCAGCACCCGGTAGTCGGAGGCTTTAGGCGAAGAAGGAGCCTGCCCCTCCCCGCCCAGAAGACCCAGGCCGGGCTCGGACGCGGGGTCCGCCGGCGCGCTTTCTTCCGGCGCCGCGTCCCAGCGTTCTTCTGTCTCGTTGACGGACTCGTCCATGACCTTCCTGCTCGCCTGCCTTTGCGGGTTCAGCACAGTGTAGAGCCTGGGGCTGGCGCCTGCATCCCCGGCGTCGTTTTTTCTTTGTGGATAGTCCGGGGATAGTCCGGTTCTCTGTGAACAGTCCGGCAAAAGCCCGGCGGGGGCGCTTCAAACCCGCGCCAAAGGGCAAAGGTGGGAGACTGGACAGCGACCCGAGCGAAACTCGTTACGGCTGCTTCCTTCCGGATCTGACCGGGTTGGCGAGGAACTCGTCCACCGCCAGCCTCCCGAGGGGCTTATATCACGCCCTCAGGGGCGAAAAGCAAGGGGGCGCGGGAGAAAAGCGGCGGCGGCCCGGCAGCGGCCGCCTCATAGCCCGCGAATCGGCAGTTTCCCGCCTTTTCCGCGAAAGGCGGCGGCGCTTCCCGCGGGCGCGGGGGCATGATGCCGGGCCGTTGCGCGTCGGAAAGGCTTGTGCCACCCTCCGCCCAACTTTTCAGAAGAAAAATAGGCGCTTCAAGCGCAGCGAGGCAGGCATGGCACTTTCTCCCAATCCCAATATTTTCGCCAATAACCCCATCGACCGGGCAGGCCATTTGCGCGGCAATCCCGAATGGCTGGCGGAAAAGCGCAAAGACCCTTCCTCGCTCTTTGTGCCGCTCTGGAACCTCAACCCGCTGGTGCTGCCCGAAGAAGTGCCCTCTCAAGGCAAGGATGTGGGCTGGGTGCCCGCCGCCGCCGTCGAGCCGCTGGCAGGCCCCGGCGCCATCGAGGTTTTTCTCGGCATCAACCGGCGCGGCAAGGCACTCTTTGCCATAGACATTTCCGCCGCGCCCAATCCGGAGGCCGAGGGCCCCTTGAAAGGCTTCGGCGCTTTTGAGGAAATTCGCGGCCTTGCCATGAAAGGCGAGATCACGGCGAGCGAGCTTGCGATCCTTGCCCAGGCTAAAGCCATGATCGACTGGCATTTGCGCCACGGCTTCTGCTCGGCCTGCGGGGCGAAGACGGAGCTGGCCGAGGCAGGCTACAAGCGCACCTGCCCTTCTTGCAATGCAGAGCATTTTCCGCGCACCGACCCCGTCGTCATCATGATGGCGACCTATGGCGACAAGGCCTTTCTGGGGCGCCAGAAAATCTTCCCGAAAGGCATGTATTCGGCGCTGGCAGGCTTCATGGAGCCGGGCGAATCGATCGAGGAAGCGGTGGCCCGCGAGCTCGACGAAGAAGCCAAGATCGCCGTTAAATCCGTGCGCTATCATTCCACCCAGCCCTGGCCGTTTCCCTCATCGCTGATGATTGGCTGTATCGCCGAGGCCGAATCGGAAGACTTCGAGATCGACGGGGTGGAACTTTCCGGCGGCAAATGGTTCACCCGCGACGAGCTCGCCGCCGCGCTGCGCGGAGAGGGCAAAGGCTTCTTCGTGCCCCCGCCCTTCGCCATTGCGCACCATCTAGTGAAAGCGTTCGTCGAAGGCTGGTAAGTTCGCGGGACAAGCGGCGCGGCCCAATGGCCCCTCGGGTCAAGCCCGAGGGTGACGCGTAGAGAAGAGGGCTCCTAATCCGCGATATGCGTTTCCAGCGTCGCGCGGAAAGGTGAGGCTTTGTAGACGCCGAGAATTTTCAGCTCCGAGCAGAAGAATTCCAGCTCTTCCAGCGCCAGGCGCACATGGCGCGAGGCGGGGTGGCCTTCGATATCGGCATAGAACTGCGTTGCCGTGAAAGCGCCGCCGAGCTGATAGCTTTCAAGCTTCGTCATGTTGACGCCGTTCGTCGCAAAGCCGCCCATGGCCTTGTAAAGCGCGGCGGGCACGTTGCGCACGCGGAAGATGAAACTCGTGATGACCGGCTCGTCTTCGGGCTCGGCATCGTCCGGCTCCATCGCCATGATGAGGAAGCGCGTCGTATTGTGCTCGGCATCCTCGATATCGGCTTTGAGAACATCAAGGCCGTAAACGTCCGCCGCCAGCGATGAGGCAATGGCGCCGCGCGATGGATCGTTCAATTCCGCGATCTGGCGGGCCGAGCCTGCCGTATCCGCCCCGATCACCGCTTTCAGGCCGAGCTCGCGAATGACGTTGCGGCACTGGCCGAGCGCCATGACATGGCTTTGCACGGATTTGAGGCCGGAGAGCGCCGCGCCTTTCACGCCCAGAAGCTGATGACGGATGCGCAGAAAATATTCGCCCACGATATAGCAGCGCGAATCGGGTAGCAGGTGGTGGATATCTGCCACGCGGCCGGCGACGGAATTTTCGATCGGAATCATGGCGAGGCCGGCGCGCCCCTCGGCGAGCGCGGCGAACGTGTCCTCGAACGTGTCGCAGGGCAGCGGTGTCATATCGGGATAGACTTCGCGGCAGGCAATGTGCGAATTCGCCCCCAGTTCGCCCTGGAAGGCAATGGTGTTCTCCGGCGCCCTATCCTGCGATGTATCTTCTGCGGCCATGTGCCCCTCTTATCCCTTTGCGCTTAATATAGCACGGGCCTTTTCAAGGTGCTCCTGCGTATCGACGCCGAGCGGCACGGTGTCGACCAGCGCCGCATCGATGCGCATGCCGTTTTCCAGCGCGCGCAATTGCTCGAGCCGCTCGCGCTGCTCGAGCGGAGAGGGCGGCAGCGTCACGAAGCGCTTGAGAGCGGCGCGGCGGAAGCCGTAAAGCCCGATATGGTGATAAAGCGGCCCTTCGCCCGAAGGCGCCGTGGCGCGGGTGAAATAAAGCGCGCGGCCCGTGCGCGTGCCGGGGGCGAGCGAGACCACGGCTTTGACCACATCCGGGCTCGTTTTTTCTTCTTCCAGGGTAATCGCGGCGATCAGCGTCGACATATCCGCTTCGCTTTCTGTCAGAAGGTCGCCGGCAATGCGGATAAGCGCCGGATCGAGCGTCGGCAGATCGCCCTGCACATTCAAAATGATGTCGTGAGCGCCTTCCGGGTCCACCCGCTCCAGCGCCTGCCAGACGCGGTCGGAGCCTGAAGGAAGGGCGGGATCGGTCAAAACTGCCTCGCCGCCTGCCGCCTCCACCGCCTCGGCGATCTCTTTTTCCGCTGCCGCAACGACGACGCGACCGATGCCCGCTTCCTGCGCGCGGGCCCAGACCTGCACGATCATGGGCGCGCCCGCGATATCGGCCAGCGGCTTGCCCGGCAGGCGCGTCGATGCGAGGCGCGCCGGAATGATGATGATGGGGTTTGTAGCTGCCTCGGCCATGTCTGGTTCGGTCCTGGTCGTGCTTTAGGGCGGAACGGCCCTGAACTGCGTCTCTTGCGGGAGAAAACCTGCGACGGATCGCCGCAAATGCCGAATCCGGCGCACTCAGGCCCCTATCCCGTTGTTTTTCCTTGCCTGGCGGGACTTATACGGCTTGCGGCGCGCGGGGGGAAGCGGCTAATCTCCGCGCCAACTGGGCGGGGCCCTCCAAGGGGCCGCCGCTCGCGCACAATTTACGTTTCACGAGGGGATGCAGGCGGACCCGCCGCGCCCCAAGCAGAAACGGGCGGAGGCTCGGGGTCAATGGATAGTTTCGAACTCAACAAAATCGCCGGCGCGGTGCTTTTCTCGGTACTGGTCGTGCTGGGCGTCGCCAATTTCGCCGGTGTGCTCTATCACACCGAAGAAGCCGATCCGAAGGCTTTCGAGATTGCGGTGGCCGAGAATGAAGGCGCTGCTACAGGCGGCGACGCGGAAGCCGAGGAGCAGGGCCCCTCGCTTGCCGAACTTCTGGCGAACGCCTCTGTCAGCGACGGCGAAAAAGTGGCGAAGAAATGCGCAGCCTGCCACACCTTCGAGGAAGGCGGCGCGAACAAGATCGGCCCGAACCTTTACGGTGTTGTCGGCCGCGATATCGCAAGTCATGCCGGCTTCGGTTATTCCGACGCGCTGCAGGGCCTCGACGGCGGCTGGACCTTCGCCAAGCTCGACCATTTCATCGAAAAGCCGAGCGGCTTTGCCTCCGGCACCGCCATGGCCTTTGCCGGCATCCGCAAGGAAAGCGACCGGGCGGACCTTCTGGTCTATCTGAACTCGCTGGGCAGCAACCAGCCGCTGCCGGAACCGGAAGCTGCACCGGAAGCTGCTGCGCCTGAAGCCGAAGAGGCAGCAGGCGAGCCGGCAGCCGAATAAGACCTTACGAAAAATTCAGGCGGAATCGCCGCCAGGATCGGTTTGAATGACGCGTCCGGGAAACCGGGCGCGTTTTTCTTTGCGGCTGCATCACCCGCTACTGCCGCCCGCTTACCGGCCCCCGCTTACCGGTCTAATGAGGCGGGCACGGTTGCAAGACGCAAATAATGGCCCAGAATGGCCTTAATTGTATGGCCCGATGGGGCGCATCACAAAGCCAAGGGACAAAGGGACAAAGGGACAAGGGAGAGGACGGCGTGACAGTGACCAGAGGCCTGACCAAGCGGCGCAGCGCCGCTCTTTTCATCCAAGCTCTCCTGGCCGGCGCTCTCGTTTCGGCGGCGCCTGCAGCGGCCGAGCCCGTCACCGCCCATGGTCTTTCGCTTTTCGGCTCGGTCAAATACGAAAAAGACTTCGAGCGGTTCGATTATGTGAACCCGGAGGCGCCCAAAGGCGGCAAGCTGCGCTACGGGGCGATCGGCAGTTTCGACACGCTCAATCCTTACATCGTCAAAGGCCGCCCGGCCGCCGGCATTCAGCTCATCTACGATACGCTGATGACGCTCTCGCTGGATGAGCCGTCCAGCGAATACGGACTGATCGCGGAAAGCGTGACCTATCCCGAAGACTTCTCTTCCGTCACCTTCACCTTGAATGCGCGGGCGACCTTTCAGGACGGCACGCGCATCAAGCCGGAAGATGTGGTCTGGACCTTCGAAACGCTGAAAGCCAACCACCCCTTCTATAACGCCTATTACGCCGATGTGGTGAAGGCGGAAAAGCTCTCGCCGCTCGAGGTGAAGTTCACCTTCGCCGTCTCCGGCAACCGGGAACTGCCGCAAATCGTCAGCCAGCTTCCCGTGCTGCCAAAACATTATTGGGCGGAGCGCGAGTTCAACGCGACGACGCTGGAGCCGCCGCTGGGGTCCGGCCCTTACCGCGTCAAGGAAGTCAAGCCCGGCCAGTCCATCACCTATGAGCGGGTGGAGGATTATTGGGCGCAAGATCTCAACGTGAATGTCGGCGCGAATAATTTCGGAGAAATGGAATTCATCTATTTCGGCGATCCGACCATTGCGCTCGAAGCCTTCAAGGCCGGCAATGTGGATGTGCGTCTTGAAAACAGCGCCAAGAACTGGGCGACCGGCTATGACGTGCCGGCGGTGAAAGACGGGCGCATCGTGCGTGACGAGCTTGAAACCGGCCAGGGCGAGGGCATGCAGGCCTTCGTCTTCAACCTGCGCCGGGAAAAGTTCCAGGACCCGCGCGTGCGCGAGGCGCTGAACTATGCCTTCGATTTCGAATGGATGAATAAGAACATCTTTTACGGCCAGTACACGCGCACGGACAGTTATTTCGAAAATTCCGAACTCGCCGCCACCGGGCTGCCGGAAGGAAGGGAAAAGGAACTTCTGGAAGAACACCGCGAGAGCCTGCCGGAAGAAGTTTTCACCGAGCCTTACGAGAACCCGGTTACGGACGGGTCCGGCAACAACCGGGACAACTTGCGCAAAGCGGTGATGCTGTTGGAAGAAGCGGGCTGGACGGTCAAAGACAACCAGCTTGTGAACAAGGAAACCGGCAAGCCGCTCGAAATCGAATTTCTGCTCGTCAGCCCGACCTTCGAGCGGGTGGTGCAGCCTTTCGCGCGCTCCCTGGAGCGGCTCGGCATCCAAAGCAGCATCCGCCTCGTCGATACCGCGCAATACCAAAACCGCACCGACAATTATAATTTCGATGTGGTGGTGGGCAGTTTCCCGCAATCGCTTTCGCCCGGCAACGAGCAGCGCGATTTCTGGGGCTGCGAGGCAGGCAAGGCGCCGGGCGGGCGCAACCTGATGGGGATTTGCAACCCTGTCGTCGAAGCGCTGATCGACAAGGTCATCTTCGCCAAGGACCGCGCCGAACTTGTCGCCGCCACGAAAGCGCTCGACCGGGTGCTGCTCTGGAACCATTACATCATTCCGCAATGGCATTCGCCGGTGACGCGCGTGGCGCGCTGGGCCTATATCAAACATCCCGAACCGACACCTGAATATGCGATCGGTTTTCCGAATATCTGGTGGGACGCGCGGGCGGCCAGTGAATGACCGAGCGAATGAGCAGAACCTTTTTCCGCACCGCCGCCGCGCTCGGTCTTTCCCTTTCTTTGAGCGCCGGGGTTTCGGGTGCCTATGCAGGCGAAGCGCAGCACGGGCTCTCGATTTTCGGTGACTTCGAGTATGAGAAAGGCTTTTCGCATTTCTCCTATGCCAATCCCGAGGCGCCCAAGGGCGGTACGCTTTCGCTGATCGGCCCGACGGTTCTTTATAATCAAGGCTTCATGAGCTTCGATTCGCTCAACAGCTTCATCCTGCGCGGCACGGCGGCGCAAGGCATGGAGATGACGTTCGACACGCTCATGGTGCGAAATTTCAACGAGCCGGATGCGCTTTACGGGCTCGTAGCCGAGAGCGCTGCGCTGTCGGAAGACGGCAACCGCCTCACCTTTCATTTGCGCGGCGGAGCCTATTTTCATGACGGCTCGCCGCTGACGGCTGAAGATGCGGCTTTCACTCTCGAGCTTCTCAAGGAAAAAGGCCATCCCCTGATCGCGCAGAACATGCGCGAGATTGCCTCCGTTTCCGCGCCGGATGCGGCCACGCTGGTGATCGAATTTACCGGCAAGCAGACACGGGACCTGCCGCTCTTTCTGGCGCAGCTCCCGGTCTTTTCCAAAGCCTATTACACGGAACATGAATTCGACCGCACGACGCTGGAGCCGCCACTCGGCTCCGGGCCTTACAAGGTCAAGAAGGCGGAGCCCGGCCGCGCCATCACCTATGAGCGGGTGAAAGATTATTGGGCGCGCGATCTGAATGTAAATAAAGGCCGGTGGAATTTCGGCGAAATCCGTTTCGAGTATTTCCGCGACCGCACGGCGCAGTTCGAAGCCTTTAAGGCGGGGCAATACCTTTTCCGCGAGGAGTTCACCTCCAAGGTCTGGGCGACGGAATATAATTTCCCGGCGCTTAAAGAAGGCCGTGTCAAACAGCTCGTGCTGCCCGATGAAAGCCCGTCCGGCGCGCAAGGCTGGTTCATCAATACGCGGCGGGAGAAATTCGCCGATCCGCGCCTGCGCGAGGCGCTTTCTTATGCGTTCGATTTCGAATGGACGAACCGCAATCAGTTTTACGGGCTCTATAAGCGCACGGAGAGTTTCTTCGAAAACTCGCCGATGAAAGCGGAAGGAATGCCCAGCGAAGGCGAGCTTGCGCTGCTCGAGCCTTACCGCAACAGGCTGCCGGAAGAGGTTTTCGGTAAGCCGGTGCGCCCGCCCGTCTCCGACGGGTCTGGCCGGGACCGCAAGCTCCTGCGCAAAGCCGCCGAGCTTCTGGAGGAAGCCGGCTGGCGCATCGAGGACGGCAAGCGCGTCAACGCGGAAGGCCAGGTGCTTTCCATCGAGTTTCTGACGAACGAGCCGACCTGGGAGCGGATCAACGCGCCCTATATCCGCAATCTGCAATTTCTCGGCATCGACGCGAAACTCCGCGTCGTCGATTCCGCGCAATATCAGCGCCGGCTCGACACCTATGATTTCGATCTGACCACCATGCGTTATTCCATGGCGCTGACGCCGGGCATCGAGATGCGCTCCTATTGGGGCTCTTCCTTTGCCGCGCAGCCCGGCAGCCGCAATCTCTCGGGCATTTCCGATCCGGTGATCGATATGCTTATCGACAAGGTGATCGAAGCGGCGAGCCGGGAAGAGCAGGAGACGGCGGCCCGCGCCCTCGACCGGGTTTTGCGCGCCGGGCATTACTGGGTGCCGCAATGGTATAAGGCAAGCCACCATCTGGCGTTCTGGGACCGTTTCGGCCGGCCGGCGTCGAAGCCGGCTTACCGGCTCGGCGCCATCGACACCTGGTGGTCCACCGGCATAAAAGACGAATAGACGTATAAGCTTGAGGCCCTTGGGGAAGGGCGCGGCCTCCTATAGGCTGGGGCTAACAGCAGGGAAAAACGGACCGTCCATGGCAGCCTATATTCTGCGGCGCTTATTGCTCATGATCCCGACGCTTTTCGGGATCATGCTTGTCAGTTTCATCGTGGTGCAATTTGCTCCCGGCGGGCCGGTGGAGCGCGTCATCGCGCAGCTTACCGGCACGGAGGTCTCGGCCACCGCCCGCGTCGGCGGCGGCAGCGGCGATTTCGGCGCCAATCAGGGCACATCCGGCGGCTCGGGCGGGGACGTGACGAGCAAATACCGCGGCGCGCAGGGGCTCGATCCGGAATTCATCAAGGAACTGGAAAAGCAGTTCGGCTTCGACAAGCCGGTGCATGAGCGCTTCGGCCTGATGATCTGGAACTATATGCGTTTCGATTTCGGCGAGAGTTATTTCCGCGATGTCGCCGTGGTCGATCTGGTACTGGAAAAGATGCCGGTCTCCATTTCCCTCGGGCTCTGGACGACGCTCATCACTTATCTCATCTCCATTCCGCTCGGCATCGCCAAGGCCGTGCGGGACGGCAGCCGCTTCGATGTCTGGACGAGCGGGGCGATCATCGTGGGCTATGCGGTGCCCGGCTTCCTCTTCGCCGTTTTCCTCATCGTCGTTTTTGCCGGGGGGAATTATTTCCAGATATTCCCGCTCCGGGGGCTCACCTCGGAAAACTGGTCGCAGCTTCCCTGGTATGCGCAGATTCTCGATTACTTCTGGCATATCGCCCTGCCCGTTCTTTCCATGGTGATTGGGGCTTTTGCGACGACCACGCTTTTGACGAAGAACTCCTTTCTCGATGAAATCAAAAAGCATTATGTCGTCACCGCCCGCGCCAAGGGGCTGAAAGAACGCCAGGTGCTTTACGGCCATGTCTTCCGCAATGCCATGCTGATCGTGGTGGCGGGCTTCCCCGGCGCCTTCGTCGGGGCGTTCTTTGCCGGCTCCATCCTCATCGAGACGATTTTCTCGCTCGACGGGCTGGGGCTCCTTTCCTTCGAGTCCATTGTCAACCGGGATTACCCGGTGGTCTTTGCGACGCTTTATATCTTTTCGCTGATCGGCATGGTGGTGACGCTGATTTCCGATCTGACGTACACCTGGATCGATCCCCGGATCGATTTCGAAACGCGGGAGGTGTGAGCATGCGCGTTCTTGAAACCCTTCTGCGCCGCCCGATCCGCGTCAGCCCGCTCAATCAGCGCCGCTGGGTCAATTTCAAAAACAACCGCCGGGGTTATTGGAGCCTCTGGCTCTTTGCGGTGCTTTTCGTTTTTTCGATGTTCGCCGAATTTATCGCGAACGATCGCCCGCTCCTCGTTACCTATAACGACGAACTCTATTTCCCGGTGTTCGTCGATTACCCGGAAACGGAATTCGGCGGCTTTTTCGCCACCGCCGCCGATTACCGCGACCCTTACGTGCAGGAGCTGATCGAGAAAGAAGGGGATGGCACGATCATCTGGCCGCTCATTCCCTATTCCTATCAAACGATCAACCGCGATCTGCCGGTGCCCGCCCCCGCCCCGCCCAGCGCGGAAAACTGGCTCGGCACGGACGACCAGGGCCGCGACGTGGTGGCAAGGCTCATCTACGGCTTCCGCCTTTCGGTGATTTTCGGCCTCGTGCTGACGCTGCTTTCCTCCATCATCGGAGTGGCGGCCGGCGCGGTGCAGGGTTATTTCGGCGGCTGGACGGACCTTATCTTCCAGCGCTTCATCGAAATCTGGAACGCTATTCCCGCGCTTTATCTTCTCATTATCATCGCCGCGATCATCGAGCCCAATTTCTGGATATTGCTCGGCATCCTGTTGCTCTTCAGCTGGGTGGCGCTGGTCGGCGTCGTGCGGGCGGAATTTCTTCGCGCGCGCAATTTCGAATATGTGAAGGCGGCGCGCGCGCTCGGCGTTTCCAATATCGTGATCATGTTCAAGCATCTGCTGCCCAATGCGATGGTCGCGACGCTGACCTTCCTGCCCTTCATTTTGAACTCGTCTATCACGACGCTTACCTCGCTCGACTTTTTAGGCTTCGGCCTGCCGCCGGGCTCGCCCTCCCTCGGCGAACTTCTGGCGCAGGGTAAAGCCAATCTGCAGGCGCCGTGGCTCGGCTTTGCCGGGTTCTTCTCCATCGCCATCATGCTCTCGCTCCTCATCTTTATCGGTGAGGCGGTGCGCGATGCCTTCGATCCCCGCAAGACGCTGACATGAGAAAGAAGACCGCATGACTTCGCTGATCGACATTCAGGACCTGCGCGTCTCCTTCCGTTCCGGGGAAACCGTGACGGAGGCGGTGAAAGGCGTTTCGCTGCATATCGAGAAGGGCGAGACCGTCGCGCTGGTGGGTGAATCCGGCTCGGGCAAATCCGTCACCGCGCTCTCGATCCTCAAACTGCTCCCCTACCCGCAAGCCTTTCATCCGGGCGGCAAGATCCTCTTTTCAGGGGAAGACCTGATGCAGGCGGGCGAGGCGGACCTGCAGGAAGTGCGCGGCAACCGCATTTCCATGATCTTTCAGGAGCCCATGACCTCGCTCAACCCGCTCCATACGATCGAGCGGCAGGTCGGGGAAATGCTAATCCGTCACAAGAACATGAAGCCGGAGGCGGCGCGCGCGCGGGTGCTCGAGCTTCTGGAAAAAGTCGGCATTCAAAATGCCGCCCAGCGGCTCAGCGCCTACCCCCACCAGCTTTCCGGCGGCCAGCGCCAGCGCGTGATGATCGCCATGGCGCTTGCCAATGAACCCGATCTTCTGATTGCCGACGAGCCGACCACCGCGCTCGACGTAACGGTGCAGGCACAAATCCTGGAACTCCTGCAGAAGCTGCAGCGGGAAATGGGCATGGCGCTTTTGCTCATCACCCATGATCTCGGCATCGTGCGGAAAATGGCCGGCCGCGTTTACGTGATGACCAAAGGCGAGGTGGTGGAAAGCGGCAAGACGGCAGAGATTTTCTCCGCGCCCGCCCATGCCTATACGCGCCACCTTCTTGCCTCCGAACCCAAGGGGAGGCCCGGGCCTTACCCGGAAAGCGCGCCGCAGATCATGGAAACGGAAAACCTCAAAGTCTGGTTTCCGATCAAGAAAGGCTTCCTGCGCAAAACCGTCGGCCACATCAAAGCCGTGGACGGCGTGTCGCTCACGCTCCGGGAAGGAGAGACGCTCGGCATTGTGGGCGAATCGGGTTCCGGCAAAACGACGCTCGGTCTTGCGCTGATGCGGCTTTTATCGTCGGAAGGCGACATTCATTTCGACACGCGCAACATTCAAGGGCTCAGCGCCAAGGAGATGCGGCCCTTGCGGCGGAACATGCAGGTGGTCTTTCAGGACCCTTACGGCTCGCTCTCGCCGCGCCTTTCCATCAGCCAGGTCATCGAGGAAGGGCTTCTCGTGCAGCAGCGCGGGCTTTCCTATGATGAGCGGCGCGAGATCGTCTCAGAGGTTTTGCGCGAAGTCGGGCTCGACCCGCAAGTGCAGGACCGCTACCCGCATGAATTTTCCGGCGGGCAGCGCCAGCGCGTCGCCATCGCCCGCGCGCTCGTTCTCTCCCCGCGCTTCCTGATGCTGGATGAACCGACCTCGGCGCTCGATATGTCGGTGCAGGCGCAGATCGTGGAATTGCTGCGCGATCTTCAGGAGCGGCGCAAGCTCGCTTATCTCTTCATCAGCCATGACTTGAAGGTGGTACGCGCGCTTGCCCATAATGTGCTGGTGATGAAAGACGGCAAGGTGGTGGAAGCCGGTTCCGCCGACACGATCTTCGATGCGCCGAAAACCGATTATACAAAAGCGCTGATGGCCGCAGCCTTCGATCTGGAAGCGGCGGGCAACAAGGCGGTGCGCCAATAGACGGTTTTAAATACCGCCCGTCAGATACCATTTGTGAGGCGCTTGATCGAAGTGATGGGCCCGTCCGTACGGGCAATGCGCCCTGCCGCATCTTCCAACGGCTCACGCGTTACCGCCATGAAAGTGGCATTGGCGTGGAGCATCGTTTTTTCATCGCACATGATGCCGACATGGCCGCGCCAGAACACAAGATCGCCGCGCCTCAAACCCGTCAGATCGTAAGGTTCGTCCAGCCGCTCGCCGAGCGCAGCCTCCTGCATATCCGTATCGCGCAGGGAATGAATGCCCGCCCGCTCCAGCGCCATTTGCACAAGGCCCGAGCAATCCACTCCCATGCTGCCCCGCCCGCCCCATAGATAAGGCGTACCGAGAAAACTTTCGGCAATGGCAACATAATCATCGACATAGGCGCCGATGGGCGCGAGATGAGCGGAGAAAACAAAGCCGCCCCCTTCAATCTCGCTAAAACGGCCGGCCGCGCCCGTCACCTTGACCTTGGCATTCATCGGAAGCGGGACGACGGGCTGGGTTTTCATATCCGGGCGCGGATAGATGAAGGTGCGCAGCGCCACCACCCGGTGTTCGGGCTCGGCGCGCTTGGGCAGAAGATGGGTCGCATCCACATAGCCCACATAATCATCGAAAGCAGACTGGCCCCAGGCCCAGCCGTTCTTTTCCTCGTAAACGCGGAAGGTTTCGCCGAACAAGATTTGCGTGTCCATGGCCCCATCGGGCGCGGGCTTGCGGCGCAAAGCCGCCGCCCCGATGATCACCGAATGATCCTCGCCTTCTTCGAAGCGCGCCGCCTCCACCTCGCCGCGCAAATGCGCCGCCGCAAGGTCCGACCGGTAAGGATTGAGACGCCGGTCGGGGCTTTTACTCTCATTGGACTGCGTCACGGCTGAATGACCTTTGCCTTCTCGATAATGGAATCGGCGAAATCGGTCAGAAACACGGAGCCTTTCACCGTGCGCTGGACGAGCACGTTGCGTTTGTCCTGCTCGTCGCGCTTGCGCCTTAAAAGATCCAGCCGGCCCATCGTGTCGAGCGCGCGGGTAATGGCCGGTTTGGAGACGCCCAGCTTGGCGGCAAGGCCGCGCACCGTATGCGGCGGCGGCTCGAGATAGACCGTCAGCAAAATGGATATCTGGCGGGCCGACAGATCCGGGCCCTCATCCCGCACCATATCGACCATTACATCATGCCAGAGCTTGAGCGCATGCAGCGGCTTGAGCTCCAGTGTCATCGGCAAATCCCCCCGGCTGCCTTATCCGTTTCGGATGCGTTTCATCCTAACGGGGCCGAGGGTTAAAATAAAGCGCCTTGGTCAGCCCTTCCCGAAAGTGCGGAAAATACGCCCCGCCGACCCATATCAGCCGAAATGGCGGGCGATATAGCGGTCGAGGGCAAGGATCGTCTGCGCCGCCCCGCCCTGAGGCCGGCCCGGCTTTGCCGCCGGGTTCCAGGCGTAAATGTCGAAATGGACGTGGGTCTTCGCCTTTTCCACGAAACGGGCGAGGAAAAGCGCCGCCGTTACCGAGCCTGCAAACCCGTTTTCGGTAATGTGGTTCACATCCGCGATCTGCGAGTCGAGCCATTTGTCGTATGGCCCCCAAAGCGGCAAGCGCCACATGGGATCGGCATGGGCTTCGGCAAGCGCCTGCAGCTCCCCGGCAAAGGCATCGTCCTTCGTATAGTAAGGCGGCAGGTCCGGGCCGAGCGCCACGCGGGCCGCGCCCGTCAGCGTCGCCATGTCGATCAGAAGTTCCGGCGCCTCACCATCGGCTTCGGCCAAAGCATCGGCCAGAATAAGCCGGCCTTCGGCATCGGTATTGCCGATTTCCACGGTCAGACCCTTGCGGCTTTGCAGCACATCGCCGGGCCGGAAGGCATTGCCCGCCACCGCGTTTTCAACGGCGGGCACAAGAATGCGCAGGCAAATATCAAGCCCCCGCTCCATGATCATCTGCCCGAGAGCGAGCACATGGGCCGCGCCGCCCATGTCTTTCTTCATCAGCCCCATGGAATTGCCGGGTTTGAGGTTGAGCCCGCCCGTGTCGAAGCAGACACCTTTGCCGACCAGCGTCACCTTGCGCCCTTCCGGGTTGCCCCAGCGGATGTCGATGAGGCGGGGCTCGGCGCCCGCGCCTGCCGCCCGGCCCACGGCATGGACCATGGGGTAATTCGCGCCGAGCAGCGCATCGCCGGTGATAACCTCGATCTCAGCGCCATGCGCCTTGGCAAGCTGGCGGGCCGCTTCTTCAAGCTCGGCGGGCCCCAAATCGCCCGCCGGCGTATTGACGAGATCGCGCACGAGGAAGACCGCGCCCGCATCGCGCAAAACACCCGCCTTTTCCACCCCGTCGGGCAGCACGAGGCGCGGCAGTTCCTTTGCCTTGCCGGCATAGCGGGTGAACCGGTAAGCACCCAGCACCCAGGACAGCGCGGCATGATAAGGATCGGCGCCTGAGAACTCGCAAATCCGGTAATCGCCGAGCGGCAGCGCCTGCGTCAACGCGCCGAAAGCATAAGCGTCCTCGCCATTGCCGAGCCCCAAAAGCACACCGGCAATGCCGCCATCATCGGCAGGCAGCATAAGCACGCGCCCGGCCTCGGCTTCAAAGCGCTGGGTTTCGGCCCAATGAGCCCGCGCACCCGCATGCTCGCCCTTCCAGGCATCGAGCCCGTCTTTTTTCAGAGCCCAGACCGGAATGGCCTTGTTTTCGCTTTCGCTGATCAGTAAATCGCGCACAATCGTCTCACACAGATGGAAGCCGTCATTGCCGCCAGACCTTATAGAGAGGCCGGTTTTTGCGCAATGAGGGCGATGAAGCGGGAGTAAACCACATGTCCGAACTGCGCTACAGGCTTTTGACCGGTCCCGACGACAGAGCCTTTTGCGAAAAGGTGAGCGAGGCGCTGGAAAACGGCTACCGGCTTTATGGCTCGCCCAGCCTCACTTTCAATGGCGAACGCGTGATCGCGGCTCAGGCCGTGATCAAAGACCCGGGCGATATCGCATAAAGGCGCGCGCTCAGCGGGCAAGGATGCCTTTTTCGAAATAATAGCGCTCGGCGCCCGGATGCAAAAAAATCGGCACGCCGCGCACCGCCGTGTCCGGCGCGATTTGCGCACCTTCGGGATGGGAAAGGGCGAGCGTTTCCTTGTTGCGATCATCGAAAAGCGCGCGGGTAATATCATGCACCAGTTCTTCGGGCATGTCGGCCCGCGTCACCCACATGGCGCCAACCGCAATCGTATCTATGGCGCCGGTGCCGGGATAGACCCCTTCCTCTATCGTATAGCCCTCGTAATGCGCGTTCTTGATGCGCAACCCTTCGGCAGGCGCCCCTTCGATGGGCACGAGCCGGCCTGCATCACGCAGGATGAGGGTGCGGATCAATGGGGCGGGCGCGCCGGTGATCATGAAGAAGGCATCGATCTCGCCTGACAGCAGCAGATCGGCGGCGCGGTTCGCATCTTCCTCGACCAGCGTCAGGCTGCGTTTGCGGATGCCGAACGCGTCCATGATCGCATGGGCATCGACCCAGGTGCCCGAGCCCTTGGAGCCGATGGCGACGCGCTTGCCTTTCAGATCGGCAACGGTCTCGATCTCACTTTCCATTGCGGCAACGAGATGCAGCGCTTCGGGATAAAGATTGGCGATGACGCGCAGGTTCTCGCGCGGCGCCTCGCCCTTGAAAATCCCCTCGCCCTTGAAGGCGGCATCGAGGACATTTGCCTGCACAAGCCCGCTTTCGAAAATGCCGGTCGCGACATTGCGCACATTGGCGACGGAGCCCGGCGAGCTTTTGACCACCGCAATCAGCCCGTCGACACCGCAGCGCCCGCCAAGTTCGCACGGGTCGCCGCCGGGCGGGCGGCTGATCACCCCGGCCAGCACCTCGCCCATGCGGAAATAGGTCCCGCCCGTCGCGCCCGTGGCAATGCGGAAGAAAGTGACCTTGCCCGCTTCATCCGACGTCCAAGCTCCCGAGCGCACAACGCCCAAAGCCAGCACACCGAAGACGACGGCGCCCAGCAGCACATAAGCCACCCGCTCCTTGTCCCAGCTCGACATGCGCTCCCAGCCCTGGCGCAGAACCCGCGAAAGAGAGAAACCGGTTTTGGGCGTATCGTTCTCGCTTGGATCGGACATATTCTTATTGTTTCTCCGGCGCGGGGCCTTGGACGGGGTGTTTACGTTCCGTTTACTTCATAATTGCCGGTTTCAAAAGCCTTGGCAGCGATGGGCAGCGCAAGAGGGCTTTATGTTTAAGCCTTTCTTGAGACCTCTGGCGCAGAATAAGGGACAGAAAGGCCGTTTTGCGGCCCGGTCACGTATGCTTTCAAGGATCGGATCATGGGGAAACCGGCGCAACCCAAGTTTAAAGGACGTGCCAGACTGATGCCAGTGCTGGCCTCAGCCCTTCTGCTCGGCGCCTGTGCGACGAGCGAGGGCCCGCAATCCACCGTCAATCCGGCAAGCCTCGGCGTCAGCGCCGGTGAAAGCGGCAACCCCATTGCCGATGCGGCCTATTGGGGCGGCCAATACGAACAGAATCCGGGCGATGCGGAAACCGCCGCCAAATATGGCGAGGCCCTGCGCCAGCTTAAATCCTTCGAGCAGGCGATGACGGTGCTCTCCGTCGCCGCGCGCCAGCATCCGGATCATGCCGGCATCATGGCCGAATACGGCAAAGTGCTGGTGGCCGCCGGTCAGAGCGAGAAAGCCATTCCCGTGCTCGTGAAAGCCGCCACGCTCAACCCGAGCGACTGGCGCGTGCTGACCGCGCAGGGCGTTGCTTATGACCAGCAGGGCCAGCATGCCGAAGCGCAGATGAAATACCGCAGCGCGCTGAAGCTCGCCCCGGACCATCCCAGCATTCTGACCAATCTCGGTCTTTCCGAAGCGCTGGCGGGCGAGCTTGTCGAAGCCGAGCAGACTTTGCGCGGCGCCGTGTCCAATCCTTCCGCCGGGGCAAAAGCGCGCCAGAACCTTGCTCTCGTGCTCGGTCTTAAAGGCGAATTCGACGAAGCGGCACGCCTTGCCAAGGCCGATCTGCCGCCTGCCGTCGTCAACAACAATATCGATTACATCCGCTCCATGCTGGTGCAGCCGGCGCTTTGGAAGCAGATGGAACAACTCGACGCGCCGATCGACACGCAGATCCAGTAAGCCCGAACTTATCCCAAAACGGAAAAAGCCGCGCTTTGCCAGCGCGGCTTTTCTTTTTACCTGTAAGCGGAGGGCCCCGCCTAGTTCATGAACTGAATGGCGGCCGGGCCCAGAATGACCGCAAAGAGTGCGGGCAGAAAGAAGGCGATCATCGGCACGGTGAGCTTCGGCGGCAGAGCGGCTGCCTTCTTTTCCGCCGCCGCCATGCGGATATCGCGGTTCTCCTGCGCCATGACGCGCAGCGCTTGGCCGAGCGGCGTGCCGTAACGCTCCGCCTGAATAAGGCTCATGCAAAGGCCTTTAACGCCGGGAAGACCGGTCCGGGAGGCGAGGTTTTCATAAGCAACGCGCCGGTCCTGCAAATAGGAAAGCTCGGCGGTCGTCAATGTCATTTCTTCCATCAGCTCGATGGAGCTGTTACCGACTTCCGCGGAAACCTTGGCAAAGGCTGCCTCGATGGACATACCGGACTCAACGCAGATGAGCAGCAGGTCGAGCGCGTCAGGGAAAGCGCGCTGGATAGACTCCTGGCGGCGCTGCACCATGTTCTGCAGCACGATATTGGGCAGATAGAAGCCGATGATCGTCGCACCGAAGGCAACGGCAATGCGGGCCGTGCCGCGCATATCGAAATCGTCGATGAGAAAGAGATAAAGCAGCGTCAGAAGTCCTAGAATGATGGGCGCGACGAAGCGGAAGAACAGGAACGTATAAAGCGGCGCCTGACCGCGCAGGCCCGCCTGCTTCAGTTTGCCTTTGATCTCCTCGCCTTCCAGGAGCTCATGCAGATTGAGCCGGTCCACCACTTTCTTCACGAAACCGCGCGGGTCATGGCGCAGGCGGTCCGTGCGTTGGCGGGCCATATCCTCGCGGAACTGGCGGCGCAGCGCCTCGCGCTCGGTGGCGACATATTTCATCCGCTGGCCCAGCTTGTCGGAGACGAGCAGCGGCATAGCAAGCGTCACGATGGTGGCGAAGGCGGCAAGGCCGGCCAGCAGCATGATGGCGTTTTCAGGCTTAGCGAGGCTCAAGAGAAAATCCATATCCGCCTCCTTAAAAATCGAAATTGATCATTTTGCGCATGACGAGAATGCCGATCAGCATCCAGGTCACACCGGCCGCAATGATCAATTGCCCGAGCGTGGTGGTGAAAAGCAGCCCGATATAATCGGGCGAGACGAGATAAAGAATGACGGCAACACCGGGCGGCAAGGCGCCGATGATCGCGGCGGAGGACTTTGCTTCCTGCGACATGGCGGTGATCTTGCCGCGCATCTTCTTGCGGTCGCGCAGCACACGCGAGAGATTGCCCAAGGCTTCGGAGAGGTTACCGCCCGATTTTGCCTGAATGGCGAGGGTGATCATGAAGAAGTTCACTTCCTGCAGCGGCATGCGCTCGTAAACTTTCTTCAAACCCTCTTCCAGCGAGACGCCGACTTTCTGGCCTTCCACAACCTCGCGGAACTCGGCGGCGACAACCGGTGCGCTTTCCTGGGCGACGATGCGCAGACAGTCATTGACGGGCAGGCCCGCTTTTACGCCGCGCACGATCACATCGATAGCGTTGGCGAACTCTTCGGAGAAAGCAGACTGACGGCGCTTGATGAGGAAACCCAGGAACCAGCGCGGCACGCCGAAACCGGCGGCAAAGCCGGCGAGCAGCGCGGCGATAGGCGACATGCCGGTGATGAGGATCGTCAGCATCACCACAAATCCCGCCCCGACACTAGCCAGATAAAAAGTGCGCAGACTGATTTCGAGCCCGGCCCGCTCGATCCGCAATTTGATCGTCAGGCTCTTTTTCTGTTCTTTTTGTTTTTCTTCCAGATCTTTCAGCGAATCCTGGATCTGCTTGCGCCGCTGGCCGTCCTCGCGGCTCATTTTCTTCGAAGCGTTTTTGGCGCGTTCATTGGCCGACGTGACGCGGGCAACGCGCTTGGCGGCGGCGTTCTCGCCCGAGCCGAACAGAACGAAGCCCACCCCTCCGATGCAAAGAGCGGAGAGAAGCGCGACGGCGAGTGTGATGAGAGTTGCCTGATCCATCCGCGCCCCTAATCCTGGGACGCATCGAGGGCGGCGGCCAGGCGGTTATGTTCGTTGTAATATTTCGCCTTATCCCAGAAAGCCGGGCGCGCGATACCGGTGGACTTGTGCTTGCCGAGAAGACGCCCGTTCGCATCTTCCCCTTCGATGTCATAGGTCATCAGGTCCTGCGTGATGATGACATCGCCTTCCTGTCCCAGGACTTCCGTAATATGGGTGATACGGCGCGAGCCGTCACGCAGGCGCGCGGCCTGAATGACGATGTCGATGGAACCGCAAATCATCTCGCGGATGGTTTTCGAGGGCAGCGCAAAACCGCCCATCGTGATCATGCTTTCAAGACGGCTCAGCGCTTCACGCGGGGAGTTCGCGTGCAAGGTGCCCATGGAGCCGTCATGGCCGGTATTCATGGCCTGAAGAAGGTCGAAAGCTTCCGGGCCACGCACCTCGCCCACGATGATACGTTCAGGGCGCATACGCAGGCAGTTCTTCACGAGATCGCGCATGGTGATCTCGCCGGTGCCTTCTAGGTTCGGCGGGCGCGTTTCAAGACGCACCACGTGCGGCTGCTGCAGCTGCAATTCGGCCGCGTCTTCGCAGGTGATGACGCGCTCATCCTGATCGATAAAGGCGGTCATACAGTTGAGCAGCGTCGTCTTACCCGAGCCCGTACCGCCGGAAATCAGAATGTTACAGCGCACCCGGCCGATCACTTCCAGGATCGTCGCCCCTTCCGGCGAGATCGAGCCGAATTTAACGAGATCCTCCAGACGCAGCCGGTCGCGGCGGAACTTACGGATGGTAAGGGCGGCGCCGTCGATGGAAAGCGGCGGCGCGATGACGTTGACACGGGAGCCATCGGAAAGGCGCGCGTCACAGATCGGGCTCGATTCGTCGACGCGGCGGCCCACCTGGCTCACGATGCGCTGGCAGATGTTGAGAAGCTGCGCATTGTCGCGGAAGCGCACATTGGTCAGCTGCACCTTGCCGTTCACTTCGATGAAAGTGCGGCCCGCCCCGTTGACCATGATGTCGGCAATATCGTCACGCGCCAGAAGCGGCTCGAGCGGCCCATAGCCCAGAACGTCGTTACAAATATCCTCGAGCAGTTCTTCCTGCTCGGCGATGGACATGACGACACTTTTGATCGCGATGATTTCGTTGACGATATCGCGGATTTCATCGCGCGCGCTTTCCCGGTCGAGCTGGGCAAGCTGCGTCAGATCGATCGTGTCGATCAGCGCATTAAAGATCGATGTCTTGATCTGATAATAGTCCGCCGATTTTTCGCGCTGGAAGGGCTCGGCCTTTGCCACCGGCACGGCAGGTTTGGCCTTTACCGGAGCCGCCGGTTTTACGGGCGGTGCGGCGGGCGCAGGTTTGGGCGCGGCGGGCGGCGGCGCGGCAGCAGCAGGGGCCGCCGGCGCATCGCCCGGCAGGGGCGGCGGCGGCGGTGCTTCGCCTGCGGCAGGTGCGCGCGCAGGTTCTTGCGGCGGCTTGGACGCTGGCGCCGCCGGCCGCTTCTGCGTGATGCCGTCTTGCCTCTTACCGAACAAGGATTAGCCCTCCTTCTTGCCCGTCAGGCGGCTAAGGAAGGGGAGAATGGATTTGGAGCGCTGCTGCACTTCCTTACGCCCGATCACGACGCTGGCAAGGTGCTTCAGGCCAAGCACGGTTTTGCTCTTCGGGTCTACTTCATCCAGCATTTGACCGTTATTGGCCGCGGTGCCGAAAAGCTGCGGATTGAAGGGGAGCACCAAAGTCGGTTCCACTTCGATCGCCTCGGCGAAATCCTTCACCGGAATTTCCGGGCGCTTGGACACACCGACCTGATTGAGCACGACATGGGGCAGCGTGTCGTTCGTGCGGGTCTGCTTCAAAAGATCGACGATGTTCTTCGTATTGCGCAGGCCGGCAAGGTCGGGTGTGGTGGAAATCACCACATCGTCTGCACCGAGCAGCACGCGCTTCGTCCAGGGCGCCCAGATATGGGGCAGATCCACCACGACAACCGGGCAGGTCTGGCGGACGATCTCGATGATCGATTCACAGGCATCCGGGTCGAGATCGCCGTCCCGGTCGAGCGTGCCCGGCGCGGTGAAAAGCGAAAGCCGGTTCGTGTATTTCACCATCAGCCGGTCGAGCATGACATCGTCAAGGCGGTCGGGCTGCACCAGCGCATCGGCAATGCCCTGCACCGGGTCCTGATTGAAATCGAGCCCGGCGGTGCCGAACGGCAAGTCGAAATCGATAATGGTCGTATCCTCGCGCATCGCCTCGGCAATGCACCAGCCGACATTATGGGCAAGCGTCGAAGAGCCCGCCCCGCCGCGCGCGCCGATAAAGGCAACCGAGCGGCCGATGGGCGGCGCATCGGGATCGATATAGAGCCGCGAAACGGATTCGATGAGCTGCAGCGGCGAGAACGGCGCCACAAGATAATCGTTCACGCCCTGGCGGATCATTTCCCGGTAGAGCGCCACATCGTTGACATGGCCGATGATGATGACTTTCGTACCGGCATCGCACACCTCGGCAAGCTGCATCAGCTCGCCAAAGAGCTCTTCACCCGACTGGTGGGTTTCAACCAGAATGAGATTGGGTGTTGCCGTGTCGCGGAAATAGGCAATGGCGGCGGGCACGCCGCCCATATGAACTGTCAGATGCGCTTTCGCCAGGCGCCGGTCTTCGGCGCCGCGCTGAATCATGCTGCCGGTTTCCGGCATCTCGCAAAAAGCTTCGATGGTGATGCGGGGCACCGGCTTGAGCACCAGCGAGGGTCCCTCATCCTCAAAGTCATCATAAACGGGCATGGCTTCAGTCATCTCTCTTCGCCCTTATTTCGAAACTTCGCTGACGGCGCCGGATTCTTCTTCCACGCGCTCGGTCGCCGTGCTTTCGCCCTTGCGGTATTTCTCCAGCACCTCGTCGCGGCGCGGCGCATAAGCCGGGCTCGTGCCGCGCGGGCCTTTGAGGTCCGCCGGGTCTGCCAGAATGGCTGCCATATTGCTCTGCGTCGCGCAGCCCAGATTGGCCGAGGTCACGTTTTTGGGGTTATAGGCATAATCGCTCCAGTTCCCGCAGGGGCTGGGCGTTGCCACATAACGCCGGTAGGAAAGGATCAGCGGCGCGGCGCTGTTCGCAGCAGAGGCGCGGTAGGTGCCATGGCTGATATCGCTATGAGCCAGACCTTCTTCATGCAGCACCTTGTCGATCTCGGAGGAAAGATTGAGCGCCACGCCGGTATTGGGCGAGCCTGAAGGCGCTGCGATATTCAGCGAGCCATGGCCGCGCTCCTTATAGGCGCGGGCAAGCGCGCGCAGTGCCGCCTTGTCATCCAGTGTCAGCGCGATCTTGTCGGGAGCCGCGGGAATTTCGAAAGTCATGATCTGCGGATCGACGGCAATGGGATGGCGCCGCGCGGCATCATATTGCGCCTGCTCGACACCGTTAAAGCCGCCGCAGGCCGCCAGAAGAAGCGGCAGAAGAAGCGCACCGGTAAGCTGTTTCATCATCGCGATCATTCCTAATCCAGCACGAAGCCGACCGGCCCCTCAAGCTTGCCTTCGCTCACGCCTTCCGCCCCTTCCACACCGTAGGTCGCATTGAGGCGGCCCATCAGGATCGTGTCGGCGTCGGAGGCAGGCGTGAACCCGTCCGTCGGCAGGGCGAGCTTGTCGCGGCTCGTTGCATCGACGAGATAGGGCGTCACGATCACCACAAGCTCGGTTTCGTTGTTCAGATAGTCGCGGCTGCGGAAAAGCGTGCCGAGCACCGGCACGTCCTTAACGCCTGGCACGCCGTCGAGGTTCTGGCGGGTGCTTTCGGAAATCAGGCCGGCCATGACGAGCGAGCCGCCGCTCGGCAGTTCCATCGTCGTTTCCGCGCGGCGCACACGCAGCGCTGGAATGGTAACGCCCTGCACCTGAATGACGTTGCCGTCTTCATCCGTCACCGTGCCGCCTTGCGAGACGAAGGCGCCTTCCGAGGTCAGCTCGCTGACTTCGGTGGAAATCTTCATGCTGATCCGGCCTTCGCTCAGAACCACCGGCGTGAAACCGAGGCCGACACCGAAGGGCTTAAACTCGAGCGTAATATTGCCGTCGCGGTCGCGCGAGGTGGGCACCGGAAACTCACCGCCCGCAAGAAACTTCGCGCTTTCACCGGAAATCGCCGTCAGGGTCGGTTCAGCCAATGTGCGCAGGAGACCGGCGCGTTCCAGCGCCTGCAAGCCAAGCTGCACGAGATAGCTGTCGAATGTCGCCCCGCCGTCGGAGGCGCCGGTCGGCGAAAGGCCGGGCGGCGTCGAGGTCAGGCCGCCAAGCGACTGGCCCTGCAGGGAGAAGTTGTTCTGCGTCGCCCAGCTCAAAAGAAGATCGCCGAGCTCGACCTGCGAGGTCACATCGATGCCGAGCTGCTTGATAAGCGTGCGCTGCATCTCCGCCACCGTCACCTTGAGCATGACCTGCTCTTTCGATTCGATGGCGAGCATGTTCAGCACGTTCTTTTCATCGCCGACGAAACGGGCGGCGATTTCGCGCGCCTGGGACGATTGAGAAGCGTTCGGCACGGAACCCGAAAGCACAATGTGATTATTGATCGCCTCGACCTTGATACGGGCGCTCGGCAGGTATTTTTCCAGCGCATTCGAAAGGTTCTTCACATCCCGTTCGACGACGATTTCAAGATTGAGGATCTGGTCGCCCTTACCATCGAAGAAGAAGGCGTTGGTCTGCCCCGTTTCCATGCCGATGAGATAGGTCCGCTTCGGCGTGCGCACGACGGCATCGACCACGGCGGGGTTGGAGACGAGCACATCGCGTGCGCCGACCGGCAATTCGACGATGGCAGCTTTATGAAGCGGCAGCACAAGGCGGCGGGCCTGAGGGCCGAGACCGCCGGCATCGATTTTTACCAATTGCGCGTCGGGCGCGGCAATCGCGCGGCCCACATCCTGGGAAGCGGACAGCACCAATGCGGTTGCCAGAACCGCCAGAGAGCGCAGCGCCATATGCATGAACTTAAGAGACATCATTTACCGCGCCCCCGAGGAATTGGGCTGTACAGAGGTTGCCCGGCCATAGCGGATAACATTGACGGCGCCTGAGGCTGCCCGCGGCTTCTTGTTGCCGCGCAGATCGTTTTGCGCGCCGATGAGCTGCGGGTTGGAATCGGCGAGGCTGCGCAAGGACAGGGAAACCTGGCCGCGCTGCTGAGCAAGGGCGAAGGTTTCCGCGTCGGCCGGAGTCATTTCCAAGGTCGCCGTCTTACCAACCACCACCTGCTCGCCCTCAAGCTCGCGGAAGGTCTGGTCGATGGCCAGAACGCGGATATTGTTGAGCAGCGTTTCGCTGGAATATTGCGCCTCGCCCGTGCGCTCGTTGCGGCGCTGGGCGGTCATGATCACATCCACCCGGTCGTTAGGCAGAATAAAGCCGCCCGCGCTCGTTTCCGGCGAAATGGGCAGAGAGACAGCGCGCAGGCCCGGCGAAATCAGCGCCGACATGAAGCCGGCATTTTCAAAGCTTACGAGCTTGCCGGACGTCACGGGCTCGCCTTCAAGAAGCGGCGCGCGGGCGATGGTGCCGGCATAAGTGTCGAGCGCGTTCGGCTCCGCATCGCGCGTCACATAAGCGCCCGCCACCGCATCCAGCGGCCATTTCTGCCAGCGCAGATCCGAGCGGCCCATCCGGTGGCCGAGCTCGATATCATCGCCTGCCACGAGAACTTCCGTGCTCGGCGCTTCGACGACTTTCAGCTCCGCATTTTTCTGGGAGGGTTCCGAGGAAATCAGGGCGCGCACCAGGAAGGCGGCGGCGATTGCCGCGACCAACGCTACTGCCAAAATGCCTATCCGTACCGCGTTCACTTGCCCCATCCTTCATCCGGCCTCAAGGGAGGCCCTTTGCGATCTCACCCTATCCAAGCGGTTTTCAATCAATTTAACGTTAATTTCCGCCTGCAAATTCGGCCCTTCTGTCCCAATTTGCAGCTTTCGCCCGCCCTTGGGACCGGATTTTCCTAAACAGCCAGCGCAATCCACCGGGTTTCGGGGAAGACCAGAAGCGCCCCGGCACAGAGCGCCACGGCGTAAGGGATCCCCTCATCCTTGTCATGCAGCCGCATCACCCAGCCCTGCTGCGCGAGGAAGACCGGCAGCGGGAAAGACCGGAAGAGCCAGAGCGAAACGCCGAGCACCGCGCCTGCGAGCGCCGCCGTCAGCGCGAAGGCGGCAAGGCTCTGCCATTCGATCCAAAGGGCCGCGGCGGCCATGAGCTTGGCGTCCCCCCCGCCCATATAGCCACCTGCAAAAAGCGCCATGCCGATCAAGAGCACGCCCGCGCCGACCGCCAGATGCAGCCCGAGCTCGCCCCAGCCCATACCCATGAAAAGCGCGGCAGGCACAAAAGCCAGCGCCAGCGCACCGGTCAGCCGGTTGGGGATGGTCAGCGTGCCGATATCGAGCACGGCGGCCAGCACCATGGCGGCGGGAAAGATCAGCAAAAGCAGGTGTTCCATCACGAATTTCCGAAAAGGACACGCTAAATCAATGGGTTCGCCCAAGAAGAGCAGGCCCCAAGCATGACGAAACGGCGTAAAGACCGGGTAAACACCGCCTGGCGCGCCCGGCCCCTTCGCGAGACATAAAAAAACCGGCCGCGCAAAGGCGGCCGGTCTTCATTGTCGCACTGCGACCGATCTTATTCAGCAAGCTGAAGCTTACCGGCGATCTGGCCGAAGAACGTTGCGAGCGAGTCACCGAAAGCGCCCACGGCAGCAATCACGGCCACGGCCATGCCGGCTGCAAGCAAGCTGTACTCGATGGCGGTTGCACCCGACTCATCTTTGAAAAACTTCGTCACGAACTGGCTCATTACAAGCCTCCTTACTCTTAACTGGACAGCACCAGCTCACGGGTACTTGTCACTACACCCCCCGTGAACTCGCCCCAATCTAGCCAGAGCCTGCTTACTACCCCGTTAAAAAACTTGTTCTATTCTTCACTAAGCTCTTTTTTGCAGATCTATTACTTGCAAGTTTTTGTGATTAAAATTCCATTGAATTGCGGCTATTTAAAATACTGATAAAGAAGACTGGTTAATACTTCGATACAGCATAGAACAAATCCGGTTAATGCGAAGACATCGAGGCCTGTCCCGAAAAATGCAAAAAACGCCGCGAAAGCCCCCGCCACCGCCTGTGCATTAGGAGGGCGTTTATGGTTTCCCCTTTATTCTTTCTGCAATCGATGGATCATTTTGATCGGAAGGAAGCTTTCATGACGCTCCGCCAGGCCCGTTCCGCCACCGCCAAAGCTGCGGCTGGCGCATTGGCACTCTCCCTGAGCCTGATGCAGGCCGGCGTTTCGCTGGCCGCGTCGATCGATGTGGAAGTGAACCAGACGAAACCCTTCAAACTGCCCCGCGCCGCCGAGACGATCATCGTCGGTAATCCGGCCGTCGCCAATGTGACGGTGGACAGCCACGAGCGGGTCTTCATCCTCGGGCGCACCTACGGGCGCACGAACATGATCGCGGTCGATCCGGCCGGCGAGATCATTCTCGACATGGACGTCAATGTGGTGAATGCGGGCGGTATCGTAACGCTGAATGCCGGGCGCGCCCAGCGCAGCTTCAACTGCACGCCGCGCTGCGAGCGGGTGCTCGATCCCAATGACGCGCAAGAAGAGTTCGATGCGCAGATGAAGAACACCACAGCGCATACGGGCTATATCGATTCCGTCGCCAATGGCGGCGCCCCGCCTGCCGGCGGCAACTAAGCATTCCGCTTTTCAAGGAAGCAGATCCGAAAAACAAAAGGCCGCTCTTCCGGGCGGCCTTTTTCTTATGCGTATTTCAGCTTTGTCTTATTCGGCGATCCGCAGCGCATTGAGCTCGCCTGCAATCTGCTGGAAGACTTCCTGCAGGGTCGAGATGCTGGGCGAGTCGTAATACATGGCCGGGCTCGTCGCGCAAGACCGCATCATGTTGCGCGTGCTGGATGAGCTCACCTGGAAGGTAATCGTGTAGAGGCGGATATTGGCCTGCTTCACATTGTTACAGATGCGCAGCGTCTTCGCGTCGAGCTCGGCCTCGGCCTGCGAAGAGCTCGACGTCCCCAGCCGCTGTTTGGACAGATACCCATAGGCGGTATAGCTCGAGCCGTTGATATTGCCCCAGCCCTGGCCCGGGATCGTGTTCTCCCCGTCGGTCAGAAGGATGATCGCCTTCTTGTAGTCGCGGTTGGTATAGGCCGCCCCTTCCGTATAGGGCGAGGTCGGCGAGATGACGCGCCAGCCCCAGGCAAGGCCGAGCGGGATATGGGTCATGCCATCGGCAATCATGTCATCGATTTCGGCCAGAAGCCGATTCTTGTCATTGGTGAGCGGCGTGATGGTGCGCACATTGCAACCGTTCTGCGGACCGCGCGACGAAGAACTCACCCAGGCATTGTTATATTTGCCTATAGAAGCCTGGCGCTGTTCCGGCGTGCCATTATTTTCGTCGTCGAGATAATTGTTCGGATAGTTCGGATCCCACCAGCTGTCCCGGTCGGGCTCATCGGGGGCAAACCAAGGCACGAAGAGCGTATCGCCGTCTACGGCCACGGGCGTTGCATCCGTTTCATCCAAAGGCGCAGGGCGCGTTTCCAGGCAGCCGTTCCAGCTCCGGTTCCTTATGTCATCATAAAGATCGAAGATATTCGTGCCGGGCACGAAGTTTTCACCGTGAATGCTGGACTGCGCATTGCGGTCGATCCAGGGCGAGTTGATCTTGTCCGAGCCCACATTCACCGCGGCGGCGAAAGGCACGAGCCCCACTTTCACATGATCCGGATTCGCCTCGTCGCCAAAAAGGATATTGATCATTTCGGCGGCAGACGTTTTCAGCGCTCTCAGCTTACTGCCGGACATGGAGCCGGTATTGTCCAGCACCATCACAAGCTCGATCTTGGAGGACTCGCGCACGATACGCACCTGCGCATCGATATCGAGTTCGTCGATCCCCAGAATATTCAGTAGCGCCGTCGGCAGGCTGGCGCTTGCCGTCAGATAGATGTGCCCATCGCTTTCGGTGACCTGCAACTCGCCGGGCACGCCAAGCTCGTAAGCGGGATAATTGGCGTCGAAAAATTTGCCGGCACGCAGTTGCAACTCTTCCTGGGAAAGCCCTTCGGGGAGCGAGCCGATGGCAAGACCGGCGGCATCGAGCGCGCTTGTCAGCCGCTCGCGCACAATATAAGCGCGGGAAAAGTCGATTGCGCCTGCAATCCCCGCGAGAACTGGCACCAGCGCCAGCGCGAAAATAATCGCGACGTTGCCGCGCGTCGCCTTGCGGAAGGTGGCGCAAAAACGCCGCAGCCGCTTAACGGGCCGGGCATATGGGAACGCAGAACTGCTCACGGCATCACCTGGTGGTTAGACGTTCCCCATGGTGCGTGAAACAGCCTTAATGCTTGTTAAAGAGTTCGGCCCGAATTCGAAAGAATAGGCGCTTCTCTTTATTAAGGATAATGTTTCGTAAACGGAAAAGGTGTCCTCTCAGCCATTGCGCCGGACAAGGCGTGCTCGTTCGATTTTTTAAGATCTTCTCCATGAATTGGTAAGGATAGGAAGGCACACTTGGGGCAGGTAAGAGGCATGCGCGTTTCAAGGAAACACGCGGCCAAAGCGGCACAAGTAGAGTTGACCGATGCCCGATGACATCCAGCATATGCCGGCCGTGAGCGCGGACAAAAAGCGCCGCCCCTTTCTTTCCCGTTTCCGGCGGAACAAGAAAGGCAGCGCGGCGGTGGAATTCGCGCTGATCGGCCTGCCGTTTTTCCTCATCCTTTATGCAACGGTGGAAACCGGCGCGATCTTCTTTGCCGCCGCCTCCATCGAAGGCGCAACGACGGATGCCGCCCGGCTGATCCGCACGGGCCAGGCACAGAACGGCTCGCTGACCCAGCAAAGCATCGAACAATATATTTGCGACCGGCTCGACTTTTTGCCCAATTGCATGGCCAATCTGCATATCGACGTGCGCACCTTCGACAGTTTCAACAATGTGAGTTTCCCGGACCCGATCATGGACGGAAATCTGGCCGGTAACTTTCAGTTCCAGCCGGGCAGCGCCGGGGACATCGTTCTTATGCGCGCCTATTACGAGTGGCCGGTCTCAAGCCCCGTCGGCATCGGGCTGCAGAACCTTGAAAATGGCAGCCGCCTGCTTTTGACGAGCACGGCTTTCCGCAATGAACCTTTCTGATGGAAAGCAAACGCCAAAGGAGCCCGCAATGATGATGGCATCTGCCCTGCGCCGCTTCGGGCGGCATTTCCGCACCAACCAGAAAGGTGTCGCGGCCATCGAGTTCGCGCTGATCGCACCGGTGATGATCGCGCTCTATGTCGGGCTCATCGAATTTTCGAATGCGCTGACCCTCGACCGCAAGCTCACCCATACGGCAAGCGCGCTTGCCGACCTCGTCGCCCAGGACAATGGCATCACGGATGCGGAAATGAACGATATTCTGGCGGCAAGCGCCGCCATCGTCGCGCCCTATTCCCCCAATCCGCTGCGCCTCGTCGTTTCCTCCGTCGTCGCCGATAGCGACAACAACACGACCGTTGCCTGGTCGGATGCCAAGAATACCTCGCCGCGCGGAACCGGCTCCAACATCACCCTACCCGAAGGGCTGACGGAACCCGGCTCCAGCGTCATCCTGGCGGAAGTGAGCTACACCTACACCTCCCCCTTCACGCAGTTCCTGTCCGGCGGGATCGAGCTTCAAGACCGCTTCTATCTGCGCCCGCGCCGCGTGCTGCAGGTCTCCCGCAGCTAAGCGCCCCTCTCTCGCCCAGCGTCCTCTCAAGGGCGCCGCACCCCGCCTCAAAGCCGTTAACCACGTTTCCGAATGAGGTGTAGCATTCCTGCCGCACCCGCATTGCGCTGCACTGCGGCATGAATGGCGCGGCGGAGGGAACGGGCGGTCCCGGGTCCATGCCAAAATCCCGCCTGCCCCGAAGGGGCATGCGCCAACCTACTGTTATGTCAGGAAGATTCTGGCGGAGGGAGTGGGATTCGAACCCACGAGACGGTTGCCCGCCTACACGCGTTCCAGGCGTGCGCCTTCGACCACTCGGCCATCCCTCCGGGAAAAGCGCCCATAAGGCGCTCAGATGGCGCGCACTATACCTACTCAATCCCTCAAATCAACTGCTTCTGAGCGGATGTCCCGAACTGAGACGTCTTGTGATCCGGGTTAAAATTAGGTTACGGTTTTCATCCTGCATAACGGGGTGTTTTAGAAATGGCTGGGGGGCCAAAGTAATGATTGTGTTTCGGCTGATCGGGCTGATTTTTATCGCTATCGCATTGATGCTTTTGGGCGCGGACGGGATCCAGACACTGGAATCCGGGGAAGTCAGCATTCGCTCTCTTTCCGAAGTCTGGACGCTGCTGCATCCGTCTTCCATGGAAAGCTTTATGGCCTGGTCGGGAGAAACCCTGCCGCCGGCTGCGCAGGACCCCGTCCTGTCCACGATTATGGGCGCACCCAGCTGGGCGACCTTCGGCGTGATCGGCATCATCATCGCGCTGCTGTTCCGCCGCCGCGACTAACGCGTTTCAGCGGAAGTAGCAGGGCTGGGGGGCTGACTGCTTGCTTCCTGCAAAACCCCATGGGCATGATCTGTCCATGGGGTTTTTCTTTGGGCACGCACACGCAAAAGGAGACCGCCGCCATGCGCCTCAGCCGCCTTGCCGCTTTGATTTTCATTCTTCTGGCGCTTGCCGCCGGGCTTTACGACCTTAGCCCCGCGCTTGACGGAGAAGCCCCGCGCCTGCACGGACTGGGCGAGATTTGGTTCGCGCTGTCGCCGGGCAGCCTCAATCTTCTGCAGGCCGTCACGCAGCGCTATTTATGGCCGCCGCTTTGGGACCCCGGCATGACCTGGCTGCTTGTGCAGCCGGCCCTTGCCGTCTTTGCCCTGCCCGCCGCCTTTTTCGCGCTGATAAGCGCCATGAAGCGCTAGAAGAAACGCTCAGGCGAAGCGCCTTAATTGTCGTCCATCTTGAGCGCGGCGATAAAAGCTTCCTGAGGGATTTCGACGCGGCCGAACTGGCGCATCTTTTTCTTCCCCTCTTTCTGCTTTTCCAAAAGCTTGCGCTTACGCGAAACGTCGCCGCCATAACATTTGGCGGTCACGTCCTTGCGCATGGCCGCGATCGTCTCACGCGCGATAACACGCCCGCCAATGGCCGCCTGGACCGGGATCTTGAAAAGATGCCGAGGAATGAGGTCTTTCAGTTTTTCGCACATGGCCCGGCCACGCGATTCCGCACGCGCCCGGTGCACGACCGTCGCCAATGCATCCACCGGCTCTTCGTTCACCAGGATCGACATTTTCACGAGGTCGTTCGCCTCGTAATTCTCGATCTGATAATCGAAGCTGGCATAGCCGCGGGTGATGGATTTCAGCCGGTCATAGAAATCGAACACCACTTCATTGAGCGGCAGGCGGTACACGACCATGGCCCGGGCACCCGCATAGGTCAGGTCCTGCTGAATGCCGCGCCGGTCTTCGCACAGCTTCAGCACCGCGCCGAGATATTCATCCGGCACCAGGATCGTGGCCTTGATCCACGGCTCTTCGATGCGGTCGATCTTTACCGGGTCCGGCATATCGGCGGGGTTGTGCATCTCCACCATGTCGCCATTCGTCAGATAGACGTGATAGATCACGCTCGGCGCCGTGGTGATGAGCTCGATATTGAACTCGCGTTCGATCCGCTCCCGCACGATTTCCAGATGCAGAAGGCCGAGGAAGCCGCAGCGGAAACCGAAGCCAAGCGCCGCGCTCGTTTCCATTTCATAATGGAAGCTTGCATCGTTGAGCCGCAGCTTGCCGATCGCCTCGCGCAGATCCTCGAACTGGGAACTGTCGATGGGAAAGAGCCCGCAGAAAACGACGGGCTGCGCAGGCTTGAAGCCCGGCAGCGGTTTTGCGCAAGGGCGCTTTTCGTCCGTCACCGTGTCGCCGACGGCGGTATCGGCCACTTCCTTGATGGAGGCGGTGAAGAAACCGATTTCGCCCGCGGCAAGTTCTTTCACGTTCTCTTTCTTCGGCTTGAAGATCCCGACCTGATCGACCGTGTAAGAGGCCCCGGCCTGCATCATCTTGATCTTCTGGCCCTTCTTCATCACGCCGTCCACGACGCGCACCAGCACGACAACGCCGAGATAGGGGTCGTACCAGCTATCGACCAGCATGGCTTTGAGCGGCGCTTCCCGGTCGCCCCGCGGCGGGGGCAGGCGGCGAACGATCGCCTCCAGCACCTTGTCGATGCCGAGGCCGGATTTTGCGGAAATTTCCACCGCGTCCGAGGCATCGAGACCAATCACGTCCTCGATCTGCTCTTTAACGCGCTCAGGTTCGGCGGCGGGCAGATCGATCTTGTTCAGGACGGGCACGATCTCATGATTGACCTCGATCGCCTGATAGACATTGGCGAGCGTCTGCGCTTCCACGCCCTGGCTCGCATCCACCACAAGGAGCGAGCCTTCGCAGGCGGCGAGCGAGCGGTTCACCTCATAGGCAAAGTCGACATGGCCCGGCGTGTCGATCAGGTTGAGCTGATAGGTTTCCCCATCCGCCGCCTGATAGGACAGGCGCACGGTCTGCGCCTTGATCGTGATGCCGCGCTCGCGCTCGATATCCATGCTATCGAGCACCTGCTCCTTCATCTCGCGCTGGGTCAGCCCGCCGCATAGCTGGATGAGCCGGTCGGCCAGCGTGGATTTGCCGTGGTCGATATGCGCCACGATGGAGAAATTGCGAATATGGGCAAGGTCGGTCATGGCGGCGCTTTTATCATCAGCCGGGGCTGCCGCCAACTGGTGCTTTTGCCGCTCCCGCTGCCTTTTCCTTCCGGCGCTAGCCCTTACCGCTCTTCCAGGCCGCCGGACGCTTTTCCATCCAGGCCTTGATGCCTTCTTTATAGTCGGGATGGGTGACCATGGCCTCGAGCAGCGCTTCGGAAGCCCGCACGGCCTCTGCCGCCGGGCGGTGCTGATCGCCGTAAATCTGCCATTTCGTCTCCCGGAGCGAGCCCGGCGCCACACCAGCGGCGAGGGCACGCGCATAGTCATAAACCGCGTCCATCAGCTCCTCCGGCGCGCAGAGCCGGTTGAGAAGCCCCATTTCCTTGGCTTCTTCGGCGGTAAAGACCCGGCTGGAGAGCAGAATGTCATTGGCATGGCCGAGCCCCATGATGCGGGGCAGGACCCAGGAAAGGCCGAATTCGGCGGGAAAATTGAACCTGCCATGGGCGGCGGTGAATTTTGCACCCCGCGCGGCAAAGCGCAGATCCGCATAGGCCGCGAGCACCAGGCCGATACCGGCGGCCGCCCCGTTGATGGCCGCGATGACGGGCTTCGTCAGGCCGAAATGATAGGCAAAAGTGGCATCGAATTCTTCCCGCACCCCGAAGCCCGGCTTGGCGATATCGGAGGTGGTGCCCGCATCATATTTGCCTTTTTCCGAATGGCCTTCGAGGGCAGCGGTATCGGCGCCCGCGCAAAAGGCCTTGCCCTCCGGATCGCCGGTCACGACGATGACGCGCACGCCACCATCCTTGTCCGCCTTTTCAAGCACATGGCGGTATTCCATATGCATGCGCCCGGTCCAGGCATTGCGCCGGTGCGGGCGGGAGAGCGTGATGGTCGCGATCCCGTCCTTCAGCTCGTATTTGACGGTTTTCAGTTCCATAAGCCTCTCCCCGCGCCGTGCGATTTCTTTTCCTCAAGAAGGGCAGGCATTGGGCGCGGCGTCAAGACGCGGCGCGCAGCTGAAAGTAACGCAAGCGATTGCGCAATGGCGCCAATCGCCTATGCTGCGCGGGAATTACCCATTTTAAATGGAGGCCGGAATGAGACCCGCAAAGCTTTCGCTAATCGCCGCCTTCTGCTTCACCGCCGCTTTCTGGGCGGCGCCCGCGCTTGCCGAGCCCAGTGCGGAGAAGCCCAAAAAGGAACCGCGCTGGGTGGAAGAGGAATACCGCTCCATCCGGCCCGGCAAGCTCGACGATAAATATGCCGAGCGCCCGGACGAGCCGACCTTCCGTTTCGATTTCGACGACCCGAAAGAACGTGAAGACGAATATGGGCTCGAGCGCCTGGGCGATGAGGAAGAACGGGAGACCGTTCCCGGCCTCAAAAAAGCGCCTTACTAAGACGGCCCTAAAAGATGAAAAACCCCGGCCTTGAGAGCCGGGGTTTTGTTTTCGCAAACGCCTGAGACTTAGCCGCGCAAAGCGCCGCCTGTCGCCTTTTCCACCGAGGCGATGATGCGGGCGCTCACCGCCTCGATTTCCTCGTCCGTCAGCGTCTTGTCTTTCGGCTGCAAGGTCACTTCGATGGCGAGTGATTTTTTCTCCTCGCCCAGATTGCCGCCTTCGAACACATCGAACAGCGTCACCTCCGTGATCAGCGCCTTTTCCGCGCCGCGCGCCGCCTTGATCAGGCTGTCCGCGCTCACGCCCCTGTCCACCACAAAGGCAAAGTCGCGGGTGAGCGGCTGAAGGTCGGAGAGCGCCAGAGCCGGTTTCGTCTTGGTGGGCTTGGCCTTGGGCTGCGGGATCGCATCCAAAAAGACCTCGAAGCCGACGATGGGACCGGCCACATCCATCTTGTCGAGGACACGCGGATGCAGCTCGCCGAAACGGGCAATGACGTTTTTCGGCCCAAGACGCAGCTCGCCGGAGCGGCCCGGGTGATACCAGAGCGGGGCTTCGGCAAAGACCTGCAGATTGGCCGCAGGCGCGCCCAAGGCTTCAAGCAGCGCCAGCGCATCGGCCTTGGCGTCGAAGACATCGACCTTGCCGGCACCGCCCTGCCAGTGCCGCCCGCCGCCTGCCGGCTTCATCGTGCCCTGGCGGATACCGGCGGCGACACGCTTCTGATCGGACGGCGCTTCGCCTTCATAATGCTGGCCGACTTCGAAAAGCGCCGCCGCGCCAAGCCCGCGGGCAAGATTGCGCCCAGCAGCGGCAATGAGGCCCGGTAAGAGGCTCGGGCGCATGTCGCTCATCTCGCTCGAGATGGGATTGGCAAGCTCGAGCGCCTTTGCCCCGCCGCCGAAAATCAGCGCCTGTTCCTTGGGAATGAAAGACCAGGTGACAGCTTCCACGAGCCCGCGGGCCGCCAGTGCCCGGCGCGCCTGGCGCGTGCGCTTCTGGCCGATGGTGAGCACGGCAGGGGCCACATCGAAGCGGCGCGGCAGAGCCTGCGAGCGCACTTCATTCAGCCCATGGATACGCACCACTTCTTCCACAAGGTCCGCTTCGCCGAAAATATCGGGCCGCCAGGAAGGCACAGCAACGGAAAGCGTAGACGCCGCACCTGCCACCTTGAAGCCGAGTTTTTCCAGAATGGTTTTGATCTCGGCTTCTTCGAGCTTCAAACCCGTAAGCCGTTCCACCCGCGCGGGGTTGAAGGTGATCGTCTTTTCTTCGGTTGCGGGCGCACCTGCGCTTTCCAGCTTCGAGACCTCGCCGCCGCAAATCTCCACGATCATTTTTGCGGCCAGGTCGCAGCCTTCTTCCACGAAAGCCGGATCGACGCCGCGCTCGAAACGGTAGCGGGCATCGGAATTGATGCCGGTCTTGCGGCCCGTCGAGGCGGTGCGCATCGGATCGAAATAGGCGCTTTCGATGAAGACGTCGGTTGTTTCCTCCGTCGAGCCGGAATGCTCGCCGCCCATGATGCCGCCGAAGCCGAGCACCGCCTTGTCATCGGCGATGACGCACATGGCCGTGCCGGCTTCATATTCCTTGCCGTCGAGCGCGAGGAAAGTTTCCCCCTGACCAAGCCGGGCGCGGATATTGCCGGTGAGTTTTGCCGCGTCATAAACATGGAGCGGGCGGCCCCGGTCATAGGAAATATAATTGGTGATATCGACCAGCGCGTTGATGGGGCGCAGACCGATGGCGCCGAGGCGCTTTTGCATCCACGCGGGCGAGGCACCGTTCTTCACGCCGCGCACCATGCGCCCCGTGAAATGAGGGCAGGCTTCGGGCGCATCGATTTCGATCTTCACCGGGCTTTCGAAAGCCCCTTCGATGCGGGGCGCTTCCGGCGTCTTCAACGTGCCAAGACCGGCGGCGGCAAGATCGCGCGCCACGCCGTAAACGCCGAGGCAGTCGGGACGGTTCGGCGTGATCGCGATTTCGATTACGGGATCGTTCTGCCCGAGCACATCCGCTGCCGGCGTGCCGATCTCGAATTCGCCTTCAAGCTCGATAATGCCGGAATGCTCGTCGGAGAGTTCCAACTCGCGCTCCGAACACATCATGCCGTTCGATTCCACGCCGCGGATTTTCGTCGGCTTCAGCACCATGCCGTTCGCCGGAATAGTGGCGCCGGGCGGAGCGAAAATACCGAGAAGGCCGGTCTTGGCATTAGGCGCGCCGCAAACAACCTGCAAGACGTCGCGCTTACCGCCGACCAGCGCTTCGACTTTGCAGAGCTTCAGCTTATCGGCATCCGGATGCGGGCCCGCTTCCAGAATGCGCGCGACGGAGAAAGGCGCAAGGCGCTCGGCCGGATCGTCCACCCCTTCGACCTCAAGGCCGATCATGGTGAGCTTTTCGACGATCTCTTCGAGGCTCGCCTCCGTTTCCAGATGATCTTTCAGCCAGGAAAGCGTGAACTTCATGACGAGACCCCCCCGTCGAGTGTAGGCACATCGAGTGCGGCAAATCCGTAATGTTTCAGCCAGCGCAGATCGGCCTCGAAAAAGGCGCGCAGGTCCGGAATGCCGTATTTGAGCATGGCAAGGCGGTCGATCCCCATGCCGAAAGCAAAGCCCTGATAGCGCTCCGGATCGATGCCGGAAGCGCTGAGCACATTGGGGTGAACTATGCCGCAGCCGAGAATTTCCAGCCAATCCTCCCCTTCCCCGATGCGGATTTCCCCGCCGGAACGCGCGCAGCGCACATCGACTTCCATGGAAGGCTCGGTGAACGGGAAGAAGGACGGGCGGAAGCGCAGCTCCACCTTGTCGGTTTCGAAAAAGGCGCCGAGGAATGTTTCCAGCGTCCATTTCAAATGACCGAGATTGGTTTCCTCGTCGATGACGAGCCCTTCGACCTGGTGGAATTGCGGCGTATGGGTCTGGTCGCTGTCACAGCGGAAGGTGCGGCCCGGCGCGATGAAGCGGAAAGGCGGCTTACCCTTCTCCATCGTGCGCACCTGCACGGGGCTTGTATGCGTGCGCAGAAGCGGGCGCGAGCCGTCTTCCTTCTCATGAAAATAGAACGTGTCGTGCATTTCGCGCGCCGGGTGCCCTTCGGGGAAATTCAGCGCCTCGAAATTGTAATAGTCGGTTTCGATGTCCGGGCCTTCTTCGACGGAAAAGCCCATATCGCCGAAGATCGCGGTGATCTCATCGAAGACCTGGGAAATCGGATGAATACGCCCGGCGCCGAGCGCGCTTTCGCGCACCGGCAGCGTGACATCCACCTCTTCGGAGGCAAGGCGCGCTTCGAGCGCTGCTTCATGAAGGGCTTCCTTGCGCTGGGCGATCGCCTCGCCCACCCGGTCTTTCAGCCCGTTCAGCGCCGGGCCCATTTCCTTGCGCTCTTCCGGGCTCATCTTGCCGAGGCCTTTCAGCTGCTCGGAAATGGTGCCCTTTTTGCCCAAGGCCGCGACGCGCACATCCTCGAGAGCCTTTTCGCTCTCAGCCGCCGCCACGCTTGCCAGAATCTCATCTTCAAGCTTTTTCAGATCGCTCATGTCACACTCTGCTTTCGCGCTCGCTCAAAACACAAAACCCCGCACGCATCTTCGCCGGCCGAAGGCCTGGCGGGAGACGCCGCGGGGTTTCGCGTCGTTCGAATTGGTGCGCTTACTTCAGCGCCGCTGCCGCCTGATCGACCAGTGCCTTGAAAGCCTCGGGCTCGCGGATGGCGAGGTCGGACAGAACCTTGCGGTCAACCTCGACACCGGCTTTCCCGAGACCGTTGATAAATCGGCCATAGGTCATGCCATGCTCGCGGACGGCCGCGTTGATGCGCTGGATCCAGAGCGCACGGAAATTGCGCTTGCGGGTGCGCCGGTCGCGATAGGCGTATTGCCCGGCTTTTTCGACAGCCTGGTTGGCAGTGCGGAAGGTATTCTTCCGGCGGCCATAATAGCCCTTCGCGGCTTTTACGATTTTGCGGTGGCGCGCATGCGCCGTAACGCCTCTTTTCACACGTGACATGTCAGAGCTCCTTCACCTTAGCCGTAGGGCAAGAATTTTTTGATCATCCGCGAGTTCGTGTCGTCGGCGATCGCCGTGCCACGCTGGTTGCGGATTTGAGTGTTGGAACGCTTGATCATGCCGTGCTGTTTGCCGGCCTGGGTGCGGACAACCTTGCCCGAACCCGTCAGCTTGAAGCGCTTTTTGGCGCCAGACTTCGTCTTCAACTTGGGCATTTTGCTCTCCTTGGTCGTGTGGCCGGCTGCATCCGCTGAAGAAAAGGCACCTAAGCACCTGTAGATGCAGCTCTTTTGGCATTTTGGACCGACACGGCATGCCCTTTACGCCGGACGGCCCCAAGAAAGACATGCGTTATACGCATTCCGCCCCAAAGGTCAAGCGGGCTCCGGCGGCAAAGGGCCCTCAAGGCCGGAAAAGCCTTGAGGTTTTATCCCTTTACCTCGGAGGGTTATTCCGCCGCTTTGGTCTGATTGACCATCGGGCGCGGCACGGCGGCGGGCACGATGGGGATTTCCTCGTCGGAGAGCGGCTTCATCCAGTTTTTCCGTTTCAGGGCCGCCTCGATGTAAGGGGCAAGCTCTTCTTGCTTTGCCTGCTCGCGGGCCGCCCGCTCCGCCTGGAACTCTGGCATCACTTCGGCAGCGAAGAGCTCCAGCGATTCGCAGATATGGGCATGCTGGTTGCGCCCGGCCTGCTGCATGAAGATCACCTGATCGACGCCGGCCTCCTGAAGCGCTTTCAAATGGGCGCGCATGTCCTCCGGCGTGCCGATGCCGTTCGCCTCCACACTGCCCGTAGCGGCCTCGATCACCTCTTCGGTGCGGTTGCCGCGCTGCTTGAGATAATCGCCCCACATATCGGTGCGGCCAGGCTTGCAGTCCTGCGTCACGAGGGCGGCAAGCGCGTAGCCGAAAAATTCGAACCCTTCATGGCCCCGGCGGATCGCTTCGGCGCGGTCATGATGGAGCGAGAAATTGGAGACAAGCGCGATATTGGCATTCACCGTATGGCCGAGCGGCACGCACTCTTCGGACTTGATGATGCCGTAATAAATGTCGGCCCAATGTTTCGCCTCTTCCGGATCGACGAAGGAGAAGGCAAGCGCGCCGAGACCGAGGGAGGCGGCCACGCGGATCGTGTCGCGGTTCGTGCAGGCCATCCACATGGGCGGGTGCGGTTTTTGATAAGGCTTCGGCAGCACATTGCGGCAGGGCATGGAGAAATACTTGCCCTCGAAACCGGGATAGGGGTCATGCACCATCATATTGGCGATCTGCTCGGCCGCCTCCAGCGACATGGCGCGCTTTTCCTTGGCCGGAATGCCGAAGCCGCCCAGCTCCAGCCGCGTCGCCCCTTCGCCGATGCCGAGCTGCACGCGCCCGCTCGACATGAGATCGAGCGTCGCCACGCTTTCGGCGGTGCGGGCGGGATGATTGTAATTCGGGATCACCTGACGGATGCCGTGACCAAGGCGGATGTTTTCCGTCTTCGCCGCCGCGCAGGCGAGAAAAACTTCTGGCGCACTGGAATGGGAATATTCATCGAGAAAGTGATGCTCGACTTCCCAGGCATAATCGAAGCCCAGCTTGTCCGCGAGCACCACCTGGTCGAGCGCTTCATGGAACAGACGGTGCTCATCGCCTTCTTTCCAGGGCTTGGGCAATTGCAGCTCGTAAAACACACCGAATCTCATCGGCCTCTCCTCCCTTGTTATTTTTGTGACCTCTTTATTTTTTTATGAGAAGAAGCCTAGCAAAGGGGTACGGCTTCGCAACCATCTTGGCGCGCAGCGGGCTTAAAGGCGGGTTTTCGCGGCGAGATTGAGCTCGCGGACAATGCCGAAAATCAGCGCGAAATCCGCCATCATCCGCCGGAAATGCGTGATCTCACCCATATTCTTGAAAAGCGAGACGGTGAAACGGTCGCCGCCGCCAATCGCAAAAAGAAGCCGGCCGCCTTGAAAGGCAAGACGCGCCGCCCCGTCCGACAGATCATCGAGCCGTTTTACCCGTTCCATGAAACCGGGGGTGAGCAGATAGCGCGCTTCGACCTGATCGTCGGAGAAAACATCGAAGCGTTTTTCGAAATCCGGATCTTCCAGTTTCACCCTGTCGCCCTTGCCGGAGGAAAAGAGCGAGGCGAGAAAGCCGCCATCCCGGCGCACGATCGTCGTGCCGTGAAAGCGTTTGGGAAATTGCGCGCTCCCCACAAGACCCTGAAAAACGGTGACGTAATAGGTGCGGCCTTTGGAATTGCGTCTTTGCTCCTGCAAATGGCTTTCGCAAAGCTCGAAGGGCACCTCATCGATCTTCCCCTGGATCGCATTGTCGAGACTGCACGTATCGTAAGAAGGGACAAGCGAGAGCGAGGAGAAAGACTGGATGGACATGGCGCCGGCTTTGGGATCGAGGGCGAAGTCCAGCTTCTCGCAAATCCGGGCAAGCAATTCCTTTTCGATTTTCTTGCCGAGAAAAACGAGCGGTGCGATGGCCGCAACGAATGTGACGAAAGAAATAAAGAGCACATATTCCTGCCAGCCAAGCCAGATGAGCCCGGCGATGGGGAGCGCGGCCAGCAAAATGCCGCCCACGGCAATGGCGAGAAAAAGACGGCGCTTTTTTTCGAACCCCATCAGCCAGGGGCGCAGCTCCGCTTCGTAAAACGCATCGAGTTCTGCAAGTTCTGCGACGTCCGACATGCGCCTCGATCTCTTACGGCTTGTCCATCAGGGCGCCGACATCGACCGGCGCGCGCATGGCGCTGTCTTCAAGCTCGAAATAGGGCATGGGTTCGACCTTGGCCCAGCCGGCAATGATGTTGCCGGGGAAAATCTGCACGGAATTATTCAGCTCGGTGACGGCAGAGTTGTAGAAGCGGCGGGCGGCGGCGATATGGCCTTCCACTTCTTCCAGCCCCTCCTGCACTTCCATCACGGTGCGGTCGGATTTGAGGTCGGGATAGTTTTCCGCCACCGCCAGCACCCGCACGAGCGAGGATTGCAGCGCCTGCTCGTCGGCCAGATGCTGCTCCACGGCGCGCGGATCGTGCCTCGAGTAAGGTTCGGCGGCTTTCGCGCGCTGCTCCGTCAGCCGGTCCAAAAGTTCGCGCTCATGGGTCATGAACCTTTTGGCCATGGCGACGAGATTGGGAATGAGATCGTGGCGTTTGCGCAATTGCACATCGATGGACGAGAGCGCCTCAAGCGCCGTGTTCCGCCGGCCAATGATTTTCGTGTACCAGAGATAAGCGAGGCCCGCGCCCGCCAGAAGCACCAGCAGAAGAATTCCCATATCCGACATCCCGCTCCGCCTTTCTTTATTGAGCGACAAGTATAGCAGCTTAGGCGCGAAACTCATCTTCACGAAACCCGCAAGACAGAGCTTTGCACCTGCAGTAGTCTTGCCCGGATTTTAGACAAATACCTGACGAGGCAGGAGAGAACATGCTCAAGATCGCGCATCGCGGAGGCAGCGGGCTATGGCCGGAAAACACGATGGGCGCTTTTACCCGTGCGCTTGATAGGGTGGACGGCTTCGAGCTTGATGTGCATCTGACCCGCGACAATGTTCTGGTCATCCATCATGACGGCGCGCTGAAACCGGCGATAGCGCGGGGGGCGGACGGTAATTGGCTGACGCGCCCTACCCCGCGGCTGAAAGATTTGAGCTTTGAAGAGCTGCAGGCCTTCGATGTCGGCCGGCTGCGCCCCGGCTCAACCTACGGCGCCCACTACCCTGAGCAGGAAGCTCTGGACGGTGAAAAAATTCCCGCCCTTGCGGAGCTTTTGGAGCTGGTCAAAACGGCAGCGGCGCCCGGCTTTCGGCTTTATATCGAGCTCAAGACTGAGCTTGAAGAGCCGGATAACGGCGCCGATCCGCGCGTTCTTGCCGATGCGGCCTGTGCGCTCGTGAAAGAGTACGGACTTGAGGCGCAGGTGACCTATGTCTCCTTCGACTGGCCGGGGCTCTTGCGGGCGCAGGAGATCAGCCCGTCCCGCACCGCCTTTACCACCATTCCCTTTTTCCGCATCGACCCGGAACACCCCTCCCGCGCCAATGACACGCCGGAGGACCGCTGGTTCCGGGAAGCCTCGGCCAGAGGCGCGCATTTCTTCGGTGCCTGCGACTGGCGCCAAGAAGAGGGGAAAAGTTTTGCGGAAAAGCTGCTCAAGGCCATTGCCCGCGGCAATGCCGATGGCTGGTTTGCCTGGCACGGCGATGTAACCGATGAGACGATGGGCATTGCCCGCTCGCTCGGCCTTGAAGTGTCGTGCTGGACGGTGGACGAAGAAAAAGAGATGGAGCGGCTTCTGGCGCTCGGCGTCGATGCCATATTGACGGACCGGCCCGACCGGCTGGCCCGCCTCGTTTAAGGCTTTCCACCCCCAAAAACACAAAGGCCCGGCAATGCCGGGCCCTTCCGTTCTTAACTACGCTTTGGCGCGTCTTAGCGCGGCGCCAGCACCATGATCATCTGGCGGCCTTCGAGTTTGGGATGCAGCTCGACCTTGGCGATCTCTTCCACATCGTCCTTCACCCGGTTCATCAGCGCCATGCCCAGATCCTGGTGCGCCATTTCACGGCCGCGGAAACGCAGCGTGACCTTGACCTTGTCGCCTTCATCGAAGAACCGCTTCACGTTGCGCATCTTCACTTCATAGTCATGGGTGTCGATGTTCGGACGCATCTTCACTTCTTTGACTTCGACGGTCTTCTGTTTTTTGCGGGCTTCGGCAGCCTTCTTTTGTGCCTGGAACTTGAACTTGCCGTAGTCCAGCAGCTTGCATACAGGCGGTTTCGAAGTCGGCGCGACCTCAACGAGATCGAGGCCAGCTTCATCTGCCAGTCTCAGCGCTTCTTCCACGGGAACGACACCGAGCTTTTCGCCCTCGGCGCCAATGAGCATTACGTCCGGAACCTTGATCGCATCGTTTACACGAGGACCTTGCTGGGCCGGCTGCGCGGGTAGGGGTCTGCGAGCTATGAAAACCTCCTTCGTTTTGCGGGTCTTACCTTTGAGGGGCAGATGGCCGGAATGGGCGGCGCATTTGAAAAACGCCAAACCCCGGCGTGCCCCGAGAGCCCGTCGTTGACCGTCTTTAGGATTAAGAGCTCGTCAGTGCAAGTCAAGATATCAAGAGGTTAACGGCAGGCGCGCCGCCGATTTCCGCCGCTCTGTGCCCGAAAAGACCTAATCTGCGCCGTTTTGAAGCGTGAAACGCCGCCATTCGGGCGCCGGGCGCACGAGAATGCGCCAGAGTTTTATTTGCGCGGCGCCGCCCTCGCCCTCCCCGTCATAGATCACGGCAAAGCTTCCCCAGGAAAGCCGCCGCATCAAAGAGAGCCAGCGGCCGGGACCGCGCGGGCGCCCATCCTGCCAGATTTCATGGAAGAAAGACCCGGCCCAAGGGGGAAGCGGCTGCCCGGCACTGAGAAGCCAGATGGACACGCCAGGATGGGCCGCCTCCAGCTTTTGGCGCACCGCCTCCCACTGCGCCTCCTCCCAGGGGCGAAGACGGATCAAAAGGACAGGCGCTCTCATTCAGGCTTTTGCCGCCGCATCAGGTCGGCATAGATTTTCAGCGTCGCCGCCGCCATGGCGGTGAGGGAGAAATGAGCAGCCACATGCGCCTTGCCGCGCGCCGCCATTTCCGCCCGGCTTTTGGCATCGAGCGAGAGCGCTTCCAGCATGGCACCGGCCAGCGCCACATCATCGCCGGGCGGCACGCGCCAGCCCGTCGGCGCATCTTCATCCGCCGTGATGACCGTTTCGCGCGCCCCGCCATGATCGGCCACGATGGGCGGGCGGCCCATAGCCTGCGCCTCAACAGGGGTGCGCCCGAAAGGCTCGGCCTCAAGCGAGGGGGCGATGACGAAATCGGCCGCCGCATAAGCCTCTTCCATCGCCTCGCAGTGGCCGGCCAGGCGGGCATGATCCTGCAGCCCGAGCCGCGAGATCATGGCGCTCAGCTCCGCCTCATAGGCATCGCGCCCCTGCGCATCGCCCACAAGAACGAGACGGAAGGGGGCATCGGACATGTTCTTCAGTTTTTCCAGCGCTTCCAGCGCCACTGTCTGCCCCTTCCAACGCGTAAGGCGTGCGGGCAGCAGAAAGACCGTGTCATCTTCCGCCACGCGCCAGGAAAGACGCATAGCCTTGATCCTTTCTTGGTCGATCCGGTCTGGATTGAAGCGGGCCATATCGATGCCGCGCGGCACCGTGACGATGCGGGCGCGATCCTCGCCATGCACCTTGCGGATGCGCTCGGCGGTGAAATGGGAATTGGCGATCACCACCGCGCCGCGCGTCATGACGGAATTATAGAAGACCTTGAGGCGCGGGCTTTCATGCACCTTGTTGTGATAGGTGGTGACGAAAGGAAGATGGAGACGGCGCGCCGCGGCAAGGGCGCTCCAGGCGGGCGCGCGCGAGCGGGCGTGAATAATGTCCGCGCCATGCTTGGCGGCAAGACGGGTCAGCCGCTCCACATTCAGCGCCATGACGACAGGGTTCTTGGAATGGACGGCAAGCTCGATATGAGTAGCGCCCGCCGCTTCGAGCTCCGCCACCATGCGCCCGCCGCGGCTGGCGACCAGCGCCTTTGCCCCGGCCTCGACGAGCGCGCGGGCAATATCCACCGCCGTGCGCTCGGCGCCGCCCGTTTCCAGCGCGGGCACGACTTGCAAGACGGTTGGCGGCTTGATCCCCTCAAAGACAGATGACACAGCGTTTCCCTTCACGGGGTTTTCCTTCACGCGGGCGCGCGCGGCTTGATCCCCGCCTCTATTCTCATTTAAGTGAAGAGCCTCAGGATCAAAGAGGCGGCCCGCAACAATCCTCCAAAACGAGTGCACCATGACCGAACTTCCCCAGCCCCGCAAGCTTGCCCGGCCTGATGGCGAGGAAATCGCTTATCTCATCGAGGCGCCGAAAACGCCTGCGCCGAGGCGCATCGGGCTCACCTGGCTCGGCGGTTTCAAATCGGACATGACGGGCACCAAGGCCGAAGCGATTGCCGCTTATGCCAGGGCACGCGGGCGGCATTATCTCCGGTTCGATTATTTCGCCCATGGCGCCTCAAGCGGCGTCTTCCGCGAGGGCACGATCGGGCGCTGGAAGGAAGATGCGCTGGCCGCCATCGATGCGCTGTCGGAAGGTCCGCAAGTGCTGATCGGCTCGAGCATGGGCGGTTGGATCGCGCTTCTCGCCGCGCTGGCCCGCCCGGAAAAGGTCAAGGGCCTGGTGCTGATCGCGCCCGCGCCCGACTTCACCGAAGAGCTGATGTGGAAAGGCTTTCCGGCCGAGGTGCAAAAGACGCTGCTGGAGGAAGGCATCTATCTCGAGCCCACCCCTTATGCGGATGAGCCCAACGAAATCACGCTGAAGCTGATCGAGGAAGGCCGCAATCATCTTCTGCTGGACAAGCCCATTCCGCTCACCTTCCCTATCCGCATCCTGCAAGGCATGGCGGACCCGGATGTACCTTATGCGCATGTACTGCAGCTCATGGACAGGCTGGAAAGCGAGGACGTGGTGCTGACGCTGTCGAAAAGCGGCGATCACCGGCTTTCCGAACCTGCTGACCTTGCCCGGCTGGAACGCACCCTCGATGACATTCTCGGCACCTTGGAGAAGGCGGGCTAGTAGGCCCCGGCATCCAGAAGCGCCTTCAACCCTTCCCGGTAGGTGGGATAGCGCAGCGTGACGCCCAGCGCTTCCTTGATGCGCCGGTTGGAGACGCGTTTGCTGTCTTCATAAAAACTGCGCGCCATGGGCGAGAGGGCGGCTTCCTCGAAAGGAATTTCGGGCGGCGGCGCCCGGCCCAGAAGCTCTGCGGCATAAGCAATGACATCCTGCGGCGGGGCGGCTTCATCATCGCAGACATTATAAGCGGCGCCCGCGTGCGGCGCGGCGATGGAGGCTTTGAGGATACGCGCAATGTCTTCCACATGAATGCGCGAGAAGACCTGGCCGGGTTTGACGATGCGCCGGGCCTTTCCCTCTTTCAGCGAGGTCAGCTGATTGCGGCCGGGCCCGTAAATACCGGCAAGGCGGAAGAGCTGCACCGGCATGCCGCTCTTTTCCCCGAAAGCCAGCCAGTCTTTCTCCGCCGCAAGGCGCTTCTTGCCCCGCGCGGTATCGGGCATGAGCGCGCTTTCCTCATCCACCCAGCCTCCCTGCCGGTCGCCGTAAACGCCGGTGGTGGAAAGATAGCCTGCCCATTCAAGGCTCTGCGCGGCCTCAAGCGCCATCTCTTCATGGCGGCGCAAAAAAGGATCGCCCGCCTCTTCCGGCGGGGCGGAGGCCAGAAGATGCGTCGCGCCTTCCAGTGCGCCTGCCTTGAGCGGCTCATCGGGGGAAAAGACAAAAGCCTCGATGCCGTCTTTCTCAAGACGCGCTTTCTTTTCCTGCGACCGGCAGGTGCCTGCTACACTCCAGCCTTCTTCCAATAAGAGACCCGCCAGATGCGCGGCGCTGAAACCGAAGCCAACACAGAAAAGCCGTTTTTGCGGCATCCACTCTCCTTGCCCATCCGGGCTTTGCTCGAACAACGATACCAGACCTATGCGTTCTTTGCCTTTTCTTCCAGCCATGTTCCTGCTTTTTACCGTCAGCGCCGCTCACGCCGGGCCTTATGAGGCTTGCGTCGAGCTTGTGGCGCGCGATGCCGATACGGCCTATGACCACGCCCTGCGCTGGGGCGACGAAGGTGGCGGGGCGGCAGCGCTTCATTGCGGCATTCTGGCGCTTACCAAGCTCGAACTTTACGACGCGGCGGCCACGCGGCTCGAACAGCTTGCCGCGCGCTCGGATGCGGGCGGGGCGCAAGAGCGCGCGCTCATTCTGCAGCAGGCGGGCGCGAGCTGGCTGAAACATGGCGACGTCAAACGCGCCATTGCCGCTTATAGCGCCGGTATCGATCTTGATCCTCAAAATGCGGCCCTTCTGACCGCACGCGGGCGGGCCTATCTTCTGGGCGGCGAGGCGGAGCTTGCCATTACCGATCTTAGCCGCGCCGCCGAGCTTGCCCCGGAAGAAGGGGAAATTTATCTCCTGCGGGCAAGAGCCGGACGTCAGACAGGCGCGCTTGAAGCGGCCCGGCGCGATATTGCCGCTGCCGAAAGCGCAGGTGCCGCCCCCCTGCTCCTCAGGCTCGAACGCGGGCTGATTGCCGAGGAAATGGGCGACAAGGACGGCGCGCGGGAAGACTGGCTTTATGTGCAAGCCAATGCGCAAGAAGACAGCGCGGAGGCAGAAGCTGCCCGCGCCTATCTCGCACAGATGGATGTGACACAAGAAAGCGCCGCGACCGGCGCGAACTGATCAATCAAGCAGCGCCCATTCCGCGCGCACCGTCTCTTCTTTTTCGCGCGGCAAGTAGCGCGTTTTCAGCGCCTTTATTTCTTCTGCCGGAGCGAGCTCCCCCAGCGCCCAGACCGCCATGGCGCGCACCTCGCTTGCGTCATCTTCAAGCCGCGCGCGGACAGGGGCGAGCAAAGACGGCGCACCTGAATTGCCCGCCGCGATCAGCACATTGCGCAAGAAACGGTTCCGCCCGATGCGCTTGATGGGCGAGCCGGAAAACATTTCCCGAAAAGAAGTATCGTCCAGTTCCATCAGCTCGCTAAGGAGCGGCGCTTTGAGCGCTTCACGCGGATGAAACGCGGCCTCGCCGGTCTGCGCGGCAAACTTGTTCCAGGGACAGACAGCAAGGCAATCATCGCAGCCATAGATCCTGTTGCCCATGGCTTTGCGGAATTCGAGCGGAATAGACCCCTTATGCTCGATCGTCAGATAGGAAATACAGCGGCGCGCATCGAGCTCGTAAGGGGCGGGAAACGCCTTTGTCGGGCAAATGTCGAGACAGGCGCGGCAGGAACCGCAATGATCTTTTTCCGGGACATCGGCGGGCAGGTCCAGCGTCGTGAAGATCGAGCCTAAAAAGAGCCAGGAGCCGAATTCCCGCGAGACGAGATTGGTGTGCTTGCCCTGCCAGCCGAGCCCTGCCGCTTCCGCCAAGGGCTTTTCCATCACTGGGGCGGTATCCACGAAGACTTTCAGCTCGCAGCCCGTCTCCGCGACAAGCCAGCGGGCGATGCGCTTCAACCGCTTCTTGATGAGATCGTGATAATCTTTATGGCGGGCATAGACGGAGACCGTCCCCTGCTCTTTCTTCTCAAGATCGGGGAGCGGGTTTTCTTCTGGCCCGTAATTCTGGCCGAGCACGATGATGCTTTTGACATCCGGCCAGAGCGATGAAGGATGGCCGCGGCGGATCGCCGTTTCTTCCATCCAGCCCATTTCCCCATGCCGGCCCGCGCCGACCCAGCCCCGCAAAAAGGCCGTCCGGTCGGGCACGTCGGCCGCGCGCACCAGGCGCACCGCATCGAAACCTGCCTCGCGCGCCGCTTCCCCGATCCGCCGGACAAGTTCGGCGCTCTTTTCGCCGGTCATTTCTGCGGTCGTTTCGGGGCGGACGGGCGTCGTCATGGCATTCGTCAAAAATCGAGATTGGCATAAACGCGCGGCGGCGGCATGCCGGGTACATGGTCGGCCAGCAGCGCGCGGAAAGAGGGGCGCGATTTCAGCCGCACATACCATTCCTTGGCTTGGGGAAACTGCGACCAGGGCACATCGCCGATATAATCGAGGCAGGACAGATGCGCAGCGGCGGTAATATCGGCAAGGCTCATCGCCTCGCCCGCCAGCCAGCGCCGGTCCTCCATCAAATAAGAAATATAATCGAGGTGATAGCGCACATTATAAAGCGTGGCGCGCACCACCGCCATGTCGGGTGAGCCGCCGCCTTCCACCGCGCTCATGAAACGCTTCGTCACTTTTTCATGGATGAGCGGCAGGCTCACTTCTTCGGCGAATTTTTTGTCGAACCACTCGGCAAGCCGGCGCGCTTCGGCGCGGGCATAAGCATCGCCCGGCAAAAGCGGGCGGTCGGGCACGCTGTCTTCGAGAAATTCCACGATCGGCGTTGCCCCGCAGATCGCCCGGCCACCTTCCTCCAGCAGCACCGGCACCTCGCCTGCCGGATTGAGCGCCAGAAACTCGCGCCGGCCTTCCCAGTCGCGCTCTTCCACCAGTTCCACTTCATGGCCCTTTTCACCAAGCGCCAGGCGCACCTTCCGGCAGGCCGGGGAAATGGGAAGATGAAAAAGCTGATCCATAAAAACTCACCTCAAAACCGCATCGCTACCGTTCCGGCATACCTTGTGGGCGCGCCCTTGTACACCGCCCCCGCGCAGGCCGGAAGCCAAGAGCATTTCGGGCGCGTTTCAGGCGCCTGTCAGCCGGAAAGCTCGTCCAGAATGGGGCAATCGGGCCGGTCATCGCCATGGCATTTTTCGGCAAGCCGGCGCAAGACCGTGCGCATCGATTGCAGTTCGGCAATTTTTCGCTCGATTTCGCCGATATGCTCCTCGGCAATACGCTTCACGTCGGCACTCGCCCGGCCCCTGTCCCGGTAGAGCGCCAGAAGCCCCCGGCAATCGTCGATAGAAAAACCGAGCGAGCGGGCCCGCGCCACGAATTTGAGCATATGCACGTCTTCTTCTGCATACGTACGGTAGCCGCTTTCAGAGCGGGCGGGCGGCAGCGTCAGGCCGATGCTTTCATAATAGCGGATGGTCTTGGCCGGAACGCCCGAGAGCTCTGCAACCTTACCGATATTCATGACCCCTCACCCTTCGATCTATGCGCGGGGGCCGATGCCTCCGCCTTCGCATTCATAACGGCTATGCGACAGGAGAATATATAGCGCGCCCTGCGTCCTCTCGGCCATGGCCGTCATTAATCTTAGCCCGCCCTTGGGTTTTCCTGCATGGCCAAGCACGAGGCAGTTGGTATATGCTGGCGCATCTGTCCACCTCCGGAACACCCTTTTTCATGTCCATTGAGCAGCTTATCGTTCTTGCCCTTGTGCAGGGCATTACGGAGTTTTTGCCGATCAGCTCTTCCGGCCATCTCAATCTGATCGGCGAGCTGACCTCCTGGTCCGACCAGGGTATTCTCATCGACATTGCCGTTCATATGGGCACGCTTCTGGCGGTCATCGCCTATTTCCGGCGGGAAGTCTGGCAGATGATTGTAGGCTTTCTTTTGTTGCTGCGCGGGCGCGTGACGCCGGACGGCCGCCTTGCACTTTTTCTGATCATTGCCACGCTGCCCGCCGTCATTGCCGGTTTTTTCGTGCTGCGCTCGGGCATTGTCGGCTCGCTGCGCGGGGCGGAGATCGTCGCCTGGGCCAATCTTTTCTTTGCCGTCATCCTTTATGCGACGGACAAGATCGGGATGACCGTCAAGCGCCTGGAACATATGGAAACGGGCGGCGCGCTCGCCATCGGCATCGCGCAGGTTTTCTCGCTCATTCCGGGCGCCAGCCGGGCGGGCGTCACCATGTCCATGGCGCGGTTTTTGGGCTATGAGCGCAAAGATGCGGCGCGGTTTTCCATGCTGCTGTCCATTCCCACCATTATCGGCGCGGCTGCTGCCAGCATTTATGAAGTGGTGCAGCTCGGCGATGTGGCGCTCGGCTATGACATGGGCATTGCCGCGGGGCTTGCCGCGATCGCCGCCTTCGCCACGATCGCCGCCTTCATGCGCCTGCTCGAGCATATGACGCTGACACCCTTCGTCATTTACCGGCTGCTGCTCGGCGCGGTCCTGCTTGGCTGGATCTATTATTAAGCCCGTCAGGCTTCCCGGCGCTCGAACTGGCCGGTACGGCGGAAACGGTAGAGATAGGTGCTGAGCACCGAATCAAGACCGGTTGCGGGCACGCCGAGCGCCGCCAGCGTGCGCTCTTCTTCGCGCGCTTCGTCAGAGACGACATTGTCGGTCTTCAACAGCTCCACCTGATCGGCGGTCAGCGGCGCATTGGGCAGAATGCCAGCCACATGGCCCATCAGCTTGGCGAGTGCGAACGGCAGGCTCACGAGCACGCGCTTGCGGCGAATTTCCTCCAGCATGCGCTCCATCAGCTCCTTGAAGCTGAAAACTTCCGGGCCGCCCAGTTCATAAATCTTGCCGCGGGCGCCGTCATTTTCCAGCGCCGCCAGGATCGCCGCCGCCACGTCTTTTACATAGACGGGCTGGAAGCGCGTTTCGCCGCCACCGATCAAAGGCAGCGCCGGGCTGAGGCGCGCCATGGCAGCAAAGCGGTTGAAGAAATCATCTTCCGGGCCGAAGACAATGGAAGGGCGCAGGATCGTTGCCGTCGGCACCGCTTTCAGCACCGCTTCCTCACCCAGCGCCTTGGTGCGGGCATATTCCGAGGCGCTTTCCTCATCCGCACCGATGGCCGAGACATGGGCAAAGCGCGTGATGCCCGCCTCGCCCGCCAGCTTGGCGATGAGGCCGGCGCCGGCGGCCTGGACGCTGGCAAAACGCTGCGCGCCGCCTTCCTGCAAGATGCCGACGAGATTGACCACGCCGTCGGCCCCTTCAAGCGCCGCGCGGCAAGAGACGGCATCGCGGATATTAGCCTGGAAAAGCTGGATCTGGCCGACATCGCCCAGCGGCTTCAGATAAAGCGCCAGATTGGGGCGGCGCACGGCAACGCGGACCCGGTATCCCTTTTGCGCCAGAAGCTGCACCACATAGCGGCCGATAAAACCCGACCCGCCGAATACGGTGATCAATTTATTGGGCTCAACCTGTCGCATGCCTTGTCTCTTCTTTGCTGGATACGTGTTTGCTTGCTACGCGCATTCGGCCCTTCCGGGCAGCTATTCTTGCCCTTGATAGCGCAAGGGGCGGGCGCGGTACAGAGGCCGCGTGCGCGCCGCGTCATTTGCCTGAAAAGCCGCAGGCAGGCGCCGCTCCCCCTTCACCCGCAAATTCGCCGCTTTGCCCAATCACTCCATTGACAAGACCTGAAACTGGCTCTAACAGTGCCCCGGTTAAGCCCAGGTGGCGGAATTGGTAGACGCGCTAGCTTCAGGTGCTAGTGCCCGTAAGGGCGTGGAAGTTCGAGTCTTCTCCTGGGCACCATCCGGCCGGTCATGAACCGGCCTCCCCGAATACCGGTCTTCAGACATTTCCGGCGGCATTAATCCCGGCTTGCTTATGGCATCGGGCCGCGAAGCGTATTAAGTTCGGGCTTTCCGGCAGGTTGCATCCTGCCCCTATAGAATTCGCGCCAACGCGCACATTTCCAGCATCTGGGACTTTATGAGCATTACACTCCACAAAGGCGACCTTCCGGACAGCGTCACGTTTCAGGGCTCGGTCGCCATCGATACCGAAACGCTCGGCCTCAATCCTCACCGCGATCCGCTCTGCGTCGTGCAACTTTCCGCCGGTGACGGCACCGCCCATGTGGTGCAGATGGACCGGGAGCGCTATGACTGCCCTAATCTGCGCCGGCTGCTGAACGATCCCTCGGTCTTAAAGATTTTCCATTTCGCCCGTTTCGACGTGGCGGTGATGCAGCGCTATCTCGGGGTCGTGACGGCGCCGATCTATTGCACGAAAATCGCCTCGAAACTGGTGCGCACCTATACGGACCGGCATGGGCTGAAAGACCTGACGCGCGAGCTCACAGGCGTTGAGATTTCCAAACAGCAGCAAAGCTCCGACTGGGGCGCGGACGAGCTGAGCGAGGCGCAGCTTGCCTATGCCGCCTCCGACGTTTTGCACCTGCATGCGCTGAAGGAAAAGCTCGATATGATGCTGCAGCGCGAGGGACGCATGGAATATGCGAAGGCCTGCTTTGCTTTTCTGCCCGTGCGCGCATCGCTGGATTTGGCGGGCTGGCCGGATGAGGATATTTTTGCTCATTAATAAAGGCGCTCTCAGCTTCCGTTCAGCTTTACCGGCGCCTATTGGGATGCGGAACGGGCTTTTTCGATGAGCAATATGACCACCTCTTCCTACCATCTGCCCCGCAGCCGCTACAGCCGCTTCGTCTCGCTGATGAAATGGCTCTTGCCTATCGGCGCGGTGCTGATCGTGATTTCGGTCTTCGTCGCCTCCGGCACTTTCGACAGCCGCGACAAGCTCGCCATCACCTTCAAGGAAATCGAGACGGTGGACGATGACAGGCGCATGGTCAGCCCGCGCATGACCGGCGTCGACAATAAAGGCCGGCCCTATACGGTGATCGCGGAGACGGCGACCCAGGCGCCCGACAACCCGAACCGCATCACCCTCGAAAAAGTCGAGGCCGATCTCCTTCTGAATGAAGACGGCGAATGGCTGTCTCTTTCTTCCCGCTACGGGCTTCTCAACACGGATATGGAAGAGATCGAGCTTTGGGAAAATATCCGGGTCTTTTCCGATCTCGGCTACCGGGTGCGCGCGGCAACGGCCACCATCGATCTCAAACACGGCACCTTGAAGAGCGACACGCCGGTCTATGGCCAGGGCCCCCTCGGCACTTTGCAGTCGAACGGCATGGAAGCGGAAAATAACGGCAAGACCATCCGCTTTACGGGCGGGGTAAAAATGGTCATCTTCAGCGGCGGGGAATGACACTTATGGGGCAGGACAGCATGAAAAAAGCGCAAGGCAGCGCCCAGACCGGCAAAGCTGCGGAAAACCGGCTCATTCCCGCTTTCACGATGGGCACGGCTGCCCTCAGCCTGGCACTTTCCTTGGCGCTCGCCCTGCCCGTCCCTGATGCACTGGCGCAAGAAGGCGCAGCCCAAGAGGGCGAGGCGCAGGAAAGCGGCGGACTTCTCGGCGGATTTTCCAACAATCCGGACGCCCCCATCGAAATCGAGGCCGATTCGCTGGAAGTGGAGCAGAATCAGAAAACCGCAACCTTTATCGGCTCGGTTCATGCGGTTCAGGACACGATGCAGCTCACCTCCGACCGGCTGATCGTGACTTATGCGGACAAGGCCGGCGGCGGCAACGAGATCACGCAGATCAATGCCCGCGGCAATGTCCATATTCTCTCCGAAAACGACCAATCGGCCGACGGGAACTGGGCGATTTACTATACCGCCAAGCGCGTCATCAATATGGGCGACGATGTGGTGCTGCGGCAGGGGCCTAATGTCATCCGTGGCAAAAAACTCTTTATCGACCTCAACACCGGTCAAGCGCGGGTCGATGCGGGCGCTGCAAGCGGCGAAGAAGGCGGCTCCGGACGGGTTAAGGGGTTGTTTCAGCCCTCCAATCCGTGATTTTCTCTTGGTTAATTTTATATTTCATACAATTTTAATGCCAACTGCCGTTTGATGGGGGCGGATGAGTTCAAGAACCGACATATCACCCGCCTCTGGCGGCGCCCGGCCAGGCCTCGAAAAAGAGACCGGGCCGCGTCTCGTCGCCAGCACTTCCGGCCTTGTGGTCGGTAAAATCGGCAAAAGCTTCAAACGCCGCCCGGTCGTGCGGGGGGTCAGCTTTGGCGTGAACCGGGGTGAAGCGGTCGGTCTTCTTGGTCCGAACGGCGCTGGCAAAACCACCGTCTTCTACATGATCACGGGGCTGATCTCCCCCGATTACGGCATGATCGAACTCGACGGGCAGAACGTTACCGCCCTGCCGATGTATCGCCGTGCCCGGCTGGGGATCGGCTACCTGCCGCAGGAGGCCTCCATTTTCCGGGGCCTGACGGTGGAGGAGAATATCCGCGCCGTGCTCGAGGTAGTGGAAAAGGACCGCGACAGGCGCGAGCAGATGCTCGACGACCTGCTCGCCGAATTTTCGATCACGCATCTGCGGCGCACGCCCTCCATCGCCCTTTCGGGCGGCGAGCGGCGGCGTGTGGAAATTGCCCGGGCGCTGGCAACCCATCCCTCCTTCATGCTGCTCGACGAACCTTTCGCGGGGATCGACCCCATCGCCATCGGCGATATCCGCGAACTCGTTGCGCATCTGAAAGACAGAGGGATCGGCGTACTGATCACGGATCACAATGTGCGCGAGACATTGGAACTCATCGACCGCGCCATCATCATTCACGACGGTATGGTGCTCATGGAAGGTAAACCCTCCGAGATCGTCGGGAACGAAGATGTGCGCCGGCTTTATCTCGGGGACAGGTTCAGTTTGTAGCGGTGAGCGGGCGTAGGGACGGGGCACCATGGCACTGAAACCACGGCTCGAAATGCGGCAAGCCCAAGGGCTTGTAATGACGCCGCAACTGCAGCAGGCCATCAAGCTGCTGCAACTGTCCAATCTCGAACTTACCGAATATGTGGAACAGGAGCTGGAGCGCAATCCGCTTCTGGAAGAAGCGCGCGAGGAAGGCGAACCGGAACGGGCCTCGGACGATTACGAGCCCGACGAGATTACCCCCGACAATGATTGGGACACGCCCGATCCCGCCTCCCTGACGCTCAGCGAAGACAATGCGCTGCCGACGAATAATTCCGACCTCGATACCGATTATGACAATGTCTATGCGGATGAAGCCGTGGCCGACAAAACCGCCTCGGCGGAAGGCCAGCAAAGCTCCGATTGGCATCAGGTCAAAAGCGCCGGCGGCGGTTTCGACGGCGAAGACGATTTCGAAAGCCGCCTGACGCGCGAGCAAAGCCTGCAAGAATATTTGAGCGAACAGCTCAACATGAGCGCGCTCAATGCGCGCGAGCGTTTCATCGGCGCCTATCTGATCGATCAGGTAAACGAAGCGGGTTATCTGCAGGAAAGCCTGGAAGATACGGCGGAGCGGCTCGGCATCGACATGGAAGAAGCCGAAACCGTTCTCAAGGTTTTGCAGACGTTCGAGCCGACCGGTGTTTTCGCCCGTAATCTCGCCGAATGTCTGTCGCTGCAGCTTGCGGAAAAAGACCGGCTCGATCCGATCATGCAGAGCTTCCTCGAAAATCTCGAGCTCTTCGCCAAACGCGATTTCGCCCAGTTGATGAAGGTTTGCGGCATCGACAAAGACGACATTCAGTGTCTCATCGATGACATCAAAAGCTGCGACCCGAAGCCGGGCCATGCTTTCGGCGACACGCCGTCTTCGCCCGTCATTCCGGATGTCTTTATCCGCCAGAAGAGCGATGGCGGCTGGGCAATCGAGCTCAATGCCGAAACGCTGCCGCGCGTGCTCGTGAACACGCAATATTACAATGAAGTCTCAAAGGCCGCGTCGGCGGATGAGAAATCGAAAACCTATCTCAGCGAATGCTTCAACGATGCCAATTGGCTCGTCAAAAGCCTCGACCAGCGGGCCCGCACGATTTTGAAAGTGGCGAGCGAGATCGTCCGGCAGCAGGACGGCTTTTTGATGTATGGCGTCAGCCATCTCAAGCCGCTCAATCTGAAAACCGTGGCCGATGCGATTTCCATGCACGAATCGACGGTCAGCCGCGTCACCTCGAACAAATATGCGGCGACCCCGCGCGGCATTTTCGAGCTGAAATATTTCTTCACCTCGTCCATCGCCTCAAGCTCCGGCGGCGAGGCGCACTCGGCCGAGGCGGTACGCCACCGCATCAAGGAACTCATCGATGCGGAAGCACCGAATGCCGTGCTTTCCGACGATGCGATCGTGGATATTCTGAAAAGCGAGGGGATGGACATTGCCCGGCGCACGGTGGCCAAATACCGCGAGGCGCTACGCATTCCATCCTCAGTCCAGCGCAGGCGGGAAAAGAAGGCCTTCGCATAGGCGCCAAAGATACGTAAGCTATTGTACCAAAAAGGAAATTAACCTTGGGAGGTACTTTTGTTGACACCCGGCAGACCTCTCACTAGTGTCCCTTCCGCTCCACACGGGGCGGGGTCAAAATCCGGTTCTGACGCAGGGGGCGCAAGCCCTTCGAAACGTAAACAAGTGTTGGGCCGGATGAACGAAATTTGCCCGGAAAGGTCACCATGCAGCTTCAAGTAACCGGCATCCATATCGATGTGGGCGATGCGCTGCGCGTTCATGTTTCCGAACGCATGGAAGCAAGTGTCGGCAAGTATTTCGACCGGCCCGTCGATGCGCATGTGACCTTCCAGCGCGAAGGCCATGGTTTCCGCGCCGAATGCACCGTGCATTTGAGCTCGGGCATGACTTTGAATACGCAGAACGATGCCTCGGAAGTTTATGCCGCCTTCGACGGCGCCGTGGAACGGCTCGATAAACGGCTGCGCCGCTACAAGCGCCGGCTGAAAGACCACCACAACACACAGAAATCACCTCTTCCCGCTTATGACGCGCCGACTTTCGTTCTGGCTGCGGAGCGCGAAGAAGAAGAACAAGAAAACCATTCGGATCAGACGGACCCGATCGTCATTGCCGAAGGCACCACGAAAGTGCCGGTGCTCTCGGTCAGCGACGCGGTCATGCAAATGGATATTTCCGAATCTCCTTTCGTGATTTTCCGGAATGGGGATGGCGGCATCAACCTTGTTTACCGGCGCGACGATGGTCATGTCGGTTGGATAGATGCCAGCCGGAAACCGAACGAGGACTAAGCTGAAGATGTCTCTTCTCCCGGCAAGGCATGCGGTTTCCCGCGGCGCCGCCGAACAGCTTGTAACCGCCCGGCATCATCAACGCCGGACACAAGGACAGAACAGGAATCGGATCATGGATCTGCAGGACCTGGTGGTACCGGAAGGCGTTATCGCCCATCTGAAAGTCACCAGCAAAAAGCAGGCTCTTCAGGAACTTGCCGCCAAGGCTGCGCAGGTTACCGAACTGGATGAGCGGAAAATTTTCGAGACGTTGCTCGAGCGCGAACGGCTGGGCTCTACCGGCGTCGGCCAGGGCATTGCCATTCCCCATGGCAAGCTCGCCTCGCTCGACAAGCTGCACGGTCTTTTCGCCCGGCTCGATCATCCCATCGATTTCGATTCCGTGGATGAAAAGCCGGTCGATCTGATCTTCCTGCTGCTGGCGCCGGAAAGCGCGGGCGCCGACCATCTCAAAGCTCTGGCGCGCATTTCGCGTCTGCTGCGCAATCAGAAGATGGTGGAAAAGCTGCGGGCGACGGAAAGCAACGAAGCGCTCTATGCGCTTCTGACCGAGCCCAGCGCCTCGACCACGACGGTCGCCTAAGCTCCAGATATTCGCTTAAAAGAACGGGCGCAGCTTCCGCTTGCGCCCGTTTTCTTTTGCTTTAATCGCTTTGAGCCCGTCAGTGCACGCTCAGCGGCACGAGGTCGTATTGCACAGCGCCGGCAAAGGCAGCCTCGCGGCTATCGAGCACAGCCATGCGCGAGCCGTTTGCCGCATGCACGGCGTAAAGCGTGCTGTCCGGCGCGACATCGATCTCGACATCCCCGCCGAGATCGCCCGCGAGTTCCGCTGCCTTGACCGGTTTCACATAAACCAGCGAGGGCATGCCGATATTGGCGAAATCGTCTTTCGGCAAGGTCTGCCAGACCTGCTTTTCTTGTGTCTTTCCGTTTTTACCGACATCAAACATGACTTACTCCTTTCACGGATGACCCCTATGGGCGTCATCGAATGGAACCCGCCGGCCGCCGCTCGCCTCATGCGCAGTTTTGGGCCTTGCGCGCAGTTCCGGGATCGCCGCGCCTTACTCAATCAACGCACGGCAATTTCTATTTGTTTCACGACTTTGCTGGGTTCGGGCCGGTGCAGGCGTATCGAGAGCAGTCCGTTGGCAAGCTCCGCCCCTGTCACTTCCACCCCATCGGCGAGGACGAAGGCGCGCTGGAACTGGCGCGCGGCAATGCCCCGGTGCAAAAAGGCCCGGCTGCCATCGTCTTCCTGACGCCCGCGAATAACGAGCTGCTTGTCCTCCAAGGTGATGGAAAGCTCATCGGCGGAAAACCCGGCCACAGCCAGGGTGATGCACAGATCAAGACCATCTTCCGTGCCGAGCTGCTCGACATTGTAAGGGGGATAGCCGTCGCCGGAATTCTTGGTTACCCGGTCGAGCATCCGCTCGACCTCGTCAAAGCCCAGCATGAAAGGGCTTCCAAACTGCGCCACACGCGTCATTACTTCTGTCCTTTCTCCACAAGCCCTTGAGCCAATTAGCTTTTGGCCCTTCTAAGCGGCTCGTGCCCAGGCCCGCAAAAACGGCGCCTCAGGCCAGTTAGCCAAAGCCCGCAGGGCGGCGCTCCGGCAACGCAATTTATTTGGGCACAGAAATGCGCTTTGCAAGCCCTGAGCGTTATCTCAGCGTTAACCTTTTGCCCTTGCCAGCCAAGCCCTCACACCCCTCCCAATTTGCAAAAATCCTTTATTTACCGGCCATTAGCAAATAAGGCGCAAGATTAAAGCTAGATTTCGGTTTAGCGAGGCCCGCGATGCGCAGGTACTCTCGATTGGCGGTTTCAGCCTCTTGGCTCGCCCTGACAATTCTGGCGCCGGCCCATGCCGGGGAGCTCGTACAGCTTCCGGGCGGAGACAGCGTGCGCGCGCCGTCGGGCTATGCCGCCGCTGCGCCTCTTGCTACCGAACCTGTGGCTGCCGCTCCTGTAGAGGCCGAGCCTGAAGTTTCCGGCACTCAGGACATCGCCGATGCTGCTCCCAGCGAAACGGCAGAAGAAAAACGGGCCCGGGTTTCTCTCAAACCCCGCATCGGCCTTGCCGAAGACGAACCGCGCGAGACAAGCGATGCGCTGGCGCGCGTATTCTCCTCCGCCTTTCTGGACCGCAACTCATCGGAGCCCAAGGACGCGGATGTAAAAGAAGCGGCGGGCAAGCCTAAGCAAGCCGCCGTTCCCGCCATTGCGCCCGATGCCCCGAGCGCGGAAGAAGCGGAAGCTGCCGACCGCTGGAAAGTAACTGCCTCTGCTCCCGTTGCGGCCGGCAAAACGCTCAGCCTGATGGACGAGCTTGCCTTGCAGGCAAGCGGCCCCAGCCGGCCCGCCAGCGGTCTCGATGAAGTGCGCCTGCCCGGCAGCGCTCCTGCTCCTCAGCTCGCGCGCGCCGAAGAAGCGCCTCTGAAAAAAGCAGAGGTCCAGGAAACAGCCGAAGCACCGGCCCCCGCGCCGCTGGAACCGGTTCCCGCGCTGCCGGTGAAAACCGCCGAAATCGCACCCGTCGAGACGCCCGCTGAAGACGCGCCCGCTGAAGAGCCCGCCGCGCAAGTGGCGGAAGCGCCTGCGCCTAAACGCATTGCCGAAGCCGCTCCCGCCCCGCTGGATGTGGCCGAAGAACCCGAGTCGGCGGAGCCTGCCCTGAAGGCCGAAGCCGCGCCTGCTCAGGACCCTGCCCCAGCGCAAGCCGAACCCCCCACTGCCACCGCCTTGGCCGAAGCGGCCATCGAAACGCCGGAACCGGAAAGCCGGCCCGCACCGAAAGCGGAAAAAGCCGCGCCGGGCTGGACGCCGGAAGACGCGCTGGCCATTGCCGGCTTCCTGACAAAACCGGAAGAGAACGCGGAACCGGAAACGGCAGAACCTGCCGCGCCCATCCTTGCGGCAGCTGAAACACCCGCCCCCGCTGAAGATCCGGTCGAAACGGAAAGCGCTGGAGCAGAAACCCCCGCCGTAGAAGTTGCGGCGAAGGAAGAAGTGAGCGCGCCCCCGGCCACTCATACAGCCAAGGCCGACACTGCGGCGGAACCTGGCCCGCAGGCCGCTGCCCTTGCCGAAAGCAAAACCGCACCTGCCCCGCAGGAAGAATCTGTGCCGGTCAAAGCCGCCGCCATTGAAGGCGCGCCCAGCATAGTGCTTGACGCCGAACCTGCCGCCAAACCGAAGGCCCCGCGCCCCGCCGCTCTGCTTGCCGCGCTGAGCACGCCGGAGACGAGCACGCGGCTTCTCAACGATCTGCCGCCCGCGCCGCACAGCGCCCTTGCCCCTGCCGCCGCATATGAAGGCGATTTCACCGGCGATGGTAACAAGGACCGGCTGGTCTTCTGGCGCGACAGCAACAGCAAGCACCCTTATGCCGACCGCCTGCCCACCATCTATGCGGGCGACGGGCATGGCTCGCTGCAGCCGCGCGCGCTCATCGCCGCAAGTAAAATGCTGAAAGTGCCCGCTTTCGTGCGTATTGCCGATTTCAACATGGATGGGCGCGACGACATTCTCATGGGCTCGGGCGCTACCGAAGGCGAAGCGCTGATGCTCTGGCTCTCCGGCAAGGACGGACGCTTTCATGAGGCGACCGAAGAAGGGGTGCCCGACCATGCCGCCTGGCAAAACCCGCGCTGGCAGGTTTGGGGCATGACGACCGGCGATATCGACGCGGACGGCGATATGGATGTGCTTGTCGGCACCCAGGCACAGATGGTCGATTATCTGGAAGATGAAAGCATCGTGCGTTTGTTCGTGAACGATGGTTCGGGTGTCTTTTACGATGCAACCGACGCGCTGCCCGCCCAGCTGCGCGATCCGGCGCTCCTGGAAACCGGCGCCAAGCAGCTTGCCCATGTGTCCCTCACCGATATGGACGGGGACAAAGCGGACGATCTGCGCGCTTATCTGCCCGCAAGCGGCGAGCATGTGGTTTATCTGAATGCGGGCTTCGGTGATTTCACGAAATCCGACCCCATTCCCGCGCATTATTTTGCCAAGCGCGATGTCGCCGGCCACACGGGCTCAATCGCAGCGCTGCCCTTCCAAACGACCCCTTAGAGCGCCGTACCCGTCTGCCACCAGACATAAAGCAAGCCGAGCAAGGCCGCGATCCAGAGCGGCACGGCGACAGGCGCAACAAGCGCGCGCCCGCCGATCAGCGCGGCACCCGCCCCTTTCACCGCCGTATTAACGCTCGCGGCGAGCACGATCCCCGCAGCGGCAAGTTCCAGCGTCATCTGGGCGCCGTCCTGGCGGGCGAGAGAAAGCGTGATCGCATCGACATCCATGATGCCGGAAGCGGCTGCGAGAATGAGCACCCCGGCATTACCTGCCAGATCCTGCAGCGCCTCGCTGCCCAGCATGACCAGAGCAAGCAGGAGCCCGAAGCCGAGCGCCGATTTAAGCTCAAGCGGATTACCTACCACCGCGCTTTGCCGGCCTTCCCGGTTTTCCAACATGACCCAGTGATAAGCGGCAAAGCCGAACACCACACCGCCCATAATGAGCGCGGGCGGCAGTAATTTTGAAAGCAGCGCCGGATTGAGAAGCGTGGCCACCGCAAGCATGCGCGGAAACATGGTTCCGCAGGCAAGCAGGATGCCGCTGCCTAGAATTTTCGGCGGCGCTTCGCGGGCCCGCGCGGCGCGGGAGAAATGCAGCGTCAGCGCCGTCGATGAGGCAAGCCCCGCAAAGAGCCCCGTCAGCATGGCCCCGGCGCGCGCACCCGCAAGCTTCATGGCGAGATAGCCTGCGAAGGAAATCAACGAGATGAGGATTATCATCCACCAAATCTCGAACGGGTTGAGCGCGCCGTAAGGCCCATAGCCTTCATTCGGCAAGATGGGCAGGAGCACCACCGTCATGAGGAGAAGAACGAGCCCGGCCTTCATTTCCTTCTCGCTGACCGCCGCCAGGCCCCTATGGAGCGCCGGTTTGAAACTGAGCACCAGGGCGGTCAGCACGGCGGCGGGCGCCGCGATCGCGGCCTCGCCGATACCGGCAAGCGCACCGAACAGGAAACTGAGAATACCCGCAACGAGCGAGGTGATGCCCACATCTTCAAGGCGGCGCGTCTCCGCCCGATACCCCGCCGTGAGCACGATCATGATGCCGAATAGCGCGAGACCAAAAGAAACGGCGCCCCAAGCACCGAACCGCTCGGCCAGCAGCGCGGTAATACCGCCCGCGAGCGCGAGGAGCCCATGGGTTCTGAAACCCGCGACACGCCGCCCTTCCGCCGCCTCGCGCCTTTCCCAGCCGCGCTCGGCGCCGATGAGAAGACCGAGCGCTAAACCAAATGCCAGCCGGTACAGCGTTTCGAGCTCCCCGCTCAGCTCGGCAATGAAGTCCATTCTCTGTCCTCTCGCGGCCTTATTGCGCCGCTTCTTCCGGGATCATCGCAATCACCCGCACGGGCCCGCCGGAACCTTTGCCGATCTTCATCGGCAACGCCATCACCACCGCGCCTTTCGGCGGCAGACGGTCCAGATTGGTGAGATTTTCCAGGCCGGAAATATTATGCGCCCCGGCAATCTGGTGGACGATGAAATTCCTCGACTGGCCGTAATCGATGGAGGCGGTATCCACCCCGATCATCTTCGCGCCGCGCTCTTCAAGCAGGAGCCGGGCGGCCGCTTCCCCGAAACTTGGAAAATGCAGCGCATCCGTGCGCCCCGGCCTGTCATCGCCGAGATAGGCTTTCACATCCGGCCAGCGCTGGCTCCAACCGGTGCGCAGCAGTACGATGGCGTTCTCTTCGATTGCACCATGCGCCGCCTCGAAACCCGTCACATCTTCCACCGTCAAACGGTAGTCGGGATTGCCCGCCGCCTTTTCAGAAATATCGATCACCACCGCAGGGCCGATGAGTTTTTCCGGCGCCACTTCATCGACGCTTTCCCCCTTCTCATCGAAATGAATGGGCGCATCGAGATGTGTGCCGCCATGTTCGGGCGAGCAGAAACTGTAAGCGGAATAAAACCAGCCTCCTTCCGTATGGCCGAAACTAAGAACTTTGTGTTGAAAGCGGGTGGGCGCGTTCGGCCAATAGATCGTGCTTTCATCATACGTGTGGGTGAGATCGACGAGCTTTGCCTTCGCAAGATCGATCTCCGCCGCCTTTGCCTGACCCGCCTCCTGGCCCGCTAGAGCAGCAAGCAGCCCGGCGGCCAAGCATCCCAAAAATTTCCGTTTTATCGACATATCTCGTTTTCTCCCCATAAACCCGGATTTCAGCATAGGCGCTTTGCCGGGCGGGGCAATGGCTCTGCCGCTTTGTACGGGCTGCAACTTGCGGGCGGCGGCAAAGATGTATAGCTAGACGCCCAATCCCATCGACCCAACTGACAAGCTGCACAGATAGGCCGCCATGAGTAACGCCGAGCACCTTTTCGAGCTGCAATCGACCCATAACCCGCACCGGCATTTCCTGCCCGTGGAAGAAAAGCTGAGCGTCGGCCCGCCCGGGAATCTTTTTCTCTTCGGCGGTGTGGGCCTTGCCTCCTCCATCACGGCGATGGAGCGCACGACCGGGCGGCCCACCATCTGGGCGACGGCGCAATATCTTTCCTATGCAAGGCCGGGCGAGATTGTCGATCTCGATGTGCTGGTGCCCGTGCACGGTAAATACAACACCCAGGCCCGCGTCGTCGGCCATGTGGGCGACCGGGAAATCTTCACGGTCAACGCAGCGCTCGGCGCACGCCCGAGTGAGATTTCCGCGCAATGGGCCACGAAGCCCGAGGTTGCCCGGCCCGAAGACTGCCCGCCGGTCGATCATTGGCAGGAAGACCGCGCCGACCTTCACGGGCGCATCGACGTGCGCGTCGTCAAAGGCCGCTACGGTGCGGCGCGCAAGGAAGGCGGCTTTTCCGAAGACGGGCATGTGGTGCTCTGGGCGAAGATGCGCGAAGGCCTGCCGATCAATTCAAGCGCGCTCGCGGTGATCGCCGATTTCGTGCCTTCCGCCATCGGCAATGCAATCGGCAAAGATGCAGGCGGCAACAGTCTCGACAACACGATCCGCATCCGCGAAGTGGTGCCGACGGACTGGGTGCTCTGCGATATCCGCATTCACGGCGTGCATGGCGGTTTTGCCCATGGGCGCATGCATATCTTCGCCGAAGACGGTACGCTGATGGCAAGCGCCAGTCAGTCCGTCATCCTGCGTATCCGCGAGTAAAAGCGCCGCTTCCCTTGCGGCAGGCGGCCTATACCTTCCTCATCTTGAAGGGGCTGGCCTCATCTTGAAGGGGCTGGGATGGGACCGGCAGTCACGTTATAAAGGGCGCCGAAACGAGGGGCCGGGCTCCGGGAGCCCGGACTTTGGGGGAGAAGGCCTTAGGCGAGAAAAGGCCGGCCGAAATTCTGACAAGGGACCATCTTGTGACCGATGACCGCCTGAACAAAGACCTCGACCGCATGCTCACGCCGCTGGACGAGGCATTGGATGCGCGCGCGCGCAAATTCGCGGCCCCCGGCCTTGCCCTTCTCTTTCTCGTCGCCGTCGTGCTCTTTGCCAATGCCGTGGTGCAGGACGACATTCCGCTGCGTTTCTTCGTCATCGCGGCCGGCGTTATCGGTGGCTATATGGCGCTGAATATCGGCGCGAACGACGTCGCCAACAATATGGGACCGGCGGTCGGCGGGCGGGCGCTGACCATGACGGCGGCGCTTATCATTGCCGCTATATGCGAAGCGGCCGGCGCGGTGCTCGCGGGCGGCGACGTCGTTTCCACCATTTCCAAGGGCATTATCGCGCCGCCTCAGGCGGACAACACGCTCGACTTCGTTTTGATGATGATGGCTGCGCTGCTTTCGGCGGCCATGTGGATCCACCTTGCCACTTTCTTCAACGCCCCTGTCTCCACCACGCACTCCATTGTGGGCGGCGTGCTCGGCGCAGGTGTCACGGCGGCAGGTTTTCAGATCGTCAATTGGGGCACGATGAGCGCCATTGCCGCAAGCTGGGTCGTCTCGCCGGTACTGGGCGGGGTCATTGCGGCCAGCATGCTGGGGCTTATCAAATGGACGGTGCTTTTCCGCGAGGACCGCGTGGAGGCGGCGCGGCGCTGGGTGCCCTTCTTCATCGCCATCATGGTGGGTGTTTTCGCCGCTTATATGTCGCAAAAAGGTTTTAAGCGGATATGGCATCCCTCGGGGGCGACCGTTGCTGCCGTCTCCGTCGCCAGTTTCTTTGCCGCTTGGGCGATTTCCATTCCCTGGATCCGTATGCGCGCGCGCCAGATCGAGAACAAGCGCAAGCAGGTCACAAGCCTTTTCGATCTGCCGTTGATCTTGAGCGCCGGTCTTCTCTCCTTTGCCCATGGGGCAAATGACGTCGCTAACGCCGTCGGGCCGCTTGCCGCCATCGTTTCCGTCGCAACGCCGGGCGCTTTGGGCGGCGTTGCAACGGAAGTCGGCATTCCCTTCTGGGTGCTGCTCATCGGCTCGACCGGCATTGCCGCGGGCCTTGCTCTTTTCGGGCCGCGCCTCATCCAGACCGTGGGCAAGAAAATTACCCGCATGGACATGGTGCGCGCGTACTGCGTGGCGCTTGCCGCGGGCATTACCGTGCTCATCGCCTCTGCGCTCGGCCTGCCGGTGAGCTCCACGCATATTGCAATCGGCGGGATTTTCGGCGTCGGGTTTTTGCGCGAGTTTCTGATCAACCGCAATATCAAGCGCTCGACGGTCATCGGCAATAAGGAGCCGAAACCGGCAAACTGGCCCGGCAAGCTCAACAAGACGCCCGAGCAGGCGCTCAAACGCGCGCGCAAAAGAGAAAAGCGCCGCCTTGTACGCCGGCGTCATATGTACGGGATTGCCGCTGCCTGGGTAATTACGGTGCCGGCAGCCGGCCTTCTGGCAGGCGGCATCTATCTCTGCTTCCGCCTGGTCTTCGAATAAGACGCGCGCAATCGGGGCAATCGCCCCTGCGCCCAGTTTGTTTTAAGACTGACCTGCGGTCACCTCTTCCGCCGCCACGATGGCGCGCGCCGCTTCGACATAGCGCTCGTCATCGACAAGCTCGGCAAGCTCGTTCAGCGTGACCCAGTGGCGATGCCGCCCGCCCCGGTCCGGCCATTTATCTTCCTGATAAGCAACGCGCATCGGGTAAAGGCAAAGCTCGCCGTCGCGGCGCCCCCCCTTGCGCTCCAGCGAGACATCGAAGCAGATCAGCGCTTTATCCAGCACCTCGCCGACGACACCCGCCTCTTCGAACGCTTCGCGCGAAGCGGCCTGCGCACTGCGCTCGCCCTCTTCGATATGACCTTTCGGGAAAATCCAGCGCCCGCTCGAGCTGGTAATCAGCAAGAAGAGCACATGGCCTTCGCGCACCGCATAGGGCACCGCCCCTGCCTGGCGCAGAGGCTCCCGCTCTCCGGAGCGCGTTTCATCTTGCCGTAGATCCATTGTTTCCTCACTCCGGCCTCATCCCGTGCCGCTTTTGACAAAAGCGAATCACTTGTGAGGCCTTGCGGCCATTATTGCTTTATCCGGTATGGCCGCTGCAAGTCCCGCCTTCTTCAGGCTCTGTCCGAGAGATAGAGACTTGCCGCTTCAATTCAAAAACACAATCGAGGCATTGAGCAGTGTAGCATAGGCCGTCCAAAGCAGATACGGCAGGAAGAGCGCGCCGGCGACCGTGTCGATCCGCCAGAAGGCGCGCATGGTCAGCACAATGAGCACCAGCAAAAGGGCGATCTCGGCAAGCGCCCAGCTGGGAGAGCGCAGACCGAAGAAAAGCGCGCTCCAGCCGAGATTAGCGGCAAGCTGCCCGTAGAAAAGGGCAAGCGCCGCCCCGCGCCCTGCCGCCTCCATCCGCCAGACGCGCCAGGCGGCAAGCGCCATCATCAGATAAAGCGCCGACCAGACCGGCGCGAAAACCCAATCCGGCGGATTGAAAGAAGGTTTGACGAGCGTCTGATACCAGCTCGAGACACTCGAAGCCGTCATCATGCCGCCCAGAAGGGAGACCAGCACAACGGAGGCGAGGAAAACCGCACAGCCCGCCAGGCTCTGCGCGAGGCTCAACTCTCTGCGCGCCGTCTTTTCCGCCGTGTTCATGCCTTCCGTTCCTTTCTTGCCGCCGCCTATTCCGCCGCTCGCGCAAGGCAGGCGCTGCGTCACACCCTCACACAAGTTAGGTGTCCCCGCCTTCACGTCCAGAGGCGGTGATGATTGCATTTTTGCGCGCCTTTCCGGCCTTTTCTTTCGGGAAGATAGTTGCCACTATCGGGCACCTGAAAAACGAGAGTTGCCATGAGTCCCGCCGGTCCGATTAAAAAGAAAAGAACGCAAATCCTGGACGCCGCCGCGCATCTCTTTGCAACGCAGGGCTATTCCGGCACGAGCGTGGAGGAAATCGCCCGCCTCGCCAAGGTAGCAAAGCCCACGGTCTATAGTCATTTCGAAGGCAAGCGCGATGTGCTCGAAGCCTTGCTTCAGGCGCGCACGGAAGAAATGACGACCTATTTCAGCCAGCTTGAAATCAAAGGCGAAAGCCCGGAGAAGGTCGTGACCGCCATTATCGAGGTGATGGCGGATGTGCTCTCGCGCGAGGAAACGATCGGCATTTACCGCATGCTCGCCGTGGAAGGCGCGCGCGACCCGGAACTTGCCAAGGCCTATCTCGCCAAGGCGGAAAATTCCGTGGAAGTCTGGATCGAGAGTTATCTGGCCAAACAGGCCAAGGCGGGGCAATTGCGCATCGAAGATCCGGCCTGGGCGACCTATACGCTCTTGCAGATGACCAAGGGCAAGCTGATGTTCAAACCGCTATTCGGTCTCGCCAAGCCGCCGAGCAAGCGGGAAGTGAACAAGCACGTACGCCAATGCGTCGCCTTCTTCCTCGATATCTGGAAAGTCAGATAGTTTCTTTCGCCCGCCTGCGGCTGACCAGCGTGAAGAGCCAGGGCACGAAGAGCGTCGCGATAAAGGTCGAAGCAAGCATGCCGCCGATGACGCCCGTGCCGATGGAATGACGGCTCGCGGCGCCTGCCCCGCTCGATATGGCAAGCGGCACCACGCCCAGTACGAAGGCAAGCGAGGTCATGACGATGGGCCGGAAACGCAGACGCGCGCCTTCAATGGCCGCTTCGGCAAGGTCCATCCCTTCTTTCGATTTCATGTACGCGAATTCGACGATCAGAATGGCGTTCTTCGCCGACAGGCCGATCAGCGTCACCAGGCCGATCTGGAAATAGACGTCATTGTTCAACCCGCGCAGCCAGACCGCAAGAATAGCACCGAAAATCGCAAACGGCACGGCCAGCACGACGGCAAGCGGCAGCGACCAGCGTTCATAAAGCGCGGCCAGAATGAGAAAGACCATGACAAGGCCCATGGCGAAGGCAAGGAAAGAGGAAGAGCCCACCATCTTTTCCTGGTAAGCCGAGCCCGTCCAGGCGATGGAGAAATTGCCCGTGATGACTTCCGCCGCCACTTCATCGATGGCCGCCAGCGCTTCGCCGGAAGAATAGCCCGGGGCGGGCGAGCCCAGCACTTTGGCGGCCGGGAAGATGTTGAAACGGTCGAGCTGCGAGACGCCGGCAATGCGTTCGGCTTTGACGAGCTCGTTGACCGGGATCATCTCGCCGCTTCCCGAGCGCACGAAAACCTGCTTCAGATCTTCGGCGCGCTGACGGAAGGCCGTTTCAGATTGCAGATTGACCTTGAAGGTGCGCCCGTAAAGCGTGAAGTCATTCACATAGAGCGAGCCCACGGTGCTTTGCAGCGTCTCGAAGATCAGCGTCAGCGGCACGCCGAGCGCTTTTGCTTTCTCACGGTCGACATCGAGCCGGTATTGCGGCACATCGGCGGAGAAGGTCGTCGCAACCTTGGCAAGCTCCGGGCGCTCATTCGCCTTTTCGACGAAGCGGTTCGCCATTTCCTGCAGCCGGTCGAGGCCGCCGCCCGAGCGGTCCTGCACATAAAGCTCGAAGCCACCCGTCGTGCTCATGCCGCGAATGGGCGGCGGGTTGAGCGCGAAAATCGAGGCATCTTTGATGTCGCCCATCAGCCCGACGAGACGGGGGGCCAGTTCTTCCGCCCCCTCACCGGCGCCCGTGCGCTCGGACCAGTCTTTCAACGTCACGAAGGAAACGAGACTGTCGGTCTTCTGCCCGCCTGCCGTCACATCGAAACCGGCAAAGGTGGTGACTTCATCGATTTCCCGCTGCGCCAGAAGCCGCTCCGTCGCGCTATCGGCCACCTTGATCGTGCGGTCGAGCGAGGCGGCGGGCGGCAGCGAGCCCAGCACGAAGACATAGCCTTGATCTTCATTGGGAACGAGACTGCCGGGCACGCGCCAGAAAAGCGCGAGCGTCAGCCCCGCCACGACGCAAAAGCCAATGGCCGCAATCACCTGGCGGTTCAGAAGCCAGGCGACACCGCGCGTATAAGCCTCCGTCAGCCGGTCGAAGGCCTCGTTGAACTTGTGAAAAAGCGGATGGCCCGCCGTTTCATCCGCCGCCAGCAACGCGCAGAGCGTTGGCGTCAAAGTCAGCGCGACGAAGCCGGAAATCGCGACGGAGACGGCAATGGTGATCGCGAATTGCTGATACATGCCCCCCGTCAGCCCGCCCATGAAACCGACCGGCACGAAAACCGCGCAAAGCACGAGCACGATGGCGATGACGGGGCCCGACACCTCTTTCATCGCCTTGATCGCCGCCTCACGCGGGGTCAGTTTTTCGGTGCGCAGAATACGCTCGAAATTTTCCAGCACCACGATCGCATCGTCCACCACGATGCCGATGGCCAGCACCATGCCGAATAGCGTTAGCAAGTTGATGGAAAAGCCGAGGAGATACATGCCCGCAAAGGTGCCGATGATGGAAACGGGAATGGCCAGAAGCGGAATGATCGTCGCGCGCACGCTCTGCAGGAATAGAAAGACCACCGCAATGACGAGGACGATGGCCTCGATCAGCGTCATGATCACTTCCTGGATGGAAACTTCCACGAATTTCGTCGTATCGAAGGGTACGGCAAAAGAAAGCCCTTCGGGGAAATTGGCCGACAGCATCTCCATGCGCGCATTGACGGCACCTGCCACATCGAGCGCATTGGCGCCCGGCTGCATGAAAATGCCGATGGCGACGGAAGGCTTGCCGTTATAGGTCGCCTGAAAAGAATAATCCTGCGCGCCAAGCTCGATGCGGGCGACGTCTTTAAGGCGCAGCGCAGCGCCCGTCTCATCGGACCGCAGAATGATATTGCCGAAAGCTTCGGGCGTATTGAGGCGCGAGGGCGTGATGACAGAATAGGTGAACTCGATCTCGCTCGATACGGGTTCGGCGCCGAAGCGCCCGGCGGCAAATTGCGCATTCTGTTCGCGGATAGCGGCGGCAACGTCTGTCGGCGTCAACTCGAAGCGCGCCAGAATGTCCGGGCGCAACCAGATACGCATCGAGTAATCCTTGGCGCCGAAAAGGCGCACATCCCCCACCCCCGGCACGCGCTTCAAATCGTCCACCACATTCAGCAGCGCATAGTTGGAAATAAAGATCGGGTCATGCCCCTCATTCGAGGAGGACATGGTGATCACTTCCAGAATGGAGCTCGAGCGTTTATCGACGCGCACCGCCTGGCGGCGCACTTCTTCGGGCAGCGTCGTGAGCGCGCGCTGCACGCGGTTATTCACATCGATGGTCGCCTGATCGGGATCGGTTCCGACTTCGAACGTGATGGTGATGGAAAGATTGCCCGCGCTCGAACTTGTCGAGGACATATAAAGCATGCCCTCGACGCCGTTAATCTGCTGTTCGAGGGGCGCGGCCACGGTTTCGGCAATGACGCCGGCGCTTGCGCCCGGATAGCTTGCAGAAACCACAATCTGCGGCGGCACGATATTCGGATATTGCTCGATGGGAAGCACGCGCATCGCCAGAAGCCCGACCAGCACGATGATGATGGACAGGACAGAAGCAAAAACGGGACGGTCGATAAAAAATCTGGCGATCATTGCACGGCCGTTCCGTTTTCCTCTTCAGCCACTTTCTTTTCTGCGCCTGCGCCTTCTTTTGCCAAATTATCCTCGGGCGCGTCCGCGCCCGGCCCATTGTCGATGACGACCTGCGTGCCCGGATGCACTTTCACCACACCCTCTGTAACGATGCGCTCGCCCGCTTTAAGGCCCGCCTTGATCACCCAAAGATCATCCAGTTCCTCACCCAGCGTCACGGAGCGGCGGATGGCTTTATCGTCCTCGCCGATGACATAAACATAAGCGCCGTCGGCGGCCTGCATCAGCGCGCGCTTGGGAATGGCGATGGCGTCCTTGATGGTCAGACCCGAGACAAGCAGCGTGACGAACTGGCCCGGCACCAGCACTCCGTCCGGATTGCCGAGAATGGCGCGGGCGCGGATCGTGCCCGTGGAGGTGTCGACCGTATTATCGGTGAAGTCCACATAGCCTTCCCCGGCATAATATTCGCCGCTGCCGAAACGCACGCGCACCGAGTAGCGCTCGTTTTCCGGTTCTTCGATACGGCCCGAAACGATTTGCTGGCGCAAGGAGGCCGCTTCCGTCGCCGCATAAGAAAAGTTTACATAGACCGGGTCGAGCTGCGTCATCGTCGTCAAAAGCGAGCGGTCAGGCCCGGTGCCGATCAGGCTGCCTTCGGAGACTTCCTCCCGGCCCGTTGCGCCGGTGATCGGCGCGCGCACGGTCGTGTAACTTAAGTTGAGTTCCGCGGTTTCCAGTTTCGCGGCCGCGTCCTGCACCAGGCTGCGCGCGGTTTCCAGATCCGCCAGCGCCTCGTCCCGGCGCTGCGCGCTCACCGTGCCTTGCTTATGGAGCGAGCGGATGCGCTCCCAGCTCCGCTCGGCGCGTTTCAGATTGGCTTTTTCCTGGCCGAGCCGGGCCTTGGCGCTTTCCAGCTCCGATTCGTAAGGGGCGGGATCGATGAGGAAGAGCACATCGCCTTCCTTGACCACGCTGCCTTCCTGATATTCGCGCGACAGCAAAATGCCCTCGACACGCGCGCGCACCTCAACGGATTTATAGCCTGCGACGCGGCCGGGATATTCCATGACAAGCGGGCGCGAGAGCGCCTTGACCGCCTCTACATCCACATGCGGCATGGGCGGGCCTTTTGCCTGATCGGCACTCTCCTCGCAGGCGGCGAGCAAGGGGAGGGCCAGAAGCAGCGCCGCGAATTTCGTCCGTATGCACATATTCTGATGGGGAGCCATAAGGTGTGGGACTCCTGACGCGTTGGGGTTTGGGGGAGAACACGATCCGTTCGTGACGCAACGTAACCGTGAGACGCCTCAGGAGTCCCGTTGACTTATACAAACATACATGTATGTATGTTTTTAACTCCCACCTGTCAAGTCCATAGAATATTTTGTCCTAAAAAGCGCGAGATGGTCCGAAAAACCAAAGCAGAGGCCGAAAAGACCCGAACCGAAATCCTGGATGCGGCGGAAACCGTTTTCCTGGAAAAGGGCGCGGCCTCCACCTCGCTGGAAGAGATTGCCCGGGAAGCGGGCGTCACGCGGGGCGCGGTCTATTGGCACTTCGCCAACAAGGCGGACATTATCGACGCGCTGATCGAGCGCACCCGCTTTCCCCAGCAAGACACGATCGCCCGGATTGCCGAGGGCGACGGCGAGGATGCGGCCCTGGCCCTCGAGGCCATCGAAAAGGCCTGTTTCGATTCCCTCAATCTCATCATCGACGATCCGCAGCGCCAGCGGGTGCAGACCATCGTTCTCTTGCGCATGGAAGCGCTCGGCGATGCGCTTGAGCGCCGCGTCGCCTATAACCGCACGATGCGGCAGACCTTTACCCGCGCCTTTGAAGTGGCGCACACTCAAACGCCGCTGGCGGGCAATTGGACGCCGCGCCTTGCCGCTTACGCCGCCTCCACCATGATGCAAGGGATGGTGCGCGAATGGCTGGAAGACCCGGAGCGCTTCGACCTGCGCACGGATGGGTTATCCTGCCTCAGATCGCTCTTTGCTTCCTTCAAGGGCGAGTAGCCAGAAAAAGGCGCGGGCTGTGCGCGGGGAGGTCACTATGAGCGACAACACAGGCAGCGAAGAGGAGATGCTGGAGGCGATCACCGCGCTCGTGCCCCCGCTTCTCAATGCCATGGACGCGCTTTCCTTTATCACCCGCCGCCTCCATCCGCCGAAACTGGCAGAACTGATCGACGCGGTCGGCCCGGTGGATGCGCCGGTGCGCGAAGGGCTTGCCGCATTCCAGGCGCAAAACTGGCCGGAACACCTCACCCGCTTTGCCGAGCAAGTGGCGCTTGCCGCCGAAACGACTCTCAAGGCGTTCGACGGGCTGCATGGCGCCGCGGAAAACGCGCGTAAAGGCGCTCCCGATGCGGTTTTTTCCACCTACCGGGCCCTGCGCTATATGAGCCGCGCCTTCGAGGCGCTTTATCCGGTGGCCGCGATCCTGCCGCCGGTCAGCCGCTTCTTCCTCGATGAGGAACACCGGGGCGATGAAAAACGCTCCGCCGCCCTTTCCGGCCCTCCCGCGCTGCGGGACAATGTCGGGCTTTTGCACGGGGAAAACGAAAAGCACCAGCGCGGCGGGTTTTCGCTTTATGTGCCCGAAGATTTTTCGCCTGAGAAAAAATACCCGCTCGTCGTGGCGCTGCATGGCGGCAGCGGCCATGGGCGCGATTTTGTCTGGAGCTGGCTCTTTCATGCCCGCGCGCGCGGGCTCATGGTGCTTGCCCCCACCGCCCGCACCGATACCTGGGCGCTGACGGGCGATGACATCGACACGCCCAATATCATGCGTTTTCTGGATTTCGTGAAAGCCCGCTGGCCCATTGATGAGGAAAAGATGCTGCTGACTGGCATGAGCGACGGCGGCACCTTCTGCTATGTGAGCGGGCTTCTGGAAGGCTCGCCCTTTACGCATCTGGCGCCCGTCTCCGCCGCCTTTCATCCGCTTCTGGCGGAGGCGGCAAGCCCCGAGCGGCTTGCCGGCCTGCCCATCCGCCTCACCCATGGCAGTCTCGACTGGATGTTCCCCGTGCCCATGGCGCAGGAGGCGGAAACCGCCCTTGCCCGCGCCGGGGCGAGCGTCCTTCTCGATGAGATCGAGGATCTCTCCCATACCTATCCGCGCGAGGCAAACAGCCGGATTCTCGATTGGTTTCTGGGTTGAAAAACGAGCGCTGCCTAACTTTTTAACCGAATGAAACGAAATCTCCGCCCCTGAACCCCGGACTGCAGGTCAAGCCCGTCCGTTTACCTTGCGCAAAGGCTGCCCGGCTAAGCTAATGGCAACAACAAGGGACGGAAATGGGTTCTTTCTTGGCCAACTGGCGATGGACCGTACCGCGCAGATTGCTGCTGGCTTTCACGGTGCTGGCAGGCGTGATCTGCGCCAGCCTTGCCGCCACGCTCTACACCTTCGCGCATCTGCGCGAGAGCATGGCCGATGTCGCCCAGATCGTGGAAATCTCCCAAGACATTGACGAGATGGCGCAGGCCTCGCTCGGCCAAATCTCCGCCATCCGCAGCCTGCTGCTCACAGGTGAGCGGGAAAACGTTCTGCGCTTCTGGACCGCCGTCTCCCGTTTCAACGAAACGCGGGAGAGATTAGCCGCGCGCGCCTTGCCCGGCTCCATGGCCGAGGAACTCGCCAAACTGGATGCGGTCGTCAAAACCTGGCGCAAGGATACCGCCGAAGTGCAGATCGCGCTGATGCGCAATCCCTGGACCGCCGACACCGCCAAAGCCTTCGAGGCGCTGGGCCGGGGCACGCAATTCATCGCTGCGACGGAACGGGCGGTTGGCCGGCTCAGGGAGATCGAACGGCAAACGGTGCTGCACGCGCTCGATAAGGCTTTGGGCGCGCTTTCTTCCACGGAGATGCTGGTTCTCAGCGGTGCTATCTTTGCGCTTATTTTTGCCATTGCGGCCTGGGCCTATCTCTCCCGCGTCATTGTGCGTCCCCTGACGCAAATCGGCGCCGCCATGGAACGGATCGAAAAGCACGAAGAGAATGCCACCATTCCCTTGCAAGGAAGGCGCGATGAATTCGGCACGCTGGCACGCGGGCTTTCCTCGCTGCTCGGCGCGCTTGGGGAGCGTTCCAACCGGCTGAAAAGCGCGCTGAACGATCTGCGCCAGGCACAGCGCGAACTCGTGGAAAAAGAACGGCTCGCCTCGCTGGGCGGCCTTGTTGCCGGGCTTTCTCATGAGGTCAACACGCCGCTCGGCATTGCCCGCACCTCCGCCTCCAACCTGGAAGAGGTGCTGAAGGACCTTGAGACCCAGGTGGCTGAGGGCACGCTCACCCATAGCGGCATGCTCAAAGCGCTGAGCGCCAGCCGGGAATCCGCGGACCTTGCTTTGCGCAACATCACCCGCGCCGGCGATCTTATGCGCTCGTTCAAAAGCGTGGCGGCCGATCAAAGCGAAAACCGCCGCCGCTATATCCGCCTCAAACCTTATCTCGAAGAAGTGCTGCTCTCTCTTTCCCCGCACATCAAACTGGCGCGCGCCACGGCCCGCGTCGATTGCGAGGAAGAAACAGGCCTCGTGACGGACCCGGGCGCCTTGTCGCAGATCCTCACCAATCTCGTCACCAATTCACTCACGCACGGCTTCGAGGGGCGCACAGGCGGCGAGATCAAGATCGGCGCCGAGCAAACCCAGAACGGTATCTGCCTTGCCTATATGGACAATGGCGCGGGGATCGAGCCTTCGGACCGCCAGCGCATTTTCGATCCGTTCTTCACGACGAAGCGGGGCCGCGGCTCCTCGGGCCTTGGTCTTCATATCGTTTATAATATCGTCACCGGCGGCCTTGGCGGAACGATTGAAGTGGAAAGCGCGCGCGGTATCGGCACCCGTTTCCTCATCACACTGCCAAGCCCGGCCCGCGGCGAGGCGGAAGACAATTCCGGCAGCGGCGCGGCCGTGGCCTGAGTGCTCTTAGGCAAGCCGCCCAAAACGCCTCATTTCCGGGAACAAACACTGCTTCCTTCCGTTTTTCACATGGTCTCTTTCCGCGCGGATCGGGATAACCTAAATTCGCCATAATCTGCGCGTTGAGTGCGCGCCCGTCGCGGCCCGATTTGGGCCTGCCGCAATGAAGCTTGTGACATGAGCCCCAAGACCATCGCCCGCCGCCTGCCCAGCGCCCTTCGCATCGGCATTTTCCTGCTTATCGTTCTGCCGCTCATGATCGCGGCCAATATCGCGGTCTGGAGCGCCATCCATCAGCCGCGCAGCACGCAAGGCTGGACAGGCGAAATTGTCGGCTTCGCCTTCAGCCCTTTTCAGGCCGGGCAGAACCCGGAAGATCTGCTCTATCCAAGCGCGGAGGAAATCCGGCGCGACTTGCAAGTGCTCGGCCCCAAGGCGCAGGCGATCCGTACTTATGAAACGGGCTATGGCTTCGACAAAATTCCCGAAATCGCCGCCGAGTTCGATCTTTCCGTTGCCCTCGGCGCCTGGATCGGGCGCAACGAAGCGCGCAACGAACAGGAAATCGCCCGCCTGACCCCCACCGCTTTCCGGCGCAATGTGGTGCGCGTGGTGGTGGGCAACGAAGCCTTGCTCCGCCGCGACGTAACGGTGGACGAGCTCATTAGCTATATCCGCCGCGTCAAAAAGACCGTGTGGAAGCCGGTCAGTACCGCCGAGCCCTGGCATGTCTGGCTCGATCATCCCGAGCTCGTCAAGGAAGTTGATTATCTGGCCGTCCATATCCTTCCCTACTGGGAAGGGGTGAGCGTGGATAAAGCCGTCGATTATGTGTTCGACCGGATCGGCGATCTGAGAAAAGCCTATCCCGGCAAACCCATCGTGGTGACGGAAGTCGGCTGGCCGAGCCGCGGGCGCATCATTCCGCGCCGGAGTTTTGCCGGCATCAGCGAGGAGACGCTGGAAGAAGAAGCCGTTCCTTCCCTCGTCAATCAAGCCAAGTTCATGCGCACCTTCCTCAACCGGGCGAAGGATGCGGAGATCACTTATTATGTGATGGAAGCCTTCGACCAGCCTTGGAAGGCGAATGAAGAAGGCGCGGCAGGCGGCTATTGGGGCATTTACGATGTGATGCGCGCGCCGAAATTCCCCATGTCGGGCGGCGTCGTCGAATATACGGATTGGCGTTTCTGGGCGGCCATTGCCGCCGGGCTCTCGCTCATCCCCGCCGTACTTTTGCTGCTCGGGCGGCGGCATATGCACCCGGCCGGGCAGATTTTCTTTGCCGCCCTCGTGCAGCTTGGCGGCGCGGCCATTGCCTGGTCGGCGCTCAGTTTCAGCGGCATTTATCTCACCCCCGGCCAGACGATTGCCTGGTCGGTGCTTTTTGCCGCGCAAGGGCTCCTGCTTGTCGTGCTGATCACCGAGGCCGTCGAGCTTGTCGAAGCGCTCTGGGGCCGCACCGGCAAACGGCATGAGGAACTGATCGCCCATCTCGGCAGCGCCGCCGACCATTTGCCGAAAGTCTCCATCCATGTGCCGATCCATAACGAGCCGCCGCATATGGTGCGCGAGACGCTGGCCGCCCTCGCCCGGCTCGATTATCCCGATTTCGAAGTTCTGGTGATCGACAACAACACGAAAGACCCGGAGGTTTGGAAGCCGGTGGAGGCCGAATGTGCGCGCCTTGGCGAGCGGTTCCGCTTTTTCCATCTCGACCCCTGGCCGGGTTACAAGGCTGGCGCTCTTAATTTCGCGCGCAGCCAGACGGCGGAAGACGCGGACGTCATTGCCGTTATCGACAGCGACTATCAGGTCTCGCCCGACTGGCTGAAAACGCTTTGCCCGCATTTTGCCGATCCCGATGTCGGCTTCGTGCAGGCCCCGCAGGATTACCGCGATGCGGGCCAGTCGCTTTTCAAGACCATGACCTATTGGGAATATGCCGGCTTTTTCCATATCGGCATGGTGCTGCGCGACCGCTATAACGCCGTCATCCAGCACGGCACCATGACCATGGTGCGCAAAACCGCGCTCGATGAAGTGGGCGGCTGGGCGGAATGGTGCATTTGCGAGGATGCCGAACTCGGCCTCAAACTATACCGTGCCGGCTATGGCTCGGTTTACGTCAACCGCTCTTTCGGCAAAGGCCTGACGCCGGACACGCTCGGCGCTTATATGACCCAGCGCTTCCGCTGGGCTTATGGCGCCGTGCAGATCATGAAGCACCATTTGCGCGCCTTCCTGCCGGGCAGCGGCTCGGGGCTTAATGCCGCGCAGAAATATTACTTCTTTGCCGGCTGGCTGCCCTGGTTCGCCGACGCGCTGGCGCTTGCCTTCACCGCGGCGAGCATTGCGGTTTCCGCCTGGGCACTCTGGTCGCCGGAAGCCATGCCGCTGCCCGTCGCCGCCTTCATGGTGCCGACCATCGGCAGTTTCCTGTTCAAGGTCATCCGTTCGCTCTGGCTTTATCTGCAGCGGGTGCGCTGCGGGCTTGGACAAAGCCTCGGCGCGGCGCTTGCCGCCCTGGCGCTCACGCACACGGTCGCCAAGGCCGTAGCGATCGGTATTTTCACGAGCGGGCGGCCTTTCGTGCGCACGCCCAAATGCGAAGACCGCGCCGCCTTCTCCGCCATCTTCATTCAGGTGCGCGATGAAGCGATCATGCTCGCCGTGCTTTGGGGCCTCGGCATCGCTTTCCTTTTCCACCCGATGTTCCAGGACTCGCTCTCGCGTCTCTGGATCGCGGTGCTGGCCGTCCAGTCGCTGCCTTATCTCGCCTCGGTACTCACCTCCGTTATCAGCATCCTGGCGCGCGAAAGAGAAAGTCAGCCGGTACCCGCACACGCAGCAGGGGAATAGACACGTGCTGTGCCATTTCTAAGGAAGTGTTTAGAATTTAGTCCTAGTAGTTGAGGTTGTGCTCCGCAGACGGAGCACCGCCTCAGAACGACCCCAGCGGCGGGATGATTTTGCCGCATCAAGAAGGTAAGCGCTCCCCAACAGAGCCAACTTCCATCGTTCCCAAGCGCCACACTCTCAGCCGGCCATATTGCGTATGGACCGGCACCGTCAATCTGCCTGGACCGGCTCTGGAGGAGGGTCCATGCCTATTGGGAATGATCCAATGACCTATCTCGACAACCTGAAAATACCTTTCAAAATCGCCATAAACTCCGGTTCGATCCTTGCCCTTCTGATCATCGCAAGTGCCGTTTCCTTGATCGGGCTGAATGCGCTGCGCGGGAGCCTTTCCGACTACCGGTTATTCGCCCAGCAGACAAATGCCGCCTCCACCGCGCAGAGTCAGCTGCTTTCAGCCCGTCTTCATATGAAGGACTATCTGCTAAGCGGAAACAATGCCAGCGCAGACGATGCCAACGCGCGCATTGAAGCGACGGTAAAGGCGCTAAATGATTCTCTTCCTTTGTATGAAGACGCCAGCGTGCTGGCCCGCATGGAAGACAATGCAGCGCTGACCGGCCAATACCAGACAAACCTTCGCAAGGTCGTATCCCTGCAAGAGGAACGGGAAAAAGATGTAGCGCAAATGGCCGCAGATAGCGAAGCGATAGAGCAAAAATTGATCGCCGAGATGGGGCAGGCGCGCAATGCGGGCCTTCCCGGCGCCGTCCATGAAGCGGGCATGGCGCTGCGCAGTTTTCTAACCGCCAATCTCAATGCCAATCTTTTCTTTGCTCAAGACAACAAGAGCTTCGAAGAGCGATCACGCCAAAGCCTTGCCAAGCTCGAAGCCCATTTGAACACTCTTGAGAAAATGATGAACGACACCTCCGCGCGGGCGGAGATCCGGGAAATCAGCGAACTCGCCCGCAACTATGAAAAACATTTCAGCAGCGCAGCCGCGCTTTTTTCTCAGCGCAATACTGTTGTGACGGGTGCCCTGGACGTCATTGGCCCCAAAATCACCGCAGAGCTGGAAAAGCTGAAAGATGAAAATGAGGTAGAGCAGCGTGCCCTTGGCGCCGAAGCAAGCGCAACGGCAAGCAATGCGCTTCTGATCGGTGCAAGCGCCTCGCTTGCCGCGCTCATTTTCGGAGCCCTGGCCGCCTTCTTCATCGGCCGCAGCATTTCCGCGCCCATCTCTCATATGACCGAAGCGATGAACCAGCTTGCCGAAGGCGATAAATCCGCCGACATTCCTTCGCGCAGCCGAAAGGACGAAATCGGCGCCATGGCCCAGGCCGTTCACGTCTTCAAAGCCAATATGATAAAGGCGGATCAGCTCGCCGCCGAGCAGAAGAAAGAGCGGGAGGGCCGGGAAAAACGCGCCGCTCTCATCGAAAAACTCACGAAGGATTTCGATGAAACCGTCACCGGCGTTCTGACGCAGGTCGGCGCGGCAACGGCACAAATGCAGTCTACCGCCACCGCCATGTCGGCGACTGCAGAAGAAACCAACCAGCAGGCCACCACCGTGGCAGCAGCCAGCGAGCAGGCGTCCGCGAACGTGCAAACGGTTGCTTCGGCTTCCGAAGAACTCTCGACATCCATCGAGGAGATCAGCCGCCAGGTCAGCCAATCCGCGAAGGTCGCCATGTCTGCAAGCGAGGAAGCGGACCGCACCAACACCCAGGTGAGCGGCCTCATGACCGCGGCCCAGAAGATCGGCGATGTCATCAGCCTCATCCAGGACATTGCCGCACAGACCAACCTTCTTGCTCTCAACGCAACGATCGAGGCAGCCCGTGCCGGGGAAGCCGGAAAAGGCTTTGCCGTGGTTGCCTCAGAGGTCAAAACCCTGGCAACGCAAACGGCCAAAGCCACCGAGGAAATCGCCCAGCAGATCGGCAATGTGCAGGGTGCAACGGGTGAAGCGGTAAGCGCGATCCAGAAGATCGGCACGACCATCGGCGAGATCAATTCGATCTCCTCGACGATCGCCGCTGCCGTGGAAGAACAGGAAGCGGCGACACGGGAAATTTCCCGTAACGTGCAGGAAGCCGCCAAAGGCACGCAGGAAGTTTCCGTCAATATTGTCGGCGTGACCCAGGCAGCCGGGGAAACGGGATCTGCGGCCAATCAGGTCAACAGCTCCGCCCGCAGCCTGTCCGAACAGTCGCGCCTTCTCAGCAAAGCCGTTGAGGATTTCCTGCAGGGCGTCAAAGCGGCATAAATTTCTGCAAACTGTTTTTCAAATTCAGTTTCTTAACGCCGGGGAAAGCGGCCTCTCGATCGGGGGGCCGCTTTTTTCATGGGGCTTTCGTCTCAAAGGTGACGGCGCGCCTGCTTGCCGGGAAAATGTCCGGCGCTTATAAACGCGCCATCCTCATTCCACCGGAAAGCACCTTTCATGCAGCCTTTTGCCAGCGTTCTCAGCAGCCTTAACCCCGCTCAAGAGGCCTTTGAAGGCACGATCACGCCCGACTGGCTGCAGGGGCGCACGCTTTTCGGCGGCATGGGCGCGGCGCTTTGCCTGCACACGGCACGCAAGCTGACGGGTGAGGAGCGCCCGCTACGCTCCATGACGGTTTCCTATATCGCGCCCGTCTCCCCGGACGCGCCGTTCGAGATTACCCCGCGCGTATTGCGCGAAGGGCGCAACGTGACGCAGGCAAGCGCGGAACTGCGCCAGAACGGCGCGATCGCCACCGCCGCCAATTTCTGCTTTGCCAAGGACTTTCCTTCCGCGCTCAGCGGCAATGAAATGCCGATGCCCGCCCCGCGCCCGCCGGAAGAAAGCGACCCGCTTCCCTTTTTCGAAGGCATGTCACCTTCCTTCGCGCGGCATTTCGATATGCATTGGTCGCATGGCGCTTTTCCGGTGCAGGGCGCGGAGAAAGGCGACAACCTCGTTTGGGTCCGCCACAAGGACGATGTGTCTGACGTGAAGGAAAGCGCCTTCATCGCCATGGCGGATGCCTTGCCGCCTTCGGCCATTTCCATGCTGAGCAAGCCCGCTCCGCTTTCCACGCTGACCTGGCAGCTCAATATTCTCGATCCTTCCTTTGAAACCGACGATCAATGGTGGCTAACCCATGCCCGCGTGCTCCATGCGGCCAATGGCTATGTCACGCAGGAAAGCCGTTTCTGGAACAGTGAAGGAAAGATTGCCGCCGCAGGCTGGCAGTCAGTTGCCGTTTTCGGCTGAACTTTTAAAAACAGGCCTCTGACGCCCGCACCAACCCAAAGCCGAAGACCGGGTCATATCCCGGCGCGCCCAGATCTTCCGCATGGGCTTTTAGCTGAGCGCGGACATGGGTAAGCGGATCGGCTCTAGCCTCCGCCGGGGCAGCGGTCATAAGCGCCGCGCTAAGGGCGAGCACGAAAGGCGCGGCATAAGACGTGCCCGAGCGATAGCTGCCTCCCCCTTGCGCTTTTGCCAGCCAGATATCGACGCCGGGCGCGGCAAAATCGACATAAGCGCCCTGATTGGCTTTCACATAAATCCGCCGCGCCGCATCGATGGCCGTCACCGCGATGACGCTGTCATAGGCGGCCGGATAAGCAACTGGCGCTCCCGGCCCTTCATTGCCCGCCGCTGCAACAAAAAGCACGCCTTGGCGCGCGCTATAAGAAAGCCCTTCTTCAAGCAGCCTGTTGGGCGGCCCGGCAAGGGAAAGATTCACATAACGCACCTGGCGCGCCATCAGCCAGTCGAGCGCGGTCAGAAACCTTGCCGCGCTTGCCTCTGCCGCCTCCGGCGGGCCGCTGAAAATATCCGCCGCATAAAGCCGCGCGCCCGGCAGAAGCCCCTGAAATCCCGTCTCCGATTTTCCTTCACCGATGAGAAGCGCGGCGATGCCGGTGCCATGATCGCTGCCCCGTCCGTCGCCTTCGCCGGAAAAGTCGCCAAGGGTGAGGCCCGCCGCCCCGCTCAACGCCGGATGAGCACCGTTCACGCCGTCATCGATTATGCCGAAAGCAGCATCCCCTTGAGCACCCGCGGATTTCGGACAGGCCGGGCTTTCCCAGCCGATCAGGCCGGGGGCAAAAAGTTTGGGGCCCGCGGAAAGACCATAGAGATGATTGAAGTCGGTTTGAGCTTCCGGGAAGGTGCGGCGCAATTCTTCCCGCGCTTCTGCGAGCGAGGCGCCTTCCTTCGGCAGGATGACGAACAGCACGCGGCCAAGAGACGGCAGCAGGATACGCTCGCGCACCTCAAAGCCCTCGGCGATAAGCCGGGCTTCTATGCGCGCGCTTTCCTCTTCTCCCGCCATCAAAATGAGATCGCGGGCTGCACCTTCTTGCCCGCTTATGGATGCCGCCCGCGCGCAAGCGGTTATCCGGGCGACAGATTGCGCGCCCTGAACATGCGCAGATGCTTGGGAAGGCGCGCTCAAAAGACCGCTGCGGGCTTTGAGCAGCAGAATTTCATAATTCGCACCGGGCGTAAGCGCCGCATCGGCAGGAATGCGCACCAGGGCCTGCCCGTCCTGACGGCTGAGCTCATCGAGCGGCAAAAGCGCGCTGCCATCCCACATCATAAGCGCCCGGTCCCGCGTCGATGCGCCCTGTAAGGGTGCGCCTGTGAGGGTAAGGATTTGTCCCGGCGCCGCGCAGCCGCTCACGGAAGGCCGGCCGGGCTGAGGGGCAGGCATCGAAGGAGAAGAGGGCTGGGATCCCGGTGATTGAGAGACGGGCGGCGGGGCGGCGGGGCTGAGCCCGCCCCGCTGCGGTGCAGGCGTGCCGGGCAAAGAAGATGCTGCTCCCTCACGTCCCGGCGCGGGCGTGCCTGGGCGAAGCGGTTCCTGCGCGCCAAGGAACCCTGCCCCTGAAAGCAGCGTGATCAGCGCCAAAGCCGCTATGGAAAAAGACCGTCTCATTCGATTTCCACCGACTGCACGAGCGCACTCTCTGCGGCAAGAACGGCGCGCAGATCTTCAAGCGCATGGGCGTCCGCGCCGCGTTTTACCAGCCGGTAAACACCGAGCGCCGAGGGGCCTTCCACGATTTCAAGACTGTGAGAGAGAAGCAGCGCGCGGATCTCGCCTTCCGTGGCACCCGGCTCAAAGATGACTTGCAGCGTGCCCGCTTCGCTGAGGCCCGCCGTCCGGTAACTTCCTTCCTCTCCCGTTATCCGCGCGGCGGTAAAGCCGGTGATAACGGCAAGCGCCAAAGAAGCGGCCACCGCAAAGGCGCGCCCGGCTTTGGGCAAAGCGGCAAGGGAAAAACCGCCGCCGGTATTCTGCTCAGCGCGGATATCGCGCAGAAGCCGCTGCAGGCCCATGGCGCCGGGGCTCGCGAAATCTTCCGCGCCCTCTCTCACCCCGCTTTTGAGGGCTGTGAGAAACGCTTCTTCGGCCCTAGCGGCTTCACGCGTTTCTTCATCCGCCAGTAGCGCCGCTGCCGCCGCCTTCTCTTCCTCGCTCGCCGTGCCGATTACGGCGGCAGTGAGCCATTCTTCTTCTTCGCGTGTCAGGTCCCGTGTCATGCCGCTTCTCCCAATAGCAAGCCAAGGCATTTCTTCATGGCCTGCTTGGCATGATAGACGCGGGTCTTGATGGTGCCTTCCGGGCGGTCCATCACCTCGCCGATCCGGGCGTAGGAAAGCTCCTCGAAAAACGCCATATGCAGCACGAGGCGCTGCACATCCGGCAATTTGTCGAGACAGGTTTTCACATGGGCCGCTTCCTGCGCGCTTTGGAGAATATCCGCTGCGCCCGGCCCCTCATCGGCAATCTCGAAAGCTTCGTCATCAAGTGCCACATGCGTGCCCTTCTTCTTGCGAAGCCGGTCCACGGTTTTGTGAAACGCGATGCTCATCAACCAGGTGCTCACTTTCGATCGTCCTTCGAATTTACCGGCCTTGCGCCATACATCCATGAAGATCTCGTGGAGTATGTCGGCTGCTTCGTGCGGATCGTTCAATTTGGAGCGGATAAAAGCGAAAAGACGTTTCTCGAACGTCTCGTAAAGGGCGGCAAACGCCTTCTCATCGCCCGCGGCAATCCGGGCGATGAGAAAACGCTGGCGATCTTCCTCGCTTTGGGACATATGCCCTCCCCGGCGCAGACGCCTCGGCAGCGCCGATCAAGGCGCCTTGAAAAAGCGCAGCGGCGAGCGGGCGATGACGCGGCCCCCGCCGTCGATGGCCCGCACGCGCCAGCGGTAGGTTTCACCGGGCTCAAGGCGGGCAAAGCTGATATCGGAAAGCTTCGTGCGGCTGGCTGCGCCCGGCACGAGCTTGCCGGCGACAAGCGGCGTGTCGAGATCGAAGGCGCCGAGCAGGAGCTCTGCAGAAGCCGGTGCCCGAGTGCCCGCGCTTGCGCCATCCGCAGCGATGGGGAAGATTTCCACCTGATAAGCTTCGGCTCCTGCCGCAGTTTCCCAGGCGAAGATCGTGGCGGGCGTCACGCGCGTGCCTTCATCCGGCCCGATCAGTGAAATCTCATCCAGCGTCCGTCCGCCTTCTTCCGGCGAGATGTAATAGCGCAGGCGCGGCAGATCGAAATTCAGCACCGGGCGGCGCACCACAAGGCGCACTTCATAAAGACCGGCCATTTCATCGGGAAGTTTCGGGCTGACAAGGCGCACCTGGCCGCGCCCTGCGCTTGAAAGCTGCTGGCGCACGATGCCAAGGCTGCGCTCGAAATTACCGCTGCCTTCGACCCGCGCCGCGCGCCACTCCGCTTCCAGAATGCCGGACGAGGTATAGGCGATCTCAGCCACGACGCGCGGACCTGCGCCCGTGTTGAAAATACCCGTGCGGCTGCCATCTTCGAAGGAAAGCTCTATGCGCCGGAGCGAAAGCGCGCCCTGCGCATTGCCGCTGACGCTAAGCGCGGCATTGCCGCTTGCCGCCGAGCCGAAAACGCCGGTACCCGGCGCCGTGCCTACATCGGTAAATTCCCGCACGATCAAGGCCGGCCCGCTTGCCCGCGCAATCTGCCGGGCGATTGCCGGGGTGATCATCAATGTTTCGCTGAAGCTCAAGGTTTCCGGCGTGCCGACGGGCGGATTGGAGACTTGCTGAAGAATGCCGGGCAGTGTCGCGATGCGATTACCGTTCGCCCAAATCTCCGCCTGGGCGGAACGCACCGTGCTCGGCTGGCCGCCGGTGCGAGGGCCAAGGCGCTGCACCGTCCAGTTGACGCTCACCGCGCCGCCGCCCGTTGCGGGCACGGCGGCAGGAAGCGCCGCGGCGCTCACGCTTGTCACTTCCGCTTCAGCGCGCGTGCCGAGCAGCGCCAATACGAAGAGCGCGCCCAAAAGCGCGCGCAGCACAAAGCCGCCCACCTTAGCGGTAACGGACAGGGGCCTGGATGCGGAAGACCGCATAGGTTTCATACCGCGATTCATTGTCAGTTGGTGCTGCATAGCCATTATTCGTCTCCACCGCGCCGCGCAGAGCAAGGGACAGACGAGGCCGCGTCTCGCTCGCCTCTTCCAGGATCCATTCCAGCTCGCCGGACAGAACGTTTCTGTCAGGTGTGTCGCCGCCGCCGGTCAGAAGGTTCAAATTATAGTTCAGCGCGCCGTTAAGCGTGCCCGGAATAATTTCCGCATCGATATTCGCCAGCCAGTTCACCTGGCGGCTGGTGCGGGCAATCTGCCGTTCTTCATAGATGCCGAATTGCAGCCCGCTTGTCAGGTTCAACCGGTCACTCACTGCCCAGGAAGCGGAAATATCGGTCAGATCGTTGCGCGTGTCGGAAAGCGCATCGGTGCGGTCTTCATAAACGCTGCGGGTCTGGGTCAGCCCCCAGCTCCAAGGCCCGTAGTAAGAGCCGATCCCGCCATAAACGGTCCAGGTGTCGTTATCCGTGTCGGGGCCTTGATAGCCGATCGGGGTCTTGTCGCGGTCGATGCGCCCGCCCGAGGCGCCGAATGTCAGATAAGGCTGGCCGAGCCAGGCAAGCTCCTCCGCGTTCTCTTGCTCGATCTGCGGATAATAGGTGCCGCTTAAAGAGAGAAAACGCAGCCGCTCGGTCGGCAGGCCCGCCAGCCCGTCCACATTGTTGGTTTCATCGCGGGCGGAAAAGTTGAGCGACATGCCGCCCGATTGAAGCTGAGCAAAGGTGCTCGCCCCTTCTTTGTCCGCCGCCACACCCGGATTGCCGAGGCTGCCGAAAAACGTGTCGATCTCGTACCAGTCCGCGCCGATGATGAGCGAGACGGGATCATCGCCCCAGGTGGTATCGCGCAGCACATCATAAGAAGCGCTTAGTAGCGTCGCCGAGGCGCTTTCTTCGGCCAGCGCGCCCTGGCCGTCCTCATCGAGATTGGAGCGGGCATGTTCGCCCGCCAGCATCAAGCGCCCGTCCAGCCAGCGGGTTTCAAGACGGCCAGACCAGCCGTCCCCTTCACCGGCCGTACTCAAAGCCTCTTCCCCTTCGCCAAGCGGGGTGACGGAAAAATCCTGCGCTTCCTCGCCCGTATAATAGATGCCGGAAAGCTTCACCGTGCCGGGGCCGAAATCGAGCGCGCCGGTGCCGAGCGTAAAGCCGCGTAAATAGCCCGAGCGCGATTGCTGGCCCAAGGGATCGCTCCCGCCGACCAGCGCTTCATCTGCCACGGAAAAAGCGGAGGCTTCAAGCCCGCCATCGAACCCCGAGACCCAGGCCGAAACACCGCGGCGGAAATAGTTCGACATGATGAGCGAGCCCGTGGCGGGGCCATGATGACCGAGGCGCAGGCCCGCCTTCAGACCGCCCGCCTCGTCCTCATCGCCGACGACGATATCGGCAAGATACTCGCCCGCATCGAGCACATTGCCTGTCAGCGAGAGCGCTCTTTCCGATTCCAGAAAGGCATTGCCCGCAAAGCTGACCGAAACCCGGCCCTGCTGCGCTTCAAGCGCCAGTTGCGCGGCGCCTGAGAGCGCATTCGGATCGGAGGAACGGGCCAGATTGTTGCTGGCAAGGCGGCGGCGCGCTTCCAGGTCCAGTTGCCCGACAAGGGTGAGATCGAGGGGAGAGCCCTCACTCTCGCCCGATCCGCCGACATCCACATCCCACTCCCCCAGAAGCAGCGGCGGCTCATCCGCGCGCAGCTCATAGAGCCGTAATTTATGGGTGCCGGAAAGAAGCGGTGAGACGGGCGCGTAAACAAGACCGCTGCCGGAGATCGAGAGAAGGTCGGAAACATCCACCCGGTCGATCTCCAGCGCGAAGCGGCCTTGGAAATTGGAAATAATTTCGGCGGAGAGCGCAAAGCGCAGCGGCTCGTCCGGCGCATAGACCGCGCCTGTTTGCGGCGGGGCAAGCTCTGCTCCGCCCGCCATGGCCGCACCCGAAAAGAAGAGAAGGGACGCGCCTACCAGCACCGCCTTGGCACGGTTTTTCCGGGATTTCAGCCCTTTTCGTCCCTTGCGATCAGTTACCTCACTCACAAGTCCGCTCACCCCCTGCTACGCGCTCGGTTCGTTTGTCGTTCACAAGGGCCGAAAGGTGAATGGAGCAAAACTACTCTATCGGCGCGCGGGGCCGGAGGGAGTATCCCTAAGCGAAGAAAATTTTGAACCCCTGGGTCCGGCGGCGCGACTTAGCCCCTGAACACGGATCAACGCCCGCCTCCGGGCGCATTAGGGAGACAGAGAATGTCTAAGTTCACGCATGCAGTACTCGCTGCTTCCATCGCCTTCACGGCCGGCGTCTCGCCTGCCGCCGCGGGCAACATGATCGTGCAGGACGGGGTCCAATCGGCAGACCTGACGCCGGCCCAATCGGTTTACACGGTCGAGCTGAAAGAAATGTCGGGCGGCAGCAACCTCAATGCCGCAAACGTTCAGGTTCTGACCGACAAAGTCACCTTCCGTGCCAGCGGCATGCTGGTATGTGAGAAGATTACGGGCATTCGCCCGAACGCCCCCTTGGGCGCGGATATCGGTTTTGGCGCCTTTAACCCCACTTTCGGCGATGCCGGCGTGGTTCATAAGGCGGAGTTCGATATCGGGGTGAAATATTACAACAATTCGCAGAACGAATGGGTCAACGATCCGGCGGCTGTGCAAAATTGGGAAGTGCCGCTGAACAGCCTGAAAAATGCGGGAAAACCCGACTATGAGTTCGATGCGCTCAAAATCTTCAATGCCGAGATGCAGAAGTTCATCGACAATGGCGGCACGAAGCTGGATTTCCTCAAGCAGGACCGCGTGATCGAAGTCGAACGTTTCCTCAGTATTTATACGGGCTGCAGAAAGCTGAACGGACAGCTTGAGGTAACGAAGCTCGGCTACGGTACCGATGTCGAGCCCATCACCATGAAGATCAAATACAAGGGTAATCCAAATCTTCTCGAGCCTGCCATCGTTGCCGTCACTCCGGGCGGGAACAATCAGGTCAATGCCGGCTACCAGCCGTTGAAGATCACCTATGCGGCGATCACGCCTTACGCCCCCTCTTACGTCGGCAAATGCCCGGCCAACCTCAAGTTCCGAGTGCAGATCAAAGGTCAGGGCAAGGGGCACGTCAAATTCCGCGTGCACGGCAAGTCGGATGAAAGCTGGCTGACCGAGAACCTGACGCAAATCTACGAATCGGGCCCGCGCATCTTCAATGCGCCCGAGGGCGGCACGGATACGAATTTCTTCTATGAAGTTCCCTTCTCCGGCCAGGACGTGCTCAACAAAACCATCAACCACCAATTCCGCCTCGCCATCACGTGGAAGGATGAGAAGGCCGATACATACGAAACCCACTACCAGACCTTCGCCACCAAGGACTGGAAGCGCCGCTGCACCCCGCAGGTCAGTGTCGGCATCGGCGGTCAGCCGGGCGGCGTGAGCTTCGACAATGGTCAGGGCGGCCAAGGCGGCAACAATGCCGGCGGCTTGACCATTCAGGCACAGCCTGTAGCGCCCAGCCTGAAAAAGGTTGCCCCTTCCGCCGCGCAGCGCGGCGAGGAAAAACCGGCTCGCGCGGCACCCGCCCGGATGGAAACCGCCCCTGCGGAACGCGCGCCCACCCGCGCAGCCCCCGCGCGGCAGACGGAGCCTGCCCCCATGCTCCAGATCGCGCCGCGCGCCGCCGAGCCTGCCCCGGCCCGGAGCACCCGTTAACCGGCACTCCGCCCAAAAGGCAGGCCCAGGTTCCCGGTTCTTCATCCCTGAAGAACCGGGAACAACGTGGCTTTTCCTGCCTTTTCCCGCTAAACTTTCACGCACGAGCGAGCAATGCGCATGTCTGTTTGCTGCCTGAGGCGCGAGGGCTTGATGTTTCAAGACACCGGTACTTTTGCCCTGCTTGAAAAGCTGCATTCCCAAAGCGGGTTCCAAGCGCTCTGGCAAACCTTCCGCGAGCATATGGAAGCCTATTTCGGCTTCGGCACCGGCTATTACGGTGTGCTGGTTCTGCCGAACCATGAGGAAAGCCGGTTTTTGCCGCAGATGCATAATTACTGCGACTTTCCGGACGATTACCTGACCTATGTGCAGCACGAGAAACCGCTCTGGGAAGCGGACCCTATCCTGCCTCACTGCCTGACGACGGGAGAGCCCGTTTCCTGGCGCGACTTGCAGTCCAAGACGCTGGAGCATGAATATGGCCGCGCGCTTCTGGCGGTCAATCACGACCTCGGTCTTCACAATGGTTTTGCCGTGCCGGTGGAAGGGCGCAACAAAAAATCCATGATCGGCCTTCACGCCCCGAATGTGAGCGACCGGGAATTCGACCTTCTTCTGAGAACCCATGCACGGGAAGTGACCGAGTGCTTCAAACTCATCCATCATGCCATCGAGGCGGATGAAGAACGCTATGCCCCGCTTGTGGGCCTGACGCCGCGCGAGGAAGAATGCCTTTTATGGTCGGCAGCGGGTCTTTCCTCCAAACGCATCGCCTTCAAACTCAGCCTCTCGCACCGCACCGTCGAGAACTGCCTCTTCCGGGCGCAGCGCAAGCTGAAAGCCGCCAATAAAAGCCATGCCGTTTATAAAGCCGTGGTGCTCGGTCTCATCCAGCCTTAAGACGGAAATTGCCTTAGAAACTGCGTGCTGAGTCTCTCACTTGAATGTGATGAAGAGACCTAACGGTTTTTAATCACCCCGCCCTTTAAACCGGAAACAGGAATTCGGCATTGAGGGGCGAGTGAGGGGCGCATGTCAACCGGCGGTGTATTTATGGAAGCGGCAAAAAAGGCGGGCTTCGGCTTCCTGGTTTTTTCCGCCGTGGCGCTTGTCCATTCCGTCTTTCTGACACCCGACCTTTGGCTTCTGGGGTTTTTCGGTGCCGCCATCACGCTTGTCATCGCGGAACCCGAAAGCCGGTTTGCAGAGCCGCGCGCGCTCCTTGGCGGCGTACTCGTTTCCTTTTGCTGCGGGCTGGCCGCCGCGTATTTCATGCCCGGCCAGCCTGCCGCCATCGTTCTTGCCTGTTCCAGCGCGATTTTGTTGATGACGCTGCTGCGCGTGCAAAACCCGCCGGCGGGCGCGGCGGCGGCCATCGCCGCCAGCGGCACTTATGACTGGACTGCGCTTATCGCGCCGACGGCAACGGGCATGCTCATGATCGTTCTGGCACATCAGGCCTGGAAACATTTCAACCAGACGAGGTTTTGACATGTGGGCACGAGGCAATGCAGAAGCTGCCGGCATCTCCGCACGCCGCGCGCCGGCGAAGGAAAGCGGGGAAAACATCACCTCGCTTTTTGCGCTGCTTAATACCGTCTCTCATATCGCCCAAAGCGCCGAAGACATCGACGAGGCTATTTCCCTCACGCTGAAAGAAGTGTGCCTTTATACCGGCTGGCCCATCGGCCATGCCTATCATGTCACCACTCTTGGCGGCGAGGCGGAAGCCCGTTCCTCGCAGCTCTGGTCGCTCGACCGCAGCATCGACAAAACCCGCATCGCCGAGTTCGTGTCGATTTCCGAGGGGACGGTGTTTCAGCCCGGCAAGGGACTGATCGGAAAGGTGATGGCGACGAAAGAAGCCGTCACCATCGAAGACGTCACGGTTCTTGACAGTTTCATGCGCGCCGCGCCGGCGCGCCAGAACGGCGTGAAAGGATGTTTCGCTTTTCCCGTTCTTTTCCAGAACCGCCCGCGCATCGTTCTGGAATTTTTCAGCCGCGATCCTGCAACGCTGGACAGCACCACGCTCGAGATCATGCGGTTTGTCGGCAATCAGCTAAGCACGATCCTGACCCGGATGGCGCATCAGGACCGGCTGGGGGAGATTGCCCGCTCCTTCGAGGGAAGCGTGAAAGGCGCCGTCGAAAAGACGGAGCATTATATCAAGGCGCTTGAGGAAAACGCCCGTATGCTCTGCAACAGCCTCGGCACGTCGCAGGAAAATGCCCGTGAGGCAGCTGCAGGCTCGGAGGAAACCGCGCAAAGCGTGCAGACCGTGGCAAGCGCCGTCGAGGAAATGTCCGCCAGCATCAACGAGATTGCCGGTCAGGTGCAGCGCAGCACCTCGCTGATCCTGCACTGTGCGGACAAGGTGCTCGAAGCCTCGAACAGGGCGCAGACCTTGAACAGTGCCACGGCAAAGGTGGAAGGGGCGCTTGAGGAAATCACCGCCATTTCCGGCAAAGTAAAACTTCTTTCCATGAATGCCCGGATCGAGGCGGCGCGGGCCGGTGTTCACGGGCAGGGTTTCAGCGTCGTTGCCAATGAGGTCAAGGAGCTTTCCGGTCAGACGGAAGCCTCGGTCGAGGCGATTTCACTCATCGTGCGGGAAATGAACGGTGCGACACGGGAAATGCTGGCCGCCATGGGCGAGACGACGCGCTCCATCGAAGAAATCTCGGCGGCCTCTCAAACCATCGATGCGGCACTGGAAGAACAGACCTCCACGACGAATGAGATCGCCGCAACCATGCAGCAGACGGCGCTTTCTGTAACGCAGGTGACAGGCAATCTTCACAGCATCAATGAAAGTGTGGAGCGTTCTGCGGAAGCGGCGGGCGAGATGTCAGGCGAATGCAGCGCGCTTGCCAGCGAGGCGGAAACGCTGTCGGCGAATGTCGAAAAATTCCTCAGCGAAATCGGCAACTGAGAAGATGCCACTTCAGGCGGGGATAAGCCGCCGGATACGCCCGAAACTTCCCGGTTTCTTGACGAGGTCGGCCAGCGTGTACTCATCGAGCACCGCCAGGAAGGCGCCCAAAGCCTCCTCGAGCGGGCCTTTAAGACCGCAAGCGGGGGCGATACGGCAGGTGTTCCTGGCCGGATCGAAACATTCCACCAGCGCAAAATTGTCCTCGCAGGCCCGCACCACCGCGCCGAGAGAAATCTCCTCCGGCGCCTGCCCCAGCCGCAAGCCGCCGCCCCGCCCGCGCAAGCTTTCCACGAAACCGTTCTGCGCCAGGGTCTGCGCCACCTTCATCATGTGGTTGCGTGAAATCTCATAGCGGCGGGACACTTCCTCGATCGTGTGAAGCGCCTCCGGCTCCACGGCAAGCAGCATGAGAAGACGCAGCGCATAATCGGTGTGGCGGGTGAGGTGCATGGCTTTGGCCCAAAGATGTATCTGATATCTTTATATAGAGCCGCCACACAGGAGAGCCAATGGCGCAAATTGGCGCGCCCTCTGAGGCCCCGAAAAGGAAACCCGAAAAAGGCGGTTTCTAGCCGTGATCATGCTCCGTATTGCGCGGGTCCATCATGCCTTCTTTCACCCCGTAATGAATGAGCAGCACATTGACCGGATAAGCGGCGAGCAGCCCGAGCGTCAAAGACGTAATGAGCGAGGACCAGAAAAGCGGCTCCGCCATGGTGGCCGAGCCGGCCAAATAGAGATCGGCGCCGATGGCCACGATTTCCATCACCGCAATGCTCGGCGTTTCGGCAAGAAAAGCGTCCCAAAGCGCGGTCTTGAAAGAGACGCCCTCCTGCATAAGGGGCCCGACCGTTAACGCATAGCCAGCCATGTAAGCCAGGCAGAAAGTAATCCCCGCAACCCAGTAATTGGACAGTGCGAGCACGCCCGCCGCAATCGTAATACCGGCTATCTCGCCCATGCCGCAGCCTGAATAACAATGGGCGACGGAGCGGAAAGAGCGGCGCCACAGCGTGTCACGGGCAATTTCCTTACGTCCCGTTAGATAATAAACCGCAAGGCCGAGCGGCCCGGAATAGACAATCGTCAGTGCCCAAACCACTTTCATCAGCGGCATGAGATGGGCATTGCGCGTGCGCAAATCGTAAATCACCCAGATCAGACAGGGCAGCATGAGCGCCGCCCAGGCAATCAGCGTAAAAGGATCGGAAAGAAAATTTGCAATGCGTTCCATAGAAAACTCAGCTGCAGGTCAGTGATTGAAACGTACAATGCGCACCACTGTCTTTTAAACGACTGCCATCTGTATCCGTTCCTTCCGCCTTGCTTTGGTTCATCCGCTTCCCGAACCGGGAGACGGAAAAGGTAAATCTCCAGTTTACCCTGCCTGCTCTCCCGTCAGCTCTCCCGGCCGTTTCCAACCATCAAATCTTCCTTACGCAAATGCGAGTTGACAGGGAGGGCTTCCATCCCCAGTTTATATATTATGATTATCATATTTAGAATTGCCGCCGCCCCACGCGGGGCAATCCGCGGCAGCAACACTTAACGGTCAACACGTAACAGTCAGGGGATGCCATCTTGAAAAGCGAACTCGATATCATGCTGACGGTGGACGGCGCGAAAGAGCGCGCCACGGTCGAGCCGCGCGGCCTGCTCATCCAGGTATTGCGAGAGAAACTGGGTGTCACGGGCCCGCATATCGGCTGTGAAAGCGGGCGCTGCGGTGCCTGCACGGTGCTGGTAAACGGCGAGGCGGTGAAATCCTGCATGATGCTGGCAGCTCAAGCAGATGGCGCAGAGATCACCACTGCCGCCGGCCTTGCCGCAGAAGACGGCACGCTTCACCCCCTGCAGCAGGCGTTTCACGAGCATCACGCGCTGCAATGCGGCTATTGCACGCCCGGCATGCTCTGCGCCGCCATGGACCTGCTTAAAACCAATCCTAATCCCGATGAAAACGACGTTCGCCAGGCGCTGCGCGGCAATCTGTGCCGCTGCACGGGCTATCAGCACATTGTCGATGCGGTTTTGAGCGCCGCCGAAACCCTTGGCAGCGGCGCTAGCGCCGTGAAAGGAGCTGCGGAATGAATGCTCCCGATCTGAATACCCAACAGCACGCCGAGACGGGTAAACATACCGGCAAAGCCATGCGCCGGATGGAAGACACGCGCTTTTTGACCGGACGCGGGCGCTATGTCGGCGACATCACGCTGCCCCGCCAGCTTTATGCGCATTTCGTCCGCTCGCCCCATGCCCATGCGCGCATTTTGAAAGTGAATACAGAAGCCGCCCTTGCCGTTTCCGGCGTCAAAGGGGTTTACTGCGCCAACGATCTGCAAGGCACGCGCGATGTGCCGCCCAACTGGGTGTTACCCGGTTCACAGGTCAAAGGCCGCCCGGCGCTCGCCCGGGAGATTGTGCGCCATGTCGGCGAATGTGTTGCCGTGGTGCTGGCTGAAAGCCCGGAAGCGGCGGCCGATGCGGGCGTCCTTGTCGATGTCGCCTACGACCCGCTCCCTACTGTCTTCAGCGCCTCCGACGCCTTGCAAGAAGGCGCCCATAAAGTGCATGGCGATCTGCCGGACAACCTCGCCACCACGTTCAAGACCGGCAATGGCGGGTATGACGAAGCGCTTGAAAAAGCCGACCGGGAAATCGCTTTCAACCTGCGCAATCAGCGCCTCGTTCCCTTTCCCATCGAAGGGCGGGCGGTGAATGCGGATTTCGACCCGGCAACGGAGCGGCTGACTTTTTATACCGCCCATCAGATCCCGCATATGCTGCGGCGGATGCTGGCCGGGGCGCTCGGCTTTCCCGAACACAAGCTGCGTGTCATCTCGCCGGATGTCGGCGGCGGTTTCGGTCCCAAAATGCACTTCTATCCCGAAGAGCTGACGCTGGCGCGGCTTTCCTGCCTGCTGAAGCGGCCCGTGAAATGGACCGAACGGCGCAGCGAAAACGTGGCGGCAACCACCCATGGGCGCGACCATGAGATGGAGGTGCGCGTTGCCGTGCAGAAGGACGGCAAGGTGCTGGGCCTCAAACTCGACTCCAAGGCCAATGTCGGTGCCTATCTTTCTTCCATGGGCACAGGCGTGCCGACAATCAATGTGGCCCTCTTCGCGCTCGGGGTTTACGCCATTCCCCATTCCGACGTGACGATCACCTGCGCTTATACCAACACGACGCCGGTCGATGCGTACCGCGGCGCGGGCCGCCCGGAAGCGGCTTACATGATCGAGCGGGTGATGGACCGCGTGGCGCTGGAGTTGGGGCTTGACCCAGCCGAAACGCGCAAACGCAATTTCGTTCAGCCCGACCAGATGCCTTATGCGCAGCCGACGGGCACGACGCTCGACACCGGCGAATATGCGATGACGCTCGATCTTGCGCTGAAGAACGCGGGCTATGAGGGCCTGCGCAAAGAGCAGGAAGAGGCGCGCGAAAAGGGCCGCTATCTCGGCATCGGCTTTTCCAACTACACCGAAACCTGCGGCATGGGGAATGGCTTCATTCTGCAGTTCGTGGGCTTCGATCGCGGCGGCTATGAAAGCGCCGTCGTGCGCGTGCACCCGGACGGGCGGGCCACCGTTCTTTCCGGCTCGCACAGCCACGGCCAGGGTCATGTGACGACCTTCGCCCAGATCGCGGCGGACGAGCTTGGCATTGCGCCGGAACAGATCGAAGTGCTGCAGGGGGACACGGACATGATCCCCTTCGGTATCGGCACGTTCAATTCCCGCTCCGTGCCCGTGGGCGGGAGCGCGGTCAAAGTCGCCGCAGGCCGCGTTGCCGCAAAGATGCGGCGCATTGCAGCTCACCTTCTGCAATGCGAACCCGACAACGTGTTGGTCGAGGACGGTATTTTCAAAGCCGCAGAGGGCAATGGCACGGTGACGATCGAACGGGTCGCCCATGCGGCCTGGACCGGCCACGACATTCCTTATGAGCTTGGCATCGGGCTTGAAGAAACCGAATTCTTCCACCCGCAATCCATGTCCTCGCCTTACGGCGCGCATATCGCGCTTGTGGAAGTCGATCCTGAAACGGGCGAGGTGGAACTGAAGCGCTATATCGCGGTCGATGATTGCGGCGTCATCATCAACCCGCTGCTTGCCCGCGGCCAGGTGCATGGCGGGCTTGCGCAAGGCATCGGCCAGGCGCTTTACGAGGATGCGGGCTTCGATGCGCAAGGCCGCCCGGCGCTCGAACCATCCATTCCCCGCTTCGACATGCTGCCGCGTTTCGAAACGGACCATACCGTCACTCCCACCCCGACCAATCCGCTGGGCGCCAAAGGCCTTGGCGAGGCCGGCGCCATCGGCGCGCCGCCTGCCATCGTCAATGCCGCCATCGATGCGCTTTGGGGGCTTGGCGTGCGCGCGCTCGACATGCCGCTAACGCCCGAACGGGTTTTGACGTCCATCCGCAACGCGGCCAATAAGGAGACAGAGGCATGATCCCGGCAGCTTTCGATTACGCCCGCCCGGCAACCCTTGAAGAAGCAGCGTCCCTTCTGTCCCAAGAAGGCGGCGCGGCGCTTCTGGCCGGCGGGCAGAGCCTCATCACGGAACTCAAACAGCGCCGGGCGAGCCCGCGCGCTGTGATCGACCTCAACGCCATTACCGAGCTGTCGGCCATCGAGCACGGGCCGGACGGGGTGCGCATCGGCGCCATGGTGCGCCAGGCCGAGCTCCTGCGCGATGCGACCGTGCAAAAGCGCTTGCCTCTATTGTGCGAGACGGGCGCAGCGGCGGGAGATCCGATGATCCGCCGTCTCGGCACGCTGGCCGGGGCGCTTTGCGAGGCCGAGCCCGGCGGCGACTGGGTAGCGGCAGCCCTTGCCCTTGAGGCAGAGGTGGAGATTTACGGTAAGGACGGCACCCGGCGTATGCCCGCAGCCGACTTCGTGACCGGCATCAAACCGGCAGGCAGCCTGCAAGGCGAGATCGTGACGGCTGTACATCTGCCTTATCAAAAAGAAGACAGCCGCAGCACTTACCGCAAGGTGAAACACAATGCCGTGGGCTGGAGCATTGCCAGCGCCGCGATCAACCTGGAACCCGGTGGAGGCGGCACCTGCCGGAAAGCGCGCATCGCGGTGAGCGGCGCGCCGTCCCATCCGCAGCGCCTGCCCGCACTCGAAACCGCTCTCACCGCCGGACCTTATGACGCGGAACGCCTTCGCGCCGCCATCGAGGAGGCGCTTCAGGGGCTCACCTTCCGGGGTGATCACTATGCCTCAGCCGACTACCGGCGCACGCGCCTCGGCATCCTTCTATCCAGAACGCTTCAAGAGCTGCTTGCCGCTTGAAGCCCATAATAAACGGAGAAACGCTTATGAGTTCCGAACCCCTTATCGCGCGGGAAGTGCGCGGGTCGATCACGATTTTGACCATGCTCTACCGGCCTTACAATCTGATCGGCACGAAGCTGATGGATGCGCTGCTGGACGAGCTGAAAGTGGCGGAAGAAGCCGGTGCGCGCGCCATCATCCTGCGCAGCGGGCTGCGGCATTTCTCCGCCGGCGCAGATCTGGAATATTTCGAAACCCGCGTGGGCACACCCCCTGCCGATGGCGACAAAGATGCCAAGCAGGCCAACCGTGCCAATACTTATACGATCGACTTTTTGCAGCGCCTTGAAACGCTGCCCATCCCGATCATCGCCAGCCTGCACGGGGTCTGCCTCGGCGGCGGGCTGGAGCTGGCGCTTGCCTGCGATTACATCATCGCCGCTTCCTCAACCAAGATCGGCTCGGTGGAAGTGACGCTCGGCCTTCACCCCTTGATGGGCGCCATTCAGCGCCAGGTGCAGCGCATCGGCGTTGCCCGCGCCAAGGAAATGTCGATGCTGGGCCGGCGCTACGATGCCGCAACGCTGGAGCGCTGGGGCCTCATCAACCTTTCCGTGCCGGACGACAAGCTGGAATCGGTGACCTGGACCATCGCCGAAGAATTCGCCCATGGGCCGACGGTTGCCCATGCCGCCACGAAGAAGCTTGCCTATATCGCCGCCAATGAAGGCGTGCGGGCCGCGGACGAGGCGATGACGGACATCCAGAAACCGATCTGGAAATCGGAAGATCTGAAAATCGGGCTCAAGGCATTCCGTAAAAACGGGCCGGGCGCCGCACGTTTCGAGGGGCGTTGATCAATGAGTGGACCGCTTGCAGGATTGAAAGTCGTCGATTTCTCCCGCGTTCTGGCAGGGCCGTTTTGCGCGCGCACCCTGATGGACCTCGGCGCGGAAGTAATCAAGGTCGAACCGCCCCGCCCGGATGTGACGCGCTTTGCCATGCCGACCCATGGCGATATGTCCGGCTATTACGCCCAGCAGAATGCGGGCAAACGCAATGTCAGCATCGACCTGAACGTCGATGAAGGCCGCCAGCTCGCGCTGCGGCTTTGCGACGATGCCGATATCATCGTGGAAAATTTCCGCGCCGGTACGCTTGGCTTTTTCGGGCTCGATTATGAGACCGTCGCCGCGCGCAACCCGCGCATCATCTACGCCTCCATCACGGGCTACGGCCAGCACGGGCCCTGGCGCGGGCGCATGGCCTATGCCCCGACCGTGCAGGCGGAGGCCGGCTTTACCGCCAACAGCCTTGCCCATTACGGCGAGGCGCTGAGCGGGCTGAAGACGGACAGCCTTTCCCATGCCGACGTTTATTCCGGCCTGCAAGCGACGGTTGCCATTCTCGCCGCGCTTCACAAGCGCAAAGAAACGGGACGCGGGCAATATATCGATGTCGCCATGGCCGCCACCTTGCTCGCCATCAACGAGCGGGCGCATGTGGACCTGACGGATATCGACCTCGGGCCCGAACCTGCGGTGCTGGGCGCAACGGACTGTCCCTTCTTCGAAGGGCCGAACGGGGAAACCTTCACCGTCGCCACCAGCATGATCGGCTCCTTGACGTTCCGCTTCTACCTCTCGGCCATGCGCCGCCCGGACCTTGCCAAGGACCCGCGCTTTGCCACGGCCGAAGCCCGCCAGCAGAACTACGCCGCGCTGCATGAGATTATCCAGACCTGGATCCTCACCTTCCCGGATATGGAAAGCCTCGACGCGCAGCTCGACGAAGCCAAGATCGCCATGGGCGAGGTGCGCAGCATGCGCGAGCTGGCGGACAGTGAATGGGCGGAGTATTGGGGCGCGGTGCGCGAAGTGCCCGACCGGCATGGCGGCACCTACCGCATTCCGGGCCATCCCTGGCACTTCTCCGATGAAGAGCTGCCGGAGACGGGCGCCCCTGCGCTGCAAGGCGAGCATAACCGCTCGATCTTCGCCTCGCTCGGCTACAAGGACACGGAGATCGAAGCCTTTTACAAGGCAGGCGCTCTGGTCGATGCCCCGCCGCTCCCCGGCGCGGCGAAGAAACCCGCTCCTAAGGCGGAAGCGGAAAAAGCCGCTGCGCCGAAAGCCGGGGACGGCAAAGCCCCCGCTCAAGCCAAGGCCGGTTCCTGATGGCGGGGCCTCGAGGCAGCGCAGCGCCGGAAACATGCCTTCGCGCCGGGTCCTTCGTGCCCGGCGCGGATGGCTCCGGCTTTTCCCTTGCCAATTTGCCATACGGTGTCGCCGCGGCGAAAAGCGGCGGCACGCATCTCGTGGTGGCCATCGGCCCCCAGGCGCTCGATCTTCATGCGCTTGCGGGCACCGGGCTCTTGGACGATTTAAAGTTCGACTCCGCGATATGGGAAGACAGCTCGCTCAACGGGCTTTTGCGTTACGGCCCCAAAGACCACGCGGCTTTGCGGGCGCGGCTGCAATTTCTGCTTTCGCGCGAAAATGAAGAGGCGCGCGCACCTGTCGAAGCGGCGCTCCTCGAGCGGGAAGGTCTTGATCTGCTTTGCCCGCTCGCGCCCGGCGACTTTGTCGACTTTTATTCCTCTTATCATCATGCCGCCCGCTCGATGAAAGCGATCCGCCCGGACGCGGAGCTGCATCCCAACTGGACGCAGATGCCCGTCGGCTATCACAGCCGCACCGGCACGATCTGCGCGAGCGGGCAGGAGATCATCCGCCCCCATGGGCAATCATTTGCCAAAGGCGCGCCGCGCTTTGCCCCCTCCCGCGCGCTCGATTTCGAAGCGGAAATCGGTTTCGTTATGTGCGGAAACACGCACCAGGGTACGCGCATCGCCGCCAGCGACTTTGCCACCCACGTCTTCGGCCTCGTGCTGCTGAACGATTGGAGCGCGCGGGATTTTCAGGGCTGGGAAAGCACGCCGCTCGGCCCCTTCCTTGCCAAGTCTTTCGCCACGCAGGTGGGCGCCTGGGTCGTGCCGCTGGCAGCGCTCGATCTTTCCCGCCGGCGCAACCGTTCGCAAGAAGAAGCACTGGATTATCTGCGCCATGACGGCGCCTTCTCCTACGAGCTCGATATGGAAGTGGCGCTGCGCTCCGCTGCCATGCGGGAAAGCGGGGTGGGCGCGCAGACCATCGCGCGGATGGATTTTGCAGAGATGTATTGGGACGGCGCGCAGCAGCTTGCCCATTTGACCGCGAACGGCGCTTCCACACGGCCCGGGGATCTTTACGGTTCGGGCACCGTCTCGGGGCCGAATGAAGATGGCTGCGGCTGTCTTCTGGAAGCCACAAAGGGCGGGAAAGACGTAATCGCCCTGCCCGACGGGACGGCGCGCGGCTGGCTTCAGGACGGCGATGAGGTGATCATTGGCGCTACGGCCAAAGGCGCGGACGGCGCGCGTCTTTCCTTCGGCACGCTCGCGGGCAAAGTCGCCCCGGCCATTTAACGGCCAGGCAAATACGGGAGGCCGCGCAATGCCTCGTGACGCAGCGCCTAGTGGCGCAGCGCCGCCTCCCGGCCCGTTTTCAGAATTTCATTGGCAAAGTCTTTGTCGTCCACCGCCCGCGCCATGACAATGGTGCCGACCATGGTCGCGATCGTGGCGATGGCCTGTTCCCGCGCCGCCTTTTCGCTGCGCGCGCCGGTATGGGAGGCAACCATGGAAATCATTCTACCCAGCACGCGGCCAAACGCCTTGCGCGTCTTCGGCGTTTCGCGGGAAAGCTCGGGGCCGAGGGCGGCAATGGCGCAGCCTTCGCCCGGGTGGGCGACATGGTGGCGGCTCACATAGGTATCGACCAGCGCCTTTAAGCGGCGGCTCGGCGGGGCGCCTTCGGCGGCCTCATCCAGCATCTGCGTCGTAGCGCCCAGCGCATAGGCCGCCGCCTCCGCCACGAGCGCGGCCTTGGAGCCGAAATGCGCATAAAACCCGCCATGGGTGAGCCCGGCTTCTTTCATCAGCTCGGCAACGCTGACCCCGCCTATACCTTTTTGGCAAAGCTGATGCGCCGCGCTTTCGATAATCCGCTGACGGGTCTGGGCTTTATGTTCGGCTGTATAGGGCATGGCCGGCTCCTCTTTATGATGTCCATCATATCGAAAAACCGGCGCTATTCCAACCATTTAAGGGAACGCTTCGACTTTCATCCATGTGCGTGTCGGGTAGACAAGAGATGCAATCGCCGCAGTGCGAGGCACATGAGGAGCACGCTTATGGGGCCCCAGAGCCATTGGTGGGGCGGGACGGGCATGGCGGGGAGATAGGCGGTCGTCACCATGTCCCAGGCCCAGAGCCCGGCGCAGAAATAGCCGAGCCAGCTGGCCGCCTCATAGCGCCCTTTGAGGGTGAGGAAGGCGGCGGCGAACCAGCCCGTGCCTTCCAGCCCGTTGGCAAAGGCGTGGAGCGGGATGGTGGCGGGCGGCAGGCCGGTGGCGGCAAAGTGACCGGCAAAAAGCGCGGGCACATTGGCCCAGAAGATAAGGCCGATCCCGGCAAAGAGCGCGGCAAGGCCGTAATGTTTTTCTTCTCCCTCACGCATGGCGCGCCTCCTTTTGCAAATGACGCGCGCCCAGCAGCATGAGGCCCGCGACGACGCTGCCCCATATCAGAAAATAGGGCGGCAGCGGCATGGGCAGCACGAATGTCGTGATCACATCGAAGAAGAAAAACCCGGCGAGAAAAACGGCGAGCCGCGCCGCGGTAAGATAGCGTTTGAAAAACGCGCTGATCAGCACCGTCGCCCAACCGAGCGCGGCAAAACCGTTGGTCACCGCTTCCATGACCGTCATTTCCTGCGGCAAGCCCGTGCCATCGAAATCCCCGCCCAGGATCGCCAGCACCGTGCTCGCAAAATTGAGCGCCAGGATCAGAAAGAAGGCGCACCAGAGAAAGAAGGGCCAGTTTTTCATCGCGAGCCTCCTAGGCAAGACGGGAGAGAATGTTGCGGGCGGCGATGACGGAAAACGCCATGATGGTCAGCGACGGATCGACGCTGGGCGGCAGGGGAAAGACGCTCGGATCGGCGACATAAAGCCCCGGCACTTCGTGCGCTTCATGGGTGCTTGCCACAACGGCGCGGGACGGGTCATCGCCCATGCGCAACGTGCCGGCCGGATGGGGCGCGGCAAAGAGCATGGCGCCGTTTTGAATCTCCAGCGTCTCGAGCTGCGCGATCTCCTCCGGTCCTTGGAGCCTGGTGCCGATACTGTCCGGCACGAAGATTTCCCGCGCGCCGCTTTCAAAAAGAAGCAGGGCCTGTTTTTTCAGCGCGTCGCGGGCTTTGAGGACATCATCGCCCTGCAGCGCGTAATGATAAGAGGGCGTGCCGTCTTCGCGCAGCGTTACTTCGCCACCATGCTCATCGTCGATCCAGGCGACCGCGCTGCCAAGGCGCGGCAGCTGCGCAACAAGCTCGGCATGGGCCCCGCCAAAGCCCGGCAGCGTGACGGCCAGAAATTCCGGCTGGATCTGGTTCGGATGCAGCAAATAGCCGCCTTCCACATAGCGCCCGTTCTCATAGCGCGGCAGGCGGAAGTCCGAGGTGCCGACGGCGGCGGGAATGTTATGCCAAAGATAAATCTCCTCATCGTAAAGCGCATAAAGATAAGGATTGGGATTGGCGAAGAGATTGCGCCCCACTTCGCCCGAGCCGTTCGGCAAGCCCGAGCGCATCCAAATAACCGGCGAGGCATAACCGCCGGCGGCAAGCACGACGGCGCGCGCCTTTACCTCGAGCTTCGGCCCGGCGGGGCGGCCCGTGGCGCGGTCGAGAAATCGGGCCGAGACACCGCTTGCCCGGCCCGTGCCGGGCTCGCGGGCAATTGCCGTCACCTCGCAGTCGGCATAAAGCCGCGCGCCGGCCTTTAGCGCGGCGGGCACGTATGTCACCAGCTGGCTTTGCTTGGCATCGTAAGAACAGCCCTGATAGCAATGCCCGCTTGCCACGCAGCCCCGCCTTGCTTGCGGCACGTCTTCGATATGCCAGCCAAGGCGCCCGCCCGCCTCAATGAAAAGCTCGTTCATGCGGTTGCGGTAAATGGGGTCGGCGGGGTGGACGTTGTGGTCTTTTTCGATCTCATCGAAGACCGGCGCGAGCACCTCATGCTCGTGGCCGCTGACGCCTTTTTCCTCGTAGATGCGGGCGCGGTCTTCGGGCAGGCGCCAGCTATCGGCCCAATAATGAACGCTCGCCCCGCCGACGCAATTGCCATACATCAGCGCAAGCTCGCCATTGGTGCTGGTGTTAAGGCCGCGTCCGCCATCGATGCGGGCGAGCATATTGTCCGACAATTGGTCGAAATCGCCGCGCGCGGCAGTGTAATAGCCGCCCTGCTCCAGAATGAGGACGGAAAGACCGCCTTCCGCCAGATGCTTGGCGGCGGTCGCGCCGCCGCAGCCCGAGCCGACGATCACGACATCCACCTCTTCGCGAAGGTCGCGCTTTATTTCATGGCCTTCGAGGATCATGACAGCGCCTCCAGATTTTCAATGCGGTTGCCGGCGGGAAAGAATTTCGCAGGCACTTGCGGACCCTCATAGCCGAGATGCGCCCAGGTGCGCGGGTCCGTGTAATAGAAAAAGAAAACGAGGAAGCGCACGCCGTTATAGATCGCCCGCTCCAGGGGATCCTCGGAGCGGGAAAGCGCGCGAAGATGCGCCTCGCGCTCTTGCGCGCCCATGGAAGAGAAGCGGGAAAGAGAAATGCTCATGAGCGGGCTATATTCGAGATAAAGCAGCGAGGCTTTCATGTCCGAAAGTAGCGTGCCGCGGCTTAAGGAAAGTTCCCGGTCGATACGCGCAGGTGTGCGCGTTTCATAAATGGAGGGCAGGCCCGGAATGACGCCGACCAGGGTTTCCGCCGCCACGCTCAAAACCGCCAGTTCCTTTTCGCTGAGAACCTGCGGCACCTCCCCGTTCAAAAGCGCGCCGTAATGCTCGCCCCCCGGCACGGCAATGCCCGCGAGCCCCATGACGGCGGCGCTTGCCGCCGCCGCGCCGCCCAGCATCAAAAAGCCCCGCCGCGAGGGGCCGGTTGCCTGTCGTGTCACTGCATCCTCCGCCAGATTCGGTCAACTGACCTTTATTTAGGTCATATGACCATATTTTCAAGAAATTGGTCAAGAGACCCTTTTTGGCCTAGAAGATGGAGGGACGCGCGGACACGAAACGGAAGGGACCATGAAAAGCGCCAAGGGCAAGAAACGGGCGGAGGAAATTCTCGACGCCGCAACGCAGATTCTGGTGGAGGAGGGCTATGGCGGCTTTTCCATGCGCCGGGTGGCGGAGGCGCTCTCCATGCGGCTCAGCAATGTTCAATATTATTTCGGCGGGCCGGGGGAACTGCTCAGCGCGCTTTTCGACCGGGCGCTGGAACGCTCCATCACCGCTTTCAAAAGCCGCCCGGCACAGGGCAGCCTGGAAGACCTGATCCGCTTCATCCTGGATGAGCAGCAGCCGCAGGAGTACTGCCTGATGTTCTGGGAGCTCTGGGCGCTCGCCGCGCGGGACGAAGAGATCAACGCGGTCATGGCGCGCTATTACGCGCAATACCAAAAGCAGATCGAATATGTGCTCTCAAAAGCCGTGCCCGGCCTTGCCCCCGGCGCGCGGCGGCGGCGCGCCGTCTTGATCATGAGCCTGATGGAAGGCCTCTCGCTTTTCCGCGGCGTGGAAGGCCGGCTCGACATGCCCGCCCGTCAGCTCGACAAGGATGTGGTGGAGGCCGTCACGCGCATCGCGGCCGGATAACGGGGCAAGGCTTATTCCTTGCGTTCTTTCGGCGCCTCCCCGGGCACAAGCACCGCAGCGCCGCTGAGGTGGCCTTCCCTGAGGTCGGCGAGTGCGGTGTTGGCATCTTCAAGGGCGTAGCGTTTTGTGTGAGTGACGACGCGGGCTTTGCGCGCTGCGGGGAAGAATTCTTGCGCATCCATGCGGGTGAGATTGGCGACGGAGAGAAGTTCGCGCTCCTCCCATAAAAGCGCGTAAGGCATGGCGGGGATGTCACTCATATGAATACCGCCGCAGACAACGCGCCCGCCTTTGCGCACGGCTTTAAGCGCGGCCGGCACGAGCGCGCCGACGGGGGCGAAGATGATCGCCGCATCGAGCGGCACGGGCGGCGGCTCGTCCGAACCGCCCGCCCACTGCGCGCCGAGGGAGCGGGCGAAGCGCTGGGCCTCTTCATCGCCCGGCCGGGTGAAGGCATAAACCTCCCGCCCCTGCCAGAGGCAGACTTGCGCGATGATATGCGCGGCGGCACCGAAGCCGTAAAGCCCGAGCCGGTTTCCCTCGCCCGCTTTTTTCAGCGAGCGCCAGCCGATGAGCCCCGCGCATAAAAGCGGCGCAAGGGAAGCGGCATCCCCGCCCTCATCGAGATCGAAGGTGAAGTCCGCATCGGCAATGACATGGGTGGCAAAGCCGCCATCGCGCGTATAGCCGGTAAAAAGCGGGCGGTCGCAGAGATTTTCTCTCTCGCCCCGGCAGTAAAAGCAGCTGCCGCATGTATGCCCGAGCCAGGGCACGCCGGCGCGCCTGCCCAGCCGCTCGGCGCTGACGCCTTCTCCCACCTTGTCGATGCGCCCGACAATTTCATGGCCGGGAATGAGCGGCAGTTTCGGCTCTTTCAGATCACCGTCCACCACATGAAGATCGGTGCGGCAAACGGCGCAGGCTTCCACTTGAAGGCGCAGCTCGCCGGGCCCAGGCAGCGGGTCTTCCCGCTCGCGGAGGATAAGGGGCCCGCCCGCTTCTTCCAGCATCATGGCTTTCATAAGGTTCCGCCTTGCGCATTGAAATTCCCTTCAAGCATGGCGAAGAACGCGAAGCCGGACAAGCAGGTGAAACGAAAAGATCAGCGCGCGGTCGCCGCGGCGATGAGGTTCCTTGCCATGTCTTTTGCGAGGCTCGCCGCCTCCGGCATGCCGCGCACATGAGCAGTTGCGATCGCCCCTTCTTTGAGCAGCGCAAGCTGCTCGGCGAGCGCACCGGGCTCTTTCGCTCCGGCCTGCGCGCACAGGCGCTCCAGATATTCCACGATGCGCAATTTATGTTCGGCGGCGGCGCGGTGCGCGGGATGGCTCTGCTCGGCAAACTCACTCGAGGCATTGATGAAAGCGCAGCCGGAAAAGCCGAGCCCTTTGAAGGCGCGCCCTGCGAACCAGGCTCCAAGCGCATCGAACATGGCAAGGAGGCGTTCTTCCGGATCCTTGGAAGCTTTTTCCATCTCCCCTGTCAGCCAGCCGCGGAACTGTTCGTCGCGCCGCTGCAGCACCGCCAGGATGAGATCGTCCTTCGAGCGGAAATGCTTATAAAGCGTCATCTTGGCGACGCCCGCCTCGGCCAGGATTTTATCGATGCCCGTCGCGGTGAAGCCGCCCGTATAAAAAAGCCGCAAGGCAGTATCGATAAGGTGGTCGCGGCGCGATTGCATGGGGCACTCCTAATCAGACAGTTCTGTATGTTATTATAGGCATGAACTGCCTGTTTCAAGCGGATCGAAAATTAATTTCTCCGCATTTCGCTATTTTCCCGCTTGACATATAGACAGACCTGTCTTTACATAAGATCAACGCTGGCAATGACGAGACCAAGCAAGACAGATTTCAGGCCCGCCTGACACGTACCCCCCGGCGCCCCGGCCAAACCCCGCCTCTCTCCCCCAAGACCGGCCGGGGCGCCCCCTCCCCAAGAGGAGCGATGCCATGCCACCTGCTTTCCCCCGGAACAAAATCCGGAGCCCCCTCTCATGACGAGCGTGACGGCAGCCTTTGCCCGCGCCATGGCCCGCGCGGCAGGCTACGAAATGACGGCGGAGGGCGATCTTCTTTCAGCGGGCGAAATCGTCCGCCGCCTGCCCCTCCTGGAGGGCGAGCGGCTGAGCGAAGAGGACCATCTCGGCCTCATTGACTGGATCCGGAAAACCCATCCCGATGAGGCCGCGCTCATTGCCGCCTATGCGCAAACGGTCGTGCCGGAGGATCTCGGCGTGCTCGGCCTTGCGATAAAAACCGCGCCGAGCCTGCGCGAATCTCTCCGGCGCATCGCCCGTTATTACAAGCTCATCACCGACACGGCGCTTTACCGGCTGGATGAAAGCGGCGCCCTTGCCGTCTTTTCCATCGAAAACCGGGCAGCACCGCATCCTGCATTGCAGCTGCGCACGGAATGCGCGCTGGCAGGCTTCGCCGCCAATATGCGCCGCTTCACCGGCCCGGCGCTGCGCCTTGCCTCCGTTTCCTTCCGCCATGCCTGCCGCGGGGAGCCAGGCCGTTATGCCGCGCTTTTCGACTGCCCCGTTCATTTCGGCCAGGCGCGCGATGCGATCCTGCTGCAGCGGCACGTTCTGGATTTACCGAACCAGCTTGGCGACAGCGCGGTTTGCGATTTTCTGACCGCTCATCTCGACACGGAAATGGCCAAGCTCTGCACGGAAGCGTCTTTCAAGGAAGCACTGCTGCTGCGCCTGTCCCGCGCTTTCAGCAATGGCCTGCCTCAAGCAGGCAGCATCGCCCGCGCTATGGGGATGAGCGAGCGCACGTTCTACCGCCGCCTTGCCGACGAAGGGCTGACCTACCGCGATGTTTTGCGGGAAGCGCAGACAGCGCTTGCCCAGGAGCTTCTTTCCCAAAGCGATTGTACCATCGCGGAAATCGCTTTCCTGACCGGCTTTTCCGAACAGAGCACCTTCACACGCGCCTTCAAACGCTGGGTCGGCCAGCCGCCGGCGCAGTTCCGCGAGCAGGCAGTGCACGTCTGAACCGCTACCCTCATAGCGATGGCAGGTTCTGCCAAAGCTTTGGCAGAGCGGGCCGATACCAAAAATCCTCTCTCCCTTATTACTTGATCATCGGCTTACGGAGGAATGGCACTTAGCCCCTCCTCCTGAATGACAAGATTGGGGATAGATGATGATCGACTTACTTTATATGGAAAATCCGGGCGGCGCCTATTCGGCCGCTCATGCAGCGCCCGCGGGGGCAGCAGGGCTTGAAGGCGAGAACGGCCCGGACGCTTACACCCATGCTCTTTCCATCGTCGCGCACGATCTGCGCGGACCGCTCGCCAATCTTGCGGTCCTGATCGAAGATATTGCCGAAAGCGCGGCGGGTGAGGCACAGCCCCGCATTGCCCGCGATGCCCGGCGCGCGGACGCAACCCTTCAACAGCTCAACAAGCTGCTTGGCGCGCTTTTACAGCGGGCACGGCACGGGCGCGATCCGCTTTCCTGCAATCGCAGCACATTCCAGCTTCTACCCGTGCTGGAACTTGCCGTCGCCGTCAATCAGCCGCTCGCCCGTCGCCGCGCCATAGGCTTTGACTGCCATGCAAGTGAGGCCTTGCCGGTTTCCGGCGATCAGGAACTGCTCTTCGAAGCTTTCGACAATCTGCTCTCGAATGCCGTCAAGCACACGCGCGACGGCGGCACGGTGCGCTGCGAGATGGAACCTGCGGAAGATGGCGGTCTTTATATCCGCATCGCCGATGAAGGATCGGGCTTTACGGCCACCGATCTCGCCCGCGCCTTCCGGCCTTTCACCTCTCTTGCGCCGTGCGCCGGGACGGGCATGCCCTCCCATGGCCTCGGCCTCTGGATCACCCGGCTCATCATCGAGCGTCATGGCGGGCGCCTCAACGCGCATAACCGCGCGGACGGCAAAGGCGCGGTGCTCACCATCTGGCTGCCAACCCTTGGCACGCCCAAAGCGCCTGCAAGACCGCACCCTTTCCACGCCTAAACCAACGAGATGAGCGGCGCACATATCGCCGCCTTCGCCCGCGCGGGGAGCCGCGCGACACCCCAAACAAAGGATTGGACCCATGGAACATTTTTACGACGATGAAGATGATTGCACCTGTGGCACGAGCCACGAGCAAGTGGACAAGGCCCGCCGGCGGCTCCTTGCCGGCGCGGCCGGCGTAGTGGCGGCCGGGACCGCGGGCCTTGCTGGCGGCGCTGCCCTTGCCGCCTCCGATGAAGCGCGCGCGAAATATGCCGATCCCGAAAAGCCCGGCCTGCCGCAAGTCGATATGGAGATCGAAAAAGGCCGCACGGCCCTTGTCGTCACCGACCCGCAGGTGGATTTTCTTTCCGAAAAAGGCGTGACCTGGGGCGTTGTCGGCGAAAGCGTCACCGAGCAAGGCACGGTGGACAATATCGAGCGGCTTTTCATCGCGGCCAAAGCGGCCAAGATGCCGGTCTTCATTTCCCCCCACTATTACTATCCGCATGATCACAAGTGGCAGTTCGAAGGCACGCTGGAAAAAACCATGCATTCGATCGGCATGTTCGACCGGCCGGGTCCTTTGTCGCTCGAAGGCTTCGACGGGTCCGGCGCCGACTGGATGCCGCAATACAAGAAATATATCGAGGACGGCGAGACGATTATCTGCTCGCCTCACAAAGTCTATAGCCCCGCGCAGAACGATTTGAACCTGCAGCTGCGCAAACGCGGCATCGACAAGGTCATTCTCGCGGGCATGTCGGCGAACCTGTGCACGCAGGCGCATCTTTATGAGCTGCTCGAGCTCGGCTTTGAAGTCGCCGTCGTGCGCGATGCGACGGCAGGCGCGAAGGTGCCCGAAGGCGACGGTTACCTCGCCGCCATCATCAATTTCCGCATGGTCGCGAACGGGCTCTGGTGGACGGATGACGCCGTCGAACGGATCGCCCGCTCCGCCTGACCCCCTTCCATTTGTTGCGTCCCCTCTCCCCTCTTCAAAGGATAATTCTTATGAAAAAGAAGCTCTTCCTCTCCCTCCTCGTTTCCGCCGTCACCGTCGCCCTTTCTTCCCCGGCTTTTGCAGCGGACGAATATAATGTCGTCAACGGCGTCACTCTCGCCGGCCAGCCGCTCGGCATGCACGGCGTCGATCCCGTCTCCATGTTCGGCGGCAGCGAACCACAGACCGGTGATGCCGCCTATACCTCACAGCATGACGGCGTCGATTATTACTTGGCCTCCAGCGAGGCGCAGCAGCGCTTCAATGCGGCCCCTGAAGCGTATCTTCCCCAGTTCGGCGGGTTTTGCGCCTTCGGCATTTATGTCGGCAAGAAACTCGACGGTGATGTGCGCTATGCCGACATCGTGGACGGCAAGCTCTATCTCTTCGTCAACAAGGCGATTTTTGAGAAATATCTCGAAAACAAGGAAGAAGTCATCGTCGGCGCCTACGCCAAATGGCCCGGCATCCGCGCCGCCCGCGTCGAAGACCTTTAAGAGCGCCCCGAAGCAAAGCGAGCCCCGGCATGGCCGGGGCTCGTGTTTTTTAGCTCTTACCTAACTCATCATTCCGGCCTGCTTCAGCCAGGTCACCGTATCAGCCAGCGTCTCTTCGAGCGGGCGGAAGGTGACGCCGAGATAGTGCTGGGCGCGGGCGCTGTCGAAGCGGGCATGAGGACCTTCATCGCGAATGGTGCGGTAGATCGACCAGGAAATCAGTGCGGGCTTGCCGGATAGGCGTGACCAGATTTCGTTCACCCCAGCAAGCACCGCGACAAGGCGGGTGGGAATGCGCCGCGCGGGCGCTTTTTTGCCGGTGATCTTTTCAAGGAGCTGAAGTTATTCGCGTAAATGCGCGCGCTTGCCCGCCACCAGAAAGCGGTCGCCCCGCGCCGCGCCTTCCCCCGCCTGCACACAGGCAAAGGCGACATCTCTCGCATCGACATAAGAAAAATGCGCATCCACCGCGCCGGGTAGATCCCCGTTTGCAAAATCGAGGATCGTTTGCGCCGCCGCCGTCGGGCCCGCGTCACCCGGCCCATGCATGAAACCCGGTAGAATAAAGGCTGCCCAAAAATCCGGCCATTTGGCGAGTGCCTTTTCCACCTCACGGTCCGCCAGCACCTTGCTGCGGTAATAGTCGTTCTTCGTGACCGCCGGATCGCGCTGCATGGTCTCGGTGACGGCGCACCCGCCCGGCGCAAAGTCTTCAAGCGTGCCGATGCTGCTGACATGAAGAAAGCGTGGCACCCCCGCCGCATGAGCTGCTTCCAGAAGCGCTTTCGTGCCTTCCACGTTGATGCGTTTCAGCGCCGGCCAATGTTTGCCGCCCGTCAGGCTGTCGCGAAAGTAAGCGGCGGTATGAAAAACGATATCTGCGCCTTCAAGCGCCGCCGCAAAGCCCGCGACATCGTCCATATCCCCTTTCACCGTACTCAACGCTTCCGCAGCGGGCAGAAGGCGCGCGGCTTTTTCGGGAGAGCGCACCAGCGCCCGCACCTCATAGCCCCGTCCCAGCAACTCCCGGACGAGGTTATTACCCAGCAGCCCCGTTCCCCCCGTCACAAAGGCGGTCCGGCGCGCGGGCACTTCTTTGTCCACTTCCTGCCCGCTCATATCACGCCGCTCCGAGCTGGGCGGCAAGCTGCACGCGGTCGTAATAAACACGCTCGCTCGCGGCGAGCCCGTCCTTGAAAGTGAAGAGTGCGACAAACTCGATAGAGAGCGGGCGGCCCGACGGCGGGAAGGTGCCATCGGCTGTGGAAAGCGTGCCCGTATGTGTGCCCGTCATGCGGCCCTGCAACACGCCGTTCTCGCCATCGGCAGCAAAACAGGTCAGCTCCACCTGAATATCCGGCACGCCTGCCCAGAGCGCCTTTTCCCGCTCGACGGAATGGTCTTTGCCGGTCACCATTTCCCCATCCGGGCCAAGATACGTCATGTCTTCGGCCCAGAGCGCCGCCAGCGCATCGAGGTCCCGCGCGTTAAAAGCCGTCTGCGCCGCTTTTGCATAGTTTTTCACGTCCATCGTGCTGCTCCTCTTTCCAACAATCGCCCGCTTCACAGGCGGTGCAGCCGATATTGGGAGAATTGGCTTTGCGTGGAAGGTAAGGAAATGCAAATCTGCTTTCTATGAGTGAAAATCTTCCCTGGGCGGATTTACCGCTTCTCCTTGCCGTGGCCCGTTCCGGCAGCTTCCTTGCCGCCGGCCGGGCGGCGGGGCTTTCCACCTCCACCGTCTCCCGCCGCATCACGCAGATGGAGCGCGCGCTCGGCACGGTTCTGGTGGAAAGAGGCGCGGAAGGCACGCGGCTCACCGAGGCCGGCGCCCGGCTGGTTGAAGCGGCGGGCAAGCTCGAACATCAGCTCGGCGCGGCTTTGCGTGATCTGCCCTCTCAAGGCGCCAGTCTTTCCGGAAAGATCAGGTTGACGCTTGGAGACGGGTTTGTGGCGGCAGGAGCCACGGCGCTTGCCGAGTTCTCGGCCGCACATCCCGGCGTTACCGTCGAGATGCATGCGGAGAACAGATTGGGTGATCTCGCCCACCGGGAATACGACCTCGCGATCAGAACCGTTCATGGCGGCGAAGCCCCGCTTGTCTACCGCAAGCTCGGCAATTTCGATTTCGGGCTCTATGCCGCCCCTTCTTATTTGAAGCGGCACGGCACGCCTACGCAGATCGGCGAGCTTGCCGGTCACCGGATGATCGGCTTTTCACCGGCCATGAGCGGCGCCGATCAAATGCTCTGGCTTGCACAGGCCGGGATCACGCGCTTTGCCCTGAGCGTCAACACGTTCACCGCCATGCTGGAAAGCGTGCGCGCCGGCCTTGGCATTGCGCCGCTACCCGGCATGGCCGCTGCCGGTTTGAGCCGCATCCTGCCCAATTTCCAGCCAAAGCCCGTGAGTGTTTATCTCACCGCCCATATCGATGCGCTGAAGCAGCCGCATATCAGAGCTTTTGCGGACGCATTGACGGCAATCATTAAAGACGAACTGCGCAAGGCTGCACCGCAGCGGGGCGCCAAACCTGCAAGGAGATGAAGCGCGCTCGCAATCCGGCAAGAAGCGGCGCGAGCCGTCATTCTTTACAAGTGCGATAATTCATTGCGCGGACCCGTTAATGCGCTACTCTCATATTTATGTCGGTGACGCTAGCGCATGCTCCGTTTGCAAAAGCTGGTCGGGACTGGGCAGCCTTGATGGATGCCACCACCACTTTCCGGCGCGCGCTTCACACACATCCCGAACTTACCTGGCAGGAAGAAGAGACCGCCGCTGCCGTGCGCGCGGGCCTCAACAGCGCCAGTCTCACCTGGCGCGCCTGCGCAGGCACCGGCACGCTTGCAACGCTTGCCCCCGGTGCCGCCGGGAGGCACATCGCGCTGCGGGCCGATCTCGATGCCTTGCCCATTACCGAGGCAAGCGGGCGGCAATGGAGTTCCGCCAATCCGGGCTGCATGCATGCCTGCGGCCATGACGGGCACACGGCCACTTTGATGGCTGCCGCCTTCTGGCTCAAACAGCATGAAGAACAATTGCCCGGCCCCGTCACCCTTCTCTTTCAGCCGGCCGAAGAAGGCGGCCACGGCGCCAAGAAAATGATCGAGGATGGCGCGCTCAAAGGCATCGATGCGATTTATGGCTGGCACAATTGGCCGGCCATCCCCTTCGGCCAGGCGCTCTGCCCGGACGGCGCGGTGATGGCGGGCAATGGCACGTTCGAGATTTTCTTAAAAGGCCAGGGCGGCCATGCCAGCCAGCCCGAAGCCTGCCGCGACCCGGTGCTGGCCGCCTCCGCCATCACGCTTGCCCTGCAGCAGATCGTCGCCCGCCGCCTTGCCCCGCAGCACGCCGCCGTGGTGAGCCTGACCTCCATCGAAGCGCCGAGCGGGCCCACCGTCATTCCCGACACCGCGAAAATGGGCGGCAGCATTCGTCTTGCGCAAAGCGAGGATCGGGAAATCATCAACGCGCTGATCGAAGATGTAGCGGTGAACACCGCCGCAGCATACGGTGTCTCAGCCGAGGTGAGACTTCAGCCGCGCTATGACGCAACGGTCAATCACGCCTCGGAAGCCGCGCTGATGCGCGCGGCGCTTCACGCCGAGCTTGGTGCGGATTGGCAAACAGCAAATACCCCCACGCCCATCATGGCGTCGGAAGATTTCAGTTATTACCTTAAAGAGATACCGGGCGCTTTCGCGCTGATCGGCGCGGATGACGGCAAGGGGCACAATATACCCTGTCACAGCCCGCGCTACGATTTTAACGATAGCCTTATTCCTATTGTCACACGGCTCTACGCGCGCCTTGCCGGCGCGCCGCTTCCCTGACGCGAGCTTAAGTGTCAGGGCCGAACAGGAACGGCCTGCCGCACGAACCGATGGCGCGGCAGCGCGTTTCTTGAGTGTGGACACGCGACCGGGCGCGCGGGCGCCCCAATGGCAGGAGGCTCTCATGGATATTTTCGAGCAATGGGAATCGAATGTACGCGGCTATTGCCGCACTTTCCCCACCGTTTTCAAATCCGCATCGAATGCCCGGCAGGTGGATGAAGACGGGCGCTCCTATATCGACTTTTTCGGCGGCGCGGGGGTTTTGAATTTCGGGCACAACAACCCGCATATGAAACGCGCGATCGTCGATTTCATCGAAGCGGATGGGCCCGCGCACAGTCTCGACATGTCCACCAGCGTCAAACGCGACTTCATGAAGGCGTTTGCGGACACGGTCCTGAAGCCCCGGAAGATGGACTATAAGATGCAGTTCACCGGGCCGACAGGCACCAATGCCGTGGAGGCGGCGCTGAAGCTCGCCCGCCGCGTCACCGGCCGCAGCAATGTCATTGCTTTCTCGCATGGCTTTCACGGCATGACGCTGGGCTCGCTCGCCTGCACAGCGAACGACTATTTCCGCAATGCCGCCGGCGTGCCGCTCGAACATGTAACGCGCTTCCCTTTCGGCTGCGACATTGATGAGCTTGAAGCGCGTTATGCGGATTCATCCTCCGGCTACGCGCATCCGGCAGCCGTTCTCGTCGAACCCATTCAGGCGGAAGGCGGCGTCAATCTGGCAAGCGCCGAATGGTTGAAGGGACTGCAGGAATTCTGCCGTAAATACGGCGCGCTTCTCATCCTCGATGACATTCAGGCAGGCTGCGGGCGCACCGGTTCTTATTTCAGTTTCGACGATATGGGGCTCGATCCCGATATCGTCTGTCTTGCCAAAGGCATTGGCGGTTTCGGCACGCCGCTTGCCATGAACCTCATCAAACCCGAGCACGACAAACACTGGCAGCCGGGCGAGCATACGGGCACCTTCCGCGGCCAGGGCTTTTCCTTCGTTGCCGGGCGCGAGGCACTGAAATATTTCGAGGCGGACGACTTCCTCGATGACGTGAAGCGCAAGGGTAAGGAAATGGCAGCCCGGCTTGCCGCCCTTGCCAAATCTCATAAAGCGCTGGGAACGGAAGTGCGCGGGCGCGGCATGCTTTACGGGCTCGACGTAAAAAACGGTGATGTGGCGAAAGCCGCCGTGGCGCATGCTTTCAAGAACGGTCTTTTAATCGGCGCTTGCGGCACGGGCGGACGCGTACTCAAACTCATTCCGCCACTTACCACGCCGGATGAGGATTTGGATGAAGGACTCGGCATCCTGGAAGCGGCGCTTGCCGCCGTGAGCAAGGAGGCCGCATGAGATGATCGAACGCGATGACATGACCTTTCCGTTCGAAGAATATCAAAACCGCCTTACGGCGCTACGCGAGCGGATGAAAGAACGGCTTCTGGATGCGGTGATCATCACCGACCCGGAAAACATCATGTATCTGACCGACTATCAGACGACGGGCTATTCCTTCTTTCAGGCACTTATCGTGCCGCTCGACGGCGAGCCTTTCATGGTGACGCGGCATCTGGAAGAATCGAATGTCTATGCCCGCACCTGGGTGGAGAAGACACGCCCTTATGAGGATAATGGCGATGCCATTCAGCGTCTTGTCGGCAGTTTGAAGGAATCAGGCCTTGCCAAGGCCTCTATCGGGTATGAGCGCAACAGCTATTTCTTCCCGGCCTATCACCAGGACCGGCTGCGCACCGCTTATAATGGCGGGCATCTGCTCGACTGTTTCGGCATCGTGGAAGAAGGCCGCATCCGCAAGTCCCCCGCCGAAATCGAGGTGATGCGCAAGGCCGCCCATGCCACGGAAGCGGGCATGCAGGCGGGTCTCGACGCCGTTGCCGCCGGGGTGACGGAAAATGAAATCGGCGCGGCCATTTCCAATGCGATGTTCCGGGCAGGGGGCGAGCCGCCGGCGGTCATGCCTTACGTCACCTCCGGCCCCCGCACGATGATCGGCCATGCCACATGGGAGGGACGGCGGGTGGAGCCCGGCGAGCATGTTTTCCTGGAAGTCGGCGGCTGCTACCGGCGCTATCACACCGCGATGATGCGCACCGCCGTTCTGGGCGATCTTTCCCCTTCCATGGAGCGGGCACAAAGCCGCATGCTCGAAGCGCTGCAGCGCGTCGAAAGCGCCATCCGCCCGGGCCTTACCGTGTCGGATGCGGACAATATCGTGCGCGACATCATTTCCGACAATGACGATGAAGGCGTCCTTATAACCCGCTCCGGCTATTCCATCGGCATCGCCTTTCCGCCGAGCTGGGATGAAGGCTATATCGTCTCACTGATGCAGGGCGTCTCCACCACTTTGAAGGAAGGCATGACCTTCCATCTCATCCCCTGGGTCTGGGGCGTCGACGGCAACAAGACCGTCGGCATTTCCGACACGGTTTATGTCACCGCCGATGGCTGCAAATCCTTCTTCACCATGGACCGGGAATTCACGCTGAAGCCGGAAGGCAATGCAGCAAGCGGCAGCGGCGCGGCCAATGTGGACAAGATCGAGGATGCGCGCCGGCGCGCGGCAAAGAAGGACATTCAAAAAAGCGGGGAGTAATCCATGCTCACTGTCACGAATCCGGCCACTGGCAAAATCATCCAGGAGCTTGAGCCCGACAGCGCGAAAGCGGTCGAAACCGCGCTTGAGGCGGCGCAGCAGCGGTTCACAATCTGGCGCACCACTTCCTTTACAGAGCGGGCCGGCCTGCTGCGCGCCGTGGCCGGGCTCATGCGGAAAAAGGTGGAAGAGCTTGCCCCGCTCATGACCGATGAAATGGGCAAGCCCATACGCGAGGCGCGCGGAGAGGTGGAAAAAGCGGCCTGGTGCGCCGAGCACTATGCCGAGCACGCCGAAGCTTATCTTGCCCGCGAAGAGATCGGCTCCGATGCCACCCGCTCTTATGTGCAGTATCTCCCCCTCGGCCCGGTGCTCGGCATCCTGCCCTGGAACGCGCCTTTCTGGCTTGCCTTCCGCTTTGCCGCGCCCGCGCTCATGGCGGGCAATACCTGTCTCATGAAACACGACCCGCATGTGCCCGCCTGCGCCAAGGCGATTGCCGATGTGTTCGAGGAGGCAGGCGCGCCGCCCGGCCTTTTTCAGGCGCTCCGGGTCGAAACGCCTGCCGTCGAAGCGGTGATCCGGGACGCCCGTGTGCGCGCCGTCTCTTTCACCGGCTCGGCGCGCGGCGGAGCCGCGGTTGCCGCCATTGCGGCCTCGGAAATCAAACCAGCCGTTCTTGAGCTTGGCGGCTCAGATCCCAGCATCGTACTCGCCGATGCCGATCTCGATAAAGCCGCTGAGGTGCTGACGCTCTCGCGCATCATAAATGCAGGCCAATCCTGCATCGCCGCCAAGCGGCTGATCATCGAAGAGCCCGTCTATGATGCCTTTACCGAAAAAATGAAAGAGCGGCTTGCCGCCCTGAAAGTCGGCGATCCTTCCGATCCCGCCACCGATATCGGCCCCATCGCCCGAGCCGACCTGCGCGAGGAACTGCACCGCCAGGTCGCAGAGACCGTGAAGGCCGGCGCACGGCAACTTCTCGGCGGCGAGCTGCCGGAAGGGCCCGGTTTCTTTTATCCCGTCACGCTACTTGCCGATGTGACGCCCGGCATGTGCGCCTTTGAGGAAGAAACCTTCGGCCCCGTCGCCGTGCTCATCAAAACGCCGGATGAAAAACGCGCGCTCGAACTTGCCAATGACACGCCCTACGGCCTGGCCGCCAGCGTCTGGACGGGGAGCGGGCGGGGCGAAGAGATCGCCCGCGAGATCGAAGCAGGCCAGGTCTCCGTCAACGGCATCGTCAAAACCGACCCGCGCCTTCCTTCCGGCGGCATCAAGAAATCCGGCTATGGGCGCGAGCTCGGCCCCCATGGCATCAAGGAGTTCGTCAACGCCCAGCAGATCTGGGTGGGGCCTGCCCGAACGTAAAGCCTCGCGGTTTTCATGAAGCGTGCGAATCACCGCACGGTGCCCGTATTCAAACTTTTGCGGATGGCGTGCATCCGCTGCCAAAACCGGCTATGAGGGGGAACATTCCGTTTCTCCTTTCAAAGCAGTTTCGTGTCCCCAGAACCCCTCAAAATTCTCAAGACCGTATACGGCTATGACGCCTTCAGAGGACGGCAGGCCGAGATCATCGATCATGTGATCGCGGGCAATGACGCCTTCGTGCTGATGCCGACGGGCGGGGGCAAATCGCTTTGTTATCAGATCCCGGCGCTCTGCCGGCCGGGGCTCGGGCTCATCGTCTCCCCGCTCATCGCGCTGATGGAAGATCAGGTAAGCGCGCTCAATCAGGCCGGCGTCAAGGCTGCAGCACTCAATTCACGGCTGGAAGGAGCGGAGAAAGACCTCCTCTGGCGGGAGGCGGAAGAAGGCGCGCTCGATCTTCTTTATATGGCGCCCGAAACCTTGCTGAGAAACGGCACGCTGGCGCGCCTGCGCCGCCTGCCGCTCTCGCTCATCGCCATCGACGAAGCGCACTGCCTTTCCCAATGGGGGCACGATTTCCGGCCCGAATACCGCGCACTCGACACGCTCGCCGAAACCTTTCCCGGCGTGCCGCGCCTGGCGCTCACCGCCACCGCCGATGCGCCGACCCGCGCGGAAATTCTCTCGCATCTCAATATCGGCGAGGAGAACGCTTTCATCTCAGGCTTCGACCGCCCAAATATCCGCTACAGCGCGGCAGAAAAGACGAGCGCCACGCAGCAGATGCTGCAATTTCTCGGAGCCCGCAAAGGCCAGAGCGGCATCGTCTATTGCCTTGCCAAAAAGAAGACGGAGGAAGTCGCCGCAACGCTCCGGGAAAACGGCTTCACCGCGCTTCCCTATCATGCCGGGCTCGACATGCGCGAGCGCGAGGAAAACCAGCGCCGCTTCCAGCTTGAAGACGGCGTCATCATGGCGGCGACCATTGCCTTCGGCATGGGTATCGACAAGCCGGATGTGCGCTTCGTTCTGCATCTCGATCTGCCCGCCAGCATCGAGGCTTATTATCAGGAAACGGGCCGCGCGGGGCGCGACGGGCTGCCGAGCGAAGCCTTGATGCTTTACGGCGCCTCCGACATGGCGCTGCGGCGGCGTTTTATCGACAATTCCGATGCGCCGGATATGCGCAAGCGCATGGAACATCAAAAGCTCGATGCGCTTTTAGGCTTTGCTGAAACCACGCAGTGCCGCCGCCAGTCGCTATTGCGCTATTTCTCCGATGAGTGCGCGCCATGCGGCAATTGCGATACCTGCCTTGAGCCGCCCGAGACGTTCGACGGCACGATTGCCGCGCAGAAACTTCTCTCTTGTATTTACCGCACGGGCGAGCGTTTCGGCCAGGCGCATGTCGTCAACGTGCTGCTTGGCAAAGAAACCGAGGGCATCTCGAAATGGGGTCATGAGCAGCTCTCCACGTTCGGCATCGGCACAGAGCATGATGCCAATGGCTGGCGCTCGATCCTGCGCCAGCTTGTGGCGCATGGGCTGATCACGGTCGATGTGACCGGCCATGGCGGGCTTTCCATCGCGCCGAAGGGCCGCACATTCCTAAAAGAAAAAGAAACGCTCGAACTGCGCAAACCCAAAAAGCGCACAAGCAAAAAAGGTACGCGGCGCGAAGCGCTGATGACGCTGCCGGAAGAGGCCCAAGTGCTTTTCGAGAAACTGCGCGAAACCCGCCTCGCCCTTGCCCGCGAGCAAGGCGTGCCGCCTTACGTCATCTTCCACGACAAGACGCTCGCCGAAATGGCCCTGATGCGCCCCCAGAATAATGGCGATCTGTCACTCATCTCCGGCATCGGCGAATCCAAACGCGCCAAATACGGCGCAGCTTTTCTCGCCGTGATCCAGGAAGCGGCGGTTTGATTTTTCGGAAATACCGTAACCCGGCTCATATTTCTACCCATCCCCTACACATCATCAACCATCGACAGGCATTCTCTTGCCATCGTGTTTTCCAAGCGCTTCATCCGCTCAAAGATGAAGCCGCCTATCACTCAGTCGAACACTCCCCGGCCGCTCCACGTCTTTTCGATCGAGGCAAGCCTATCCACAACGTCTTTGCCCATTTCGCGGCTGACGGAGTCGAGCAGGAAGTTAATAAGCGCCATGAGGCCGGTCTTGCTGTCGAAAAGGCCGCATGTGGCGCGGGCAACAGCGAAACCGTACTCGCTTTCCTGTGCAATGACATTCAGCGGTCCGTCTGTGAGGGAGATCGTGCGTAAGCCCATCGCGCGGACGTTCCTATGCGTTTCCACAACCCAGCTTTCGTTGCGCTGCGCGTCCATGGTGAGCAGAACATCGCGCGTATCGGCATAGCCGAGTTCGCTCGCAATGCGGAAGGGCGAGCCGTAAAGCATATGAATACGCCCGCGTATAAGATTGAGAAAATCCCGGAGCATGATGGCCGGTCCCCGCCATTGCTCGCTTGCCAAAATGAAAACGCGCCGTGATGGGTCCGCCAGCAGCGCGACGGCATGCTGCCAGTCGTCCGGATCAATCCCCGATAACGTCTCGCTGACATTGAGCGTCTCGACATCGATCCATGCGTGCAGGTCGTGCGGTGCCTCTTCCTCCCGGGCGCGCTTATAGGCTGAGGAAATCCGGCGCGAAAGGTCGCGCCTTATGTGCATTTGCAGATCACTGAAGCCGGCATAACCGAGTTTCACGGAAAACCGCACTATGCTCGGTGCGGATGTTTCCGCCGCCCGCCCCACACTCGCGCTAGTGCCGAAGGCGACAAGTTCTGGATCCTCGGCAATCAGGCGGGCGATACGCCGCTCTGTCGGCGTGAGGTCTGCGCCCCGTTCTGTCAGACGCTTCGAAATTTCTTCTGTAATGCTCATTACATTCTTTTCGATTGGGTAATAAAAATTATACTGACGCCGAGCGCACCGCAACCGGAAAGGCCCGCATGACCGACGATACAATCATCCGAATGGAACTCACGGAAGTGGCCATCCCGTTCAAGGAAGAAGTCCGCGCCGTAATGGCGGGATCTGAAAACGGACTTGGAATGGCCATCGCAGCCGAGGAACCCTGGCTTGGCGGCGACTTCGTCATTTGCCGTCTTTTTAGCCGCTCGGGCAAAACGGGCACGGGGGAAGCGTTCGTCTGGCTGCCGGAATCGGGCGTATCGCCGCGTCAGATCGTGCAGTCCATCGAAAGCGACATGGCCGCCTATGTCCTAGGCGAATCCGCCTTCAACACCAACCGTATCGCGGTCCGGTTAGAGCGGAACATCGCGCGCAACGAAATCGCCAAGGGCCTGATCGACAGCGCGTGCTTCGAACTCAAGGCGCGGTTGCTCGGCCGCCCCGTTGCCGATCTTCTGGGCGGCGCAGAGGCTCAGCGCCTGCGCCTTGCCGCATTGATCCCGCTGCTCGACGACACGGAAACCATGGTGGGTCTGGCCAGACATTGGCAGGAGCAAGGTTGCCGCACCTTCCGCATCAAGCTGGGCGCGGGCATTCACCGCGATGCCGGGATCATGCGCGCGATGCGCGAGGCGCTTGGCCCGGAGGCGAAGCTGCGCGTCGATTACAATCAAGCCTATAGCGCCTTCGATGCCGTTGCCGCGATCAAGGCCATTTTGCCCTTCGGTATCGAATTGATCGAGCAGCCTTGCAAAGCCGCAAACTTTCTCGCCTTTGCCGAAGTGCAAAAGCGCGTGTCCGTGCCGCTTATGGCGCATGAGGGATGTTTTTCTCTGGAGGAGCTGCATCAACTGCACGCGCTTGGCGGGATCGGCGCGGTTGGCATCAATGGCGAGCGGCCGGGCGGTGTCACGGCGGCGGTCAAGGCCATTCATTTCGCCGAACAGAACGACTACGGCGTCGTCATTCATAACCAGCCCTCGGGCATCGGGTCAGCATGGCAAGTGCATCTGGCCGCTGCCTTCCATTCTTCCCTGCGCTACGAAATGGAACTCTTCGGCCATGTGATGCTGGAGAGCGACCTTCTCAAAACGCCGCTTGTCTACAAAGACGGACATGTGCTGCTGCCGGACGGGCCGGGCTGGGGCGTGGAAATCGATCCCGCGGCACTCGAAAAATATGCGGTGCGCCCAACCACGATTATCGAATGAAGGGGTAGCGATGCTTGATCTGAAAACAATGGCAAAACGCTATCACGCCGCACGGGCGGCATTCCTGGACAATGCGGAGCGGGCAGGCTGGAAAACCGAGAGCATTCTTCATCCGCTGCCGGGCCCGGATGGCGGGCCGCTTCACATGGATCTGGCCTTTTGCGGTGATCCGGAGGCGCAAGACCTGCTCATGATTTCCTCCGGCACGCATGGCATTGAAGGCTATCTTGGATCGCAGATCCAAAGCCGCCTTCTCGAAGAAGGCATTGTCGGCACGACGCGCGACGACTTGCACACGGTGATGGTACATGCGGTCAATCCTTACGGCTTTGCCTGGCACCGCCGGGTCAACGAAGACAATGTCGACCTCAACCGCAATTTCATCGATTTCGGCAAACCTTTGCCCGTCAACGAAGGCTATAAGGATTTCTATGACATCCTCAATCCGCAGGCATGGGATGAAGGGCATAGCGCGCGGCTTAAACAGGAAGCGGCGGAGGCCATTGCGCGCATGGGTCTCGCCGCGGTTTTTCAGGCGGTGAGCGGCGGGCAATATGCCCATCCTGAAGGGCTGCAATATGGCGGGGTGGAACCAAGCTGGTCACGGCGAACGATAGAAGCCCTTTGGGCGCGCTTTATGGCTGGCAAAATCCGGGCAACGCAAATCGACCTCCACACCGGGCTAGGGGAGGCCGGGAACGGTGTCCTGATGACCTATGGCGAGGGCAGCCAGCCGCGCATCCGGCGGGCGCGCGCGATGTGGGGCGACATCCTCGTCTCGCCCCCGGCGGATGGACCGGACGTTCTGGCCCAGGGCGTGCTCGGGCCTCATCTCGAACGCCTCTTTCCAAAAGCTGAAGTGCTGGCCGTGGTGCTGGAATACGGCACCGTAGCTCCGGAGGATGTGGTGGCGGCCATCGCGGCGGATAATTGGCTGCACCGGTTCGGCGATCTGGAAAGCGTGCAGGCCGGACGTATCAAACAGATGATGCTTGATGCTTTTTATTCGGACGCACCGGGTTTCGCAGAGAAAACCTATAAGCGGGCATGGGACGTGGTTAGCGCCGCTTCAAACGCCGGATAAGCCCATGCAGCCCGAACACTTCGCCTCACTTCCCGCGCTAATTACCTCGCAAAAACCGAGCGAGGCGCATCTGTGTTTCTGTCCCGCGCATGTGCACCGCCAGGTGGCCAAATTTCACGAAAGCTTTCCGGGCAGCACGGCCTGGGCCGTGAAAGCGAACCCGCATCCGGTGGTGCTGCGCGCCATCATCGAAGCCGGCATCCGGGAATTCGATGTCGCCTCGCGCCAGGAAATCGATCTTGTCCGGGCCGCGCTCCCCGCCGCTGTGCTGCATTTCAATAACCCGGTCAAAGCACCGGAGGACATCGCCCATGCATTGGCAGCCGGTGTGCGCAGCTTCGCACTCGATTGCCAGGAAGAGCTGGAAAAGATTGCCGCACTGGCTGCCGGAGCCGGCGTTCCGGCGCGCAACATTCTGCTTAACGTACGCTTCAAAGATGCAGCGGCGCGCGGCACGGACAATTACAATTTCCACGAAAAATTCGGCGCGACGCCGGATGAGGCAAGCCATCTCTTGCACCGGACGAAGGGGCTTGGGTTCCGCGCCGGGCTCACCTTTCATCCCGGCTCGCAGAACCGCAATCCCGCCGCCTATGAAGAGATGATGCGCCTTGCCCATGCTATCGCCGGGCGCGCGCTCGGCCCGGACATGGCCGGGCTCGATCTTCTGAATGTCGGCGGCGGCTTTCCCTGCCACTATCCGGGCGGCGGCGAGCAGCCGCTAACGCATTATTTCGATTCGGTTCGCCGGGGCGCCGCGCTCTTTCCTTGTCCCGTGAGCTGCGAGCCGGGGCGGGCGCTCGTTGCGGACAGCATCAGCCTTCTTGCCCGCATCAATCTCAGGCGCAGCGGCGACAACCGTCTTTACATCAATGATGGAATTTACGGCTCCTTCATGGAACTGCCTTTCGTCGACTTCCATCCTCCTGCGCGCGCCTACCCCCATCATCACCATCCCCCAGGGCACACGGGTGCAAATCCGCCCCGCCGTGGACTGGTACATCGCCAAAGCCGAGTAGTTCACCCAATCCGAGTAGTTCAAAGGAGTCCCCCCAAATGCTTAAGCTGCTCAAATCCTCCCTTGCCGTTTCTTGTGTCGCCTTGTCCTGCATGGCCGGGCCGGGCTCTGCCGGCGCGGCCGAGCCATCTGCCAGCACACCGGCCGAGGCTGGCGGGCAGGAAAGCGCTGCAAGCCCGAATGTTCAGGAGCTTGCCCGCAAGGTTGAGATCGTCACACGCACGAAGGGTCTAACGGCCGTCCCTGAGAATGAGCCGCAGCCTATCGACCTCTCTTTGGTGCGGGTGCCTGGCGCGGCCTCAAGCCTCACCGAAGGCGTCACGGCCAATGCCTATTCGCGCTATGTGAAGGTGGACGGGCAGCTTGTCGGCCAGCTCGTGCTCTCCAGCGTCCAGAAGGACGGTAAAGTCGAGGCGCTCAATACCGAGAACTTTGTGGCGCAGTTCACGCTGGAGCGGCCGGAGCTTGATGCGGCCTCGGTTATCAATGTGGAAGGCAATGGCGATGAGCTGATTGCCGCTCTTGAGCGCCTGGCAGAAGAAGACGATGAAGCAGAAGAGCGGGAGACGGCGGAAGCGGCGAATGCGGCAAGCGGTGCGCCTTCTAATGCAGCCGAGAACAAGGACGCTGCCGGGTATCAGAACCCGGCGCCGCTCGATGTCGAGCCCGCCTCCATCCCGAATATCCGGGTGACGAATGAGGGCTGCCAGGTGCGGGTGGATCTGACGCAGCAGGTTGCCATTCAGCAGGCCCGCGTTGAAACCGAAGAAGACGGCCGCGTCACTTACTCGGAGTGCGAAGACGGCAATGATCGCTTCCCGCTCCAGAAGTCCTATGCGGTGTGCGGGGACAAAGTGGATATCGAGGCCCGTCTTGCCCAGGCGCAATATCTTCTCTTCTACACGGATGCAGGCGGCAACCGGCAGGAGGTGAGCGACTGCGCGCCCGATGAAGAGCAGGTCTTCCCGATCACGGAGAAGCGCGGGGCCTGCACGGTCTATCTTGATTACTCTAAGCAAGAAGCCGTCCCGCAGGCAGCGCTCACTTATCTCAATGCCAGCAACACGGAAGTGCAGGTGCGCGGGTGTGAGCCTTCGCTTGAAGCTGCCGCCGTGCCGCTGCTGCGCAGTGTCGAGGGCTGCACCATTCGCCATGATTTTGCGGCCAGCCGCTCGTTCCGGCAGAGCCGCTATACCTATGAGCTGGACGGCGCGCTCTGGCAGGCGGGGCCGTGCTCGGATGACGGAACCGAATACGCGCACCGGCAGGTCTATGAGACGACAGGCGGGGCGCTGGTCTGCGAGCCTATTGTCAGCCGCGACCTTGGGACCGTCACGCATCAGTCCCGCGTGCAGATCGATCTTGAAACCGGTCCTCAGTTCATTACCGAGTGCAAGCCTGACAGCAGCGCAAACGCCCTCGTTGCGACGGTGGAAGGGTGCACGAACCCGGCAAGCTGGACGCACGATGTTTCAGCCGGGGTCTCTTACGGGCAGGAGCGGTTCTATTATGAGCGCTCCGGCACGCGCACATTTGTCTCTGAATGCGTGAACTCCGAGACGGTCTATAACCATCAACATACCGTCTCCGGCTGGCAGAACCATGACGGCCAGCTCTATGCCTACCGGCTCACCACTTTAAGCATCGACACGCCGCAAGGGCCTTACACGGTGCTCTCCTCTGAAGTGCTGCCAGGCGCTGAGGAGGAGCCTTACGTCTATGAGGGCCTCACCACGAAGCTCGATGGCACGGGCTGGTATGAGGGCTGCACGGAATATGCAGGCCAGGACTCGGTGAAGCTCTACCGACGCCCTGATGGAACGCCTTACGAGGTCGTGGTCGGCGATGCCGCCCCGGTGAACAAAGGCAACAAGTGCACTGTCTCTGCCGAGAGCCGCACGGTCTATGCCTTCACTGAATGGGAAGGCGGGGGCAACGGTTATTACCTCGGAGCTGGATGCACCAATCACCCCAACAATTGCCCTTGGCGGTCCTATTGGCACCAGTTGCCTCAGTCCCGGCAAGTAACAGGCCTCAGCTCCTACAACGGCTGCGCGACGCTGGGTCAAGGCGTGAGCATGACCCATTACGACCGCCGTCAAAGCCGCCAGGTGACGCAGTTCCCGGACGGCACAAGGCAATATGGCAGCTGGGCGAACGAAGGCTCCCCTTATGTGCGCGTTGCAAAGAGTTGCGCAGGTCTTGGGATCATCAACTAGGAGCCGGTCATGCTGCATCCCAATCCGCTATTCCGGCAAATCTTGGGGCCCCTCTCGGTGCATTACGATGACCCGGCCACGGTCGAAATCCGCATGAGCGGCCCCGGCTGCGTCGTGACCGAGCGCCGGGGCGAGGGCAAGCGCCGGGTGGCAGATGAGGGTCTGACACTCGCCGTGATCGAGTCGATCGCCCGCTCGCTGGGCAATCATTACGGGCTCACCTTTGATGCAGATGAGAGCCCGAAGCTCTCCTGCATCTTGCCGGAAAGCCATCGCTTCGAGTGCCTGGTGGGACCGTCTGTGCGCACCGGGCTCTCGCTCGCCATCCGCTGCAAGCATCCCTTCACCCCCGCCTGGGAACAGGCGGGGGTAAGCCCGGCTGTCCGGGAGTATCTGACGGAAGCCATCCAGAGCGAAGCCAACATGATCATTGCCGGGGCCACCAATACCGGCAAGACGACGCTGCTCAATATGCTGCTGGAGACGATCGATGCGAACCGGCGGGTCGTTGCGGTTGAGGATACGCCGGAGCTTCATATTGAGCGCTTCTGGGATGGGGTCGGGCTCATTGCAGCGCGCGAGGCCGGGACCGGCGCGGGGCTTCTCGACTGGCGCCAGCTCTACGATCATCTGATGCGCATCACGCCGGACCATATCCTCTTCGGCGAAATCTCAACCCAGAACGCTTTTGCCGCGCTTGCCGCCCTCAACTCAGGGGTGACCGGCTTCATGTGCACCATCCATGCGGAAAGCCCCTGGCAGGCCATCCACCGGAAGTTCGATCAGAACATTGCCTGGTCGGGGGCTGCCATGCCGCGCGTGCCGGAGTTCCTCATAGAGCTTGTGGACGTGGTGGTGCAGATCAAGCGCAGCGCGGACGGGTTCCGGCGCATTACCGATATCTGGGAGCCGCGCCGGGACCGCTGGGTGATGAAAGACGGAAAGGAACAAACCGCATGAACACACTCGATCCTTCTACCGCGCTTGGTGTGGTTGCCGGGGCACTCCTGGAGCTTGCCCCTGCAGGCGGAGCGTTTGAGGCGTCCGGGTTCAAGGCAATCTTTGTGGCAAGCGGCGGCCTCTCCGCAGTCCTTTTGGGGCTATGGATCCTGCTCTCGATGCGCTTGCCGCGTCCCTCGCAAGCCGCCGCCTTTGTGGCGGGTCTGTGTTTTTTGTGGACCGCGCTCATTCTCACGCTCGATGCCTTCCTCGCCGTGCAAGACCTGCCGCGCCTTTCCTGGGCTGCGCTTGTGATCGGATATGCTGCCTTTGCCGGTATGGTTCCAGGCTATTTTGCGGCCTTCCTGACGGCCGGTCTCTTCCGCATGGTCGGTCATGTGCTCGCGTCCGGCGCACAGAAGCTTGAGACCCGGGTAAACACCTGGATCGAGGCAAGAAAGGCAGGCCGGTAATGCTGGCTGCGCGTCTTGCCCTTGTCGCCGTCTTTGCTGTCGTGATCGCGGCCGTGCTTCTCCAGTGGCACTGGTCCATTGGCTTCGACCCGCTGGATGCGCGCTGGTGGGAGTGGGCCTTTAAGAGTGCGGCACACCCGGCCGGTCTTCCGGCCGAGATGGTCTCGGCCGCGATCTGGACGGGGAGCGCGGGTGTGCTTGCCATGCTGGGCGTGGCGGCGCTTGCGGCCCGTGTCTCGGCCCGCACGCTCTCAGGCGCACGGGACGCTGATGAGCTGCACGGCACGGCGCGCTGGGCAACCCGCAAAGACGTCAAAGCCGCAGGCCTCTTCTCCGAGAAGGGCGTCACGGTCGGCGGCTGGAAAGAGCCACTGCGCACCCGCACGCTCCGCCATGACGGGCCAGAGCATGTCATGGTCTTTGCGCCCACAAGAAGCGGTAAAGGCGTGAGCCTTATCTTGCCGACGCTTTTGACCTGGCCCGAAAGCGTCTTCGTGCTCGACATCAAGGGCGAGAACTTTGCCCTGACCGCGGGATGGCGGGCTTCCCAGGGGCACCGCATCCTGAAGTTCGAGCCGACCAGCCCCGATTCAACCGTGCGCTTCAATCCCTTGGCCGAAGTGCGGCTCGAGGGCGGCCGGGACATTGCCGACTGTCAGAACATCGCCGCCATGATCATCGACCCGGACGGCAAGGGCCTTCGGGACTATTGGCGCCAGGAAGGCTGGACCTGGCTCTCGGTGGTCATCCTGCATGTGATCTACCGGGTGCTTAGAGATGAAGGCCGTGACGCTTGCCTCGATGATGTGAACACCTTCGTCTCCGGCGTCATCGAGGAGGGCACGGGCGAGGATAACTTCGAGGCGCTGCTCGATGACATGATCGGTTTTGAGCATGGGGTGCCCCATGTCGATAAAGAGGTGCGGCGCGGGGCGGCGCGCATGAAGATCAAGGCGCCGCAGGAACGCTCCGGGGTGCATTCCTCGGCGATCACGCAGTTGGCCCTCTATGCCGATCCCATCATTGCGGGGAACACGGCAGAGAGTGACTTTGCGCTGGCCGATCTCGTCAATGGGGAGAGGCCCGCCGCGCTTTATCTCATCATCCGGCCCTCCGATATCGACCGGCTGCGGCCCCTCATCCGCATCATCATGAACATCCTTCTGCGCCGTCTGACCGAGCGGATGGAGTTCGAGGGCGGCAAGTCGATCGACACCTACAAGCACCGCCTGCTTCTGATGCTCGACGAGTTCACCGCGATCGGCAAACTCGAAATCTTCGAACGGGCCCTTGCCTTTATGGCGGGATACGGTCTCAAGGCCTTTGTGGTGGTTCAGGACATTGCCCAGCTGCACCAGGCTTATGGGCGGGACGAATCCGTCATGTCGAACTGCCATGTGCGCATCGCCTTTGCGCCGAACCGCATCGAGACCGCCAAGCTCCTCTCCGACATGACCGGCAAGACGACGGTGGTGCAAAAGCAGCGCTCGCGCTCCGGCAGGCTCGGCCAGCCCGGCTCCGTCTCGGACTCTCTCAGAGAGACCGGCCGCCCCCTGCTCACCCCAGACGAGTGCATGCGCCTCAAGGGCATCGAAAAGCACGGCCACAAAACCCGCCCCGGCGAAGCGCTCATCTTCTCAGCCGGTTCCCCGCCGATCCGGGGCCTGCAGCGCCTTTACTTCCAGGACAAGGAGCTGGCGCGCCGGGCCGCGATCCCGGCGCCGCCCGTCCTTCCCCAATCACCCGCGCCCTCTCTGCAACAGGAGACCCCCCATGAGAGAGACTGACGATAGTTCTGCAATCGGTGAGACGGTCTGGCGCCGTCTGGCCTCGGCCACGATCCCGGCGCTTGCCGTGAGAGGCCCAATTGCCGTCGATCCCGACCTTGCCGATGAGATGGGCGCCTTTGAAGAGACCGCGCTCTCTGAAGAGGACGCGCTCGACAGCCTGATGGACGACATCGCGCTCTCCGCTGAGGGAGGCGCCCATGGCTGAGGCACAACAGAAAGGCCCAACCTGGCGGGAGACCGTCATCGAGGAGCTGGTGCGGCATATCGAGGAAGGGACTGCCCCCTGGCAAAAGCCCTGGGACCCCAATCTCATCCGGGACCGGGCGCATAACCCGGCAAGCGGCACCGCCTACAAGGGCATCAACTCGATCTGGCTCGATCTGCAGCCTTACGCGGACCCGCGCTGGATGACCTACCGTCAGGCTTCGGCACAAGACGCCCAGGTGCGCAAGGGCGAGAAGGGCACAAAAATCGAGTTCTGGAAATGGGAAGAGCGCCAGCAAAAGCTGAATGAAGCCGGCCAGCCGCTGACCGATAGCGAAGGCAACGCGCTTTATGAGACCTACCGGCTCGAACGGCCGAAGGTCTTCTATGCGACCGTCTTCAATGCCGAGCAGATCGATGGGCTGGAACCTTACAAGGCCCCCGAGCGCAGCTTCGAGCCTGTGGAAGAAGCCGAAAAGGTGCTGGCGGGCGGCGGCGTGCCCATCCATCACGACCAGAGCGACAGGGCCTTTTATGCCATCAACAAGGACGCCATCCATCTGCCGAGGCAAGAGGCGTTCGGGACGACCTATGAGTATTACGCCACGGCGCTCCATGAGCTGGGGCACGCGACCGGCCATGAGAGCCGTCTGAGCCGGGAGTTCGGCGCCTTCGGATCTGAGACGTACGCCCGTGAAGAGCTGAGGGCGGAGATCGCCTCCTATCTCATCACGACGGAGCTGGGGCTCGGGCACTTCCCGGAGCGCCATGCGGCCTATGTGCGCTCCTGGGCAAACACCATCAAGGAAGACCCCGCCGCGCTCTTCCGCGCGGTAAGAGACGCGGAGAACATCCGCAGCTGGGTGCTTGAACCTGAAAAGCGCCTCAGCCTTGAACTCTCCCACAAAAAGCGGGCCGAACAGGCCCAGGCGCTCGGCTCAGAACCCCAAAAGGAGGCGCAATTGGACACTCCCGGCGGCGCGGAACAAGAACCGCCCAAGCGCATCTATCTTGCCGTCCCTTATGAGGAGAAAGACGCGGCCAAGGAACTGGGCGCCCGCTGGGACCGGGGCCGCAAATCCTGGTATGTGCGCGCGGGGACCGATCTTGAGACGGTGGCCAAATGGCTCCCTCAAGAAAACGCCCCAAAGCGCGAGGCGCCCTCCGTCTCGCCGCAGGAGGAGTTTGCGGAAGCTCTGGAAGCGAACGGCCTCAAGCTCAAAGGCGCGCCGCAGATGGACGGCAAATGGCACCGGGTCCCAGTCGAGGGTGACCGCAAGGGGCAGCTCTCCGGCTCCTACCGGGGCTTCCTGGACGGGCGGCCTGCCGGGCAGATCATGAACTACAAGACCGGCGAAAAGGCCGTGCAATGGGTGGCGACGGGCTCAAGGCTCGACCCGGAAGAGCTTGCCCGTGTGAAGGCCGACTCCCAGGCACGGCGGGCGAACCTTGAAGCGGAGATCGCTGAAACCCAAGCCAGGACCGCCAAGCGCGCCTATGCCGTCTATATCAACGCGGAAGAAGCCCCGCAGAACCACCCCTACCTTGAGAGAAAACAGGTCAAGGGCCATGGGCTCAAACTCGACGAGAACGGCAATCTGCTGGTCCCCATGCGTGATGAGAAGGGCTTCCTCTGGAACCTGCAGGTGATCAAGGAAGACGGCACGAAACGCTTCCTCAAGGGCGGGCGCAAGACCGGCCTCATGCATGTGATCGGAGAAGGAAACGGGCCGCTCATTATTGCGGAGGGCTATGCGACGGCCGCCAGCCTTGAGAAGGCGAGCCGCCGCCAGGTCGCTGTCGCCTTCGATGCCGGGAACCTTGGTCCCGTCGCCGAAGCGCTCAAGGCCAAAGAGCCGGAACGGGCCCTGGTGATCGCGGCCGATGATGACCACGGCAAGGAGCGCAATGCGGGCCTTGCGCGGGCGCGGAAAGCGGCCGAGGCCGTGAATGCCGAGCTGATCGTGCCGCCGCTGACGGAGGCCGAGAAGGCCAAGGGCCTCACCGACTTCAACGACATCGCGCAGGAACGGGGACCGGAGGCGCTGGAAAAACTTCTGCCCGAACTTGTGAGGACGCGAGGTCAGGAAACCCAGAAGGCCGCGTCCCCGGCCAAAGCCCGCTCGGGCGAGGCATTGGGGCTCGGGGTCTGAGAGCACACACCGGCTGGCGGCGCGGGCTCGTGCCGCCAGCTCCTTCTTCTTTAAAAACGACGCATCCCACTGGCCCGCACGGGCCGGCAAAGCTAGACTGAACTTCATGAGATTCGACGCAAAGGAGACCCCCATGCCGAAAAGCTACTTGAGCGAAGCAAAGCGCCAGGAACTGCTGGCGGGCGGTCTCTCGCAGAACGCTCTTTATGTCGTCGAATCCCAGGCCGCCGATGATGCCGATGATGGCGAAACCGCCTGGGCCTGGCTTGCTCTTGCCGAAATCCCTGCATCTGCCCTTCTCGCTGCAAAGCGTGTGAACGGGGCGGACTGGATCAGGGCCAAGGGACTGCGTACCGAGACAGCGGAAGCAGCCTATGGCAAAGACTGGCTTAATCGAGAGATTTGAGAAGGCCTTTCTACGGGAAAGAACGCTCACAAGTGAAGTTGACCGCACCCCGGCCGCCCGGGAACGGCAGGAGACACGTGCGCAGATCCTCGATCTCGTAAAGGAAGCCGGAAAAAGCGGTGATCTGGAGGCCATCCTCGCCGCAGAACGCCGCTTCCTGGAGAACGACAGGGCGGAGTATGTCAGCAGCCGGGCGATGCGCTCCAGCCTCGATGTGGCGCTGGCCGAGCTCAAGATCGCCGAGCGGCATATTGAGCTGGTCAAGGACCCGGCCCAATACAGGCTCATAGACGAGGCGCACAGCCTGCCCAAGCGCCGTGTCGGCGGCCTTCCGAAAGACGAGGCCCGCCTCTTCTTCGGCTCTCATGCCACGCGCCTCCTCAATCAGGACAAATCCCGGCTCGACCGCCAAGAGAAACAGATCATCGAGGCGCGCAAGCAGAACATGCGCGCGGGCGCCAAGCTCTATGAGGCGCGCCAGCGCCAGGCTCTATGAGGCGCGCCAGCGCCAGGCGCTGGGGCTTGAGCCCGCGCCAGACAAGAAGCGCGGCCGCAACCAAGGTATGGAGATGTGAACGATGGCAACCAAGCAATACCGCCTCTCCGTCACGCTCACGCCGGAAGAACGGGAGCATATCGATGAGCTTGCCGGAAAACTCCATCTGAACCGCTCGGAAGTGGTGCGTCGCGTTGTGCTGGCGAAGCGCCTACCGGACGCCACCGACTTCGTAGCCTGGCAGGGCATAAGGGACCTTATGAAGGTGAATGCGGACCTCGCCCGGCTGGGGAACCTCTTCAAGCTCGCGCTCGATGAGGAGCCGCCGGAAAGCCTGATAGAGCGGCTGGAGGTCCTGGCGGCCGAGATTGCGGAAACACAGCAGCATCTGAAAGCCGCGGCTCTGGAGATCCGCGCCCTCGTGCAACGGGGGCGCGCATGATCGCTCGGCGCCTGCCCAAGGACGCCAAGATAGCCGACAACTTCACGGCGCTCGGCAAATACATCGCGGCAGCCCAGGAGGAAGGCGAGAAGCTTGATCAGTTCTGGATCGTGGGTTGCGATGCCGGTGAGGAGCTGGGTGATCTCGATGTGGCGCTCGCCGAGATCGAGGCGGTGCGCAAGCACAAACCCGAGACGAAGAACAAGACCTATCATTTGCTCGTGTCGTTCCGGCCGGGCGACCAGGAAAAGCTCTCAACCGAGGCCCTTAAAGACATCGAGGCCGAGTTTGCAGGCGCGCTCGGTCTCTCGGATCATCAACGGGTTGCGGGCACGCATATCAATACCGACAACTTCCACATGCATGTGGCCTATAATCTCGTAAACCCGCAGACCCTCAAGATGGCGTATCCGCGTCACGACTTCAAAGCGCTCGCCAAGACCGCTCGCTCCCTCGAGCAGAAGTACGGCCTGGCGATCGATCCCGGCATGACGGACGGCCTGGAGCGCAAGAAGGAGGGCCTCTCACTGCAAGCCCAGGATTATGAGCGGCATACCTGGCAGCAATCGTTCCAGCGCTACATGCTGGAGAGCAAGGCGGAGATACTGGAAGAGATAGAGAAGGCGCCGGACTGGCAGGCTCTCCATGAGAGCCTCGCTCACCACGGCGTCTCACTTCGCAAGCGGGCAAACGGCCTGGTCTTTGTCGAGGCGCGGGAAGGCAAGCAGGCGATGAAGGCGAGCGCCTTTGATCGCTCTACTTCAAAACCGGCGCTGGAGAAGCGGCTGGGACCGTTTGAGCCGATGAAGAAGGAAAGAGAGGCCAGGGTCGCTCGCTCGATGCCGGCGCGGCGCTATAAGGCCCGGCCGATGCTCAAGGGGCATCCGGCAACAGGGGTTCTCTGGCGGCGGTACCTGACAACGCGACGGGCCGCTCCAAAGCGTCCGGGGATCATCGGCAGAGCGATCGGAAACTGGAAACAGTTCTTGCTGGCGGAAGCTTATAGCGATCCGATGGCGATCGTGCTGATCCTCGCGCACCAGGAAATGCTTGGCTTGCTGCTACTTGACGGCCCCGGCCGCAGCTCCGCTAAAACAGTGTCCAAGGCGCTTGCCGGCCCCCTCATGCGCTGGCGGCAAAACGCCCAAGCAGACAGAAAGGATATCTGGAAAGTAACGAAACCGGAATCATCGAAAATTTGGGTCACAAACCTCGATGATGGAAATGGAAACACAGCTCAATTGCGACGCAACGAAAAGAATATGGTGGTTGGATTACTTCTAAAATTCGCTGATGGTCTCTATTTATCAACGGGCGCAGCCCGACAGATTGAGCGGGACCGCGAACAAAAACTATACTGATATCGATGGGTGGGGCAATCTATCAGATCACGAATTTACACTGGAATACATGTGCAGAGAATATTCCTGCGCCGTTCTTCAGCGTTTAGAGAAGGCCAAGATCACACCACTACGGTGTGGGTGGTTTCCAACGGCGCGCTTCAGGATCAGCAGGCTGTTCGTTTGGGCGAAAGAATCGGTCTTCTTGTTCAGAAATATCGAGGTGGCGATATAATAACGATACATAGTCTAGGTTATTTGATAAATCCTCCGGAAGAGCGTCCATTTTTTTTGCCAGCTCCAGCGCCGCTCCTCCCGTCGATAGGATTGGAACAATGCTTGCGTTCGGCTGCAGACTCCTGAACAAATTGAATTCGTCAACGACACCGCCCATTCCACCTATAAATACCGCTGCTGCATACTGATTTTCCCCAAACATTTTCCTGCGCATTTCAAGCAAGCTTTTCTCACGATCACCCTCTACGTTTTCACTGAATATAACGTTGTTGAAGCGCTCATTATCTTCAGGAAAGGCATCCTCGAAGTACCGCGATTGATATAGACGCACCCATTGAGCATAGTCGATCTTCATGTCAGCAGCAGCAACCCAGATCATGGGAGTGATTGCAGGATGACCTCCCCAGATCAGCAACCGTCGGCCAAGCGTAATGTACACCAATGCTGATACAGCAGCTTGAATAGCTACGGCATCAGCGGTTTTGGCGTATTCGCTTCCCCGTCGTGGATCAGGTACACTAGCTGACAGGAAAATCGCTTCGGTCATCTTCAATCGTCCCATGCCGCTAGAGCCCAAGCCGCTTCTGAAACCCTTATTGCTCTCACAACATTAATATTTTCATCGAGCCACTTAAGGTGGGCGTTCCAAGCTTCACGAATACCAACATGATCATAAATTAGAATTGGCTGTTCGCGTTGATTTGCGCGCCTTGCCTTCTCCGCAACATCATTGAAAAGCTCAGCAGTTGGAATTCCCACTACTGGGTATGCCCATAGCTTGCGATCATCGATTAAGCGGACAGCAATAGCCCTATGCGCTCCAACCCCCTCAACTCTTGCGCCGATTCGCATGATGTCTGCACGTAGTTTCCCTGTTATGGACATATATCGCGACGCTATACTGCGACTGCGCAAATTCTCAGCCGCAAGTGCGATCTGATCAACTTTTTTAGTGACAATCGGCCCGTCAGGGCCCTCGAGCTCTTCTTTTTCTAAATAAATGGTTTCAGCCAAATCTGTTAATTTGCTGGGCCTATACTCCGGCCAAACGACACGCAGTACATGGATCTCTTTTGCTCGTGCCCGTCCGATTTCCTGACGAGTCCATTTGCTCTCGAAATAGGTGGGCGTATCCAACATTATCATTACATCGGAATCACAGAGACGATGCCAAAGAACGTCCTGAAAAGGATCTCCAGGGCGGATGTCGTGTGTATCAAGAAAAACATCAAATCCACGTGCAGTCAGAGCATCGTGAAGCTGTAATGCCGCTGCCCTCGATTCTACACGACGATAGCTGACAAAAATGCGCCGCTGTCGTCTAAGCAGCCCGACGCACTCCAGCATCGCAGCAGAGAGTTCCGTCATGCACGTATCATCGGGCTTTCGATAATGGCCATTAAAGCCCTGAAGAAAGCTCGGAATAGTATCGCCGAAATTAGCTGTTTCTAGGACGGTTGGAATGACCGGCTGGCTTGCTTGCACCAGATCACGGGCAACGTCGGCGTCTTTCTGGTTCGTTCCGCCAAAGTAAGCGGCAACGGTAGCAGCGCGTAAATCGCGCTGACATATTTCCTCTCCATCTCTTATCGAGATATCGCAGCCAACTCGAAGATCGAATGCATCCAACATGTTGGCAATCGTTTTTGTGAGCCGTTCACGCTCTTCTGAGGTGGCATCCCCTAATATTGCTAATTCATAGTGGCTCAATGAACACACCCTAATCTAGGCATTAGCTCGTATACGAATTGCCTCTTCGATCCATTTTTCGATGTTGTTTGATATGGTCGCATAAATAGCTTTGCTGTCGCTCCCCACCGGCGTCTTCAGCTCGACGACGTCAGCCAAGGTTTTTCCACCATCATTGAAGGCGATCTTACTCAGAGGGTTAGGTCCGGCACGCGAACTCTGACTATGCGCATCAAGTAGCTTATTAACTCGAATTGCTAGAATACCTTTACCGTCATTCCACCCCTTTGATATTTCGTGAAGAACCCAACGTCGGTTCGCGGTATCCGATCCAACGAGCACCACAACGCAGCTCTTGCCAGTCATATTGTCGGAAATCCATTTTTTGACTGCGGCATCGCCTTTTCTTTTGATTTCTTCCCACGCGTTGGCTGAGCAAGTGGTTTGTCCTTCAAGCGCACCAATGTTTCGCACCTGCTGAGTGCGCCAAAAATCGTTATCAAAATGAAAGCTAAAGAATACCTTCCTACGCATCGTGCACCCCCAATCCCCATATGGACGTTAAGTGTACTGACCACATTATTTCAATATGAAATGATCATCTAGGGATTTATAGTATTTTGATCCGTGGGCAGGACGGCCCTAGATCAGGGGCTATGGCGTGCAGGAATTTCTGGGTGCCCTATGCGTCTCTTCGCAAGCATCTATTGGGGTATTCATCGAGTTGAACGCCACCTCCAGTTGCTGTCTGCGGAGCGTGAATGCCGGGTGCCGAGCACCGCAATTTGACAACGCACATTGTCTAGAGTCCCCAATCCAGACGTTGAGCGTTTTCATCATGCTTGGCGGCCTGTTGGTCATAGTCGTCAGCGAGCGTATATAGTGACTTCGCTGTGTGGGGGTGGTCATAGGAGATCGCTTCAGCCCATGCCCGGTATTTCTCCGCTTCGCGGCGCTCAAGCATGCCGCCATCACGCGGATTACGCACTGTAACGCCGCGTCGATTCAATTTTCCAATCTGAAAGCCATCAATCATTGGCTTGCTACGAAAGAGATCAATCATCTCGCGAATTGGTTCGGCAGGCCAGTTTCCGTCTGCACCCATTGGCGACGCCGATAGCATATGTCCAATACGGCTATCGGCTACATTTTCTCGACCAACTTCTTTAGCTAAGCTTCTTGCCTCTGTGATCCATGTTTCCAGCTCTTCCTGATTAATCGTACCATCATCGCGTGTTCCTGGTATGCGATCCCAAAGCTCTAGCAGTCGGTAAGCTTGGGTTGCGATTGCCTGCGCCTTTTCAGGATTGTCTGGTTCTGGATCAGTAATGCCACTTTCCTCGCTTGCCTTAAAGACCGCGCGTAACATTTCGACAAACAATGATGGTTGTTCTGAGAGAGACCTCAACAGTACTTTGGGTGGTCGCCGGGAGTGCTCCAGTAGCTTTAGGTATTTCCATTCAAGCTTACTGAGGGCATTCGGGTCAACATCATCACGCTCATCAAGAAGCTGTAGAACTTCCGCCACATGATACTGGAACATAGTTGCGTCGTTGCCCTCGCTACTGTGGTCTATGGGCTGATTAGCGGCTTCGTTTAGAACGTCAATTAGAAGAGCAGAGGGCAGTCGCGCCTTTTTGCCGCGTCCTGCAAGCAGTAGTGCGTATCGTGATCTTCCCACTCCAAGTAGCATGCGTATAGCATACGCAGCATCTTCGTTGTTTTCGCTCATCTGGAATACTGGCACCTTGAGCCAGTACGCCTTCATGATCTTCTCGTCAAACTGCAAGACCTGTTCCCAAGTCCAGCGATCGCTCGGAAGTGCATGAAAAATCGTCAGCAGGGAAGTTTCTTCCCAGTCTTCAGATTTCGCTTTGGCGATCAGATTTTTTGCCCAAAACTCCTTACGGTCACGGAATACGGAACCAATCAGGCCGTGTGCAACATCTCTTTCCCTGGCATCGCTGCTTTTCACGGCGGCTTCAAGTAGAGCGTCGACTTCGGCTTCCGATAATCTGCTTTCATACAGCGCCTTGCCGATATAATGAGCGCTGTTGGTCAGTCGAGCGAGGGCTAACACAGCTGTGATCCCACCCTCAGCGTAGAGTTCGTATGCCGCCTCCCTCCGAGCGGCGTCGACATCTCGGTCTTCCACCATCCAACCAGCTGCAGAAGGCTTCGGCAGTTGAACAGATTGTTGGAAAAGCCAGACCGTTCGTTCAAGCGGATCAGCAGGTGTGAATCGTTCGTAGGTTGCCTCCAAACGATTTAGTACTTCATCTGATAGCGACCAGTCAGCCTCGGGAAATTGACGATGATGGTGGAGCACCCGTCTTATTTTTTCCCAAAGATCCGTCCGATCGTTCTTTTCCATAATCTGCGGTTCCGCTGCCTCCAGTGTGGCAAGCGCACGTTCGGGGTTGGGTGCTAGATCGCCAAGGCGGTCGAGTAGTTGTGACCATCGTGCTTGACTTAGGCCAACATCAGTTAGCAGGCGGTCGCTGACTTCGGCCGCTCCCCGCCCAATTAATCCCCACGTCACACTTTCGACCTTGTCGACAGCGAAGTCGCGCCAGCGCGGCATGGGTGATGGAGTGGAGCTGTCGTGCCCCTTGGGAAGAATGTCGAGCATTAGCTTCCAAGCTGTATCCGTCTCGTGTTTTCGGATTGCATCCAAAGCGCGAAGCCGCTGATCGAGCGTTGCATAAGTTTGCGGACTCCAGAGCAAGTAAATTTTCCGCAGGCTTTCAGAGGGCCCATTCGAATAGCTACGAGGTTTGGTGTCAATGGCATCAAGCTGTGCCAACACACCCACTACCCGTGGAAGCCAGTGTGGCGACCACGCGAGCGTCTCCAATGCCCACAGCAAGTCGGACAAGTACTCGACCCCGAATACACCACCTTCATCTTGTCCGAAAAGCACACGAATGGGAGGGTCGCTCTGGTCCAGGCTGTCTTCGATTGCCGTAAGAAAAGCGTGTGGTGAAGCTTCGGCCAGAAGCCGAAAATCACGCGAGAGGGACCACCATCGGTGTTGATCAGCGTTCTGAAGTAACTTGGCGACAATAGAGTCAGCTCGCCAACTGGCATTTGGGACAGTACTGACACAATTTCCCCATTGTGCGAGGAGAATAAGGACTTGACCGATCCCATGACGCAGCATCCCAGAATATGCGCGGTGAACGCCCCGTACGGGAGCCATCCAGCGCTCCTGGGGATCTATGTGGAAGCGCGGGTCTGTAGATCCCAGAACAGCGTAGGCCACATCCTCAAAGCGAGTTATATCTGCGCTTGTCAGATTATGCGCAAGCAGGAACCATGCGTCAGGTGGAGATGCAATTCGCCAAGTGGAACCGATTTTTTGTAGTGGGCTATCGAATTCGCCCACAAATGGGGTCAAGGCCGCAATGACCTCATTGTAGGGGCGTTCTGCAAGTTCCGAAAGCCGCACTTGATCGGCATCAACATCTTCATCCCATCCCCCCGCAAGTAATGCAGCGAGCAATGCGCGAGGCGGGGACTCTTCAGCCCATTTTGGCAGTCGTCCTGGCGCGCTGGGAATCAGGCGGCGCAGAACAGCAAGGTTGCGGGCGCTGTCGCGAGCAAGTGCCTCCGCGCGCGGCGCAGCAATGCCGGCAGTGGTTAAAGCATCTGCAATTCCCTCATGAGTAGGGCGGTTGAGCGTACGTACTTCGCCATGTGTGGCCAGCCGCTCATCATAAGCCTGCAACACATAGTGCCCGCGCTCCACAAGACTTCGGGAGACACCTGGCTCCGGGTCAGTCAGAAGCAGGATTAGCGATCCAGGCGCATTTGCAAGCGCTCTTGCAGCGGCAGTGGTGGTTGCAACGAGGCAGCGAGCGCGATAGGAGGCCGCTATACTGTGTGGTAACTCGTTAAGACTGGCATGGAAGAACGCAACAACCTCGTCGGTGGTGGTTGCTTGAAGCGAAAGGATAGAGGGTTCATCGCGCAACCAGCGGAGGACCTCGGCTGTATCTTGATCACGATCACATAGAACGAGGTCCTCAGTGAGAGGCCATTGTGCGGCGAGTGACCATTCTTCCCAAATCTCGTCTAATTCGCGCGTTCCGATAGGCCGCTTGTCCAAACGATTGGCGAGCCAGAGACCAACGGCCGGTGTCTGTTCGATCCAATGAACCAAGTCGGTAGCGTCGTAGGCGCGAATCTCGTGCCAGATGCCTTCCTCTTGACGCTCTTTTACCCACTTGTCTTTTTCTGGCCAATGACGTGGTGTTACAAACACATAAGCGGAGTTGGCAGGACTGAGTGGAACCGGATTCTCGGTTCGCTTCAGATAATCTTTGTTAGCCTTTTGAATAATATTGCTGCGCTGGGCACTAATTTCCCAGCCCGCCTCACCCTTGGGTACATATAGGCTACCGTGCTCGACCCGAGTCCGTCCGTCCCAACCTGAAAGCCAGACCCCCTCGTCCGATGGAAAGTGTAGTTCGGCTGTGGAGCCGTGTGTTGCCCGGATTAAATGACTTAGAAGCGTTGGCAGGCTTCCTGCACCATCGTAACGATCTGCCCAATCCGAAAGGTCCTTTGCGTTGACCCAACGGAGGGGCAATCCAGGGCGATCAGATGCAGTTATAAACGGAACGGTCGGTCCGATGACTGCGCCGTTAGCCAAGAATCGGATGCCGGCCTCCTCGAGAGCACTCCGTATCGCTTGAGCATTGTTTGCGACTGGAATACGTCGCCCTCGTTCGAAATCAGCTATGGTTGACGTTGCTACGCCAGCTTCCTTGGCTAAGTCTTGTTGTGACCACGCCAATAGAGCACGGGCGGCGCGCACATGCTTTGGAGAAAGGTCAGTAGATGAGTTATGCCTGATCATAGTCATATGAAATATATGACATCAGGGCGAAATGTCCTAATGTTATTTTTTGTTTACAATAACATATGTTTTGCCTACATATGATTACACAATGGATGAACGTCATAGAAATTATCGCGAACGGGCCCTGCGCGTGATCCGAGATCGGGGCATCGCACGTGCTAGAGACTTCAAGGTCGCTGGTATACCGCTCGTCTATCTGAAGCGGTTAAGCGACGCAGGAGACCTCGTCCGTCTTGGCCGCGGCCTATACCAAGATCCAGAGCATGTGGGAGAGCACGCGGCGCACAATCTAGCTGAAGTTGCCCGCCTCGTCCCAAACGGCATCGTCAGTTTGATCAGCGCCCTTCGTCAACATAGCTTAACCACGCAGTTGCCTCATGCCGTATGGATAACCATTCCTCACAAAGCCCGCACGCCGAAAGCTGCAAATCTGCCTTTAGAAATTGTTCGCGCAAGTGGTGAAGCTTTAACTGCAGGCGTGGAATACATTTCAATAGAAGGTGTAAGGGTGCCAATTTACAGTGCAGCCAAAACTGTTGCTGACTGTTTCAAGTACCGCCGCCATGTAGGCGAGGATGTCGCTATAGAAGCTCTTCGCGATGCCTTACAGCAAAGAAAAATCTCTCCAAGCGAACTTATGAGGTTTGCCACCATCAATCGCGTATCACGTCGTATGGAGCCACTAATAAAGGCATTGCAGTGATGACCAAGATCATCAAAAACCACGCCGCGTCAATTAGGGCTAAGTTGTTCAACCATGCCAAACAGCACGGCGATGATTTTCAGCGCATCCTAACTCGCTATGCAATTGAGCGCTTATTATTCCGTCTCAGCCAGACCCAAGCTGCTGAGTTCTACGTGCTTAAAGGAGCAATGCTTTTCATCACCTGGCCAGAGCACATCTTCAGACCAACTGGTGATCTCGACCTGCTTGGCAAAGGCCCGGCGAATCCTGATGCCATTACTAAACTCGTCACTGAAATATGTACCATCGAATGCCATGAAGACGGCATTCAGTTTCTCTCAGATAGCCTGAGAGTCGACGAAGTCCGCGAAGCCGACAAGTACCAAGGGGTTCGGGTCAATCTGAATGCTGAACTGCATAAGGCGATAATCCAAATTCAAATCGACATCGGCTTCGGGGATCATGTCCATCCCACGCCGAAGAGAGGAAGTTTTCCCAATCTATTGTCGGGTCTTCCGGAAGCAAACATTCTCATGTATCCGGCAGAATCTGTTATTGCCGAAAAACTCCAAGCGCTAATCCACCTCGGGGAACTAAATAGTAGGATTAAAGATTTTTATGACATCTGGGTCTTGGCGCGAACTTTCCCCTTTGAAATGTCAGATATTGTCGAAGCAATCAATGGCACCCTGCAGCGCAGGGAGACGGTAGTACCGACTGAAATACCTTTAGGGCTTACCAAGGCTTTTGTTGCGACCGTCAATGAGCAGGGTCTTTGGACTGGTTTCTTGCGCCGCAATCCACCTACAATTATGCCGCCACCATTCGCAGAGCTGCAAGAGGAATTACGGCGCTTCTTCGGTCCCATCATCACAGCTTTAGATAGACCGGAAGCGGCTTATGGTCTTTGGGATCCAAAAGGTGGAGTATGGCAGTAGGTGTCGATTGCAACTCATCGACATATGGTTTTGTTTAATTGGCGTGACCGAGCAGAGCGCAGGAATCAATAGCTCAGACTTACGACAACATTCAGCCCACGCACTCTTTATCGAGTTCTGCATCGCACTCGCGATGCTGGGAGTGACTCGCAGGGATTTTTGGGGGGGCGGTCATCTTTGGATAATCCAGTTCATCAGCTTACGGATAGCTTGTCTTTACATATAGCGAACGATAGAGTTTAGTGGGTTGTGAGATAATGGGCATTTATGAAGACGTGATGGGCCACTTTGGGTGTCGCCGTCATTGCGCCGTCATCCTACGCCTTCCCTGTCAAATCGGCATTCGCGTTCATCGACGATGAAATCCCGCAAAAGATCATTCAGTAGGACAGGCGGTCATGCCCCCGTGCTATCTCGGGACGTCCAGGACGCGGCTGTGCACTAATATCGGGGAGCGAAAAGATAAAGGTAGTGACCATAACAAGGGACGAGGGGATCTCAGGAAAGCGCCGACCGCGGCACTAGAAGCGAGATTTGTAAAAAATAAGCAAGCGGAAAGAAAATGGGTTGAAGATGATGCATGACGAATCGTCACCTGACGAACTTGACGACAACTTTCACGATACGCTGGTCGCAATTGGAAAAGGAGCAGCAGGAGCTATTCCCCTTGTTGGTGGGATTCTGGGTGAAATTGTTGGCATGAAAATTCCAGGACAGCGAGCTGATAGGATATCAGCCTACCTGCGGACCCTAGCCAAACATGTCGACGATCTGACTGACGAATTGAGGGGGGAGCTTGCATCCAATGCCGAAAAGATTGATCTGATAGAGGAAGGTGGCTTCCAATCGTCAAGGGCGACCTCGTCAGAGCGCATCGGTCAGATTGTTGAGGCCGTGAGCCGCGGACTGAGCGAAAGCGATTCAGACATTATAAGACGAAAGCGACTGCTGGTTATCTTTGGACAACTCGACGATGATGAAGTTAACCTGTTGAACGCTTATGGCAGATCGTACGCAGGCGTGGATCGCCAGGCGTTCGGCCGAGTTAATCGCCCCGACCCTCCCCATCTTAGCGCCCCACCACGCGTATTCGAGCAGAACCAGCTTTATGACGCAGGAAAAGAACACCTTCTTCGGCTTGGACTTCTTGAGAAGAAGTACAATGACGTGAGAAAGGGAGAGACTCCTGAGTTCGATGCTCGGAAGGGTGATTTCAAGCATCACGTACAGATATCACACTTGGGGCGGATGTTGCTGCGGGAAATCGGAATGGAGACACCATTCGATGCTCAACAGACCACACGCTGACAAATCATTTGCGAAACATCACCATCCTTGGCGAGTTCATGCAAAAAATTAATGGCGCCGTTCTCTCCAAACGGTGATCTGCAGGCGTTCTAGAAGGCTAGCAAGAGACAGACTTGGCGATTTATACAGGGCCTATGCTGGACGGCTTTGCACTATAAGTGGAACATGTCTCGTCATGACAAAGCAGACGTTCAGTCCTGAGCCATAATGGTGTCTACTGTCCGAATATCGTTCCATGCCCCAGCGGTACGGCTATGCAAATTTCGTTACTCTAGAGAGCCTGTCTATGTCGGCCACACCAGTTTCTATATTCGGTGATCCCTCACAGATCTGGAAGGTCCCACCGAAAGATGTGAACCGACAGGCAATGGCGTCGCTCCGCGGCTACGTCTACCAGCTCCACGCATCGGCGGCCGCATGGTTGGGCTTGGGGGAAGAAGGCCAGCTCTACCTAGAGGTAGCCGAGGATTACGCCGAACTCTTTCGCGAACCGGGTGCTGCCGATGAAGTATTGCGGGCCACGCAGGTCAAAGACACACATGATTCCGGGGCGATGACGCTGAACTCTACGGATGTGATTGCTGCCATTGAGTCTCTCTACAGACTTCGGGTCAGCAACCTGGACCGGAAAATAAAACTCGTGTTCTTGACGACGTCGAGTATCGGAAGGGAGCAGAAGAACGCCTTGCCGTCCGGCATGGCAGGCCTAACTGCTTGGGAAACGGCCGCCTCCGGAGGGGGCGTCGAAGAGATTCGTGCAGCCCTGCTCCAGCGGCCGCTGTCGGATGGCCTGAGGTCTTTCGTTGCGAACAGTGCTCCCGAGCAGCTCAGGGAGGAGCTTCTCGGCCCGTTGACCTTTGCGTGCGGCGCTCCGGACTGGCGTTCGTTGGAGGAGAACAACCGGCGAGCTATCGTTACGCTCCGCGAGGAGGTCCAAGCGACCGCCCCCATGGCGCGCCGTGCGTACGACAGCGTGTTCCAGGAGGTCGTCGCATGTGTCCTTGGGCCGGCCCCGCGTCGCTTAGACCGAGCACGACTCTGGGATTGTCTAATGCGCGCGACGTACATTCCCGTCCCATCAGGTGTTGTGGAACGCCTGTTGAGCGAACAGGCTTCACGCCCGAGCGATCCTATGTCCCTCGACGACCTCGGCGACTTGGCGCATGGATTGCTCGAGGCGGGCGCGCCGCCATCAGTCGACTTGCTCTTCCCGAACGCTACATCGGCGGTCAGAGCTGCCCTAAAGCAAGCCTTTTCGACAGAGCCACGGCTCACCGAAGCCGACCCTATGGGCTCACCTGCAAGCGCGACGCTGCCGGAGCTCATTGAGCTTCCTGAAAAAAAGCACCTTATCATTGGCCAGCCTGGGTCCGGCAAGACTCATGCCCTTTGGCACACGGCAAAGGGGTTGCTCACAGCCGGGACTACCGTCCCGCTGTTTCTCCCCGTGGGGCAGGCGACAGGCTGGCGCGACCTGGAAGACTTGGTCAAGGAAGTAGCGCCGGAAATCGACTTACCGGCCCTCTTCCGGGATCCACGGGTTTGTATCTTCATCGACGGTTGGTCTGAGTTCGCGGTCGGAGCACAGGCAAGCGAGAAGCAAAAAGCGTTGCGCGCTCTGCGGAATGCCCGCGTGATCGCGACCGCCAAGTTCGCCGATGTCGACGACAGTGCTCTTATGCGATGGACCCTTGACCTGCTCCCACCCGACCGGGTGGCGCATGCAGTCGCGACCGCCGCGCCGGGCGATCCCCGTCCGCAGAACCACGTGTTGGACCTCTTGCGGTTGCCTCTTCTGCTGACTATTCACGTTCTTTCGGCCGCCCGAGCCACGGCGACGGGTGACCTCTTACGCCAGTTCCATGGGCACCTTGCGCGCGGGCTGCCCGAGCGCTTCACGGAGGCGCTCGCTGGAGCAGTGGCCGACCTTTCCCTCGCCGGAACAAGATCCTTCGGGCGCCTCACGCAAGAACTCCAGATCCGAACGGCTGCCGTCGGCCTCACGGACCCGATCCAGCTGCTGCGGAGCCTCGGTACCATCATAGAACGTAGTGGTCAGGCAGTGCCCATCCACGACCTCTACTGGAGTTGGCTCACAGGGCGCGGCCTCCTGGGCAACGGTTCTGCCGAGCGCGCGGTCGACCCGCTCTGGACGCGCGAGAGTTACGTCCTGGCAATTCAGGCGGGTGGGCGCGCTGCGGAGAGCGACGTGGACGCCACGATAGGTGAAGACTTCGTGCTGGCGGCTGTTCTTGACGCGAGTCGAGGAGCGGAGCACCCTGCGCCAGCCCTCTCGAACGCTCTCGCCCGCGCTTTCGCTGATCCTCGCTTGGCAGTGCGCCATCGCGCCGCTCTTGCCGCGCTAAAGGGCGCATACCCAGAACTCTTCCGTCCAGCACTAGACGTGCTCGCCGAACTGGGCGCGGCCGCCTTGTATCCACCCGAATGGGAGCATGCGCTCCGTCCGGACTTCATGTTTGCGCAGCGGGCTACACTCGCTGAATGGTTAGGATCACCGAACACGAACTTCGTGCTCGAAGCAATAGCGAGGGAAGGGGGACCCGAGTGGAGCCTTTGGCTGGAGCAAGTCGCCTCATCCGGGAAGGTGACTTGGGAAGACGCGGCGGCGGCGGCACTCGGCTGTTGCGGCGACGTGCCGTCGTGGGTCGAACCGAAACTCGACTCCATCATAGCTTCGTGTTCATGGAAGCTTCGGCCTGCCGCAGAAAGGCGCGGCAATAGCGCTTTGGCCCATTTCATTGCGGCCGAATACGAGCGTTTGGTCGAAGAGATTATGGCGCCAAATTCCAGCACGTGGTTTGATCTCAACCGCGTGCTCGTGGGTTGCGGCGGCGACGACGTGTTTAGCTTGTTACTCGCCCGCTTTCCTTCCATGGGCGCGCGCGCGCAAGAACTGCTCGGCTATGCAGTCGTCGACCGTGGCTCGCCATGGGTCGCCCGCTTCCAAAGTGTCGCCCTAAAGACTAGTGCGCCCCACCATCACAGGCTAGCCGAGCAGGTATCGCTTGAGATTGATGATGAGACGGCGCGGGCTTGGATCGCCGCAGGCCACGACGAGGCGGGTTGGCGGGTGCTCGTTGCGCGGCATGGTGAGGCGCTACTGCCGGAGATGATTGCGCAGCTTCCTTCTTCCTTCGCGGGTCTTCACCACATCCCTGCACTGGCTCACATGCGCTGGCTTCCGAGCGCTCCTGATACGCTCATCAACGAATTATGGAGTCGATTGGGCAGCCCGATGCAGCCAAAGGCGATGCAGGATGTACTGAACGCTACGGCACGGGTCTACCCCGCAGGCGTTCCCCACATCGTGAGATTCATCATAGAGCGGCCCGACGCTCTTCCTGTTCACCACCTCCGCCAAGTCCTTCTGCTCCACGAGGACTGGCAAAAAAAGTCTGGGGCCGTGCTCGTTGTGAAGACGGCTGACGGGATTGAGCAGCCCTTCCCCGAATGGATCACGCTCCAAAGCGCAATGAACCGTTGGGAGGAGCATTTTACTCCAGAGATGCTGGCGCTTTCGCCTGTGCTGGCTGCCGACTACGTCGTGCGTCATCTCGCGGATGACGAGCGCGCGGCAGCGGTACTGAAGGCGTTTAGGGGAAGTGCGGCTTACAACGCTCCACTACTGGACCGCATGCTTGCGACGCCCGCTCTCGCCAAACTCATTCCAGATGTGTTCGCCGATAGTTTCGATGTGTTTCCGGTCGAAGCTGTCCAACGCTGCCTCGCATCGGGTGCCATCGATCAAAGTATGTTGTTGTCTCGCTTAGCTGCGGCAGCAAACCCCATGCACCGCGCGGTGCATGAAGAGCTCATCACGCGAGTTCTCGACCATTCGCCCAACTTGCATCACCTGCGTTACGTCGCGAGTATGCTGAAAGCATACTCATGCAAGGAGGTTATGGATGTCCTCGATTCGGCCCCTTATGTTCGCGAGGATTGCTGGCTCTGGTTTGTTCGCTCGGTGGAGGCTGCACGGGGCGAACGCCTGATTGATGAGCACGGAGCGGCTCGGCGATGAGCACGATTTCTACACGATTTTCGCTATGGCGAATCTGAGCCCAGAGTAGTCGCCCATGCCCCTCTATGGCGTTCTTTTGTTCCACGGTCGCTCTTTCGCCGGGAACATGTCTCGAAGATGCTGTGAAAGACAGTTGTCCGTATCGAGCACACTTCTCTCAATACAAGGTTTGTAGACATCCTTTAACTTAGCAATGGTCACATAACCGGTATCGCCTCCGCGATGTGCAATGTCCCCGCGGGCAGTCACAAATTCTTTCACAGGCTGCTCCCCGTGGTGCCAACAGGCACTTATCTCGGCGATGCCGATGAACTTTTTGAAGATCGGATTAATCACGCCCGGCTTGGGCGTGTTGACAGCATCGATTCTGATCTGCGCTGCCTCCTGATAGACCGACTTCCAGCCGTCTCCAGCCATTGCCAGAGCCTTCAATTCGTGCTGACTCTCAACCACATATTTAGCGATTGCTTTTTTTACGTCCCTGGGAAGCTCGTCGGGCGCTGAAGCTTTCTCGCAAGCGAATTTCACAGCTTCGCTCAACACTTCTTCCAGATACAGTTCCCACGCTGCGCAGAGTAGCAGCACGCCTCCACGCGTAAGATGTCCCAACCCCTTCTTGCCTGGTGCGCCATCTGACAGAGCGGCATGACTCTCGATAATGCGCGTTACGTCCTTCATCATCGTGCTCTCAAATTTCTTTAGCGCCCCTGATGGCATCCTTTTCCCCTTTCTTGATAGAACTATCCCCGAGAAGATTGGAACACTAGACTATTGCATCGAGTTGCGGGCCGCTTTCTCTCATTGATATCTCGTCGGCAGCCGCTGCCAAGGTGTGAGTTGGTTTGCGGGCGTGGCGAACGGCAGCAAGATCCGTATATCAGACGATTTCTTTTCAATCGTTGAGCGCGGCGTAGCCGTGCGAATAAGCAGGATTCCGGTTCAGCATCAGCAGGTGCATGCACCTGCTATATCCTGCCCCCGAAACGACAGGGTAATTTCGGACGAAGTCCGACAAAGGCAGACAAGCTCAGACAAACTCCGGCGATGTCCGGCAAACATGGACAAAACGTCGCGGAATCAATTGGTTAGCGAAAAATAAAAATCCACATTTTATTTTCGGATAGGCCTTGCGGACTCATCGTTGGATGGGTAGGGAGACGAGACCCCTTAACCTGGCTCTCGAAAAACCATGGCCGATTGCTCGCCCCGAGTTGCAATCTACGCTCGCTATTCGAGCGACCTTCAAAACCCTGCTTCAATTGAAGATCAGGTGTCGCTTTGTACTTCTTTGATGGAACGGAATTTCTCCACCCATCATCCGGTAGCAATCTACAGTGACGCCGCCCTTTCCGGCGCCACAACCTCTCGTCCAGGCCTTCAGTCCATGCTCGAGGCAGCGGAACGGGGACAGTTTGATGTGCTGATAGCCGAAGGGCTCGACCGCATTTCACGCTCACTGTCTGACATCGCTTCCATTTATGAGGTGCTGCAGCATTGCGGTGTCCGGATATGGACCGGCCACGAAGGGGCCGTGAGCGATCTGCATATCGGCTTTAAGGGCACCATGAACGCGCTTTTCTTACGTGATATGAAAGACAAGGTTAGAAGAGCGCATAAGGCAATCGCCTCTTCGGGCCGAGCGCCGGCCGGCATCGCATATGGGTATCGGGTGGTGAGAGGAGAGCTGGATGCGAAGGGCCAATATGTGAATGGACTTAGGGAAGTCCATCCAGATCAGGCAAAGATAATTCGCCGCATATTCAAAGAATACGTGGATGGAATTCCCGTTCGGCAGATCGTTCAGTCGCTTAATGACGATGAGGTCCCCTCTCCTAGCGGAAAGCTTTGGAGAGTGCATTCCATCACCGGCGAAGCTAGCCGACATCGCGGCATCCTTCATAACGATCTTTATCGCGGGATAATGATCTACAATCGCATGCGCAAAGTAGTGGACCCGCGCACTGGAAAGCGAAAGTACGTCCTCAATCCTCGTGATGAGTGGGTCACCACCCCCGTTCCAGACTTGCGCATCGTTTCCGACGAACTATGGGCGAAAGTGCACGCGCAGCGGGCCGCGCCCAGAAAGTATCGGGCACGCAAAAAACGCCCCACCACCTCAAAGTCACACATCTCGCAGCCAATTGGCGCTGCGCGACCACTCACGGGCCTTGTGACATGCGGTTGGTGCGGCGGCTTGAAGAATGTTGCCAACCATACGCGCTATGTCTGCGTCACTCACCGGTTCGAACATAAGTGCAAGAACTCTCGCGGATGGAGAGAACAGTATTTGACAGCGACGGTCCTTGCCTCGTTGGAAGCATTCATTCAATCGATTCCTGATTGGTCGGCAGCGCTAAAAGATCCGCTTTCAAGGGCGCTTGCCTCTCGCATTAAGCTTCAGAGAGAAGCCGAAATGTTAGATTCCAGAATCGGTCGGCTGTTTGACGCGCTGGAGAAAGGCATAAAAATGGACTGGGAGCGCCTGCGACAGCTGCAAGACAGGCGTGATGAGATTAAAGCTATGCCGCAGATCCCCGACATTGAGGCTGGCCACTACGACATCTTGACCAAGCTGCAAGGCTCGATCGACGCAGTGCGAGCGGAATGGGATAACCGGAAATACGCTTCCCCAATTCGGAATCTACTGCAAATGACAGTTCATAAGATCGTATGCACACCAATAGATGGCCAAAGATGCGGAGAGACAGTTGATGTTCAATTGAAGCCAGTTCACGAATGGGGGGAATACTATGTTCATATTCACGCTCATTGGCCCCATGTTGACTCTGACAAGCCATCAACGCAGGCGAAACCAAGCCGTATCCAGTCGACTATTTCGCCGATTAACCAGTAGTTAGACCAACGTTAGCTCTCTCAGGCCGGACTAGGAAGCGCCTGAAGCGCGCTCATTTCATCGCGCCCCTATCGTTAACGCATGGTCGACCTCAAGTGCCAAATTCCGGAAATCTCCGGGTAAACAGCGTCAGGATCCAGTAACAGCTTTATTGACCCCGCGCTCATCAACGCACAGACCGCAAATCACCCGACCGATAGTACCGTCATGCTCCCCCGCGACATATATCAACTCACTGACCCACCGCTCTGGCAGGGGGGTGGTTTCCTCTACTGCATCACCCGCAGTAAGTATAGCGGGCATCTTCCCCACACTCGATTGGATCATCAGCACATATTAAAAAATACCCTCTCATTTCTGCCTCACGTCAATCGAGCTTAATGTCCTGCCCGCTTTCAACGGCCCGCACGTACCCCGCGCGCACAACAAAGTCGCCCAAGTGTTCGCCATGCTGGCGTTCCGCAGCGTAATCCGGAATGACTTTCCCCAACTCTTCCAGAATTCTGTTTTCATCAACATTCTCCAGATACATCCGGCTCAGACGTTGACCCCAGAACCTATCGCCGAGATGCATATTGTATTTACCTGGTGCTCCGCCACCTTCCAGCGTCTCCGATTAGGCTGAAAGCACTCCACTGGTGGACGCCGATACACCGTCACCACGAGCGCAGGCGAAGCCTGCAAAAAACCGCCAACCCAGAACGATTGCTCTGGGGTCAATCGTTCTGCCAGTTCCTCTATTGCAGAAGAGTCAGCTTGCTAAATCTTAAGACCCCGCAATGGCTTGACCGGAATATTCATATGATCGGTGCTGCCGGCATCGGGCATATTCGCGTAACGAAAAGCGATATTGGCTCATATGCCAGTTATGGATTGTTTTTATAGGGCACGGCGCCATGTCTTCCCGCCAGCCTCAAATCGACAAAAGCAGGTTGGCACCTTCCCAAACACACGGCAAACGAATATAATTCGTCCTTGAAATCAATTTTCTTGTATTAAAATGGATATTGAGCTCGCTCGAACCTTCCTGGAAATTGTTTCTGCCGGCAGCTTCGTTCGAGCGGCAGAGAGGCTCCACGTAACCCAAACGGCAGTAAGTGCGCGGATTCAAGCACTCGAAGCACAATTGGCGCGACCGCTCTTCGTGCGCAATAAATCGGGCGCTCGGCTAACTCCTGCGGGACGTGAGTTCGTCCAATATGCGACACAGCTCGTTCAGATATGGGAACGGGCACGGCATCAAGTTGCCGTGCCCCCCGGACGGGACACAGTCCTGTCGCTCGGCGGGGAGTTCAGCCTCTGGAATTCCCTGCTCCTGAATTGGCTTGTTTGGCTGCGCCGCGATCGCGCCACAGTAGCTTTGCGTAGCCATGTCGAGGCGCCGGATAGATTAATGGATCGACTGCAAAGCAGCGCACTTGATATTGCTGTTCTATACGCCCCATACCATCGCCCAGACGTAGAAATTGCCCCACTTCTGAATGAAGAACTGATCGCAGTTACAACCAATCTCAATGACCGGGCTCTATCAGACAGCAATTACGTCTATGTAGATTGGGGGCCGGACTTCGCAAACCATCACGACACGGCCTTTCCAGGGCTTAAGGTGTTGATTGCCGCTGAGATCTGACCCGGTATTTTCACCGAGAATTGACCCGCCTCGTGGATATGATTTGGGTTTGGTTAGATGGTCAAGTCGGTGCTTTCTCCTTTTTTGGTTTTTGCGGCCTGGGCCGAGCTGTTCCTGAAGCGGAAGCTGTCGTTTCCGGTTTCGAGAATGTGGCAGTGATGGGTGAGCCGATCGAGCAGCGCGGTTGTCATTTTGGCGTCGCCAAACACGCTGGCCCATTCGGCAAAGCTGAGATTGGTGGTGATGATGACACTGGTGCGCTCGTAGAGTTTGCTCAGCAGATGGAATAGCAATGCCCCTCCTGATGCGCTGAAGGGCAGGTATCCAAGCTCGTCGAGGATGACCAGATCGGAATGGACAAGCCGGTTGGCAATCTGTCCGGCCTTGCCCTGAGCCTTTTCCTGTTCCAACGCATTGACCAGTTCCACGGTCGAGAAGAAGCGCACTCTCTTGCGGTGATGCTCGATGGCCCGGATGCCCAGCGCTGTGGCGATATGGGTTTTGCCGGTTCCCGGCCCGCCCACCAACACCACGTTGTCGGTCTTGTCGATGAAAGCCCCTGAATGAAGCTGGCGCACCAGGGCCTCATTGATCTCACTGCTGGCAAAATCGAAGCCGGCCAGGTCCTTGTAGGTTGGAAACCGTGCCACCTTGAGCTGATAGGCAATCGATCTTGTCTCCCGTTCGGCCATCTCGGCCTTGAGCAACTGGGAGAGAACCGGAACGGCTGCCTGGACGGCCGGAGACCCCTGTTCGGTGAGCTCGCTGATCGCTTGGGCCATGCCTGTCATCTTGAGGCTTTTGAGCATGATGACCAGAGCTGCGCTTGCCGGATCATGACGCATGGCGCACCTCCTTGTCCGCACGCAGGGTATCGTAGCGTTCCACATTGGCCTGCGGTTCCTTGCCCAGGACAAGGGCTTGTGGTGCCTCGACGGGCGCGATCGCGGTCGATTTGCCATCGACCAGTCTGTGCAGCAGGTTCAGAATATGGGTCTTGGTGGGCACCCCGGTCTCAAGGGCCATCTCGACCGCGGCGAGCACGGCCTGTTCATCATGGTGGAGAACCAGGGCCAGGATATCGACCATCTCGCGATCGCCACCGGGTTTGCTCAGAAGATGGCGCTGCAACTGCCGGAATCCATCGGGCATGTCGGCAAAGGGTGCACCATTGCGCAGGGCACCGGGCTTTCGCTGGACCACGGCTAGGTAATGGCGCCAGTCATAAACAGTATGCCCGGTTCCATGATGGCGGTCGATGATCCGTAAGTGCTCACAGATCGTCTGTCCTTCGGCGACAACGACGATGCGCGCCGGATAGACTCTGACGCTGACCGGCCTGTTGGCGAAAGAGGCCGGCACGCTGTAGCGATTGCGTTCCAGGTGGATCAGGCACGTTGGGGAAACACGCTTGGTGTGTTCGACAAACCCGTCAAAGGGCCTTGGCACAGCCATCAGGAACTGGGTCTCGACCCGCCAGGCATCAGCAATGGTGCCCGGTTCAACGCCGTGAGAGGTCTCCTCCCACAAGCTCTTGCACCGATGCTCGAGCCAGATATTCAACTCCTCAAGCGAGTTCGCGTGCGGAATGGGCTGGAAAAGCCGGTGCCGGGCATCTTGCACGTTCTTTTCCACCAACCCCTTCTCCCAGCCGGCGGCCGGATTGCAGAACTCGGGCTCGAACACAAAGTGACTGGCCATGGCCGAGAACCGGGCATTGACCTGCCGGGCCTTGCCACGGCCAACCTTGTCCACGGCCGTGCGCATATTGTCGTAGATGCCGCGCCGGGGCACGCCGCCCAGCACGCGGAAGGCATGATTGTGGGCGTCGAACAGCATCTCGTGGGTCTGGAGCAGATAGGCCCTTACCACAAAGGCCCGGCTGTAGCAGAGCTTGGTATGGGCCGCTTGCAGCTTGACCCGCTCGCCCCCGATCAGCGCCCAGTCCTCACTCCAATCGAACTGGAAAGCTTCTCCAGGCTCAAAGGCCAGGGGAACGAACACGCCGCGGCCGGTGGTGTTCTGCTGGCGCTGGAGATCCTCTTTCCAGCGCCGGGCAAAAACCGCCACCCGACCATAGGAACCTTTAAAGCCAAGGCTGACCAGATCGGCATGGATCTGCTTGACTGTGCGCCGCTGCTTGCGCGGTTTGCGGCTCTCAGCCTTCAGCCAGCCCGATAGCTTCTCGGCAAAAGGATCGATCTTGCTCGGCCGCTCGGGCACTTTGAACTTCGGCTCAACCGTATCGGACCGAAGATATTTGCGAATGGTATTCCGGGACAGACCCGTGCGCCGTGCTATCTCCCGGATCGAAAAACCATCCCGGAAATGCCAGCGCCGGATAACGCTCAAAAACGCCATGTCCAACACTCCTCAATCTCCTGCCCAAAACGAGCAGGATAGCGTTCAAACATGGGTCAAATCTCAGTGGAAAAATCCCCCAATACCGGGTCAGATCTCAGCGGCAATCAACAGCTTAAGGAAAGCAGCACATTCGTTGATCTCGGCCCACTTGGGCTGCGTTATATTCTTGAAGCAGGTGGCTCGGGGTACTTCCGTACGCGGGCTGTTCAACGTTTTATAGAGGAGGGGCGCCTCTTTCCCGTACAGGACGCACCAACATTTTCCTATTCCGTATATGCCGCCTATTCGCGCAAAGCCGCGAGCGAAACGATTGAATGGGCTTTGGACGGCTTGAAACAAGTTGCCCAACAACCGTTCGACAAATGGGTATAGAGGATAGCTGAACGTTATCTGACTAGCACTTACTACCTCGACGACAAGACCTTTCTGATTTTACGATACGCACCTGGCCGCATAACAAGGTCGTGCAAACTATAACTATCGAGCACTTTCAGAAATGCTATGAGCGCTTCTTCCAATGGCCCTTTCAATCCACAGACGGGCGCGAGGATGCATGTGTTTGTTTCTTTGTCAAAACACTCCACAAGATCGAAGTTGTCTTCGCTCGCCCTTATCACGTCTCCCAGGTTTATTTCTTCAGGTGGAAGCGCGAGGGAAATCCCCCCTCCTCTACCGCGAACACTGCGGATGAACTTTGCCTGCACCAGCGTCTGGACAACCTTGTTCAGATGGTTCCGTGATATGTCATAACGTCCAGCGACTTCCTCTACGGTGTGAGCCCTATCCGCCTCAACCGCCAGAAGCATAAGAAGCCGCAGGGAATAGTCACTATGAAGCGTTAAATGCATGTGCCACAGATAGGGAAATATGATTTAGAGCACATTTCACCATCTACTGACCGTAAAATCAAACTGAACTGGAAGCGGCTTAAAGTTTAAAAGGCGTATTGATAACCAATCACAACCGACCAATCCCGCTCCAGCTGGAGACCGTTGGCATCCTGATATACTGGCAGTCCAACTTCTAATCCCAATCTGTGATTTCGCAACAAGCCACGCTGCCCAGCGAGATTAGTTCCCAAGAATAAGTCAGCCTGTTCACCGCCATAATTGCCAGGATCGGCCGTGGGCACAGGCCCTGATATTTGTCGGTCGCGCCCGGAAATCTCCTGCTGGGTGTGAGCCGCAAGTCTGGCAGAAAGACTGAACCAGGGCTCGGAGCTGTAAGCTGCCCAACCTGTAAAAGCATGCCGATCCCCCAAGCTATACCCTTCGTCGTTACGCCCGCTTCTGAATGTCGCAAGATATTGGCTGCCCCAGCTCAGTTGGCCTGATCGGCCATTATAAGTCACACCAACCGTCGGATCCCAGGTACCGGACCCCAATTGCATTCCGTAAGGCATTCTTCTTGATGCATACTGGCCATTGGGCATTAAAACGGTATCACGCTCTTTGATCGACCCCGTGGGAATGCTGAGAGACAGATTGCCGTGAAATGAATGCGCGTCTTTTTCCCACAACTTCACTAGCGCGCCGAAACGCAAATCTCCCCAGCCGCGGGAATGGGTTGTAAACTCGCCAGCTACCGCACTTCCCATCATGCCGGCATAGGTCGTGTGACTCATTTCTTTGTCAAGATAACTTCCCATCAGGGTAAGCGTCACATCGTCGGTCGGCGCATACATTGCACCCAGCATATGCATTTTCATTGTCATCGATGACGGTAAAATTCTATAGGCGTTTCCGCCAGATTGGAGCACTGCAGCAGGATCACGATCATTGGTGCCCTGCCGCAATCCGTCCATACCGCCTTGCATATAACGATACGAAACCATCCACTCGCCCGCTTTATGCCTATGATCTCCCATAACTCCGATCGGAGCATGTGATGCTGCTCGCACGGGAGATGCGCCTAAATCCGGATGGGATCCATCATGGGCATAGGCATGGGGGCCAAGCACGAAAGACAAAACGGAGAATAGAGAGATGAGTGCTGAAACATTGCGGGTCATGGCTGCGCCTTGATGAGGAGAATGGAGAGGAAGGGTCGGGGAAACTGCCCCGCAAGAGACAGTTTCCCCTGTCATTCTTCGATGCAATCTTTGCGAGGGATATTACCGAAGAATGATATTGCCGCCCTTGCCGGCGTCGTCAGCCACATCTTCAGAGAACATAATAACCGCGATTGCCCCAGATAGAGCGCTACGCATAGAATGCGTGACCAACGCGTTTGCTCCTTCTTTTGGCGAGATCAAATCAAACATTGCCGCATCGCCTGGGCCGACCGTAAAGCTCTGCAAGCCAGTCATTTCGTTGAGCGGATTGCCGGAAGGATAGACCTTATCCCAAATACCCGCGATCGGATGGAAAGATGAAAACTCATTCGGCCCCGCATTCACGAAGTAAACACGAACTCTTTCCCCCGGTGCTGCTTCAAGATATTTCGAGGCACTGGGGTCATGAACTGGGTCGTACTTAAATGCTTGGCCGTTGAAGACGACATGCTTCCAATCGTTGGCCATCATCGCGCCAAGATCTTCCGGATTTTCGTAGATTTCCGATTGGACAAGCAGATACTCGCGGTCTGCTTTGGGTAGTGCATTCTCGTCGGCGGGATCAACAATAATGGCTCCAAACATACCGCGCGCGATATGCTGGATCATGGGATCGCTACCGCAATGATAGAAGAACACACCGGGGTAGTCGGCTGTAAATGTAAATGTCTTTGTTTCACCCGGTTTGATCGAACCGAATTCATCGAGAACGTCCGCGCGTGCCGCATGAAAGTCCATGGAGTGGGAGTTCTTATTGTCAGCAGGGTTTGTAAGAGTGAATTCGACCGTATCTCCCTGCCGCACTCGCACGAGCGGCCCAGGAACCTGACCATCGAATGTCCACATCCGTGCCATGGTTCCTTTGTTGTCAATAGGTAGGTCCACCTCCTTGGCCACGAGCTTCACTTCAACGGTTTCGGCATATGCCGTGACGCTCGTCAAGGTTGCTGCCGCAAAAAGTGCGGCCGCCAAAGCGGATAAGAACTTCCTTCTAAACATCATATTTCCTTTCAGCTCAGTTGCCGCACTTACAGACTTTACGCAGATAGCTGACCATCGCCGTGATCTCCTCTGCACTCATTGCCTCTCCCCATGCGGGCATAAGGATGGATTTGTTAACTGCGAGGCCACCCTCCTCGATCACGAGGCGAATTTGATCATCCGGCAGGTCGCTCATCGCCTTCGTGTCAGTGTGATCTCTTGGCTGCACCGAAAGCCCCACCGTATTTATTCCTTTGCCATTCCGGCTCATTCCATGACACTGGGCGCAATACGTGTCGTAGAGCTTTTCCGCGCGATCCATGGAAACCGGTTCGGCCATTGCCACGGCGGAATATCCAAGACCAATCAATAGCGTTGCGGCAAAAAGACCCGTGCTGTTCATTGCTCTTCTCCCGGATCGAGTGACATTAAATAGCTGGTCAAGTTCTGAACATCGCGATCAGACATCTCCAAATGAGGCATCCAACTACGAGGCTCGATCTCCTGCGGCCTGGCTATCATCGCGGCAATAAAGTCAGGCCGCAGACGCTGTGAAGAGGTATAGAGTTCCGGTCCAGACACACCACCTTTACCTGGCTCATTCTCATGACAGGCAATGCAGCCACGCAGTTTTACAAACGCCATCTTCCCGAAGCGGACATTTCCCTTCCCTGCATACGCGCCTTCTGGAACTAGCCCCGCATCGACCTCACTCTTGCTCATGAGAGCAGCGGCGATATCGCCCGCTTCTTTTTCATTGAACGATGGATGCTCAAGCAGACTGTCAGAGGCAATGACGTCTTGCCCGTCCGGGCCGGTTTCCACATGGCGCCCAAAAAACACACCGCCGGGGCGTATCCGGACCGGCTCTTGAAGCCAATGCACCAACCAGTCTTGGTTGAACTTGCGGCCCGCATAGTGAAGGTCCGGCGCCTTGCGTTCCATTCGATGAGTGATCTTATCCTCGGGAATTTCACTCAAAGTGAGGGCATGGCACTGGGCGCAACTCGCCAACGGGTCGGGCTGAGCATCAGCCGGAAGGAAAATAGTAGAGCCCAGCAGAACACAAAGAGAGATTGAAAACTTCCGCATGACTCACTCCACCGGCTCGCCGCGGAACTGCTCGACATGATGGATGCCATGCGGTTTCGTCAGCGCTGTTTCATAGTAGAAATCGTCTTGGAACTCTTTGTCTTTCCAGACATAGAAATCATCATCTGTGCCCACTTCTTCATACTCAACGACAGACATGATCCCGCCATGGGGCTTTTTGCCGTTGACCGTATGGAGATCTACGTGGTCGTGAACCATCCAGCGACCGGGATTATTCGCTTCGAAGATGATGTCGTAACGCTCTCCCGGCCCCAGCAAGAGCGTGTCTGCTTTATATGGCTGCGGCAGGAGATGACCGTCTTTGCGCACCACATCGAATGTATGACCATGCAAATGAATGGAGTGAACGGAATCGCCAACGCCCAATAAGCGCATGCGAACCACATCTCCCTCCTTTACCCGCATCGGCTGAGTTTCAGGGAACGACTTTCCGTTAATAGTGAAATAGTCGAAGGTGTCTCCAGGAATGCCACCCTCACCAGGTTTGTGAGCCCATGCGCTCGCCCAGCTTGAGAACATCAAGATGAAGTCTTTTGTGACTTTTTTCTCTAGCGGCGATTCAATTTTCGGATCGACAACGAATGGCCCCCACATTCCTCTCATGGAAACGTGTTCATTTACGTTGACATGGCAGTGGTACCACATGGTGCCGGCAGGAGAGGCCTTGAACTTGTATGTATAGGTTTCCCCTGGTGCGATTGCTTTCTGGGTTGTGTCCGGCACACCATCGCTCAGCCAAGTATCCTTTTGGAACATACCGTGCCAATGCACGGTATGCGGCAACGTTGTAAAATTGGTGACGTGCACTTCAAGCTCATCCCCTTCCTCTACGTGGATAAGAGGCCCCGGCACCTGGCCGTCAAAAGCAAACGTATGGAAGGTCTGAGAGCCTACCAGCGTAATTTCCGCATCTTCGATCGTCATTTCGAACGTATGCGTTTCTGCGCGCGCCGTGACGGCCAGAACAACAAGTGTGCAGAATGCCAGAAATCCGCGAAATAAGACATTTGTTGCCGACATGCGACCCTCCATAACTGGTATCTAAAATACCTTTTATTGGGAGGAGGGGTGCGTGTCAACAAAAAGGTATTATGCATACCTATTTAAGCAATACTCCTGCGATGTGATGCATTTACATCTAGAGCACCATGCACATCAATGGCCAATTGGGCATGTCGGAAAGCCGCTCTCACCCGCGCATCCCGCATACGCAAGCAAAGTGTTGAAAGGGCAATTCGAAACTGGGGCACACAACGAGCAGGCCCAAGCAAGCAAACCAATAAGTCGACCGGCACTGCATCCTGCGCTCCATAGTCGACTGGACGCGCAAGCTGGGTGATATTCATAAAGGGATAAGAGATTTTATCTAAGATGGAATGCGGACACCCAATCCCGAAACCTAGTGCCGTTACTCCAAGTTTCTCACGCTCCCACAATTCATCTAGCAACTCATCAGGATTCAATCTGGAATGAATTTGGGAAATTCTCTCCGTTACGCGAACAAATGCGGCGCGCTTCGATGTCGAGCGAAGGTCACGCGTAACGTCGACCTCAAAAAAAAGGCCGGCGATTTTCATATCGATCACCATTACTCCGCCGCAGAACGGGCGGAAGTGATTAGTTTACGGAAAAAAATTGAGAGAAAGGCCCGGACACGCTGGCACGCATGTCCGGGTTAATAGCCCGGCTGAAAGCAACAGGCACTTGCGGTACGGTATGGGAGAAGATCGTACATAATGGAAACCACTTCTACAGAAGAAAAGGAAATGGTCAATCCCCGGATCACATCACTGCTTGCCGTCTCTGCACATTAGGACGCATACGCGTCAAAGCGCCGCGATACGACGCAAACTTACCTGCGAGCTTGACAATATTTTTTCCTGATAGATGATCAGATCATTATGAAGAGCTTTACACTACATAACCGCTTTCTGCTTCAGGCAGGCTCGCTCCTCGTAGGCACATAGCCCCGAGGCGGCGCACATATGTGCATTTCCGCTCTCGGGGACATTCCCACTGCAAAATCATCGAAAACTAGTTCGCCATTGAGGTGGCGGAGCGGGAATTGCCATGCCTATTCACAAAGAACAAACGCTTTTCAAAAATTGGTCAAAATTCAGAAAACAGGACAATAGTTTCGCGATTCTGACGACCAGTGACTATGCGCTACTAGAAGATTTTCTGGAAAACGATCCTGTAACACAAGGTGAAAGCGCCTTGCTTCTGCGCCGTCTGGCACGTCATAAAATGACCCGCACGCGCACGGTCTTTCCACAGGACATAGACGGTCATGTCGCTACATCCGATAGCTTTGTAACGTTCTCGATCGAAGGCCAATCGAACTGCCAACGCAGGCTGATCCGAAACACGTCGCACAGCGCTGCTGATCAGACCCTCGAGATTTTTTCCCTTCTGGGAATTACCCTGTTGGGCATGGGAAGTGGCCAAAGCGCTGCCTTATTGAAGGCGGACGGCAATTTCACTTACGTAACGCTGCACGCGGTCAAGCAGCCAAGGCGGTTACCGCTTTCGCGTCCAGGATCGCCCCAAGGGCAGGCTAGCAAAGATAATTTCAGGCACCCTAGCAGCCCTTCATCGATCAAACTGGGGGGAAAGGTGCTCGACTTTTTACGCCCACGGCAAATAAACGCACCCGCTGGCTCTGGCGGTTCACCGGGCCCTAGTGCTGCGTAAGATCTTCAATGGTGTGTATTGATCCGCCTTCTCCATGCCTTCGCAGGCGAAACGATCCGCCCTTCGCAAAATAGGTAATGCTATGTCTCAGACCAAATCACCAATGCAGAATGCCCTTCCTCCCGTAACTTTCGATCGCCTGCATGAAACTCGTTTACGCGACCTTGCTTTTTCCACCTCTCGCACCCTATCGGACATTTCAGAACGTCTGCTTGAGGAGCTTGATCGCGGGAATTTTGTTGCGCATGAAGAAATGCCGGAGAACATCATCAATATCGGATCAGATATTACTTTTACGAGCGGCTCAATCAGGCATCCACAGAATGTCATTCTATCTTTTCCGGAAGATGCAGACATCGCAGCACGCCGGATTTCTGTGCTCACACCAATTGGAGTGGCGCTCATCGGGTTGTCCGCAGGCTCACACATGCAATGGCAGAACCGAGCCGGGGAAACTCGTTTGCTGACCGTACATAATGTGAAACCCGCGGACTAGCTTGATGCGTACCAGAGCAAACTAAGATCGATCCCTTGCACCTACACTTGCCCGGCATTTTGCTATTGCCGGGCAATTTTCAGCTCAAAGAGCTGCCGATAGGATGGGTCGGTACGGAAACGCCCCGTCATGTAACGTGATACGAGTTTCGATCCCGTTTTCCCGATCCCTCGAGCGGAAATACAATGGTGCGTCGCTTCAACCATCACGATAACACCCTCTGGAGCTAGAACTTCCTCAATTGCCTTGCCAATTTGTGTAGTTAAACGCTCCTGAATCTGCAGACGGCGCGCATAGCCTTCGACAACCCGTGCCAGCTTGCTTATGCCGACGGCAGCATTGCGAGGTAGATATGCAACATGCGCTTCACCGATGATCGGTGCCATATGATGCTCGCAATGACTAATAAACGGGATATGGGTGAGAGCGACCATGTCATCATACCCATTTATTTCAGTGAAAACGGTCTTCAAATACTCGCGTGGATCAACTTTGTAGCCAGAAAAATATTCCTCAAAGGCACGAACCACTCTCCCAGGGGTCCCAAGCAGCCCTTCGCGACCAGTATCTTCGCCAATCCACTTCAGCAGGTCACGTATGGCGTCTTCCGCCACCTCGCGCTGATGGGCTTCAAAAGGTAGAATTTCGCAGTCATTGGCAGAACCAATATCACTTTCAAAAGGGCTCATTTTTAATCGCGTTCCTAAATATCAGTTGTCGGCTGCACACAGGTCTGAGTTTACGGCAGCCGCAGCCAGAAATTTGATCAATGCCAATCTCTCCTGATCGTTTTTAATACCGGCATACCCCATCTTGGTTCCGGGTCTAGCTTTCATGGGATCCTCCAAAAAGGAAGAAAGCTCATTTTCTGTCCATACCTTGCCCCAATCCGCCATCGCTCGGGAGTATGGATATTTAGGCATTGATCCAGCTTTACGTCCTACAACGCCGCACAAGGCTGGCCCCACCCGGTTTCTAGCAAGAGCATGGCAAGCCCGACACCTGGAGAAAACTTGCTCCCCTGAAGCAAACTCAACAGCATGGGTGGAATTGGATAGAAGTGCGGCAAACACAAACACTGCCACACTCCCCCATTTTAAGATCACTGCGGATGCGGGTTGGCTCGATATACTCATGACATAAAAGCAACGGGAACAGGGTGCATGCCGAGAGCTCCACGCAAAGTTGCCCAATGCATGGCTTCGTCGCCCAAAATTGAAGCCGCCACCTGCGCGAGTTCGCGGTCACCGAGAATGGGCACAGCGCCGAGGTACGCGCTCACTGCCCCTTTTTCCAGCCCCGCTGCAAATTTGAGAACATCGGCTTCGGATTTGAGCTGATCGGCCGGGAAATTATAGGACTCTGGTTCCGTTACCTCCGCGCCCCCCAACGTTTTTACTGCACTGATAAGCGCCTCTGCATGTTGCTCATGATGACCCTTGAAATCGGTCGCAAGAGCAGAAACGGATTTACTCAATAGCCCACTGGCGATACCCAGAGCATACGCCGCAACAGCTTCTCGCTCCGCTGATATTGCCCCATTGAGGATTGTGATATCCGCCTCCGCAGCCTTCCCTGAAGCCGATGCAACGCGCACGTTTCCCATCACAGAAACGGCCGCAGCGCTTAATACGAGGCCACCCGTATTTTTCAAAAAGCTGCGACGCAAATTGTCGACGGATTTCGCTGATGATTGGGTCATATTTAGCTCCTTCGAGTATGATGCAGTCAAAAGGAACTACCCACGGCAAACAATTTTGGATGCAGCCAGCGTCAAAACATTTGAAACAACAAAACCCCCGCAATAGCCGCGGGGAGCAACCACCACTCCCAACTGATTGCTTCGCGATTTCGAGTTACAGAGACGGCTTCATCAATGCTTTGCCAAATACGCCGCGGCGGCGTCACTGGTTTGATAGCCATCGCAACATACGCAAATTGATCCTGCCACCAATCAGCAGCCACACAATATACGGCATCCCGCTCACGCCTGCGCTCAAACGCATTTTCTACCTGAAAAGGCAGTGCGCCCAGCACGTGCTCACCAGCCAAAAGGTCGAGAAGGGAGATATTTTCTGATCCGGACACACAGGTTTTCATTTGCGCCAGGCCGCGCCTAATCCAGCTCTTTATTGTTCCCAGCGGTACGCTCAATTTTTGTGAGAGTTCCTGATGTGTCAGACCGTCAAAGAAGGCCAATTGAATTGCATCTCTGGTTTGATCTGGCAGTTTTCCCAAACATGTATGCACCCGCAATACAGCCTCTCCCATCACCACTCTATCGAGCCCACTCAAATCCTCCGATGGAAGGGCTTCAAGATAACTAGGGCTTCCGACCTCAACGTGTTGCCTCGCTGAACGCCTGGCTGCAGTTCGGGCCCTATTGCGGATAATTGTTATGACCCAGCCCATACCTGAGCCTTTCCGAGGATCAAACAGGGTCGAAGACCTCCATATTCTGAGAAACCCCTCCTGCAGAGCATCTTCGGCCAAGACAGGGTCCCTCGTTATTCGTAGGCTAAGTCCATAGAGAAGGGGACTCAACAAGCTATAAAGACTGTGCAGAGCTTGGGCATTGCCGGCCGAGATTTCAGCCAAAAACTGTTCGACCTTCATATTCTCAAGAACATCTTTCGGCATGCCGGAATAAGGGCGGGCATTATGAGTTTTCATCGCTTTCCTCACCATCATCTGGCGATGTCACAGTTTTCCCGTAGCTACTACCCACCGTTCCATGCGTTGGATGCAAACTTTCTGTACCGCGCTTAGTTAGGGAAAATTGGCAAGCTGAATTTCCATTTCACGGATATTGACTTCATGCCGAACAAGCATTTCTTGCAGCTGATCACGAATGCGGAAATCCTCAATCTGCGGCAAACCTCGGCGTAATTTTTTTTCCACCCACTCTTGCCCACGGTTGAGCAAAGTCAAACGCTCGGCGAGAGTTTCAAGGGCCATCACTTTCTCATAGAAGTCGCCCACCTTTAGCGAAATCTCGGCGTCGATTGTTTGCAGTGCCTTGATCAATAAGCCGCAACTGTAGACTTCATCTTGCTGCACCTCTCGGAGCTTTCTGCGTAACTCTGTAGTCGGCGCGTCAACGGCCAGGCGCGCGCAAACCCGGGCACCCGCCCGTTCCGCCTCCAGCAATAAGTTCAGAAAATCAACAAGCTCGTCGTGCGGCATATATCCGAAGTACGTCCCACCCATTTCCTGCCGCAGGCAGGGTGATGAGCTCACATCTATGGCCTCTTGCTGCCCTTCAGTGCTTTTTGGAGGTGTAGTAGGATCTACGTCCTGAGGTAGTTTTGAGATCTTCATTGCCTCTCATGCGTAGGAAGCGGCGCTTCATAGACATTTGAAGCGCTGCGCTCGAATATGACATTTGTCTTCTCACGCAAGATTGGTGGGTTCGGCAAGTCCTGACAAACGAATATAATTGGCTCATCAGAGCAATATTTTTGTGTTGAACGTGATTTCCTGCACCAGCCATCACCCCACAAATGATCAGCTAAGAAAAACTCCGCAAACCCGTCTGAACCGCAGACAATTCATTCAATTTGCTACTGGTAGCGCCCTTCTCAGTTTCAAAATGTCGCCCTACGTAATCTCCGGAGGAAACTTCCTAGCGCACGCGCGCACTACCATCCGTTGAGCACGGCGGAGCGTGTGAATAAACGGCTCGCCAATACAGCTACGTCGGGTGGGCACCTGCCAAATCCTACCCTGCGACGAAAGGGCCATATCGGACAAAGTCCGACAAACTCCGGCAAACACAGGCAATCTCCAGCAAACTTTGGCAAACTCCGACAATCGCTTTGGATCACAGACACTTAGGTGGCTTGAAAAATCAGGCGTGGCCGCCATCCTGCTGGCTAAGCGCTCGCAGATTATGATGGATCGTTTTCCGCAGGATTGAAGATTGCAGCATTGAGTAGAGATAGGCCGCTGGATTTTTGATGCCGCGCTTATCGACTGCGACAAGGACTGCAGCCAGCGCCGCCCAGCCGTGTTTGGCAACTGCTTTTTGCCATACCTCGGGCCTTATCCGAACGTATTGGCGTAGCAGCCAGACAATCGACCTCGACACCTCCTGAATGGCCGAAGGCGACGGATCACCGCAAAGCAGCTCCTCAAGATGGTCGCTCGACAATTGCCGCTGCAAGGTGGGGGAGGCTTCAGTCATCAGACAGACGAGGTCCTTGTCGCTGTCAGATCGAGAGGAGTGAAATTGGACAGGGGGAGGGCTCGGCCGTCTCCCTTCTGCTTGCCCTTGTACAAGGTCTGTAAGACCAGAGGTTTTATTGTAAAGGTTTAGGTGGACGTCCGTATCCACCCGTCGGGCACGGAAGGACTTCTCCTGGTCGGGATCGTCCGGGCTTCCTGAAGGAGCCGGAAGATCAATGCGCTCTTCGCTTAACCGTTCCCGCTCTTTGCGTTTCTTGTCATCAAATTCCACAAGAGCATTTTCGAGCTCCGGCAATCGTCGCGCGAGAGGGCGCAAGTCAATACCGCCAGCGCCATACCGCTGATTGGCATTTGTGTAGCGGCGCACCAGCCATCCATGCTCCTCCAACTGGCCCAGTAGCCTTCTGGCGGATCGCTCAGTCAGGCCGCAAAGACCGGCAAGACGTGCATTGCTGATAGTGGTTTTGACGTTTCCGGTTTTCCACGTATCCCGCTGCGTGTGCTGGATCAACACGATCAGAACTTCCTTGGCTTTACCAGGCAGGTCCGGCTCCAGGAGCGAGAACGCCATTCCCACAAGAGCGAAAGCCTTGATCGATGCGTAACCAGGTTCTCCGGCAAATTCTTCTGCAAGCATGTTCACTGCCTCAAAGTTGCCGGCACGTTTCACGAAACCTTTTGCAACAACAGCCTCGTTGCCAGCGTGAATTTTACATCCAGTAATTTCCATTTGCTTTCGGCATCGGCTCAAAGTCCTGCGCACTGCACCAAGCAGTTGACAACAGGAAACCGTCGCCTAGAATCGTGCTCATGATTGAAGGAGCGCATTCCAAGCGTTTTTCAAAAGCCCCGCAGTTCCCGCTGCGGGGTTTTTACTTTTCGGAAATCATCAAGCCAAAATCGTAGCCGTCCCTTCAATTAGGGCTTGCTGGCTCACCGGCATTTCGTAGTAGAATCGCCGTGTTATGACTCTTTGGGTGGCTAGAGAGTGGTGGAGCCAGGCGGAATCGAACCGCCGACCTCTTGCATGCCATGCAAGCGCTCTCCCAACTGAGCTATGGCCCCGTACCATCTCGGTGAACCGGATTTGGGATGCCGCGGGCCTTCGAAAAAGGCCGGGCGCCGGTTTTGCTGCGGCTCTTCTAGTCGATTCAGCCGCTGGCGTCTAGGGGGGCGGATATAGGCTGCATCGTGCCCGAGATCAAGCAAAAGTTGCAGCACCGCCCGCGCTTTGCCGCAGCTTTTTTCCAAGCTGCGGCAAAAGCCGTTTCTTAGTTGTCGTCGTCCTTTTCGACCCCGCCGCGCACGATGCTGGAGACGCCGTCATCGCTGTCCTCGTCATCATCGAGGAAATCGTCGTCGTCATCATCGTCCACATCGACGTCGATATCGATATCGTCGTCGAAATCGATATCGTCCTCATCGCTGTCCTCGTCCGTATCCTTGGGCTCGGGACGCTTTTTCGGCTTCGGCGTTTCGACGGGCGGCTTGGGCGCTTTCGTGCGCTTGGCCGTCACATCCTCAGGCACGAATTCGTGGCCGCATTTGGGACAATGCGCCGGATTTTTTGTAAGGTCGTAGAACTTCGCGCCACACTCCGGGCAGTCGCGTTTCGTTCCAAGTTCTGGCTTCGCCACAGTTCACTGCTCCCCGCACTTACGAACAGATTTTCCCATTGCCATGAAGCAAGCCTCCTGTCAAAACCTATTCGCGTGTTGCGCGCCAAGTTTACATTTTTTCGTCCGGTTGCAACCGCTTAAGGGCGCCGCACCGCGCCGCAACCTACTTCTCAAGCCCCGTTCCGAGGCCGCCTGGTCATGACCCTCACCGCCCATCCCTCCCGCGCCCTGCAAGGCACCATTGCCGTGCCCGGCGACAAGTCGATTTCCCACCGCGCGCTGATGCTGGGGGCGCTTGCCGTGGGCGAGACGCGGGTCAGCGGGCTTCTGGAGGGCGAGGACGTGCTTGCCACAGGCGAGGCGCTGCGCCAGATGGGCGCCGAGATCACCCGCCATGCAGACGGCAGCTGGTCGATCTGGGGGGTTGGCGTGGGCGGGCTGAAAGAGCCCGAAACCGCGCTCGATTTCGGCAATTCGGGCACCGGCGTCCGGCTGATGATGGGCATCGTCGCAGGCCATCCCATCACCGCCACCTTTATCGGCGATGCCTCTCTTTCCAAGCGCCCCATGGGCCGCGTCATCACGCCGCTTACCGAAATGGGCGCCCATATCCATGCGCGCGAAGGCGGGCGCCTGCCGCTCACTCTGACGGGAGCCGAGCGCGCGCTGCCCATCACCTATCCGCTTCCCGTCGCCTCCGCCCAGGTCAAATCGGCCGTGCTTTTTGCCGGGCTGAATGCGCCGGGCCAGACGACGGTGATCGAGCCCGCGCCGACACGCGATCATACCGAACTCATGCTGAAAGCTTTCGGCGCGCAGGTCGTGACCGAAGAAGGCCCGAAGGGCGTGCGCGTCATCCGCGTTACCGGCGAGCCGGAGCTGAAAGCCTGCACGCTCGCCGTGCCGGGCGATCCCTCTTCGGCGGCTTTTCCCGTCGTCGCCGCGCTGGTCACACCGGGCTCGGACATCACCGTGACCGGCATTACCCTCAACTCGCACAGATCGGGGCTCTATACGACGCTGATCGATATGGGCGCGGATATCGAGATCCTGAACCAGCGCCAAGAAGGCGGCGAGCCCGTCGCGGACCTGCGCGTCAAGGCAAGCGAGTTGAAAGGCATCGAAGTGCCGCCGGAGCGCGCGCCTTCCATGATCGATGAATATCCGGTGCTTGCCGTCGCCGCTTCTTTTGCGGAAGGCAAAACGGTGATGCGCGGGGCCGAGGAGCTTCGGGTAAAAGAAAGCGACCGCATAGCCGCCACGGCAGCGGGCCTCAGAGCCAACGGGGTGAAGGTCGAGGATCTGCCGGACGGCATGATCGTCGAAGGACGGGCCGGCACCGTGGACGGAGGCGGCCATGTCGCCACCCATATGGACCACCGCATTGCCATGTCCTTCCTCACGCTTGGGCTCGGCGCGCAAAAACCCGTCACCATCGATGCGGGCGAGATGATCGCCACGAGCTTTCCGGACTTCACCGGACTGATGCGGCGGCTGGGCGCGCAGCTGGAATCCGGAGCGAACGCATGATCATCGCGATCGACGGACCGGCTGCTGCCGGCAAAGGCACGCTTGCCCGCCAGATCGCCGATCATTTCGGTTATGCCTATCTCGATACGGGCTCGCTTTACCGGGCCGTTGCCCATGCCGTGGTCCGGCAGGGAAAAGAGCCTGGCGATGAGGCCGCCGCCCTGAAGGCCGCCCAAGAACTCGATCCGGCCGCCATCGACCCGAAAGCCATCCGCACCGGCGAAATCGGCCAGGCCGCCTCGATCGTGGCCGCCATGCAGCCTGTCCGCGACGCGATCCTGGCTTTTCAGCGCAATTTCGCCGGAAATCCACCGGATGGCGCCCCCGGCGCCGTTCTCGACGGGCGGGATATCGGCACCGTGGTCTGCCCCGGGGCGGATGTGAAACTTTTCGTCACGGCAAGCGCCGAGATCCGGGCCCACCGGCGCTGGCTCGAACTCAAGAATTCGGGGTCTGCGGTCTCCGAGACACAAGTACTGGAGGAAGTACGCGAGCGGGACAAGCGCGACCGGGAGCGGGCCCATTCCCCGCTCCTGCCCGCCGCCGATGCGCACTTGCTCGACACCTCGGATTTGAGTATAGAAGCGGCATTCAAGGCCGCTCTTGCCATTATAGAGAGTGGGCGGGCGTAGGTGCGTGTTCCTTCGGTGAAGGCGCACCTTGAGGCGTTTGCCGATCCTGGGGAGCTTAAAGAGCCCCGCCGGATGCTTTGATTAGCTAAAACCCTTGTTTCCTCGATGCCCCGAGGCACCGAATGACCGCGGGGAAGACCGCCGGAGCCAACCGTCGGCCGGAAATTTATTGATGACGTTAGGAGAAACGACTTGTCAGAAAGTCTCAACCCGACCCGCGACGATTTCGCGGCTATGCTCGAAGAAAGCTTCGAGCGCAATTCCGCCGAAGAAGGCTCGGTTGTCAAAGGCACCATCGTTGGTATCGAAAACGACCTGGCCATTATCGATGTCGGCCTGAAAACCGAAGGCCTCGTCGCCCTTAAAGAATTCAGCACCCCCGGCCATCCCGCCGATCTTTCCGTCGGCGATGAAGTGGAAGTCTTCCTCGACCGGATCGAGAACGCGATGGGCGAGGCTGTTCTCAGCCGCGAAAAAGCACGCCGCGAAGAAGCCTGGGTGCGCCTGGAGAAAGCTTACGAAGCCACCGAACGTGTGGAAGGCCAGATCTTCGGCCGCGTCAAAGGCGGCTTCACGGTCGACCTCGACGGCGCCGTCGCCTTCCTGCCCGGCAGCCAGGTCGATATCCGCCCGGTGCGCGATGTCGGTCCGCTTCTCAACATTCCCCAGCCTTTCCAGATCCTGAAAATGGATAAGCGCCGCGGCAACATCGTTGTCTCGCGCCGCGCCGTTCTGGAAGAAACCCGCGCCGAACAGCGCCAAGAGCTCATCGAGAACCTCAAAGAAGGCGATGTGCGCGACGGCGTGGTCAAGAACATCACCGATTACGGCGCGTTCGTGGATCTGGGCGGCCTCGACGGGCTTCTGCACGTCACGGACATTTCCTGGCGCCGCGTCAACGACCCGCGCGAGGTTCTGTCCATCGGCCAGACCGTGAAAGTGCAGGTCATCAAGGTCAATCCGGACACCCAGCGCATCTCGCTCGGCATGAAGCAGCTTGAAGCCGATCCGTGGGAAGGCGTCGAAGCGAAATACCCGGTGGGTACGCGCTTCACCGGCCGCGTCACGAACATCACCGATTACGGTGCATTCGTGGAACTGGAAGCGGGCGTCGAAGGCCTGGTGCACGTCTCGGAAATGAGCTGGACCAAGAAAAACGTCCATCCTGGCAAGATCGTTTCCACCAGCCAGGAAGTGGAAGTCATGGTGCTCGAAGTCGATCCGGCCAAGCGCCGCATCTCGCTCGGCCTCAAGCAGTGCATGGACAATCCCTGGGCCGCTTTCGCAGAGCGCTATCCCTCCGGCACGGAAATCGAAGGCGAGATCAAGAACATCACCGAATTCGGTCTGTTCATCGGTCTCGACGGCGATGTCGACGGCATGGTGCACCTGTCCGATCTCGACTGGAACCGGGCTGGCGAAGACGCCATCCAGGACTACCAGAAGGGTCAGGTGGTCAAGGCCGTGGTGCTCGACGTGGACACGGAAAAAGAGCGCATCTCGCTCGGCATCAAGCAGCTCGACGGCGATCCCTTCGAAGCGGCTGCCGGCGAACTGCGCAAGGGTGCGACCGTTACCTGCACCGTTGCCGCCATCCATGAGAACGGCATCGATGTGACGGTGGGCGATGAAGGCATGACCGCCTTTATCCGCCGCGGCGATCTGGCCCGCGACCGGGGCGACCAGCGTCCGGACCGTTTCGCGGTCGGTGACAAGGTCGATGCCCGCATCACCAATATCGACAAGGCAAGCCGCCGTCTCAGCCTCTCCGTCAAGGCGCTGGAAATCGCCGAGGAAAAACAGGCTGTGGCTCAGTACGGCTCGTCGGATTCGGGGGCATCGCTCGGGGATATCCTCGGCGCGGCCCTGAAAGAAAAGCAGGGCGGCGGGGACGAGTAATCCCCGCTCACTGCCGGGCGGGACAAAATTCTCCGTTCGGGTTAGGCTGGCGCCAGTAAACCAGTCCGCCCGATCAAGAGGATGATCCTGTGTCGCTCGATACCGATCTGATTATCGACAGGCGGCGTCTCAAGCGCCGCCTGTCTTTTTGGCGCTTCGCCGCTATTATCCTGCTCGTTGCCGGCCTCTTCGCCTTCTTCGCGCAAAATGCAGGCCTTGCCCCTTCCCATCAGCATATTGCCCGTGTCTGGGTTTCCGGCGTCATCGTCGACGATGACGAGTTCCAGACGATGCTCGACGAGATCAAGGAAGACGACAACGTCTCCGCGCTCATTCTGCGCATCGACAGCCCCGGCGGCACGACCACGGGCTCCGAAGCCCTTTACGAAAAAATCCGCGAAGTGGCCGAGGTGAAACCCGTCGTCGCCGTGCTCGGCACGGTTGCCGCTTCGGGCGGCTATATCGCCGCCATTTCCGCCGATCATATCGTTGCCCGCGGCAACACGATCACGGGCTCGGTCGGCGTGCTTTTCCAGTGGGCGCAGATGAAGGAGCTGCTTGGCCATATCGGCATCGAGATGAAGGAAGTGAAATCGAGCCCGCTCAAAGCCGAACCCAATCCCTTTACCGAACCCTCCCGCGAGGCGATCCGTGCCACCCAGGCCATGATCGACGCCTCCTATGACTGGTTCCTCGGCCTTGTCCGGGAACGGCGGGGGTTTGACGAGGCCCGCGCCCGCGAGCTTGGTGACGGGCGGGTCTATACCGGCTGGCAGGCCAAGGAAAACGGCCTGATCGATGCCATTGGCGGGGAAGCCGAAGCCCTTGCCTGGCTTTCCGCAGAGCGCCAGATCGACAGCGAATTGCCGGTGGAAGACTGGGAAGTGCGCGAAGAACCTTATGAACTGGCCACTTTCATGGGCCGGGCCATGGGTGAGGCGTTTTCGCAAGCAATTGCTGAAACAGCCCAAAAAACGTTGCAGACAGAGGGACTTACGCTTGACGGGCTGATAAGCGTTTGGCACCCTGACCGCCGCTGACGGGTTGGAGCGGCACTTACCGCCCCTCCCCGCGCCAAAGAAGGGGTTGGGAGCCATGATCAAGTCGGAACTCGTTGCCAAGCTGGCGCAAGCCAATCCGCATCTGTTCCAGCGGGATGTCGAGCGCATTGTCGCAACGGTCTTTGATGAGATCAGCGCGGCGCTGGCCAGAGGCGACCGGGTAGAGTTGCGCGGCTTCGGCGCTTTCTCCGTGAAGTCCCGCCCCGCGCGCACCGGCCGCAACCCGCGCACCGGCCAGCCGGTGCATGTGGACGAGAAATTCGTGCCTTTCTTCAAGACGGGCAAAGAGCTGCGCGAGCGGCTGAATGACGGCGATGGCGGCAGCGACGACGACGATAATTGAGTCCTGCCGGCGGATCATGCGCCGGGACCCGCAATAGGAGCGGTCTTTGAGAATTCTGTCCTGGCTTTTGCTGTTGCCGCTTTGTCTGGTCACGCTTTATCTGGCAGTGGCCAACCGGCACAGCGTGCTTTTCAGCCTTGACGCGTTCGAACCGGAAAACCCGGCCATTGCGCTCGAAATGCCGCTTTTCCTGGTGGTGCTCGCCGCGATCTTTCTGGGCATGCTGATCGGCGGCGCCGCCGTTTTGACCGGACGATGGCGCAAGGACCGCGCCCGTAAGGCAAAGAGCGGCGCCAAAACCACCGCGAGCGGTTCGACCGCCATCGTGCCGAGCAAGATGGGCTGACGCCCGCTCTCTTAAGACCGCTCCGTTGCTTTTCGCCTTTACCTTCAAAGCCCCCTGCCCGGCTTATGGCCGAGCCGCGCCGGGACTGCTATAAGGCCCACACTTCGCCTGCCCCAAACCGCCGGGCCTGCCCCAAACCGCCGGCCGCGATGGAAGGAGATACCTTATGAGCCAAACAGGTACGCAAAACTGGACCGTCTATCTTTCCGGTGAAATCCACACGGATTGGCGCGAGCAGATCGCCGAAGGCGTGCGGGCAAAAAACCTGCCTGTCACCCTGGTGTCGCCCGTCACCGATCATGCTTCTTCGGATGAATGCGGGGTGCGCATTCTGGGCGATGAAGAAAGCAATTTCTGGACGGACCATAAGGGCGCGAAGGTGAACGCCCTGCGCACGCGCACGTTAATGGAACGATCGGATATTGTGGTGGTCCGTTTCGGGGATAAATATAAGCAGTGGAACGCGGCCTTCGATGCAGGCTATGCGGCCGCGCTCGGCAAATCGATCATCACGCTGCACGACCCGGCGCTGACCCATGCGCTCAAAGAAGTGGACGGCGCGGCCATGGCCGTGGCGAGCGAGCCCGGGCAGATCGTGGAAATTCTGGATTACGTGATCAATGGCGCGCTGCCTGCCAGCCGCCGCGCGGCAGCCGCCGAATAACGCCGCGCCCCAAGCTCATGGAGCAGGGCGTAAGGCCAAGGATCAAGGAGAGACCCATGTCCAAGCTCTTTCGCAACCCGATCTTTTGCGGTCTCGACACCCATGACCTGGATGAAGCCGAGCGCCTTGCCAAAACCCTGGTGCCCGTCGTGGGCGGGCTCAAAATCGGCCTTGAATTCTTTTATGCCTTCGGGCGCTCAGGCTATGAACGGATCGCGGATACGGGCGTGCCGATCTTTCTCGATCTGAAATTGCACGATATTCCGAACACCGTGGCGGGCGGCATCCGCTCGCTCCTCTCCCTGCAGCCGGCCATCATGAACGTCCATGCCAGTGGCGGCGTTGAGATGATGAAACGGGCGCGCGATGTGGTGGAAGAAGAAGGCGACGGGCGGCCCTGGCTGATCGGCGTGACGCTGCTCACCAGCCTCGATGCCGGCGATATCGCCCGGCTGGGCGTCGAAGGCAGCCCTTCGGATCAGGTGCGCCGGCTTGCCGCCGCGGCTCAAGAAGCAGGCCTCGACGGCGTGGTCTGCAGCCCTCAGGAAGTCGAAGTGCTGCGCCAGGATTGCGGGCCCGATTTCAAACTGATCGTGCCGGGCATCCGTATGAAGGGCGAAAGCGCGGATGATCAGAAACGCGTCATGACCCCTTCCGATGCGCTGGTGCATGGGGCCGATATTCTGGTGATCTCCCGCCCCATCATCCGCGCGGCGGACCCTGCCGCAGCGGTGGAAAACATTCTGGCCGATCTGCCGCCGGCCGCCTGACAATCTGTGCTGGAAAAACCCATGAGCCTTCACGTCAAAATCTGCGGCCTGAAAACGGAAGAAATGATCCGCGCGGCGGCGGCGGCGGGGGCCGATTCCATCGGGTTCGTCTTTTTCGAAAAGAGCCCGCGCTATCTCACCATGGGCGAGGCGATGAAACTGCGCCGCGCTGTGCCCGAAGGGGTCTGGGTGGTGGCGCTGCTCGTCGATCCGGACAATGCCTTGCTCGATGATCTCGTAACCTACGTGCATCCCGACGTCATCCAGCTTCACGGCAAGGAAAGCCCGGAGCGGGTGGCCGAGATCCGCGCCCGGACCCATATTCCCGTGATGAAGGCCATTGCCGTTTCGGGGCCGGAAGATGTAGAAGGCGCAGCGGCTTACGAGCCTGTTGTGGATATGTTGCTGTTCGATGCCAAACCGCCTAAAACCATGGCGGGCGCCCTGCCTGGCGGCAACGGGCTTGCCTTCGACTGGGAGCTGATCGGCGCGCGCAAACCCCGCAAGCCGTGGATGCTTTCAGGCGGTCTGACCCCCCTGAACGTGGCCGAGGCAATGCGCACCGCCGGGGCAACCATGGTGGATGTATCCTCGGGCGTTGAAAGCGCGCCGGGGGAAAAGGATGCCGCTCTTGTCGAGGCCTTTATCCGGGCCGCCAAGCAAGACGCCGACTTGGTCAAAGTAAAGGAGTGATCAGCGTGAGTGCTCTCGAACCCAATTCCTACCGGACCGGTCCGGACGAGCGCGGCCATTTCGGTATTTTCGGCGGCCGCTTCGTCGCCGAAACGCTGATGCCGCTGATCCTCGATCTGGAGCAGGCCTATAAGGACGCAAAAAACGATCCGGCCTTCCATGCCGAGCTCGACGATCTGGCCCGCCATTATGCCGGACGCCCGAGCCCGCTTTATTTCGCCGAGCGGCTGACCGAGCATCTGGGCGGCGCGAAAATCTATTTCAAACGTGACGAGCTCAACCATACCGGCTCGCACAAGATCAATAATTGCCTGGGGCAAATCCAGCTTGCCCGGCGCATGGGCAAGACGCGCATCATCGCGGAAACGGGCGCGGGCCAGCACGGCGTTGCAACGGCGACGGTGGCGGCGCGCTTCGGCCTTCCTTGTGTTGTTTATATGGGCGCGACCGATATCGAACGGCAAAAACCGAATGTCTTCCGTATGAAGCTTTTGGGCGCGGAAGTCGTGCCCGTCACTTCCGGCACCGGCACGCTGAAAGACGCGATGAACGAAGCGCTGCGCGACTGGGTCACCAATGTCGCCGACACGTTCTACATTATCGGCACGGCGGCGGGTCCCCATCCTTATCCGCAAATGGTGCGCGACTTCCAATCCGTCATCGGCAAGGAAGCCAAAGAACAGATGCAGGAGCGCGAAGGGCGTCTGCCCGACACGCTGGTTGCCTGCATCGGCGGCGGCTCGAACGCCATCGGTCTTTTCCATCCGTTCCTCGATGATAAGTCGGTCGACATTCTGGGTGTGGAAGCAGCCGGTAAAGGCATCGAGACGGGCGAGCATTGTGCCTCGCTTGCGGGCGGCGAGCCCGGCGTCTTGCACGGCAACCGCACCTATCTGCTGCAAACCGACGACGGGCAGATCAAGGACGGGCATTCGATTTCCGCCGGGCTCGACTATCCGGGCATCGGGCCGGAACATTCCTGGCTGAAGGAAATCGGCCGGGCGAAATATGTATCGGTGCGCGACGATGAAGCGCTCGAAGCCTTCCAGCTTTGCACGCGCCTTGAAGGGATCATTCCCGCACTCGAGCCGGCCCATGCGCTTGCACATGTCGCCAAGATCGCGCCGAAGCTGCCGAAGGATCACATCATCCTGATGAATATGTGCGGGCGCGGCGATAAGGACGTCTTTTCGGTCGCCGAACATTTGGGGGTAAGCCTGTGAGCACGCGTGTCGATGCCCGTTTTGAAAAACTGAAAGCGGAAGGGCGCACGGCCTTCGTGGCTTTCATCACCGCGGGCGATCCGGACCTGGAAAGCTCCTATGAGCTGCTTGCGGGCCTGCCCGGCGCGGGTGTCGATATTATCGAGCTCGGCATGCCGTTCACCGACCCGATGGCGGACGGCCCTTCCGTTCAAGCCTCCACCATCCGGGCGCTGAAAGCCGGGCAAACCATGATCAAGACGCTCGAGATGGTGCGCCGCTTCCGCGCAGGCGGCGACAATGAAACGCCGATCGTGCTGATGGGTTATTACAACCCGATTTACCGCTACGGCGTCGATGCCTTTTTGAAGGATGCCGTGGAAGCGGGTGTCGACGGACTGATCATCGTCGATCTGCCGCCGGAAGAAGACGAAGAGCTGTGCCTGCCCTCTATCAAGGCAGGCGTCAATTTCATCCGCCTTGCAACGCCGACAACCGACGACAAGCGCCTTCCCGCCGTGGTCGCCCATACGACGGGCTTCATCTATTATGTCTCGATCACCGGTATTACCGGGGCGGGCAGCGCGGTGAGCCATGATGTGGAAGCGGCGGTCGCGCGCATCCGCAACTATACGAAACTGCCCGTCGTGGTCGGTTTCGGCATTAAAACGCCGCAACAGGCCGCAGAACTTGGCGCGGTTGCGGACGGGGCCGTGGTAGGCTCTGCCATTGTCGATGCGGTGCGCGATGAGCTGGACGGCAACGGCAAAATGAAACCGGGCGGCGCGGGCCGGGTTCTGGAAAAAGTACGCGCCCTTGCCGACGGCGCTCACAGCGTCCGGCGCGCGGCGGCAGAATAAGTCTCGAGCCTTTTAAAAGGCCAGATGGAGGAAGTGGGACATGAACTGGATTAACAATGTCGTCCGGCCGAAAATTCAGCGGGTCTTCAAGAAGCGGGACACGCCGGATAATTTGTGGGCGAAATGTTCCAATTGCGGAGAGATGGTGTTTCACCGCGATCTTCTTGCCGCGCTGAATGTCTGCCCCTCCTGCGACTTCCACATGAAGCTCGGCACGAAAGAGCGCTTCGCGCAGCTTTTCGACAATGGCGAATATGAAGAAATCGCCGTGCCGGAAGCCCCCGCCGATCCGCTGAAATTCCGCGACCAGAAGCGCTATCCCGAACGGCTGAAAGATGCCCGCGCCAAAACCGGCAGGCCCGATTCCGTCACCGTTGCCCACGGCGCGCTCGATGGGATCGAGACCGTTATCTCCGTTCAGGATTTCTCCTTCATGGGCGGCTCGCTCGGCATTGCAGCGGGCGAAGCGATCGTGCTCGGCGCCCGCGAGGCGCTGGAACGCAAAACGCCTTACATCGTCGTTGCCGCCGCCGGGGGCGCGCGCATGCAGGAAGGCATTCTTTCGCTGATGCAAATGCCGCGCACCACCGTTGCCGTGCAGATGCTGCGCGAGGCGGGCCTGCCTTATATCGTCGTGCTGACCGACCCGACGACGGGCGGGGTGACCGCGTCTTATGCGATGCTGGGCGATGTGCAGATTGCCGAACCCGGCGCTCTGATCGGGTTTGCCGGCCAGCGCGTGATCGAACAGACGATCCGCGAGAAACTGCCGCAAGGCTTCCAGCGCGCCGAATATCTCTTGGAGCACGGCATGGTCGATATGGTCGTCCACCGCCATGAGCTCAAAGCGACGCTGGCGCGCACCATCCGCCTTCTCACCCACCGGCCGGGCTCGACGCTGAAGCAGGACACGCTGCCTGCCGTGCGGCCAACGCCGCCGGCCCCCGTTTCCTGATACATACCTGGATTCCATGAGCGCCCCCAACACCCCGCCGCCTCTTGCCCCTTACAGCGATGTGGTGCTGGAACGCCTCTCGAAGCTGCATCCCAAGCTGATCGACCTGTCGCTGGAAAGGGTGCACCGGCTGCTGGCCGCGCTCGGCCATCCCGAGGAACACCTGCCGCCAGTCATTCATATCGCGGGCACGAACGGCAAAGGCTCGGCCCTTGCCTTCCTCAAAGCCATGCTGGAGGCGGATGGCAAGGCGGTGCATGCCTATACCTCACCCCATCTCGTGCATTTTCACGAACGCATTTATCTCGGCGGTAAAGGCGGCGGCATCTTCATTGCCGAAGAGGCGCTGATCGAAGTGCTGGAAGAATGCGAGCGCGCGAATGACGGCGCGCCCATTACCTATTTCGAAATCACGACCGTTGCCGCGCTCCTTGCCTTCTCGCGCCTCCCCGCCGATGCGCTGCTGCTTGAAACAGGCATGGGCGGGCGGCTCGATACGACGAATGTCGTTGCCCGCCCAGCCGCAACGCTGATCACGCCCATCGGGCTCGACCATCAGCAATTTCTGGGTGAAACGCTGAGGGAGATTGCAGGCGAAAAAGCCGGCATCTTCCGCCGCGATGTGCCGGCCATTCTCGGCCCGCAGGAAGAGGCGGCTCTCAGCGTACTTCTTGAAAAAGCCGAACGGATCGGCGCACGCCCTTACATTCATGGGCAGGACTGGATGGCCTTCGAAGAACATGGCCGCCTCGTCTATCAGGATACGGACGGCCTGCTCGATCTTCCCTTCCCCGTGCTGCAAGGACGCCATCAATTGACGAATGCGGGCGGCGCGATTGCGGCCTTGCGCCAGGCCAAAGGGATTTCCGTTTCCGATGAGGCCATCGAGAAAGGGCTGCTGACGGCCAAGTGGCCCGCGCGCATGCAGCGCCTGAAAGAAGGCCCGCTCCTTGCCGCGCTTCCGGAAGGCGCCGAGCTATGGCTCGATGGCGGGCACAATCCTGCCGCCGGGCGCACCATTGCGCAGGCTTTCGCCGAGATGAACGACCGCGCGCCGCGCCCGCTCTATCTCATATGCGGCATGCTCTCGACCAAAGACGCCACGGGATTTCTCGCCGCCTTCAAGGACCTGGCAGCCATGGCCGTTGCCGTGCCTATCGAAGGCGAAGCGAATGCGCTCACCCCGGGCGAGCTGGCCGCCGCCGCGCAGAAAGCGGGGCTCCACGGCGAGGAAGCGCAAAGCCTTGCCGCCGCCATGACGCGCATCGCTAAAAGCGCGCAGGACGGCAGGACCGCGCCGCGCATTCTGATTTGCGGCTCGCTTTATCTTGCCGGTCAGGTGCTCAGGGAGCACGGGTGAGGGTTGCTTCCCCTTCGTCACCCTCGCGTTCGGCGCGAGGGACCATGCGAAAGCTGCAGCAAGCTGTGAGGTTGCCTGGACCCCGGGACAAGCCCGGGGTGACAGCCTCACCTGATGAAAAGCATGTGGGTACTGCAAACTCTTTTGTCACCCCGGCCTACGTGCCGGGGTCCATACTGCCTCTGCAGCAAACAAAAGCCCGGCGCTGATTTTCCAGGCCGGGCTTTCTTAAACATTCGCGCTCCAAACTTTAGAGCGAGCTTTCGATCCATTCCTGAATCTTGCCCTTCGGCAGCGCGCCGACTTTCGTGGCAGCCACCTGGCCGTCCTTGAAAAGCATCAGCGTCGGGATGCCGCGCACGCCGTATTTCGTCGGCGTGTTGGGGTTCTCGTCGATATTGATCTTGGCGATCGTTACCTTGCCGCCGAGATCGGCCGCGATTTCTTCAAGAGCCGGACCGATCTGTTTGCACGGGCCGCACCATTCGGCCCAGAAGTCGACAAGCACCGGCGTCGAAGAATCGATCACATCCGATTCGAAGCTGCCGTCGGTTACTTTCGTGGTAGCCATTCTCTTACCTCTTTACTTTCTGATACGTCCGGCCCGCTTCGCGCGGCAAAGACGCCTCGGTTCGTATTCAGCTTGCCACAAATCTAGGAATGGCAGGTTCCAACGTCAAGGAAGGCGCACGGGCATGTGAGAATTGTGCCGTTTTGCGGCTTCTCAGCGCAGATATTTTTCGAGGTTTTCCGCCGGAATCTCCATCAGCCGCGGCCCGTCCGTCCACAAAAGCGCGCAGCGCACCTTGGCTTCCGGGCGGGACTGCGCCAAAAGCGCGCGGTAGGCGGCCAGCTGGGCGATATAGGCGGGGCTGACCTCACCCGGCGTTTTAGGCGCAGGGCGATTCGTCTTGTAATCGACGATGAGAATTTCCCCCTCCCGCTCGACCAGCCGGTCGATCTGCCCGGCAAAAGAGAGGGGGCCTGTGGGCGTTTCGACAATGCCCACCACCGGCACTTCCGCCCGGCTGCCCGGCCCGAAGAGCGCCGCAAAATCCGGCGCCTCCAAAACCGCGCGCGCCGCCTGCCAGATTTCCTCGCGCTCACCTTCAGAAAGCGCGTGGCCGGGCGCGGCAAGAAAACGTGCCGCCGCCGCGTCCCATTTTTCCGCATCGATCTCGGGCAATGTTTCAAGCAAGCGGTGAATGATGCGCCCGCGCTTGAACCTTTTTTGCGTGTCCCCGCCCAAGGGAGACAGAACCGGCGGCTCGGCCCCCGCCTCCCCTTCAAAGCGCGAGGGAGCAAGGGGGCGGGGCGGCACGGCCTCTTCGGGCGCGGGCTCATGGGCCCAGGCGGGCAGCGGCGGCAAGGGCTCCGCCATCACGCTTTCTCCCGCCGGAGCGGCGCGCTTGCCTTCTTTGCGCCAGACCGTGCCGCGCGGGGTTTCCACCGGCTCGAGCTCGTCTTTCAGCCCCTCTTGGATCAGCGCATACCAGCAGGCATCGGGCAGTTTCTTCGTGCCTTTGTGCCCGCAGACATAAAGCCGGTCGCGGGCGCGCGTCATGGCCACATAAAGGAGCCGCCGATATTCCTCGCCCTGCAGCGCGCGGGCCTTTTCGCGCGCTTCGCCCGCCAAGGCCTCGTCATTCGCCTTGCGCACCGGCCAGAGCGGCAGGTCCTCGCCCTGATACCGGGCGGGCAGCAGCACCGGGTCGAAACGGGCGGCGGGCACCGCGCAGGTATCCGGCAAAAAGACGATGGGCGCTTCCAGCCCCTTTGCCCCATGCACCGTCATCACCCGCACTTCATTCGCGCCCTGGTCGAGGTCGCGCTTGATCTGCACATGGCCGGTTTCGATCCAATAGAGAAAACCTTGCAGCGAGCCTGCATGGCCCTGCTCATATTGGAGAGCGAGCGAAAGAAACTCATCGACGGGATCGTTCACATCCTCGCCGAGCCGGGCGAGGAGTTTTTCCCGCCCCCGCTCGCCGATGAGCCGGCGCGCGTAAAATTCATAAGGGCGGCGCTGGTCGGCTTCGGCCAGTACATGAGAAAGATAAGCATAGGCCTTGGCGAAGACGGGTTTTTCCTCGGCCCGTTTGATAAGCGCGCCCCAGAGCGAGACCGTGCGCCCGAAGGCCAGATCGAAAAGCTCTTCCTCGCTGAAACCGATAAGCGGGCTTTTCAGCACTTCGGCAAGCGTCAGATCGTCTTCCGGCAAAAGCGCGAAACGGCCGAGAGAAAGAAGGTCCATCACCGCGATCTGTTCGGCCAGCATCATCCGGTCGGCGCCGGCAACGGGAATGGCGCGCGCTTTCAAGGCCCGGATCATTTCCTCGACAAAGAGATCGCGCCGGCGCACCAGCACCATGATGTCGCCGGGCTCGATTTTCCGGCCATTGCCGTGCAGCCGCTCGCCGTTTTGAAGCCATTCGGCCACCTGATCGGCAATGCGCGCGGCAAGCCGAGCACGCGGGCTCGAGCCTGTCGGATAATCGAGCGGCGCATCCCAGGGATTTTCTTCTTCTTCCTCTTCCGGCTCTTCCAGCGGCCAAAGCTCGACAAGGCCGCCTTCTTCCTCGCGGCGGGCATAATGGGCGACGGGATCATCTTCCGCACTCAGGCCCGCCCGCGCCGCCTCGCCTTTAAAGACGAGATCGACCGCGTTCAGCACTTCCGGCACGGAACGGAAAGAAAGAAGAAGATGCACCGGCGACCAGGTGCCTTCGGCTTCCTTCACGCGCTTTTCGAAATAAGCGCGCATGGCGGAAAATTTTTCAGGCGCCGCGCCCTGAAAGGAATAGATGGATTGTTTTTCGTCCCCCACGGCAAAGACCGTCCGCACGCTCTCGCGCGCGCCGCTGCCCGACATAAACTCATCGGCAAGGGCCGAGATCACTTCCCATTGCGCCGGGCTCGTGTCCTGCGCTTCATCGACGAGAATATGATCGAGCCCGCCATCGAGCTTATAAAGCACCCAGGCCGTCATCTGCCGGTTCGTCAGCAAGGCCCGCGCCCGCTCGATCAAATCCTCATAATCGAGCCGCGCATAAGTGCGCTTGATGTTTTCGTAAGAGGCAAGCAGCGCATCGCCGAGCCGGAGCATCGCCTCACTCGCCTCGGCAACACGCACCGCATTCAGCGCCAAGGTTAGATCATGGATACGCGATTGCTCGGCGCGCAATTCTTCTTCCAGCGCGCCGTTCGCCTCGCGCAGCTTCTTCGTCATCAGATCTTTGAAAGGCTCGCCGTCCGTCGCCTTCAAAAACGCGCTGCAATAAAGAGAAAAGGCCGCGGCTTCATCCCGCTCGGCAAGGAAAGCGCGGAAGATGGCTTCTTTCTTCCGGTCCGTCACCGTGCCGCCGGCAAGCACGTCCGCCGCTTCGCCGATCCTCGCGCGCGGCACGCGCGACAGCGCGCCCGCAATAAGGCCTCTCTCACTCACGTCTTCTTTGACGCCGAGCGCTGAACGCAGCCGCGCGATACCCGCTTCCAGCCCGCCTGCCCGCTCCAGGAAACGGTGGATACGGCCGCGCTCCCCGACAATCGCCTTGAAAAGCGTTTCGAAACCGAACTCGCCGGCAACGCGGCTGACGTGAGAGAGCGCCAGGGTCAGCGGCGTTTCATGACCTGCAAGATCGTCCTCGCCGATCTCTTCCAACAGCGCGTGCTGCGCTTCGGCCATATATTCATCCGTCGCGCGCTCATCCAGAATGTCGAAATGCGGCGGCACGCCCGCTTCCAGCGGAAAACGGCCAAGCAAGCGCTCGCAAAAGGCATGGATGGTCTGAATTTTAAGCCCACCCGGCGTTTCGATGGCGCGGGCAAATAAAAGCCGCGCGGCTTTAAGGCGCGCCGGAGTGGCCGCGCCGCCATCGAGCGTCTTTATCTTTTCAGCAAGCGCGCCATCTTCCAGAACCGCCCAGGAACCGAGCTCACGGTAAAGCCGGGCCGCCATTTCCGAAGCCGCCGCCTTGGTGAAGGTGAGGCACAGAATGCGTTCGGGCGGTGTGCCGCTTAAAAGAAGACGGATGACACGGTTGATGAGCACATGGGTCTTGCCTGCCCCCGCATTCGCCGACACCCAGACGGAGGCGGCGGGATCGGCGGCGCGGCGCTGGTCTTCCAGCGTCTGGGCAAAACGGTTCATACCGCTCATGCGCCCTCCTCCCCATCCGAGGCGGACCATTCTTTCACCCGCGCCAGATGATCGTAGTCGCTATAGCGCCCGATAAATTGCACGCGGGGACGAGAGAGATAAGGCAGGCTTTCGTTTTCGTAAGAGGCCAGCAAACCCTTGAGCCCGCCCAGCGCCTCTGCGGCCAAGCGGGTGCCTTCCTCAGTGATTTCCTTCACCGCGCCGCCCTGCTCGCCGCCCGTCAGATGCAGATAGGTGAGCGTTTCCACAGGGCCTTTGGGAATGTCTTTGAAAGCGCCCGCCTCCGCCATCGCCGCTTCAAGGGAAAGCTGCGGGGACAGCCCGCATTCCACTTGCGCTGCGCTCGGCACACCGCCGGTCTTGTAATCCATAATGGCAAGCGCGCCGGAACGTTTCACATCGATCCGGTCGGCGCGGGCATGAAGACTGACGGGCCGTTTCAGCCCGCCGATTTCCAGCATGCCCTCGATCTCGCCATAAGCCTTGAGCACATCCTGCCGCAATTCAGGTTCCGCCGAGGCAAGAAAGCGGGCGATCTGCTCATAGCGCGGCTGCCAGAAGGCGATAACCTCGGGCCTGTCCGGCGCATCGGCGAAAACTTCCTCGCCAATTTCCAGAAGCACCTCTTCGATATTCTCCGGCAGAGTTTCGGGATAGCACTTCACGAATGTGTCGAGGGCGCGGTGAATGAGAATGCCTCTGTCCCGCGCGGGCGCAAAATCATCGATAGGATCGAGCGCTTTTAAGCCCAGAACACGCCGCGCATAAAAAGCATAAGGATCGCGGATAAGGACTTCCACATCCGTTACCGAGAGCCGGGCGGGCCGCGCATGAAGCGGCGGCGCAGGGCGCGGCGGCAAGGCGGCGCGGCGCTCTGGCGGCGCATCGATTTCGCGCGCCCAATACGTCCAGTTCGGCGCAAGCGGCAATCCGTCTATCCCGGCGCCTTTCAGGAAACTTTCAAGCCGCAAGAGCCAGCGCGAGGGAACGGCGGGCGCGCCTTCCACCTTCATCGCCCGCGTCAGAAAAACCTGCGGGCAGGCCGCAGCCTGAACGAAGTCATGGGCGGAAAGGCCGATCCGCCGCTCGGGCGAATAAAGGCCGAGATTGCGGCGCATGGGACGGCTGAGCCAGGGATCGACTTTCGTTTCCGCCGGCCACACTCCTTCGTTCAGCCCGCCGAGAATAAGACAGTCGGCCTGCTGAAGACGCGCTTCCAAAGGCCCGAGAATCATGAGACGGGGATGACGCCCGAAGCGCGGGCGCACCACGCGGCCAAGCGCCAGCCTTTCCATGAAAGCGCGCAGGCCCGCCGGCGCAAGGGCGGGGGCTTCCTCCGCCGCTTCCATCAGCGCGGCAAAAAAGGCAGCGGCTGCCTCCCCGTCTTCACCTGCCCATAGCCGGGCCGCGCCTTCTTCTTCATTTCGCGCGGCCAACGCCTCCGCCGCCTCAAGAAACGCGCCGAGCAGTGCGCCCGCCTCCTGTTTTTCAAAAAGCGGAAGCTTCAAAAGCGGGGTGACGGTTTCTTTCAAGCGGGCGATAAGCGCGCGCAGGCGCGGCTCTTCCCGCTCCCGCTCTTCTTCATGAGCAGTAAGCGCAAGCTCGATCCCTTCAAGCCCCGGCGCCGGGCGGGGGCCGCGCAGGAGCGCGCGCTCAAAGCGGCGCACATCGGCGCGGAAATCACCGGGCGCCATACCCGCGGCGGCAAGGGGATGTTTAAGGAGTGAGAGAAGCGGCACCGGCGCGAAGTCTTCTTCCACCGCCTCAAGCAGCAAGCGGAGGAAAATAAAGACCGGCGTTTCCGCCAAAGGCACGCCGGAGGAATCGTCCACCTCGATGCCCCAGCGGGCAAGCTCAGCAGCAACGCGCCGGGCGAGGGAGCGGTCCGGGGTGACGAGCGCCGCCGTCTTTTCTTTTTCTTCCAGCACCGAGCGCAGGATGAGCGCAATGGCAAGCGCTTCCTCGCGCGCATTCGCCGCTTCGATGAGGTGCAGGCCTTCAAGCGCGCCTGGAATTTCTTTTCCCTCGGCCGCCAGCACGGCGCGCCAGCCATCCGTTGCCTCGGCCGGACGCAAGGCTTCGTTCAGGAGCCGAGCCCGCGCGGCGTTTTTCTCAGCAGCGGCGGTTTCCGCGCCCGGCCAGAGCGCCACATCGTCCCGGGCCGCGCCGAGCCGTTCGAGCAATTGCTTCATGCCGAATTGAGGATGGGATTCGCCGGCCGCCTCCCAGGCTTCCGGCGCCAAATCAAGATCGAGCCCCGGCAGCACCACCGCCCCTTGCGGCAGGCCCGCAATGACGGAGAGAAGTTTTGCGGAGGCTGGTACCGAGCCCGTGGAACCTGCGGCAATGACAGGGCCATGCGGCGGTTTGGCGGCCCAGGCGGCAGCCTGCGCTTCGAGCAGCAAAGTGCGCCGGCGGGCCGGATCGATCAGCCCCCTTTCGGCAAGAATATCCGGCCAGTAGCGGGTGATGATTTGCAGGAACTCGAGCGTGATCTGCCAGTTCTGCGCATAATCGCCGGGCACGAGATCCTGCAGCGCGGAAAGCTCCACACCTTCGGTTTCCACCGCATCGAGAAAGCGGCCAAGATCGCCCGCGAGCGCCGCCGCCTGGCCCGCGCTCATCGCGCCTGCATCGGGGTTCACCTCCCCCCAGGCATTGATGAGTTTCGTGAGTACGATCTGCCGGGAGAGGCTTTCCATGGCAGGCGGCAGCTCGGCGCCGAAGGCGGCGCCTTCCTCGCGAAAGCTGAAGCCCGGATCGAGCAGCATTTCTTCTTCATCGACATCGCCCATAGGACGGATCGATGGCAGGATCATCGCCCGCCCGCCCGACTGGCGCAGAAAGGCTTCAGACAGCGTGCGCACCGCGCGCCGCGTCGGCAAGAGGATCGTGATGTCGGCAAGCGCCGCCCCCTCAAAGCGCCCGCCAAGCGAGGCATCCTCGCTCAAGGCTCGCGCCATCACATCGGCAAAGGCGAGCCCGGAGGGCATCGTGAAAAGAGCGGGCGCGGCTTTGCGGGATGAAGGTGCCATGGTGCCAGTCTAACGCGGGCGGGCCTAAAGGTCGCGCATGAAGGCTTCGGCCTCGGCAAGATCGCCGGGCGTGCCGACATGCATCCACACCCCGTCAAGGCGCAGGCCGAAGAGACGGCCTTCTTCGGCTGCCTTATCCCAAAGAATATTGGTGGAAAAGACACCCTCCGGCGTGCCCTCCAAAAGGCGGGGATGGAAAATCTGCACGCCTGCAAACATGAAGGGCGCGACATGCGCCTCGCGCCGCCGCGTCAGCCGGCCAAGCCCGTCCATGGTGAAGTCCCCGCGCCGGCACTCGCCGATCGTGGTGACGGCAGGCGCCATCATCAAGAGCGCGTCCATCTTTTCCGCATCCCAAAAGGCTTTCATGCGGTCCAGAACGGGGCTCATGCCTTCGGCCCAGACCGTGTCGGAATTCATGACGAAGATGGGCACCTCGCCCAGTAGCGGGCGCGCTTTTTTCAGCCCCCCGCCCGTGTCGAGCAGCTTGTCTCTTTCATCCGAAAATTGAATGCGCGGGCGGGTGCGCCCCTTCAAATGGGCTTCCAGCATCTCCGCTTTATAGTGGAGGTTGACGACAACGTCGCTCACCCCTGCCGCGGCGAGCTTATCCAGCGCATGGTCGATCAGCGGCTTGCCGAGAAACGGCACGAGCGGTTTCGGCATTTTGTCGGTGAGCGGGCGCATGCGGTTTCCCATGCCCGCCGCCATGATCATCGCGCGGCTGATGTCGCTCATCTCTTACTCCGCCTGCAGAATTTCTTTCCGCAGCGCCGCGGGCACATGCGTGTCGAGCCAGGCCTTCATCTCGCTCAAGACCGGATGGCGCAAATCCCGCTCGAGATAGGCGGAAACGCGCGGCAGATGGGCGAGGTAGCCGGGCTTGCCGTCCCTTCTCCACAGCCGGACGAAAATCCCCATGATCTTGGCATTGCGCTGCGCGCCCAGCACCGCATAGGCCGCGCGGAAAGCCGTTTCATCGAAATCCGCTTCGCCCGCGCGTGCCTTTTCAATGTAATAGGCCAGCATCTCTTCCTCGCGCGCTTCAGGCACGTCTTTGCGCGCATCCTGTAAAAGCGAGACAAGGTCATAGGTGCGCGATCCCGCCTGCGCGTCCTGATAGTCGAGCATACCGGCCCGCGCCGGCCCTTCTCGTTCCCCAAGCCAGAGAAGATTGGGCGAGTGATAATCGCGCAGCACCAGAACGGGCGCGCCGCATTGGGTTTCCGGAAAAAGCTTTTTCCAAAGCCCGCGGTAGATGTCTTTTTCCTCTGCCGCCAGCGCCGCGCCCTTTTTCACCGGGATATACCAGTCCGTCAGAAGTTCGGTTTCGATGGCAAGCGCGGCTTCATCGTAAGAGGGCACCTCATAGGCGCTGCCATCCGGCAGCGGCAGGGCAGCGGGTGTGCCTGCCTGGTGCAGAAGAAGAAGCGCGTCGATGGCGGCGCGGTAAAGCGCATCGAGCGGCGTGCCGTCGCCCGCCTTGCCCGTCTCAATGGCTTTCCCATAAAGATCATCGCCGAGGTCTTCCAGAAGCAGCAGCCCTGCTTTCATGTCATGGGCAAGCAGACGCGGCGCGGAAAGACCGAGCGCGCGCAAATGCTCGCCCACCGCCACGAAGGGGCGGCAATCTTCGGCCAGATGAGCAATAGCGGAATAGGCTTTGCGGGCACCTTCGAGCGGTGGCCCGTCGGGGCCTGCCGGGGCGTTCATCAGCACGGCGCGCCCTTCAGGGCCAGACAGGCGCTCATAAGCGCGGGTCGAGGCATCGCCTGCGAGCGGCGCGCGCGCGGCCCTGCCCCAACCGGCTTTCTCCAGGAAAGCCGCAATCTTCTTTTCCCGCTCCTCGGCCATTTCTTATTTTTCTCCTGCGGGTCGTTTTTCGCCAAGCGCGGCGCGCACCCCCTCGATGAGCCGCGCCGGGCCTTTCAGGCACGCGGCCCGCTCCTTGTCCCGTTCTTCGATCAGGATGTCGAGCCTTTCTTCAGGCAGCAGATCCTCGAGCCGCCCCGGCCATTCGATAAGCGCGGCGCCCGTTTCCAGCGCCTCGTCGAGGCCGAGCTCGTAAATCTCATCCGGCGCGCCGATCCGGTAAAGGTCGAAATGGGTAAGGCTAAGGCCGCCTGCCTCATAAGTCTGAACGAGGGTGAAGGTCGGGCTCGGCACGTCTTCCGCCTCCCCGCCTGCCCGGCGCTGGGCTTCCTGAATGAGCGCGCGGGCGAGCACGGATTTACCCATGCCAAGATCCCCCCAGAGCGCGATGAGATCGCCCGGCTGCACGAGCCCCGCCAGCGCGCGGCCGAGCGCCATGGTGGCCGCCTCATCCGGCAGCGCCGCCTCATAAGCGCCTGTCATATCGGGCAGAATCACCTGCTCATCCATCATGGCTCCGTTTTACGCTGCCCCATAAGCGCCCACAACCGGATGTGCCCCAGCAAACCGCGCTTTTACGGGCTTTTCCGGCCAGCGTGCGCTAGAATGCGTTGGGGAACTCCGCATTGCGACTCCTGCTGCATTTCTCCTGGTGACTCGGGGGTTGATTTGGGCGGGGGGAGGCGGCATGTTACGGACGCAAAAAACATGACGCCCCCGTCATTTTTAGAAGAATCGCAAGGAAATCGGGGTAAAGCGTCATAGGCAGCCTCAAACGGCGCCAAAAAGGGAGCGAGAGGCAATGAGCGATCATGTGGTGATTGTGGGCGCGGGCCATGCGGCCGGACAGGCGGCGGCGAGTCTGCGCCAGGAAGGCTATGAAGGCGCGATCACGATGATCGGCAACGAGCCTTACATTCCCTATCAGCGCCCGCCGCTTTCCAAGAAGTTCCTCGCCGGGGAAATCGGCATCGACCGGGTCTATTTCAAACCGCCAGAATTCTACGAAAAAGAAAACGTCACCGTGAAGCTCGGCACGCGGGTGACGGAAATCGACCGGAAGACCAAAACCGTTCACACGGATCAGGGCGAAACGCTCACCTATTCCAAACTGCTTTTGACGACCGGCAGCCGCGTGCGCGAGCTCAACCTGCCGGGCTTCGACCTCGACGGCGTTTTTTATCTGCGCAATGTCGGCGATGTCGAGGGGATCCAATCCTATTTCAACAAGGGCGGCAAATGCGTCATCGTCGGCGGCGGGTATATCGGCCTTGAAGTGGCCGCCGTTGCCGCCAAACACGGCATCGATGTCACCGTGCTGGAAATGGCGCCCATGGTCATGGCCCGCGTCGTCGATCCCATCGTCTCGCGCTTTTACGAGCGCGTGCATAAAGAAGAAGGCGTGAAGATCCTCACGGGCGCAGCGGTTTCGGGCTTTGAAGGCAAGGACGGCCAGCTCACGAAAGTCACCTGCGCGGACGGCACCGCCCATGAGGCGGATTTCGTGGTGGTGGGCGTCGGCATTCTGCCCAATGTGGAACTTGCCGTCGAAGCCAATCTCAAGGTGGAAAACGGCATTGCGGTCGATGAATGCTGCCGCACCTCCGATCCCGATATTTATGCGGCGGGCGATTGCACGAACCACCCCAACCCGCTTCTGGGCGAAAGGCTGCGCCTTGAAAGCGTGCATAACGCACTCGAGCAGGCAAAGACGGCGGCGGCGGCCATTTGCGGCAAGGAAAAACCTTACGCGCAAATCCCCTGGTTCTGGTCCGATCAATATGACCTGAAACTTCAGATCGTCGGCCTGTCCGCCGGCTATGACCAGGCCGTCGTGCGCGGCAATCCGGATGAGGGGCGCTCTTTCGCGGTCTTTTATCTGAAGGAAGGCCGGCTCATCGCCGTCGATGCGATCAACCGCGCGCCGGAATTCATGATGTCCAAACAGCTCATCGCCAAAGGTGTGTCCATCCCGGCGGAGAAGCTGAGGGACGAAAACATCAACATGAAGGAAATGGCCGCCTTCGCGATATGAACGCCGCGCGGCCTTAACGGGAGCTGCCCGTCAACACCGACCGGGGCAGACATCTGAAGACGGAGTATCTATGACCAAGGTTGTTTTCATCGAGCATGACGGCACCGAACATGAAGTGGATGCGGAAAACGGCACCAACCTCATGGAAGCGGCCACGAAACATCTCGTTCCCGGCATCGACGCGGATTGCGGCGGCGCCTGCGCCTGCGCGACCTGCATGATCTATGTGCCGGAAGAATGGGCCGCCAAGCTGCCGGCAAAAGAAGACATGGAAGAGACCATGCTCGACTTCTGCGACCACAGCAAAGAGAACTCACGTCTTGCCTGCCAGATCGAGGTGACGGACGCGCTGGAGGGTATCCGGGTGTCCATGCCCGCCTCCCAGCACTAAGACTTGAAGCACACGGGTTGGATAAGGGACGGCTTGGCCGTCCCTTTTCTTTTGCCCGCCTCTCTTCCTGCCGGTGCCCGCGCCCGCTAAGCTGAGCTCAAGGGAGAGATCATGCTCAGCCATCTTCGCTATTTCAAATATCAGGCGCTCAACAGTTTCTGGTTCACGCCGTCGCTGATGTGGCTCTTTGCGCTTTTCATGGCGGGGATGACGCTTTGGGCGGATCATGCCGGGCTCGGCGCGGCCTTTCTCAGCCCGCTTCCCTTTTTCGATGTGGATGCGGACGGGGCGCGGGCCATTTTATCCACCATCGCCGGCTCGCTTATCACCGTCACGAGCCTTGTCTTCTCCCTCACCCTTGTGACGCTGACCATGGCCTCTTCCCAGCTCGGGCCGCGGCTCATCGGCAAGTTCATTTCCGACCGGCTGGTGCAATTCACGCTCGGCAGTTATGTCAGCACGTTTTCTTATGCGCTGATCGTGCTGCGCTCGGTGGCAGGCGGAGAAGAGGCGTTCGTGCCCGTGCTTTCGCTGCATTTTGCCATTCTCGGCACGCTGTTCTGCTTCGGGCTCCTTATCGCCTTCATCCACCATGTCGCCATTATCATCCAAGCTGACTGGGTGATTTTTTCCGTGGCCGATGATCTTTTGAACGCCATGCCGCGCGCCTTTCCGGAAGAAAGCGATAAGGAAAGCCGCAGCGCGGCCCGCGCCAGGCAAGAAGAAACGCTGAAGGCCTTAAGCGATCTTGCGCCCCATCCCATCAAGGCGGAAAAGTCCGGCTATGTGCAAACGCTGAGCCCGGGACCGCTCGCCGAGCTCGCGGAAAAGCGCGACAGTTTCATCCGGCTTCTTTACAGGCCGGGCCATTATATCGTTTCAGGCAGCACCCTTGCTTATTGCGGCCCCGCGATCGAGGAAGGCGATCACGAGAAGATCCGCGCGGCTTTGGTGCTCGGCCCTAAGCGCAGCGCGGCACAGGATATCGAATTTGCGGTAACGGCCCTTGTCGAAATCGCGCTCCGGGCGCTTTCCCCCGGCATCAACGATCCGCGCACGGCAATTGCCTGTATCGATTGGCTGACGGCGGCTTCCGCCCGTGCGATGCAGGGCGAGGCGCCCGCGCCCCTTCTTTGCGACAAGGAGAACACCCCGCGACTCTGGCGCGACATCGTTTCCTTTGAAGGTTTTATCGATTGCGCCTTCAATGAAATCCGCCAGGCGGCGCGGGACAATGTGGCCGTCACGCTACGGCTCATCGAATCGATCACGCGGCTCGGAGAGTTCATCCGCACGGATGAGCACTGGCAGGTGCTTGGCGCACAGGCAAACAAGATCGAAAGCAGTCTTGAAACTTATTTCGCCGAAAGCTCGGATACGGACGATCTTCTGCAACGGCTGAGCGAGCTGCGTAAATCGCTGGAGACGGCGCGCCCGGCACATAAGCATCTTTCCTAAAAGAAACGGCCCCCGCCGGTAAAGGCGGGGGCCGCATTCATCTTGCTTTCCCGAAGGCTCAGTCGGCTGCTTGCGCCAGCCGGTTCGAGCGGGAGAACTCGTGGTTCTTCAAGGGCAGAGAGCGGATGCGCTGGCCCGTCAGGGAAAAGAGCGCATTGGCCAGCGCCGGGGCGACCGGCGGCGTGCCGGGTTCCCCCAGCCCGCCGAGCTTTGCGCCCGATTCGATGAAATGCACATCCATCTTCGGCGTGTTCGCCAGACGCACCATTTCATAATCGGGGAAGTTTTCCTCGACGACGGCGCCGTTCTCGACCGTGATCTCGCCGTAAAGCGCGGCGGTCAGGCCGTAAATGATGCCGCTTTCCACCTGCGCGCGGGCGGTATCGGTATTGATCACCTCGCCGCAATCGACCGCCGCCGTCACATTGTGCACGCGCGGACGGCCGTTCTCATCGAGCGAGACTTCCACGACTTCCGCCACAATGGTCTGGAAGCTTTCCTGAACGGCAATGCCTCTGGCATGACCTTCGGGCAGCGGGCCGCCCCAATTGGCTTTCTTGGCGGCAAGGTCCAGCACCGCCAGGTGACGCGGCTGATCCTTCAAAAGATCGCGGCGGAACTGATAAGGGTCCTTGCCTGCCGCATGAGCAAGCTCGTCCGTGAAGCTCTCATTGAAGAACGTGTGCTGGGTATGCGCCACCGAGCGCCAGGGCCCGTAAGGGATATGCACTTCGCTTTCCACATAGCGGATCGACTGGTTCGCCACTGCGTAAGGAATGTGGCTTGCCTCTGCCGGTTCGTCCTTGCGGATATAGCGGTTGACCCAGGCGGTGAGATTACCTTCCTCATCGAAGCCTGCAGACATGCGCGCGGAAACCGCCGGACGGTAATAATCATGCTGCATGTCGTCTTCACGGCTCCAGGTCAGCTTGACCGGCGCGCCCACTTCCTTGGCGATTTTCACCGCCTGAATGATGTGGTTGGGCGAGCCGGGCGAGCGCCGCCCGAAACCGCCGCCCATCATCAGCGTGTGAACGGTGACATCGTCATCGCTCATGCCGGCCGCTTCCGCCGCTACGGCGCGCGTGCCGAGCCCGTCCTGGGTGCCGATCCAGACATCGCATTTGCCGTTCTCGATGCGCACGGTGCAGTTCATCGGCTCCATCGTGGCATGGGCAAGGAAGGGCACGCGGTAGTCGGCCTCGACCACGGTCTGGGCGCTGGCAAGTGCAGCTGCGCCCTCGCCCTTCTCCACATCTTCCTCGCCTTCGCTTTCGGCCAGCGCTTTATCGAACTGCGCGAAAATGCTCTCACTCGAGACATCCCCATTGCCGCCATCGGTGAACTCGACTTCCAGAAGATCGAGCGCCTGTTTCGCCCGCCAGGTATTGTCCGCCACCACGGCGACGCCGTCTTCCAGCGTCACCACGGCGCGCACGCCGCGCGCGGCCAAGGCTTCGGTATCGTTGACGCGGGCGACGCTGCCGCCGATTACCGGCACCTGCTTGATCGCGGCATAGAGCATGCCCGGCACTTTAACGTCGATGCCGTACATGCTTTCGCCCGTCACTTTCGCCGGAATGTCGAAGCGCTGCTTCGCGGTACCGACGATCGTGTAATCTTTCTTGTTCTTAAGAACCGGATTGGCGGAAGGCGAGAACTCGGCGGCAAGTTCGGCAAGCTCGCCGAAAGTCGCTTTCTGGCCCGAGGCTTCATGCAGCACATGAGAAAGGCGCGCGGTGCATTCGCTCTCCGCCACGCCCCATTTTTTTGCGGCTGCCTTGATCAGCATTTCTTTTGCCGCAGCCCCCGTCACGCGCATGCCGAACTGGCCCGTAAAGCGCACCGCCGTCGAGCCGCCGGTGATCTGCAGGTTCATGAGCTCGGCGAGTTTGTAGGTGGCGAAATTCGCCGTGCCGTTGAGCGCGGCAGGCACGCCGCCGCCATTCGTCAGATACCCTTTGCCGAGCGGGCCGTTGGCGAAGGTCGGAGTCGCCGGGGCCTGTTCCATGCGCACGAGATCCCAGTCGGCTTCCATTTCTTCGGCCGCCATCATGGGCAGCGCGGTGTGGACGCCCTGGCCCATTTCGCCGTGGGGCACATAGAAGGTGACGGTGTTGTCGGGATGGATGCGCACCCAGGTCGTCAGCTGCGCGCCTTCCCCGCCGATGATGCTACCCGCCACTTCGCGCCGCTCCGGCGAGAGCAGGCCATACGCCAGAAGCAGGCCGCCGCCAACTGCGCCGCCGCCGATGAGAAATTGACGTCTTGATGGTCGTTTCATCTGCCTCTCCCTTATGCCTTGGCTTTCGCCGCGTCGTGAATGGCCGCGCGCACCCGCTGATAGGTGCCGCAGCGGCAGATATTCGTCATCGCCGCATCGATATCCGCATCGCTCGGATTGGGGTTCTCGGTAAGCAGCGCGTCGGCAGCCATCAGCATGCCGGACTGGCAATAACCGCATTGCGGCACCTGATGTTTGATCCAGGCGGCCTGCAGCGCGGAGAGATTATCGGCAGTGCCGAGATTTTCCACCGTGCGCACCGAGGCGCCTTCCACCGCGCCGACCGGCAATACGCAGGAGCGCTGCGCCACGCCATCCACCTGCACCGTGCAGGCGCCGCAAGCGGCGACGCCGCAGCCGAATTTCGTTCCCGTGAGGCCCAGCTCATCGCGGATCGCCCAGAGCAGCGGCATGTCGGGCTCGACATCGAGCTCGCGCCACTCGCCATTTACTTGCAAAGAAATCATGAGGTCCTCTCCCCGTCCGGTAGCTGCGGACACATGGCCCGCGCAAGCCCGCCGCGCGCTGGCCGGCGCCTGACATAACGCAGCGCGGCCTCGCGGGGGCTGTTCCTGATTAAACCATATGGTTCAATTTGAGGTCCGTGCAAGGGCCGTTTTTGAACAGGCGGGGCAAATTTTTGTGACTGTTCAGCCGGTCAGCCTTTTTGACCCAACGGGCACTTACACGACTTGGGGCGCCTAGCTGCCGACCTGAAGCGCCGCCCCGGCGCGCAATTGTGGGGCATGGAGCGGCAAATGGCAGGTGACGCGCGTGCCCATTTCCGGCGCCGATTCCAGCGTCACCCAGCCGCCATGCAGCTCGACGAAACTTTTCACGAGCGAGAGGCCGAGGCCCGCGCCCGAATGCCCGTCCGGCCCGCCGCGCGCCTCGAAGCGATCGAAAACCGTTGCCTGATGTTCCGGCTTGATGCCGTCGCCCGTGTCGGAAACGAAAAGGGCAACCTCGCTGTCCGAACGCGCCGCGCCGATGACGATCGTGTCGCCGGCCTGGGTGAAGGCGAGGGAATTGGAGAGCAGATTGAGCATGATCTGCTTGATGCGCCGCTCATCGGCCTTGAGCGCGCCGATATCCTCGGGGCATTCGACTTTCAGCGTCACTTTGTTTTTCTGCGCCGGGCGCTGGGCGAATTCTTCTGCCGCGCGCACCACTTCGCTGAGATCGACCTCGGACACTTCCAGCGCCATGGCGCCCGCCTCGACGGTGGCCAAGTCCAGAATGTCGTTCACGAGATCGAGGAGCTGGTTGGAGCTGTCGAGAATACCGACCGTATATTCATGCTGCTTCGGCGTCAGCTCGCCGAACATTTCCGCTTCCAGAATTTCGCCGAAGCCGATGATATTCGTGAGCGGCGTTCTGAGCTGATAGGACACATGGCTGATGAATTCCGATTTCAGCCGGTCCGCCGTTTCCAGCGCCTCGTTACGCTCGCGCAAGGCGCGCTCCATGCGGGTGGAATCGGTCATGTCCACGAAGGTCAAAAGCGTCGCCCCGTCGGGCAGCGGCACGAGGGCGTAATCGATCACCGTGCCGTCCGGCCGCTCCACGCGGCCCGCCTGCTCCGCGCGCACCGCGCCGGCGGAGGTGATGCGCGCGCGCAAATCGCCCCACACTTCCTCATTGTCGTAAAGATAGGTCGAAGCCTCGGCGAGCTCGTTGAAATGCGGTTCATTGTCGAGCTCGGCGGGGGAGAAATTCCAGATCTCCTCATAGGCCGGATTGTGCAGCTTCAGCCGCCCGTCCGAGCCGAACACCGCCACCGCCTCTTTCAGATTGTCCAGCGTCTCGCGCTGCACGCGCTCCAGCACATTATAGGAGCTTTCCAAATGCAGCTTCTCGGTGACGTTCTCATACACATAAATGAGCCCGCCGAACGGATGCGCCTGGCCCATGACGCGCACGGTCTGCCCGTCGGGCAGGTGCCAATATTCCTCCAGGGGCTCCGGCGAGCGGTAAAGCTCAAGGCGGCGGGCGCGCCAGTCCTGATAATTCGCCTGTTCGGGCAGGCGGCGGGCGGCGCGCAACTGGTCGAGCAGCTCGCCTTCCGTCGGCTCGTCTTTCAGCAGCGCTTCATCGAGGCCCCAGAGAGAGACATACGCTTCGTTGTAAAATTTCAGCCGCTTGTCCGGGCCGAAGATCGCCACGGCACTCGTCAATTTGTCGAGCGTCGTGCGGTGCGCCTCGATATGGCGTCTCAGTTCCTGGCGGGCTTCTTCCAGCGCGCTCACATCGACGGCGATGCCGGCAATCTGCCCCTCGCCGATGGGAAATTCCGTGATCTCCATATTGCGCCGCTCACCGGCAATGACGACGCGGCCCTGGCCGCTCGCCCGCCCGCCTTCTTCGAGCACTTTGTCGAGCTCGCGCTGCAGCGCGTCCGGGGCAAGGCGCGTCTGTTTTTCCAAAGCCTCGCCGGGGCTTGCCGCATCCACGGCGCCCGCATAAGCCTCGTTCACCCAGAGAAGATTGCCATCGAGGCCGCGCCGCCAGGCGGGCATGGGCAAAAGGCCGAGCTGCTCGGTCAGGCGCAGCTGCGCGCTGTCGGCGCTCTTGATCCGCTCCATCAGGCGGGAGACTTCCGCGCGCTCGCCCGTCACATCGCGCAGCCAAAGCACGGCCTGGGCCCCGGCGGGCCGCCCCTCGGCCTCGAAAATATGGCCCTGCACCGTTTGCAGGATGAGCGAGAAGCGCGCCCCGCGCGAGCGCAGCCGGTTCACCGCATCGCGCAGCTTGGCGCCATGTTCGCCGACGAGGCGGGAGACGAAATAATCGAAATCCACCGCCCCCGATGACGGATCGACGATGGCGGAGGTGGAGCCGACAATGCGGGGCCGCGCCTGCAAGGTGCCGGGGGAGGCCTTCATGGTTTCCGGCGTCCAGATGAACACCGCATCGGGCTCGGCGGCGAGAATGGCCTCGGCGGCGTTCACCCGTTTCATCAGGCCTTCGAGGTCCTCGGCGCGGCGCGCCTCGGCGCCCCGGGCCGCGCGCACCGAGCGCATAGACCAGAAGGCGAAAAGATTGGCGAGCACCACGGCGGCGAGCGCAAAGGAAAGCCCGGCGACATAAGAAGGATCGGCAGCCAGATGCGGATCGACCCCGATGCTTTCCAGAAACGGCGCGGCATTTTCCGCCCAGCCGCCGAGCCAGCCCGGCGCCGCCCCGCCTTCATGGGCCTGGGCAGGCGCGAAGGGCGCGGCCACAAGAGCCGAAACAGCGAGGCCCAAGGCCGCGCGCGCCGCGCGGCTTTTCCGTGCCCCCATGCTTTTAAGCTGGCTGTCCCTGCCCTGCCTCAAATGGCTCATTGCCGCCTTGCCTGACTAACCCCAACAGATGCGGGACTTGCCGAGCCTGCCCGCCCGCGCCGCCGCACCGATTTTCCCCTATTGCCAATACGTTACACCGCCAAGCTCAGGCATTGCTATAGCTTGGACAGATGCACGGAGAAAATCTTAACCGAAATCGCGGGCAAGTGAGTCTCAAAGACCACACTTCATTGCGCAACCGAATCGATGGGGAAAAATTAGTTCACTAGCCAAACTGAGTATGTAACCGCATTTATCACGGCCTCTAGCGCTAAAGTGGTATTGTAGATTTCACAGAGCACACAAAGTCACAAGAAAATTTCGCTGCATACTACATTCATGATGGGCAACGGTTTAATACGGCCCCATCAAAAGCTTAGGAACGTAGTTAGTTATGACAAAAAGCAATCTACTCTGGCAGGCATCAGCAATACTTTTTTGGCTTCCACGGGGGGAGCAGCCGACAAAGGATTTCAATCCTTCAGAACAGTCGAACAGTTCGTCCCCTGCACCGGAACCTTGGTGGGAGTTACATGACGCTGTTCGATATGCGGTGGAGTTAGATAAAGATGGCACATTCGAGCCTTGGATAAAAACCGGAGAAATTATACTATCGCCTAAGGATATATTGGAGGCATACGAAGCTCTAGGTGGCTTTGGAAAAAAATAGCTGCATTCCATTTTCGCTCACTCAATACAACACATGCTATCGGATTAACGTGAGTATGTTCGTCTCAAGCTTGGTATTATATTTTTTTCCGAACCCCGCTTGCCGCGCCACATTCACTACGGTGTTCTCCCCGATGACCTCATCAGCATAAGCAATTGCAGCGATATAAGCAGAAACATCCCTGAAATCATTCTCAGTGACAGCACGCTCCTGAGCTTCTAGCCGCAACACAAGCTCACGCTCAAGATGATAAATAGGCATCTCATTCAGGAGCCGCCTCGCAATGGCTCCCTTTATCTGGCTTACTGATTTCCAATCCACTCCACATTTCTTCGCGAACCGCGCAAGCAGTTGGAATTCGTCTTCAAGCATCAATGCACCATAGATACGCCTTCGTATAGACATGCTTTCGCCCCTATGTCTATCACGTCGACTCTCTACTCTTTTCCTCAGCAGTTCAGAACCATTACTCCAATTCCTCACGGCAAGGCGTCGTTCTTCATCCGGCGCGGAAGCAAGGTAATCAAAGAGAGACTTAGCCGGATACCGGCGAATAACCTGCAAGACACTAGGTGAAATTTTGAAATTGATACGCTCATCTTCCGCACTCATGAACGCCTCGAAGAATACATCAGAAAGAAACCACCATTCAGAACGGAATGCGCGCGCGATGCCATACTCCTTCCCGAGGAAGTCAAACAGCTCAGCTTCAAGACGCGCATAGCGTCCGCGGAAAACCAGTCCATTGCTTAACCGCGCCTGCAGAAGAGCCAATTTCGCTCTCCGGTCTGGCGCGGCAATCTTGTACGTTTCATATATATTTGTGCTCGACAGAGGCAGAACAATCTTCCTCTTATTTAAGTCTGCTTCTAGATTTTTGAGAACAGAGTACTGGAGCGGATATAAATTTGGATGCTGCTCCGCGCGCAGCAATTCAATCCATTTATTCTGATCTAGAAATACGATTCTCGGATTCGAGTTCATCGATCAAACTTCGCATTCACAAGACTTTTTATGCTGCACCAAAAACAGGAGAGGGCTATTGAGCGAAATAAACACTGAAGAGCAGATGCGACGTGAACGGATTGTCGCGGAAGAACTCGACGGCATTGATCCAATGTTTGAAGCATTTTACCTAGAAGCTATAGTTTATGCAGCAGGTCGCGCCGTCAAAGCATTTGATCGATATGACGCAGCAATATCAGAGGGGAAAGATGAGGCTGCTATAGTATCCAATGCACATGAAGCCTTATCTCATTCTGCAGCCGTATCCAGGTTCTTCTGGCCCGCACGTTCAAAAAATCAAATACACCAACGAAGAGCCGAAAAACTGCGAAAAGCATTTGGGGTGCCAGACAACTCGCCACTTTGTGCAAGAGACCTTCGGAACGCTCTAGAGCATTTCGACGAAAGGTTGGACGAATATCTACTCAGGGATATTACTGGTTATGTATTCCCCGCACCAATGGTTAGCACCGCGAGCGTTGCCGACGAAGAGTTGGGGCACGTCTTTAGGCTCGTAGATCCTTCCGCCGAGGTATTCGTTCTTTTTGGTAACAAGTATGCCTTTAGCGGTATACGCGAAGCCGTCACTTCAATTTATAATCGCGCAAAAGAGTCGTCGGATACGGTCGGGAGATTGCCTGAACCAACCTAACACGCACTACCATGTCGTCAGCCCATTTCGAAGCAGACACTTTCTTCTTACCAAAAAACAAAAAGCCCGGCCGCTGGGGCCGGGCTTTGAGCGGGGCGTCAAGGCGCCCGAACATCGTGCTTAGTAGCGGTAGTGATCCGGCTTGAAGGGGCCGTCCTGGGGGACGCCGATATATTTGGCCTGATCGTCCGTAAGCTGAGTGAGGCGCACGCCGAGTTTGGGCAGGTGAAGCGCGGCCACTTTTTCGTCCAGGTGCTTGGGCAGCACATAGACCTTGTTGTCGTAATTCTTGTGGTTCTGCCAAAGCTCGATCTGCGCCAGCACCTGGTTCGTGAAAGAGGCGCTCATCACGAAGCTGGGGTGGCCCGTCGCGCAGCCCAGATTGAGCAGACGCCCTTCGGCAAGCAGGATGATGCGCTTGCCGTCCGGGAACTCGATCTCGTCCACCTGCGGCTTCACATTGTGCCAGGTGTAGTTCTTCAGCGCGGCCACCTGAATTTCACTGTCGAAATGGCCGATATTGCCGACGATCGCCCGGTCCTTCATCTGGCGCATATGGTCGATCGTGATGATGTCCTTATTGCCCGTGCAGGTGATGAAGATATCGCCATGGGGGGCGACTTCATCCATGGTCGCCACTTCATAGCCTTCCATCGCCGCCTGCAGCGCGCAGATCGGGTCGATCTCCGTCACCACCACGCGGGCGCCCTGGCTGCGCATGGATTCGGCCGAGCCCTTGCCCACATCGCCATAGCCGCAGATCACCGCGACCTTGCCCGCGATCATCACGTCGGTGGCGCGCTTGACGCCGTCCACCAGGCTTTCGCGGCAGCCATAAAGATTGTCGAACTTCGACTTCGTCACGCTGTCATTGACGTTGATGGCGGGCACTTTGAGCGTGCCGGCTTTCGCCATTTCGTAAAGGCGCAGCACGCCCGTGGTGGTTTCCTCGGAAATGCCGACCACGTCGTTGAGAAGCTCGGGATACTTGTCATGCATGATCTGGGTGAGATCGCCGCCATCGTCCAGAATGATGTTGGGGCGCCAGCCGTCCGGGCCTTCGATGGTCTGCTCGATGCACCACCAGAATTCTTCTTCCGTCTCGCCCTTCCAGGCGAAGGTAGGGATTTTCACCGCGGCCATGGCGGCGGCGGCGTGGTCCTGGGTGGAGAAGATGTTGCAGGAGGACCAGCGCAGCGTGGCGCCGAGCTCGACCAGCGTTTCCATCAGCACGGCGGTCTGAATGGTCATATGCAGGCAGCCGGCGATGCGCGCGCCTTTCAGCGGCTTTTCCTTGCCGAATTCCTGGCGCAGCGCCATCAGGCCCGGCATCTCAGTTTCCGCGATCGCAATTTCCTTGCGGCCCCAGTCTGCAAGCGACATGTCCGCGACCTTGCAATCGGTGAATTCACTCATCCTTGGCTCCTTAGGCTTATCCATCGGGGGCGAGGCGCCCCGGCAGCGCGGCACCGGCAAAGGCCCCGCATTTGAACTGAGAGCGCCTTCATAGCAAGGGCGCGGGGCGGGCGCAAGAAGATATAAAGAAATCTTTATGTCTTTCTACGATTTAACCCTAAGCAATCCTTCCCGTGTCGTCCCCCTTCTTGTCATGCCCCGCTTTATGCGGGGCATCCACGGGCGGCAAAAAGGGCGCTGCGGCATAATTCGTGGATGGCCCGGACAAGCCGGGCCATGACATGTGTGTTGAGCGAGTGAGGGGAAATGGAAAGAAGCTCAGTCTTCTTCGCCGAAACGGTCCGCGACGAGGGCGCTTAAGGCTTCCAGCGCCTCTTCGGCCTGGCGGCCTTCCGCCTTGATGGTGATGGTGCAGCCCTTGGCGGCGGCGAGCATCATCAGCCCCATGATGGAGGTGCCGCCCACGGTCTGCCCGTCGCGGGAGACGCGCACCTTGGCGTCGTACCATTCCGCCGTCTGGACGAATTTGGCCGAGGCGCGCGCATGCAGCCCGCGCGTGTTCACGATTTCGACTTCTTTGGAAAGCACGGCCATCACTTCAAGGTCAGGAGGTTTCGCCGGCCAGCACCTTGGAGGCGATGGAGATGTATTTGCGGCCCGATTCCTGCGCCTGATCCACCGCTTCGGCAAGAGAAAGGCTCTCGCGCACGCTGGCCAGCTTGATCAGCATGGGCAGGTTGATGCCCGCGATCACCTCCACATGCGCCTTATCCATGATGGAAATGGCGAGATTGGAGGGCGTGCCGCCGAACATGTCGGTGAGGAGGATCACCCCGTCGCCGGTATCGGCACCGGCCACCGCCTCCAGAATGTCTTTGCGGCGCTGCTCCATGTCATCGTCCGGGCCGATGCAGATGGCCGTTACATTCTGCTGGGGTCCGACGACATGCTCCGTCGCGGCGACAAACTGGCTGGCCAATTGGCCGTGCGTTACAAGAACTAATCCGATCATCTAAGACCTAATATCCGCGCCGCGCATCAATTGCAAAGGCTCCCCCGAAAGTGGCGGCTATCGTGCAACCATTACGGGCCGCATGACAAGGAGAACTCGCGCGCAAAAGACAGAAATCCGTGAGGAGGCTTAACGGGAAAGCCGCCCATCCGGCCCCGGAAAGCCGGAAAGACCGATGCTGGCGAGCGCGAGCGCCACTTTCGCGGGCGCGGCGGCATCGAAGGCATGAAGGCGCAAAAGCGGCACGGGCACGCTTTCCACTTCGCGAAAAGCAGGCAGGGGCAGGCGCGGCACCTCGGCGCGGGAGACAAGCTCGATGAGAAGGCGCAGGCGTGCCTTCGGCGCGTGAGGCAGCGTGAGGATGCCGAGACCGCGGATTTCGATGAGGCCCGCCAGCGTCCCGGGCGCGGAAAGCCAGAGCGCGCCTTCTTCCAGCTGCCATTCAAGCCGGTCATCGCCCACAAGACGGGCCGCCGGGTCATTTTCCAGAATGCGCCAGGCAAGATCGGATTTGCCCGCGCCCGGCGGTCCGCTCAAAAGCACCGCCTCGCCGTTCCAGGCGATGGCCGTGCCGTGCAATGTCTGCTGAGAGGTTTCCGGCATCATTCTTCCGCCGCGGGCAATTCGACGGTGAAGCGCGCGCCCTTCTCTTCCCGGTTCTCCGCCCAGATGCGCCCGTTATGGGCCTCGACGATCTGTTTGGAGATGGAAAGGCCGAGGCCGGAATGGCGGCCGAAGGCGCCGGGGCGGTCGGAATGGAAACGCTCGAAGATTTTCTCAAGGCTCGATGGCTGGACGCCCGGCCCTTCATCCTCCACCGTCAGGCGCACACGGTCTTCCTCGCGCGAGACGCGCACATGCACCAGCCCGCCTTCCGGCGTGAAGGAGAGCGCATTGTCGATGAGGTTGCGCAGCACCTGGCCGAGCCTGTCGGCAACGCCCGTGACGCTATAGGCGGTGTCGGCGCGCGCGCCCACCGGCTTTTCGAATTGAACGATTTTGGCGCCGCCCGCCCCCGTCTCGTTGAAAAGATCGATGACGGTTTCAGCCAGCACATCGAGGCGCACCTCTTCCAGCTCCTGGCGCGAGAGCTCGGCATCGAGGCGGGAGGCATCGGAAATGTCGGAGATCAGCCGGTCGATGCGGCGGATATCGTGCTGGATAATATCCATGAGCCGGGCGCGCTGTTCCGGCGTCTTGGCAATGTCGAGCGTTTCGATGGCCGAGCGGATGGAGGTGAGCGGGTTCTTCAGTTCGTGCGCCACATCTGCCGCGAAACTTTCGATCGCATCGATGCGGTCGTAAAGCGCTTTCGTCATATCGCGCAAGGAGCCCGAAAGCTCGCCGATCTCATCGCGCCGCTCGGAAAAGTCGGGGATCTCGACACGGCCGGTCTTGCCCCGGCGCACGCGCTCGCTCGCCTCGGCCAGGCGGCGCACAGGCTCGGCAATGGTGCCGGCAAGCACGACGGAAAGAAGAATGGAAACGGCGAGCGCCACGAGAAAGACCTGCACGATGGCCAGGCGCTCGGCGCGCACGATGGCGTCGATGTCGCCGCCTTCGGTGGAAAGCATCAGCGTGCCGAGCACCGCGCGGAAACGCTGCACCGGCACGGCGACGGAGACGATCAACTCGCCCCTATCGGAGATGCGCTCCATGGTGGCGGCGGTGCCGGTCAGCGCCAGCGCCACTTCATCGTAGATATAGCCGTTCTGACTGCCCGCTTCCCGGTAGCGCGGCAGGGCGCGGCCCGGCAGCCAGCCGCGCACCGTGTCGAAAATCCGCGTGAAAATCCCGCGCTCATCGGCCCCGTCGGGCGGCGGCAATTCGAAGAGGATGATCTGGCCCGCATCGGTGAGCTGGCGGGAATCGAGGATCAGCCAGCCGTCACGGTCGTAAAGGCGCGCGCGCGTCTGTGTCGGAAGCACGAGACGGCGCAGGATGGGCGCGGCTTCCTCGGCGATAATGGCAATGTCGCGCTCTTCGAAATATTCATCCGGGTTCACCCATTTGCCGCGCCGCTCGATCTGTTCCAAAGGATCGACGGTTTCGGCAAGCGGGCTCGCGGTCGCCGTTTCGCCGATGGCGCCCGCGATGATCTGCGCCTGGGTCATCAACGACTGCTTGCGCGCATCGATGAGGCCCTGGCGGAACTGGTTGAGATAAAGAATGCCCGCGCCCAACAGACAAAGCGCGACGAGATTGAAGACGACGATGCGCCGCGTCAGGCTGGCAAAGCGCGATTGCAGAAGAAAGCGGCGGAAGGCGGCGGAGAGCGTGCTCCAAAGGCGGCCCGCCGCGCTCAGCGGACCGGAGGATGCTTCCTCCGCCGCGTCCTGCCGGCTCTCACCCTGAGGTTCTTCCTCCTGCCGGGCCGCATAGCTCATTCAGGCCTCAGCTTTCCTTGAACTTGTAGCCCACGCCATAAAGCGTTTCGATGGCGTCGAAATCGTCATCGGCTTGCTTGAACTTCTTGCGCAGCCGCTTGATGTGGCTGTCGATGGTGCGGTCATCCACATAGACCTGATCATCATAGGCCGCATCCATGAGCTGGTCGCGGCTTTTCACATAGCCGGGACGCTGGGCGAGCGCCTGCAGGATAAGAAACTCCGTAACGGTGAGCGTCACGTCCTGGCCGTTCCAGGTGCAGGTGTGCCGGTCCGGGTCCATGACGAGCTTGCCGCGTTCCAGCATGCCGCCCGAAGGCTGCGCCTCGCCTTCCGGCCCGCCTTTCACCGCGCCGGAGCGGCGCAGGATCGCCTTCACCCGCTCCACCAGAAGGCGCTGAGAGAAAGGCTTCTTGATGTAATCGTCCGCGCCCATTTTCAGGCCGAACAATTCATCGATCTCATCATCCTTGGAGGTGAGGAAAATGACCGGCAGTTCGGATTTCTGGCGCAGGCGGCGCAACAGCTCCAGCCCGTCCATGCGCGGCATCTTGATGTCGAAGACGGCAATATCCGGCGGCGTCGCCTGCAGGCCGGCAAGGGCCGAGGCGCCGTCCGTATAGGTCTGGACATGGAAGCCTTCCGCCTCGAGCGCGATGCTGACCGAAGCCAGAATGTTGCGGTCGTCATCCACCAGCGCAATCGTCGCCATTCAAATCCCCTTCACATCCAGCATGGTTCAAGCTGGCCAGACGCCGGGTTATCTCCCGGCATTTTCAAAGCCTTGCACCGCTTAAGCGGCGTTTTGGCCCAAATTGTGGCATGAGGCGGCGCAAGCCCGCCGCTTTATCCCCGCCTCCCCGCGCCAGGAGTATAAAGGCTTGGCCGGGCCCGCGCCATGCCCGCACCATGTCTGCCGGTCCTCGCTCAGGAGGGCGCGGGGGTGCCGGCCTGGCGGTTTGACTTTGACCCGGGATCGCGCAGACTGCCTCGCAAAGCGCCGGAAAACCGGCGCCTCAGGCTGGGAGTTAGAGAATGAAGAAGATTTTGGCAGGGCTGGGCGCCCTGGTGTTGGTGCTTGCCGCCATCGTGCTGGTGCGCACCTTCATGGTGGCGGCGCCGGAAAGCCGCGAGGCGGCCAAGGAAAGCGACATCGCCATCGACGGGGAAGCGGCGGCGCGGCGGCTGGGCGAGGCGATCCAGTTCAAAACCATTTCCCATCAGATCCCCTCGCAGAGCAAAGGGGAAGAATTCGTCAAATTCCGCGATTGGCTGGAGGCGACTTATCCCGCCTTCCACGCCGCCGCGACGCGCGAGATCGTCAGCGATTACAGCCTGCTTTTCACCTGGAAGGGGAGCGATGAAAGCCTCGACCCCGTACTGCTCATGTCGCATATCGACGTGGTGCCGGTGATCCCGGGCTCGGAAGGCTCCTGGGAGCATCCGCCTTTTTCCGGCACCGTGGCGGACGGGTTCATCTGGGGGCGCGGCACGATCGACAATAAAGGCTCGCTCATCGCCATGGTCGAGGCGGCGGAGATGCTCGCCGCGCAAGGGCTGAAACCCAAACGCACGATCATGTTCGCCTTCGGCCATGATGAAGAAGTGGGCGGCCCGCAAGGCAATCAGGTGATCGGCCAGCTCATGAAAGAGCGCGGCATCCGCCTCCATTTCGTTGCCGATGAAGGCGGCATTGTCGCCGACAATCTGATGCCCGGCATCGAGGGCAAGGTGGCGCTGATCGGGATTGCCGAGAAGGGCTATATCTCGCTGACGCTGACCGCCCATGCGCAAGGCGGGCATTCTTCCATGCCGCCGCGCGAGACGGCGGTGGGCACGCTTGCCAAAGCCATCGACCGTTTGCAGAAAAAACCCTTCGAGGGCGGGATCGAGGGACCGGCGGCGCAGATGATCGACGCGCTCGCGCCCCATGCGCCTTTCCTGCAGCGCATGGTCTTCGCCAACCGCTGGCTTTTCGGGCCGATGATCGAAAACCTGATGAGCGCCAGCCCCACCTCGGATGCGCAGCTGCGCACCACCATCGCGCCCACTATGCTGCGGGCGGGCTTGAAGGAAAACGTGCTGCCGACCAGCGCGACGGGCATCGTCAATTTCCGCATCCATCCGCGTAACGATTTCGACGATGTGGTGGACCATGTGACCGAGGCGATCGACGATCCGACGGTGACGGTGGAAATTTCCAATCCGGGGCGTCTGCCCTCAACCGTCTCACCGACGGAGTCGGAAGGCTACACGCTTCTGGAGCGCCATGTGCGCGGCGCATTCCCGGGGGCGGCCGTCGCACCCAATCTGGTGGTGGGCGGCACGGATTCGCGCCATTACGGGGAAGTATCGGACAATATCTACCGCTTCATCCCCATCGTGCTCGGGCCGGGGGACACCGCCCGCTTCCACGGCACGAATGAGCGCATCACCGTTGAGAACATGGAAAAGGCCGTGCGCTTTTATGTCGGCCTGATCGAGGATGCGACATCGGGCGCGCAGTAAAGCCCGCCTCTCCTCAAAGAAAACGCCCGGCCCTTTTTAAAGGGGCCGGGCGCTTGATGAGCACCGGGAAATGGACAAACCGATGCGAAAGCCAGCGGCTTAGAGTTCGCTTGCCGGCTTGTCTTTGATGTCTTTCCAGTACGTGTTCGCCTGGGAAACCTTGCCGGCAACGTCTTCCAGCCACAGATCCTGCACTTTCGTGTTCAGGTTCAGGTAGAGCGTGCCGTCAACCACGCGCCACACTTCCGGGTCGCCGTAGAACTTCTTACCGACCGACACGCCGTAAGCGCAGTAGCCGCCGTAAGCGGGCAGGTATTTCGCCGGGTCAGCTTTGAACGCTTCGCGGTTGGCGTCGGAAGCGAAGAGGTAGCTCACGCCGTCATGCTCGAGAGCGAAGTCGCCGCTGCCGCGCAGGGGCTTCGTGTTGGTCTGGTAGGAAACGAGGTCATAGCCGCCGGCGCCCACAGTCATGTGAGCAACGTCAGCACGGGCAACGCCTGCGGCGCCCATGACGAACATCACGGCGAACAGAGCGCCCATGAAGGATTTCAAAATCTGCATTGCCTTACTCCTTGGCTTTTGCGTGGTTAGAGCTTGCGAGGCCGGGTCTGCATGATCGAGGCGGCACACCACCCGCAAAGCATCGGGAAACAGATCTGTTTCCTTGCTCCCAGAAGTAATGACCGGGGATCGATTTTCAAAACCACGACTGGCACACGCGTTTTCACATGAGCGTGAGGCAAGAACCCTTTCGTTCCACCTTGCATCCGTGTAAAAAGTGGCCAAATATGGAAACAGTTCTGTTTACCCTTTTCATCCGCCGCCTGGCGGCCAGTGGCCCGTACCCGATGACCCGTGCTTCCGACCTTCCCGCCGCCTCACGCCGCGACCATCTCATCCAGACCGCCGGGCGGCTTTTCGCCCGAGACGGATTTCATGCGACAGGGATCGACAAGATCATTCTGGAAGCCGGGGTCTCGAAGAAGACGCTCTATAGTCATTTCCGCTCCAAGGAAGAACTGATCCTGGCGGTGCTGCGCGTGCATGACAGCGCCTTCCGCAACAATTTCATGCGCGATGTGGAAAAGAACGGGCGCGATGCGCGCAGCCGTCTGGCCGGGCTTTTCGATGCGGCGGAAAACTGGTTCGAAGAGCCGGGTTTTTACGGCTGCATCTTCATCAACGCGGTGGGCGAATATGCCCAGGCGAGCCCGCCCATCCGCTCCGCCTGCCAGGATTTCAAGAACATGATGCGGGCCTTCATTCTAAAGCTCTGCCGGGAGGCGGGCGCGAGCGAGCCCGAAGCGCTGGCCGACGAGTTGGCGCTCCTCTTCGAAGGAGCGACGGTAACGGCGCAGGTTTCAGGCTCCTCCCATGCCGCGCGCACCGCCAAGCGCGCGGCGCTTGCGCTGATCGGCGAGCACTTCTCCCAAGCCTGAAGCCTCACACCCGCTTCAGCGGCATATGCGCGACTTTGCGGAAGCGGAAGATGAGAAGCGCAAAGGCGATATAGATGGCCGAGCCGAGGCCCATCAAAAGGCCGGGTGCGCCAAAGCCCATTTCAAACGCCATGACATAGCCGGTCGGAATGCCGATCAGCCAGAAGGAGCCGATGAAACGGATCATGGTGGGCCAGACATCGCCCGCCCCGCGCAAGGCGCCGATGGTGGTCGCCACCGCCCCGTCGACGACAAGCACGATCCCGGCAACGAGGAAGGTGGTGCGGGCAATCTCGATCACCGCCGGATCGGACGTATAAAGCGCGGCCACACCGCCCGGCAGGATCAGCGCGATAAGCGCGAAAGGCAGCACGAAACAGGCGCCGAGCCCGATGCCGACCCAGCCCGCACGGCGCATATTGGGCGCATCACCCCGGCCGATGGCATTGCCCACCCGCACGGACGTGGCAGAGGAACAGCCGATCGCCATCATCAGCACAAGGATCATGGCGTTGACGACGACATGATAGGCGGCGAGCTCCTTTTCCCCAAGATAGCCCGCCATCAAAATAAGCGTCTGGAAGGCGGCGGCATCGAGCGCCATCATCACCGCCATGCCGATGCCTTGCGCCCGAAGACGCCTGCCCGTCGAGGCGCCGAGGCGGCGCGCCTCCGCCCACCAGCGCAAAAGCTTGACGCGCAGGCCGAACGGATCTTCCCCCTCCCGCCAGACCATGGAGAAGATGTAAGCAAGGATCGCGGCGGCGAAGAACCAGCGCGTGCACGCCGTGGCGATGGCCGCGCCCACCGCGCCCATCGGCTCGCTCCAGCTGGCCAGCCCGTAAATGAAAAAGCCGTTGAGCGCGATATTGAGCAGATTGGCCGCCGCCATGATGTACATGCCGACACGCGGGCGCTGGATCGATTCCAGGAAATAGCTGGAGCAGATGTAAATCAGAAGTCCCGGCATGGAGAGACCGAAGGCAAGCGAAACGCCGCCGCCGCCCGCTGCAAGCTCCGGGCTCTGGCCGATGGCAAGAAGCAGCGGCTCGCCCAGCGCGCAAATGATGCCGAAGACGAGCCCGAGCAGCACCGCATGATAAAGCCCGGCGCGCCAGGCCGCGCCTGCGGCGCGAAAATCGCTCGCCCCGTAAGCCTGGCTCGCCAGGATCATCGTGCCCTGCAAAAGCCCGATCGACATCAAAAGGAAGACCGACTGAATGGCGATGCCAAGCGCAAGATAGGCCAGCTCGCCCGCCCCGTAATGGCCGACCATGATCGTATCGGCGGTGAAGATACCAACCATGCCGGCGCGCGCCAGCACCACCGGGAAGGCGAGGGTCAGCGTGCGCTTGATGTGGAGGTCGAAGGAATCCAGCGGTAAAGCGGGCGCAGGCGCTGCGGGCGCGGAAAAGGGATCGAGGGGGCGTGCCATCGCCTGGCCTTTCTTCATTCAACAAATATGGGAACGCATGAAGATGCGGCTAGCGCCGAAGCCTGCCTTTAAACTCAAGCGGCAATCTGGTCTGGCACAGCTTTTCAGTATATAAGCAGGCCATGACACTCGCCCAGAAAAAACCTGAAAAATCCGCCCTTGCCGCCACGGCGCGCCAGCTCATCCGTGCCGGGCGTTTCGTGCCGCTTGCCACGCAGGAAGCCAAAAGCGCCGCGCCTTTCGTCAGCCTGGCGCAGACCGCCTGCCTGATGGATGCCGTGCCGCTCTTGCTGATCTCGCGCCTGGCCGCCCATACCCGCCATATAGAGGCAAACCCCGAGATCAGCCTCCTGTTCGAGACGCCGGGAGCGGAAGGGGCCGAGCGCATGAACCTTGCCCGGGTGAGCGTCCAGGGACGGGCGGAAAAGCTGGAAGGCGCGGAAGCGGCACGCGCCAAGGCCCGCTTTACCGCACTGCATCCGGAAACACGGGACTATGACACCGCGCTCGATTTTTCCTATTACGCGCTGCGCCTCTCAGGCGGGCGGATCGTGGAAGGGTTCGGGCGGATCGGCAATCTTTCCGACGCCGACCTCACCTTCCCGCTCGAGGAAGCAGGAGAACTGGTGAAAGGGGCGGAAGGCATCACCGCCCATATGAACGAGGATCACGCCGACGCCATCGCCCTGTACGCCGGAAAGCTCCTTGGGCGCCAAGAAGGCGCCTGGCGGATGAGCGGCATCGACCCGGAAGGGGCGGACCTCGTGCTCGATACCGAAGCGCCCGAAGAGGGGACGCCCACGGGCAAAGGCCGGCATTTTGCCCGGCTCGACTTCCCCGCCCCGGTTTTCACGCCCACCGAGGCCCGGCAGATGCTGGTGGCACTGGTCAAGGAAGCCCGGGCCAAGGCCTGAAGGCCTCCCTAAAGCAGGTCAGAGAAAGCGGGCTTGGAGCGGCCTTTCCGGTTCCTCTTTTGTGCTCTTTTCACCCGGCTTTTTCCCCGCCGGTAAGGCCTGTTTACCAAGGCGGCAAAAGGGCCGGAAAGGTGCGGCAATTTCCCCCCTTCCCCGGTCCGAATCCAGTTGCGCAGCGGGGGGCGCGACACTATGGTGACGCGCACTTGGCGGGAGATGCCGGGCAAGTAAGCTTGGCACCATATAGCCAAAGTTGGAGCAGGGGTTCGGAGCCGCGTCGGCCGCACGGCCCCTTCTTTGCTGGGAACATATTTTGAGTTGAACGGGCGGGGTCACCCGCCTCTTTAGATTATTGGTACGTCACGTCTTGGCGATTGGCGGTTTCAACCCCTCCCGAAGACTGGGTGTCGGCTCCGGTTCATCCCTCACCCAACGTGACAGACAGGCGAGACACGAGGAGAGTGGGCGTGAAACAGACTGGGCTGTACATCAGCAAAAACGGTGTGGACAAACAGGGCTTCACCAATCTTGAAGCGGTGCATTGGAATTACCGGCCCGCCAAGCTTTACGAAGAAGCCATCCGGCGCGAGGAAGCCGAACTGTCCGCGCAAGGCGCGATGGTGGTCCGCACCGGCGAGCACACCGGCCGCTCCGCCCAGGACAAATTCATCGTCCGCGACGAGAAGACCGAAAACACCGTCTGGTGGGACAATTCCAAGTCGATCACGCCCGAGCAGTTCGACGCTCTCCACCAGGACATGCTCAAACACGCCGAAGGCAAAGAACTTTTCGTTCAGGACCTTTTCGGCGGCGCCGACCCCACTCACCGCCTGCCGACCCGCGTCTTTACCGAACTTGCCTGGCATTCGCTCTTCATTCAGAACCTGCTTATCGAACCCAAGCCTGAAGAGCTTCCCGACTTCGATCCGAAATTCACGATCATCAACCTGCCCAGCTTCCGCGCCGACAAAGCCCGCCATGGCTGCCGTACGGAAACGGTGATCGCGTGCAACTTCGCCAAGCGCATCGTGCTGATCGGCGGTACGTCCTATGCCGGTGAAACGAAAAAATCCGTCTTCTCCATGCTCAACTACGAGCTGCCCGAAAAGCGCGTCATGCCGATGCACTGCTCGATCAATGTGGGCGAGAAAGACGACTCGGCCATCTTCTTCGGCCTGTCGGGCACCGGCAAGACCACGCTCTCGGCCGACCCCAAGCGCACGCTGGTGGGCGACGATGAGCATGGCTGGTCGGAAAACGGCGTCTTCAACTTCGAAGGCGGCTGCTATGCCAAGATGATCAACCTGTCGGCGGAAGCGGAGCCGGAAATCTACGCCACGACGCAGCGTTTCGGCACCGTGCTTGAAAACGTCGTGATGGACCCGCAGACCCGCGAGCTCGACTTCAACGACAATTCGCTGACCGAGAACACCCGCGGCGCCTATCCGCTGTCCTTCATTCCGAATGCCAGCGAAACGGGCCGCGCAGGCCACCCGAAAAACATCATCATGCTGACGGCGGATGCCTTCGGCGTGCTGCCGCCCATCGCCAAGATGACGCCGTCCCAGGCCATGTATCACTTCCTTTCCGGTTACACGGCGAAAGTGGCCGGTACGGAAAAAGGCGTGACGGAGCCGGAAGCCACGTTCTCGACCTGTTTCGGCGCGCCCTTCATGGCCCGTCATCCGTCCGAATACGGCAACCTGCTGCGCGATCTCATCGCCGAGCACAATGTGGACTGCTGGCTGGTGAATACCGGCTGGACGGGCGGGGCTTACGGCACCGGCCAGCGCATGCCGATCCGCGAGACCCGCGCGCTGCTTTCCGCAGCTCTCGACGGCTCGCTTGCCAATGTGGATTTCCGCTTCGATCCGTTCTTCGGCTTCCAGGTGCCGACCTCGGTGCCGGGCGTCGACATGACGATCCTGAACCCGCGCGAAACCTGGGCCGACAAAGGCGCGTATGACGCGCAGGCCGCCAAACTCGTTTCGATGTTCATCGAGAACTTCCGCAAGTTCGAATCCTATGTCGATCCGGAAGTGCGCGACGCCGCCCCAGCTCCCGCACGGGCCGCGCAGTAAGCATTCGCCTTTCGGGGTTACGAAAGACAAAGCCGCGCTCTTAAAAGAGCGCGGCTTTTCTTTTGGGCGGGCACCTCTCTGCCTCGCTCGCCGGGAGCAGGAGTGTTAGGCTTTTGAAAAAGGGAGGACGCCATGAGCGACAATAAAAGCCAGAATGCGCAAACCGTGCTGAACTTCATCAATGCTTGGCCGCGGCTCGATGCCGAAGAGATCGCCGCCTTCTTCACCGAGGACGGCACTTATCACAATATGCCGATCGACCCGGTGAGCGGACGGGAGACGGTGAAGGCCTTCGTTGCGGGCTTCATCAACGACTGGAAAGCGACGAACTGGGACGTGCTCTCCCTCGTTGCCGAGGGCGACACGGTGATCGCCGAACGCGTCGATCATATTCACCTGAAAAGCGGCAAGAGCATCGATCTGCCCTGTCTCGGCATTTTCGAGATGGAAGACGGCAAGATCAAAGTCTGGCGCGATTATTTCGACATGAACACTTATGTGCAGGGCGCGTCCTGATCACTCCAGCCGGTCTTGCGGGGAGATGCCCTGCTCCAAAAGATAGGCATCGAGATCACGGCCCGGCACTTTGGGGTAGCGCTCGCCGGGCAGCAAGAGATCGCGCATCCTGTCGGCCCTGAAAACGCGGAAGGCCTCGCGCTTTTCGCACCAAGCCGGCACGATCCAGACATGGCCGTAAAAGGCAAGCGAGAGCGGCCAGACGGTGCGCTCGCTTTGCTCGCCTTTGGCATTCACATAGCCGAAACGGATCTTGGCGCGCCGGCGCACCGCCTTGCGGATCGCGGCAAGGTCCACGACGATTTCCGCACGGTAATGATCGGGTGGCGCCATGACGCCGAACGCATCCATCTGCTTTTGCAAAGGCGGCGGCAGGACGGCGCGCAATTTGGCAAGCACGGCGCGGGCGCTGTCCGCCAATTCCTCATCCGCCCAACTTGCGACGATGCGCGCACCGAGCGCCAGCGCTTCGGCCTCATCCTCTGTAAACATGAGCGGCGGCAAATCATAGCCCGGGCGCAGGAGATAGCCGATCCCCGCCTCCCCTTCGATGGGCACGCGGCTTGCCTGTAGATCGGCAATGTCGCGATAGATCGTGCGCACCGAGACTTCCATCTTTCCGGCAAGCTCGTCCGCCGTCACCACCCGGCGGTGGCGGCGCATATATTCCACAATGTCGAACAAGCGGTCGGCGCGTCTCATGAAAAGATCCTGCCATAGGGCTCCTGACAGCAGGGTGTCAGGAGGCGCGGGCTAAAGCTAGTCCATTCGCTGCCACCGAAATGCGGAAAAGGCAGATGCGCGAAATGGAGAGACGCAATGAGCAACATTATCAAGACGCCGGGCGCGGGCAAAAACGCCCCGAAACTCGAGCTTTACGGGTTTTCCAGCGAGGTGCCGGGCGTGCCGGACCCCAGCGCCTTTGTCGTCAAACTGGAAACGGCACTGCGCCTTGCCGGCATCGGCTATGAGCGGCGCGACATGCCGAACCCCGCCAAGGCACCGAAAGGCAAGCTGCCTTTCATCGTGGCGGACGGGGAGCGGGTCGGCGATTCCACCTTGATCATGAAATGGCTGAAGGAGCGGCGCGGCGTCGATCTCGACTGGCACTTGACGCCGCTGGAGCGGGCCCGCTCCCACGCCTTGCAGCGCATGCTCGAAGAGCGGCTTTACTGGGCGATCGTTTACACCCGCTGGTGCGAGAAGGAAAACGAGTGGCTGGAGAAAGAGATTTTCTTCGGCGACGTTCCGGCTCCCATCCGTTTTTTCGTTTACCGCGCGGTGCTGAAACAGATGAAGACGGCGCTCCATCATCACGGGCTTGGCCGGCACACGCGCGAGGAAATCTATGCCTTCGGCGCGGACGACCTTGCCGCGCTCGCCGCCGAGCTCGGCGACAAGCCCTATCTTTTCGGTGACCGTCCCTCCCTTGCCGATGCAAGCGCCTTCGGCGTGCTCGTCAATATCATCGGCATTCCGCAGGTCAAAAGCCCGCTCATCGATGCGATGCGGACCCATGACAATCTCATCGCCTATACGGACCGAATGCTGGAGCTTTTCACGAGCCAGGCGCCTTCACTGCAGAAAGCAGCTTGATCCCCGCCGCCGCGCCGGAGCTGAGCCCCCTCCGGCGCGGCGGCTCATCTATTTTCCCGGCGCTAATCTTTCTTCTTCGCCTCGCGCTGGGCTTTTTCTTCTTTTTTCTTCTCGATCTTTTTTTCTTCGGAGACCTTCTCAAGATAGACGACGCGCCAGTCCGCCCCCGCGCGCAGGCGCGTTTCCTCGGAGAAGGGTTTGACGAGCCCGTCCTTATCGATGGCGAGAAGCATATTGTCGGTGCCGCCGATTTGTTCGGCCAGCGCCTCGAAATCGAATTCTTCCGTCAGGCGGGTGAGGCGCACTTTATAGCCCTCGCGCAGCAATTCCTGCGCGCGTTCCAAAGTCAATTCCGGCTTGAAAAGAAGATGACCGCGCAGCTCAAGCGGCAGCGGATCCGAGCCTTTTTCAAAGGTCGCCGGGTCATGGCGCACGGCAAAAACATTGGCCGAGCCGAATTCATGGCGGTAGCGCATACAGGAAAGCGCGTTGAGCGCAGGCTGGCGGGAAAGCGCAAGGAGCGAGCCTACGCCGACCAAATCAAGCTCACGGTCCGCATATTCTGAAACCGCATTGCCGAAAAACGTGGGCAGGCCTTTCATCCGTGCCGTTCGTGTCTGGCTCCAGGACGTATCGGCGACGAGCACGCGCACGCCCCGCTCATGCAGCACTTCGGCGAGCGCCAAAGCAAAGGGATTGGCACCGACGATCAGGACACCGCGCGCGGCAGGTTCGGCAACATTCAGCAATTCGGCAACGGGCCGCGCGGTCAGGCTTTGCAAGACGACCGTGACCATGATCATGACGAGGGTCAGCGGCACGAGTAGCTCTGCCCCTTCCACGCCTGCTTCCTGTAAGCGCACCGCAAAGATCGCGGAGATGGCGGCAGCGACAATGCCGCGCGGCGCGATCCAGGATAAAAGCGCGCGCTCGCGCCAGCTTGTCTCCGTGCCGATGGTCGAAACAAGCACATTAAGCGGGCGGGCGATGAAAAGAATGATCGCCATAAGAAGGGCAAGGCCGCCCGCGATGGCCATCATGCCGCCGAAATCCACCCGCGCGGCGAGCACGATGAAAAGCGCGGAGATGAGAAGGACCGAAAGACTTTCCTTGAAGTCGATGAGCTCGCCCGTACGCAGGCCCGGCAGATTGCCGAGCACGATGCCCATCACCGTGACGGCAACAAGGCCGCCTTCATGGCCGAGCGTATTGGCAAGCGTGAAGGCCAAGAGGACGAGGCCGAGCGTCGACACATTGATGAGATAATCGGGAATGGCATGACGGCGCAGCGCCCAGCCGAAGGCAAAGCCGAAACCGGCGCCCACCGCCCCGCCAATGGCAAAAACTTCGAGGAAGGCGAGGACGGAACTTCCCTCCGTCATGGCGCCTGCAGCCACGATCGCCTCGAAAAGCACGACAGCAAGCACCGCGCCCACGGGATCGATCAGGATCGCTTCCCAGCGCAGGACCTGCGCCACCTTGTCGTTCGGCCGAATGGTGCGCAAAAGCGGCATGACGACGGTCGGACCCGAAACCGCACCGATCGCCCCGAAAAGCAGCGCAAGCGGCCAGGGAAAGGCGAAAATCTCATGCACCGCCCAACCAAGAATGAGCACGGTGACAAGAACGCCCACCGTGACAAGGCGGATGACCGGCGTTGCCGCGCCGCGCAAATCCGCAAAGCGCAAGGTGAGCGCGCCTTCAAAGAGAATGACTGCAACGGCCATGGAGATGGTCGGAAAGAGAAGATCGCCGAAAACCGCATCGGGATTTAGAAGCCCGAGCCCCGGCCCCAGCAGGAAGCCCATGAAGAGAAGCGGCAGGATGGCCGGGGTGCGCAGGCGCGCGCCCAGCCATTGCGCGAAAACGCCGCTCGCAACGATCAGCGTGATGGCAAGAGTGGGATCGGTGATGGGCGCCATAAAGGGCCTTCTCTCTTGTTAGACATCCCCTGGAAGAGGCCCGGAATCAGTGGGCCTCTTCCCAATTATTCGCGGCATTCGCCTCCACATCCAGCGGCACCGAGAGGGCGATGGCCGGTTCGGCTGCTTTCGACATGACATCGCAGACGAGCTTACAGGTCTTCTCGGTTTCTTTTTCCGGCGCCTCGAAAATCAATTCGTCATGCACCTGCAAGAGCATACGCGCCTTCAAATCTGCCCGCGAGAGCGCGCCGGCCATATGGATCATGGCGCGGCGGATGATATCGGCAGCGGAGCCTTGAATGGGGGCGTTGATCGCCGCGCGTTCCATGAAGGACCGGCGGGCGCCGTTTTTGGAGTTGATTTCGGGCAGATGAATCTTGCGCCCGAAAATCGTTTCCACGAAACCGTCCTTATGCGCGCTTTCCTTCGTGCTTTCCATGTAATCGCGGATGCCGGGGAACCGCTTGAAATAAAGATCGATATAGTCACCCGCCTCGCTGCGCGAAATGCCGAGCTGATTGGCAAGGCCGAAAGCGGAGATGCCGTAGATGATCCCGAAATTGATGGCCTTGGCCCTTCGGCGCACGGAAGGCTCCATGCCTTTGATCGGCACGTTGAAAATCTCGCTTGCCGTCATGGCGTGAATGTCGAGCCCGTCCGCAAACGCGTCTTTCAGTTCCTTGACGCCGGCAATATGCGCAACAAGACGCAGCTCGATCTGGCTGTAGTCGGCGCTGATGAGCTTCATGCCCTTTTCGGCGATGAAGGCGGTGCGGATGCGCCGCCCGTCCTCGGTGCGCACGGGAATGTTCTGCAGATTGGGCTCGCTCGAGGCAAGCCGTCCCGTGGTGGTGGAGGCCATGGAATAGGAGGTGTGAACGCGGCCCGTATCCTTGTTGATATATTCGGGCAGCGCGTCGGTATAGGTGCTTTTCAGTTTGGAAAGGCCGCGCCAGTCGAGAATGCGCTGGGGCAGCTCATGGCCCTGCGCGGCCAATTCTTCCAGCGCTGCGGCATCCGTGCTCCAGGCGCCGGTCTTCGTTTTGCGCCCGCCGGAAAGACCTTTCTTGTCATAGAGAATTTCACCGAGCTGCTTGGGCGAGCCGATATTGAATTCCTCGCCTGCGAGCTCGTAAATCTCTTCTTCGTAAGCGCCCATCTTCTGGGAGAATTCACCCGACAGGCGCGAGAGCACTTGCCGGTCGATCTTCACCCCCTCATGCTCCATATCCACGAGGACGGAGACGAGCGGGCGCTCCAGCGTTTCATAGACGGTGACTTTGCGCTCCGCGACGAGGCGCGGCTTCAAAAGCATATAAAGGCGCAGCGTCACATCCGCATCTTCGGCGGCATAGCGCGTGGCCTTCGGGATGGGTACCTGATCGAACGTGATCTGGGATTTGCCGCTTCCTGCGATTTCCTTGAAGGGAATGGGCTCATGGCCGAGATGGAGCTTGGAAAGCTCGTCCATACCATGGCCGTGGAGCCCAGCGTCCAGCGCATAGGACATAAGCATCGTGTCGTCGATGGGCGCGACATCAATGCCATGGCGTTTGAGGACCTGAAGATCGTATTTCAGGTTCTGCCCGATTTTCAAAACTGCCGGGTCTTCCAGAACGGGTTTAAGAAGGCCGAGCGCTTCATCGAGACTGATTTGCTCGGGCGCGCCATTGCCGTCGAAATCGAGCCCCTCGCCCGCGCCATGCTGCAGGGGAATGTAACAGGCCTTGCCGGGGCGCGTTGCGATGGAGACACCGACAAGACGCGCGGCCATGGCATCGAGCGAATCCGTTTCCGTGTCGAGCGCCATGAAACCCTGATCTTTAGCTTCCTCGAGCCAGGCCTTCAGAGCCTCCACCTCCGTCACGGTTTCATAAGCATCAGGATCGATAGGCGCTTCGATGCCGGGTGAGACCGCGCCCGGCGCACCGCCGCGCTCGGCCGGTCCTTTCGCCTCAACAATGACGGGGGCATCCGCCGGATGGTCGCCGGCGGCAGGCACCTCGTCCGCTTCCACGCCAAGCTCGGAGGCGACACGCTTTGTCAGCGTGGTGAATTCCATATCCTTCAAGAAGCCGATGAGCTTCACCGGATCGGGCGTCTTGATGTCCATCTCGTCAAGACCCACTGTCACCGGCACGTCCTGCTTGAGGCGTACGAGATCGCGGCTGATGCGCGCCTGATCGGCAAACTCGATCAGATTTTCCCGGCGCTTCTTCTGTTTGATTTCCCCGGCCCGCTCCAAAAGCGTGTCGAGATCGCCATATTCGTTGATAAGCAGCGCCGCCGTCTTGATGCCGATACCGGGCACGCCCGGCACGTTATCGACCGAATCGCCGGCCAGCGACTGGACATCCACGACCTTGTCCGGCCCGACGCCGAATTTTTCCTCGACCTCCGCCGGACCGATGGCTTTCAGCTTCATCGTATCGAGCATGTCGATATTGCCGTTGACGAGCTGCATCAGATCTTTGTCGGAAGAAACGATGGTGACGCGCGCGCCGTTCGCCGCTGCCTGGCAAGCATATGTCGCGATAAGATCGTCCGCCTCGAAGCCTTCCATCTCGATGCAGGGCACATCGAAGGCGCGCACCGCATCGCGGATAAGAGCGAATTGCGGCACGAGGTCTTCGGGCGCCGGCGGGCGGTGCGCTTTATAATCGGCGTAAAGCTCGTTGCGGAAGCTCTTGCCCGAATGGTCGAAAATCACCGCAAGATGCGTCGGTTCGAACTCGTCTTTCGTATCCTGCAAGAGCTTGTACAGCATGTTGCAGAAACCGCTGACGGCGCCCACCGGCAGCCCGTCGGATTTGCGCGTCAAAGGCGGCAGCGCGTGGTAGGCGCGGAAAATATAGCCCGACCCGTCGACCAGAAAAATGTGATCGCCTTTACCCGGCTGTTTTACGTCAGACGATTTCGTTTTTGCCGCGTTCGATTCTTTTTTGGATGACATGAGTGCCGGTTTTTCCCTGCCTGCGCGCTGAAGTTCCGCCGATAGGCGCGCATAATGGCACCTTCCACGGGGCTTGGGAAAGGCTGCAATTCCTTTTTTGCCCGGCAGTTGTCAGGCGGCGCAATTGACCCCATATGGGGCCGGTGATAGAGAGCCATGTAAGATCCTGCCTCTCAAGACCATCAACGCCGCCGGGAGGGACTGCATGGCTTCGCATGTTGCGCATGATGCCGAGATTGAAACGCCGGTGCCCGCAGAGCCCGGCGCGAGCGCTGCTCAATTCAATGCTATTGAAGCCAGGGGCCTGCGAAAGGTTTACCGCGCCTCGGGCGGGCAGCCCGCCAAGGAAGCGCTGAAAGGCGTCGATCTTGCCATTCCGCGCGGCTCGATCTTCGGCCTTCTGGGGCCGAACGGGGCAGGCAAATCCACCTTCATCAATATTCTGGCCGGGCTGGTGATGAAAACCTCCGGCAATGTCTCGCTTTGGGGCTTCGATATCGACGTCAATCCGCGCCAGGCGCGTGCGGCCATTGGCGTCGTACCGCAGGAGCTGCATATCGACCCGTTCTTCACCCCCGCCGAAGCGCTGGAGCTGCAGGCCGGGCTTTACGGCGTGCCCCGGCCGGAACGGCGGACCATGGAAATTCTGGGCGCGATGGGCCTTGCCGACAAGGCGGACGCTTATGCGCGCACGCTTTCAGGGGGCATGCGCCGCCGCCTCCTCGTTGCCAAGGCCATGGTGCATAACCCGCCCATTCTGGTGCTGGACGAGCCGACGGCAGGCGTCGATATCGAGCTACGCAAACAGCTTTGGGATTATGTGCTCGAACTGCATGCCAACGGCACGACCATCGTGCTCACCACACATTATCTTGAAGAAGCCCAGTCGCTTTGCGACGAGATCGCCATCATCAACCATGGTGAAGTGGTGGCCTGCGAGCCGACGGGCAAACTGCTCTCGCGCATCGAGGAAAAGCGGCTGATCATTCAGCCCGACAGCCCTTTGAGCGCCCTGCCTGCGCCGCTTACCGCGCTCAAAGCGGAGCTGCGCGAGGATGGCCGCCTGGCGGTGCGCTACAATCCGGCGGAGATGAAGGCAGGCGAGATCCTGGCCCAAATCGGCAATGCCGGTGTGCAGGTTGCCGATGTGTCGACCGAAGAAGCCGATCTTGAAGACGTCTTCCTGCAGCTCACTTCGTCGCGCGCCTGATCATTTTTTGAAAAAGCCGCGGCGGCGGAAAAAGAGATATGTCCCGCTTCCCATAAGGATGAGGGGAACGATGCCCGTCGCCAGCACGATGACAGGCCCTGCCGGTCCCCAGAAATCGCCGATATGGATGGGGTATTTCAGGTCCGAAAGCCACATGCCCGTGCCCTTGCCTTCCCAGGCATAAGAGGAAACGAGCGTGCCCGTTTGCGGGTGAAAAGCGCCGTAGGTCGTGCCGTTGGGGTGCGGGTCATCTTCATGGCGGTAGCGCACGACGACGGCGGATTTTTCATCCGCAGGCAGTCTGATCCAGGTGGGCACCGCCCCGGGCATTTCCCGCGCGGCAATTTCCTTTATCTCTTCAAGGCCGAGCAGAGGCGCGCCTTCCACCTGCTCGATGGTAGGCGGCTGAGAAGGCGGCGTGCCGCCTAGGGTCAAAAGCAGCGCGTAAGCGGTGACGCGGTAAAAAACCAGCATCACACCCGTCAGAGCACTGATGAAAAGAAGCGCCCAGCCGACTGTGCCCGTGAACCGGTGAAGATCGAAAGCGGACGCGGCAAGCGGCGCGCCGCGCAAACGCGGTTTGAGAATGCGGGCAAAGCGTCCTTTGCGCCAGGCCAGCACGGCGCCGCTGATGAGCAGAAAAAGCACGACGATACCGACAATGCCGTTTGCCGTATGCCCGTTCTCGCCCATCAGAAGATGGATATGGAGATCTTTGAGAAAACCGACGAGGCCGTCTTTCTCACCGCGTGTCCCGAGCAATTTGCCTGCGCCCGCATCGACATAGGCAATGCGGTGCGGCTCATCGGACGACCAGAATTCCACCGGATGTTCGGGCGTTCTCGGCAAGCGGATAAAAGCGAGCGGGAAATCGGGCCGCGTTTCTTTCAGTGCCGCAAGACCCGCATCGAGACTGCCGGGCCCGCCTTCTTCCACCGCGAAAAGATGCGGGTTGAGCGCGCGGTCGATCTCATCGTCGAAAACCAGAATGCTGCCGCTCAGCGCCAGAACGAAAAGAACGAGGCCCGCCGTAATGCCGGTCCAGTGATGCAGTTTTGCCAGAAACGCGCGCACGGCTTTTCTCCGAAAGACAAAAGGGAGCCGGCGCTTCTTTGAAAGAAGGCCGGCTCCCGGTCAAGTTAGCTCCTGCGAGGAACTTACCATTCGATCGAGTAGGTCAGGCTCGCCATGCGCCCGGGGCCTTTATTGTAGGCATAGGCGACATTGAAGGCGGAATTGACCACGGGGAAATAATCCTCGTTGAAAAGGTTATCCACGCCGAGCTCGAGGCGGCCGGGGCCGACATCGAAAGAGCTATAGAAGTCGACCAGCGTATAAACATCGCTGTCGCCCCGGTAAGCGCCCGTGGTGAACGGTTCGCGGTGACCGGAATAGAGTGCCTGCAGACGGGCATCCCACCATTCGGTTACCTCGTAATCCACATAGGCCGTCAGTTTCAGCGGCGGAATGCGGGTATTGTCGAGATCTTCTTCGTAAGACCCGTTGCTGTCGAGATCGACATGGCCGTCCATCCAGGTGGCGGTGCCGCCGAGCTTCCAGCGCGGGGCGGGCGTCACGTTGAGCGCGGCCTCGATGCCCCAGATTTCTTCCGGCGCTTTGACGAGGTTCAAATTGGTCGTGGAATAGGTCGTGCCTTTTTCCGATTCGGAAAAGAAAACGGCGACCGACCCGTCCGCCCAATCGTTGGCGGTGCGCAGGCCAAGCTCGTAGTTGTCGACGAGCTGAGCTTCGGAGGCAACCTCGCTTGCATTGTTGATCGTCGTACTGTCGCGGATGACACGGCCGAGATCGGCAACGGAGAAGCCCTGCGAGAAGCCGCCATAAAGCTCCGAGCGCTCGGAGAGATAGACGACACCGTTGAGATTGAAGAGCGCTTCCTGCAGCGAGATTTCCCCGCCCTGCACGAAACGGCCCGGCCGGTTCGTCACGCTCTCGATATCGACAGTGATGTCTTCATAGCGCACACCGCCGCGTACGAGGCCCCATTCGCCGACCGGAATTTCAAGCTCGGCGAACCCGGCAATGGCGTTCTGTTCCATGACGGGCACGATGGTCGGCCCGTCAATGCCCGCCTGCACGGTTTCATCGCGCAGATAGTCGGCGCCCCAGAGCAGCTTCATACCGGTACCGGCAACCTCGAACGGCGTTTGCATGGTCAGCCGCCCGCCCCATTTTTCCGACTGCACTTCGGTCTGCGCAAAGCCCGGGAACTTACCGAAGCGGGAAGTGATGTCACCGTAATAGACCTGCGCGGCAAGCTCGGAGCCGAGCACGGCGCTATGGGTATATTCGCCGTTGATCATCAGATTTTCGGTGCCCGGCTCTTCCACATTCGGGCTGCCTTTGACGGCGGGCGTCTTGATGCCGGCGGCCGGGTTGCCGAGGCCGAATGTGTATTCGGTATCCTGCAGGAACTCGAAATAATTCGCGGAGAGCTCGAAGCGCTGATTGGCATCGGGCTCGAAACCGAGCTTGCCGAGGAAGTTCCATTCGTCGGTATCGGCATAGCCGCCCTGCACACCAAGCGAATCCGGGGGAATGCGGTCGCCGTCCCCATCGAAGATGCTGTTGCGGCTGACGAAGGTACCGGCGGCCAGGAAATCGATCTCGCCTTCACGGCCCGAGAGCGAATGCGTCGTCTGATACTGCATGGAATCGCTCGGATGGTCGGTCGAAAAGCGGATGCCGACTTCCGACTTCGCTTTCAGCGCGCCGTCTTCGGGCCGTTTCGTGATGATGTTCACAAGGCCGCCCGTCGCGCCGAAGCCGTAAGCGGCGGTGCCGCCGCGCACGATTTCAATGCGCTCGATGGCATCCGGGTCGATCGTGTTGAGGTCCCGGCTGCCGCCGCGCAGCGGCGTCGATTGCGGCACCCCGTCGATCAGGGTCAGGAAATCGCGCCCGCGCAGGGTCTGGCCGAAATTGGACAATGCCTCGGAAGAGGTGGCAAAGCCCGGCGTCGTATTGGAGAGAATATCGCCGAGATTGCGGTTGATCTTTGCTTCCCGCTCGACCGTTTCCTCATCCACCACCGTGACGGAGCGGGTGAGCTCGGAAACCGGCGTTGCCGCGCGGGTGGCGGTGACGACGATCTCGCCGGCATTTTCTTGCCCCGCAAAAGCCGGCAGCGCAGCAAGCGTCAAAGCAAGCGCGGCGGGCGCGGCCCACAGACCGGCGCGGCTGGCGACATGCGCCGCCCTGGATTTATTCGTGAATTCGAGCATTTGCATCCCCTCAAATCAGCCCGTTAAAGTTGCCGGACCTTATTGAAAATGAGAATGCCTATCAATATGAATCTGGAGAAAATTTTCGAGGCGGAAAAGACGCAGCGACAACAAGGACCTTAGAAAGGCTTACATGCGGGCGAGCGCGCAAATGGCCCCGGCCAGCGCTTTGGCATTGAGCCCGCCGCCCTGGGCCAGGGGATGGCGCAAATGGAGAGCCCCTTCGATCAGCGAGACGACAAGGGCAGCCCGCTCAGACCGTTTTTTCGGCGGCAGATCGGCATTGAGCCGGGCAAGCAGATCCGCTGCGCCTTTGCGGTACTGGGCATAGTAGCGCTCCAGCGAACGGGCGATCCGTTCATCCTCGCGCGCTAAAGCTGCCATTTCCGACATGAAGAGGTCGCAGCTATCAAGATAGGCCTCATCTTCCAGAAGCCGGGCGAGCGCCTTTTGCAGTTTCTGCTCCGGCGGGCCGGAGGCTTCCTCGAAATGCTGCAGAAAGACGCCGGAATCATGCTCAATAAAGCGCTCGAAAAGCCGCGCCAGAAGGTCCGAGGCATGCGGGTAATAGTGCTGCAAATGGCTGAGGCGCATATCGAGCCGGGCGGCAAGGCCGCGCAATGAGAACGCCGCCAGCCGGTCTTCCTTCAGGAGCAGATGAGCGGCATCGAGAATGCGCGCTTCGGTTTCCGCCCGTTTTTGCTGGCGCGTGATCCCTTGCCTTACGCGCGGGGCAGGACTTTCCACGCTTTTTCGTTCCGCCATCTTCACCTCTTTGCCTGCACGCAGGCCTTGCGGCCCGCGCGCATGAAACCCGCCCTTGTAATTTATTGGTCAATGACCAATATTATACCAAGACTGGTCACTGACCACCTTACAGCATTTTTTCCGAGGGAGGAGCCTCATGCCGGAAAATCTTTCACCTTCAGTCCTGATTGCCGGCGGCTACGGCGTGGTGGGCAGCGACATTGCGCGGCTGGTCCGCGCCTATCACCCGGGTATCCGCATCCTGCTCGGCGGGCGGCACCCGGAAAAAGGCCGCGCCCTTGCCGAAGAGCTTGGCAATGCGGAAGCCGTGGCGCTCGACCTGTCGGGCAAGCAGCCGCTTCTTGCGGAACACGAAGCGCCCGGCGCCGTCATCGCCGCCGTTCATGACAGCTCCAACCGGCTGCTCGATTACGCGATTTCAAATGGCGCAGGCCTTATAGAAATCGCGCGGGCAGGGGATGAGCTCATGCGCGCCATGATTTTCACCGCGCAGCGCGCGCCCAAAAAGCCCGTGCTCTTTTCCAGTAACTGGATGGCGGGTATTCCGGCCATGCTGGCGCGGGAAGCTACGGCGGATATGGACGCCGTCACCCGTCTCGACATGTCGATCCTCTTTTACGGCAAGGACCGGGGCGGGCCGGATTCGGCCACCGCCGTTGACGGGATCGATGCGCCCTTCATTCAGCGCCTCGGGCAGGCCTGGCAGGAAGTGCTGCCCATGACCGACCCCCGCAAGCTGCGCTTTCCAAGCGGCAAAAAGGCCAAGGCCTACCGGGTCAACATGCCCGATGTGCTGACGCTGCCGCTGGCAAGCGGCGCGGCCTCCGCCACCGTGCGCCTTACCGTCGACAGTCCCATCAACAATTTCCTGTCGATGTTTTTGCTGCGCTCGCGCATCTGGAAGCTGATCCCGCGCGAAACACGCCGCAGCCTCGTGCACAATCCCGGCCCCGGCGCGCGCCATGAAGTGGTGATCGAGGCGGAAGGGACCGGCAAGGACGGCAAGCCGGCGAAACGGCGCCTCGGCCTGCTCGATCCTCAAGGCCAGGTACATCTGACCGCGCTCGGGGTTTTGCTGCAGCTTGAACGGGTGCTCGGCCTTGGCGGCAAAGAGGCGCTGCCGGCGGGCATCTGCTTTCCTGAAACCGCGCCCGACTTTGAGCGGCTGCATGAAATGCTCGTCAAGGAAGGCGTTGAGATCAAACGGGACGGGTTCTAAGCAGAACGCGCAGGCTCAGTCGGCCGCGGGACGGCAAAGCTCGGGGAAAGAGGCAATGGCGGCGGCGCGCAATTGCACGATCTCGCCGAGGATCATATGCACCTGCCCGTCCGGTCGGCTGAGCGGCAGGGCAAGCGCCTCAATCATGATCTTGCTGCCGGGCTCGGAGGGAAACTCCAGCCGCCCGAAAAAGCGCATGGGGCGGCGATGTTCCACCACGAGGCCGAGCGCGGCGCGGGCAAGCCAGGCGCGCTTCGCAGGCAAAATCTCTTCAAGTCTGCGGCCCATATAATTGCCGCCGAAGAGATCATCGAGCGCGGTGCCGGAAAGGCGCACGGAAAAATCCGGCGTCTTTTCCGCCGTCTCTTCCACATCGAGCATGATGAGCGAGGGCAGATGGGAAATGAGCTCGCCGGGGCGGATGTCGCCTCTCGTGGGCAGGGCAGCCGTGCCCTGACGCTTGCCGCGCCAATAAGACATGAGCGCGCCAAGGCGTGCATCGACCGGCTTGGCCACCGGATCGACATACAATTCGAGCGGTTTGAGCTGCAACGCCTGAACCATCAGAACTCCCTCGGGACATAGGTATAACGCCCCAAGGCCCGTCCGTTAATCCCCCTTGGCAAGGAATTGATCGAAGCCCTCTTTTCTGCGGGTTTCGGGAGGCCCGCCCGCCGGAACGGGGAAGGTGATTCGTCCAGAAACGGCGCGCCGCCGGCAACTCATCCCCGATTGCCAGCCCCGCGCCCTTCGGTTATGGTGCGCCGCGTCCACAAGGTGCCCCGCGCCTGCCGGACCCCCTCCCGCCCTGGCGGGACGCGGCACCCGTAGCTCAGCTGGATAGAGCGCTGCCCTCCGAAGGCAGGCGTAAGTCAAGTGGCTTCGTTATGGGTGCAGAGAATATCGATAGAAACCAAAGGCTTGGCGGAAGTCGGTGTAAATGTTAATATCGCTATCTTGGTCGCGGAAGCACCACGGAAGCAAACTTAAGGAGGTTGTAGAGTACGAACGACGGAAGTTGGCGGCCCTCAGAGCCGCACCAATGACGTCGATTCGAGTATCTGGTTTTGGGATTGACCTTGGTTGATCTCGCACACTATCAAAACAACGATGCACCCGTAGCTCAGCTGGATAGAGCGCCACCCTCCGAAGGTGGAGGCCACACGTTCGAATCGTGTCGGGTGCGCCATTTGAAATGACTTTCTCAGGTCATCGGCCACCCGCAAATTTACGCATTTACGTAAGCGGAAATAGCAAGCGCAAAAGCGCGGCAAGATGGTGCCGCCAGGCGTTGAAAAATATCCAATTTCTCCCGGTCAGTTTTGCCCTCCGCAGATTTGCAAGGTGGCGTATGCTTTGCGAGAATTTCACTCCCGCTAAGCCACTATCGAGGTAATGAGCTGCGGACGTGGAAATGGGTCACGCTAGTTGCGCGCCGGGGCGCTTGCCAGCAACCGCACGACCTCAAGTTGGCCTTTAGCAAACTTGTCGACGATCTGGATGGTCTCCGCACAAGCTTCTTTCAATTCGTCAGGACTTGGAACCTCGTCGTAGTAAGTTCCATGAGACAGATTGTTGATAAGTACGCTCTTAACCTCAAAACCGCCATCTCCAGCCAGATAGGTAATGAACTCAGTTAAGGATGGCTTGTCGGGATGACAGAAACGCCCAATTGCTTCAAGGATGCAGCGAACGGCATTGCCGGTAGTATGACTCGGATCTTGCCCATTGTGCACGTCAACGATTTCTTTGAGGTGCTGCTCAAATGGCGCCACGAATTGATTGCGTCTTGAGAGTTTATGCTGCTGTCCAGCGCTGTGCAGGAAAAACGCGGCTCCATCCTTGACCACATTGTTTGTTACGCAGATATTATAAAAATAGCTGCTATGAGTGAAGATGAGAAGATCAGGCCTTCTGGCCTTTTTTATATCGGCCGGATTTATAGATATTTCCCCTGAATTCGATATGCTCATGTTTTTTAGAGTTTGCGCTATCGTAAATACAAAATCATAAGACATTGACGTGATAGGGTCATCGAATACCAAGAAAAGTCTTGAGTAATCAGATGATGACTTAACTTTCTTATGTGCGCAGGCAATAAAATAGCAAAAGGCAATCGCTGTCTTTTCTCCGTCGCTCAAAGTGCGACTTACACCGCGTGCCATTTTCTTATCATTACGCTTAAGGACAAATTCAGTACGATCAAAGCTGTATTTTTTTCCGAAGAAACTAGCGATCAATGCCTCGAAGGTTTCTGCCACACGCTCCTTTACACTCGCGGAGAGCTGTGACTTCTTGAGTGTGTCAATCTCTATTTGCGCCTCTGTAACGTCACGATTGTGCGAATGTATAGCGTCGATATCCGACCAATGAGAGTGCACGAATTCTCGCTCAAATGCGGTGCATGCCTCTCGCTGCAAACGCTTCCGCTCATTGTCTGACTGACTGACCGCCTTTGTGATCTCGTCGAACCTCTCATTTAGGTTTTCGACATGCGCGTTCAATTCGATGATAAGGGCGGTGATGTTGGACTGAGGTGCCGCGACATCCATACTCGGCGACGTGCCTTTTTCCTCCACGGCCGTCAGCAGCTCACCCAAGGCTGCATCGAGCTGTGCCGCAACCCCAGAAAACTCCGGCAAAACGACATCCTTCTGTGACGGCACCAGCTTACGAAGTGCTTCGTACTTCAATATTTCTGCAGCGATAGCAGCAATTTTCTCTTTAGCAGTCGCGCGGAGGCCTTTCACGTCTGACCATGCTGAGCGCAATTCCTTCTTATGTTTGCCTTCAGCATCTGCGAAATACGCGAGATATAGCTCAATCCTATCTTTTGCTGGGGGATGGGCAATGGACTGAAGGCAGAAAGGACAATCGTCTGTTTCAGGCTCCTTGAGAAGATGCAGCCCTGTCTCGAAGAACTCTGGGTTCGCGCCTAGCATATCCTTAATCTCGGCGGATACTGTTGAAGGCGATGTGATCTTGCCAATCAACGACCTTATCTCTTCCAACCGATCACTCGGTAGCGACATGGTCGTCACGGCGTGTGGGTAGATTGGCTCGGCGGGAATGGATTTCAGTGAATCTAAATCGCCCACGATGTCCTTGAGTGATCGATCGGGGAGATCGGGCTGGTGTGTCTTGACCAAAACCTGATCGATTGTCAGCGCCGCATATTCGGATAGCTGCCTTCTGACCGAGGCCTTACCGACCAGCTCATCTGTTTTGGCGGACTCGAGCACGCCTTTCAGCTTGTCCCTTTTGGTAGTGGCATGATCTTTTGCAGAATCCCGCTTTAGTTCTAGTCCCTTGGTGTCGATATTGGATTGATCTAGCTGAATTTGGCTTTCAATTTTTCCATCGGGATCAAAATCTTGTTGCCGCAGTTCTGAGTGAACAAAATCATCTGAAAAAACGTGAAAAATTCGATCATGCGAGTTCGCGGATACTTGATTGCTTCCGCAGTTCAGGGAAAGGCTTCCTAAGCTGGTAGCGCCACGAGCTAGACTAAAACTCCCCCGGCTATCAGCGGATTCTTCTGAAACCAGATCGAAAGCCGCGTTGGTTATGTCTAGTCCTTGAGTATGGAGGTCAAGATAGCGAAGGGCTCTCGTGAGGAAAGATTTTCCAGTTCCATTTCTGGCATATATTAAGTTCTGTGCATATTTGCTAAGAGTTGCATCCACGTTCGCAACAGGGCCTAGGTAAATAGCCTTAAGTTTTAGCGCCTCGTTTGCCGCTTGATTCATGAATAAACTCCCCCCTCATGCTAAACTCCACCGAAAGGTCGAGCGTAATAACTTCAAATCGCTTCCCGGTTTAACCCAGTTGTTGTTGGATTCTGGCGAGAAACTCACGGGCAGCATGTGTCCAATTTCGACCTAGTTCAACTAGGAGTTGGACGAACACACCGACACCGCATAACTGCCAGTTTACTGGTCTGACTGTCGGAGCCTCATCCGCCCCTAAGAGTTACATGATTTCGACATAGGTCACGTAGAAACCTCGTATCATCCGATGCTCCTGCATCCGTTCCCCCAGTGAAAAACCGTTCATCTTCCGGGGAGTCGGCTGAAAAATATCCAACCCACGATCCAGAACCATCTTCCATCCGGTGTCTGTGGTGATGTCGCGGGCATGGAGCGTTCCGCTCCCATCAAACGCCCAGGTGAAATCAACACCCGTGTCCGTGCAAGCCTCGACGATCCCGTCCAGGCATTCCCGCTGCTCCTGAATGTTCCCATCATCAGGAGCGGTTACGAGATGCACTGCGACCTGATCCTCGGGCTGTTTGCGTCGAATCAGCATCTCGATCAGTTCCATCACGTTGCGGGCCTGATGGAACTTCCGAATATAAGGATCGGTGATGATGATCCTGGTTGCGCCATCCGTCCACGGACCAAAGATCTTGTCGAAACTCACGCCCTTGCGGTTTTCCGTGAAAACGACATGTCCAGGCTTCGGAGCAAACGCTGGGACAACGGCAACAGCAGGTGCTTGAGAAGTGGCTGGTGTTGACGACTGCTGCGCGGGTACCGGCGTGATCGCAGATTGCCCCCCACTGCCATCCCCATCGCCAGTCGATCGGCGATGGTAAAACTGGGGAAACTCCTCTTCCTCCAGCGTGGTGACAGGGCGCTTTGCGCCATCCGAGGCGACGTAATGGAAGTCCGCGTCCTCGAAAGTGCTGTCAATCCGCAGGAGCTGGTCCTTCACCCGCTTACGGCATTCAATCGCAAACCGCAGCAGCTCTTCAACCTCGGCTTCTGTTTCGCCTCCGTTCGGGAAGATCAGCTTTAGTAGGCCTGACATGGTTTTGTTGATCGCCGCGCGATCCCGGATGTGGGTCTGAACGGGCACGGTGAAGAACCGATCCGGCCGGTGCGAGAAGTCCTCGGCGCGCAGATGGCGCAGGATTTCGGCCAGATAGTCGACGATGAACCCATAGCCACATGTGAACATCTCGCCCCGGATGATATCGACCTCCCAGCCGGGCAGATATGCGTGCAGCCGATCGATAAAGGCGCTGTCGTGGAACTGTGGTGGCAGAGCCTCGAACAGGTCGGTATTCTTCAGCATCCATGGAACATTATGGTCGGTGTTGCCGACGAAGGCGAAGCTGGCTTCGGCACCCATCGGATTTACACCGCGCGAAAACTGCTTGTTCGCCATGTAGTTCTTCATGATGTCGACGAGCGCTTTGTTGGCCGTCTTCTCACGGCCTGCAAACTCATCAAAGGCTACGACGTCCCAATAGCCGACCAGCCCAATCCGCCCATTGGAGTTGTTTACGAAGAGCTTGGGAACCGTAACTTCACCGCCAGAGATCAGCTGACCATGGGGTGAGAACTCGGAATAGATATGCGATTTACCCGTGCCCTTGGGGCCAAGCTCAATGAGGTTGTAGTTGCGCTCGACGAAGGGGATCAGGCGCAGCAGTTGCAAAAGTTTCGACCGGCGCCCGAATAGGGACGGATCGAAGCCGATGCTCTGCATCAGCAGATCGATCCATTCCTCGGTGGTGAACTTGTCACGCGTTTCGCGATAGCCGTCATAGTCGACGCGGGCGATCTGGATCGGCTTCAGCGTGTCGATGATCCAGGGGGAAATCCGGTTGTCTTCTGAGAATTCGTACTGCACATCGGCGATGCACCAGATACCCGTTACCAGCAGTTTCGGATGCGCCTTGACCGTGGCGCTGTCGATCGCGACCCGCTTGATCCCTAGGTTTTCGAACACCGCCTCATAAGCATCGGTCTTTTCGTTCAGCGCCACGCTGACCTGATCGATAACCTTGTAGCGGCCCCGCTCCTTGATCGTCGACTGGACCAGCCCCGCCTCTGAACGATGGACGTAGTGCTTGCGCAGGATGTCCTTGACCGTCTCGATGCCCGTCGCAATCGAGGCTTCGTCGTCGGTCGCACAATATTGGCCGAGCAGGTATTCGAGCACATAGGTGGGAACAATGGCGTTCCCCTTCACCGCCTTCACCAGGTCCTTGCGGACTACGAAACCGGCAAAATGCTCGTTGATCTTGTCATCAAGGGTCGACATCGGCACCTCAGAAATCGAAATCTGTGCTGATCCCGCGTTTCAGCAGCAGCGGCTGCGAAGCGTGATCTTCGAAATGGCTAGTCTTGCCGATGCGCGTTCGCAGCTTCAGGAAGACTGTCTGATTGTTATAGGCGTCTGCCGCCTTGGTCAGCAGGAAGCCCCGCGATAGCTCACGCTCGCGCGGGTTCTCGGACGCGAAATCGAACTCCAGCTCGGCTTCGTCAGAGATGAGCGTTCCATCGTCCGCAAAGATGGCTGCATGCACCTGCCGGGGCTGCTGCTTCTCGGTAACTGGCTCCGCCTGATAGAAAGTGATCTGGATCTGGCCCGTGGTGATCTGGGCACGGGGTGGCGGAATGATCTGCACCGACACCTGCCCGACATCCTCCTTGCGCTGCTTGCCCACACGCAGAACCGGCAGGACGATCTCCTGCAGGCTCGCCCCACCATGGACAAAACGGCTGCCTGATCCTTTCACGCGCAGGCGGTTGATAGAGTTTGGAATCAGGATGTCCTGATCACCCTCCAGCCCAAGCTGCGCGGCCGTGAACTTTTTCATGCCACCGCTACTGCTGAGGCCCCGTCCGATCACATAGCGCCGGTTGCGTGTAACGATGTCGCCTTCCGGCTCGCTCAGCGCAAAACCGCTCTCTTCCAACGCCCGGTGCTGCCACAGGAAGCCGTGGTCGGCGGTGATCAGGATGTTCGAGAAATTGGCCGAGGTCAGCTTGCGCACCAGCTTCACCAGGTCCTCGATGGCGGTCTCTGCCGCTGCGGGAACATTCTCCTCGGTGGCGAGCTTGTCGCCGATCGCGTCAATCTGATTGTGGTAGAGATAGAGGATGTCATGATCCCGGAAGAGGTCTTTGCCCTCCGACGATCCAAGATTCATGAAATCCTTCGCCGCAAGCACCTTTACCCGGTCGCCAGCCCGGCCAGCAGCCAGCGCCTTTTCACGGGCGGCGGCGCCCATGGTGCTTTCACCATCCAGCAGCACCAGATCATTGTCATCGCGGATCGCCAGCTGCCGGTGCGGCAAGAGTGCCGCCATGCCTAGCTGGGTATAGCTGGGCAAGGCCCCGATCATCGGCTTCAGATCGGCATCAAACCGGTTGAGCTTGCGGATCTCGCGCAGCGCCTCTTCGGCTACCTCGTAGCGTAGCGCGTCCGAGATGATGACGACGACCTTCTGGTCTTTGCGTCTGAACTCCGCGGCCTGTTCGCGATAGAAATCTACCTGACGCGGAAAGCCCGGAATCGTCCAATCCGTCAGGCGGGCAATCTGATCCTGCCAGGCGTCGTTGAGCTTCAGCACGAAATTCGTGGTGTATCGGTTCTCGACCGCATCATAGAGCGCGGATAGCAGCCCGGACTGCCCGCTTTTCTGCATGTGATAGATGAACTTGCGATAAAGCTGGTCCAACCGGAACCAGCTTGCGGAATAGCGCTTCACGCCATCGGACAAGCTGGTCATCGTCAGGTCGGCTTCGGCCAGCGCCTGCTGGAACTCGGTCGCATAGCTGATGGCCTGATAGACATCCGCGTAACGGCCATACCAGTGGCTCTGACGGCGGTCGCGCACCCATTTCAGCACATCTGTCGCCGGCAGGCTCTGCCGGGCCAGCCCCTCAACGATGGCGACGACGATCCGCCGGTCCACTTCCTCGAAATGGTCATGCGGGATCAGGACGCGGAAATCGCGGGAGGCCAGATTGTCCCTGATCTTCAACACATCCTGATAGTCGCCCGACAGCTTCTCGAACGCCTCACCCCACCGGCGCGAAGCGCTCCAGCGGCGGAACATCAGCGCGGCATCGGTATTCAGGGGCGCAGTCTCCCCCATGGCCCGCGCCCAGGCGCTGGAAAATAGCGTGATCGCGAAATCCTGAAAATCAGGGGTACCCGGCGCATAGCCATAGCGCGCCGAAACCTCTTTCCAGAAAAACTCCGCCAGTCCGACCCGGTCGATGAGCCGCAGTGCATCATCTTGTCCATCAGCCAGTTCGGCCAGCAGCGCCTCGATCACCGTATCGAGATCGCCATCTGCACCGGCGCAGACCGCCAGCATCTTGCGGCGAACATCGTTGGCGCTTTGCGACGGGCGCTCGCGCTCGATGGCGCGCAGGGCTTCCAGCCGCTTGCCGGAACGGTAGAATTCGGCGTGATCGCGCACGGCGGCTTCATATTTCGCCGGAATGCCGAGATCCGCCACCCAAATCGCCGCCTGATCGGCGCGGAAGACGGCGCTCGCGAGCTGCACATCCAGCAGCCAGTTCTCGGGCATCGGCGGCTCGGGGCCATCCTTGTAGAGCAGGAACCGCGCCTTCGGCTCCTGCCGCAGCATGCGGTATTTCACGCCGAACTCGTTGTTGGCGATCACCACCTTGGTCACGCCGGGCAGGTCCACCGCATCGAACGCTGTGCGCAGATCGCGGGCCGCGTCATACCAGAAGACGATGCGGTGGCCCTGATCCTCATAGAGGCGCATCAGGCCGGTGGTGATGCGGTCAGTCATCCGCAGCCTCCAGCCCCTTGACCGGCTTCAGCGCGCCGGCGAACAGCGGATAGTTGCGCTTCACGCCGTCATCCAGATCGATGGCGATCTTCTGCTGCGCCATCGGATAGACGACATCGCGTTCCCATTCGGTCAGCTCGGCGATCTGCTTGATGACCGTGGCCGTTTCCTTCTGCGCCTTTGTTTGCTGAGCGGGCGTAGCGGCAGGATCCACAGCCAGCTTTTCCAGCCGGGCGCGCTCGACTTCCAGCTTGTGGATGAACTCGCGCACATATTGGTTCAGTACGACCGAGACCGTGTCGGGCCGGTAGCGGTGGATATAGATCAGCGCGTTGAAGCTGCCCTTGGGGCTGGAGAACATCCAGTAGATCGGACGCTTCTTATAGCGACGCACATGATAGTCGAAGAAATCCTTCGTGAACCAGCGGCGCAGATCTTTGCCGAGCGCCGCTTCAACGAAGGCGAGGTTTTCGCGGAACCTCGCTTCTCCAAAGGTGACGCGCAGGAAATCGCGGGCGCGGGTGACAATGTCATCGGCGAACCAGTCGGCATCCAGCACCGGGATGACATTGTCGCGGTCTGGCGCGAAACTGGGCTTCGGCACGCGGGCTAGATACTCCTCGATCCCTTCGCCCTGATTGGCGAGGGTCAGGCCCGGCGCATCAAGGCTGTAGCGCCCGAACATGCAGCCCACGGCATAGTGGAGGAACTCGGCCACCGTATCCTCGCGCAGCCGCGCCTCACGCTCCTCTTCAGAACCCTTAACCCCATAGCGATAGGCCGGGTTACAGGTGAGGGTGATTTCCTCGATCGGCACTTCGGGGCTGAGTTCATCAGCCAATCCATAGGCGTCGATGAAGATGCCGTTGTTCTCTTCCTCCAACCGCCGCATCTCATCGGTCATACTCTGCCAATGGGCGCGAAGGTTGGAATAGGTGAGCGGCAGCGTTTCGGCTCGGTGATCGGGCGAGAGCAGCGGAAGGGTAGTGAAATCCCAAGAAGTTTCGTAAGCGTCCCAATCGGCTTTGGTTTTCTCAACCGCCATGCGTGTGCGAGTTCTAACGCCCTCGGTTTTAGCAACTTCCGCGAACGGAATCCGTTCAATGTCGCCAGATTGGAACGCCATTGTCGGATTGATAATCTTCAGAATATCTGTCGACACGACACTATTCAGAAGAGCTAACACGCCATGCTTATTATCCCCGAAAAACCCTGACATCCCGTTCACATCGAACAGGGCTCCTACGCCTCGATCCCTCGCACCAAAATGCGCACTAGAAGTTAATGACCATGTCAAAGCGTCTTGAAAGTAGAAATTTGGATTCCGAAGAATGCTCTTCGGTTTATTCGATTTTAGAATAAAACCGTCGTTCTTCCAGTTTATAACGAAGTCGTTATTTCCATACCAGCGCCGAAATTCTCCGCCTTTGCTGTATGGAAACCAGGTGCGTCCGGAATTCTTCGCGTCAATTTGGTTGATCGCATCAACTTTCACGGAGGCGACGCTAACTTCATGCCAAGCACGCATAAAGCGGTCGTTGTCGCCAGTCGTCATCCCATTTTTGCAGGTTCCAAGCTCTGAGAGCAGATCTTTAGAAAACTGCTCCCTGAGGGTTGGACTTGCCCAGTAAGCAATTGGCATGCCGGGTATCAGATCGAAATCTTCGCTCGACGCCCTCGCAAGACGCTCATTGGGAGTTGGAAATTCCAACGGCACGCCAGCGTCATCTGTTTCGTAGTAACGCGTGCAGCTGAAGGTGCCTTTATATGTCGGGTTACGACATGCTTGAACCACGAATGCCGTGGTTCCAAAGCTGATCCCCATGCTGGTGCCTCCTTTACCGAGGTAAGGCATGTGCACCATTGATCGGATGTGGTTTCGATGAAGGAGACGTTCACGGAAAGCTCGGTAAGTTGGCAAGAACATCCAACTTTCCATGGTGACCATGGAGTTATAACCAATCCTCTGAATTAGTTTGAAACCTCGATCAATGAAGGATGCGAATAGATCTGATTTTGTCTCAGCATATTCGGATTTTAGCCAGTCATTCAGCTGATCATTCAAACCCTTTGCACCCGCATATGGCGGGTTAGCCACCACCACGTGATATCTCCGCGATAGCGCCTCAGCCATGCGCAGCACGGCGACAACGCGCGCCTGCACCTCCTTCATCAGCAGGTCGGACCCGAAATCCCGCGATTCAACCACCCGCAACGTTTCCGCCGGATCGCGCAGCTTCGGCACAATCAGCGAGCCGAAGTTCTTGGCCTGCTCGAATTGCCCCATTGTTTCGCGCAACTCATCGGTGAACAAATCTTTGCCCACCACGGCGGCCACGTCCTGCATCTCGGCGGGAGTGAAGCGAACATCTTGCAGCACGACGATATCGGGTTTTTCCTCCATCCGCAGGAACCGTCGCCGCCCCAGCCTTGCCGCCGCCTTCATCGACAGCGCAAAGGCCGCCAAGGCGCCTGCGCGGTCGTCAATCTCGATACCGGTCAGGTTGTGCTGCAGGATCAGACCGGGAATTTCGGCCGCGTCATGGCCTTCCTCGGCATAGATTTCATAGAGCAGGTCGAATGCATAAGTCAGCATATGGCCCGAGCCGCAGGCCGGATCGCAAATGCGGATTTCCTCGGGCCGGGTGATGCGCAGGAAATCCGTTTCCGGCTCTTCCGGCGCGATGTAATAATCCATCTTCGCCGCCAGCCCGGACTGCGGACGGTTCAGCAGCCACAGCCGCCCCAGCGAGTTTTCCACCAGATAGCGAACGATCCAGTGCGGGGTGAACAATTGCGTTGCGGCGGGGATATTTTCCGCCGTGATCTTCTGGTTTTTCTTCAGACCCGCAAAAACCTGATCCTTCTTTTCGCTGATGTAGAACTGGTAAAGCCAGCCGATGATTTCGACATCCTGGCAGGCCTCTTCCGTCATCACCTCCCGCAGGCGGGCAAGGATGCTGTCCGGCGACAGAAGATCGTCGGGCATCAGCAGTTCGGTATAATCCTCGGCCCGGTCGAGCATATCGGCGCGCTCGAACATATAGGGCATCGCGCCGTGCCATTCGTTGCAGGCATGGATCAGCAGCAGCCGATAGGCTTCGGCCTGCCCGTCATGGGCGGGACGAGTTCCGTTCAGATATTCGGCAATCTCGGGACGAGCGCGATCCGGCAGGTTGCCGGCCATCGCCTCGGCCAGAATCTCGGGCCGGGTGGCACCATCGGCAGGCGACACCACCCGCGGGTTAGTCAGGCCCGTGACATCCATGAAGCGCAACGCGGTGAAGCGGTTGAACCATGTATAGGCGGCCTGTTCGATCACCTGGGCGCGGTTGTTGTTGGCAGCGGCCTCCAGTTTCGCAATCGCCTTAGGATGTTCGCGGCGAGCCGCTGCGCCTTCGGCCAGCACCATGTCCAGCCGGGCGGTGACCTGGTCAATCAGCAGGTTGCGCGCACTTTGCGCAAATTTCTTCAGGGCGTTGGTATCCATCAGACAATCACTTTCTTGCCCGCGCCGATCTCGGCCAGCAGGGTCTTTTTCATCTCATCAAGATAGCGGGTCACATCGTCTTCATCTTCGAGATAGGCTTTCCCGATAGAGACGGTGATCGACTGGGCGTTGACATACTGGGGCTTTGCCGGTGCCGGCGGCACATATGGCTTGGCCGGGGCTTCGGCCACACCACCTGCAGGTTGGGGCTGCGGTGCGGGCGTCGGCGCCGGAGCAGGCGTCAGTTCGGCGATCCGCGTCAGCGTATCGGCCAGAAGATTGGAACGCACCTCTGTCGCCCGATGGCGCAAGGCCGGGATCAGGGTTTGCGAGGCCACGGCGGCTTTCTGCGCGGCAAGCTCATCGCGAATACGCGTCTGCTGCTCTGGCGGTAGCGCACGGAATTCCGAGGTCTGGGTGGTTTTCTCGGTCACCTCTTCAATTGCCGCGATGACGGCGTTGCGCTCGGCCAGAACCGATTGTTCGATGCGTTCCTTCAGGGCGTAGAAATCCGCCTTCAGTTCCTGGATCGCGGTGCCCTTGAAGCACTGCGGATCGGCCAGCGCCTGACGCAACGTATCGGCGGCAGGATCTTCGGCAAAGGTAACGTTCTGATCCTGCGTGGTCAGGAAAGCGCGCACTTCATCGTAGATGCCTTTTTGCGCCCCGCGCATGAAACTGCGGACTTTGTCGAAGACATCCTCTTTTTCATCAAGCAGCTGCTCTTCCTGCCCGATAGGGCCGGTAATGAACCAGTTTGCCGATTGGTCGCGCATCCCATCCAGCATGGTGCGCAGAGGATCAAGGGACGCGGCGAAGGGATAGGCTGCAATGGCACGGCTCTCTTGCTCGACTTCACCGAGCAGCTTGCGCAGTTGCGTCTGCCACTCGGCACCCAAACTGCGCGCGTCATTCCCAGAGGCGGGAAGATCGAACAGCTCCTGAAACAGTTCGCGCGATTTGCGGATCTGGGCGGTAGTGAACTCGATCTGCGGAGAGAGCAGAATATTGCCAAGGGCATGGCTGTTGCGCAGCCCTTGAACCAGGGCATCCCCTTCCAGCAGAGCACTGTCGGCCCTTGCCTCAAGCTTGCCGCGCGCGACAAGGCTCGCGGTCAGACACAGCACCGCAATGGATGGCCAGCCATAAGGTTTTGCGCCAAACTTCTCGACCAAAGCCTTGGCCGAGACCCGCGTCCCGAGGCGCATCTGGGCCTGAGCGTGATTCAGCACGTCCTGCTCGGCTTCGGTCAAACCGCTGCCTTCGCCACCAAACAGGCCACCATCGACACGGCCGGCGCGCCCAAGATCGGCTTCGGTGTAAGTAGCGCCGCGCAGCACAGGCAGGCTGGTATAGACCTTGTCGACCAGGACCTGGAAACCTTTGACCAGCCGTTCCTGCGGGTCTTCGCCTCCGATTTCCAGCTCGGCTCCACGCACGAAAAGGCGAGCATCCGCGATCAAAGTGCGGAGACGCTGCACCAGTTCTTTTTCGCGTCGCGTATTCTGGTCACGTTTTTCCGCAATGATGCGATCACGACCGGGCTGGGCGTCACCGCTGGTGACCTGACGGGCGAATTTCACGGTCTGGAGCCAGAGGATGAGATCGCGCGTGAAGCGCACATCACGTCCTAGCAGGACAACCATCTCATCGCTTGCCATGCTGTTCGAACGAACCACATCCGGCGCGTCGGAATCGTCGCTGAAGGGCGAGACGATATTCACCGAAAGCTCATGCTCCCGGTTCAGGCTGTGCCCGTCGAGCTTGCGGGTAAAGGCATAGTCCACACCCGTGCCGGCATGCTTGATCTTGCCGTGGCGGAGGATAGCGCCGAACGCTAGCTCATCGAGCTGCCGCTCAATCTCGGCGGGATCGACGGCAATTGCCTTGATCTCGGCCTCGACATCCTTTTCCTCATTGGTGAGGAATTCATAGACCTCGCCATTACGCTGGATCAGCGTCTGGCGTTCCAGAAGCGACAAAGCCTCTTCGATATTGCGGCGCTGCTCGGTCTGGTCCGCCTCGAACCGGGACAGCAGGAGGATCGATATGTTGCGGGCAGTCGGTTTGAATTCCTTGACGTATTTGACAAGGAACAGGACTTTCAGAACCCGAAGAGCAAAGACATCGCCAAGGTTTTTCTTGGCCAGCTGGATTGACTGCTGAACCGAGGACTTAAGTGCTGTGCTGATGCCCTCGAACATCAGGTCGAAGGTCGCCAGCCCCCCGACCGGCGTATCCGCCAGCTTCTTGGCTACCTCCTGAAACACCCCCAACATGGAGCGTTCACCGACCGAGCTGTGCTTGCCCTCAAACGCGTTATGCTGAGAGAGGCCCATGATCGCGCGCTGGAACAGATCATACTGGTAGTTCGGGAACGGATAGCTCGCGACGAACTGCTCCTTTCCGGAGAAATTCCTGAACTTGAAGGAATTATCGCCGAAATCGAACAGAGTGCGCAGGTTGTTCTCCTCAGCATCGTAAAGATTGCCAAGGGTGATCTGACCAGCCTCGGTCTTGGCGAGAAGGCGGCGCTGGATGACTTCGGCCACATCCTGAGAGTTCAGCGGCATTCGGTTGGCGAAGCGTGCCTGGATTTTCGAGAAGTCATTCTCTTGCTGCGCCGTCAGATCGCCGATAACCGAACCCATGTCCTGCTGGGCGGTGACAACAATCCAGGCCTGCCCCTTGCACTTCGTGTTCAGGCTTTCGGCGATGGTTTGCAGGTTCGTCATGAGTTTGACGTTGTCGGCGATATACTGCCCGACCTCATCGACGAAGAAGTTCAGCCTGAATTTTGGCCCCTGCGCATCGATCCACGACTTCACCATGTTGGCGAAATCTTCGATCGAGACCTTGGTATCCTTGCGATACTGGCCAAGAATATCCGTGACCTCATCGCCCGTGACCTCCGCGAAGGCGGCGGCAATATGCTTGCCTTCCATCAGAGCCTGTTCACGCCCACGCTCCCAGGGCTTGCCGGAAGACTGCGCAAAGGCCGCCTTGAAGGCATCGAGCTTCCCGCGGCTGTCGAGATCACGCTCGAACTGCGCGATATGCGGGAGCTTGCCGTAATAGCCGCACATCTCGTCAAAGACCTTCTGGAAGACGGCCAGAAGCGCATCGACATCCGTCTTCGAGATCACATCCGCCTTCTGGTCGATATTGAACAAGACCGATCGGGACGGAATCGACACTGCCTTGCGCAAGGCCCCCGCCAGCATTGGGTTGCCTGCGAGCTTTCGCTCAAAGATTTCGACAGCGCGCTGCCCCTCGACCTCGTCGTTCTCCAGAAGGAGGGCGAGCATCTTCAGCAGGTGAGATTTACCGGATCCGAAGAAGCCCGAGATCCAGACGCCGTTCGCGGTATCGTAATTGTTGTAGGCGTCGAGGAACTGCTCCAGTCGGGCGCCGATCTCGTTGGTGATGACATATTCATCGAGCTCGGTCAGGAGGCTTGCCTTGTCGTCAGCCTTGATCACCCCATCGATCGAACGGTCGACCGGCTTGGCAAAGATGTCACGTAGAAGAGTAGCCATCGGTCAGACCTCGTAATTCATGATATTGAATGCGCGGTAATATTTGTCGTCATGCAGCAAGCCGAACAGTTCCAGCGATGCTCCTGTCGCCAACGCGTGCGTGTATTTCCCCGGAAAGAACATGACCGTCGGGCGGTCTTTCGCGGTGCTTTGCAGGTTGTTGAGTACGTTGTGCGACCGCAGGTAGGGGTAAACCTCGCCTACGCCTGACAGGAAGATCACATCGTGCGGGACGTCGTCGATGCGCTGCGCAATCTCTGGAATGAGGTGCGCCTGCGGGTCCAGAACGCCCTGCAACAGCTCCTTGAGCTCCGCCTTTTCCGTTTCGGCTTCAATCTCAAGGATCTGCTCGAAGATTCCCCGGTCCTCGAGGATCCTGAGCGAAAGGTCATAGAGATCGATATCGAGGACGCGCACACCAGCGTGGCCCAGCCGGGCGATCAGATCCTCGCGATCCTCGCCCAGGCTCAATCCGTCTTCGGCATCAAAAGCGCAGATGAAAAAGGGAACCTCGTTTCCCAGCCCTTGCTTTTGCAAGAACCGATCACTGGAAATTACCCTGAATAAGTGCTCGGCGCGGGCGCGCCGATCAGTTTTCGTGCCCACAATTACCCCCCATTTCCGGGAAAGACCCGCAAGTCCGCCGGATTACTCTCCTCAATCAGCCGCTTCATGCGCCCCGACAACCAGATCGGCTGAATTCTGCCCTCGACACTTCTCAAGCCAGCTTCACGCAATATCCGAAACAGGACCTGACGCAATTTCGCACAGGTTGAAGCTGAAAGCTCAGCGATGCCAGGATCACTCTCGGCCTTCTCCGCGAGAAAGCGGTCAAAAACCTCATGACCCAGGTCAAGCCGCCATGATTGGTAGCGTTCGCTGATCACCTCGACTGCGAATTCGTATACAAAGCGATAGGTCCGGCAGACCGCCAGCCACACCATTGCCTGCTGTTCAGCGCGGTCAGCCTCTGCCGACAGGTAATCGCGTTCGGCATCCGAGAGATGACCTATCCGGTCGTACACTTCACGAAGCGTCCGGGTTTGCGAGGCCAGTTTGGGCAAGGATGACGCGCCCTGGGCCAGCAAGCGCTCACGAGCAGACACCCAGCTCTCACCGGGCCGATAGTCTTGCGCAATCGCGAGGCTCTCATTGAGCATGAGCCCGCCCACACCAAAGGACATCCGGTATTTCGGTACGGCAGACATCATCGGGGCGCGACCCCGCTTGCCCTGTCAGCGTCATCGAACTCATGCTGCGCACGCTCAAGGGCGGCGGCAACCTCCTGTTCGTCTGCTGCAACGATATGCTGGGTCCGGGGGTCTCGCAGCCTTGCCCCTTCAAGGAGCCCCAGCCGCTTGAGCACATAGAACAACATGGCATAGCGAACTGTCAGCACAGCGCGCCCATCCACCATGTTGTAGTCCTTCGCGACCACCGCCTGCTGACCGGCCGACAGTTCGGGATGCGGCACAATGACGATGTCGAATGATTCTTGCCACAGCCTGTCCTGAGCCGCACCGGCACCCGGCTCACCGAACTCGCCGTGTCCAAGGACGCGCGAAAGCAGGAAATCCTTAAACCGAGCCGTTTCATGGCACCAGGCCCGAACATGCCAGCGCAGACCATCAAAGCCAAAGGCATGGGGGGTGATCCGCCGCCATGCCGGATCGGGTCGATCGCGGTTCATGGATTGATAGTAAAGCTTGAGCGACCTTTCATCTCGCACTGCCGACAGAACTGAACGCAGAACTTCGGTATCGATCTTACGGCGCAAAGAAAGTGCGATATCCATATCAGGCGGGGTGGAAAGCCAGTTCGAGCCTGGCTCGGCGAAACCTTCCGCCATCGAGCGCAGCCGCATGAGATAGGCATCCGGATCCGGATCAAGGAACACCGGCCGAAATTCCGGCCCGGCTACGTAGCGGCGAGCGCTTTTGTCATAGACCGCGTTCAGCGGGGCCCGTTCCTGATAATGGGTCAAATCCTTTGATGCCTGCGGAACCGAAACGCCAAACGTATCGATCAGGTCAGAGCGATTGACACCCCCCTCCCAGAACAGGCGGAATTCGATGAACTCCAGCCGCCTCTCGACACCCCATTTCAACATTGTTCGTCCCGTCGCGCTCACAAGGATATAAAATATATGGACAATCTTGCGATGCCCGTATATTTTTTATTCTGACATGCATCCAACTGTCAAGCCTGGGGGAGACCTGATGCGAATTCTGCACACTGCTGACTGGCACATCGGTCAAACCCTGAATGGCTGGTCGCGCGAGTATGAACATCAGGTCTTCTGTGACGCTCTGCGCGATGTGATTGTCACAGAGGGCGTCGACGCGCTCCTGATTGCCGGCGATGTGTTCGATGGCATCAATCCGTCAGGTGAAGCGCAGCGTATGCTTTATGCCGCGATCGCCGGGTTTTTGCGTGTAAATCCCCGGCTGCAAATCGTGATAACGGCAGGCAACCATGATCCGGCGCAGCGGCTTGAGGCGCCCGAGGCCGTCCTGAACGAGCTTGGCGTACATGTGCTCGGCACGTTGCGACGCGATGCTGCGGATGTAGATTTGCAGCGCCATCTTATTCCCTTGTGTGACAACACCGGAACGGTCCGCGCGCACGTGTTGGCTGTGCCCTTCCTCAGACAGGCTGACCTGCCGGGGCTGCAACTCGGGGCGACCGGTGGCGCCGAGTCCGCCGTTACCGCCGCGGTTCGCGCATTACATCTGGCGATGTCGGATGCCGCAGAGACGCAAGCGGGCGGACTACCAATCATTGCCATGGGGCATCTTACCTGTTCGGGTGGCCTAGAATCCGAAGGGGCGGAACGACGCATTCTCATCGGCGGCGAGCATGCGGTGCCGCCTGACATCTTCCCGCCAGCCCTGTCGTATGTTGCCCTTGGCCATTTACACCGGCCGCAATCGCTTGACGGCGGCAGGGTGCGTTATTCCGGTTCACCCTTCCCAATGTCCGCCGCCGAAATCGGCTATGATCATGGTGTCACGCTGCTCGATCTCGACGATGGGTTCGCGCCCCGACACATCCCTCTGCCTCGGCCCGTCCCAATGCACCGCCTGCCAGCCACGGGCGTCGCGCCGCTGGCGGAAGTTGCCTCAGCCCTGAATGCTTTAGACCTGCAATCCGAGACGCCGCGCGACGCGCAACCGTTTATCTATCTGTCCCTCATTGCAGACAGGCCGGTAACTCAGATCGCAGCCGAGGCCGAAGCGCTGATTGAGGCACTTCCCGTTCGGCTTGCTGGCCTGACGATTGCGCGGTCTGAGGCCGAAGGCACGCCCGAAACACCGCCGCCGCACCTGGCAGACACCTCGCCGGAGGATTTATTCTTGATGGCATTCAACCAATCCCACGGTGTCAATCCGGACACGGCGCATCTTGCCGCCTTCCGCGATGCCTTGTCCGAAATCTGAAGCTGAGTTCTGATCCCATGCGCATCCTCTCCATTTCGGGCCAGAACATCGCAAGCCTTGCCCAGCCATTCGCTATCGACTTCACCGCAGCACCATTGGCGGGCGCTGGTCTCTTCGTCATCACCGGTGAGACAGGGGCGGGCAAATCCTCAATCCTAGACGCCATGTGCCTGGCGCTTTATGGCGATGCCCCGCGCCTGGCAGGATCCGCGGGCGACGAAGTCCCCGATCCGTCCGGAAAGGCGATCAAGGCGCGCGATTCCCGTGCCATCTTGCGTCGGGGCGCCGCCCAGGGTTGGGCCGAGGTTCGTTTCACCGCTCGCGACGGACAGGATTATGTCGCGCGCTGGCAGGCGCGCCGCGCCCGCGATAAGGTCGACGGGCAATTACAGAACGTCTCGCGCTCACTGGCCCGGGTCTCTGACGGGCAGGTACTAGCCAGCCAGATCACAATCGTCAGCGACCAAATCACCGCGCTGACCGGCTTTTCCTACGACGAGTTTCGCCGCACTGTCTTGCTCGCTCAAGGCGACTTCGATGCCTTTCTTCGCGCCGACACCAATGATCGCGCGGGCCTGTTGGAGAAAGTGACGGGCACTGGGCTGTACCGAGCGGTATCATCGCGAATCTATGAACGGACCGAGGCCGCCCGTCAGACGCATGGGGCGCTGGTCCAGCGGCGCGAGGGCCATCAGATATTGACGGATGAGGACCGTGCGGCACTGGAGGCCGAACGGCTTGTCATAACCGAAGCCAATCAGGCAGCAGGCGCAGAGGCCAAGACCCTCAAGGATGCCTTGGCACGCCATACCCGATATGCTGAAACGTCCCGGCAAGTCGGACTCGCTGAGGCCGCGCTCGAACAGGCTTTGACAAGTCAGGGCGATGCCAGTGTTGATCGCGCACAACTTGCCCGTATTGACCAGGCAATCCCACTGCGCGCTCAATGGCAAACCCTGCGAGATGCCAAGGATCGAGTAGGCAATGCTACCAGCTCGGTAGCGGCAACCACCGAATTTTCCAACGACACTGCCGCGAAAGCCAATGCGCTTCAGGAAGTGACCCGGCAGGCGGAGGCCGAACACACATCCCGCGAGAATGAGTTCAAGATATTTGGCCCGCTCTGGGATCAGGCCGCCGCGCTCGACAGCCGTATCACGTCCGCCACGACTGAGCTGGAAACTTCCCGCTCGCAAGCTGAGGCATTGGAACAAGAAGCCGAGCAGGCCCGGATTGCATTTCAGGCCTTGCAGCAAGATGATTCCAAAGCCCGCGAAACTTTGCAGGCGACTGAAGCGGAACTCGCCGAACGTTCCTCTGATTGTGCATTGGCCGATAACTGGTTGCAAATCCGCCAGCATATTGTGGCGCATGACGAAGCGCAGTCCGCCCTGACACGGGCAAGGAGCGACAGCGGAACTCATCGGGCTGAGATCGAGCGATTGACCGTCGCATTGGCCGAACTCGCCAACCGGACCGAAACCGACGCGACAGATGAAGTCAGGCTGACCAACGAAGCCGCCAATCTGGCAGACCGCCTCCGCACACTCGAGACTACTCATCCGCCGGAAAGAGGAAGTGAACTTCAGACGTTTGCCACTGCCCTTGCAGATATGCGCCGCGCCGAGCAGGAGCACGGTTCTGCTCGATCAGATTTTGCGGCGGCAGAAAAAACCGCCGAAGCTGCAAAAGAGGCCCTAGCCACTGCCAAAGCCCAAGCAGGCGCTGCTGCCGAGGCCATGACAACTGCGAACGCGCAGGTCACGGCCCTAATCGCCCCCACCGAACGCGCTGACATGGCGGCGTCAGATGCCGCGCGAGAACTGCGCTTGCGGCTCGAGCCGGGAGAGCCATGCCCGGTTTGCGGATCCCCCGAACATCAAACGCATGCCGATAACGCACTGGCCGAGCTGGCCGCAGGGCTACGCGCCGACCTGGCTGCGGCACGCGCAGCCGTCGAGAATGCTCGCAATGAACAGGCCGCGGCACTGCGCGCTCAGGATCGTGCACAGGGAGAGTTGGAACAAGCCGGAAAGAATGCGCAGACAGCCGAAGCGATGATAGCCACCACATGGGCTCATTGGCAGGATGCATACAACCGGGCCTTGGCCGTACCAAATTGCCCCGCTCTGCCCAAGGAACCCGGCGAAGATCGCGCATATCTCGCCACTTTGCTGGATACGACAGAAACCGCTCGGCAAGCCGAAGCTGCAGCTCAAGTGGAACTTTCCAGACTGCGGAACTCACTGGCCAGCACGACCAGCCAGCGCGAAGGTTTGCGCAAGATCATTGCCGGTCATACCTCCGCGCGCGAAACTTGGAACGGCGAGCTTGCCAATGCCACCAGCCTTCAAATGCTGGACCTGCGTGCAGCCGAAACCGCTGAAGCGGAGAGTCTTCGTCATGCTACCGCGATTTCTCCGATTCTGGAGCAGGTAGGAGAAAACCTGGCCATTCCCGGTCTGTCGGGTCGGTTGGAAAGCCGGGTCGCGGAAGTCACCCAGCTACGCAAGGTTCGTGATAGCAACTCGGCCACACTTGTCGCGTTGGCGCCCCAGCTTGCAAAGGCGGAAAGCCGGTCTGAAAACGCCGCAAAACAGTTTGGCGAAGCGAATGAAGCTGTCACGGCTCGATTGAATACGCTGCAGACCCTCCAGGACGAACGTGCACCTCTTTTAGGCGGCGAAGTTACTGCCACGCATCGTACCCGTCACAACGAAGCACGCAAAGGCGCTGCTGCCGCACTGGATGCGGCCCGAAATGCTCTGGCGGAAGCTACGGCTGCCTGGGCCGCTGCTCGCGCCAAGGCCGAGGCCGCTGCTACTGAAATGACGGGCGCAAATCAGGCGCAGGAAATCGCACAGTCGGCGCTTGCCGAGGCATTGGCCAGCACGGATCTGGCCCCGGCTGATCTGGACACTCTTTTTGGTCTCCCGGCAACGGACGTCGCCAACTTGCGTCAACGGCTTCGTGCACTCGACGATTCCGTCACTTCGGCTCGCGCCACTTTGGACTCTCGGCGCAAAGATCACACCGACGCTGAAGCTGCTGGCCTGCCCGAAGATCCACCCGAGGCTCTGGCAGAGGCACTTTCGGTGCTGGATGCCGCCAACCAGACGCGCGCTGAAAGGATCGGGGCAATCGACGGGGAACTCCAACGCGATATTGCAGCGCGGACCGCGCTTGCCGGGCTGGAGGTGGAAATTGCCCAAGCTCGCTCCGAACTGGATATCTGGGAGGCTGTAAACCACGCAGCGGGCTCTCGCAGTGGGGACAAATTTGCCAGGGTCGCGCAATCCATCACGCTGGACGTGTTGGTCGATCACGCCAACCACCATCTGTCGGACCTCAATCCGCGTTACCGTCTGCGCCGCGCGGCTGATCTCGCACTGCAGGTCGAAGATTGCGACATGGGCGGCGAGGCCCGTGCCACGCGTAGCCTTTCAGGCGGCGAGCGCTTCCTGGTGTCGCTCGCCCTTGCGCTCGCCCTTTCGCGAATGGGCGGCAAAGGTGGTCTCGCGGCGACATTATTCATCGACGAGGGGTTCGGATCACTCGACGCAGGCAGCCTGGACCTGGCTATTGATGCACTGGAAAGCCTGCAATCCCAGGGCCGTCAGGTCGGTGTCATTAGCCATGTCGAGGCCATGAAGGAGCGCATCCCCACCCGAATCGCCGTGCACAAACAGGGGGGCGGGAAAAGCGCCATCGAGGTCTGCCAGGGTTGAGGTGAGCAGCGGCCCGGCGCCTCCGACCGAACAGGCCCTTAAACCCTATTTCCTCCCGGAAAAACCTGTCATCGAGCGAGCCAAGCTCATCAACCGTCGACATGCCGGATTATCGTTTTGGGCAGACCAGACCATGCTGAACGGCAGGATCTCACCCGCAAGTTCCCGATAGGTGACCCCCGGAAACTGCGCGACGGTCGTCGCTTCGCTCGTCAGAGTGAGGCCTCGACCGAGAGCGACAAGCGATAGAATATTGTCGCGGCCGACCTGCTGCGATTGAATGTCGAGACCGCGTCCGAGGCCGGCAAGATGGGCCACCAAATAGTCATGGATCTCCTGTCCCGGCGCAACATCGCTCACGATGAACTGCTCGGATGCCAAATCGGCCCATCCAAGTTCGGGTTTGTTCGCCAACGGGTGATCATCGGGCAGCACCACGAAAACCTTTTCGCACCACATATGCTCGGCCTCACAGTCATCCCAGGCCGCCGTTCCGGTGATGAACGCGACATCCAGGCAAAGTTTGCGCACTGCAGCGACGTGTTCAGGTGGATTGCCATCAATGATGTCTACATGCACCTTCGGGTGACGCTCCCCAAAATCACGCAGCAGATCGAACAGAAATCCTGACGCGAGAGATGAAAATATCCCGACCTTGATAAGGCCTTGTTCCGCCCGGCCAACCGCTGCCACCTTGGTCACCCCGATGTCGATCTGACGAAGCGCATGGCGGGCGTTGCGCAGGAATTCCCGCCCGGCAACGGTCAGCCGCACCCCACCAGCATGACGCATGAAAAGCGACGCCCCGAGTTCATCTTCGAGATCACGGATTCGTCGGCTGATGGAGGATTCCTGCACAGAAAGCGCGGCAGCAGCCTTGCGAAAACTCCCATAATCAACGGCGGCAACAAAATATCGCAACTGGTTCAGCCGGACCGCAGATGTGCCGGGTTTCCCCTCAACGACCTTTGTGAGGCTATCATCAGGCGAGGTCTGATTGTTTCCGATCACAGCCATGGTGCATCATCCGAAACAGCGTTCGGTTTCTGACGGGCACCCCGCCATCATCAGCGCGAAAATCGATCTGTGTGCGTTCATCGGCTCTCCGCACATCCTCAAACTAAACGACGTTTAGTTACAGAATGCTGCTTCTTGACATCCAAGCCGTCAACGAAAAAAGTAAATGTCGTTTAGTTTTTACGACAAGTTGCAACAGGCATCGGAATGGCCCGTCCCCGGAAAGAGCAAGAACTTGATATTGCTCGTCGTGCGATCGACGAAACGATCCGGCTGCTGTCAGAGCGTGGCGACCTCGACGTACCGCTGACTGCGGTCGCGCATGCCATCGGTTGCACAGCACCAGCGCTTTACGGCCATTTCCGCAACAAGAGCGCCTTGCTGCGCGCCGTTCGGGAAGAAGGGTTCAACCGGCTCTACAGAGAAAAGCTGGCCGTCTTCGAACAGATGCGCGGCAATCCATTCGGCTATTTGCGTGATGGCAGCTATGCCTATGTCCGCTTTGCACTGGAAAGCCCCACGCTGTACCGGCTGATGTTCACACCGCCGCCACGACTCGGAGGCAGCGATGATCCATGGTCGGGCGCAGCTGGAAGACAGATACTAAATCTATTGCTGACGGGACTTCGCTGCTCTCAGGACCAAGGTTTTTTGCCCGGCATGGATCTTAGCCGCTACAGCTTCATGTTCTGGTCAACGGTACATGGCGCGGTGAGCCTCACCCTTCAGAACCGGGAAATGGACCAGTCCGTTAAATGGAACGCGGCGCGCGAGGCCGTCGACACGCTCATGGAAATCATCGCCGCGACGCGCCATGAATCGCGCAGCACCTCATGAGCGCGATCTTCGGGCACTGGCAAAACCCCGATCCGTGGCGATGAACCGTTCCAACATCGGCACAATCAGCCTGACAGGATCGGCAGCTGGCTGGCCGGTTTCGCGAGCCAGCACTTCGGCATAGGCGACAAGATCGCGATGCAGCGGCCCCGGCAGTTCCACGGTCACCTTCACGGGCTTGTCTTCGATGAGGGGGCCGAGTTTCAGCTTCGTCATGGTCAGTTCCTGTAAGGTTCGAGTACGAGATCGCGGATAACGATGACCCTGACCGGGTAGCCCGGCCGGATCGTCAGGGTCGGCGAGACCTGCAACTGGCGCTGGACGATCTGTTGCCCGGCCTGATTGATGGTATCCTGCGCTCCGTCGCGGATAGCGCGAATCAGACGATCCTCGTCGTCGGTCGCCAGTTCCGTGCCGATGCCGAGCAGCGTGGACAGCCCCGCCGCCTTCATCAGATCCCACCAGTGGTAATCAACGCCATCTTCCAGCCCGGCATAGCCGGAAGCGTCCGCACCGGGCTGGCGCTCCAGCACGATGGAGCGGCCATTGGGCAGGATCAGGCGGTTCCAGACCAGCAGCACGCGGCGCTGACCGAATTGCACCCCGGCGTCATACTGACCGATGATGCGCGTTCCCTGCGGGATCAGGAGCAGGCTGCCGGTCGGGCTGTCATAGACATTTTCCGTGACCTGCGCGGTGATCTGGCCGGGAAGGTCCGAGCGGATGCCGGTAATCATCGCCGCCGGGATTACGGCCCCTGCCTGAAGGATGTAGGGCGAGGCTGGCGCCATGATCCGATCCATGGCAACGGTCTGCCGTTCCACCGGCCCATTCAGAAATGCCGTGTGGCGGTCCTGTGTTGCGGGCTGGCCACCAAGGTCAAGGCCAGCAAGGCCCGGCATATTGGAGCCAGGCGTCGTCGCTGATCTCTGCCCCGACTGGAAGAACACGGTGCTAAGACGTGCGGCTTCTTCCTCGGCAAGACGTCGCTCCTCGGCAGGATCACGGGTTGGTGTTGCCATAGTGGGCGGCGTAACGGGTTGCCCCCTGTTCTGGGCGTCGAGGATCGGGCCACCGAGATCGCCCGGCAATGCCGGCCCCAAGACCGGCCCGGTATAATCCTTCGGCAGCCCCGCCAGTCCATCTGCCGTGGCGCGGTTCTCGGTCGAATAGAGTTCTTCACCGTTTCCGCTCATGTCGCGCGTCTGGAGCGCATAGATCAGCGCCCCGCCGATGCCGAGGAGCGCAACAGCTCCGGCACCGGCCAGCATCTTGCGCGACAGGCGCGTGACGCGCGGCGGCTCGGCACGCAGACGCATCGGCGTTGGGTTGGTGGTAGCCTCTTCACTCATGACGGTTGCTCTCCGGCTTTAGCGGGCTGGGCAGCTTGCCTTTGCTCGATGCGAACGATCCTGACCGTCTGCTGCTGCTTGCCGCTACCAAGACGCAGCTCAGCCGCTCCGAACAGCCGATCGACGATCAAGATGTTCTGGTGAACACGGGAATTGACGATCTGGGTCTCGCCCTCGGAACCGATGACGAAAATCGGTGGCATCTCTCCCTGCACGATGCCGCGCGGGAAAACGACATAGACACGGCGGCCATCATCGAAGACGGAAATCGGCCGCCATGGCGGAGTATCTCGGGTCAGGCCGTAACGATAGTTGCGTGCCGCCTCGACCGGGATCATGGGTGCTGCCGGAACGGTCTGGCGCTGACCGGCAGGCAGCGCCGGATAAGACCAGGATACGGATGGCATGTAGAGCGCCTCACGGGCGCGCAGCTCGATCATGTAGGTGCGCCGATCGGTCGTCACCACGAGATTGGTTGAGATGTCGGATCGGGATGGTTTGACGAGAATATGGACCCGGCGCGACGTACCGCTCCCGCTCTCGGTATCGCCAATGATCCAGCGGGCGGTGTCTCCCGCCGCGATCGGTCCCGCGCCGGTTAGGCTTTCGCCCGGCTCCAGCGCGATATTGGTGATCTGTCCTGGTGCTGCATAGACCTGATAGAGCGCGCCTTCCGACCAGGGATAGATCTGGATGGCGTTATAGTAACCCTCGCGGCGCGGCTCGACGCGGGCGGCGGCATTGGCGTTCTCGACGCGGCCTGCCGGTGTTCCGGCAGCAGTACCGCCGCGTGCGACCGTCCAGGCCGGCGGCGTGTGAAGCGGCCGAGGCCGGTCATCGGTGACAGCGGTCGGCACGACGGGCAACGCCGGCACATCGGCATCATAGCTGAACTGCGGCGTCTTGTTGGTGGCGCAGCCTGCCAGCATGGTGGCCGAAAGCAACAAAGCCGCGAAGGCGGGTTTTCGGAAAACCGGCAGGGCGGAATTGCGGGAAGACGCGATGGTCATTGGCTCATCTCCCGCGACCATGAAATTGCATTGACGTAGATGCCGAGCGGATTGGCGCGCAGACGCTCGGCATCGCGCGGAGTCTGGATCACGATGGTCAGGATCGCGGTCCAGCGCTCGGTCGTGGAAAGCTGCCCGTTCTCGTAGTGGCGCTCGGTCCAGGCGACTCGGAAGCTGTCGTTCGAGGCGCGGATGACGCTGGAAACCTCGACTGCGATCTGCTGGCGGCCGACACGGGTGAACGGATCGTTGGCGCGGGCATAGTCGTTGAGCGCGGCCGCTCCCCTATCTGTGGTGAACTCATAGGCGCGCAGCCAGTTCTGGCGCACGATGATGGCGTCCGCCGGGATCGAGCGCGTCTGCTCGATGAAGCGGCCGAGATGGAAGGCGATCTGCGGATCGGTCGGACGGTAATCGGCCGTGGCTGAGGCGACGGTCTGGGCCTGGCCGAGATTATCGACCTGCACCACCCAGGGCACGACGGTCCCTCGCGCCGATTGCAGAACGAGCGCGGCAGCGAAGCCCGCCGAGAGGATCAGTGAGCCGAAGGCCATATAGCGCCAGTTCTTGGCCTGCGCGCGAGCCGTGCCAATACGCTCGTCCCAGACTTGCGCGGCTTTCTGGTAAGGCGTCTCGGGTTCGGGCGATTTGCCGTAATGGGTCGCTGGACGTCTGAAGATGTTCATGAGCGGTCACTTTCGGAAATGTTGACGGAAGAGCCGCCGCCGTGGCTGTCACCGGAGCGGACGGCATGGGCGGCCATGGTCGTGCCGTGATTGAGCGCCTGGCGGCGGTGCATCTGCTGCGCCCATGCAGGCGGTCCGCCCGCCGGTGCGGAGGCGGGTGCGGCACCGGCCACGCTCGCACCACCAATGGCTCCCTGCGAGGACGATCCACCGGTGACGCCGAGCCCGGCGCGCGCGCCATCGGAGAAGCTGGATTTGGCGCTTTCCGCTGCTTTCGATGCCGTCCGCTTCAGGGGCGATGCTGCGGCTGAGCCTGCCGCGCGGGCAACACCGCCGAGGCCGGAGGCAACACCGGCAGCCCCTGACTGGCCGAGCGATCCGACACTATAGGCGGCGCTCGCCGCACCTGCGGCAGCAGCACCGCCACGGACGGCAGCAGCTCCACCCGACAGCGCCGCTGCCCCTCCCTTCGCGGCCATGCCTGCGGCAGCGCCGCCAGCAAGCATCATGCCGCCAGCGGCGAGACCGGTTCCAACTGCTGCACCTGCGCCAAGCTGCGGGCCGCCAGAAACCAGACCGGAAGCGATGCCGGGACCGAAGATGCCGAGGCCGAGAAGGGAAAGTGCGGCCAGCACGATCGCCATGGCGTCGTCGATGGTCGGCGTCACGCCGCCGAAACCGGCCGTAAACTGCGAGAACAATGTCGAGCCGATGCCGATGATGACGGCGAGCACCAGCACCTTGATGCCGGAGGAGACGACATTGCCAAGAACGCGCTCGGCCATGAAGGCGGTCTTGCCGAAGAGGCCGAAGGGAATAAGGACAAAGCCCGCCAGCGTGGTCAGCTTGAACTCGATCAGCGTGACGAAGAGCTGCACGGCGAGAATGAAGAAGGCCAGCAGTACCAGCGCCCAGGCGAACATCAGGCAAGCGATCTGGATGAAGTTCTCGAAAAACGACCAATAACCCATCATGTCCGAGATGGATTCGAGCAGCGGGCGACCGGCATCGAGGCCAGTCTGCGCCACCTTGCCGGGCCGCAGCAGATCGGCGGCGGAAAAGCTAGTGCCCGAACCTTTCAGGCCAAGACCGGCGAAGCTGTCGAAGATGATCTGGGCGAGATTGTTCCAGTTGCCGATCAGGTATGCGAAGACCCCGACGAAGAGCGTCTTCTTGACCAGCCGGGCGATGATGTCGTCATCCGCACCCCAGGACCAGAACAGTGCCGCGAGCGTCACGTCGATGACGATCAGGGTGGTGGCGATGAAGGCGACCTCGCCGCCAAGCAGGCCGAAGCCGCTGTCGATGTAACTGGTGAAAACACCCAGAAAGTTGTCGATGACGCCGGTGCCGCCCATGGTTCACTGTCCCCCGTTCTGATGCGGGGCGGCGGGCACCGGCGTCCGGCCGAGGAACCGGTCGCGGTTCTCGGCCCAGGTGGCGAGGCAGCCGGGATCGTTCACGGCGGCCTCGCCTAACTGCTGGCAGTGGCGCAGGCTCTGGCGCAGCGGATCGGCAGGCGCCTGAAGCGCCGGCGCCGCGCGGGGCTGTGCTGGTTCGTCCTCGCGTGTCATTTCGATCACCGTCGCGGTGATGGCGATGGCCACGAATATGATCGCGCCCAGCCGGGCCAGCATCTTGCCGTCCATGTCGCGCCCCTCCTGTCCGGTCAGTTGTTGCCGTTGCCGAACATCTGGGCATTGCCGGGCTGATAGCCCGATCCCGGCGTCAGAAAGCGCTCGCGCTGGATGCGGCCTTGTTCGGCGGCGGTGGCACGCTCGGCTTCGATCAGGGCTTCGGAGCGACCATTGGCGGACATCAGCGCGATCAGGTCGGAAAGCTGCTGCGACTGGAGCGCGAGAAGCTGATTGCCCGCCTGTGTCGCCTGTAACGCGCCGGTGGCGTTCTGGCTCTGCCCGACAAGGGCGGACATTTCAGCGCGGTTGGTGTCGATATTTCCGACGACACCAGCCTGCACGCGCATGGCGTCCTGCAAACCGCCGACCGTATTCTGCCAGCGGGACCGCGCATCGGCGACGAGCTGGGCGTCGGTCGCGGACAGCGAAACCTTTCCGTATTTCTGTTGGAACATTTGATCGACGTTCTGCACGTCGAAGGCAATGTTCTGCGCCTGGGCCAGAAGCTGCTGCGTGCGCTGGACATTCTGCTGCAAAGTCTGGAGCGAGGAATATGGCAGACTGGCGAGATTCTTCGCCTGATTGATGAGCATCTGCGCTTCATTCTGAAGCGAGGTGATCTGGTGGTTGATCTGCTCCAGCGTACGTGCGGCAGTCAGAAGGTTCTGCGCATAGTTGGTCGGATCATAGACGATGCGGCCGAAGCCAAAAGCGTGAGCGGGGCTTGCCAGCATGGGCGACAGTGCAACAGGCATGGCGAGCGTCAGCGCCAGCACGGATGCACTGACATATCGGGAAACGGGGATACGGATCATGGCAGGGTCTCCTTTTCTTGGCTGTCATCTGGATGGATTTGGTCTGGCGCGACCGGCCGAGCGGGCTCTGTCCGTTCGACAAGATTGGTGAGGTTCGGGATCAGATCGACGGCCCATTCGACGCCGCGATGGCGCAGCCAGGCCGCGAGAAAACCGTCCTGCCCATGCTCGGCGACGAGTTCGGCGATACGGGTCTGATCGGATTTGGATGATGCGGCGCAGAGCGCGAGGCCGACTTCGCTGAGGCCAAGCTCGAACAGGCGATTGCCGCGCCGCGATTGGCAGTAATAGTCCCGCTTTGGCGTGGCCCGCGCGAGGATCTCGATTTGCCGGTCATTGAGGCCGAAGCGGCGGTAGATTGCCGTGATCTGCGGCTCGATGGCGCGTTCATTCGGGAGAAGCAGCCGCGTCGGGCAGCTTTCGATGATGGCGGGCGCGATATTGCTGCCGTCAATGTCCGAGAGCGATTGCGTGGCGAAGATGACGGAAGCGTTCTTCTTCCTGAGTGTCTTCAGCCATTCGCGCAGCTGGTTGACGAACCCCTCGTCATCGAGCGCCAGCCAGCCTTCGTCGATGATGAGCAGGGTTGGCCGACCGTCGAGCCGGTCGCCGATCCGATGAAACAGATAGGACAGGACGGCAGGCGCAGCCCCAGTGCCGACCAGCCCCTCGATCTCAAAGGCCTGTACATCGGCTGATCCGAGATGTTCGGCCTCGGCGTCGAGCAACCGGCCATAGGCGCCGCCAATGCAGTAAGGGCGCAACGCCTGTTTCAGATCGTTGGATTGCAGCAGCACGGCAAGGCCGGTGATGGTCCGTTCCCCCGCCGGGGCGGATGCCAGCGATGTCAGCGCCGTCCAGATGTGCTCCTTCACCTCCGGCGTGATGATCATGCCTTCACGCATCAGGATCGCGGCGATCCAGTCAGCGGCCCATGACCGTTCATAGGCATCATCGATCCGCGCCAGCGGTTGCAGGGAAACGGAAACCTCCGATCCCTCGGTCAATCCACCGCCGAGATCATGCCAGTCGCCACCCATGGCGAGCGCGGATGCCCGGATCGATCCCCCGAAATCGAAAGCGAAAATCTGGCTGCGATCATAGCGGCGAAATTGCAGCGCCATCAGCGCCAGCAGCACGGACTTGCCCGCGCCGGTCGGGCCGACGACGAGGGTATGGCCCACGTCGCCGACATGAAGGGAAAGCCGGAACGGAGTCGAACCTTCGGTCTTGCCGTACAGCAAGGGGGGCGCTCCGAGATGTTCGTTCCGTTCCGGCCCCGCCCACACGGCCGATAGAGGGATCATGTGGGCGAGGTTGAGCGTCGAGATCGGCGGCTGCCGGACATTGGCGTAGGCATGTCCGGGGATCGAGCCTAGCCAGGCATCGACGGCATTGACAGTTTCCGGCATGGCCGTGAAGTCTCGGCCCTGAATGATCTTCTCGACCAGACGCAGCTTCTCGTCGGCGATACGGGGGTCGGCGTCCCAGACGGTGACGGTTGCTGTGACATAGGCCATGCCGGCGACGTCAGCGCCCAGTTCCTGCAAGGCCATGTCGGCATCGAGCGCCTTGTTGGACGCATCGGTGTCCACCAGCGCCGATTGCTCGTTGGTCATCACCTCCTTGAGGATCGCGGCGATGGATTTTCTCTTGGCGAACCATTGACGGCGGATTTTGGTGAGGAGTTTCGTCGCGTCCGTCTTGTCCATCAGGATGGCGCGGGTGGACCAGCGATACGGGAACGCGAGCCGGTTCATCTCGTCGAGCAGGCCGGGCGTGGTCGCTGTCGGAAAGCCGATAATGGTCAGGACGCGCAGATGCTTGTTACCAAGGCGCGGTTCCAACCCGCCAGTCAGCGGCTGATCGGCCAGCAGCGCATCGAGGTGCATGGGCACTTCGGGCACGCGAACACGATGGCGGTTCGTGGAAATCGTGGAATGGAGATAGGTCAGCGTGCCCGCGTCATCGATCCAGTGGCATTCGGGCATGAAGCCGTCGAGCAGCGCCAGCACGCGGTCGGTGCGGTCGATGAAGCCGCGCATCAGCTCCCATGGATTGACGCCGGATTGCTCACGGCCCTCGTAGAGCCAGGTCTCGGCGCGAGCCGCATCTTCGGCGGGTGGCAGCCAGAGGAAGGTCAGGAAGTAGCCTGACACGAAATGCGTGCCCGCTTCCTCGAAGGCAGCTTTGCGCTCGGCATCGACCAGAGCGGAGGCCGGATCAGGAAATTGGCTGCCGGGATAGGTCGCGGCTTCGCTTCGTTGTGCCTCAACAAAGATCGACCAGCCGGAGCCGAGGCGGCGCACGGCGTTGTTGATACGCCCAGCGACCGCGACCAGTTCGGCGGCAACAGCCGAATCCAGATCCGGCCCGCGAAACTTCGCAGTCCTCTGGAAACTGCCGTCCTTGTTCAGCACGACGCCCGAGCCAACCAGCGCGGCCCAGGGCAGGAAATCCGCGAGGCGGGTAGCGGTACGGCGATATTCGGTGAGGTTCATCATGGCTGCGCCCTCACACCGACAGATGACCGGGTATGCGCAGATGCTTACGGCCCACCTCGACAAAAAGCGGATCGCGTTTGGCAGCCCATACCGCGAGGAAATGACCGACCGCCCAGATGGCGATGCCAACCAGCCAGAGACGAAGGCCCAGGCCGACGGCGCCGGCCAGCGTGCCGTTGACGATGGCAATCGAACGCGGTGCGCCGCCGAGCAGGATATGCTCGGTCAGCGCCCGGTGAACCGGGATGGAGAAGCCCGGCACCGCATCGAGCTGTTCAAACCCGCCCGCCATCAGATGAGCGCCCCGCCGCCGAACGAGAAGAACGACAGGAAGAAGCTCGACGCGGCGAAGGCGATGGACAGGCCGAAGACGATCTGGATCAGGCGGCGGAAGCCGCCGGAGGTATCACCGAAGGCCAGCGCCAGGCCGGTGGCGATGATGACGATGACGGCGATGATCTTGGCGACAGGACCCTCGATCGACTGGAGGATCGACTGAAGCGGGGCCTCCCAGGGCATGGAGGAGCCGGAGGCGTGTGCGGCAGGCGCCAGCATCAGACTGATGGAAACAGTGGCAGCGGCGGTTGCCATGATGCGGCAGCCGCGTGAAATCGTGCGGATCATGAAGGGTTTCCTTTCGGGGTGGTTGCCAAAGTGATGGGATGCGTGATGGCGTAATCGCCGTCCGGCCCCAGCCCATCGACGCGGGCGAGTTCGACCAGCCGGCGGGAAGAGCCGCGTCCGGCAAGAACGGCGACGAGGTCGATTGTCTCGGCAATCAGGGCGCGCGGGACGGTGATGACGGCTTCCTGGATGAGCTGTTCGAGGCGTCGCAGCGCGCCAATGCCGGAACCGGCATGGATGGTGCCGATCCCGCCCGGATGGCCGGTGCCCCAGGCTTTAAGGAGGTCGAGAGCTTCGGACCCGCGCACCTCGCCGACCGGGATGCGATCCGGGCGCAGGCGTAGCGACGAACGCACCAGATCGGAGAGCGTCGCCACGCCATCTTTGGTGCGCATCGCGACCAGATTGGGCGCGGCGCATTGCAGTTCGCGCGTGTCTTCAATGATCACGACGCGGTCCGAAGTCTTGGCGACTTCTGCCAGCAGCGCGTTGGTCAGCGTGGTTTTTCCGGTCGAGGTGCCGCCCGCGACAAGGATATTGGCGCGCGTGGCGACGTTCAGGCGCAGCACCTCGGCCTGAGCACTGGTCATGATCCCGGCGTTTACATAGTCGTCGAGCGTGAACACCGCGACGGCAGGCTTGCGGATGGCAAAGGTCGGCGCCGTGACGACAGGCGGCAGCAACCCTTCGAAGCGCTCTCCGGTCTCGGGCAGTTCAGCCGACACACGCGGATTGCGGGCATGAACCTCGGCGCCGACATGATGGGCGACCAGCCTGACGATCCGCTCGCCATCGGCAGCCGACAGCCTCTCCCCCGTATCGGCCAGCCCTTCGGAGAGCCGATCCACCCAGATGCGGCCATCGGGATTCAGCATCACCTCGACCACAGCTGGATCTTCCAGAAACCGGGCAATCGATGTACCGAGCGCGGTGCGCAGCATCCGCGCACCACGCGCAATCGTCTCGGGTTTCTGATGTGATGCGGTCATGGCGGCCCCGTTCATGGCGGGACGCGCAAAAGACGGACCCCGGATTGGGGTCGATTAAAAGAACCTGATTTAGGGCCGTTTCAACAGATGTTTACGCGTGTGCAGGCATCGGCGGCGCAGGGCGGTAAATAGGATGGATCGAAAGATCAGAGCTGGTTTCCATCCGCTTCGGACTGGCCTTGTGACGAAAGATCGTGAAGCGAATCAATATCCCGCGACAACTCTTTCAGGAATCTGTCGCCGGAAGCCAGGCGCTTGCCCAGCGTCTGCATGAAGCCTTCGAAGCGCTCGTTGCCCTTGATGCGTGCCGACTGTTTCGCGCTATCTGACAGCGGCGGCGTCATGGTGAGCCAGAATTGTACGAACAGCGAAAGCGTCTCGCCGAGGATGGCGACATCTTCGTCCAGCATATCGAACTGGCGGCCAAGCTTATCCAGGCGTCGCGACATTGCGGCTTCCAGCCGTTCGGTCGTGTCACCGGACAGGAAGGATGCTACCGCAGCCTCGATCACTGCGGATTTTGAAACATTGCGACGCAGCGCCAGACCCTCGACCTGCTTCAGCAGATCCGGGGAGAAGTAGACATTCATGCGGGTGCGACTCGTCATGCCTGTCTTCCTTCTCAAAGCTCGATGCCGTCATTTGGGTCGAGTGACGCCTGCCGCGCGACCATGCGCATCCGCTGACGCATGGCACGGGCTTTGGCGGCATCGACGTCGGGCTCATCATCGAGAAAATCGAACTCCTGCGATGGCGGCGGTGGTGGCGGGATGATTTCCTCATGCTCGGGAAGCTCCGGCTCAAGACGGATACCGGCATTGGCAGGATCGTCGTCGGACCTGTTCGACGCTGGTCCGTGGCCGGCCGCGGCCGCAACAACACGGCTCGTCCAGTCGTCTGGTGCCGATGTTTCCATCTTCACCGACTGCTTGTGCAGATCGGGCGGCGGCAGCACCCGTTCCTGAAGCCGCGCATCGGCATAGTAGCGCGCCTTGGCGGCGCGGATGGGCGGCACACCCGCTACCATGACGATCTCGTCGGTTGGCGGAAGCTGCATGATCTCGCCCGGTGTCAGGAGCGGCCGCGCTGTTTCCTGCCGCGAAACCATGAGATGCCCGAGCCAGGGCGCGAGGCGATGGCCCGCATAGTTGGTGGAATCGCGCATTTCCGTGGCCGTGCCGAGCGCATCACTGATCCGCTTGGCGGTGCGTTCATCGTTTGCGGCAAAGGCGACACGCACATGGCAGTTGTCGAGAATGGCGTTGTTCTGTCCATAGGCCCGCTCGATCTGGTTGAGCGACTGCGCGATCAGGAACGCTTTGAGGCCGTAGCCGGCCATGAAGGCGAGCGCCGATTCAAAGAAATCAAGCCGCCCGAGCGCGGGGAACTCGTCCAGCATCAACAGGAGACGATGGCGTTTTCCGGTGGTTTCCAGTTCCTCGGTCAGCCGCCGCCCGACCTGATTGAGGATCAGACGGATCAGCGGCTTGGTCCGGTTGATGTCCGAGGGCGGTACGACGAGGTAGAGGCTGACCGGTTCTTTTGCTCCGACCAGATCGGCAATGCGCCAGTCGCAGCGGGCCGTCACGCGGGCCACGACCGGATCTCGGTAGAGACCGAGAAAGGACATCGCCGTGGACAGCACGCCGGAGCGTTCGTTCTCGGATTTGTTCAACAGCTCGCGTGCCGATGAGGCGATGACGGGATGCACACCGGCTTCGCCCAGATGCGGCGTGTCCATCATGGCGCGCAAGGTCGCCTCGACCGGACGGCGCGGATCGGACAGAAAGCTCGCGACCCCCGCCAGCGTCTTGTCCTTCTCGGCATAGAGAACATGCAGGATGGCGCCGACCAGTAGCGAATGGCTGGTCTTTTCCCAATGGTTGCGCTTGTCGAGACTGCCCTCGGGATCGACCAGAATATCCGCGATGTTCTGGACATCGCGGACTTCCCACTCCCCCTGACGGACTTCCAGCAGCGGGTTGTAAGCTGCGGAATGCACATTGGTCGGATCGAACAGCAGGACGCGGCCGTGATGGGACCGGAAGCCGGCCGTCAGATTCCAGTTCTCACCCTTGATGTCGTGCACGATGCAACTTCCCGGCCAGGTCAGCAGCGTCGGTACGACGAGGCCCACGCCTTTGCCGGATCGCGTTGGTGCAAAGCACAGAACATGCTCGGGGCCGTCATGACGCAGATAATCCTTGCTGTGCCTGCCAAGGACCACGCCATCGGGACCGAGCAGTCCGGCAGCATGGATTTCCTTGTCCTCGGCCCATCGCGCAGAACCGTAGGTGGCGACGTTGCGCGCCTCGCGCGCCCGGATGATCGACATGAAAAAAGCGGCGGCGATAGCGAACAACGCCCCGGACGTGGCGATGAACGCGCCTTCGGTGAAAATACCGGGCGCATAGGCGTCATAGGAAAACCACCACCAGAAGAAGGCCGGAGGATAATAGACCGGCCATCCCGCAACATCGAACCACGGATTGCCGAGCTGGGGCTGAAAGCCAAGGCGGAAGGCCACCCATTGTGTCGAAGTCCAGACCATCACCAGGACAATGGTGAATACGACAATGATCTGGCCCCAGAGTATTCGGCCACCACGCATACAGGCTCCAATCGGCAAGAGAGTCGGAGCCGATCAAAGAATAGACGTTTTCGAAAGCGGCAACAGGAAAAGCAGGGGTGCCGTGTTGCCGGATACTATCGGCGGCACATCGGACAGGCCCTTTCAGATGCCGATGTCGACAGAACAATTTGCGAGGTGCCAGATCGGCAAAGGCTCAAATCCCGAGCCCTCGTGTTCGCCCCATTTGCCACGATACCGATCCACCCTGCACGATGCCCGCAACCTCGCGGCCGAGCTGGCGGTCGATCACTGGCCGCCATGGGACAAGAGTGAACTCGTGGCTCTTTTCGATAATGGCGAACTTGCCGCTCGATAGATGTGCGATCCCGGTGAACTTGCCGCTGATATTTTCGCCATCGGCAGCCGCCCGGAACGGCAAGCCTTTGCTGCTGGCCATTTCCGCACCGACGCGGGCCACTTCCCTTTCTCGCAGATTGGCGAGCAGGTTGCGCCGATAGAGGATGCGTCCATTCTGCTGTCGCGTGGCAGCGCCCTGTGCGATATGGTGTTCACGCCGCTGGTCCATAGCCTCGCGCACTTGCTGGCCGAACCCTGCCGGGGTAAGGTCCGAGGCGTCCGGTGTGACCAATCGCCGGTCCAGCCAGGTCGCGCCATCGGCGCCGATCTGTTTTTCCAGATCGAAGGTCGAGACGACGCGGATGCTGGCCTGCCGGTTGCAACCGGCATCATAGGCGGTGGCGCGGCTCTCGAAGTCTTCGGGGATGCGCCACTGGTCGGCGTCAATCCGTTCAGCGATGCCGGCGCGGCGCAGCGCCTCCAGTCGCCGGACATGGGCATCCAAATAGCCCTCGTAATCACCGCCCGGTACACGTCCCTCGAACTTCGCCTGTTCGAGGTGGCGGCTCGGTCGGTAGATACCATTTTCCGAGATCGCAGCGATGGTGCGATCAGAGGGACGTTGCGCTGTATCGGCGGGACCGACTTCCACGATGCTGCCGATCCGGGCAACTTCAACGCGGGCCGGATCAATGCCGGGAAGATGGTGTGTTCGCCCGTCGATGCCGTCCACCACGAGCGTCAGGTTCTCGCCCATGTCGTCGGTGAGATATTTGTCCACGACGCGGCCGGTGATGGGTGCCGCGGGTGCGGCATCGTGAAGCTGGAAGGTCATCGGATCACGTTCCTGCCCATCGGCCTTCAGCGCCTTGTGCATGTTGCGGATGATGTCACCGCGCTCACCGAGTTCACGCAGCGCCGGTTCCATCTTCGCGCCAAGCTCCCAGACGCCGGGTGCATGTTCCGTAGCCAGCCCCATCTTTTCCAGCTTGGCGAGACGGCGCAGGCGAAGTGTGCGGTTGAACTGGCGGCGTGCATCTGCCGGTTCGTGGCGCAGATCGAGGAACCTTTCGTCGGCTTCCTCGGTCATGGCGCGGTCGATGCGCGTGAAGCGGTCCTGATCGATTTCGGCAGACAGCTTGCGGCTCTGCTCGATCTCGGTGGCGGGTCCAAGTTCCAGCGTGGTCAGTTCGCTCGCCCGCTCACGAATTCCATTGGCGAGATAATCGCCATTGATGACCAGGTTCTCGCCCAGATCGTCCTTGCCCCGAACGATGACATGGACATGGGGATGGCCGGTATTGTGGTGATTGACCGCGACCCAATCGAGTTTCGTGCCAAGGTCGCCCTCAATGCGGCTCATCAGATCGCGGGTGTGCTCGGTGAGATCGGAAAGATCGGCGGCATCTTCCGGCGAGACGATGAAGCGGAACTGGTGGCGATCATCCTTGCCGCGATCAAGGAAGGCATCTCCATCGGCACGATCGTCGGTGGCGGAATAAAGCTGACCACGCTCGCCATCACGCGATGTTCCGTCGCGCTGGATGTAGCGCAGATGGGCAGCACCTTTGCCATTCTTCCCCGCGCTCTGAACGTATCGGGTTTTGACGACGACGCGACGCGCGCCAGCCGTACTGTGACGCCAGCCGCTCGACAGGGTTCGGGCGCGGACAAAGGCCGCACCACGACCACGCTTGACGCCCGGACCTTTGCCAGCCTGCGACGCCTTCCCGATCTTTCCGGCAGAACCAGATGAAGACGACGAGGATGTCCGTGATGCGAATGAAGATGATTTGCCGGGGCTGTTGCTATGCTGACGCGCCAGCTTCTTCGCCTGCGTCAGAAAGCTCTTCGCCTTGCCCGCCTTCGGCACGTCCGACCTGATGCGGCCAGGCTTCGGGCGAAAGCGGTTCTCGTCGTCGGCGCTCATGAGCGCATCCCATGCCGTGTAGGCACGCAAACGACATATATTCGGCTATAGTGCCGGTCAAAACCCAGCGAAGCCAAGGCTTTGCGCCAAATCGCGGCACGCGAAACCCAAAAGCATGGTGCCGTGCCCCGCGTCCCAAAACAGTGTGCAGACAAGGGCTTGCCCAGAAACCGCCCCGACAGGGTGCCGGTTTCCTTTATCTTGCCCTCCGCCTTTCCTTCCCTTTTTGCCCTTCCTGCCGGGAATGCTGCCAGGCGCCCCCAAGCCTGACTGCACACCGCAAATGGACCGAACGAGCGCGAAAACGCCATGCTCATGGCTTGTCGCCATCGCCCGCAAGGGCCACGAATATGCCGCTGTCCTGCGGTTCCTGAACGGCGGGATCGCGCAGAGAAACGGTTGCCTGGATGTCGCCCGACGGCTGATTGGCCGCCGCTGAAATGCCGCCGGATTGCGCAACGAAGAGCGGGGCTTCGCGCCAATCCGGTGGTGGTGGCGGCACGATTGTCGGCACATCGGGCGCAGTCGCATGCCCAAGAAGCGGCGCGAGCGTGGCGACATAGGCGCGCGTTTCTGCGGGCAAAACGCGGCCCGTCGCCAGATGCTCGTCATAGCGACCGGGTCCGGCATTGTAGGCGGCAAGCATGGCCGCAACATTGCCGTAGCGGTTCCACATCTCGCGCAGATACGCCGTGCCTGCGAGGATGTTATCGCGCGGATCGTAAGGGTCGCGCCCGAGACCATGGCGGCGGCGCAGGCCCGCCCAGGTATCGGGCATGACCTGCATCAGTCCCATCGCGCCCGCCGATGAAATTGCGCGCACATCGCCCGCGCTTTCCACGCGCAGCACGGCTCGAATCCAGTGCTCTGGAATGCCGAAACGCTGTGACGCCTCGGCAATGAACGCAGCATGGGGATGCGCGGTGACAGGCGCAGGTTGCAGCGTGACCTGCGCCATGGCCGGCATCGAGCCGCTGCCAGCCGACAGCAGGGCCGTGAAGAGAAGAAAGGTGCGGGATCGCATGATCTCAGTCGCGATCTTCGCGGGGCCGCGGGCGGCTCCAGTGCAGCGACCATGACGAGCCTGCATCGTCGTCGCGGAACAGGTTGGCGCGGATCGGGTGCGGTAAGGCCGGATCGTCGAGCAGCACCGAGAGATATTCGCCAGCCTTTTCGCCGGTGCGTTTCCATGCAGCACCGACCTCGGGACCGTCATGCTCAATGTAATGGACGCGATAGTCCGGCGCATTCTCCGCATCGGAATGTTCAGCGGGCACGATGACGAGATCGCGCTTCATGGTGAGCGTGACGAGCTGACCGGCGAAGCCGGATGCGTCACGCGCAAATTGACCGATCTGTGGCATGGTATGTCTCCTGTGTTGGTGGGTTTGGCGTGGGTTCAATGCGTGACCGCCCGCCATTCGTAGCGGCCATCGCCTTCCTCATCGGTCCAGAGCGGAAGCGCCCGGCCGATGACGGAACTGGCGGGAACAGGTCCGAAGTAACGGCCGTCGAGGCTGTCCCGGATTTCCCAATTCATGAGGAAGAGTTCGCCGTCGCGGATGATGCGGCAGCCCTGCCAGACCGGCAGATCGCGTCCCATCCGGTCGCGCTCCAGTGCATCGCCCATTTCGACGTTATCGACGGTGATCGCCGCACCGTTGCGGCAGACGCGCTGTCCCGGCAAGCCGAGGACGCGTTTCAGCATCGGCACGTCCCGCCCGATATAGCCGCGCTCGACCATGAACCGCTCCAGCGGTTCGGGCGGCGCGATGACGACGAGTTCAGGAACTTCGACCACATCGGCAGGAACAACTGTGTAGAAGCCGATGGGCGCGCTGGCGGTCGCATTCCAGATCAGCCTGGTTGGCGGATCGGCAACGGCCGTGGCGACAAGCGTACCGACGGCCAACATGGACACGGCGAGGATATGACGGCGGCTCATGGTGCGATCCTCCGGCGGCTGACCCATGCGGCATGGCGTTCCGGCGTGTAGGGGGTGGGGTCCTGACCGGCGATCATGCGGTTGTGGACGTGCCGCCAATGGTCCGGCGCAGCATCCGCAGGATCGACGCCAAGCGCGTCCACGGCGTCGATGGCGGCCAGCGCTTGCTGCACCTTTGGCCAGCCATCAATACGCAGCAGGATCTCGCCGCCGGGGCGGACGAAGGGCACGGTCTGGAACGGCTCGCCACGCCCGACAGCGCGCAGGATGTCGAGCCGCGAAACGATGGTGCCGTAGTCGTTGGAGGCCCAGCGGACGAAGGCGAAGATGCTTTCGGGTGCGAAGCCGACGAGACTGCGGCGGCGGTCGATGATCTGCTCAAAGCTCTTGTGGCCGAACCTGATCCAGCGCTCGACCTTCTTCTTCTGGAAGGTCAGTTCGACCATTGTGGTGAAAGGCGCTGGACGGCCCGCCAGCGGACGTTCATGCGCAGCGCGCAAGGTTTTGCCGGTCATGGCCGGTCTCCTTCGGTGGGTGGAAACTCGCGGCCCAGCAGCTCGCGCAGCATCACGGCGACGGTGACGCCGCGCCGGAAAGCGGCAACCTTGATGCGCCCGCGCATTTCAGGCGTGATGTCGATGGTCAGACGGGCGGTGAATGCCTCCGTCTCCGTCTTGCCGGTTGCCGGCGCATCGGCGGCTCTGACCCAGTTATCGGGATTGCCCGGACGCGATACGAAGCCGGATTTGACAGGCGGACGTGTCATGGCGCGCTCCTCCCGATACCGAGGCCATCAATCTCGGCCACCAGCGCTGTGACTTCCCGTGCGGCCCGTTCGCCGCCATCGGTCTCCAAGACCAGCCGTCCGGACTGTGCGGCTTCGGCGAAGGCGACACGCTGGCCGACCGTCGTGGCCAGCAAAGGCGGATCATGGTCCGCCAGTGTCTTGGCCGTTTCGCGGGCGATGACGGTGCGCGCACCGCATCGGTTCAGCAGGAAACGGGCGGACAGCTCCGGTCGATAGATGCGCGCTTCGTTCAGAAGCGCCAGCATCTCGGCTGTGGCCCAGCCGTCAAAGGGGGATGGCTGCACCGGGATCAGCACCAGATCGGCTGCAAGCAGCGCTGAGCGCATCAGGCCAGCGACACGGGGCGGACCGTCAATGACGACATGATCCGCGTCACGCGCCAGCTCCGGCGCCTCCCTGTGCAGGGTATCGCGGGCAAGTCCGATGACGGTGAACAGCCTTGGCAGCCCTTCATGGCTGCGCCGCTCCGACCAGTCGAGTGCGGAGCCTTGCGGGTCGGCATCGATCAGGATGACGCGCTTGCCTTCCGCGGCCCAGGCTCCGGCGAGATGCAGCGCCAGCGTCGTCTTGCCCACGCCGCCTTTCTGATTGAGGAGCGCGACAATCATCGCCGTCCTCCCGGTTTGCCGAGAGGAAGTTCAGGCGTGCTTGTTGACGCGGGCGATCCTTGCTTTGGGGGTGTCAGCTTGCCTTTATGGGCACCCGATCTGAGGGCCGCACCAGCCTTCGCGATAAGCTTTTCCACATCGCGCCGCCGCTCTTCAAAGTTAGATTCTGTGTTAGACTCTAAGTTAAGGGCGCGATTTTCGCTTTTGTTACCGAAGGATAGGAGGTGTTTGGGTTCCCGATAGCACGAGCCTCCGGTTCCTGATGGCACGATAGTCCGGGTTCCCGATAGCACGAGACTATTCACAGGTTTTCCACAGGCCGGGACAGGCTCGAAAGCGAGCAGCATCCGGCCGCCGGTTTCGACCTCGGCGAACAGGGTGTAGCCGGGCAGTGGCTGGCGGCGGATAATGTCGCGCAGCTCGAAGGCGAATCGCTTGAACGGCGACAGACTGCCCGATTTCTGGTGCAGGTGACGGAAGTCGAACCGCCAACCGTTTTTCTGTCGCCCACCATGCTTGCGCACCAGGCGATAGAGCCAGCGATCCAACCCGCCGGTCAGATTGAAATAGGCCCGGTCGATGGTGAGGATCAGGGCGTCATCCAGAACCGCACTGTAGAACCAGTCGGGCACGATCATCTCGATGCCGTCCGGACGGCCATTGGCATCGGTCCGCTCGTGCCATTCGTTGATCCACGAAAAACGATGTCGCCGTCCATTCGCGCGCTGGCGGATCGAGGTTGCAACCGTGGTCGATTGCAGCCGGTCCAGCGCCGCCTTCAGGCGCTGATAGTCCCTCAGGGAAGTTCCGCGCCCTGTGAATGTCAGGATTTCATAAGGCGTTGCCGCCATCAGGCGCGACGTGCGCAGACCGGCGTCCCGCGCTTCCACGATCTGGCTGGCCGCCCAGATCAGTATATCGGCGTCCCAGATCGTCGCCATACCGTGATCGGGAACAGCTTCGACACGGATCGAGACGTTGCCCAAGGCAAAGTCAATCGGGCGGATACGGTGCGATTTGGAAAGGGAAAAGAAAGGATAGGCCATGAGATCCTGCGCGTCTCGTGGTGCGAATTCCCCGGGAAGCGCCCGAAACAGATCGAGTTGCCCGCGTTCCGAGGCGGATGGGTGCTGCGCTGCCATCAGGGGCTGACCGCCGTGTTCAGCGCGTGATGCGCTTGGGCGAGGTGAATGCGGTCGGCGGCATAGGTTTCGCCGGGAGAACTTGTCCGCGTGGGTCCGACGTGGAGGTAACCGATCCGCGCGCAACCCAGGCTGCGAGATCCTCGACCGAATAGACAACGCGGCCGCCGAGCTTGTGATAGGCAGGTCCCGTTCCGTAGGTTCTGTGCTTTTCCAGCGTGCGCGCGGACAGACTGAGGAAATCGGCGGCTTCCTTGGTGCGCAGATAGCGTGGCGGCAAGGCGGCGAGATCAGGTCGCATGGGGTGGCCTCCGTGGTTGTGCAGGATGCCGCTGACGATCAACGGCATGACATGCGCACGGTGGCGAAGGCGCGGCGGCATGGGGGATGAGGAAGATCGAAGGGGTAGAATCCTCACCCTCGATCAGACGTCAGTGTCAGGGTTTGCGACGATGGCGCAAAAGGTCCTGATAACCGCCGTCGATCAGCGCGGCGGCAGATCGGACAAGGGCGATGACAGAGGCGCGCAAAGCCGATGTCTTCCACGGCTCAGCGCGAACGCGCGCCTCTCCGTAGATGGCGATGGCAATCTCACGATAGGTCGCGTGGTTGGCGTTTCCGTCGGCAGCTTGCATCATCAGGCGAAACCGCCGGCGCTGATACGGCGTCATCCTGGGGTCGCGGCGCGCGGGTTTCCCGGCCAGCATGTGCCAGAGCCTGAGAATGGCTTCGAGCCGATCCGGCAGATTTTCGTCAAGTGGCAGAATGATCGCCGGCTGCGAATTGGCATCGGTGTCGGCGAGGATCAGATATTGAACGCCGTCTCTGGCGTCGCAGACACCATATGTCCCCTCTGGTCCGCAGATGGCATCAGCAAGATCTACCGATAAGGCGGACGGAGAAGGCGGAAGAAAATCGGGCGCTGCCCCGAGCATCAGCATGTCCGGATTGGCAACAGGCGACCAGATGACCGGTTGGTCGAGCGCGGAAAAGCCGGGGTCTGCCGGGAAATCGCAACCCCCAGCGATGTTGGACATCATCCGCAAAGGGAAGATGCCCGGCGCCTTGCGCTACAAGATCATCGAAACTGGCCTGGTAGGAGGCGTTACGCCGCAGGCATTCCCAGGCGACACCCTCAACGGGCAGCGCATCGTAGAATTCATACTGGTTCTGGTCTCGCCAGCGGGATGTATCCGGCTTCATTGCTCCGCTCCTGGTTGAAACTGCACAGGTGGAGCGTGAAAGAATTGCGGCGCCTCTACCGAGATGGAAGCCGGGACAAAGACATGGGGTGATGCTCTGAAGGCATCACTGGTGCGACGGCGGCGAGGTCAGGTCCGATCTGTCGGATGACGCAGCAGCTGACGATAGCCGCTCTGTGTCATCCAGCGCGCCCGTGCCAGATGGCTGTCATGGACCTGCCGGGCGCGTTCAGGTTCCCGAACAGGGTCAATTCCGAACAGCACATTGACGGCTTCGGTCCATTCCGCCCCATCACCGGCGGCATCGAGCAGCCGCATATAGAGCTTGATATGCGCGCGATCATATTTGGTCAGCTCGTCGCTAACAGGTGCAATATCGTCGAAGGGAGGAACCGGAGATGTCATGTCGCGGGTCGCCACAGAGCATAGGCCGCCGCAGCGGATTGATGATGTCGCCGGCGCCGGTCAGGCGTCACGGATCTGTCGGTATCTCTTCTCGTCTTGGTCATGAACCAGCAATACTCCTTGCCCGCGATCCGTGGACAGGAGAACAATCCCTGCTGCTTCAAGCGCCCGGCGCACCTGATCCCGCGTTGTCTCATACACCTCGAGCCGGTTCTCGGACTCAAGGCGTTTCAGGGCAGTCAGCGATATTCGGGCCTTGTCAGCGAGCGTCTCCTGCGTCCAACCCAGCAACGCGCGTGCGGCCCGCGACTGTCGAGCGGTGATCATGCATGATCACCTCCCATCGCGACCGGCGCGCATTCCAGAACTACGGCTATTTTAGTCGCCTTCGCCTGATACGCCATACGAAATCGTCGAATCTGGCCAGGGCGTTATCTGCACGGCTGAGCATGCAGCCGACTGATTCGCCTGTATGTCACAATTGCAGCGCTTGTGCTGGCCGTAGCGCCGACCAGCGCAAGATGATCTCCAAACGCTCCACGGGAAATGATCATGATATGTTTGGAGATCATTTTTGTTGCATTCTACACTGGATCTGATACCTATTCAGATCAATGCGACAGTAATGATCCGTAAAGGCATCACATGAAGGCGGAAGAAGAAACACTGAGGCTGATCGGCGACCATTTTCGCCGCGCGCGTCTTGCAGCGGGGTTGACCCAGGAGCAGGTGGCCGATCTTGCGGGCATTTCGCGCCCGCGCTACCGCGACATCGAGACGGGGGCGGCGGCTGCGCGCACCACGACATTGATCAACATTGCCAGGGCGCTTGGGCTGGAAATGATGCTGGTCCCGCAGGCGATGGTGCCCGCCATCGAGGCGCTTTTGCGCCCCGAGGCCGAGGATGATCATCCGGCCTTCAGCCCGCAACCGGAGAGCGACGATGACAGCCGTCCGTACCGCTGAGACCATCACCGCGCTGGACGTGTTTCTGAACAGTGCGAAGGTTGGCATGATCGTCAGGACGCCGGGTGATTTCAACGCCTTCAGCCTTGATCCGGCCTATCGCGCGACCGGCGGCATTCCGGTTCTGAGCCTGTCGCTGCGCGCGGCATCAGGGGGGCTACGCAAGGATCCGCGACCTGTCGCAGGCAGCCTGCCGCCCTTCTTTGCCAACCTGCTGCCCGAAGACCGGCTGCGCGAGGCGATGGAAAGACACCATGCGGGCAATGTGCGGCCGGGGAATGATTTCGATCTCCTGGCAGCTCTGGGCGCGGACCTGCCGGGTGCCGTTCGGGTGGTGCCCAGTGACGGTCAACCGGGCATCGGGGCGGCGCCCGCCCAAGGGCGGCCCAAAGCCCGCTTCTCGCTGGCGGGCGTGCAGATGAAGCTCTCGGTAATGAAGAACACGGGCAAAGGCGGGGGGCTGACCTTGCCGCTCGGGGATGACGAGGGCCAGTATATTGCAAAATTCCCCTCGACCGCCTTTCCGGGTGTGTCGGAAAACGAGTTCGCGAACCTCGCGCTTGCCGAAGCCATCGGCATGGACGTGCCCGAGCGGGAACTGGTCAGCCGAAGGCAGTTCGAGGGGATTCCCGAAGAGTTCGAAACACTTGCCGAGGGGCTGGTCCTGCTCGTGCGGCGTTTTGATCGCGGGGCAGACGGGCAGCGCATCCATATCGAGGATTTCGCGCAGGTTTTCGGCCTGTACCCGGCGCGCAAATATGATGGCGCCGCCTCCCACGACATCGCCTCTGTGCTGAATGTGGCAATCTCGCCGTTCGCCGCGCTGGAGTTTGTCCGGCGGCTGACCTTCTCGGTGGTCATGGGCAATGGCGACATGCACCTCAAGAACTGGTCACTGATCTATCCGGGCGACGGCGACACCCCCGCTCTTGCACCGATCTACGACATGCTTTCGACCATTCCCTATATTCCGGCAGATGGGCTGGCGCTGTCTCTGGGCGGCGAGCGGGCCTTCAAGGGCCTGGCCCCGGCCCGCTGGAAGACGTTTGCCAATCGGGCAAGGCTTCCCGAGCCTGCCGTGCTCAAGGCCGTTGTCGAGACGGTGAAACGCATCGATGCGAAATGGTGGACACTGCCGGAACGCGAGGTGGTCCCCCCGCCCGTGCTGGAACGGATCGACGCCCATGTGAAAACCATGATCCCGATCCTGACCGGCTGAGCAGTTCCAGCCCGGTCAGGTCACCGGGCCTGGCGGCTTTCCCGCGGGCACGGGAAAGGCCCCGACCTTGCGGTCGGAGCCTTTGTTCCGCGCCTCAGTCGCCGCGGCGACCGTTGGGGCGGGACCAGATGAGGGAGAAGGTTTCGCCGTCCTCTTCGTCGAAGAGGTTGGCGTAGATCGGAGCGTTGAAGCTTGGATCGTCCAGCTTGAGGCCCAGATAGTCGCGGCCCTCGTTGGAGCGCTTGGACCAGGCGGCGCCGATTTCAGCGCGACCGACCAGAACGCGGTGGCTGGGGGCATTCTCGCCGGTGGCGCGCAGGTCGGGGATGATGCGCACGCCCTTGGCCTGGACGCTGAGGGTGACGATTTCGCCGGTGAATTCGTTCGAGCCGGTCTTCTTGAAGGTGCCGATGGTTGCCATTTTAAGTCTCCGCTTTCCGTTTCCGAGCCCGCACCATTGCGGCCTCTATGGCGATCGACCGGCCGGAGACGAACGCTGGCGCACCCCAAAGGGGCTGGACAGCACAGGAGGAACTTTCTTGTTCCGCGCGGAATGGCGGCTTTGCCGACAGGGGAAGAAAGTTGTGACGACGCTGTTGCGCTAAAGCGGTCGAAGCGCATCGCGCTGTTCTTCGGCCAGATCAGGCCATTGAAGAGGCCGTTTGGAGCGGTCGAGACACGGGGGTGAACGGGGACGGTGGCAACCTCGAGGCTCCATCAGGATGACCAGACCGGCGCACCGGCTTGTCTGGTCCCCCGCGTTTCAGGTCGTGCACATCCTTTTCTCCGGCCTGTGCTATCGGCATTGCCCCAACCGGTTTTCGGTCAGTCCTCGAATGCTGGCACTGACCGTCCTGCGCTCCTATGGACCGTGCCTGTGCCTCACGCTGCCCTGGGATCCACACGCTATCTACCCATCCGCCTCCTGACGAAGACGGCAGATGATCCGTATCCGCTTCTGGTCCTGCCTCTACGGGTCACTCCAGTTCAGGTGCGTGCAAGGTTCCCGTCCGCAGGGCCGGTTGCCGCCATGCCTGCAACGCGCAGGAACGCCGTCACGCCCACCGCGACCGCACCGACTACCGAAAAGATGATCTGCCACGTCTCGGACGGCATCATGTGTTTGACGATCCCGAGCGTAGCGTAAAACCCTGCCACGCCCGCCGGGGCAACGAAGGTCAAAGCGATCAGCAGCCGTGCCCAGATCGGACGAACCAGCATGAGCAGGCCCTGACCGACCGCCACTGTCAGACCCGCAGCGATAAGACCGATGAGGATGCCGCCAAGCCAGCCAGCGCCCGTGCCATAGGCCCATATGCCTGCGTTCAGGCCGATAAAGAACGGCAGGGCAAAAACGGCGAGATTGAACAGCAGCCAGCACATGGTCCCGATGGCTGCAATGGAAACAATAATTCCGAGAACGATCATGGCGGTGACTCCGTGCAAAAGGTCGGACGGCTGCGCCTTCCACCACCACCACCATGGCGCAATCACAGCATAGCAGCATTCCTCTCACCGCGCGAGAAGCGATGGCTTTCGAGGCCAGGCCTGTCCGAAAACTAGCAGGTTGAATGAGAAACCTTATGCGTCTGGTGGACCAGTATCTGCTGCACCTCTACGATGACCATATCGTTGGGCGGAAGGATGCGGGTTAAACTTTATGGCAGAAGTCGATTGGTCAGATCGGGCATTTTACGACGATGGCGAATGGGTAAGCTGGTCAGACATTGACGAACAGCTTCGCCACAAGGAATGGGGAGCGAAGTATCCAAACGCCATCCGATCAATGATCCCGTATTTTGAGGACCTGATCTCACTCGCTGAGAGCTACCATCTGGAGACGGGCCTGCATTTGTCCGTGTATGGCGACATCGGTGAGCTGTTCGGTGCCATCACCTACGGCATCAAGTTGAACAAGACCTACGCGCAGGGTTCGGACGGCAGACTCGAAAACGATCATGTCGAAATCAAAACCATCACACCTTTCAAGACCAAGGACGTAGTGATGGTGGATACATCGAGGCATTTCAACAAGTTGCTCGTGGTCAAAATAAATGCGGAGTTCCAGGTCTCCGGGCGAATGGTCAGCCGCAAGCAATTGCCAAAGCGCTCAGGCCGTTATCTCCGGATTCGCTGGGAGGACCTGGCGCTCTTGCAGTAGTGCGCAATGGCGTTATGCCGAACCGGCAGCGCTCACGCGCTGCCGGTCCCGAAGCGATAGACTGGGATGCCCATCTTGCGGGCCTTGTCGGCAAGGTTGTCCTGAATGCCGGTGCCGGGGAAGATGATGACCCCGATCGGCATGATGTCGAGCATCTGGTCGTTGCGCTTGAACGGTGCTGCCTTGGCATGTTTCGCCCAGTCAGGTTTGAAGGCGACCTGTGCGACCTTGCGGTTATTAGCCCATGTGGCCGCGATGCGTTCCGCGCCCTTGGGCGATCCGCCATGCATCAGCACCATGTCCGGGTGCTTGGCGTGGACCTGATCGAGCTTGGCCCAGATCGTCCGGTGATCGGTGGTGTCTCCGCCCGAGAAAGCGATTTTCGGTCCGGCGGGCAGCAGCACCTCGTTGTCGGCCCGGCGTTTTGCGGCGATGAAGTCGCGGCTGTCGATCATGGCCGAGGTCATCTGGCGATGGTTGACCCGTGAGCCGGAGCGTTGCGACCAGGGCGTTCCGGTGGTGCGCAGATAGATGTCGGCGGCGGTATCGCGGAAGGTTTCCATGCTGTCGCGGCGCTCGATCAGGCTTTGTCCCGCGCCGATCAGGGTTTCGAGCTGGACGGATTTGACCTCGCTGCCATCCTGTTCACGCTGAAGGCGCTTCTGTGCCTGCTCGTTATCGTCGAGTTTGGTCTCGATCCGCTCGACAGCGCGGTGGAAGGTGTTGACGGTGGACCAGAGGATCTCGTCGAGGTCGAAATCGAGGCTGGTGTCGGCCATGGTGGAAATCAGGGCGTCGAAGATGTCGGAAACTGCGCCCTGGATGACGTGATCTTCGGGTGTAATCCGGGGATCGGCCTCGTCTTCGGAGGGACGGTAGCCGTAGAGTTCGAGTTCTTCGATGGCATGGCCGGTCGGGGACGTGCTGTGATCGGGTTCGAAATCGTCGTGCGCGTACATGGGATGCTTCCGTCAGTTGGACCGCGACCGTCGCGGCCTTCATGGCGAGACACGCCCACGGGCGCTCCGGTCTGGCAGCGCGAGCCTCTGGCGAGGGCCTTGATGGCAAAGCCCGGCTGATTTGTTTCGCGCTGTAAAGGCGGGCTTGCCCGCCGACGGAAATCAGTCGGGCGCCGCCATTGCCTGACCGGAGCGTTTGTGGGCCGATCGCCCTCTCGGAAGGCCAAGGCGCGGTCCTCTGCTGATGACAGGATGCAGCCTGCACGCATGACAGGATCGGAACGGTCCGATCACGGCCCCGTGCCGGCTATGCAATTGAAGCCATGAAGCGGCTGACGTCCTCGGGAGCGATTTGCACCCGGATCTCTGTCCGAACGGCATCCAGTCCATGAGTTGTGAGATCTTCGTTGAAGTCCCCCATCATGGGGGAGAGCGTGATGGTCTCGATCCCGACCTCGTGCGCCCGGTCCACCAGGCTATCGCGGGCGCTGTCACCTGCCGGATCGTTGTCGCGGACGATATAGAGCCTGCGCAGGTGCGGCGGGAACAGGATGGCAGCGAGATGCCCGGCCGAGAGTGCGGAAACCATTGGCATGGTGGGCAGAGCCTGACGCAGCGACAGGATGGTTTCGATACCTTCCCCCGCTGCCATGACATCCCGCACATCCCCGAAACGAACCGCATGTCCGAGCAGGTCGCCCATTGCCTTCCTCGGCGGATCGACAGGTGCCTTGCCGGAACCGTCAGGGGCCAGCCAAGTGCGGTGCGCACCGGTGATCCTGCCATCGAGGTCGGTGACGGCGGCGATCATGGCGGGCCATGTTTCGGTCGTGCCATCGTCCTCGGGCCGCCAGTAGCAGTTGGGATGGAAGCGCAGATTTGCGGTTTGGCGTAAATCCGTAATGCCGCGTCCGCGTAAATACGCTTCTGCGGTACTGCCGATCAGCGGCTGCGTCATGCGCCAGAGGCGGCGTGCTGCCTCGGATGATCCCGATGGTGCTGGCGTTCTGGACTGACGGGATGGCGGCTGCGGTTCAGGATGCGGCAGGCTGAGGAAGCGCCGGGCCTCTTCGGCAACGTCTGCGAAGTCGATCAGGCCGAGCGAGTCCCGGATCACGTCCAGCAGATCGCCATATTCACCCGTGGCCGAGTCCTGCCATTTGCCGGCAATGCCTTTCACGCTGTCGTGCAGCCGGACGAACATGGAGCGGCCAGCCGTGTTTCGGACATCACCAACCTGCCAGTAATTGCCCTGTTTGCGACCATTCGACAGATAGTGACGGCACACCGCCTCGGCCTGTCGGCCGAGACGCTGCGCCAGTTCGGAAGCGTTGAGACGCGCCATTATGCGGCCTCCCGCTCACCGATGCGCAGGGCCGGGAAGCGGTCAAGCAGTTTGCCGATGATCTCCGATCCCGTTGCATCGACGGGCACGAAGAAGCGCAGTTTCCACGAGATGATCTCGCTGAAGAGGCCATAGGCCCGCAGCCGTTCGCGCATCGCGTCAGTAAAGCCGGTCAGTTCGATCCGGTTGGCGCCCATGACGCGGACGCGGCGCAATTGCAGTCCCTCGGCGAGATCAAGGATCGTGCGACCTTCGATCAGCGCGGTATAGGCGGCATCCGGTGTCAGGCTGTTGGTGACGCCACTGGTCGAAGCTTTGGCGGCCCAGGCCGGCGATACCCGGCGACCGATGATGCGTTCGCCCTCGTCGGTCTGGAGCCGATAGACGCGGGCGGAGTCCTGCGGCAGGCGTTTCCAGATCGGCAGAAGCAGCCCTGTCACCATATGCAGGATGCTGTCGGTGAACTCCGGCACCTGGGCCAGTTCCGCCTTCCAGGCTTTGGTGAAGGCGGCACGGTCAGCCTCGATCCAATGGGTCTCGCCCGTCGCCCGCACCGGAATGTTCATCGCCTCCATGGGACGGATCAGCCGCACGCGCCGTTCGATCTCGCCATCATCCAGCATGACGCTGGTGGTCGGGATCTGCACGGCGGCGCGACCGGATCGCTCGTTGATGAGCAATCTTGCGCGGGGATCATCCAGTTCCGCGAGGGCCGCATCGAGCGTGACCGGCTGATTGCGTTTGCGCTCGGTGAGCGTCAGGAGCCGGGTTTCCGCGCCGGTGCCCGGATGGGTGTGGATCACTTGCCGGTCGGTGACGATGAAACTTTCGGCCTTCAGCGTTTCCAGCCCCATATCATAGGTGCCGGATGCAATCGCCCCGTCGATACGCGCCTGCAGAAGCTGCTCGAAGGCGGCGAACAGGATACCCTGCAATTCGATGGTCAATGCTAGCAGGCGGTTGAGGAAGGTGGTGATCGGCGGCAGGTCGTCCTTCACACCATTGCCGTCCATCAGCTTCAGGCCGGTTGCGGATTCAAACCGTTCGAGCGAGCATCCCTCGACCTTGCCGCGCACAATCAGAAGATAGAGCTGGCGCAACGCATCGCGAGCATAGGCGGATTCCAGATTATCCTCGGGACGGAATAGCCCCTGACCGCCGGTCTGGCGCTGGCCGCGTGTGATCGCGCCCAGCGTGTCGAGGCGGCGGGCGATGGTCGAGAGAAAGCGCTTCTCGGCTTTGACATCCGTAGCGATGGGCCGGAAGAGCGGCGGCTGCGCCTGATTGGTACGGTTGGTGCGACCCAGCCCCTGAATGGCGGCATCGGCCTTCCAGCCAGGTTCCAGCAGGTAATGCACGCGCAGCCGCTGGTTTTTCGCCGAGAGTTCGGCGTGATAGCTGCGCCCCGTGCCACCGGCATCAGAGAAGACCAGAACGCGCTTCTGGTCATCCATGAAGGCCGAGGTCTCGGCAAGGTTGGCAGAAGGCGCACGGTTCTCGACCGCAAGACGTGCCGATACCCCGTCACCCTTGCGCACGATCCGGCGTGAGCGGCCTGTGACCTCGGCCACCATATCCGTGCCGAAGCGCTGCACGATCTGGTCGAGCGCTCCGGGGACAGGCGGAAGCGAACCCAGCTGCTCCAGCATCTCGTCGCGCCGCGCCACGGCTTCGCGGCATTCCACCGGCTGACCATCGCGGAAGACGGGGCGTGACGACAGGTTGCCCTCGCCATCGGTGAAGGGTTCATAGAGCTGCACCGGGAAGGAATGCTGCAAATACGAGCCGACATACTCCCTCGGCGTGACATCGACGGAAATATCGTTCCATTCCTCGGTCGGGATCTCGGACAGCCGCCGATCCATCAGGGCTTCGCCAGTCGAGACGATCTGGATGACGGCGGCATGGCCCGCTTCCAGATCGGCCTCGATGGACCGGATCAGGGTCGGGGTTTTCATGGAGGTCAGCAGATGGCCAAAGAAGCGCTGCTTGGTGCTTTCAAAGGCCGAACGGGCGGCGGATTTGGCCTGCCGGTTCAGCGTCCCATCGCTGCCGGTGATGTTGGCGGCTTCCATCGCCGCGTCCAGGTTTCCATGAATGACAGCGAAGGCGGCAGCATATGAGTCGTAAATGTGCCGCTGTTCGTCCGTGAGCTGATGCTCGATCAGTTCATATTCGACGCCATCATAGGAGAGTGAGCGGGCGGTATAGAGGCCGAGAGATCGCAGGTCGCGGGCCAGGACCTCCATGGCCGCAACGCCACCGGATTCGATCGCCTCGACGAACTCGGCGCGGGTCTGGAACGGAAAGTCCTCACCGCCCCAGAGGCCGAGGCGCTGAGCATAGGCGAGATTATGGACGGTGGTGGCGCCAGTCGCCGAGACATAGACGACGCGGGCGTCGGGCAGCGCGTGCTGAAGCCGCAGGCCCGCACGTCCCTGCTGCGAGGCGGCGACATCACCGCGTTCACCTTTTCCGCCACCGGCATTCTGCATGGAATGGCTCTCGTCGAAGATAATGGCTCCATCGAAATCGGACCCCAACCATTCGACGATCTGCTTGACGCGGGAAACCTTCTCGCCCCGGTCGTCGGAGCGTAGCGTGGCATAGGTGGTAAAAAGGATGCCTTCCGACAGCGTGATCGGCTTGCCCTGCGGGAAGCGTGACAGAGGCGTGACCAGCAGCCGTTCCATGCCGAGCGCCGACCAGTCGCGTTGCGCGTCCTCGATCAGCTTGTCGGATTTGGAGATCCAGATCGCCTTGCGCCGACCGCGAAGCCAGTTGTCGAGAATGATGGCGGCGGACTGGCGACCCTTGCCAGCGCCGGTTCCATCCCCGAGCATGAAGCCCCGGCGAAAGCGGATCGATCCGGCAGCATCCTCGGGCGCGGCACTCACATTGTCGAAATGCTCGTCCACGGTCCAGGCACCCGCGAGATGATCGGCATGGGCTTCACCTGCATAGATCACCGTTTCAAGCTGGGCGTCCGACAGACGCGCGCAGATGTCGGGCGGCAGCATGGGCCGGTAGGACGGCTTGGGCGGTGCGACCGAGGCCATGGCGGCGGATTGCACCAGCTTGGTCGGATGCGGCTGTGCACCAGCGATACGCAGCGATTGCAGCGCATATTCCTCATAGATCGCGTCGGACAGGCGAGCGCCTTCCGGTGGCGTCCAGTCCACGGTCTCATAGGCGAGTTCGACGCCATCAGGATCATTGGCCGAAGCAGCGACAGATCGCGTAACCGCCGAGCGTGCGAGATAGCCCCGCACGGTCTTCGGCGCGGTGGCCGAAGCGGAAACCACGATCTTCGGCAATGACACTGGCAGGCGCGGCGGAACCTGTTCCTCGATCCATCTGATCAGCGTGGCAACATCAGGCGCGATCCCCGGCGAAGCCGGCAAACTGGCGGGATCGTCGGCGGGCAGTTTGTCGATCACGGTCAGCCGCGTGTCGATCGTGGTGCCGTGCTTTGCATAGACCGCGCCATCGACGGCAGCGCTGAACACCACGCGGCCACGGGCCTGCAAGCGGATGAAGGCGTCCCGCCATGCCGGAGCTTCGGGGCCAAAGCCAGCGCCGGTGATCGTCACCAACCGCCCGCCGGGAGCAAGACGGGCCAGTGCCGCGGCAACATGGCGATAGGCCGCATCCGCGACACGCCCGCTGACATTGGCCATGACCGAGAATGGCGGGTTCATCAGCACCACGGACGGGACAGCATCCGGAGCCAGATGATCATCGATCTGGGCGGCGTCGAAGCGGGTGACGGCAAAAGCCGGAAAGATCTGGGCAAGCAGATCGGCGCGGGTCTCGGCCAGTTCGTTGAGGATCAGCGAGCCACCGATGGTCTGCGCCAGGATCGCCAGAAGGCCGGTGCCCGCCGATGGTTCCAGCACCCTGTCATCGGGCGTAATCGCGGCAGCCGTCAGAGCGGTAAGGCCGAGCGGGATCGGCGTCGAAAATTGCTGGAGGTTTTGGCTTTCCTCGGAACGCCGGGTCTGCGTGGGCAACAGCGCCGCGATCTTTGCCAGCACGGAAATGCGTGTAGCCGGAGACGCGGCTTTACGGAAAAGCGCCTTTCCGTATTTGCGTAAGAAAAGGACGGTAGCGACTTCGCACGCCTCATAGGCCAGCTTCCAGTCCCAGACGCCAGTAGCGTCGGACGCGCCGAAGGCCGTTTCCATAGCACGGCGCAAGGTGGCGGCATCGATGCGTTCACCGCGTTCGAGAGACGGAAGCAAAAGATTAGCCGCAGCCAGAATCGCGGGCGCAGCCGCCAGTGGCGTGACCGGATCGGCCACGGGAAACACCATGTTCATGTCGGAAACCTCAGGAGAGCAGAAATGGAAGAGTCCGAACAGCGCTCTCTCTCGACCGCCCGGACTTAACCCCTTCCGGCCCGCCTCTGACTCTCAAAGCGCAGCATAAAAAAAGCGCCCCGACCGGACGGTGGGGCGCTTGTCAGTGTCTTCTCGGGATCATCCGAAGCGGTGACCAGCTGCGGTGAAGGTGTATTCATTGGCGGCAATGGTTTCATCGACAGCCTCGTCCGAGGACAGATAATCATACTCGCGCTCAAGCTGGCGGTAGAGCCAGCGGGCCAGATCGCGCAGCGCCTCGATGACCGCCTCCTCGGCATCAGCGGTCATGTCCTGCCAGGTCGGGCTGTCGCGCTCGACCGTGATCGACATGCAGTATTCGTGATAATAATGGCCGCGATGGCTGGCATCGGCGCGAAGCTGATAGAAGTTGCGGCGCTGGACCGCCTGAAGGGCATCGGCGATACGATGCAATTCGGTGTCCTGCGGTGCGTGCTCCCGGATAAGGCGCGGAGCATGTTTGCGGTAGGAATAGAGAGATTCGAAGCAGGCACCGTCCCCTTGTGACCAGAAGCCCCGGAACCAGATGCACGGTTCCTGCCGTGTGCCGCCGTCCATCAACCGGACGGTGCGGGTCTTGAGGTTGAGCCCGAGGATTTCGGCGATGCGCTGGAAATCCTCATAGACGGCATCGTACCAGTCATAGTCGAAGCCGCCCTCACGATACCAGGCACGGGCCTTGTCCTTTGCCACATCAGACAATTCGTTGAGGCGATAGACGGTGGTTTCGATGACCTCAGGCATAGGGGTCTCTCCCTTCCAGAACCGAGGAAAGCCAGCCATCGGTATAGATCCAGTCCACTGTCTCGCCGGTGGCGAGATCAAGGACATGCGCCCCACCACCAAATCCGTCGATGCGCGGTTTCGAGCAGCTGTTTGCGTACTGGAAACCCCATAATCCGCTGAGGCCAAATTCGGCAGCGCAGCGTTTGACAAACTGAACGACATGCTCGGGATCGCCGGTGACATCATCGCGCATCCAGAGTTGCGTGCTGCCATGTTCTGGCTGGATGGAGAGCAGGAAGCCATCTGAAGGCGGATCCTCAACGGCATTGTCATCCGCCAGAGCGTTGTAGAGATCAAGCGCGCGGGCGGCGTTTTCGGGGGTGCCCACGTCAAGCAGGCAGGAAAAGTGCGTGTAATAATCGGCCATGACGGTCTCCGGACATGACATGGCCCGGCGTATGGCCGAGCCGAATGGGATGGAATGGGTGAAGCTCAGGCGGCCTGCGGCAGGCGGAGCAGATCGGCCGAGGTTTCGCGCCAGAAGGGATCGACCAATCGGGCCTCCAGCGCAGCGGCGCGGTAACGCAGCCGTCTCGCATCGCCGGGGTCCGAAGCCCGGAACGCCATACCGCGCAGGCGGCTGGCCTCGGTCACGATCCTGCGTGCCTCGGCATCGGACGCGACTGGCTGTTGCCAGAGGATAATGCCGGCGCGGATTTCGCCGGCGAGGACCAGGCGCTGATCTCGGTCCTGAATGAGCATGATGCGCGGTTGAAAATACGGGAAGCTGTCCGGCCCCGTGCAAATATTACCGCGCGCCACGCGCAAGGCTGCGGTCTGTATGGCCTCTTCCAGTGATGGGCATTCCCCAAGCGGGATCACGCGGTCAAAGCTGTTCGCCGCGTCACTGGCGTCATAGCTGGCCGCGCCGAGGCATGAGATGCGCAACGGCAGCTTTTGCGACCGATAAAGCGCGGGCAGAACATCGGCAGCCAAAATCTGACCGATGGAACGGAAGGTTACGGAACGGACAAAGGTCATCGGGATCACTCCATGACGGGCGCCGGTGAGCCTCTCTCTCCGACCCTCAACCCGTCACGGCCGAACGGCCCGCACTCTTCCTCTCTGACCGGGGCAGCCCGGTTCCGCCGTCGGCGATGGGCAACCATCGCGACGCGCTGAAGGCCCGGTCGCGGGCTTGTCGCGGCCAGGCCGTCGGGGATGAGGCGCGGTCGCGCCTTACCCCCAAGGATCCAGCTCCAGCTTCACCATGTCGTCGTCGCCGTCGAACTCGGCGGCGGGACAAGCGGCGTGGGTGCCGTCCCCGGCCTGGAACACGACGATCTCGACCATCAGCGTGGCGGCGAGGCTGGCGGCGAAGGCGGTGGCATCTGCATAGGACATGGGTTCCGGCTCCTGTCTTTGGAGGCGGGGGACCATCCCCCGCGCGACAGGCGCCCGAAGTGTCTGACCGGATCTGCAATCACCCTCGGGCGTTCGGACTTTTTCCGAATCCCCGAGGGCGGCACGCTCGCGTAAGCCGACCCTTTACGGGTTGATTGTCAAAGAGACGGATCGGACCAAGGTTTGCGAATGGAAGCGGGGGTGGTGCTTTGCATCTGACAGGATGCCGGATACCCGCCCGCAGATGCTCTGCCGCGCCAGCCTTGCCGCCATGCGGGCATCAGGATCGTGTTCCCATCAGGCTGGAAATGGCCGTCGCTTGCCCATGTGCAGGGATGGCCGGGTTTTGTGGTGAAGCTGGAGGTGGACCTGTGGGGTGAACAGCTATCATCCTCACGGCCCGACACCCCGCGATCGAGTCTTCAGGTCCAAAGCCCATCGGCGATCTCACGCGCGATCATAACGCGGGCCTTCATCATCAGATCGTCGCCTGATGTGTCGACATGACCGAAGAAACGGGCACGAGCGCCATGAGCCGTCCAGTCGGCGTAGCGGCAATATTCACGGGAATCGAGCCGGAAGACGCGCATGTCTTCGGCCCAATGGGGCTTTGGCTCCACAACAACGGTCATGCCGTCGCGGCTTTCCTCCCAGGGCAGGGTGCGCTCCGATGGGGAATGTTCGCGATCCTCAAGAAAGATTTGATCGACGTCGATGATGGCGGGCATGGAAGCGCTCCAATGAAAAAGCCCGATCACAAGGACCGGGCGCGTTGCGGAAACGGAGGGTGCAAACGGGGCAGCCGAAGCCACCCCGCCTGAGAACTATTCAGCAGCGACCATGTGCTGTTCTTCCTCGTCGTCAGCCGGGTCGTCCTCGCTATCGCCGGAGAGGAAATCGGGCAGATCGTCGGCTTCTACGTCAGTGCCCGCTGCCGGATCGGTCCCGATTCCGTCATCCACCATGCGCAGCGGCTCGGGCAGCCAGCCGGATTCCGCCAGGAGGCGTTCGGCTTCCTTGGCCATGTCTCCCTTCTTCAGGTGCCCGATCAGATCGGCGGCCCGATCACCGGCCCCTTCGCGCACGGCTTCAAGGATACGGGGCTTGGTCACGCGACCGAGATAATTGCCAACCGTCGGCCGCCAGCCCACGGCTACCATGTCAAGGTCGGTCGAACGGGCGAGCCGGTCAGCCTGCGACAGGCGGATGTCCAGCCCGTGCTGACTAACGCCCGCGCCGCTGTAAGGGTTGGGCTTTTCATAGAGCGCGTTGACACCGAAGCTGACGCAATGGGCGAGCAGATCCATGCGCGAACCGTCGTCCAGATCGGTCAGCCAATCCCAGAGGGCGGCATCGTCTGCCGGGACATGATCGCCCCAGCGTTCGTGGCGGTCAGCGATGGCCTTGGCCGAAGCGCTATCGCGCAGATCCTCGGCCTGAGCGGGCAGATGAACCTCCCGGACCTGGGCTTCGAGGCATCCCTTGCTGGAATGCGGCATGAAGCAATCCATGACCAGCCTGTGCAGCAGTGCCGTCATAGCGACATGCGGGTTTACTGCCACCGCATCCCGCAGCGCCAGCGTCCGATGCGCGGTCAGCTCGCTGACCAGGCGATCGGGCAGCGGCTTGATGGTGTCGGCCTCGTCTTCCTCCTCAGTTTCGACCGTCTGGCCGCCCAGCGTGATAACTGCACCCATGCGGCTTACCTCCGGTTCTGCCCGCTGGATCACCTCGCCGGTTTCCGGGTCAACGATTTCAGCTTCCGGTTCCGCAGGCGTTTCATCTTCGGCGCGAACATAGCCGCGCTCGATCAGCAATGCGCCATCGGCGTCGATGCTGATGAAGACACCCGCCATGCTGATCTGGTCCGGCTCGAAGGTCATCGGACGGCGCTCGAAGGTTTCCAGCGCCTGTTCGATCTCACCGAGGCGGGCGTCGATCTCGTCCGGCAGTTCGTCGGCCTCGCCATATTCCGCTTCAAGCCGCTCATATTCGTCGCGCAATGCCTCGCGGGTGGCGCGTTCATCTTCGGTCAGATCGACCGTCGTGCCGACAATCTGGCGAAGGCCATGGTCGTGACCATAGGGAAAGGTGATGGCGACTTCGATCCATTTCCAGCCCTCGGCGGCGATGGCCTCGGCCTCGGCCCTCAGCTTTTCGCCCACCAGCCGGTCGAGCAGCACCGGATCTTGCAGCCAGCCGCCATCGTCCTGCTGGAAGAGATCGCGCAGCACGCAACCGCCAGCCTCCTCATAGGCGGCAATACCGACAAAAACCGCCCGCTTGTCGGCGGCGCGGACCGTGGTTTCTGTCAGCAGGCGGCGGATGTGGTAGGGTTCTTTCTGCCAGCCATCCTTGATCGCTTCCCAGACCTGCTCCTGCCGGGCATGGTCAGAACTGACGCTGAAGGCCATGAGCTGTTCCAGCGTCATGCCATCCTCGGCATAGACGTCGAGCAAGGCCGGTGAGACGGAAACCAGACGCAGGCGCTGTTTCACCACCTTGGCATCGACGAAGAAGGCGGCGGCGATGGCTTCCTCGGTCATGCCCTTTTCGCGCATGGCCCGGAAGGCGCGGAACTGGTCGAGCGGATGCAGCGGTGCGCGCTCGATGTTCTCGGCGAGCGATACCTCGTCGATCAGCACATCGGCGCTGGCTTCCGACACGACGCAGGGGATCGGCGCGGTTTTGGCGAGGCGCTTTTGCTTGACCAGCAGTTCCAGCGCCCGGAAACGGCGACCGCCGGCGGGCACCTCGAACATGCCGGTTTCCTTGCCCTCGGCATCCACGACCGGGCGGACATGCAGGGACTGGATCAGGCCGCGACGGGCGATAGACTCGGCCAGTTCCTCGACCGAGATGCCAGCCTTGACGCGCCGGACGTTGAACTGGCTGAGGACCAGCTTGTTGAAAGGAATGTCGCGCGAGGACGACAGGGTGATCTTCTGAACGGCAGTGGCCATGTCAGTTACTCCATGACGGACGCCGGTGAGCCTCTCTCTCCGGCTATCAGCCCGTCACGAAGCGAAGCGCCGCCCTCTTCCTCTGAAGAGAGCGACGCCAGCCGCAGAACCTGAAACCCGGAAATCAGGCACTCCGGTTTTCTGTATCGGCGGATGTACAGGAAAAGCTCGCGCCGACGCGGTAGAGCAGACGCTCGGCGGCGCGGATGCTGCCGGTCTCACGGGCGGCCTCGGCCCAGACCGAGATCGGGAAATCGCCGGTGAACAGCAGATCGCGCTCGATGACCATGCCGAAGGGCAGCCGGACTGACTGCATCTCGCCAAGGCTCCACGAACCCAGTTCGGGATGGCCGAGATCCGCCAGGCCGAACATGATGTCGCCATCCTCATCCAGCTCGGTAGCGAGCCAGACGCCTTCACCGAGGGGATTGAAGAACTTCACGACCGGGATGTGATCTTGATCGCGCTGGTGACCATTGGCCAGCAGGCGGTCGTGCTGTGCGCCTGTCAGGAGGATCATGCCGCCGCCCTCCGGTCGGTTTCGCTCGCATCCGACTCCCCGGTGTCTTCGGCAAGCTGATGCGACAGCAGCCAGTCCGCCGCCTTGCTGGCCTGCGAGGCCGCGCGGACAATCGCGCGGGAATCCTCGCGCATGACCTCCAGCCACGACCCGATGTAATCGGCATGGCGGACGGTCGGCATGATCCCGAGCGCGGCGCAACTGAAGGCCGCGGTCTGTTCGGCAATCATTTCCTCGAAGGCGTATTTTTTCGAGCCAAACGAGCCGGTCAGATCGCGGTTGAGGCGGCTGTGATGGCCGCTGGCGTGCCCCAGCTCATGCAGGGCCGTCCTGTGCCAGTTGATCGGCTCGAAATAGGCTTGCGGAGGCGGCACCTGCACATAGTCGAGCGACGGCATATAGAAGGCGCGATTGCCGCCAATACGGAAGTCAATGCCGGTGGCCCGGATCAGCGCCTCGACCTGAGGTTCGATAAGGCCCGGCGGCGGTGGCGGCGCGACTGCCGTGATCTCATCGGGTAGGCCATCGCATTGCGCGGCGTTAAAGACCGTGAACCGCTTCAGGAACGGAATGGCATGCGCATCCTCACCCGTTTCGCGGGCACGGCGCTTCTCGTCCTCGGGGGTGAAACGGTCGGCATAAACGACAGTCGTGCCACGCTCGCCCTTCCTGACATTGCCGCCAAGCGAAAGCGCCTGGCGGAACGTCAGCCACGCCTGAGCGGGGAAACCATGCTGGATGACAGCCCCCCAGAGGATGAGAATATTGATGCCGGAATAGGACCGGCCGGTTGAAGCATTTCTCGGCAGGCCCAGCGGGGCGGTATCAGGCGACGCACCCCAAGGCTGGACCCATGGCAACCGCCCTTGCTCCAGCTCGGCGATGATCTTGTTGGTGATGTCGTCGTAAAGGTTGCTGCGCGCGCCACCTTCCGCGAGGTTACGACCCTGTCTGGCCATCGGGATGATCTCCGCGACGGGTGCCGGAAGCCTCTCCTCCAGCCCTCAACCCGTCACGGAAAATCCGTCCGCACTCTCACTCTGAAGGGGGCGTTGCGGGGTTTCCCCGCAGAAGGGGTAGGCCGAGACCAAGGCTCGGCCTCAGGGGAAGGCTTTCCCCGTGATGTCCTCTCGTATTCTATGCCTTCAAGCGGCGAGTTGATGGCCTTCAGGCTTCAGCGCATCGTCTCCCGCGGCATTGCGGAGGAAGAGTGCGAGAGCAGTTTTTCTGGAATCCCGATCAAGCGCATAGGCGGTTTGCTTGAATTCAATCCCATCAAGTAGTCCCTGAATGTAGCCAGAAATTGTGTCGGCAGCCATGATCAGGGCTGTATCGAGAGTATGGATATATTTGCTCGTAACGGTTCCTTTGGAGTGGCCAACCAATGCGGCAATTGTGACCTCGGTAAACCCAAGGTCATTGGCGATACTCGCGAAGCTGTGACGGAGGACGTGCGGGGTTACATCGGCGAGCTGAGAGGTTCTGAAAATCTGTTTCCAATGGTTGGGGAAGCTGCCAAATGCATTGTCCTCGTCCTGGCCGGGAAAGACGTACGATCCCGTCGCCGTCTTTCGACGCTCCTCCAGATATTCGACGACGGCAAGCCCGACCGGGCGAACGGACGCACCTTCCTTGCTGTCTGTCAGGCGCAGGCAGCTCGCGTCGGTGTCGGCCTCGCGCCACATGAGCCCGATAATTTCACTTCGCCGACATCCGGTAAGCGCAATCTGACGAATTACATCGACCGTCATTGTGAATTTTGGGTTCTCGGCTGCTGCGCGAAGTATCTCCCCCAGAATCCTGTACTCGGCTTCCGTCAACCGTCGGTCACGAACATTGTCCTTTGGCTTGCGGATGCCATGTGCCGGATTGGTCGTTATGATCCCGGCTTCCATTGCATAGGTGAAGATTCCGCCCAAAAGCCCGATCGTTCGTGTGGCGGTGCCGGCGCCGCCCGTGACGACGGCCTTGCCACGCAGTTTTTTGGTTTTGACAGACACAGCGGTCTTGCCCGCCATAATGTCCTTCATGACCTTGGTGATGTCGGTTTTCGTGAGATCTTTGACGCGCCTGTTGCCGATGAGGGGCGTGATGTGTCGGTGAATTCGACCAGTGTCGGTGATGATGGTGGTCGTCTTTTTCGGCCGACCGCCTTTCCCAAGGATAAGACCAGCGTCGAGATCCTTCAGATACATGGCGCACAGCTCCTTCACGGTGAGCGCCTGATGGTCGAGCAGGCGTTCTTCTGAAGGGTTGTCACCCTGTGCTACGCGACCGAGTTGCACCTTGGCTTCTTGGCGCGCGGTTTCTGCGGTCCAGATTCCGTGAAGCCCGATGGTGTAGCGACGGGTTCGACCCGCAGCCCGATACTGGATCAGGTAGCTGCGCTTGCCGGATGCGAACACGCGTAGGCCGAAACCTGGCAGTTCGTCGTCCCAGATGAAATAGTCCTTCTCACGGACTGCTGCCGCGTCCACGACGCGCTTCGTCAGCTTGGCCATTATGCGATGCCTCCTTCGTGAACCTGCTGTTTCCGCGGAAGCACCACGGAAGCAGCAGGAGGAAAGTCAGAGCGAAGCTTCGGATATGAATTTCGGCGTGAGAAACTGAATTGTCTATTAGTTTCAGTGGTGTATCGTGCCATGGCGTGTCCTAGCGTGCAATTCGGATAGTCAGCCCAAATTGCTCCGAAGGCAGAGGTCATAGGTTCGAATCCTATCGGGTGCGCCATTTCCCAAATAACCATCGACGACAGCCGTATTAAACGCCTACGTCAGACCGCCCGCATGACCGCGAGGCGGGTGCCGGCGATATGGCCGACGGGATGGGTTGCGGCGAGTTCTCCCAGATATTTCCAGACGCCGGGACAGGCGGGCGAGAAATCGTGCCAGACGATGATGCCGCCCGGGCGGATCATGCGCAGCGCTTTTTCCGTATCGCTTTTTACATAGCTATAGGCATGGGCGCCGTCGACGAAGATGAGATCGCACGCACCAAGCCACGGCGTTTCGTCGAAAGCTTTGCTGTCGCCGAAAATCTGCGTGACCTTCGAGGCAACGGGCGTGCCGGTATAAAGGAAGTCGGTATATTGGGATTCCGCGATGGCTTCCTTCGTCCAACCTTCCGGGTCCTCGGCACCGGCCTTGTAGGTTTCTACATCATTGGGGCCGAGCGTGATCGTGCCGATGCGCGCGTCTTCCGGCGCGTTGCGCGCGAAAATGTACGTGGTGCGCCCGGTGCAGGTGCCGAATTCGAAAATGCAGGAAGCCCTTTTGGCGAGCGCGCCCAGTATCCACGCCTCCGTCGTTGAGGTGGAGGCATAAGAGCCGACATCGCCGACCAGCAGCACTTCTGATTCCAGTGAGGGACCGTGCTCGGTGACGGTGAAAATGGGATCGAGCTTTTCCAGAGCGAGGGGTTTGACGGGATGGGAGTCGAAGAAGGGCCGCCCCTTCCGCCGCCGCCGCTCCCGCAGCCCGTAACGCAGCGCGAATATAGCAGCTGCGGCCAGCGCCAGTGACAGCGCGCCCAGAAAATACAGCATTCATCCCCCTATCGGCCCATATCCCCGGCCGGCCCTGAAATCCGGATGAAGTATAGCAAGGAGGAAAAGCGCGCCGCCAGAAGGTTCGGCGCACATGGCAGGAAATCTGAGCTAGCCGAGGCGGCGGATCGTGCCGCGCCGTCCGGCGCTTTCTTCCGGCCCTTCCCCCAGCGCCCGCGCTGCCGGGAAGGTCAGGGTGACGCAGGTGCCGCTTTCCTGGCTGCTGTCGATGCGCACCCTGCCGCCATGCAGCTCAATAAAGGCGCGCACAAGGGTGAGGCCGAGGCCCGTTCCTTCATGGGTGCGGGCGAGAGACGCATTGGCCTGGAAGAACGGCTCGCAGAGGCGCCCGACAATCTCCTCGGGCACGCCCATGCCATTGTCGGCAACGGAGATTTCCACCTCGCCTGCGGCAGTCACGGCGCTGCGCAGCACGACCATCGGCGCCTCCCCCTCCCGGCCGCCGAACTTGACGGCGTTGGAGAGCAGGTTCGTCAGCATCTGCTTGAAAAGGCGCGGGTCCGCATAGATGACCTGCGGACCGGCAAGCGCCACCGTAATTTCGGTATCCTGCGCTTGCGGCCAGGAGCGGGCGATACGCACACACGCATCGACCGTGGCCGCCACATTCATCTCATCTTCGGAGAGGCGCACATCGCCGGAATCGATACGGGAAATATCGAGAATGTCGTTCACGACGGCCAGCAAATGGCCGCCGCTCGCCACCACATCGAGCGCATATTGCTTGTAGCGATCATCACCCAGCGGTCCGAAGGTTTCGCGCGCGATGAGCTCGGAGAAACCGATAATGGCATTAAGCGGCGTTCTGAGCTCATGGCTCATATTGGCGATGAACTCGCTTTTTGCGCGGCTTGCCTCCCGTTCCTGGCGGTGTGCGGTTTCGACCGCCTTGGCGGCGCGGTGCCGCGCGGTCACATCATGGAACGTATAGGTCGCAATTTTGCGGTTGAGAATATGCCGGTCGCGCGGATCGCCCGGCACGAAGGAATGGGTGATCGAATATTCAAGGCAGATCGGGTCACCTTCCTGCCCGCCCCGCTGTTCCGGGCACTCCAGTACGAATTCGCGGGGGAAGGCGCCGGAATGATCCATCGAAGCCATCAGGCAGGGCGGCAGAAGATCGCCAAGACGGGCGCCCGCCGCTTCGTGCCGATTGAAACCGAAGATACGCGCGGCCAGCGGGTTGGCTTCTTCCACCATCCCGTCCGCGCCCGCAATGATGATGGCGTCCGAACTGTCCTCGACCACGCTGGTCATGAGCAGGCGGCGGTATTCGTTTTCCTGTTTCTGGCGCTGAATAAGCCGGCGCTGCTTGCGCAGTTCCGCCAGAACGGCATTGCCTGCCAGAAGCACCACGGCAAAAGACCAGGCAACGCTGTCGAGACCAATCGCCGCGTTTTCGAACAGAACAAAAGCGCCGGCTTGCAATCCGATGATCAAGACCAACCCGCCGCCCAGCACGACGGCCCAGCCTGCCCGTTTCGTCAGGAAACAGCCGAGCAGGCAGATCAGCGCCAGACCAGCTAATGTGACGGCCATGCCCGTGCGCCGGATGACGAGGTCCTGGGCAATCGTTTCATAGGCCATGGCCTGAATGACCGGGCCCGGCATGACGCCGTAATTGGGAACGGTGAGCTGATCGCCAAGTTCGATGGCGGTTGCCCCGATAATGGCTTTCTTGCCGGACAGTGCGGCCGGATCGAATTTCCCCTCCAACACGTCTATGTAAGAAAGACGCGGAATGTCTCCGGCGCGGATGCTGTAATTGACGTAGAAGAAGAGATCCTTGCGGTTGGCCTGTCCGGCCAGGAGCGCGGGCAAGGACATGTAGAATTTCTCATCCAGCCAGACACCGTAAGACGCGCGGCGGATGCGTCCGTCTACCTCCGGCTTCACATTGACATTGGCAAGCCAGGCATGTTCGGCAAACATTGGCAAGGGCCGCGTGACGACGATCTCGCTCGCCGCATCGCCCGCGCTTTCTTTCTGGAAGAAAAGCGGCAGCACGATCGCGCCCGGCGCGCGGGCAAAGGCCTCTGCAAGCACCTGATTTTCAGGCGCCTCGCTCATCCCGCTCAAATCAATATCGAAGGCAATCTGGTCGGCGCCCGCGCCGCGCAAGTTTTCGACAAGCCGGGCATGGAGGTTGCGGGGGAGCGGCCACTTTTCGATCGCTTTGAGCGTCTTCGCGTCGATCTGCACGACGGCGACATCACCGCTTGCCGGATGCTCGACCTTGCTCATCCTCTGATCGAGCAGCCACAGCTCGAACTCCTCCCAGCCGCCGCCAAAATCAATAGCGGCAACGAGCAGAAAAATGCCAAAGGATATTAGCGCTTGCCTCACATCACTCCCCAAAAACACGCCGGGCCATTCTTACCGCAGAGGCGCTCGGTAAGAATGGCCCATCAGGCGTTAATTTTTGCTGTCGGCTCAGCTATTTCCCCGGCCGTTACCATTGCCATTTCCCTGGCCATTGCCGTTACCGCCGCCATTGCCGGGATTGGAACCGCCAAGACCCGGAGGCAAATTCCCGCCGAGGCCGGGAGGCAGCGGATTACCTACACCCGAAACCGCTCCGGCTACGGAGGAAGCAGCACCGGCCGCGCCATTGGCAGCGCCTGCGGCCGCATTGGCAAGGCCCGGTGCAGCGCCCGAAAGACCGGGCGCGGAACCGGAGAGGCCAGGCGCAGAGCCCGAAAGGCCGGGGGCTGCGCCTGAGAGACCAGGGGCGGCGCCTGAGAGACCAGGGGCGGCACCTGAAAGACCCGGTGCGGCGCCGGAAAGACCGGGCGCGCTGTCCGATAGGCCCGCAACGGCGAGGCCCGGCGCATTGCCGGAAGCACCGAGCGCAAGGCCGGTAGCGGTAGCGGAGGAGGCCTCGTCATCGAGCCCCTCGCCCGCGGACTGACGGGCGGCGGCGGCCACGCTCTGGCCGATACCGCGGGCAAGACCGTTCGTTGCCTTGCCGATATCAAGGGCGGCGCTCATGCCGTTTTCGATACGCACGGGAGCGGCAGCCGATTTCGGCGTTTCGGTGGCCGGAACCGGCTTCACATTCGTGCCTTTTTCAGCGCGCGACTTATCCGCGCCGCGCTCGACCGGCGCCACGCCGGGACCCGACACCGAAAGACCGCCCGCAGCGCTTGCAAAGGATTGTGCCGTCTGGCCCGGGCGGATAAGGCCCACATCGCCGGTGCCCAGATCGATTACCTCGACCGCGCCTTCGACGACATGTACTGCCGAGCCCTTACCATCCACCGTGACAGTGAATTTCGTACCCTTCACGACGGCGGCAAGGTAAGGCGTTTCCACCTCGAAATGCTGGCGGTCCTTCTTGTCCACGCTCAAAAGGATCGTACCCATGCGCTGAAGAATGGTTGTCATCATGCCTCGGTTGCTCTCCGGCGCGAGCGAGAGAGACGTGTTCGGCGAAACGACGATGGACTCGTCACCGCGCGAAAGAATGACGCGGCCGTCGGTTCCCGTCTTGATGACGGAACCTTCGGACAATGCGCGCCCTGCGCCAAGAGAGATAGGCTGCGCGTCCTCAGAGAGTACGCGCACATCGCCGCTCATTTTTTCGATCTGCCAGCTGGCGCCATCCGCCTGAGCAGAAAACGGCAACAGCGCAGCGAAAAAGGCGAGCGCAATTAAACGGCTGATAGAATGCAGGCGGGCCATGACGAACCTCTTCCATAAGTTGCAGTGCAAGCTTAGGAAAAATTCACAAAAATTTGCGGCTTTTCGCGGCGGCTGGTTAAAACTTCGTTAACACGCCAATTATGTTGCATTTTAGCAAAACCGGTTCGGGTTTTCTTTACCTCATGAAGGCAGTCTATCCCTCTGTTTACGGAGCGATGAAAGAATGCGCCTCAGCGCCTGTCATGGTAAAGGAAGTGTTAAGCGGCTGGGACTGACCCTCGGTCTCGCGCTCGCTTCCGTTTGTTTTTCGCACCATGGCGCGCGCGCAGCCGATGCGGACCCGAGCCAGATCGAGCAGAATCTCGAACAGCGCAAGGAGCTGCGCAGCCCCGCCGCGCGCGGTGAAGACGCACCCGTTCTCAGCACACCGGGCAGCGGTGCGGCGGGTGAGATCGAACCTTTTCTTCTGACCGGCATCCGGCTCACCGGCGCCGAGCTGATTGCGCCGGAAGATTTCATTTCTTCTTATGAAGAGTTCATGGCGCAGGACGTCACCGGCGCCGATCTTATGGTGATCACGCAGCGCCTGACACAGCGGCTGAAGGCAGCCGGCTATTCCCTTTCTTACGCGTATGTCCCGGCACAGGATGTGAGCGCCGGGGTTTTGACCATCGACATCATTGCCGGACGTATCGGCGGCGTGAGTCTGAACGGTGTGGAGAACACAGAGCGGCTGCGCCCTTATTTCGGCCCGCTTCTTTCCTCGGAAGCCGTAACCCAGGCGGAGCTGGAGCGGGCCGTTCTTCTGGTTCATGATCTTTCCGGCCTTGAGGTCAGCGACATTGCCGTTGAAGAGAGCAACGAACGGGGCCTTTACGACCTGAAACTGCAGCTTGCCGAAAAAAATATCGACGCTTCTTTTTATGCGGATAGCCGGGGCACCCGCGCTGTCGGCCCTATTCAGGCGGGTCTCAGCGCGGCCTATAATGGTCTCATGAGCCTTGGCGACAGACTGTCCATCACCTATTTCACCACGCCTGAAACGCCGCAAGAACTGCACTATGTGCAGGGCGGCTATGATTTGCCGCTCGGACATTCCGGCCTTCTTCTATCAGGTACGTTCTCTTACAGCGATGTCGATGCGGGCGACAGGCTATCGCTTGCCAACACGCGCAGCGGTTCGACAAGCGGCGATATCGGCTTGCGCTATCCGCTGATCCGCACACGCGGTACATCGCTCTGGATCGGCGGTAAGGTGAGCGCACGCGAAGCGCATGAGAAAAACGACTTCGGCACCGTTTTCGAGGATAGCCTGCGCGTTCTGCGCGGCAGCGTCGATTACACGCTCTCCGACGAGTTCGGCGGACAGAATTACGTTTCCTTCGAGGTCTCTCAGGGCCTGACGCTGGTCGGCGGCTCCCGGCGCGGCGACAGCGCACTTTCAAGACCGGATGCGGGCGGCGCCTTCACCAAGGCGAAGCTCGAGGCGTACCGGCATCAGGATCTTTTCGGCACCGGGCTTGCGCTGGTGCTGCAAGCCTCTGCACAAAAATCGGCGGACCCGCTTTTGTCGGCCGAAGAGTTCAGCCTTGGCGGCGCGCGCTTCGGGCGGGCCTATCAATATGGCGAGCTGACGGGGGATGACGGGCTCGCCGGGTCCTTGGAGCTCGGATACACGCCGGAGCTTGGCCTTGATTACCTGAACAGCGCTACGCTTTACGGCTTTTACGATGTCGGGGCGGTATGGAACCGCAACGCGCTCGGGGACGGGCGCGAGTCCCTTGCCTCGGCCGGCGGCGGCCTCCGCTTCCAGCTCGACGGCGGGATCGATATCGGCCTCGAAGCGGCAAAACCACTCACCCGCGCCACCGCCTATGACGGTGACGATGGCATGCGCTACTTCTTTACGGTATCCGCTTCCTTTTAAAGCGCCACTCTAGAACGTATTAACGCCGCCCGATGCGAGCTCCTTCAAGGCGGAGACATCGCGGATCGCAAGCATATCCTTGAAATTCTCGATAATGTTCTTCTGCCGGAGTGTATTGAGAATCCGGCTGACATGCACTTGTGTCAGCCCAAGCGCATCGGCCACATCCTGCTGGCGTAGTGGAAACTGGATCGCATCGTCCTTTTTCAAAGAAAGCGCCGTCTGCTTCGTCTCCAGATAAAGGAGCATTTGCGCCACGCGCTCTTCCGCCCGGCAGCGGCCAAGCTCGAAGAGCTTGCGCTCCATATATTCCTTCTCCTCCAAACAGGTTGCAATAACGCGCCGGAAAAATGTTTCGTCGCTGCGGCAGAGATCGCGCATCACCTGCGCATCGAATACGCAGACATCCATGGCAGTCAGCGACTGAACGGAGAACTGATGCTTCTTTGCGAAAATCGAAGATGGGGAGACAAGGTCGCCCGGCATAAGGAATGAAAGTATCTGTCTGCGCCCATCCTGCGAGAGCATATAGCGGAAGGCCCAGCCATCGCGGATGACATAGATGTTTTTTATCGGTTCCGATTCCCGGTAGATCGTGCGCCGCCGGGGCAGTCGCTCACGGCCACGAAAAAACGGCGCGGGCGCATCCGGAATGATGGATTTAAAAAACCGGCAAAACCCCAAGCGGCTTAAATGACATGTCTCGCAAGAAATGTCCGCCGCCTTGTCATCCTGCTGATCGTTACTGCCGTCCCCTTCCACGTTTACCCCCGATACGCGGTTACAATTTTATTCCGCCCTGACCTACAAGAACCTACTTCCAAAACCTTCCGCCACAAACACTCTATCTGGTTTATACATAAGTTATAAAAACAGATACTATCCTTATGTTTCGGAATACTTTGTAAGATCGCTTTTTCTTTACGATTTTATTTAAACTCACCCGATTAGATGGCAGGGCAGAGATATAGAGGAAATCCTCTAGACCTCAAGGCGGACAATCGCGCCGCCACATTTATCGCGGGGGATGAGCCATGACAGCCACAGTAGAAAACGAGTTCCAACAAAACGAACGTCTCAGTTTCATGCAGATCGACGAAGCGATGTGCACACGTCTGGAGGGATTGTGGCCGCATATCGAAAAGGAGCTGCCGGAAATTCTCGACGGCTTCTATGCGCATCTGATGCAGCAGGATGAGTTGAAAGAGCTGATCGGCGCTCAGGCCGAACGGCTTAAAGGCGCGCAAGGCAGCCACTGGGAGCGGCTTTTTACCGGGCGCTTCACCAAATCCTATATGGACAGCGTGCGGACAATCGGCCTGACCCATAACCGCATCGGACTGGAGCCGCGCTGGTATATCGGCGGCTACCGCTACATTCTTTCAAAGCTGATCGGCAAGCTGGCGGCGCGGCGCTGGTATTCGCCTTCCGGCGCAGCGGGCGATATCGGCGCCGTCATGACCGCCGTCATGCTGGACATGGAGCTGGCGATCTCAACCTATCAGGACGCCATGGTGCATGACCGCATGGAGCGCCAGCATGCGCTGGAAAAAGCCATTGCCGATTTCCAATCCGATATCGGCGCGGCTCTGGAACAAATGCATGCCGGTACGCGCGAAATGACCGAGCACAGCACCGCGCTGACCAGCCAAGCGCATGTCACCCGCGATGCGGCAGCGACCGTTGCGAGCGCCGCCGAGCAATCCTCGATGAATGTGCAGGCCATTGCCGCCGCCAGCGAGGAAGCCCATGAAAGCATCGCCGAGGTTGGCCGTCAGGCAGCGCTCGCGAAAGAAGTGTCCGGCAAAGCGGCGCGCGAAATCTCGCAAACCGATACGGATATTCAAGCCCTTTCGGCCGCCGCCAACCGGATCGACGAAGTGGTCGCCATGATCAACGACATTGCCGAGCAGACCAATCTTCTGGCGCTCAATGCAACGATCGAAGCGGCCCGCGCCGGGGATGCGGGCAAAGGGTTTGCCGTGGTCGCCAGCGAAGTGAAAAAACTGGCCGGTCAGACGGCCCGCGCCACACAGGAAATCGAGGCGCAGGTCGGCGGCATTCAAGGGGCGATGACAAGTTCGATCGCCTCCATCGCGCAGATCCGCGAGACGATCATGCGGGTCGATGAAGTGGCGAGCGAAATCGACAAGGCCGTGCATGAGCAAAATCAGGCCTCCAACGAGATCGCCTCGAATGTGCAGCAAACGGCCAGCGGTTCGCAGAACGTCTCGGAGAATATCGGGAAGGTGGCAAGCTCCGCCGGTGAAACCCAGGCGACCGCGAGCGTCATCGAGAACATGTCCGCGCGCCTTTCGTCCTGCGGGGAAAGTTTGCAAACACATATTCAAACTTTCCTCTCCAAAGTACGCAGCGATGCGGCCTGAGCCGTGTCTGCACCAGAGTAGTTAAGCGAAACGGACAAGGCAGTTCATGGCACAGGATGCGACCCTTCCCCGGCTGGCGCAGCGGCTCACCGCGGCTATCCTGGCCGCACCTTCCAGCAAAGACGCCCTGACGCTTTGCCTGCGCAGCCTTGTTCTTTTCTCCGGCGCGCGCCATGCCGAAGGCCGTCTGGAGCGGGCCGGAGAACAAAGCCTTCACGCCGCCTATCGGGCAAAGCGGCAGGTCGCCGCAAACGCGGGGGCGGAAGAGAACGGGCAGCAGTTTACGTTGCAGCACGCTGGAGGGCTCTTACATCTTGCCCTTACCGGCGCGCCGCAGCTGGTGCCGGAAGCGCGCGCCTCAGCGCTTCTGGCGCCGCTTCTGCCCGTTCTTCTTTGCCGCGCGAAGGCGGATGGGGCGGCAGCGGCAGGCCGGCTCTTTTCCGACATCGTGCAAGCGGCGGGCGATGCGATCCTTTGCGTGAACGAGGAAGGCCGGATCGTTCTTTTCAATGCCCAGGCAGAACGAATTTTCGGCTATGCGGCAGAAGATATTCTGAGCGAGCCATTGGAAACGCTGCTACCCCGGCAGATGCGCGGCGCGCACCGCCAGCGCGTGATCGATTTTTCCACCGGCGCCGCGCAGGCAAAAACCATGGGGCGGCGCCCGGAAGTTTTCGGCCAAAGGCGGGACGGCACGCTTTTCCCGGCCGACATCTCCATTGCTAAAACAGAAGGCGAAACCGGCCTTCTTTTAACCGCCATCGTGCGCGATCTCTCCCAGCTGCGCCAAACCGAGCTTGCTCTTCTTGCCCGCGAACGCGAACTTGAAGAGATTATCGAGCGCATGCCTTTCGGCATCGTGATCGGCGAGGAAGAGACAGGGCGGATCCTGCTTGCCAATGGCGCCTTCGCACAGATTACGGGCGAACCGGTGGAGGCCATGATCGGCGCGCGGGCCTCGGCCTTCTTTACCGGCCTTGCGGCGCACTCCCTTGCCTTCGATCCGCTCTGGAGCCAATCGACTTTTCAGGGCATGGAAGTGGAAGTGAACCGCCGCGCCGGCAAACCCGCCAAGGCGCTCGTCTCGACCGTGCGGCTCACCTATCAGGGCAAGAAAGCGGTGCTTTTCGGCTGCAACGATCTCACCGCGCAATTGGAGACGCTCGCGAAACTGCGCGAAAGCCAGGCAAAACTGAAAAGGGCGCAATTCATCGCCCGCATCGGCGACTGGGAATGGAGCCTGGGCAGCGGCAAGGTAAGCTGGTCGGACGAAGCCTACCGTATTCTGAACCGGCGCCCGGGAGCCGAGCAGTTGCAGCCGGAAGATTTCATCCGGTGTGTGCATCCGGAGGACCGGCCGCATGTGCAAAGCGCCTTTACCGATGCCCGCCAAAATCTGGCGCCTCTTTCGGTTCAATGCCGTCTGGCGCCGCCGGATGAGGCCGCCCCGCCTCTTAAGACAGGCACGGCAAGCACCCGCCATATCCGCCTCGAAGGGCGGCTTGAAAAGGATGGCCACGGCCTTCCCGTTAAATGGGTGGGTACCGTGCAGGACGTGACCGAGGAAGCCGAGATCAACCAAGAGCTTATCGAAGCGCGCAACAAGGCACTGGCGGCGAGCCGCACGAAGACGCGTTTCCTTGCCAATATGAGCCATGAGCTGCGCACGCCGCTCAATGCCATTATCGGCTTTTCGGAAGTCATTGCCCACGATCTTTTTCACGGTGACATGACCAAGTACCGTGAATATGCAAACGACATTCTGCAAAGCGGCCATCACCTTCTCGACCTCGTCAATGACGTGCTCGATTCAAGCCGTGTGGAAGTCGGGCAGATCAAACTGAAAGAAGAACCGATCGATCTGCGCGCGCTTGCCGAAGAATCGGTGCGCATGGTGCGTGAGCGCGCCGATCAAAAAGGCCTCACCATTAGGCTGAAGACGGAAACGGACCTGCCTGCGCTTTATGCCGATCACAGGCTTTGCCGCCAGATCCTTCTCAATCTCCTTATGAACGCCATCAAGTTCACACCGGAGCAAAAAGAGATCGGCCTCGACATCGTTCCGCTTGCCTGCGGAAGGCTCAGCCTTACGGTTTGGGATCAGGGGATCGGCATCGATGCGCGGGATATGGCGCGCATCCTCCAGCCCTTCGAACAGGCGGAAACCTCGCTGTGCCGGCAGAATGAAGGGGTGGGTCTCGGCCTGTCGCTTTGTAAAAGCTTCGCCGAACTGCACGGCGCCGCGTTCCGCATCGAAAGCGCGCCTAATCAAGGCACACGCGTTTTCGTAACCTTTCCGCCGGAACGCAGCAGCGCACTCACACGAGCCCAGGCAACGATTGGGGCTTCAGAGGCCGCACCTCTTTTATCCTTAACGAATGCTTAACGGTTTTCCCGGCAGGTTGATTTCACTTCTCGAACGTGAGTCTTGCGGGTCCGACACACCGGTAAATCTGTGATAGTTTGAGAAGGCTGGCGCGCCTCACGGTACGCTGGCGCTGGGCATCGGGGGCAGACGCAACACGTTTCCGCCTATTAGGCGGACGAGTGGTGAGCTGCATGAGGCGTTACCGCCTCGACCAGAACCTGATTATGAATGTCCTGATCACGCTTGCGATCATCGGGACGGGGTTCTTTTGTCTGTCGCTTGCAACTTACGCAGACTACATCGCCCCGCTCTGGATGCCCGCAGGCATCGCGTTGGGTGCCTTGATCATTTGGGGCCCGCGCGCCATCGGCGCCATCTGCATCGCCCCCGCGCTCACCTACTTCCTTGTCGTGCTGAACCAAGCCGCCCCCGTCACCAGCAGGGCCCTGCTTATCGCCGCGTCGATCGGTCTGGTTTCCACATTTCAGACCTTGCTCGGCCGCGCCTTGATGGCGCGCTTTCTCGGTATCTCCACAACGCTGAGCAAGCAGCGCGACATTCTCATTCTGTTTTTCCTGGGCGGTCTTGCCTGCGCGGCCCTCGGCGGGGGCCTTGTCGCACTCATTCTCGCCCGTGCCAAAGATCTCGACGCCGCTTCGGCCTTACAATTATGGGGAATATGGACCGTCGGGAACGGCGTAGGTGTCATCACGCTCACCCCGATGATTGTCCTTATTTTTTCACCCTCCAAAGCCGTCAGTTCCCGCCGCAAGGTTTCCGCCGTTTCGGCACTTGTCGCCATTTTGAGCATTACCCTGCTCGCCTTTTCTCTTGTCGCACAATGGGAAGAAGAACGCCGCTGGCTTGCTTTTGAACGGCAGACGGAGCTTTTCGAACAGAGATTTTCAGAAACGCTCGACGGTCATTTCGAGAAACTGCATGCCATCGAACGGCTTTATGCAAGCTCCGTTACGGTTGACCGGCAAGAATTTTCCCGCTTCGTGCAAAAATCCTTCAGCCGCTTTCCCGGCTTTACCTATCTTGCCTGGGCCCCGCAGGTGCGGTTGGACGAGATTGCCGCCTATCAAGCCAAAGCTGCGGATGACGGCCTCTCCTTTGATATTTTCGCTTTCTCCAGATCGAACGGCAAGCAAGAGCGCGCACGGAAACCGGTTTACTATCCGATCTACTTTCTAGAATCGGAAAACGGTGACCGAACAGCTATCGGTCTTGACCTGGCCTCCGAACCCGCCCGCCGGCGCGCGCTGGAAGAAGCTGCAGAAACCGGCGAAATCACGCTCAGCCCCCCCGTCGAACTCTTTCAGCCGGAACAAGGACCCGCGGCGCACCATACCGCGGTGCTGGCCATACACCCGGTTTTTGCGGAGGAAAACACAGCGGACAATACCAGGTTGCGCGGCTTCATTGTTGCCGTTCTCAACCCGGGCGCCCTTCTCGCACAGACCCCCAACAAAGCCATCGGGAATACTCCGCATGTGACGCTGCAAGATGTCAGCAACAGCACTGGCCCAGCACATCTTTATGACAATAGACAAACCGGCCAGACCCAGGCCGGCGGCCGGGAGCTGGAACAGCGGCACCTGCTGCAGATTGGCGGACGGACATGGCAACTTACGGTCCGGCGGCAGGAATACGACGTGCTTTCCGACATCAATCAATGGCAGTCCTGGATGGTTTTGACCGGCGGCCTGGTCTTGTGCGGATTGATGGGGGTTCTCCTGCTCGTCATTACAGGCCGCAACGATGCCGTGGAAGAGCTGGTAGCCGCCAAGACACGTCAACTCGGCGCGGACGAGGAAAAGCTCCGCATGTTGATCCGGCATACTCCGGCCGCCGTCGCGATGTTCGATCTTGATATGCGTTACATCATGACAAGCGATCGCTGGATCGAAGACTACGGATTGCAGGATCGCAATATTATCGGTGCATCCCATTACGACGTTTTTCCAGAAATACGGGACATGTCCAAGTGGCTTGATATTCACCGGCGTGCGCTTAAAGGCGAGGAATTCTCCCGCCAGGAAGATTCTTTCGACCGGCCCGGTTCCGGACGCGAATGGCTGCGCTGGGAAATCCATCCCTGGTGGGATGCGAGCGGGCAAATCGGCGGCATCGTCATGTTCACGGAAGTCATTACGGCGCGCAAACGCCAGCAGTTCCGCTCCGATCTCATGCACCGCCTGGCGCTTGAAGCGGCAAGCGCCGATACGATCGAAACAGGACTTGCCGTCACCGTGGATGCGCTTTGCGAGCTGCTCGACTGTGAGATCGGTCACGCATATACGCTGCACCAACAGACCGGCACGCTTTTCTCAGCGAATGTCTGGCATCTGGACGCGGCTGATGTCGAGCATCAGGAATTCAAGCGTGTAACGGAGACGATGGATTTCTCTCCAGGCACGGGGCTTCCCGGTCTCGTTCTTGCACGCAAAGAACCCGTCTATGTAGACAGAACGCTGGACAATCCCTCGTTCCTGCGCAGCGCCATGCTGCGCCATATGGGAATGAATTGGGGTGTGGCTTTTCCCGTCTTCATTGCCGGAGAAGTGGAAGCTGTGATCGAACTTCACTCCTCCCGAAAAATCGGTACCTCGGCGGACATACGCGGCCTGTTCGAAATGGTCAGCCTGCAGCTTGGCCGGATTCTGGAGCGCAACAGGTTCCGCCGCGCGCTGGAAGAATCTTATCGCCTGAACGAGGCCATCGTCACACATGCGCCCTACATGATCATCGCGACGGATATGGAGGGCGAAATTATCCTCTTCAACAAGGCCTCCGAGGAAGCGCTCGGCTATACAGCCGCAGAGGTGATCGGCAAAAAAACGCTGCTTGCCTGGCACGACAAGGAAGAAGTGAGCCGGCGCGCGGCGCAGCTTTCCAGGGAACTGGGCTGGGCTGTGCCGCCGAACTTCTATTCTTTCACAGCCAAGGCACTGATCTCGGGCGGAGATAGCGCGGAATGGACGCTTGTGAGCAAAGACGGTCTGCGTTTTCCCGTCTATCAAACCATCGTGCCGCTGCGCGACGGCTTCAACCATATCACCGGCTTTCTTTGCGTGATTAGGGACCTGACTCAGCAGAAGGCACAGGAAGCGGCATTGGTGGAAAGCGAGCAGACTTTCCGCCTTGCCATGGAGCATTCCTCCGTCGGCATTGCGCTGGTGCGCCCCAACGGCAAATGGCTCAAGGTCAACCCGGCCCTCTGCCAGCTTCTGGGCTACGAGCGCGATGAATTGATGGAACTGGATTTTCAATCCGTCGTGCATCCGGAAGATCTGCAAATTCACATCGATTACGTCCGCCGGATGCTGAAAGGGCAGATCCAGGCCTACAGCATGGAGCGGCGGCACGTGCGTAAAGACGGCAGCTCCGTCTGGGCGCTTTTAAGCATTTCACTTGTGCGCGATTCTTCCGGCCGGCCGAATTATTTCGTGGCCCAGGTGCAGGACATTACCGAGCGTAAGATGATCGAGACGATGAAAAACGAGTTCGTTTCGACCGTCAGCCATGAATTGCGCACGCCGCTCACCTCCATCCGCGGCGCCTTGTCCCTGATTGCAAGCGGAGCAACGGGACAGCTGCCGGAAAAATCGGCCCGGCTGATCGATATCGCTCACAAGAACAGCGAACGGCTTATCCTCATCATCAACGACATTCTGGATATCGAAAAGATCGAATCGGGGCGTCTGGAGATCCACCTCTCAACGGTCGATGCGGCCTCCTTCATCGAGCAGGCGCTTGAGACAAATGCGGCCTATGGCGACAAGTACGATGTGAGTTTCAAAGCCGAGGGTATAGCGCGCGGGCTTTATGTCACTGCCGACCCCGACAGGCTCATGCAGGTCATGGCCAACCTTCTCTCCAACGCCGCGAAGTTTTCTCCCAAAGGCGCACAGGTGACGGTGAAGGCCGAGCGGCGGGACGCAATGGTGCGCTTTTCCGTGCACGACCGGGGCGCCGGCATTCCGCTCGAGTTTCAATCCAAAATCTTTCAGAAATTCGCGCAGGCGGACCATTCCGACACACGCCAGCACGAAGGAACGGGGCTCGGCCTCAGCATCACCAAACGCCTGATCGAACTGATGGGCGGGTCCATTTCCTTCACGTCCCGCCCCGGCGAGGGCACGACCTTCTTCTTCGAGCTTCCTCTCGCGCAGGCCCATGAAACCGGCGCGCAAGTACAAAATGCCACCTCTACAGATCATGAACGCGGCACCCTCTCACACAAACCCGCTCTTCCCTCTGGCATCCGGCCGCGGGTTCTGCATGTGGAAGACGACAGCGATCTGGCCGGTGTGATCAAAGAGTCGCTTGGTACTGAAATAGACCTGATCCAGGCTGCCTCTTTGCAGGATGCAAAGACCAAACTTGCCCATGAAACGTTTGATCTAATGGTGCTGGACCTGGAACTGCCCGACGGGTCGGGGCTCGAGTTGCTTCAAATATTCCATGACGAAAACGGCAACGCGCGCCCCATCATCATCCTGTCCGCCAGCGACATTGGTCAAGATATCCGCCGCAAGGTCAGCGCCGTTTTGGTCAAGTCCCGGGCGTCGGAGGAGACGATTATCGAAACCATTCTTTCTCATCTACGCGCCGTTTCGGTTCATTCCGCGTGAGGTTCCATGAAACAGCTTTCTCACATCCTGTGTATCGATGATGAAGAAGATATCCTTGAGATCGCGCAATTTGCACTGGAGACGGTCGGCGGATACCGGGTGAGCACCTGCATCGGCGGCCAGAAAGCCTGTGCCGGACTTGGCGAGCGCGAGACGCCAGATCTTATTCTTCTCGATGTCATGATGCCCGGCATGAACGGGCCGGAGACGCTCCGGAAACTGCAAACCAGTGAGCGATTTTCAGATGTGCCTGTGGTCTTCATGACGGCGAAGGTTCAACCAAGCGAGGTGGCGCACCTGCGAGAGCTTGGTGCGGCCTCCGTCATCGCCAAACCGTTCGACCCCATGACCTTGCCGGACCAGCTGGAGAAGATTTGGAGTGCGTATCATGGGGCAGGCTAAACCATCCGCTCCCGGCACGATGGAAGCGCTGCGTGCGCGTTACGTGCAGCGCCTTGCCGCGCGGCGCGGCGAGCTGCATGCATTTGCCGCCGCCTTTACTGCAGGGAGGGACATCGACGACGAGGAGCTGCGCTATCTTGTGCATAATCTGGCAGGCTCCGGAGCGACCTATGGTTTTCCAGAAGTTTCGGCGCTGGCGGGAGATCTAGAAGACCTTCTTGCAGTGCCCGAGACCGGCGCCAACCGGGAAACCAAAGCCGATCTGATCTGGCGGCTGGTGGAAGCCTGCGACAATGTGCTTACCGAACATGCGCCGCCTGCAGAGGAGCATGAAACTGCTCCGGCAATGACCAGCGCCCACGCATCGCCGGACGATCTTGCTTGGGCCGAAGAAGACCTCGCGGAAGCAGGCACTCTGACTGCGCCTGTGCAGGAGCCGGCCCCTGCCCCAGCTTCTGCGCCGGCATCGCCGCCCTCCCAGCGGAACAGACCCGTCCTGCTGACGGTGGATGATGATCTCGATATCCGTGAGGCCGTGGAGATGCTCTTCGAGGATATCGCGCTTGTCTACAGCGCTGCCGATGCCAAACACGCTCTGGAACTTATTCAGGAAAAACACCCCGATGTGGTGCTGCTCGACGAGCGGATCCCCGGCATGAGCGGCGTCGAGCTTCTGGAAAAACTGGGCACCATGCCCGAGCTAGCCAATATCGCCGTGGTCATGCTGACGGCCAATCATGAATCTTCTTCCGTTATGCGCGCTATTGCAGCCGGGGCCGTCGATTATCTCGTCAAGCCCTTCGAACCTGAAACGCTGAAAGAACGGGTAGGCGCCATGCTGGAAAACGCCTCCCTTTCCATTCTCATTGCCGATGACGATCCGCTGATTCGTGATCTTTTGTCGGGTAAATTCCGCGCCGCCGGTATGGACGCCGAAACCGCGCGTAACGGCATGGAGGTATTGGAGCTTACCGCCCAGCGTTCCTTCTCGCTCATCATTTTGGACCGGATGATGCCGGGCATGGATGGGCTCGCGGTCTTGAAGAAGTTGAAAAGCACCGCCGCCGATCATGCGCCGCCCGTGCTTTTTTTGACGGCGCGGCGGAACGAACAAGATGTCATTGAAGGGCTGCGTGAAGGCGCTCTTGATTATGTGGTCAAACCCTTCGTGCCGGATGAAGTGGTTGCCCGCGCCTTGCGCATCATCGAACGGGAACGGGAAGAGAGGCACGCTTGAAAAAGACCTCAAAACAAAGACAAAGTTTTTCAGCATGGAAGACCGCCCTGCCGCTGGCATGGGCTCTCATCGCCTTGTTCACTTCCCCCACAAAGGCGGAGCCTTCCGCCGGGCAAATCACCGAAGAGGCGCGTGCGCTGGCGGCTTCAGAAGACTATGAAAGCGCCGCCGCGCTTCTGCGCCAAGGCATTGCGGAATACCCTGAAAGCGCCCGGCTGCAACTGGAACTTGCCCGTGTCTATGGCTGGCAGGGCAAATATGCGGAAGCGGAAAACATTATCGCAGAACTGGAGCGACAAACGCCGGGCAATCCCGATGTGTCGCTTGTTGCCGGATATCTTGCTTACTACCAAGGCTATTATGCGCAGGCTCAGCAGCGCTTCGCCTCGATCCTTGAAAATTATCCTGGATATGAAGATGCGGAAAACGGCCTTGCCAATGCCCAGCGCGCGCTTGCCGCGCAGGACAAGTCCGAATGGCGCAGTGACACGGGCTTTGAGTGGAGCCATTTCGAGCGGCAGGACAGAGCGAACTGGTTCAACAGCTTCACCCAGCTTTCCCATCAGATGTCCTCGGGGGAGACGGTACTGCATGGACGGGTCGAGCGGTTCGATCAGTTCGAGACGATCGACACATATTACCAGGCCGGGATCGACCACCGTTTCACGGAACGTCTCTATGGATATGTCCATGCGGGCTTCACGGCCGGTGCCGATTTCCGTCCGCAGCGGCGGCTCCTTCTCGGCGGCGGCTACCGGCTGACGCCCGTTACGCCTCACGCGCTGCCTGTCTGGCTCACACTCGATCTGCAGCACGATAAATACAAAGACACGGAGGTGAGTAATTTCAATCCGGGGCTGCGCATCAATACCGCGCCCGGCTGGGCGCTTGCCGCCAAGCTCGTCACGGTGAAGGAAGCCGGGCTCGACCCGCTTTATGGCTGGAGCGGCAGGCTCGACGGGAAACTCACCGATAGCCTTGCCTTCTACGGCGGCTATGCCAATGCGCCCGAAGCGGTCGCCGCCCGCGTTGTGGACACCGCCACGCTTTTCGGTGGCATTCGCCTCGACCTAAGCACGCGTCACACGCTCCGGCTCGGCTATGCGCGTGATGACCGCGAAAACTCCTATATCCGCCATGCTCTCAGTGCCAGTTTCTCCGTTGCCTTTTGACACTTTTCTGCTGCTTGCCGCGCTTTGGGGCTCGTTCGGCCTTATCGTTCTTTCCATCGGGCTGTCGGCGGGACTTGTAGCGAACCGCCTTTTGCGGGACCGCAGAGCCCGGCTGAGCGCCCGGCGGCGCGGCGAGGTTGCCGCCTTTATCCGTCACTTATTGAACACGAAAATACCCGCGCCGCTTCTTGAGCAAACACCTTTTGCCCCGCAGGATCTGCCCGCCGCCTTTGACAGCGCGCTCGCCACGATCCGTACCATCAAGGGAAGCGAGGCTACCCGCCTCGTCAGCCTGCTGGATGGCTGGGGTATGCGGGCGCATATCACAAAGCTTCTTGAAAAAGGCACCCGCCCACAAAAGATCAGGGCTCTTACCTATCTGGCGCAGTGCCGCGACGATGAAAGCCTTCGGCATATCATCGACACTTCCCGCAGCGCCGACCCTTACGTGCAGCTTGCCGCCCTGCGCGCGCTTTCCCGGCGCGGCGATGCAGAAGATCTCGGCATCGTGTTGGATCACATGAAAGAGGCGGGGCAGCGGAACACACTCGTCCTGACCGAAATCCTCACCTCCTTCGGCACCCCCGCACTCCCCACGCTCTTCACGCTTGCCGCCTCCGATGCGCCCGATCCCATGCGCCTTGCTGCCATCACCGCGCTCGGCACCATCGGGGCGCGGGAAGCCGTGCCCTGCCTCCTTGAGATTGCGGCAAGAAACGAAACCGGCGCGGAGCTGCGGGCCCGCGCGCTGCAAGCATTGGGACGGATCAGAGACGAGCGGGCGGAGGAGGCCGTGCTGGCCGGCCTTGAGGCGGCGGAGGCGCCGATCCGTGTACAGGCGGCCCGTGCGGCCGGCCGGTTGACACTTGCCCGCGCGCTCCCCCTTCTTACCCGTCTGCTTGAAGACCCCGTCTGGTGGGTACGCTACCGCGCCGCCGAGGCGCTGCTTGCCTTTGGACGGCGAGGCCGGGTGCTGCTTGAGACCTACGAGCCGCCGAAAGAAGGAGACTCAAATATCGCGGCGCAGGTGCTGCGCGAAAGGAGGGGATGATGCCCGAGCTCGCCTCTTTGATGCAGACCCTGCAGGCAACGCTTACCCCCTATTTTCCTTGGATGGTCACGCTTTCCTGGGCGATCCTGTTTTCCAGCGCGGCCCAAATCGCCGTCTACATTATTCAGCTTCCAGCGGCATGGGCGGAGCTGCGCCGCTACTCACAGGTCGGCGACACGGAATCGGAATGGCAGTTACTCGTCTCCGATGCCGTTTTGCCCATCACTCTCATCCTACCTGCCTATAACGAGGAAGCGGTTATCGTCGAAAGCACCCGTTCGATGCTGGGGCTCGAATATCCGCAAAGCGAGGTGATCGTCGTCAATGACGGCTCGAAAGACCGCACACTCGATGTTCTAAAAGAAGCCTTCGATCTGGAGCCCATCGAGCGGGCCTACAATCCTTCGGTCCCCCATGCCCCGATCCGCTGCCTTTACGGCTCGCCGCTCTATCCGAACCTGCTCGTCATCGATAAAGAAAATGGGGGCGGGAAGGCCGATGCCATGAATGCCGGTGTCGATCTTTCCCGTTGCCCGCTTTTTTGTGTTGTCGATGCAGATTCACTGCTTGAAGCTGCGGCCCTTCTGCGCGGCGTCCGCCCTTTCATGGAAGAGCCGGAAAGAACCATTGCCGTGGGCGGCACGATCCGCATTGCCAATGGCTGCGAGGTCGTGGGCGGGCGTGTCATGCATGCAGGCCTTCCCGATAAGTTTCTGCCGCTCGTGCAGACGCTGGAATATATCCGCGCTTTTCTCGTTGCCCGCCTGGCGCTTAGCCGCTGGGGTATCCTGACCATCATATCCGGTGCCTTCGGTATTTTCCGGCGGGATGTGGTGGTGGAAGTCGGCGCCTTCTCTCATGATACGGTGGGCGAAGATTTCGACCTCATCGTCAAATTGCACCGGCATATGCGCAGTCAAAACAAAACCTATGACATGAAATACGTGCCCGAGCCCGTCTGCTGGACGGAGGCGCCGGAAACCCGCAAGGTGCTCAAAGCTCAGCGCAAGAGATGGCAGCGCGGCGCGCTGGAGGTTCTGTTCAAAAACCGCGATATGCTGTTCAACCCGGCTTATGGGCGCATTGGCATGCTCGGCCTGCCCTATGCCTTTATCGTCGATTTTGCCGGGCCGATTTTTCAGGTTCTCGGCTACCTTCTTCTACCGGTCTTTTTTCTTCTCGGGGCCATCCACCTTCCCTTTCTGCTGGCCTATATGGCACTTGTCATTCTTTGCGGTATTTTTGTCAGCCTCTCTTCGCTCTGCCTGGAAGAAATGGAACTGCAGCGCACGGAAGGAACCGGCGGCCTTCTGAAACTCATGGGCGTCGCCGTGATCGAGAATCTCGGTTACCGCCAACTCAATAATTTCTGGCGCATGGCCGGCTGGTGGGAATTCCTTCGCAAAAAGCAGGGTTGGGGCGAAATGACGCGCAAAGGGTTTGCAACGAAAGCAAATGCAAGCACCAAAGATCTCGGCTGACGGCTGTCGCCGGAACCCTCGCACCTTTTTGGTTGACCTGCTTTAACCTTACTTTTCATTAGCGATGATGAACGGCTTTTCCGTCGCTTTTTGGGAAAACCCGTTCACGTCACAAAAGCTTGAATTAAATTTTTCGATTGACGCAGAGGACTGTTACGAGTCTTTAATCCGTGCACCGCACAATTCATCTTTTCAGGCGAAATATCCGCCGAACCCATGAGCAAACCCGTGACCTCTCGCTTCAGCTACAGATCGCCCGCCGTCAAAGCGCTGCTTGACTATTGGGGCAGCCTGCCGCGCCACGGATACGCGCCGCTGAAACGCGACTTCAATCCCATGGCGCTGCGCGGATCACTATCGCACGCCATCCTGCTCGATATTGGCGAGCCCGACGACATTCTCATGCGGGTCGTCGGTACCGCGCATGTGAACCGGCTGGGGAAAGAGGTTACGGGCAAGAATATGCTTCTGGGATTCGAGGAAAGACTGCGTCCCTCCGTCGGTCTTACCCATTGGCTGGCGAGCCGCCACCCGTTCGGCACCTTTGCGGAAGTGGAGGAAACCTCCTCGGCGGGGAGCAAAGTTTCCCTGGAAGTGATTACCCTGCCGCTTCTGGGAGACACGGACGAGCGCTCGTTTCTGATCTCAGTCGGCTACGCGCTCACCAATTCAGGCGGCCATAAAAGCGAAGCGCGCGGCAAGCGCCTTAGCTCCTGGCACCGGCCCGTCGTGATCGATCTGGGCAACGGTATTCCCGATAACTTGCCCGAAGCCGATCCCGACCTTGGACAAAGCGAACCCGTTCTCATCACTCTGGATGATGCGCTTTGGGGCTTTATGGGCGAAAGCTGCTCCAGCTGATCTTTCCGGCCCGCTTCGCTTCACTCCGCCGCATCGAGCCGGCTGATCACTTTCTTCTTGCCCCAATGGCCGCCGACATTGCTTTTGAAATGCGGCGGGCGGCTTGCGAGCGCCCGTGTTTCCAGCCAAAGCCGTTTCAAGTGCCGCACCTGCCCGCTTTCCCGGTCGTCCCGGTAAGCGGTGCGTGCATGAAGGACGTGATAATTGTTCACGAACTGCATGTCCCCCGGCTCGAAATCCATCAGCACCGCAAAGCGCGGGTCCTGGGTCATCTCATCGAGAAGCTGCATCGCTTCTTCGGCAAGCGGGGTGATGCGCGGCGCGCTTTCATGGCGCTGGGAGGCAAGAATGTAAGGGCGGATGTAACGGGCAAAGAGCCGCTCCTCCCAGCGGGTGAAAACCGGCACCTCGTACCAGGGTTTGCCGCCTGCCGCTTCCTCGCCGCGGTAATCATAAGGCTGCGGCTTATAAAGCTCGGCCAGAAGATCGGGCCGCGTTTCGGCAAGCTCGTTATGGATCGCCAGAATGTTGCAGACCGCCGATAGACCGCCTTCGGCCGGGCGCTGCAGACACATGAGCCCCACAAGGTCCGAGCCGTCGGAGTGATAAGGCAGCGCGATGCCGCCGAGCTCATTGCCGCGTGCGGTATTGTCATCCAGCGCTTTTCCCTGATCCGTCACATCGCCCAGCATGTGGCCATGCTTGTTCTGCGGCCAGGGATTGCCGAGATGAAGCCCGATGCCCCAATAGGCAAGGCACATCTCATCGTTCGAATAATCGAGCCGCGGCAGCCCGCGCAGGAGCACGAAACCGCGCCCGTCGATCAGCTCTTTCTCGATGCGCGCGAGGCGGGCGGAAAGATGAGGGAGCGGAAAATCTTCCCGCCCGATTTCCAGCATATTGGAGGAAACGCTTTTGGCATGGGCGAGCGCCGCATCGATCTCATCGAGCTCGTCCCGGCTCAGCTCTTCCGTCCAGCGGGAAGCATCGGCCACATCGCCGCTCTGCCAGCTTGCCTGAACCTCAAGCGGGCGCACATCATCCGCCGTCATGACTGGTTCCTCCATCCCGTCTCCTCCTCTTTTGCCCCGCGCGCTCTCTTTAAGCCGGGGCAGGCTGCGCGCCGCGCAGCAATTTGCCGGGCACGGCGCCCGTCCCTTCATCATCGCGGGCAATGATCTCGCCCGAGACGATCGTCGCTTTATAGCCCTTGGCGCGCTGCACGAGGCGGCGTCCGCCCGCCGGCAGATCGAACGCCACTTCCGGGCGGAAAAGAGAAAGGCCCTGATAATCGATCACATTCAGATCGGCCTTGTATCCCGGCTTCAAAATGCCCCGGTCGAGCAGGCCGACGGCCCGCGCCGTATCCTGAGTATGGGCTTTGACCACGAAAGAGAGCGGCAGGCGCTCGCCTCTTTTCCGGTCGCGCGTCCAATGGGTGAGCATATGGGTGGAAAAACTGCCATCGCAGATCATGCCCACATGCGCGCCGCCATCGCCGAGCCCCAGCACCGTGTCCTTATGCAGCATCATTTGATAGGAGGGCTCGAGCGAGTTCTGCGCGTAATTGAGAAACGGAAAATAGAGCATCGCCGTGCCGTCATCCTCAAGCATGAGATCATAGGCCAGCGCCAGCGGCTCGAGCCCGCGCGCTTTCGCCCGCGCGCCGATGCTGGTTTCAGGATCGGGCTCGTAATCGGGCACGCGGTCCAGCGCATACATTTTGTGAAGATGGGCGAGCACCGAGCGCATGAAGGGATTGTCGGTCGCAGGCTCTTCTTTCAGCAGCTTTTCCTTGAAAGCCGGATCGCGCATCTTTTCGACTTTCGCCGCAAGCGGCAACGAGGCGATTTCCTTGAAACTCGGATGCGCGGAGAAAGGATTGAGCGTCAGCTCCAGCCCCAAAAGAACCCCGACGGGCCGCCCGCAGACCTGCGCCTTCATCGGCAGGCCTTCATTCGACGCCGCCTCGATCTGCGAAAGAAGAAAGCGCCAGCCTTCCGGCGCCTTTTCGTTCTGCGCGAGGGAGAGCGACAGGGGCCGGCCCGATTGCTCGACCATTTTGCGCAACATGGAAAATTCGCGCGCCGGGTCGGCAAAATCCGAGACGACCTGCAGAACGCCGCGCCCTGCCGCCTTCAACCCCATGGCGATGCCGATAAGCTCATCTTCTTCGGCGGTGAGCGTCGGCGTCGGCGAGCCGTCCGAGGTTCGGTGATTGAGCGTGCGGGAGGTGGAAAAGCCGATCGCCCCGGCGCTCACCGCGTCCTTTGCGATGGCGGCCATGGCGGCAATATCATCGGGCGTTGCCGGTTCCCGGTTGGCGCCGCGCTCTCCCATCACATAGACACGCAGCGCGCCATGGGGAAGCTGCGCGGCAAAGTCGATATTATGAGGCAGCGCTTCCAGCGCATTGAGATAATCGGGGAAACTTTCCCAGTTCCATTTCAACCCTTCGGCGAGAACGGGGGCGGGAATATCTTCCACCCCTTCCATAAGGCGGATGAGCCGGTCATGGTCCTCACGCCGGCAGGGCGCAAAGCCGACGCCGCAATTGCCCATCACAGCAGTCGTCACCCCGTGATTGGAAGAGGGGGAAAGATCTGCGCTCCAGGTTGCCTGGCCGTCATAATGAGTGTGAATGTCGACAAAGCCCGGCGTAACCAGCAGTCCCCTGGCATCGATTTCCTCGGTGCCCTTGCCCGCGACTTTGCCGATTTCGGCGATCTTGCCGTCCGACACCGCAATATCGGCCTCGAAAAGATCCCCGCCCGTGCCGTCCGCCACGGTGCCGCCGCGTATCACCAGATCATGGGTGCCCATAACTCTCCTCCCCGTTTCTTTTTTGAAAATCCTACGCCTCCCCCGCCGCCCCAGCAAGCACAGGCGCCGGAAGGCGATTTCCCCTGCGTTTTCGGCTTATTCATCTTGCACCCACCCGTTCAGTTTCTAAACTTAGGGCCGAGGGGGAGTTGATGGATAGTCTCGCACTTACGGTCGCCAGCGCTTTTGGCGCGCTCGAGCTCGATCTTGCCTGGACCGCGGATTGGCGCGTGCCGGCGCTGATCGGTCTCGGCTTTGCCTTTGCCTCGGCGATGATCGTTGCGCTTCATCAGTTCCGTTTCTTTTCCCAGATGCGCAATCCGCAAGCCTTCATTGAGCAGGAACTGAAACGCGCGCGCCTTCATCTCGGCGCGCCGCCCAAGAAAGACAGCACCATCGCCAAACGCAAAAGGAAAATCCGCCGCGTGAAACAGGCCGCCTGGCGCGCGCTCTGGGCACGGTTCTGGCTGCTCTTCACAGCAGGTCATCTCATTCCCTCCGCGCTGCTCTTCATCGTGGTGCTGAATTACAGCGCCTTCCGCCCGGGCAGTTTTCCTTTCGAGGAAATTGCGAGCGGCCTTGCCCTTGCAAAAGCGGACCCTGCCAGCAGCGGTGTCTTCGTGCTCGGGCAGTTTTTCCGGGGCGCATTTCTCGATGTCGCGGAAATCTTCCGCGTGGAAACGGGGCCGATCACGAACAACACGTCCGACTGGCTCTTTTCCAGCATTCTGGTTTTCTTCCGCGCGCTGACCGGACTTTATACCGGCGCGCTCTTGCTCTTTCTCGCCCAATCCCTTCTTGTGCGCCTGCGCATCGCGCGGATGCTAAACCGCAAAAGCAATGAGGAACTTGGCGTTTGACCCGGCCTTCCTTCTTCCGCAGCTCTTGCCGCCGGGATAAACCTTCATAACAAGAACAATGGCGCAGGCCTTTAAAACGGGAAACCTCACGTGACGAATATTTACGAGGAAGAACTGACCCATGAGCAGCCGGGCGGACATATGGCCGTACATGCGGCCATTCCCGCCAGCAAGCTCGGCATTTTCGGCTGGTCGATTTTCGATTGGGCGCTCAATCCTTATTTCATTCTCGTCAATATCTTCGTCTTCGCGCCTTACTTCTCCACCGAAGTGATCGGCGACAAGGTGCAAGGCCAGGCAAGCTGGGGGTATATCCAGGCGATTGCAGGTGCCTCCATCGCCTTGCTCAGCCCCTTTTTCGGCTCGCTTGCCGATGCGGCAGGCCCGCGCAAGCCGGGCATTCTCGTCTTCTCGCTTCTTGCCTGCACCGGCATGGCGAGCCTTTGGTATGTGATGCCGGGCATGGAATACCCGATCCTGCAAACCGCGATCGGCGTCGTCATTGCCGCGACCTGTCTTGAATTCGCTATCGTCTATCACAATGCCATGCTGCCCGCGATCGTCTCACCGAAGCGCATGGGTTTCGTCTCCGGCCTTGGCATTGCCACAGGATATCTCGGCGCGATCTTCGCTTTCCTTGTCTGGCTGCTTCTCTTCGGTCTGCCGGAAGTGCCCGCCCTCGGTCTCGACAAGGCGGTGCAGGAACATAACCGCCTGGTCGGCCCGCTTGCTGCATTGTGGTTCGTTCTCTTCGCGCTTCCCTTCTTTCTTTTCACGCCCGATCAGCCGCGCACCGGCCTTTCGCGCATGGATGCTGCAAAGAAAGGCATCGCCATGGTGATCGGCACGCTCGGCAAGCTGCCTTACTACAAGAACATCGCGACCTATCTTGTCGCCCGCATGGTCTATTATGACGGCCAGTCCGCAGTCTTCATTTTCACCGGCGTTTATGCGGCGGGCATTTTCGACTGGCCGACAACACAGATCGGCATTTACGGGCTTCTTATCATTATGGCGCAGGTGCCTTCCTCGCTGCTTGGCGGCTGGCTCGACGACAAGTTCGGCTCCAAGGCGACGATCATCGGCGCCGTCTCGCTTTTCGCGCTCGGCCTTCTCATGCTGGTAGGCACGACGGAAACCGCTGCCGCCTTCTTCATTCCCGTCTCGATGGAACCACTGGAACCTTTGAGTTTCATCGGCAGCGCACTGAATGCGGCGGGCTTTGAGACAAGCGCCGAGCGCGCCTTCTTGGCTCTCGGCGTGCTGACCGGGCTTTTTGCCGGACCATCCATTTCCTCGAGCCGCACCATGCTTGCCCGCATCGCACCGCCCAGCATGATGGCGGAATTTTTCGGCCTTTATGCGCTATGCGGCAAGGCGACGAGCTTCATGGCGCCGCTCACCGTCGCCATCGTGACAAGCGCGATGAACAGCCAGCGCATCGGCCTTGCCTCGGTGCTTGTCTTCATGGTGGTTGGGCTCGGGCTCATGATCTTCGTGCGCGAGGAACAGTCCACCGCCCATACCGAACACTAAGTTTATTTAGTAAGGCGAATGAAAAGGGGCGCTCGCAAGGACGCCCCTTTTTTGTTTTTCGCTCACCTTCACGCCTTGGCGCGGGCAAGGTCCTCTTCCAGGGTTTTGGCTGCGAGGAAGAAATGCAGCGCGCCCCAAAGGCCGAGCGGCGTGATCGCAAGCAGCGCATAGCGCACGGATTCCTCGCCCGCCGAAGCGGCAAAGAAATCCGAAAGCATGCCCACCACCTGCGGGCCCGCGCCGAGCCCGATCAGGTTGAGGATGAAAAACAGGATGGCCGAGGCCGTCGCCCGCATACGCAGCTTCGCAAGGCCCTGCGTCATGGCAATGGCAGGGCCGGTGAAGATCGCGCCTGCCGCCGCCGGGGCGATGAAAAGCAGGATCGCCGCCGTCTTGCTGTCGGTGAGATAAAGCGCCACACCGAAGGGAAAGGCGACCACCCCGGCAAGCGCCACGAGCCACATATTCCAGCGCACATCTTTATGGCCGAGCTTGTCGGCAAAGAAGCCCGCGCCGAATGTGCCCGCGCCGCCCGCAAAGCCGATAACGAGGCCTAGCATCATGCCGATCTCGCCGAGTTTCATATCGAAAGACCGGGCAAGGAAGGTCGGCACCCAGGCAACACCGGCATAGCCTACAAAGGCGATGAGCGCCGAGCCGAGCGCAATATGCCGGAAGGCCTTTTGCGACCAAAGAAAGCTCACCACTTCGCCGATAGCAGGGGTTTCTTCCGTGCCCGGCGCCACGCCGTCCGAGGCACCGCGCTCCGGCTCCTTGACGGTGAAGAGCACGACAAGCGCCATCAAAACGCCCGGCAGGCCGACAATGATGAAGGTCGTGCGCCAGCCATAGTTTTCCGCAAGCCAGCCGCCCGCGAAAAGGCCGATCAGAAGGCCGATATTCACCCCGAGCGAGAAGAAGGCAAGTGCCGTCGCGCGGGCTTTGGGCGGAAACATATCCGCGATCATGGAATGGGAAGGCGGGCTGGAACCGGCTTCCCCCACCCCCACCAGCACGCGCAGGATGACGAGCTGAATGTAATTGGCAACGAAGGCGCAGGCCGCCGTCATCAGCGAGAAGATCGTCAGCGCGGCCGCGACGACATTGCGCCGGTTCGTCCGGTCCGCCAGCATCGCAATCGGAATACCGAGCGTTGCGTAGAAAATCCCGAAGGTCATGAACAAGAAGCCGAGCTGGGTATCGTTGAGATCCAGTTCAGCTTTAATGCCCGGCAGCAGGATGGCGAGAATCTGCCGGTCCACATAATTGAGTACATACACGATTGTCAGAATGACCAGCGCGTAGATCCGGTAGCCCTTGCCCAGATGCGCAATATTGGCGGCAACGCCCGGCGGCGTGTCGGCCCGTTCACTCATTCATCCCTCCCCGAATGCCAGTGATTATGTTGGGTGCGTATTTCCTATGCGCTCACGCTAGCAGCGCGGCCGCGCCCGCGAAAGGCGAAACGACAACCGCAACGAAGTCGGCCCTCAAAAAGCGGTCCCGCATTCGTGACCGGAAACGGAGGGGACAGGCCCCCGATTGGCTGTAAACTCCGGCCATGTCCGCGCTCACCTTACAAGACCGTTTCGAGATGCCCGTGCCGCCGCTTTTTTCCTGGCGGGACATGCTCGATTATTTTCTCTTCCGTCTCATCCCCGGCGTCGAGGTGATTGAAGGACACGCGCTGCGTCAGGCCGTGCGCCTTCCCCGCTCTTTTGCCGTGATCGAGGTGAAGCTTACGCCTGCAAGAAAAGCGCTCGGCGTGCACGTTTTTTCCGCGAGGGAAACGGATCGGGATTTCATCGCCGCGCGTTTGACGCGCCAATTCGATCTCGATGCGCCCATGCGCAAGGTCAACGAGGCGCTGAAGCGTCACCGCGCGCTTGGCGCCCTCGTAAAAGCGCGGCCCGGCCTGCGCGTACCCGGCGCTTTCGATCCTTATCTTCTGGCGATGCGCGCCATTCTCGGCCAGCAAGTCTCGGTCAAAGGCGCAACGACGCTGACGGCCCGTCTGGTGGAGCGGTATGGCAAGCCCATCGCGCTGGTGGCGGAAGAAGGGCTCTGGCCCCGCGCGCTGTTTCCCGCTCCTGAGCGTCTTGCGGGTGAAGTGATCGAAGGGCTCGGCATGCCGGGCAAGCGGGCGGCGACGCTCACCCGCCTTGCCGGCTTTGCCGCAGACGGCGGCTTCAGCGCGCTTGAAAGCGACATCGCACCGCTCAAAACATTGGAGGCGCTGCCCGGTATCGGCCCCTGGACGGCGCATTATGTGGGGCTGCGGGCCTTGCATCTGCGCGATGCCTTTCCTTCGTCCGATCTTGGCCTTCGTTATGCGGCGGGTGATTTTTCCGGCGCGGTGCCAAGCGCCAGGGAACTTGAAGAGATGTCGCGCGCCTGGTCCCCCTACCGCGGCCATGCCGCCATTCATCTCTGGGCCAGCCTGCAAACCGGAACACAAGGAGCCAAAGGCGGATGAGAAAGAACAAGACCCTGCAAGCAAGCGCCACCTCCGCAATGGAAACGCCGATCGGCACCTTGCGCCTTCTCGCCGAGGAAGACGGGCTCACCCATGTCTTCTTTCCGAATGAAGACACGGTCAAAGTGGAAGCGGCGGACCCGGCCTCGCCCGCCGCGCTCAACGCGCGCCCTCATATCGAGGCGGCGGAGAAAGCCTTACAGGAATTTTTCGCGGGCACACGCAAAGAGTTTTCCGGCCTCACGCTTGCCCCGCGCGGCACGCCTTTTCAGCAATCGGTCTGGCGGGCGCTCCTGACCATTCCCTACGGTGTGACATGGAGCTACAAGGACATTGCCGAGAAGATCGGCAATCCGAAGGCGGTGCGCGCCGTCGGTCTTGCCAATGGGCAGAACCCCATTCCCGTCATCATTCCCTGCCACCGCGTCATCGGCTCGAACGGAGCGCTGACCGGCTTTGGCGGCGGGCTGCCGACCAAGGAATGGCTGCTCATCCATGAAGGCGCGCTGACCTCCTCGCTCCTTTGAGCCAGAACAAATCCGCACCTCCCGCGTTGGTATGGGAAACGGCACCTTTCATCAGGCGCCGCCCTGCTCCGCGCATCAAGGGAGAATGTAATGATGGAAGTCAGCGGCCTTTTCGGGCTTTTACTGTTGATTGCCGATATTTATGCGATCGTGAAAACCGTCCAGAGCGGCGCCGACACGGGCGCGAAAGTACTTTGGATCGTCGCCATCATCATCTTCCCGGTGATCGGCGTGCTTATCTGGTTCCTGTTCGGCCCTCGAGGCTAAAGTTAAAACCAGGAAAGAAGATCGGGCGCCTCTTGGCCGGCGGCAAGGCGCGGCAGCGGTACGATGGGCACGCCCCCGGCAAAGCGGGCGATCACTTCGCAGGTTTCTTCCAGCGGCACCGGCGCCTCTTCAGACTGGCTGACAATGATGGCGCCGGGCGCAAGCCCCTCATCCTTCATCACTTTCAGCGCGGTGAGCGTATGGCTCACCGTTCCAAGATATGAGCCGACGACGAGAATGGGCGTCAGCGCCGTCTCGCGCGTCAGCGCTTTCATCCAGTCGAGCACCAAATGGCTATCGTCGAGCGGCACCATAAGCCCGCCCACCCCTTCGATCAAAAGATGATCGTGGTTTGCCCGCGCCGCTTCCGCACAAAATGAAACGACGGAGCGGAAGGGAACGGTGCGTCCTTCCCGCGCCGCCGCCATATCGGGCGACATGGCTTCCTTGAAATGCCAGGGCGTGATCGCCTCGAAACTTTCTTCCGTCACCTCGCGCCCCATCGCCTCGAGCAGCAAGGCGGTGTCGCTACCTGCAACCGTCTCCGGCGTAATGCCGCTGAGAACGGGCTTGAGCGCCAGCACCTTGTCGCCGCGCGCTTTGAGCTGGCGCACGATGTGAGAGGAAACGAAGGTCTTGCCGATTTCCGTTCCCGAGGACGTAACGAAAAACACACTCATTCTGCTGCCCTGTTGATGAGGATCTTATCGCGGATAATGGCGGTCAGCCGCTCGATGTCTTTATCGTCATGCTCGGCCGTGAAAGTAAAGCGCAGCCGCGCGGTTCCCTCCGGCACGGTGGGCGGGCGGATGGCGGTGACGAGAAAGCCTTCCTCTTCCAGAAGCGCGGAAGCGGCGAGCGTTTTATCCGGATCGCCCATCAGGATCGGCACGATGGGGCTTTCTGCTTCCGGCAAATTGAGCGCGCGGGTAAAGGCTTTGGCTTTTTTCACGGGCAGCGCCGCAAATTCCGGATCGGCCTCGATCAGATCGAGCGCGGCAATGGAGGCGGCAACGGAGGCAGGCGGCAGGCCCGTTGAATAAATCAGCGTGCGCGCACGGGTGCGGATGAAATCCACCACCGGCTGGCTGGCGCAAAGATAGCCGCCATAAGAGCCGATGGCCTTGGAAAGCGTGCCCATCTGCAGCGGCACATCGGCCTTTTTGCCGCCGCCAAAGCTCGAACCCTTGCCGCCCGCCAGCACACCGATGCCATGGGCATCATCCGTCATCAGCCAGGCATCATGGGCGCGCGCCAGCTCCCCCATCTCTTCGACCGGGGCAAGATCGCCGTCCATGGAAAACACCCCGTCGGTCAGGATCAGGCAATGGCGGTGCTTTGCCCGCTCTTCTTCCAGCAGCGCTTTCAAATGGCCCATATCATTGTGACGGAAGATGCGCGTTTCAGCGCCGGAGAGCTTCGTGCCGGAAAGAAGGCAGGCATGGGACAGCTCATCCGCCAGGATAAGATCGCCCTCCCGCGCCAGGGCCGGCACGATGCCGAGATTGGCAAGATAACCCGAGCCGAAAATCACGCAGTCATCGGTCTCTTTCAGCCGAGCGAGACGTTTTTCGAGCGTACGGAAAAGCGGATGATTGCCGGTGACAAGCCGGGAGGCCCCCGAGCCTGCCCCATAGCGCTCCAGCGCCGCGCGGGCCGCCTCCTTCACTTCCTCTCGGTGCGAGAGATTGAGATAGTCGTTGCAGCAAAAGGAGATGAGCTCACGCCCGGCGCGGCGCGCCTGGGCCGGGCCGTAACGGTCCGTCTCGATCAGGCGGCGGCGCAGGCTGCGCGCTTCCAGATCCTCAAGTTTCCCTTGCGCAAAGCTGTCGAGGGAACGGGACGTCGCCGGGGAAGCCATCTCATTCTCCCATTGTTCCTGGGGACATTCGCTCCGGCGCCCTTAAACACAGGTGTGAACGTAAGGGCCGGGCCGGATGCGGGAAACTGGGCCGGGCGGGGGGCCGGTGTCAATCGCAAAGCGCGGACCCTGAGGCTTAAAACCGGCAGTAAACCTTCCCATCGGCCCTGCCCATAATCCCTTGATCCGCCTTGCATTCCCCGGCAAGCCGCCTATGCTCGGCCCCGTAATTCAGCCCGCCAAGCGGCCGCCGGACAAGAAGTCAAAAAAGGCCGCGATCTTGAGGGAGTCCGCTCATGACCATGACCATGCCCGCTCAGACCGAGCAGTCCGCCAAGCCCGCAAACGATCTTGCCGGGAAAACGGCAGAGGCGGATGACGGTCTGCGTCATGACTGGACGCGCGAGGAGGTCGAGGCGCTGCTCGCCCTGCCCTTCAACGATCTGATCTTTCAGGCGCAAACCGTGCACCGCAAATGGTTCGATCCGAACGAAGTGCAAAAGAGCACGCTGCTTTCCATCAAGACGGGCGGCTGCCCGGAAGATTGCGGCTATTGCAATCAGAGCGCCAAGTTCGACACGGGGCTCAGCGCTTCGAAACTCATGGAAGTGCAAAAAGTGCTAGAAGGTGCGCGCCGCGCCAAGGAAGCGGGCGCCTCGCGCTATTGCATGGGCGCTGCCTGGCGCAACCCGAAAGACCGCGACATGGAAGCCATCGTCGCCATGATCAAAGGCGTGCGCGAAATGGGCATGGAAACCTGCATGACGCTCGGCATGCTCTCGCCCGAACAGACGATCCGCCTGAAAGAAGCCGGGCTCGATTATTACAACCACAATATCGACACGTCCGAAGAATATTATAAAGAGATCGTCACAACACGGACCTATCAGGACCGGCTCGACACCATTCAGCGCGTGCAGGAAGCGGGCATGAATGTGTGTTCCGGCGGCATTCTGGGCATGGGCGAAAGCCAGTCCGATCACGCCGGCATGTTGCAGACGCTTGCCAATCTGACGCCGCATCCGCAAAGCGTGCCGATCAACATGCTGATGCAGGTGAAGGGCACGCCGCTCGGCGAGAGCAAAGAGATCGATCCCATCGATTTCGTGCGCACCATTGCCGCCGCCCGCATCATGATGCCGAAATCCGTCGTGCGCCTTTCCGCCGGCCGTGAAAACATGTCCGAGGAAACCCAGGCGCTTTGCTTCCTTGCCGGGGCGAATTCGATCTTCATCGGCGAGCAGCTTTTGACGACGAAGAACCCGGCCAAGGAAAAAGACGATGCGATGTTCGGCAAGCTGGGCCTGAAGCCCATGCCCGCCCATCGCTGCCCCTCTGAAATCTAAGCGGGCTCATGGCTGCGCGCATACCGCCTCTCAATCCGCTGTTCCCGTCCCCTCCCGATTGGCTTCTGGAAGGGGCGGAACACCTTTGGCTCCCCTATAGCCAGATGCAGACGACGCCAATGACGCTGCCGGCGGTCAAAACCGAAGGCGTGCGTATTACGCTGGCGGACGGGCGCGAGCTCATCGACGGCATTTCCTCCTGGTGGACGGCGGCGCATGGCTATAACCATCCGCGCATCCGCGAGGCGGTCTCCCGCCAGCTCGATGCCATGCCGCATATCATGCTGGGCGGCTTTGCCCATGAACCGGCCATGCGCCTCGCCAAGCGCCTGGCGGATGTCACGCCGGGCGATCTCGCGCATACGTTCTTCTCCGAATCCGGCTCGGTCTCCGTCGAAATCGCCATGAAAATGGCCGTGCAGTACTGGCTCAACCAGGGCAAGCACGGCAAAACCCGCTTCATCAGTTTCCGCGGCGGCTATCACGGCGACACGATCGGCACCATGTCGGTCTGCGATCCCGAAGAAGGCATGCACACGCTTTTCAAAGGCGCGATCCCGCAGCAATTGCTGGCCGACCTGCCGGTCGATAGGGAAAAGGAAGCCGCGCTTGAAGCTTTCATTGCCGAACACGCACATGAAACGGCGGCGATCGTCACCGAGCCCTTGGTGCAGGGGGCAGGCGGCATGGTTTTTCATGAGCCCGCCGTCCTTGCCAAGCTGCGCGCGCTTTGCGATGCCCATGACATTCTTCTCATCGTCGATGAAATTTTCACGGGCTTCGGGCGCACGGGCACGCTTTTCGCCTGCGAGCAGGCCGGCATCGTGCCCGATATCATGACGCTCTCCAAAGCGCTGACGGGCGGCACGCTCGCCCTTGCCTCCACCACCGCGCGCAAACATGTTTTCGAGGCGTTTTTGGGGGACGATCCCGACAAGGCGCTGATGCATGGGCCGACATATACGGGCAATCCGCTGGCCTGCGCCGCCGCCCTCGCCTCGCTCGAACTTTTCGAGGAAGAGCCGCGCCTTGAGCAGGCCCGCGCCATCGCCGCCCAGATGGAAGAAGAGCTTGCCCCGGCGCGCGAGATTTCCCGCGTAAAGGATGTACGCGTTCTCGGCGCCCTCGGCGTCATCGAAGTCGATAAGCTCGACGATGTGAACTGGTTCAAACAGCGCTTCGTGGAAGAAGGTGTCTGGATCCGTCCCTTCCGTAACATCATCTACATCACCCCGCCGCTCGTCACCGGCAAGGAAGACCTCTCCCGGCTCACCGGGGCGATGCTCAAAGTGACGCGCGAATGGGCACAGCGCCGATAAAGCCAGCAGTTTTTGCGCCTAGATACAAAGATAGTGATGCGTCCGAAACACGGTATCTCGCGTGATCACGAAAATGGTTAGCTAGATGTTGTGAAGGGTCTGGCCAAAAGTTAATCTGACCGCGGCTGGTGATTCGCCGCCTTTCTCAGCTCATTGAAGCTTGAGTGCAAAACGGAGGGGGCGTTTTGCAGACCGGCGCTTTGGGGCTAATCAGAGACCTCCCCCTATCGATGCAAGGATATGGCGTCATGCATGTGATCGCGTTCGCGTCCCAGAAGGGCGGCTCGGGCAAGACAACACTTGCCGGGCATGTGGCGGTCGAAGCGCAGCGGCAGGGTCTTGGCCCCGTTGCGTTGATGGATACCGACCCTCAGGGTTCTCTTTCTCAATGGTGGAACGTGCGGCAGGCCGAAGAGCCGTTTTTCGCGCGGGCAAGCGAGGCGGGTCTGGAAGCGGATCTTGCCCGGCTGAAGGAAGGCGGCGTGAAGCTCGTCGTTATCGACACGCCCCCCGCCATCACCTCCACCATTCAGCATGTCATCTCTCTTTCCGACCTCGTGGTCATCCCCACGCGCCCGAGCCCGCATGATCTGCGCGCTGCCGGAGCGACGGTGCAATTGTGCGAGCAGCTCGCCAAGCCGCTCGCCTTCGTGCTCAACGGCGCCTCGCCGCGTGCCCGCATCACCACGGAAGCGGCCATCGCCCTTTCCCATCACGGCGCCGTCGCGCCTTCCGTCGTGCATCAGCGCGTCGATTTTGCCTCCAGTATGATCGACGGGCGCACAGTGATGGAGCTTTCGGAAAAGTCGAAATCGACGGGCGAGATTGGTGAACTCCTGCACTTCCTTGAAAAACGGCTGCGCGGTGATACAAGTTCTCCTTTGTTGGAGAATCAGTCGCTTAGGGGGGCGGCCTAATGACGAAAAAGCCTGCGTCGCTGACCAGTGAACTCCTGGCCAAAAAGGGAGAGGCACTGCCCTCCTCCATCGATCCGCAAGCCAGAGCCAGTTCACCGGAAGAAATGAGCGGCGCAGGAGCGAGCGAAGAGCCCGCTCACGCTTCCCCCTCCTCCGTCCTTCTGGCGGAAGGCGGCGAGGAAGCGCCCGTGCGCCCCGAGCCGGATGTCGTGATGGAACCGGATGACGAGCCTGCCAAACGCGAAGTGACCCGCCGTTTCATCTTCGGCGCGCTGGTCGCAGGCGCGGTACTGGTCATTGCCGGGATCGCCATGTCGCTTTTCGCCAACCGCGAGAGCCTTGCACCCTCCGGCGGCGAGACGGTCGCTGAAACCGCGTCTCCCGAAGGCGGTGCGGAAGAAACCGCTACCGCAGAAGATAGCGGTGTGGAGACAAGCGGCCAGGCCGGTATGGATCAAGTCGTCATGGATGAAGGCCGCGGCACCGCGCCCGTCGAGGAAGAAACGGGCACGGCGGCAGAAACCGCCGAGAGCACGGAGCCGGCTGGCGAAACTGCTGGCGAACCGGCCCCGGTCGAAATTACCCCGATCACGCCCGATGCGCTGGACCTGGCCGAACAGGGCCCGGAGCTGCCTGCCGCACCGGAAGAACCGGTTGCCGAGGCAGAAGCACCGGCCGCGTCCGAGACCGCAGAGCCCGAAACCGCAGCGGCCGAGGAAACGGCCCCGGCAGCTCCTCAGAGCAATATCGCGCAGTCCGGCCAGTATCTGATCCAGCTCCTCTCCGTCAAAGACGAGGCGGGAGCGCGGGGCGCCTGGGCGAAGCTGCAGGGCAAATATCCCGCGCTGCTCGGCGGTGAAGCGCTGAACCTGCAGCAGGCCGATCTTGGCGAGCGGGGCATCTATTACCGCGTGCGCACCGGCGCTTTTGACAGCAAAGCCGGGGCAAACGCCCTTTGCGGCAAGCTGAAAGCCGCCGGGCAGGACTGTATCGTGCGCCGCCAGCCTTAAGGCCCCCCGCATTACGGATCGCGAAAGGGCGCCCTCCGGCGCCCTTTTTCTTTTGCCGCGCTTCGGCTAGGGTCCGCGCCAACAGATATTGACCTTCAGACATAGGATAGACGACATGGTGCAAGCGGTGATCTGGGATTTCGGCGGCGTTTTGACCTCCAGCCCTTTCGAAGCCTTCAACCGGTTCGAGGCGGAGCTCGGGCTTGAAAAAGATTTCATCCGCCGCATCAATGCGACCGATCCCGACACCAATGCCTGGGCGCTTTTCGAGCGCAGCGAAATTTCCCTTGATGAGTTCGACGAAAAATTCGCCGCCGAAGCCAAGCGGCTCGGCGCGGACATTCGGGGCCGCCAGATCATCGAGCTGCTTGCCGGCGACATCCGCCCGGAAATGGTCGAAGCGCTCAAACGCTGCAAGGCGAAGTTTAAAGTCGGCTGCATCACCAACAATGTTTCCGCCGGAGAAGGCGCCGGCATGGCCCGCTCGGCGGATAAGGCCGCTGCCGTTCAGGAAGTCATGGACCTTTTCGACCACGTCATCGAAAGCTCGAAAATCGGCATCCGCAAGCCCGATCCGCGCATCTATGAAATGGCCTGCTCGGAGCTTGGCGTCGCCCCTGCCGACGCGGTCTATCTCGACGATCTCGGCATCAACCTGAAACCGGCCAAGGCGCTCGGCATGCACACGATCAAGGTACTGAATGCCGCCCAGGCGCTAGAAGAGCTGGAGGCAGCCGTCGGGTTCCCGCTGCGCTAAGCCTACCTTGGCGCGCAGGCGGGTGCGCGAGGTTTTGCATTTTCGAAACCTCTCTACTCCTCCGTGAACAAACAATAATGTCAACCGTTTTCCTTATGCATCGAGGAGTATGTGTGAGGGAGATGACATGCCGCACCTGCATCTATGGAGGCGGGGCCCGCAGCGCGCCGTCCTGACCGTCTCGGCAATCGCGCTTTGCGCATTGCCCGTCCAGAACCTGCAAGCAAGCGATCCGTTCTCAGATAATCAATTCACGCCCGATTGGCGCATTGCCGCCCCCTTCAGCATCGAAAGAGACAGCGCCGGAGAAGAACCTGAAAACGCTGCGGGACGGCAGCGTGCAGAAGCCGCTCCCGGCACAGGGGCGGCAGGTGCGGCGAGCGCCAGCGCCGGCGGGATAGGCGCGGGCACGGTCGCAGCCATTGCCGGCGGGGTGGCCGTTGTCGGCGGCGCTGTGGCGCTCGGCGCGAGCGGGGGCGGCGGCGGCGATGATGGCGGCGGGGCCGGCGGCAGCACTGTCGTCACCGACCCGGCGACACCGGCCGCCGTCAATGCTTTCCGCACCTCCGAATATCTTGCCCATGGCGGCTATGACCGGGTCAATCTCGCCCATGCTTACGCGCGGGGGTACACAGGCGCGGGCCACACCATCGCCATTCTCGATGACGGCTATCAGCTCAATCATCCTGAATTTTCCGGCAAAATTCAGGTGCAGTTCAATGCCGCGGGCAATCCCCTGCCCGGCGCCATGCCGATCGAAACGCACGGCACCCACGTGACCGGCATCGCCGCAGCACGGAAAGACAATGTCGGCATGCACGGGGCGGCGTTCGATGCCAACCTTGCGCTTTATCAGTTCGGCACGCTCGATCAGTCCGCCGCGCAGTTCACCCGCGCCGGTATTCTGGGCGCCACAGTCATCAGCAATAGCTGGGGCTATAATGCACGCATCTCCGACGTACAGGCGGAAATCGCGGGCGGCAAAAGCACGGCCAGCGCGCTTGCCAGCGTTGTCGGCGGCGCAGCCTCGGACTGGCAGAATTTTCTGAACTCCATGGACGGCGCGCAAGACAGAGGCAGCGTCATCGTTTTTGCCGCATCCAATAACCCCGCATTAGGCGGCATCGATGTTTCCTCCGGCATGCCGCTTGTCGACAGCCGCCTGATGGGCCGCTGGCTTGCTGTGACAAATGTAAACAGCAGCGACCAGGTCGTCAGCGTCGGCTGCGGGCAAGCGCAGGCTTTCTGTCTTGCCGCGCCCGGCACGAATATCTATTCCACCGTGCCCACCAGCACCTATGGCAATCTTTCCGGCACATCCATGGCAACGCCGCTTGTCAGCGGCGCCGTCGTGCTCGTGGTGCAAGGGCTCGGCCTTTCCCCGGAAGAGGCGGTGAGCCGCCTTCTTACCACTGCCGACCGGTCCTTTGCCGGCTATAGCACGAATTCCCACGGCCAAGGCATTCTCGATCTCGATGCGGCGACGAGCCCCATCGGCCGCGTCCAGGTGCTTGCCAGCGGCAATGTGCATGATGGCGGCACAGGCCCCAGCATCATGCAGACCGTACTCAGCGCCTCGCGCGCCTTCGGCGATGCTTTTACACAGGCACTGGACGGGCTGCGGATCGCCGCTTTCGATGAGGGCGGCGCGGCCTTTCTTTATAATCTGGGAGACAGGGTCGCCGTCCAGGAGCCCGTCATCACTGCGCTCGATACGCTGCAATCGCTTGGCAAACGAACGAATCTCACGCAAACGGTGCTGCCAGGCGGCGGCGGCGTTTCCATTTCGGTGCGGGATGCCGATCTCGATTTCCGCTCCACACAGCTCGGCACGGGCGTCGAAATCGATGCGGCGTTTCTCGACACCCCGCTCTGGGGCGGCACGTTCAGTGCTGGGTTTCATCAAAGCAGCGGCGAGTTTCTAAACCGCCTTGCGCCTGAAGCCGCGCAAACGGCCTTCGCCTATAGGCCTGAAATGTTCTCGGTGCCTTATGCGGGCTTTGCCGAGGACGGTTATTCGGCGGGCTTTGAAATGCCGCTCGGCGAGAAGGCCAGCATCGGCGTTCTTTCCTTTGAAGGGGAAGGCAATGAGGACCGGGCTTTTGATGGGTTCGGTGCCTTCACCACGCTTTCCCTGCGCCCCACCGGGAGCATCGCCATCGGGATCGATGGCGGGGCGATGAGTGAGGACGGTACGGTGCTCGGCACCGACGCGCGCGGCGGGCTCGGTCTTGGTGAAGATTCCCGTACCGCCTTTGCCGGCATCCGCGCGGAAGCGGCAATCGATGAGCATTGGACCCTCCTCGGCAGCTACCATCATGGCTGGACAGTTGTGGACGGAGCGGCCGCCGCTCTCATCACATCGGTGGGCAACGTCAAGACACAGCAAATGTCGGGCGGGCTTATCGGCGAGCATCTCTTCTCAAAGGGCGATGCGCTCGGCCTTGCCGTCTCGCAGCCCTTGCGCATCACGGGCGGGCAGACATCGCTCAATCTGCCTGTCTGGCGGGACTGGAACGGCGATATTCTCACCCGCCATCAGGACGTCTCGCTACGCCCTTCCGGCCAGGAGACCCGGTATGAGGTAACCTACGGGTTCGATATCGATCCGAGCACGCGGCTGACCGGGCTTACGTTCCACCGGAGCGAAGCCGATCACATTGCAGGACGCCAGGAAACGGCGGCGGTCCTGCGCCTGCAGCACCGGTTCTGAGCAAAGAAAGGCCCGTGACCCAGGGAGCTGGAGGGTCACGGGCTTCAAGAGGCGCCTTATGGCTTGGAACCGGCGCCTGCTCTTTGATTAGCCAAACCTATTCGGCGGCGTCTGCAACCGGGATGCCGAGGCGGCTTGCGACACCTTCCCCGTAAGCCTTGTCGGCTTTCAGGAAATGGCCGATCTGGCGGCGCTGAATCTCTTCCGGCACGCCGTCCATGGCGCCGGCAATGGCGTCGAGGAGATGTTTCTTCTGCGCCTCGTTCATCAGGCGGAAGAGATCGCCCGCCTGGCGGTAGTCGTCATTGCCTTCGCGGTGATCGTAATGATCCGCATCGCCGGAAATTTTCAGCGGCGGTTCTTTGAAGCGCGCAGCATCCACCGGCCCGCCGAAACTGTTGGGCTCATAGACCGGCGCCGCCCCGCCATTGCCGTCCACCCGCATCGCCCCGTCGCGCTGATAGGAATGCACCGGGCAGCGCGGCTTGTTGGCCGGGATCTGCGTATAGTTCACACCGAGCCGGTAGCGGTGCGCATCCTGATAGGCAAAGAGACGCGACTGCAGCATCTTGTCCGGCGAGAAACCGATGCCGGGCACCGTGTTGTTGGGCTCGAAAGCGGCCTGCTCGATATCGGCGAAATAGTTTTCCGGATTGCGGTTGAGCTCCATGATGCCGACTTCGATGAGCGGATAATCGCCATGCGGCCAGACCTTGGTGAGATCGAAGGGGTTGTACCAGGTCTTTTCCGCCTCGGCCTCGGGCATGATCTGCACCATCAGCCGCCATTTGGGATAATCGCCCTTCTCGATCGAGGTGAAGAGATCGCGCTGGTGGCTCTCCCGGTCCTCGCCGATGAGCTTTGCCACTTCATCGCCGCTATTGGTTTCGATGCCCTGCATGGTCTTGAAGTGGAACTTCACCCAGAAGCGTTCATTTTCCTCATTGATGAAGGAATAGGTGTGGCTGCCATAGCCGTTCATATGGCGCAGCGTTTTCGGCTGGCCGCGCTCGGAAAAGAGGATCGTCACCTGGTGCAGGCTTTCGGGCGAATGAGACCAGAAATCCCACTGCATCGTGCCGGAGCGCAAATGGCTTTTCGGATCGCGCTTTTGCGAATGGATGAAGTCGGGGAATTTCAGCGGATCGCGGATGAAGAAGACCGGCGTGTTGTTGCCGACCAGATCCCAGTTGCCTTCCTCGGTATAGAATTTGAGCGCGAAGCCGCGCACGTCGCGCTCGGCATCCGCCGCGCCCGCTTCCCCGGCAACGGTTGAAAAGCGCGCCAGCATCTCCGTTTTCTTGCCTACTTCGCCGAAAATCTTCGCCTTGGTGTATTTGGAAATGTCGTTCGTCACCGTGAAGGTGCCGAAGGCGCCCGAGCCTTTGGCATGAACGACGCGCTCGGGGATACGCTCGCGGTTGAAATGGGCGAGCTTCTCGATGAGATGCACGTCCTGCATCAAAAGCGGGCCGCGCGGACCGGCCGTCATGGAGTTCTGATTATCGGCAACCGGCGCCCCGCCGGCGGTCGTCAAACGCGGTTTCTCGGACATGGCTCATTCCCCTTGGAATTTTGTTTAGAACAATTCCAATGTAAGGAGCAGATGGCTGCGCGTCAAGGTTTATTATAATAATTCTAAAAAACAAAAGGAGAGGCACTGCCTCTCCTTCTTTCGTCCCGATTGGCGGATTTCCGCCGGTCTTGCGGGCATCGTCCGTTCAGGCGGCTTGTTCGGCCGCTTTACGAGCGGTCTCGCAATCTTCCTTGGTCAGCTCCAATTGCTTGGAGACGTGATTGACGAGATAGCTTTCGAACTTATGCAGCCCTCCATCGGCATAGGCGACTTCCCAGAGCGCCTTCAGGAGGTCCTTTTTCTCTTCCTCGGAGAAAGACCGTTTCACCGTCTCGACGAAGACCCAAGGGTCGTAATTGCGCCGCTCGGCCTGTTCGGCCACTGCCACAAGCTCGGTCGCATCTTCCGGCGAGAGGCTGAAGCGCTCTTTCACCACACGGATGATCGCCGCGCGCTCGGCGGCATCGAAGCTTTTATCGAGCCGCGCCGCCTCGACCATCAAGGCCGCCGCCGCCAGCTCACGCCGCGTGGCGGCGCTTTCCAATTGGGGGGCGGGCGCGGCCGGTCCCCGGGCAATGAAATTCAAGATACGGTCCAACATATGCGTTCCTCCTTTTGCGGGGCCCTTGCCGCCCAGCCCAGCCGGCAGCGCTGTCTGTGCTTACCTGTGCTGGCCGCGTTCTTGTCCCGGCCCGGAAATGATAACGCCGCCGAAGGCAAATGTCCCTCGGCGGCGTCATCTCAACACTTGTTTTGATCGGGATCAAACACCCCGATGGGCCCGTCCCTTAGTGGGCCAGCGCGCCCGACGGCGCTTTCACCGGCTTCTTACGCGGGAAGAGCATATCCAGGATCACCGCGATGGAAGGCAGCGTGGTGATCGCCATGATCATGTTGGTCATGAACATGAAGGTCAGCAGCAGGCCCATATCCGCCTGGAATTTCAGCGGCGAGAAGGTCCAGGTCGACACACCGATCGCCATGGTGATGGCGGTGAAGACCACGGCCATGCCGGTTTCATGCAGCGTCTGCTTGTAGGCATCCGTCACATTGAACCCTTCGGCCAGGTGGAACTGCACGCGGTTGTAGATATAGAACGCGTAGTCCACGCCGAGGCCAACCGCCAGCACGATCACCGGCAGCGTCGCCACCGTCAGACCGATCTGCAGGATCTCCATGAACCAGTAGCCGAAGAACGTGGCGAAGGTCAGCGGCACCGTACAGGCCACCGTCGCGCGCCAGTCGCGGTAGGTCAGGATCACCAGCGCCACGATCGCCACATAGACCCAGAGGATCATCGGAAGCTCGGCTTCCTCGATGGCATCGTTCACCGCCGCCTGCACGCCCATATTACCGGAGGCCAGACGGATGGTGACGCCTTCAAGCGGGTTATCGGCGCGGTATTGCTCCACCGCCTCGACCGCCGTTTCGATGGTCGTCGCTTTCGAGTCTTCCAGGAAGATCAGCTGCGAGAGCACCGAGCAGTCCTGGTTCAAAAGACCGGAAGAGGGCGGCACGGGACCAACGGCCTGCACCAGCGCGAACTGGTTGCGCGGCAGCGCCCGCCATTTCAGGTTCCCTTCGTTCCAGCCCGAAGACGAGTTCTTGGCCGCATAAGGCAGCGACAGAACCAGCGATACGCCGTCCACGTTCTGCATGTACCAGGAGAAGCGGTTCAAATATTCCATGTAGGGATATTTGATACAGGCTTCCGACGGCGTTTCCACAACCACGGTCAGGAGGTTGAGGCCGAGCGCGAACTTGCCGGCGATGACGTTGGAGTCGACGTTATAGCGGGCGTCGTCCTTCAGCTCCGGCGAGCCGGGGTGCAGCGCGCCCACATGCCGGTTCTGGCTTTCGATCACCGCCACCACGAAGAGCGTGACAGAGATGAGGAAGGTCACGACCGCCGTTTTCGGGTTCGCGATATTGCCCAGCACGTTCATGATCTTCATGCGGAACTCGCGGGCACGGGCCACGCGGTCGGCAAAGCCTTCATCGAAGGTGAAGTAGCTGGCCAGAATGGGCAGCATGAGAAGGTTGGTGATGATCTTCAGCGCCACACCGATAGAGGCGGTGATGGCCAGTTCCTGGATCATCTGGATTTCGATCATGTAGAGCGTGCCGAAGCCCACAAGGTCCGTGACCAGTGCCATGGAGCCGGGGATCAGGAGACCGGAGAAGCTGGAACGGGCCGCTTCTTCGGCATTCGCCCCGCGGCTGATTTCAGCCGTGATCAGGTTGATCTGCTGCACCCCGTGGCTCACCCCGATGGCAAAGACGAGGAAGGGCACGAGAATGGCCAGCGGGTCGAGCCCGTAGCCGAGGAAGTGCAGAATGCCGAACTGCCAGACCAGCGAGGTCAGCGAGCAGAAGAGCGGCAGGAAGGTCAGGATCGCGGAACGCGAATAGAGGTAAACCGACAGCACCGTCAGAATGAAGGCGGCAATGAAGAAGATCACCACCGTCTGCGCGCCGTCGGCAATGTCGCCGATCAGTTTGGCAAAGCCGATGATGCGGACATTGTAGTCCCCGCCTTCGACTTCGTATTTGGCGCGGATTTCCTTTTCCAGCTTCGCGGCCAGATCGAAATAGTCGAGTTTCTTCTGGGTCTGCGGGTTATATTCCAGAAGCTCGGCGGTGATCATCGCCGCCGTGAAATCTTCCGCGACCAGGCGGCCGACAAAGCCGCCGCGAATGACGTTGTTTTCGATGTTGCCGAGGTCGTCCTCGGTCATCGTCTCGGCGGTCACCGTCCCGCCGATCACGTCGTCGGCCCGGATCCCTTCTTCGGTAATTTCAAGGTAGCGGGTGTTCGGGGTCCAAAGGCTCGTCACGGTGTGACGGGCGACGCCGGGCAGGAAGAAAATGTCGTCCGTGAGATTCTTATATGTCTGGAAAAATTCCTTGTTCCAGATTGAGCCTTCCTTGGCTTCCAGAACCACGATGATGCGGTTCGAGCCGAAAAGCTTCTCACGATATTCCTGGAACGTCTGGATGTACTCGTGCCCGTTGGGCAGCTGCTTGTCGAAGCCCGCATCCAAACTCAGCTGCACGGCTGAGTAGCCGCAGATCACCGTGAATACGGCAAGACCCGCGAGAATAAGCGCGCGTGTCTTGAAGACTAAGGCTTCCAAAAACTTGACCATGGACCTATCCCGTTTCCTAAGCCGCGCACCTGCGCAGCCCCCTTATTTACTTATAAACGCTCCCGCGACCCCACGGCTTTATGCAGAGACGGATCATCCGTCCACGCATCAAGTGCGGGGGTTGGTCATCAAACTGTCGGGGGGTGTGACCGGGTCAGATTGTCCTGTTATGCAGGCGCTCTTTCCTGATCGTTCTAGGTGCTACGCCAGTCGCATACGCAACAGTCGGACCCCCTCCCATGTTTGTTCCCGCTGCCGGTTCCCCGGTTCTTTTTCTTACGTCCCCGGCTGGGCAGACTAGCATTATGGCGCCTGAATTGGCTTGCAGTTTTCGCCCAACCTGACGCTCGATAGCACAGTTTTTCGGGAAATGTAACGCCGCACACACAAAAAGGGACGCTGCGCCGCAGGCCGTTTACCTTCTCCCGTGCCGCCGCCGGCGCCCGGGCCATCCCTCCCGGCCCCCGATTGCTCCAATTTTAACCAATTTACCCCGGCCGGCCCCGCCAAAGGCCCCCCAAAGGCCTCGGGACAGCTCTTCACCCAGCTTTGATAAGCTTACGATAACTATGCTTAATAGAAAGATGACACACCCGTCATTTTTATCTTGAAAGCCCCCGTGCCGCCCCCTATCTTGACAATCTGGTAGGGAACGACGGCGTAGCTTTTGAAGGCCTGAATAAGGGCCGGGCGCGCCTTTGCGTTCAATCGGGTGGAGACGCCGGAATAAACCGGACGCTTTGCCATTGTGCCGCTTCTGGAGGACTAAATGACCGACATTCGTCAGATCACCAAAGACGAAGCTTATGATGCCGTCGCGCCGGATGATTTTCCGGCCATGATGGATGTCGAGCGCTACGGTGCGCGTTCGACGGCGTTCGACAAGATCATTTCCGCGACCCATGACCATTTCTGGGATCCGCTGGACGAAAAATATATCGACTTCTCCGAGTCCTTCGACATGGAGAACGAGATGATCATGCCGGAAGAGTTCATCGTCGAACTCCGCCTGCCCTGTTTCCAGAAGCTCTCCGAAAAAGAGAAAATCCGCTTCGCCAACGAAAGCGCCCGCTGGATGCTTTCGGCCATTCTGCATGGCGAGCAAGGCGCGCTGAACCTTTCCGCGAGCCTCTGCCACATTCTGCGCGATCCGGGCGCACAGGAATATGCCGCCAACCAGACGCGCGAAGAAGCCCGTCACGTCACGGCTTTCTCGCGCTACGTGCAGGCCCGCTGGGGTAAGCCGCTCCCGGTCGGCCAGACGCTGGGCGATCTGCTCACCGACATCGTGAATGCGCCGGAAGTCTATAAAAAGATCGTCGGCATGCAGATGCTGGTCGAAGGCCTTGCCATGGGCGCCTTCGCCTCGCTCTACACCCGCTCCAACGACCCGCTGCTCGTCAAGCTGACGCAGCTCGTCATGACGGACGAAGCCTTCCACCACAAGTTCGGCAAGATCTGGGCCGACCGCACGATCCCGAAACTCTCCAAGGAAGAACAGGAGATCATCGAGGATTGGGCCGCCCATTGCTTCCAGACGCTGCTCTTCAACCTCGTGAACCCCGAGCAGAAAAAGGTGCTTTATCCGCAGTTCGGCCTCGACTGGGAAACCGTGCAGGCTGAAATGATCGAAGCGGTGACCGACGATGACCGCCGCGAGCAGATGAAGGAAGGCACGAACATCTTCCGCGTGCTGATCAAGACGCTGCTGAAAGCCGGCATCATCACCGATCGCACGAAAGCTTTCTATGCCACCTATGTGGACATGGACGAGCTGCGCGACGAAGGCGACCGGATGGTCGGCGACGACATCGCCGAAGAAGGTATCAAGTACCTGAAGACGATCAACTTCAGCGCAAATACCGACGCGCTTTCGAAAGTATCCGCTGCCGAGTAAGCAGCGATCCTCACCTCCCTCGGTGTGAAAGAGCGGCCCCCGGGCCGCTCTTTTTTTGTGCGCTTGCTCTTTTTTGCCTGCTTGCTCTGGCGCCCGCCCGCTCCTTAAGATGAGCCATGATCCTCAGCCCCGACCAAGCCGCAGCGCTCAGCCGTTCTTTGCATGAAAGACTGGCGGAAGACGGCCATGCGCTGCCCGCCCCGCCCTGGCCGGTGATCGGCGCGGGGCTGCGCGGGCCGGTCTTCGATCTTGGCGATGGCAGCGTGCTGAAAACCGTCGGCCAGGGCCGCGCACTCGGCGCCGCCGAAGGCGCCTTCCGGCGCGAGGTGCTGGCGCTCACGCACTTGCAAGACGCCGCCCTGCCCGCGCCCCTCCGCGCGCCGCGTCTTCATGCGCACGGGGCCCTTGGCGGCGTCAGCGGCCCGCATGGCCCGCTTGGTCACTGGCTGCGCATGGACAGGCTCTCCGGCCTGCCGCTTTCTCACCCGCAGGCCCTTGCCCGGCGCAGCGCCGATGAAATGGGCGAGGAACTGGGCGCCGCCCTTGCCATGCTCCACGCCTTACCTCTCCCCGATCCTGCGCCCGGCGATCCCTTGCAGCGGTTTTTGCAACTTGCCCGCCCGCGCCTTTCCGCGCCCGAGCTTCTGGCCATGGCGGATCTGATCGGCAAAGGCCTTGAGGAGGAGACCGCCGCGCCGCTTTTTCTGCACGGCGATCTGCATCTTGAAAACGTGGTCTATGATCCTGAGGTCGGGTTCGGCCTTCTCGACTGGGCCGAATGCGGGCTTGGCTGGGGTGAGGCGGAATGGCGGCATTTTGAAATCCGGCCCGACTGGCGCGATGCGATTTTCCGCGGCTATAAGGCAGGCGGGGGCGCGCTTGACCGGCGGCGCTATTATCTTGGCGCGGCCCTCGATGCGCTCACCTCCTATGCCATCGAAGCCTCCACCCATATCCGCACCGCCCAGCGCCTGCGCGGGCTTCTCGAGCACTGCCTTCATCAAGCCGGGATCGAGACGGCATGAGCGGCAAGATCACACATGAAGATCTCGACTTCGCCATTGTGGATGGGCGCCAGTCTCCCACCGCTGCTGCCGTGCAGCGCGGGGTCTGCCGCCTTCTCATTCATATGGGCTTTGCCCCGCTGACCGAATTTTCGCTCAAGACCGGGCGGCGGATCGATGTGGCGGGCATCAACGCGAAAGGCGAGATCATCGCCGTTGAAATCAAATCGAGCCTTGCCGATTTCCGCGCCGATCAGAAATGGGAAGATTATCTGGATTTCTGCGACCGCTTCTTTTTCGCCGTGCCGATGGAATTTCCCCGCGAGGTGCTGCCGGAAGAAACGGGCCTCATCGTCGCCGATCAATTCGGTGCGGAGGTTTTACGCGAAAGCCCGGAAGACCGGTTACCCGCCGCGCGGCGCAAGGCCGTCACCCTGCTCTTCGCCCGCGTCGCCGCCCGCCGCGCCCATCTCGCCATCGACAGCGGCGTTTAGCTGAGAAGCATCATGGCTCGAAGCGGGCTTCTTCTAGAAATTGCGCTTCTCCAATGAATACCAATGCGTAAGAAACAGCACTGACAGAAAGTAGCATGGCAAGGGCAACTGCATAGACGAACACATGGGTCGGCTTTTTTACAAATGGAATTTTGACCAAAGCATGATCGCCACTCAATATTGTTGACATGGCCACACCGAACACTATGAAAAACGCCACCACACAACCAACAAAACTATGAACCATATGCGTGGCCAGTTCTGGATAAGGCACAGACGCGACCAAAAGCCCCGACATAACGACTACGCTACCGCCAACAGCGGCGAAACAAATGGGCAATGCCTCTCGAAATTTTTGTATGGCGGCCTTCTGTACTTCATTCTCATCAGTATGATTCGACATTTTTCCCTTTAGCCCTTTACCGAGAATGCTTGATGTTGCGCCGGAAGATACGCCTAAAGAGTAATGCGACTAGGACACAGACAACATTCTTTTCCCATCCTGTGCCCGCGATTTAAGTGGCCCTAGTCAGACACGACATGAAAAACACGCAAGAAATCGCCAAACTCGGCTGAACGGGAGAAACCCTACGAGCCCCGCCCCACACTTTCCCTGTCACCCCGGCCCTCGTGCCGGGGTCCACAGAGAGGCTATGCCAAACCGCAGCGCCGTATGGACCCTCGGGTCAAGCCCGAGGGTGACGAAAAAACTAAAGAGAAAACGAAAGCCGCTTACTTCGGCGCACGTTTCGCCAGAATGCGCTGCAAGGTGCGCCGGTGCATGTTAAGGCGGCGCGCGGTCTCGGAGACATTGCGGTTGCACTGCTCATAGACGCGCTGGATATGTTCCCAGCGCACCCGGTCCGCCGACATCGGGTTTTCCGGCGGCGGAGCGATGCCGTCGCCTTTGGCGAGCAATGCCGCTTCCACCTGGTCGGCATCGGCGGGCTTGGCCAAATAATCCACCGCGCCGAGCTTCACCGCAGCAACCGCGGTTGCGATATTGCCGTAGCCAGTCAGCACCACGGCGCGCGCATCGGGCCGGGCTTCATGCAGCGCCATGACGACGTCAAGGCCGTTGCCATCTTCAAGGCGCAGGTCCACCACCGCATAGGCCGGCTTGCCGGCACGCGCCAGCGCCTTGCCGTCGGCTACTGTTTCGGCAATCGTCACCTCGAAGCCGCGCCCTTCCATCGCGCGGCTGAGCCTCGTGAGAAACGGCTTGTCATCGTCAACGAGCAACAGCGTGCGCTCTTCGCCCGCGCCCGTTTCGCCCTGTCCTGCCGTTTCCGTTCCGCTCACAGCGCTCTCCTTACCTTCTGCCCTATTCTCTGCAGGACTCTTACCCGATGAAAGCCCATGCTCATAATTTAGGCTTTCTTTCCGCCCGCGCCAACTTTTGTGAGGCCCGCCAGAGACTTAATTCAGATCCTTTGGGCCTATACGCTTTTATACGTCCCGGCTGCCGGCTTCGATCAAGGCGCGCGGCCATTCCACCGTCACAATCGCGCCCGACACCCCATCGCCGCGATTTGCAATGCTCACATCGGCGCCGGAGCGTTCCAGAAAGGTCTTAGCGATGAAAAAGCCGAGCCCCATCCCCTCATGCTCCTCGCGCTCGTCGGCAAGGCCGCTGCGCGGGCGCGTGGTGATGTAAGGCTCACCCAGCTTTTCCAGAATGTCGGCGGGAAAACCCGGCCCGTCGTCGATCAGGCGGATATGCATGCGCTCGTTGGAAAAGACCGCTTTGACGATGACCTTATCCTCGGCAAAGTCACTGGCGTTTTCCACGAGATTGCCGAGCCCGTACATGATTTCCGGATCGCGCGGCAGCACCGGCTCCGTCGTCTCGCCTTCCGCTTCCAGTTCGATCTGAATGGAAACGTCGGAGCCGCGGTAAGGATCGACGATTTCATTCAAGAGCAGCGAGACGGGCTGGCGGGCAAGCAGCGCGTCGCGCTCATCGGGCTGGCGCGTCAGGCGCGAGAGAATATCGCGGCAGCGTTCCGCCTGACTGTGAAGAAGCGCAAGGTCCTCGCGCAATTGTTCTTCGTCGGGCATCCCGCGCTGCAATTCTTTCGTCACGAGTGAGATCGTGCCGAGCGGCGTGCCGAGCTCATGGGCGGCCGCGGCTGCAAGCCCGTCGATGGCCGAAAGGCGCTGCTCGCGCGCCAGCACCAATTGCGTGGCGGTCAAAGCATCGGACATGCGCTTTGATTCCTGCGCGATGCGCCAGGCATAAACCGCCATAAAGCCGAGCCCGAGTTCCAGCGCCACCCAGATGCCGAGAATGTAAAGGAAGTCGAGGATCAACGGCTCGCCTGCCTGCCAAGGCAAAGGCTGATGAAAGAAGGCGAGGAAACTGACCAGCGCCGCCGCCAGAAACCAGAGCGAGACGGTGGAGCGCAGCGACAGCGTCGTCGCCGAAATCGTCACCGGCACGAGGAAGAGCAGCGCAAAAGGATTGGCAAGCCCGCCCGTCAGATAGAGAAGCACCGCGAGCTGCAAGACGTCATAGCCGAAATAAAGCGCGGCCTGTCCGTCCGGCAAACGCCGCGTCGTGGGATAGCGCACGGCGAGAAAAACGTTCAGCCAGGCGGAGGCGGCAATCGCCCCGAGGCACATGCCGAGCGGCAGATCGAAGCCGAGCGCGAAATCCACCATAAGCACGGCGGCAAGCTGGCCGGCCACCGCCAGCCAGCGCAAGAGCACCTGGGTTTGCAGGCGCACGCCGCTTTCCGCGCCCAGCCGCCGCATCTGGTCCTTGCCGAAACGGCGCGGTTCCTTGAAATCGCTGGTGATGGTGTGATCGCTCATCGCTGGCCTTTCTCCCGAGCGCTTGACGCATTGAGCCACGAGCATACACGCCCGCCCGCACTTGCGGGATAAATCACCGCAGCGGCCCGGATCAAGCCATTCGGATCACGCTAAAGGATTTTACGTATTGGCGGGCCAGGGATCGGAGAGATCGCGCGTCTCGCCGATCGCCATGATCCAGAGATCGTGATTGGTGTAGCCGCTCTCGCGCCCGGCTTTCATAAACCGCTCCGGCGGTTCGAAGGGCGGCTCGGCGGTCAGCACCACCGTTCCCCAATGCATGCCGACAAGGCGCTTGGCGCCAATATCCCGGCCGATCGCCACCGCCTCTTCCGGATTGGCGTGAGAGGCTGCCATCATGACGCGCGGCTCATAGGCGCCGATGCCGATCAGCGCCGTATCGAAAGGCCCATAGGCTTTGCCGATTTCCTCGAAGACCGGGCCATAGGCGCTGTCGCCGCCGAAGAACACATGATGGCGCTCGCTCTTCAAAGAAAACCCGGCCCACAACGTACGGTTCGTGTCGAAGCCGGAGCGGCGGGACCAGTGCACGACGGGCAGCGCCGTGATCTTCACGCCTTCGCCTTCAAAGGCATCGTGCCAATCAAGCTCGACGACATTCTTGAACCCGCGCGCGGTGAAAAATTCCCCAAGCCGCAGCGGCACGATAACGGTCATGCGCTCCTTGCCGGGCAGCCTGGCAAGCGCGCGCTCGTCGAGATGATCATAGTGATTATGGCTGACGACCAGATAATCGACAGGCGGCAGATCGCCGATCGCGATACCGCTTTTCACATAGCGCTTCGGCCCAAGCCCGGCAGGACCCGCATAACGCGTCAGATAAGGGTCGGTGAGAATGACCTTGCCGTTGAGGCGCATGAGAAAGGAGGCGTGGCCGAGCCAGGTCAGAAAATCGCCTTGCTTGACCATATGGTCCGAAAGCGCGCGGTGCGCGAGCGGACGGGGAATGACATGCCCGTCCGGCACCTCCACCGTATCGAAGCTTTGGCGGACCATGCGCGCGAAAAAGGGCAGCGTGCATTTGACCGGCGCCTGACTGCGCACGGGGCTGCCGGCGGGATTGCGGAACCGCCCGCCCGGCAAATGGTGCCAGGGCCGCTGGGTATCCGGCCCGCCTGCCGTTTTATGCGCGCCGCCGCGCGCGGAAGGTTTGTTCTGCTTCATGAATTAGACAGATAGGCAGCCGGAGGGCCGCTGTCCAGTGCGCCAAGGGCCGCCCAAAAGGCGTCAATAAGAAGCCCCCGCCGTTTCAAGGGCTTTGACGATGCCTCTATGGCGCCGGTCCCTTGCAAGGGAGAGCGCCGTGCGCCCTGTCAGGTCCGAGGCTTCCAGATCCGCCTTATATTCGATGAGAAGATCGACGAGTTCTTCATGCCCCGCCCGCGCCGCGATGATGATCGGCGTTTCACGCTCCTCGCAGGTGCGGTCCGGGTCCGCGCCCGCTTTCAAAAGCGCTGCGCCCAGCACCGCATTGCCGCTCTGGGCAATGTAACAGAGCGCACTATTGCCGGATTTATCCTTCAAATCGGGCCGGGCGCCCTGGTCGAGCAGATAATGGGCAATGTCCCGCTCACCGAACATGATGGCGACGATGAGTGCGGGCCGGCCGAGCTTGTCGCGCGTGTCGATGCGCGTGCCGCGTGTCAGCTCTGCCTTGATCGTATCGAGGTCGCCTTTGCGGATCGCCTCGATATAAGGGGTATCGGGGGTGACAACGGAAGGCCGCTGAATGGCACTGGCCGGCGCGCCCGCCGCAAAGACAAAGGCAGAAAGGGCGAGCGCCGCGAAAAAGGTCTGCTTGATGCCCCCATGCTCCCTCATGGCTTTTTTGCTCCCACTGCTTTTTCCGTTCACCATCACAAATCCTTGTAGCCTTCTGCCTGCGCCTTTCCGCTCGAAAGGCCGCAGCGGCGGCTATACTGCAATTGCGGGCGCAGAATAGCAAAAAATCTCCGCCCCCGCGCGCAGATGACGCGGCCCTTTCAGCGCCGCCCGCTCTGGCCAAACCCGCCCGGCTCGGCTTATCTATAGGCCGGTAGCGCCAAGAGAGCAGACCCAGAGAGCAAAGGAAAGAGCATGTCCGGCAGCCAGAAAACCCTTCTCATCGCCCTTGCGGTTGTCGCTGCCGTTTTGATCAGCCTTTCCTTGAGCACGCTTTTGCCGCCTTCCGAAGAGGGCGCAAGTTCCCAGGCGCAGAACCGCGCGCTGATCGGCGGGCCTTTCGAGCTGACGGATCACAAAGGCAACCGCGTCACCGAGAAGGACTATGCGGGCCAGTACAAGCTCATCTATTTCGGCTTTACCTATTGCCCGGATGTCTGCCCCACCGAATTGCAGACCATGTCCGCCGCGCTTGAGGAAATGGGGGAGAACGCCGAGAAGGTGCAGCCGCTCCTTATCACCATCGACCCGGAGCGCGATACGCCCGAGGCGCTGGCCCAATATGTCGGCCATTTCCATTCCCGCCTGGTGGGGCTGACCGGCACACCGGAAGAAATCGCCGCTGCAGCCAAAGCCTACCGGGTCTATTACGCCAAGGTGGAAGACGAGAGCTCTTCCGCCGAGTACACGATGGACCATTCTTCCGTGCTCTATTTCATGGGGCCGGATGGCGGCTTCCTCACCCATTTCGGGCCCGGCACCGCGCCTTCCGCCATGGCCGAGCGGATGAACAAGCTCATTGAGGAAGAAGGCGGCCAGGCCAGTTAAGGCTCCCAAGAAAGCCGCTAAGCCCTTCTTTTTCCTCGATTTTCATGCCTGCCATTACCGCATTCTGTATTGTGCAGTGCAAAAAATCTTGTCCGGACGTCATAAATCGGTAGAATTCGCGCTGCATTGCACAAATTTTGGGCGCTTTCGCCGCCCCCGCAATGGCTGGCAATTGGGCCCGCACGAACCCGGGATATGGCGTGAACCGTTTGCTCTATCAGATGTTCGAACTCAACCATGCCGCCGTGGCGCCCCTGCGGGCCGCGGCGCAGTGGAGTGCGGCAGCGCTGGGGCATGAAAGCCATCCGCTTTACGGCACCGAGCTCGGGCGCACCCTCGCCGCTTCCTGCGAGTTTTTCGAAACCTCCACCCGCCGCTACGCCAAGCCGGAATTCGGGCTTACCGAAACCGAAATCGGCGGCAAGCCGGTGCCGGTGCGCGAGGAAGTGATCTGGCAAAAACCCTTCGGGCGGCTCTTGCATTTCAAACGCGACGAGGCGCTCGTGCCGGCCGAGGCCAAAACCCGGCTCCTGATCGTCGCCCCGCTTTCCGGCCATTACGCCACCTTGCTGCGCGGCACGGTCGAAGCGCTGCTCCCCCGCCATGATGTTTACATCACCGATTGGGCCGATGCGCGCATGGTGCCGATGAGCGAGGGCACATTCGATCTTGAAGATTATGTCGATTACCTGCGCGAGATGTGCGCGGTTCTCGGCCCGGACCTCCACATGCTCGCCGTCTGCCAGCCCTCCGTCCCGGCGCTTGTCGCCACGGCGCTGATGAACGAAGACGGCGATGCGGCAACCCCGCGCTCGCTGACCATGATGGGCGGGCCGATCGACACCCGCATCAATCCGACCGAGGTGAACCGTTTCGCCACCACGCAAGGCTATGACTGGTTCCCGGCCAATGTGATCATGAACGTGCCCTGGCCGCATCCCGGCCACGGCCGCCCCGTCTATCCGGGCTTCCTGCAGCTTTCGGGATTCATGGCGATGAATCTCGACCGCCATGTCAGCGCCCATTGGGATTATTTCAGCCATCTTGTGGAAGGGGACGGTTCTTCGGCGGCCAAGCACCGCGCCTTTTACGATGAATATCTCGCGGTGATGGACCTGCCAGCCGATTATTATCTGCAGACCATCAAGCGCGTTTTCGTCGAGCATCATTTGCCGCGCGGGCTCTTCACGCATAGAGGCCGGAAAGTTGATCTCGGTGCGATCACCAAGACCGCGCTGATGACCGTGGAAGGCGAGAAGGACGACATTTCAGGTGTCGGCCAGACCTTCGCCGCTCATGTCATGTGCAAGAACATTCCGGATGAAAACCGCGCGCATTATGAGCAGAAAGGCGTCGGCCATTACGGCGTCTTCAACGGCACGCGCTGGGAAGAAGACATTGCCCCGCGTGTCAGCGCTTTCATCCAAAAGCATGATGGCGCCGCTTAAAGCCCCCGATTTCTTTTTTCAATCCACTGCGAAAATCTGACGTTCATCGCGAAATGCCTTGAACTCCAGCGCATTGCCGCTCGGATCGCGAAAGAACATCGTCGCCTGCTCGCCCGCTTTGCCCTGAAAGCGGATTTGCGGTTCGATCACGAAAGCGATCCCCGCTGCTTTTGCTTTTTCCGCCAGCGCCGTCCAATCGTCCCATTTCAGGATCAGCCCGAAATGCGGCACCGGCACATCTTCGCCGTCCACATGATTGGCGCCCGCATCTTTGTGTTTCCCTTGCACTGCGCTTGCAGAAGAAGGCGAAACAAGATGCGCCACGATCTGATGACCATAAAAATCGAAATCCACCCAGGCGCTGTCCGAGCGCCCTTCGCGGCAGCCCAAAAGCGTCCGGTAAAAATGCCGCGCCTCTTCCAGATCATGAACGGGGAACGCGAGATGAAAACGGGGTATACTTGACATGAGACGAGCTTAGACGCTTTTTGAGCTGAAACAATGTTGAGTGTGATTCGTCTGCATGTCCAAGCCCCCACGATCCAGCGCGCTGTTGACCAATGTCATTGAAGTCGATGGCCGCCGCCTGCCCGTTACCGTTCGTCACAATCCGCGCGCGCGCCGTTTCGTGCTGCGCGTCGATCTGACGGCGGGCCGTATCTGCGTTACCTCTCCCTCGCGCCGCGGCATGCCCGCCGCGCTGTCCTTCGCCCGCGAGCATAAAGACTGGATTGCCGAGCAATTGCAGATCGTGCCCGATGCGGTGCCTTTTGCGCCGGGCGCGCTTATTCCTTTCCGCGGCGTCATGCATGAAATCGTGCATGAGGCCGGCGCGCGCGGCACGGTGCGCGTGGAACAAGGGAGCGAAACAGCATTGCCGAAACTTATCGTGCGCGGCGATGAAAATTTTCTCGCCCGCCGCCTGACCGATTGGCTGAAAGCCCAGGCCCGCGCCGCGCTCAATGAGTGTGTGCTGCATCATTCCGCGCATGTGGGTGTGCGCCCGAAACGCATCACCTTGCGCGATCAGACAAGCCGCTGGGGCTCGTGCTCCTCAAGCCGGGCGCTTTCCTTTTCCTGGCGGCTGATATTCGCCCCGCCCCATGTGCTCGATTATGTAGCCGCGCATGAAGCTGCCCATCTTGTGCACATGAACCACGGCTTCGGTTTCTGGCGGCTGGTCGCCGAGCTTATGCCGGACTACCGCGCCGCCATGAAATGGCTGGAAAGCGAAGGACCGGGGCTTCACCGCTATGGATCGGAAACAGGTTTTTTCGAAAGCGCCGATCTGGCGGAGGTTTAAAGCCTAGCGCCACTTACGGCCGGGCCTGAGATCCGGCGCCGTTTCTTCGTCCTGCGCCGCCGCGCCGAAAATCCTATCGAGGAAAGAGCGAGCCTCGTCAGGCTGCTCGTCCCGCGAAACGGAGAAAGGCCAGTTCTCGTCCCGGTTCCCGTCATTGCCGCTTGCAATGGAGGCGGTGCCCACATCCGAGCCGTCGAAGGAACCGGGCAAGGCGGAGACGGGCACGCCCTTTTGCGTGCGCACCATGAAGTCGTGCCACATGACGGCGGGCAGCGTGCCGCCGGTCACGCGGTTCATGGGCGTTGAATCGTCATTGCCCACCCAGACGCCGACCACGATGTCGGCGGTATACCCGATGAACCAGGCGTCCCGGCTGTCCTGGCTCGTGCCGGTTTTGCCGCCAGCGGGCCGTCCATCGAGGGCGGCTTTGCGGCCCGTGCCGCTTTCCATCACTTCCTTCAGCATGAAATTCATGGCGCCGAGCGCGCGGCGGGAAATCACCCGGCCCGGCCCGTCGCCGCGCCGCTCGTAAAGCAGGACGCCCGTGCCCGTTTCCACCCGCTCAATGCCGTGGGGAATGACGCCGTAGCCCCCATTGGCAAAGGAGGCATAGGCGGCGGTCAGCTCCAAAAGGTTCGTCTCGAACGTGCCAAGCGCGAGAGAAGGATGCGGCTGCATGGGCGATGAAAGTCCGAGACGGCGCGCCGTGCGGATCACCTGATCCCGGCCCACTTCTTCTGAAATCTGCACCGCGACCGTGTTGACCGAGCGGGCGAGCGCGCGGTGCACCGGCATCATGCCTTCGAATTTGCGCCCGTAATTTTCCGGCGACCAGCCATCGACGCTGATCGGCGCATCGACGCGCACGCTTTGCGGGGAAAGCCCGCCTTCGATGGCGGCAAGATAGACGATGGGTTTGAAAGCCGAGCCCGGCTGGCGCTTGGCCTGCACGGCTCTGTTGAACTGGCTTTCCCGGTAAGAGCGCCCGCCCACCATGGCTTTCACCGCCCCGTCCGGCGTCATGGCGACAATGGCCGCCTGGCGCACGCCGAGCTTTTCCCCATCACGGGCCAAGGCTTCTTCCAGCACCGCTTCCGCCTTACGCTGCAAATAAGGATCGATCGTGGTGATAACGCGCGTGTCGGAGGTGGGCCGGCCGGCGAAGCTCGGCAACACACCCAGAACCCAGTCCACCGCGTAATTGACCGAGCCCGAACCTTTGTAGCCGTTCAGTGTTGCCGGATGATCGAAGGCATGTTGGCCTTCTTCCTGGCTGATGAATTTTTCGCGCACCATATTGGCAAGCACGGTTGCCGCGCGTTCCTGGGCAAGCGAGAGATCGCGGGTCGGGGCATAGCGCGAGGGCGCTTTCAAGAGGCCGGCCAGCATCGCCCCTTCGGCAAGGGTTACATCGCGCGCGGATTTGTTGAAATAACGCCGCGCCGCCGCTTCCACACCATAAGCGCCGCCGCCGAAATAGACCCGGTTGAGATAGAGCGTGAGGATTTCATCCTTGGTGAAGCGCGCTTCGAGCCAGAGCGCGAGCAGCACTTCCTGCACTTTGCGCCCAAGCGTGCGGTCGGGCTCCAGAAAGACATTCTTGGCAAGCTGCTGAGTGATCGTGGAGCCGCCTTGCGTGAAGGAGCCCGTTTTGAAATTCACCCAGGCCGCGCGCAAAATACCGCGCGGGTCGATGCCCAGATGCGAATAGAAGCGCTCATCCTCGATGGCAAGCACCGCATGCACGAGATGCGGCGGCAGATCGGCAAGCGGCACCGCAGCGCCCGCAAAGCCGCCCCGGTTCGCAAGCACCGCGCCGTCTTCGGAAACCAGCGTGACGCCGGGACTGTTATCGACATCCCAAAGCTCATCCGTGCCCGGCAGCGTGACGGCATAATAAAAAATGATCATGCCGAGAAAGATGCCGCCCCAGGCCGCGCAGACCGCCGTCCAATAGCCAAGCTTGCCCGCTTTCACCGGCATGGGTTTGCGGGAGGGACGCCCGCCGCTGCCGCTCCGGCCGCTTCCATTGCCATTGCCGCCCGAGCCGCCTCCGCCCGAAGCGCGTCTTTTGCGGCGCGGCGGCGCGAATATGCCTGCCACCGCTTTCAGCGCCGAATAAGAAGAACGCGGGCCGCGGATGGCCCAATCGAAATAGCTCATGGAGGGCTGTGCATCCGCCGCGCGGGATTTTTTGCGGGCAGCCTTCTTGGCAGCCGGTTTTTTTGCTGCGGTTTTTTTGGCGGGCGTTTTCTTTGCGGCGCGCTTTGCGGGTTTGGATTTTGCCGTCACATCGTCATCCGTGGTTGCGCGTTTTTTCTTCGCAGCTTTTTTTGCAGGAGAGACCTGCCCTGCGAAGGGAGGCACGGGATAGACATCGCGCAGGTCGAAAGTCGATTTCGGGCGGCGCTCCGGCCCCTCCTCTTTCCGCCCGCTCTCCGGCTCGTCGCCTGGCGCCTCTCTTTTCAGGCGTGTCTTGCCCTCGCCTTCAGGCCCAAGGCGCACCGTGCCGAGCCCTTGTACCCGGCGCTCGCGCCAAACGCCCTCGGGCGCGCCGGAGCCGCGGGGCGGTTTGGTTCGGGAGGATTTTTTATCCTCGCCGCCGCGCCTGTTATCCCCGGAGCTCATATCGTCGGAATCCATCATGAAGGGCTGTTTCGGTGACGCTAGAAAGAGAGGGTTAACGAGTCCTAAACGAGAGGCTTATTCTTCCCCAAAAGCTGGGCAGAACTGAGGCAAATCCTTGCCAGGCGGCATCCCGCTACGGGAAAGGACGCATTCAAGCGCTCTTTGTGCTAACGGGACCGTGAAAAATCGTGCGGAAGACCCCGATATTAAGGCCGTATTAGAGGGTTGCATGGAGTTATTGGCTCAACAGGAAGGTGCGCGCCCCGGCGCAGCATCGGACAATTGAGAACAATGGGGCTCCATATGAAATCAATCTCTGTGCGATTGATCCTTGTGATGATCGCGATTGCCACGGGCGCAGTTCTGGCGACCGGCGCGACGCTGACCTATATCGCTTCGGGCATGACGCGCGAAGCGGCGATGACTGAAATCCGCGAAGAGGCCGAAAAAGAGGCCGCCCGCATCGCCGATCTGATCAACCAGCAAGGGGTGATCGGCCGCGTGATCGCTTCTGCCGGCGCGAATGCGGTCGCGACAGGCGATACAGACCGTACCGCCTTTGAATCCATGCTGGTGCGCTTTCTTGCCGATAACCCGCAATTGCTCGGCACCTGGATCGGTTTCGATCTGAATGCCTTTGACGGCATGGATGGCGGCTATGCGAACACGCTCGGCCATGATGCGACGGGCCGCTTCGTGCCTTACGTTGCCTTCGGCGCCGGCGGCAAGATCGTCGTCGACCCGCTGATCGACTACGACACGCCGGGCGCGGGCGACTATTATCTTCTGGCTCACGACAGCGGCAAACCCCAGGCGCTCGAGCCTTATCCTTATGAAGTCGACGGCAAGACCCAGCTCATCACCACGCTCGCTTTCCCGGTGAAAGTGAACGATGAAGTGATCGGGGTGGGCGGCGTCGATATTCTGCTGAAAGACGTGGCCGATCTTATCCGCGACACGCGCCCGCTCGGCGAGGGTTATATTTCCGTTCTTTCCAATGGCGGTCTTTATGTCGCTGAACGCCATGAAGACCGCGCCGGTCAGCCCGCCGTGGAATTCGGCATGTCGCCGGAAGTGATCGAAACCGTGGCCCGCCAGGAAGGGGCGGTTTTCCCCGACCTTCAAAACTCTGCCGGTGAGAATGTCGTGCGCGCCGTTGCGCCCATCGATCTTTACGGCATCGACAAAGACTGGGCCGTAGTCGTGACCGTGCCGGAAGCGCGCGTCTTCGCCGCAACCAACCGCCTGCTTGTGACGAGCGCCGTCGTCGCGGTGCTGGTGATTGCGCTTGCAGGCGCCGTTGCCTGGTATCTTGCCCGCACGATCTCCACCCCGATCCAGGGCATGACGGGCGCCATGAAGGAACTGGCCGAAGGTCATCACGGCATCGAGGTGCCGGCCCGTGACCGCCAGGACGAACTGGGCGCCATGGCGGCTGCCGTGCAGGTCTTCAAGGAAAACGCGATCGAGATGGAACGCGTGAAGAAAGAGCAGGAAGAGGCCGAAGCGCGCGCCGCCGAAGACAAGCGCCGCGCCATGACGGCGCTTGCCCAATCCTTCGAGGAAAGCGTCGGGCAGATTCTGCAAACCGTGGTGTCGGGCTCGACGCAGCTGCGCGGTGTGGCGGACGATCTTTCCCGCACCGCCGAGGAAACCGGCCAGGAATGCGCTGCCGTTGCCTCCGCCTCGGAAGAAGCCAACGCCAATGTGCAGACCGTGGCCTCGGCAACCGAGGAAATGTCCGCTTCGATCAGCGAGATCGCGCAGCAAATGTCGCAATCGAGCGCCATTGCCGCCGATGCCGTGAACAAGGCCGAAGCCAACCATCAGGTCATGGCGAGCCTGTCCGATGCCGCCCAGCGGGTCGGCGACGTGGTCAAGCTCATCAACGACATTGCCAGCCAGACCAACCTTCTCGCGCTCAACGCCACGATCGAGGCGGCGCGCGCGGGCGAGGCGGGCAAAGGCTTTGCCGTGGTGGCCACGGAAGTCAAAGAGCTGGCCGATCAGACCGCGAAGGCGACGGAGGAAATCTCCGGCCAGATCGCCGATATGCAGGGCGTGACGGCAAGCGCGGTGGAAGCCATCGAGGATATCCGCAACACGATTGCGAAAATCCGCGAGGCGATGACGTCGGTCTCCTCGGCTGTCGAAGAGCAGTCGGCAGCGACGCAGGAAATTTCCCGCAACACGGCCCAGGCCGCGCAGGGTACGAACGAGGTCTCCCACTCCATTTCCAATGTGCAGAACGGCGCGTCCAAGACGAGCCAGGCCGTGCGGGAAATGGCAAGCGCGACGAACTCGCTCGACACCCAGTCGAAAACGCTGGAAGAGGAAGTACGCCGCTTCCTCAAACAGATCCGCGCCGCTTAAAACAGCGCAACCGACAAGCAAAAGGCCGGTCCCCCGCGACCGGCCTTTTTATGTCCGCTAAAGCCCCGCTTCGACATCCTGATGGAGACGCGCCAAAATCGCCGCGCCCATATCCGCATGACGGGGATTATCGGTGAGGCCGGTTTCAAGCAATACGGTGCCGAAGCTGACCGCCCAACCCTTGGCGCGGGCAAGGCGCGCGGCGGAGGGCTCATAAACCTCCAGCGCCTCGGCGCGGGCTTTCGCCTCCGGCAGCAACATCCAGATTGCCGCAAGATCTGTCGCCGCATCGCCGGAGGTAATGTCCCCCCAATCGATGACGGCGGAGAAACATCCCCCATCGGTCAGCACATTGCGGGCGTGAAGATCCCCGTGCAGCCAGAGCCTTTCTTCTGAAGGCGGGGCAGCGAGCGCGGCGCGCCAGGCGTCTTCCACCGCCCCGGTAACCGCCTCCGTACCTTCCTTCAGCCGCGCAAGACGCGCCTCGACAATGGCGCGGCGCTCGGCAAGCGGTACGCCGCGAAATTCATTGGGCGGAGCCTCGGCAGGCGCCGGTCGGTGCAGCGCGAGAAGAAATTCGCCGAGCACAGGACCTTCATCCGGTCCCGGCGGAGCCCAGTCGGCAGGCCGGCCGGGCAGAAACGGCAGAACACTCCAACGCCAGGGATAACCCGCGCCGGGAAGCCCGATGCGCAAGGGAGCGGGAACCGGGAGCGGCAGGCCGGGCGCCAATTGCGGCAGCCACTCTTGTTCATGGTGAACGAGAGGCGCGGCAAGCGCGCGGCGGGGCAGACGTAAAAGCAGTTTCCGGCCCAGCCGGTACATCACATTGTCCCAGCCATTTTCAAAAAGGGTGAGCGGCAAGTCGGCAAGGTCCGGGTGCTGCGCTTCCAGCAGCGCGCGGACCAATTCTTCGCTCACCTCAATTTCGGCAGGCGGCGTGCCCTGGTGATCCGTCATGATATCCTTCCCAGGCAAAGAGAGACGATTATACCCAAATCGGAAACAGTCTGGCGCATTATCCGTCATAGTGTTTCGCCTCCCGCTGCTTATATCTCTCCCAACGCAACACGAGATCAGGAGGCAGCGATGAAAAAGGTTCTTAGCATTCACAGCGCGCCGCCGCCCCATTGGGTGGGAGACGGATTTCCCGTGCGCTCGCTCTTTTCCTATCAGCATCCAAGAGCGGCGGATTTCAGCCCCTTTCTGCTTTTCGATTATGCGGGCCCGGCCCCCTTCGAGCCTGCCGCGCGCCCTCGCGGCGTCGGCACCCATCCTCACCGGGGTTTTGAGACCGTGACGCTCGTCTATCAGGGCGAGGTGAGCCACAAGGATTCCACCGGCGAAGGCGGGACCATCGGCCCCGGCGATGTGCAATGGATGACGGCGGGCAGCGGCATTCTGCATGAGGAGTTTCACTCCGATGCCTTTACCGCCTCGGGCGGGATGTTTCAGGTCGTCCAGCTTTGGGTGAACCTGCCCGCAAAAGACAAGGGCGCGGCGCCCGGTTATCAGGCGATCACCAAAGCCGATATTCCGGAGGTCGCGTTGACCGATGGCGCAGGCTTCTTGCGTGTCATTGCGGGCGATTATGCAGGCGTGAAGGGTCCGGCGAAAAGCTTCACGCCCATGCATGTCTGGGATCTGCGCCTTGGCACAGGCGGCAAGACGGCGCTCGATCTTCCCGAGGGATGGACGGCGCTCCTTGCCGTGCTGGAAGGTGAGGTGACCGTGAACGGCACCCCGGCGGGAGCTGCCGAGATCGCCGAGCTTGCCCGCGCGGGCAGTGCGGTGGAGATCGAGGCGCAGGAAGAGGCCAAGCTGCTGCTCTTGAGCGGCGCGCCTATCGACGAGCCCATCGCCGCGTACGGGCCTTTCGTGATGAACAGCAAGGCGGAAATCCGGCAGGCGATTGCCGATTTCAATGAAGGCCGGTTTGGGCAGATGCCCGCGTGAAACGCACAGGCTGCATGGACCCCGGCACGGAGGCCGGGGTGACATCAGAGTATGGGGTAAGGCACTGCCCTGCAGCTAGCTCAGACTGTCACCCCGGGCTTGTCCCGGGGTCCATCGGCCTGTCGTCGGTCAGGCAGCAAGCTGACTACCTGCTCAAACGTCGAGGTTCGCCACCGCCAGCGCGTTTTCGCGGATGAAGTCGCGGCGCGGCTCCACCACATCGCCCATCAGCTTGACGAAAAGATCGTCCGCCTCATCGAGCTGGCGCACTTTTACCTGCAGGAGCGAACGGGCTTCCTTGTCGAGCGTCGTTTCCCAAAGCTGATTGGGGTTCATTTCCCCAAGGCCCTTATAGCGCTGGAAGGAAAGGCCTTTGGACCCGGCCTTGAAGATCGCATCGAGAAGCTGAGAGGGCGAGCGGATGATGTGTTCATCGTCCTTGCGGCGCAGCTTGCCCGCTTTCACATAAACTTCCTGCAAGTGCCCAGCCATGCGGTTAAGGGCACGGGCATCGGCGCTGGCAATGAGCGGCCCGTCGATGGTCAGTTCTTCCTTCACGCCGCGTACTTCCCGCTCGAAGCGTAGGCCCCCATCCTGTGTGGGGCGGCCCGTCCAGCCGCGTTCTGTTTCTTCCGAAAGAAGATCGAGACGGCGGGCGATATAATCGGCGGCATTGCGGGCGCGCTCTTCATCGGCCAGCACCTCCGGATCGAGCGCACCGGCAATCGCCGCCTGCTCGACCGCAAAATGCGGATATTTCGTCGGCAGCTGCTGCAGGATCGAGCGCACCTGGCGGGCTTTCTCCACAACGGCGCGCAAGTCGGCACCCGCCAATTGCACATCGTCATGCTGGGTGAAGACCATTTCTTCCAGACCCGTTTCGACCAGATAATCTTCCAGCGCCTTTTCGTTCTTCAGATAGGTCTCCGAATTGCCGCGCCGCACCTTATAAAGCGGCGGCTGGGCGATATAGAGATGACCGTTCTCGATGATCTCCGGCATCTGGCGGTAGAAGAAGGTCAGAAGCAATGTGCGGATATGGGCACCGTCCACGTCGGCGTCCGTCATGATGATGATCTTGTGGTAGCGCAGCTTCTCGATATTGAAATCCTCGCGCCCGATCCCCGTGCCAAGCGCGGTGATCAGCGTGCCGATTTCATTCGAAGAGAGCATCTTGTCGAAACGCGCGCGTTCGACATTGAGAATCTTACCGCGCAGCGGCAGCACTGCCTGTGTTGCCCTGTCGCGGCCTTGCTTGGCCGAACCTCCAGCCGAATCACCCTCGACGAGAAAGAGTTCGGATTTCGCCGGATCGCGCTCCTGACAATCGGCAAGCTTACCGGGCAGGCTGGCCACATCGAGCGCGCCCTTGCGCCGGGTGAGCTCGCGCGCCTTGCGCGCCGCCTCGCGGGCCGCCGCCGCTTCCACGACCTTGGCGACAATGGTGCGCGCTTCTGAAGGGTGTTCCTCGAACCAGGTGGACAGCGCCTCGTTTACCGCGCTTTCCACGATGGGGCGCACTTCGGAGGAAACGAGCTTGTCTTTCGTCTGGCTGGAGAATTTCGGGTCCGGCACTTTGACCGAGAGAACGCAGGTCAGCCCTTCGCGCGCATCATCACCGGTCAGCGAGACCTTTTCTTTTTTCGCGATCCCGGATTCTTGCGCATAGGAATTCACCACACGGGTGAGCGCGCCGCGGAAGCCGGCCAAATGCGTGCCGCCATCGCGCTGGGGAATGTTGTTGGTAAAGCAGAGCACGTTTTCGTGGTAGCTGTCGTTCCACCACATGGCCGCTTCGACGGTAATGCCGTCCTTCTCCGTCATCAGCTTGATGGGATCGGGCACGAGCGGTGATTTCGTGCGATCGAGAAAACGCACGAAGGCTTCCAGCCCGCCATCGTAATGAAGATCGACGCGCTTTTCCTCGGCATGGCGCGCATCGATGAGCGCAATGCGCACGCCGGAATTGAGGAAGGCAAGTTCGCGCAGCCGGTGTTCGAGCGTGGAAAAGCTGAACTCGGTAATGGCGAAAATATCGGCAGAAGGATGGAAGGTCACTTCCGTGCCTGTCAGCTTCTTGCCGTTTTCCTCGCCTGCCTCGCCGATCACTTCGAGCGATTTGACGGCGGCGCCGTTTTCAAAGCGCATGGCATGCAGCTTGCCGCCGCGGCGGATGCGCAGCTCCAGCCAATCGGAAAGCGCGTTCACCACCGAGACGCCCACCCCGTGCAAGCCGCCCGAGACCTTGTAGGAGTTTTGGTCGAACTTCCCGCCCGCATGAAGCTGGGTCATGATGACTTCGGCCGCCGACACCCCTTCTTCCTTATGGATCTCGGTGGGAATACCGCGGCCATTGTCGGAAACGGTGACGGAGCCATCCGGGTTGAGGCGCACCATGGCGGTGTCGCAATAACCGGCCAGCGCCTCGTCGATGGCATTGTCCACCACCTCATAGACCATGTGATGGAGACCCGAGCCGTCATCCGTATCGCCGATATACATGCCCGGGCGCTTGCGCACCGCATCCAGCCCTTTCAGGACCTTGATGGAGCCGGCGCCATATTCCTCTTCGCTCCCTTGCGGGCCGCTTTCCGGCAGATCCGACATGTCTTTCTCCTTGCAATAAGGCGCCCGGAAAAACGGGCCGCCTTCCTTAAAGCGCGCTTTCTTCCAGCGCGCCTTCGGAAACCATGAAACTTTGCGCGCGGGGTCCGAAGCTTTCAAAAAGGCTCCGGTCCGTCCCCGTCATGAATGCCTGCGTGCCGAGCGCTACGATCTCATCGAACAGCGCCGCGCGGCGGTCCTTGTCCAAATGCGCCGCCACTTCATCGAGCAGCAGAATAGGCGCCGCCCCCGTCTGGCGCGCGAGAAGACGCGCATTCGCGAGCATAAGACCGATGAGGAGCGCCTTTTGCTCGCCCGTCGAACAGGCACCCGCCTCCATGTCCTTCGGCCCGTGGCGCACCAGAAGATCGGTGCGGTGCGGCCCCTCCAGCGTGCGGCCCGCGCCCTGATCGCGCAGGCGCCCCTGCTTCAGTTGGCCGATCAGCGCGTCCTCGGCATCCACCGCCGCGCCGCTTGCCACTTTCAGTTCCATCATCCCGTCCAGCGCAAGCTCGGCTTTCGGGAACGCCCCTTCGGCGGTAACCGCGATCGCGCCTTTCAGCCGCGCCACGGTTTCCACCCGCGCGGCGGCAATGGCAACGCCGTGGCTTGCCATCTGCTCTTCAAGGCCCGTGAGCCAGGCATTGTCCATGCGCCCGTCGGCCAGCAGCCGGTTGCGCTCGCGCATCGCCCGTTCATAGGCGTTGACCCGCGTGCCGTGCGAGGGATCGAACCCCATCACCAGCCGGTCGAGGAAACGGCGGCGCCCGCCTGCGCTTTCCACGAATAACCGGTCCATGGCCGGGGTCAGCCAGACCTGGCGCATGTAATGGGCGAGCGGCCCGGAGCTCGGCTGCGTTTCCCCGTCGATCCGCACGGTGCGGGTGCGCGTCTCGCTACCCAGCGCTGCCGCTTCGATGCCCGTGCCAAGACGGCTTTCGCCCATCGGCCCCTCAAGCACCGCGGAGACCGCCCAGCCGCCTGCGCCCGTCTTGCGCGCCAGTTCGTTATAGGCCGCCCCGCGCAGGCCGCGTCCCGGGGTGAGCAGCGAGACGGCTTCCAGAAGATTGGTCTTGCCGGCGCCGTTCGGCCCCGCCAGCACCACGGGCCGTCCATCGAGGCTCACATCCGCGCGCGGATAAGAACGGAAATCCGTGACGAGCAACCGGCGCAGCCGCAAGGCGGGTTTCACCGCTTCTTGCGCAGCGGCTTCTTCCTGCAACGGATCACAGGTTATGTCCGGCCGCGCTGACGCTTCCAACAGCACCTCTCTTAAACGCGCATCGGCATCAGCACATAGATGGCCGATGCATCTTCGCTATCGCGGATCAAAGTGGGCGAACCGGAATCGGCCATGGCAAAGAGCGCCCGCTCGCCATCGAGCTGACCGGCAATGTCCAGAAGATAGCGCGCGTTAAAACCGATCTCGATGGCGTCGGCCGTGTAATCCACCGCCAGCTCTTCCACCGCGCTGCCCGAATCCGGGTTGTTGACGCTCAAGGTCAGCTTGCCGTCATCGAGATGAATTTTCACCGCGCGGGATTTTTCCGTCGAGATGGTGGAGACGCGGTCCACCGCCTGTGCAAAGCGTTTGCCTTCCACCTCAAGCATCTTGTCATTGTCCTTGGGAATGACGCGCTCATAGTCAGGGAAGGTGCCGTCGATCAGTTTCGAGGTCAGCACCACGCCGCCGAATTCGAAACGGATTTTCGTGTCGGAGACGGAGACGTGAATGAGCCCGTCCTGCCCTTCGGCCAGTTTCTGAAGCTCCTGCACGGTCTTGCGCGGCACGATGATGCCGGGCATGCCCGCTGCCCCGTCGGGGAGCGGGTAATCGGCCTGGGCAAGACGGTGCCCGTCCGTCGCCACGGCGCGCAGCATCGGCTCGTCGCCTTCCACCGTGTGCAGGTAGATACCGTTCAGATAGTAGCGGGTTTCTTCCGTCGAAATCGCAAAGCGGGTCTTGTCCATCAGCCGGGCAAGGGCGGCGGCGGGCAGATCGAAGCGGTGCGGCAACTCGCCTGCGGACATGGCCGGGAAATCTTCCTGCGGCAGGCATTGCAGCGCAAAGCGCGAATGGCCGGCCTGCAGCGTCAGCCGCCCGTCATCGGCGCCGTAGATCAATTCCACCTGCGTGCCGTCGGGCAGTTTGCGCACAATGTCGTAAAGCGTGTGGGCGCTTGCCGTGGTGCCGCCGGGCTGCGCCACATCGGCGTCGATCGCCTCGACCACTTCAATGTCCAAGTCCGTTGCCGTCAGGCTGAGCTGGCCTTGATCGGCGCGGATCAGAACGTTGGAGAGAATGGGAATGGTGTTACGGCGTTCCACAACACTTTGAACGTGGTTGAGCGACTTCAGCAAGGCACCGCGCTCGATCGTTATCTTCATGGCTTCCCCACACTCTCCATCATTACCCCTCACGGGCCTCGTTTCATCCAGTCCGGGCGCCTTTGAGGCGGGCCTGCCGCAGGCCGGCGCGGTTCCGCGCACGCCCTTAACCACAGACAGCCAAGAAAGGAAGGGTCGCCCTGATGCGCCTGCTATTGCCAGGCCATCCACGCCGCCGACCCGCGAGGCTGGATACCGGCCTCACACCGGGCCCGAAGTATAGCAAAAGCCCTGTCCAATGCACGTCTTTCGCGCAAGGGAGAGGCCGATAATGGCGCTTTTTTCAAGGCGTTAGGGCGCTTTGCGGCGGGCGGGGAAAACCAGGACCGCACCCTTGCCTGAGCCATACAGGAAAGAGGGCGCGAATCAGCCCGGCGAGGCGGCGCCGAAGGTTCTCGAGAAGGTCCCGGGAGATGCTTAGAGCTCGGGCGGGCCGCCTTCGAGCATGCGGCGCAGCAGGTCCACATCCTCCTCGAGGCCCGCATCTTCCTTGCACAGGGAATCGACCTTGCGCACCGCGTGAATGACGGTGGTGTGATCGCGCCCGCCGAATTTGCGCCCGATCTCGGGCAGCGAGCGGGTGGTGAGCTGCTTGGACAGATACATGGCGATCTGGCGCGGGCGGGCAACGGCGCGGGCCCGGCGGGCCGAGAGCATGTCGGCCAGGCGGACATTGTAATATTCCGCCACCCGGCGCTGAATTTCCTCGATCGTCACTTTGCGCTCGTTGGAGCGCAGAAGATCACGCAGCACGTCCTGCGCCATTTCAAGCGAAATGGGCCGGCCGACCAGCGAGGCATAGGCGACGACGCGTTTCAGCCCGCCTTCGAGCTCGCGCACATTCGAGACGATCCGGTGCGCCAGAAACTCCAGCACCGCCGGGGGAATGTCGATATTGCCGCCCGAGCTCATGATCTCATCGGCCTTGGCCTGCAGAATACCGAGACGCAGCTCATAATCGGTCGGGTGAATGTCGGCGACGAGGCCCCAGCCGAGGCGCGAGCGGATGCGCTCCTCGATGCCTTCCAGATCGGAGGGCGAGCGGTCGGCGGAGATGATCACCTGGCGGTTATGATCGATCAGCGCGTTGAACGTGTGGAAGAATTCTTCCTGTGTGGATTCCTTGCCGGAGATGAACTGCACATCGTCCACCATCAAAACGTCCACGGTGCGGAACTGCTGCTTGAAGGCCATCGTGTCCTTGAAGCGCAGCGCGCGGATAAACTGGTACATGAATTTTTCGGCGGAAAGATAAAGCACCTTGCGCTCGGGGTGTTTGCGCCGGATTTCCCAGGCGATGGCATGCATCAAATGCGTCTTGCCGAGCCCCACCCCGCCATAAAGGAAAAGCGGATTGAAGGAGACGTCGCGCGTTTCGGCAACGCGGCGGGCGGCGGCATGGGCAAGTTCGTTCGACTTGCCGACGACGAAATTCTCGAAGGTGAAGCGCGGATCGAGCGGCGCGCCGAGATCCTCGCTGCCATCGCCGAGGGGGCCGGACGCATAACCGCTATAGACCGTTTGCGGCGCAGCGCTTTGTGCGCTTTGCGCGGCACCCGTGCGGGCGGCGGCGGCTGCTGCGCGCATGGCGGGCGACGGCTGAACGGCGGCTTGAGCGGCTGCCTGCGCGGAGGAAGCCGGTGAGGCAGGCTTCGGCGTCTCGCCGCCATCACCGCGCATCGGATCGCGCACGAGAATTTCGATTTTCTGTACCGTGGGGTCTTCGTCCTGCCACAGGCCGACCAGACGCTCCGTCTGATGCGCGAGAAGCCAGGAGCGGATGAAACGTGTCGGCACGGAGAGCACGATCTTGCCGTCGCCCACACCGATCATGTCGGCATACTGGAACCAGCTGACATAGGTCGCCTCGCCCAGTTCCGCTTTCAGCCGTGCCTTGACGCGGTCCCATTGGGACTTGAGATCGTGCCGATCCGCCGATCCGCCAGACACTGCTACCTGCTCGCCCCTTTCCAACATGGTACCGCCGCTAACCCCTGTTGCGCGGACCATAAGACGGGGCGCCAAAACGCCCGGCCGGTCCGCAATTCCGTTTTCCCTTGGCAGTTTTCTGCCTTCAGGCCTCTCCCCACCCGGATGGGGCCGCCGTAATCAAGGCCCCGCTCCGCCTATCCGGTCTGCCCCCGCAAAACCGGCCGCACTTATTCCGCTAACTCTGCCGCCAGGGCAGATCCGCCGCCTTCCAGCCGTTTTTCCGGCCCCGGTGGCGCGCCTCGTCAAGATCGCCTTCGAACCCGCCGGCCACATTATGGCAAGCGGTAAAGCCCGCCTTCGTCATGGCCTCGGCAGCCGCGCGCGAACGGGCGCCCGACCGGCAGAGGAAAAACAGGTTCACGTCTTGACCCGCCTCTTTCAGCGCGCCGGAAAGGGCCTCGGTGAAATCCGGGTTGACCTGCATGGTGGGCGCCATCTGCCATTCAAGGCACATGAGCTCCTGTCCGATCCCCTCAAGATCGGGGATGCCGACAAAGGTCCATTCCGCCTTTGTGCGCACGTCGATGAGCTTTGCTGCAGGATCTTCTTTCAGAACGCGCCAGGCCTCCTCGACACTGACGTCGCCCGCATAGCCTTCTGCCTGTCCGGATAATAATTCAGGCGCCACGCCAGCCATCTGTCCCTCTTTCACACATACCCTCCAACATGCCGCCCGATGGGCCGCCGTTCGAAGGGCCTTCAAATCCGCACCAACCGCGCCGCAAGTGGCCGCGCCTTTTCACCATCGTTCGTCAACAAGCAGCAAAAGCCGAGTCCGAAAACGCCGGGACGTTTCCAGGAGCATTATCTCTGCAAGCCAGAAGCTTTTATGATGATGATTACTTAAAGACGCGCGAGCGAAAACTTACAACGACTTGCTTAATGGTCACGATTACTTGCTTATTCAGTATTCGTAACCCCCAAGCAGGGCGTCAACCATACTGCGCGAGGCCGGGAGAGGCAATAGGAAGGAATCGGGAACGTCAAAAAAACTTCGTGCTGACAGTGTCTGCGTTGCCGATATATGACACTTGCATAACGCGCATAGGATTTTTTGCACTGCGCTAAAACCGCGCCGTGACGCGGAATTATGACATGTATCAAATTGGCATTGAGCTTTAAAACCAACTACCTAGAGGCTTTCATCTAGGTATTGCAGCAGCACAAAGCCATACAAAAACCCGCGCCTGATGCGCGGGTTTTGTGACGTTCGAATTTCCGTAAAATTACGGAATAAATACTTATTGATCACGCTCTGCAGAGATGCAGATTGCCCGGCTTTTAAGCAGGCAGCGCGCTGATCCGCTTGGCAAGCCGCGAGACTTTCCGCGAGGCGGTGTTCTTGTGCAGCACGCCTTTCTGAGCGGCGCGCATCAGCTCGGGCTGCGCGGCGCGGAACGCGGCTTCGGCAGCAGCTTTTTCACCGCGCTCGATCGCCTCTTCGACCTTGCGCGTGAAGGTGCGCATACGGGAGCGGCGGTTGCGGTTTACGGCCGTGCGGCGCTCGATCTTGCGGATCGCTTTTTTGGCTGAAGGTGTATTCGCCATCTTGTCCTTCCGCGTAAGAACCGCCGCCCATGGGGCCGGCCCCTACGATCTCTCTTCGGTTAACGATTATCTCGCTCAAATCCTGTCGTCATGCGGGCAAAAGCCCCATGCGCCTGGACGCGGCGTTATACTGCCGCGCCCTTATGGCGTCAACACCCGACAGGGGCAATTTCCCCATTCGGGCCGTTATTCTCCCGCCAAAGGCCTTTGAGGACGCTCTGCCACAGCAAGAGCCGGGAAAAGCCAGGAAAAACCCGGCCTATTCGTCCTTGAATTTCGGCTCCCGTTTTTCCGTGAAAGCCGTCATGCCTTCTTTCTGGTCATGAGTGGCGAACATGGAATGGAAGACCCGGCGCTCGAAACGCACCCCTTCGGACAAGGTGGTCTCATAGGCCCGGTTCACGGTCTCTTTCGTCATCATGGCGATGGGCAGGGATTTATCGGCAATGGTGCTTGCCGCCTTCATCGCCTCCTCAAGCAGCTCGCCCTTCGGCACGATACGGCTGGCGAGCCCGGCGCGCTCGGCCTCTTCGGCATTCATCATCCGCCCGGTCAGGCACATTTCCATCGCCTTCGACTTGCCCACGAGACGGGTGAGGCGCTGGGTGCCGCCAATGCCCGGCATAACGCCGAGATTGATTTCCGGCTGGCCGAATTTCGCATTGTCGCCGGCCAGAATGAAATCGCACATCATGGCAAGCTCGCAGCCCCCGCCCAGCGCATAACCGGAAACGGCGGCGATGAGCGGCGTGCGGGCCTCGGCAATGCGGTCGGCTTTGGTGAAAAGATCTTCTTTGAAAACATCCATATAGGATTTGGGCTGCATTTCCTTGATGTCGGCGCCCGCCGCAAAGGCCTTTTCCGACCCCGTGAGCACGATGCAGCCAATGGCCGGATCGGCATCGAACGTACCCACCGCCTCGATCAGCTCATCGAGCAGCTGATTGTTGAGCGCGTTCAGCGCCTCGGGGCGGTTGAGGGTGATAAGGCCGACATTGCCCCGCGTTTCCACCAATATCGTTTCATAAGCCATGACACTCTCCCTCGCGGTCTTTTGACCGGCTTTCTTTCTTCCCGGCTCTGCCGCCTTTATGGCGTTCATCTTATAGGCAGGACGGGTCAGCGCTGGCAGGTGCCGCAGAAAAAGCTCGACCGTCCCGATTGCACGATGCGCGCCACCCTACCCTTGCAGCCGGGCTTTGAACAGCTTTCCCCTTCCCGGTCATAAACCGCGAAACGGTGCTGGAAATAGCCAAGCGTGCCGTCGGTATGCGCGTAATCGCGCAAGGTCGAGCCGCCGGCCTCGATCGCCTCGGCAATGACCTCGCGAACCGCGCGGGTGAGCCGCTCCAGCCGCTCGGTCGGCCGGCCGCCCTTGGCGCTCAAACTCTGAGCCTGACGGCGCGGGGAAAGCCCCGCCCGGTGCAGCGCCTCGCAGACATATATATTGCCGAGCCCGGCCACCACATGCTGATCAAGGAGCGCGGCTTTCAGCGGCGTCTTCTTGCCCTCAAAGCGCTGCGCCAAAAATTCGGCATTGAATTCATTGCCGAGCGGCTCCGGCCCGAGGCTTGCCAGATGTTTCGATTGCGGCAGCTCCGCTTCGCCGATGAGGTCCATATAGCCGAAGCGGCGATGGTCGGAATAAACGATGCGCGTGCCGTCTTCCATATCGAGGACGATATGATCATGGGGGCCTGCGCCGTCCGGCCCCGCCATCGACCCTTCCAGTGCGAAATCGCCGGGCGAGCTTGCCGCCCCTTCCCCTTTCGGTGGCCAGATCGTAAAGCGGCCCGACATGCCCAGATGCGAGAGCAGCACCTCGCCGCCATCAAGATGCAAAAGAAGATATTTCGCCCGCCGCCCAAGATGCATGACGCGGCGCCCGGTCAGCCGCTCGGCAAAGCGCTCCGGCAGGGGAAAACGCAGATCGGGGCGCTTTGCGAGCGCACGGGTGATGCGCTTGCCCGCCATGGCGGGCTCCAGACCCCGGCGGACGGTTTCGACTTCTGGCAATTCGGGCATAAGTTGTTCTTCGAGGCTGTTCTTTCGGGGGGCTGTTCTTCGGATGACTTCTTTTAAGCAGACCTGGGCGAGGGCTATTAAAAAGCCCGGCTGCGGCGCTTCGACACGATTTTAAAAACACCTTACCGTAGCGCGGCTTAGCCCGGTAGGCTATGGTCGCGCCCGGCCCGCCGGGTCACAAACGCGCAAGCGGCGAAACGAGGTATCTCATGGCACGCCCGGCCGAAAATTCCCCTGAGCATGGCGCCCGCGAAGAGGCAGAAGAGCGCACCACGCATTTCGGCTTCCGCACGGTGGAAGAAGACGCCAAGCAGGGCATGGTCCATAGCGTCTTTGAAAAAGTCGCCGAGCGCTACGACCTGATGAACGATCTGATGTCGGGGGGCCTGCACCGGCCCTGGAAAGACGCGATGATCGCCTGGCTCGCACCGCCCAAAAGCGCGCGGCCTTATGCCCATATCGATGTGGCGGGCGGCACGGGCGATGTCGCCTTCCGGCTTCTGGACCGGGCCGGGCCGCATGCCCATGTCACGCTTTGCGACATCAATCCGCATATGCTGGGCGTCGGCAAGGCGCGGGCGGAAGCGGGCGGCTATAAAGAGCGCACGGAAATTACCTGCGGCAATGCGGAGAGCCTGCCCTTTCCGGATAAGAGTTTCGATTCCTACACCATCGCTTTCGGCATTCGGAACGTCACGCATATCGAGCGGGCGCTCGCGGAAGCCTACCGGGTGCTGAAACCGGGCGGGCGCTTTCTCTGTCTTGAATTCAGCCAGATGGTGCTGCCCGGCATCGACAAGATTTACGACGCTTATTCCTTCACCGTCATTCCGCGCATGGGGGGCTGGGTGACGGGCGATCCCGATCCTTATCAATATCTGGTGGAGAGCATCCGCCAGTTCCCGGACCAGGAACGCTTTGCCGCGATGATCCGCGAGGCCGGGTTTGCGCGCGTGCAATACCGCAACCTGTCGGGCGGGGTTGCGGCCATTCATTCCGGCTGGCGGCTTTAAGCGATGGTCCGGGGTCTTCGACATTTTCTAAGGCTGGTCAGCGCCGCCCGTGTGATGGCGCGCCATGACGCGCTCTTCGAGCTCGATCTGGCAAAAGACAATCTGCCGCCCGTAGCGCTTGCGCTCCGGCCCCTCGCCAAGCTGCGCCTGCCTTTCGAGCGCAAGGTGGAGACAAGCGGGGATATGGCCGAGCGGCTTTCCGCCGCGCTTGCCGAGCTCGGGCCTTCTTACATCAAGCTTGGGCAGTTTCTTGCCACGCGCCCCGACATGATCGGGCCGGAACTTGCCGGCGATCTCGGCAGCCTGCGCGATCAATTGCCGCCTTTCGAGCAGGAAGAAGCGATCCGCATTATCGAAGACCAGCTCGGCGCGCCTATCGACACGCTTTATGAGAGTTTCAGCGAGCCCATCGCCGCCGCCTCGATTGCCCAGGTGCATAAAGCCACGCTGAAGAACGAGGATGGCGGCACGCGGGATGTCGCCGTCAAAGTGCTCCGGCCCGATGTCGAGGCCCGCTTCCAGCGCGATCTCGACGCGTTTTTCTGGGCGGCGGAAAAACTCGAAACCCTGGTGCCCGAGACACGGCGCCTGCGCCCGCGCGCAGGGGTTGAGACGCTCGCCAATTCCGTCGAACTGGAAATGGATCTGCGCCTTGAAGCAGCCGCCATGTCCGAGATGGCGGAGAACACGGCAGACGATCCGGGCTTCCGCGTGCCGGAAGTGGAATGGAACCGCACCGCGCGCCATGTGCTGACGCTGGAATGGATCGATGCGGTGCCTGCCAGCGATGTCGAGGCGCTAAAAGCGGCAGGCCACGATATGAAGCGGCTCGGCAACCGGGTTATTCAGAACTTTCTTCTGCATGCCACGCGCGACGGCTTTTTCCACGCGGACATGCATCAGGGCAATCTTTTCGTCGACGGCGAAGGCACGCTCATCCCGGTCGATTTCGGGATCATGGGCCGGCTCGATGAACGCTCGCGCCGTTTCCTCGCCGAAATTCTCTACGGCTTCGTCAAACGCGATTATCAGCGTGTCGCGGAAGTGCATTTCGAGGCAGGCTATGTGCCGCCCCATAAAGACGTCGCCACTTTTGCCCAGGCGCTACGCTCCATCGGCGAGCCGATATTCGGCAAGGAAGCCAAGGACGTTTCCATGGGCAAGCTCCTGGCGCAGCTCTTTCTCGTCACCGAACAGTTCGACATGGCCATGCGCCCGGAGCTCATTCTCCTGCAAAAGACCATGGTCGTGGTGGAAGGCGTCGCACGCTCCTTCGATCCGGAACACAATATCTGGGAAGCCTCCGAGCCCATTCTGGCCGACTGGATGATGCGCCGCATCGGACCGGAAGCCCGCCTGCAGGAAGCCGCCGACGGGGCAATGGCGCTGGGGCGCAGCCTTTCGCAATTGCCCGAACTGCTCGCCCGCGCCGAACGCACGCTCGATGCCGCCGGCAATCCGGAGGGCATGCGCCTTCACCCGGAAAGCCTGAAAGCCATCCGCGAAGCGGAAACCGAAGGCGGCCGCGGCACCCGCGCCGCCCTCTGGCTCGGCGCCCTCTCCCTCCTCGGCCTTCTGCTGCTTCAGATTTTCTGAAACTACTGGGCCGCTTCCGGCGAAGCGGCATCGAGGAAAGCGCGCGCTTCTTCATGGGCCTGCCACCAGGCAAGAAAAGCGGCGCGCTGACGGGCAAGCTCTTTATCGAGGTTGGATACGGTGAGGCGCACGCCGCCCGCTTCCGGCCCCTCTTCGCCCGCCTCCAGCATCTCCGCCATCATGCGCTTGCCAATCTCAGGGCGCACATGATGGGAATCGTAAAACGCGCCTTGCCAGGGCTCTTCGTTTTCGGGCGGCAGCGTGACGGCGGTGAGCGGGCTGAGACGCGCATAATCCCATAGCGCGATATCGGTGCCTTCTTCGCGCGTCTCTTCGGCGAGATGGAAAATCTCTTTCTTCCAGGCCTCGAAAAGCGGCCAGAGACCGGCTTTGTCGATTGCGCCGAGATGCAGCGCCTGTACCGGTGAGAAATATAGAACGACGCGCTGACCGCGTGCTGCGGCCTCTTCCAGAACATGCTGGATATGGGCAAGCCCGCCTGGGTTCAAGCGATAATCTTTATAAAGAGTTTTACTGGTTAGATAGAATTTCAGAGTGGACGCCGTGCTGTCCCTGAAGCCTCTATTTGTTGCCGCCTCACATTCCAAAAGACCGGGCAGGCGCGTGCCGTCGCGATACCAGATGTCCTGACAGGGATCGCCCCGCCCGCGATATTTCAGCGCCTTGCGCACCGCCTCCAGCGTATCGATAGAAAGCAGCGCCAGCGGCAGATCGCTAAGCCGGCCAAGATGGTTGCGTGCGCCCTGCGGCGTTACGGCAAGGCGGGTGTCGCTGAACGCGTCCTGCGGGGCAAGCTGCGCATTGAACATGTAAAAATCGAGCCCTAGCACGAGGGTGCGCACATTCCCCACCCCGTTTGCATGATCGATCATGCGCCGGACTTCATAAATGTTGGGGCCGGAGAGCGCGGCGTTGAATGCCGGCCCCTCACCTAAAAGCCGCTCCGCCTCGGCGGGCACCAGCGCATATTCCGCGCGCGAGGACCCAGCCAGGAGAACACGCGGGGCTATGTTGCGGGCCATATAGGGTTTGGTGATACGGGTGAAAGGCCCGATCCCCTCGATCGGCTCACCCTCTACTGCAGTATGAAAAATCCGGTAGGGGTCCACAGCCCAGCTCACTCCCGCCGCCGCAGCGCATAAAAGCGTCAACGCTCCGAGCAGGGAAAAGAGATATCGGCGCAGATGCTGTCTCATGGCCTAAAACTGGAAATAGAGGAAGGGGGAGACGCGGGAGAGATGCAGCAGCGCGGCAAAGCCGATCAGTGCGGTAAAGAGCGCCCAGCCGAACGAGGCGCGCCAATGCACTTTCAAGACGCCCTTGTCCCAGCGCGTCACCGCGCTCGGGTCAATCACCGGATGATAGCGCCGCATCCATTGCACCGTATTGGGCAGGAACCAGCAAATCGCAAAACCTGCCGCGATGAGGGAGAGCGGGCGGGAGCTGTCCAGCATGTCGATGGGCGCAAGAGCGCCGCGTTCGCCCTGCCCGAAAGCGGCGGCAAGCACCGTTAATGCACTATCGAGCGAGGCGGCGCGGAAGAACACCCAGGCAATGACGACAAAGAAAAGCGTTACCAGCCGGCCCGCCCAAAGCCCGGCCCAGGACGGAAGGAACGAAGAAGCGCCCGCCGCCGCCCCGCGCCACTGGCGCCAGAGATGATTGCAGACAAGATAAACGCCGTGCAGACCGCCCCAGATCACGAAGGTCCAGCCGGCCCCATGCCAGAGCCCGCCCAGCAGCATGGTGATGAGCAGATTGGTATGGCGGCGCATGTCGCCCTTCCGGTTGCCGCCCAGCGGGATATATAGGTAGTCACGCAAAAAGCGCGACAGCGTGATGTGCCAGCGCCGCCAGAAATCGATGATGCTGGCCGCCCGGTAAGGCGAGAAGAAATTGACCGGCAGGCGGATGCCGAACAGCCGGGCGAGCCCCACCGCCATGTCCGAATAACCGGAAAAATCGAAATAGATCTGCAGCGTATAGGCAAGCGCGCCGATCCAGGCCTCGCGCATGGTCGGCACATAGCCGCCCTCCACCGCGCCGAAGAGCGCGTCTGAATAAGGCGCGATCTCGTCGGCCAGCACCACTTTCTTAAAAAGCCCGATCGCGAAGATCGTCAGACCGATCGACAGGTTGCGCGCCAGGTGGCGCTGATGCTGCGTGAATTGCGGCAACATCTCCTTGTGATGGACGATGGGCCCGGCAATGAGCTGGGGAAAGAAGGTGACGAAGAGAAGATAATCGACGAGCCGGTAATTCTCCGCCTCCCCGCGCGCCGCATCCACAAGGAAGGCGATCTGTTGAAAGGTGAAAAAGGAAATGGCGAGCGGCAGCACGATATGGGGTACGGGAAAGCCAGTGCCTGCCGCCGCATTCACCGCTTCGGTGAGAAAGCCCGCATATTTGTAATAACCGAGCAGACCAAGATTGAAGGCGATACCGCCTGCGAGCAGCACACGCGAGCGCGCACGGCGAATGAAAAGAGCGGCGAGATAATTGACGGCGATGGAGCCTGTCAGCAGGAAAACGTAGCTCAGTTCCCACCAGCCATAGAAAAAGAGCGAGGCGGCAACGAGCCAGAGCTTGGCGAGGCGGAAGTCGAGCCGGCTCGCGGCCAGATAACCCGCCAGCGTGACCGCCAGAAACACAAGAAAAATATGGGAATTGAACAACATAAGAACGCCAAGACCGCCCAGGCGGCTTCCCCCCTCGCCCCGCCGCGCGCGGGGTTTCAAGGTTTAGCAGGAGCCCCGGCGCGGAGCCAGCCCGCTATGGGGACGCCCGCTGGAAACCTGCATGATTCACGGAAAAGCGGGCGGATAAAAAATGATCTACAAATCCTTGGCGTAAAACCCTATATTCCCCTCATTGCCCGGAGAGGCCCGGTTTTGCTCTCTGGGCCGTTTCATGAGGAGTATCGGCGTGGCGCAGTCTCAAAACCTAGCCGGCCAAAACCTGACCGGTAAGCGCGTGCTTTTGATCATAGGCGGCGGCATCGCGGCCTATAAAACGCTCGACCTCATCCGCCGCCTGCGCGAGCGGGGGGCGGCGGTGCGCGCCATCATGACGCGCGCGGCCCAGGAATTCGTGACCCCGCTTTCCGTCTCCAGCCTGACGGGCGAGAAGGTGTTCAGCGATCTCTTCGATCTGACGGATGAAGCGGAAATGGGCCATATCCAGCTTTCCCGCTCCGCCGATCTCATTATTGTGGCGCCCGCCACCGCCGATCTCATGGCGAAGATGGCGACGGGCCGGGCGGACGATCTTGCCTCCACCGCGCTTTTGGCGACCGACACCCCGGTGCTCATCGCACCCGCGATGAATGTGCGCATGTGGCTGCACCCGGCCACCCAGCGCAACATTGCCCAGCTGAAAGCCGATGGCATTGCCTTTATCGGCCCCAGCGAGGGCGACATGGCCTGCGGTGAATACGGGCCGGGGCGCATGGCCGAGCCCTTGGAAATCCTCTCCGCCGCCGAAGCGATGCTCGGCGCGGGCACCGCCCCCCTTGCCGGGCTGAAGGCTCTCGTCACCTCCGGGCCGACCCATGAGCCCATCGACCCCGTGCGCTATATCGCCAACCGCTCTTCGGGCAAGCAGGGCCATGCTATTGCCGCCGCGCTCGCCCGGCTCGGGGCGGAGACGCTGCTGATCTCCGGCCCGGTGAACCTGCCCGACCCGTTGGGCGTGTCCACGAAACACGTTGAAACGGCGCGCGAGATGCTGGCGGCCTGCGAGGCGGCCCTGCCCGCGGACATTGCCGTTTGCGCCGCCGCCGTTGCCGATTGGCGCGTCGACAATGAAGCCGGACAGAAAATCAAAAAGGAAAAGGGCGGGCTGCCGCAGCTCAGCTTTACCGAGAACCCGGACATTCTCGCCACGCTTTCCAAACTCAATCATTCCCGCCCGCGCCTTGTCATCGGCTTTGCGGCGGAAACAGAAAACGTTATCGAGCACGCCACCGCCAAGCGGGCGCGCAAGGGCTGCGACTGGATCGTCGCCAATGACGTTTCGGTGGACGAGAGGGGCGGCGGCGTCATGGGCGGGGAGGAGAACACCATTCACCTCATCCGCGCGGAAGGGCGCGAGGACTGGCCGCGCATGGCCAAAAGCGCCGCTGCCGAAAAACTCGCCCATGCCATTGCGCAGCATTTTTCTTTATCAAGCGAAGGACCCCGTTCATGAGCGCCTCCATTCCTGTCGATGTGCAGCGCCTCGATCACGGCAAGGATTTGCCGCTGCCGAAATACGAAACGGAAGGGGCAGCCGGCATGGACCTTCTGGCGGCGGTGCCGGAAGCAGAGCCGCTCGTGCTTGAGCCCGGCAAACGCACCATGGTGCCGACGGGCCTTGCCATCGCCCTGCCGCCCGGCTTTGAAGCGCAGGTGCGCCCGCGCTCCGGCCTTGCCGCGAAGAAGGGCGTCACGGTGCTCAACTCGCCCGGCACGGTGGACTGCGACTATCGGGGCGAGGTGAAAGTCATTCTGATCAACCTCGGCGAGGAGGCCTTTACCATTCAGCGCGGCGAACGCATCGCGCAAATGGTCATCGCCCCCGTCACACAAGCCATGTGGAAAGAGCGCGACAGTCTTTCCGAAACCAGCCGGGGGACGGGCGGTTTCGGGTCGACCGGGGTTGCCGCGCGCTAAGACAAGAAGAGGGAGAGGCGGGACATGCTGCGTTTGTCGAAAAAAACCATGCTCGCGCTGGAAGCCGTGATCGATGTCGCCGTCAATGCGCGGCCCGATCCCGTCCAGTCGAAGGAAATCACGAAACGCCAGGGCATCCCCCAGCGTTATCTCGAACAGGTCATGCAGCAGCTCGTTCATGCCGGCATTTTGAAAGGCGTGCGGGGGCCGAAAGGCGGCTACCGGCTTGCCCGCGAGCGCCGGCGCATTACGGTGGGCGAAATCGTGCAGGTGGTGGGCGCCATGGAAGCGGCCGAGGAAGTGCGCTCCCAGCCTTCCGATCTTGGGCAGAAAGTCGTCGGGCCGCTTTGGGAAGATATTCAGACCGATCTGATGCAGCGTCTGAACGGCATCACCATCGAGGATTTATGCCGCAAGGCAGAACAGACCGGCGCCACGACCGCGGGCATGCCGGCAGCGGATTTCACGATCTAACATTCCGCTGCGCCGCTCTTACATAAAGAGGCAAGGCGCAGCCAACAGGTGGAGGACATTATGAGCCAGGCAGCAAAAACAGGCGGCACCCCCGAACACCGCCCGGGCCGCGGGCGCATTTACGACAGCATTACCGAAACGATCGGCGACACGCCGCTTGTGCGCCTCAAACGCCTGCCGCAGGAAGCGGGCGCGAAAGCGGATGTGCTGCTCAAGCTGGAATTCTTCAACCCGCTTGCCAGCGTCAAAGACCGGATCGGCGTTGCCATGATCGAGGATCTGGAACAGCGCGGGCTCATCAAAGAAGACACGGTGATCATCGAACCGACTTCCGGCAATACCGGCATCGCGCTTGCCTTTGTCTGCGCGGCGAAAGGCTACCGGCTGATCCTGACCATGCCGGAGAGCATGTCCATCGAGCGGCGCAAGATGCTGGCGCTCTTGGGCGCAGAGATTGTGCTCACGCCGCCGGAAAAAGGCATGAAGGGCGCGGTCGCCGAAGCAGAAGCGCTGATGAGCAAATATCCCAATTCCGTCATGCCGCAGCAATTCGACAATCCGGCCAATCCGGAAATCCACCGCAAGACCACGGCGGAGGAAATCTGGAACGACACGGAAGGCAAAGTCGATGCGGTGATTTCCGGCGTCGGCACGGGCGGCACCTTTACCGGCGTCGGCTCGGTGCTGAAAGCACGCAAAGCCTCGCTGAAAATGATCGCGGTGGAACCGGAAGACAGCCCCGTCCTTTCCGGCGGTCAGGCCGGCCCGCATAAAATTCAAGGCATCGGCGCGGGCTTCGTGCCGAGCAACCTCGAAAAAGATCTGATCGACGAAGTGGTGACGATCGGCAATGAGACGGCCTTCGAAACCGCCCGCAAGGCGGCAAAACTGGAAGGCCTGCCCATCGGTATTTCCTCCGGCGCGGCGATTGCCGCGGCGCTGGAAGTCGCCCAGCGCCCGGAAATGGAAGGCAAAACCATCGTTGCCATCATCCCGTCCTTCGCCGAACGCTATCTTTCGACGGCGCTTTTCGACGGGCTTTGAGGTTTATCCCGCATCAAGACAAAAGCCGCTCTCCGGAGCGGCTTTTTTGTTGGCGGCGGCTTTTCGGGACGCAGGCGCTGCATGGACCCCGGCTCGAGGGCCGGGGTGACAGCTTCTATGTGATGCACCGCTTTGCCGCAGATGACACATGTCACCCCGGGCTTGTCCCGGGGTCCATAACTTAACCGGCTTGATGCCTTCCCGAAAGGACCCCATCTTGAAGCTCAGTTCCGAAGAAGAGACATACCAGGGGAGCCGCCATGCCCGCCAAACATGAAAAGGCCGCGTTGATCGTCGGCGCAGGGGATGCAACGGGCGGGGCGATTGCCAAGCGCTTTGCCAGGGAAGGCTATGCCACCGTCATGATCCGCCGCCATGCCCGCCAAACATGAAAAGGCCGCGTTGATCGTCGGCGCAGGGGATGCAACGGGCGGGGCGATTGCCAAGCGCTTTGCCAGGGAAGGCTATGCCACCGTCATGATCCGCCGCCATGCAGACGCTCTGGAAGAACTGGCAAGCGCCATCCGTGCGGCAGGCGGCACCGCCTATCCTATGGGCGTCGATGCGCGCGATGAAGATCAGATGGTGGCGCTTTTCGCCCATATCGAAGAAGAGATCGGCCCGCTTGAGGCCGTGATTTTCAATATCGGCGCCAATGTGCATTTCTCCATTACCGAGACCACCGCGCGGGTCTTCCGCAAGGTCTGGGAGATGGCGTGCTTTGCCGGCTTTTTGACGGGACGCGAGGCCGCGCGCCACATGCTGCCGCGCGGGCGGGGCACGGTGATCTTCACCGGCGCCACCGCAAGCGTGCGCGGGAGCCCGGGCTTTTCCGCTTTTGCGAGCGCCAAACATGGGCTCAGAGCCCTTGCCCAAAGCATGGCGCGCGAGCTTGGGCCCAAAGGCATTCATGTCGCCCATAGCGTCATCGACGGGGCGATCGACACGGCCTGGATCGCGGAAAACTTTCCCGAGCGCTACAAGCTGAAAGAAGAAGACGGCATTCTGGACCCCGCCGCCATTGCTGATGCCTATTGGGCGCTGCACAGCCAGCCGCGCAGCGCTTGGACGCATGAGCTCGATCTGCGTCCCTGGATGGAAAAGTTCTAAAGCCCCGCCCTACCTCCAAACGAAAGAGTCCTCATGAGCAAACAGGTTGAATTCTTTTTCGATGTCGGCAGCCCGACCACTTATCTTGCCTATACGCAGCTGCCCGAGATCGCCGCGCGTACAGGTGCCGAGATCGTCTGGAAGCCGATGCTGCTCGGCGGTGTCTTCAAGGCAACGGGCAATCAGACGCCTGCCGCCATTCCCGCCAAGGCCGTGCATATGAATGCGGATCTCACGCGCTTTGCCGCGCGCTACGGCGTGCCGCTCACCTTCAATCCGCATTTTCCGATCAACACGCTGCAGCTCATGCGCGGGGCGGTTGCCGAGCAGCAGGAAGGGCGCTTGCTCCCCTATCTTAAGCTTGTCTTCGATGCGATGTGGGTACACCCGCGCAATTTGAACGATCCGGCCGAGCTTGCCCGGCTCCTCAAAGAAGGCGGGCACGACTCTGAGGCCTTTGCAGCGCGCCTGCAGGCAGAGGTCGTCAAAGAGGGCCTGAAGAAAAACACGGAAGAGGCGATCCAGCGCGGTGCTTTCGGCGCGCCCACCTTCTTTGTGGGTGAGGACATGTTTTTCGGCCAGGACCGGCTCGATTTCGTGGAAGAGGCACTGAAGGCGGAGTAGGCCCTCTTCTGCCTTAAATAGAGGCAGGAATTGGCTCTATAGGCCTTAGGAGCAAGCCCCCACGGATAAAGTAAATAGACCTGTCACAGTTCCCTCAGATAGTCTGACAAGGAAAACGATCCGCTTCAGCCTGAGGAGACGATGATGCGCGGCCAAGTCACAGCTATGGCCCCGAAAACGGCCCCCACACGGCGCGACACGCTGAAAACGCTGACCGCCGCTGGGGCGCTGCTGGCGCTTGGGCCCTTGGGCTGCGCGGGCGCGGAGCCGGTCTATTTTCTCCACGGCGTGGCGAGCGGCGATCCCTTGCAGGACCGGGTGATCCTCTGGACACGGGCGCAGCCGGAAAACGGCGAGCCCGTTGCTTTAAGCTGGGAAGTGGCGGCGGAAGAAGATTTCGCCACCATCGTGCAGGCGGGCACGGCAACGGCGCTGCCGGAGAAAGACTTCATCGTCAAAGTGGATGCGGGCGGGCTTACCCCGGGCCGTTCCTACTTCTACCGCTTTACGGTGGGAAGCCATGTCTCGCCCACCGGGCGCACGCGCACGCTTCCCGAGGGCGATGTCTCCGCCTACAAGCTTGCCGCCATGTCCTGCTCCCATTACGCGACGGGCTATTACAACGTCTATAAGGTCATTGCCGAGCGCGAGGATATCGATATCGCGCTGCATCTTGGCGATTACATTTATGAATACGGCATGGACGGGTATGGCGGGGCGACGGGCAAGGAGATCGGCCGCTTCGTCGAGCCGGACAAGGAAATCCTCACCCTGGAGGATTACCGCGCCCGCTACGGCCATTACCGGCTCGATGAGGATTTGCAGGCGCTGCATGCGGCCAAACCCATGATCGCCGTTTGGGACGATCATGAAACCGCCAACAATACCTGGAAGGACGGCGCGGAAAATCACAGCGAGAATGAAGGCCCCTTCCGCGCCCGCGCCGCTGCCGCGCTGCAGGCCTATCTGGAATGGCTGCCCATCCGCGAAAACCCGCAGGACAGCGAGCAGATTTACCGCGCCTTCGATATCGGCAATCTGGCGCGGCTCATCATGCTCGACACGCGGCGCATCGGGCGCAGCAAGCAGCTTGAATATTCCACCGATATTCCCAACCGCTCCTGGCCCTTCGATGTGTCGGACCCGGAAAACCCCATTGCCCTTGCGCCGGGCGATGTACCGAGCGGCAAACCGATCGCCAGTTTCGAGGTGCCTTTCGACATCCGCACGAGCCCGCCCACGCCCGTGACGGATCTTGCTTATGTGAGCACGCTCGACCCCACGTCCCTGCCGGACGGTATCCGCTATCTGCCCGATGCGGGCCGCTTCAAGGAAGAAAAGCTCGCCGATCCGGACCGCTCGATCCTCGGCGCGGATCAGGAATTATGGCTTGCCCATACGCTCGAAGCCTCCGCCGAAAAAGGGCAGGTCTGGCAGGTGATCGGCCAGCAAGTGGTGATGGGCCGCACGCCCGCGGCGGATTTTTCCGAGATTATCGATTGGAACAAAGTTCCCGAAGAGCGCCAATCCCGCTTCCGGCAAATGAGCGTGCTGGCGCGCGAGGCGTTGCCGGTCAATCTCGATGCCTGGGACGGCTACCCTGCGGCACGTACCCGCGCCTATGCCGATTTTGCGGGCAAGGGCCGCAATGTCGTGGTGCTGGCCGGCGATACGCACGCCTCCTGGGCACTCAATCTGCAAGGTGAAGACGGCGCGCCCGTCGCCGTCGAATTCGCCGCGCCGAGCGTTACCTCGCCGGGGATCGAGGCTTTCGTGCCGGGCGATCCCAAACAGATCGCGGACGCTTTTACCGCGGCAAGCCCCGATCTCATCTGGGCCGATACCGCCCATCGCGGCTATGTGCTCGTGACGCTGAGTCCTAAGGAAGCGCGCGGGGAATGGTTCTTCGTCGATACGGTGAAAAGCCGGGACTTTAAGGTGAACCGGGCGAAAGGCTTTAAAGTGACGCCGGGCACGCACAAGCTTGCCCCGCTTGCCTGAGCGCACTTGCCTGGGCGAAGATGTGAATTGATGAGGGAAGGCGCGGCGGTTTTTTCCGGCGCGCCTTTTCCTATATAAACATCACAAACAAAAGAGCCGGATGGGGCGGATAACAAAATGGCGCTGAGCGACACGCAGCTTGAACGGTATGCCCGCCATATCGTTTTGAAAGAAATCGGCGGGCCGGGCCAGCAGAAGCTGCTCGGCGCGCGCGTGCTCGTTATCGGCGCGGGCGGCCTCGGCTCCCCTGCCCTGCTTTATCTTGCCGCTGCCGGTGTCGGTACGCTCGGCATTATCGATGACGATAAAGTCTCGCTCTCTAATCTGCAGCGCCAGATCATTCATGATACGGATCATCTGGATGCCGCCAAAACGCAAAGCGCGGCGGCGGCCATCGCGCGGCTCAACCCGGATGTGAAGGTGGAGCTGCATGAGGAACGGTTGACGGCGCAAAACGCGCTTGAGATCATTTCCCGCTACGACATTGTGGCCGATGGCTGCGATAATTTCGCCACCCGCTTTCTCGTTTCCGATGCCTGCTTTATTGTCCGCCGCCCGCTCGTCTCCGCCGCCGTCGGGCCCTTTGAAGGCCAGCTTGCAACCTTCAAACCATATGAGAAGGACGAAGAAGGCACACCGCGTCCCACTTACCGCTGCCTCGTGCCGGAAGCCCCGGCGCCCGGCTCCATTCCGACCTGCGAGAGCGCAGGCGTGCTCGGCGCTCTGACCGGCGTCATGGGCTCATTACAGGCGCTTGAAGTCATCAAGGAAATTACCGGCGCGGGCGAGAGCCTGACGGGCAAGCTTCTCATCTATGACGCACTCGACACGCGGTTCCGCACCATCAAGCTGAAACGCGATCCGGCCAACCCGCTGAACGGCGAGAGCGCCTCGATCAAAGATCTTTCGCACCACGCGTGAGACCCCTCTCTACCTCTTTACAAATGTCACCCCGCGACTTGATCGCGGGGTCCATTGGCCTTTCAAAGCATCCAGGAATGAGTGGTTTTTTACGGCGCTGCCACACATCCCTTTTCGCTGTGCAAGAGGCAATGTGAGTGGATCCCGCGATCAAGCCGCGGGATGACAAAGAGAAAGAATGAAAGAAAGCCCGCTTAGAGAATTGCCGGGATCACCCGGTCCGGCGGCTTCTCGCCGTCCATCCAGACGCGGATATTGATGAGCACGCGCTCGCCCATCTCACTGCGCCCTTCGACCGTCGCCGAACTCATATGCGGCAGCAGCACGACGTTTTCCAACTTCAAAAGGCGCGGATCGATGGCTGGTTCCCGCTCGAAAACATCGAGCCCAGCGCCGCCAAGGCGGCCTTCTTCCAGCGCGGTGATCAGCGCTTCCTGATCCACCACTTCGCCGCGCGCCGTGTTCACCACATAAGCGTCGGGCTTCATGATGGCGATGCGCCGCTCGTTCAGCAGATGGAAGGTCGCGGGCGTGTGCGGGCAATTGATCGAGAGAATGTCGATCTCGCGCAGCATGCGGTCGAAACTGTCCCAATAGGTCGCCTGCAATTCCTTTTCGATGACGGGATTGACGGGCTTGCGGTTGTGGTAATGCACCTCAAGACCGAAAGCGCGGGCGCGGCGCGCCACCGCCTGGCCGATACGGCCCATGCCCAAAATGCCGAGCTTCTTGCCGCCGATCCGGTGGCCGAGCATCCAGGTGGGCGACCAGCCCGGCCACTTGCCCCTGTTGTTGCGCAAAAGCCGGGCGCCTTCATTGAGGCGGCGCGGCACGGCAAGAATAAGCGCCATGGTCATATCGGCGGTATCTTCGGTCAGAACGCTCGGCGTGTTCGTCACGGTGATCTTGCGTTTTACCGCCGCTTCCACATCGATATTGTCGACCCCCGTGCCGAACTGGGCGATCAGCTTCAGCTTCGGCCCGGCTTTCGCCAGCAGCGCCGCATCAAGCTTGTCCGTCACGGTCGGCACCAGCACATCGGCTTCGGCCAGGGCAGCGGCGAGCTCTTCCTCGGTCATGGGAATGTCGGTCCGGTTGAACCGCGCCTCGAACAGCTCGCCCATGCGCGCTTCAATCACCTCCGGCAATTTGCGCGTCACAATGACAAGCGGTTTCTGCGGCATGAACGTCCCCGGTCTGGCCGCGCCGGCCGGATAAGGGACGGGGCGGCGGTTTCCTCACTCCATGTCTAGCAGAGCCCATGCGCCAAAAGAAGAGGGAGCATGGGTGCCCGCCCTTCCCCGCGCCGGCCATTCTTGACCGCCAGCGCCCGGCCTTGTCATATGATCCGGTGATGCGAATCGACGTCCCGGAAATCTCAACGGCCCGCCCCTCTTTGCCCGCCCGCCTTGCGCGGGCAGCCGGGCTCTGGGCGCTTCTCTTTCTGGCCCTCGGGGCCGGCGGGCTTTCCGGCGAGGTTTTCTCCCCCGCCCTCGCGCAGGAAACATTGACCGGCCCGGTCACCGGCCTGCCGCTGCCCCGCTTCGTCAGCCTGAAAGCGGATACCGCCAATGTGCGGCGCGGGCCCAGCACCGAACATGAAGTGCAATGGGTCTATAAGCGCCGGGGCCTGCCGGTGGAAATCGTAGCCGAATTCGAGCGCTGGCGGCGCATCCGCGATGCGGATGGGGAAACGGGCTGGATTTATTACAGCCTGCTTGATGGCGAGCGCACGGCGCTTTTGACCGGCAATGAAGAAGTGCCGCTTTATGCCGAGCCCGGCCACGGCCAGATCGTGGCGCTGGCGGAGCCCGGCGTCATCGGCGCTTTGCAGCTTTGCCGGGCGCGCTTTTGCCAGATCACGGCGAAAGGTTATACGGGCTGGGCCGCGCGGCGGCACATCTGGGGCGTCTATCCGGGCGAGACGCTGCAATAGCGCCTTGCCTCCCACCTTCAAACGCGAAAGCCGATTTCATGCCTCGACCGCAATTCCATGTCTATATCGCCCTCAGCGCCGATGGCTATATCGCGCGCGCGGACGGCGCGATCGACTGGCTGGCGCCGTTCGACTCCGAAGAATATGGCTATGACGATTTTACCGCCGAGCTTGGCGCCATCGTCATGGGCCGCACCACCTTCGATCAATTGCTCGGTTTCGGCGAGTGGCCGTATCAGACGCTGAAGACCTATGTCATGACATCGAGCCCGCCCGGCGAGCTGCCGGAGGGGGTGGAAGCGGTGAGCGAAAGCCCCACTGCGCTTGCCGAAAAACTCTCAGGCGCGGAATCTCAGAATATCTGGGTGGTCGGCGGCGGCGCGCTCATCCAGAGTTTTTTGAAAGAAGGCCTCATCGACCGGATGGACCTTTTCGTCATGCCGCTCATGCTGGGATCGGGCATCCGCCTTTTCGGCGCGGACGGACCGGCGCAGGAACTCAGCCTGAAAGATTCCAAGACATATGAAAATGGCGCGGTCATGCTGCGCTATGAAACATGACCGCGCCTTATCTCAGGTGCCTGGAACTCAGGTTCGTGGAATTCAGGTTCGTGGAATTCAGGTTCGCGCAATTCAGGCGCTGAAATCCGCGGCAAGCGCCTCGCGGGTCGGACCCGCCAGCAGCGCCATGTGGCCGTAATTCTCGTGGCTGATGCCAAGGATCACGTTCTGGGACGGATCCCTGAATTTCGCGATCTGCTCCGGCGTGAAACGGAAATGCAGGAAATGCACGGAGGAGGTTTTTCCGTCCTCGGTGGTGCGCTCCACATCGTCCTCCGCATCGGCCATGATTTTTTCATCGCCCACCTGCACATAGACATGCTCTTCCACATGCGCGAGGCGGCGCAGCACATTGTTGCGGCGGATGGGATCGTCGATCTCGAACATCAGGGTGCAGACGAGGTCTTTGCCCTGCGGGATCAGCGGATTATACGCGCTCAACTCGTCGGCAATCTGTTCTTCCCCGCCCTTTTCGATGAAAAGCATCTCGTGGATCTGCTGAAACATCGTGTCGTAATTTTCGAAATAGAATGTCGCGTAAGGCCCCACTTCCACACGCCGGTTCTTTTTCATCTGCGTGATGCGGGTGCGGCGCTCCTTGCGCTCGGCGGCATATTTTTCAAGCGGAAGAATATCCTCGCGGGTGATCTGTTTCTTTGCGGCGGACATGACAGCCTCTATTCAATCAGCCCATAGGCGCGGGCAATGATTTCAACGGGGTGCTGAGCCGTGGGCAGCGGCGGCGCTTCGGCCTCGCCGTTCATGCTTTCGATCTCATGCACCAGATGTTTGGCGGCAAGCGGACAGTCGGAGGTGACGTATTTATTCTCCCCCTTCTTGACGTTGCGCGCGGCGGTCTTGCCGACTTTCATGGCAAGATCGTAAGTCTCCTTCATGACGCCGAACGTGCCGCCATGGCCGGAGCAGCGCTCGACGACGTCGATCTTCGTATCGGGAATGAGCCGCATCATCTCGACCGATTTCGGCCCCATATTCTGGGCGCGGGCGTGACAGGCAAGATGCGCGGAGACACCGCCTTCCACCGATTGCAGGCCAGGCGTCAGCCCTTCTTTCTTGGCAATGTCGACAATATATTCGTCGATATCGAAAACGGCTTCGGAAAGGCGTTTGACGTCTTCATTCTCCGGCAGGATGAGCGGCCATTCGAATTTCAGCATCAGCCCGCAAGATGCGGTGAGCGTGACGATGTCGTAGCCCGCCTCGATATGCTCTTTCATCGCGGCGGCGACCTTCTTGGCGTTATCGGCCACTTTTTCGATATTGCCGCTTTCAAGATGCGGCATGCCGCAGCAGCCGGGATAGGCGACGATGCTTTCCACCCCGTTATGGGCAAGCACTTTGCGCGCGGCGGCGCCGACGCCTGGATTGTTGTAATTGACGAAGCAGGTCGCATAGATCGCGGCCTTGCGTCCGAAGGCAGGCGCCTCGCGGTTCACATTGATGAGCCCTGCCGCATCATCCTTGCGGGCGCGGCGGGTGAAGGTCTCGCCCGCGAATTTGGGCAAGTCGGCGCGGGCATCGATGCCGGCGGTCCTTTCCAGCGCCGGGCGCGTCAGGCCATTGCCGCGCTTCGAGCCCCAATTTGCGAGCGGGGCGATTTTTTCGGCCATTTTGCCGTTGCGGTCCATCTGGGCAAGCTGGCTTTGCACGAACGGAAAGCCGCCTTTCGCTTTCGCCTCGGCAGCGCGGGCACGCAGCATCAGATGGGGGAAATCGAGATTGAATTCGTGCGGCGGCACGTAAGGACACTTGGTCATGAAGCACATGTCGCAGAGCGTGCAGGCTTCCACGACCGGCGCGAAATCGTCGCTTGAGACGGTATCGAGCTCGCCGCTTTCCGACTCGTCGATCAGATCGAAGAGACGCGGAAAGCTTTCGCACAGATTGAAACAGCGCCGGCACCCGTGACAGATGTCGAAAACGCGGCGCAATTCCGCATCGAGATTTTCAAGATCGTAAAACTCGGGATTCTGCCAATCGATCGGGTGACGGGTTGGCGCGTCCAAACTGCCTTCTCTGCTCATCAGGGGTCCTCTTCCTGATTAAGGGGGCATCTTATGCGTAAGAGAAAAGCCTGCCGGGGTGCGGACCGGCAGGCTTCCGTTCTTAGCTGTCGAGGCTGTCGAGCGCTTTCTGGAAGCGGCCGGCATGGCTCTTTTCAGCCTTAGCCAGCGTTTCGAACCAGTCGGCAATCTCGTCGAAACCTTCTTCGCGGGCCGTGCGCGCCATGCCCGGATACATATCCGTGTATTCATGGGTCTCACCGGCAATCGCCGCTTTCAGGTTTTTCGAGGTATCGCCGATGGGCTCGCCCGTCGCCGGATCGCCCACTTCTTCCAGGAATTCCAGATGGCCGTGCGCGTGGCCCGTTTCGCCTTCCGCGGTGGAGCGGAAAACGGCGGCAACATCGTTGTAGCCTTCCACATCCGCTTTCTGAGCGAAGTAGAGATAGCGGCGGTTCGCCTGGCTTTCGCCGGCAAAGGCTTCTTTCAGATTTTCGAGAGTCTTGCTGCTTGCAAGCGACATGTCGTCCTCCTCACCTGTTAGACCCCCCGGGCATGCTCATCAGCATGGGCCGGATGGTGCGGGGTCGGGCTGCTTCAATCATGCGGGGGGAGGGGGAGCGCTTATTGTTTTGCCCCCATCCCTTGGAATCAAAGATTAAGCGCGCGGAATGGGTTCGTCAACTCTTTAGAGCAATTCTAAAAAGTTGAGAACGATTTGCACAAGTAACAAGCAGAAGGCTTAGGAGGCCGATTTTAGCCGCACGATAACATCGACACGGGCGACTTCACTGCCATCCGGAGCCTTGGGCAGGCCCGCCACCTCGATATGATCGCCGGGAATATCCATCAGCGAGCCATCGTCTTCCTTGAAGAAGTGATGGTGATCGTCGGTATTCGTGTCGAAATAGGTGCGCGAGGCATCCACGACAACCTGTCGCAGGAGACCCGCATCGGTGAATTGATGCAGCGTGTTGTAAACGGTTGCCAGGGAAACGGAAATCCCCTGACCCGTCGCTTCTTCGTGAAGAACTTCGGCCGTGACATGGCGCTCGCCGCCATCAAAGAGCAGCCGCCCAAGCGCCAGGCGCTGGCGCGTCGGCCGCAGCCCGGCGTCGCGGAGCCGGTTGAGGGTCTGGCTGAAGGGGCGCTCTTTTTCCATGTCCATAACTCTGGTCCGTCACTCAGGCCCCAAATCCAGGGCCATTGCACCTTGCAATACCCTGCGTCCTTTACGGGCCGAAAGCCCCTGCTGCGGACGCAGTTTGTAATCATTACAATCTGACACACAATGTGGGTAAATCCGCGCCCATGTCAAGGTCCCGTCAAATAAGCCCTTAGGCGCCGGGCCCGGGCGGCCTCCCAGGGCCTATCGTGAGGGTTTGCGCGGCCCCCCGGGTGTGTTAGGAAGCGCGACAGAATAATTAAACATGAGCCGGTCTCTTAAAGGGACCCTTGCGGGCTCTCTGGCCAGGGATTGGGCACAGGATGGCGGAACAGAAGTCGAGCTACTCATACGAAGATTTGTTGGACTGCGCGCATGGCAAGCTTTTCGGCCCCGGCAACGCGCAATTGCCCCTGCCGCCGATGCTGATGATCGACCGGATCGTCAATATTTCCGCCGAGGGCGGGGAATACGGCAAAGGCCAGATCGTCGCGCAGTACGAGATCAACGAAGACCGCTGGTTCTTCCCCTGCCATTTCGAAGGCGACCCGATCATGCCGGGCTGTCTTGGCCTCGACGGCATGTGGCAGCTCGTCGGTTTCTTCCTCGGCTGGATGGGCGCCAAGGGCAAGGGCCGCGCGATCGGCGTCGGCTCGGTGAAATTCTCCGGCATGGTCACGCCGAAGACCAAAGTGCTCGAATATGTGATCGACCTGAAGCGGGTTATCAACCGCAAACTGGTGCTGCTGCAGGCAGACGGTATTTTGAAAGCCGACGGCGAACCTATCTATAAGGCAGAGGATTTGCGCGTCGTCGTTGCGGGCGGCGAAGAAGCCACGGCCTAAGGCCAAGGCCTTTTGCCTCTGCTATTCGTGCGTTCGGTAAGGCCTGCTTTGGCTCGCAAGGCATCGCAAATCAAGGTACATTTCGCCCCCGGCCTGCCGCCTTTGAAATAGGCGGCTTACGGGACTTCCGGCCAGGCAAAAGCCGGTTGAGCAAGGGAGAGTAATCATGAGGCGTGTCGTCATTACCGGGATGGGTGTCGTTTCCTCCCTCGGCAATAACACGCAAGAAGTGCTGGCCAGCTTGCGCGATGCGCGCTCCGGCATCGTTCATGCGGAAGATTACACGAAATACGGGTTCCGCAGTCAGGTCCACGGCTCCTTGAAGCTGGACCTGGAAGAAGTGCTGGACCGCAAGACCCGCCGCTTCATGGGCGACGGCGCGGCCTATACCTATATCGCCATGGAACAGGCGATCCGCGATGCCGGCCTTGAGGCCCATGAAATCTCCAACGAGCGCACCGGCATGGTGCTGGGCTCGGGCGGGGCTTCGACGAAAGCCATCGTCGCGGCCGCCGACATCACTCGCGAAAAGAGCCCGCGCAAGATCGGCCCGACCTCAGTGCCGAAAGCCATGTCGAGCACGGTCTCGGCCAACCTTTCCACGCTCTTCAAAATCAAAGGCCCGAGCTATTCCATCTCGTCCGCCTGCACCACCTCCACGCACTGCATCGGCAATGCGGCGGAGCAAATTCAGTGGGGCAAGCAGGACATGATGTTTGCCGGCGGCGGCGAAGAGCTCGACTGGACGCTCTCCTGTCTCTTCGATGCGATGGGCGCCATGTCCTCGAAATATAACGACACGCCTGCCAAAGCCTCGCGCGCTTATGACGTGAACCGCGACGGCTTCGTGATTTCCGGCGGCGGCGGCGTTCTGGTGCTCGAGGAACTCGAACACGCCAAAGCGCGCGGCGCGAAGATCTATGCCGAGATCGTCGGCTATGGCGCGACCTCCGACGGCGCGGACATGGTGGCGCCCTCCGGTGAAGGCGCGGTGCGCGCCATGAAGCTGGCGCTCGAAACGGTGAAAGACCCGATCGACTACATCAATCCGCATGCGACCTCGACGCCCGTCGGCGATATTCCCGAGATCGAGGCGATCAAAACCGTGTTCGGCGACAAGATGCCGCCGATCAGCGCGACGAAATCGCTCTCCGGCCATGCGCAGGGCGCTGCCGGGGTACATGAAGCGATCTATTCGCTGCTCATGATGGGCAATGGCTTCATTTGCGAATCCGCCAATATCGACGAAATCGACCCGGCCGTGGCTTCCGCCAATATCGTGCGCGAGCGCCAGGACACCGAGGTCAACTGCGTGATGTCCAACAGCTTCGGCTTTGGCGGCACGAATGGCTGCCTGGTGATGAAAAAGCTGGATGCCTGAGTAAGACCGGTCTGCATGCCGCCCGGTGGTTGGGGCGATGTTTGCATATCGGAATAGGGGAAACTGGGAGATGTCCCGTTCTGGGACGGAATAGCGAGAGCGAAACGACATGGACGGGGCAGTTACGCGTGGAAGCGCTTTCGAGCAAGGCGCGCTTTTGGCAGGCAAACGCGGCCTGATTATGGGGGTCGCCAACGACCATTCCATCGCCTGGGGGATTGCCAAAGCCGCCGCCGCGCATGGCGCCGAGCTGGCCTTCACCTATCAGGGCGATCAGTTCGGGCGGCGGGTCAAGCCGCTGGCGGACTCGCTCGGCGCGAAATTGCTGCTGCCTTGCGATGTGATGGACGAGGCAAGCCTCGATGCCGCTTTCAAGACGCTGAAAGAAGAATGGGGCAAGCTCGACTTTATTGTTCACGCCATCGCCTATTCCGATAAGAGCGAGCTTAAGGGCCGCTATGTCGACACCTCCCGCGACAATTTCCGTCAGACGATGGAAATCTCCTGCTATTCCTTCACGGATGTGGCGCGCCGCGCCCATGATCTGATGAGCGAAGGCGGCTCGCTGATCACGCTGACATATGCGGGCGCCGAACGCGTCATGCCGAATTACAACGTCATGGGCGTTGCCAAAGCCGCGCTCGAGGCAAGTGTGCGTTATCTCGCCGCCGATCTCGGCCGGGACGGCATCCGCGTCAATGCAATCTCCGCCGGTCCCATGCGCACGCTCGCAGGCTCCGCCGTCGGCTCTGCACGGCTCGTGTTCAAATGGAACAAGACCCATGCGCCGATCAAGGAAACGATCGAGCTGGAACATGTGGGCGGCGCCGCGCTTTATCTTCTCTCCGATCTTTCCACCCGCGTGACGGGCGAAGTGCACCATGTGGATGCGGGCTATAATATTGTCGGCATGCCGAAGGCGAGCGATCTGGAAGAATTGGTTGCGCCCGGCCCGGCAAACGGTGACAAGAACGCCGCCGAGTAGGCTGAAGAAACTCCGAACATGCAAAAAGCCGCGTCACGACGCGGCTTTTTTTATGGTCCTGAAAGAGCGTTCTTAAAGATTATCGAGAGAGCGCAGCTCGAGCACGGTGTAGCTCGCCTCCAGCGCGGGCCAGGGAAAGAGAATGCGCAAGCGCCCGTCTTCAAGCTGATTGAGCAGGCCCACCGCGTTTTGAATTTGCGGGTCGGTGTTTTCATCCGCCTCGCTCATATAAGGGCGCTGCGGCGCGTCATTATAAGTCGGCGCGGCAAGCAAAATACGCGAGAGCGCATCGTTCTGATAAAGCCGCCCGCTCATGCGCTGCGAGCCCGAGCGCTTTTCGAAAAACAAAAACCCATCCACGACGGTGATGCGGCAATCGAAAAAAGGATAGACGGCGAGCCCGGCAAAGCGCCCGCCGACCTTGATCATGCGGCAGCCGCGCCAGCCCAGAAGATGGCTGTCATCGACGGGAACGGCTTTCGCGTCCATGACGGACTTCAGCGCCAGACGGTCGTCATAGCTCACGCCGTCGGCCGCCGCCGCTTCTTCATTGCCGAGCGCGACGGCCTCATCCAGACGCGTAAGACGGTCCTTGTCGAAATCGGTAATGACGTTTTCCCAGCGGTATTCGTCCGGGATGGAGCGCTGCGCCGCTTCTTCCTGCGCAAGTGCCGGCCCCGAGGCCGTTGCCCAGATCAGCGCCGCCAGAAAACCGGCACCGGCTCCCAAGGTTCTCGCCTTAAACCGCATCGACCTCTCGCCCTTTCAAAATAAAACGGGGCGATCCGAAGACCGCCCCTTTTTTTGCCGTGTTTGGCGGGCTCAATGCAAGAGAATTGCGCCCGCTCGCACGCTTGTGCTTAAGCAAAGCTTTTAATCGGCATCCGCTTTCTTGCGCGGACGGCGGCTGCGGCGTTCGCCGCCATCGTCGCTGGCATCTTCCATGCCCTCGATCAGCTCGCCCGTTTCCTGATTCACGACCTTCATGGAAAGGCGCACTTTACCGCGGTCATCGAAGCCCATGAGCTTCACGAAGACCTCGTCGCCTTCCTTCAGAACGTCGGAAACGGCACCGACTTTTTCCTGCTTGAGCTGGGAAATATGCACCAGCCCGTCGCGGGGGCCGAAGAAGTTCACGAAAGCGCCGAAATCGACGACTTTCACGACCTTGCCCTTGTAGATCATGCCGACTTCCGGCTCCGCCGTGATGCCTTTGATCCAGGCCAGCGCCGCATCGATGGCTTCCTGGCTGGAAGAAGCGACCTTGATCGTGCCGTCATCGCCGATATCGACCTTCGCGCCGGTCTTCTCGACGATCTCACGCACGACCTTGCCGCCCGTGCCGATCACTTCGCGGATCTTGTCCTGCGGGATCTTGATCATTTCGATGCGCGGCGCATGGGCACCGAGTTCGGGCCGCGCTTCGGTGAGCGCTTTCGACATCTCGCCGAGAATATGCATACGCCCGCCCTTGGCCTGATTGAGCGCGGTTTCCATGATCTCTTTGGTGATGCCGGTGATCTTGATGTCCATCTGCAGCGAGGTCACACCTTCGGAGGTGCCCGCCACTTTGAAGTCCATGTCACCCAGATGGTCCTCATCGCCCAGAATGTCGGAGAGAACGGCAACGCCGTTATCTTCCTTGATGAGGCCCATGGCGATACCCGCCACCGGGCGCTTCAGCGGCACGCCTGCATCCATCATGGAAAGCGAGGAGCCGCAAACCGTTGCCATGGAGGAGGAACCGTTGGATTCGGTGATCTCCGAGACGATACGGATCGTGTAGGGGAACGCATCGCGCTCGGGCAGCACCGCGCGCAGCGCCCGCCAGGCAAGCTTGCCGTGGCCAACTTCGCGCCGGCCGGTAAAGCCCACGCGGCCCGTCTCACCCACAGAGTAAGGCGGGAAGTTGTAGTGCAGCAGGAAGTTTTCCTTATAGGTGCCTTCCAGCGCATCGATGAACTGTTCATCGTCGCCCGTGCCCAGCGTCGTCACGACGAGAGCCTGGGTTTCACCACGGGTGAAAAGCGCCGAGCCGTGGCTGCGCGGCAGGATATGCGTTTCGGAGACGATGGGGCGCACTGTTTCCAGATCGCGGCCATCGATACGTTTGCCGGTCTCGATGATCGAGCCGCGCACGATGTTCTTTTCCAGCTTCTTGAAGGCGCCGGAGACTTTCGTGCCGACTTCCGGGCCGTCATCTTCGCCCACAAGTTCCGCGATCACTTTGTCTTTCGCTTCGGCGACCTTGTTCTGGCGCTCGCCCTTATCGGCGATCTTATACGCGGCGCGCAGATCGGCTTCGGCAATCGCTTTCACTTTGGCTTCCAGCTCGGAATTGTCCACGGCTTCGACCGGGCGCGGTTCTTTGGCAGCTTTTTCCGCCAGGCGGATGATCATGTCGATCACCGGCTGGAACTGCTCATGGCCGAACATCACGGCGCCGAGCATGACGTCCTCGGAAAGTTCCTTGGCTTCCGATTCCACCATCATCACGGCATCGCCCGTACCGGCGACGACGAGGTCGAGCTGGCTTTCCACCATCTCGTCGATCATCGGGTTCAGCGAATATTCGCCGTTGATATAACCGACACGCGCCGCGCCGATGGGGCCCATGAAGGGAATGCCCGACAGGGTCAGCGCCGCGGAGGTCGCGATCATGGCGACGATATCGGGATCGTTTTCCATGTCGTGCGAGACGACGGTTGCGATGATCTGCGTTTCGTTTTTGAAAGCGGAATGGAAGAGCGGGCGGATCGGACGGTCGATCAGCCGCGAGACGAGCGTTTCTTTTTCGCTCGGCCGGCCTTCGCGCTTGAAGAAGCCGCCGGGGATTTTACCGGCCGCATATGTCTTTTCCTGGTAGTTCACGGTCAGCGGAAAGAAGTCCAGACCAGGTTTCGGCGCGCGCTCGGCAACCGCCGTCGCCAGCACCGTCGTTTCGCCGTAAGTCACCAGCACCGCGCCGTCCGCCTGACGGGCCACTTTACCGGTTTCGATGATCAGGGGCCGTCCGCCCCATTCAATTTCTTCGCGTGTAATATCGAACATTATCGTTTCCTAATCTGTGCCGCTGCTTCCATGCGTTTATCCAACTCCATGCAGCCAGCACATCATTGTGCCGCGTTTCCTCGCGGCCGGACGGGTAAGGGGGATCGGGGGCTTACTCCAGGAACCGGCTTTTTCGAGACGTGAAAAAAACCGGTCCGCTCCCTGTCCGCTTACCTTTATCGGACACATCGTCTCTCTTCGTAGCGGGCTTTCGCCCGTTTGCCTCAAGACAGTTTCTTGAAGCCCGTTCTTTGCGCCATCAATCGGCTGGCGCAGGACCTTTGCTCTGGATACGTGGACACGGGAGCCAAAGGCACAGGGACCAAAGCCGCCGGGCCCAAAGCACAACGCACGCGCCTTACGGATGAAGGCACGTGCGCTTGCCATGTTCCATGAACAAAAGCCCTTATCTCCGGATACCGAGCCGCTGGATAAGCGCCTGATACCGCGCCTGATCCTTGCCCTTCACGTAATCGAGAAGGCGGCGGCGCTGGCTCACGAGCTTGAGAAGGCCGCGGCGCGAATGGTTGTCTTTCGCGTGGGACTTGAAATGCTCGGTGAGATTAGCGATCCGCTCGGTCAGGATGGCCACCTGCACTTCCGGCGACCCCGTGTCACCCGCGCCAGCGGCAAATTCTTTGATGAGCTCTTGTTTACGCTCGGCCGTAATCGACATCGTCACTCCTAATGAGAAAGGTTGAAAACACGCACGGGCCTCAAACTTCCCCGGTCATATTCGGTCAGCGCCACCGGCTCGCCCTTATGCAGGGTCAAAACCGGGCCGTCGAATACCGGGGCATCACGCCCGCGCAGCAACACTGCCTGCCCTCTTTTCAATTTCGCCGTATCGCTGCCGTCTAAGGCCAGAGCCGGGATGTCGTCCAGCGCGGTCTCGATCGGCAGCAAAAACGCCTCCAAAGGGCCGGAAGCGGGCGCACTATGGCTCAAGTCTTTCAGTTTTTCCAGAGGAATCGACGCCGCTTCCGCAAAGGGCCCTGTGGCGGCCCGGTGCAGCTTGACCACATGCCCGCAAGTACCCAAGGCCTCGGCCATATCCCGGGCAAGGGAGCGCACATAGGTGCCTTTCGAGCACAAGATCTCGAACTCGGCATGGGCCTCATCCGGCATCCCCGTCAGCTTGATCTTGAAAATCGTGACCTTGCGGGCCTTCAGCTCCACCTCGACCCCGGCCCGGGCCAGATCATAGGCCCGCTCGCCCTCCACCTTAATGGCGGAAAATTGCGGCGGCACCTGCTCGATTTCCCCGGTAAAGCGGGACAAAACGGCCTCTATCTCCGCGCGGGCGGGGCGCAGATCGCTGCGGGCGATCACCTCACCCTCCGCATCATCCGTCGCCGTCGCCTCGCCCCATTTCACGGTGAAGCGGTAGGTTTTGCGCGCATCCATGACGAAGGGAATGGTTTTCGTCGCCTCGCCCAGCGCCACCGGCAAAATGCCGGTCGCCAAAGGATCGAGCGTGCCGGCATGGCCCGCTTTCTGGGCATCGAAAGCCCGGCGGACGATATTGACGACATGGGTGGAAGTGGGCCCCACGGGCTTGTCGATGATCACCCAGCCGCTGACGGGCCGGCCCTTGCGGCGGCGCGCCATCTATTCTTCCTCGTCGCGGGGCAGGTCGTCTTCATCATCGCCCCCCCAATCGTCATCCGCATCGAGATCGCGGGCGACTTTCGGCGAGCGCAGCAGGCCTTCCACATTTTCCGCATAATCGAAAGACGTATCGGAGGCGAAACGAAGTTCCGGCATATAGCGCAGATTGACCTCGCGGGCGAGCTCGCCGCGCAGGAACTTGCGGGCCCGTTTCAGGGCATCGATGACGGGGGCGGGGTCCTGACGGCCGAGCGGCACCACATAGGCCGTCGCATTGCGCAGGTCCGGGCTCATCTTCACCTCAGAGACCGAGATGATGGCGGTTTCCAGCACCGGGTCCTGCACATTGCCGCGTGAGAGCACATCGGAGAGCGCATGACGGATCAGCTCGCCCACCCGCAGCTGACGCTGGGAAGGGGGACGGCCGGCCTCGGGGCCTTTCGCCTTACCGGATGTTCGCCGTTTCATTTTCGTATCCATTTCTTCCGGCGGCCTTCAAAGAAGAGCCGCCGCCCCGGTATCGGCCGGGGCGGATCGCATCTCATCAAGGCCGGTGATATCCGGTCTTAATCCAACGTACGGGCAATCTCTTCCACGTCGAAGCACTCGATCACATCACCCGGACGCATGTCCTGATAGTTCTCGAAGGCCATGCCGCATTCCTGGCCGCCATGCACTTCCTTGACCTCGTCCTTGAAGCGCTTGAGCGTGGAAAGCGTGCCTTCGTGAACCACCACATCGTCGCGGATGAGGCGGACTTTCGAGCCGCGGCGCACCGCGCCTTCGGTGACCCGGCAACCGGCCACCTTGCCGACCTTGGAAATATTGAAGACTTCCAGGATCTCGGCATTGCCGATAAAGGTCTCGCGCAGTTCCGGCGAAAGCATACCGGACATGGCCGCCTTCACATCGTCCACCAGATCGTAGATCACCGAGTAATAGCGGATCTCGATGCCGGCGGCACGGGCCGCATCGCGGGCCTGAACGTTGGCACGGACATTGAAGCCGATGATCGGCGCGCCGGAGGCCTGGGCCAGCGTCACATCGCTTTCGGTAATGCCGCCGACACCAGCGTGAAGCACACGGGCCTTGACCTCGTCGGTGCCCAGCTTGTCGAGCGCTTGAACGATCGCCTCGACCGAGCCTTGCACATCGCCCTTGATGACGATCGGCACTTCGTGGCGCTCGCCCTCTTTAAGCTGCGAGAGCATCTGGTCGAGCGAGGTACGCACCACACCGACGCGCGCCTTGCGCTGCAGGCCCTGGCGGTATTCGGTCACCTCACGCGCGCGCGCTTCGTTCTCGACGACAACGAACGTGTCGCCCGCATCCGGCGTGCCGTTGAGACCCAGCACTTCGACCGGCACGGAGGGACCGGCATTATCGACATTCTGGCCGCGGTCGTTGAGAAGCGCGCGCACACGGCCCCATTCGGCGCCCGCCACGATAATGTCGCCGACCTTCAGCGTGCCGCGCTGCACGAGCGCGGTCGCGACCGGGCCGCGGCCCTTGTCGAGCTTGGCTTCGATCACCACCCCTTCGGCTTCGCGGTCCGGGTTGGCTTTCAGTTCCAGAAGTTCGGCTTGCAGAAGAATGTTTTCTTCCAGCTTGTCGAGGCCCATGCCGGTCTTGGCGGACACTTCCACCGCCAGCACGTCGCCGCCGAAATCTTCCAGAATGACTTCGTGCTGCAGCAATTCGTTCTTCACGCGGCTCGCATCGACGTCGGGCTTGTCCATCTTGTTGATCGCCACGATCATCGGCACTTCGGCAGCCTTGGCGTGGTGAATGGCTTCGATGGTCTGCGGCATGACGCCGTCATCCCCGGCCACCACAAGAATGACAAGGTCCGTCGCCTTGGCGCCGCGCGCGCGCATCGCCGTAAAGGCGGCGTGGCCGGGCGTATCGAGGAAGGTGATCTTGTCGCCTGCCGGCATCGTCACCTGATAGGCGCCGATATGCTGCGTGATGCCGCCGGCTTCACCGGCCACAACGTCGGTCTTGCGCAGCGCATCGAGCAGCGAGGTCTTGCCGTGGTCGACGTGACCCATGACCGTGACCACCGGCGCGCGCGGACGCTTGAACTCATCCGCATCGTCTTCGGTCACAAGGCCCTCTTCCACATCCGCTTCGGAGACGCGCTTGACGTTATGGCCAAGCTCTTCTGCCACGAGCTGCGCGGTATCGGTGTCGAGCGTGTCGTTGATCTTCACCATCACGCCCTGTTTCATCAGAAGCTTGATGACATCGACGGCGCGTTCGGCCATGCGGTTCGCCAATTCCTGCACCGTAATGGCTTCGGGAATGACAACGTCGCGGGCAACTTTCTGGCGCGGCTCCTGGGAGCGGGCCTGGGCGCGCTTCTTCTCGCGCTCCATGCGCCGGCGCATGGAAGCAAGCGAACGCTGACGTCCGCCCTCATCATCGTTGAGCGCGCGGGTAATGGTGAGCTTGCCTTCGCGGCGGCGCGCTTCGCCTTTGCGCGCAGGCACCGGCTTCGGCGCTTCGGGAGCCGCTTCCTCGCGCTTGCGGGCCGGCCCTTTCGCGTCGCGCCCGGCTTCCGGCACATCGTCGGCGGAGCCCGGCGCTTTGGCGCGTTCGATCTTTTCTTTTTCGGCCGCGCGGCGTTTTGCTTCTTCTTCCGCTTTCAGCCGCTTGGCTTCCTCGGCCGCGCGCAGTTCGGCTTCCTCGGCTTCGCGCCGGGCAGCTTCTTCGCGTTCACGGGCAAGGGCCGCGTCTTCCTCGGCCCAGCGCTTGGCTTCTTCCTGAGCTTTACGCCGTTCGCTTTCCTCGCGCTCCTTCGCCTCTTCAAGGGCGGCGGCGCGGGCTTGCTTTTCTTCATCCGTCAGGGTGCGCAGCACCATGCCGCCACGGTCGGCGGTTTTGGATTCGGCTTTCTTGGGCGCGGGTTTGGCGGGCGCAGGCTCGGGCTTTTTCGCCTCCGGTGCCGGAGCGGCCTGTTTCGGCGCCTCCTCGGCAACCTGACCTTCGCCCTCGCCGGGGCGGATCGTGCGCTTGCGTTTCTTCTCAACCACCACGGACTTGGTGCGCCCACGGGAGAAGCTCTGGCGCACCTGGCCAGTCTCCACTGTGCGCTTCAGGCTCAAAGTCTTGCCGCCTGATGCCTTCTTGCGGTCGCCGGTTTCCGTCGAGTCGCTCATTCGCTTCCTTTACCTCCGGAGCCCGAAACCGGCTCCCACGTCGTCCATCTGGCGAGGTCCGCCAGAACTTTACTTTTCATGCGCTGATCTGTCAGCGCAGCATGTACCACATTTGTGCGCCCCAATGCCAAACCGAATTGTTCGGCATCCGGGCCCGTCACAACAGGTAAGTCCTGCTGATCCAGCGCCTTGAGCCGGGCTCTGAGGCGCTTTTTCCCATCGGCGCCCGCATCGCGCGCCTCAATCACCGCCAGGGCCTTGCCCTTGACGATCAGCTCGAAAACCCGCTCCTGCCCCGCCACCAGCACGCCGGCGCGCCGGGCAAGGCTGAGGCTGTCGAGGGCGCGGCGGCCCAAAAGCGCGCCCACTTGCGCGCCCAGATCCTCCGGCGCCTCCACCTTTTGGCGGGCGGCGCGGGAGAAAAGTCCCTTTTTCAGCGCTTTTTCAAGCGCCTCGCGCCGGGCTTCCAGCCAAATGCCGCGGCCGGGCAGCTTTTCGGCCAGATCCGGCACGAGCTGGCCCTCCGGCCCGACAACGAAACGGATAAGCCGCTCCGCCGGCATCACCTCGCCGGAAAGGATGCATTTGCGCTCTTTTCCGGCTCCGGCCATGGACAATCCCAAAAAGGCTAAAGACAGGGCTCAAGACGAGGGCTCAAGGCGAAGCCTCAAGCGTCCGCCCCGGCCTCCTCTTCGCCGCCTTCTTCGCCTTCTTCCGCCTCATCTTCAGCGGGGCCGGCGCGCATGGCGTCCAGTTCTTCCTGCGTGATCCAGCCAGCGCGCACGCGCGCTTCCATGATCATGTTTTCCGCTTCCTCGCTGGTTACATCGTACCCGTCGAGAATGCCTTCCATGCGCTTGCGCTCGCCGCCGACATTCTCGAACCAGCCGGTCAGATCGTCCGTGGCGCAGCCGGCAAGGTCTTCCATCGACTTCACGTCGTTCTCGCCGAATGTCACGAGCATGGCGGGCGTCACGCCCGGCACTTCGGAAAGATTGTCCTCGACACCCAGCTCCTTGCGCCGGTTGTCATATTCCTCGTTCTGCTTGTCGATGGCATCGAGCGCGCGGTTCTGGATTTCCTGCGCGGTTTCTTCATCGAAGCCTTCGATATCGGCAATTTCCTCAAGCGGCACATAGGCCACTTCTTCCACGCTCGCAAAGCCTTCGGAGGCGAGAAGCTGGGCGATCACCTCATCCACATCCAGCGCTTCCATGAAAGTCGCCGAGCGCTGCGCGAATTCAGCCTGGCGGCGCTCCGATTCCTCGGCTTCGGTAAGAATGTCGATGTCCCAGCCCGTCAGCTGCGAGGCAAGGCGCACGTTCTGCCCGCGCCGGCCGATCGCCAAAGACAATTGGTCATCGGGAACCACAACTTCAATACGCTGGGCGTCTTCATCGAGCACGACCTTGACGACTTCGGCCGGGGCAAGCGCGTTCACGATGAAGGTCGCATGATCGGGCGACCATTGAATGATGTCGATCTTCTCGCCCTGCAGCTCGTTCACCACCGCCTGGACGCGGCTGCCGCGCATACCCACACAGGCGCCCACCGGGTCGATGGAATTGTCGTTCGAGAGAACGGCGATCTTGGCGCGCGAGCCCGGATCGCGGGCAACGGAGCGCACTTCGATGATGCCGTCGTAAATTTCCGGCACTTCCTGTCCGAACAGCTTCGCCATGAACTGGGGATGGGAGCGGGAGAGGAAAATCTGCGGCCCGCGCTGTTCGCGGCGCACATCGTAAATATAGGCGCGGATGCGGTCGCCGGTGCGGAAGGTTTCACGCGGCAGCATTTCATCGCGCCGCACGATCGCCTCACCGCGGCCGAGATCGACGATCACATTGCCATATTCCACACGCTTGACCTGACCGTGCACCACTTCACCCACGCGGTCTTTATATTCTTCATATTGGCGCTCGCGCTCAGCATCGCGCACTTTCTGCACGATCACCTGTTTGGCGGTCTGCGCGGCGATGCGGCCGAAATCGACAGGAGGCAATTCATCTTCGATGAGATCGCCGACCTGAGCTGCCGGGTTGCGCCGCTGCGCGCCCTTCAGATCGATTTCCGTGGCATCGCTTTCCACCTGCTCGAC